>OZ241840.1:0-2207895 GCA_965202645.1 Bdellovibrionales bacterium
AAAAATGTGAATTTTGATTTAATCATAGACAAGATCATTTATGGCTCATGGCGGCTTTCATATCATCGCTGTGGACTGCGCCCCCTAAAATTTGCCGGTGTGGCTTTGCTATTATTAAAAATCATCAGAAATAAGCCTCTTAAGCTGTCTTGGGCCAAAAAACATTGAGAAACAGGCCTTTGTAAAGCGCGCCATAAACCTAAAAATCATCAGAAATAACCCCTTAAGCTGTCCTGAGCTAAATTTTAAAAAAATCCCCGCTCAATGCAAATTGTAAACCTTTTGTTGCCGTTTTGCGCTTATTATAACCCTAACAATCTCCATAAACGAAAAGCTAAAACCTGAATTCGCCCGATCAGAAGCTGAGCTCAGTATAAAAATGCTATAAATATAGGGATTCTGATTTTTTTCACGGTGTGTCTTAACAGGCAGTTTGACATAAAAATTATAGATTGGCAAGCGTGGCGCTCTGTAAAGGGTGTTTTGCCGGACAGAATTATAGTCTATTTATTGTTTAGAAAAAAGAGCCTTGTAAGGGGGAACTCAGGTTTTATGGCTTTATTTTGAAGGGAAGGCTCGCGCTCCCGCATAAACGAGACATTTTCGTGCTCCCGCAGTTTATCAATCTTTTTGAGGCTTTTTGCTTTGGAAGGCCCGTGCTCCCGCCCATGGGCTGGCTCAAATTGTGGTTGCTTTTTTAGACGGATTCCTGTAATCTGCTTTTTGGATAAACAAGCGGTTGCTTTGCCCGCAGGCGTTTTTTGTTTGTTGGGCAAAGAGGAAAGTCTGGACTCCATTGGCGGCGCAAAGGCTAACGGCCTTCCACCGAGAGGTGAGGACAAGTGGAACAGAAAGAATGTCCAGCTGGCGAAAGCCAGGCTGGAGTGAAATCAGCTAAACTCTGCGCGGAGCGAGATCAAATAAGAAGGTTATCCTGAGCCAAGAGGAAGCTCCTTCGGGTTGATCGCAAGAGGGTTTTGGCGACAAAACTCCCAGAGGAATAATCGCTGGCTTTTTTTGGCGAAAAAAAGCAACAGAATCCAGCTTATCGTTTATCCTGAAAAACAGCCAAAAGGCCGGCTTTTTAGCCGGCTTTTTTTATGCCCCGTTCTAGCTCAAAAGCAATGCCTCCGCCCTAGCTCGAGGCTAATGCCCTGCCCTCACAATAAAGCTTTTAGGCCAGCAGTGGTTTAGCTCAAAAGCAATGCTCCGCCCTAGCTCGAGGCCAATGCTCCGCCCTCACAATAAAGCTTTTAGGCCAGCAGTGGTTTAGCTCAAAAGCAATGCCCCGTTCTAGCTCGAGGCCAATGCCTCCGCCCTCACAATAAAGCTTTTAGGCCAGCAGTGGTTTAGCTCAAAAGCAATGCCCCGCCCTAGCTCGAGGCCAATGCTCCGCCCTCACAATAAAGCTTTTAGGCCAGCAGTGGTTTAGCTCAAAAGCAATGCCCCGCCCTAGCTCGAGGCCAATGCCTCCGTCCGCTCATAAAGCTTTTCGGCTCTCAGGCCATCAGTTCAAAAGCAATGCCAGCGCCCGGCTCAATAAAACTTTCCCTTGACTTCTTAAAATTTTATCATCATATTGGACACTGGTTTAAATTGAGCCTGCGGGCTTTTGGGAGAGTGGCATTTTTGCCAATGGCCGCCCATTCAAATTGAGGAGGAGACTGCTATGACTTTTTTCAGAAGAATATTCTTTTTTCTGCTTATCAATATTTTGATTGTGGCAACAGCCTCTATATTAGCCAGCGTAATTATGCGCGCTTTGGGCATTGAGGGGGAATGGGGGTTTTACCTTGTTTTTTACTCTCTTATTGGTTTTGGCGGCGCTTTTTTTACATTGGCTATATCCCGTTATTTGGCGAAAAAATGGATGGGAGTTCGTGTCATTGACCCCAGATCCGCTCAAGGGCAGGAGAAAGATCTGGTGGATATGGTTTATCAGATGGCCACACAGGCTAGACTGCCGGAAAAGCCGGAGGTGGGGATTTTTGAAAGCCCTCTCCCCAACGCTTTTGCCACAGGCCCCAGCAAGAAAAAGTCCTTAGTGGCGGTCTCCAGAGGACTGCTCAATTCCATGGATAAAAATGAGCTGGAGGGGGTCATTGCCCATGAGGTGGCTCATATAGCCAATGGGGATATGGTGACAATGACACTTCTTCAAGGGCTGATCAACACAATGGTTTTGCTGGCGGCCCGTTTTGTGGCCCGGCTGATCGCCTCTCAACAGAGAAATCGCTCTTATTTTATGGAGGAGATGATCTTTATAGGGCTTCAAATAGCTTTTAGCATTTTAGGCTCTATTGCGCTATGTTATTTTTCCCGAAAAAGAGAGTATCGGGCCGATAAAGACGGAGCGCGCCTTTCCAGTGTGGGCAATATGATTTCCGCCCTCAAGGCTCTTGAGCGGGCCACCAGCTTAGAGGGGACTGCTCACACAGCTTTTGCCGGGGGAGACAGAAACAGAGAATCCTACAACTACCTGCAAATATCCGGAAAAGAGAAAGTCAGCTTATTTTCCACTCATCCCCCTCTTACAGCGAGGATAGCCCGATTAGAGAGGCTTTACTCTTAAAAATGCCTTGTACTTTTTCCCTTCTCTCATAATTTGAGAGGCTGTTGGATCATAATTTGAGAGGCTATTGGATCATAATTTGAGGGGCTATTGGCTCATAATTTGAGGGGCTGTTGGATCATAATTTAAGAGGCTGTTGGATCATAATTTGAGAGGCTGTTGGATCATAATTTGAGAGGCTATTGGATCATAATTTGAGGGGCTATTGGCTCATAATTTGAGGGGCTGTTGGCTCATAATTTAAGAGGCTGTTGGATCATAATTTAAGAGGCTGTTGGATCATTTTTGAAAGGCTATTGGATCATCATTTGAGAGGCTGTTGGATCATAATTTGAGAGGCTGTTGGCTCATAATTTGAGGGGCTATTGGATCATTTTTGAAAGGCTATTGGCTCATAATTTGAGGGGCTGTTGGCTCATAATTTGAGGGGCTGTTGGCTCATAATTTGAGGGGCTGTTGGCTCATAATTTGAGGGGCTTATTGGATCATCATTTGAGAGGCTGTTGGATCATAATTTAAGAGGCTGTTGGATCATAATTTGAATACTGCGATTTAGATCTGTTTATTATGAAAAAATTATTATTTTTTATTCCAGCCTTTATGTTTATTTCGGTTAATTTTTACCTATCCTCATTGACTTGGTCTGAGGTTAGGCAAAATGTGGGCTGGGTGAGGAATATTCCACAAAGAGAGAGCTTTAAAGTTCGCCATATTGCGCAGTATGGCCCTTTGGCATTTTCCATCTCTTATGGCTTGAGCCGCGCGTTTGTGTCCATGAGCAAAAAGAAAGTGTTTGTTTTATCTGTTCTTTTTGGAACTATGGATGGCGCCTTTGAGGAGCTTCATCAAAAATTTGTTCCCACCAGGATTCCCGCGTGGATTGATGTTTTTTGGGACTTTTTAGGCGCTTTAACGGGCGCGCTTTGCTTCCAACTGCTGGGCGGAATCAATCGAAGGCTGTTTGCTAAAGTTTAAGCTGTGTTATTATGTTGAGGCATTTTTTAGAGGGAAAACAGGCGCTCCCGCTGAAATGAGAAGAGCCAGCCGTTAAAGAGGGGCATGAATAAACACGCTGGCTCAAAAGTTTAGCCGGCCTCCTTAAACAGCGCTTATACTGCTCGGAAGGCTTGAGTTGGCCGTTAAAGGGGGCCATGAATAAACACGCTGGCTCAAAAGTTTAGCCGGCCTCCTTAAACAGCGCTTATACTGCTCGGAAGGCTTGAGTTGGCCGTTAAAGGGGGCCATGAATAAACACGCTGGCTCAAAAGTTTAGCCGGCCCCTTAAACAGCGCTTATACTGCTCGGAAGGCTTGAGCCAGCTCTTTTCAGCCGGCTCCCGCCGGTTAAGGAGAGGCCCGCGCTTTTGCTGAGCCGGCTGGATTAAAAGCTGTGAAGTTTTTAAACATGATTTCCGCTTTAAAAAACAATTTTGAAAAAGGCTTTAGCTTAATTGAGGTTTTAGCCTCTATTTTAATATTGGCCGGTCTGATCTCTATTGTGGTCCAGCTGTCTTACGGCAATATGAGGCGAATGGAAAAATCCCGCCAGCTGGAAAAAATAGCGAATCTTTTAGAGCTAAAAATGCTGGATCTGGAAGAGGAGTTTAAAGGGAATAAAATCCCTGAGCTTCCCTCTCTGGATGAGGGGGAGTTTGAAGATGAGGAGGGCTATTTTTGGAAGTATGAGACACAGCCTTTAGCTCTGCCTCCGCCGGAAATTCTTTTGCGAGGGGCCCAGCTCCCGCAAAATGAGTTAAATCTTAAAATGGCCGGCGCTTTAACCAATGTTTTATCTCAAAGCGCTGTGGAGCTTAAGCTCACAGTCCGCTATGAGGGAAAAAAGGGAAAAAAACCGCTCAACTATTCTCTGGTGTCTTACTTTATAAATTATGAGGACGCGCCGGATTTTATTTTAAGCCAAATGAGCAGTCTTTTGCCGGAGGGAGCGGGCTTATGAGAGGGCTTTTTTTATTTCAAAGGCTCTTAAGCGCCATCAGCCTAAAATGGCGCGAAAAAGAAAGCGCTGTGGCGGAGAAGGCTTGCCCCGATGGCTTAAAGTCCATCCATTCAAAATTGCGCGAAAAAGAAAGCGCTGTGGAGAGAAAGGCTTGCCCCGATGGCTTAAAGTCCATCCATTCAAAATTGCGCGAAAAAAAAAGCGCTGTGGAGAGAAAGGCTTGCCGTGATAGTTTTAAGCTCATCCATTCAAAATTGCGCGAAAAAGAAAGCGCCTCATCTCAGGCTTGCGCTTTAAAAAGAGGAATGACGCTTTTAGAGATGTTGTTGGCCCTTAGCCTTTTTGCCTTTATGTTTGTTTTCATCGCTCAAACAGTTAAACAAAGCCATCGCCAAGCGCGAAAAATCAAGCGGGACGCTCAATGGAGCGCCTCTTTCTCCAATGTTTTGGATCTGATCCGGCGTGATTTTCAGGGGGCAGGCTATTTTTTGGATATAAATGACATTTTGAGAGCGAGTCTTCCTTTAGATCCGGAAGAGAAAGAGGATTCTCTGGAGGCAAGCCTAATACCCTCCCGCCCATCCGGCCTAAATGAAATCACTGGCCGGGACAGGGGGAGTCAACAGCCGGTTTATCCTGTGTTTTTAAGCCCTTACTTTGTTTTTGAGGGCGGAGAGAGGGAGCTGGAATTTGTCTCTTACTCCTTTTCCAGCCTCAATTCCTCCGCTCAGTGGCTCAACATCCGCTATTTTCTGCAAAATTGTGAAAGTTTAGAGGGAGAGGGGCAAAGCGATTGTCTGATGCGCGAGGCTAAAAGATATTGGCGGCCCGGAGAAAGAGAGAAGCCGGAGGAGACTCTTGTTTTGCTCCGGGGGATTGACTCTTTGGAATTTTCCTATTCTGACGCGGAAAGGGATGGCCCCTTCCGGCGCAAATGGAAAAAGGAGTGGAAAGTGAAGTCTGCAGCGCCAGCTGGCTCATCCGCGCCCTATCCCCAAGCTTTGCCTTTTCCCTATTTAATCAGGGCAAAAATCACAACAGGGGATCGCGCTCAGGTTTTCCACTTTCCCATATCCTCCGCTTATGTAAAGTCATGGAATCCTTATGATAAGGCTTATCCGGGCTTTCCAAAATGGATTCCCCCTCAGGAGAAAAAGCCAGCCAGACCCGGAGATTCAGCCCGCTCCTTTCGGGACGGCGGGCAGTTTGAAGACCCTAAAGCGCGCTATTAACCTTTATTTTTCAGCCAGCCTTTAGCTCAGTTAAAAAAATAATGCCTATGATTTTTAGAAAAAGCTTTGACAGCCGGCGGGAGAGCCAGAGAGAGATCCGGAGAGGGGCGGCGCTTCTTATTATATTGGCCGTGTCGGCCATTATTATCCCGCTCATGTATGGGGCTTGGATGGATTCTCAAGTGAGCTATCAGTTTAACCGCTATCGGATGAATGAATTGCGGGCCCGCTACAGCGCCCAATCCGGCCTGGCCCTCAGCCTTTTAAGAGTTTATGTTTTTAAGGGGATTGAAGAGTCAGTTCCTGAAACATGGAGGGCCCAAGCGCGCCCCCTTTTGGATAAGGTTTGGACATTTCCCTTAGCTTGGCCTTTTGCGCCCGATCCGGATTTTCTGGAAAGCGACAAACAGGATATAAACAAAATAAAAAGTCAATCCTTTTTAAAAGGCTCTTACATATCCTCCATTGCTCCGGAAGACGGCCGGCTGGATATCAATGATCTGTCCAGCCCTCTTCCCTATCTCCGGGAATTTGTTTATTCCAGCCTTTTGAATCTTTTGTCAAGCGCCGTTCAGAAGGATAAAAAATTAAGGGATAAATACGACACGGGAGACTTAGAGGAGATTTTAAACAATTTGTCTGATTGGACAGATTTAGACAATAACAGCCAAAATGGGGGAAGCGAGGAGCTGTTGGAGGAGGGGAAAAAACCTTTAAATCGATCTTTTGCCTCTGTTGAGGAGATCCGAAAAACACCCCGGATGGAGGAGGAGATATTTGAGATTTTACACCCTCATATTACAGTTTATGGAACAAAGGCTTTAAATATCAACTATGCCTCTGAGGAGATTTTGCGGGCTTTGGGCTTTTCTGAGGATCTGGCGGAGCAAATTATGTCCCGAACAGCCCTGCGCTCTGATCATTACAGCCCTTTTTTAAGCCATAAGGATTTTTGCGATTTTGTAAATGAGCGGGGACTGCCCTTTTGTGAGGGATTAAAGGAGCAATGGGAAACATTGGATATGCTGAGTTTTGGCTTTCCTATGGCTTTCCGCATAAAGTCCAGAGGGGAGCATAAAGGGCAAATGGTGAATTTAGAGGCCCTGCTTTATGATATGTCCTCATCGCTTTTGCTCTATCAAAAATTTCATCATGCCGAAGAGCAAAGGCGCAAGGCGAGAGACGGGACTGAAGAGCAGTCTGACAGAGAGAGGAGGGAAAACGGCGAAAAACAGCGGACAGAGCGGGATAAAAAGGCTGATCCGGCAAAAATTCATTACTTCTATTATAGATCCTTGATTATAATGTATTTAAAAGAGAGCTTTTAATTTTGAGAGCTTGGGTTTTTATTGGGCAGGGATTGAGTTATTATTTTGAGTTTTTATTGTGGGCAGGGATGGGGTATTATTTTGAGTTTTTATTGGGCAGGGATTGAGTATTATTTTGAGTTTTTATTGTGGGCAGGGATTGGGCATTATTTTGAGTTTTTATATGGGTTGGGATTGAGTATTATTTTGAGTTTTTATTGTGGTCAGGGATTGAGTATTATTTTGAGTTTTTATATGGTCAGGGATTGGGTATTATTTTGAGTTTTTATATGGTCAGGGATTGAGTTATTATTTCAAAGCTCCAGAGGATAAAAATATGAAATTTCCATCCCATCAGTATAATTAAAAAATCAAAGAGCGGATGACAGCATGATAAGCATTGGCGTTCATATCAGACAGGACAGCGTTTGTTTTGCCGGGGCTGGCTTAAAAGGGGGACGGCCCCAGCTGGAGTTTATTGAGGAGCTGTTTTTTGACAGCTCCAGCTCCCCAGAGGAAAAAGAGCTTTTTATTTCCCGGCATATTGAAAAAATAGCGGAGAGGCGCAAAGAGGAAAATGTCAGATTTTGTTACGCCCTTTCCCAAAGCTCTGTGACGGGCTTTTTAATTGAGTTTCCCTTTAAAGAGAAGTTTAAAATTTTAAAAACACTGCCTTTTGAAATTGAGGACAAAACCCCTTTTCGCGCCGACAAAGTTTTTTTTGACGCTCGAATCTGCGGGATCAAAGACAAAAGCAAAAGCTCCGCTCTGTGTTTTGTGACACCGGAGGAAAATGTCAAAGAGCGCCTGGCACGCGATTATTTGTCTAAAAACCCACCCTGGCTTTTAAGCAGTGAAGGCTCGGCTCTGGCCAATCTTTTAGAATCCTGGAACAAGCCTTTGTCGCAGGCTCAAAACCCAACAGGGCGCTCTTTTTATATTTATCTGGGCGCGCAAAACAGCCAAATTTTGCTTTATAAGGACGGCCATTTGAATCATCTTTCTGTTTTAGATTGGTCTGTGGCTCCTATCATTGAGGAAATGATGAAAGTCTATAATCTTTCCGCGCAAAAGGCTTGGGAGGAGTTTTTTGGCAAATCCTTTATTTTAGCGGAGACCAAGGGCTGGACAAAAGAGCAGGTGTTTTTTTCCAATTTGATTAAAAAACGCATCCATCTTTTGACGCCCGCGCTCAACCTCTTAAAAATGTCTCTTGAGACGGAAAAGGGGATCTCCATTTCAGAGGCTGTTTTGTTTGGCCCAGGATCTGTGATTAAAAATTTGACAGCTTTTTTGACTTCAGAGATTTCTGTCCCCTGCTCCAGATTGAGAGCTTTGCCGGATTTCCCGGATTTTCCCTTAGAGAGCCAAGTCTCGTCTGGCGTGGCTTTTGGCTTGGCTTTAGAGGGCTTGAAAAGCTCCCCCTATCAGGGATTAAATTTTCTTCAGTCTATGAGGAAGGAGGCTTTTCCCCTCTTTTCAAAAAAATGGCGAAAAGCGGAGCTGATGGGCCTGCTGTGTTTTTTGATTTTTTCAGTTTATGCCTTAGTCAGGCATCAGGAAAGCTCTAAAATTTTAGGGAGTATACAGCCTGTGTTTGTGGATTACGGCAAAAAAATAGCCTATTTAGAGGAAGATCGAATCAGCGGGGAGGCCATTCAGTCTTTTTTAGATAAAGAGAGGGAAAAGACAAAAGATGAGCAGTTGGCCCAAAGCGAGCTGGATTTGCCTAATCCTATGGATCATCTTCAGAGGATTGTTCAAAAAATAGGGCCGGCCTCTCAATGGAATTTAACTGTTCAGTATTTAAAAGCGGAGGATGAAAAGGTGGAGATAAAGGGCTTAGTGAATCGGCTGTCTTCGGAAAAGCTCAAATCCCTTTTGCAAAGTCTGGCTCAGGGGGCTTTTGAGGATCATTCCTCGCAGTCTGGAGGGCCATTAGCAGGTGACAACAAAGAGCGTGTATCGCAATCTGGAGGGCCGTTAGCAGGTGACAACAAAGAGCGTGTATCGCAATCTGGAGGGCCATTAGCAGGTGACAACAAAGAGCGTTTATCGCAGTCTGGAGGGCCATTAGCGGATGACAACAAAGAGCGTTTATCGCAGTCTGGAGGGCCATTAGCGGATGACAACAAAGAGCGTTTATCGCAGTCTGGAGGGTCAAAGGCTCTAGATCTCACTGTAAAACAAAAGAAGGAGGAGGCGAATCCGCCGCAAAAAAAAGGCTCGAAATCCCCGCAGTCTCCGGCGGACTCAGATCAAGATGAGCGAATCTTTTTTTCTTACTCCTTTCAGTTAAAAAAGGGGGATTAGCCGTGAATGAGAGGCTCAGAGATTTAAAAAAACAGCTTGTTGAGGCCTGGCGAAGCTTTGAGAGCCGTCTTTTAGAGAGCCACAGCTTCAATCTTTTAAAGGAGAGGTATCAGTCTTTAAGCCTCAACCGGCAGAGGCTTATTAAGTATGGCTTTATTGTGTGCGCCTTTGTCGCTTTGGCTTATCTTCCCTTGTCTTATTTTTCCGCCTCTGTGTTTTCATGGAGGGAGTTTAAGGGCAAACAGAATCTCTCCTTAGAGCTGTTAAGGATGAGAGGCAAGCTGTCCTCTTCACTGTTTCGCCACTCTCAACACCAGTTAAAGAGCAAGATGGAGAGAGTTATAGAAAAATACTCCTCTGTTGATTTTAAAATTGAGGATAAAAAAAAATTATTTTCCAAAAAAAGCTCCATCTATCAAATTGATTTTGGCGTCCAGCTTAAGCATCTCAATATTAAGCAGGCTATAAAGCTGGGGACAGAGCTGAATCATTTGCCGCAGTCCCGTTTGCGATCTGTTGTTATGGAGGAGAGCAAAGAGTTCCCTAAGCATTATGATGTCGCCTATCAGGTGTCCTCTTTCGCCTCTGAAAGAGGAAGACAGGCGGGCGCGCTGTTTAAAAGGAAAAAGCGCAAATTCCGATCGGACGCTGTCCCCTCAAAAAAGAGCAAAACAAAAAAGCAAATTTTAAAAAAGAGCCGGCCGGAAAAAAACAAGCGCCCCTCCCCGGCCCAGGGCAAAGGCGCAGAGGATAAATCGCCGGAAAAGGGGAGCAGTATGGATACAAACTCTAAATGGCCGAGGCTGGAGGATCTTCCTGTGAAGAGATAACAGCCGGGGCAAGGGCGTTTTGATGTTTCGGTTATTGAATTTTTTTTTAGCGGATAAAAATAAAGGATAGTCTGAGGGGTTTAATGTTTCGGTTATTGAAATTTTTTTTTAGCTTTATATGGACTCGGAGAAGAGGGCTGTTTTTTATTTTTATTTTTACAGCCTTGTTTTTTGTCATTCGGTTTCCCTGGAATCAGGCGCTTGAAAAAACAGTTAAAAAAGCGCAGGAGAGTTTTCCGCCCTCTTTTCGAATGGATTTTGAGAGGCTTAGGCTTAAATTGTTTCCGCCGGGCATAGAGCTTCAACAGCTGTCTCTCAATTACAAGGGAAAGGCTGTTTTGCTGGACAGTTTAAGAGTTTCTCCCGCGCTCAGCCAATGGCTGGCCTTTAAAAAAGCCTGGGGCTTTAAAGCCGCTCAAGGGGATTCCTCTTTGTCTGTTGTGTTTCGGAGCAAGAAAAGGGCTATGGAGGAGGGAGAGCTGGAGACTCCCGTCACAGTTTATCTTGTTAAAGGGCATTCCCCCTCTTTGGATCTCAAAGCTTTAAGCGGGCTGTTTCCTCGTCTGAAAATGTCGGGCCGGGCCAAAATTCGGTTTGACTATGAGGGGGGCCGGCTGGAGAGAATGGAGGATATTACAGCCTCTTTCAATTTGAAGGGGAAGAATATCCGCTTGTCCAGAGCGGAATTTCAAGTTCCACCTTTAGGCCATTTAAGCCTGCCTTCTGTTAAATGGAGCGAGGCGGAAGTCGTCTCTCATTTAAAGGAGGGGGATATTGTGTTTAAAGTTTTTCGCTGGGGCGCTCCAACGGATGATGTGGTCATTCAAATGAAGGGAAGCGGATCTATTATGTCCGTTTATGGGAGGGTTCGCTTAAACTCTTATAATGTTCAACTGCAAATTGATGTGAGCAAAAATTTTCAAATGCGCAATATGCTGGACTTGATGTTTGCCGATTATAAAGAGGACAAAGGGAGCTTTTATAGATATAGGCTGAGGCTGGCGGGGCAGGGAAATCAATTTCCCAATATGGAAAAACTGACTGAATTTTAATTAAAATGAGAGGCCATAAAATGGACAGTCATAAATATATAGGCTGGAGTTTTGAAAGCTCCCGCAAACAAAAGCGCGGGCCGATATTTTGGATGGATCAAACTGTTGAAAATTTAATCAGAGGGCTTATTTGTAAGCCTTTGCTCTTTTTATTTCAGAGGGAAAACAGGCGATTTTTAAGACAGGACATCTCTATCTTTGGGACAGACTTAGGCCATCTGCTGTCAGGAGTCTTCAAAGCGCAGGCTCAATTTGAAACAATATAAAAACTTAAAGCCCGTCCAGTATGAAAAAAACCCCTTTTTTTGAATCTCATAAAGAGGCGGGAGCCCGTTTTATCCCCTTTGCCGGCTGGCAAATGCCTTTTTCCTACAAAAGCCCCGCTCAGGAGCATTTGCAAGTCAGAAGGGCCGGAGGGCTTTTTGATGTCTCTCACATGGGGCAAATTCGTGTTCAAGGCAAAGACAGCCGCTCTTTTTTAGCCCGGCTTCTTCCCGCGGATTTAAAATCGCTGAGCGAGGGGCAGGCTGTTTATTCCGCATTTTGCTCTCAGACCGGGGGGCTTATTGATGATCTCATTCTTTACGCCTGCTCTAAAAACGCTTATCTTTTGTGTGTCAACGCCTCCGCTAAAGACAAGGATTTGAAATGGATGAGGTCCCAGATCAAAAATGAGGAGGTTTTTATTCAGGATGAAAGCGCTCATTGGGCTTTGATGGCTGTTCAAGGGCCTCAATCTTTTAATCTTTGTGAAACAATTTTTCCCTCTGTCGCTTTTCGGAAAATTTCCAGATTTCATTTTGTGGAGGGGGAGGGATCTCTTCTTTTTTCCAGAACAGGCTACACAGGGGAGGAGGGGTTCGAAATTTATGCGCCTGGAAGCCAGTCGCTCTCTCTTTGGAATCGATTTTTAAAAGAGGGCCGTGCTTTTTCTGTTGGCCCAATAGGATTGGGAGCGAGAGACACTTTGAGGCTGGAGATGGCTTATTTGCTGTCCGGCCAGGATTTTGATGAGACAAAAAGCCTCTTGCAGGCGGGTTTGTCTTGGCTGCTAAAAAGCGATGAGGATTATATTGGGCGGCAAGCTTTGTTAAAACAAAAAGCCAAAGGGGGATATGAAAGGCTTAAAGGCTTTATTTTGGAAGGCTCTTCTGGAGTTCCCCGAACAGGCTATTCCCTTTATAATGAGCGGAGGGAGGCTGTGGGGGCTGTGACCAGCGGGGCAAAATCCCCCAGCTTGGGGAAGATGATTGGCTTGGCTTACACACGGAGTCATTTGACAGATCTTTATTTGGATATTCGCGGATCTAGAGTTAAAGCGCGCCTTGTTTCCACTCCTTTTTTAAAAAGATCTTGAATGGGGATAAAGATAAGAGCAAATTAAAGGGGGCAAATGTCTGCGATAATAATGGATCAAATTAGAGGCCATGAGGAAATCAAAGCCCAAATCAAGCAGGCTGCCGCAAAGGACAGATTGCCTCACGCTCTTTTGTTTTCCGGCCCCTCCGGTGTGGGCAAAAGGCAAATGGCCTGGGCCTTGGCGCAAAGCCTTTTGTGCGGGGAGAAAGAGCCGTGCGGGACATGCTCCAACTGCTTGAGCCTGTCAAAAAAACAAAATGAGAATGTTTTATGTGTGAGTTATGAGACTTTGCAAATCCGCTTGCGGGATGTGAAGGCGATCCCGCCTTTTTTATCTCTTCAGTCTTTTGCGAAAGCGAAGGCTGTTTTAATTGATTCAGCTGAAAGGCTCAATCCTCAAGCCGGCAATTTTCTTTTAAAAATAATAGAGGAGCCGCCTCCAAAATCCTTTTTTTTTCTCATTTCCTCTGAGCCTTCAAAACTGCCTTTAACTATAAGATCTCGCGTTCAAAACTTGCGCTTTCAGCCTCTGCCGGATCATATCATTAGGGAGCTGGCTCCCAGCGCCTGCCCAGAGTGGGTCATTCTCGGCTCCAGGGGCCGTATGGATCTGATGGAAGAGTTAAAAACTCAAACGAAGGCCAGAGAGCTCTCTTTTGATTTGTGGTCCAAAATATTTAAAAGCTCATTTTCCTCTATGGAATTTTCCAAAAGCATAAGCAATCGCAAAGAGGCTTTGCTGATTTGCTCTTTTTGGCAGGAGATTTTAAGAGACGCCCGGCTGTTCAAATCCGGGCAGGCTGACAAACTGATTCATAGAGAGGACAAACTGCGGGACATTAAAAAATTGTCTGAAAGGCCCAGCGTAGTTTTAGACACTTTGATCCAAAAGGCTTTAAAAATGGAGGCTGAGATACGCGCCCATGCCGATTATGCTCTTTGTTTTGAAAATTTTGCAATAGGCGCGCAAAAAATATAAATTTAAGTTGTTTGTCTTGATGAGGCTTGGCAAATGTGTGCTGGTTTGTTGTTTGTCTTGATGAGGCTTAGCAAATTTGTGCTGGTTTGTTGTTTGTCTTGATGAGGCTTGGCAAATGTGTGCTGGTTTGTTGTTTGTCTTGATGAGGCTTGGCAAATGTGTGCTGGTTTGTTGTTTGTCTTGATGAGGCTTGGCAAATGTGTGCTGGTTTGTTGTTTGTCTTGATGAGGCTTGGCAAATGTGTGCTGGTTTGTTGTTTGTCTTGATGAGGCTTAGCAAATTTGTGCTGGCTTGTCTCTTAAGCCTTGCATTTGTGTTCTTTTCCATATAGGCCAAAGCCACTTTAAAGCCTGATCCCTTTCCAAAAAGTCTTTAGGAAAAATGCCATAAGATTTCAGCTCCTCTATAAAGTCATTATCATGGGGGGCCAGCAGTTGAAATTGCCAATCCCCTCCAGTGTCATCCATTTTAAATTTTTGTTTTAAATCCGTTAAAATCTTTTTTAAAGAGCAGCTGGCTTGTTTTTTCTTTAAATTGGTCAGGCAAAAAGCCCCCATTTGGCTGTTGTAATAAGAGCTGGCTTTATAAAGATGAAGCTCCCCGCTCTCCTGGCAATAGCCATTGCTCAATAGCAAAGCCTGCTCCTCAAAAGAAATTTCACCCGTGATAACGGACATTAAAATATCAGAGCCTACGATATACTGAGGCCAGGAGTTTCTGGCTATCCAGCGGTCAAAAAGCCCCAAATTGATTAAAAAATTTAAAACGAAAGGCTGAGGGCTTCCCATAAGGCTTTTGATATCCTGAGTCAGGCAATAGACCCAAATAGGAATATTCATATCATTCTCGCTCAGCGCCTCTCGGTATTGCTGCAGCCGGCTTAACACTTCAGGAATGCGAAAAACCTCCATATAAAAATTATTGCTTGTGATAACATTGGGCCTGTTTAAAATAAGCACAGACCGAATCTCGTGAAAAGTGTTTTGGATCTTCATAGCTTTGCTCCTTTCCAAAAAAATAGTTTCTAAAAATCCAACTAGAAAGCCGCAAAAACAGAATTTAAAAGTTTTCAATCAAAAAAATTAAAAAACCTGTAATTCTGTTTTGAACAAAAATTCAGAAAATTGTCTTTATCTCTGTTCCTTGAAGAGCACAGCTTTCAATAAAGTATAAAAAATAATACCCTTTTTAAAAAAATTATCCAGAATAAATTGATTTTTTTGAAAAATTTGCCGGCTGGAGCTAATTTTCCTTGATTTTAAAGGCTTTTAAGATTTTTAAGTGTGAGACACTTTTTCCGTGGATTGTTTAAATAATAGGCTTTTGCTCATTTTTTGTTCAGTTTTTTTGCTTTTGCTCATCTTTATTTCCTCCTTTTTTCCGTGGCTCTCTTGATTTTTTTAAACTGCGCCGGCCATTTTAGCCCCATTATGACCTTCAATTTTTCTGAGTCCAAGCTTGGCTTTTGCGGATGATGATGTGGGCGCTTGGATGAGCTTTAAAAAACAAAAGGAGGCTTTTGCGGATGAGGCTGTGGGCGCTGGATGAGCTTTAAAAAACAAAAGGAGCTTTTCGCGGATGAGGCTGTGGGCGCTTGGATGAGCTTTAAAAAACAAAAGGAGGCTTTTGCGGATGAGGCTGTGAGCGCTTGGATGAGCTTTAAAAAAACAAAAGGAGCTTTTCGCGAATGAGGCTGGGATGCTCGCCCCGATAAAGATTCAGTTTGGACTTTGGAAAAAACAGATGAGCTTTGTGAATATAGGCCAAGACAGACAGTCCGGCTTGTGATCTTTTTAACGGGAAGGAGTTATAAAATGAATGAAATCTATAATTCTCTCAGAAAACCCCGCCTCATTGTCATACCAGCACACCAGCTTGAGGAGTTTTTGGCCCTGTAAAGCTGTCAAGGGAAAATCCACTATGGAGCTTTCTGATCGCCCAATAAAATCAGAGCTGACCAAAGGCTTTTCCTCTATCGCTAAAATTCCCTTCAGCTCTTTAAGAGAGGCTTGCTGCAGGGCTGAGCGAAGTGTATTTAGGGAGGCGCTATTTTGTGTCTCCACTGTTAAATCCAGCAAGCTGACATTGGCTGTGGGAACACGAAAGGCTTGGCCGCGGATGCGGCCTTTAAGCTCTGGAAAAATCAAAGATAAAGCTGACCCGGCGCCTGTGCTTGTGGGAATAATGTTTAAACTGGCGGCTCGGGCCCTTCGCAAATCTTTTTTATGAGAGGAGTCCAAAAGCCTTTGGTCATTTGTGTAGGAGTGTATGGCGGAAAAAAACCCCCGCTCCACTCCAAAGCTGTCTTTTAAAGCTTTTATCACAGGAGCCAGACAGTTTGTTGTGCAGGAGGCGCTGCTGATAAATTTATGCTTGTCCTTATTGTATACATTTTGATTGACGCCAAAAACCAAAGTAAAATCCGGATCTTCCGCCGGAGCGGAGACAATCACTTGTTTTACTCCTTGAGCAAAAGCTTTTTTCCAATCTGAAGATTTTTTAAATTTTCCGGAGCACTCAATAACAACATCCGCTTTGATTTGACTCCAATTTATTAAGTCGGGGCTGCGCTCCCGCCAGCAGGCTGTTTTTCGCCCATCCACAGCCAGCTCTTGGCCTTCAGCTGAGATGGGCCTTTTCCAAACTCCGTGTATGGAGTCATATTTCAGATAGTGGACCAGATCATCCGGCGGGCTGGTCCCGTTAACAGCCACAATGTTTAAGGAGTCAAAGCCCCGGCGAAAAATCAAGCGGCCAATCCGCCCTAAGCCGTTGATGAAAACTCTTAATGGCGATCTGTCCAAAGCTTTTCCTCCTCTTTTATTTTTGGAAATAGATCCCAAGTGTTTGTTTTTAACTGATCTGAGAGCGTCTTTAAATCCACGCCAAACAGCTGGGCCACACATTTCGCCACGAGAGAGGCGCGGGCCGGCTGGTTTTCTCTCCCCCGATGAGGCTCTGGAGACAAAAAAGGAGAGTCGGTTTCTATATGGAGCCGATCCAAAGGGATTTTTTTGCAGGTTTCTCTGAGTTTTTCTGAATTTTTAAAAGTCAAAATCCCGCTAAAGGAGATATTAAACCCGCAATCCAAGGCTTGTTTGGCCAAATCATAAGACCCTGTAAAGCAATGGATCAGCCCCCTCACTTGCCCATTAAATTTTTTTAGAAAAAAAATTGTGTCCTCCTCAGCCTCTCTGGTGTGAATTTCGACAGGCATTTTTAAATCATAAGCCAAAGCCAGCTGTTTCTCAAAAACCTCTTTTTGAATCATTCTGCCGGAGCGCTCATAATAGTAATCCAAGCCAATCTCTCCAACAGCCACAATCCTTTTCAGGCTCAAATGCTTTTTTAAAAACTCTTCGCTTGTATCATTAAAATCTTGAGCTGTATGGGGATGCATTCCCAAAGCGCCATAAATTTCAGGAGAATGCTCCTGGCAGATCTGGACAACCGCCTCCCAATCTTTAAGCTCTGTTCCGATAGTCAGAATGCGAAAAACCCCCCGCTCTTTAGCTGATTTTAAGGTGTCCAGCACGCTGGAGGACAGCTTGTCAATATGAGCATGGCTGTCTATCCACAGAGGCGAAGGGGCTTTTAGGCTGAATTTCTCCATACCTCGCCTTTTATCAAAACCGGGCGGGATGTTCAAAGACTTTAAGCTTTTTTGCCTGCCTAGTGGCTATTTTGCTGTTTTGATTGATTGATAGATGGGGATCGCCTGCGCGAGCCGGGGGATGTGTTTTAGGAGTGATAAAATCGGGACAAGAGGACATTTTGAAATGGGATCGCTTGCATGAGCCGGGGGATGTGTTTTAGGCCCATGAATATTCACCTTGTTTTCACAAACAATATTATGATAGTCCCCATTTTCTCATGTTTTTTGCCAGCCGGATTTTTTCAGATAATTGTTGATTTTTTCAAATAAATTTGATATAAGCAAATCATTATGGCGGAGCTTTTAAAACAAGTCCAATATTTAAAAGACAATGGCTTTACAGAACAGCAGGCCAATACCCTGATTTATTTTCACAAGGATAGGGTGGAAAACGATTTAGCCTCTAAAAAAGATATATTGCTCCTGCAAAAGGATATTGAGGGAGTGAGAAAGGACATTGAGCAGTTGAGGTCGGAGACAAAAAAGGACATTGAGGCGCTGAGGTCGGAGACAAAAAAGGATATTGAGGGAGTGAGAAAAGACATTGAGCAGTTGAGGTCGGAGACAAAAAAGGACATTGAGGGCGCCAGAAAGGACATCATTATTAAATTGGGAAGCGTTATGGTGGTGGGAATTTCTGTTTTAGCCGTTTTAATGCGCTTGCTGGATTGATTAGCTTTGGCCCAGCCCCCAAAACAGCCTCCGCGCGATATTAACAGGCCAAAATCCTTTTCAGCGGAGCCTCTTTAGCTGAGAAACTTGAAAATCATATAAATTTGTTTTTTTATAAAGGCGCAAAAGCTCAGGTTAAAATTTTAACGGATAGCGCCGGTGGCTTGATTCTGAGTTCGCCTCTTGGCTAATACAACGAGTCAAAATCTTTGATTTTATTAGTTTTTTTTGACAGACTTAGTATGTCTAAATTCCAGAGAAGATTTTAAAAAAAGGCTTGTTTCTGCTAAGGGCTTCAAACTTTTTTCACTTTCCAAAGGGCGAACTCAGGAATTTTAACGGATAGCGCCGGTGGCTTGATCTCTCATTTTAGGATCAAAAATATCCCTCAATCCATCTCCAAAAAGATTAAAGGCCAGCATAGTTAAAAAAAGCAAAAGGCCGGGGGCGATAATCAGGCGGGGATAAGAGCTGAGGGAGCGCCAGCCCTCGTCCACTAAAACACCCCAACTGCTAAAAGGGGGCTGTAATCCCAACCCTAAAAAGCTGAGCATGCTTTCAAACAGAATATTGGATGGAATTTGAAAGGTTAAAAGAATAATTATAGGGGTCGCGATATTGGGCAAAATGTGAAAAAAGACAATGCGGAAGTCCCCGGCGCCCAGCGAGCGGGCAGCCTCCACAAAAAGGTTTTCTTTGGCCTGAAGAGTTTGGCCTCTGACCACACGAGCTAAAGAGGCCCAGCTCACCAGGCTCAATGCCGCTAAAGTTCCCGCCAAGGCTTTCAGCTCCGGATGAGGAATGACAATAAAAGAGTCAAAAAGGACTTTGACCAAAATCAGCAAAACAAGAGTGGGAATGGAGAACATAATATCGATAAAGCGCATGAGGATTCGATCGGTTAATCCGCCCGCCCATCCGGAAATCAGCCCATAAAACAAACCTAAAACAGCGGAGATCAAGGCTGTAAAAACACCGACAGCCATGGACATTCTCGAGCCGTAAATGATCCGGGACAGCAAGTCCCTTCCCAAGTGGTCTGTCCCCAGCCAATGCCTCCATGAGGGCGGGGCTAAAGCTCTCTCCGGAAACTGCTCATCAAAAGGATAGGGGGATATCCAATGGGCAAACAAAGCGCCAAAACAAATCAAGAGAATAAAAAGCCCGCAATAAAGGCAGATTCTTGTCTCAATGATTTGCCGGAATAGGGATTTTTGCCTCATGCGCTCCTCTGTTGAAATTTTATTGGCTGGCGCTTTGCTTTAGCCCAATAAGCGTTAAATGGACCGGACATCCCAGCGGGAATGAGGCCGCTCAGCCTCAGCGGAATATAAATAAGCAGTTGATTTTTAACTTTTAAGCTCAGCAAAAAAAATACAACAGACAGTGAGAGAATCCCCCCGGCCAGCATAAGAAAAAACTCCGCAAGCTTCTGAAAGGGATCTAAAGGCCAAGCCGGCGGATGAGCGGCCCGAACAGCAAAATATATTGTTAGGCAGTAAATATATAACAGGGACACCCCTAAAACACGCTGAAAAAAAAGGCTTTTTTTAAGTTTTGCAAAGCGGGAATAAATGGCGGGCATGTTTTCCTCTAAGATACTTTTATTCTGGGGTCAAAATAGGCATACAGAAGATCGACAATCAAGTTGGATAAGATCAGCAGACAGCTATAGACCAATAATGTTCCTAAAATCAGGGGGTAATCCCGATTAGAGACACTGCTGACAAAGTGTTGCCCTAAGCCGGGAATGGCGAAAATTTTTTCTATAATAAAAGATCCGGTTAAAATTCCGGCAATCAAAGGGGCGGAAAAAGTCAAAACCGGCAAAAAAGCGCTCTTCAAAATATGCTTGTAAAAAATTGTGTTTTCATCTAAGCCTTTAGCCCGCGCCGTTCTCACATAATCACTGGCCACAGCGTCTAAAATGCTGGAGCGGGTGAGCCGGGCGATAACAGACGCCGGGCGCAGCCCCAAAACCACAGACGGCAAAATATAAAACAAAGGGCCCTCCCATAAAGCGGCCTCCAGCCAGCCCAGCTGAAAGGCAAACAGCAAAATAAACATCGGGGCGATCACAAAAGAGGGGAGAGAGACTCCGGAAATGCTGAATATCATAGCTAATCGGTCAGACCTTGTATTGGCCCTTTGAGCCGCAAAAACGCCTAGAGGGATTCCCAGAGCAAAGGCTAAAATGAGAGCGTAAATCCCCAGCTGAATGGACACCGGAAGAGAGTCTTTTAAAATGTCGCTGACGCTTCTGTCTGTGTATTTGTAGGATTCTCCCAGATAGCCCCGGAGCAAGCCTTTGATATAGTGGCTGTATTGCCAATAAAGAGGCTTGTCCAAGTGGTATTTAGCCTCGATATTGGCTTTGATTTCCGGCGGGAGGGTTTTTTCCTGATCAAAAGGCCCGCCGGGGAGAAGCCTTAAAAGCGCGAAAGTGACTGTCGCAATGACAAAAACTGTGATTAAAGCCTCCGTCAGCCGTCCCGCCACATAGAGAAAAAGCCTTTTTCTCACAATATAGGAGAAAAAACAGATGAAAAGGCTGGCCAAAAAAATCATCCATAGATAGGCGGGGATAATGTAACTGCAAAAGCTTATCCCGGCTAAAAGGAAAAAAGAGGCCCCAGCTAAAGCGCCAAAAGCCCTCTCCGCTTTATCTCCCAGAGACAGATATTCAGTTTTAATTTTTTCAGCCATACAATAATGGAGCCTTTAGCAGTGAAGCTTAAGCTGTCATGATCCTGTGTTTATTTCAACTTTTTTAAACAAAATATAGTCCATGACATTTTTAGGAAAGCTCTTTATTCGGGGGGAGATAAGAATATGCGACACTCCGGTGAAAATGGGGAAAACAGCCACATCCTCTTCCAGCAAAATTTTTTGAGCTTTGTCATAAAGCGCCTGTCTTTGCGGGCCATCTTTTGCCGTCATGGCTTGTATAATCAGCTGATCAAATGTCTTATTTTTCCAGCCCGTGTGATTGTTGTCGGAAAAAGAGGCCATAAGATTCATAAAATTATCCGGATCGGGATAATCCGCCTGCCAGCCGAGGCGAAACAATTCCACATTTTTTGTTTTTAGCCTTTGCAGATAGGTTTTCCATTCCTGATTGTTAAGCTCCGCATTAAGGTCAAGATTTCTCTTTAATTGGGATTGAATATTTTCCGCAATCATTTTGTGGTCGGCTGTGGTGTTGTAAAAAATTTGTATTTTTGGAAGATCAGAAGAGGCTTTATATCCCATCTCCTTTAAAAGCGCTCTGGCTTTTTTTGGATTAAACTCCAATCCAATGTTTTTGTTATGGGCAAACAGCCCTTCGGGGATCCAGCTTTTGAGAGGCTGATTTCCGCGGTTGAGAAGGCGGACAATCTCTTTACGGCTCACAGAATGAGCAATAGCCCTTCTCATTCTGGCGTCTTTTAAAGCCTCCGCTTTCACATTAAAGCCGTAATAATACAAGCTTAAAACATTGTGTTGGCGGTGGTCTTTTCGCTTTCGCAAAAAAGGCAAATCTCTGGAAAGAAGGGGTGTGGCTATGTCTAAGCGCCCGGAGGAGTAAAGGCTCATAACAGCTGTCTCCTCCGGTATAATGTAAAGAATAACCTTTTTAACAGAGGGCGCCTCCCCATAGTAATTTTTATTTTGGACAAGGATCAGAGCTTTGTCATGATCCCAGCGCTGGAGCTTATAAGGGCCGAGAGTGGCGATGCGCTCCGGATGTGTCCAAAGGGATTGATTTTTCTCTATAATGTCTTTTCGGATGGGAAAAGTGGAGGGATGGGTGAGCAAATAGGGAAAATAAGAGATGCCCTTTTCCAGCTGGACAATTAGCTCCCCTCGGCTGTTCTCTCGGACCGCCACTTGCTTAAAGTCCGTGATTTTACCTTGGCTGTAAGCTTTGGCGTTTTTAATGGGAAACAAAAAATAGGCATACTCTGATCCTGTTTTGGGGTTTAACAGCCTTTCCCAGCCATCGATAAAATGCCGCGCGGTTAACGCCTGCCCATCTGTCCATAAAACTTTGTCCCGCAAAATAAAGCGCCATGTTTTTTTATCGGGAGAGCGCCTCCAGCTTTGAGCCAGAGCCGGGCGGAGCCGGACAAAGCCATCGGCAAAATCATACTCTGTCAGCCCCTCCATGAGATTTTGAATGACCAGAGAGGAGGTTGTGTCTGTGCTTTTATTCCAATCCAAAGTGGGCGGCTCAGAGAGAATGGGATAGCGAAAAGCCTCCTCTAATTTATAGTTGGTGTAAGGGCTGGCTTTTTTTTTCAAACAGGAGCCGGTCATCCACAGGGCGGAGCAAATCAGGCTCAGCTGAATCAGGCGGGGCGGGAGATGAATTTTTTTTTGCGGTATTTGACGGCTCATTATTTTATATTTTTATTAAACTGTGTTGATTTTATTTTCAAGCTGTTATCCGCCGGAAAATTTAAATAGGCCGGCTCCCGCGCTGGAAGGAGCTATGGCCGGGCTTTTAGAGCGCAATTAAAATGATATGCCATCTCTTCCGCCGGGGGAGTCCATCTTGCGCTTTTCTCTTTATAACATCCAGATCTGCCGGGTTCCCGCGCTGGCGGGAGCGGAAGTTTAAGCTCTGATTTTTCAAATCCAGCCGGTAGAGGAGACACAGCTTAAGTCTGCCGGCCAAAATCCCTTTCCAGCCGGGACAGAGGGTATTCCACAAACACCGGCCGGCCGTGTGGGCAAAAGCTGGACAGAGGGAACTCGTCCATTTGAGTCAAAAGATCCCGCATTTGATCCGGAGTGAGAGCCTGGCCCGCGCGAATGGCTGAGTGGCAGGCCAAAGTCGCGCAAAGGCCGGAGATCGCCTTTTCAAACGCAAAGCTGTCGCCTGTCTCCAGCCTTTGTTTGGCTAAAAGCAGTAAGCCCTCTCGCAAAGCCTTTTCCCTCAAAATGAGAGGGGAAGATCTGATGGCCACAGAGTTTGGCCCTAAAGGCTCCAACTGAACTCCCAGCTTGTTTAGCTCTTCATCCAGGCCCAACAGGGCCTCTATTTGCCCCTCCTCCAGATCTAAAGGAAAGGGAACAAGCTGGGGCTGGATTTCCGCTGCGCCATTTTTCCATGATTGAAAGAGCCTTTCATAGAGGATTCTCTCATGGACAGCGTGCTGATCAATAAAAACCAGCGCCCTGTCTGACTGGCAGACCAGATAAGTTAAATGGGCCTGAGCCAAAACCTGAAGGGAGGACCAGGAGGACTCGGGCTGAGGCTGTCTGGATTTTTCAGGAGAAATATGTTTGTATTCCATAGGATTTAAAGCTTTTTCTGAGGCGCCGGGCGGGATTTGTCCGCCTTCCGCCGGGCCTGCGCCGGACCAGGCGAGAGTGGAGAGGGCCTCTTTGGAGTATTGCTTTTGTCGCAGTGGGAAGTGTGTTTGCTTAAAACGGCTCTCATTAAACCGCAAATTCTCCTCTGGATCTGCTTTTGAGCTTTGTGTGATTTTTTTTGTCCAGGGCGCCTGCTCTAAAAGAGAGCGAAGGGAGGATTCCACAAATTTAAAAATAAAAGAGGAGTCTTTAAACCGAACTTGGGATTTGGAGGGATGGACATTGACATCAATCTCATCGCTGGGCCCTTTCAGATCTATGACAGCCAGAGGGTATTCCCCATGCATCAACAGCCCCCGGTAGGCGGACATCAGAGCGGCTTGCAGGACTTTGGACTCCACCCATCTTCCGCAGATAAAGAGCCAGCTGGCTTTTCTGTTTTTTAAAGTCTCATGGGGGGCGCCTATCACAGCCTGAATTTTATAAAGCCCCCTTTCCCCCTTTGTCCGGTAAAGGCTTTTGGCCGCTAAAACCTGAAGGGATCTGTCCAACAGACTCTTTTGCCGGGGCCAGTAAAAAAGGAGACGGCCTTTTTGAAGGATTCGAAAGCTCACATCAGGCTGAGACAGAGCCAAAGCTTTTAATGTGTTTTTAATGGCGGAGTTTTCCGCCCCTTCGCTTTTTAAAAATTTTAAGCGGGCGGGCATGTTTTCAAATAGGGATCGGACAATGATGGCGGTTCCGCTGGATTCCCCTATAGGATCTATTTTCTGCTCTTTTCCAAAAATTTGTCTGATGCGATAAAAGGAGCTGTCATCCTTTCTGCCGGAGATTAAAGTTAAATCGCTGACTGAGGCGATGCTGGCCAAAGCCTCCCCTCGAAAGCCGTAAGTTTTAATTTTCCATAGATCGTCTGATTGAGTGATTTTGCTTGTGGCGTGGCGGGCCAGAGCCAAAGGGAGATCCTCTTTGGAAATGCCACAGCCGTTGTCTTTGACTTGGACAAATCGCCCTCCTTGATCAAAATCAATCTCAATTTCATCCGCTGAGGCGTCCAGAGCGTTTTCCGCCAGCTCTTTAATCAGATGAGAGGGGCGCTCAATCACTTCTCCCGCGGCGATTTGGCTAATAGTCTCTTCAGTTAAAGGCTTAATGTGTCCCATATTTGACAGTCTCCGCTGGTGTTTTCCCCAGTTTATAAACAGCCAGTCTGTCACTTTACAGGCTTTTTCACGCCTCGTCCAGAGGACAGGCTGTTTTTTAAAATGGACCCGCTTAAGTGTTGAAAGCTCTTTGAAAATGAGCCGTCCGGAAAAATTGTTTGGGCTTGCTCTCAAAACACTTTTTTTCATTTGAAAGCTCTTTAAAAATGAGCTGTCCGGAAAGAGTTTAAGCGTTTTTCAGTCTACAGCCGGATTTTGGCTAGGATATTTTTTATACCTTGCGGCGAAGCGCCTTTATCGCGTGTGCTGGCGCCAGGGCGCTTAGCCCATAATTTTATATGTTGTATTATCTGCCCGGATCGTCCCTGAAAAATGGACAATTTATTTGGAATAGCCTTTCATAAATCAATAGGATCTGATTGTCAAGACTGGAGCGCCTCCGCCTTGTGTTGTAAAAGCCCTCAATAGAGTTCAGGCGAAAGCTGTTGAATTTTGGCCCGATATTTTATAATCTTTGTGAATACAGCCTCAGTTTGAAAGGAGAGCCTGGCCCATGGAAACAGATCAAAAAAAGCGCCCTTCCTCTGACAAAAATAAAGCGCCCGCTCAAAAGCCTTTTCCCCGCCTATTTGTGAAAGTTAAAAAACTGGAGCATTTTAAAGGCTGTTTGCCGGAATATAAAAGCGCGGGGGCCAGCGGCTTTGATATTAGAGCCTGTTTGAGGGAAAATCTCGTATTAAAGCCAGGAGAAAGAGCTTTAATCCCCTCAGGCCTGGCGTTTGAAATCCCCCCCGGCTTTGAGTTTCAATCCCGCCCCCGAAGCGGCTTGGCTCTAAAAAAAGGCTTAACCGTGTTAAACAGCCCGGGAACTATTGATTCCGACTATCGGGGAGAGGTTCAAACTTTAATTTTAAACACAGGACGGGAAAATATCACGATTAAAGACCAAGAAAGAATAGCTCAGCTTGTCCTTTGCCCCGTTTTTAGGGCAGAATGGACAGAGCAAGACTCCCTGAGTGAAACCCAAAGGGGAGGCGGAGGATTTGGAAGCACGGGGGTTTAACAGCTGGCTTTTTGTCTGGTTATAAAATCACGCTTAAGGGGAGGCGGGGGGTTTGGAAGCTCTGGGGCTTAACAGCTGGCTTTTTGTCTGGTTATAAGATAATGCTTAAGGGGAGGCGGGGGGTTGAAAGCTCTGGGGTTTAACAGCTGGCTTTTTGTCTGGTTATAAAATCACGCTTAAGGGGAGGCGGGGGGGTTGAAAGCTCTGGGGCTTAACAGCTGGCTTTTTGTCTGGTTATAAAATAATGCTTAAGGGGAGGCGGAAAATTCAAAAACGCTGGAGTTTAGCTCTTTTTTTGTTTCTTCTCTTTTTTTGTTGGGAAGGGCGCCTGATGGCGAAATCTAAATCCCTTAAGCAAAAAACGCGCGTTTATTCAAAAGCTAAAAAGAGCAAAGCCGGAAAACAGCGCCGGCCCGCCTCTAAAAAATCCTTTAAAAAAAGAAATCGCGCGAAAAAGACATTGGCCGGCCGGCGGAAAACTCAAAAAAAATCCTCTTTCAAAAAAGCCAGCTCAAAAAAGACAAAGCGCAAACCGGCCTTTGCCGGAGCCTCAGGATACAAAATTCCCTATATTAAAATCCAGGGGCTTTTTGACAAAATGAGGCTAAAAAAAAATGATATCATCCGATCTATTGAAAAACAGCCTATCAGCTCTAAACGGCAGGCTTATCAAAAACTCGCCTTCATTTTAAAAAATAAAAAAAGCTTTTCCTTGCTGCTCACCAGAGATAAAAAGGATTTTTTGATTTTATATCGAGTGGATTCCTCTAAAACAAAAAAAAGATTTCGCGTCTTTGGCGCTAAAAAAGTCAGACCGCCGGCGAAAAAATCCCTGACAGACAAAGCCTTAAAAAGCGGGACAGCCAAGGTTCCCCCGGCAAAAGGGAAAAAACAGCCACCAGCCCTCAACAGCAAAAAGCCCTCCAAAAATAAAAAACAGCTGGTCCCTGAAAAATATAAGCCTCATGTTCAAAAAGCTTATGTTGTGGCTTTAAACAGTTTTGTTTATAAGCAGCCGAATTTTGACGCCCCGAAGCTTTATTCTCTGGCCGTGGGGAAAGAGATCCTCATCTCCAAAAAAATCTTCCGCCCCTCTCATAACTTTGGCTCTTTTTACAAAGTTTTTTTATTCCATGAGGCAAAAGTTGTGGGTTTCATTTCGGAAGCGGAAACAGCTCCGGAGTTTTTAAAGCGAGATGGCAAACTTCTGCCTAATCCCGCTTATAAATTAGCCAAACAGCAAATTAAGAGGGATAAATTTTTAGATCTGGATCTCATTCACAAAGCCCGGCAAAAATTCCAGTCAAAAGAGAGGCGAAAAGCCGCGCCCGACAGGGCCAGCTGGAAAAAACGATACATTGGCCTGTCTGTGGGATTCTCAAGCCCCTCCCCTTTCGCCCCTCATCAACAAGACGCTTATGCGGGCCTCAGGCTGAGCGGCTATGATCTTTTAATCTCTTATTTAAACATGGATCTAAATCTCGCGGCGGATATGAATTTTCAGTCTTTTTATTTTGACATTTTGACAGCGATTCCCCTAGTCAAAGCCAACCCCTACTTTCTTTTCGCCATGGGAGGCGTCAAGCTGACAGCCGATACGAAAATCAAAGATCCTGTGGACTATGGATTTTCCGGAGCTTTGTCTTTGGCGCTTCCCGTCCATCAAAAACTGCTTTTCAGAATAGACGCCAAAGGAGAATACAGCTGGAGGGCCAGGGCCAGCCGTTATGGCTGTTTGGCCTCCCTGCAAATAGCTTTTTAAAGCGCTGATTGAGGAATCCTCAGCAGGAAACTCCAAAGGCAAAAGAGTGGAATAGCTGAATATATCTGGGCTTTAAGGCTGCAAGCTTCAAGGGCCGGCAGTTTGAAAAATATTGAAATAAATATTGCGGGCACATTTTGAAAAAAGTAAGTTTTATATATGCCGCTTGAGGATTATATTTTATCTTTTGCCCATGTCACAGAGCAGGCCGCTTTAGCCTGCTATCCTTTGATTGGAAGGGGGGATTCTAAAGGAGCGGACCAGTTGGCCGTTTCCGCTATGCGGGAGGCTTTCAACAAACTGGACATGGATATTCAGATTGTGATGGGAGAGGGGGAGAGGGATCAAGCCCCCCGGCTCTTTTCAGGAGAGAGGCTGGGCGATAAAAATTCTCCTTTAAAAGCGGATGTGGCTGTTGATCCTTTAGAGGGGACGGATTTATGCGCGGAGGGCCGGTCAGGCTCTCTATCTGTTCTGTCTGTCGCTTTGAGGGGCGGGCTGTTTAAGGCTCCTGATATTTATATGAGGAAAATAGCTTGCGGGCCTCCCGCCAGAGATCTTATAGATTTGCGGGCGGAGCCTAAGCAAAATATCTCTCAGACAGCCCAAGCTCTTGGAAAATCTCCAAAAGAGATTACAGTGGGGGTTTTAAAACGGCCCCGCCATGAGGATTTAATTAAACAAATTAGGGAAAGCGGAGCTAAGGCGCTCCTGATGGGGGATGGAGATCTGTCTTTGGCTTTGGAGACAGCTTTAAGCTCCTCCCCTGTTGACTTGCTTATGGGGACAGGCGGCGCTCCGGAGGGGGTTTTGGCCGCTTCCGCCCTTAAATGCCTGGGGGGAGGATTTCAAGGGCAGTTTGTCTATAAAAATGAGGAGGAGCGAGAGAGAGCGCAGCGGGCGGGTGTTCAAGATTTAGATAAAATTTGGGACAGAGATGAATTAGCCTCCGGAAAAGTGATATTTTTTGCGACAGGCGTCACATCGGGGCGCTTGCTGGAGGGTGTGAGGCCGGAGACCGGGGGGATTATCACTCATACTTTGATTCTTTCCCAAAAAGGGAAAAGGGAAATAAAACACAAGCGCTTTTAAACGCGGCGGGATGGATCTTTTGTTATTAAAGCGCCATCTGTATTTAACTGAAAAATGACGAAAAAAATCTTGACGCCGCCCGCCCTATAAACAAGGAGCTTAAAAAAAGCTTTTTTCAGTTTAATGGCCGGCGGAACTGAGGCTTTTTTCAGGCTTGGCCGCAGGCTGCGACAAAGCTCACAAACAAAGGATGCGGCGCTGTGGGCTTAGACTGAAATTCCGGATGAAATTGAACTCCAATAAACCAAGGGTGTTTTGGAATTTCCAAAATTTCAACCAAACGGCTGTCCTCTTTGCATTTGCCGGCAATTTTCATGCCGGCCTCCTCAAACTGTTTGGCAAAGCTAAAATTAAACTCATATCGATGGCGGTGCCTCTCATGCACCAAATCCTTGTTGTAGATTTTTTGCGCTTTTGAGTTTTTAGCCAAAAGACAGGGATAGGATCCCAGCCGCATGTTCCCTCCTTTGTAGGCTAAAGATTTTTGATGAGGCATGTAATCCACCACAAAGTTTTTGGATGGTTTGCCTTTCTCCTCAAATTCCCGGCTGGAGGCGTCTTTTAGGCCGCAGACATTTCTGCCAAACTCCACAGCGGCCATTTGCATCCCCAGGCAAATTCCAAAAAAGGGAATAGAGCGCTCTCTGCAATGCTGAATGGCTTTTAACTTTCCCTCAATGCCTCTGTCTCCAAAGCCTCCGGGAACTAAAATTCCAGCCAAAGAATCCAAAACTGCCGGGGATAAATTATCTTCTGAGCTGATATACTTTATATTCACTTGGATTTGCTGAGGAAGCCCTCCATGAACAAGAGCCTCATGGATAGATTGATAGCTGTCCCTCAAGTGAACATATTTGCCCACAAGGCCAATGGTGATTTTTTTTCTGGGAGTTTTTATTTTTTGAACCAACTGCCGCCATTTTGAGAGCTTGGCGGGAGGGGATTTTAAATTCATTCTTTGGATGAGCTTTTCGTCCAGCTTTTCCTTATTTAAAAACAGAGGAACCTCATAAATGCTGGGCGCGTCCTGAACGGGAATAATGTTGTCCGCGGACAGGCTGGAAAAAAGCGCCAGCTTCTCTTTCAGATCTTTGCTGATTTCCTGAGAGCTTCGGCAAATTAAAAAATCCGGCTGAAGCCCAACCTCTCTTAAGGATTTGACGGAGTGCTGGCTGGGCTTGCTTTTTAACTCTCCCACAGAGGGAATAAAGGGGATAAAAGTGACATGGGCGAAAATAGCGCTTTCAGGGCCTTTTTCAATGCGGATTTGCCGAATGGCCTCAATAAAGGGAAGCCCCTCTATATCTCCAACAGTTCCGCCAATTTCCACAACGGCAATCTCTGAGGATTGAGCGCCTTTAAAGATGCGGTTTTTGATTTCATCTGTGATGTGGGGTATCACTTGGACAGTTCGGCCTAAGTAGTCCCCCCGCCGCTCTTTGTCTATGACCTTTTGATATATTTGCCCTGTGGTGATGCTGTGGTTTTTATTGAGAGCCAGACGGGTGAATCTTTCATAATGGCCTAAATCTAAATCTGTTTCCGCTCCGTCATGGGTGACATAGACTTCCCCATGCTGGAAGGGGGAGAGTGTTCCCGGATCCACATTGATATAGGGATCGCATTTGATAATGCTGATTTTAAAGCCGCGAGCCTCCATTAAAGTGGCTAGGCTGGCTGAGACAAGCCCTTTTCCCACAGAGGAGACCACGCCCCCTGTGACAAAAATAAACTTCCCATTTTTATTTTTTATCATTCATGCTCCGGACCGGGCTAATTGTCTATGCTCCGGAGATTAAAAAGCCTGAAGAAATTCGATAATAAAATTATAGTTTATTTTTTCCCGCTTGTCTTTGCCCATTCCAAAATCAAGCCTGAGCTTCATGTCATAGTTTGGAGGAATGCCAAAGCGGAGTCCTCCCCCATAATCCCAAACAAAGCTCTCAAAGCTTTTTTTAAAGCCCGCAGTTTCCCCCAGCTCCACAAACAGGGCCCCGTCTATATACTCTTTCCAAAGCGGAAAACGGGCCTCCGTTTGAGCCAAGTATATTTTATCCCCGCGAAAGCGGTTTTGCTTAAACCCTCTGAGAGAGCTAAAGCTCTGAAAAGAAGACCTGTCTCCCCCCAAGCTATAGGCTAATGAGTAAGAGCTGGGGGATATAAAAGAGGAGCCGGCAAAAGCCCTAAAAGCCAAGACAGAATGTTTGAGGCTATAGTAAAGCTCAGTGTCTTGAAAGGGAGAAAAATAGAGGCGAAAATCCATTTCTCCCTGGCAGTAAGCGCCGGGATAGGCAAAAATGGCTTTGCATCCAAAAGACAGCTGATGAAATTTTCCTGTTACCGGATCTTTCCAGTTGTTCCGGCTGTCAAAGCCAATAAACCCTTTAAGAAATAAAAACAGCTCATCCTCAAAATAAACATTTTCATCCGGATGGCGCTCCGGCTTTTCCTGTCTGAAAAATATTTGCGCCCCTAGCCCTAAATAAAAATTTTTATTGAGAATTTGATAAAAAGCGCTGTATTTAGCCGTAAAGCGATGGGCGAATATCTGTTTGAGATCAGAAAGCTTAGTCTCCATGCCTTCGCCAAAATAATTTTCATAATGGTTGTCATAAATTAAGGAGCTTTCTGTTCGAACGGCTGTTGTTCGGTCTCCCATATAGGTTAGCCCCGCGCGATAAAAAGGGCTAGACAGATATTTTGAGCCGGACAAAGCGAAGTAATAGCCTTTTTCATCCGAAGAGTAGGAGAAAAGCCTCAAGCCTAAGAGAGAGCCTTGTGTTTTGTTGTAAGAGTAAACGGGCGCCAAAGCGATTTTATGTTTTGTTTTTTTCTCTGAAAGAAACCAGGAGACACCCGGTGACGCCTCTTTCTCCTCAGCTGGAGTCGCTGTTTTTGGGATAAAATTTTCAGAAACAGAGTTTTTTGGAATATCCGGATCTGTTATTTCCTCTGAGGCGGAATCTTCAGAGGGATTTAAAGTTTGATCAGACAGAGGGGCGGAAATTTTTGTTGGCTCCCCAGCGGAATGGGGGAGGGCCGCAGGCTGAATTTGAGGGGCTGGCCCCGCTGGAGCTAAGGCTTTATTTGCGCTGGGGGATGAGGTTGTTGGCTCTCCAGCGGAAGGAGGGAGGGCCGCAGGCTGCGTTTGAGGAGCTGGCCCCGCTGGAGCTAAGGCTTTATTTGCGCTGGGGGATGAGGTTGTTGGCTCTCCAGCGGAAGAGGGGAGAGCCGCAGGCTGTGTTTGAGGAGCTGGCCCCGCTGGAGCTTTATTTTTCTTTTTTGTGCTGGAGGATGAGGTTGCCGGCTCTCCATCTGAAGAGGAGAGAGCGCGGGCCTCCTCTTCCTCTATGGCGGGAGAGGAGACAGGCTGAAGCCCCTTTTCTTTGCTGAATGAAAAGGATGAGCTTTGCTCTTGGGCAAAACTGTCCATTAAAAAAAGGCTCAGCGCGATTTTTAATAAAAGAGCCATTAAAATAGAAAAATCACGAAAGAGCGGATTTGTCACTTTATTTTTCAGGATTTTTCAACATTTTGAGCTAATATATTTGCGATTAACAAGCGTGCGGATCTGGTATAATTGAGGGAATTTAGACAGGCGCTCAATGTTCTGGAAAGTAAAAAAATGGGGTTAAGGGCCAAAAACAAGCCTTAAGCCGCCATGACATAATTAAGGGATGGATCAGGAATTTAGACAGGCGCTCAATGTTCTGGAAAGTAAACAAATGGGGTTAAGGGCCAAAAACAAGCCTTAAGCCGCCATGAGCTTAAAAAAATTGATTTTTTGAGAACAAGCGCTTTCTTAACATAATCTTGATAAAACTTATTTTAAATAGATTGATATTTGGCTTTAGTTTTATACAATCTTTAAAAAAAGCCCTAAAACTTCCCTTTTGTCTTAGTTGACTTATTTTTGTTTAACAAAATCTTAACATTTCTATTTTTAGCATAATGGGTAAAAATTTTCCGCTTTGTTAAGATTAAGTTAATTCCCCGTGCGAGGCCTTTTTTTAATAGGCTGGCTATAGTAATATAAGGTTATGAAATTGAGTTTAAAAGTTATTGTTATTTCAGTTTTTCTTCTTTTTGGAGCGCAAAGCCTCGCTTGGACAAGTGACTATGTTCCGGCCTTTAAGCCTGTTAAAAAAAGCAAAAGCCTTGCGGAGCTTCAGAAAAACATAAAGAGGGATATTTTTCAAGCTCAATCCCTTATAAACGCTCAAAAGAAAAAGAAAATCATCGGCTTTACAAAAAACGATAAGCATAAAAGAATTCCCGCGGAAATTTAAAAAATCCTTTTTTATCTCCTTATCTGGAATAACCGGCTCCCCCGGCGGCAAGACCTCCCCCCTTATGCTCCTATGTTGGCTATTGAGTCTGGAATAACCGACTCCGGCGGCAAAACCTCACAACTGCAAAAAAGCAGAGCAAAAGGCAATAGCAAACATAAAAATCTCATAAACATATTATGCCCTCACATCCTGCAACTATACACTTTTTTTCTTATCAAGCCGTCCATTAAGACATACTATGAAAAATCTATATTTATAGCATTTTTACATTGAACTAAAGTCTGAAAGGGCAAACTCAGGATTTCAACAGCCAATGGCCTTATAAAAGCGATCAACTTTTAAACAATGTTTTATTTTTTCACACAGCTTTTTTGCGCAAATCGCTTTTTCTCTTGCGTTTTTCTCTCTTAAGCTGTAGTCTGTCCTCAGTTTATTTGAGCGTTGCGCGCATAAACTTTAAGAAAATTTGCCGCTTAAGCTCAATCAAATTGATTTTTTAACTGCGGATTTTCAGACAGTTTTATACGCGGAGGCGCCATTTATAGGAGAGTTAAACATGATATTTTCTTTATTAAAAAACGCTGGAAAAAAAGTTTTTTTCGCTCTTTTGGCATTTCTTTTTGTGTTTTCCGCCCAAGCTCAAACACACACAGATCTGGCCGGATCTGATTCTTCTGAAACAGACATTGCCTGTAAAGACCTCCCTTCCGCTTTGGAAAAATACAATGCGGACATGTCGCTCAATCAAATGGCTCTGACAGCGGCTCTAAAAGAGACTCATATTTTTTTGAAAAAAGCTCTCGAGGGCAACCGGTTAAGCCATTCTGACCTCTCAAAAATGATTGAGGCTTTAAAAGAGGCTAAAGTTATCAGCCAAAGAAATGAAACGCTCCTGCTGGATAAAAGATCGGATATAGAGTATTTTCTTCAAGAGTGCTTGAAAAAAATCAAATAAAGCCTAACCAGTATACTCTGAAACCTTACACTTAACGTCGCATAAAACCTGTGATGGCCTTTCTCAATGTGAGGCTTACAGGAGGTTTTAATGATTTAGCGAAAAAAGCGTGCATAAAACATTGAATTTAATAAGAAAACAGATAGTTAATAATATAAATTATTGATTTTGCTTAACTTTTGCCGTGCATAAACTGTTCAGGGTTTTACAAATGCGGTGTCAAATATATAATTTCCGTCTTTTCCTGTTATGAGCCTCTTCGATAAAACAAGGCAGTTGTCTCAATACATCCGTAAAAGCCTCATAATCCTGCAAATAAACAAGACTTTTAGAGAGGCATGCGGCGCCTCCGTGTCTCCCTATAACCCCTTTATTCATTGAAATTTTCAAACCAAAATGCGGAAGTAAAAAAAACTTTAAGCTTTTTATTATTGAGAGCCGATTGTATTATGTATAAAGGAGATGGACTTAGCCCCATTGATTGGACAGAAAATTCTGAAGTTGAGGCTCAGCCATTCCGCTTTTTTTAATTTATAAGGAGGCGCTCTATGAAAAACTTATTTTTACCTGTTGTTTTAGCTCACTTCGCTTTTACGGCTTTTGCCGATCCATCCCCAGACATTCAAAATAATAAGAAAGAGGCTGTGCCTTATCTTCAAACAGAAGATTCCTCTCCAAAAAGGGCACAAAGCCTATCACAGAGGGCTGTGCCTCATCTTCAAACAGAGGATTCCCCTCCTCCCCTAAAAGAAAAATCTGATATCAGCTCTTTAATCTCCGCCATTAGCTCTTTAACCGCTCAAGTAAAAAATTATTTTTATCCTCAGAAAGACTCTAAAAATTCCGCCTCCCCTTCCGCAGAGGCAAAACCGCCCTTATCCTCTGCTAAAGCCCGCAATCCGGCCAGCGCTAAAAGCCCCTTCCGCCGATCTTTTGCGCCGGCAAACGCGCCTCAAGTGGTTTTTTTCCAAAAGAAAAATGGGCATCTTGTCTCAAAATGTCAGGTTTCTGTTAAACGCCATCCTAAAATTTTTCCTGCCTCGCTTAGAAACAAATTAAATGACAAACTGGCTTTAGCAAACAGAGACAACAATGTTTTAGATTTAAAGCTTTGCCCGGCAAATTTAAGCGGGCATTTAGCAAAATCCGCCCAGCATTATGGGAGGGAAACACAAACAGCGATGCTTCCCGTAGTTCCCGTAGCTGCCATTGGCATTGGCCCTGTATTAGCCTGCGCTGTGGGAGGGATAATGACTTTTGATGGAGTCCGCTTGATAACAAGTGATGATCCTAATGCGCAAACCCAAGGGATTGTAGCGACAATAGCGGGAGCGGCGCTGATGCCTGTTTTAGGAGCAAGTTCTGCCAATATGTATATCCCAAAAATCATGAGGGACATGCACCCCAATTTTTTGTTGCCCCCAATAGTAGACAGGGTTGTGGCAAGCGCAGGTTTAGGAGCTTTATGTTCCGTTGCCGGGGGATTTTTGGGCTATATCTACGGAAGGAAAAGGACAAAATAGAAAAAGGCGCAAGAGACAGAAACTGTCAGAGCATAAGGCATAAATCTTTTGCAATCCTATATTGACAAATTATTTATTTGTTATCCGCGCAAAAGGCAGACAGCGCCAGCAGGATCAATCAAAAGGATTTTAAGCCCAAGGCTTTTTATTAAGAGCAAAAGAGCGCTTTCTTAAAATCAGCTTTCTCTTGACCCGGCCAAAAAGCAAAGACGCAATCAAAGCAAACAGCGCTTTCTTAAAATCAGCTTTCCGCTGGCTCTAAAACAGGGGGGCAGGAGCAAAAAGGATGTATATCTCCAAAGGCGTTTTCTATTCTGGAAACCGGAGGCCAAAATTTTCTTTCATAAAGCCAAGGCAAAGGGTAAAAGGCCTCCCGCTTAGAATAGGGAAAAGGCCACTCCTCCCGCACAGCGTCCTTTAAATTATGGGGAGCGGACTTGAGAAGCGCCCTTTGGCTTTTATCCCGCTCCGCCCGCCGGATCTCCTCCCTAATGGAAATAAGAGCTGAGCAAAATCTGTCCATCTCTTTTTTGCTTTCGCTTTCTGTCGGCTCAATCATCAAAGTTCCCGGAACAGGCCAAGACATAGTGGGGGCGTGAAAGCTGTAATCGATCAGCCGCTTGGCCACATCATCCGCCGTTATGTCAGCCGAATGCTTAAATTTTCTCAAGTCAATCACGCATTCATGGGCCACAAAGCCATTTGGGCCTGTAAAAAGAACGCGGTAATGAGGCTGAAGCTTTTGAGCTATATAGTTGGCGTTTGCAATAGCTGTTTGCGCGCACCGCTTTAAGCCCTCTCCGCCCATTAATTTTATATAAATCCAGGAGATGAGGAGTATTCCGGCGCTTCCATAAGGAGCTGAGCTTATAGCGCCCGCCTTTGTTTTTTCCGGAAAACAAAAATGGCCAGGCAAAAAATCCTTTAATTTTTCATTCACTCCCACTGGCCCGGCGCCAGGCCCTCCCCCTCCGTGGGGAATGCAAAAAGTCTTATGCAAATTCAGATGGCAGACATCAAAGCCCAGCCGGGCCGGCCGGCAAATCCCCAGCAGGGCGTTCATGTTGGCTCCATCCAAATAAACCAGTCCGCCCTCTTGGTGAATGCGATGGCAAATTTCTTGGATTCCCTCCTCAAAAAAGCCATAAGTGGAGGGATATGTGATCATGGCGCCGGCCAAATTTTTGCCATGCCGCTTGAGCTTATCGTCCAAGTCCCGCCTGTCTATTCTTCCGTCTTTGGCGCAGGCTAAAGGGACTGTTTGAAATCCGGCCATTATCGCGCTGGCCGGATTAGTCCCATGAGCCGAAGAGGGAATGAGGCAAATATTTCTATGAGATTCTTTTCTGGATCCATGGTATTTTTTAATGGCTAAAAGGCCGGCATATTCTCCTTGAGAGCCCGCGTTGGGCTGAAAGGAAAAAGCCTTAAACCCTGTAATTTCACACAACTGATCCTCCAGCTCCGCCAGCAGATCTCTATACCCCCGGCTTTGCTCGGCAGGGGCGAAGGGATGAATATCTGAAAAAGCCGGCCAGCTGACAGGGCTTAGCTCTGCCGTTGCATTAAGCTTCATTGTGCAAGAGCCTAAGGGAATCATAGAGTGCGCCAAAGACAGCTCTTTATTCTGGAGCCTGTGAATATACCGCAAAAGCTCAGTCTCCGTATGATAAGAGTTAAAAACCGGATGCTGTAAAAATGGGCTGGATCTCAAACAGCCCTCCGGAATGGCTTGAGGCGCCTGTTGGCCGGGAGAAAAAGCCCCGCTCTTTTGCCGGCTGAGCGGCGCCTTTTGGCTGGGGGGGGAAGTCGGCAAAGCGCTTTCTAAAACCCTCTGAATTTGCTCAATGTCCTCTTCCTCAGCCCTTTCATTTAAAGCCAAAGAGAATTGGCTGTCAGGGGCAAACCTCAAATTAATTCCCTCTTTTTGAAAAGCCTTATAGACTTGGACAGCCAGCCGGCGGGAGGGCAGGCGAAAGCTCAGAGTGTCAAAAAAACTGGAATTAAGGACTTTTATATCTTTAAACCGATGGAGAATAGCGCAAAGCTCCCCTGTTAAGCGATGGATTTTTACAGCTATTTTTTTTAAGCCTTGAGGCCCATGATAAACAGCGTAAAAGCCGGCCATAACAGCTAAAAGGGCTTGAGAGGTGCATATATTGCTGGTCGCTTTTTCCCTTCGGATATGCTGTTCTCTGGTTTGAAGAGTCAGCCGAAAAGCCCTTTGCCCCTGCCTGTCCTTTGAAACTCCGACAATTCGCCCGGGAATAAGGCGGATAAACTCTTTTTTTGTCGCGAAAAAACCAGCGTGCGGCCCTCCAAAAAACAAAGGGACGCCAAAATTTTGAGAAGTCCCGGCCACAATATCCGCTCCCATCTCTCCGGGCGGCCGGAGCAAAGTTAAGCTTAAAAGATCAGAGGCCACAATGCTCACGCAATGATCCAAAGCCATGCTTTTTAAAAATTTTTCTATATTTTTTACAGATCCTTCCGCGTCCGGGTATTGGAGAATCGCAGAAAAATAGCCCTCCCCCCCCTTAAAATCCTCAAAAGCGCCTGTCTCCATAACCCAGCCCCAAGCCTCGCAGCGGGTTTTTAAAACATCCAAAGTTTGCGGGAAAATTTTGGAATCCACAAAAAACTTTTTAGCCTGAGGCTTTTTGTCATTAGCGCTTTTGGCCAAAGCCAAAGCCTCAGCCAAAGCCGTTCCCTCATCCAGCAGGGAGGCGTTGGCTATCTCCATGCCTGTCAAGTCAGCCGTCATAGTTTGAAAATTTAAAAGAGCCTCCAGACGCCCTTGAGCCAGCTCCGCCTGATAGGGAGTGTAGGAGCTATACCACACCGGATTTTCCAAAATATTTCTCTGAATGACCGCGGGAGTCACAGACGGCTTATAACCCATTCCAATATAGTCTTTAAAGATCTGATTCTTTTGGGCTTTAATTTGAATCTCCCTCAGAGCCTCCCGCTCAGATAAAGGAGAGGGAAGGGAAAAGCCATCCCGATCGCAAACGCCCTCAGGAAGAGCCTTTTTTATCAGCTCCTCTAAAGAGGAGACATTCAGGCTTTTAAGAATTTGCGGCAACTCCTCCTCTGAAGGGCCGATATGCCTCTCAATAAAGCCGTTGAGGGTTTTTTCAGCCCCCGGCGGAGGGCTGTTTTGTGGCGCTGGTTTTCTCCTGATCATTTTGCTCCCGCTCCCATAATTCTCTGTATTTCCGACAGGGCTGAAAAAACTCACTATATAGAGACATAAAAAAATAGCTGAAGCTGAGAGCCAATTTAAGGCTTTCGTGTTTGCGTTATAAACTGCCGCCTAAAAAATCAAAAGCGGAGCTATAAAACATCCCGCAAAAGGAAAAAAGCCCCTCAATGGCAAATAGCGACGGTTTTAATGTTTGTAAATTCCCTAATGCCCTCAACAGATAATTCCCGGCCATAGCCGCTGTTGTTCACGCCGCCAAAGGGCAAGGAGGGATTGGATTTAACCATTCCATTGACAAAACAGGAGCCGGCGATTAACTGATCTCTGGCCCATTTTTCGCCCAGCTCCTCGTTTTTAGTGAAGATCACAGCGCCCAGGCCAAAAGAGGTTTTATTGGCCATCTCCAAAGCTTTTTGGCCGTTTTCCGCGCAAAACACCGGGAGCAAAGGGCCAAAAATCTCCTGACGGGCGCACTCCATAGAAAGAGAGCAGTCAGTCATCAAAGTGATGGGAAAATAAAAGCCTTTTTTTGTGTCCTTTCCGCTGGGGGGCTTTTCAAAGGGAATTTGAGCGCCTTCAGCTAAATCCCTGTATCTCATAGATTTCAGCTCTTCGACAAACTCTTTTTTAGCCAAAGGCCCCACATCCGGATTGTATAAGGGATGAGAAATGCTTTTATATTGAAGATTGTTTAGCAGTTTTTGAATAAACTCTTTATAAACTGTTTTTTCCACAATGACTCTCTTAGCGGCAATACAGCTTTGGCCGGAATTGTTGAGGCGGCTTTCCACAATTTGCGCGGAGGCTTTGGACAGCTCCGCGTCCTCCAACACAACATAAGGATCGCTCCCCCCCAGCTCCAAGATGGCTTTTTTTAGATGATGGCCGCACATTTTAGCGATATGGCGGCCTGTTTCCGCGCTTCCCGTGAAAGAGACAGTTTTAATAAAAGGATCAGCTATCACAGATTCCGTTTGAGATCTGGCTATAAGAAGAGTCGTAAAAATCCCTTTAGGACAGCCGCTTTCGTGAAATATCCGCTCTATCGCCAGAGCTGAGCCTGTGACATTTTCCGCGTGTTTTAAAAAGACGGCGTTGCCGGCGGTTAAAGAGGGGATGGCAAAGCGAAAAACCTGCCAAAAGGGAAAATTCCAAGGCATAATGCCCAAAGATCCTCCTAAAGGGGCGTAGTGGACATAGCTTTTTTTGTAATGCAAAAACTCCTCTCTGGGGGACAAAAAACGCTGTCCGTGCTCTCTGTAATAGCGGCAAAGCAGAGCGCACTTTTCAATCTCTCTGACGGATTGGCTGAGGGGCTTTCCCATCTCTTTAGTGATGATTTCAGACAGGCTCTCCTTCTTTTTCAAAAGATTAGCGGACAGGCTCTCCAGAAAATCCTCCCTTTTGGAAAAATTGGTCAGCCTCCAATCCTGCCAAACCGCCTCGCTTCCCCGGATTTTAAGCTGTAGCTCTTTAGGGCTGAGAGCGGGATATTCCTGTATAATCTCCTCCGTCGCGGGATTGACTGAAAGCAGCTTGACATCGGACTTGCTGTTATGGTTTAACACAGGGCAAGTATATAACTTTTCTTTCCTCAATTTCCATAACAAAACCAAAAAAAACGCGAAATATCTCTTTTTTTGAAAAAAGCCCCTGATTATGAAAACAAAAAACATTTATTTTTTAGAGGGAATTGTCAAAAGGCATCCCGATGGCTTTGGATTTCTCATCCCGGACGACAGCAAACACCCGGATGTGTATATTCCCGCCGGCAAAATAGGCTCAGCTCTCACAAACGACAGGGCGCGGGTGTCCATTCACAAAAAAAAGGGCCGCGGAAAAGGCTCTGTTTTTGGCCATATTGACTCCATTTTAAAAAGGGACAAGCCGTTTGCTGTGGGCTGTTTTGGAAAAAGCGGAGATCAAGCTGTTTTAAAAAAACACAATTTGTCCCGCCCGGAGGATATTTTGCTCAGCAACCCCAAAAAGCTGGCCGTGAAAAATGGAGACTGTGTCAAAGCTAAAATTCATTACTCTAAGGGCCGCTCCCGCTTAGAGGGGGAGCTGGCGGAAAACTTTGGGCCTATCGACTCCTCCGCAAAGGATGACATCAAAAGGACAATGGCGGCATATAATATCCCGTTTGATTTTCCGGAGGAGGTTTTAAAAGAGGCTGGGGATCTGCCGGAGGAGGCGGGGCTAAAGGACCGCGCGGGCCGGGCGGATTTGAGAGACAAGGCTTTTGTCACCATTGACGGGGCGGACGCTCAGGATTTTGATGACGCCATTTTTGTTGAGAGAAAGCCTAAAGGCTATCGCCTGTATGTGGCCATCGCCGATGTCAGCCACTATGTGCAAGAGGATTCCCTTTTAGACAAAGAGGCTTTTGAAAGGGGGAACAGCTCCTATTTTCCCCGCTTTTGCTCCCCTATGCTTCCGGAAAAATTAAGCGCCGGCTTATGCTCTCTCCAGGAGCGCAAAGATCGGCTGGCTATGGTTCAGGAAATAGATTTTGATTTGAGAGGGAATAAAATCAGGGGCGAAGTGTATCCTTCTGTAATTAACAGCCGGCAAAGATTAACTTATGGACAGGCTCAGGATATTTTGGACGGCTTGTCGCCTCTTAAAGGGGATTTTGTGGATTCTTTGCGCTCAGCCAAGCCTTTAGCGCAAATTCTTTTAAATAAGCATGTTCAAGAGAATCAGGGGCTGGATCTCAACATTCCCGAAATTTTGACTCTTGTGGATGAGCAGGGGGAGACTCTGGATATTCTCAAAGAGCAGAGGCTGTTTTCTCATCTGATGATTGAGCAGTTTATGCTTGCGGCTAATTTGGCTGTCAGCGCTTTTTTAGAGAAAAAAAAGATCCCGCTCATGTATCGCGTCCATGAGCCGCCGGAAAATGAGAAGCTAAAGAGCCTCCAAAAGTTTGCTCAGGCGCTTGGCTTTTCCCAGCCTCTTCAGTCCCGCGAGAGCTTTGTCCGCTTTTTAGCTCAATATAAGGATCACAAACAAATTGAGATGATTCACAAGATGGTTTTGCGGACTCTTCAACAGGCTCGCTACAGCGCTTTTAACAAAGGCCACTATGGCTTGAATTTTTCCTCTTACACTCACTTTACATCCCCTATTCGCCGGTATTGTGATTTGGCCATTCACCGGCTGATTAAAAAAGCTCTGTCCGGCCGCCCCCAGCCCTCTCTCTCCCCAAAGGAGCTGGAACAGCGGGCCCATTTTATCAGCCAAAAAGAGCAAAATTCTGTCAAAGCGGAAAGGCGGATAAAAGATATTAAAAAGGCCCGTCTCTTGAAAAAACATCTGGGGAAAAGCTTTACCGGTTATGTGTCCTCCGTAAGCTCTTTCGGCTTGTTTATCACGCTCAAGCCGTTTTCCGCGGAAGGCTTGGCCCGCTTTCAGGATTTGCGGGGCTTTTGGGAGGCGGATGAATTTCAGCTCACAGCGCAAAATAAAAGATCCTCTTATAAAATTCATTTTGGAGATGAGGTTGAGGCTTTAATCGCCTCCAGCCATGTTTTAACAGGGCAGGTGAATTTACAGCTGTTGAGCCATAAAGGCCGAAAAATGAGCCAGACAGATCCAAAAAGAAAAAAGCGCTTAAGCCGGCGGCCTGGCGGAGGCTAAACTTTCAGCTTAAAAGCGCTTAAGCCGGCGGCCCGGCGGAGGCTAAACATCCAGCCTAAAAGCGCTTGACAATCTCCGCTTTCCATCGGCGTCAAACACAAAAGCACATATAAAGCTAAACTTTCAGCTTAAAAGCTATTGACAATTTCCGCGGCTTAAGTTAAATTCAATGAGAGGAGCGCAATCATGGAGTTTTTTTCATTTGTTCAGCCATTAGCTGTTTTTTTGATCGCTTTGACAGCGGCGGGAACCGGTTTTGGCTGGATTTTAACCCGAACAACAAAGCCTTTGGAAAAAGATGTCAATAGGCTGGAGGCTGATATTAAGAGCCTGAAGGGTGATATTAAGGGTCTAAAAGGCGATATTAAGAGCCTGGAAGGCGATATTAAGAGCCTGGAGACCGGACAAACAGAAATGAAAGCCGATATTAAATTGCTGTTGGCTCGCAGTATAAAATAAAGCTTGCGTATTTTAAAAAGCGCCGGCTCCAAAGAGGCGGGCGCCGGCCCCTAAAAACAGCTCCCCCTCGATAATTTCAAAACAGTCCAGCCTTAAAACATAGCAATCGCATAAACACAGCCTGAGGCTTAAAAGATCGGCGTATCACTGGCGCCAAACACAAAAGCCCAGCGCTCTCCTAAGCCGTATAAAAATCCTCGCCGGCGCCGCTCAAAACAATCTCTTTATTTAAAGCCCCTCTCCACGAAACCCGCGGACCTAAAACTGAATCCTTAAGGGCGCTGGCTCCAAAGAGGCGGGCGCCGGCCCCTAAAACAGCTCCTCCCGATAACTTCAAATAGCCCAGCCCCTGAGCGCTTTGAGGAGCCAGCAAAGGCCCGCCCAGTTTTTTGCTCCAGATTTTTCCGTTATTTAAGCCTACAATTTGATCTTGCGGATCAAAACGGGCAAAACAGCTCTCCAAAACTTTTTTAATTTCCCTTCGGTCTATTTTGCTCTTGCCCCCCGCTTGAGCCTCTCCGCTTTTATCTCCATAAGCCTGAGCTTTAAAAGCCGAGCCTTTAGCTTTTTTAAAATCCGAATGGCCATTTCTTGCCATATTTTCCCTCTCAAACAGGCTGTCCAAACAGAATTTTAAAGATTTAAGATAAGCTTGTTTGCTGTTGGCCTCCAAAATAACAGCTCGGCGATCCGAAAAAATCTTCAGCCTCTTTTTTTCCAAAAGAGGATTTATAAAATCCTGAAACAGATGAAAAGCGCCGCTTTTCAAACTGTCCAGACAAACGCTTTTAAACAGCGCCAATCCGCTAAAATAAAAGGGCAAAAGCTTTGATTTAAGGCCCTTCGGCAGTTCCCGCTCAGCGCCAATAAATTTTAAATTGAGATCTTTATCTCCCCATAAAGCCCCCACATCAAAGCGCTGAGTCGGCCTAGGGCAGGCAAAAAAAAAGCCATCCGCATCTGACCTAAAAAACTCCTCCTTAAAAGCGAAAAGCTGTTTTTGATCAGAGGGAAAAAACAGGCTGTCCCCGTTAAGATAAAAAAACGCGCTCTCTTTTTGCAAATCGCTTTTTAACTGGCGCAAAGTTCCCGCTCCGCCTAAAGGCTCATCCTCAACAAAAAACTTTGTCTCTTGCCGGGCCTGAGACAAAAAATCCACAGTATGCTTTAACTGCTCAGGAAATAAATAAGCGTTCAGCAAAAAGCGGGAAACCCCCAACAGCTCTAAATACAGCCAGCCCAAAGAGAGCAAAGGCAAATTTAAAAATGGCATGCAGGGTTTAGGCCGGCTATAGCTGTAGGGCCTGAGCCGCCGGGACCGGCCGCCGCAAAGAATAAGAGCTTGTTTCATTTCGCTAAAAGCTTATCTCAAAAATTTAAAAAAAGCTATGTTTTATAAACCGGAGGCTCATGGCGCGCTTTAAATTGGCTTTCTCTCTGAAATGAGAAATACAGCTTAAAATCAGCGCTTTTTGAGAGAAAGGCGACCCACAAGTCTATAAGCTAATCAGCGCTTTATTTTTCCATTCAAGTTTTTTCAGCCATCAGCCGATAAGATAGTTTGTCATATAGACCGCAAAAAACTTATGCCTTATGCTCTGCCAATTTTTATCTCCGCGTGTTTTTTCTCTCATTTAGCTTTGTCCCAGCTCAGCGATGATCAACAGAAAACAGAAAAATATGTTTGCCAGACAGACAATGAGTGTTTAGAGCGCCTGTCCCAAGCTCTTCTGAATAAAAAGTCCGAAGAGAGCTTTTATCAGGTTTGCAGGTTCCATCATCAAACTGCCAAAAAATGCTGTGCTAACCCTCTAGCCTGCTCCAAGGCTTATGCCAGAGAGGCGAGCCAAAGCTTAAAAAGCGCAAGCTCCATCTACTTACGGGAGAAAGGATCTGCTCCCGCCTCCTGCCAATTAAATAATTTATCCGGTCTGATAAGCCTTTTTTTGAGCGGTCAAAGCTCTATATGCCAAGCGGGGGCTGAGCATTGCAAGTCCCACTGCGAGGATAAGCTGGAGCAATTTAAAAAGGATTTTAAAGCCTGCTTTTCCATTAAGCATCCCCACACCATTGATAGCGCTTTGAAACAAGCTAAAAACCCTTTAAATAGCCAAAACTGCTGGAGGGAAATGAGATTTATAGCGGAGAGATATAAAAAGCAAAGCCTCAATAAGCGGGCTTTATTTCGTGAAGATATTAAAGCTGAGGACATTGTGGATTGTGAGGATATGGGAAAAGAGATGGGCCGGAAGAGTATGAGCCAGTTGGCTTTAAAGATGTGTCATCAGGCTCAAGCGGAAAGGCGAAGTGAGGGGCGGACAGAGGGGCAAACAGAGGGGCAAACAGAGGAGCGCAAAGAGAGGGAGCGGGCTAGGCTAAAAGCGATAGAGGAGCACGAGCGGCAGGAGCGCCAAGACGACTGGCAGACTTATGGAATAAAGGAGTGGAAAGCGCAAAAAGAGCGGATAAGGCAGGATAGAGAGGCCATCTTTGGATATAGCAGCAGGCCAAAAAAAGAGGAGGTTAAATCCTATGTCCGGCAAGTTGCCTCAGAAGTCCCTAAAACAAAAAAAGAGACTGAAAAATATGGCGTTATTGAGAATGATAAAGAGGCTATTAAAGAGCGGGAAATTGTTAAAAACGGGGAGGAGAAAGAGCTGGTTAAACAAAATGAGGCTGTTAAAGGCGAAGATAAAAAAGCGCCTGTTAAAAAAGATGAGACCGCTAAAGGCAAAGACAAAAAAGCGCCTGTTAAGCGCTTAGCTCAAAAAAAGACTGGACAAAACCCTAAAAAAGCGGGAGCGGGCTTAATGGCTTCCTCTGCGAAAGGGCTAAAGCCTGATGAGCCTAAAAAGCTATCCACGATAGTAAAGGCCGTCCCCGCAAAAGGGCTAAAGCCTGATAAGCTTAAAAAGAGCGCCTCCTCTTCTAAAACAAATGCCTCTTCCAGCTTACAAGGGAGTCAAACAAAACCGCAGGCCAAAACAAGCGCCTCCGGCAACAGGGCAGGAGGTCAGGCAAAACCGCTTTCCAGCCCCGCGCAGCTGGCTCAAGCGGGAGACAAATCCGGAAAATGCCCTATAAGCATGCCCAAGATAAAATCCGCTGTGGTTTTTCAATCAGTGGAAGCTCCGCAAATAGAGCCTTTAAATACAATTAAAAATCAGTATGACAATTATGATTTAGCTCAAGGCAAACCGGCAGTGATATTATTGCATTTGACACAAACAGAAAACATAAGAGAAAAATACTCTATTGCTTTAAAAGTTGATGGCAAACCAATAAAAACAAAGTGTTCTGGAAAAATAGAAGAAAAGGAAATTAAAGAGAAAAACTTAAAAATATCTTTTAAAGAAAGATATTGTGAATTGACAGATCATGATTTAAGAGACATTAAACGGGAGAATCTAAAAAATCTATATCATTTTGTTGAAATTCTGACCCGGGATAAAATAACCGGAAGAGCGGAGCGCAAAAAAATAACAGTATCTGTTGAAGATCAAAGCCATAAATCCTGCTCCGCGAGCCAAAGTTTTTCTGTTGTTATAAGAAAAACAAGCCCCTTGTATCTTGATTTTATGACTTTTGAATACAACGAGAAGAACAAGCGCTGTAAAGGAAACGAAGTTTCTGATCCAAACATAGTGGAGAAATTCGCAAACTCTGATGAGATTAAAAAATACCTGCCCATGATGTATCCTATAAGAGAGGATCATTTTTTTCCCAGAGCTGTCACTGATAAAAAATTGACGCTTTTTAAGTGTTATAATAGAAAAACTAAAAAAGGAGGCTCCAGAGGATTGTCATTTGATGTGAGTATGGCGGGGGTTCATTATATGATCAGTCTGGGGTTTAAATCATCGTCTTATGATAATTTGCCTGCTCTTTTTTGGAGCAGGCTTTCATTAAAAAGAAAATTAGTGATCATCGTTTCTGAAAAATATTTTAAATTTCATGGATTGGATAAAACCTACGGGCTTATAATAAAGCCGGCTTTTATAGAAGGGCAAAGCGTGGGAAGCTGGAATGCGGTTTTTGTGGCGGAGGAGGCGCTGGAAAGCAAAAAAGCTGTAAAAAGGCTAATTCCCCAAGGCGTTATTCTGCATGAATTAGCCCATGTTCTTGGACAGGAAAAGGAATACTATGCTGAAACCCAAAAAAATAAAGACGGTGAAGATGTCCCTTTGCCTGATCAACGGCAAAAATGGTTTTGCAAATTTCCGGGAAAACCAAGGGAGCCTTGCTATAAGCATAGAGTTTTTGGCGGCTTTCAGGCGAATTTTAACTTGCAGGCCCCCTGGATGTTTTTAAATAAGAAATTTCCCTTTATGAATAACAAGTCCAGCCTTAAAAATCTATGGATTGACAGAAAGACTTTTCAAAAAGTTTTCAGGACACTCCATAGAATAGATCTTGATCCAATATACTCAAGATCCCAGGACGCCGCTCAAAAAAGCATATCCCCTATACAAAAAATTATATCCCCTGTTGTTATTCTTTCAGGAGTTTATGATAAAAAAAGAGGAAAATTTTACAAAAGTTTTTCTATGGCTTCCAAAAAAGGCGCTCCTATAGTATATACTGGCAAAGGAGATATAGAGATTTTGCTTGTAGAGAGAATTAAAACAAAAGATTCTGTGAGAAACAGAGTTCTGTCCAGAGCGAAAGCTCCAACAGATATAAATATGGAGATTTTGTCTAACCGGGGAGGAGGAAGAGTTATCAAGTTAGATGAAGTCCCCATTTTAGCCAGTCTTCCTGTTCCAGAGAGGTATTTTATAGACAAAAAAGCGGGAAAAAACCTTAGGATTCTTGTTCGTGAGGCTTTTTATAGGAAAATGAAGAGAAATTATGTCAAAAACCCCTATATTCATCCTGTCAGCCAAAGAAATTTAAAAACAGGAGCTAAAAAGAGAAAAATATTATATAATGCCCCTGTGGATTGGGAGGCTAAGCCGGAGGATTTAGTTATTAAAACAGGAGGAGAGAGATGAATTTACGCTTTAAGAGCTTATTTTGCCTATTTATTATTTTTCAAATAAGCGGATTATGCCTTTTTTCTTACAGCGACAGCGCCGGAGTAAAAAATCCCTCTCATGGAGAGCTTTCTCATGAGGAAATCACAGAGGAAAGAAAGGATATAAAAAAGAGAGCCTCTGAGGAGGAGATCAAGTATTTTTTTCCCGGAGGAAGGTATGAAATATACATAACATATTTAACAAATTATGAAAATATGGATGATTATATAGATCCAGAAAATATAAAAGATATGAACATTGTGGATCTGGAGGGCAACTTAGCGGATAGAGAGGATATATTTGAGAGGGTGGAGACAGAAGACGGCCAAATGTTTAAAAGAAAAACAAATATAGAAGGTTATAAATTGATTAGAGAAGCTTATTGGATCGGACGCAGCTCCACAAGCTATTGCACAAAAGTCCGGCCGGACATTCTCCTTAAACATTTAATTTTAGATGATAATTTTGTTTCCAGGCTGTATGACAAGAATGACAAAGTTATATCCGAGTATCAGATGAGAAACAGTGACGTTTTCCCCATAGACTACACATATACCCCTACAACTGTGAGAAATACAATAAAACCCCAGGGCTGGACTGAAGCTTGGCTATCTGGAATGCTTGAGCTTCCGCCTAAAGATCAAAGAGAAGGTTTAAAATATCGTGTTGTTCGTTTGGATTCCAACAGACAGCCCAAGCTCTATCTTTGGGATTTGGATTTGGGGAAGCCTTCCCAGCGCTATCTTTGGGAGGAGCCTTTGCCCCCTTATTCTGAATACAAAAACTGGAATTACTATGAGGATGAAAAGAATGAAGGCTGTTACACTAAGTCCCGGATAGGCGGGCCGGATCAAATTATTCTGCAGGATAGCGAGTCTCTTCCGCAAGAGAGTATATTCCCCGCTATTATTCTTTTGGGAGTTTATGACAAAGAGAGAGGGGAGTTTTCCAATGGTTTTTCTATGGTTTATGAAATGGGCCTGCCCATAGTTTCTCAAGAGGAGGGGGATATAGAGGTTTTGATTTTAGAGACAATAAAAAAAGGAGCTGTGGAAGAAAGCAGAGTTATATCTAAAGCGAGAGTTTCAACAGAGCCGGATGTAAAAATGGAAGATCAATTAAAGGAAATGGGATATGGGAGCGGCAAATCGGAAAGATTGCTCATTGCCGCTATTCTTCCTGTTTCGGAAAGATATTTTAACACAAAAGCGGGAAAAAACCTTAGAATCCTTGTTCGGGACACTTTAAAAGGAAAAGAATTATTCAATGCCTCTGTGGATTGGGAGGCTGCGCTAGAGGATTTTTTTGCCAAAATAAGAGAAGAATGAATTTACGCTTTAAGAGCTTATTTGGACCGCTTGTTTTTTTAAAATAGGAGCTGAGAGGGATTGATTAAATTTTGAAAAATAAACATTTGTCCATCGCAATTCCTTCCGGCAGTTTTTCCAGTATGCGCATAGCCTGCTTTTTCTCTAGCTAAAAAAGTTGCTCTGTAAGACACAAGCAGGTTTTCAGAATTTTTTTATTGGCCTTTATAATCTTTGTCCCGCTTTATAGTAAAGCGCTGGGTTATTATTCGCGGCCTAAAACAGCAATCGCTTAAAAGAGGCTACAAATAAGCGCTCAGCTTTTTAATAAACGCTGTTCTGTATGACTCTCTCACCCTCCGATGTATTGCCACAAAAAGAATGACTCCTTTATTGTCCCTAATGTAAAAGTTTATAAGACAACTGCGCCAGATATCCCTTTTCCCAAAATAAAGAGTCAAAAAGCTCTTTTTCTCACTTTTCAGCTAAGAGAGAAAAATAACATTCTTCGTGAAAAAAAGCGCCCTGTTTTAAAAATGGAGATGAAGGCTTTTTATAAAGATGGAAGCTCAAAAACAGCGCCCTTCCCAGCCTCTCCCTTTTTGGTTAATCTAAAGCTTCCTGAAAACTACAAAAAAAGAAAGCTATATATTTATGTTTTAAGCCCTAAAGGGGATGTGATATATTCCGTCCCCATTCCAAACAAAAAATTGTGGTTTTAATGGACAAAATCTATTAAATAGGGCATAATATGTTTATGAGATTTTTATGTTTGTTATTGCCTTTTGCCCTGCTTTTTTGCAGTTGTGATGATTTGCCGCCTGAGCCGGTCATTCCAGACAGGGAGATAAAAGAAATTGCTATTTATGGCAGTTATTACCCTCATGAGGAGGGAAACAGGCCTGAAAATTACAATCCATTATATGCTTTTAGGCCCTTTAACTACTCCTCCTATTATTACTGTTATAATAAAAAAGAAGATAAAGAGCCGATTTATGATCAGGGGTTAAAGACTCGCCTTTATGACAAAAAAAGCGGCAAAATACTGGCGGAAGACTTTTTAAGGCTACAGCAAAATGATGGGAGAGTTATATCCGTTATTTCTTACCTGCCTCATATAAAAACAAGCAACGGTGATTTTCGTGTTGTTCGGGTAAAAGAGGGTAAAGAAGATCTTATTAAAATATTTGGCGGTTGTTGTCCCAGCCATAAAGCTCTTTTCAAAAGCGCTTTCATCCGTGATTTTTACATTGAATTGTATAAAAAAAGAGGAGAAGACGCCTTTGCCTTTGGACATTACAAAGTTATGGAAAGTTATAGATACGATAAAGAGTCTGAGTGTTATGCTCCTCCCACTTATTTTTAATAAATTTCCCTTATGCGCCAGATCTCCCTCTTCCCAAAACAAAGAGTCAAAAGGCTCTTTTTCTCACTTTCCAACTAAAAGAGAATTAAAACAAAAGATTCTGTGAGAAACAAAGTTCTGTCCAGAGCGAAAGCTCCAACAGATATAAATATGGAGATTTTGTCTAACCGGGGAGGAAGAATTATTAAGTTAGACCAAGTTCCCATTTTAGCCAGTCTTCCTGTGCCAGAGAGGTATTTTATAGACAAAAAAGCGGGAAAAAGCCTTAGGATCATTGTTTTATAGGAAAATGAAGAGAAATTATGTCAAAAACCCCTATATTCATCCTGTCAGCCAAAGAAATTTAAAAACAGGAGCTAAAAAGAGAAAAATATTATATAATGCCCCTGTGGATTGGGAGGCTAAGCCGGAGGATTTAGTTATTAAAACAGGAGGAGAGAGATGAATTTACGCTTTAAGAGCTTATTTTGCCTATTTATTATTTTTCAAATAGGCGGATTTTGCCTTTTTTCTTACAGCGACAGCGCCGGAGGAGAAAATCTCTCTCTGGATCGTCCCTAAAAAATGGACAATTTAATTGGCATAAGACATTCTCCCATTTATATACTGCTATGCCCTCACATCCCGCAGTTGTATAAAGGGCAAGCGCTTAAAGGAGGCTGGGAGCGACGCGCTGGTTTGTAATTTTTTTTAAGTTGAGGCGCTCAGCGCGGCATACAGCGCTTTTGAGGCTTATAGCTCCTGCAGAGCTGTCGCCTTATATTTTGTCAAAGTTTAAAATTCTTATGAGCCATCTCTTTTTTTGTGGACATTCTAGCCTGTTCAATAATAAATAAGGAGAGGGGTTATCTCCACTGGCGGTAAATTTCGGTCAAAATTTATTATTATGCCAAAAAAAGGCAAAAAATTTTTAAAATACAGGGATCTCCCCTGGGAGCTAAGGGATAAGGTTGACTGGACTTATGGGCATATTCAGCGAGCGCAAAACCCGACAGTAAATCATATTGTTCAGCGATTAAAAAGATTTGAAAAAGTATATACGGAAGAGGGGGCTGATGTTTCCGCTCGTGAAAAAAGAGAGGCCATTGATAAACTGGAAGACTTCATGCAATCCGCTGAGCTATAATAATAGACAGGTTTTGCGTTGACAAAACCGCTATTTTTAGACATTTTTATCATCACAGCTAAAAAAAGGAGGCTAGCCGCATGGCAAAACAAAGAAGAACATCTAAGCCAGCGGCAAAAGCCGCTAGCGGAGTATTAAGAAGTAAAAAATCAAGCAAAGCCGCTAAAACCGCAGCCGGATCGGCTTTGTCACAAAGAGCTCCAAAAAAAAAGCGCAAATAATAAAACCTTTATTTTGAGATTTACGGGATGGCAAACAGAAAAAAGTCCGGCTCCAAGCCGATTGAAATTTACAAGCACAAAACACAAAAAAGAAAAAACAATCCTCAAGTGGGAATTGTGAGCGCCGAAAGGGACAGCCCTCAAGTCCAGACCAAACAATACAAATACGACCCCAATCTGGATCCGGAGCTGGTATGGGCTGGAAAGGCCGAAAGGCTGTCTTTTGAAGTTCCAACAGTCCCTTTGCATATTCACGAAAAAATCGATCCCCGAAGCATTATTGAGACAGTCAGAAATAGAAACTCCGTGGATTACGGGCAAATGTCTTTGTTTCACGATTCCACGGAAAAACGCCCATTAGAAAAAGAGATTGAGTTTTACAAACACGAAAAACTTTGGAGCAACCGTTTGGTTGCCGGAGATTCCCTTGTGGTGATGAGCTCTCTGCTGGAGAAAGAGGAAATGGCCGGAAAAGTCCAATGCGTTTATATTGATCCGCCTTATGGGATTAAATACGGCTCTAACTTTCAGCCCTTTACAAATAAAAGGGATGTGAAAGATAAAAAAGATGAAGATTTAACGGCTGAGCCAGAAATGATAAAAGCCTTTCGCGACACCTGGGAGCTTGGCATTCATTCTTATTTATCATATCTTCGGGATAGGCTTTTGCTTGCAAAAGATCTTTTAACGGAAAGCGGCTCCTGCTTTGTTCAGATCTCTGATGAGAATGTGCACTTAGTCCGAAATTTAATGGATGAAATTTTTGGCAGAGGAAATTTTGTTTCAGAAATTATTTTTAGAAAAAAGCAAATGCCTTTAGGATCAAAATATCTTGAAACTCAGTCAGATTTTATTCTTTGGTATACAAAAAATAAGGCAAAATTAAAATATAACAAATTGTATAAGGAGAAAAACATAGAAGGAGACTCAATATGGAAATGGATTGAGCTGGCAGATCACAGCAGAAGAAAAATGACAACAGAAGAAATTAACAGCCATAAATTACTCCCGGAAAATTCAAAAATTTTCCGGGATAAATTTTTAGAGGAAAGCAAAAACGCTGTAGGCAAATTTCAATATAATGTTTTATACAATGGTAAAAAATATTTCCCAAAAAGAGGGGGATGGGTCACTCATTCAGAAGGCATGGCAAAACTTCTTAAAAGCAGCCGTATTGTTGAGAGAGGCAGCTCTTTGGGGTATATTTTATATTATGACGATTACCCGGTGACTCCTTTAATGAATGTTTGGAATAAAGTTGGAAGCCCTACAGGAATGATTTATGTTGTGCAAACTAACCCAAAAGTTATAGAAAGATGTGTTTTAATGACCACAAAGCCGGGAGACTTAGTTTTAGATCCAACCTGCGGAAGCGGGACAACAGCTTATGCGGCGGAAAAATGGGGCCGGCGCTGGATTACCTGTGACACTTCACGGGTGGCCATAGCTTTGGCTAAACAGCGGCTCATGACAGCAAAATTTGATTACTATAAATTAAAAGATGAAAAAAAAGGAATTAATGAGGGCTTTAATTATAAAGAGGCTCCCCATATCACTTTAAAATCCATTGCCAACAATCCGGACATTAAAGACGGCATGACAAAACAGCAAATTGACGAGGCTATTGCCCGTCATGCCTCAAAGGAAACTCTTTATGATCAGCCTTATGTGGATAAAAACAAGTTTCGGGTGTCCGGCCCCTTTACTGTGGAGGCTGTTCCCGCTGTTAAAGTGGAGACTTTATCAGGAGAAGCTCTTAACGGCGCGCAAAGCCAAGCCAAACAGGATTGGCTTTTTTCCCTTAAAGAGCATGGCATCAAAGGAAAAAAAGGCCTTTTGCAAGATATAGAATTTACAAGATTGGAGATAATGAATGACACAAGATACATTTTTGCCGAAGGGGAGACAAAAGCGGACGCAAAAAGAGCAATCGTCTGCTTTGGCTCAGAATACGCTCCTTTAGAGCAAAGACAAGTGGAATTGGCTCTTAAAGAGGCTAAACCCTTTCGGCCTGATATTGTAATTTTTTGCGCCTTTCAGTTTGATCCGGAGGCTGGAAAAGATGTGGATGAGTTAGCTCTGAAATGGACAAATGTTCTAAAAGTCCAGATGAACAGCGATCTTTTTACAGAAGGTTTAAAGAAAAAAACCAAAGGCGACAGTTTTTGGCTTGTGGGACAGCCTGATGTTTCAATAAAGAAAATCGCTAAAGGGGAGCATAAGGGCAAATACACTGTCAGCCTGGAGGGCTTTGATTATTACAACACAAAAACAAACAGCATTCAAAGAGGGGGCAAAGACAAAATCGCTATGTGGATGCTGGACACCAATTACGATGGGAGGTCTCTTTACTCCCGGCAGGTTTTTTTTCCTCTTTCAGGGAGCCAGGGCGGCTGGGAAAGGCTTAAAAAAAATTTGCGATCAGAAATTAACGAAGACCTGATAGATCAGTTTAAAGGAACAGAATCCTTGCCTTTTAAATTGGAAAGCCATAAAAAAATTGCCGTCAAAATCATTGACGACCGGGGAATCGAAAGCCTTGTCATAAAAGCGCTGGACTAACTTTTGTAAAACAGGAAAAATATGGTCAATCAGAACAAAAATTTCAAATTAACAATAAAAGATGTTAGATGCTTTTCAGGCGAGCAAAGTTTTGATATTCGTCCTTTAACTTTTTTAATAGGAGCAAACAGCACAGGAAAGACAACTGTTATGAGTTGTTTTTCCACAATTTACAACTTCATCTCACAAGGGGGATTTCGCTATCCTGATTTTAATAAAGAGCCTTACTCTATGGGATCTTTTATAGATATTGTCAGAAGATCGAAGGCAGAGGGAGGAAAAAGAAATATAACCAATTTTGAAATTGGCATCAGCTATAACAATGATATTAAATATAAATTTCGTTTCAAAGAAAAGAAAGCAGGAACAGAGCCTGTTGTAAAACAAGCAAGAGCTAATTTCAAAGATGTTTCATTTTATTGTGAAGAAAAAAGGGAAGAAACCCTTTTGATCATAAAAAATAATAAAAGCAATAAACCTATTAGAGAAAAGTCTTTTTCTTTGGATGATGACATTTCTCCCGCCTGGCATATAATAGACCCTTATATTCCTCGAAAGCTTCTTTCCAATAGAAACCGGGAGAATGATTTTAATGAAGAATTAAGGCATTTCCGCTCTTTGACAAAAAAATTATTTGCAGAAAGTATATTCAGCTTGGCTCCTATCCGCTCTAAACCACAAAGAGCATATAACCCGGTAAAAGAATTCTCCAGCCCAGAAGGAAATGAAATTCCTGTTCTTCTTTCCAACTTAAAACGAGAAAAAATAAGAGATTGGAAAAATATCCATAAAAATTTAATTGATTTTGGAAAAGTTTCCGGCTTGTTTTCTGATATTAAAGTCAGAAATCTTGGAACTAAAGGAGATCCTTTTCAGCTGCAGTTTAAGGTGAGAGGGATTGAATCCAATATCATAGACACCGGTTATGGTTTGAGTCAAATTCTCCCGCTTTTAGTTCGCCTTTTTATTTCTAATGTTCAAACAAGATATCCGTTAAAAAGAGGGACTCGGTTTTTATTGCAACAGCCAGAAGTTCATTTGCATCCCGAAGCTCAAGCAGAGCTTGCCTCATTATTTGTTAAAAGCGCAAAAACAAATAATTCCTTTTTAATTGAGACTCATAGTGATTATATTTTGGACAGAACAAGAGTTGAAATTCGCAAAGGAGAAATTGCCCCTGATCAGGTCTCCATAATATATTTGGAGCCTGTAAAAGGAGGAGTAAAATCGTGTAATATATCTATTGATAAACAGGGTAATTTAATTGGCGCGCCAGCAGGATACAGGAGGTTTTTTATCAAGGAAACTAATCGCCTGTTAGGATTTGAGGACTAAGCCATGTGTATGATACTGGACATCAATATGTGGCCAGACTTTTTTAACAAAACAATTGCCATGCAATCAGTTCATAAGTGGCTGGAAAAGAAAAATGGAAAACTGGTTTACTCCAATCATGAGTTGTTTCAAAAGGAGCTGACTCAAAATCAAAGAACAGCTTTGCAAGAATATTCTCGAAAAGGGCAAGCGCGCCTTGTTCCTAAAAAACAAGTTGAACAAAAAATAACTAGCTTAAGGGCAGATAATACATTCAAATCAAATGATATTCACATATTAGGTTTGGCAAAAGCTGTTCGAGTGAAAGTTTTATGCACAAAAGACAAAGATTTACATTATGATTTTAAACATATTTTACATGGACATATTTACCAGAATGCAAGTCATCAACATCTTCTGACTAAAGATACTTGCCCTTAAAAATCCTTTTGAAGGACATCATGCCAAAGCCCATCAAACAGCTGATTATTAATTCTCCTTTTAAAGAGCCTGATAGACATTGGAAATTCAATAAAACAATCAGAGAGTTTGAGCTTAAACAGGGGCGGAGGCTCGCAAGCTATATCATTTCCGGAGGGAAAGCCAAGTCTTACGATGAGTTCGGATTGGTTAAGGAAATCCCTCTTGTCAATGACATCAGGCGGAGAATGCGGGAATGGAAAAAGGATAATTATTCCGGTGTGACTGGAGTCACCAGAAGGCTTCTTGAGTTTTGGAGCGCCAAGCGAGAGGTGTCAGGCCGAAAATATGATTTTTTTTTCTGTCAGTTGGAAGCCATTGAAACCCTTATTTTTTTGATAGAGGGCCGCCAGGATATGAAAACAGGGCTTAATATCCCGCAGGATGAGGCGCTGAACAGACTTTGCTGTAAAATGGCCACGGGCACAGGCAAAACAGTTGTTATGGCTATGACTATTGCCTGGCAGATTCTTAACAAAGTCACCTATCCAAAAGACGCAAGGTTTTCAAAAAATGTCTTTATTGTCACTCCAAATTTGACAGTGAGAGACAGGCTCCGTGTCCTACAGCTGTCGGGAGACAACAGCTATTATCGGGAATACAAGATTATTCCTAATGAATGGCGGGATAAACTCCGGCAGGGAAAGGTTCTTATAAAAAACTGGCAACAGCTCCAATGGGAGACGGAAGAGCAAATCAGGCAGCGAAAAGGGCCGGACAAAAGAGGAATGAAAAGCGATACAGCTTACACAAGGGAAGTTTTGGAGGATGTCGCCAAATCAAAAAATATAATTGTTTTAAACGATGAGGCTCATCACGCTTGGCGGAAAAGGGCGGAATTGAAAATAAAAAAGACAGACGATATTACAAAAGACGAGCTGGAAATGGCCACAAAATGGATTGAGGGGCTGGATCGCCTAAATCGGACAGCCGGTGTCCGTCAGGTGTTTGATTTTTCGGCTACCCCTTACGCGCCTACAGGAAAAACTGCCGATGAAAGAAACCTTTTTGAGTGGATCGTGAGTGACTTTGGGCTGACGGACGCTATTGAAGCCGGTATTGTTAAAACCCCAAAATTTGCTGTCGGGGACGACGCTTCAGCCGACACAAAAAGGCTGAAGCCAAAACTTTATCATATTTACGAAAATGAGGAAGTTCAGCCTGACTTAAACAGAAAAGCCGGAGAGACAGAATCTTTGCCGGATATGGTGAAATTGGCTTATACGCACCTGTCTCACAGCTGGAGCAAAAAATATGAGATATGGAAAGAGCATTATAGAAATCAAAAGAAGTTTGTTCCGCCTGTAATGATCTCTGTTGTGAACAGAAAAGAAACTGCGGACAGAGTGGAGCATGGATTGAAAGAAAATGATATTCCAACAGCTGAGCTTTTTAAAAGAACAGAGAAAACGCTTAAAGTTTATTCCGGAATGGAAGATGATGAAGATATGCGGGACAGGCTTTCTGCTGTGGGAAAAATCGGATCCGGCGGACAGTTTATTCATCATATTATTGCCGTTCAAATGCTCTCTGAAGGCTGGAATTGCCGGACTGTCACTCATATTATGGGCTTGAGAGCTTTCTCAAGTCAGTTGTTGTGCGAGCAGACAATAGGCCGGGGTTTAAGGCGGATGTCTTATGAATTAAATGAAAATGGGATGTTTGAGCCGGAGTATGTGAATGTTCTGGGGGTTCCTTTTGCTTATCTTCCTCAAGAGGGGGGCGGGATAGAGAGACCGGAGGAGGAGCCAAGAAATTGCATTTTTCCTGAACCGGAAAGGTCTCAGTATGAAATCACCTGGCCTAATGTGGAAAGGATTGATTATCAACTGAGGCCGGAGCTGAAAATTGACTTTTCCGGCATGCCTCCCTACACAGTGGATGTTTCAAGCATTCCAAGGCTTGCGGAGCTGGCCCCTGTTATTGACGGAAAGCCAAGATATGAGGATATAGAGCTAACGAGTCTCCAAGAGTTTTTTGAAAAAGAGTATGAGCCGGATCGCATGCAAACTTTAATTTTAAGAGCGACAAGCCAGATTTATGACAAGCTCAATCCTGAATGGAAAAAGGGGATTTTGAAACATTACGCTGTTAGAATGATTTTTCAATTAACAGAGCAATTCATCAATTCCCCAAAGCTCAAGATCAAGCCAAGTTATGAAAAGGAGAAAAAAGACTTGATTGTCTTGATGAAAATGAATGAGATTGTCCATAAAGTTTTCAGCTTGATACAAAAAGATTCTGTGGAGGAGCTTTCGGTCATATATGATAAGGATTCCAAGTTTTCCTCCACAAAAAAGATTGGCGAATGGTGGACAAAAAAAGAAACGGCGGTTTTCAAAAAAACCCATATCAATCAATGCGTGACGGACAGCTCTTGGGAATACACTCACGCAAGAGAGCTGGACAAAAACAAGGAAGTCCAAGCCTGGGTTAAAAATGATCATCTTGGCTTTGTAATTGAGTATATTGACAAAAAAGGGAAGATGCGAAAATACACCCCCGATTTTATTGCGCGTCTCTCAAACGGGGATCATTTAATTTTGGAAGTCAAAGGAATCAGGAAAAAACGGGATATTCAAAAGTGGGATTTTATGAAAAACTGGACTAAAGCCGTCTCCGAGAGTTTAAAGCAAAACTGGCATTTCAAAATCTCTCAAGATTCGACTGGAGGCATGGTCCATAGAATTATTGAAGAGATTTTAGGAAAGTGAAGGCGCTTTTTAGGCGCCTTAAGCCGCCATGAGCCAACATTAAATTTCAAAAGCAGTATAGCTCATAAGGAGTCAAGTGGCTCAAAAAAACAAAATATCTGTCAGTGTTATAGGCTTAGGGCGTGTGGGCTTGATGACCTTGTTTCATTTAGCGAAAAAAGGCTTTTTCCCTTATGGAGCGGATGTGGACAGCCGGCGGATTCATCAGCTTAAAAAGGGGAAGATCCCTTTTTTAGAGCCGGAGTTTGACAAATTTTTGAAAAAATATCGCTCAAAAATTAAATGGCTTGCAGTTTTTCCGGACGCCAAGTATAATTTTATATCCACTCCAACGCCTTTTAATGAGTCATCCCAGGAAATGGATTTAACCTCCATTCTCTCTGTTTTAGGGAAAATTGAAAAAGGCTCTTTAAAAGGGAAATATGTTTTTATCAGAAGCACATTGAGTCCCGGCGCCTGCAAAAAGCTCTCCCGCCGGTTTCAAAATCTTTCTATAAGCTATTTTCCTGAATTTTTTAGGGAGGGCCATTTTGCGGAGGATTATAACAGCGCAAAATTTTCAGTGTTGGCCAGCTCCCGTGTGGAGCGCGTCCGCCCTCACTTTGATCAGTTTTTATTTGCGAAAGCGGAATATTGCGCACCGGAAGAGGCTGAAATTTTAAAGATCTTATGCAACTTGTTTCACAGTTTAAAAGTGAGCTTTGCCAATGAGGCGGGGCGGCTGGCTCAGGCTTTTCATGTTTCCCCCAGCCGGATTATGGAGCTTTTCACACGAGATAAAAAATTAAATATCTCCAAAGCTTATTTGAGGCCGGGATTTTCCTTTGGCGGGCCCTGTTTGAAAAAAGATATTCAATCCTTAAGCGCAAGCCAAAAATCCAGCCAAATATTGATCGCCCAATGCGTGGAGCAAAGCAATTCCATTCACACACAGTGGGCGGTCCGGCAAATTTTAAAATTCAAGCCTAAAACGATCGCTGTTTTAGGCTGCTCTTTTACAGGGGGAAAGACGATAGACTACAGCGACAGCCCTGTGTTAAAGCTTGCTGAGCTTTTGTCGCAAAACAAAAAAATCAAAATTCTGGCTGTAGAGAAAGCCCTTAAGCCTTATGCCCGCGTGATTTTTTCAGAAAGCTCTTTTGCAAAATTGCTGGCCAGTGATATGTTTATTTTAGGCGGCTGGACTCCTCTTTTAGAGAGATATTCCCCGCTTTTTTCAAATTATAAAGGCGTTTTATTTGATCTGCTCATTCAAGATTTGCCCGGACTTATAAAAAATAATCCTAACTATAAAAATCTCTATTCTTGATCATTGGCTGAATTTGAAATTGCATATAAGCTGTTTTGAGTTTTATATTATATGCCCAGCCATAAAAACTTCAGCCAGCGGGGTTTAAGTTATGATCGCCATTGTTCTTTTTGCGAAAAATGAGGAGAAAATAATTGCCCGGACATTGGATGAGCTGAACAAGGCTCTTCGACAGATTCCAGCCTTGAGACATCAGCTTTTTCTCTGTGATGATTCTGAAGATCAAACAGCTGAAATCGCGCGGGGGCGGGGAGTGACAATTATCCCAGGCTCCGGAAAGGGGTTGGGCTGGAGCTATTATTTGGCGCTTTATCTTTTAGCCCAACAGCCTTTTGAGGCCATTATCACAGCCGACAGCGATGGGCAGGCTGATTGGTCTGAAATCCCTTATTTTTACAAAGAGTTTAAAAAAGGGTATGACTTAGTTGTCGGCTCCCGCTTTTTGAAAGCCCATTCCATATCTTACAATTACTCTTGGATCAACTTTATTGGCGTTAAAATTTTATCTTTTATAATCACTGTTTCAGCTTTAAAAAAGTTTACGGATTCTCACGGAGGCTTAAGGATAATAAGCGCCTCTGCGGCTAAAGACATTAACTTTTTGGGCGGATACTCTTATGTGCAGGAGACCATCATTGATTTAGCCCTCCGGGGCTTTCAAATTAAAGAATTGCCTTCAAAATGGAGCAAAAGGGCGCATGGGAAAAGCCGTGTCGTCCATTCTAGGCTGAAATACATGAGGGCTATGGCCGCGCCCCTTTTTTTGAGAATGAAAATCCATTGGCCGATCGCTTTAGGCGGAGGGGCTTTGCTGCTTTATTTTCTCAGCCCTTCATATCTTTATCTGCTGGCTTTTGGACTCTGGGCTGATCTATATAAGATATTGCTTTTTAAGAAAAACAAATGGGCCATTATAGAGCTGGCAAAAGCCAGGCGCCTAAGCAAAAAATAACAAGCCGGCGCGCTCCTGATTCAAACTCAATAATCTTAATAACAAATAGCGCTAAACTCTGCCCGGCTCTGTCTCTCAAATTCTCTGGGTTTAGCCAGAGGCTTTATTGTTTGGCGATAAACTGGCCGGCGCATTATAGGGTCTATTGGATAGCCGACAAATAGCCGGCAGAGACACAGCCCGCAAATCAGTTTGAGGCTCACAGATCAGGCTTATGCTCAGCGGGAATCTTACAAAAAGCCTATATTGCGGGCTTTTCCGCCGATAAGCCAATAATTAAAAAACATTTAGATAAATTTTTTTGCAAAAGTCCCGACTTTGACACTTAATTGGCGTGGCAAAAATAAAAACCCCGGAAATATAGGATTTTTTGTGATTTTTTTTGGATTTGAGTTAAAAATGTAGTGAATTATTTTTTAGGGAAAAGGTCTAGTTTTTTGTTTTTTATTCAATAAAACATATTGACTTTGTTCGAGGGATCAAGTAATGAATGAATTATGTTCATCCGCAAGATTAAAACTCCCCAGGGAACAGACTATTTTCACTTAGTGGAATCCTATCGTGAAGGAGGCAAAGTCCGCCAACGAACTCTCCTGCCTCTCGGACGAGCGGGAGAGGGAAGGCTGGAAAACCTGGTGGAAGCTGTCCGCCGCCATAGCAGTTTTTTGACAGCCTCTGAGCTGGCCAAAAAACTCTCCATTGAAAAAACCTTCACTTTAGGCCCTCTCCTTATACTGGAAAAGCTTTTTGAGACATTAGGGATAAATCAAGCTCTGGAGAAGCTTCCAAAAAGCGGGAAAGCTGTTTTTGATGTTCGGAAAGTTCTGTTTGCCCTTGTGGCCTCCCGTTTTGCTAATCCGGGCTCAAAGCTTAAAGTTTATGAGCATTGGCAGAATAATTTTTATCCGGGCCTTTTCACTCCGGATATAAAGCTTCATCAGATATACAGGGTTTTAGATTATTTAGCTCTAAACAAGGAGGAGATAGAAAAGTCTTTATATTGGCATGATCGGGATTTGTTTAATCAGGAGGTGGATGTTGTGCTGTATGATTTGACAACATTGCGATTTGAGAGTCAGAGGGCAGACTTAGGGCGGTTGAGGAAGTTTGGATATAGCAAGGAGAGGAGAGGCGATTTAGTTCAAGTGGTTTTAGGGCTTTTAGTAAATAGGGAGGGAATGCCATTGGGTTTTGAGGTGTATCCGGGGAACACTTTTGAGGGAAAGACAGTGTTTGATATAGAGAGAAAGCTGAGGAAAAAGTTTAATGTGGGGCGCTTTATTTTTGTTGGGGACAGAGGCCTTTTCTCCAAGAGGAATTTAGAGAGTTTGGATCGGGGAAAAGGGGAGTTTATTGTGGGCATGAAGTTAGGAGTTATAAAGAGCCGGCATAAGGATTTTTATAATAAAAGGCTGTTTAAAAGAGTTCAAGAGGGCTTGTCTGTGTATGAGACAGAGTATGAGGGAAAGAGGCTTATTATTGCTTGGTCGGCTAAAAGGGCGGAGAGAGATCGGAAGGCCCGCGAGGAGCTTTTGTTAAAAATTGAGAAGAAGTTAAGCTCCAGCGGATCTTCAGTCAAGGGCTTTATAACGAATGAGGCTTATAAAAAGTATGTGCGCTTATCCCAAAAAGGCCCTGCGGTTTTAAATAAAAAGGCGATAGAGGAAGAGGCTAAAAGAGATGGCTTTTTTGGAGTGATTACGAATGTTAAGAATATGAGCGCTGGGCATTTGATCAGCCATTATAAGGATCTATGGAAGGTGGAGAGCGCTTTTGGCGAGCTGAAGGGAACATTAAAAGCGCGTCCTGTGTTTCATTGGACAGACAAGCGCATAGTGGGGCATTTGCTGATGTGTTTTATAGCTTATTTATGCGAGGCTTATTTAACCAAAGTTTTTAGGATTAAGGGTTTAAAGCTAAAGAGCGCCGCTATAAAGAAGGGGCTGGTGAAGGCTCGCCCTTTGAGCGCTAAAGAGGCTATGAGGGATTTGTTGGAGGTTCGGGCTGTTCCAGTGAAAATGCGGGATCGCATATTGTGGATGAGGACAGAGATAGAGGGAAATGCAGCGGCTGTCTTTCAGGCGATTAAGCTCAAAATACCTCCGAAATTGCTGAAAATATCTTCTGAGGAGAAAAAACCGCATTAAAAACAGGTTTTTTTTAAAGTATTACACTACAATGTTGCCTGTTTTTTAGGCAATATTTCCTGAAACCCTTGTCTTTATTGACTTTTAAATTTCCTCAAACATATTAAGTGTCAAAGTCGGGAGAGGAAGCAAAGATAAATCAAATCCGCTCATCGACCGCTAAAAGATCTTAAGATATTTTATATGGAACAGCTTGAATGTTAAGACTTGGCTAAGAGCTGATCCAGCTTGCTCTCTATGCCATCCATTCTTTTTTCAAGTTTGGCTTGGCCGGTTTCAAGTTTGGCTTGGCCGGCATCCAGTTTTTTAAATCTCTCATTGGCCCATACAAAAAAAATAGAGACTGCGGCAATAACTAAAGCTGTAAGCGCAACTTGCAATAAGCCAAAGCTTATAAGAGTTTGTATATTTTCCATATCTCAAGCCTAACACGCCAAAGTTAAAAAAGCAAGCCCGCTCGCTGTTTTTTGACATATTGAGTCTAAATATTTTGGCTAACCCGCCAAAGTCAAAAAATCCAGCCCGTTAACTGCTCTATTTCGCAAGATTCCTGCTGAATATAATGTCCAATCCCCGCCTTTTTAGGCAAAAACTGCGTTTTTTTTGGAATTATGCTCTATACATCCCGCAACTATACAACTAAGTTGTCATGAGCCAAAAATTTTACTTCATCCCAGTTTTACACCCACTGAATTTAAAGCATGGGAAAAGAGGGCTTGCGGAGGCAATTATAAATTTTTTAGCGCTTTGGATAAAACGGATTCATCTATGTTGGCGCCTGAAACAACAATACAGCAGTTTTGGCCTAAGTCCCAAGTTTTATGGTATTTCAAAGCGCCGGCCAGCGCGGCCACACCGGAGCCTTCAACTGACAGGCCCTCTTTAATTTTCATAAGCGCAATACAGCTTGAAATCTCCTGTTCGCTCACACAGGCCAGGCTGTCCACATTTTGAGAGCCTATTTTCACCACTTGGGGATCGCTTTGCTTGACAGAGATGCCGTCTGTTAAGCCGCTTGTTCCGGCTTTATGGGGAGTGTCCTTTCCGCACAGACAGGGCTTTCCCTTTTGAATGTGATTAAAGCGCCTGCAAAAATCCGGAGATCCCTCCCAAACAGCGCCATACACTTTAACAGAGGGCTTAAGGCTTTTTAACGCCAAAGAGGCGCCGGCCAGCAAACCGCCCCCGCCGACAGCCACCGCGACAGATTGAATATTAGGCAAATCCTTAAAAATCTCCAAACCCGCTGTGCCTTGGCCGGCTATAATTTCCGGATCAGCAAAGGGATGAATAAAAACAGAATCCCCTTTAATGGATTGAGCGTAATTATAGCTTTCATCGTAATTTTTGCCCTTCAAGATAACTTCCGCTCCCAGTTTTTTTGTAGCCTCCACCTTTACTTTTGAGGCCGTCTCCATCATTACCACCCGCGCTTTAATTTGGAGGCGTTTAGCGGCTAAAGCCACACCCTGAGCGTGATTGCCGGCTGAGGCGGCAATCAAACCTTGCGCTCTCTCCCGATCGGTGAGAGATAAAATTTTATTTAAGGCGCCGCGAATTTTAAAGCTTTTAATCTCCTGCTCATTTTCCCATTTAAAAAAAAGATTAAGCCCCAGCCTCCGGCTAAAATAAGCGGACTTTGTGACTCGGCTTTTTTTTATAAAGGGAGAGAGGCGGCTTTCCGCCTTCTGAATGTCAGAAAAAGACACTTGCATCGATCAACTTTTCCTTTCCCATAAGGCGCTAGGCGCGGCTTTCCTGATAAACGCTATATAAGCTCTCCGGATTCAAAGAGGCGCCTCCAACCAAAAAGCCGTCAATAAAAGAGCAATTTGAGATCTTTTTGGCGGCATCCTTGTTAACACTGCCGCCATAAAACACTTTGATTGAAGGCAAAGGCAAATATTCTTTTATAAATTGAGCGGTCTCATTTGCCTCTTGAGCTGAGGGAGTGTCGCCAGAGCCTATAGACCAAAGAGGCTCATAGGCCACAATCAAGGGAATGTTTTTAAAAGCCGTGGGGATTTGCTCGGATTTCCACGGAAGGCTTTTGTATTTCTCATCATTTTTAATCCAGGACAGCTGTTGGCGCAAAATTTTAGCCTTGTTCGAGCGATCCGCCAAATTTTCCCCCACACATAAAACAGGGATTAAAGCCAGCTCCTGCAAAAGCTGGAATTTTTTTTCCACCTCAGCGTCAGACTCTCCAAAAACATAGCGGCGCTCGCTATGTCCTAACAGACAAAAGCTGGCCCCCATCTCTTTTAAAGTCAGGGCGGAGGTCTCGCCTGTCCATGCCCCTTCCGGCTGATGATAAACATTTTGCCCGCCCCAATAAAAGCTCTCTTTTTGAAATAGCAGAGACAAACAAGCCGGAGGGAAAAAGATAAAGTTTTCCCATTGCCCGCTTTTATCTGTCAATTTTTTAAAAGCGCCTAAAAATTGGATCGCCTGTTGAAAACCCATGCGCATTTTCCAATTTCCGGCAACAATCATTAGATCTCCTGATGGAGCGGAGAGGCTGTTTTAAAGAGTCGGGAGGGCTGTCTCATCAATGCCTCATTTGCCAAATCGCGCTGGCTGGCGCGGCTGTCCAACTGAAGCTTTATGCCTCCTTGTTTATTCTTTTTATCGTATCCAACAGCATTGGCTGGCGCGGCTATCTGGCTGGCGCGCTGTTTGCTTGTCCCTTTCATATTTAATATGAAAACAAAATTTTAAACTCACTGGAAGTCCAGTTTTTGCGTTTTTTGTCCACTAGAAAGGAGGTTTTAATGAGAGAGGATACAGCAATGCGGAAAAGGCGGAGATTCTCAAGGAGATTGAGAGCGCCGGCCATTGGTTTGGCCCTTATCCGGCTCCGTGGCTTGCTTTCCGGCTGCTTTTTTTAGCTCAATCAATAAAGTTCTTTTTGGAATATACCCTCTATCTTTAGATTATTGATTGTCAGATCCTGTTGACCCGCTTTACAAAGCGCGTCCACCCAACTGCCGGTGAGATCCCCAACATCTTGATACTCCTTCTTGTCGTGGCCTTTTCCCCAAAATATGCGATCAGGCGGAGGACTGCTGTTATCGTCAGAAGAACGACGGATATGGTGGTATACCATACTGTGATTTGTTCCCTTCTCTATAATGTCATTGATATAATCTTCAAAACCCCAATAGCTCAGCCAATCCATCGCGCTGTCTTCGCTCATGCCGCTTCCAATTTTGCAATAGACGCTAAAACAGGCCAGGCTGGTGTCATCAGCATCACAATCGCTATTTTCTTCGTTGATATAGCCTTGAAGCCAATCCATCAAATCCTCATCGCCGCTTTTTATAGCCATTTCCATGAGCGTTTCGATCTCAATATTTACAACCGGGCCAAAGACGGCCTTTATGTCTAAAGCTGGTCTGAAAATTGGCGTAATAAAAGGCAAATGATGATTATTGCCGGAAAAACTCTTTATCCGCTTGAGAAGCTTATCTAAAATGTCATAGTCATAATCTTCTTTATCTTGAAAGATTCTTGCTATATCCGGATTATCTATCATCCAAAGGAGAAAACGCACAGCTTTTCTTTGGCTGTATCTTTTAATGTGTTTTTCTAAAGGGTCCATAGAAATATTGAGGTAGAAATCAAAATCATAAGAATCTATATCATAAAGATTGTGATAATTTGGATTTTTCAAAGCGCTGTGAAGGCTGTCCAGATGCTCAATCTGCGCCACTGTCAACTCCTCACAGTCATTTCTGTCATCTCTTTGGGAGTAAATGTCTCGGCATTGCTCTTTGCAGACATGATTTTGCTCCTGATTCTCGCAGGGTGATAAATCTGCTTTAGACAGTGTCCAGTCCTCATCCTTGGAGAAACAGGCTCTGCTATATGTTGTTGTTTCGGAAGTGACAATTATGTCTTTGTTTTCGAGATTTACGCTCTTTGAAGTTTTTATTTTGCATAAAGGCTTATTTGTTTTCCCCTTATCAAAATTTTTTTTGAAGATCTCCTCTACAACTTCTAAAGCGCCCGCCGGCTCTTTAGCGTCAACTTGCGCTTGCTCCTTTTCAACAGATGTTTTGAGGATCTCCTCTACGACTTCTAAATCGCCCGCCGGCTCATCCGCGCCCGCTGGGAAGTTAATACTCCCGATCAGCGCTTTTTTTAAAAGCCTTTGCTCATCCGCGCCCGCTGGAAAGTTAAAAATCACAAAGCTTGTCAGAAGCCCAAAACCGGCTAATAATCTTAATTTCGCAAATAAAAACTTCATTTTTTCCTCCTGAGTTTAATTTTAAAGCGCAAGGCTAAAGAACTGCTTGAGCAGAGCTAGGCTCATGCGCTTAGCTCTGAGCAATATTACAGCCATTTGGCCAACTCTGTTAATTTATTGCCTGCCTATTATGATGTCAACTCATTTTTATAAAGAATTTGTCAGCATGTCCATTGACCGGAAAAAACAGTTTTAATTTAAGAAATCTTAAGAAATCAACTCGCCAAATGCCTGATTCGCTGTCAAGATTTCATGGCATATTCTGCGCTGTTTTGCCCTTAATACGGCGCTTAGAGATCAGAGAGAAAGGAATCCAACAAGGCTTTGGTTTGTTTGAGCAAATCCCGCGATTGGCTCAAAGCCTCTTTCCCCCAATAAACTTTTCGGGAAAAGCTTAAGCTTTCCAGCTGTGTGAGCAAGCTTTCAAACCGCTGGGCGTATTTTTTATTCAGGCTGGGCGAAAGGCGCTTGAGGCTCTCTCTCCAGCCAGAGGAGGCCTCTTTCATTTGTGCTGAATCCAGAGCGAAGCCATGAGCCAGAATCATTTGAGCGCAGGCTTTTCGCCAGTCCCCCTGATCCAGAAATTTTTGTATGGCCTCTATTTTTTTATGAATTTTATATTTTAAAGACAGCTCTTTTTTAAAAGCGATATTTTTGATATATAAAACAGCCAGGCTGAGCGGAAAAAAAACAAAAAGCGCCAAGCAAAACGTCATAAAATTTTTATAATTTATAAACCGGGGCCAATACGCCGCCAACTCAAAGCCGGCCGGAAAGAGCGCTCTTTTTTGATCCCGCCCCTTTTCCTCAAAAAAAGCCTCCCCTTCTGTTTTATGGCTGGCGCTCCCTTTTTTTACAGACAGAGAAAAAGAGGGGATTTTGTGAAAAATATATCGCTTTTTGAGCGGATCAAAAGAGCTTAAAGTCCAAGAGGGAATATTTAAAATCCCCTCTTTTTTGGGGACAATGAGAAATTCAAACTCTTTTGTCCCCTTTCCCAAATCAGAAAATTGGGATTTCTCCATGGGAGGGTAAATATGAGCGGAGTCCGGAAAGTTCAGCTGGGGAAGGCTGATAAAGCGGGGATGCCCGGAGCCTTTAAAGATAATTTTATAAGACAGAGGCTGATGCGCCTCAGCCTCTGTCTCCCGCATTTCAGCCTGAACCGCAAAAGAGCCGACAGCTCCTGTAAAAGAATGATCCCGTCCCTGAAGAGGAAGCTCTCGAACTGTGATGACTCGGGCGGGCGAGGAGTATATTTTTTCCTGAGAGTGAAAGCCGAAAGAGTAATCCGTCCGGACCGAGTAAGAGTCCACTGTCAGCTGTCCGCTTTGCAGAGGGAACAGCCACACGCTGTCTAAGAGTGTTTTTCTATAAAGGATTTGATCTATGACCTGTGTTCCCGCAAAAGAGTTGAGCGGCGCGTTGGGCCGAGTCTCTTTCCAAAAGCCCTTGAATTTTGGAGTCTTATAAATTTGATAGCGAATGGAGCCGGAGCTTTGCAGAAGAAGCAAATTGGCTTGTATCATTTCTGACTTATAGACAGAGTATTTGTTGAGGCTTGTCCGAAGTTTTATACTGCTTTCCCGCATTTGTCTGTCTGGGAGAGGCTCTCTTGTGAGTATGTCAAAAAGAGAGTTGGGAATTTGAAAGGGATCCGGAAAAAGCGGAAGGGGAGGCTTTTTTGGAGGCGAGGGGGGAGGGGCGCTTGTTTTCCCCTTATAAACAGTTATAAAAACCGGATCAGTTGTAAAAGCTCTCCCGCCCGCCCGGACAGTGAGCGATTCTATTCTTAAAGTCCCCGCTGTTTTTGGCTGAAAGCGATAATTTTTTAAAACAGCGCTTGTTTTTTTCATCCGGCCGTTGATGATGGAAATGGAGCTTTTGTGGCCGGACCACTGCTCCAGAAGATAAAAATCATTCAGGTTAGAGAGATCCGGCAAATCCAGATTCTCCAGCTTTTCTCCTGTGGAGCGGACGCTGATTGTGAAAACAAAAGATTCATTGAGAGCCACCCGCTCTTTGTCCGCCTGGGCTTTAACTTCTAAAGCCTGTGATAAAGGGGGAATCACAAAAAAGGCCAATAAAAAAAATCTCATGCTCACCAGTCCTTTATTGTTTTATCTCCAAAAACCCGCCGTTTGCGATAAAATCCGGCGCGCGCTTTGTTTTCCTGTTTTTCCACTTCCTCTAAAATAGCTTTTTGCTCTTTTTCGCTAAGCTCTTTTAAGTCTGGATTATTATGGCCCGGCTGAGCCTGCTTATTGGGCGATGAGGGCTGTGGCCTCTCTTTTTGGCTCCGGCCGCTTTTTTGATCTTCAGGGTTTTTACCATCGCCCTGTTGAGTGTTTTTTTGATCTTCAGGGTTTTTACCATCGCCCTGTTGGCTGTTTTTTTGATCTTCAGGGTTTTTATCATCGCCCTGTTGAGTGTTTTTTTGATCTTCAGGATTTTTATCATCGCCCTGTTGGCTGTTTTTCTGATCGGGTTTGTTTTCCGGCTGATTTTTTCCCTGCTTTTCCATTTGCCTGTCCGATTGAGGCTGTTGGCTTTTTTGAAACAACAGCTCAATATTTGTTTTAATTTCTTTTTCCTTATATTGAAAATCAAGCGCTTTTTGGTAGCTTTCCAGCGCTTGTCTCAACTGTCCCAGCCGGCCGTTTAGCTCCCCTTGGTTAAAGTGAGAGAAAAAGCCCGCCCGGCGAGACTGGCGGGCCAGATGGGAGGACACAATGCCGTAAGTTTTTAAAGCTTTGTCCGGCGCGCTTAAAGAATCATGGCTTAAACCCAAGTTCATATAAGCCCAAGGGTCAAAAGGCCTTTTCGCCAAGGCTTGAGTGAAGCGCTTTTGAGCCAGGGCAAAATCTTTTTTATGCCAGGCTTTGACGCCCTTATAAGCGAGTGAGGAGCTTATCTCCTGAAAATAGAGCCAAAAAAGGAGCAGGCTGAGCGCCAGCCAAAGCGAAAAACCCGCCCACTCCCAAATGGAAATAACTTTGTAAAGCCTCATTTTGCCTGTTGATTTGTTTTTTGCCTCGCTTTTCCGCCGGCCCGATCATTGAGGAGCAGCTCCGCTAAACCGGCCAGAAAAGCCAATATTAAAAGCCACTGATAATTCTCTTTCTTTTTGGTGTAAAGGGTTTTGTCAAATAAAGTTTTTTCCAGACGATCCAAATCCCGCCTTAATCGCCGGATAGCCTGCCCGCCATAAGACACATGATAATAAGAGCCTTTTCCCCATTTTGCAAAATTTTTTAAAGAGTCTTTTTTTAAGCGGGTGATGACAAGCTGTCCGCCGGCGTCTTTTTTATACTCTTTGATTTTCCCCTTGTAGTCCCTAACAGGCACAACCCCGCCCTCCTCTGTTCCAAAAGAGAGGGAAAAAACGCGAATATCCCCCTGCGCCAGCAAATCCTGAATCGCCTGTTTAGCCTCTTTGGAGTGATCCTCTCCGTCAGAGGCTATCACAATCGCTTTGACGGAGCGCTCATTTTCCATCTCTTTGATTTTGCCAAAAACCTGAGCGCTTAACTGAAAGGCTCTTTGAAAATTTGTGCCCTGGCTGGTTAAGTAATCTGTTGAGAGATCGTTCAAATAGGATTTTACAGCGGATAAATCGGTTGTGAAAGGGGAGGCCAATAGAGCTGAATGAGCGAAAATCCCCAAAGCTATTTGATCCCCGGAGGACAAATCAATCAATCGGGATATTTCTTTTTTCATAAAAGCCAGCCGGCTGGGCTTTATATCCTCCGCCATCATGCTGGAGGAGACATCAATCAGCAGTAAAATATAAACCCCTTTATTGCGCATCTCCATTTTTTCCCCTTCGCCCTGCGGGCGGGCTAAAGACAAAAAAAACAGAGACAGGGCTAAAAGGCTAAGGGACATTTTAACAGCTCGTTTTGTGTCGCTGATGGACGCTCTTAAAAAACCCGCGCGGGATCCCAGCCTTTGCCGGACAGATCTTTTGCGTAAATAGACGCGGGCTATATAAATCAGAGCCAGAGCCGGCAAAAGGAGCAGTCCGAGCAAATATTCAGGATGATAAAAATCCATTTTATATCCCCCTAAAAAACACAGTCAGCGAAAGGAATACAGACAATAAATATAAAATGGCGCCGGGGAGCAAAAAATTCTCAAAGCGCTCTGTCCATTTCGTCCATTTGTCTGTTTGAATTTTATAGGTCTCCAGAGCGTCAATTTGCGCGAAAATTTTTTTTAAAGATGACAGATTTTTGGCCATAAAAAACTCCCCGCCGGTTTGAGAGGATATTTTTTTCATCAGCTCCTTGTTGATGTGGCCGGAGACATACATTTTTCTATAAACAGATCTCCCTAGGGCGTCTTGCGCCTCATATTTGATAGGGAAATGGCCGCTCTGGCTTCCTAAGCCGATGGTATAGGCTTTGATTTTGTTTTTGCGGACAAGCTGTCCGGCGGTTTCCGGATCGATAAAGCCGGTGTTGTTCTCCCCATCGGTTAAAAAAATAATGATTCGGCTGTCTTCCGGGGAATGCCTCAGCCGAGCTGTGGCGTTGGCTAAAGCCACGCCTATAGCGGTGCCGTCTTTAATGGAGGACAGCGTTTTCACCCGCGAGAGGCTGTTTTTTAGAAGGCCGTGATCCAAGGTCAAAGGGACTGTTGTAAAAGACTCTCCGGAAAAAACAATCAGGCCCATGCGGTCATTTGGCCGGCCATCAATAAAATTCCGGACGACCTGTTTGGCGGATTCCAGGCGGGTCATATTGCCCATATCCTCCACAAGCATACTCAAAGAGATGTCCAGAACGATCATTATATCGAGGCCCTCTTGGCTTTGGCGGGTGAGGCGCTCTGCCGTTTGAGGCCTGGCCAAAGCTAAAACAATAACAGCCAGCGCCGCCCATTTCAAAAAATTAGGCAAAAAAGCCAGAGAGGCTCTAAAATAAAATCCCTCTTTGGGAATGAGGCTTAAGCCGCTGTAAAAAAGCGCCCCCTTTGCTCTTTTTGAAAAAAAGCGCCAATAAATTAAAACACACAACAAAGGGAGCAAGAGGAAAAAAGCGGAGGGGCTGTGCCAAGTCATGTCTCCCCCTTTTTGTCATCTAAAAGAAAAACCATGTTTTGACAGACTTTTTTGAGAGCGAAAGAGGCTTTTTTATCCAGGGCCGGTGAGGATAGCTCATTTAAAGTTTGGCGGAGGCTTGGCCCCTCTTTTTTATACACGGCGGGATACTGCTTTTTTAAATGTTTCATAATTTGATCTGTTGTCTGGCCCACAGCCGGAATGAAAAAAAGATCTTCCAAAAAAGCTTGAAACAGCCGCTCTAAATCGCCCGCAAAAGATGTGGAGTCTATTTTTAACCGCCTTAAGCCGAGAATAAAAGCCTTTGAGGGGTTTAAATGGTTTTTTCGGCTCAAAATTTTTTGGATATATCTTTTTCTTTTAAACAGGCGGTTTAAAAGAATACAGAGCCAGCCGGCCAGACAGCCAAACGAAAGCGCCAGCGCTGCCAAATGCCAGAAGGGAAGGGGCGGCTTAAAAGGGCCATAAGGGCCGTAAGGCTGGGCCGGTTGTTTGCTCTCCTTTAAAACGGACTGAACAGAAAAAGAAAAATCCTCTATCATCAGGCTTTCCTTTCCGTCTGTTATAATAAAAGGGGCTTTAAAATCGCCTGTGCGATAAGGCGCCACTTTTAAAGCCAAAAAATGCTCTTCCCGGTTTAAGGCTTTTAAGACATAAAGCGAATAATCGAGTTTTTTATCTAAAAACTCAATGCGAATGGAGTCTTGGAAGGCTTTTTTTGCGTCTCCCTCGCAAAGCATGAGGAGCTTTTGCCCCACAGTGATGGGATCTGGAGGATTTTTAAATTGACAGCTCCATTTGTATTCCATTTCCCCAGCTTATCAAATGATAGCCCAGCCTGTCGTCTATTTTCTCTTCTTTTTATATCGTGCCGCTTTGCCTATTATGCTGGCGCCAGCCGGTGTTTTCTTTTAATTTTTTGCTCTGGCGCGCCTATGCCCGTTTCCATTTTTTCCAGCTGGCCGCTTTCCAGCCGGCGCCAGCATTATGGATTGATGACTGCTTCAGGGGGTGTTAGGCGCTGTCCAGCCGTTTTCCCGCAAAAACTTTTTAACATCGTTGACCGGTATGGCAAAATTCATATTTTGCGGCGGGGGTAAAAACGGTATAAGATGGGGCAGGGTCATGGACGGGACGCCAATAAGCGCTTGGCTCTCTTTTAAAAACAAAGCTCCTCCGCTGTTTCCTTTGGAAGTGGGAGCGCTGTATTGAATAAAAACCACCCCTTCTTCTGTTTCCCGCACTTGAGAGATTTCGCCTTCAGCTAAAGTGTTGTCAAACCCCTGGGGAGCTCCCGCAATGACAACTTTGTCTAAAAGCTCCAGCGAGGAGGAATCTCCCATTTTAACCGGAGTCCCTATAGGGGAGTTTACCAGAAGTAAAGCTAAATCCCTCTTTTTATCTTGAGCCAAAATTTTTAGCGCTGGAATCTTTGTTCCGTCCGCAAGCTGTATAATAATATCGATAGTTTTTTCCTCTGGCTCATTTGTTATTTGATCCGGCTGGTCTGAAGAGGCTCTGCTCTTCTCTATTGTGGCGCCCGGTGAATCTTCTTGAGAAAAAGCCTTTTTTATCGATTCCAAAAGAGGCTGGACGACATGATTATTTGTGATCACTTTATCCTTATCCACAAAAAAACCGCTTCCGCTATATTGTTGCATTGCATAGACGGTTACCACAGATTTTAAATAAGGGCTTTCCTGGAGCAGGGGCTGGCTAGCAGGTGAAATGACACTAGGGAGTTCGATCTGCTCTAGGGCCTTGTTGATCTGCTCTAGGGTATTGTCGATCTGGCCTGTAAAATAAGCTACAGCTCCACTGGCGCCGGCGCATATAAAAGGAGATTTGATGCTGACATAAGGCAAAAAAAATGTTATAAAGGTCGAGGCGGCGTATAGGGCGGCTATGGCCTTTGGATTGAACGCGCTTTGAACAGTTTGATAAGAGGCTATACAGTTTACGCCATAGGCCATTGCTAAATAAGCCGGAAACCAAAAGCCGGCGGTTTGCACGGGGCCTGGCGCCATGTTTTTGGCCAAATGAGAGACAAAGCTCTCCTGTTTCTCATTGCATGCCGGAAAACCGGACAGAGCTGGAGCCGTCTCTTGATTAGAGGATTTTCTGTTATTTAAAGCGGAGCCGGCAAAATCCGGCAAAAGATAAGGCTTTCCCCTCAAAGAGGACACACATTCCGCTTTGTTATCGCGAATAAGCATAGCATGAGTATAGCCCTCTTGGCTTTCGCTTAGTTTTAGAGAGGAGGGGACAGCCCCTAAAGCGGATAGCGGAAAACACACAGCCGCGGCAATTAAAAATCTCATAATATAATCCTCCTATTTTTATCGGGACGGGCGCCTCGCCCTTGAGCCTGCCGGTGCCCTCCGTGGCGCAACCAGCTCTCAAAGCTTGGACTCTGGAAAAATTGAAGATCATAATGGGATTTATCTCAAAAGAGCTAGCCCCAACTTATAAATCTCAAGCCCCAGCTGTCCAAATTTTTAAAATGTCTCAAAATGAGACAAGACATAAATAAGCGGATTTTTGATTTTTCTCAATAAAAAAGAACAGATTGCGGGCCTAAATGAGTCAAATTTGCAAACTCTTAAAAAAACTGTGTAAAAATTTAACACTTTTCCGGGGCGGGGCTTTTATCTCATTTTAAAAGGCTGAAACAGGCTGTTGAGGAGCTTTGGCTGTTGAAGTCTTAAGGATTATGTAAGCTGTGTAAAAGGTTAACAGGCGTCTTTGTTTTTGGAATCCGCTTGAGCCGGCTAAAGCTGGAGCGCTAATATTCTCTCTAAAATTAGCAAGCTGAGTCCGTTGTCTCGGCCTATTAACGAGGCTAAATCTGTATTTTTTCCAGAGGCCAAGCTTATTTTTATCGGGATGGGCATCCTGCCCTCAAGCTGGCTTGCGCCGTCCGCGGAGCGGCCAGCCTCAAAGCTTGGATTCTGGAAAATTGAAGATCATAATGGGATTTATCTCAAAAGAGCTAGCCCCAACTTATAAATCTCAAGCCCCAGCTGTCCAAATTTTTAAAATGCCTCAAAATGAGACAAGACATAAATAAGCGGATTTTAAGCGATCCGGGGCAAAGCTTTTTTTAAGAGTTTTTTTATATGGAATAATAAAAATATAGTCTATTGACCACAAAATCTTTTTGTGATATAAAGACTATATTATGAAGAATTTTTGCTTAAAATGCGGGAAAAATCTAAATGGCCAGTCTATTTACGGGCTTCATTTTAACTGCTATATCAGCTGGTTTCAACTGGATGATTTGCTGGGGTTTAGTGAATGGGATCCTAAAAGATCGGATTCTGGCCATTTGAGCCGGAGCAAAGACTCTTTTTATCATGGCCGATACCTTAAATATTCCGCTAAAATCGATTCTTATCGATATATTGTAAAAATTGAGGAAAAAGATCATCCGGATCTGCCGGCGATGGAGTATTTGTGCAATCAAATCGCCTCTTTGTTGAAATTAAATGTTCCTGAGTATTATTTGATCCTATTGGAAGGCGCTGAATTTGCGCCCAGCGAACAGCCCGGAGAACGACCCGGAGAACGACCCGGAGAACGACCCGGAGAACGACCCAGCGAACGACTCAGCGAACGACCCAGCCAACAACCCAGCGAACAGCTCAGCAGACAGCCCAGCGAACGACCCAGAGAAAGAGAAAAAACACAGCTGGATGAGCGTGTTTTGAGTGAAAGCTCTTTGCCAGCTCAAAACCCGGCCATTGTGAAAAGCGCAAAAGGGGAGAAAGATAAAAGGAGGGGTATGAAAGAGGGAATGGAAAGCGGGACGCGCATGCCATCTAAAGGAGCAAAAAGGCTGGCCTTTGTGACAAAGAGCTTTATGAGGGGCCGGACAGGGGCTTTAAATCATATTTATAAGTTTTTGCCTGCCGGCTCAAAGCATTATACTTGTAAAAAAATTATAGATGTTTTAAGGCGTGAGACGCAAAAGCCCCAGGATATTTCCCGGTTTATTGAGATGATTCTTTTTGACTCTCTTATTGGAAATAATGATCGGCATGGCCGGAATTTAGGCATTATAGACACCGGCAAAATCAGCCGGCTGGCGCCCATGTATGACAATCCCTCTTATTTTGGACAAGGGGATGTTTTGGATGCTGATTTTAATATCAGCGGCTCAATTAGAGTTTCCGCGGAAAAAAATCCTAAGCTATTGGATTATATAAAGGAGTTTAAATCTCTGGGCTATGGGAAGAATGTCCAGGGCTTTTTTAAAAAGGCTCTTCGCCAGTCTCAAAAAATACTGGAGGCGGTGGAAAACTCTTATATTTCAGAGAGGCGAAAAAAAGCTTTTATCCGGTTTTTAAAAAAGCAATTAAAAATAATGGAGGAATGCCGGCCTGTTTAAAACATGCGACTGAGTTATTATTTGTGATTTGAAATATTTTTTTCAGAAGGAAAGCCTGCGCTTTTTAAGCCGTGACATCTATGCTCTTGGGACAGGCTTAAGCCAGCTAGAGGGGAAGCGCTGGCATTCTCTCTGAAATGAGAAGATCTATCGCTTAAAAGCGGCTGGAAATAATCGCTCAGCTGGCAAAAAAGCGCTTTGCGATAAAGCGCGTGTTTTTGAGATTTTGCTCTTGTTTAAGAGCCGGCTGAAATACAAATAGGAATTTTTAAGCCAAAACCGGGCGGAAAAAACAGAGGGGAATTTTAAAATGCCAAAAATGCCAAAAGCCATAGATGTTTATCTGGAAAAGAGAAAAGCCCGCCAGTATGTGGGCCGTTTGAGCAAACAGGGGCGAAGTTTTGTTTTTAAATACGATGAGCGCTATAGAGGGAGCGCCAGCCCTATCGCTTTAGGCCCTGATCTCCCCCTGAGGCAAGCCAGACATAGCTCTTTAAAGCTTTTTCCCTCGTTTGAGGATCGCCTCCCCTCAAAAGAAAACCCGGCTTATGGGGAATATTGCCGGTCTGTTGGAGTTAGCCCCTCTGAATCCGATCCCTTTGTCTTGCTCTCCGCTCTAGGGCGAAAAGGCCCCTCCTCTTTTGTTTTGGCGGGCGCTTTTGAAGAGGGATTTTCCGCTAAAGGATTAAAACAATTTCGCCGGGATCTGAAACTCTCTATGAGGGAGTTTGCGGATTTGTTTGATATTTCCAAAACAGCGGTTTATCGGATAGAAAACAGCAGAGCCACCGGCAAACAAATTTTAAAGGCGATTTCAAATTATCATAAATTTCCAAACTTGGCTTTAGATAAAATCCGGCAAACCGGCCATAAGATAACAGCTCAAAAAAGGCGCTGGGCTAAAGAGTTTTTTCAAAAAAAATCAAGAGCGAATAATTGGCCCCCTGCCTCTGTTGGCCAAGCTGGGGGAAGCCTTAAGGGGACAGTTATGAGAGATTCAACTCATGCCCCTGCTGTTAGAGCTGAAGGGCTTATTGAACAGCCGCCTTTTGCGGTCCGGCCGGAGGATGTCCAAAAATGCAGTCCTCAGCAGGCTGTTGAGCTGTGTAGAAGATTGGCCCTGCTGGAATGTTCTAACAGCGGGATTCCACAAAATGGCGTCCATATTTCCTCCAATATATCGGCAAAAGACGGCGGGCAAGATGGGCTGGCGGAGTGGCTGGATGGTCCGGAGCGGACGGATTATTTTCCCTCCCGCTATAATTGCTTTCAGATTAAAACCGGCTCTTTATCCTCCGCCCAATGCAAAAAGGAAATTTTGGATAAGAGCGGCCGGCTCAAACCCGCCCTGCAAAAGGCTATAGAGCGCAAAGGGGCTTATATTTTATTTTCCACACAGCCTGTTGCGGGAATCCACAAAAACGCGAGAGAGGAGGCCCTTAAAGAGGCTCTCAGGGAAAAGGGGCATAATCTCACAGTTAAATTTTATGACGCAAATATAATCTCTAATTGGATCAACAGCTTTCCCTCTTTAGCGGTTTGGCTTTTAACAGAGGTTTGCGAAAGACATATTAGACCTTGGAGATCATGGGCGGATTGGAGCCGGGAGGAGCCGGATTTTAAGTCAGAGTTTATGTTTCATCCCGCGCTCTATCAAAAGCTAAAAAGCATAAGGGAAATTTTATCCGCTCCAAAAGGGGCTGTCCACTTGACAGGGGCCTCCGGCTTAGGGAAAACCCGGCTGGCTCTGGAGGCTTTGCGCCCGGAGAAAGCCTTAAGCGTGAAGAGCGCTTTAACTGGCTATAAAGCCAGCGCCTCAAAAAGCCGGGGAGCAAATGCAAGGGATTTAACTGCCTCAAAAAGCGAAACGCAAAAAAATGATAAAACAGAACCGGCTGTTTTAAATGAGATGGGAGCGCTCTCTTCTCCAGTGGATTCAGCCAATGGCCCCCCACTGGAAAAAGACTTATCCCCTTTGGCGCTTTACAGCTCCGCTAAAGAGTTAACAGATTTTAATTTGAGACAGCTAGAGCCTTTTCGAGCGATTTTGATTATAGATGACTGCTCTTTAGAGGAGGCCCTGCGTTTTCACAAAATATCCGCCCAGCCGGATTCAAAATTAAGCCTGTTGACCCTAGGACATGAGGAAAAACAAAAAGCGGAGGGAAATTTTAAATTTTTGAGCCAGAGGGAAGTTTTTGTTATTGAGCTTAAGCCGGATGAGGAGATTGTCAAAAAAATGCTGGCCGAATCTCAGGATATTAAAAATAAATGCTTCTCCCCAATAGCTTTAAAATGCGCTCAAGGCTTTCCTCTAATGGCCAGCTTGCTTAAAAGGCTTAGCCCGGATGATTTGCTTAAAAGCGATATATCCATTTTAAGGGACAAAATGCTCTGGGGAGGGGATACGCTCGATCCAGACGAGAAAAGGGAGGCGAAAAAAGTCATAAAAGCCTGTTCTCTGTTTAACAGCATTTGCGTTGATGATGAGGGGGGCAGATCTATTATATTCAGCATTCCTCCTCTTAGAAAGAGCGTGGAGGCCAAATATATAGCTAAAAAAATTTGCGAACTGGATTATAATGAATTTTATAAGCGCATCCAGTTTTTTAAAAAGAGGCAAATCATTCAGCAAATAGGGGGATTTATACAAGTCCGCCCTAAGCCTTTAGCGGTTTGGCTGGCTAATGAGTGGCTTGCGGAAACTCCAAAAAAATCTATAGCTCCATGGCTTTTTAGCCCCAGCGCCCCTTCAGGCGCTCTAAAATCCCCTTTAGATCAAGCGGTCTCTAAAAAATCACAGGAGGATTCTTATGGGGCTGACAGCGCAAGGGATCAAAAGCCGGATAAGGAATTGGCTCAACAAAAGCTGGGTGAGGAATCAGCCCAACAAAAAACGGATAAGGAATCAGCTCAACAAAAGCCGGATAAGGAATCAGCCCAACAAAAGCCGGATAAGGAATTGGCTCAACAAAAGCTGGGTGAGGAATCAGCCCAACAAAAAACGGATAAGGAATCAGCTCAACAAAAGCCGGATAAGGAATCAGCTCAACAAAAGCCGGATGAAGAATCAGCCCAACAAAAGCCGGATAAGGAATTGGCCCAACAAAAGCCGGATGAGGAATTGGCCCAACCAAAGCTGGATGAGGAATTGGCCCAACAAAAGCCGGATGAGGAATCAGCCCAACAAAAAACTGAGGAGTTTATATTAAATAGCTTGAGAGAATCTTTTTGTGAGCAGTTGTCTTATTTGGAGGGCTGTCCAGAGGCTAAAGAGCTGGCTCATCGCCTGCTGGAGGAGGGAGGAGTTTTTGACAGCGCGAAAACTCTCAATACAGAATGGGCATCCCGCTGTTTTTTGTGTCTGGCTGAGATTGATCCCGCGACAGCTCTCCAGACATTAAAGCGGATTTTTAAGGATAAAACCGCGGAGGAGCTAAAGCAAAGCTTTCCGGAAGATTCTAGTCCCAGTTTGGCCAGTTTCGGCCTGCCTCAAGGCTGGACGAATATTGTTGGAGCTTTGCAAAAGCTGGCTGTTAAAAAAGAGCTTTACCCGGACTCCGCCCGGTTGCTTTTAAAATTCGCGGAGGCTGAAGATCCCCAGGAGCATTTAAGCCATAGCGCCAGAGGAGTTTTTATAAGCCATTTTCAACTATTTTTGTCCGGGACAGAGGCCGGTCCGGAGGAAAAGTTTAAAATCATTGAGGAGATTAAAAACTCCTCATCCGCTGGGCAAAAAGATGCGGCCTTGCGGGCAGGCAATAAAACCTCTAACATAAAAGCCTCCCAGCCATCTATCAGGCAAAAAGATGTGGCCTTGCAGGCCCTAAACACAGCCTTGCAAAGGGATGGCTTTATCAGCTCTTCTGACATAATGGAGATCAAGACCGGTAAAACTTTTGAGGATTATCAGCCTAAAACAGAAAGTGAGGCGAGGGATTATTTTAAAAAAGCGCTGAAATATCTTATTCATTTTGCCACAAAGGAGAGCGATCCTCAAAGTAAAGCCCGCCGTTTCGCCACAAAGGAGAGCGCTCCAGACATCCGAGATAAAGCCCGCCGTGTGATAGCCTCTCGTTTAGGCTTTCTTTTAAATCAAAATTTATATGATGAGGCGGAAAAGGCGATTAAAGCTGTTTTAGCTGATAATCCCTATTGGCCTTCAGCTTTTAACTCCCTTTTGAGCTTTCAATGCTATTCCAAAAACATAAAGCTGGAGCAAAAGCTCAAGATCAAAAAAATGTTACAGCTTTTACAGCCGGAAAATGATTTAGACAACAGGCTCCGGTTTTATATTTCAGATTGTCCGGAAAGCTATATCGAGAATGAGCGAGACTATCAGGAGAAATTTAAGCGCCTGCTTGAGGATTTTAAAAACCAGCTGGAAAATGAGCCAAAAAAGATCGCCTCCTCCCTTAAAATTTTATTTCACGGAGAGCAAAACAATGTCCTCTTTTTTGCAAAAGAGCTGGCGGAATCATTTTATCCGCCGACTGGAAAACCTGCGAAGGGGAATTTGGACGGGGCAAAAATTAAGCCGGCCAAGAGAAAAAGCTCAAAACCGGATCAGGATAAAAGCTCAAAACCGGATCAGGATAAAAGCTCAAAACCGGATCAGGATAAAAATTTGAATCAACATAAAGCTTTGGAGCGGTTTATAAATATTCTGCTCAAATCCATAGCCCAATGGAGAGCCGAAGAGGGTTTTAACCCTTGGTTTTTAACCGGATTTTTTTGGGGATTAAACGAGCGGGATCTTAAAATGTCCCGCTTGATTTTAGACAAAATGGCGGATGATCCCATCTGGCAAAATGAGCAAGATGATTCAGCGTTTTGTTTGAGGAATTTCTTGCTATGGGCTTATAGAAGGATGCCTTTGCAAGATCAGGATATAGACCGGCTCCTGGCTGTTATAGATAAAATAGATTTGAGCTATGGCGCTTTAGGGGCGCTAAACTGCCAATTTGTCTCACTGGCAAAAATGAGGGATTTTGCTCAAACTTTAGCGGAAAAGGGGGGTGAGCCTTCTTGGAGCGCTTTTAAGTTATTACACAGCTATTATAAATCTCAAACTGAAACGGAGAATAAGAGCAAATTAACAGCCTCTTTTTTTGATTTGCTGACAAGGGATAATTTGCTTTTATACCAGGGGAAATATAGCGTCATAGATGGCTTGTATTACAGAGAGGCCGTCCGGCAAATTTTAAGCTCGGATTACGCGAAAAGATTTTCCAAAATATTTGTCTCTCAAATTTTAAGCATTAAAAAATCTTTGCATGATCTAAGAATAGACCTCTCTTATATAAGAGCCTGCTTAAGGGATATTTTAAAAAAATATCCAGACATAGTTTTATCTGAGCTGGTAAGCGCCGGGAATGAGCAAAATGTAAACAGCTTATTTAGAAAGGGAGCTTTTTCCAGAGGGTATCACAGCGGAACAGGGAGTTTATTATCTGTTGTGGCAGAGGCCAAGCTTAAGGAGTGGTGTCTAAAAGCTCCGGGTAAAATTCCCGCTGTTTTAGCGCGAAATATAGATTTATTGGAGGACAGCTCCTGGTCCAATTCTTGGTCCAATTCCTGGTCCAGCTTTGCAAAGTTTTTATTTGATAATTATGGAGATAAGGATAATTTTATTGAGGCTCTCTCCTTGTGTCTAATCAGCTTTTCCGGGCGGAGACGCTCAGATTATTTTAAAAGGCTGAAACGGGCTGTTGAGGAGCTTCGGGATCACAAACATAAAAAAATAAGGGATTTTGCGGAAAATGAGCTTTCTTATTTAGAGGAGCGCGTCAATCAAGAGGAGCGGAGGGAAAAAGAGCGGGGCTTATAACATTAATGCTCTTGACAGGGTTTGCCTTGAGCCTTCATGGTGTGTTTATGGATGAGCTGTTTATGCCGGAAAGCTCTCAGCATATAAAAAGGGAGAGGGAGCAGGCCCGAAAGCTTAAAAAAACCCGCTGGTGGAGGGAGCAGATTCAAAAAGGGATATGCTATCACTGCGGCGAAAAGTTTCCTCCGGAAAAATTGACGATGGATCATCTTACGCCTTTAGTCCGCGGCGGGAAAACAGGGAAAAAGAATGTGGCGGTTTCCTGTAAAAAATGCAACAGCGGCAAATCTTTTAAAACTTTAGTCGGGCTAAGATTGAAAAAAACTTAAAAACAGGCTTTATCTTAATTCAGCATGCAAAAAATCACAAAAAGCAGCACGGCGGAGTATTTTGCGAAAAATCTCCAGCAGGTGGGATTCTCCTCTCCCACAAAAGCTGTGCTGACCACTTTAAAAGAGGCTGTCGATAACTCATTGGACGCCTGTGAGGACGCGGGCATTGCTCCCCAGCTAAAAATTCAAATTAAAAAAGAGGGGAAAGGCTCTTCCAGAAATACGGATTTGATTTCCATCATTGTGGAGGATAATGGCCCAGGCTTGGAGGAAAAAAATATTCAAAGGGTTTTTGGAGAGTATTTGTCCTCCTCAAAGTTTGGGCGGGGGCGGTGCTCCAGGGGACAGCAGGGCATTGGCATATCCGCGGCGACAACATGGGCGCAGTTGACTAACGCCAGAGGGGTTCATGTGATCAGCAAGACTAAAAGCATGAGAGAGGCCATCTCTGTCATTGTGGATATGGATATAAAAAACAACAAGGGGATTTTAAAGAGCAAAAAAAAGCTTTCTATCGATAAGCCATGCGGGCTGACAGTGGAGTTTTTTATTGATGGCCGCGCGCAGTTGAACGGGGAGGGCGGGCTGAGCGCTTATTTGGAGGGAACAGCTTTGGTCAATCCGCATTTGGAAATGGAATACCGGCTTTTAGATCAGCCGGCCCGCGCCATTCAAAGAGCCAGCTCTTTTGTCCCTCAAATACCGCCGGCGGCTTTGCCTCATCCCCACACTATGAAGCTGGGGGAGTTTTTACAGCATGTCGGGCTGTATGGGCGAATCGCTTTAAAAAAATTTTTTAAAACAGCCTTTTCCAGAATAACAGACAAAAGCTTGAGGCAAATGATTCAGGAGGGGCTGGATCCTAAGCTTTTAAAAAAGCCTCTGACGGCCATTGGAGAGCGGGAATACAAGAGGATTTTTTCCATCCTCCATAAGATTCCCTTGTCTAATCCCTCAACCCAGTCGGTTTTAGCTGTCGGGGAGGAGGGGCTGGCGGAAAGCATCCATCGCATGGGAGAGATTGATTTTTTTAGTGTTGTCACCAGAAAGCCTCGAATTTGTGATTACAAATCTGTAGTGGTGGAGGTGGCGATTGCCCGCTTTCAAAGCAAAAGCAAAGAGGAGGAGGAGACCGCTCAGCTCCTTCGTTTTGCCAATCGCGTCCCCCTGCAGTTTGACAAAGCCTCCTGCGCCATCACAAAAGCGGTGGAGTCAGTGAATTGGAGGGCTTATGGCCTGTCTCAGCCCAAAAAATCTCTGCCTTTAGGCCCCTTTGTTTTTGCGGTGGCGGTCACTTCCCCTTTTATAAAATTTAAAAACGCCTCTAAGGAGACCATTGACGCCAGTGAGGAGCTGGTGGAGGAAATCCGCCTGGCCCTTATGCAGACTGGCCAAAAATTAAAGCGATACATTCAAAAGGAAAAAAACACAGAGGATCTCATCAGGAAAAAGCAATACATAGAAAAGTTTGCGCCCATTTTAATTCGCAAAATTAAGGATATTGCCGGCGCCGGCAAAAAGGAGATTGAAAAAGGGGAGAGGGGGCTTTACGCCATTTTGTCCCGTGACGCTCAGGAGGCGGAAAAAGCTTTAGGGGAAACCAAGCTTCAGCTGGAGGAGATGAAAGCTAAAAGCCAGGCCAGGGACAGATTGTCTCAGCCTCAAGAGAAGGATGAGGATATTTCCAAAAGTTTGGACGGGCAGTCTCAAGCGGGAGAGTCTCAAACGGAGAAAGTTCAAGCGGGGGAATCTCAAGCGGAGAAGTCTCAAACGAGGGAATCTCAGACGGGCAAGTCTTCAGTGGGTAAGTTTCAGGCGGGCAAGTCTCAGGCAGGCAAGTCTCAAGCAGGCAAGTTTCAAGCGGGCAAGTCTTCAGTGGGCAAGTCTCAGGCTGGCAAGTCTTCAGCGGGCAAGTCTCCAGCAGGGAAAGCGAAAGGTTTGCGCGGCCGTTTAAAGGGTCAAAAACAATCCGCATCCTCTAAAAAAAAATCTCAAAGCGGAAAAAGCTTGCGCTCAAGCAAAAGCTTAAACGGAAAAAGCCGTCAGCTCCATTCTAAAAAGAGAAAAGCAAAAATTCCGGCCGGCAAAAAAAGCCGCGGGCCTTCCGCTAAAAAAACCGGCCGTCTATCCACAAAACCGGCAGTAAAAAAACAAATGGCTTTATTTTAAACTCAAGGAGAATGCCCATGCGCTCAACACGAACCCGATCAAAAGCCCCAAAAAAAGGGCGAAGGCTTTTTAACCGGCCGGTTAAAAATTTGCCTCTGCGATCTAAAGAGCTTTGCCAGGGCATGCTTAAAAAGCTTCAAAACAAAAAGCCGCCGGTTCTTCAAGCGGTAAAATGCTCGCTGGACAACTCCCATTATGATCCCGCCAAAGGCTATCTTGTTCCTAAAGGGAAAAAGGTTTCCTCTGAGTTAAATGTCTCCTCTGTTCAAAAGATTTCCCGAAGCTTGTTTTTGTTGGATATTATGCTGGGCAATCTTCGCTCCGGAGCGGTTAACACTAAAAGAGAGCTTTATTATATAGCCAAAGGCTTAATCAAATCTGATTCCTTTTATAAGCCTTTGGATTTTGAGGATCAAGGCGACAGCGACTCCATCATTGATTTTATTTGCGATATGTTTGAGGTTTATCGGGAGGAGATGAATTGTTTTGCCAATGACAGGGGCGGGCAGACTTATTCCAAAAATCTTGTCGTGACGGAGTATTTGGATGACGGCGCAAAAGCGGTTGTGGATTTAGGGACTTTAGGAACAACTCCTTTTCAGCCTAAAAACAAGCCCCAGCAATTTGAGCTGCAAGCCAAAAAAGGATCGATTGATTTTTGTTTGGTGGTGGAATCAGAGGGCACAGCCAACACTTTGGTCAGCAATGGCATGACTAAAAGGCATAACTGCATTGTGATTGGCGCTCAGGGAGTCCCCAGCAACGGCGTTCGAGGCTGGTGCCGGACTATACAGGAGCAGTTAAAAATCCCGATTTATTTTTACGGGGATTTAGACGCCTACACTTTGCAAAATATTTATAGGACTTTAAAGGCCGGCTCCGCCAGCAGTTTGATCAGAAACAGCGATTTTAGCGCGCCAAATGTTCACTTTTTGGGTTTGCTTCCTGAGGATATCAAAAAGTATGATCTTTATTGTTATGAGGTGTCTGACAAGGACGCCTCTGAAGCTAGAGCCTTAAAAAAAGCGCGTGATGTGCTGTCCAATGATCCCTTTTTTAAAAACAAAAAACACAGGCCTCTGTCAGCTATTTTAAAATGGCTGCTTAAAGAGAAGCGCCGGTGCGAGCAGCAGTCTGTGTTTTCCATCGATCCGCAAAACCCAAAAGTTTTAGAAGAGTTTTTGGTGGAGAAGATTCAATCAGGCTCTTATATTTAGCCTCACAGATCAGACTTATGCCCGGTGGAAAAAGCCAGCCCGCCGGAGAGATATAAGAGGTCAGGCAAGGCTCAGCTGAATTGAGTCCACGAGGGGGAGTCGAATCAGCAGGGAGTTTCCTCCGCCAATTTACTCCCGGCCGGCTGTCTCTGTATTTGTGGCCACAGGCTTTATTGTCTGGCGATAAGCTGACCGGCTCGTTATTATATATTGCGGCTCTGTGCGGTTTTCCCCCGCTCCGCCGGGGGGATTAAGGACAATGGCCATTCAGCTTTTAAATTAGCAATCAAGGGGGGCAATCAGGGTCCTCCATAATCGTCACAGGGTCCGGAAGATTATTAAAGGCCGGCTCGTTATTATATATTGCGGCTCTGTGCGGTTTTCCCTCGCTCCGCCGGGGGGAATTAAGGACAATGGCCATTCAGCTTTTAAATTAGCAATAGGAATCGCGATTGCTAGGGGTTATATCTCTACACCATTCTTCCTCAACAATCTCCACAGAAGAGTCAAGAGTTTGAAAGCCCGGCCCCATGCATTCCTTACATTGATCCTCCGGCAAGTGTATTTTTCTAAGCGCTCTCAAATCCCTAAAAATATTAGCAGGAAAAGCAAAGCTCTCAAGTGGACTCAGGCCAATGACAATCTCTTCCAGCTTGGCCAGCCCGGAAAAAATATCCTCTGGGAGACTTCTTAGACAATTAGAGTCAAAGTCAATTCTTATCAATTCTCTTAAGTTTGCAAAGTCGCCGGACTTTAAAGCCGCTGTTTTCCCATTACAATCTCCAGAGCCAGTCGGGCGGACGGAGAGCGGATAAGAAAGAGTCAAGCGGGTTATTGTGTCTAAGTGTGTTTGAGTGACTGTTGAGCAAGTCACGCCGGAAAGCTCAGCCAAAACGGATGTTTGGACTCCAGCTGTCCTGTCACAAAAGCCGGCTATCGGCGGCTCTGTCGCGGGAGTCGGAGCTGGAGAGCTATAGCTCCGCCTTGAGCGGTTAGAGGATCGGCGGGAGCGGGTGTATCGGCCTCCAGCCGTCTGAATAGGATTTGCCTTTAAATAGCTATTCATAGCCCGGAGAGCCGCCCTGTCACAATCGTTAACCGATTGAAAGCCGGCCGGAAGCCGCCCTATGGCGCAAAATACAGACTCAATATAATCATGCGCTTTATCCACAAAACAGGATCTCCCGCTCCGCCGGCAGTTGTCCGCCATATCCTCAAAGATTTGAGTCAAGCCCGCCACAGAGGAGACTCTGCTATAGTCTTGAGAGGATATATTTACCCTCCCCCGGATAAAACAGCCGGATAAACAAATTATTAAAATAGCGATTAGAGAACACAAGATTTTCATGTTTACTTTATCGGCTAATAATCCTCTTTATTAAAATGAGAAAGGCTTATTGAGCAATTTGCGGAGTCGCTTTCTAAAGCTCAGTGTTTTTTCTATCGCCAGCTAGCTTATCCGCAAAAGCCGGGAGTTTGAATATAGAGGCGCGCTCCAGCTGAAGGCTTAAGGCGCTGGCGGGCGGACTGGATTTTGTAATCAAAGCGGGCTAGCTGGAAAAACTTCTATTTTTGCCCGTTCTATGCTGTTTTTGATCTTTTTTACTTAGTAAACAAGACATAGCCAATGTGGAAAAGAGGATGGACGGCATAGAGGCTAAGCTTGATCAGCTTTTAGCGGGAATTATATACTTAACGCCGTATAAAACCTGTGATGGCCTTTAAATGCAAGGCTTACAGGAGGTTTTAATGATTTAGCGCAAAAAGCGTGCATAAAACATTAAATTTAATAAGAAAACAGATAGTTAATAATATAAATTATTGATTTTGCTTAACTTTTGCCGTGCATAAACCGTTCAGGGTTTTACAAATGCGGTGTCAAATATATAATTTCCCTTTTAGCAAAGTCTTGAGTTAGCCGCAGTCTCATCCGGCCCTCCGCCGTGATCCATTTTTATTTCCATAAAACCGCCAACAACCTGCCGGATACCGGAAATAGCCGGTCAAATCATCCTTAAAACTTAAAAAAAGCGCAAGGCGGATGTCCAAAAAAGCTCAATACAATTTAAGCGGCCTTCGGGGATAACGCAAAGCCTCTATGTTTTAAAGGGATCCGCCAGAGCCAGAGCATAGCGTTAAGTTGGGCGCGGCTAGACGAAAGCCTGCTTTAAAGGCGATTTATTTGCCGGTTTTTTATCTCTTGTCTTACTGTATTGATTTGTCAATGGATCAGGGGTAAAAAGAGTTTGTTGCTGTTATTTGATTTTAATCTTTGGCAGTCGCTCCTTGCTTTTAGCGGCTAAGGCAAATAAGGAGGCTCTCATGGCGCAAGGTTTGGATTTTCTCCAAAATGTTATATCCTCTCAAAAAGAGATGTCCGCTTATGAGACGCTTTGGGCTATAGAGGGCATTAAGGAAAGCAGATTAAAAGAGCTGTTTAAAGAATATATCCCCTCTGAAGCGCTGAAAAGAGTATTCAGGCAATATGAGCAAGGAGAATTGTTTGCGCCGGAACAATCCTTTAAAAAAATACAAGATAAAGTAGATAAATTTTTAAAGAATTCGCTAGGCAATAAATTTTCCACTTTTTCGATAGTTATAAATAAAAGCGCTCAGTATCCAAAAAGCTTAACAGACAATTATCCCATTGGATTGTTCTATTATAAAGGAAATTTGGATATATTAGGGTTGAGATGTATTTCAATAGTGGGCGCCAGAAAAGCCTCTCCAGAGGGAATATCAAAAGCTAAAGAATTGGCCAAAAAATTATCAGATGCAAACTTTGTGATTGTATCCGGTTTGGCGAAGGGGATAGACGCGGCGGCGCATCAATCAGCTATTGAAAATCAAGGTCTTGTCATTGGTGTCATAGGAACGCCTATTGACAAATATTATCCTGTGGAAAATAAACCCTTACAGGATCAAATCGCGAAAGATTTTTTGCTTATCAGCCAAGTTCCGTTTTATAAATACGCCCATGAGCCGTTTAAACATCGGGCTTATCATTTCCCCCGGCGGACTATGACAATGGCCTCTATTTCAGAAGCCACTGTGATTGTGGAAGCCTCTGACACAAAAGGCTCTCTTGTTCAAGCCAGAGAATGCCTTAAGCAAAACAAAAAGCTGTTTATTATGGATTCATGTTTTAAAAATAAAAAAATAAAGTGGCCAGCCTCTTATGCAAAAAAAGGAGCTGTAAAAGTAAAAAACGCTTCAGATATTTTGGATAAACTTAATGGAAAATTGGCATGAGCTTGGAAAGCTGTATTCACATTTACATCATCATATAAAATCTGCTGATCATTGGAATTTTTTGGGCCAGATCAATACAGCAGCTCGAGGAATGATATAAAAAAGGCGCCTGGAGCCTTTCTATCTTATAAAATTTTTACGAAACTCCGGTTATAAGAGGTTATAGTTAGGCCGCAGCGGATGAGATTATTCGCAAATGAGCGGATTCATAAGGGATTTGAAGATTTTTTAGAGAGATTGACAAGGCCATTATACAGGTTTACATTGACTTTAATTGTATGTTTTTTAAGTGAGCGATCTATTGCCTTCCGCTTAAGCTTTGGCTTATTGATTTTAGCCGTCCGCTTCATTCTGGAAGTGAAACCCGCTCGCTTTCGGGAGCATATAAAAAACTGAGAGAGTATATCATCAAAAAAGAGGATAGATAGCCATGACAACAGAGACTATGAGATATGCCATTTGGAACAATAAAGGAGGTGTGGGCAAAACCTTCCTTTCCTTTATGCTGTCTTCGGAATATGCTATAAAATATGAGTCTGAAAACAGAAAAATTGTAATTGTGGATATGTGTCCCCAAGCTAATCTTTCTGAAATTTTGTTGGGAGGAAACAGCTCTGGCTCGCGCATATTGGAGCAATGTATAAGAGAAAAAAAGACAATAGGGGAATATATCAATTTAAGAATTGAAAGCCCGCATAAAATAATAGGCCGTGAAACAGACTTTTTTATAAATGTTCATGAGTTTAACAGGGAAATGCCAAAAAATTTATATCTTGTGGCGGGGGATCCGCAGTTGGAAATTCAGGCTCAAGTGATGAATCAAATAAGCAGTCAGGATCTTCCTGAAAACTCATGGAAAAATGTTCATTCTTGGCTTATTGACCTCATCGTGGCCGGTGAAAAAAAATATGGCGACACAACAACATTTATAGATTGCAATCCCAGTTTTTCCTCCTATACAGAAATCGCCTTATTAGCGGCCATGCAAGTCATTATTCCTTGCTCCAGTGACGGCTCATCCGCACGAGCTATTGATAATGTGGCCAGTCTTGTATATGGCCAAAATTTACCGGACAAGTTGAAGTCTGCCAGCTTCTCCGCAAAAGCTAAAAGGTTTGGCATGGGTCTGCCGGTTATTCATTCTGTCCTGCTCAATCGCTCAACGCAATATGATAAAAAAGCCAGCCAAGCTTTTAAAGCCATGTTTGAGGAAATCAAAAAAAGAGTGGGAAAATTTCAAAACTCCAATGGACATCATTTTTATAGTCATTTTAATTATTTTGATATTCCCGACGCGCATTCCCCCGCTATTGTATGCTCTCATAAAGGGCTTCCTATCAGCAAATTAAGGCCTGGCCCTCATAAAGTGCACAATACAAATCCTCAAGTAAATCCTGATCCATTAAAAAGATATAAGGAAGCTATAACGAAACTGGTTGGTGTCTTAAACTGATCAAAACTCTCCTCAAAATCTTTTTTCAGCTGGAATAAAGGGGTGAAATAATGAAAGAGAGCGTTTTATTTATCGGGCTGGGGAATATGGGATGGCCAATGGCCTCCCGCCTGCTGGAGCATGGCTGTCTGATTCAGGGGTTTGATCTCAATCCTAAGGTCAAAGAGAAATTTCAAAAGGCGGGCGGAAAGTGGCTGGAGGATTTGCGGTCCGCGCAGGCTGCTTTTGTGTTTTCCATGCTTCCGGGCGGGGAGCAAGTCAAGCAGTTGTATTTAGAGGAGCAAAAACTGCTCTCTATTTTAAAAAAAGGGACATTGATCACAGATTGCTCCACAGCTGACCCTCAAACGGTTTGCGAAGTCCATGAGGAGGCTAAAAAAAGGGGCTTTGGCTTTTTGTCCGCGCCTGTCTCCGGGGGGACAAAAGGGGCAAAAGAGGGCGCATTGACTTTTATGGCTGGCGGAGAGGAGGAGAATTTAAAAAAAGTTGAGCCTCTGCTCCGGCTCATGGGCAAAAATATTTTTTACGCCGGGGGACCGGGAGCCGGGCAGGGAGTTAAGATCTGCAACAATATGCTTTTGGCTATCCACATGATAGGGACTTGCGAGGCTTTTGCTTTGGGAAAGGCTTTGGGGCTTAAGGCGGAGGTTTTAAATCAAATTATGCGCTCCAGCTCCGGCAACAACTGGTCTTTGGAAAAGTATAACCCCCGCCCAGGGCTTATGGAGTCCGCTCCCTCCTCCAACAATTATGAGGGGGGGTTTAGTGTCCAGCTTATGCTAAAAGACCTAAGCTTGGCGGAGAGCGCCATGAAACGGACAGAGCAAATGGCTGAGTTGGGGCATAAGGCTTTTGAGATCTATAAAAAACACTTTGAAGAGGGCTGGGGCCATAAGGATTTTTCCCATATTTTTAAGTCCATTCAGAAATAAGCGCATATCCGCGCCCTTATAGCCAGCCGTAGGAGGGTATTGGCCGGAGACTTATCCAGCTCAGATTTTTATCGATCTGGGGATGATATTCAAAAATAAGCTGTTTATCCGCGCCTTTATAGCCAGCCTGAGCGTTTTTGACGACAGGCGGAGGGCATTGGCCGCTGATTCCGCGCTTTTATAAGGCAGGCTGAGCGTTTTTGGCGGAAAAAACAGCTTAAAAAAATTTGATTTTTTCCCGAATAGTAAAATATGAGGGGGTTTTTCAAAACCGGCGGGCTGGCTTTATGGGCCATTTTTTTGCCCTCCTGTATGGTGAATATGGGGGGAGGGATGTATTCCGCTGAGCAAAAAGACGATTGCGGATTTGCCCTCGGCCGATTTTCAGGAGAGGGGCTTCGCTGGGATAAGTCTAAATTTCCTATTTCTTTTTATATTCATCAGTCTGTTCCCGCGCCAGCCGCCAGAAATTTTGTCTCCGCTGTGGATCATTGGAACATGGCTTGGGAGAGATACCTTTCCGCTCAGGGCCTGTCGCCCTTTCCTCTGTTTGCTGTGCCTGATAAAAATACGCGATATTCCGGCTCTCCAAAAAATGATGGCTATAACATTTTTTTATTTGCGGAGGACTATTCCAAGTATGGGTCATTAGACCAACAAGCTATAACCTCTGTATACTCCTCGACAAGCGGGGAAATCAAAGACACAGACATCATTGTCAATAACCATGTCGTTTTAAATGGCCAAAGGACTTTTTATTTTTATGATGAAAGCTATAACGATGAGATTGTTCTTTCCCAAAGGGAGGTTAAAGAGAGCAGAAAGCTGGCCTCTTTGCAAATGGAAAGCTCTTGGCTCTATCAGCTCAAACAAAAAATTTGGCTCTGGCTGAAGTTTTTTTTAAAGCCTTTTCAAAAGAAAAAGCCTTTGAGGCAGCTGGCCTCTCCCTCCGCCCGAGTCCCTATAGACAAAATGGATTTTGCCAGCCTGATGATACATGAGCTGGGCCATGTTCCGGGCATGGGCCATTTTGACCGCTCTGATCAAATCCACAGAGAGGGCCGTCTGGCCTCCAGAGGAAGAAGAGGCCGCTCTAAGCGCGGCTTTATTTCAGTGATGGAGCGAAAGCTGACTAATGGAAGAGCCAGAAGAGCTGTAGGGGAGCATGATTTAGACAATTTGTTTTGTGGTTATTTTAATTATTAAAAGCCCATTGATTTATGAGCAGGGTTATTTCAAGCGCACTGTCTATTTTTTAGGGATAATCCAGAATGTCCGGCTCAATCAAGGGGTCAAAAGCGCTTATAAAATAGGATATGAAAACTCGAAAAATGAGGGCGCTAGAATAAACCTTTAAAAATACTAAAGTTTTTTGATCGCCTATTTTTAAGAAAATTTCAGTTTACTTAACAAAATTTTATATTTTAATTGAAGATGAGTGATAGAAAGAAAAAGACGGGGAAAACAATGAATTTCACCAGAAAAACCAGCGCTGTCAGGAACAGCTCTCCTATTTACCCTAGGGCCTTAACTTTTTTCCCATTAACTGAAAAAAATGAGGATTTATGCCAAAATCTTAATGACAGCCTTTTTCAGCTGGAAAAGGATTTGGCTTATTTTAGCTTTGCCGTTCAGGAAATTCAAGACATCACCTGCCCCGCGGAGTCAGTCAGGCCACGCAAGAGCCTTGTTCAGCGAATTTAATCCGCAGGCTAAGGATTTGGCTTATTTTAGCTTTGCCGTTCAGGAAATTCAAGACATCACCTGCTCCGCGGAGTCAATCAAACCGCCAAGGAGCCTTGCTTAGCGAATTTAATCCGCAGGCTAATGAATCACTTTTTTTTGCGTGAGGATGGTATTGTCCACAATGTGAAAATAGACACGGACTAAAATTTCAAAATTTTCTGAATCCAGCTGATTTAAGTAATCCTGTTTTTCCCTTAAGCTTTTTTTGGAGATCAGCCCTGTAAAAATCTCTTGTATTTTAGGCATATTTTTTGTGTCAAAAAAGCTTTTTTCTTTTGTTGGGGCGCTGAGAATATGAGTCAGTTTTTTGTTGTCCTCAAACAGCAAATGCAGGCCTTTAGCGGATTGATTGAACAGATATTCAATTTCCCGCAGTTGTTTTCTTTCAATTTTCATGATTCCTCCTTGAATCTTGCCTCTATTTAATTTTTAATTTTTTTTAGGATCAAGCGATATAAAAGGAAAGCAGTCCAAAGACTGGTTTTTTCAGGCTTGCTAAAAAGTGTTTAAAACGCCGTTATGGGAAAATTTGCTCTTAAAGCGCTGAATGGCCCTGTCAAAGGCCGGATTTTCCCTGTCCGGCATGGCTTGAGGATAGGCCGCTCTTCTGGGGATGTCATTTTAAAAGACTCTTCGGTTTCCGATCCGCATGCGGAAATCCAAATTGATTCCCAAGGGAAAATCATAATTTTAGATCAAGGCTCCAAAAATAAAATTATTATGGATCGCCAAAGATTTGATCAGTTAGCTTTGGAAAAAGGCGATGAATTTCAAATTGGGCGGACAAAATTTGTTTTGGAATCTATAAAGACTCCGGAAGAGGTTATGTCCCGGTTTATTCAAAAAGCGGGAAAAAATATCACAGATCAGCCGGTGGGCTTAGAGCCTTTTTTTCAAGATGTGGAGATTGCCTTTGTCTCTGGCCCTCAAAAAGGCCAGCGGCATTATTTATCTTATGGCCCGAGATATGCCGGCGCTCACTCAGCGGACTTGCCGATTTTTGAGAAAAAAGCTCCTGAAAAAGCCTTTGTCTTGGCTCCTGATGGGGAAAAAGCTCTTTTTATGACGGAGCATCCCTCTCTTGTCCGGCTAAACAGGAAAAAAGCTGAAAAAGCCGAGATAAAAGATGGGGATGAAATTTTTATAGGCGGCGCTGTTTTGAAAATCAGCCTGAAAAAATAGGCTCATGGCGCCTTAAGCTAGCTTTTAATGATAGGAAAAGCAGTCCCCCAGACTTCTTTTCTTATTATAATCACTATGAAAAACATGTCAGTATAGCTTTATGAAACAGACTTTTGTTATTTTGGATTTTGGCTCTCAATACACTTGGCTGATTGCCCGGCGGTTTCGCGAGCTGGGCTATTACTCTGAAGTTTTGGCTTATCATGCGGATTTGCGGGCCATCAAAGGCAAAAAGCCTTTGGGCATTGTTTTGAGCGGAGGCCCCAAATCTGTATTAGAGGCGGGCGCCCCCGCTTGCCCGCTGGATAAAATTTTGGAAATCGCTCCCGTTTTGGCTATTTGCTATGGCCTGCAGTTGGCGGCTATTCAAAAAGGGGGAAAGCTGTCCCAATCCTCTCACAGAACTTACGGGAAAAATATTATTTATTGGAAAGAGAGGCTTTTGCCGGATATGGAGCGGCAGGAAGTGTGGATGAGCCATGGAGATTCCATTCAGTCTCTTCCTCCCTCAGCTAAATTGCTGTCTCAGGACGCTAAGGGGCTGATTACCGCTTTTTCCATGGATCGCCTGCTGGCTTTTCAGTTTCATCCGGAGGTTAGCCACACGGATCGGGGGCTGGAGCTTTTAAAGCTGTTCGCTCATCAATATTGCCGGGCGGGAGCTGGCTCTTGGAATCCCGGATCGCTCAAAGAGGATCTGATAAAAACAATACGCAATCAAGTTCCCCCTAAAGAGCCTGTGTTTTGCGCCTTAAGCGGGGGAGTGGACTCCACAGTGACGGCTGCTTTGCTCTCTGAGGCTTTAGGCTCCCATCGGGTTCATTGTGTTTTTGTGGATACGGGGCTTTTAAGGCAAGGGGAATATGAGGAGGTCTTAGGCGCTTATAAAGCTTTAGGCTTAAATGTTCAGGGGGTGAGGGCTAAAGACAGATTTTTAGCCGGCTTAAAAGGGATTTCCGATCCGGAGAAAAAGCGAAAGGCGATAGGAAAGCTGTTTATTGACATTTTTAAAGAGAGGATGAAAGCTTGCCGGCTCTTGGCTCAAGGCACTTTATATCCTGATGTGATAGAAAGCCTCTCCCCTCAAGGAGGCATGACTATTAAATCCCATCATAATGTGGGGGGATTGCCTAAAGATCTCAATTTGAAATTAATAGAGCCTTTGCGGAAGCTTTTTAAAGATGAAGTTCGGCAGTTAGGCTGCTCTTTAGGCTTGCCGGACAAAATTTTAAGCCGCCATCCTTTTCCGGGTCCCGGCCTGGCCGTCCGGTGTCTGGGGGCAGTGGATGAGAGCCAGCTGAGGATTTTAAGGCAGGCTGATTTTATTTATATGGAGGAGCTTAAGAAACATGATCTTTATGATAAAGTCTGGCAGGCTTTTTGTGTTTTGCTCCCTTTGCGAAGTGTGGGCGTTCAGGGGGACAGCCGCACTTATGAGCAGGCTATTGTTGTTCGCGCAGTGACTTCTTCAGATGGAATGACGGCGGATTGGCATGATTTCCCAAGCCATTTTTTGAAGGGCTTGTCCCGGCGGATTGTCAATGAGGTCCGGGGAATCAACCGCGTGGTTTATGATATCACCGGCAAGCCTCCCGGCTCTATTGAATGGGAGTAAAAGGAGTTTTTTGTCTGTATAATTCCCTTTTGTCAGAATTTATAACAAATAGGCGTAAAGCATCCGAAAGCATATCCCATGAATAAAAAAGACTGGACAGAGGCTGATATTAAAACAAAGCTCATTACTCCCGCCATAGAGCGAGCCGGTTGGGATAAAATCTCTCAAATGAGAGAGGAGTTTTATTTTACGGATGGAAGAATCCAAGTCCAAGGACAAAAAACCAGCAGATTAAAAGGCAAAAAGGCGGATTATATCCTTTATCAAAATGACAGGCAAATCGCGGTCATTGAGGCCAAAGACAATAAGCGCTCTATATCTTCAGGGATACAGCAGGCTTTAGAATACGCCGGCATTTTAGATATTCCTTTTGCCTTTTCCTCCAATGGGGATGGTTTTTTATTCCATGATAGAATCTCTGGAAAAGAGACAGAGCTGGCAATGTCCGCCTTTCCCTCTCCGGAAAAGCTTTGGTCCATTTATAAAAAGCATAAAAATATCAATGAGGAGCGGGAAAGAGTTATTTTAGAGCCTTATCATAGCGGGGCAGAAGCTAAAGAGCCGAGATATTATCAAAGAATTGCCATTAACAGAGCGGTTGAGGCTATATCTCAAGGCCAAAACAGACTGCTTTTGGTTATGGCCACAGGGACGGGCAAAACCTACACGGCTTTTCAAATTATGTGGAAATTATGGAAAGCTAAGAGGAAAAAGCGAATTTTGTTTTTAGCGGACAGAAACATTTTAATTGACCAAAGCCGAAACAATGACTTTGCCCCTTTTGGGCCGGTTATGACAAAAATCCGGGGAAGAGCGGCGGATCCCGCTTATCAAGTTTTTCTGTCTTTATATCAGGCGATTACAGGCGAAGAGGAGCAAAAGAAAGTTTTTAAAAAATTCTCTAAAGATTTTTTTGACTTGATTGTAATTGATGAGTGCCACAGAGGGAGCGCTAAAGAGGATTCCTCATGGAGGGAAATTTTGGAATATTTTAGCTCAGCGGCTCAAATTGGTTTGACAGCGACTCCAAAAGAGACCAAATATGCTTCCAACATTCATTATTTTGGCGAGCCTATTTATACTTATTCCTTAAAGCAGGGCATAGAGGACGGCTTTTTAGCTCCCTACAAAGTTATAAGAATTGATATAGATAAGGATATTTACGGCTGGAGGCCCAGAGAGGGCGAGAGGGATAAATATGGCCGGCTGATTGAGGACAAAAAGTTTAAACAAAAAGATATGGATAAAAGCCTTGTGCTTGAAGAGAGAACAAAGCTTGTGGCTGAGAGGGTGACAGAGTTTTTAGAGCAGACAGGCGCTTTTCAAAAAACGATTGTTTTTTGTGAGGACATAGATCATGCGGAAAGGATGAGAAAACTGCTGATAAATCAAAATTCCAAGAGGGTTGAGGAAAACGATAAATACATTATGAAAATAACGGGTGATGATGAGATAGGGAAAAATGAGCTTGAAAATTTTATCCATCCGGAAAAGACATATCCTGTAGTGGCCACAACATCAAAACTCCTGGCGACAGGAGTGGACGCCAGAACCTGCAAATTAATTGTGTTGGATAAAACAATTAACTCTATGTCAGAGTTTAAACAGATTATTGGAAGGGGAACTCGCGTGGAGGAGGATTTTAATAAAATGTTTTTTACAATTATGGATTTTAAAGGGGCGACAAAGCTTTTTAATGATCCTAATTTTGACGGAGAGCCGGTGGAGATTTATGAGCCAACATCGAGAGAGCCTGTTGCTCGTCCAGAAGATGAAAGCCATGATGATCCGGCGGAAGAGCCTGATGATATTGCGCCAAGAAGAAAATATTATGTTAAAAATCAGCTGGTGGAAATTATAGGCGAAGAGATTAAATATATAGGGGCCGGCGGAAACCTTATCACGGAGTCTTTTATAGATTATACAAAGAAAGTTGTCTGCAAAAAATATCCCGCTTTAGACAATTTTACAGCTCGCTGGAAGGAGTCAAATAATAAAAAGGGGCTTATAGATGAATTGCGGGAAGAGGGTTTGTTGACAGAGCCTCTTAAGGAAAAAATCGATCAAAATGTGGATGTGTTTGATTTGATAAATTATTTTGTTTTTGGAAAAGAGTTTTTAACCAAAGAGCAAAGGGTAAAAAAAGCTAAAAACTCTTCCGCCTTTTCTTTTTTAAAGGCGGATTGCCGGGAAATCATAAATGAGCTTTTAAAAAAATATTCTCATAATGAAGTGGATAGCTTAGAGAATTTGGAAACTCTAAAAACGCCCTCTATGGGAAAATTTGGAGCTCCTTTGGAAATCATCAGCAAATTTAATGGCCGGGAAAATTACATAAAAACTATAAGGCAAATAATAAATGAGCTTTATTAAGGATTGAAATGTCACTGCAAAATCTTGTAAAATCCATACAAAACATTATGAGAAAAGACGCGGGTGTCAGTGGAGACGCTCAAAGAATTGAGCAGTTAGGCTGGATTTTTTTCTTAAAGATATTTAGCGACAAAGAGCTTGAAAGCCAAACTCTTAAAAGGGACTATCATTCCTCTATTCCGGAGGAATGCTTATGGCAAAATTGGGCCAGCGATCCGGAAGGCCGGACAGGAGATGAGTTATTGAATTTTGTTAATAATGATTTGTTTCCAAAATTGAAAAATCTTTCTGTTCGCGCCCAGGCAAATCCTAAAGGGGTTATAGTTAAAGAGGTTTTTCAGGATTCAAATAATTACATGAAAAACGGGACGCTTTTAAGGCAAGTCATTAACAAAGTGAATGAAGTTGATTTTAATAAAAAAGAGGATTTGCATATCTTTGGAGATATTTATGAGAGCTTTTTAAAGGATTTGCAAGGCGCTGGGAATGCGGGGGAATTTTATACGCCAAGGCCTGTCACTCAGTTTATGACTGCAATGATTAGCCCTCAATTAGGAGAAAGGGTTTTAGATCCGGCTTGCGGGACAGGAGGGTTTTTAACCTGCGCTGTTGAGTATATCAGGCAAAATTATGTGTATACAGCCCATGACAGAAAAAGGCTGATAAAGCGGATTTATGGGGTAGAGAAAAAACCTCTCCCTCATCTTCTTTGTGTGACCAATATGCTTTTGCATGGGATAGAAAATCCAACTCAAATTATCAGAGGGAACAAACTAAAAAAAAGAGTGACGGAATACAAAGCCAAAGACAAAGTGGATGTTATTTTAACAAATCCGCCTTTTGGCGGAAGTGAGGAGGAGGGGATTAAAGCCAATTTTCCAAAAAGCCTTCAAACCAGCGAGACAGCGGATTTGTTTCTCATACTGATTATAAATTTGCTAAAAGAGGGAGGAAGAGCGGGCATTGTTTTGCCAAATGGCAGTCTGTTTCAAGCGGGAGTGGCGGAAAGGATTAGAAAAGAGCTTTTAGAGACCTGCAACCTTCATACAGTGGTTAGACTGCCTCCAGGGGTTTTTAATCCTTATTCTTCCATTCCCACAAATCTTTTGTTTTTCAAAAAAACCTCAACCACAAAAAAGATATGGTATTATGAATTGCCTTTGCCTCAAGGCTTAAAACAATACACCAAAGGAAATCCCATTCAGCATAAGGAGTTTGAGCCGGTTAAGGAGTGGTTTAAATACAGAAAGGCGAACAAGCGCTCATGGCTGGTTTCCATAGAGGACATAAAAAAGAGCAATTACAATTTGGACATAAAAAACCCTTATGTTGGACAGGAAAATTACGCCGATCCGGCGGTTTTGGAAAAAGAATACCTGTCTTTAAAAGGGAAAAACAAAAAACTGTTGGATGAAATAAAGCAAAAGATAGAAAAGGCTTTATTTTGAAATTGGCTTTGAATTTTGGCCCTGATGAGCCTTATTTTTTGTGGGTTGGATATACAAAAAACCGCTAAAAATTGGTTTTTTTAAGCCTTTAAGCCTTATTGATGCTTTATGTCTTGATTCTCAGCCGCAAATGGAGAAAAATAAAATTATGGCAAGCCAAAAGAATTTAAAATTAGCTTCTAAACAGATTATACAAAAGCCCTGTTTGAGAGAGAGCGCTAAGGCATTGGATTTTTACAGAACATATAAAGAAATTGCTGATGTTTCAGAAAAAATAGATATGGCTATGGGAAAAAAACAGACATACAAATATAGCTCCGGCTCAACCCAGAATTGTGAAATCAATCGTCATACAATCCCCCCAACAACAAAATCGTATAAATTAATACAAAGCTGATTTTATATTTTTTTAAACAATAAATAAGGAGGCCACAAATGTCAAAAGGACACAACCCCATAACCATTGCAAATCATTTTATAGGTTTAAGTGAAGATGGGTTAACTTTAATGCAACTGCTTAAATTATCTTATATTTCTCATGGTTTTACATTGGCTTTGCTTGATAAGCCTTTAGCGGATGAGTATGCGGAAGCGTGGAGGTTCGGCCCTGTTTTTCCAAGTATATATCATGAGTTTAAATACGAAAAACCGGAGCCGATCAAAAATAAAGCTAAAAGGGCAAATATGGAGAAAAAGAAGTTAGAGGATTTTATCTCTAACTTTGATGAGGATGAAAGAGGAATTATGAAATTTACTCATGGAAAATATGGAAAGCTTGACGGCTGGAAATTATCAGCTATCACTCATGCTGAAGACGCTCCTTGGCATAAGGCATGGGAAGAGGGAAAACATATAAGAGGTTTTTCCATAAGCAACAATGAAATCAAAAAATACTATAAACGCCTTATCGCTCAAAATCAAACCTGACATTATAACATGAGTGAAAATAATGATAAAAATTTAACAAAACCTCTTAATCCTGTAGCAGATTCACAAATTCATTTACCGGAAACTTTATCTGAAGATAAAAAAGAAAAATATAATAAGCCAGTAGATAGATTAAAAAAAAGACAGGAAGAAGCAAGTTATAGAGAAGAGCTTGAAAACCAGGAAATAGAGGATCGAAAAAGCAACAGACAGCTAAGGGAAAAATATGCCAACAAAATGTTTTGGTATATGTGTATATGGTCAGTTATTGTCCTTCTTATCTTAGTATGCAGTGGCTTGCAATGTTTTGATTTCCAACTTGATAAGTGGGTTTTGGTTACTCTTATCGGAAGCACAACTATAAGTGTTTTTTCGATTGTGCGAGCTATTATTGAAGGTCTTTTTAAGCATAAAAATTGAAATAGAAAAGTAAGGAAACAATGTGAAATTGGAGGGACATAGAAGGAGTAAAACAAACCATAATATTTTATTCAGAAACTTTGATGTTTTTTCTCAATCGGAAAAAAGCGTCCATAATTTTAAATCTCTGATTTTTCAATTAGCCCTCAATGGAAAGCTGGATTTTAAACAGTTGTCCGGCGGCAGAATTAAAAAGCCTTTAAAGGCTCTTGTTGAGGAGCAAAAAGCTTATCTCAAAAAAGAGGGTGTCTCCTCTTTTAGCATATCCTCCAAAGCCAGTCAAGATTTTAGCAAATTCACTGAAAGCCAAACTGCCGCAAAATCTCAGCTTATTGGCGGGAAAGCAAAAAAGCAAGTCAAAGAAGAAGGCAATGCTTTTAAGGAAGAATTAGAAAACCAGCCTTTTAATGGCTCAGGTTTTCAAAAATCTCTTGAAAAGAAAATCGACAATCTAAAGCTTTCTAAGTTTTTAATTAAAGAGGATAAAGATTATAGAAAAAAGAAAAAAACCACTGATTTTAAAAGAGCTGAAAATATATGGCCAATGGTGGAGTTGGGGAGTGTTTGTAAAGTTGTAGGAGGCGGGACTCCTTCAACAACTAATATCCTTTGTTGGAATGGAAATATTCCATGGATAACACCAAAGGATCTTTCAGGCTATTCCAATATGTATATATCCAAAGGTCAAAAGAATATTACTAAAGAGGGATTACAAAAATCATCTGCTAAAATTGTTCCAAAAAATACTATTTTACTATCAACCAGAGCGCCTATTGGTTATGTTGCAATCGCTGAAGGCCCTTTATCTACTAATCAGGGATTTAGAAACATAATTTTAAATAAACAGTGTCTTCCAGAATACATTTATTATATTTTAAAATCAAAAACAAAATTGTTAAACTCTTTAGGTTCAGGAGCAACCTTTAAGGAATTATCAGGAGGAAAACTGAAACAAATAAAAATTCCCCTGCCTCCTCTGACAGTTCAAAAAGAGATTGTCGCTCTTATGGAAAAGTGCGCTTTGCTGGAAGATCAAATAAAAGAAAAATCTCAAAAGCAGAAGGAGTTTTCTAAATCTTCTATGTATTTCATTACTCAGTCAAAAAGTAAAAAAGAGACAGCTCATCACTGGGAAGCGCTAAAGAGCAATTTTAAAGACGCTTTATATTCTGAAAATGGAGCAAAGCGGTTTAAAGCTATGGCCTTTCAGCTTTGCCTTAAGGGCAAGCTGGATTTTAAAAAGCTGTCCGGCGGCAGGATCAAAAAGCCTTTGCAAGCTCTTGCCAAAGAGCAAAAAGCTTATCTCAAAAAAGAGGATATTTCCTCTTTCAGCATGTCCTCCAAAGCCAGTCAAGGTTTTAACAAATTCGCTGAAAGCCAAACTGCCGCAAAATCTCAACCTATCGGCGGGAAAGCAAAAAAGCAAATCAAAGAAGAAGGCAATGCTTTTGAGGAACAGCCAGACAGCTTATGGCCTATGGTGGAGTTAGGAGATGTTGCCGACATAGGGTCTGGAAATTCAGCTCCACAAAACAAGAATCTTTTTAAAAATGGGAGTTATCCTTTTTGTAGAACTTCAGATATCGGAAAAGTTCACATTTCTGATGATTTCAAAGAGATACATGATTTTCTCAACAATGAAGGTATTAAAGGCTTAAAATTATTTAAAAAAAATACTATTTTAATTCCTAAAAGTGGAGCTTCAACTTTTTTGAATCATCGAGCGCTTCTTGGAAGAGATAGCTATGTTTCCAGTCATTTGGCAACCATTTATGCAAATCAAAAAATAATTATCCCAAAACTTCTTTTTCATTTACTTTGTTTTATTGATACAAAAAACTTAACAAGTGAACAAAACTATCCATCTTTGAAATTACCTCAAATTAAAAAAATAAAAATCCCCCTGCCTCCTCTGGCAGTTCAAAAAGAGATTGTCGCTTTTATGAAAGATATAGAAAACATGGAGAGGCAAATCCAAAAAGAAAAAAATCTAAGTGATCAGCTGTCTCAATCCCTATCTCACTATCCTTGAACAAGCTATTAAATGATAGCGAATAACCAGCCGATTATCCTCTCCTATACCGGCTCCTCAAAGCCTTATAAAAAATTGTTTTTAATCTCATGGGTATTTAAGAGACTTTTTTTCAACTAATTATATATACTAGTAAAAAAATCTATCCAATCTTTCTTATATTCGGAAAGAAAAAAAGAGACTATGATAAACAACACAGACAATATCATAAATCCCAGTTGAGCGCGAAAAGTCAATTTTGCCGCTTTAGTTTGCTCTTGCGCCGCTTGAACTTTACTTTGATTTACGATAGCTTCCCAGTATTGAATCCTTTTGTTTTTTAAATAATCAAACCATGAATCTATAGATTTTATTCCATTTTCACACAATGAGGCAATTTCATCTATTATTGTTTCAAATGGAAGCAAACCTATTTTTATTATAGGATGATCTGAATGAGATCTTTGTATTTCTTTCTTTGTTTTAGAATCAATAAAAACTAATGTTGTCATGGGAAGAATAATATTGAAAATTTTATTTTTCATTTGTGTTATATTTGACATAAGAGTTTTTGTTTTTATCATGTATTCTGATATTTTTGCCATATTATTTTCTTGACTTGAAATCTCTCCTAAATCTTTTAGATTATTCCTATATTGCTCAAGATGACTGGAGATTCCATATAATAAAAGCTCTCTCATTTTTTTTGTTTCGCTTATCGCTTGTTCTCTTATATTATGATTATCAATTTTAAATTGACTGATGTAATATTTTGTCATCATCGAGTTAAAATCTCTTACATACCGCTGAGCATACGCTGAGGTTCCATCTTGTATTTTATTATATATTCCTTCTATGTCTTTAAATAAGGAAGATATAGTTTCAATTTGTCTGGTAATAACTGGTATAACAATATTTTTTTCAACAAAATCCGACTTGATTTTAAAATCTTTTACGCTTCCATGAAAATTATTGTTGCTTATCCTTTTCTTTTTATAAAACATATTTGTTTCTCTCCTTTTATATTAAGCCCTCATATTCCGCAATCCAGCTCTTTTGCTCAAAAAATAAGCAAAATTCATCAAAAAACCAAGAGCATTCAAGTATTTTGTCCAGCGTTATATTTTATCTTGATTTTTTTTGTGGTTTGATGCGATATTATTGCTATTCTCCCCCGCTGGTTTCGACTGGCGGGGCACGAGGCGGCCTTTTAGGCCGCTTTCGTCTTTTTGAGAAAAATCTAAAAGCTCAAGCTTCTTAATACAATCTTTAGATTGAAAGCTTTTAAATGATAGCAAATAACCAGCTGATTGCCCTTGAGAAAGACCCTTTTTTAGATATTTGACTAATTAGCCTTAGGTGTCCACTTTTAAGGGATCAAACGGCGCCAAAAGCAGTATTTTTTCTATTTTTATAAAAAAACCCAGTAGACTTTGTTGGGTTTGTATGTTAAATTCATCTTATTGGATAAAATTATAAGCTCAAGGTGACTTAAGGACTATAACAATGCGTTATAAATACCCAAAAAGGCCAATAATCAGCTAATTTGACTTTGATTAAAAGATCTATTATTATAATAAATGATGAAAAATATAATTTTTGACCGAAAAGGCGCGCCTTCCTTAAGAATTGTAAGAAAAAGCTATCTTGCGAGTTGCAGGCATAATATTTATGCGGGATACATAGAAAAAGATAGAGTGCATGATTTTAATGGCACTCAAAGAGGATGGTTTGATGATGGGATTTTAAGAGATTTGGGCGGAAAATGTGTTGGTTTCGTGGCCAGCGCAAATGGAAAATGTCATCCCGTTTTTCCTTCAATAAAAACACTTAAAAGCTTTGTTAAATTGACAGCGCCTCCATTGAAGCCAGTATCTCAAGAAAAGCCTTTCTCTCGGCCTGATTTTAAAAAAGAATGGGCTGATAAAAATCCCTCAACCTTGATGATGATACCTTAGTGAGCCTATATACTCTCTACTTAGATGATAGTAAGTGGGGCGGAAATCCTCCTAACGAGCCAAAATATATGGTATTAGGCGGGATTCTTATTGAAGAATCTGTCGAAGACACTCTAATAGAGAAGCTTTTTAAATTAAAAAAGAATTTCAAATTACATCCTTTTGATCCGATAAAATTTAATCCAAGGAATGATAGAAGATATATTTCACAAAAAAATATAAAAGATCAAAATAAATTTCGTGAAAAAATTGTTTCTTTTATTTCTTCTGCTAAAATTACTTTGATAAGCGCATACTATGACGGAACAAAAAATTTAAGTTTTACTGAAATGGCTTTTCAACTTATAAATGACCTATCTGTGAGATTTGAATTTTTTATGGAAAATTGCCTTTCGAAAAGACAATCTTCTGACAAATATAGAGGCTCTATGATATTAGCTTATCCGGGAAAAGATGAAGCGTTTCCGTTTAGCGAAACATATTATAACATTCGGAGGAAAACAGCTGTTCTTCACTCAAAAAATTGGAGTTCCCCAAGCAAAAAACCTGTCGCGCTTATTTTATTAGAGCCTTCTATTTATTTTTCTTTTGAATCCCATAATCCATTGATACAAATGGCGGATTATGTAGCTGGCAGTGTCGCTTCTGCTGTAAAAGGAAAAAATGATATATACTTCAATATGCTTAAGCCTCGTTTCAGAAACATCAGAGGAAATATTAAAGGTATTGGATTGATTTCCTATCCTCACTACACAACTAAAATAGATCGCCTTTGTGAAAAATGAGCCTTAGTATAAAGATATAGTGATCTGTCCCTGATATTCGGACAGTTTACTTAAAATAGGCTGGCTCATCTATCTGTGGGTTTTTGTTGTCAAGGCTGGGGGGAATCCATTGTATGCTGTAAATAATTATAAATTTTATTTAACAGTGGATCGTCCCTTTGCGCAATAATTTTAACTAAAGAGCAAAAGCCGGTTTTATAACTGATTTGAGTTTTTATGATCCAGCTTGTATTTTCAGCCGCCAGCCGTTAAGATAGGCTGATGAATTTTTTGGATTTTTGCTTAACAAAGGATGTAGGCTGGCCAGGGGCTAGCCGGAAAATAGCTGGAGCTGGCTGGAAACAGGCTGGGGGCTAGCCGGAAAATAGCTGGAGCTAGGCGAAAATAAGCTGTGGGTTATAGCGAAAAACAGGCTGGAGGCGGAGCTGGAAACAGGCTGGGGGCTAGCCGGAAATTAGCTGGAGCGGCTGGAAACAGGCTGGGGGCTAGCGAAATTAGCTGGAGCTAGGCGAAAATAAGCTGTGGGTTATAGCGAAAAACAGGCTGGAGGCGGAGCTGGAAATAGGCTGGGGGCTAGCTGGAAATTAGCTGGAGCTAGCCGGAAACAGGCTGGGGGCTAGCCAAAATTAGCTGGAGCTGGCTGGAGCTAGACGAAAATAAGCTGTGGGTTATAGCGAAAAACAGGCTGGAAACGAGCTGTGGCCAGAGAAAAAACTAGCAGGGAGCTAGCTGGAAACAGGCGAGGGGCTAGCCAAAAATTAGCTGGAGTTGGCTGGAGCTAGACAAAAACAAGCTGTGGGTTATAGCGAAAAACAGGCTGGAGGCGGAGTTGGAAACAGGCGAGGGGCTAGCCGGAAATTAGCTGGAGCGGCTGGAGCTGGAAACAAGCTGTGGCTAGAGAAAAAACAAGCTGGTCAGAGGCTGGCGAAAAACAAGCTGGGGGCTATAGCTAAAAACAAGCGAGGAGCTAGCCAAAAACAGGCGGGGAGCTAGCGAAAAGCCGGTATAAAGGGGATTAAAAATGTCTTTTGCTCATCTTCATGTTCATTCTCATTATTCTTTGCTGAGCGCCTCTTGCACAATTCCAGCGCTTATGGACAAATGCGGAGAGTTTAAGATGCCGGCCATGGCCTTGACGGACTATGGCAATATGTTTGGCGCTTTGGAGTTTTACTTTGAGGCTATAAAAAGAAATATCAATCCTATTTTAGCCTGTGAAATATATTATGTGGAGGATTGCGGCAAAAAAGAAAGATTGGCCGGGCAAAACTTTCGCGATCCCTCAAAGTCTTACAAAACCCTTGTCCTTTTAGCTAAAAATTTAGAGGGCTATAAAAATCTCTGCCGAATCAGCACAGAGGCTTATCAAAAAGGATTTTATTTTGTTCCGCGCGCGGACTACGCTCTTCTCAAAAAGCATAGCGAGGGGCTGTTTGCTTTAACAGGAGCCGGGCGGGGAAGAGTTCCTTGGCTGTTTCACAATCAGGGGCCGGATTCGGCCATTCGGGAAATTCAAACTCTGCAAAAAATTTTTGGAGAGAATTTATATCTGGAGCTTGAGCCTCGGGGCCTTCCCAACTGTGAAAAATACAATACGCTCTTGGCTGAAATCGCTAAAGATAAAGGGCTGGCTTTAGCGGCAGGAGGCGATGTCCACTATGTGGAGCAAAAGGACGCCTTGGTTCAGGATGTGCTGTTTTGCATCGGGACCAACCGCACTTTGTATGACAAGGAGCGATCCAAGCTGGGCCCTTCAGAATTTTATTTTAAAAGCCCGGATGAAATGAGGGATATGTTTAAACAAAGCTCCGGCCTTTCAGATATTTATAAATCCGCTTGTGACAAAACTTTAGAGATTGCCTCGCAATGCTCTGTCCGCTTTAAGATCAAAGATAAAAAAGGCCAGCCCATTTACCACCTTCCCCAATCGTCCCAAAAAAAAGAGACTTTAAAAACTTTGGCTGAAAAAGGCTTGGAGGCCCGCTTTCAAGAAAGCCATTTGAGGGGAGAGGATCTGCCAGCTGAAAAAAAGCGGGAGTATCTCAATCGCATACATTATGAGCTGGACATTATAGAAAGGATGGGCTTTAGCGGCTATTTTCATATTGTCTATGATTTTATCAGCTGGGCTAAGCAAAATGGCATTCCTGTCGGGCCGGGAAGAGGCTCCGGGGCCAGCTCTTTGGTCTCTTACTGCCTGGGCATTACAGATCTGGATCCCATGCCTTTAAATTTAATTTTTGAGAGGTTTTTAAATCCTGAGAGAATCAGCCTGCCGGATTTTGATATAGATTTTTGCCAGGAAAACCGCTTTCGGGTCATTGAGTATATCAACAAAAAATATGGCTCTGACTGCAGTTCCCATGTCATCACTTATGGGCGCTTAAATGTTCGGGCGGCCATTCGGGATGTTGGCCGGGTTTTAGCCTTAAGCTATGGTGATGTGGATCAAATCGCCAAGCTGATTCCAGACACTCTGGGCATCACTTTAAAAGAGGCTTTAAAAAAAGAGCCTCGCTTAAAGGAAATGGCGGAGGAGGATCCTAAAATCGCTGAACTGCTCCATTTGACTGATTTGCTGGAGGGGCTTATTCGCCATGTGAGCATTCACGCGGCCGGCATCATTATAGCGGACACCCCCATTATCAACTACGCCCCCCTTTACAAAGGGGCGGATGACGAAAATGTGATCCAATATGATTTAAAATACGCGGAAAAAATAGGCTTAGTGAAATTTGATTTTCTGGGGCTAAAAACCTTGACCCATATCGCGGAGGCCTTTCGCCTGATTAAAGAGAGCCAAGGCAAAACTGTCACAACAGAGCAAATCTCTTTAAATGACAGCGGCATTTATGAAATCATGTCCAAGGGGGACACAGCGGGCATTTTTCAATTTGAGGGCGCCGGCATCACAGATTTACTGCTCAAATCCCAGCCCACTTGTTTTGAGGATATTATCGCCATTAACGCTCTTTATCGCCCGGGCCCTATGAATATGATTCCGGATTATTTGGATCGCAAAAAAGCCCGAGTCCCTGTGGAGTATATTTTTCCGGAGCTGGAGCCGATTTTAAAAGAGACCTATGGAATCATTGTTTATCAGGAGCAAGTCCAGCAAATTGCTGTGGAAATTGCCGGCTACAGCTATGGAGAGGCGGATGTCTTAAGGCGGGCTATGGGAAAGAAAATTCGCTCCGCCATGGCCAAGCAAAAAAACCGCTTTTTAGAGGGGGCGAAAAAAAAGGGATATAATCTTAAAAAATCAGAAAGGCTTTTTGAGCTAATGGCTGAATTTGCTAAATACGGCTTTAATAAGTCTCATGCGGCGGCCTATTGTGTTTTAGCCGCTCAAACCGCCTGGCTGAAGCATTATTATCCTGTCGAGTTTTTGGCCTCTCAAATGACAATAGAGCAAAACGATTCAGATAAATTGCTGAATTATATCAGAGACGCTAAAGAGCATGGCTATTTTGTGCGGTCTCCGCATATCAACAGCTCCTCTTATAACTTTTCCATTGATAAAAAGGGGGAGATTTGTTTTTCTCTGGGAGCCATCAAAGGGCTGGGCGCCTCCGCGGCTAAGGAGATTGTGAGAGCCAGGCGGTCTTTAAAAGGCCAAGTGTTTTCCAGCATTGAGGAGTTTTTTGAAACAGCGGATGTCAAAAAGATCAATAAAAAAACTTTGGAGAGCTTAATCAAGTCAGGGGCTTTTGACGGCTTTGGCTATAACCGGCGGGAAATTTTTGATAATTTAGACAAATTCAGCCGGCGCGCTGTCCAAAAGATGGAGGATCAAAATTCAGGGCAACAGAGCCTCTTCGGCCAGCTTTCAAATCAAGAGGATCAGGTTAAAACTTTAAAAGCGGAGCCTTGGCCGCCTAGGGAAAAGCTGGCTTATGAAAAGGAGACTTTTGGCTTTTATCTCAATGATCATCCCATGAAAGCGCTGGAGGGTTTTGAAAAATCTTTAAACTGCCAAACCATTTCTCATCTTAAGCCGGCCGCCAGCTCTGCTGAAAATGTCCGGGTCTTGGCCATGATTTCCAGCCTGAAAGAGATTGTCACAAAGAAAAAGTCCCAGCGCATGGCCTTTGCCTTGTTGGAGGATGGCGCAGCCTCTATGGAGGCGATTTTGTTTCCTGAAATCTATGAGAAAGCCAAGCCTTTGTTTTTGCGGGAGGGGAATATTTTTTATATCACTGGGAAATTGCAAAAAAATCGGGGAGGAGCCAGCCGGCAAATCGTTGTGGAGGACATTGTTTTGCTGGATAATTTCCTCAAACAAATTCAAAAAATTGAATTTGAGCTGTCTCCCGATATGGAAAAAGAGAGGCTTTTGGAGTTAAAAACTCTGCTTTTTAACAGCAAAAACGGCTCCTCCCGTGTGGCTCTTCAAGTTTATATTCCAGATAAAAAAACTCGTGTAAACATTGGCATAGATGGAAAATTGCGTGATATAGAAATTGACTGTGATTTTTTGTGGAAAACCCGCCGGATTTTTAAAACAGCGGGGAGCGTTCATTTTTACAGGCCCAGCGAGCCTAAGCGCATGGAGCGCAAAGATAAAATAAAGGCTCATGGCGCCTTAAACTAGCTTTTAATGCAGATAACTGAAATGCGGCTTTTTAAAGGAGCAATAATGAGAGGGTTTTTAATTTTTTTTTGGCTCAGCGCCGCTCCGCCAGCCTTTGGCGCTGAGGTTATTGTTAAGGAGCTTCAAATCGCCTCCGACAGCAAGCAGTTGGCTCAAAAAAAAGCTTTAAATGAGATATCCAGAGATTTGGTGATGAGCCTGATTGGACAGGATAAATATCAAAAAGAGCGGAGAAAGATTGAGAGCCATATTATAAAAAATCAAAATCGCTATATTTTGTCCGTTCAATCCTCGCAGCCTGTTTTTTTGGACAATGGGAAATTTTCCTCTGTTGTGACAGTCAAAGCGTCCAAAGAAAATTTAAAAAATCTCCTGTTGGAGCATAATTTGCTGTATGCCTCTGAAGGCTCTTTTTGTTTGCTCCCTATTGTCTCTTTTTCCTCCAATTTTAAGGGAGAGCAAAAGAGTTATTCCTGGTGGCTGAAAGCGAAGGAGCCGGATCCTCTTTTAAAAAAACTGGCCGGGTCGTTTTTTAGGCTTTTGAAAAAAGCGTTTGTCAAAGAGGGCTTTTATGTTTTGGATCCCGTGTTTCAAAGGCTGGCGGAGGGAGCGCCGGCTGGCGTCCTTCCCAAAAAAAGCTCCCGTGTTCGGGATTTTGCCCCTCTGGCGGAGTTTTTTGTCTGCGACATCGCTTTGTTGGGCTATGTTCAGACGGGGGATCTGTCCTCTAAGAGGCGATGGCCTTTGTGGACTCATTTATTTTCTTTTGCCCGATCAGAAGAGAGCGCTTTAGGGACAGATCAATATTTTACTCAGTTTTCTTTTAATGCGCTCAATATAAAAACCCGCCGTTTCTTGTTTAGCTTAAAAAGACAATTTCCCTTTTCCGCTGTTTCCGGCGCGGATTCGCAAAAAGAGGCGCTTTTGCGTCTGCCGGATATTTTGGACAGCTTGATTTACCAGCTGTCCTCTTATCAAAAGGAGGGCTATTTGGATTTGAATCAACTGCTTATCAGCATCCAAGGCCCTTTGACTTACGCGCAAAAAGAGCGGTTAAAAAATATTTTGATTGCAAAAACTCCAGGCATTCAGAGTTTGAGGGAGAGGCTTTTGACCTCCAGCCGTGTGGTTTACGCCGCTGAGTCCTCCCAATCCGCATCATCTATCGCCAAGCAGCTGAAAAAGCTTTCTTTGCCGGGGTATGTCATTCAAGTTAAAGGGCACAGAAAGAGCGAGCTGGAAATTTACGCTAAAAAGCGGTGATTGCCGGAGAGCTTATGGCAAATGGCGCTCCTGAAGCGACTTGAGCGCTTACGCCCAAAAAGCGGTGATTGCCGCAGAGCTTATGCAAATGGCGCTCCTGAAGCGACTTGAGCGCTTACGCCCAAAAAGCGGTGATTGCCGCAGAGCTTATGGCAAATGGTGCGCCTGAAGCGACTTGAACGCTTACGCCCAAAAATGAGCGCCAGGCCCTCAACCTGGCCTGTCTACCAATTCCAGCACAGGCGCTGGAGAAAATTTATCATTTTTTTCTTTGTGTTTCATCTTTTTTTGTGTTTTATAAGTATTTTATATTAAATAGCGCAGGCGCTGAGGGTTTTGTGAGAATTTGTGGGCTGTTGCGTTTCAGGATGTGTCAAGGCTGGAGGGTTCTGCGCCAGAGGATTTGCTGGGGCAGTTTTAGGCTGTTGCGTTTCAGGATGTGTCAAGACTGGAGGCCAATATGCTCTTAAAAAGAAAAAGCTTTCCTCTCATTTTTGCCAAAATTTTTTTCTGGATTTACAGCTTTCCGTCTTTTGCCTCTGAGGGCGCAGGCTCTTCCGGGCAAACGGCTCCGGCCACGCCCACAGCCCTGGAGCAATTTTTTCCCTTTATTATCCTCGGCCTTGTGTTTTACTTCCTTTTGATTCGCCCCCAGCAAAGAAGATACAGGCAACATAGGGATTTTTTATCAAAAATCAAGCGGGGGGACGAAGTTTTAACCTCCAGCGGAATTTACGGCCGCATCGAAGGCCTGACAGACAGCTTTGTCATACTGGAAGTGGCTGACAATGTCCGCATAAGAGTCGCAAAATCTCAAATCGCCTCTTACACCGGCGGGGAAAAAGCCGCTCAACCGGAAAAAACAAAATGATTGAAAGCTTAAAAGCCCGTTTTGTCATTCTTTCAGTTTCAGCCCTGCTGGCTCTCATTTACTTTATGCCAAATGTTATCTCTCTGGAGAAATATCCTTGGTGGCCGTCCAAAAATAAATTGGTTTATGGCTTGGATATTCAAGGGGGCTTGCATCTTGTTTTGTCCGCTGATGTGGAGGAAATTATCCAAGAGCGGCTCAGCCGGCAAAGCTCTGAGATTCAGAATCAGCTGAAAAAAGAAAACATCATCGCGGAGTCCTCAGCGATCACCTCAAAAAAGCCTTATTCCATGACTATTCAATTTAAAGATCCCGCCTCCGCGGAGAAAGCTAAGTCGTGGATCAAGCAGTCCGGATTTGCCCGGCATCTTCAAATTTTGCCCTCAAAGGAGAGCGCTTTAAAATTGGCTTATTATGAAACTCGTGTAACGGAGATTAAAGAGCAGGCCATCGGCCAATCCATTGAGGTCATTCGCGGCCGCATTGATGAGTTTGGAGTGAGCGAGCCTTTAATCAGCGCGCAAGGGGAAAATCGCATATTGGTTCAGCTTCCGGGAATAGAGGATTCTAAAAGAGCTAAAGAGCTGATTCAAAAAACAGCCCGCCTGGATCTGGCTATTGTCAATGAGGAGTTTCCTCCGGAAAAGCTTTTCCCTCTTATTGAGCGGGCGGAAAAAGAGGGGAATTACTCCTTAGAGGATGGCTCTATAAGCTACCGTGAATATGTGAAAAGGCTGAATAGGGATCTGAAAGGCAAACTTCCGGAAAATTCCCGCGTTGTTTTTGAAAAAGCCAGCCGAGCCGCCACTATGGAGGCTGGCCGGATTCCTTATTTAGTTGATATGAGCCAAAGCATTCAAGGGGGCCTGTTAGAAGACGCTTCAGCGACTATGGAGCGTGATTTTAACAGGCCCGTAGTGTCTTTTCGATTTCAGCCGGAGGGAAGAAAGCTGTTTGCCGATTTGACAGCCCGGTCAATAGGGAAAAGGCTGGCTGTTGTTTTAGACAATATCGTAAAATCCGCTCCCTCCGTGCGATCGCGGATTCCGGATGAGGGGCAAATTGATTTGGGGACTGGCTCTTATGAGGCTCTTATGGAAGAGGCTGTTATGATTTCAGCCACTTTAAGGGCGGGAGCTTTGCCGGCGGAGCTGCGCCAGCTGGAGGAAAAAACAGTGGGGCCCACCTTGGGAAAAGACTCTATTGACAAGGGCAAAAAAGCGGGCATTATTGGCTTGCTTTTGATTATGGGCTTCATGCTTGTTTACTATAGAAGGCTGGGCTTGATAGCCAATATCTCTCTTGTGGCCAATATATTTTTTCTTTTATCCATTATGTCTTCCCTTTCGGCGGTATTAACCCTTCCCGGTGTGGCGGGCATTATTTTAACCATTGGAATGGCTGTAGACGCCAATGTGATCATTTTTGAGAGGATCAAAGAGGAGCTGAAAAAAGGAGCAAGCTTAAAGCTGGCCATTCGGGATGGCTTTGGCAACGCCTTTTCCGCCATTTTGGACGCCAATATAACCACAGCTATAGTTTGTTTTGTGTTGATGTATTTTAGCGCGGGCGCTGTCAAAGGCTTTGCCGTCACCTTGTTTTGCGGGATTTTAAGCTCTCTTTGGACGGCGGTTTTTTTATCCCGCGCCATTATGGATTTTTTGGCTCTTCGCTTGGGATGGAAGGCTATATAACAGCGTAAAATGAGCGTGCTGAAAATGTGTGACTCAGCTTCCGCCTGAGCTAAAATTTGAGCCTATATAACACGCGTAAAATGAGCGCGCTAAAAATGGAGAAAAAATGCTGATGATGAAAAAACCGCAAATTAATTTTTTGGGCCCGGCCAAAATTCTCACTCCTCTTTCCTCAGCTTTGTCGTTTGTGTCTTTGGCTGTTATTGTTTTGTGGGGATTTTCTTACGGCATTGATTTTTCCGGCGGCAATGAAATTCAAGTTCGGTTTCAACAGGAAGTCACAGCCGGTCAAATCCGGCAGACTTTAAAAAACGCGGGAATTGACAGCCCTTTGACTCAAAAGTTTGGAGCTGAAAGGGAGTTTTTAATCCGTGTGGAGGCCTCTCCAAGCGAGAATGAAAACAACGAGAGGCTGAAAGCTTTAACAGACGCTTTAAAAAATAATTTTAAAGAGCAAGGGGCGGAGATCCGCCGCATAGATTCTGTTGGCCCGCAAATTGGGCAGGAGATGAGACGAAATGGAATTTTGGCTCTGGTTTATAGCTTGTTAATGATATTGATTTATTTGGGGCTTCGCTTTGACGCAAAATACGCGCCGGCGGCTGTGTTTTGCCTGTTTCACGACGCCATGATCACAATGAGCGTTTTTTCCATTTTTGGGATGGAGGTCAATATTCAAACTTTGGCGGCGATTTTGGCCATTATCGGCTACTCTTTAAATGACACAATAGTCACATTTGACCGGATCCGTGAAAATTTTCAAATTTTAGGAAATAAAAAATCTTTTTTTGATATTTGCAATCAGTCCCTTAATGAGGTTTTATCGCGGACACTGCTCACCTCTTTTACAACTCTTTTGGCTGTTTCCGCCATGTATTCCTTTGCGGATGGAGTCATCAGGGATTTTGCCTTTACTCTTGGGCTGGGAGTGGTTATTGGAACTTACTCATCCATTTATATCGCGACTCCTTTGCTGTTGTTTATGAGCCGGCTTAAGATTTTTCAAAAACAAACTTCCTCCTATACTGGCCGATCCTGAAGTTTCCCGGCTTTTATATACTGTGGCGCATTATTTGAAGTCAGCGGGGGTTCGTTGGAGTTTATGGAATAAGCTGGAAAAAGGGGCTATTAAAAAAGGCGTATTAACAAAAGGAGGCTATATGGATATAATAGAGGACATTAAACAGGAGGTCCGAGAGGAGTTGCAAAAGATTGCTCAGCGGGAAGTTCAGCGGAACGCTCAACGCAAAGACTGGCAAATACTAAAAAAAAGCATAGAAAAAGGCATAGAAAAAGGCATGGAAAAGGCCGCTTTAAATATGCTGAGGAAAGAGATGAATATTTCCTTTATTTCTGAAGTGACTGGCCTGACCAAAAAAGCAATCAAAAAGCTCAAAAACGGCTCTTGATTTTGCCATAAATCATTCCATTTGTCCGGCTTAACATCCGCTCATGGCGCATTAGTCTAGCTATGATGAAAAGGCTAATCAGTCCCTTATCCCGCCTTAAATAAAAAATAGCTAATTACAAGCTTCAAAACAGCCTTTAAAGGCATAAAAGCCTTTTTGCCGCCATGAAAAAAACCAGGCAAAACTTTGTATTTTTTGGAGAACAAACAGATTAAAAGGCAGTCAATGGCCGGTTAATATGCCGGATTATTGTTGTTAGGGAGGAGGCAAAAAGATTTTGTCAGCTCCCGCTCTGGATTTTTTTAATCTCCTCTTCGGAAAGCCCCGTTACTTTGCAAATCAGTGGCATATCTAAATTATTCCGCAACATATTTAAGATCACTTCTCTTTCTCTATTCCGTTTGCCTTCCTGTATGCCTTTTTGTATGCCTTCCTGTATGCCTGCTTGTATGCCTTTTTGTATGCCTTTTTGTATGCCTTCTTGTCGGCCTTCTTGTCGGCCTTCTTCTTTAATATATTCTCTTATATTCATATAGCCTCCTTTTGAAAAAATGCCTTTGCTGACAGCCTCCCGCTCCAACTTCTCCCATAACTCTTTTGTCATACCCGGAACAGAAGACCAAAAATAATCCCCCACACTCAGCGCTAAATCCTCTCTGTCCCCAGTCCAGTTGTCAAATAATGAAACCGCCTCTTTCAATCCCCTCTCTTCCGCTTTTAAAGACCATACCCCCTTCAATGCGCTCAAAAATCCACGACTCTTAAAATCCCTGTCTCCAATCGCTTTCTCCACTTGGGGATCATGGGTGTCCAGAACTCTCATCCCATAATCTAACACATCCTTTTCCAGAGAGGAAGGAATTTCCGGCAAAATCCGCCCCCAAAGCCCTTTTTTGAGGGATTTTGCCCACTTCCAAGGCTCTTTTCCATGATAAAACACAATGGCGATCACGAGGCAGTCATCCTCTGTTTTTTCCAAACTCTGGCCTATGATAAGGGTTTTGTATTTGAGAATCTGGTGGTAAATCCGGCGGCTAAAGCGGGACTTATGCTCTAAAAGCAGGCAAAGCTTGGCTTTCCGGCCGGGCTTATTTTTAAACGGGACGGAAAAGACCAAATCCGCCCTGAGATCCTGAAAAGTGTCTTTTTCAGACTTAAGGCCGTTCCAGTCAAAAACATCTAACTCCTCTTTGGAGAGGGCTAACTGAAGCAATTCCAAGGCAAAGCGGGGGTTGGAATAGCAGGCCTTAAAAAAGATATCGTGATGCCCGGCGGGCGATTTGTTTTTTGTTTTTGTCATAAAAGCCTTGAGATAAAAATAAAACTTAATTTTAAGGGTTTTTGTTAAAAATACAAGATTAATTATTTCCGCTGTGAGATTTTTATAAATTTTTTTGCAAAAGAAGTTCCGCTTATTCAACAAGGCATAAAAAATCATGGCTCATGGCGCTTTAAACTAGTTTTTATTATAGGAAAGGCAGTCCCTCGACTCTTTTTCTTATTGGAAGCGCTATGAAAAACAGACATTTTATCTGTTCCCAAATCACAGAGAAAAAATTTAGGGAGAGTATTGGGCTTTTTTTCAGCTGATCTGAATGGTCTTGCAAGCCGTTTCCTTCTATATACGGCTTTATGTTTTCAAGGAGTTGTTTGAGAAAAAGCCAGTATTATGGCAAAAAACCCGCCGCAGCTCAGTATGCCTGAAACTTTGGGAATATCCAGTCTTTAGATCCTTGACTAATTGGTCTTAAGTGTCCACTTTTAAGGGGTCAAACCAATAATGCCGATTGAAAATATATTTTTATTTGAGCTTGTCCGGAGTGAAATGATTTATGGAGTTTGAAGTTTGAGATCAGAGCCTCTCTTAAAATCACAGTTGGCCTCATATCCCATTGCTAAGCGCTGGGAGGGGGCGGTGGAGTTTTCTAAAACTCTTGAGCTTCAGGAACAGCTTAAGCCTTTAGCTCAAAAAGAGCGGGGATTTTTGCTGGGCTTTGAAAGCAAAAGCCCGGTGATCACAATGGGCTTTCGCTCCAATCGGAGTCATATCCTTTGGCCGGAGGAGGAGCTAAAAAAGCATAATATATCACAAATGAAAATCCGCCGAGGCGGGGAGGCGACTTTGCATTCTCCGGGGCAGTTGGTGATTTATCCTGTTCTTTCTTTGCGGCGCTTAGGCTTAAAGGCGAGAGATTTCATTATGATTTTAGAGAGGATCACTCAAAGCCTGTTAAAAAATTTCAAAATATCAACTGGAAAAGAGGGCCAATACGCCGGGCTTTACACAGATCGGGGGAAGCTTTGTTTTTTTGGCGTGCATATTTCCGGAGGGGTGGGACAGCATGGCCTGTCCATCAATGTGGATAATGATTTGAGTTTGTTTGATTCTGTTATGAGCTGTGGAGAGGCGGGCCGGGCGCATGACAGTTTGTCTTTTTATCCCGGTTTTTCTTTAAGCAAAGAGGAGCTGTTTTTTAAATGGTGTGATAAGGCTCTTGATTTTTTTAGCGGCTCTGTGAGGAGCGATTGAGGCTTTTTGTTTTCTGGAAAGGGCTAGGCGGGCCGGGCGCATGACAGTTTGTCTTTTTATCCCGGTTTTTCTTTAAGCAAAGAGGAGCTGTTTTTTAAGTGGCGCTATAAGGCTCTTGATTTTTTTAGCGGCTTTTTGAGCTTTATGCCTCAGCCAGCGGGCATTTTTAAGAAAGCCAAGACCGTTAAACAGGCTATTTATTTGAGGAGAGCTTTAAAGCGTTCAGAGAGGAGCCGGCTTTGAGCCATTTGATTTGCTCGGCATTGAGGGAGTGTTTGACTGTGATCCGCTCTTCCGCTCCATCTTTATGGCGGATTAAAACAAGGTGCCGGCTGTTAGGCTCTAGTTTATTTAATTCCATAATGCTGATGCGGTCCTCTGGCTGAAATTTATTTTCATCTGATGGATGGACAAAACACAGAGGCAAAACTCCCTGCTTTTTAAGGTTGGTCTCATGGATGCGGGCAAAGCTTTTGACTAAGACCGCCAGCGCTCCCAAGTAGCGGGGAGTCATGGCGGCATGCTCCCGACTGCTTCCCTCTCCATAATTTTCGCCTCCAATAATTATCCAGCCCTGCCCTCTTTTTTTATAATCTCTGGCCATTTCAGCAAAAGGGAGAGTCTGCTTAGTCCAAAGGTTTTGCCCTCGGCCAATTTCGCCAGTCCAGTCATTGACAGCGCCTAATAGGAGATTGTCGGAAATTTTATCTAAATGCCCGCGATACTTTAGCCAAAACCCCGCCGGTGAAATGTGATCTGTAGTGCATTTTCCTCTGGCTTTGCACAAAATGACCAGATCAATAAAATCCTTCCCATCCCAAGCGGGAAAAGCGCTTAAAGCGGACAGCCTTTGTGAGTCTTTTTTGATTTGGACATTCCCTTTGCCCTTGCTTGGAGGCTGATAGCCCGCGGTGTCTGTGAGAAAAGCTTTGGCGGGAAGCTCATGGGCTGAAGGGGGATGAAATTTTAAGGCTTTGCCCCCTTGTTGGATTTGATCCGTCTCCGGATTAAAATCCAAGCGGCCGGACAGGCCTAAAGCCATAACCACCGCCGGGCTGGCGATAAAAGACAAAGTGTTGGGGTTGGCGTCGTTTCGGCCTTTGAAGTTCCTGTTAAAGCTGTTGAGAATGGTGTTGACCTGATCCTTTTTTAAATTCCTCTGCCACTGCCCTATGCAAGGCCCGCAGGCATTGGCTAAAACCAAAGCCCCCGCCTGATTAAAATCTTCCATATAGCCATCTCTCTCAATAGTTTTTTTCACAAGCTCTGATCCCGGTGTGACTAAGAAAGGCTGAGGCATTTTAATTCCCTCTTGGCTGGCCTGCCGGGCGACATGGGCCGCTAAGCCAATATCCTCATAAGAGGAGTTTGTGCAGGAGCCAATTAAGGCTGTGGAGAGTTTTGCCGGCCAGCCCTCTTTTTCAATTTCTTTTTTGAGATCTTTTAAGGGGCGGACCCGATCCGGGCTGTAAGGGCCGGAAACATGAGGCTGTAGGCGGGACAAATCAATTTCTATAACTTCATTATAATATTTGCCGGGATCTTTTAGAGCCTCTTTGTCCGCCGTCAGATCTTTCGCAAATTGCCCGGCCAAATCAGCCACAGCTTTTCTGGATGTGGCCTCCAAATATTTTTTCATTTTTAAATCGTAGGGGAAGACTGAGCTTGTGGCCCCCAGCTCCGCCCCCATGTTTGTAATGGTGGCTTTGCCTGTGCAGCTGATGCTGTCAGCCCCCTCTCCAAAATATTCAATAATTTTGTTTGTTCCCCCTTTGACTGTCAAAATGCCTAAGAGCTTTAAAATCACATCTTTTGAGGCTGTCCAGCCGGAAAGAGAGCCTGTCAGGCAAACGCCGGTGATTTTTGGCCGTTTTAGCTCCCAAGGAAAGCCCGCCATCACATCCACAGCGTCAGCTCCGCCCACGCCCACAGCTAAAGCCCCCAGCCCTCCGGCGTTGGGAGTGTGAGAGTCCGTGCCGATAAACAGCCCGCCGGGAAAGGCGTAATTCTCCAAAACCACTTGATGAATGATGCCCGCGCCGGGCTTCCAAAAGCCAATGTTATAGCGGCTGGCGGCAGAGGATAAAAAATCAAAAACCTCTTGGTTGGAGGTTAAGGCCTCTTTCATATCTTTATCTTTTCCCTCTTTGGCGACAATCAAGTGATCGCAGTGTATGGTTGTAGGGGCCTCCACAGAATCTTTGCCGGTCAGCATGAACTGCAATAAGGCCATTTGCGCGGTCACATCCTGCATAATGACTCGGTCAGGGGAGAGCATGAGAAACTTCTCATCCCCTTGAAATTTTTTAGGCTCAGACAGATGGGAGAATAAAATTTTTTCCGCCAAAGTGAGCGGCCGGCTCAGCCGCTCTCTGGCTAAAGCCAGCCGGCTGTGGATTTTGTCATAACAGCTTTTGACAAAAGCTTTGCTTTTTTTCTCTTCAAACATAGCTTTAAACAGGCGAGCGCCACTGCCTCTCATTGTTTCTCTTTGGACTTGTTTGTCTCCAGAAAACCGCGTTTCTTTAGAAACCAATCTCTTGCCGCTATCTCTGCTTCCCGCAGTTTGGGGTCGTCATATGTGCGTCTGACTATTGTTCCGATCCTATTGTAAAGCGCTCCCTTGCCGCCCCAATGATACAGGACATTTCTAGCGAAGTGTCTGACTCTTGTGTCTTCATCTTGGGCTAGCCCGCTTAAAACCCGCAGGCTCTCCGGCTGTTTGGCGTTTCCATGCCACCAGTGGCTAAGCTTCCACAAAGTATTAGCCACTTGCAGTCTGACATTTTCAGATTCATCTTGAGCCAGTTGGCTTAATATCTGGATAGTCTCGGGTTTATAGCCGATTTCCTCTACAGCTTTAGCCACTTGTAGTCTGACATTTTCAGATTCATCTTGAGCGAACAGGCTTAATATCTGAATGGTCTCGGGTTTGTAGCCGATTTTTATTGCCGCCGCCCAAACTGCTTGTATTCTCACTTCCACATTTTCATCTTGCGCCAGCTGGCTTAATAGCTCCAGGCGCTTTGGATCGCTGATTTCCTCTGCCTCAAAAAGCTCAGGGGGCAGATTATAACCAATTTTATTTAGAAACAGGTCTATTTTTGGTTCTATTATCTTTGGATTCAGCATCACTGGAGCCAATAGGAGTTGGGCCGATGCTATGATCGAATTCATAGTTCCCCCCTTGCCCCGAAGATACAGGGTAGCTTTAGCGCTGTTTCTGACTTTTGTGTCTTCATCTAGGGCTAGCCTGCTTAAAATCTGTAGGCTATCCGGCTGTTCGGAGTGCACCCGTTTAAATTGATGAACAGCTTGAACCACTTGTAATCTGACATTTTTAGATTCATCTTGTGCCAGCAGGCTTAATATCTGGATGGTCTCGGGTTTATAGCCGATTAACCCTGCCGCATAAGCCATTCGTAATCTGATATTTTCAGATTCATCTTGTGCCAGCAGGCTTAATATCTGGATAGTCTCGGGTTTATAGCCGATTTCCTCTACAGCTTTAGCCACTTGTAGTCTGACATTTTCAGATTCATCTTGAGCGAACAGGCTTAATATCTGGATGGTCTCGGGTTTGTAGCCGATTTTTATTGCCGCCCAAACTGCTTGCTTTCTCACTTCCGCATTTTCATCTTGCGCCAGCAGGCTTAACAGCTCCAGACGTTTTGAATCGCTGATTTCCTCTGCCTCAAGAAGCTCAGGGGGCAGAGCAAAACCGGTGTTATTTAGAAACTTGTTTATTTTTTTGTCCATTTCCTCTTGATTAATAAATAGGATTTTGAAAGCTGTGATCCCAACATATGTTAACTTACTGCTCTGAAGATATATGAAGAATCTAGCGAGTTTTCTGACTTCTGTGTTTTTATCTTGCGCTAACCTGCTTAAAACCCGCAGGCTCTCCGGCTGGTTGGCGTTTCCATGCCACCAGTGTCTAAGCTCCCACAAAGTATTAGCCACTTGTAGTCTGACATTTTCAGATTCATCTTGAGCGAGCAGGCTTAATATCTGAATGGCCTCGGGTTTATAGCCGATTTCCCCTGCCGCTATAGCCGTTTGCTTTCTCACTTCCGCATTTTCATCTTGAGCGAGCAGGCTTAATATCTGAATGGCCTCGGGTTTATAGCCGATTTCCCCTGCCGCTATAGCCGTTTGCTTTCTCACTTCCGCATTTTCATCTTGGGCCAGCAGGAATAATATCTGAATGGCCTCAGGCTTGTAGCTAATTTCTCCGGCCTCTTTAACCGCTTGTTTTCTCACTTCCGCATTTTCATCTTGAGCGAGCAGGCTTAACAGCTCCAGACGTTTTGAATCGCTGATTTTCTCTGCCGCAAAAAGCTCAGAGGGCAGAGCAAAACCGCCCATTATAAAAATTAAACAGACTGCGCTCCGGCCAATGCGCCTTTTAGCTGTAAACAAATACCGGCGTAATTTGAAAAATATGGGTTTTATTAAAAGCCATAAAAGATTAAGAAAAATCAGCGGCCTAAAAAAAAGTTTTTTTATTAGCGATCTCATAAATATTTCTCCATTTTGTCCTTTGTTTTCATTTAGCAAAATTGCCTTTTTGTTTGTTGGCCAGTTTGGCTATGCCTTTTTGACTATTTTTGCGGCCAGCCTCCGCGCTATTGGCGCAAGGGCGCTGTATTTGAGCCATAAATCCTCCTTTGTTTTCTCCCCTTTATATATTATTATGCCCTCACATCCATCCTGCAACTATACAATTTTTAACATATCCTAGCGCCTGTCAGATAAAAACACAAACCAGTATAAAACTCAATGCAATTTTTATAGTCTAAACAGCCAAAATTTGAGCATTTATCCAAACAGGCCCCCATAACTTTTATAGCTTTGCGCCCTGCTCTGATATTTAACCGCCTCTCATTGTTTTTCTTTGGACTCGTTTGTCTCCATAAAACCGCTTTTCTTTAAAAACGTATCTATTTCTCTTTCCATTATCTCTGGTTTCAGCGCTTTGGGAGCAAAGTATAGTTTGCCTGCTGTTCTGAGCCTATTTCCAAATGATCCCTTGCCCCAAAGATACAGGACATTTCTAGCTTTTTGTCTGACTCTTCTGTCTTCATCTTGGGCTAACCTGCTTAAAACCCGCAGGCTCTCCGGCTGTTTGGCGTTTCCCCACCGCTGGCTTCCAAGCTGCCACAAAGCATTAACCACTTGGAATCTGATATTTTCAGATTCATCTTGCGCCAGCAGGCTTAATATCTGAATGGCCTCGGGTTTATAGCCGATTTCCTCTACAGCATTAACCACTTGTAATCTGACATTTTCAGATTCATCTTGCGCCAGCAGGCTTAATATCTGGATGGCCTCGGGTTTATAGCCGATTTTCATTGCTGTCGCCCAAACTGCTTGTTTTCTCACTTCCACATTTTCATCTTGGGCCAGCAGGCTTAAAAGCTGTAGGAGCTTTGGATCGCTGATTTTCTCTGCCTCAAAAATCTCAGGGGGCAGGTTATAACCCATTTTATTTAGAAACCTGTCTATTCTCTCTGGCCTTAGCATCGCTGGAGCAAATAAGAGTTGGTACGGCGCTATGAGCCTATTGCCCGCCGCCCCCTTGCCCCAAAGATACAGGACATTTCTAGCTTTTTGTCTGACTCTTCTGTCTTCATCTTGGGCTAGCCCGCTTAAAATCCGCAGGCTATCCGGCTGTTCGGAGTTTCCCCGCAACCAGTGTCCAAGCTGCCACAAAGCATTAACCACTTGCAGTCTGACATTTTCGGATTCGTCTTGAGCGAGCAGGCTTAATATCTGGATGGTCTCGGGTTTATAGCCGATTTCCTCTGCCTCTTTAACCGCTTGTTTTCTCACTTCCGCATTTTCATCTTGCGCCAGCAGGCTTAAAAGCTCCAGACGTTTTGAATCGCTGATTTTATCTGCCGCAAAAAGCGCAGGGGGCAGAGCAAAACCGCCCATTATAAAAATTAAACAGACTGCGCTCCGGCCAATGCGCCTTTTAGCTGTAAACAAATACCGGCGTAATTTGAAAAATATGGGTTTTATTAAAAGCCATAAAAGATTAAGAAAAATCAGCGGCCTAAAAAAAAGTTTTTTTATTAGCGATCTCATAAATATTTCTCCATTTTGTCCTTTGTTTTCATTTAGCAAAATTGCCTTTTTGTTTGTTGGCCAGTTTGGCTATGCCTTTTTGACTATTTTTGCGGCCAGCCTCCGCGCTATTGGCGCAAGGGCGCTGTATTTGAGCCATAAATCCTCCTTTGTTTTCTCCCCTTTATATATTATACCCTCGCATCCCGCAACTATTATACATTTAACTCAATCCATACCGCCTCCATTCCGCTTTGGGCTATAAAAGCCCTTTGGAGTTTGAAAAAATGATGGAAAACACACCGTAGCTTTAGTCCGCTTTTTCGCCCTTATACCATTTAGCCAGCTTTTTTTACAAATGGCTCTCTTAAGATTGAGAAGTGAGCGCCGCTTTCTAAAAGGCCAGCCCCGTTAAAATTTGCTCGTCATAACTATCATAGCTAAGATTTATTTGCAAAGAGTTTTTAGAGACGATCCGGTTTTTGTAAAATTTTCACTTAAGCTGTTGTTTGCGGCTTCATTTTTAAAGGAATTATATGCCTAACACCGCAAAAAACCTGTGATTGGAGCGCGCCCCTAAAGTTGGACAGATTGTGTTAAGAGTTTAGTATAGATTTGCCATTTTCCCTGAAAGCTTGAAAATATGGTTTTTTTCAGGTTTTTTAACCAACTAAAAGAGGAAAAAAATGGCAAGAAAGAGAAGGAGATTTGAATTAGGATTTAAGGCAATTAGCGGCTCAGATCGAATCTGGCTAAAGCGCCGCCGCTCAGGCTGGAAGAAGTCACGATATCAGCCCGACAGTTTTTTGAAGGCGGCGGACTTTCTTATGGTTGACTATACAGCCCCTCCTCTTTAACTCCTCCCTCAGCATGCGATAGCCGTACATAGCCTATTGGCGCAAGCAATTTCAAACGGCAGAGCTTTCTGAAGGCTCTGCCTGCCGGGAAAAAGCTTTAATAAAAGAAATGGAGGTCTGCCAGAAGCTTCTGGCAGAGGCCCATAGGGAGATTGATCTTTTAAAAAAACAAAGGGAATTGGCGCAAAGGCGGATAAGGCTCAATACCTCCGTAATTACCGGTCTGGATTTCTCTCACTTAAACAAGCCTGCCGACAAATGAGCTTGGCTCGGAGCGCATATTATTTATGTGGTGGTGGGACTGGTGGAGGAGCACCGGGGTGCTCAGGCCACTTCTCAGTCCATCCCTCAGTCCATCCCTCAGTCCGTTCCTTATTCCTTCTCATGCGCCTTTTTTCTCTTTTGTCTCTCTTGCTCCTTGTATAGATGTAAGCCAAAAATCCTCCGGCCGCTGAGCATAAAGCTCCTATGCCAGCGCCTGCCCTCATCTGTCCGGCGGCTCGGCGCCACTGCTCATCGCTTGGCTCTATCCATGAGAAGGATTGGACGGGAAAAGATAAATTGACTACAGCAGGCGCCACCCACCCTCCTGTTATTGACGCTACAATCCCTCCTATTGTCGCTATAATCCCAGCGGTTTTGTGGCTTTTTTGCTCTCTCTTGCTTAACCACCTCATTTCTTCTGCTTCGTTTATCATTTTGACTCCCTGAAAAGTCATTAGCGCTCCAGTAGCGCAACCCATAGCATAGCTAAGACCCATTCCGATTCCCGCTGTTTGTGTTTCCCGCCCATAATGCTGGGCGGATTTTGCTAAACGCCCGCTTAAATTTGCCGGGCAAAGCTTTAAATCTAAAACATTGTTGTCTCTGTTTGTTAAAGCCAGTCTGTCATTTAATTTGTTTCTAAGCGAGGGAGGAAAAATTTTAGGATGGCGTTTAACAGAAACCTGACATTTTGAGACAAGATGCCCATTTTTCTTTTGGAAAAAAACCACTTGAGGCGCTGGCGCAAAAGATTGGGGGTTTGAATAGCGGATTCTAGCGCTGGCCGGACTGCGGGCTTTATCGGATGATAGAGCCGGCTTTTCTTTTACAGAAGAGGGGCCAGAGTCCTCTTTAATTAGGGGATCGGAAAGCTCTTTTTTAGGATAAAAATAATTTTTCACCTGAGCGGTTAAAGAGCTGATGGCGGAGATTAAGGAGCTGATATCAGATTTTTCTTTTAGAGGAGGAGGGGAGCTTTTTATTTGATGAGGCACAGTCTCTTTTTGATTATTTTGAATGTCTGGGGATGGATCGGCAAAAGCTGTAAAAGCGAAGTGAGCTAAAATAACAGGTAAAAATAGGTTTTTCATAAAGTCCTCCTTGTGTTGGTTTTGCCTTCATTTTCGGGGGGGGGGGGGGGGGTAATTGTCAAGCGCTTTTGTTTGATTTTTTATAAAAAGATTCAAGTTTTTTTATTTTAAGAGCCGATATTCACCTTTCCCTGGGACCCGCTAAGCTGTCCTTGTCGCTGAAGCCGCGGGAACAGAGGCTTTTCCCCTGAAATTCAAACAGCCATCGCAAGGGTCACGAATAAACCCATAGGCTTATAAATTTATTTGAAAAAACATTATTTTAAGCTATACTGGCGCTGGGTTTTAAATCCAACCGGTATAATAAATGAGAGGGAATTATTATGAGCCGTAATCCTGCGCCGAGCTTAAGCGATCAAGAGCTAAAAGAGCTTTTAAAAGCGGGGGAGGGCGAGCGTGTCGAGAGATGCGAATCTCCAACTGATAAAGACAAAATCGCGAAAGCGATCTGCGCTTTTTCCAACGATATGGCCGGCTCCGGAAAGTCCGGTGTTATTTTTATAGGCGTTAAAGATAATGGAGAATGCGCCAAGCTCTCTGTGACAGATCAAATGCTTTTAAAGATCGCCTCTATCAAAGATGATGGAAATTTACAGCCTTTTCCTGTGATGAGCGTTAATAAAAAGAATTTTGATTCCTGTGAAATCATCGTTGTGGAGGCTCAGCCCTCAAAACATCCTCCTATGAGATATAAAGGCTCTTGCTGGATCCGCACAGGCCCCTCCACCCGCAGGGCCTCAGCGGAGGATGAAGAGCGCTTGATCGAAAAACGGCGAGCCATCGATTTGCCGGAGGATATGCGGGGATTTTCTGACGCAAAAATGGAAGACTTAAATGGGGATTATTTTAAGTCGCATTATTTGCCTACAGCTGTCTCTCCTGAAGTTTTAAAGGAAAATGATCGGGATCTTAAAAAGCAAATGCGCTCTTTGAATTTTCTGGATCATGAATTTGCCCCTACAATGACAGCTATTTTGATTTTGGGAGTAAACCCCAGAAATTGGCTCCCTGAAGCTTATATTCAATTTGTCCGATTTGATGGCCAAGAGCTGACTGATCCTGTTAAAAGCCAAAAAGAAATTTCCGGCCCTCTTCCGGAGCAAATCATTAGAATTGAGGAAATTTTTAAAGCCAATATCTCCACAGCTCTTAAATTGGGAGATGGCCGAAATTTGCAGTCGCCGGATTATCCTTTAACCGCCTTAAGCCAGCTGGCGAGAAACGCCGTCATTCATAGAAATTATAAAAGCCATACTCTTATAAGAATACATTGGTTTAGCGATCGGGTGGAAATCCAAAGCCCCGGAGGCCCTTATGGAGAGTTAAATGTTGAAAATTTTGGACAAGAGGGGATCACAGCTTATAGAAATCCCACAATCGCCTCAGCTCTTAAAAATTTAGGCTTTGTGGAGCGCTTTGGCTTTGGATTGCCTCAAGCCCGAAAAGCGCTTGAGGAAAACGGCAATCCGAAATTGGAGCTGAAAGCGGATCCGGCTTTTATTTTGGCTGTTTTAAAAAAAGCCCATAACTCTTCAAAATGACGGCTGTTTTCGCCTTCTCTCAACTTTCAGTCCCTTTCTCTTTAAATCCGACTTATATCCTCTAGTCTGTTAGCCAGCGCCCCCGACTCAACTTTTTGGTTTTTTCTCTTTAAATCTGACTTCCAGTTATACAAAATCTGATGGCTGTCGCTGTGGTATGGTCTAAAATAATCTGGAAGAATCCAGAAGGCTTGAATTGTGATTTTTCCAACAAAACCTAATTAAAAAAGGGGCTTAGCAAAAAAGCGATCTTGATTTGGCCCATCTCTTGAACATTCATATAAAAGCGGGTATAAACAAATTATGGCTCAAAACAAAATGAAGACCATCACTTTTTTTAACAACAAAGGGGGGGTGGGAAAAACCTCTTTGGCTTATCATGTCTCTTGGATGCTGAAAGAGCTGGGGAATACAGTTTTATCTGTGGATTTAGATCCTCAAGCCAATTTGACAGGAATGTTTATGGGTGAATCTCAGATTGAGCAAATCATGGACAAAAAACAGAGCTTATATTTTGCTTTAGAGCCTTTGATAGCGGGGGAAGGCGATGTTAAGTCTCCCGACATTTTTCCAATCAAGACCTCAGAATATAATGAAGACAAGAAAGATGATGTTAAGCCTCCTAATATTTTTTCGGTGGATGATAGGCTGGGCCTTTTGCCTGGGGATTTAAAGCTTTCCAGTGTGGAGGATGATTTTTCCAACTCATGGTCAAAATGTTTTGCTAAAGACAAGCGCTCTTTCCGGGTGACAACAGCCTTTAGCCGTTTAGTGGCTATGGCCGGGAGGGAAATATCAGCACACTGGGCTATTATTGACATGGGGCCTAACTTAGGCGCTATTAACCGGGCGATTTTGATTGCGAGCGATTATGTGGTTTTTCCCTTGGGGCCGGATTTGTTTTCTTACCAGGGCTTAAAAAATGTTGGGAAATTTTTAAACCAATGGAGAGGGGAATGGAAAGAGATAAAAGCTAAAAAACCGGAGGATCTGGATTTTGAGTTGCCGGAGGGCAGTATGACTCCTGTGGGCTATATTATGATGAGGCATTCTATCCGGCAGGACCGGCCGGTTCAAGCTTATAAACAATGGATGAACAAAATGCCGCAAGCTTATAGCCAATACATTTTAAAAAAAGAAAAGCTCAACGAAAAGAAATCTTATGAGCTGGCGCATTTAAAAGATTATCGCTCGCTGATGCCTATGGCTCAAGAGGCGCATAAGCCCATGTTTTTGCTTAAAGCGGGAGACGGGGCCATAGGCTCCCATTTTAGAGCGGCTCAAGCCTGCCATGATGATTTTAAAAAACTGACAGATACAATTATTTCCGCCATTGATCAAAGCGGAGCCTCTCATTGAGCTTGGGCCGGCGCTTGTGTTTGGCCAGCTTTTATAATACAAGGCGGCGGCCGCTCCAGCCTTGACAATAAGAGCCTATTGATTTATGAGCAAGGCTATTCCAAGTGAACTGTCCATTTTTCGAGGACGATCCAGCCTATTGATTTATGAGCAAGGCTATTCCAAGCAAGTTGTCCATTTTTCAAGAACGACCCATTGAGCGGGTGGGAAAGGACAGGCGTAAAAACCTAAACTTCAGGCTTTTTCTGTCCAATCAATGAGGCTCAGTCCAACTGTTTTAAAAATTTTAATCTAATGTTTTATTATATTTTCGCAGCTCTTTTTTAACTTTACATATTTTTTCTGGAGAAATTTTGTTTTTTGCTTTTTTAATCTCTGGAATCAAATATTGATCTACCTCATAGCTGAAAGGAATATAACCTCTTGTGGGATCTCCTTTCTCTAAAAACAGCAAAAGAATTTTAGCTAAATCATCAGGGCTATTTTCAGAGATTGCAGGAAATATATCATCTAAATATATGAAACAATCATTTGAATTTTCTAGCAATTTTTCAATAAGCTGAAAAAAATATTTTTTATAATCATTATAATAGCGTTTGTTTTTTAACACAATAGATAAAGTCATCAACAAAGGAGAGAGCATATTCTCATTTATATTTTCAAATAAAAGAATCCAATAATCTTTTATCTTTTCAAAAAATTCAAAGTTAGGCTTAGATTCATCATTTTGTTTGTTGTTTTCAATCTTTTCAAAGTCAGGTTTAGATTCACCGTTTTGTTTTTTATTTTCAATCTCTTTGTATATAGTGAAAGATAAACTATGTTTTAATTGATCTGGCCCGCTTTTGCATATATTTTTTAACATTTTTTTAAATGGAGCGCTTTTAAATGCTCCTTTTTCTTCAAAATATTTTTCTCTGAATAAAGCATAGTAAATAAAAAAAACATCTTCTTTTATTCTAAAAGATTCAATAAAAGATAAAAGTTTTTTAGCTTCATCCGCATTTAAATCTCTTATGTAATCAAAAAGATCAAGAATTGTGCTAAATAATTCATCAGGAGTATATTTATTTTCCTCAACCTCCTTTGCTGTTTTTTCTATTATGTCAAAAGCTAAATTTTTAATTTCATCTCCCAAGCCTTTTTTAAAATTATTTAACCTGTCGCGAATTGTATGATGCCCTAAAGCGCTCAAGGGCATAATAGCAAAATATCTTAAGTAATAATTAGGTTTTGGGAAACCATCTATTTTGCTGGCAAGCGAGCCATCTAAATCAATCAATCGCTTAACCCAAAAAAAAGCCCTTTCCAGCTTTTCAAGTGATTTTCTATCTGTTTTTTGATTATAGTTGATAATGTATTCATTGATAGCATAACATAAATGCGCTCTCATAGTTTCGATAGCAAAACTTGTTTCTCCTTTTGCCACTTGATTATGCAAATTTTCACTTTCTCCACAAAGATTTGTGTCTTTAACACATAAATCTATAATCCTTTCAGATAGATCTATATCATAATTAATGGCCTGTTCCGCTAATTTTATTATAGCCTCTTTTAAATGCTCCGAAGTTTTTATTCTTTTATAAAAGTCTTTCAAATCTAAATGATTTTTCATAAATTTTAATATTTTCTTTAAAAAACTAGGGTCCCCAAGAGTTTTTTTTATAATTAATGCTAAACGATTTAAGTCTTTTTCAGAAGAGCTTTTGAAGAGCTTAGACAGATTGCTATTTTCAAGAGAAGAGTTTTTTAAATCTAAAAGAAAAGACCTATATGCCAAGTCAGGGTTTTGGCTAATATCTATATCATCTTTTATTTCATTAAAAAAATTACTTATATTTTTATTTGTCATTCCGCTTTCAAACAATCTTAATGTTCGTTCATAACGAGGATGATTTCTAAATGTTTTGTTTAGCAATATGTTTTTTAGATATGGCTTAAAATTTGTTTTGCCGCTTTCTATGAGCCGAAAAAGAAGCTGTATTGTAAGAATATCGTAGCTGATGCCTTCTTTTGAGTATTTATATAGGATTATTTTTACTAATTTTTCTAAATGATTATCTTTTATATCTGAATGAATACTTAACTTATCGGCCAAAATATCTTCTGTAGAAGGAAACCCTTTTGTAATTTTTAATATAGACTTTAGAGCCTTATAAAATTTATTATCCTCTAGGTTTTCCTCAGAGGATTCCTTAAGTTTTCTTAGTAAAAAAGGAATGAAGCTTCTTTTCACAAAAACAGGATTATCTTTATTATATTCTGAATGAGCAAAAGGATATAGATATTTCCAATCGTTGGTTTCATTATAAAATTTCTCAATACATCTGGATAAAATGGATTCCAATGGCAAAATATGAGGATTATAATTATTTCCTGAGCCGGAGTATCCTCCGCTTATCTCATAACCTTCATAAGAATTATAACCATAATTCCTATATAAAGATTGAAATTGATCGCTTAGATTTTTAATGACTAAGGGAAAGTTTATTTTAAAATTTTCATTTATAAAACTCTCTATATACTCATGATAAAAATGGCTATAGTTATAGTGAATGTCTGAAAAAGCAGGGCTTTTTTTCGTAAAGTCATATTTTTTAAATATAAATTTAAGCCCCTCTTCATTATAACCAAATAATTTTTCTATTAACTTCGGAATATATTGATAATTATAACTGTCTCCAACATAACTCTTGAGTCCTTTTTGCCAATCAGGAATTGCATTGTTGTTTAAAAATTCAATAATTTTATCTTTAAATTGTTCTGATACTTCTGGGCGCTCACATATATTAAGTAAAAGTTTAAGAATTCTCCTATTATAGCCATTGCTAAAATCGTATTTGCTAAAGCTTTTTTCATAAATTTTAAAAATAAAATCTAAAATAAAATTTATATCCTCTTGTATTAAATCAGCTGGCTTCACATACTTTTCAAGCAAACCCATACATTGAAAAAAATAATATTTTTTAATTAAAATCTTCTCAATAAACCATTTAACGCTTTTCAACTTGAAGTTATTTTGTTTCAGCTTATCCGCTATATAGAAAATGGCTTTTAGCCGAATGGATATAGGCGCTATATATCTATCATGATTCAGTGTTTCAAATTCATTCTCTGTTTCAAGTTTACTCTCTATATTATCTATTACTTGACCAAAATCTTTACTCAAATTATAAGATTCCGACTTGTTTGTTTCAGCCTTATGAAACTCAGCAAAAATGTTTTGGATTTCACTCTTGCTCAGTCTTCTTCCGGTGGAGCTTTTATCTGTTATTTTACTTAAAAAGAGACTTGTTATATTGTGTAAATTGTCCTCAGTATAAAAAAATAAATCTTCATAATGAAATCTATCAATAATCATATTATTTATATTTTCAGATTTTAATTCTACCAGATAAACATATTTTAAAAATAAAATTTCCTCCTTGCTCCAATCAAATAATGGACTGCTTTGATTTACTTCTTGATATATTTTTTTTGTTTTTTCAAAATTTTCTCTTGAATTAAAAAAATACTCCTCTTTAAAAGAATTTATTTTTTTGCAGTCCTCATGGAAAGAGGGAGCTATTATAAAAAATTTATCCTTATCAGAATAACGGCTGATGCCTTTTTTAACCTCTTTCCATATTATCTCTCTTGCTTTATTTACATTTAAGGGATCTTTCCAGTTTTTAACTTCAAAATTATGAAAAAAAGAGGCATTATTTAATGAATCTTTAAAAAATAAAGTGAAATCCTCAAAATTATCATCTTCAAATTTTATCTCTGTAAAAATTTCATTCCTATAGTGATCCAACATATATAACAGCGCAACTTTGTTTTGAAAGCTGATGCCTCTTTGATTATCTTGCCCTTTTTTTGACATTTTTTAAACCTAAGAAATAATTTTTTTATAAAGCTCAATAAATTTATCCAAAAGAGAATCAAAGTCCAAGAGGGGCTTTTGTGAAGCGCCTTGTGATGGATCTTTTGGATCATAACCTTTTTGTTTTATTTTGTCTAATAAGTCTTCTATCTCCTTTAATGCTCTCTCCCAGCCTGTTATTTGTTTTTTTGCAATTAAAGATTTTATATGAGTCTTTAAGCCTTTAATAAATTGATTCAGCTCAAAAGGCTCTCTTTTCTTTTTTAGCTGTTTGAAATTGCTTTTAATGCCTTCTGTAAAACACATATAAAGTTGTCTATCTTCATATAATGAAAGATAATCTCCCAGAGATTTGTTACATGCTGTTGTATCGTTTTCCCTGAAACATAAGATTCCATCTAAAAAAAGCGGTTTGTCATATATTTTTAACGGATCTACTTTAATTTTTATCACAACTCTGCCATTTTTAAGAGAGATAATTTCTTCTTCTTTTGTTATTTTTGGATTCACTTGTTCCAGTATTTTTTCTATTCTTTTTTTGTCACAACTATCTATTCCTTCAATACTTCGCTTTTTATCCTCTACTCCTATATATAAATCTCCTCCATTTGAGTTGGCAAAAGCATAAATTGCTTTAAGTATATTAAAGTGCATTCTTTTTTGAATCTCTTTAATATTTTCTTGGATTTCATTGAAATTTGGCTTGAGTTTATATTCAAGAATTTCACTTTCTTTGTGTTCCTGTATAAAGGCAAGCAACTTTTTTTCTGTCATAAATAAAGAGTGTATCATCCTCGACTGGAATAGTCCAATCTAAAATGAAAACAAGCCTGCGACAGGGCTTATGAGGCAATGACGCAAGGCTAAAAAAGTTGTCAGGAGAGAAAAATGAGAGCAAGTTTGAGAGAAGGCCTGATATTGGAGATCAGGCGGGCGGAGGCCGAGAGCCGGCAAGCTTATTATGATTTTTCTGGACAAAAGAGCTAAAAAGATTTAAAAAAATTATTCATTTTAAAGAAAAAAATAAATTCTAAGAGAAGTGACACTGATAAATATTAAAATAAACTTGGAGAATTTGACTGGATTTCTGGCATGGCTGAAAGGGCATTCTGTGAATTTTAAAAATTCAATTAGTATAAAAACTCTATAATATTTTTTAAGGCTTATCCCTATGTCCAGCTCCCAAAAAAAAGTTTTTGTCATTGAGGGGCTGAGGACGCCTTTTGTGAAATCCGGCAAAGAGTTTGCGGGCATCCATCCCGCTATTTTAGCCGCTCATAACTTAAGGGAGTTTTTATACAAAATGGAGTTTAGCGGCCATGAGATTGAGGAGGTGATTTTAGGCAACTCTTTCACTTTGCCTGATTCCAGCAATATCGCTCGGGTGGCCGCTTTGCGGGCCGGCTGTCCGCAAAAGATCTCCGCCACAACCACATTGAGGAATTGCGGCTCCTCTTTGGAAAGCTTTGTCGCGGGAGCGGCAAAAATTCAAGCCGGCCTTTATAACAGCGCCATTGTTGGCGGTGTGGAAAACATGTCCTATATTCCCCTTTTGCTCAGCCAAAGGCTCAGCCTCCGCCTGCAATATTTTATGCTGTCCAAAACATTGAAACAAAAATTAAGAGCTATATTCTCCATCCGGCTCGCGGATTTAAAGCCTGTTATTCCTCTGGCGGAAGGCTTAAAAGATCCCTTCACCGGTTATTCCATGGGAGAGACAGCGGAGCTTTTAGCCCAAGAGTTTAATATCAGCCGGGAGGAGCAGGATGAGTTTGCCCTTTCCAGCCATAAAAAAGCCTCTCAAGGGGAAGACAAATTAAAAGATGAGATTTTTTCTTTTTTCACCAGCGAGCAGGCGATCGCCAAAGACACCGGCCCAAAAGCCTCCTTATCTAAAGCCCGGCTGGCTAAGATGAAACCTCATTTTGACAAAAAATACGGAACTGTGACCATTGCCAACTCCTGCCCTGTCAATGACGGCTCCTCCTTGGCTCTCATCATGTCTGAGGCTCAAAAAAGCGCATTGGGGCTGAAAGCCCTTGCTTCTGTCTCCAGCTCTTGCTTTACAGGCTTAGATCCTCAGCGGATGGGCTTAGGCCCCGTTTATGCCTCTGCTGTCGCCTTAAAAAAAGCCGGTTTAAGCTTAAAAGATATAGGGCTTATTGAAATCAACGAGGCCTTTTCCGCTCAAGTTTTGGCTTGTTTAAAAGCTTTTGCCTCCAAAAAATTTTGTCAGGACAAGCTGGGCCTAAACACAGCCTTGGGAGAGATCCCCCCTGAAAAACTCAATGTGAATGGCGGAGCTATTGCTATTGGGCATCCTATTTCAGCCACAGGGACGCGCTTGATTTTAACTTTAGCCAAAGAGATGAAAAGGCGGCAGATTCAGTTTGGCCTGGCCGCTCTGTGCATTGGAGGAGGGCAAGGCGGCGCGGTGGTTTTGGAAAACGCCTCATAAACAGCGAATTTTTCAAACAAAATCAGTATGCAAAACAAACGCAAAGTTTTAGGCTTATGTTTGGCAGAGGCAAAGGCAAAGGCAGAGGCAGAGGCAACGGCAAAGGCAGAGGCAGAGGCAAAGGCAACGGCAAAGGCAGAGGCAAAGGCAGAGGCAAAGGCAGAGGCAGAGGCAAAGGCAATGACAGAGGCGAGGCTCAAAATTAAATTTGGACGGCGCTGTTTTTGCCGGCTGGCATTACTTTTTCGGAAATTATAAAATCAATGAAAAGCCTGAGCTTTAAAATAAAAGAAAACTCTATTGGCTGGCTGGAGTGGGATCAAGCCCAGTCTTCTGTTAACTTGCTGACCCTCTCTTTTATAGAAGAGCTGTCCTCTGTTTTAAAGGAGATAGAGCTAGCCCAGCTTAAAGCGCTTGTTGTTATTTCTAAAAAATCAAAAGGCTTTTGCGCCGGAGCGGATATACAGAGCATTCAAAACATGCAAACAGAGAAAGACGCGCGGTTTGTTTTAGATGCGGAAATTATGCCTGCAGTAAAGCCTGCCCATCCTCAAACAGAGAAAGACGCGCGGTTTGTTTTAGATGCGGAAATTACACCTGCGGTAAAGCCTGCCTCTCCTCAAACAGAGCGGGAAAAGCTGTTTGTTTTAGATGCGGAAATTACGCCTGCGGTAAAGCCTGCCCCTCCTCAAACAGAGCGGGAGATGCGGTTTGCTTTAGATAAAGCTCACAATTTATTTTGCCGATTTGAGCGTTTAAAAGCCTCAACAATCGCTGTCATTCATGGAGCTTGCTTGGGAGGAGGGCTGGAGTGGGCCTTGTGTTTTGACTATCGCTTAGTCTCCGCTTCCCCTCAAACCCGGTTAGCTCTGCCTGAAGTCCAGCTGGGCCTGATTCCCGGTTTAGGGGCTTGTTTCCGCCTGCCCCGGCTTATAGGGCTTAGGCCATCCCTTAGCCTGATGCTCACCGGAAAAAGCCTGAGCGCCAAACAGGCGATGGATATAGCTTTAGTTGATGAGAGAGTCCCCCCCTTTGTTTTAGAGGGGAGAGCTTGGGAGCTGGCCAAAGAAATTGCGGAGGGGAAAAAAACAGCTCATCCAAAAACAGACTATAAAAGCCGGAGGCCCCTCTCCTTTATTATGGAAAAAATAGGCAAATCCGCTATATGCTTTTTGGCAAAAAAACAAATTCTCAAAAAAACAAAAGGCTTTTATCCGGCTCCCTTAAAAGCTTTGGAGGCTGTTCAAAGCGCTTATGGGCGATCCATCGCTTTAAAAACAGATACAGAGGCTTTTTGGAAAATGAGCCAAACTCCGCCCGCTCAAAATCTCATGCGGCTGTGGGCGCTGATGGATCAAGCCAAAAAAATAAAATCCAGCTCCGCTCCCCCGCGCGCCATTGAGAGAGTGGGGGTTTTAGGCGCGGGAGTGATGGGGCGGGCTATCGCCTGTCTTTTTGCGGACAGAGGCTTTAAAGTCCGCTTGATAGACAACAATAAAGAGAGCCTCTGCCAAGCCCTCCGCTGGATAGAGCAGATCTGGGAGCGGAAAAAACAAAAGCGCCAGCTGAGCGATCACGCTCTCAAGCAAAAAATGACTCATCTTTCAGTTAGCGAAAATTTATGGGGACTCTCAACTTTGGATTTAGTTATTGAGGCTCTGCCTGAAAACAAAAAGCTCAAGCAGAGTGTCATTCAGGAAGTCTCTAAAAAGCTCAATCCCCATTGCCTGCTGGCCTCTAACACTTCTTCCCTTCGCCTTTCTGAGCTGGCTCAAAGCAGTTGCCGTCCTGAAAATTTTTTTGGCCTTCATTTTTTTAATCCGGCCCACAAAATGCCTTTAGCGGAGATTGGCCTGATGGACAGGCGAGAGGCTTTTCCCCTGCGCTCCATTCAATTAGCCTTAAAAAAGCTGGGGAAGATCCCTCTGCTTGTTAAAGACAGCCCCGGTTTTATTGTCAACAGGCTGTTGGTCGCTTATTTGACTGAAGCCCTTTTGCTCTTTGATGAGGGCTGTGGGATTGAGCGCGTGGATCGCTGTTATAGAGATCAGTTTGGCTTCCCCGCGGGCCCTTTTGCGCTGATGGACAAAATTGGCTTGACCGTTTGTGTGGAATCCGTTGCTCATCTTAACAGAGCCGGCTTAAATTTTCCAGCTCCCCATTGGACGCCCAAGCTCTCTCAAACTCTAGGCTCAGGAGAAAAATCCGGAGCCGGATTTTACATTTATAACAATAAAAAAATATCTCTGAATAAAAAAGCTGAAGAGCTGAGAGGCTCCCATCCCAGGCCAAGCCTCTCAGATGAGACAATCATTCAGAGAGGAATTTACAGGATGATCAATGAGGGATGGCGCCTGCTGAAAGACGGGATAGCGGGATCAGAAGAGGATATTGATCTGGCTCTTGTTTTGGGCGCGGGCTTCCCCCCTTTTCGAGGAGGGCCTATGCGATACGCGCGAAGTCTCGGCCTTTCTCAAGTTAAAAGCCGATTGGAAGAGCTGGCTGAGCAATATGGGCCAAGGTTTAAGCTGGGCCAAAGTTTAAGCTGAGCCAAAAGTTTAAGCTGAGCAAAAGTTTAAGCCAAGCCAAAGTTTAAGCTGAGCCAAAATTTTAAGCTGAGCCAAAATTTTAAGCTGAGCCAAAATTTTAAGCTGAGCCAAAATTTTAAGCTGAGCCAAAGGTTTAAGCTGAGCCAAAATTTTAAGCTGAGCCAAAATTTTAAGCTGAGCCAAAGGTTTAAGCTGAGCTTTATGGTTTAATTTTGGCTGGTTAGTGTTAAAACCACGCCATCCCTTAATAGATTTTTTACATCGGCTGGCGGAGGCGGGTAGGGGGCGGCGTTTTCCGCCGCTTTTAACACATAGCTGTCAAACAGATCATTGTTGGAGGAAAACAACAACTGCCGGGCCATCAATTCCCCTCTGTCATTGATTCGTATTTCAATTTGAGCTTTTAAATTCAAATCCATAAGGTGTTTGGGCAAACCCCAGTTTGATTTTATTCTGTCCTCAATGCCCATAAAATATTTATTTATGATTTCCATCTTTTGCGCGTCTAAAGCCTCTTGCCCTTTGTCCTCTCCCTCCGCCAGCCGATTGCCTTTATTGAGCTTTTTCTGGGCAGACTTTGCTTTGTTGTCCTGAGCGCTTGGCTTGTTTTGCCTTTTCTCTTGCTTAGATTTTGTTTTGAGCTTTTTTTTCCTCTTAATTTTCTTTTTTTCTTTTTTCGGCCAAGCGATGGGCCGCTTTTTGGCCTCTGCGGGCTTTGACTGAGAGGGAAGATCGGGCAGAGCCACCATATCCACACGAAGGGCGGGCGGGAGGACAACTTGTGACTCCCTATCAAAAAAACTCCAAAACCGCTCAGATTGGAAAATCAAAAAAATAACAAGCCCATGCGCAGCAAAGGAGATAAAGAAAAAAGAGAGAGGGGAATATTTTTCTTTTTCAGATTTTTTTTTCATATCTTTTTCAGCCCCGCAATCAGGAGATTTTGATACTGAATTTTATAAATATACGGGTTTTAAAAATTTGCGTTTTTTTAAAATGCCGTTTGTCCGATTTAAAAAATAAGCCTTCATATAAAATTTTATTTGTTTTAAGCAGTCGCAGATTCAAGCAGGCTCAAACTTTCACCCTCCGCATGTAAGCCCTGTTGTTTTAAGCAGTCGCAGATTCAAGCAGGCTCAAACTTTCACCCTCCGCATGTAAGCCCTGTTGTTTTAAGCAGTCGCAGATTCAAGCAGGCTCAAATTTTCAATCCTCCGCATGTATAGCCCTGTTGTTTTAAGCAGTCGCAGATTCAAGCAGGCTCAAATTTTCAATCCTCCGCATGTATAGCTTTGTTGTTTTAATTAGTCGTTTTCATTTAGCTCCAAGCAGGCTCAAACTTTCAATCCCCGCATGCATAACTTTGTTGTTTTAAACAGTCGCAGATTCAAGCAGGCTCAAATTTTCAATCCTCCGCATGTATAGCCCTGTTGTTTTACTTGGGAACAGTGATCAAGCTCACATCATGGAAGCCGCTAAACTTAATCTCTCCCAGCGCTTGAGCCACCGCCCCATAAGGAGCGGATTTGTCCGCCTGCAGGTATATGGCCTCTTTTGGCCTTTGCTCAAACAAAGCGGTCAGCTTTTCAGCCAGCTCTTCCACAGGAACAGGCAAATCGCCAATATAAATTTTTTGATCTTTCTTAATTTTTAAAATAAAAGGCTCTTTTGAAATTTGCGCTCCAGAGGCTTTGGTTTGAGGCACAGAGACGCCTATCCCCTGCTGGAGCATAGGCGCTGTGGCCATAAAGATAATCAGCAAGACAAGCATCACATCCACAAAGGGAGTCACATTGATCTCGCTTAATAAGCTTCCCCTTTTGCTTTTAGGGGCGCCGGATGCGGTTTTCATAGGCTTCCCCTGTTGTTTTTAGGAAGGTGGCTGGAAGTGTTTTTTATAGGCTTTGCCCTGTTGCCTTTAGGGGCGCCGGATGCGGTTTTCATAAGCTTCCCCTGTTGTTTTTAGGAAGGTGGCTGGAAGTGTTTTTTATAGGCTTTGCCCTGTTGCTTTTAGGGGCGCCGGATGCGGTTTTCATAGGCTTTGCTCTTTGTCCTGAAAGAAGTTTCTCTTGGCGATATTTAAAAAATCCGTTATAAAATTATTGAAAGTCAGATCAAACTTTTTAACTTGGGCCAAATAGCTGTTATAAAAAATGGAGGCGGGAATAGCGGCAAAAAGGCCAACTCCTGTCGCCAGCAAAGCCTCGGCAATGCCGGGGGCCACAACATTTAAGCTGGCGGATCCCATAACAGCAATTTTATTAAAAGAGTTCATGATCCCAAAAACAGTTCCAAAAAGGCCAATAAACGGACAGCTGTTCCCCACTGTGGCCAAGAAGCCTAAGCCGTTTTCCATTAAAGACAGCTCATTTTCACCCGCTTTTCTCAAGGCTCTCTCCACATTATCCAAACCTCTCAAAGAGCGGGCGGGAGCTGTTTCAGACGAAGGCTTATGCTGCAGGATTTTTTGCATTTCATTGTAGCCTCCAATAAAAATTTGAGCCAGAGAGCTTTTTTCATTAGAGCGGGCTTTGCTGTAAATCTCCTCAAAGGAGCCGTCCTCTAAAAAGGCATCCTCTAAAAGGCTGTTGGACTTGAATGTCTCCTTAAAGAAAAAATATTTTTGCAGGATAATGGCCCAGGAGACTACAGACATAACAATTAAAATCACGAAAACCGCTTGAACTATGATGCTGGCTGATAAAACCGCGGACAAAAGATCCACACCGGAGGAGGCTTTCGCGGGGGCGGCGCTGTCTATGGCCTCTTCGGCAAAAAGGGAGAGCGGGCAAAATAAAAAGCCATAAATCAGCAGTTTTTTGCCCAGCGCTCTTAAGCTATAAAAGGACATGGATTAAGCTTAAAAGCTAATGGCCGGCAAGGCAAGGCTTTTTTTTATTAAATAAGCTGTTGATTTTTAACGCGCGGAATGATAAAAATTAAATTTATGTCAGCCAACAAAAAAGTTTTAGTCGCTATGAGCGGAGGAGTGGACAGCTCGGCCACCGCCGCCCTTTTAAAAAAACAGGGCTATCATGTTATTGGCGCAACCCTTCAGGTTTGGGATTACTCTAAAAACAAAAATGTTGAGGGCCACGGCACCTGCTGCTCCCATGTTGATGTTCAGGACGCCCGATCTGTTTGCGATATTTTAAATATTCCTTTTTATGTTTTAAACAGCGAAAGCCTTTTTGAGGAAAAAGTCATCCGGCCTTTTGTGGATGACTATCTGAGCGCGAAAACCCCTATCCCCTGTGTTAACTGCAACATTTTTTTAAAATTTCATTATCTCATAAAAAAAATGAAAGAGCTGAAATGCGGCTTTTTAGCCACCGGCCATTATGCCCGGATTCAGCCCCTTGGGCTTGGCAAATATGGATTGTTTGCCGGAGTGGATTCCGCAAAAGATCAAAGCTATTTTTTGTTTGCGCTCAACCCCCGGATTCTTCCGCGGCTGTTGTTTCCTTTAGGCTCTTTAAACAAAAAACAGGCGCGGGAGATAGCAATGAGGGAGGCTCTTCCTGTTTTTGACAAAAAAGATTCTACAGGAGTGTGTTTTATTGGAGGAGAATACAGATCCTTTGTTGAGAGCTATGCCCGGCAAAACAAGCTCAAGCCTCTCAAAAAAGGCGCGCTTAAGCTTTGCCCCACAGGGGAGGTTTTAGGCGAGCATAAAGGCGTTCATCACTTTACCATTGGGCAGAGGAAAGGGCTGGGGGTTTCATCCCGCAAAGCTTTGTTTGTGGTAAAAATTGATCCGGAAACCCATGAAGTGTGGCTGGGAGAGGAGAAAGATCTCTATTCCCGCGCGGCGGAAGTGGTGAATGTTCACTGGCTGGATAAGGCCCGCTCCGGCGAAAAGCTCCATGTCAAAGTCCGTTTTCGGGATGAGGGCAGTCCGGCTTATATCTATAAGGGCAAAAGCTCATGGCTTTTAAAATTTGTCCAGCCAAAAAAATCTCTGGCGCCCGGGCAGTCGGCTGTTTTTTATAGAGGCCAGCAGGTTTTAGGCGGGGGAATGATTCATAGAGGGTTAAACTCAGCTGGTCTGGATTGATCTCATGCAGGGCTAAGGCTGGACTGGACTGCATTCATAGAGGGTTAAGCTTGGTTGTTCTTGTGTAGGATTAAGCTGGTCTGGACTGCTTTCATGCAGGGTTAAGCTGTGCTGGACTGCTCTCATGCAGGATTAAGCTGGTCTGGACTGCTCTCATGCAGGGTTAAGCTGGTCTGGACTGCTTTCATGCAGGGTTAAGCTGGTCTGGACTGCTCTCATGCAGGATTAAGCTCATGGAGGGGCGGGACAGCTTATTTATATTGACTAATATTTTGTTTTGTGGGAATTTTCAACACTCCAGCCGGTATAACAAATGAAGCTGACAATTCAAATTAAAACTTTTAGCTGTAAGGTATGACAGCCTTTTGATAAAAGAGCAGTTGAAAGATCTGGCTTTGCCTGACTTCCGCATTTTGCTATAAGGATTGATGTAAGCGGAGGTTTTTTCCTCCCTCAAAAGCCACAAACACTATAGAGAGCTATCTATGAGGCATTTAACAAGAAACTCCAACAAAAAGCTCAATTTTTATAGGCAGTTAGACAGGATTTTTAGAGAGGTATACAGCGCTCCCATGATCTCTGTAACCCATGTATTCATTGAGCTTTTCAAGCCAAAATGCGGAAGTCAGGACAAATGAAGCCGACAATTCAAATTAAAACTTTTGGCTGTAAGGTTAACTATTACGACAGCCTTTTGATAAAAGAGCAGTTGAAAGATTTGGCTTTAAACCAAGCCCGGCGCATAACTATTTTAAACACCTGCGCTGTGACCGCTCAAGCCGGGCGGGACGCGCGAAAAGAGGCTGAAAAAATCAAGCGCTTAAACCCCAATAGCCTTGTTGTGGCCACAGGCTGTGGCGCTCAAGTGGAGACAAAGCTTTATGAAAGCGCGCCGGCTGTGGATCTGGTTGTGGGCCAATCGGATAAAAAAAAATTAGCGGGCATTTTGAAAAATTACTTCCCCCGGCAAAAAAACAAGACATTTAAGTCCAACATTTTTAAAAGCTCCTCTGTTTTTAGCGGCTTGGCCGCCCCGGATCCGGATAGAACAAGAGCTTTTTTAAAAATCCAGGACGGCTGTGACAGCTTCTGCTCTTTTTGCATTATCCCTTTTGCCAGAGGGAAAAGCCAGAGCGTGCCCGCCCGGCGCTTGGCGGAGGATATTAAAAAATTGGAAGAAAGGGATGTAAAGGAGGCGGTTTTAACGGGCGTTCATATTGGAGACTACAGGGATGATGAGGGCAGAGGGCTGGAGGATTTGCTCGCTTATTTGCTCAAGCATACCGGCATTCCCAGAATACGGCTTACCAGCCTGGAGCCTATAGAAATCACAGATAAACTGCTGGATTTTTGCGCGGATGAGAGGGTGTGCCCTCATTTTCATATCAGCCTTCAAAGCGCCAGCGATCAGGTCCTGCGATCGATGAAGCGAAAATACGGCCAAAAGGAGTCTGTTTGGGCTCTCCAAAAAATCGCCAAAGAAATCCCTCAAGCTTTTGTGGGCATGGATGTGATTGCGGGATTTCCATCTGAATCCCAAAAAGATTTTGAAGAGAGCTATGAGTGGCTAAAAGATCAGCCCTGGACCAATATTCATGTATTTCCCTACAGCTCCAGAAAAGGGACTTATTCCGCCTTCAAATATCAGCCTTTGTTGAAAACAGAGACCGCTCAAAGAGCCAGCTTATTGAGGCGCTTAAGCGAGGCTCGCTTCAATAGCCATATTAAAAAACAAAAAGGGACGCGAAAAAGAGCTTTGCTGTTTAAAAAAGACAACCGGCAGGGTTTGAGCCGGGATTACTGGAAAATTAAAGCCCCTCCCTCTTCTCGATCGGGCGAGCAGGAGGTTGTCATTGAGGGGCTGGACGAAAAAGAGGGCTGGCTCAAAGCGGGATGGGCGAAATAAGCCTGAAAATCAACAGATAATGGCTTGGTTTGCCGATAGCTGAGGCGCGCTGCGCGCTGGCTTGGCTGGACGAAAAAGAGGGCTGGCTCAAAGCGGGATGGGCGAAATAAGCCTGAAAATCAACAGATAATGGCTTGGTTTGCCGATAGCTGAGGCGCTGGGCTTGGCTGGACGAAAAAGAGGGCTGGCTCAAAGCGGGATGGGCGAAATAGAGCCTGAAAATCAACAGATAATGGCTTGGTTTGCCGATAGCTGAGCTTTTTTAAGAGGGCTGGCGGAAGGCGCTCTAAAAATCCGGCTGAGGGCTAAGCTCAATTCATTCTATCGCCTAACAGGCAAGCTCTGGATTCATCAATTCCGCCTGAAAAATCAAGGCTTTAGCCGTATATTTTGGTTAAAAACAGCAAGCGGGGTTATTATTTGTGGCCTGTTTTAGCGCCGGCCTTCAGGGGGCCATACGAGCTTTTTAAGGCGGCCCTTGGTGGAGCATTCTGAAGGCAAAATTATTGGCGGGCGGTGTTCAGCAGAGGCAGGGGCGCTCTGGGGTTGGCATTATTGGCGGGCGGTGTTCAGCAGAGGCAGGGGCGCTCTGGGGTCGGCATTATTGGCGGTCGATGTCCAGCAGTGGCATTCCTGCCCTTTGGGAGGCCTTCTGAGGCTGGCTCAAGGCTGGAGCGCATGTATTTCTCTGGAAAAGATGCTGTAGGCCGAGAATAAGCGCTCAGCTTAAAAAATAGGCTAAAAATTTGCTTTTTAGATTCCGATTGATTTTATGTCAGCTCATATAGAGGGGAGGCAGATGGAGTGAAAGTTTTAAAATCTTTGGCTTTTTTTATACTGCTTAGCCTGGTTGTGTTTGCGCCGAATGGCCGGGCTGTTGTCGTTCTAAAGGTTAAAAACAAGCAGGCTCTTATTCATTTAGAGGGGCTAAAAACAAAGAGAGGGGCCTACTTTGAAGTTGTTGACTTATATGGCAAAAAACGAGGCTTAGTGCAAATTAAAAAGACGGCTCGAACAAAAGCCATTGGGGTTTTAAAGCAAGGCTCAATGGTTAAAATGTGGTCTTTAGAGCCTATCAGCGCAAAAAAAGCGATAGCCATGCAAAAAAGAGCGAAAAGAGCTGTAAAAATCGCGCGCATCCAAAAAGAGAAAATCAGAAGAAGGCTGGCTGGCGGGAAATCTTTAAGAAGACAGGCTCAAAGGAAAATAGCCCAAAGAAAAAGACTTCAAAGAGGAAGGGCGGGAAAAAGACGGCCGGCCTCTTACGGGGGAGAGGAATATATCTTAAGCGATTTGCCGGAGACATCCGATCAATCTGATGAGGTTTTGGGCTATGATTCTTTTGAAACAGCTCAAGATGAATCTCTGTTTCCTGAAGAGGGGGAAAACTCTCAGGATGGGGGCGCTTTCAGCGAGGCGGAGGATTCAGAGACAGCTCAAAAATTTATTTTAGGCTTAACCCCTCATCTGGAATATAATTTTATGAAGGTTGTCCCTGATGACAAGGATAAGGCTGAGTATTTTATGAGAGGGCTTGGCTATGGCGGCTTTCTTTTTATTGACGCTCCTCTCAATCGTTTTTTGAGAGCGAAAGGAAGTCTGGGTTATACCAAGTTTGAAGTCAGCGCTCCGGCTGGAAAATGCGGCAAAAGGGAGGGCTGTTCTGTTCTGGCGCATTACCTGTCCGCCGGTTTAAACTTAAAACTCAAATTTTTTGATTTTAACAGCCATAATTTTTGGCTGGCTTTAGGAGGGCGGCTCTTACAGCCTTTGGCTTACTCCAATAATGTTTTAACACAAGAAAGCTTTTCCCCTTTTCACGGAAATGTTGGGCTGGAGCTTGGCGCTGATTGGAATATGGGGAGATTTGCCATTCCCATTTCCCTTCGCGGCAATTTGTATATGCCCCCCACAAAAACAATCATAGCGGGGACTGTTGAGCTGAATGTGGGTCTAGGATATAAGCTCTAAAGGGGAGTTGTCCCTTTGGCCACAGGAGGCTGTCCCTAATCGCAAAAATCAGATATGCAGGAGATCTGTCTCTCAATCGGCTCATAGTTTCTCTTAATTATGGCTGGCTGTCCCTCAATCGCTAATTCAAAATTCCGTTTGGCTGAAATATACAGCGGGCTGTCCTCAAGCAGTTTATAATTTTTCTTAATTATGGCGATCTGTCCCTCAATCGCTAATTCAAAATTCCATTTGGCCAAAATATACAGCAGACTGTCCTCAAGCAGTTTATAATTTTTCTTAATTATGGCTGGCTGTCCCTCAATCGCTAATTCATAAATTCGTTTGGCTAAAATATACAGCAAGCTGGCCTAAAGCCTGTTTCCATCATGTTTTTTAAGAGCGCTCAGGCTCATAATTTTTGGCCAATGAGCCGATAAGTTATATATGGAAGCCCACCGGCAGACTTTAAAAAATTTAGGCCTGCTTTTTTTGCGTTTTATGGCTTATACAAAAAAGGTTTCCGCGCACAGCCTAAAAGCTTATAAAATTGACTTGCGGGGGCTTTTGGAGTTGGGCAAAATGGATGAGTTGTCTCTTTCCCAAAAGATTCCTTCCGCCATAAAGATCACAGACAAAAAGCGCTTAGAGAAAACAATTAAATTTTTAATCGAAAAAAACACAATGAGGCATTTGAAATTAGCCGCCTCCAGCCGAAACCGCAAACTGGCGGTCGCTAAGAGCTTTATAAAATGGCTGGCGGAATATGATTACATTGATGAGGATTTCAGGCATTTGTTTAGGTCCCCTAAAGCGCCTGGCCGAGTTCCCTCTTTTTTATCTGTGGATGAAATTTTTGCCATATTGGAAATGTTTAAAGCGGAGGAGGGGAAAGCGCATGCGGTCCGGGATCAAGCTTTGTTCTTTTTGCTTTATGGAGGAGGACTGCGAGTGAGCGAGGCCTGTCATTTAAAAAACAAAGATATTGATTGGGACAGGCGAACCATAAAAATAAAAGGCAAAGGGAGCAAAGAGCGGCTGGTTTCTCTTCCTAAAAAAGCTTTAGCCAGTTTAAATAAGCTCAGAGCCTATCAGCATCAGGCTTATGTGTTTGGCCGCCAGCCGCTTTCTGAGAGAAAAGCTTATGATATTATAAAATCCATAGGGCAAAAAGCCGGCCTTTTAAAGCCTCTTCGCCCCCATGCTTTAAGGCATAGCTTTGCCACTCACATGCTGTCCGGCGGGGCTGATCTCAGAATCCTGCAGGAATTGCTGGGGCATAAAACGCTTTTGGCGACTCAAAAATACACCCATTTGGATCTGGCTCATTTATACAATGCTTTAGAGAAATATCATCCTTTGCAAAAAAATCAGCTCCAGATTAATGTCAGCGGCAAAGCTGTTTAAGGGGCTGAGCCTGAGGGCTGAGTCTGCTCTCTTTTGAGGGTTAGCTTGTTTCTCTTAATGGCTAAGTTGCTCTCTTTCAATGGCCAAGCCTCTTTCTCAATGGCTAAGTCGCTCTCTTTCAATGGCCAAGCCTGCTCTCTCAATGGCCAGCCAAGCTTTTTTATATTAAAAATGTTGAGAAATAAGCCTGTTAAAGCGCCCATAAGCCTTGTTTATATTAGAGATGTTTTAAAAAACCTCTTGAAAATGTCATGGGTTTATATTATTCAGACTATACTGGTTTGATTTTGAAATTTCCGGCTTAAACAATAGAGCTAAGCTGAAAATCTTCAAACAAAATCAGTTATAAATAAACATTATGCGGGAGTAGCTCAACTGGCAGAGCATCAGCCTTCCAAGCTGAGGGTTGCGGGTTCGATCCTCGTCTCCCGCTCCATTAAATGACAAAGCTTTTCCCCATGCTTTTGATAGAAATAGGCCCTTTAAGTCACTTTTGAGCCTGTATTAAATTCTGGGTTTTTAATTACTGAATGAAGTTCGTCAATATGCTCATAAAGAGCGGGATTTATCCGTTGCCATAAAGGATCCAATATAAAATCAATACCTTCTCTTCTGGCAAATTTAGCCGCTGGCACGAAATCGCTATCACCTGAAATTAAAACAATTCTATCTACCTGTTTTTTTAAAGCCAAAGACGCAATATCTATTCCTATTTTAATGTCTGTGCCTTTTTGAACAATATCGAGAACCACCTCATCTTCTGTAATGTGTTCAATAGAAATTTCTTTTTTTAATAAAGACTTTAATCTATCAGAGGGAATATTCCACTTTTTATAGGATGCAAGTTGACCTAACCTAAGAGCTACTTTTCTTTTCTTTTCTTTTTCAACTGCGCAAAAAAATCTAATCGGAACTTACATTCATCTGTTGTTGAAAAATCTATAATTTTTTTTGTAATCGGATGGTGTATTTTTAATTTTAAAGGATAGCAATCATAATAAAAAATTCGGTAAAGATTTCCCTGTATTTCGCTTTGTTCCGGCTTATTTTTAATTGTTAGGTGTTTATGACATATAGTATATAGATTCTTAGCGGCTTTTTCAGGATCGCGATTATCTTTTTGGTGGAGTTTTCTGTATCTCTTTAGAAAAAAAGCGCCGTCAATAAGAATTGCAGTGTTAATCATAAAAAAATCTCTTGAGCTCGGCATATCACTCTATTAACGGTGATAGCTTACTGTCAAGAGATAGATACAGCTAATATATCGGCTATTTATAGCAATAGTCAATAATAAAAAATAAAATTTTTTAAAAAAATCCTCCCATTTTATACAATCAGCTAAAAATAGCTTAAAAAACCTAAAAAAAACTGTATTTTTTTTCAAGCTTTCAGGGAAAATGGCAAATCTATATGTATACTAACTTTATTTCAGCCGCTTTTTCAAGCTCCACAGTTGGACAGGGAGACTTGAAGTTTAGGTTCTGCCATTTCTCCCCTTTCTTCAATTCCTAAAAGAGGATTCGGGAAGGGGAAATTTTATTGATTCTACAGAAAGCCTTAAGCGGCATCATTTGATAGTTGTATAGTTGCAGGATGCAAGGGGGGGTATAATATATATAAAGGGGAGCGGCAGAGAGTTGACACTTCATTCCCGCAATAGCTCATGCGTCAATTTTAACACACAGCGCCACAAGCTCTATCGCAAATGGCCTAAAGAAAATGGATGTATGGCCTGCCCAGCCGGTCTTGACATGAAATTGCCAATAAATTATATTAAATCGATTCAAAATCAGGCCAGCCATGAGAACTGCTCCACAAGCCTTGTATAAACAGAGCTTTATCTCTAAGATGAGTGAAAAATAAGGGAATGTATGCCGGTTTTAAATTTTAAAGGGAAATCCACTGTTTATTCTCATCACTTGGGAGTTCCTTTTCGCCATTTGAAAATTGATGCAAAAAAATCCCTTTTGGATCGTCCTCGAAAAATGGACAGTTCACTTTCGCCTCCGGTTGGCCAAAATGGCAAACAGGGCGCTCCCAGTTTGGATGATAATTTAATCATTCAGGGGGACAACCTGCATGCCTTAAAAGCTCTTCTGCCAAGTTATGCCGGAAAAGTAAAATGTGTTTATATTGATCCGCCCTACAATACCGGAAACGAGGGCTGGAAATATAATGACAATGTGAACAGCCCCGTAATAAAAGAATGGCTCGGAAAAGCGGTTGGCGTTGATGATTTGGAAAGGCATGACAAATGGCTTTGTATGATGTGGCCCAGACTGCACCTGCTTAAGGATTTGCTTTCCGATGATGGAGTGATTTTTGTCAGCATTGATGATAATGAGCAGTTTCGGCTTATGGCCATCATGGAGGAAATTTTTGGCGAAGAGAATTTTATCGCTCAAATCACAGCTCAGACAAATCCCCGCGGGCGATCATTGAGGCAGGATATAGCCCGCACCCATGAGTATATCCTTGTTTTCTCAAAAAATATTGAACAAGCTCAGCTTAAAGAAATTCCAAAAAAACAAGAAACACTTTTGGAATATAAAAAGAAAGATAAAAAAGGGGCTTATCGGCTTATGAGGCTGATGAATGGAGCCATACAATTTTTTAATCGGAAAACACGGCCTAATTTGTTTTTTCCTGTTTATGTCGATCCTAAAACTGGCGAGGCGGCTTTGTCCCGCTCAAAAGATTGCTGTATAGAGGTTTTTCCTATATCATCTTCCGGTGAAGAGGGGTGTTGGACTTGGAGTAAAAATAAAATAAAAGAAAACCCATCCCTGCTTTTTGGCGAAAAAAAGAAAACTGGCGCATGGCGGATTTATAGAAAAGACTATCTTCCGGAAAATGGACAAGCCACTACAAAAGAGCGATCCGTTTGGCTAGACAAAAATATAAACCATGAAGTGGGAAAAGAAATATTGTCATCTGTATTGCAAAAAAATATTTTTGACTATCCCAAATCTCCAGAGCTAATAAAAAAATGTATTGCTTTGGCTTTAGACAAAAACGCGATCATCTTGGATTCTTTTGCTGGCTCAGGGACAACAGCCCATGCTGTTCTTGATCTCAATAAAGAAGATGGAGGCCATCGCAAGTTTATCCTTGTGGAGTGTGAGGATTATGCCGACAAAATCACCGCTGAGCGTGTCCGCCGTGTGATTAAAGGCGCTCCCAAAGCCAAAGAGGAAAAGCTAAAAAAAGGCTTAGGCGGCTCCTTTGCTTACTGCGCTCTGGGAGAGGAGATAAATGAGGAAAATTTGATAAAAGGCAAATCTCTTCCAAGCTATAAAGCTCTTTCCAGCTATGTCTATTATGTGGCCACAGGCCAAACTTTGGATAAACCGCTTGAAAATGAGGATTTTTATATCGGAAGGTCAGCTAAAGGCACAGCCTTTTTTGTGATTTACAAGCCAAATATCAAATTTTTAAGGAGCAGGGAGTCCGCTTTAAACTTGGACAGAAAAGAAAAGATCCAAAAAGTCATCCAGCAAAAAAAATGCAAAAAAGCTGTTGTGTTTGCCCCTGTTCATTATTTTGAGTCAGCGAGGGAATTAGCAAGCGAGGGCATCATTTTTTGCCAACTGCCTTTTGCCATTTACAGGATAGCGGGGGCTTAATGGAGCTAAAATAGTTAAACATTCCTTTTCAAACTATGATAAGTCTTGTTCCTTTCGTGAGAAAAAGGGGAGCAGTAAAGAGTTGTCACTTCTTCCCGCAATAGCTCATGCGCCAATTTTAACACACAGCGCCACAAGCTCTGCCGCAAGATTTTTCTTCTGCGGACTGGACTGTATTCTATTGGAAGTGATATGCTTTTTATTTGCATTTTAGGTTTTTTTAATTAAGCTTTAATTTATTTTAAATGTTATAATTAAATTTGAGGATTTTTTAAATGCCGGTTTTAAATTTTAAAGGGAAATCCACTGTTTATTCTCATCACTTGGGAGTTCCTTTTCGCCATTTGAAAATTGATGCAAAAAAATCCCTTTTGGATCGTCCTCGAAAAATGGACAGTTCACTTTCGCCTCTGGTCGGCCAAAATGGCCCTAGTCTGGATGATAATTTAATCATTCAGGGGGACAATCTTCACGCTTTAAAAGCTCTTTTGCCAAGTTATGCCGGAAAAGTAAAATGTGTTTATATTGATCCGCCCTACAATACCGGAAACGAGGGCTGGAAATATAATGACAATGTGAACAGCCCCGTAATAAAAGAATGGCTCGGAAAAGCGGTTGGCATTGATGATTTGGAAAGGCATGACAAATGGCTTTGCATGATGTGGCCCAGATTGCAACTGCTTAAGGATCTGCTTTCCGATGATGGAGTGATTTTTGTCAGCATTGATGATAATGAGCAGTTTCGGCTTATGGCCATTATGGAGGAAATTTTTGGCGAAGAGAATTTTTCAACTCAGTTTATATGGGAAAAAAAGAAAAAACCATCTTTCTTACATAAGAATGTTGGAGTGGTCACCGATTTTATATTGTGTTTTTTGAAAAATAAGGATTATTCTTTTCCTTTTTCTCTGGAAAAAACCACTGAAGGCAAAAAATATCCTCTCAATAGGGCGGGAAACAAAGAATCCGTTTTACAATTTCCCAAAGGATCTGTTCAATTTTCTCTCAAGGATCAAGAAGTAAAGCCTCAAGATATGTCAGAGGGAGAAATCAAGACAAAACTTATGGATAGGCTGGTTATAAAAAATGGAGTCAATCTCTCGAAATTTCGCTTAAAAGGAGAGTGGGGCTATTCTCAAAATACTTTGGATAAGGTTATTTTAGAGGGCGGAAATATCAGTATAAGCAAAATGCCTTTTCGGCCCAATCATATCAGAAAAGGCGGAGAAATAAAAAAAATGAAAAATCTTTTGTCTTTTTTAAACCACTATAAAATTCCCACAAATGAAGACGCGACAAAGGAAATGATAAATATTTTTGGCCGGCCGCTTTTCACGAATCCTAAACCCAGCGGACTTATTAAAAATCTTATACAGGCTGTTACATATAATGACAAAAACGCGATCATCTTGGATTCTTTTGCTGGCTCAGGGACAACAGCCCATGCTGTTCTTGATCTCAATAAAGAAGATGGAGGCCATCGCAAGTTTATCCTTGTGGAGTGTGAGGATTATGCCGACAAAATCACCGCTGAGCGTGTCCGCCGTGTGATTAAAGGCGCTCCCAAAGCCAAAGAGGAAAAGCTAAAAAAAGGCTTAGGCGGCTCCTTTGCTTACTGCGCTCTGGGAGAGGAGATAAATGAGGAAAATTTGATAAAAGGCAAATCTCTTCCAAGCTATAAAGCTCTTTCCAGCTATGTCTATTATGTGGCCACAGGCCAAACTTTGGATAAACCGCTTGAAAATGAGGATTTTTATATCGGAAGGTCAGCTAAAGGCACAGCCTTTTTTGTGATTTACAAGCCAAATATCAAATTTTTAAGGAGCAGGGAGTCCGCTTTAAACTTGGACAGAAAAGAAAAGATCCAAAAAGTCATCCAGCAAAAAAAATGCAAAAAAGCTGTTGTGTTTGCCCCTGTTCATTATTTTGAGTCAGCGAGGGAATTAGCAAGCGAGGGCATCATTTTTTGCCAACTGCCTTTTGCCATTTACAGGATAGCGGGGGTTTAATGGAGCTAAAGGAGTTTCAAGAGCTTTGTCTGGAAAAGCTGGAGGGCTATCTCAAGCTTTTAAAGCAAGAATATATAGAGGAAAGAGATGAGGTGGAATTGCACAAAAGCAAAGGCCGGGACAGAAAAATAGAAAAATACTGTCAAAGAGCTTATGACAAACTCCAAACGGAAGGGAAACTTCCTAAACTTAAAGATAAAAAAGGACAGCTTCAAAGTTTTCCTTATCAACATAAAAAAGATGGGTTAGGCCAGCCCATTCCCAATATATGTTTAAAACTGCCTACGGGAGGCGGGAAAACTCTGATAGGAGTCTCCTCTGTTGAAAGGATAAATTTTGACTATTTTAAAAAGAACACAGGCTTAATTTTATGGATTGTCCCCTCAACAGCTATATACAGCCAAACTCTCAAAAATTTTAGAGACCGAACTCATTTTTACAGAAAAATTTTGGAAAGAGCCGGGGCTGGAAAAGTTAAAATCTTGGAAAAAACATCCGCCTTCTCTGGACAAGACTTGCTGGAGCGCTTGTGTGTTTTGCTCCTCATGTTGCCTTCAGCCAACAGAGAGACAAAAGAATCTTTAAGAATGTTTAAAGATTCCGGGCGATTTATTGACTTTTTTCCGGAGCCTGAGAATAGCCAAGCCAATGAGGAGCTTTTATCTCAAATCAGCAACTTAGATAAGTATAAAAGCCAAAGCGCTTTAGGAGGCGCTAAAGCTGTTTCTGTCAAACATAGCCTGGGAAACGCTATAAGAATAGCCCGCCCGATTGTCGTCATGGATGAGGGGCATAAAGCTTATTCTGAATTAGCCAGAAAAACTCTGACCGGCCTCAATCCAAAATTTATTCTGGAGCTGTCCGCCACTCCCAACATGAAAGAGCATTTGAGCAATGTTTTGGTCAGTGTCTCCGGCGCAAAACTTAAAGAGGAGGAAATGATTAAGCTTCCTATCAATGTCACTAACGCAAAAAGAGGAGATTGGAAAAAAACTTTATGCGCAGGGTATGAGAAATTAAAAGAATTGGAAGAAGACTCAAAAACATACCATAAAAAAAGCGAGAAATATATTCGCCCCATTATGCTTATTCAGGTGGAGCGAACAGGGAAGGATCAAAAAGACAAAAAATTTATTCACTCTGAAGACGCTAAAGAGTATTTAATCAGCCATCTGGGAGCTCCTGAATCAGCGATAAAAATTAAAGTTTCAGGAAAAGACGAGCTAAAAGATGAAAGCCTTTTAAGCCCCGCTTCGCCAGTGCGGTTTATTATTACAAAACAGGCTCTGCAGGAGGGCTGGGACTGCCCTTTTGCTTATGTGCTGGCGATTTTATCCAAAGCCAAATCCAAACTGGCCTTAACTCAGCTGATAGGCAGAATTTTAAGACAGCCATACGCCCAAAGAGCTTCCCTGGATTCTTTAAATGAAAGCTATATTTTTTGTTATAACAAAGCGGTTGAGGATGTGGTTGCGGAAATTAAAAAAGGACTGCAAAAAGAGGGAATGGATGACTTAGCTGATTATGTGAGAGCGGAGAAAAGCGGCATTAAAAAAATAACAGCAAAAAGAAGGCCAAAATTTCAAGGGACAAAAATTTTTCTCCCCAGAGTTTTATGCAGAGGGAAAAATGGCCTTTGGAGGCCATTGATATATGCAAACGATATTCTTCAGGAGATAGATTTTTCAAAAATATCTTACTCAAAAAAAGACAGCTGGACTCCTGAAAATATAGATTCCCTGCAAGTCAATTCTATAAAACTAGACATAGAAAACAAAGATGGACAGCTCAGCTGGCCGTATATCAGCCAAAACAAAACATCAGCCATTACAAACATAGATTACTCCTTTATAATAAAGAGGCTTTGCAATTTTATTCCTCATCCCTGGGAGGCCGGAAAAATTTTTGATGAGGCCATCAGCGCTTTAAAAGCTAAAAAAATATCAGATAGAAAAATCTATTTAAACAGGGCCTATCTTTTGGAGTCTATGGAAGAGGATATACAAGAGCAAGTAGACGCGCTGTCAGAAAAAATCTTTACAGGCAAATTAAAAAATGGATCTCTTTGTTTTAAAATTTTTAAACATCGAATTGATATAAATTGGAAAATGGGATTTGAAATTGATTTTATCGTTTCCACAAGCGATAAAGTTTTCAGAAGAGAGGACGACAGGGATTTTCAGCTATCGCTTTTTGATGTCTCTTATCAGCGTCATTATAATGAGCTGGAAAAACAAGTGGCCTGGTATTTAGATGAGCAAGACGCTGTTAAGTGGTGGCATAGAATGGCGGCAAAAAAGGACTATCATCTGCAAGGCTGGCAAAAAAGAAAAGTCTATCCTGATTTTTTGGCTTTTATCAGCCCGGATAATAAAATAAAAAAACTTTCTGTTTTAGAGACTAAAGGCGAGCAGCTCAAAGGAAATGAGGACACAGAGTATAAGAAAAAGCTTTTTGAGGTTTTGGAAAAACACGCAACAAATGAATCTGTCCGTGTGGGCGATATGGAGGTTGTTTCAGAAAAAGAGCAAAAAATGATTTTTAAAATCCTTATGGAAAAAACATGGAAAGAGGATTTGGGAAAATTAATGAGAAAATAAAAGACTTAGAAAGCTCTTTGGAAGCTTAATTCATTCTCGTATGATCTATTTTTCCGCAATGACTGTGAAGAGCAGGTTAGGGCAAATTATCTCTGAATCAAACAGAGATAAAAACATAGAGAGAAAAGCTGAAAGATTTTTAAAATTAATTGAAGAGGCTTTATGAAAAAAAGAAAAACACGAACTCAGTCTTTTGGAAGCTCAGGGAGGCAAGGGCATGACTCCTCTTTATTTTATGAATCAAAATTGTATAAAAAGTTGGATTTTAAGGAGGACGCGCAAAGCAGTATAGAAGGGTCAATTCCAGAGGGCGCTATCAATAAAATTTTCTTAAAATCCTCAACAAAAATGTCTGATCTGCCGGATAAAACAATTCATTTAATGATAACTTCCCCTCCTTATAATGTCTCAAAAGATTATGATGAAAATTTGTCTTTAGAGGAGTATTTAAACTTTCTTAATAAAGTTTTTACGGAGACATATAGAGTTTTAGCCAACGGAGGAAGAGCTTGTGTCAATATAGCAAATGTGGGCCGGAAGCCTTATATTCCCCTTTCTGATTATATTTCCAAAATGATGATAGATATAGGCTTTTTAATGAGAGGGGAGATTATATGGAATAAGTCCGCCTCTTCAGGATCTTCTACAGCCTGGGGAAGCTGGCGCTCCCCATCTAATCCCACTTTAAGGGATGTGCATGAATATATTTTAATTTTTTCAAAAGGAGCTTATAAAAGAGAAAAACAGGATAAAAAAATCACAATTCAAAAAGAGCAATTTATTGAATGGACGAAATCTATTTGGAATATGACCGCAGAATCCGCTAAAAAAATAGGCCATCCCGCGCCATTTCCTGAAGAATTGCCCTTTCGCCTTATACAGCTTTATTCTTTTGAAAATGACATTGTGTTGGATCCGTTTATGGGAAGCGGAACTACAGCTGTTGTTGGATTAAAAAACGGCCGGTGGTTTGTGGGTTATGAAATCAATGAGGATTATGTGAAAATAGCCAATGAGAGAATATCAAATTTACAGCCCTCTTTGTTTCAAAATGACAGCGAAAAGCTATCCAATTTGTAATTTCCCCCATCCTTAAAATTTTAAGCTGGGTTATTGCTCTTGGCCTGAAACATTCTTTTTCAGAGGGAAAGTTTGAGTTTTTTTAAGGCGCCTATGCCTCCAAACAGGCTTGAGATAGCCAAAGGCAGGGAGAGGCTAAGATTGATTTTGTGTCCTGCGGCTATCCTCCCCAAACAGGCTTGAGACAGCCAAAGGCGGGAGCCTTCAAAGCTCAGGCTTTCTTCCTCTGAAGAGAGAGACAGCCATCGCTTAAACCAGGTCAAGAATAAGCGCTTAGCTTGTAAAATCATGAAAAAAAGAATCAGGCTTTAAGCTTAATGTTCAACTGCTTTTTTCTCTCCAGCCGCCATTGCCGCCTGATTTTAGCCTGCTCGAACTGCCGTTTTTCCTCTTCCGTTTTCAACAGCAAAGGGGGAACGGGAGTTGGCTGGCGAGACTCATCTAAAGCCACAAAGGTTAAATAGGCGTTAACGGTGTGGCGAAAATATTTTGTCTTTGCGCTTTCCGCTGTCACTTGAACTCCCACTTCCATAGAGGTTTTATGAGTGTAATTGACTTGCGCTTTTAAACACACAACATCCCCTTTATGGACAGGAGCCAGAAAATGCACATCATCGATGCTGGCTGTCACAACATTTTTAGAGCAGTGCCGTCCGGCGGAAATAGACGCGGCGATATCGATCCAGGACATAATCACGCCGCCAAAAACTGTCCCCAAGACATTCATGTGGTTGGGCAAAACCAGTTCTGTCATCTGAACAAAAGAAACGGACGGGGAGATAGCCTTTTGCATAATATTCACAGAGCAGTTAATAAATTATAATAATTCATATTTGTTAGTCAACTCAATCTTGGCGGGCTTGTGGTGTTGCGGGCTGTGGTGTTGCGGGCTGTGGTGTTGCGGGCTGTGTGGTGTTGCGGGTTGTGGTGTTGTGGGCTGTGATGTTGCGGGCTGTGTGGTGTTGTGGGCTGTGATGTTGCGGGCTGTGTGGTGTTGCGGGCTTGTGGTGTTGCGGGCTGTGGTGTTGCGGGCTTGTGGTGTTGCGGGCTTGTGGTGTTGCGGGCTGTGTGGTGTTGCGGGCTTGTGGTGTTGCGGGCTTGTGGTGTTGCGGGTTGTGGTGTTGTGGGCTGTGATGTTGCGGGCTGTGGTGTTGCGGGCTGTGTGGTGTTGCGGGCTTGTGGTGTTGCGGGCTTGTGGTGTTGCGGGCTGTGTGGTGTTGCGGGCTTGTGGTGTTGCGGGCTTGTGGTGTTGCGGGCTGTGTGGTGTTGCGGGCTTGTGGTGTTGCGGGCTGTGGTGACTTTTGCGATCTATAATGATCCATTCAACTCAATAGCCTTTTTTAACAGGAGAGAATAGAACCAGCTTGGGCCGGAGCTGAATTTTGAGCTGGCCGCCCGGCATAGTTATAAAGACTGTCTTTAAATTTTTAATTTGATATTTGCGCAGGTAAACAAGAGCCACAGCCAAAGCTCCTGTGCCGCAGGCCAAAGTGAAGCCCTCCACCCCTCTCTCATAGCTTATGGCCTTTAGCCGGCTCCTCTCCTCTTTTTGAAAAAAAGAGATATTCATCCCTTTTTTGCTTTTTGGATTTTTAAATCTCAACTCTTGGGCGATTTTTTTTAACATTTCCCTGTTGTCAAACTGGGCTAAGCCTTTGATGGGGCATTCCATCACTCCGTGAGGCGCTCCCGGCTGGATAAAAGCAAAGCTAAGGGAGGAGCGCCCATGAAAGGCAAAATAACAGTCAACAGCGGGCGCGGGAGCTGTTTTTAGCGAGATGCCCCCCTGAGCCGTCCGGAAAACAGTTTCCCGCCCAAAAAGAAAGCTCTTGAGAGAAGGCGATATCCATTCCGCATAAGCGGACACACAGCAGGCGGCGTTTCCGCACATCTCAGCTGTGGATCCGTCTTTATTGTAAAAGTCGCAGGATAAAGCGGATTTTTTGTTTTCTTTTAAGACAACAAGGCCGTCCGTCAAAGACAGCGCTGGGGGGGAGAGCAGATTTTTTATAAAACGCTCTCTTTTTGAGGCGGACAGAGCGGAAAGCTTTAAAAAATCGGCAAAAGCGCTTTTTGTTTTAAAAGAGTGAGCCTTCCATTCCCCAGGAGGAGGCTCATTGTTGAGCCAGCGCTTGTCGGCTATCAGAAAGCGGTTGCCTCCAGCGGACATTTTTAAAAGATGATGGCCCATATCGCGTCCGCTCCCCGCTTAAGCATACAGAACTTTGATTTAAAAATTAAGGCCTATTTTTATAGCGCCGCTTAAACCGCAAGCTTTTTCTGTCCAGAGAGAGAGGGCACAGCTTAAAACTGCAAGCCAGCGGGCACAACTTAAAACTGCAAGCCTTTTCAGTCCAACTTTAGGGGAGCACTCCATTTTTGCCGGAAAACTAAAATAAGAAATTTGACTATTCTTTGGATAAGCGGACTTTTAGCTTTATATTAAGCGGAAATTATGATTATGAGACTTAGGGCCGCATAGCCAAAGAGTATTCAAAAAGAACCGGGAATTTAAGATTTTTTTAGGAGCTGTTTTATTTCCGTTTGGCCAGCCTCAAGGCCGTCCATTCTCTTTTCAATTTTGGCTTGGCCAGCTTCAAGTTTGGTTTGGCCAGCCTCAAGTTTGGCTGTTTTGTTTTCAACCTTGGCGTCAAGCGCGGTTATCTTTTTATTTGTGTCTGTTATGTGATTGTTTAGTTTTTCGTCTATTGACTTTAATTCAGTTTTTATTGGCTTTAATTCGGTTAGCTGTTTTCTTATAGGTCTTAAAAGGTTATTAACTCCGTCTAAAGTGTCCTTAAGCAATCTTTTATCCCTCTCTGAATAATAAGTATCTTTTAAATCAGATATAGCAATCCTTTATCGGCTATTATACAATAGTTTAGGCTGGAGTCAAGCCCGGTGGAGCAAAGCCTTAAAAATGTCTCGTATCCTCAAAAAATAGCCCTTAAGAGCTAAATAAAAACATGAAATTTTAAATCAAATTCAGTATAAATGGCTTATGGCTGAAAAAAGCTTTTATATATGCCAAAATTGCGCATGGGAAGGCTCAAAATGGCATGGCCGCTGCCCGCAATGCCAATCTTGGAACTCCATTGTTGAAGAGCTAAAGCCTACTGCGGAGGCGGGAAACAGGCGTCATATCCGCATAAAAAGCGCAAATAAAAGGCCTCTTCCCTTTTCTGAAATTCAGGCTCAAGCTCCGCATAGCTTTTCCACAGGAATGAAAGAGTGTGACAGAGCGCTGGGGGGCGGCTTAGTTCCCGGCGCTTTTGTTTTGCTGGGAGGCTCTCCCGGTGTGGGCAAAAGCACTTTATTGCTTCAAATTTGCGGACATATTTCCGCTAAAGGGAAAAAGACTCTCTATATTTCCGCTGAGGAAAACCCCGCTCAAACAGCCTTAAGGGCTAATCGTTTGAATATAGACAGCCCTCAGCTGTTGTTTTTTAGCGAAAGCTCTTTGGAGGATATTCTCTCCAGCGCGGAGAGGGAAAAGCCCTCAGTATTGATTGTGGACTCTATACAGACAGTTTACTTAAAGAGCCTGTCTTCAGCTCCGGGAACTGTGTCACAAGTCAGAGAGTGCGCCGGGCTTTTAATGAGCTACGCTAAAGAGTCTAAAGTGACAGTGATTATTGTTGGCCATGTCACAAAAGACGGCAGTTTGGCCGGCCCCAGGGTTTTAGAGCATCTGGTGGATACAGTTCTCTCCATCGAGGGCGAAAGCGAAAGCCAGAGCCGCATTTTAAGATCCAGCAAAAACCGCTTTGGCCCCACAAATGAAATGGCGGTTTTTGAAATGGATGAGGGCGGGCTGAGGGAGGTCTCTAATCCTTCTGAGTTTTTTCTTGGAGACAGGCTGGGGGACGCTATGGGAGCGGCTGTGTTTCCGGCTGTGGAGGGAAGCCGCCCCCTGCTTTGTGAGATACAGTCTTTGGCTGTTCCCTCTTATCTCTCCATGCCCAGAAGAGCTTGTGTGGGCTTAGACATCAGCCGGATTCATTTGGCGGGGGCGGTGCTGGACAAATACATGGGTGTTGATCTGGGAAAAAGAGATCTTTATGTTAACTTGGCCGGCGGTTTGAAAATCACAGATCCTGCCTCAGATTTAGCTGTCGCTGTCTCCATCCTCTCCTCCCGGTATAAAAAGCCTATAGACAAAACAAGCTGTTTTTTTGCTGAAATTGGCTTGACAGGAGAGCTTCGCGCTGGCCGATGGGCTATGGAGAGGGTGAATGAGGCTGGGCGAATGGGACTCCAGCAAGTCTATTTGCCAAAAAGCTTGGAGTCTTTTTTTAAGGGGAAAAAAGTCAAGCCCCAACTCAATTTTAAAAGCCGGATAGAGGAGTTTAAAATGGATTAAAGGCGCTGAGCTGACTGTTTTTAGCTCTCTCGGAAAGCTCTGCTGGGCCGGTTGCCTAAAAGAGCGGGCTTAGCTCTCTCGGAAAGCTAAGCGCTCCGGCTTGAAATTTCACAATATACAATTCAGAGAGAAAAAGAAAAAGCTTTTCAGCCCGCCGAGCGGTCATTTGAATTTCCGGACAAGGCTTTTAAAATAATTCCCGCGCTCCTCATAAGAGCTGAACATGTCAAAACTGGGACAGCCGGGAGATAAAAGAACAGTGTCTTGGATTCTGGATTTGTGATAGCTGATAAAGACCGCCTCATCAAAAGTGCCAATTAAAAAAGTTTCGCTGTTGTCTCCAATATGGCGATTAATAGCCTCTTTAGCCTCTCCAACAAGAATAAGGCTTTTCACTTTCCGGCGGATGCTCTCCGCCAGCGGCCTATAGTTCAAGCCGGTCTCTTTTCCCCCCATAATTAATATCACATTGTCGTCAAAAGCCTCTAAAGCCCGGCTGACCGCGTGGACATTGGTCGCCTTGGAGTCATTGTAAAAATTCACGCCGCCCACCCGGCGGACATACTCCAGACGGTGGGGGCTTCCTTTATATTCGTCAATTCCCCGCTGAATGTGCATCCACTGGCCATTGTGCTGTTTGGCGAGGAGGATGGCCGCCATGATATTTTCATAAGAGCGCCTTCCTTTAAGGGATGTGTTTTTTAAGCTGTAATATTCTATTTCCGGGCGGGTTCGCACTTGAATTTCGTTTCCAATAGTGACAGCGCCGCCAATGCTCATAATTTGAGGCTTTAGGGCTTTTCTGGTTGAAAAATAATGAATGACTCCTTTTTGCACAAGAGGATCCCGGGCGATTTCTATTATAGCGTTGTTGTCCGCGTTTAAAAAGCTGGTGACGGAGACATTGGTGTTGGCAAAAACTTTCCTTTTAGCCTGCATATAGTCCCGCATGCTGGCGTATCTGTCCAGATGGCTTTGGGCTAAATTAGTAAACACAATGCTGGCTGGAGTCATTTGCTCTACGTGCTCCAGCATAAAGCTGGAGGCCTCCACAATAAGCGTATCGGCTTTTTTGCCCTCATAGAGGTATTGGCTGAGAGGAGTTTTATAATTGCCCCCGCTCCACACATTCACTCCGGAGTTTTTTAAAAACAATGTGGCCAGCTCCAGCGCTGTGGTTTTTCCGTTAGTTCCTGTGATGACAGCCATAGGCTCCTGAATAAAGCGGGAGGCGAACTCAAACTCTCCCGTTACTTTAACGCCGTGGCTTTTGATGTAGTCAAAAAGCTTTAAATGACCGGGAACGCCAGGGCTTAAAATCACATAGTCCTGCTGTATTAAAGTTTTAGGGTTATGCCCCTCCAACTCAAATTTTAAGGGCAAATCTTGAACGGCCTCCAAACTGGAGGACAGCTCGGCCTCTGATTTGTGGTCGCTGATAAGGACTTCAGCCCCATAGCGAAGCAAAAAACGGGACAGGGCAATGCCTGTTTTTCCCAAGCCGATAACAGCTATTTTTTTCCCTTTAATGTCACTCAGTTGCTCTGGCATTTGACCTCTATTATATTTAGGGGCTTAATTTAAGCGCTCTCATATTGTTTTTAAGAGCTCCGCATGTCAATAAATTCTGTGGGAGAAAATGAGTTTAGCTTTGATCGGAAGCCGGCTGGCGCTTTGAGGCCAAGCATAAGGCTGAAACGCGGGATTTGATATAGGCTCATGTTTTTGCTTTCTATAAGGGTCAAATCAATGCATTTTGCAAACGGGGCCGCAAACTTAATAGCAGCGCTTTTTTCTATAAGCTTCAAATCATATATTTTGCTCTTTGTCCAGCATAAAGCGCTGAATTTATCTAATTTTTAAGGCGGCTAAGCTAAAAACAGCCAATAAAATGGAAACAATCCAAAACCGGACTATAATTTTAGATTCCTCCATGCCCTTTAACTCAAAATGATGATGCAGAGGAGCCATTTTGAGCATTCTTTTTCCGGTCAATTTATATAGAAAAATTTGAAAAATAACAGACAAAGCCTCCGCCACAAAAACCCCTCCTAAAATGGCCAGCAAAAATTCGTTTTTTGTCAAAACAGCTGTTATGCCCAGAAAGCTCCCCAGCCCCAGAGATCCGATATCCCCCATAAACACTTGAGCCGGGTAGGAGTTATACCATAAAAAACCCAAACAGCAAGCCACGACAGAGGCTGATAAAGGGCTAAGCTCTCCCGCCCCATCCACAAAAGGGATATTCAAATATTGAGCCAGCTCATGGTGGCCGGCCAGGTAAGCCAAAACAGACAAAGTGGAGGCGCAAATCATCACAGGGAAGACAGCCAGCCCGTCCAAGCCATCTGTCAAATTGACCGCATTGGCGCAGCCGGTGATGACAAAAGAGCCAAACAAAAGGTAAGCCCCGCCCATATCCCAATGGGCGTTTTTAAAAAAAGGCAGATAAAGGCTTGTGGATATATGATCGTTTTTAGCCAGCCAGGCCAACACGATAAAAGACAGGGAAAACTCCATGAGCAGGCGCCAGCGGATTTTAATGCCTGAGAAATTTCCCTTTTTTAATTTGAGCAGATCATCCCAAAGGCCAATGGCGGCAAAGCCGCAAACCAAAATCATTGTGGCCAGTATCAGAGGCTGGGACAGATCGACCCACAGCAGGCATACAGCGAGCAAGCTCAACAGCATAAAGCCCCCTCCCATAGTGGGAATGCCCTGTTTTTTGCTATGGGAGGAGGGGCCGTCAGAATTAATTTTCTCCCCCCAGCCTTTTTTTGAGATTTTATGGATAAAAAAATAAGCCAGAATCAGACAGATAAAAAAGGAGGTGAAAAAAGCCAGAAAAGCTCGAAAAGTTATGTATTGGAAAAGGTTAAAGACAGGGGCAGCGGGGGAAAAATCAAAAAGCCACTTGTAAATCATAAAACTTTAAGCTTGCCCATTTATATTGGTCTAGTTTGAAAACTCAAGATTTTTAGTTTGTTCCGGCTGTTTTGGTTATCTTGGCAAATCTTAGCCCTTCGCCAACCGGGAATCAAGTCAAATTTTTCAGATTTTTCCTATAAAAATGAGAGTCAAGAGATCCAGCCTCCGCTTTGTAAAAGCTTGGGGTATTGTTTGCGGCCCGAAACGGCCATCGCTTAAGTCAGGCCACAAATAAGCTTTGGGTTTTGTAAAAGCTTGGGGTATTGTTTGCGGCCCGAAACGGCCATCGCTTAAGCCAGGCCACAAATAAGCTTTGGGTTTTGTAAAAGCTTGGGGTATTGTTTGCGGCCCGAAACGGCCATCGCTTAAGTCAGGCCACAAATAAGCTTTGGGTTTTGTAAAAGCTTGGGGTATTGTTTGCGGCCCGAAACGGCCATCGCTTAAGCCAGGCCAATTTGGGAGCGGCTCCAAACTGCTCTGTTTGGAAAAAAGCCGTGGAAAATCAGCTCCGCAATATCGTGGAGGCTAAAGGCGGGCGCTCTCAAAAATAAGCCTGAACTGTGGAAAATTTAGGATCATAATGGAATTTATGTCAAGAGATTCAGCCTGGCGTGTAAAAATTTCAAACATGTAAAATAATATTGCAAATGGCTCAGCCTGTGCTAATAACAGGCATGAGCTTTTTTCAAAAAAGGCAAAGATGGTTAAAATCAGTTTATTTTTAGTTTTTATATTTACGCCCTTTTCCGCTTATGCGGATTCCCCTTCGTCAAAAATAATAATATACGGCGAGTCTCACCGATCCCCGCATGCTAAGCCTGTTAAAGAGCTGCTCAAGGGGCTGGCCAATCAGGGTTTATTTTATCTCGCTTTAGAAGCCTACTCTTACGGGCCTGTCAACTCCTCTCAAAACATTTATGGAATTGAGGACACATTGCCGATCCTCGTAAACGCGGCTGTTAAAAGCTATGTGGCGCTGTATCGCTCTTTGCACAGCTTGCGCGGCGAAGGGCCGTATTTAGGGCAAAACGCGGCTGAATTTGTTAGTCATTTTGTTGATCAAGATCCTCTTGTAATAAAGATATGGCAAAAAATTCCCCGCCCTTTAAAAAAGGCCTCGGACGAGGATTTAGCCTTAATTTTTGACAGAATTTTAACGACAGGCCAGCCGAAGCCGGCGAATGATTTTTTTCGGATGGATAATCCAAATGTTATAGATTTTAGGAACGCGCTTTTTCAAAATCCGGATTCTTTTATGAGAGTGGCGGAATTTTTTGCTATAGAGGCGGTTAAATATGTGGAAGGCTTAAACCTAGTTGATATTTCCCTTTTATATGATTTTTTAAAAAGCCCTGATGACACCGATAAAGAAACCGCTTTCGCCAAACAGATAGCTGTCCAGTGGAGAGACAGCTATCTCTCTAAAAATATCCTTAAAATTTATGAGCTGGCCAAAAAAGATAAAAAAGACTTAATAATTGTTGTTGGCCTTTTGCATTTGGAGAATTTAAAAAAATCATTGCAATCCTCTAATAGTGAAATAGAGGTTGAAACTCTTAAGCTAAAGTCGCCATAAAAATAAGCTTGGCTTCAGCCTGAGCTTGCCCGGTCATATATTTATAAGCTCCTCCCGATCGCAAAAGAGGAAATTTAGGGAGATTTTTGGGCTTTTTTTCTGCCGATCTGACAGCCCAACAAATAGCTTTTTTTTCAGGAATCAGCAGAAACAGCAGGAATAAAATCTTAAAAAATATCCGTATAAGAATGGCTGAGCATTGCGAGAAAAATAGCCTGTTTTCTAAAGGTCAAATAGAAATGGATGAAAGCTATTTTGGTGGGCCTCGAAGAATACGCGGATTAAAAGGCCGGGGAGCTTACGGATCTGTGAAATATCGGCAGTTTCCATCTTCTTCAACGGCAATCCAAACCTCAACTGTTCCAGAGAGACTGCCTCCCCCGGCTAAAAATCCCAGATATCTTCTAATATCTCTCTCCGCCGCGTTGGGAGTATGACTGCAGGTAGAAGTGTCTGTTGATAAGCCGTAATGATTCCGTTGGAAATTCCCTGAGGTATAGCGATTGTTGCCAATATATATGTAATAATCACCATCGTTTCTAGGCTGGCCCAGCAGTTGGCGTGTATCCAAAAACAGCGTTCCATCATTAGCGTCATCTAAGCTTAGCAGGATGTCTTGATTCGGGGAGCTGCTTCCCGCCGCTGGCTGTATAGTTGGGGTTGTTCCATCAGAGGCGCAAAATCCTCCGCTCACCACATAGTTATTATTGGAAGAATGCAATGTAATTCTAGCCAGCCTGTATTCACTTGGCGGGTTGCGTTCGGGGCATTCTCCTGAAGAGAAATTTCCGCCAGAAAACTCACAAAACTCTCTAAAGCCGTTGTCATCATCCACATCATATTCAAAACCCGCGTCCTCCACTTCATCCTCAAACTCATCCGCAAAGAGGTCCGCGTCAGACAAAAAATCCTCCAGATCTCTGTCTCTCATATCTAAAAGGGCTGTGCAGTAAGCGTCAATAGGCTCTTGACAGCTGGAGCTTGAGCTGTCACAGCGCTCGCTTACATAGCCATCCAGCCAATCCCAGGCCGGCTCACTGCCCTCGGCGGCCAGCCATAAAACTGTTTTGTCATCTTCAATTTTCCTTGTTAAAAATCTTTCGGTATCAGTATGGCTCCCTGTCATCTTGTGGAGCAGCTGCTTGAGGATCATATACTCGTCATCCTCATCCTCTAAAATTTCCGCTAAACTCTCATCCTCTGAAATGGCCAGCCAAAACTCGCTCGCCTCGCGGCGGCTCATTTTTTTGACCGCGCTGGCAAATTCTCTTTCATCAATATCTAAGAGGCACTCTAAATCCGCCGGATGGATATTCTTTATATCGCCATCTTCTGTATGTTCGATTATTTTCTCAAACTCTGAGACCAGCTCTTCCGGAAGCTCGTAGCAGTCTTTTTTGTCCGCTCTCCTGGAGAAAATATCATCGCAAATATCCTCGCAGTCCTCATTTCCCTCGCAATCCCTTCGGCCTCTGTCTTTGCATTTTTCCTGTTTTTTAGGGTCGGGCCTTTTGGGCACATACCTGGTAGTAGTAGGAGGAGGAGGAAGTGGAGGGCTGTTTGACGGATCAGAGGCTGTGGGGAGGGGAGGCGGAGATCCAAACCAGCAAGACACCCCTGTTAGCGTTATTCCCAAAATAAAGATTGATAAAAGCTTCATATAAAAAAACTCAAAGCTCCGCCATAGCTTTTTTAAGCTTTAGCATGGCTTTAATCCTCAAATATATTATCGGCAATAATTTGAGAAAAAAGCAGAAAAAAATAAAATTGGGCTGAAAGCCCTGTTTTTTTCAGCTTTATTGTGTGTAAATTTTGATCTTAGCGCGTAAAATTTGATCTTAAATATTCTTTAATTTAATGAAAAACTCCACGATCTTTTAGAAGGAGAGCGCCCGCTTTTGAGTGATATTAGAAATGCCATCATCCAAAGCTGACGGGTGATTGCACCGGATCGCTTAATCCTTTTGAGTGATATTAAAAATTCCATCATTCAAAGCTTAAATTCCCTTAAATCCAGTGAAGCCCGCCTCTTTTAGCGGGGCTTTTTTAGCATGTTTCCCCCGTTTGCGCTTTTCATTTAAAATAAAAACTTGACTTTGCAATTTTAAGGCTATAATAATACTTGAAACCTTACACTTACAAATATCAAAATAAGGAGGCGCGTGATGAGCTTTAAAAAAATCAGTTTTTTGTTTTTAATTTTCTTTTTGGCTTTAGTGGCGGGAGGTTTATCCGCGGAAGAGGCCCATTCCCCGGATTCTCTTGCGCCTTGTGGAGAGGCAGAGAGCGCGCCTCATTTTAACAGATGTGGTTTGGCGGCTCAAGCTGGGGAGCGAGGGATTGCTGAGGCTCAATACAAATTAGGAGTTTTTTATAGGGATGGCCGGGAAGTGGAGCCGAGTTATGAGGAGGCTTTTAAGTGGTTTAAGCGCGCGGCAAAGCAAGGGCATAAGAAGGCTCAATACCAATTAGGACTCTTTTATATGAGTGGCATGGGAGTGGAGCAAAGTGATAAGGAGGCTGTTAAATGGTTTAAGCGTGCTGGGGAGCAAGGGCACAAGAAGGCCCAATATAATGTCAGCGGCTTTTATAGTGATGGCTGCGGAGCGGATCAGAGTTATAAGACGGCTTTCGAATGGTATAAAAAAGCGGCGGAGCAAGGGGATGTGGACGCTCAATACAAATTAGGAGTTTTTTATTATAAAGGCTGGGGAGTGGATCAGAGTTATGAGGAGGCTTTCAAGTGGTTTGAGCGTGCGGCGGAAATAGATGATGTGAGCGCTCAATACAATTTAGGAGTTTTGTATGAAAATGGTTACAGTTATAACGAGGCTTTCGAATGGTATAAAAAAGCGGCGGAGCAAGGGGATGTGGACGCTCAATTCAAATTAGGCGAATTTTATTATAAAGGACTGGGAGTGGATCAGAGTTATGAGGAGGCTTTCAAGTGGTTTGAGCGTGCGGCAAGGCGAGGGGATGCTGAGGCTCAATACAATGTAGGCGAATTTTATATGGGGCCAGAGGGTCATGCCTATAGCAATAAATATGTAAATGATAGCGACAAGTTAGAGGCCTTTTATGCGGAAGGCCCAGGTGAGTATAATGAGAAAAAAGCTTTTGAATGGTATAAAAAAGCGGCGGAGCAAGGGCATGATGTCTCTCAATTCTTTGTAGGCATTTGGTATAAGAAGGGCAGAGGAGGAGTGAAGCAAAACAGTCTGCTCGCTCAGGATTGGTTTGCTCGAACAAGGGTGGTTGCTGCTGGTCACGGTTTAAGATTTAATACAAGGAAATCAAAACCCTTAAAAAAAGATTTTCTTTGCTCAATACTGGAAAGGAGCGCCGCCGAGATCCCCAGCTGTCCTTAAAAAAAGATTTTCTTTGCTCAAGGCTGAAATAGCCCCTCATTTTAAGCGCAAATGATATAATGGATCGGCCTGTGGCTGTTCTTTATTGATCTATAAGAGAAAATAAGCCATTCTTGTTTGAAATGGCCCCTTATAAAAAAACTCTGAAAACCGCGCCCGGCTTCTTTCGCTTTTTAATATCAACTGCTTTAAAGCGCGCTTTGTTTGTTCCGGAGGCGCCCGATCCCTCATTTTTTTTTAAATGCCTGCTTTATGCTGTTTTGTTGCTTTGGGGCTTTAGCTTTTTTGGCGAAACCGATTTTGAGCGGGATCGCTATGGGGCTATGGATTCTTTTTGGCATAATATTCATTTGGTTTTCCATGAGGCGGGCCATATTCTTTTCCATCCCTTTGGAGAGTTTATGGGTTATTTTGGGGGGACACTCGCGCAATGCCTGATTCCCTTAACTGTAATGGCTCATTTCATTTGGCAAAAAGATAATTTTTCCGCCTCCTTTGGCTTATGGTGGCTGGGGCAAAGCTTTTTAGATGTCGCCCCTTATATTTATGACGCTTGGGATCAAAAACTGATGCTTTTAGGCGGAGGAACGGGCCGGGACCAGCCGGGCGCGCATGACTGGCGCTATCTTTTAAGCGCGATGGACAGTTTGGAGAATTATAAGGAAATCGCTTATTCTGTCAATTTTTTGGGAAAGCTTATTCTTTTGCTTTCCCTTTTTTGGGGGGGAGCGCTGTTGTATAAAAAAATTCTCATCTTGTGGCGTATTTCATAGGGAGCTTTGGCTGGGATGGCGGGGGGCTGGCTAGGGGCGCTGTTGTATAAAAAAATTCTCATCTTGCGGAGGGATGGCCTTCAGTTGCGGGAGGGCGTGCGTTTTTCTCTGGAAAGAATGTGTCAGGCTGTGGTGAATAGGGTTTCAGCCGCGGGAGGGCGTGCGTTTTTCTCTGGAAAGAATGTGTAAGGCTGTGAATAGGGTTTCAGCCGCGGGAGGGCATGCGTTTTTTTCTGAATGGAACAGCCATCGCTTAAAAGAGGCTGGGAATAAGCGCTCAGCTGATGAGTTTTATAAGCTTAAGGCAATTTGCCCCATCTTTTCTCTCATAAAAAATGGAGTCCATGGATTTTTTGGCGATGGCTATGCCCAGCCCTCCAATCGCCTGGCCCTCTATGTCGGTTTTTTGATCTTGCGCTTTGTGTTTTAAGGGGTTAAAGGCTCTTCCTTTGTCTTTTAGCAGAAGGACGATTTTCCCGCCTTTTATCTGGCCATCCAAACTGATAAAAGAGTTTTGTTTGTTTTTATAGCCGTATTTTATAATGTTTATAACCAACTCGCCTAAAGCCAAGTCCACCTCAGAAATAATATTTTTTGGAATATTATGTTTGGCCCCCAGCTTTTTTAAAAACAAGCTTAATTGATCAGAGGATTCAGATTTATTTTGCAATATGATTCGCATTTTTAGCGCTGGCGGTTTGCCCCTGCGGCTCAAGGGTTTTTAGCCCCTTCCGCCTGTTATTTGCCCCTGCGGCTCAAGGGTTTTTAGCCCTTTCCGCCTGTTATTTGCCCTTGCGGCTCGAGGGTTTTTAGCCCTTTTTGCCTGTTATTTGCCCTTGCGGCGTGAGGGTTTTTAGCCCCTTCCGCCTGTTATTTGCCCTTGCGGCGTGAGGGTTTTTAGCCCCTTCCGCCTGTTATTTGCCCTTGCGGCGTGAGGGGGTTTTCTGTTTTTAGCCCTTTTTGCCTGTTATTTGCCCCTGCGGCTCGAGGGTTTTTAGCCCCTTCCGCCTGTTATTTGCCCCTGCGGCGAAGGAATGTCCTTCTGAAACTGTCGGCTCCCCCTTTATATATTATGCCTTCAGATCCTGCAACCATACACCTAGGCAGTCTCAAATTGAAGGATAAATTAGGACAGCCGGGGCTAGCAGTATAACTCAGCTTGAAAAAATATTGAAAAACAGTTAATTTCTTTGATAATTTTTTGAAACAGCATTAGCCTGACTGTATTAAAAAGCTTGTGATAAGGGCCTAGGCCCTTTTAAAAAAAGCTCGGAGGCGTTTTAAGCGATGGCCGGTGATCTAAGCGATTTTATGTCCCATTATTTTGAATCCGGCTGTTTGATTGTTCCAGTCAAAGAGCGCTTTGACGAAAAAAACTGTTTTCAAATTCAGGACAAAATTTTTGATTTACTGCAAAAAAATCCGGCTCATCTTCTGCTGGACTTAAACAATGTTCAAACTATCAGAAGCTCCGGTTTGAGGGTGATCTTGTCTTTGGCAAAGGATTTTAAAAACAAAGATAAACAATTTTTTGTTGTGTATTCAGAAAATGAGGAAAATTGTCAAGTGGCGCAAATCCTGAAAGTCAGCGGATTTTCGAAAATTATCTCCATCTGCTCCACAAAAGAAGAGGCTATGGAGCATTGCCCCAGCCTGTCTGATGACTAGCTCCAAACTCCAAAGAGAAAAAGAGCGTGTTGAAAACGGAGCATTGCCCCAGCCTGTCCGATGACTAGCTCCAAACTCCAAAGAAGCATTGCCCCAGCCTGTCTGATGACTAGCTCCAAACTCCAAAGAGAAAAAGAGCGTGTTGAAAACGGAGCATTGCCCCAGCCTGTCCGATGACTAGCTCCAAACTCCAAAGAGAAAGAGATTGTGTTGAAAACGGAGCATTGCCCCAGCCTGTCCGATGACTAGCTCCAAACTCCAAAGAGAAAGAGATTGTGTTGAAAATGGAGCATTGCCCCAGCCTGTCTGATGACTAGCTCCAAACTCCAAAGAGAAAGAGATTGTGTTGAAAATGGAGCATTGCCCCAGCCTGTCTGATGACTAGCTCTCTTTGGCTTTGACAGCTTGCTTATAAAACCTCATTTTGCCAGCAAATCAATGAGCCTTTGCGCGTTTGACTCCTCATAAATTTAAGCTTAAATTAAGCTGAATAAAGAGAAAATGCGCCAGTTGGATTTAAAATTCCGCTTTTTATAAAGGCAAAAAGCCTTGAAATTTTAAGCTGGGCCGGGCAGATTTTTCAATAAATAACAAAAGGAGCGAGCTATGAATTTTTGTGAATATATATGGATCGATGGAGCCTCTCCCACCAGAAAGCTCCGCTCAAAAGCCCGATCTGTTTTTCTCAATAAAAAAGCGGAGGATCTGGCTGTAGAGGATTTTCCGGAGTGGGGCTTTGACGGATCATCCACTTATCAAGCCAAAGGCCACAGCTCAGATTTGATTTTAAAGCCAGTCAATTTTGTCAAGGATCCTTTGCGCGGGGAGGGGCATTTTTTAATCATGTGCGAGGTTTTAAATCCGGACAACAGCCCTCACGCGACAAATACCCGGTCTGAGCTGCGAAGGGTTTTGTCCGCCGGCGCCGGTAAAGAGGAGCCTTGGTTTGGAGTGGAGCAGGAATACACCCTGTTTAAAAACAGAAACCCGCTAGGCTGGCCGGATAAAGGCTATCCCGCCCCTCAAGGCCCGTTTTACTGCGGCGTAGGGGCGGATGAGGTTTTTGGAAGAGAGCTGGTTGAAGATCACACGCAAGCCTGCATTTATGCGGGGCTTATGATATTTGGAATCAACGCGGAGGTCATGCCCGGGCAGTGGGAGTTTCAAATTGGCTACAGAGGGATAGATGGAGACCAAGCCGGCCCCCTCAATATCGGCGATCACACTTGGCTGGCCCGGTGGCTTCTTTACCGTTTGGGCGAGGATTTTGGCATTAACGCCACATTGGATCCCAAGCCTGTTCGAGGGGATTGGAACGGCGCCGGACAGCATACAAACTTTTCCACAAAATCCATGAGAGATCCCAAAACTGGAGAAAAGGCCATTAAAAAAGCCATAGAGCTTTTGTCTAAAAAACATAAGGAGCATATTTCAGTTTATGGCCATCGGCTGTCCGAGAGGCTGACCGGGCTTCATGAAACCTGTCATATCAATGAGTTTAGACATGGAGTCGCGGACCGAGGGGCCTCTATCAGGATTCCCCTTCATGTCTCTAAAAAAGGCTGTGGCTATTTGGAGGACAGAAGGCCCGGCGCCAATGCCGACCCTTATGAAGTCTCCGCCAGGATTTTAAAAACCATTTGTGAAATCCAGTGAGTGAAAATCAGCCGGGCGGCCAGCGCTCTATGAAGGTGAAAAACTCCCATTTACTGCGCCAATATAAAAATTCTGATTTTTATGATGAGATGTTTTCTCCGAAGGGAGAGGCTCATCCCTTTTCCGCCCGCTTTGTTCAGGAGTTTAGCGAGCTGTCTTTAAGGGATATTAAAAAAGCCGACCGCTTGAGCCGGCGGTTTTTTGTCAATGAGGGCATAACATTTAATGTCTATGGCAGCGGCAAGCCGGCGGAGGAGCAGACGCTTCCCATGGATGTTATCCCCCGGATCATAAGCGCCGAGGATTGGGATTTTATCCACAGGGGATTAAAGCAAAGGATGATGGCCCTCAATTTATTTCTCAAAGATATTTATACAGATGAGAAAATTTTAAAAGATGGCGTTTTGCCAATGGATTTGGTTTATGAGTCCCCTCATTTTTTAAGGGAGATGAAAAACACAAATGTCCCCTTTGATGTTTATGTCCATCTTTGCGGAACTGATATTGTCCGAACTCATGAGGGCTTTTTTGTTTTAGAGGACAACTTGAGAGTCCCTTCCGGAAGCTCCTATATGCTTATGTGCCGCCAAATTATGAAGCAAAATTTTCTTCGTGTGTTCAGAAAATGCAATGTGAGGCGCATTGACGACTACGCTCTTCGTTTGTTAAAGTCTTTGAGCTGTCTTTCAAAAAAAGAAAACCCCACAGTCGCCCTTTTGACACCGGGCGCCTTTAACTCCGCGTATTTTGAGCACGCCTTTTTAGCCGGCCAAATGGGAGCGGAGCTGGTCCAGGGGCGGGATTTAGTTTGCAATAACAATGCCGTTTATATGAAAACCATTAAAGATTTAAAAAAAGTGGATGTCATTTACAGAAGAATCGATGATGTTTTTTTAGATCCTTTGATTTTTCGCCCCGACTCAGCGCTGGGGGCTCCTGGGCTTTTTTCCGCCTATAAATCCGGATCAGTGGCTATTGCCAACGCTCCGGGAACAGGAGTGGCGGACGATAAAGCGGTTTATAGCTATGTTCCGGAAATGATCAAATATTATTTAAGGGAAGACCCTCTTTTGCAAAATGTTCAGACTTATAAATGCCGCGAAAAAAAGGAGCTGGAATACACTTTGGCGAATTTGAGCCGGTTGGTTGTCAAGCCGGTTGGCGGATCCGGAGGATCTGATTTGCTGTTTGGCCCTCAGGCCGGCAAAAAGGAGATAGAGGATTATAAGGAAAAAATAAAACACAGCCCAAAGAGCTTTATCTCCCAGCCCGTTTTGGATTTGTCTGTCTCCCCTTGTTTTATTGAGGGAAAAATACAGGCCCGTCATGTTGATTTCCGTCCATTTGTTTTGTTTAATAAAAATTTTGAGGCGGACGCTGTTCCCGGAGGGCTTTGCCGTGTGGCTTTAAAGGAGGGGAGCATGATTGTCAACTCCAGCCAAGGGGGCGGCTCAAAGGATCTGTGGGTTTTAAATGAGGCTTAGGTTAAGAGGCGCTTATGCTGTCCCGTGTGGCTAACAACTTTTATTGGATGGGGAGATATATGGAAAGGGCCAGCTGCATGTCCCGTTTGCTGTTGGCTCAAATCAACGAAATGTCTGAGGATTCTTCCGATTTTATATCCGCCGGCTGGAAAGGCCTTTTTGACAGTTTGAGACTGCCCAATTTAAAAGAGGGCTTTTTGCTTAAAGCTAAAAATGAGAGCCCGGCCTCTGATGATTTTTTGCTGGCTGACGCTTACACTTTAGCTGATTATCTCACTTTTGAAACTTACCACGGGGGATCTATTTTAAACTGCTTGGAGTTTGTCAGGGAAAACGCCCATCAAAATCAGGAAAAGCTTGCGGGGCCGGTTTGGCCTCATATCAACAGATATTATCTTCGGTTTAAAAAAATGAGCTTAAAAGATTTGTGGCCGGACAAAATTGTTGATTTTTATAAAGATGTTTTGGAGTTTACCGGCCTTTTTTACGGGCTGACTCAAGACGCTTTATATCAGGATGAGTCGGCGCGTTTTATTCAAATGGGACGCTATTTAGAGAGATTCCAAAACACAGCGTCCATTTTTGAAAATCACATTTCCTCCATGATGGCCCATAAAGAGGATGAGGAGGATTTGATTGGGCTATTGCTTCGCTGTGGCGCGCTGGACAGCTATCGGCTGGCGCGCTCTTTGGATTTAAAACTGCGAAAAGTGACAAACTTCCTGATCCATGATTCCGCTTTTCCCAGATCTCTTCAGTTTTCCAGCCAAAAAATCAAAGAGTCTCTTATTTTTATTGAGGAGAAGAGGGATTTTAACGCTCCCATTTATCAGTCTGTGGAGACATTGGGCAAAAAATTAAATGAGAAGAGCTTAGGCCGGCCCTTGGCGCAATTTTTAAGCGGTTTGTATCAAGAGTCTGCTCAAATTCATCAGGCCATTGATAAGATTTATTTTAACCGCAAAGGATTGGAGGCTTATGCGCCTCATGATCAGTAAAAGCCTGTTTTAAAGTCTGGCTAAAAAATAGGTTTGTCTGGGGAATGGGCGGCTTAGGCGGGAGCTATCACAGGTTTTAAGGTTTGGTTAAAAAATGCGCTCATCCGGGGAGTGGGCGATTGCGCATAAGCTTTAAGCGGATATGAATAAACGGTCTTATTCTGTTCAGCATCTCACTGAATTTTTTTACAGCTCGCCTGTTTGGGAGAGCATTTTTCTTTTGAGCATGAGGCCCTTGCGGGATAAGCGCCAAAATCTGAGCGGGCATAATTTGACAGTGTCTCCAAAAGCCAAAGTCTTTGCCTATTCCGATCAATATGGCAACACCCGGCAGATTTTTAATATCTTAAAAGCGCATCGATCTTTAAAAATTCACTCCTCTTTTCGAGTTGAAGTGACAGCGCCTGATCCGCCTTCGGATCACACAAGAAAAATGGATTGGGGGGAGTTAAAGCGGGCGGGGTTTTCCAGAGAAATGTGGAATTGGCTTCAGCCCGGTCATTTTACAAGAGTTTCCGGGCCATTAAAAAAATTTTTGCGGGAGGAGGGGATAGAGAAGCCATCCGATCCTTTAAGCGGTTTGAAAAGCCTTAACGCAAAATTGTTTTCTGTATTTGATTATAGCCCCAAAAGCACACAGGCCCGATCCCCCATTGAGGAGATTTTGACTTCTAAAAAAGGAGTTTGCCAAGACTACAGCCATGTCATGATCACAATCGCCCGTTTGTGGGGCGTCCCCTCAAGGTATGTGTCCGGCTATTTATATGACAGCGGAGAGGGGCATACAGCCAGCTTAAGCCATGAGAGCCACGCCTGGTGTGAGTGCTATCTGCCCCCTTTAGGCTGGCTGGGATTTGATCCCGCAAACAACACAATGGCCGGCGTCCGGCATATTAAAACGGCTGTTGGCCGGGATTATGAGGATGTTCCGCCGCATAAGGGCTTTTTTAAAGGCGGCAAAACTGAACGGCTGAAAGTCTCTGTTACAGTCCAGCAGAACAGCGTTTTGCTATAAAGCGCCGCAAGATTATAAAGGCCAATTAAAAAAATTCTGTAAAATCAAACCCGCTTATGTCTTACAAGTAGCTTTTTTATCTAGGGAAAAAACAGGCTATGCGCATACTGGAAAAACCGCCAGAAGGAATTGCGATGGACAAATGTTTATTTTTCAAAATTTAATCAATCCCTCTCAGCTCCTATTTTAAAAAAACAAGCGGTCCAAATAAGCTCTTAGAGTGTAAATTCATTCTCCTATTATTTTAGCAAAAAAATCCTCTAGCGTAGCCTCCCAGTCCACAGGGGCATTGAATAATTCTTTTTCTTTTAAAGTGTCCTGAACAAGGATTCTAAGATTTTTTCCCGCTTTTGTGTTAAAATATCTTTCCGAAACAGGAAGAATAGCGGCAATGAGCAATCTTTCTGAGTTGACGCCCCCATATCCCATTTCCTTTAATAGAGTTTCCATTTTTACATCTGGCTCTGTTGAAACTCTCGCTTTAGATATAACTCTGCTTTCTTCCGCAACTCCTTTTTTTATTATCTCTACAAGCAAAACCTCTATATCCCCCTCCTCTTGAGAAACTATGGGCAGGCCCATTGCAGCCACAGAAAAACCATTGGAAAACTTCCCACTCTTTTTGTCATAAACTCCAGAAAGAACAATAGCGGGAAATGTGCCCTCTTGCGGAAGAGACTCGCTATCCTGCAGAATAATTTGATCCGGCCCGCCTATCCTGGACTTAGTGTAACAGCCTTCATTCTTTTCATCCTCATAGTAATCCCAGTTTTTGTATTCAGAATAAGGGGGCAAAGGCTCCTCCCAAAGATAGCGCTGGGAAGGCTTCCCCAACTTTAAATTCCAAAAATAGAGCTTAGGCTGTCTGTTGGAATCCAAACGGACCACACGATATGTTAAACCTTCTCTTTGATCTTTAGGCGGAAGCTCAAGCATTCCAGATAGCCAAGCTCTAGTCCAGCCCTGGGGTTTTATTGTATTTCTCACAGTTGTCGGGGTATATGTGTAGTCTATGGGGAAAATTTCACTGTTTCTCATCTGATACTCGGATATAACTTTATCATTCTTGTCATATAGTCTGGAAACAAAATTATCATCTAAAATTAAATGTTTAAGGAGAATGTCCGGCCGGACTTTTGTGCAATAGCTTGTGGAGCTGCGTCCGATCCAATAAGCTTCTCTAATCAATTTATAACCTTCTATATTTGTTTTTCTTTTAAACATTTGGCCGTCTTCTGTCTCCACCCTCTCAAATATATCCTCTCTATCCGCTAATCTGCCCTCCAGATCCACAATGTTCATATCTTTTATATTTTCTGGATCTATATAATCATCCATATTTTCATAATTTGTTAAATATGTTATGTATATTTCATACCTTCCTCCGGGAAAAAAATACTTGATCTCCTCCTCAGAGGCTCTCTTTTTTATATCCTTTCTTTCCTCTGTGATTTCCTCATGAGAAAGCTCTCCATGAGAGAGATTTTCTCCTCCGGCGCTGTCGCTGTAAGAAAAAAGGCAAAATCCTCCAAATTGAAAAATTACAAACAGGCAAAATAAGCTCTTAAAGCGTAAATTCATCTCTCTCCTCCTGTTTTAATAACTAAATCCTCCGGCTTAGCCTTCCAATCCACAGGGGCATTATATAATATTTTTCTCTTTTTAGCTCCTGTTTTTAAATTTCTTTGGCTGACAGGATGAATATAGGGGTTTTTGACATAATTTCTCTTCATTTTCCTATAAAAAGCCTCACGAACAAGAATCCTAAGGTTTTTTCCCGCTTTTTTGTCTATAAAATACCTCTCTGGAACAGGAAGACTGGCTAAAATGGGAACTTGGTCTAACTTAATAATTCTTCCTCCCCGGTTAGACAAAATCTCCATATTTATATCTGTTGGAGCTTTCGCTCTGGACAGAACTCTGTTTCTCACAGAATCTTTTGTTTCTCTCGCAGTTGGAAAGTGAGCAAAAGAGCCTTTTGACTCTTTGCTTTGGGAAAAGGGAGACCTGGCGCATAAGGGAAATTTATTAAAAATAACCGCCAGGAGAATAACACTCAGACTCTTTATCGTATCTAATACTTCCAAGAACTTTGTAATGTCCAGAAGCATCTTCACCTCTTTTTTTATAAAATTCAGTGTAAAAATCACGGATGAAAGCGCTTTTGAAAAGAAATTCATGACTGGGACAACAACCGCCAAATATTTTAATAAGATCTTCTTTACCCTCTTTTACCCGAACAACGCGAATTTCACCGTTGCTTGTTTTTATATGAGGCAGATAAGAAACAACGGATACAAACTCCCAGTGATTACTCTGTAGCCTTAAAAAGTCCTCCGCCAGTATTTTGCCGCTTTTTTTGTCATAAAGGCGAACTTTTAGCCCCTGATCATAAATCGGCTCTTTATCTTTCTGTTTATTATAACAGTAATAGTGCGAGGAGTAGTTAAAGGGCCTTTTTGCATATAATGGATCATAATTTTCAGGCCTGTTTCCCTCCTCATGAGGGTAATAACTGCCATAAATAGCGATCTCTTTTATCTCCCTGTCTGGAATGACCGGCTCAGGCGGCAAGACTTCACAACTGCAAAAAAGCAGGGCAAAAGGCAATAACAAACATAAAAATCTCATAAACATATTATGCCCTATTTAATAGATTTTGTCCATTAAAACCACAATTTATTTTTTGGAATGGGAGCGGAATATATCACATCCCCTTTAGGGCTTAAAACATAAATATATAGCTTTCTTTTTTTGTAGTTTTCAGGAAGCTTTAGATTAACCAAAAAGGGAGAGGCTGGGAAGGGCGCTGTTTTTGAGCTTCCATCTTTATAAAAAGCCTTCATCTCCATTTTTAAAACAGGGCGCTTTTTTTCCTGAAGAATATTATTTTTCTCTTTTAGCTGGAAAGTGAGAAAAAGAGCCTTTTGACTCTTTATTTTGGGAAGAGGGATATCTGGCGCAGTTGTTTTATAAACTTTTACATTAGGGACAACAAAGGAGTCATCCTTTTTGTGGTAATACCCGGAAATGGACGCGTTGATTAGATTCTTAATTTGTTGGGAGACGCTTTGCTCTAAGGGGACCACTCCGCCCTTTGTTTTTGAGAGAGACTCAAATGCCTTTTGATGAGTTTCCCGGTCTATCCAGCGGCTAAAAATATTCCCCTCACTATCCATAATGCTGTATCTGTTTTTCACAAAATCCCAAATATAAGCTTTTTTAAATAAACCATCCTTTGTCATTATATTTTCTCTTCTTGTGTCTAAACCTATAGGGATTTGGCGATTATGGCAAGGCTCAAACCGGCTTCCCCTAAATCTCCGGCATTTAGCTTTTTTCTCATAAAACTCAGGTCTCCTTAACTGACCTAAAATATGCCCCAGCTCATGGGCCACAGTCCCTCTGTTTATAGCGTCTTCCCGGACAAAGGCGATATTGAAACTGCCTCCGTAGTATTGACGGGATGTTTGAAACCAGAAAAACGAATAATTCCGCCAAGCAGGGTTTATCACCAGGCCATCATAGTCTCTCATTTTCACTTCTGTGTCTGATGTGACGATATGCCGGCCGTGAAACACAAAATAATCCATCGGGACAATAGAAATCAGCTTATGATATTGCTCCCTCTGCCTCCAGCTCTCTAAATTCAAAGTGTCTCTCAATAGGCCCTTTGTCACATAAGCGCCTTTCCACGGGAGGCTATTATCACAGCGCCCTCTAACCAGTATTCTGGAGCTGGATTTATTCTCTAAAAAAGTGGATCTTGCTTTTCGAACAGGGAACATAGCCCCTAAATAGTGAGACACCTCCTCAGACTTAATAAAATCCTCCACTAACTGAAAGCGGTTGGGGGCGGAAAACTTATAGCCTTTAAATTTTTTATTGCCCCTTCTGGCTTTTTTTGCTTTATTTAAGCATTCTGTTTCGCTTAAGCCCGTCCAGCCTAAGTCTAAACTATGAACATTTTTAATATTGATCTTAAAGGTTTTGGCCTCTTTGCAAGCTGGATGATGATCGGAGGCCAAATGAATGATTACAGGAATATTTTTTTTTGGAACAGCTAAAGGGCTGTTCCCCATATGCAAGCCAAAAAATTTATAGATTATGGAATTTTTAAAATCTGATTCCGCCACCAAACAATTTGTTTGTTGTGTGTCTATCATTCTGTTAAATGGCTTAAAAGGCTCATGGAAACAGGATGACAGGCTGGCTTTATTGCCTATATTTATCTGTATTTTAAAATTTTCCCGCAGTTTGTCAGACCTTTCTAATTTGATGAGTATTCCCGCCGGTTTTCTTTTAGCTAAATCATAGCTTGAAAAAGAGGGGTTATTGAGGTCTTTTTGATATTCCTGCTGGCTAAGGGCTGTTATTTGCGGGGCCTCCACTGATTGATAAACCACAGCGGATTTTATCTTGGGCATGCTTATAGGGCATTTTCCGGATTTGTCTCCCGCTTGAGCCAGCTGCGCGGGGCTGGAAAGCGGTTTTGCCTGACCTCCTGCCCTGTGGCCGGAGGCGCTTGTTTTGGCCTGCGGTTTTGTTTGACTCCCTGTTAAACTGGCAGAGGCGCTTGTTTTAGAAGAGGAGGCTCTCTTTTTAAGCTTATCAGGCTTTAGCCCTTTTGCGGGGCCGGCCTTTACTATCTTGGATAGCTTTTTAGGCTTATCCGACTTTAACCCTTTCGCGGAGGAAGCCATTAAGCCCGCTCCCGCTAAAGCTTGTTTAGAGTTTTGTCCCGTCTTTTTTTGAGCTAAGCGCTTAACAGGCGCTTTTTTATGTTTGCCTTTAGCAGTCGCATCTTTTTTAGCAGATTCTTTTTTATCTTTGCCTTTAGCGGTCTTTTCTTTTTTAACAGGCGCTTTTTTGTCTTTGCCTTTAGCAGTCTCATTTTGTTTAACCAGCTCTTTCTCCTCCCCGTTTTTAACAATTTTCCGCTCTTTAATAGCCTCTTTATCATTTTCAATAACGCCATATTTCTCAGTCTCTTTATCATCCTTATCCTCAATAACGCCATATTTCTCAGTCTCTTTTTTTGTTTTAGGGACTTCTGAGGCAACTTGTCGGACATAGGATTTAACCTCCTCTTTTTTTGGCCTGCTGCCATATCCTAAGACAGTCTCCAAAATACGCCTCATCTTTTCCTGCCGCTCTTCCCACTCCTCTATTCCAGAAGTCTGCCAGTCGTCTTGGCGCTCCTGACGCTCGCGCTCCTCTATCGCTTTTAGCCTAGCTCGCTCCCTCTCTTTGTGCTCCTCTGTTTGCCCCTCTGTCCGCTCCTCACTTCGCCTTTTCGCTTGAGCCTGATAACACATATTTAAAGCCAAACGGCTCATATTCTTCCGGCTGATTTTTTTTCCCATATCCTCACAATCCACAATATCCTCAGCTTTAATATCTTCACGAAATAAAGCCCGCTTATTGAGGCTTTGCTTTTTATATCTCTCCGCTATAAATCTCATTTCCCTCCAGCAGTTTTGGCTATTTAAAGGGTTTTTAGCTTGTTTCAAAGCGCTATCAATGGTGTGAGGATGCTTAATGGAGAAGCAGGCTTTAAAATCCTTTTTAAATTGCTCCAGCTTATCCTCGCAGTGGGACTTGCAATGCTCAGCCCCCGCTTGGCATATAGAGCTTTGACCGCTCAAAAAAAGGCTTATCAGACCGGATAAATTATTTAATTGGCAGGAGGCGGGAGCAGATCCTTTCTCCCGCAAGTAGATGGAGCTTGCGCTTTTTAAGCTTTGGCTCGCCTCTCTGGCATAAGCCTTGGAGCAGGCTATAGGGTTAGCACAGCATTTTTTGGCAGTTTGATGATGGAACCTGCAAACCTGATAAAAGCTCTCTTCGGACTTTTTATTCAGAAGAGCTTGGGACAGGCGCTCTAAACACTCATTGTCTGTCTGGCAAACATATTTTTCTGTTTTCTGTTGATCATCGCTGAGCTGGGACAAAGCTAAATGAGAGAAAAAACACGCGGAGATAAAAATTGGCAGAGCATAAGGCATAAGTTTTTTGCGGTCTATATGACAAATTATCTTATCGGCTGATGGCCGACAAAACTTGAATGGAAAAATAAAGCGCTGGTTTTCAGCTGTATTTAACGGCTGATTTTCTCATTTTAGAGGAAAACTAGCGCTCCCGCCATCTGTTTAGCTTGTGGGAGGGGCCGAGCGCGCTCAGCGAAGCTGTTTTAGACCTCTGTTATGTTTCTTGATTTGTGGCGATCCCTGAATATTTTGTAGCATCCATACAGCCCTTTAGCCGCGAAACCGGTTCCTACAGCCATTCCGGCTAGCGCTATCTCCTCTTTAGATAATGTGGAAACCTCCCGCATTATTCGATCAGTTGGGATATTCGATTCGCTGGAGATTTTTAAAATCCATTCCATAATTTGATGAGGGAGAGTGTGCACTGATAAAAGAGAGGGGAGACTGCGCCTCCAAGCGAGCAGAGATTCGCCTAATGCGATAAATCCCGCTTGCCTAAAAAAGCTTCAGGCTTTATAGTGTTTCTATTATATACGGCCTAAAAGGAGCCGCGTTTTTTTGAGAGGATAAGTGGGGCTTATCCTGCGTTTTAGGCTGAAAAGCCCAGAGAGAGCTTAAACTTTGTTTTTCACAGCTGGAAAAAATCCTGAGAATCGAAAATCCGGCCAGAATAAAATTGTCTGAGGAGTCTTAATGTTTATTGTTTTTTTGCCTTTTCTTGTTTTTAGTGCCTCGGCTATCCCTGTCATCCCGGATGAGATAAGCGTTCCACCTCAGTTAAAAAGCAGATCCGCCAAGCAGATTGAGGCTGTGTTTTCCTCTCTGGAAAAACAGCACAGCCACAAAACAGCCAATATATGGAGGCTGAAATATCATAAAGCCAAGCTTCTCAAAAAGAAAAAAACAGATTCTTTTTGCGCCATTATGAAAGAGCTTTCTCAGTCCCCGGCTTTTCCTTTAAAGGATTTAGCCCTCATTCAAAGCTATGAGCTATGCCCTTATCCTAAAAGGCCGGAGTTTCGCCCCAAGCGTTTTCCGGAGTGGCTGAGGCTGAGGCTGGCTCAGGCTTTTTATCAAAGAAGAAAAGTTTTTGAAGATCCGGAGAGCGCTTTAAAAGCGGCCGCTTATCTGGCAAAAAACAGCCGGGATAAAGAGCTTCGAATCTCTTATTTAAAACACGCTTTATCTATGGCTAACCAGCAAAAAAAAGATCAAAAAGAGGCTGAATTAAGAGAGCTTTTGTATAAAGAGGCCCCCCGGCTCCGGCCAAATCCCGGAGTTGAGGATTATTTGCCACTGGCGGAGGACTTTAGGCAAAACAGAAATTTTAAAAAAGCGGCGCTTTTTTATGCCAAAGCGCTGAAGACCCCTCAAACCGGCTTTAATGAAAAGAATCAGTCTTTTAAAGGCTTGGATCGGATTTACAAAATTCAGCGGGATAATCGCAAAAAGATGGCCAATTACCGCCGGTGGTCTGACTGGCTGTCAAAAGAGGGCACAGAGCAAAGCCTTGTCCGGCTCTATAAGCTTAAGCTGGACTTGGCCAGAGAGCGATGGAATCTCAATGAGAATGAAAAAGCCATTCAGCTTGTGTCGGATATTTTAAATCAGCCTCATGCGGATTTGATTCAGGCGGACGCTTTATATTTGAGGGGGCTTATTTACAATCAGGAAAACAAGGCTCATCTCAGTTTAAAAGACTGGAGCGAGGCCATTAAAAAGCTGAGGAAAAAGAAGAGCCGATCCGCTTTGCTGGAAAAAATTTTATGGAAAAGGGCCTGGCTGCTCAAAAAGCGGGAAAAAAGCAGACAGGCTTTTTACGATTTAAAAAAGCTGGAAAAGATCAGCCAGAGCCTTTACACACAACACAAAGCTTTGTTTTGGCAAGCAAAAATTCTTCAAAACACCGGGCAAAGCGCTTTGGCAAAAAGAAGCTTCAAGCGGGTTATAAAAAAAGATCCTTTTGGCTACTACGGCCTGCTGGCTCATAAAATTTTAGGTCAAGAGCCTGAGTTTCAAAAAGAAAAGGAGCCATCTGGAGCGGCCGTTTTTTCAAAGGACAGAACTTTGGAAAATTTGGCTCATTGGCTTATTTTGGCTAAGGAGTCTGAACTGCTGTCTCGGTTTTTGTCTGCGCAAAAAGCTCATTTTCTCAATCAAAAAAATCAAACTGAGCGGGATTGGGCCAATATGATTTCGCTTTGGATAAAGGCCAAAAGGCATTTAGAGGCTTTTCAATCTTTAGACAAAATGGACAGCGGGATAAAAGCCTCTTTTTTAAAAAAATACAGCCATCTTTTGTTTCCTTTGGATTTTTCCCAAACGGTGAAGAGGGCCAGCCGGAAATGGAATGTTCCAGAGGCCTTTATTTTTGCCATTATTCGTCAGGAATCAGCTTTTAATGTCAGAGCGAGAAGCCTGGCGGACGCCTTTGGGCTGATGCAGCTTATTCCCTCGACAGCCAGACAGACGGCCAGAAAGCTTAAAATTCCCTATAGAGGCTTTAGAGATTTGTATAATCCCTCAAAGAATATTTTTTTGGGAACAGGTTATTTTAAAAGCCTGCTTAAGCGGTATAACAACAGTTTTGCTTTGTCTGTATCAGCTTACAACGCCGGAGGGACTCCGGTGAGCCGATGGAGGGAGAGGATGAAAGACATGGGGACTTTGGAGTTTATTGAAAATATCCCTTATAGGGAAACCAGATCCTATCTGCGCCTAATCATCAGAAATTATATTTTTTATCATAATGCGCTAAAGGAGGAAGGGCCTTGGTTTCCAGAGTGGATTTTACAAAATCCCGGCCCACGAGATAAGGCCAGCGCCCCGCGCTAAATGGATGGCTATGACAGGGAATGTTGGGCATATTTCATTCCCTATCGCCCTCTTATATCGTTGTGTATTTCAGTTTTGATTTTGGAGCTGTGGGCCGTCTGTGTCTGATTAGCTTTTAATGTCGCTGTGTATTTCAGTTTTGATTTTGGAGTTGTGGGCTATCTGTGTCTGATTAGCTTTTAATGTCGCTGTGCATTTCAGTTTTGATTTTTGAGCTGTGGGCTGTCTGTGTCTGATTAGCTTTTAATGTCGCTGTGTATTTCAGTTTTGATTTTGGAGTTGTGGGCTGTCTGTGTCTGATTAGCTCTTAATGTCGCTGTGTATTTCAGTTTTGATTTTTGAGTTGTTAAGGGGTGAAGAGCGCTTTATCGCTGGCGGGTATATATATGTATAGTTTCAGGATGTGAGGGCATAATATGTAAAGGAGAAAAAACAAAGGAGGAATTATGGCTCAAATACAGCGCCCTTGCGCCAGCTGAGCAAAGGCGACCCGCAAAAATATACAAAATAGTCCAAAGAGCATAGAGAAATTGGCTAAGCAATATGGGATCAACCCTAAAACTTCACAGGAAAGTTAAAAAATTCGGCTGTTCCAGTGAAAATGCGGGATCGCATATTGTGGATAAAGTGTATAGCCCAAAAAAGATTAAAGCGCTTTTTAAACCGTTTGACTCCTCAAAAGCTTAAAATTAAATTAAACAAAAAGGGGCATTTAAAAAACCGGGAGGGCAAAATGTTTTTGGAATCAGATCTTATGGAAGTAAAGGACACGCTGGCCCGGGCGAAAAAAAAACTTGAGGATCTGCGGAGGCGCCTTTGACCTGGATGGCGGGCGAAACCGATTAGAGGAATTGAGCCGGGAGCTTGAGCGGCCGGAAATTTGGGGAGATTATAAAAAAGCGCAAGCTCTGCAGCGGGAAAAGTCCCATATTGAAAAAAATTTAGAGGAAAGCCGGCAGTTGAGCGAGACGCTGGAGGAAAGCGCTTTTTTGCTGGAAATGGCCGAAGAGGAAAAAGACGGCCAAACGCTTTTGCAAATAAAAAAAGATTTAAGCGGTTTTTTTGCTTTACTGCAAAAAAAGGAGACGCAAAGCCTGCTCAATAAGGAGGATGACAAAAGCGACTCTTATCTTTCCATTCATGCCGGAGCCGGCGGAACAGAAGCCGCTGATTGGGCGCAGATCCTTTATAGAATGTATCTCCGCTGGGCGGAGAGGCAAAATTTTCAGACAGAGCTTTTATCTTTGAGCGAGGGGGAGGAGGCCGGCATAAAATCGGTTTCCTGTTTAATTAAAGGGGCTTACAGCTATGGCTTGTTAAAAGGGGAATCGGGCGTGCATCGCCTGGTTCGCATTTCCCCCTTTGATTCCAACGCCCGAAGGCATACCAGCTTTGCCTCTGTTTTCGCTTGGCCGTCAGCGGATAAAAAAATTAAGGCTGTCATTCGTCCGGAGGATTTAAAGATAGACACCTATCGCTCCAGCGGAGCGGGGGGACAGCATGTCAACACAACTGATTCAGCTGTTCGGATCAGACATTTGCCAACAGGTTTGGCTGCTCAATGCCAAAGCCAGAGAAGCCAGCACGCGAATAAGGAGCAGGCGATGAAGATGCTAAAAGCGGCCCTTTATAAACGGGAGCTGGACAAGCGGGAAAAAGAAAAGGAGCAAAGGGAATCCTCTAAAAAAGCCAATGAGTGGGGAAGTCAGATCCGCTCTTATATTTTGCATCCTTATCAAATGGTTAAGGATCACAGAACAAATATTGAGCATCCTCGGCCCCAGGCGGTTTTAGATGGAGACATCCATCTCTTTATAGAGGAGGCTTTAAAGCAAAAGCTGTCTTAATGCCGGCCGGGCTTAAATTTTATAAGCCGGCGCGTTTATTTTCAGCCTTTTTTAATTGAGGGCTTTGCCTCACTTCAGAGGGAATGCTAACGCTTCCGCCGCGTGGATGACTGAGGCTGGTTTGATTTGAAAATTCATGGATTTTTTCTGATCATTTTCCCTGCCCATTGGCTGGCGGTTTTCATATCATCAAAACTTGAAACAAGATCAGTATAAGCTGGCCCTGAGGACAGAACTGCGGAGCCTTTAAAAGCGCTGGCTCTCCCTCTGAAAAAGAGTGTTTAGGCCATGAGAATAGATCCGCTTGGAATTTTATGCCCTTCAGTCTCCTGGTTAATCTTCTGGCCAATCTCCTGGATGTAAAACTTAAAAAAAAGAATAGACCTCATCCCCCGCTTTTTATAAAATAGCCTCATGTCTGACTGGAAGGCTTTTTCCCTTTTTGATCCCAGCCCGGAGCATAAAGCTTTGAGGAAAATGATTGCCGATTTTGCTCAAAGGGAAGTGGAGCCTCAGGCTCTGGAGTTTGACAAAAAAGAGCGGTTTAATTTAGAGCTGTTTCGCAAATTAGGAGGCTTAGGCTTGCTGGGACTGCTTGTGGAGGAGGATTTTGGCGGCTCTGGAATGGATATGACAGCTATGGCCTTAGCCCATGAGGAGCTGAGCTGGTCTGATCCCGGATTTTGTCTGGCCTATTTGGCCCACAGCGTTTTATGCGCATATAACATTTGCAAGAACGCCAGCGCCGAGCAGAAAAAAAACTGGCTGGCCGGCTTATGCAAGGGGGAAAAAATAGGGGCTATGGCCATGTCTGAGCCGGATTGCGGGACAGATGTCTTAGCCATGAAAACCCATGCCGTCAGACAAGGGGACAAATACATTATAAACGGGCGGAAAATGTGGATCACCAACGGCAGTCTGGATGAGGAAAAAACCCCCTGCGATATTTGCCTGCTTTACGCCAAAACAGGGGATAAAATTTCAAGCTTTGTTATAGAGAAGGGCTTTAAAGGCTTTTATGTGGGACAAAAAATTGAAGACAAGCTGGGGATGAGGGCCTCTAACACAGCGGAGCTGGTTTTTGACAATTGTGAGGCGCCTGTCAGCCATTTGATTGGACAAGAGGGGGACTCCCTCATTCACATGATGAGGAATTTGGAAGCGGAAAGGCTGGCGCTGGGGGCCATGTCTTTAGGCATTGCCGGGCGCTCTCTTGAGATCATGAACAAATACGCTGTGGAGAGACAGGCTTTTCAAAAAAGCATTCGCTCTTTTGGACAAATTCAAAAGCATATCGCGCAAAGCTATTCAGAGTATCAGGCCATTCGCGCTTACGCTTATAATACCGCCCGGCAAATGTCAGCGGAGGCTGGCAAAAATTCAAAAAATTATAGACTGGCTTGCGACAGCGTCAAATTGCTCGCCTCTTCTGTTGGAAAGAGCATAGCCGACCGGGCCATTCAGACGCTGGGAGGCTATGGCTATGTGGGAGAGTATATTGTGGAGAGGCTTTGGAGAGACGCTAAGCTTTTGGAGATTGGCGGCGGCACAGTGGAGGCTTTGGAAAAAAACATTACAAAAGAGCTGGAAAAGCTTGTGGGCTGAGCGATTGGAATTTGAAGCTGGGTTATTATTCACTGCCTTAAACGAGGTTGGTATTGGATAAAAAACAAGCTGGCTTAAATGGTGTCGGTATCGGATAAAAAACAAGGGGATTTTTAAACCCTATCAGGAGCGGGGCATGCCTAATATTAAATTTGATTTTTCCGGAAAGCGAGCTCTTATCACAGGGGGCGGGCAGGGCATTGGCCGAAAAATCACGGAGGATTTTCTCTCCGCCGGCGCTGAGGCGGTTGTTTGGGAAAAATCCGCAAAAAATCTGGAGCTGGTTAAAAGGGATATTCCCTCCTCCCGCCTGATCACCAGGGAGGTGGATGTGTCCTCCAGAGACGATTGCGAGCGGGCCACAGCCTCTTTAAAAAAGCCTATAGATTTTTTAATTAACAACGCCGGCATTTTAAGAGATCGCAGTTTAGCCAAGATGACATGGGAGGAGTATTCCTCTGTTATGCAAGTTAATTTGGACGGCGTTTTTTTAATGGCAAAATCTCTTTTGCCTCATTTTCCGCCGGAGTCTTCCCAAAAAAGAATTGTGAATCTTTCCAGTGTGGTGGCTCTTTATGGAAATTTTGGCCAAAGCAATTATGTGGCGGCCAAAGCCGGTGTTATAGGCTTTACAAAAGTTTGGGCCAGAGAGTTGGGGAGAAAAGGCTTTACTGTGAACGCCATAGCTCCCGGCTTTATTGACACAAGCATTTTAAAAAATATGCCTCCCAAAGCGCTGGAGAGCTTAATCGCGAGAGTCCCTGTGGGCCGAATCGGGCAAGTGGAGGACATTTCAAAAGCCTGTCTGTTTTTATGCTCTCAGGAGGCCTCTTATATTAACGGGGCTGTGCTGGAGGTGACGGGCGGGGTGTCTGTTTAATTTTTATCTAAAGGTTATGATTTACGGGGCTATTTGAATGAGCCGGCTGGCGGTCTTGTTTTTCCGATTGATTTGTCCCTGATATTTGGACAGTTTGCTAAGAATAAGGCGGCGTGTTAAACATAAAGTAATTTAAAGGAGGTGTCAGCAATGAGAGACAGATCACAGGCGGTTGGGGTCAGAGTCCCCCAAAAATTGCTGAAAATATCTTCTGAGGAGAAAAAACCGCATTAAAAACAGGCTTTTTTTAAAGTATTACACTACAATTCTGCCTAATTTTAAGGCAATATTTCCTGAAACCCTTGTCTTTATTGACTTTTAAATTTCCTCAAACAAATTAAGTGTCAAAGTCGGGAGTTGCTTTTCCCCCATGGGGATAAGCTTGACTCTGGTTTTAACTATTGTATAATAAAACACATTATGGACATTCATAGTTTAGACGCCGTCACAATCATAGCAGTTGTGGCCTTATTTACAGGACTGGGCATTGTTTTTAAATTGCTCCTAAACCCCGTCTATTCCCGTTTAGCCAACCTTGAGGCTGGCCAAGCTAAGCTTGAGGCTAAGCTTGATAAGCTTTTAGAGAGAAAACAGGTTTAAAACTTCTTAAATAGCAAGGGGAAAGCTTATGGCCATAACGGCTGGCGGTCTTGTTTTCCCCTGGCCTGACTTTTTTCACTGGCTGGATAAAACTTTAGAAGTTTAACCAGAAGAAGGGATAATGACAAAAGAGAAAAACTTTGAAAAAGCTTTCCCATCTTTTATTAAGCAGACGGTAAAGCATGGAGTTTTCTCCCGCCCCTCACACTTTTTTATAGAAGGTGAAAAGTGGACTGGTGAGGCGGCGGGGGGCTATACTTCCGCTCAATACTATTTAGCTGTCTTGTATTATCTTGGCCTGAATTTTAATATGGCTTTGCATTTTTGTAGGGACGCGGCAAAAAAGCATGTTTCCGCTCAAAAAATGTTAGCTTTTTGGTTAGGGTATGAAGACGCGGGAGGCAAAAACCCATTACCCTGGATTTTAGAGGGAGCGGGTTTGCAAGGGAATGAGGACGCTAAAAAACTGTTAGCCGATTACACAAAGATTATCCAGAAAGAAAAAAATTGGCTGCAAATTGACGACTTAACCCTCCCGAAAAACTGGCATGAAGACGCTCAAGCTCAGTTAAATTATTTTATAGATTGTTATATAGAGCTTGCTCCAGAGGGAAAGTTAAAACTTTTTAAAAAGCAGGCGGAGGAGTTTAAAAAAGAGAATGGATGACATTGAGTCCGGTCAGGCTGAAATAAAACAGCTGATAAAACAAGCCAGCCCCACAGCCCAAAATAAATAAGCCCATCTCTTAAAAAGTTTAAGGCCAGAGCCTTGCCTCCTGACCCTATACATTTGAGGATATTTTTTCAGCTGTCCGGTATAAAAGAGCCGGTGGCCACAGGCTTTATTGTCTGGCGATAAGCTGGCCGGCTTGTTGTCACGGGCTTGCGATTGAGCGGGAGGCCGATCAATTTTTTTTACTGGAAAAAGCTTTTAACTTGCTCTCTTTTTAAATAAAGCTCCCGCCACTCTTTTTGCAAAGAGCTTTCTTTAACTAATCCTCCGCCGGAAAAAATCCAGCGCTTTTTTTCATCCCATTCCAAAGCTCTTAAAGCTATGAGGCAAAAAAATTTTTTGTCAGAATCAAAAAATCCAAAAGGCGCTCCAAAAAAAATTCTGTCCCTTTGCGAGGGCTGGCTTTTCAGCCAGTCCAGAGCTTGTTTGGGGGGATAGCCCCCCAGAGCGGCTGTGGGGTGAAGCGTTTGGCAGAGCTTCTCAAAGCCGATGGAGCGGGTGAAGCGCCCCTTCAGCTCTGTCTTTAAATGCTGGAGAGGGGGAAATAAAGCCTCATAAGCGGTTTTTTGCTCCCACTTCACGAGATTTTTTAAAGACTCCTGAAGGCTTTGAACAACAAAATTATGCTCCTTTAGCTCCTTAGCGTCCTGGAGCAGAGAGGGGCCGGGATAAGGGCCAGTGCCGGCCAGAGCCATTGTGAATAACTGCGGGCCTTTTACAGAAAATAAAATCTCCGGCGTCCAGCCTAAAATGCCCCTTTTTTGATTCCAGGCCCCATACAAAAAGCCATGTTGTCTGTTGTGAGTTTTGCGAAATATGGCTTGTATGAGCTGGAAAGGGCTGGGTTTTGAGGCAAAGCTTTCAGCCAGCGCGGGAACAGCTTTTTGAAATAGCCCTCTTTGAATGGCCTGTTGGGCTTGACAAAAAATCTGTTGATACAAAACAAAAGATGGTTTGCTGGACGGCTGAAACAGCCGGCGAGGGCTTTGTGTTTCCGCCCGCCTCCCCTTAAATAAAAAATCAGCCAGCTCTTTTTTGCCAGCTCTCCAAAATAGAGAGGGCTTGAGCCAGGGCTTGGGATCTGTGAGAAAAAAATCAGGATGATATAAAGACTGGGGGCTGGCCTGCGAGCTGTATAAAAAAGGGCCTTGCCCCAGCTGATACTCTTGCTTGGAGCTTTGCAAAATGAAGCCTTCCTTCAGCCACAGAGCTTGACTGAGAGGAGGCTGTTTTGGACTCATAATTGCGTTTGCAAAAGGCGCTGGCTGATCTCAAAAAACAAAAATTGGGTTTTTTGCCGCTCTTCATTAAAATTGTTGTCGCTGGCTAAAATCAGCAGGCGCTTTTGTGAGGGCAGAGCGGGCCCTAAAGCCAAGGCCTCCAGATTATCCACGCGGAGGGAGGAGTTTTCAGAAGAGCTCCACAGCTGGCGCTTGAGGCAGGCTTTAAAATTTTTTTTCAGCTGGATTTGAGCTTGAATATTGCTGGCTTGGCGGCAGTCTGTAAGAAATAAATAGGCTGTGTTGACTCCCCCTGGGCTATTTTGCTTTTTGCGGTAGGATCTCTCCAAGCTGATGAGCCTTTTAGGCTGTATCCATTTTAAGGCTGTTAAGCCGCTCTCTTTGCTTTTTAAAGCGTAAGGGTATTGGGCAGTCATTTTTTTGCTTTTTGTGTCAAAAGCGCTTAATCTCACAAAAAATTTATTTTTAAAAATCAAATCCTGTTTGAGAGGCTTTTCTGTCGCTGTCCAAAGGGCGTTTGACTGTTTGTCTAAAGTCAGGGATTCAAAGCCTTTGTTTTCCTGTTGCCCAAAAACAGGGGACTGCTGGGGCTGGCCATTAGGCCAAAACACAGCGGGGACGGGCCAGGCCTCCTTCAACACTCCATCTTTGCTAAAGGTGAAAATTTGGGTAGGCTCATGGGTTTTGTGAATTTGCTGGCCCTCTGAGGCGATAAAAATTTGATTTTTTCCGTGAACAACCAGAGCTTCGGGATCCATGTTTCTTTTCAGCCTTTTATGTCCGGGGCTTTTCAGAAAGACCCGCTCTTTAATTTCCAGCCGGTAGCCGGGCTTTGTTTTGAGGGCTAATTTGTAAAAGCGGTGATTTTTTTTGTCGTCCGAGAGAGCGAAAAAATACCCCTCCGCCTCATCATAAAACAGCTCTGAGATTCCGCCCACTTTCGAATTTTGATAGGTTTTATTTTTTTTAAAAACCTGTTTTCCCCGCAGTTGGATGGAAAAATCCTCTTTTTTGCGCGGCATAGCGCTGGAGGAATAGAAAATTAAAAAAAGAGAGAGGCAAAATTTATAGCTCATTTTCATTTCGCCTAAATATTCCCCAAACCGTAAAATTTAAGATATTATAGCGCTGGCTTTCAGGGAGAATCGGGCTTTTTTCCGGCTGGCGGTGTTTTTCTTTATGACTCCTCTGTTGTTGGCTCTGTCAGACAGCTTAAACAGCATTTTAAGCCCCTTTTCAACAGCATCAGCGTTTTTAGCGCCTAGGTCTTTTGTGAGCTGTTTTTCACAGCCTCTTAAAGCGTTGAGCGCTCTTTTGTTGGCTCGCCCTTTTTTTCTTGACGAGCGAATTCTTTTTTTAGCGGATTTGTGGTTTGCCAAAATAGCCTCCTTAGCGCCATTATCAATAGGGTCATAACACAACCGGCGATTTTAAGGCAATACTATTTTGAGCAAAAAATTTCCGCAAACGCAAAATCAAAGGGATCTGGTCGGCTTGCGGGCTGGCCTGATGTCTTTGGGGACTTTTTTAAGCCGTATTTTAGGCTTTTTGAGGGATTTGTGCATAGCCGCTTTTTTTTCCAAAACAGAGACCGATGTCTTTTTTGTGGCCTTCCGCTTCCCTAATTTTTTTAGAAGGCTTTTTGGAGAAGGCTCTTTTTCGGCCAGCGTGACTCCCGTTTTGACTGAGTCCCTGCAAGCCGATGGGGAGAAAAAAACAAAAGAGCTTTCCGCCTGCCTTTTCACTTTGCTTTTTTGCGCGGTCAGCGTGCTCACTTTGCTGGGAGCGCTTTTTATGGAGGGCATTGTCTATTTGTTTTTTGCGGATTCCGCCTATTCCGCAGTGGAGGGCAAACTGGAAAAAACAGTCATTGTGGGCCGGCTGGTTTTTACTTATTTGTTTTTTGTCAGCCTTTACTCTTATTTTATGTCGGCCGCTCAGGCTCTGGGGAGGTTTTTTATTCCGGCCTTGGCTCCCGCTTTTTTTAATTTGAGCCTTATCGCTTTCGCCTGGACTCCTCAGTCCTGGTGGCCCTTTCCCTCTGTCTCTTTGGCTTGGGCGGTTATTGTGGGAGGAGCGCTTCAGCTGGCTGTCGTTTTATATGAAATGCGCCGGCTGAATTTTCCCATCCGTTTTTCTCTGGATTTAAAAAATCCTTTTTTGGCTCAGGCGGGCAAGAGATTTTTATCCGGGACGATTGGCCTGTCCGCCGCGTCTTTAATTGGATTGATCAATGTGTATTTTTCCGGCTGGCTGGAGGAGGGCGCGCCGTCTTATATTTACTATGGAGACAGGCTTTTGGAGTTTCCCCGCGCTCTTATCGCGATCAGCATTGGGACAGCTTTAATTCCCGAATTGACTCGGCAATACGCCCTCAAAAAATATTCAGACTTTAACCATACAGCCGGCTATTATTTGAGGTTTTCGCTTTTTTTGACTTTGCCCTGCTCTTTAGCGCTGTTGATGGCCGCTCAGCCGATGGTGGAGCTTCTTTTTATGAGAGGGGAGTTTGACAGCCAGTCGGCTGGCCAAACGGCGGAAGTGGTCCGGATATACAGCGCGGTTTTGATTTTTTCCTCTCTGTCCAGGGTGCTGTCCTCTTGTTTTTTCGCCATCAATAAAAACTGGCATATAGCGCTCAGCGCTGTTTTGTTTGTCTGCTTTCACGCTCTGTGCGCGGGGATTTTGACTTCGGCTTATGGCTTAAAGGGGCTGGCGGGGGCGACCGCTTTGTCCTCAGCGGTTTATTTTGCCCTTTTGGCCGGCTTTTTGTCTTATCTGACGGAGGGATTGCGCTTTAAGCCTATGGGGGCTGTTTTGCTAAAGAGTTTGCCGGGGCTGGCCCTTATGGCTTTGTGTTTGATGGCCATCTCTCCTCTTGTTGGCTTTTTTGCTTTATTTATGTCCGCCTTTTGGGCTTTGTTTTTTGCTTTTCCTCTGGCTCTTTTTTCAGGCGGGGGGCTTTATATTTTATCGGGATTTTGGCTAAAAGAGGAAATGGCTGTTGAGTTTTTAAACTTTTTTAAGCGCAGGGCTTATTTGTGAGCGCTGGCTGTTTTTAGGCTGTAAATAATGGCCCAGCTTAATAAGCGCTAAGCCGGCGCGTTTGATAAAGTCTGGATTTATGGCAAAATCAAGAGCCGTTTTTGAGCTTTTTGATTGCTTTTTGGGTCAGGCCAGTCACTTTAGAGACAAAAGCAATATCCGCTTTTTCTTTCAGCATTTTTAAAGCGGCTTTTTCCATACCTTCCTGCCGGCCTTTTTTCATGCCTTCCTGCCGGCCTTTTTCCATGCCTTCCTGCCGGCCTTTTTCCATGCCTTCCTGCCGGCCTTTTTCCATGCCTTTCTTTAGCATTTGCTGAGCTTCTCGCTGAACTTCCCGCTGAACTTCCCGCTGAACTGCCCGCTGAGCAGCCTTTTGAAACTCCTCTCGGAACTCCTGCTTAATGTCCTCTATTATATCCATATAACCTCCTTTTGTTAATAAGCCTTTTTTAATAGCCTCTTGTTCCAGCTTATTCCATACCTTCCAACGAACCCCCGCCGACTTCACATACTGCGCCACAGCCGCCAACTTCTTCTCATCTCCAGAAAACACCTTAAACAATGCCAGCAAAATCTCCTTCAACTCAGCGCTCAATCCATCCTTCAATCCCCTCTTCACATCCCATATCTCAGACAATAAATGCAAAATCCTCCCGCTTTTAAACCTCTTATCCTTAAAAATCCTCCTCACCCTCTCATCACGGGTGTCCAATAAGCGCAACTCATAGTTTAGCACACTCCGGCGAAAAGAAACAGGAATTTTAGAGAAAAACTTCCCTAAATAAACCTCCTGAAAGGACTTTTTCCACTTCCAAGGCTCTTTTCCGTGATTAAACAAAATGGGAATAACTGTTAAAACCTGATCAAACTCTTTATAGAGCATAGTTTGATAAACCAGCATCTGCTTGAAAACCTTTTTAGAAAGCCAGGCCTTATGCTCCCAAATAAACAGGATTTTAATTTGTTTTGAGGGATAGCCTTTTAGAGGGACAGAGAGGATTAAGTCCGCTTTGGTTTGGGGGATTTTCTCTATTTTGAGTTTTGTCCAGTCACAGGCTTGAAATTCCTCTTTAGAGAGGGCGAGCTGGCAGAGTTCTCGTGCGAGTTCGAGGTCGGAGTAAATTCTTTTAAAGAACTTGTCGTGGCGGGCTTTGGAGGGTCTGCCGGGGTTTAAGCGCAGGGTTTTGGTGAGCTTTTTGCCTTTTTGGCGGGGCTGAGTTTTTGACAGGTGTTTGGCGGTGGAGGCTTTTCGCGCGGGCTTTTGAGGCTGGAGAGGGGCTTTGAGGGAGGGCTTTTTCCGACTCCGCTTTGGAGGCGGATTGGATCCCGGAGCTTGATGCTTTTTTAATGAGCTCTTTTGGCCGGAGAGTTTTTTTAATAGATGTTTGGCGGTCAAAGTTTTTGCTCTTTTTGGCTGGAGAGGGGCTTTGCGTGCGGGCTTTTTTAATAGGGGTTTGGCGGTGGAGGCTTTGCGCAGGGGCTTTTTCCGACTCCGCTTTGGAGGCGGATTGGATCCCGGAGCTTGATGCTTTTTTAAGGAGCGCTTTTGGCTGGTCTTTTTATTTTTGGGGTTTTTAGTCACCATAACAAATACATACTGCAAAAAAAGATCCTAAAAAAACGGCATTTTTTTTAAGTTTTAGGGTTAAGAAGGGTAAAAGTGTCCGGCATCCGGCAGATTTTTGCCGGTTTTAAAGAGAGCCAAGCAGTCCAGAGAGGATTTTTTAATAAAGAGTCAGCGCTTGCGCTCTTCATTAAATGCTGAAACTTTTATTGAGCTGTGGGTTGTTTTAGAGCGGGAGGCTGTTTTAGAGTGGGAGGCTGGTTTAGAGTGAGAGGCGAACCGCCTTTTTCTCACTGTTTCTAACTGAGTTGTGGATTTTATTAAATAACTAATTTTTCCCGGTTGTTGTGCATCTCCTCGGCGGATATTTCGTTGATTTTTTCGCCGGTTTTTTTGTCTAATATAAACACTTTTCCGAAATTTAATTTTGGACGCTCGCTCTTTTCAATTTGAGAAAAAAGCTTGAGGTCATTAGCTTTAATGTACTTAGAGAGAATCCCTTTATTCAAAATAAAAGGTATAGTAGAGCTTATATAACAGCAACAAAGCGTCAATCTTTTTATTATAGTATTTTCATCGTCTGTAGTGTAAATATGGCATTTTGAGCCACGCCATCCTAAAAAAGCCAAGGGAATTATCTCGCAATCCACCAAATCCCCCTTTTTCTTTAGTTTTTGATCTGAATAAATTTGAAGCAAGTCTTTTGCTGTTTTATTTATTTCAGGAGGATCTTCCTGTGTTGACGGCACATGGCGCAACTGATTACACAACAGCTCAAGTATCATTCTATAATTTACCATTCCTTCCTGACAGATTCCCTTGATAACAATATAAGTCAAAAAATCAATAAATCGTCCTCTAATATAGTTTTTATCTTTATCTTTTGTAGGGAGTTTTACTATAGCCAGCCGGTCTAAAAGCAGAAGTTTAATCAAACTCTCATACATGAAATCTGTGTTTTTGATATAGTCGATATAATGGTCTATAAAATCAAAACCCGCAACTGTTAAAAATAGTTTATCTTTTTCTTTTTTTTTCTCCAGTTTTTTTATCAGATAAGATTTTGGTATTTTGTTTTTAAGTTGATCTCTCAAATAATCAGGCAGTTTTTTTAACTCCTCAGCAGATTGAAAAAGATAATCCTCCAAGCTCTTGTTTTTATATTGTATATCAAGAATTTTTTTTGAGTTGCATCCGGCAAACTCTAGCAAAGCAAAAGAGGTTAATAACTGATTCTGTGTTTCTAAAAGTCTTCCCACATTATTTTGAAAAGCTTTGTTTTGTCCATCTTTCCCTTTTTTTGAAAGTTTTTCCATTACATTTTGGTCAAAAAAAGCGAGAGCCATATTGTTATCCTTTATTCCAGCTTTTAAGCCTGTTAAAAAAAGCAGAAGCTTTGCGGAGCTTCAACAAAACATAAAACGGGATATTTTTCAAGCTCAATTCCTTATAAATGCCTAAAAAATCATCGGCTTTTGATTGGTTTGGTCAAGAGGAAATAAAAAGAGTGAGAGGCGGAAAGCTCTTTCTTTGGCGCCCCAGACTTTAGCCCTAGCTGTTAGCTTCCCGCTTATAGCATCCTTTTTTTAGTTATATAGTTGTTGAGAAGGAACAAAGCCAGCCAGCGGTTTTCTGAGAATCCGCCTTGTCTCTGGTTCTCCCAAAGCTCTTTATGCCTTGCCTGATTGCCTTCCCGCCGAAAAAGCCTGCCTCTTCCCCCTGTTGATATAATACAGGCTTTCTCCTGTCCCTTGTGCTATAGTCTCCGCATGGATCAGTTTTGCCTTTCCTGCCCCCCTTATGACAGCGAAAAGATCCTTAAAAATTCATATAGGGTTGGCTATTCGTGTCATTTTTTTGGACAAAGCGCCTCAAAAATGGGATAATGAGGCTTTAGAATTTAATTTGCCCCTCAAAGTATTTTAGAGATGGGCTGAATATGTTTGAGTTTTCAAGGAGACAGATATGGTATATGTATTCATCATAAGCGCTTTGCTTGTTGCTATAGTGATAATGCTTTTTTTTAAAAATGTAACGATATTTGTTTCGCTCCTGACAGCTATTAGCGCTTTTATTTTAGGGCTTTATCAACTTTCAAAAGACAAAAGACAAGTTGAATTTACGATTTTGTTTGCAGACGCTCCTCCTCCAACAGGATTAGGAAATATTATGCTAGTCAATATAGGGTATCTCCCAGTATACTTTTCCGCTTACGGAGGTGAAATTTATGTTTATGCTACTGATAAAAAAATAAGTACATTCAAGAAATTTTTAAATCAACTATATGGAAAATGGTTTTCTCCTTTCAACACAGGTAATATTCTCACAGAAACTTTTATTATTCAAGACAGTAAAATAGATAAAAATCATAACTCCTCTATCGTGATAAGCAGTGGCAATAATTTACAGCATAATTTTAATTCTTGGGATTATAAAAATTTTTTCATGGAAGGAAACAGCTTTTTTATTACAGATGGAATTGGAAATATATTTTACCTGAAACAGGAATCAGTAGATACTATTAAAAAAGTATTGAAAAAATATGAGATAAAACAAAGCAAGGCAGAAAAAAATGAAGGCAATGCGAAGAGGGGCATCTGATGAGTGAACAAAATAAAATCTATCTTGCGGAGCAGGAAAAGCGGGAGATTGCCCGGCTGATGGAGGAGGGAAAGCCTTTGCCGGACAAATATCGGTTTTTGCTGTTTCAGGATAAGGAGCAGGTGGAGCTGGTTTGGAGCGGCAAGACTTCTCAGACAACAAATCTCGCCCTCCCCTTTCAGACGATTGAGAATGTGGATGAGCCGAGAGAGGAAGAGCCTGCGTCCGCTGAATCACAGCTTGGCTTTTTTGATGAGCGGGGCCGTCAAATAGCGGGCTGGACTAACAAGCTGATATGGGGAGACAACAAGCTCATTCTCTCCAGCCTCAAAAATGGGCCAATCAGGGAGGAGATTGAAAAAGCCGGAGGCTTAAAGCTTATTTACATTGATCCGCCCTTTGATGTGGGGGCGGATTTCTCCTTTAACATTGAAGTGGGGGAGGACAGCCTCACAAAAGAGCCAAATGTTCTGGAAGAGATCGCCTATCGCGACACTTGGGGCAAAGGGGCGGACAGCTTTATCGCCATGATTTACGAGCGGCTGTCCCTGATGCGGGATTTGCTTTCCGATAATGGCAGTATCTATGTTCATTGTGACTGGCGGGTCAATTCCTATATCCGTTTGGTTATGGATGAGATTTTTGGAAAAGATAATTTTATTTCAGAAATAATATGGAAAAGAACTGGCGCAAGGGCACAGTCCAAATTTATCAATCCAGTCCATGATTCTTTGTATTTTTATACAAAAGATATAGGTGTGGTAAAATGGAACTCTTATAAAACTCCATACTCTCAAGAATATGTGGATCAATACTATAGGCATGTAGATAAAAATGGAAAAAAATTTCAAGATACTTCTTTAATTGCCCCAGGCAAAGGGTATCGATTTGAATGGAAAGGAATCACAAAAGGCTGGAGGCACAATAAAGAAAAATTTGAACAGTTAGAGAAAGAAAATCGTATTTATTATACAAAAGAAGGAGTGGCAAGATATAAAAGGTATCTTGACGAAATGAAAGGCATACCACCTCAAGATGTTTGGTTGGATATATCAAATGTCAATTCACAAAGCATTAAAAGATTAAATTACCCCACCCAAAAGCCGGAAGCTTTGTTAGAGAGAATCATCAAAGCGTCCTCCAATGAGGGCGACTTAGTGGCGGACTTTTTTTGCGGCTCCGGCACGACTTGCGCTGTGGCGGAAAAGCTTGGCAGAAAATGGATTGGATCCGATTTGGGCAAATTTGCTATTCACACAACCCGCAAACGGATGATCCATGTTCAGCGGGAGATGAAAAACACAAACAAAAACTATCGGGCTTTTGAGATTTTGAACCTCGGCAAATATGAGCGCCAGCATTATATCGGCGTCAATATGAATCTTAGAGAAAAAGAGCGGGAAAAACAGCTGGCTGAAAAAGAGAAAAATTATATTAAAATGATCCTTCAGGCTTACTCCGCCCAGCCTGTGAGCGGGAGCCTTGTTTTCCACGGAAAAAAGGCGGGGCGCATGGTGGCTATAGGCCCTGTCAATTTCCCTGTAAGCCGCCTTTTTGCGGAGGAGGCCATCAAAGCCTGCATCGATCAAGGCATTGCCAAAGCGGATATTCTGGCCTTTGAGTTTGAAATGGGTTTGTTTCCCAATATCCGAGACGAGGCGAAAAAGCAAAACATTGATCTGGCCCTCAAGTATATTCCCAAAGAAGTCTTTGACAAAAGAGCGGTGGAGAAAAATGAAGTGGTTTTTGCTGATGTCTCCTACATTGACTTTAAAATCCATATTAAAAAAACCGGCCAAGCGGCAGTGGAGCTTACGGATTTTTCAACCTATTACTCTCAAGGGGAATCTGAGGATCAAGTCCGGCAGATCCTTAAAAATGGAAAACAAAAAATCACAGTCCAAGGCGGAAAAATCATTAAAATCATAAAAGACAAAAAGGGGAATGTTCAAACAGAAATCCTTACAAAAAGATGGACAGACTGGATCGATTATTGGAGCGTGGATTTTGATTTTGAGAGCAAAAAAGAGATTATCAAAGTCAAAGATGAGAAGACTGGCAAGATAAAAGAGCAATGGACAGGCGACTATGTGTTTGAAAACGAATGGCAGTCCTTCCGAACTAAAAAGAGCCGGGCTTTAGAGTTCAAAACCCCTTTCCGCCAGCTCTCAAACACAGCCAGCCAAAATCCCAAACAAGACAAAAAATCCGCCCAGCCTTTTAATAAATCCAAGCCGGGAGAAAAACGCCATATAATTAAAATCGCCGTCAAAGTGATTGACATTTTTGGCAACGACACAATGCGCGTCAAAGAGGCAAAACTATGAAAAAACAACTAATAAGAAGTTGTAAATTTTAAATTTAATTGATACAATGGGAAAAAAAGAGACAATGACACAAAACACTATTCAAATTGATCATGTTAGGATATCCGGCTTTCGCGGCATCCACAATATGGAATTAAACTTGCCTCGCATAGCAGTTATAATTGGCCCCAATAATTCAGGGAAAACCTCTGTTCTGAAGGCATTACAGTTGGCATTAGGAAATTATGCTCAATACCTTTCTGAAGAGGATTTTTTTATCGATCAACAAGACAGCCGCGCGGAGAAAATTATTATCGACATAAAATTAGCTCCTTTTAAAAATGGCGCTATAGATAAAATTTTTGATGAAAAATGGGCATCTCTATTTGGCGATAAAATCAAAAAAGAGGGAGATCAGGAGTTTGTGGCTGTCAGAACAATATCTAAACCAGATGAGATAAAGGGAGGATTTGAATGTCATAGGCATATCATGCAAAGATGGCCGGATTTTAACTCATGGAAAGAGGAAGAGCCAAGAGAAAAAGACAAAATACGCTCTCACCTGCAGGGCATTTCATTTATCTCTTTAGACCCTCAGAGAGATATTTACCATGAGTTGCGGGACAGATCCTCTTTCTCCGGCAAAATATTGGCTGGTGTTAAGTATGACAGATCTTCCACAAAAAAAATTGAGAATGAAATAGAGAAAATCAACAAAGAGGCTGTTGAAAAAAGCGAAGATTTAACAAACTTCAAAGATCACCTTAAGCAGTTAAGCTCAATGTTTCATGGCGAAGCTGATGTTTCAATCAGCCCTCTTCCTAAAAAAATAAGAGATCTTTCCAAACATTTTTCAATTCATTTTGGAAAAAAAGATAAATCTATTTTTTCCATGGAGTATCATGGCATGGGAACTCGAAGCTGGGCCTCCATTTTAGCCACTTTAGCTTTTATTAAATCCAAAGCCAAAAAACATCAAGAAGAAGATGAGCTGTTTTTCCCTCTTTTTGTTGCTGAAGAGCCGGAGGCGCATTTGCATCCCAGCGCGCAAAAAACTTTATACCATCAGATAGCAAAACTTGAGGGACAGGCCATCATAACCACCCATTCGCCTTATTTTGCCGCCACAGCCAATATCTCTGATCTTCGGGCATTGTCAAACTCTGACAGCGGTGTTTTAGCAAAAACCCCTTCAAAAAATTTCTTAGAGGAAGATGTCAAAAAGATAAACCGTGAGATAATTTCCAAAAGCGGCGAGTTGCTTTTTGCCAAGGCGTGGATTCTTTGTGAGGGCATAACAGAGGAGCAGCTGATTCCGGCCATGTTTGAGCTTAGAGGGGCGAAAACAATTTTTGACCTTAATATATCCTGCGTTAGCGTAAATGGGAAAAATTATCTTGGTTTTTTAAAGTTAGCTTATAATATGGGCATACCAACTCATATCATTAGCGACAATGACGATTCAACTAGACAAGGAGTGGAATCTGAGATAAAAAAGCTAAAACAAGCGATAGGATCTGAGCGGGAGGTTGAGCAGCTTATCAGCGCGTCTTTTCTAGAAAAGGGGAATGAATTGGAAACTGAGCTTTTAAATGAGCTAAATTTAAAAGCTGAAATCATAGAATCTTTGATTTTGTTTGAAACCAAAGATTCTAGCAAGCCTGAATATGTCAAAGCTAAAAGAAAAGAGCTGGAAAGCTTGTCAAATAAAGAAATTTTGGATAAAATGAAAAAAAAGAAAGCCCAATACTCTGGTTTTTTAGCTGACATCATCAGGACAAACCCCAACAAGAAAAAACCGGAGGATATGACACCACAGGCTGTTAGAGAGTGTTTTGATAAAATTTTGGAGCGGTTCAAATGACAGATTTATCTATAAATTTATCTAAAGGCCAGAAAGAGATTGTCTGCCAGCCTATTGGGCAGGCTATTCAGGTTTTAGCCTCTGCCGGAACAGGCAAAACTCGTGTCCTCACAGAGCGAGCTCGGCATATTTTAAAAAACACAAACAAAGACGGTATTATTGCCTTTACTTTCACCAATAAAGCGGCGGAGGAAATGAAGGCGCGGCTGGAAACTTCGGACAAAGCTTTTGACCGTTGCTGGATTGCGACTATTCACTCCGTGGCGCAAAGAATAGTGGACAGCTATGCTCACACAATCGGACTCCCTCCAGAGCTTCATATTTACGACAGAGAGCATGACAGAAGAGCTATTTTCTTGCAGTCTCTGGCCAACAGCGGCTTAAATATTGAAAATTTTATACAAGAAGACGGCCATCAAGATCATGAAAAAACAAGAGGAAAAACAATTCAAAAGTTTATGGATAAATTTTCTAAAATAAAAAGAAAGCTATTGACAGATGATGAAATTAAAAAAGTTTGTGGGGAGATGGTTTTTTCTGTTTTCCAAAATTATCAAGAGGAGCTGTTGCGAGGCGGCGGCATTGATTTTGATGATATTTTGGTTTATGCCCACAAAATACTTATGGAACAGCCTTGGTGCGGGCGGATATACAGAGCAAAGTATAAACATATTTGCGTTGATGAGGCGCAAGATCTAAACAAGGCCCAATATGAGTTTATTAAAGCTCTTTGCGGGGAGGAAATAACAAGCCTTCTGATGGTTGGAGATCCAGATCAAATGATATACGGCTTTAATGGCTCCTCAAAGGATTATTTGCGCAAACATTTTCTGAAAGATTTTAAACCACTAACATTTACATTAAAAGAAAACTATAGAAGCTCAAAATCTGTAGTAAGGCTGGCTAACCAGCTTAAGCCTGACGCGCAAAAAGAGACTGATTTTGCCTTAGAGGGTCAATGCCAAATTGAGGAAATGCCTGATGAGGAAAAAGAGGCTCAATGGATTTGTGATAAAATTGAGAGAATCTTGAAGTTAAAAAGCCATTCGGATATTGAAGGCTCTATATCTTTGAGCAATATTTCTGTTATTGCCAGGAATCGCTTTGTTTTTCAATATCTTAAAGATTTGCTTAAGAAAAAAAATATAAATTATCAGTTAAAAAAAACTAAAGCATCATTAGATCCGCTGTCTGATTTTGGGAAAATTTTAGATTTTTCCATTCGCCTGAAATTGAATCCAAGGGACTGGATCAGTCAAAAAAAATTAACTGGCATTTTAGGCGCTGTTTCAAATGAGAAAAAAAGCGGAAAATTTGATATTCTGTCTCATTTTGCAAGACAATTATCAGAGGATAATACAAATGATCCTTTTTCCAAACTTAAAGCGGAAGCTTGTAAAAATGTTTGTTTTCTGGATGCGGAACAGCCAAATATGTTAAAGCTTGTTAAAGCGCTTCAGAATGAAATGGATAAAATATCTAATGAAAATTTGAATGAGAAGGAGGAAAAAGAGCTGGAGCTTTCCATGAGGGAGCTTGAGGATTTTAAAAAACTCTGGCAGTTTTTTAGAAGAAGCCAAAATAAAAATTCACTGGCGGCTTTCAGAAACGCCGCCGCTTTAGGGGAGTTAACTGGACAAAATGGGGATGTTAAATCTGATGCTTTAATGTTAAGCACAGTTCATACAATGAAAGGGCTAGAAAAAGATATTGTGTTTTTGATGGGTATGTGTGAGGGGGTGTTTCCTGATTATAGAGCCATATCTCAACAGGAGCTTGAGGAGGAAAAAAACAGCGCTTTTGTGGCTATTACCCGATCTAGGCGCTGGCTCTATATCACTTATCCCAAACAGAGAAAAATGCCTTGGGGCAAACCAAAGATACACTCTCCATCACAGTTTATAGTTCCATTTTTCAGCAACGACACCATGCGTGTCAAAGAGGCAAAACTATGAAAGCAGTTTGTCCAACACCGCAAGTTTTAAAGTGGGCGAGAGAAAGCTCCGGCTACACTATTAAGGAAGTTGCCGCTAAACTAAAAAGAAAAAGCATTACCGATCAAACCATATCTAATTGGGAAAGCGGCAAGGACTTTCCCTCATACCCACAATTGGAAAGTCTGGCTTATAAAATTTATAGAAGGCCTCTGGCGGTGTTTTTTTTTCCTGAGCCGCCGGATGATGAAAGCAATATTCAAAGATCATTTAGAACTTTGCCAAAAGCTGTTGACCAGCTTGGCCCCAATATGCGTTGGATTATTCGCAAAGCCAGGGTTATGCAGTTAAATGTTATGGAGCTTTATAAAGAATATCTTAAAACTGACATCCAAGAATCAAACATTTTTAAAGATATACAATTTACAGCGCAAGCGTCTATAAACTCTTTAGCTCGCAAAGTGAGAAATTATCTTAATGTAAGTATAGAGGAACAAAAAAAATGGGCACATCAAACTGGGTCATTTCAAAATAAATCAGACATGGCTTTAAAAAAATGGAGAGAGGTTATTCAGTCCCATGGAGTATTTGTTTTTAAAGATTCTTTTAAAGAGCCAAACTTTTCCGGTTTTTGTCTTTATGATGAGCGTTTTCCTATTATTTATATTAACAATAATGAATCAAAAAACAGACAAATCTTTACTCTGTTCCATGAGTTGGCTCATATACTTTTCCGGACTAGTGGCTTTGATCCTGTAGATGAAAATTATTTTAGAAGCCAATTAAAAGGAGCAAATCAAAAAATAGAGACAATATGCAATGAATTTGCCGGGGCTTTTTTGGTTCCCGATGAATCTTTGCCAAAACAAATTGATTTAAATGATATAAAAAAAATGGCAAACAGCTACTCTGTCAGTCAAGAGGTTTTTTTAATACGGCTTTTAAAAAATAAAATTATCTCAAATAAAATATATAATCAGATCAAACAAGAAATCACACGGCAATATCAAAACGCCAAATCTAAAAAACAGTCAAAGGGAGGAAACTATTATGCCGCTAAAGAAACTTATCTTGGGAAAAAATACATTTCTCTTGTTTTTGAGAAATACTATAAAAATCAGATTTCTTTAGATCAGCTGGCGGATTTTCTGAATGAAAAACCCGGAAATGCTTTATCATTTGAGCCAAACAGCCGGATGCTGAGTAAAAATAAAAAGAGATAAAAATGAAATATGTATTTGATACAAGCTCTTTGATAATTTTGTTCAGGTATTTTTACTTTGACAGTTTTCCATCTTTATGGAAAAACTTTAATAATTTAATCAAACAACAAAATATTTGCTCTGTTAAAGAGGTTAAGAGGGAAATAGACTCTTTTCATTATGATGACAATTTAAAAATTTGGGCAAAGAATCAGAAAAATTTTTTTATGATTTCCGATGTTAGCGAATCCCAATTTATGAAGCAAATGTATTCTGACTTTCCACATTTTAAAAATCTTGTAGGCAGTAGAGAAAGAATTGGTGAAAAACCTGTAGCAGACCCTTTTGTGATCGCCAAAGCCTATGCTCTTGGAGGTTGTGTTGTCTCTGAGGAAAAATTCAAATCAAATGCCGCTAAAATTCCAAACGCTTGTAAAAAAAAGAGATTTTTAAAATAATGGCTTTGCATAAAAAATTCCCCCCTTCTCCGCATGTTATCTTACCGCCTGAAGTCCGGTGGATTCCCTCTGATGATCTTTTGAGGGAATCCTCCTATGAAAAACTGCTTCCTCCTTTGGCTCATAAATTGAGGAAAGCGGTTTATGAATGGCGAAAAAACAGCTATGCCGGAGCGACAAAGACAAGCAAGGCTCTGCTGAACTGGTGGTTTAAGACGGATCATGTTCAGGAATCCGGCGGCCGGCTGGATTATTTTCGGTATTACTTTGCCCAAAGGGAGGCTGTGGAGACTGTCATTTATCTGTATGACACAGCTAAAATTAAGTCGCCCCAGGATTTGATGAAGTTTGACTCTTCCGGAGCCATCTCCCATAAGATGTTTGAGGAGGACTGGCGCCGCTTTGTGATTAAAATGGCCACTGGCTCAGGGAAGACAAAAGTCTTGAGCCTTCTTTTGGCTTGGTCTTACTTTCACAAGCTTTATGAGGCGGATTCTGATCTGTCCAAAAACTTCCTTTTGATTGCGCCCAATATTATTGTTTTGGATCGCCTGCGGGCGGATTTTGATGGCCTTAAAATCTTTCATCAAGACCCCGTGATTCCCATAAATGGCTACAAGGAGAAAAATTGGAAAACGGATTTTCAATTAAGCCTTCACATTCAAGATCAACTGCGGAAAACAAACCCTCATGGGAATATTTTTTTGACAAACATTCACAGGATTTATTCCAGTTCGGCCCGTATCCCCTCTTTTCAGGATGAAAACAGGGAAGAGTATTTTTTAGGCCCCGCCTCTGTCGCCAGCGTGGCTGATTCCAAAATGGACTTGGGCGATATTGTTCGGGACATTGACGAGCTGGCGATTTTTAATGATGAGGCTCATCATATCCATGATGAGAAACTGGCTTGGTTTGAGGCTATTCGGGATATAAACAACAAACTGCAAATGAAAGGCGGGCTTTTATCCCTGCAGGTGGATGTGACGGCCACCCCAAAGCATAACAACGGATCGATTTTTGTTCAGACTGTCTCTGATTATCCCTTAGTGGAGGCTGTCGCTCAAAATGTTGTCAAGCATCCTGTTTTGCCTGATAAAAAAAGCCGGGACAAACTTCAGGAGAGGAAGACCATAAAATTCACAGAGAAATACGGAGACTATATTCATTTAGGGGTTTTAGAATGGAGAAAAGCCTATAATGAAAATATCAAACTAAACAAAAAATCCATCCTCTTTGTGATGACAGATGACACCGGATCTTGCGATGATGTGGCTGAATATTTGGAAAGCTCTTATCCTGATTTAAAAAACGCTGTCCTCTCCATTCACACAAACAAAAGAGGGGATATTTTAGAAAGCGCCAGGACCTCAAAAAGCAAAGAGGAGCTGGAGCGTTTGCGGCGGGAGGCCAACACGATTGACAGCCCGGACAACCCCTATAAAGCCATAGTCTCTGTTTTGGTTTTAAAGGAGGGCTGGGATGTGAAAAATGTAACGACTATTGTCGGCTTGAGAGCTTATTCAGCCAAGAGCAACATTTTGCCGGAGCAAACCTTGGGGCGCGGCTTAAGGCTGATGTATCAGGACACAAGCGGGATTCAGGAAAAAGTGAGTGTCATCGGGACAGACGCTTTTATTGAGTTTGTGGAGAGCATTCAAAAAGAGGGAGTCAAATTGGAATATGAGGATATGGGAGATAAAGCCCCGATTAAAGCGCCTCTGATTGTTGAAGTGGATTTAGATAATCCGGCTAAGGATATTCCAAAACTTGATATTTCTGTTCCGATTTTGACCCCTAAATCTTATCGGGAATATAAGAATTTGTCCGACTTGGATGTTTCAAAATTTCAATTTGAAAAACAAAATATCAAAACTTTTCCCTCCTCTAAAATGAGGCGGATTGATTTTAAATATATGGTGAAAAAAAGCGCCGATGAGGATGGCGAAAAAGAGACAGAGGATTATTCCCACAGTGTTTTTTTGGATGATTCAAGCTCTGTTGATTATGAGAATGTGATAGGCTTTTTTGCGAGAGCCATTAGGACAGAGTTAAAATTGCTAAGCGGCTATTACACGCTTTATGAGAAGGTGAGGGAGTTTGTCCAAAATCATCTTTTTAAGGAATCAGTGGATTTAATCAGCGCGGACACAATCAACAGTTTGTCAGAGCCTCATATAACCCGGCTGATTATTGACACTTTTAAAAAAGAGATCAATGCCTTGACTTTGCGGGAGCGGCCGGCGGCCTATCTTAAAGGCTCTGCTTTCAGCCTTATAAAAACAAGGCCATTTAGGGTCAAGGAGAGAGATTTTTTAGCTCCCAAAAAGAGTGTTTTTAACCGAATTGTCGGGGACAGCCCTATAGAGCTGGAGTTTGCTCAATTTTTGGATAATTGCGAGGATATTGTCTCTTACGCAAAAAACTATTTTGCTGTGGGATTTAAGCTGGATTATGTGGATCATGAGGGATATTTAAAAGATTATTGCCCTGATTTTTTGGTGAAAAAGTCGGAGGGTGTGTTTTATGTTGTGGAGACAAAAGGCCGTGAGGATTTGAATGATCCTTTGAAGATAAAGCGGCTTAAGGCTTTTTGCTTTGATGTGTCCCAAAACGGCCAGTTTGGAAAATGGTCTTTTGTATTTGTGGATGAGGAGGGATTTAAAAAATACCGGCCAAAAAGCTTCCAAAGCCTTGTGGAAACCTTCAAAAAATACCAATAGGCAAAGAGCTAAGAAAATCCCCTCTTGGTTTCCAGCCCTAACAAGCCAGTATCATTTAGATTTGTTTGCCTTATGTTTCCCGCAATAAAAAATCGGGCTTTAATTGCTCTTCTGGAATTTGCCCCTCAAGAGGCAAATAAACAGAGCTTTGAATATCCATTTGATTTAAGTATTGACACATCAAAGGGCCAATATCTTTCCAAGCTAAGCCTCCTAAGCCACAGCCTAAAGCGGGGAGAGCTATGGATTCAATGCCTTGATTTTTATAGTTGTCCCTCAGCCACTGCAAGCCTTTTTCGATCCCCTCAATAGGGGATTTTTCCCTCCAATGATTTTTTGTGGGAAACAAGAGAAACCAGCGCTGGCCGTTTTCTGTCATAGCTGAGTTTGTGTCATCCTCCATAAGCTCCTTTTCAAAGTTTTTTGCTCGTTTATAAAGGCAGGGGATTCCCATTTTTAGCTTTCTTTGCCGGCATAAATCTTGATAGCGCACATAAACATCCGGGAATTGATACTTAGCCCTTGAGGCCAGGCCCTTGCCCATAATGCCAACCGTGTTTACGCTGATGGTGAAAGTTTGCATTTTTGAAAAAAACATATCCTCTTTTACGAGCGAGACTTTGTTTGAAATATTTTTTTGAAATTTAGGAAGAAAAAACATCCAGGGATGAGAAATAACAGGTTTGTCATTTAGCGATCCTTTCAGCTCTTTTTTTATCTCTTGGCTTGTCTGTTGAGAGTTTGTGTATATGCTTATTATATTTTCTCCTGGGATTTGATCGAGAATAAGGACTTCCGCCATTATTTTTCTCTTTCCATCCTCAATATCAATCCAATGGCCTTTTTCAAATAAAATTTTATTCAAAGCGCTCAAGCCTTTATTTATGTCTTCAAAAAGAATGGTGTCTTGAGAGGCGGCATTGCCGTCTGCAATTCCAGCGCTGGGAATGTCTAAAATATTTGAATTGATTTGCAAAACCACAATTTCATTCTCTCCAAACTCTTTAATCACACGGTAGAGCATAGGGTTTCGGGCTTGAAAATACACATTGGCATAATTCCAGAGGGGCCATTTTTTGAAAAGTTTATTTTTTCTTATTTCAACAACACCTTTATCATAAATCACCTGTTTTTTTATGATCCAATTTTTAAAACTCCATGCGTTGGCCCGGCGATGAGACAGTATGCCTTTTTTCAGTATGGATTTTAAATTATCTCTATGAGTGATATAATAAAAACATTTTGGCCTGTTCATAATGCGCCTCCGAATCGCTCCTCAAATCCGCCACAGCTCCATATATAGTCAAATTCCTGTAATGCGTAAAATACCTGTTTTTCATAGTGATTATAATAAGTTAGCTATACCAAAAGCTACTTAAGTCACCATGAGCCAATACTTTTTTAAAATCTTTGAGGCTCTCCATGAAATAACTCTTTTTCAGCTAATTTATGGCCAACCGACACCTTTTTTAAGATGCTCCAAATTTCATCAAAAGAGGGGGATTCCGCTCTATTGCTCATTATTAACCTCCGACAATCATTTATTATAATACAGCGTTTTTTTAAAAGCAATAGGGAAAAGCGGTAATTTTTACATAAAATCAGTATAGCTGATAATTGACGGAGCGCCTTTAATCAGTTTAAATTCAATCAGGCTTGCGGGTTAAAATGATAGAATTGGCAATTATTGAAAGCGGCGCCCCCTCTCCGGTGTCTGAAAAGTTTTTAAAAGCGCTTTTGCGGTTTTTAGAAGAGGCTTTAGCGGAGAGGCAGATCCTCTCAAACTCTGATAAAGAGCTGACGATAGCTTTTGTCTCCCCCTCCAGCATGCGGAGCTTAAACAAAAAATTTTTTAAAAAAAACCGAGTGACTGATGTTTTAAGCTTTTCCCCTTTGCAAAAAAACTCTTTTGGCGAGCTGGCCCTTTGCGGAGAGAAAATCAAGCAGCAAGCCAAAGAGCATGGCTTGAGCGCTGAGGAGGAGACAGCTTATCTTGTTTTGCACGGCTTTTTGCATCTGCTGGGCTATCACCATGAGCAAGGCGGAGAGTCCGCTAAAAAAATGTATCAAATTCAAGATGAGATTTTTGATAAATGGCAGGCCTTTTTCCATCAAAATAAGAGCCAAAGGAAGAGATAAAATTCAGCTTAAAAAAAATAGGCGGAGCGCTTATTCGTGGTTTCATTGGAAGCGGAGCGCTTATTCTTGATTTCATTGGAAGCGGAGCGCTTTTCCTGATTTCATTGGAGGCGGAGCTTTTCTCATTAGGAACAAAAAAACCAGAAAATTTTGTTAGGTTTGCAGTAATTGGTTTTAGCCGCTTGCTGAATGAAGGGGCTGGAAAGGGCGGTTATGCGCCAGCTATCCAGTTATGTTAACCGCCTAGCGCTTGCTGAATGAGGGGACTGGAAAGGACTCCTATTTTATTAATTTTTTAGTATGCGCCTTTAAATTTTTTTGGTAAATAATAAATATCATGGGTTTAAAATGCGGAATTGTCGGCCTTCCCAATGCCGGGAAAAGCACAATTTTTAACGCTCTGACCAACTCCACGCAGGCGGAAACAGGGAATTACCCTTTTTGCACCATAGAGGCCAATAAAGGGCAGGTTTTTGTGCCGGACAAACGCTTAAAAGCGATCCAAAAAATCATCAACTCTAAACAAATGATACCGGCCTCTTTTGAGTTTACAGATATTGCCGGCTTGGTTAAAGGCGCTCATCAGGGAGAGGGCTTGGGCAATCAGTTTTTGTCAAATATCCGCAGTGTGGATTCTCTTTTGCATGTTGTGAGGGCTTTTAAAGACAGCCAAATTGCCCATGTTTGCGGAGAGCCTGATCCCGCCAGAGATATTGAAATTGTCAATACGGAGCTGTTGCTGTCTGATTTGGAGATTGCGGAAAAAAGAGCGCAAAAAATACAAAAAACCGCTCAAACCACAGGGGATAAAAAATTGAGACAGGAGCTTGAGGCTTTAAAAAAAGCTCTGGATATTTTAGGGAAAAGCGAAAGCTTAAGACAGCACAGCTGGTCTCAAGAGGAGCTGTCCCATTTAAAGCCCTTAAATTTTATCTCTTTAAAGCCCGTTCTTTATGTGTGCAATTTGCGGGAGAGGGATATGCCTAAAAGGCGGGAAATTATCAGCGGGATTACACAGAGCTTAGGGGGAAAAACAGCCCCGCTGGCCGTCCCCTGCGCTTTAGAGGCTGAGATGATCCACTGGACAGATGAGGAAAAATCAGAATTTTTAAAGCCCTTGGGGCTGGAGGAGCCGGCTCTTCACACTGTGATAAAAAAATCCTATCAGCAGTTAAATTTAATCTCTTTTTTTACAGCCGGCGAAAAGGAGGCCAGAGCCTGGACTGTTTCTCAAGGCGCTTTAGCTCCCACTGCCGCCGGAGTCATCCATTCAGATTTTCAAAAAGGCTTTATCCGAGCTGAAGTTTACCACTGCGAAGATCTTTTTGAGAGCCAATCAGAAAAGCTTTTAAAACAAAAAGGCCTGTGCAAAACTGTGGGAAAAAGCTATCAAGTGCGGGACGGGGATGTTATCCATTTTTTATTCAGCCCGGCCTGAGCGTTTGTCAGCCAGTGGGACGGATTGAAATTTTCATAAATTGGCGTTTGTCAGCCGGCGGGTTTTTGAATGGCTATCGATAAGCCTCAATTTTTTGATAAGCAGAAAACAAAATGGATCAAAAACTTAAAAATTTAACCGGAATAAAAGTCACGGTGGCCCTTGTCTGCCATCGGGAAAAGGAAAAGCTGGCCGGCCCTCTTGAGGATTTAAAAAGACAAACCGCTTTTTCGAATATAGGGGAGGTCTTAGTTTTTCAAAATGGGAATTGCCAACAAACTAAAAAAACGGCTACAAGCTTTTTAAGAGAGCTTCCCCTTAAGATCTTTTCCTCCTCTAAAAATCACTTGGGCTTGGCGCGGGCGGAGCTTGTCCGGCGCGCTAAATATGAGCTGATAGCCTGGACAGACAGCGATTGCCGTCTGCCGGCCAACTGGCTGGAGGCGCTGATTTCTCACTGGGAAAACAGCTCCAATCAAAATGTTGCCGCTATAGGCGGCCCGAATCGGCTGCCTGAAAATAAATGGTGGAAAAGAGTGGTGAATTTGAGTTTGAGCCATCCGTTTGGGCATGGCTGGTCGCCTCAAGCCTGGAAGGTGAAAAAGCGGACAAAAGTTTCTCACATTCCCACAACAAACGGCCTTTTTTTAAAGTCGGCCATTTTGAAGGCCGGGAATTTTTCTGAAAAACACAAAACAGCCGGAGAGGATATGGATTTAGGGATTCGCTTGAGTCGGCAAGGAGATCTTTTGCTTTTTCCTCAGCCTGTGGTCATCAATGATTATGCCGGCTCTTATTTTGAGAGCTTAAAAAGGCTGTTTGTTTTTGGACAGGCCCGATCAGAGCGCAAAGATTTTTTATCCCGCTCAAGCTCTCTCTTTTTCCCCTCAATGGCCGGTTTTTTGATTTTGGGGTTTTTTTACAAATATTTTTGGCTGTTTCCTTTAAGCTGGCTCGCGTGTTTATTTTTAGCTGGCCTTTTTGTCAGCTTTAAAAGCCGCGCCCCGGCTGGCCTGATTCTCCCTTTTTTTTGGCTGGCTCAACAGCTGTTTTACTCCGCTGGATCGTTTTTCCGGCTGAGCCGGATATTTCAAAAAACCGGCGAAGGCCAAAGGCTGTAAGCTTGAGCTATAATTTAGGATATGGCTCTATTCGCTTAGGGTTTGCTCCGCCTACTGGGCAAAAGGAATTGGCAAACTTGAGGCTGGCTGGGCCAGCTAAGCTTGAAAAGAGGATGGACGGCAGGACCAGCCAAGCTTGAGCAGTTGTTGGCGAGGACATAGTTTTTTAGCGCCGATTATGAGGCCCCGCGTGATCGGCTAGCCTCTTCCGACAAAATAGGGCCACTTTCTCTCTAAAAAAAGAGCGCTATTAGCATAAAATCTTTTTCAGCCTTTGCTGGGCTGGGCTGGTGTGAGCTGGGAGCACACATTGTCTTGGGCTGAGGAGACAATTCGCTTCAAACATCCAAAAGCCCGCTCATGCGCCTCGATACATTGCTTATATCTTTCAGAGTCTTTGTTTAAAATTTCTATATCCCGGCAAAATTGCGGTATGATGGGACAGATGAGAAGCGATCTAAAAAATCTCGTTTCTAAGCTGTTTTCATCGCTCATATCCGGAGTCATATTCATCTCATAATTTTTGCAGTTATTGAGCTTTTCCAAAATTGTTAAATCATCGGGTTGCTCGTCTACGCAAACAGCGCCTTGCCTGATCAAAGACAGAACATTGTCACAAAAATAAATATCGCGCTCTTTTCTTTTCTCTTTTAAATTGTCATCCGGCACAGCCTCCTGCCCATTTGCGCTCAGCCCTGTCCCCAAGGCAAAAAAAACAAACAAAATTAAAAATCTCATAAATTCCTCCTTAATTTTAGCCCGCTCTGTTTAACAAATCCGCTGGCTTAGCTCAAGCTCTCGCAAATCCCAAGCTGGATTCGCCCATTTGAGCGCATGGAGTTAAGCGCAAAAGCGCAACCGGAACCCCTCAAATCCCAAGCTGGATTCGCCCATTTGAGCGCATGGAGTTAAGCGCAAAAGCGCAACCGGAAACCCCCAAGCTAGATTCAAGGCCATAATATAGGCATTTCCATAAAAATCAAATTTTTTTAAAAAAATCACCGGCAGTCGGAAAAAATTGCAATTCAAGAGCTGGTCCGTTGGTTTATTTTGAGAGAGCGTTTTTCCGCCGGCCGGGCCAATAGCTAAAGATCAAATTTCCGCTGGGCGGGCTAACAAGCGGCAGGGCGCCTGAAGACAAAGCTCACTGGCTAAATAAGCGTTTTTTTGTTGGGCGGGCCAATAGCTAAAGATCAAAAATTTTGCCGGGGTTAAGGATATTATCCGGGTCAAAAAGCCTCTTTACGCCTTTCATCAGGGCCAGCTCCTCTGGAGAGAGGGAATGCTGGAGATAAGGCTTTTTTAACAGCCCCACCCCATGCTCGGCGGAAACAGCCCCTTGGTATTTTTCCACCAGGCCAAACAAAATATCATTCACCCGCTCGCATTTTTTAATAAAACTCTCTTTCTCCCACGCCTCCGGCTTTAAAATGTTAATATGCAAGTTGCCGTCTCCCAGATGGCCAAAAACAATATGCTCAAAATCAGGATAATGCTCCGCTAACAGCTTATCCAGATCCTTTAAAAAATCCGCCATTTGGGAAATGCGGACACTGATGTCATTTTTGTAGGGAGAGCGATGGGATATGGCCTCGCTGATGTTTTCCCGCAGACTCCATAGACTTTTGGATTGAGCGGAGCTTTGGCTTAAAAGGCCGTCTCGGACAATTCCCCGCTCTAAAGCCTTTTCAAAAACAGACAAAGCTTTTTCAGAGTCTCTCTCCTCAATTTCAGCCAGAATATAAAAAGGGCTGGACTGCGAGAGAGGAAATTCCAAAGCTCCATGAGAAAGGACATGCTGTAAGGCGGAGTCTGTCCAAAACTCAAAAGCCAAGGGCTGGGTTTTCTCCTTAAACTCCTTAAACAAATCCAGAAGGCTCTCCAGCTTTTCCACAGCCATTAAAAGAGCTTGAGGCTTGTCTGGCGGAGCGGCCAATGACAAAATGGCTTTTGTGACAAAGCCCAAAGTCCCCTCGCTTCCGATAAACAAATCCTTTAAGCTATACCCCACGGCGTTTTTCACAAGCCCCTTGCCAAGATTGAGTATATCTCCAGAGCCTGTCACCAGCTCCAGCCCTAAAACTCTCTGCCTCATTGTTCCATAGCGAAGGACATGCGCTCCGCCCGCGTTGGTCGCAATGTTGCCTCCAATTTGTGAAGAGCCTTGAGAGGCAAAAGAGATCGGAAAAAAAAGACCCTGGCTTTTGGCAAACTCCTGAAGAGTCTGAGTCACACAGCCCGCCTCCGCACAAACTGTTTGATCCCAAGGGTTAAAATCCAAAATCCGATTCATTTTGTCAAAGGAGACAGCCAGCTCTTGCTTTAGGGCCACAGCCCCCCCGCTTAAGCCGGTTCGCCCGCCTGAAGGCGTGAGCTTGCGCTTGCGCTTTCTGGCCCAATGAACAATTTGAGAGACCTCTTTGGCGCTTTTTGGAAAAAGAACAGCATTGGCTTTCCCCTTCCATTGCTTAAGCCAGTCGTTGCCATACTCCAAAAGATCTTGGGGATTCCGGCTGATTTGATCGGGGCTTAAAATGTCTTCCAAGCCCCTTATATCTAAAGGCAACTCTGTTCCTTATCCCGTTAAAAAGGAATATTATCCGCCGATTTTTCGGGGTTAGGCGATTTGTCAGAGTTGGACGAAGAGGAGGATTCAGCGCCAAAAGCCGGCTCCGGGGTGTAAGAGGATGAGGAGGCTTCTGAAGAGCTTCTCTTTTCTTGATTTCCACTCAAAAACAGCACTTGAGAGGCCACAACTTCTGTTGTGTATTTTTTTTGGCCATTGTTATCCTCCCAAGAGCGGGTTTGCAAACGCCCCTCAATGTAAACTTTGCTTCCCTTAGAGAGATATTCCGCGCAGGTTTCAGCCTGCTTGCCCCAAACGACAATGCGATGCCATTCTGTATGCTCCTGTTTTTGCCCCTCGCGGTTAGTCCAGGCGTTGCTTGTCGCCAGATTAAAAAGCGTAAGGCTTTGCCCGGACGCGATTTTTTTTATTTCAGGATCCGCTCCCAAATTTCCCAATAGTGTGACTTTATTTACGCCAATCATACAACCTCCTTTACAGTTAAATTGGCCATTCCGTTTTATACCCTAAAAAAAAGACTGAAACAAAAATTCGCTTTTTTTAACTGATAAAAACAAAAAGACCGCTCTCCATATAAAGCTTTTAAAAAAATAACAAAAGGCAAGTCAAGATATAACGCGGAAAAACGCGGCAAATAAAAACATTCCCTATTTTTTGCCGGCCTCCGCCTCCGGCGATCTTAATCCTCATGTCTATAGGCTTTTTGCTCTCTCGATAGCGGAAATCAAGTGAAATTTATTAGACGGCCTTAATTTATTGGTGGCAAAAGGCGCTAATTTAGGCCAAAAGCGCTCAAATTTAAGCCCAATATTAAATGTTATTTCCGCTGTATTTTATTGCGCCGCGCATATAGGCTGTTATAAGCCCAAGCCATCCAAAAGGCTCCAGATGGCCCTCTGGACAGCCTTCTGGCATCTTCCTTTAGGAGTAATTATGCCTTTTGATATTCTTTCTAAGAAATCTTTTGCGGGCGGATGATCCTGCGCTGCGCTAGCCTCCAGCCAATATGTATTGCCATCATCAAAATAAAAATCCCTTAGCCCGATTATAAATTGAGCATTTGGATGGCCATTTTTAGCCGCTTTTTCCAACATTGGATTTTTAAAAATACTTAAAGGGCCTGCAAGTTTGTATTGAGCTTGTCTGTCCCCCGCTTCAGCTTGCTTTTTTAAAATATCCCATTCCTCTTTCACGCAAGAAAGACTTGCGCAGGAAAGAGAAGGCTTTTCTAACAAATCATATAGCCTTTCAACAGATGTAAAAAGATTTAAGCCCACGGGCCCTCCTTTGTTTGGAACTTTGCCTTCAATAAGAACGCCTACAAGATGATTTTCAGGAAAAGAAAAGACAGGGGATCCGCTCATTCCAGATATAATTATGCGATGGTTATCAATAGTAAATCCAAAAGAAGATTTAGGCTGGTAAAGATCATAATTAGAGGGGCCTGAAGACTTTCCTGTTAAAACTATAAATTTACGGCCACCAAGAAATCCGGGGATGCTTATTCTCTCTAATAAAGCGGCAGAGGCAAGCCTTCTGGCAGGAGGATAAAACGACTGAGGGACATAGCCTTCAGCTTTTAAAAGAGCTATGTCATGTTTTGCGTCAAGAGCCACAATTTCTGAAATCGGATGTTTTTTTGCGCTAGAGTTTTCCATAAAATAAATAGGTTCATGACAACTTAAGCTCTGTTTGATAGAGGTTAAGTTGTTGAAATGACTGTAAAAAACAAGTATTTTCTCCGTTCAAGAATTTCTGAGCCTAAATTTAGGGAAATTGTTAGGCTCTTTTCTGCCGATCTGACAGCCCAACAAATAGCTTTTTTTTCGGGAATCAGCAGAAACAGCATCAATAAAATCTTAAAAAATATCCGTATAAGAATGGCTGAGCATTGCGAGAAAAATAGCCTGTTTTCTAAAGGTCAAATAGAAATGGATGAAAGCTATTTTGGGCCTCGAAGAATACGCGGAAAAAAAGGCCGGGGAGCTTATGGAAAAACTATCGTTTTTGGCGTTAAAAAAAGACAAGGGAAGGTTTATACCCAAATCATTAAGAATTGCTCAAAAAAGGAGGTTTTGCCTCTTATAAGAGATAAAATTGACAGAAAGACAACCCTATTTACAGACGGATTTAAGACCTATGATAGTTTAGTGGATTTGGGTTATAAGAAACATTATAGGGTGCATCACGGGAAGAATGAATTTTCTAAAAAAGAGGGGAAGATAAAAAGCCATATTAATGGCATAGAAAATTTTTGGGGGATCGCTAAAGTGAGGCTTTATAAATTTAGAGGAATGGATAAAAGAACATTCTATTTGCATTTAAAAGAATGTGAGTTTAGATTTAATTATAGACAAGATAATTTATATGTGTTATTATTAAAAATCATCAGAAATAGACCCCTTAAGTTGTCATGAACCTTGTTTTATTTAGCTCTTCCGCCGGCTGCAGATGGGCTAAAGATCTTCCTATCTTAAAAATTCCTGATGGAAACAAAGATCGGATGAGGAAAGCGAGCTTTTCTGGAGACAGCAAAAATCCAAAATACTGGCTCTCCAAAGTCACTGTAGTGAACGCCAGCTTTGGATCAGCGCCTTTCACATTTGAGGGCCTGCAAAGCGAGGTCAAAGTGGGTTATTTTGAGTTCACAAGGGATAAATTACAATTTTATAATGCTGTGACCCGGCAGTCTTTAGAAGATCCGGAGACCGCCTCTCAAGGAGCGGCTGAGCTGATCAATGAATGGAGCATTGAGCATTCCGAGTTTCGGCTGGCGGAAGTGGATGGCTACACAACCAATCGGGAGGAGGAGAATAAATATATTCCCTGGCATAAAAAAACTTATTTTACTGTGGACTGGAGCCAGGCGAATATATCAGAAGCCAGCACATTTCCTTATGCCGCTTTTGCCGAAAAACAGGATTGCTGGAGCAAGAAAACAGCTCACGCTGTAGATTCCTCCAGAAGGATTACGAAAAATTATATCAGCTTTGTGATTGCTGTTCAGTATGAGCAAAATCCAACATGCGCGGAGGAGCTGAGGCGACGGCTGTGGGGGGATTTTGTCACTACAGTTTATTACAAATACTCTTTTAAAAAGACGCCCGATCCCCGCCTCCCTGATAAGAATTACAGCCCTTATATCTATGATGGGGAGCATGACCCTCTGTTAAAAAAGTATGGCTATTTTCGCACAGTCCGTCCGGTGATTGCTGATGACAACAGAGATAAAAATGTTTTCTATATGAATCGCTGGAATCCGGATAAAAAGCACATCTTTTATTTTAGCGAGGATTATCCCGACAAATACAAAGATATTGCCCATGGAGTTATTTGCCGGACCAATAAGCTTTTTGCGGAGCAGGGCTTAAACAATTACCCTTTAAACGGCAAATGCGCGGATGACGGCTCCGCCCTTCCGGAAAAAAATGAAACCTGTGATCAGGGGATATGCTTTGAGCTAAGAGAGAACACTGGCCAAAAATTTGGCGATATTCGCTATTCTTTTTTCCACATGCTGAATGCCGATAGCTGGGTTTTTGGCTACGGCCCTTTAGACGCCCATCCAGCCACTGGAGAAATTATTGGCGGAAATATTGTGATCTCCACTTTTCTCTTGGATTTTTACTTAAAACATCTTTTTCAATTATATTATAAAAGAGATCTCAGTGAGATTTATGATGAAAAGGGGGAGAGGCAAAAAAACAAAACAAAATATGAAACCAGCTCTCTTTTTGTGAAAATGAGGCAAACCCTCAAAGAGGAGGAGCGCCAGCTTTGGACTCAATCCTCAAAATGGATTGACGGGGCATCCGATATTCGCCCGGATTTTGAATATTTGGTTTCCCAGCTGACTTTTGGCTATCCGCCTTATTCTGACTTTACAAATGCGAAAGCCATTAGCCAAAAAGCTGAATTTGATTTTAATGAAAAGCTTTTGCCCCAATTTATGCCAAAGCACATTATAAAAAAAGCTAAAAGCCTTATTCAACAGTCTCATAAAGATTTGAAAAAACAATTCAGCCACCAAAGAAACACAACCATCTATCCTTTAGAGCCTATTTTGAGTCAGCTCCCCTCCCTGTTGGCCAACGGAATGGGGCCGGAGGAAATCAAAAGGAAAATTCTTTTTAACCTTATGTCTCATGAGTTTGGCCATGTTCTGGGGCTGAGGCATAATTTTTATGGCAGTTTTGACTCCCGCCATTATCATAAAGAGGGGGATGAAGTTTCAAAAACCTCCTCTATTATGGATTATATGTCTTTAAAGGAGGAGGCCCAAGGGCCATCCAGAGCCTTTTGGGGGCCTTATGACAAAGCGGCCTTGGCTTACGCCTACTCAGGAGGGAAAAAAGACCTTTCAAAAGAGCTGGGCGAGCAATACCTGTTTTGCTCAGATCATCATGTTCCCTTAAACTTTTTATGCAACAGATTTGATGAGGGAGACACTCCCTCCCGCGTAATGATGAATCTTATTGAAAGATATGAGGAAAGATACTTCATTAGCAATCTTCGTTTGGATCGGGCCTTTTGGGACACAAGCTCTTACCCCGCCCGGATATTTCGCGCAATGTGGGATTTGAAAAGGGCTTTGATGATGTGGAGAACAGCTTTTCGCGGCAACAATATGACCGAGATATTGGATAAGTCCAACAAAAACTATTCTCCAGAGAAAACAAATCTGATTACGGAGCAAATTTCAAGGGATATAAAACAGGCCATCAAGCTGAGCCTGGCTTTTTATAATTCTGTTCTTCAGCTATCCAGCGCGGATAGGGATTGGAAGGATTTTTATAATGAGGAATCCGGCTCTATTGAAAAGATTGGCGTTTTTTGGGATAAGCTTTTTTCCATGCTCTTCCTTATGGGAGATGAAGGCTTTTTGTATAATATTAATCAGTATTTGGGGAAAGCCAGCTATTTAACTTATATCAACGATCTGGGCTTTCGGCAAATGATAGAGGAGATTATGGAAAACACATTGACAGTGCGGGTGGATATGGAGCCTTGGTTTATTGGCTATGGGCGATATCTTTACGCCAAAAATGCCTCCAATTCTTACAATATCGCCTTAAACGGAAATTTGCTGGAGGCTATTGGCGTCCGCTGTTATACGCCCAAGGGCTTAAAGGATCGTTTTGGAATTGATCCCCGCTCTTATAAAGTCCGTGAAGACAGCCCGGAGGACCGTCTGGATGTCGCTGTTGTGCTGATGGAGGATTACCTGGATAAAATCACAGACGCTTATTATGACGGGACTAATGAAAAGCTGGGCATTGCCTTTTTTGATGGAAATTACTATGTGGCGGCCAGCAGTTTAAATAAATACACTTTCACTATCATTGACAACATGAGAAGGGTCACACATTCCGCGGGAGCCAGCCTCCGCCGCGACAAACAAGATCTTTACGATATGTATTATTTGTATCACCAGTTTAAAAAAGGCGGCGCCGCTCCTCAAAACTGCGACAATGGAGACTGATGAAAACACAGCCCGCCTCTCTTTTTTTTTTTAGCCTTTTTATTTTCAATTTTGCCTCTTTATCCTCTTTTGCGGAATCGAGCATCTATTTGGATTCCGCCTCTTCCGAGCTGGTTTATGAGAAAAATGAGTTTTCAAAAGAGCGGATAAAAGAGAAAGAAAAAAAGCCTTTTCAATCCACTGTCGGCCTTCAGCTCATCAATGGCTTTAACATTCGCTCTGATCATATCCGGCAGTTTTTTTTAAACAGCGCTTATTCCCCTTCAGGCGCCTGGTCCTTTTCTCTTTCTCAAGCTTTTAATCATCATTATTTTTTAAACCCCAACAGCAATGACAGGGGCTTATGGATTCAGGATATGAGTTTATTTGCCCATAGGCAGTTTAAAGATCTGCCGTATAAAAGCCGGCTCAAAGCGAGTTTGTCCTCAACGCTTCCTTTTTCCGATTATTCCCAGACAGCCCGCGTTTGGACTGTCAGCACACTTTCTCTCAGTTGGAGCTTGGCCCAAACAGCCCTGTTTGGCTTTCCGCTTAAGGGGATAAAAAATATAACTTTTTTTATCAAGCCCATAGCCCGCTATTATGTCTCTGAATACACAACGAGTCCCACAGCGGGGCAAAGCCGGGGGGGAGAGCCTCTGCCCCAATTTTTATTTGGCCTCCAAAGCGCGGGCTTAAGAGTTAACATCACGGATTATTTCTCATTCAGCGGCAGTCATGGGCAGTGGCTGGCTTATCCTTATAAAACCGCCTATAAAAGAGATCGGCACAGCCCCTATAAGCGATCCTACCCGAAACATTACTATCTGTTCTCTTTGGCTGGAAATGTGACTCTAAAAAAGCAATGGGATCTTTCCCTGTCTTATACCCATTTGGATCGATTAAACCGCCAGGGGCGAAGAGAGGCTGTTCTGTTTGACGACCAGCTCAGCGTTTGGGCTGTGTCTCTCTCTTACCTTTTTGCTTTTGGCTCTTCCTGAGCGGCCCGCCCGCAAAGGCTCTGTTTGTCTCAGATTATCGCAAGCGATCTTAATTAAATCGCCATCCAAAGCGCGCCCGCAAAGGCTCTGTTTGTCTCTGTCCTTGTTTAATGATTCATAAATAATACTCGACTGCCGGGCTTGTTTTCAAAATATCCCGATATATTATTGCCCACAGCTATACAGCTAAAACTATTATGGCCGTTTAAGCGGCTCTGGAGCGGAGATTTCTGGCCGGCTCATTGTTATACATTGCGGCTCTCTGGGCTTATGGCCAACAGCATACTTTCAAGCCACAATTCCCTTCATCTAACGCAATGCGTTTAATTGCTGTTTTTTATCCAAACATCTAGTCGGATAATTCAAATAAAATAGCATTGAATATTCGCTTTGCCTCATTATGGACAGAAATTCTTTTTACCCGCTCTAAAGAAATGATTTGTTTTTCAATAGCCGCTTTTAATTTTTGTTTTATCCATTCCGGGGGATAAGAGCCATTTAAAATCAAATCTTGAAAAGTTTTTCCCGCCTCAGTTATATGCAAACCATGGGCGCTTGTTTTTTCTGAAGAGCTTAAATCCTCATAATGCAAAATAAGTTGATCATTTTGAACAGAGCGGCGAAAATGATTAGGAACAGTAATATGAAATTTTTTTGGATAGTCTTTTTGCAAATCCATTAGATAAAGAGCGGTTTCATACGAAAACACTCCCGCTTGCTCCCCTTTGCGGTTTCTAGCCCAAAGCTGGAGAAAAAAAAAGTCTCTTCTTAAATTGGGCCGGATAAAATTAAGGTGATATATTCCTTTTTCCACCCTAGACCAATTTCCCGCCTTCAAGTGATAAGAGTGGTTCCTAGAATCGATGCCCGCTTTTATTGCTTGGCGGCTGGTAAAAAGGCCTGACTGATTCTGAGCTATTTTCAATAAAGGATGATTCGCTTTCAAAATAATCTCCTCATTAGTTGGTTAAATTATGTATTTTATGCATTTTAATATAATTATTTTCATAATACAACATAAAAATTATGTATTTTATGAATATACTGCTTGATTTTAAAAACATTGCGCCGATATTTATTGAGCCGGCTCTTAATACTGGTTTTGAAATTTCCGGTTCCCACAATAGGGAAAAGCCGAGCATTTTCAGGCAAAATCAGTATAATGCCAGGCTTTTATAAAAAAGGAGCTTTCAATGATAACAAGCATAAAAATCCAAAATTACAAACTTTTTAAATCTTTTTCACTGAAAAGCCTTTCCTCTATTGTGCTTATTAGCGGAAAAAACAACTGCGGAAAAACAAGTATTCTTGAATCTTTATTTATGCCTTTAGACTGTGGAAATCCCGGTATGTTTATAGGACATCTGGCCCGGAGGGGATTGAACACTTTTTATAATAATGCGGAATCTTTATTTGCTCCGGCGTTTTATAACTTTAATTTAAATGAGCCTATAGCTTTTGAATATTCTATCAATTCCTCTAAAAAGAGATTGAGCTATAAATTTTATCCATCAATTAGCCAGCCTATTGTAGTTAGCGGCGCAAATAAAATTGAGCTTCCAAAAAAGTCAGACAGCGCTCTTGGCGGAGTGGAGATTGCTTGTGGAGCGCCTCCCCATAAAGCTTTTTTAAAGCTTGAGGCCAACAAGCTCAGTCTAACTGATATACAATTTTTAACAAAATATAATGAAGGCGTCCGGGCAGGCTTTGTATGCTCAGCTTATCCCGCTCCTCCAGAAGAAGACTCCAGAGTATATGGTGAGCTGGATAGAGTAAACAACACAAAAGAAATTTTAACTCGATTGCAAATTTTAGAGCCTCAACTGCAGTCTTTGAGTTTGATTCCAATGGGCGGCAAACCTATCATCTATGGAGACAGCGGCATGGGAGCAAAAATTCCTTTATCGCTAATGGGTCAGGGCATAGCGCGCCTTTCATCTATTCTTTTGGCAATTTCCGAAACAAAAAATGGAATTATTTTGATAGATGAGCTGGAAAATGGATTTCATCATTCTGTCTTGCCTCTTATATGGCAAGCTATAGCCAGTTATGCCGGAGTTAATAAAACACAAGTTATAGCCACTACTCACAGCTCGGAGCTTATTTCAGGCGCCGTCAAAGGCCTGCCGGAAGAGCTTAGAGATAATTTTAGATATATGAGAATAGAGAGAAATAAGGATGAGTTTAAAGCTAAAAATTATGATTTTAAAGATCTCAGAGTGGCTTTAGACGCTCAGTTGGAAATCCGTTGAATATAAGCCCTCTAAATATGGATCGGATCTGAAGAATGAAGCTTCTTAAAGGGATTAAAAGCCAAAAGCTTTTGCTTGTGGAAGGCAAAGATGAAGAGGCTTTTTTTAAAATCCTCTTGGAAAGGAAAAGAATTAATGGAATTGACATTATGTCTAGCGGGGGCAATCGCCAGCTCCAAACACTATTTCCAGGAATAAAGAAAGCTCCCGGTTTTGATGAGCTCAGCTCATTGGCTATAATCCATGATGCGGATATGGACGCTCGCCAGGCGTTTCAAAGTATACGCTCAGTATTAAAAAATAATGATATGAAAAGTCCTGATAAAATTTCATCATTTGTTTCAGGCTCCCCCAGAGTTGGAGTATTTATTATACCAGATGGGAAAAATACAGGAAAATTGGAATCTTTATGTTTATCCACAGTGAAGTCAGGAGGCATTATTAAATGCATTGATTCTTTTATGGCTTGCATAAAACAAAATTCAAATAACAGCGGTTATAACTCTCCAAAAGACATGCATAAAGCGCGATGCAGAGCTTTTCTTTCAGCTATGGAAAAAGACACGCCCTCCCTAGGAGTGGCGGCTCAAAAAGGTTATTGGGATTTTGATTCAGAAAAGCTAAACCCTTTATTGGATTTTTTAAAACAGCTGTAAAAATAATTATTTTAGCAAAAATCCCTCAGCTTTAAATGCTTTTTTTCATCCAGAGGTTTTTAATGGCCATCGCCGGAGGGCTTATATAAATGTCTCCGCTCTCAGGGAAAGCCTGTTAGGAGGCTGGGAGGCTTTTAAAGATTTGAGCTGGCCCGCCGGAGAGATATAAGAGTCGGGCAAGGCTCATTCTATTTAATAACCCAGTTTGTAAAATTTTCACACTAGATATATTTAAAAAAATTTAAGTTTTCTTTATTTTTTTGATCGTGATATAAAAAATTCAAACAAACCATATAGGAGGTGGACTGAGCCCCATTGATTGGACAGGAAAAGCCTGAAGTTTAGGAGAAAATAAAATGAATTTTTTAATAATTCTATTATTCCCGTTTGTGGGATTTGCGGGACAAGCTGGTGACAATAGATCTCCATATCCTGGAGTGGTTCGCATTCAAACATCTGATGGATCAGCTGGAACAGGTTTTTTTATAAGCTCAGATGTTTTAGTGACAGCTTTTCATGGCATTAGTTCGTATAGAAGGAATATGAAGGAGCCTGTAAAGGAACATATTTATGGTTCATGACAACTTAAGGGGTCTATTTCTGATGATTTTTAATAATAACACATATAAATTATCTTGTCTATAATTAAATCTAAACTCACATTCTTTTAAATGCAAATAGAATGTTCTTTTATCCATTCCTCTAAATTTATAAAGCCTCACTTTAGCGATCCCCCAAAAATTTTCTATGCCATTAATATGGCTTTTTATCTTCCCCTCTTTTTTAGAAAATTCATTCTTCCCGTGATGCACCCTATAATGTTTCTTATAACCCAAATCCACTAAACTATCATAGGTCTTAAATCCGTCTGTAAATAGGGTTGTCTTTCTGTCAATTTTATCTCTTATAAGAGGCAAAACCTCCTTTTTTGAGCAATTCTTAATGATTTGGGTATAAACCTTCCCTTGTCTTTTTTTAACGCCAAAAACGATAGTTTTTCCATAAGCTCCCCGGCCTTTTTTTCCGCGTATTCTTCGAGGCCCAAAATAGCTTTCATCCATTTCTATTTGACCTTTAGAAAACAGGCTATTTTTCTCGCAATGCTCAGCCATTCTTATACGGATATTTTTTAAGATTTTATTGATGCTGTTTCTGCTGATTCCCGAAAAAAAAGCTATTTGTTGGGCTGTCAGATCGGCAGAAAAGAGCCTAACAATTTCCCTAAATTTAGGCTCAGAAATTCTTGAACGGAGAAAATACTTGTTTTTTACAGTCATTTCAACAACTTAACCTCTATCAAACAGAGCTTAAGTTGTCATGAACCTAAAACAAAAAGGCTAAAAGCCAGGATTTTATTGATGGGGGGCCTCCTCTTTTTTATATTCTGTGGGTTTTTTATAAATACGCAAAGCGTAAAGCTCGCGATTCGCAAAAGCCAGAGCCAGCCTGTGATCCGGGAAATGATAGACTCTCTTTAACCCGGAAAATAAGCTGTCGTTAGGTGAAATATAATAACAGCCCGGAAAATTTTTTTTGCGGGCGCTCTCTTTTGAAGAAAGAGCATGGCTCCCGGCTTGCTTTATTTTTTGAATAAGCGTTTGGGCAAACAGCCGATCATACATTCCCATTTTAAGCTGAAACCCCTCTATAAAGCATAAGCTGTTAATGGCCTCAAAAAAAGAGCTTCCATTTACAGCCAAGCTGTTAATTTCATACTCGTCATAAAGCTTATCCTGTATTTCCCTGCTCTTAAAGGTCGGGTTGATTATAAGGCTAACACCGCCGACTGAAATCCCCTCCCCCTTTTGATAGCTGATATTTCTGTCCCGGCCGCTTTCATAAACTGCGGATATTTCCTCCTCATAGCTGTAATCGGCCAAGGCTGTTAAAATTTCCCGCTCCTGATCATCTCCCGCAAGATAAGAGACAATAGCTGCTCCTTTTCCAATATCTTTATTTCTCAGATAAATTTTGTCCCCTAGGGCGAAACCGGCTATTTTTGTTTTTTTCGAGCTTAAATCTATAGGCGCTTGATTTTTAATGGCATATTGATAAAAGTCCTCTTTTATTAAAGAGACGGAGAGCGTCAGAGATCCGCTAGGCTCATCAATGCGCAGGCGTAATGTCAGCGGAGGAGAGTTATTAAAAGAGATCAAAAGGGAGGCGCCGGCTGAAAGAGCGTGTTTGTCGTTATATTCCCCATAAATCCTTTTGTGGATTTTCAGCTGGCCCTCTGAGGCGGAGTAAAAGGATGTATAGCTTTCCTCCATAAGATCCAAAAGAGCTTTAAGCAAATTTTTTTGCAATCTGTAGTTTCCTTTAATTTGAGGCATAGAGCTGGATAAAAATAAAGCGTCTGGACTGTCTTTAATTAATTTCATCTTAGCCTGAATGTCCGCCTCTCTGTCTTTTTCCGGGCGGAGAGGCTCTTTGCTTATCTGAACTGAGCTATCAGACTTGATCTGAATTTTAATCAGGGAATTATCAATCATAAAAGGAGAATTGTAATCTCTCCCCATAGACACATAAACCAAAGGGCTGTCTTCCGGAATGGCTTTTAATTTTTCCTCATAATGGATTCTTCTCCAGCCCAAATTGGCCGCCTCTGTGTTTTGAAAGTAAGCGGTGTTTCCATAAGAGATGGGCAAATTGGATCGGATTCCAGACTTATCGACAGCCTCTTTATAGCTGTCTCCTAATCGCACAGCTGGCTCGGAGCTTTCCTGAGAGGGGGAGCCGCATAAAAACTGGGTCTTTAATAAATCAAAAGGCTTTCCGAAACAGCCGGATTTGTGTTCATTGCTGATGGCTATTTGCGCTAAATTTTTGCGCTGATCATTGCCAAATAAAAAGGTCATTTTTGGCAGGCTAAACACAATATAGTTGCCTTGAGGGTTGATGGATAGCTGGCATTTTTTGCTTTCCAGGCAATTTTCATCAGTCCCCTCCAGCCACTTATAAAGAGAGACAATAAATGAGATGGCTTTTTCATCCTTCTCAATATCTTTCACTCCGAGGCTAAATTTATCAGCAAAAGACTGGCCTATTTTTACATGCCTTTGATTTCCCATAAAAGGGCCAAAATCTATGGATCCTTGATAAGCTCCAGTTATAAAAATGAGATAAGGAACACGCGGGGGATCATCCCTCCATAGCACAATGATTCCCTCATCATAATAATGCGCATTGCCGGCATAGCTCAAGTTGAGAATATCCAGAGACTCTTTATATTTTGTTTTTATGCTGATATTTCCCACAGATCCTGTCTGGTAGCCGATAGGCGCTAAGGAGTTTTTTCTTATACGGGCGTCTTTTTCTTTTGGGGAAAGCTCTGTTTTTTGATACAGCGACAGACCTCCGCCTTTGTTGCTGGGCTGAGTTAAAGGCGAGGGAATATCATATAAAGTCCGCTCCGGATTCTCGCTTTCGCCCTTAGAGGTATACTGTTGTGGGGTGTCAGAGCAGGAGACAGCCATGAGCGACATGAGAATGAGAGCTGGAGCGCTCCCAAGAGGTTTTTTCATAAAACCTGATGAAAAATTAATATCATTAAAAATCATTAAGTCACCATGAATCAAAGTTTTTATAGCCTTTCCTGCTCAATCTCCAATCTATGGGGTTTAGATTTATAATCTCTCTTTAAAGTTATGAGCTATAATTTTTTGAAAATTTTCCTGCTCAATCTCCAATCTATGGGGTTTAGTTTATAATCTCTCTTTAAAGCTATGAGCTATAATTTTTTGAAAATTTTCCTGTTCAATCTCCAATCCATGGGGCTCAGTCCAAACCTCTTTTGAAAGCGCAAGGCATGTTTAACATAATAGTTTATTTTTGACAAGAATATAATAAAACCAGCATGACGGCATAAAAAATTTTGACATCAATGTTCAAATTTGCTCTTAAAAGCCTTAAAAATCAAACAAAAGCCTTTATCCTCTTTTTTAGCGCTAAAAAATTTTCAATCCTTTTTGTGTTTTCAGTCCAAGGTTTAGAGGGTTGAATATATCTTTTTTTAGTTTAAAAAAATGTTTTAAGCATTATTTGAGAAAATATCGCTGCAATATTGGAAAAATTTTTCAAAAATCCAATTTTAAAATTAAAAAATTTTATATTTTTGATAAGACAAAACATAGGCAAAAAAATTCTTTATGCGGAAATCCATTCTCCGCTCCTATTTTTCTTTTATTTGCGGGCTGGCAAAGGGGGGCCGGCGGGGCTGTCATAAAACATAGAAAGCGGAGGCTAAATTTTTTTACCCTTAAGAAACCTCAGCTTTAAAATCCTCTTGTAAATTTTTAGAAAAGAAATCAAAAGGCCAAATTTTAATTCCCGCCTCTGTTTTTTTGCCTCTAAAGGAGACCAATAATAAATAGATTCGCAGAGGCTAAGGTAGAAGGTTTCTTACCAAAGCCTCAGCTTTAATTTCCTCTTTGAGATAGATTTCAGCATAATCTTTAATAAAATGCGCCAGCCCTTTTAGAATTAGGGCTGAAACGCGCTGTAACATGCGGGGAATCGAGTAGCCGAGCGGGGCTGGCTGTATGGGCTTTTACCGGTGGGTAATTTTGAAACGCCTAGCGAGCGTCCATATCCGCCGGGCATAAGCCTAATCTGTGAGGCGGACACTCACTTGCAGGCTATCGTTTTTGTCCTGACGCCAGTCCAGTCTATTAAAGAATTTAATTTTTTAAGCCGGACTGTAGTCACCCAAAAGAAAAGGCCGGAGTCGCCCCCCGGCCTCATTTCTAACAACTGAATCTTATAGTTTGTCTAAGCCCTTAAAAGCCCTCTCTATGTCTAAGCCCTTAAAAGCCCTCTCTATGTCTAAGCCATAAAACTCCCCTAATCTATTATAACATTTCAAGCTCTTTGTGATATCGATATTTGTCACATCGGCTTTGAGGGGCAAAACCCCATTGGGCCGGCAGCTGAAAGGCCCTATTCCCAACAGCCAGCAGCGGGCTCTTTTAGGAGGCCGCCTCGGCGCATGGCTCACATAAGCCCCTTTGGAATAGCACACATCCTCTGTGTCGCCGGAGTAGGCGCGAAACATTTTGTAATATAGCTCCCCGGCGCCCCAGTAAGCGGTCTCGCCATCCCGCACATCCACAACTTTTATGTCCTTCAGCCGCAAAATAATAGCGTTGTCGTTATTTTCAAAAATAGCATAAAAGCTTCTGTTTACTTTATCGTTTTTATCCGGCTTCCATGAGGAGCCAAGCCACTTGTTGTATTTGTTTTCATTTTCCGTCCAGCCCGATGTGTATTTTTGAACCTTGATGCTGTGGCCATCCTCAAAAGAAATAGCCAGCGCCCCTTTATAGGTTTTTTTTGATTTGGCGTATCGGCTCATGCTCAAATACATGCGGGGGCATCGAAGATCAAAATTTTGCCTAACTCCCATGCGGTAATCCTCTAAACTGGATATGTCAAATTTAAAAGAGGATATCTCTCCGTAGCGTTTAGACAAATCTCTGTATTGGGAGCGGGCGCATCTATCTCCCGGATCAGAATGTCCATTTATGACGTTAAAGTGAAGGGGAGTCGCGCCGCTGTTATCTTTAATATTAACATCAGCGCCAGCTCCATAGCTGTAATTAGAAAAGCCGATTAGTCCGATAATGCCTATCATGGCTAAACGCTGGATAGCCCCAGCGGCCAAGACTCCGCCGATAAGGCTGATTTTTATCTCTTTGGTTAAGGCAGAGAAAAGCCTTATAATGATTTTTTGCATAAATCCTCCTATTAGTTTGTTTAAGCGCTTATTTGCCATTTATCGGAGCTAAAAGGCTGAAACCCATCAGCCGCCCGGCCCCCTATAGCAAACAAACACAATGCAAAATTTACCCCCCCCCCCCCCCCCCCGAAAAATCAAGCTTTTTTTCTGACTTTTGCAAAAAAGTAAGCTGAGTCACTTTTCTTGACATTCTTTTTCAAAAAACCCTATAAAATAAGGGATTTTTAAAAACTGAATTTTAAGCTAGGGCTTGACTTGTCAAGAAAAGTGACTCAGCTTGCAAAAAAGCTCAAAATTCAAAATCAGATCATGGCGGGGGTTTTTATTGGCAGGAGCGCGAAAGAGCCTGTTTGTAAATTTGCTCCACCTCTTTTTTATTTTTAAAGTTTTTATGCTTTTCATAGCCGGAGAGCAGAATTTTCGCCTTTTTAATCATTGTCCGCCGGACTGCCTGTCTTTCCTCCGCCGATAGATTTTTATCTTTTAGATAAGGGGACAAAGCTTTGATCCTCCAATAATCCATCCCCGTGTATTTTTGAGACAGCTGATCCCCGTGTCCCCCATGTTTGATCAGAAGAGGCTCATCCAGAAAGCCCGCCTCATAGCGGGAAGTGATCCTCAGCCAAAGCTCATAGTCCTCGCATACAGGGAAATCCTCCCGAAACAGCCCGACTTCACGGAACAGGCTGTTTTTGATTAGCGCGGAAGAGGGGCTGACACAGCACAGCTGAACAGAGGGGATAAAAATCCTCCCCCCTTGTTTTTTGTGCTTTTTTTTTTGATGAAGGATTTTGCCTTTTTTCAGCCAAATCTCATTGCAGTGAATGAGAGGATATTGCGGATGCCGGCTCGCATACTCCATTTGTTTTTCCAGTTTTTGAGGGAGCCACTCATCATCTGAATCCAAAAAAGCCACCCATTCCGCTGTGGCCCGCTTGACGCCGTGGTTTCTGGCATAGCTCACTCCTTTGTTGCGCTCCAGGCGAGATACAGCGGTTTTTTCCCCATAATTCTCCTCAAATGTCCCATCAGAGGAGCCGTCATCCACAATCCGGAGTCTCCAGTTTTTATAGCTTTGATTTTGGACGGATTGCGCTGCCCGCTTTAAAAGCCGGCGCCTGTTGTAAGATGGAATGACAACATCCACTAAATGTTGAATTTTTTGCGCCAAACTTGGATTTGATCGGCTGTGTTGACAGCCCCTTTGTTTGCCTCGCTTACCCAGGATAAAATCTCTTTAGCTTTGCCGATGCGGTTGTGTGAGACTAAAACCGCCAGGTAGGATTCCACAATGGTCACCATTAAAATATGAGGTTTGCTTCGCAAAATGGAGTCAAAATACTGAATAGCCGATTCCACATTTCCTGTTTTAACTAAACTGTGGGCGTAATAATAGGCGGCTTTATAGCTTCGCCCTTTTTTTGAAAAATAAAGGCTATAGGTGTTTCCCGCGTCGGCAAACTTTTCCCTTTTAAATTGAAGCTCTCCCAACTCCTCTAAATGAGCTAAATCCGATGAGGATTGAAAAAGCCTCATATAGTTTTTTTCGACACAGTCATATTTTTTCAAATCCATGCAAATTTTAACTTTATCGGAGGCGCCGGCAAAAAATATAGTCAAGCCGTAAGAGCCCCATTGGAAGAAATGAAATAAGGCGCCGGCAAACAAAGTAAAGGCTAAAATCATGCCAATAATAATTGAATTTTGAGGGACTTCCTCTTTTTTAGAGTAAATCCAGCCGCATTTGCAAATAAGCGTTTGGCCGACTTTTTCTGTATTGCTCCCGCATCTTGGACAATTTCTCATAATCATTCCTCCCGATTGCCTTTATACCCGCTAAGTGACTTATATATCGGATATTTAAAATTCAGTCTTTAGGCAAAATGGCAAAGAATTTTGTTTTCCCGATCAGAAATATTAAAATCAGGCGTTTCGTCCAGTTTTTTTGGCTAAAAAGCGCGCTGGCTTAAGCTTTCCTGAAAGCGCTTAAGGGTTTTTTAGCCCTTTTTCTGCCGAGCGCTAAGAGCGCCAGTGGATCTTTGCGGGCGTAAAGCTCAAGCGTTTTTTCATTTTTTTGCCCGGGGCGTTGTCAAACCGGCAAGCCCTCTTATACGATTACAGGGAGCGGCGGAGGCGGAACTTACGGCTATCACTGGAGGGAGAATCGGCCTTTGACTAACAGAGAAAGGGCCCGGCTTCAAACTTTTCCCGATGATTTTGTTTTTGAGGGAAATAGGGGAAGTGTCAGGAGGCAAATTGGGATGGCTGTCCCTCTAAAGATGTCCCGCCTTCTTTTTGAGTCTATGATAAAAACTTTGTTTAAAATTCCCTATCCTTATGTTGGCTCAGAGGAGGCGCTTGTGGAAGATTTTGCGGATTCAACTCAGAAAATACAAACGCTCTTTTTTACAAGATATAAAAGAGCGGGAAAGCGCCAAAGGGGATGTTAAATTCGAGGGCATTAACAAATTTTCCCATGATTCTGCTTATATTTTTAGCACAGCAAATCTTAAATGGCGAGATGATGATTGGCAGAAGCTTATTAGCTCTCTTTTAAAACCTTAAAAAAATTTTTTAAAATGGCCTTGGTTTTTTGTTCAATCAATGGGAATCAGTTCAGAATGTGAGGTTAGATTTAACTATAGACAAGATAATTTATATGTGTTATTATTAAAAATCATCAGAAATAGACCCCTTAAGTTGTCATGAACCTAATTTATAGTTGTTATTATTAAAAATCATTAGAAATAGGCCCCTTAAAGCGCGCTATGAGCCTTAAAAATTGGCCTCTTAAGCTGTCATGAGTCAAGAATGTTTTTAAAAGGGATTAAGCTCAAAAATTGGAAAAATTTTCAATCCTGTGATCTTAAGCTGGGGCAAAGGCTTTTTGTTGTGGGGCCTAACGCTTCTGGAAAATCCAATCTTTTGGATGCTGTTAAGTTTCTCAAAGACTTGTCAAAGCCGGGAGGAGGCCTGCAAACTGCTGTTCAAAATAGAGGGGGATTTTCTAAAATTAGGTGTTTGAGCGCGAGACAGAATTCTCAAGTGGAGATCACTGTTGAATTGGCTAGAGATTTGAATAATAATTCCGAGCCGGATTGGAAATATTTTATTTCCATAAAACAGGAGACAAGAGGGAAGCGGCGCCCTCTTCTAAAACATGAAAAAGTGTGGCGAAAAGGCGAATTGATTGTTAACCGGCCGGATAAGGCGGACGATGAGGATGAAGAGCGCTTAACTCAAACTCATTTGGAGCAAATTAACGCCAATAAGGAGTTTAGAGATATAGCGCGTTATTTTTCCTCAACGCAATATCTTCATATTGTCCCTCAGTTGGTGCGGCATTCTAAACTTTACACAGGGCCAGGCGTCCCCGGCGACCCTTTTGGCCATCATTTTTTAAATAAAATTGCGGAAACCGCGGAGGGCCAGAGGAAATCCCGCCTAAAAAAAATAGAGCAGGCGTTAAAGCGCGCTGTTCCTCAATTAAAAGGGTTTAGCTTTACGAAAGATAAAAGAGGATATCCTCATCTGGAAGCGGTTTATCAGCATTGGAGGCCAAAAGGAGCGGGAAAACAGAGAGAGGATCAGATGTCTGATGGAACATTGAGGCTGCTTGGCTTTTTGTGGGCGCTTTTAGATGGCCCTTCTTTGTTGCTGTTGGAAGAGCCTGAATTGTCTCTTCATCCGGCGATTGTTAGGCAGTTGGCTGAGCTTATATTTAAAGTTTTAAAAAACAAAAGGCAGATCATTGTCACAACTCATAGTGTGGAGTTGCTTGATAATAGAGGAATAGGGTCGTCAGAAGTGGCTATATTGGAGCTTCAAGCCAAAGAAGGGACCCGGGCGCAGATAGCTGGTGAAAAACAGGAAATTAAAAATTTAATGGAAAACGGTTTAACAGCTTCAGAGGCGGTTATTCCAAGAACAGCGCCTGATAAAGTCCGCCAGCTGCCTCTTTCTATCTAGGCGTTATTGCCTTTTTCGGGGATAGCTAAAAACCCTCACTTCCGGCGAATCCAGTTTTGTGATATATTGTGAGGATTTGTGATATATTGTTGAAATGCGTCATTATAGGGCTGGCGCATAGTTCAAGCGATTTAAAAGCTCATATTGTATGAATTTCAAAATATAAGAAGAGTATTTTTGCGGGAGAGGCAACAGTTGGCTTTGGAAATATTACAGATGAGATGATTAAAAAGTATATAGATGATCAAGAGGGGAAGCGGGGGGCCGATGATAGCCAATTTCTAATTAACAAAGTTTGAGCCTTCCGCTTTATAGGCAAGGATCAATGCCTATTGATAAAAAAAATGAGCCATAGCTCTAAATTGATGAATTTAAGGCCGGCGGGATTTTGCAGGGCATTAGGCCATCTCTGAGGGAAACTATGAAAACTCAACCTATATATTTAGCTGTTGAGGATGTGTTAAGCGAGCATATCGCTAAAAAGATCATTGACAAATATATGAAAGGCTATGCTCCCTATCCCGTTGGGCGAAAAAGCGGGCAATCTCATATCTTGAAAAAACTCTCAAGTTATCGAAAGTCCGCTCAAAAACTCCCCTTTTTAATTCTTGTGGATCTGGACAGAAAAGAATGCGCGGCTCTTTTCAAAAGAGAGCTATTTGGAGATAAGCCTTTGGAAAAAAATTTGTTGTTTCGAGTGGCTGTTCGGGAAATTGAATCATGGATTTTAGCTGATAAAAGCGGCTTTTGCTCTTATTTTGGTGTTCCAAAAGACAAGTTAAGCGATAACCCGGATGATTTAGAGGATGCCAAACAGTTTTTGATTAACGCAGTCCAAAAATATTGCAAGGATAAGGTTTATAAAGCCGACATAGCTCCCAGCAAACAAAGCGGGGCTGTTGTGGGGCCGGCCTACAACTCCTCACTGCTCCAATTTATTGATAGCTCATGGAGCTTGGATAAAGCTCAGGCCATCTCACCCAGCCTGAAAAGATGCGTTCGGGCTTTGAGGAATTTTGCCCGGAGAAATAACAGATGAGGCGTGAGCCGGGAAATTTTAGGGCGAGAGGCTCGCGCGCTTTGGAAATTCCTCTCCCGATCTATAGGCTGAAATAGCCGTAGAAATTGAGGCGCTCTATAATTTTTTGCAAAAGAGTCCCATATAACTTTTGACAACAATGGATAAATGGCTTATTTAATTATACTGAATTTGGTTTGAGTCATTGGGACGGGCCGGCTGACGGGCGTTAGAATAGGCTTAAGAAGTTTCCCTAAATGGATTTCCGCTGGCGCGGGCCGGCTGGGGAGGGCTTTCAAATGGGTGTAAAATGATCTGAGGAGTTTTCGTAAATGGATTTCCGCCGGTTGAAGAGGCTGGCTTGTGAGCTTTCAAATGGGTGTAAAATGATCTGAGGAGTTTTCGTAGATGAATTTTCGCCAGCTGGAGAGCCGGTTTGTGAGCTTTCAAATGGGCGTAAAATGAGCTGAGGAGTTTTCGTAAATGGATTTCCGCCGGTTGAAGAGGCTGGTTTGTGAGTTTTCAAACGGGCGTAAAATGAGCAGAGGAGTTTTCGTAAATGGGTTTTCGCTGGCTGGAGCGGCCGGTTTGTGAGTTTTCAAACGAGTATAAAATGATCGCTATTTCTGTAATTTGTTTTTAAGCGCGGGCATGATTGTTTTAAATATTTTTTTATTTTTGGCGCTGTCTCTTTATTCTGTGGCGCAGGATACGCAAAAGCCTGTTTCAGCCATTAAAGAGACTCATAAAGAGGCCCAAGCCTCTCAGAAAAAAGTCAACAAGCTGGATGATGAGACAAAACAGCTTTTGCAAAAATACCGGAAAGCTTTAAGCCGGACAGAAAGTTTACGCGTCTATAAGGAGCAGCTGCGCTCTTACATTAAAGGCCAAAAAAAAGAAATGCTGGAAATGAGAAAGAAAATTGAGGAGGTCAAAGACACCAGAAGAGAGATTACGCCTTTGATGCTGAGGATGATGGATTCTCTGGAGCGTTTTGTCCTCTTGGACGCGCCCTTTTTGCCGGATGAGAGAAAAAAGCGGATTCAAGAGTTAAAAGGGATTTTAAGCCGCTCTGATGTTTCCGTGAGTGAGAAATACAGGCAGCTGATTTCGGCTTATAAGCTGGAGCAGGATTATGGCCGAACTATGCAAAGCTGGAGAGAGATGAGGGAAATTGATGGCAAAAAACTCACTGTGGAGTATTTGCGCCTGGGCCGTGTGGCCCTTATTTACAAAAGTTTGGATGGCCGGCATTTGGCTTATTGGGATCAGAAAAGCCGAACATGGAAAAAACTGCCCAAGTCCTATAGAAAAGATGTGGCGCAAGCTATAAAAATGGCTTTAAAGCAAGCTCCTCCTAATTTGGTCAAATTGCCTGTTCCCACTCCCGATCGAAAGGAATCTCCATGAATTTTTTTGCGCCTTTGTTTAAGAGGACAGGCCTTTTTCTATGGGCTGGAGCGCGGGCTATGCTGCTCCGGTTAAGGATTTTTGCCTCTGGGGAGTTTTTTAAGTTCAGCTGGATAAAAGTTTTCCTTTGGCGCTTGGCGAGAGGGAAATCCGGAGGAGAAAACGCCCAAGCTGAGCCGGCGCCTCATGCTTTTGGGAAAGCTGGTCTGGCCGTCCGCATTTTTGCCTCTGGGGAGTTTTTTAAGTTCAGCTGGATAAAAGTTTTCTTTTGGCGCTTGGCGGGAGGGAAATCCAGAGGAGAAAACGCTCAAGCTGAGCTGGCGCCTCATGCTTTGAGAAAGCTGGCCGGGGCCCTTCATGTTTTTGGGAAAATTAGCTTGGCCGGCATCTTTATATCTCTTTTTTTAGGATCTGCGAATTTGGCCTTTAGCGGGGAAAAGGCTATGTCGGTTGCTCTTGCCGTGAAGTTTGAGCTTTCTGATCCGGCAGTTTCTAAAATCTCTGCGTCTGATAAGGCTCTCTCGCCCGCTCCTTCTAAAGGTCCGCAAGCTAATCAATCGGCGGTTTCTAAAATCTCTGCGTCTGATAAGGCTCTCTCGCCCGCTCCTTCTAAAGGTCCGCAAGCTAATCAATCGGCGGTTTCTAAAATCTCTGCGTCTGATAAGGCTCTCTCGCCCGCTCCTTCTAAAGGTCCGCAAGCTAATCAATCGGCGGTTTCTAAAATCTCTGCGTCTGATAAGGCTCTCTCGCCCGCTCCTTCTAAAGGTCCGCAAGCTAATCAATCGGCAGTTTCTAAAATCTCTGCGTCTGATAAGGCTCTCTCGCCCGCTCCTTCTAAAGGTCCGCAAGCCATTCAGCCGGCGGTTTCTGAAAGCTCTGCGTCTGATAAAGCTCTCTCGCCCGCTCCTTCTAAAGGTCCGCAAGCCATTCAGCCGGCGGTTTCTGAAAGCTCTGCGTCTGATAAAGCTCTCTCGCCCGTTTCTTCTAAAGAGTCACAAGCTAATCAGCCGGCAGTTTCTGAAAGCTCTGCGTCTGATAAGGCTCTTCCGTCCGCTCCTTCTAAAGAGCCGCAAGCTAATCAGCCGGCAGTTTCCGCAAAACAAGAGGGCAAATCCCCATCTATAAAAACTTTGGATGAGCTTTTGATATTTATTCAAAAGGATCAAATAGCTCAAAAATTGGATTTGAGGCGGAGGGAGGCTGAATTTTTAAAAGCCAGAGACCGGCAAAAAGCTTTGTTTAATAAAGCTTTTGCGGAATTAAAAAAAGAGGAGCGGGCAGTCAGCTCCTTACAGGAGACTCTCGCGCAGCAGGAGCGCCAGCTCAGCCAGCTGGAGGAAAAATTGGCTTTGACTATGGGGGCTTTAGGGGAGCTTTTTGGAGTGGTGAAACAGACAGCCGCTGAATCCAAAGCTCTGTTTGAAAACTCTGTTGTGTCCGCTCAATATAAAAACAGAGAGGATTTTGCTCAAAAAATCAGCGCGAAAAAGCATTTGCCGAGCGCTTCTGATTTAGAGGCGCTATGGTTTTTAATACAGCGGGAAATGACAGAGTCCGGAAAAGTTGTCCGATTTAAAGAGGAAGTGGTTAAAGCCGGTGGAAGCCTCCGAGCGCAAAATGTTCTTCGGGTGGGAAGCTTTAATCTGGTGTCTGAGGGAAAATATCTGGTCTATGATCCTAAGACTCGCCAAGTGGCTGAGCTGGCCAGACAGCCCTCCCGCCGGTTTTTGTCTCTTGTGAAAAAATTTGAGCGATCCACAAAAGATATTTCCGCTTTTGCTTTGGATCCCTCCCGCGGGAGCTTGCTGTCTCTGCTGATACAGACCCCTAGCCTTTTTGAGAGGATTTCTCAAGGAGGGATTATAGGGTATATTATTTTGTTTTTGCTGGGGCTTGGGCTTTTTCTGTCCGCTCAAAAGCATTTCAGGCTGGCGGAGCAAAAAAAGCTTTTAAATTTGCAGATCCAATCAGAAGAGGCTTTAAAAAATAACCCTTTAGGCGAAATTATAAAGGTTTTTTTAAAATTTAAGGATCAAAATTATGAGATTTTGGAGTTAAAAATGGAAGAGGCCATTTTGAGGCAAACCTCTCATCTGAGAAAAGGGCTGGGCACAATTAAGCTGTTGTCCGGCATAGCCCCCCTGCTGGGCCTTTTGGGCACGGTGACGGGGATGATAGTGACCTTTCAAAGCATCACTCTTTTTGGAACAGGAGATCCGAAACTGATGGCGGGCGGCATCTCACAGGCTTTGGTGACAACAGCTCTGGGCTTAACAGTGGCTATCCCGCTGGTGTTTATCTATAATTTTCTTTCCAGCCAAGCCAATGATTTGATCAGTGTTTTTGAGGAGCAGAGCTTAGGTTTGCTTTCGAGAAAATACAAGGGGAGCGCTAAAGGCAAAGTTTAGTTTTATGAAAAGGCGGGCGGAGCGCTAAGGGAAAAAATTTTATGTGGAGCTATTGAGAGCCGGGCGGATATCCCTGTCGTTAAGCCATGCTAGGGGGCGCAGGTCAGTTTTTAAAGCGGCAGGTTTTTTCTCTGAAATTAAAAAGCCTCCGCTGAAATGGGAGCATCAATGTCCAAGCTTAAATTAAGGAGTTAAGGGATTATGCTGGAAGAGATAGCCGTTTTTTTGGAGGCCGGCGGAAAAGTGTTATGGGCTCTTTTTTTTGTCCTTTTAGCGCTTTGGTTTTTTATTTTTGAGAGGTTTTATTATTTTTACGCCATTTATCCCCTTCAGAAAAATAAGCTTAAAGAGGCCTGGCTGAAAAGAGGGGACATAAGCAGTTGGTTTGCGAGACAGGAGAGAAGAGAGGAAATATCTAAAATGGATAAGCAAATGTCCCGCTTTGTCCCCTATATTAAAACTTTGGTTTTGATTTCGCCTCTTTTAGGATTGACGGGAACAGTGACAGGCATGATCTCCATTTTTGATGTCATATCCATTTCCGGCACAGGAAATCCCCGGCTGATGGCCGCGGGGATTTCTTTGGCTGTCATACCCACTATGGCGGGGCTTGTGACAGCCCTTTCCGGCTTGTATTTTGGAAGCCATTTTGAAAAAAAGCGCCAAAAGGAAAAACAGGAGATTTCAGAATGTTTAGAGCTTTGTTAAATTAATAAAGGGACATAAAATTGGGCTTATTCCAGCTTAAGAGGGCTGTTTCTGATGATTTTTAATAGAGGTCTGGCTTAAATTTTTAAGCTGGGTTATTATTTTTAGCCTGAAACAGCCAGCGCTTAAAAGAGGCCGTGAATAAACGCTCTGGCTTAGATCCTGCTGAATAAAGATGGCGGATAATTAATAGGGCTTTTAGAATGGAGATTTGTTGAGAGCCGGCTGAAAGCTCCGTCGGGGTTGAAATTGGCTAATAGATCTAGCGGGATTAAATTTGGCTGAGAGTTTATTTAAAGATATGGTTTTGTGGCGGGCTGGGAGTTGGCTGAAAGCGTGTTTAAAGAGCCGGCCGGCCTCTTCCGGCTAAAGCTGGATTAAAAGCTTGGATGAAATGAGGATATGAAAACATGAGAAAAAGACGGACAGCCCTTTCTGTAAATGAGGAAAGCCAAATTGAGCTGACGCCTATGCTGGATGTGGTTTTTATAATGCTGATTTTTTTTATTGTAACGACCTCTTTTGTCAAAGAGTCAGGCATAGAGGTCAGCCGCCCTAACGCCGCCAGCGCGGAAAAGCAAGAGAGAGCCAGCATTTTTATCGCCATAGACAGCGACAGCCAAATATGGCTGCAAAAGAGGAAGTTGGACATAGACGCTGTTCGCGCCAACATTGAGAAGCTTCACGCGGAAAGCCCGGAGGGGGCGGTGGTTATTCAGGCGGATAAAAAATCAGAGACAGGAATTTTGGTTAAAGTTATGGATCAGGTTCGGCTGGCGGGAGTCCAAAATATTTCTATAGCCGCGTCCCGCCCATCTGGAGAGAGATGAGCTTTATCGATTTTAAAGCAGCCTGTAAAAGCTGGCGGAGCTGTTGATGAGGCTTTTAAAAAAAATTTTAAATCCGGTTATAGCTTTTATAAGCTATTTATTTCGCAAAACAGCCTCCTCCGGAATAAGGCGCGCGGGAAAGCTTTTTATCTCCGGACAGGCAGGGCAAAGGCTGTTCAACAAATTATTTTTTATGAAGAGCCTTTTTGTCCGGCAGTTGTTTTTTGGACAGAAATGGGGCGTATATTTGATCTGTTTGCTTTTTGGCCTGGCCAGCAGTTTAGGGCTTTTTTATTTTATGTCTCTGCTGGTTTTTGCGGGCCAGCGCCCTAAGCCTTCCGGGGATCAGGATGTGAGAATTGAGTTTTTGCTGCAGGCTCCTTTAAATGAGCTGGAGCTTCGCTCCAGAAGGATTCCTAAAAAGCCGGAAGAGGAGCAGCCCCCTCCGTCAGCTCCAAAACTAAAAATTCAGCCAATGGAAATGGAAAAACCGGAATTGCTGTCTCACTTGCCTCCGCTGGAGCTTCCGGATGATTTTCAGTCAGACAGCCAGGGGGCTTTGGTTTCCGGGTGGCGGGGCAATCAGGACAGCGATGTGACTCCTGTTTTTCGCATGCGCCCGGTTTATCCGGTTCGAGCGGCTTTGCAAAATATAGAGGGGTTTGTTGTGCTGAAGTTTGATATTACAGAGACCGGCCAGACGGATAATATTTCTGTGATACAGGCCCGCCCCCCTCAGATTTTTAACTCCAGCGCTGTTCGGGCTGTCAGAAAATGGAAATACAAGCCCAGAATGGAAAATGGCCAAGCCATCCGGCAAAAAAATTTAAGGGTGACAGTGGAGTTTAGTTTGGCGGATAATTAAAAAGGTATGAGCAGTGTAAAAGCGTAAAATGAGAGACGTTTATAATGAGTTATTGGATCAAAATTTGTTTGCCGGCTCTTTCCCCTTTTCTCTTATTTGTGGCTCAAGCTATGGAGAAGAGAGAGGCGCGTCCCTTCCCTTTAAACCAGCCTTTGATAAAGCAGCTTAAAAAACAGGGACGGACCCTCATATCCGATCGAGTGGGGGCGTATATTTTAAGGGCGGAAGGCTTGGCCGGCAATAAAAAATATGATCAGGCTATTGAGCTTTTAGAATACCATTACAGCAAGAGCGCTGGGGGCGTTGGGGAAAAAGCGCAATTCGCCAGGCATCTTGGGCTGTTGTATAAGCAAAAAAATAATCTCGGCAAATCGTTGTTTTATCTTCAAAAAGCTTTGGGCTTTAAAGCCTTGGCCTATCCCCAGCATCTTTCAGCGCTATATAACACAGCTCAAATTCATGTTGAAAAAGAGAGCTATGACAAAGCCTTAGAGCTTTTAAAGCTTTGGTTTTCCATCAATGAAACCCCCTTCCCTCAATCTTATATTTTGCTGTCTCATTGCTATTACGCGAAAAATCAACTGCGCTTGGCTTTAAAATATGTTGAAAAAACCATTTCTTTGGCTGAAAAGCCTAAAGAGAGCTGGCTGAGTTTTGCCGCGGCCATTTATATCAAGCAAAAGAGGCTCAAAAAGGCCCAGCCTCATTTAGAGAGGCTGACCGCCCTTTATCCCTCTCAGGCCATTCATTGGAGGCAGTTGGCCAATGTTTATCTGCATCTGAACAAAGCCAATCAGGCTTTTGTCACTTTGGATATAGCAAATAAAATGGGCCATTTAAAAAGCAAAAGCGATTATTTGAATTTATTTTCCTTTTATGTGGAGCGGGGCATGCCTTATCAAGGGGCCAAGCTTTTGCAGAAAAAGATACAGCAAAATCTGATTCCCAAAGAGCAAAAGAGCCTGGAGCGCCTGGCGGAGGCGTTTTGGCTGGCGCGGGAGGAGAAGTCCGCTTTGGCTTATTTAAAAGAGGCCTCTCAAACAGCCCGCCGGCCCTCCTTTTTTATCGATTACGGGGGGAGGCTTTTGGCTCGGGAGCAGTGGGCGGAGGCGGAGCGGGCTTTTCAAAAGGCGTTGAGATCGGAGCCTATGCGGAGAGTGATTAAAAATATTCAAAATTATAAAAAAGAGCTGGCTCTCGCCAATAATAAGAGCGCTTTAAGCTTATATGCGGGGCTGAAGGCTGAGCCGGCGAAAAAGCGGGCTTTTGGAGAGTCAGCCGGGGGAGGCTATGGCAAATCCGATGTTGCCCAGACTAAAAATTCATCTTTTGGGGAGTCAGCCAGAGAAGATCATGGCCAGCTAAACTCTAAAACCGGCCGGCCGGCTTTAAAAGCGCCGCCCACAAATGGGCTGGAGCGGGTTTATTTGGGCTTGGGCGCAGCCGCTTATCATCAAAAAAAATACACTGAGGCTTTGTCTTGGTTTAAAAAATCTGTAGAGGCGGATGACACTTTTTTAAGCGGGTATCAATGGATAGATTACGCGGAAACAGCGATCTTGGAGGAAAAACAAAAGGCCGGCCCAGAGGGCCCAGCTTAAAGAGCTGGCGAAAGGATTTGTTTTAGCTTAAAATCGCGGCCAGGAGAGGAGAAAATAAGATGAAAAAGTTTGGCGGGAATGTGGCTGTTATATGCTCTGAGTTTAATAAAGAGCTGGTGGAGTCTTTGCGCTGTCAAGCCTGCGGGCAGTTTGAGGAGAGGAGAAAATAAGGTGAAAGAGTTTGGCGGGAATGTGGCTGTTATATGCTCCGAGTTTAATAAAGAGCTGGTGGAGTCTTTGCGCCGTCAAGCCTGCGGGCAGTTTGAGGGCTATGTGAGTCAGGCTCAGCTGGCTCTGTCCTCAAAAGATGACTGGCCTTTAAGCGGTTTAGAGAGCGATAAGCGCTTGGATTTTATGCAAGGGAGATCAGACCTGCTCAAACGGATGGCGCAAGCGGTTAGCCTTCAGCCGGCCAAAAAACAAAAAGAGCCGGGCGAGTCTTTCTCTCAGCTTTTAAAGCATTTTCTCCAGCAGGCTGCTCAAATGAAAATGGAGCTGTTTTGGGTCCCCGGCGCCGGAGAAATCCCCTTGGCTGTCAAATGGGCGGTGGAGAGCAGACAGGCTCCGGCGGTTTTGGCTTTGGGGGCGCTTATTCGGGGGCAGACGGCGCATTATGATTTTTTGCGCCATTTTTTGGAGAGGGCTTTATGGGATTTGCAAAAGAGCTTTGGGATTCCTATAATTTTTTCTATCCTTATGACAGAAAACAGAAAGCAGGCTGAAGAGCGGATTCAGAGAGCGCGCGGGGCGGAGGGAATGAAAGCCCTGCTGGAAATGATGGAGCTGAGGCATGCAATATCAGCGCTCTAAGGCAAAAAATGAAATGGTCTGAAATTTATTTAAAAACTTTAAGGGAAAAACCCGCCGGCGCCAGCATCCCCAGCCATATTTTGCTTTTAAGGGCAGGCTATATTTACAACACAAGCCAAGGCGTTTACCTCTACAACACTTTGTTTGTCCGATCCGCTCAAAAATTTGAGGCGATAGCGCGACAAGAGATAGAGGCTCAGGGCGCGAGAGAAATCCTGATGCCCATGGTTCAGACAAAAGAGCTATGGGAGAAGTCCGGCCGCTGGGACAAATTTGAGGGCATTCTTTTAAAAATGAAGGGGCGGACAGGCCAAGAGCTTTGCCTGGGGCCGACCCATGAGGAGCTGATCATTGATTTTGTCCGATTAGGGCTTGTGAGCTATAAGGATATGCCCTTAAATCTTTATCAAATACAAACCAAGTATCGGGAGGAGATCCGCCCCCGCTTTGGCTTAATGAGAGCCAGGGAGTTTATTATGAAAGACGCCTATAGCTTTGACACAACTCCGGAGACAGCCCTTAAAAGCTATCAAAAAATGTTTCAGGCTTATGAAAATATTTTTAAGCGGCTGGGGGTTCGGTTTGTTGCGGTTCAGGCGGACAGCGGGGCTATTGGAGGGAGCCATTCGCAGGAGTTTCATATTTTGGCGGACAGCGGGGAGGATGAGATTTTTGTTTCTGAAAAGGGGGATTTTTCAGCAAATGCGGAAATTTGCCCTCGCTATTTTGCGCCGGCCAACAGTTTTCCGGGCGAGCGCAAAAAGCTTGAGGAGTTTCCCACACCGGGCATTTTAACTATTGATGATTTGGCAAAATTTTTAAAATGCTCCGCCGGAGATTTGGTTAAAATTTTATTTTTTGTTTGTCCCGCCGGCTCCAAAGGGCAAAGCGCGGCCGCGCTTTGCTCAGAGGAAGATGCGCCAGAGGACAAAAAGACTGAAACTTTCTTCGCCGCGGCGCTTTGCTCAGGGGAGGATGAAATCAATCTTTTAAAAGTGAAGAGGGAGCTGGGGCTTAAAGAGACTCCTTTATTGGCCTCAGCGGAGCAGGTGAGGGGCATCGCGGGCGCAAGCCCCGGAAGCTGTGGCCCTTGGAATTTAAAAAAAGACATTCCCATTTATTTAGACAATCGGCTAAAGGGGCAGGGGAATTTTATCACAGGAGCCAATAAAGATGGCTTTCATGCCAAAAATGTGAATCCCGGCCGGGATTTTAAAGTGGGGGGCTATGGGGACTTTTGCTATGCTAAAGAGGGGGGGCTTAGCCCCCAAGGAGATTCTATTTTAAAGAAATACAGAGGGATTGAGGCGGGGCATTTGTTTTTCCTTTCAGACACTTATTCCAAAAAGATGAATTTAACCTATTTGGATCAGCGGGGGAGACAAAAATTTGTGGAAATGGGCTGTTATGGGCTGGGCGTGACCCGAACTCTTCAGGCGGTTGTGGAGCAAAGCCACGATGACAAAGGCATTGTGTGGCCTCTTTGTGTGGCGCCTTTCGCAATTCATATTTGCCTGATTGATCCGGACAGCCCTTTGGCTTTAAGCGTTCAGGAGGAGCTGCTCAATATGCTGGATCAGCGCTCTTTAGATTATTTTATTGACGACAGAAAGGAGCGGCCCGGCGTGAAATTTAAAGACGCCGATCTTTTAGGGCTGCCTTTAAGGGTGAATGTGGGGGAGAGGGATTTAAAAAACTCACAAGTGGAGGTTTGCGTCCGCAAAACCGGCTTTAGGGAAAAGCTCTCCTTAAAGGAGCTGGAGAGGAGACTGCCCGATCTGATTTCCGCATTGTGATAGGGGTTGTTTGCCGGCTTTAAACAAAATTTGCTCAGAGATGGCTACCAGCGGGAAGTTGGAATTGAATTTTTTGAAGGCGTTGGAATATCCCAGACATTTTTATGAGTGAAAAAACCGTTAAAAAGTCCTGATTGATCGGCCTTTTTGGCAAACCAAGCGTCTATCATCTCATCCGAGTCATAATTGTAATCATACACTCCCGGATAAAAGCCCGTCTCGTTAAACTCCCTCAAAGTCAAACTTAAGCCGACCGCCTCCTCTATAGGGAAAGGATAGTTGACAAACATATTTTTTGGCCTATTGGTCCAGCCCCCATTTTCCTTTATATTTCCGTTATCTCCGCTCATGCTCTGTCTCATAAGCTCGTAGTATTTTACAAACTCTTTTCGCCCCCGAAGAACCAGCATAAAGGGGCGATTGGCCAAATCATAAAGATTTAAAAATTGAGCATTGTCAGCGTTGATGTTTTGAGAAATATAATAATAGGATTCTGTGATTTTTTCCGCGTTCCGCTCCTCTTTTGTTTCCACAGGGCCGCAGAGAAGCAATCCGGGGCGAGAGGCTATAATTTTTTTGTAGTTTTTATCTTTCGCCTCATTGTGCCAAACCTCTTGATCTTTATACAGCTCCGGCGCTCCCGCGCTTAAGCGGGCGGTAAAAGCGTTGGGACGAGGCTTAACTGTCAGACATCTTTGAAATTTTGTGACCCCCAGCTGAAATTTAGCGTTTCCCACAGTGAGCAAAACGCTTTCAGTGGCTCTGACTCCAACCGCTCCCCTCACACTATTTGATTCGTTAGAGCTTTTAGATTGGCTTATGCCTAAGCCGGCGGAAAGCCCCATTTTAAAAGAGAACATTGACAGCAGGCCTCTGCCTGACTTTCCAGAGACGGCCTCTCCTCCAGCTTTAAATAGGCGCGTCAGCCCCAGCCCAAAGAGATCTATATCCGCGCCGAGCTTTCCATCGCCTATTATGGAGATGCTTCTTCCTCTTTGAGCGGTCCAGTTCATATAAGAATCTTTATTATATCCCCCTCCTACAATAAAGTTTTGCAAAAAACCGCCTTTATATTTTGGATTCTTTTTTGACAGCTTGTGTATCATCATTTTATTTTCAAATTTAAAAAACTCATAAGGGTTTGCCAGGCAGGTTTTTAAAGGGGGAAAACTCATTTTGCCTTTATAGTTGAGAGTGTTATTCACATTAAAAAGAGAAGGCTCATTCTTTTCAGCCTCGAGAAGGCAGGGCAGATACTCAGCTAAGCATCTGTTTTTATATTTGCCATATTTTCCGCAAAGAGGCTGATCTGTATTTGTCACGCAAAAATCCCTAATCTCCTGATTGCACAGCTGGACCCCCTCTCCCGGCTGGCGAAGGCGCTTATCCCGGCAAAGGCTGAGAGAGTTATCCTCCCTACACTCCTCCTCTAGGATACGGGAGCAAGTCCTATCCTCTATATTATCCACGAGAGAGCACATTCCCGTCTTTGTTTGATTGATTGATCTTTTTTGGCAGTGATCCGTCAGCTGGCATTCCGCATACTTTTTGTAGCATTTGGACAATGGCTCTCCATCTTTATCCACCAGATCATATATGAGTCCGGCAAAATACAGCAGGTTTTTCCCATATTTCTGAGATGCGGCGCTGTCATTTAAAATTTGGTAATAATCAAATTTCTGAATGTAATTTGTATAGGCGCTGATCATTTGATCTTTTTGCAGATAATCCTTTAAATAAAAATCGAGCCAAAATAGACAGAGAGATTTAGCGAAAGACAGGAATTTATCAAAAGAAGATATATCCTCAGAATAATCATAATTTTTCTTTTGAGCATTTGTTTGAATTAAATGTTTGATTTCCTTCTGGCTGAACTCTGGCTTTGCCATAGATCTTACAATTTTATCGTTTGTAAATTTATTTTTTCCAAACAAACGGCCGAGGAGCCAATCCCAGGTATTGCCTGCTTCAAGATATTGGCTTATAGCGTCTCTTGTATTTGGCAGACGGGGCAGCGGCTCATAGCTGTTTTTTTCGCTATAAAGCGCATTCATCTGATCAAAGTAGCAGGATTTATACTCTTGGCCATCTGAGATGAAGTCTTTAGGGCAAGAGGCTTCCAGCCGCGCAATAAACAGCCTTTTTTCATCAGAGGAGAAAAGGCTGAGGACAGCCTCTCCTAAAATTCTCTGTGTCTCTCCTGTTGAGTTATCCAAGGCTTGAGAGACATAGCCTTTTACGGCTGTGTGGCAGGCGGGGCTGTGCTTTTGTTCGCCTTCGCACATTTTGATGTTGTCCTTAAAATCGCTTTGATCCTCAGGGGGAATCAGATTTTCATCCATTATTTTGTCAAAAAGCGCAAATAAAGGATCCTGCCCATTAAGCGTCTCTTTCATATTTTGCAAATAGGCTATTAAAATATCCTCCTCACACTTGTTCCATTTAGGCCGCTCGGCGCCCATCAGCCTCCGATGAATCCCGCATATATGTATCATTTTTAATTTTAATATCTCTCCATCCTCTATTTGAGGGATCTTGTTTAAGAATGTCATATCTCTTAAAAGGCTTATATCATCTGTTTTTTCATCACCGTAGGATGAGCGATACTTTTGAAGGGAGCTTTTTATGTCTTTTGCAAATTGAGCGCCATCATCTGTAAATAGCTCAATGAGGCGGAGGCTGTTTTCTCCCGCGAAATTTTTTAGCAAGTCATCAGGGGCGGATGCTGTTATTTGATCTAATGGGGCCTGGCTGCGATCCGTAAGAGCTTTTTGCGCTTTTTGACTGCAAGTTTGAATTTCACTTGGCGAGGGATTTTCTTGTTCCCAAACGGGCCTGTCAGGATTTAACGGGTTAATTTTGTCATTGGCGGATATGTGGTTATATTTTTTGTCATAGGCCTCGAGAGCATTTTTTATGTCCAATAATCGCTGTTTCTCATGATTATAAATTTCTCCAGAGCAACCGGCATTCAAATCCAGCTTGTCCCCATTGCCGCTCTCTGGATTGTTCGCTCCAGACGGCAGATATTGCCGCTCAGCCTTCTGCCGCATATCCTTTGTCTCATTGAAAGTAAAATGTCTATATTTCTCCCCTCTTTTTGATCGCTTAATAAGCTCGTCTGTGTCTACATCAACTGGCTGGAGAAGATTCCAAACAAACCAATTCGGCAGATTGATGGCTCCAAAGTAAGGGGAGTTTTTCAGCTCATGGCGCTTAAAAGGCCTCCATGTTGTTGTATCAACATCCACTTGGCATTCGTCATTCTCTATTTTCCATTCGTATCCAGATGGATCCGCCGGATAAATTTCTATAACAATCAAATTTCGAGAGGCGATATAATAAAACTGCCTGTCTGACAGATGAATGGGCATGTAAAAATTTATAAAATTAGCTTTAGCCCGGACAATGGAGTCGGTATGGGTAATATATTGCGCGTTTTGAAGATTGATTCTGCTTTCAGCCACCTGCTCTGACAACGCTTTATTCATATTCTTTGTGGTTAGCCCTCTGGCGAAAAGGCCGTCATCCCCTGTCTCCTGAGGGTTTCTGAGAACTGTAACCCGCACCAGATAATAGCCGTCCCGCAGGAGCTCTCTGGAGCGATAATTCCGGCCGAGAGACAGATCATCCGGCCGCCGTATAAAGGGCTGAAACAGCAGATAAGTCCTGTGGAAAAGATGTATGTTCAAAAGCTTGTCTAAGCCATAAGAGGGAAATAAATTGATCCTTCTAAATTGATTGATGATAAGCTCCGGTTTGGCGACATTTGTTGTATCGAAGCGAATGGAGTCTGTATTCAGGTGCTGAGCGTCTTGGAAGGCCTGAAAAGCTCTTTGCCAAGGGCTTAAAGCCAAACGCATTTTTCCATAAAGATTTTCATCCTCATTTAAAACATGCACATCCACTTGAAAATATCTTTGGCGATCATATATATTATGTTTTAGCTCAATGGGAATGGAGATACTGCCATCTGGCCCCATTTCAAAAGCCTCTCCGCCGTCTCCGCTTTCATTTGGCTTATAAAAAATTTCCTCCACGCTGTTTTCATTTGGTTTTTCCAAAAAAACACGAAAAGGTATTTTATTTGTCACATCTCTTTGTAAAATAACATCTTTAAGAAAAATCTTTCCCACAAAAACAGCGGTTCTTTGGACAGCGGTTTCCTTTTCCCCGCATTCCTGAGAGGCTTTACTGATATGAGAGAGCTGATATTCCGCATACCCATCCAGATGGAGAGGATGCAAATCAACCCCTTGTATAGACCCATTCTCAACATAATGCCTATGTCCCTTTTTGGATAAATTATGCTCTTTAAGGTAATCTTGGATGGTTTTAATGCTCTTATTATTTATAATGCTTAGGGGCTTTTTCCCGTCCAAAGCCTGCGCATAATCTTTATCGTGGGGATCTATTCTATATGGAAAAGGATCATCATTAAAATCCAGCTTGATAGTGTAAATACCCTCAAAGGGCTTAAAAAGCGGATCTTTGTGGGGGCTTATCCGAAGGGCCAGCTTATAGAAAGCGTTTTGATTGAAAAGGAGAAATTTAAACTTACAAGTGAATTGAAGAGAGTTTTGTCCAGCTAGCTCAATGGCTTTTTTTACGCATTTATTCTCAGTGAGACGGTAATTTTGCTTGTTGGATCCTTTAGGAGAGATTACAATTTGCGCTTCCGCATCATAAGCTCCGCCCAGCAAATTTGTGTCCCCCACATCTCCAGCCACGCTTTTAGTTCGAAATTTTAGAGGGACATAAAACTCCATTTGAATAGCTCTTTTATAGCAGAACTCGTTTTTAGCCCCTGTGCAGCTTTTATACTCTCCCAAAAGCTGTTTATAGCAGAGCTGGCGCTTAGCCTCCACGCAGCTCTTTGGATCCTCAGCCTCCGCGCAGCTCTTTAGATACTCAGCCTTCGCACAGCTCTTTGGATTATTCCGGCTCTCAGTCCCCTTAGCCTCCATGCAGCTCTTTGGATCCTCAGCCTCCGCGCAGCTCTTTGGATTACTCTGGCTCTCATTAATCTCTTTGAGCTGAATTTGAGCTATGGGCGCGAATAAAAGAGGCTGTTCCTCCTCTGTATTTTTTGCCAGATAAGCCAGGCCGTCCAGCTCGTAATTTTTTGGATCTTTAAGAGCGTCATTTTTTCCGTCAAAATTGCACCGGGTATCCAAGAGAGAAGGCATGCCCGCATCCTTGTCCTGTTTAAGAGACAGCCAGGGGTTAACAGCCAGAGGAATAGTTTGCGCTCCCGCGTAAGCGGGGTTGCCTTTTATAACCCGTTTCAAGCCTATCCATACTGGACGGGCTGTGTATTTATATTCGTATGTCTCCTGCCATTGAATATAGCCTTCAAGGTTAGTCATGGCGCGCGTCTGCTTTTTGACGCCTTTTGAGCTTTCATACTCCACTGTAAAAGGAGCTCCTTCCTCAATGGAAACATCGGTCCGGGGAGGACTCTCATATAAACGAGCCTTTAAGTTTAAAGTGAAAGTTTTGATCAATCCTTGTTCGCTGTAAGTGGAGATGGCCTTTTTTCCAGCATGGGAGATTATTTCATTGACTCTAAATCGGGCGCTTCCCTCCTCTTTGTGACAGCTATATGATGAGCGGCTGGAGAGGCGTTTTTTTTCATACCAGGCGCAGGAGCTGAAAAGCGCCGGAAACAAAGCCAGAGCCAAAAGAGCGCCGGCCAGCTGTCTTTTTTGTTTTATCTTTTTGAATGTTAAAGTCATCGCTCATCCTCCCTTTAAATGGAAATATAATTTGTCATTACAGAAAAAATCACAGAATACAAAGGCCCCACAGGGTTTTGATCCGGCTGGTTAATAGGGCTGCTATAGACAAAAGACAGCCCAAAAGTTAAGCCGGAGCTGTAAAAATGGCTTTGCAGGCCCGCCAGCAAGCCCTGTCTGTTATTGTGCCCATAAACTTCGCTGTTGTAATAAGCGACAGAGGAATCAGATTGATTGGCAAAAAGCTCTCCTCTGTATTTTATCTCCGCAAAATCTTTGTAGTTATGATAAGCGGAGCCGTAAATCCTCATTCCCTCGCTAGAAGCGTTTTTTGCCGCCAGGTTTTGCAGAGACTCCAGGCCCAGCTCCAAAATCCAAACATCAGAAAGCTTTTTCTTAATGTTGAGATGATTGTGAAATCCCAAAAAGGCGTGCTTGAAAGTGGAGTCACTGCCTGTTCTGTCTATAGTGTTTCCATAAATTCTGCTTTGCTCCGCCACGGCTGAGGACAAGCTATGATAATGAAAAAGAGTGAGCGTGTTTTTTAAAGCGCTTTCAAAGGGGGCGTCCGGCCATTCCAGCTTGGCGGAAGAGGTCAAAAACAGAGGCTCGCCTTTGAGCTGATAATCCCTCCGAATCATCTCTGAGGCATTGTCGGGAATAGCCGCTTGGAGCAAAAGGGACAGGCTGTAAAGAGGAGAGGAATGCAAGGCAAAGCTTCCCATAAAGCTGGGAAAAGTTTTATCCGTAATTAAAAGAGGAGCCTCTAAAAAACCCTGCTGAATATTTCCAAATCTCAGAAACAAATTAGGCTGGGCGCTCCAATGAAAAAAGCCCTCAAAAAGATAAAGCCCGTTGAGTCGATCATCCCTGTCATAAATAGTCCGGGTAAAGCCGTTTCTCCCAATGATTAAGCCTTGAGCTTGAAAGAAAACGGACGGCGCCACATCCCAGTTTATTTTGCCGTAAATTTCTGTGCTGACAATGGATCCCTTTGTGGATCGATTATCGTCAAACTTTTGCGCTTTGAAGGCTGTTTTCCAAGATGCCTCAATAGGGCTGGTTTTTTGAGATTCCGGCAAATCAGCTGCGCTATTTGCTTTTTGAGTCAAAGCAAAAAGCTCATGCTCCTCCGGATCAAGCGCCATGTCCCATTTGCTTTCACTGGGGCTGGCTATTTCCTCCATCTCTTGTTTGGCGTGAGGAGTTTGCTCATCAGCTTTATCCGGCCCTGATGTTGGAGTTCCCCCGCTCTGGAGTTTTGGCTCATTGGCTTTGAGCGCTGTTTCCGTCTCTTGTTTGGCGTGAGGAGTTTGCTCATCAGCTTTATCCGGCCCTGATGTTGGAGTTCCCCCGCTCTGGAGTTTTGGCTCATTGGCTTTGAGCGCTGTTTCCGTCTCTTGTTTGGCGTGAGGAGTTTGCTCATCAGCTTTATCCGGCCCTGATGTTGGAGTTCCCCCGCTCTGGAGTTTTGGCTCATTGGCTTTGAGCGCTGTTTCCATCTCTTGTTTGGCGTGAGGAGTTTGCTCGCCGGGGCTGGCTATTTCCTCCGTCTCTCCTGAGGAGGCTAAAGCTATTTTGGCCGGCAAAAAGCCGCTGTCTTTTGAGGAGCTGTTTTTTCCCCATTTTTGGACAAAAATTCTCTCAGCTGTTGTGTTTTCCGCCAGGCCCTCGCCGGCATAAACAAAACAAAACAAAACAAAACACAGTTTTTTCAAAATAGCCCCTTTGTTTTTTAAGGCAAATGCTCTCATAATCTCCTTGTCTCTGATCCCAATTTAAGACTTCAGAGTTTTAAACCCTTAAAGCGCTTCAGTGTATAAATGATTTGAGGACGGCTCTTTAACTGCTATCTTAAAATGTCCCGTCTCAATCTCTGCTCTTATAGCAAATAATAACAGAAAAAAACAGGGCATTTTCTATCTTCAATGAATCTTGACAATTCTTTGTGTTTTTTTCATTTTTCCTCCTTAATTTAAAACAATCTTAACAATGTCAAAGTCATGTCTTTGCAAAAAACTAAAATGGATATTAAGCTTCCCGCAAAAAAATAGATTTCATTTTGGGGAGAAGACTGCAAAGCTGTTGGCGACAAAATCAATTTGAAATTATGCCCATATAGCAAAATATTCTGTGTTCAGCCGGCGCAAAAATGAGAATGTAAAAAATGGGAGGCTCATAGATTTTGTCAATCGCCTGCAATAGAGCCTCCGCTTGATTCTTTTATCTGTTCAATAATGTTTTATTGGATAAAGGCTCATTTTAAGGCTATTGCTGGTCTGGCCAAAAAAGACAAAGGAATCAGACTGGAGGATAAAGCCATAAAAATTCAAGCCAAAATATTAGAATCATAAAAATTAGGCTCATGAGTTTGATGCAATGTGGGAATCCACAAAGGGGGATATATCAAATACAAATAGCATATTGGAGTTTTATAAATGTTTAAATTTTTTTAGATCAAAAAATTTTAGCATAAAAACCCCTTATTTTTAGCCTTTAATTTCAATTTAAAGCGCCAGTCTCATGGTATGGAATCTTTTTTGCTATATGTATATCTGGAGCTTATCTCAAACACAAAAAGAAAGGAGAATAATTATGAAAAACCAAGCATTTCGCCTTAAAGATTTAAAAAAAGATCGGGTTTTCAGATACTATTTTAAAAGATATGAGGATGATCTGATTCATCTGCTGAACAGCTTTCTCCCCCTCCCTGATAAAACAGCAATCAAGAAGATCAAGCTGTTGGATGAGCAATTTCAGCCTGATGATTTCACAAAAAAAGAAAGCCTGATGGATATTCGTGTGGATTTAGACAGTCAAGGCTTAGCCAATGTGGAGATGCAGAGGATTCCGGAAAAATACTTTAGGTCTCGGGCATTATTTTACGCCTCTAGACTGCTGGGCTCGCAGTTGGAAAAAGGGGCGAAGTATGAGCGGATTCAGCCGGTATATTCCTTATTATTTTGCGGGAGGTCTTTATTTCCTGAGCTGAGGGAGCATTACAGCGTATTTAGTTTGAGATGCGACACTCGGCCGGATATTTTATGGACGAGGGATTTAAGGCTTGTATTGGTGCAGTTGGATCAATTTCGGAAGAGTTTAGATAATTTGGTTGATAATGTGGATAGGTGGTGTTATATTTTAAAGAAGGCCCCCCAGCTGGATGAGTTGGAGTTTAAGAGGCTCTCTGGCAGTGGCGGGGGATTTGGAGGTATTATGTGGCATTTGCGAAAGCTTTCGGAGGATGAGAAGGCCAAAATATTGGAGGAGTATGAGGAGATGAGGTGGCGGGATGAGCAAGCTCGTCTGGATGGCGCAGAGGAAAGGGGAATGAAAAAAGGCATAGAGCAAGGCATGCGACAGGGCATAGAGCAGGGCATGCGACAGGGTATAGAGCAGGGTATGCAACAGGGTATAGAGCAGGGTATGCAACAGGGTATGGAACAGGGCATGGAAAAGGGCATGAGGCAAGCAGCTTTGCGAATGCTTAAGAAAAACCTTGATCCCGCTCAAATTTCAGAGTGGACAGGCTTATCTGAAGAGGAGGTTAAAGCTCTAAAACAGTAAATTCCAAAGAGTTAAGCAAACTTAGGGCTGAGGGAATAGAGCTTAGGCCCCCCATGTTTTATTGTTCAGGAAATTTTAAATTAAACTGTAAATTAAAATAGGTTTACACAGCTAATTCATTTTGCCAAAACATATAGAGGGCCTTAAAATAACAAACTGTGGTTAAAATAATCAAAACGGGAAAATCTTAAAAGTTTAAAAGTATTTTCAACAAATCTTAAAGGAGTAAATAATGAAGAAAACAAGCTCATTCATTCATGTATATGTACATACATACATACATACATACATACATACATACATACATACATACATACATACATACATGTATATATACTTAAGCGTTCTGGCCCTTGTGGGTGTGGGGTTTGGACATCCGCTTTTTGCTGCGGAGCAAAGGGCGTCCGAGCGAACCGAATTAGCGCGTGGGGCTGCGGAGCAAAGGGCGTCCGAGCGAACCGAGTCAGCGCGGGAGATTGCGGATACAGAAAAAACAGCGGAGAATGTCATAATAACGGAGGCGGAGCCGGCTTTTGAGGCCGGCGATAAGGGAGGCGAAATCTCAGAGACGCTAAAAGTCACCGGCTCCCGCATCCGGCGGGTTGATTTTGAGGGCCCTAATCCTGTGACTGTTTGGACAAAAGAGGATTTAGACAATTCCGGCTACTTGAGCTTGTCTGAGTTTTTGACAAACACAAGCCTGTCCAATTTTGGATCTGCGCAAATACACAACAGGAGCACATTGACCCTTGTAAACGGCGCGAGGCTGGTCCATGATGAGGCTTTGGATTATGTCCCGACTTCAGCTATTGAGAGGATAGAAATTTTAAGGGACGGCTCCTCCGCCCTTTATGGATCCGATGTGGTGGGCGGTGTCATCAATATCATCACAAAAAAAGATATGGAGTCTCCCGCAATCTCTTTAAAAATCTCTCCGGCCCTTTATCCCTTTTACAAAGGGGGAAGCGAGGCGGACGCCTCAGCTGTCTTTGGGGAGCAATTTAACAGAGGGCATTTTTTAAGCGCCTGGCAGTTTCAATATTCCGGAGGCTTAAAAATGCTGGATCGCAAGCGTTGGTATGCGGATTATTTTTTAGAGTATTCCCCTTATCCCAGCTTTCAAATTGAGAAAGATTTTATTGTTGATGAGAAGTGTCCGGAAAATCTCAAAGTCAGAGCCCCAAAAACTCTCAAAGCGACAGCCTGCAAACACGACTTTGTCCAATATGCTGACATATTTCCAAAAAGCTACAATTTTTTCAGCTATAATTATGCGGAGCTCGAAATGAGCGGGATCAATTTTTACACACAGTGGTTTGGCTGGTTTGTAAACTCCATAGAGCCGGACGGGCCTATTATTGCTGATTTAAAAGTTCCATCCAGACATAAGATGAGCGCCGGCAATGGCTTTTCCGGCACATTGAAGCATCTGTTTAAAGATATGTTCAGTGATGAAATTGACAAGGCGCTTTTTTTGGACGCTCTTTTTGGAGCTAAGGGCTATTTGTCTAAAACATGGGATTTTGACTTTAGCCTGAAATGGTCAAATATTTGGAAAAGGGGAATTTATACAAAGCGCCCTTATTTAAAAGATCTTCAAAACGCCATTGTTTCCGGAGCTTATGACCCCTTTAATCCTAAAGCCGAAGGTTTGAGAAAAGTCCGACTCCATAACGCCATTTACGAAGATAATGACACCCGGCTTTGGACTTCTCTGGATTTTTCCGGGGAGACCGGCTTATGGGATATAGACATGGCCTTGGGCTTGCAGGCTTATGTTAACAAATACAGAAATAATGCTGACCCTAAAGTGATTAAAGGGGAAATATTCAGTTTGGAGCCGGCGGAGACAAAAGATCTTCCCGCCAGAACTCTTATGGCGGGATATGCGGAAGGGGTAAAAAGCTTTGCCGATTTGCTGGAAGTTCAGCTGGCGGGCCGGATAGACCGTTATTCAGATTTTGGCTGGACGGCTATCCCGAAAGCGGCGGTCTCCTATAAGCCTTTTTCCGGTTTTTTAATGCGCTATTCTATCGGCAAATCTTTTGAGGCGCCGGCTCTATCTGATCTATATACGCCTGAAACAACAGGATATATTGGGGTATATGACACAGTGGCTTGTTATAATGAGCTAAAAGGCGGGGAGCATTTTAACCCTATTTATAACAGTTTGACTGGAAAGGATTTTAAGTCGCAAGAGGCTAAAGACAAGCTGATTAAGGAGTTTTTAGTTGAGCAAAGCTCTGTGACGGGCAGTCTAAAACTCTCAAAAACAGTTAAAGCCTCGTTTCAAAAACTGACAGAGCAGTTGGGACAAGCAAATTATTGCCGGTTAACAGGTGTCCAAGGAAAACACAAAGGGAATAAAAATCTAAAAGAGACAAAGGCCTGGACATCCTCGCTGGGCTTTCACTGGGATCTCGATGAGGATCATAGTTTGACCGCGGACTATTGGCTCAATTCCTTAAGCGGATCTCCTATTTACTCTTTGCATGTTAATAAGAAAACAATAGACGCGGAGCTTCTCCACGGAAAAGCTTATGTGAAAAAGCATGGCGTCCAATATGAGAGGGATAATAATCATCCGTTTAAGCCTATTAAGGAAGGCTCTCCTATCAGCAGTTTGATCAATATTGGAGGAAAGAGGCTATCCGGTGTGGACATCAAATGGAGCTCAGACTTTTCAAATTGGACATTTGCCGGCGGAAATTTTTACTTTAAGGATGAGTTTGCCTATGTGATAAAAGCCGGTGTGGAGATGTTTCCCGGTATGGGCTATATCAATAATTTAGGCAAATTTGGCCTTCCAAAATGGAGAAACTTTGCCACATTTGGCTGGAGAAGCCCTAAGCACAATATTTCGCTTTATTTGAAGAGCGCCCATGGAGTGAAAAAAACTAATAATGAATTTGAGACTCTTCCCTCAAGCCATATTGTGGATCTGTTTTATCAGTATCATAAGGATTCCAAGACAGCTTTTAAATTGGGCTGGCTTAATTTGCTGTTTTCAGATCCTGTGCTGGATGACTCCCGCAAACAAGGCTCAAAGTTTGACAGAAAGTTTTTTGATGTCAGAGGCCCTCATTTTTTTGTGGAGCTGAGGCGGACCTTGTAATGGGGCGTTTTATAAAAATTCAGAGGAGCGCTCAAACCGGATTAGCGGAAAACAGGGAAACAAGTTGACAAAACCCCGCTATATGTTATGTTTTTAGCGGCAGGGCTGTTTTTTGGCGGTTTAGCTTGCTGAGAAGCGTTTGAGCGATTTTTTTGCTTATGCTATGTTTTTTTGGTGATAAAATGTGTTTTCGGCGGTTTAGCTTGCTGAGAAGCGTTTGAGCGATTTTTTTGCTTATGCTATGTTTTTTTGGTGATAAAATGTGTTTTCGGCGGTTTAGCTTGCTGAGAAGCGTTTGAGCGATTTTGTCGTTTATGCTAAGTTTTTGGTGATAAAACATGTTTTCGGTGGTTTAGCTTGCTAAGAAGCGTTTGAGCGATTTTTTTGCTTATGCTATGTTTTTTTGGTGATAAAATGTGTTTTCGGCGGTTTAGCTTGCTGAGAAGCGTTTGAGCGATTTTGTCGTTTATGCTAAGTTTTTGGTGATAAAACATGTTTTCGGTGGTTTAGCTTGCTAAGAAGGGCTTGGCGATTTTTTATCTATATGTTATGATGTTTTTAGCGATAGGGCTGTTTTTTGTGGTTTCATCGAGGTATCCGCTCAAATGAAAAAAGCTTAAAGCCAGCCATATAAAACAGGAGAAAAGCTTAAAGCCCGGTCTATATAAAACAGGAGAAAAGCTTAAAGCCAGCCATATAAAACAGGAGAAAAGCTTAAAGCCCGGCCTATATAAAACAGGAGAAAAGCTTAAAGCCAGCCATACAAAACAGGAGAAAAGCTAGCTGGCCATTATATAAAACAGGAGTATAGATTTTGACAGATCAAAAAAAATATCCTATTCCGCAGGCCGCTGAGGAAAACTCTTTTTTCACTTCCAGATTGGATCGCATTGTGGCCTGGGGCAGAAGAAATTCCCTTTGGCCTATGACTTATGGAACAGCCTGTTGCGGGATTGAAATCATGTCGGTTTTAGGCCCCCGCTATGATCTGGCCCGCTTTGGAGCTGAAGTGGTTCGGTTTTCCCCCCGCCAGTCTGATCTTATGATAGTGGCCGGCACAATTACGGAAAAAATGGCCCCAGTGATTCGCCGGATCTATGAGCAGATGCTGGAGCCAAAATATGTGATTGCTATGGGAGCTTGCGCCAGCTCCGGAGGCTTTTATCGGGCCTATCATGTCCTGCAGGGCGTGGATAAGGTGATCCCTGTGGATGTTTATATCCCCGGCTGTCCCCCCACTCCTGAAGCTGTGATCGACTCGGTCATGCTGGTTCAAAAAATGATAACAGAAAACCGCCCCCGCCCCTATAAGGATAACTGGAAGCCCGGAGCTTATAGATAGCTTACAGCCGCTCAGCGCTGTCATCCAGAGGCTTATCAGCGAGACGCTTAATGTCCAAAGGAAATATAAACCCTATAAAAAAGGAAAAGCTTAGAAAGCGGGAGGAGCTTTTAAAAAGGGGAGCGGATCCTTATCCTCACAGCTGGAGCGCAAAAAAAGCTGACATTGTTGACCCTTTATTAAAATGCTGGGATGGCTCTTATAGCTGGAGCGAAAAAAGATCGTCTAGCTTGAAGCTGAAAAAGCTGGCTTTCCGGCTAAAGAGCGGGGCTGAGCCTTCATCCGCTGGCCAAGAGAGCGCTCCGGGAAAAACAGCGGATTTGCGAAAACAAGGCAGGGCGAAAGAGAGCGCGTCCGCTAAGGTTAAAGAGAGCGGCGCTAAACTTCCGCTGGACATACCATCCGCCGGCCAAGAGAGCGCTCCGGGAAAAACAGCGGATTTGCAAAAACAAGGCAGGGTGAAAGAGAGCGCGTCCGTTGCGAAGATCTATCATATAGCCGGCCGCTTGATGAGAAAGCGGCTTATGGGCCAGACAGCTTTTTTTAATATTCAGGATGAGAGCGGAGATCTGCAATGCTACATCAAAAGGGATGATTTTTCCTCAAAATGGATGGCTATGGAGGAGGCCAAATCCCTTGTGCAAAAAGAGAGAATCCAAACAAAAAAGCAATTTGATTTATGGAAAAAAAAGGGAAAGAGGCCGGAAAACTTTCCCCCTGATCCCCATACAGCCTATAAAAACGCCGGCTGGCTGGACTATAAAGATTTTTTTAAAGCGGGCCATTCGGCCCCTAATCCAGAGAGAAAAAATAACCAGCGGGCTGACTATATAAACATCCCGCGCGGTCCAGGCTATTATGAGCCTGATCCCAAGAGGAAAAATAAGCAGGCTGACTGTTTGTCTGATGAAACACAGGCAGAGCTTTTGCCTAATCCAGAGAGAAAAAATAACCAGCGGGCTAACTCTTGGGAATTATGGAGGCTTTGTGACATTGGCGATATACTGGGCCTCACTGGAACTCTGTTTATCACTAAAAAAGGCGAGCCTTCTTTAAGGGTTAAAGGGCTGACAATTTTATGCAAAGCTTTAGAGGCTTTGCCGGAAAAATATCACGGCTTAGAGGATCAGGAGCTGAAATACCGCTATCGCCACTTGGATTTGATTATGGATCAAAAATCCCGTGAGGTTTTTAAAATCCGATCCCAAATCATTTATGAGATTCGAAGCTTTATGCGCCAAAAGGGGTTTATGGAGGTTGAGACGCCGATTCTTCAGCCCATTTATGGCGGGGCTTTGGCCCAGCCTTTTGAGACCTATTTCCGGCGCCTCAATCAAAAAATGTATTTAAAAATCTCGCCGGAAATTTATTTAAAAAAACTGCTTGTGGGAGGCTTTGAAAAGGTTTTTGAAATTGGCAAAAATTTTCGCAATGAGGGGATTGACCGCTCTCATAACCCGGAATTTACAATGATGGAATATTATGAGGCTTATACGGACTATAAAGATCAAATACAGCTGTTTGAGAGTCTGGTTTGCCATGTTGCGGATAAAATCAATAGGGAGAGGGAAAAAAAGGTGACGAGTGAAATCAATAGGGAAAAGGACAAAAATCCGGCGGATAAAATCAATAGAGAAACAGAGGAAAATTCGGCAAAAGCGCGCTATCAAAAAACAACAGAGAAAATATTAGAGTTGGAGTCGCCGGCTGAAACGCGGAATCTGACAGATCAACAAACAAATGAGAAAATGTTAAAGTTTAAATATCAGGGGCGGGAGCTGGATTTAACCCCTCCGTGGACAAGGATCAGCCTCAAAGAGTTTGAGGGCTTAATTTGCTCCGCCTTAAGCGAAAGCGCTGTCTCTCAAGCGCCGAAAGATGATATATTATCCTCTGTGAGAGCTGGAAATTATGCCTCTCAAGCGCCGGCGCGGGAGGATCACAGCGCTAAAAAGCAAGCTTTTGATCAAGGGCCTTTAAAAGCGCCGGTAAAAGATCCGTTAGGCGGCTCGGCGGAGGATTTGCCGGAAACCGCCGCAAAAGGGGAGAGGGGAGAGCCGTCATTTCAGCCTGAGTGGGAATCTCATGACTCTATCCGCCAGGGGAAAAGCGTCAGGCTTAAATATAATGGAAAGCTGTTGCCTCCCGATCAATTTTGGCAAGAGATAGAGCTTGATATTCAGCAAATTAAAGAGAGAGATATAGAAATTCAACAGACTCGAAAAAGAGACAAGACAGCGAATCAAGATATAAAGATTCAGCAAATTCAAACAAGAGACAAGACAGCGAATCAAGATTCAAAAAAAGCGAATCAAGACATAAAGATTCAGCAAATTCCAAAAAGAGACAAGAGGATAAGCTTTTCTGATTTTTGGCAAACAGCTAAATTGAGAAATGGGCTGGATGAGGCGCGCTCTTTGATGCCGAGTTCGGGTCTGCATGAAAATCAAATTTCAGATCTAAAACGCAAACTGAATGATATGGACAGCCATTTAGACCGGCTAAGCTCTAAAAATCCGTTGAGCGGTGAGAAAAACAAGGGAAAGCTTAAAGAGGCCGCCTCTTTGTCTGATTTGGATAAGGAGCTTAATCAGATAATTTATAATTTAAAAGAAAATATCCCTATATTTTCCCGCAAGGCGGACAGCGCTTGCCCGCTGGAAGATAAACAGCGGGAAAATGATCAAAAATCTGAAGGTGATGCAGGCGCAGAAGGCTGGAGAGCGCTAACCGGCCAAATAAAAAAAATGCTGGATTATGCCCAAGCTGTGGATCCAAAAGTTTTTGAAAAATTTAACAGTGTTTTCAGTTATAGAGCCTTCCCTCCGGATTCTCCGCTGGAAAATTTAAAAGATGAGCTGGCTTTAAAGCTATTGGAGCGGACAGCGGAAAAGTATCTTTGGAATCCGGTTTTTATTATGGATTTCCCGCTAAGCTCTTCCCCTTTAACTAAAAAGCATAGAGAGCAGTCCCGATTTGTCGAGAGGTTTGAGCCTTATATAGCCGGCATGGAGATCGGAAACGCCTATACGGAATTAAACGATCCGGTGGATCAAAGAGAGAGAATGGAGGGGCAGAGGCGATATGCGCGGGATGAAAAAGGCCGGAAGGGGAGCGGGGTCCTTGTGGAGGAGGCGGAATCCGCCATAGATTCAGGCCGGCCGGCGGATAAAAATTCCCCTTCAAAAGAGAAAGGCTTTGATCCGGCCCTTTCTCATCCTGTAGATGAAAACTTCCTTCATGCTGTGGAAGTGGGAATGCCTCCCACCGGAGGAGCGGGGCTGGGCGTTGAGCGGCTGGTGATGATTTTAACCGATCAGGCCAGCATTAAAGACTCCCTGCTGTTTCCTATCCTCAAAAACAAGCCTTGAAATGACTCTCTATTTTTTGCCTTTTTGCGCTCTCTGCTGGGCTGTTGCGGGCTATGGAGCATGATTGATCGCTCTCTGCTGAAAAACAAACCTTGACGGCTTTTTAAAAGCGCCTGCGCTGTGTGTTGAAAGCGCGGCCTCTCTCACACAACAGCCCATAATGGGCTGAAAAAAGAGAGTGAATCTATCCCGCGAAAAATCAGAAGGCTTAAAAAGAAGGAGTGTGGGAATAAGCCATCCGCTTATGCTTTTAAGCCTGCATTAAAAGGCGGGGCGGCAAATTTTTCCGATTTGTCAAAAAAATTTGAAAAAAGATTCCCGCTTATGGTATATAGCCGGCCTAAAAATTTGTTTTAAAGGACAGCAAATGCGGAAAAACTCCACTTTTTCTAAATGTGAGAAAAACCAAAAATCGCAAGAGCTTTTGCGGTTAAAACGCGCGGGCTTCCGATATGGGATTGATTTTCTCCTTCTTGGCGGTCTTTCGGGCAATGAGCCTCAGCCCGCTTTCCGCCTCATATCCTCCGGCCATACATTTAGCTTGTTTGAAATTTCGGGCTTTGGTCAAAAACACAAGCGGGATCCGGCCTATGAGATTTAAGCTTTATGTGTTTTTAATTGCGCTGTCTTTTCCGTCTTCCGGATCAGAGCAGGGAGCACCGGCTGTTAAGGGGAGTCTGTCTCGCCAAGACGCCTGCCGAAGGGCTGTTTCCGGAGAGGCGCTATCCCGTCAAGAGGCTCTTTTTTCAGCCCATCCCCTCAATCAGGAGAAATATTCAGAGGCTTATCTTCAAAATATCAGCCGGGGCGGCAAAATAGACTATGCCAAAATTATGAAAATATATCCCGCCTTGCCCCCGGCCATTCACAAACGGATGATTGAGCTTTATAAAGAATCGGGAAATGAAAGAGTTTTAAAGATTTTGCTGTTTTCAAATTTTAGGCTCATTCATAGAATCATTCAAAAAATCAGACAGGAAATCCCTGTCAGCATTAGCCCCGGCCTGTTTAATGATTATTGGCAGGAGGGGGCGGAGGCTCTATTGCGGGCGATTGACAAATTCAATCTTTCGTTCGCGGATTCTTTGGTGACAACTGTTTTTATACAAGCTGTTGAGAGGCAAATTAGGCAGTTCAAAGGGGGAGATTTGGCTGTTTCCTTTGCAAGAGGCCTATCAAACCCCGGCACGATAAAGCTGTTGAAAGCTTTAGCTGCGGAAAAATCCGATCATCCGGAAGATTTTGGAACAAAGAAATGGAGCGAAGAGTTTATCAAAAAGCATCCGGAGCATTCCGCCGGCAGTGTCAGCCGAATGCTTCGATACATAAACAGGCAGTCAGATCTCAGTTTAAGCGAATGGAGCGAAGAGAAAGATTTATCGGAGCTTGCGCCGGACTCAAAAATCGCTTATTCCGCTCTTTTTTTATCTGGCGCAAAAATGATTGCGCGGGATCGTTTTTTAGATGAGAGCTGGGAGCATGATGAGAAAGGCTTATCGGAGCTGGCGCCGGATCATTTTTTAGATGAAAGCTGGGAGCGGGATATAATGGATAAAATAGACATACAGGAAGTCTACAGAAGGCTCATGAAGCGGGCAGAACAAAGAAAAGAGCGCAAGCCATCTATGAATCTAAAGCTCTATGAGGATGTGGCTCAAAACTTTTTGCTCTCTGCAGCTCCTGTCACGCAAACGGAGCTGGCCACAAGGCATGGCTTGACCCTGACAAGGATTGAGCAAGTATTTAATCGTATGACAAGGGATATTCATATGACAAGGGATATTAGGAATATGCTCCGGCCGGGAACGCGGGGGGAGAAAAGCTCTGCCGGAAAGGTGAATGCCTTGCCGGAAACGCTGAGGGAGAAAAGCTCTGCCGGAAAGGTGGATGCCTTGCCGGAAAAGCGGGGGGAGAAAAGCTCTGCCGGAAAGGGGAATGCCTTGCCGGAAACGCGGGGGGAGGAAAGCTCTGCCGGAAAGGTGGATGCCCTGTCGGACACGCTGAGGGAGAAAAGCTCTGCCGGAAAGGTGAATGCCTTGCCGGAAACGCGGGAAGAGAAAAGCTTTGCCGGAAAGGGGAATGCCTTGTCGGAAAAGCGAGGGGAGAAAAGCTCTGCCGGAAAGGGGAATGCCTTGCCGGAAACGCGGGGGGAGGAAAGCTCTGCCGGAAAGGTGGATGCCTTGTCGGAAACGCGGGAGGAAAGCTCTGCTGGAGATGTGAATGCCTTGTCGGACACACTGGAAGAGGACAGCTCTGTTGACGAGAGGGATGCCCCATCTGGAGCAAAAACTCTGGCGAGGGATCAGTTTTTTGAGCATTGGGAGCGGGATATAACAATAGACATGCAGGAAGTCTACAGAAGGCTCATGGAGCAGGCAGAACAAAAAAAAGAGCGCAAGCCATCTATGAATCTAAAGCTCTATGAGGATGTGGCTCAAAATTTTTTGCTCTCTTCAGATCCTGTCTCGCAAATAGAGCTGGCCAAACGGCACGGCTTGACCCAGGCAAGGATTGTTGAGCAAGTATTTCATCGTATGAAAAGGGATATTCGGCTTATTCTCTGGCCTCACATTTTGCAAACTGCTCTGGAAGAGCTTTTTAGCGGATATCGGGGGAATATAATTTTAGAGGCGCTCGGATTGGATATATATCAAGAGATGATGCAGAGAGCGGCGCGCAGAAGAGGAGCAAATGCAAGAATGGCTCTGAGAAAAATGAAGGGGGACACACTTGAAGGAAAGAAAATGTTGTTTTACGATGAGCTGGTTAGAAATATTTTGCTCTCGGATTCTCCTGAAACATCAGTTCCGATGACTTTTAATAAAATCAAACTGAGACGATCGCCGTATCTTGCGCTCTCTAATCAGCAGACTATATATCCGCTTGATTTTAATGAGTTTTTGCGGGAAATAACAGAGGATATTCAGGATATAATGAGCGGGATAGATTACGAGAAAATGTATAGAGGGGTAATTGTGAGAGCTGTGCAAAGGCAGGCAATAGCCAGATCCAAAACAGATATGAAACTTTATGAGGATGTGGTTGACAATATTTTACCCCCTCGTGACGATTTAAGAAAAGTGGCCTTCCGGCATGGCGCCAGCTTTATAGAATTTCTTCAGATATTGAGCAAATCGGCGCTGGATGTTCAGCAGATCTGGCTCAAAGACTATAAAGACTCTGGCCGGGTGGCGGATGCCGATTATGACATCTTCCACAAAATAATGAGAGAGTCAAAACAGGCGGAAAATCAATCGAATGAGAAAGAGATAAGTTTGGGATTTTATGTTGGTCTGGCTGTAAACATTTTGCTCCCAGACTTTCCATCCGCCAGCCCCAGCGGCTTATTTCCTAGTAGGTTATTACGCTTAGGCGAGAAGGTTTGGCGCGCCTTTAGGGACTTTCCATCCAAAACCGATATAAATATGGAATTGTTGTATATTGATTTAGCTCAAAACATTTTGCTTTCTGACTCTCCGGTTAAAAACAGCTCATTGGCTGAGAAGCGCGGAATCAGCCTGTCTCAGCTGGATGAGGTTTTGCTGAAAGTGAGAGAGGATATAGGGGGCTTGCTGGAGGAGCTTTTTAGCGGGAATATGAGGCATATAGCTTTAAAAGAGAGCAAATTAAAAATATATAAAGAGATGATGAAACGCGCGCAACGGACAAAAACAGCTCAAATCGAAGGGAGCATAAATCGGCTGGCGGAAAATCACGGAGTCAGCCCGCCTCAGCTGGAGCGGGCTATGCGGCAGTTGAAAGAGGATATTCGTCAGGTTTTTAAAGAGCGCGAAGTCAGCCCGCATTAGTTTGAGCGCTGGCTTTCCCTCTGAAAAAGAGCGCTTCAGGCGGAAAATAATAACCCGGCTTATAAAACCCTTTTAGGCAAAACTTTTAAAACACAGCCTAAAAGCGCCTGGCCAGTCTGCTGAAAAAGGAAAAGCGGGTGGAGCGAGCCATAAATCCCGCGCGCTTTTAAAGCTATACCTTTAAGATCTCTTTGCAAAAAGAGGAAAAGGCCAGCGAGGGAGGGATTTGAGCTTATTGTCAATCGGCCCTAAGCCGCCAGCGGCCGTCTCAGCGGAAATAATGGTAGCGAGGGAGGGATTTGAACCCCCGACACATGGATTATGATTCCACTGCTCTAACCAACTGAGCTACCCCGCCTCATAAACGCTTTTATCAAATTTTTAAAACTTGAGCAACCGCTCATAGCCCTCTTTCAGCGCCGGCTGTCTTATTTTCTAGGGAAAGCCAGCTTAAAAATAGCTCTTCCCATTCCAGCCTTTTTCAAATAGTATACTGGCTTGAGGCTTGACAGCCTCATTGTGGATTGCGCCATTGGCAGCTTTTAAAATAGGGACGTGTTTCGCTTACTAAAGAGCGGGAAGCCAGCCATGAATTTGCAAATCCAGCCGATATAAAAGCTCAAGAAGGCTTATTTCAGCTGGATTCTTTATGCGGCCAGGGGGGAGCGCTTATGTTTAGACAAGTTGTTTTTGTTTTGTCATTTTTTGCGCTGTTGTCCTGCTCTCATACAGAGAGTGTGGCCAACAGCCAGGCCTTTTACGCGCCCAAAGACAAGGTTTGGGAGGTTTTGGTGGCTGTTTTTAAGGCCTACCCTTTAAAAACCATTGATGATCAAACAGGCTATATTGAGACACAAACGCTAAAAGCCACCCGCTTTTGGAAGGCCCCCCATCAAAAAAATCAGGATTTTTCAGGCTACAGCTCTGTTATCACAGTGAGGCTCAGCTATACAAAGCCTTTTGCCAGAGTGTTTATTGATAAAAAAGTTTATAGGCAAAAAGGCTTTATTTCCTCTAAAGAGGAGATCCCGTCTGATTCTTTGGAGGAGGCTGTTTTGCTTTATAAAATCGCCAGGGAGCTGGAGGTTCGATCTCGATTCAGCCAAATACAGCCCTAATTTTATAAGCTGTGTTATTATTGTGGCCTGAGCCTGCTATCGCTTAAAAGAGGCTGAGAATAATCGCGCCGGTTTGATATTTTATAAGCTTTAATGAGCGCCAGCGGATAGCTTGTGCCCCCTGGCCAGCGGCCTTTAATCGGAGAGCCTGCCCGGATATAAAATTTTGAGAAAAAGAGCGCGCCAAACTCAATGTATATTGATCTTGTCTCTTAGCCGATCATTTTATATCATGGATCGATCGGAGGCGCTTGAGCCTAGCCGGTGTCAAATGAGGATTAAAAAATGAAATTGCATTCTGTTGAGGAGATTTTAGAAGATCTAAAAAAAGGCTGTTTTGCCATTTTGATAGACGATGAGAGTCGGGAAAATGAGGGGGATCTGATTATAGCCTCTGATTTTATCACTCCCGCAGCCATAAACTTTATGACTAAGGAGGCCAGGGGGCTGGTTTGTGTGTCTATCAGCGAGGAGCAGGCTAAGAGGCTTTCCCTTCCGCTGATGGTCCGGGAGGAGGAGAATTTTTCTCCCCACAAGACCGCTTTCACTGTGAGCGTGGAGGCCGCCAGAGGGGTTTCCACAGGCATTTCCGCGGCGGACAGAGCGCAGACAGTTCAGGCTCTTTGCAATCCTAAATCTCAGCCGGGGGATGTTATCAGCCCCGGGCATATTTTCCCCATCAAGGCTCAAAAAGGGGGGGTTTTAAAACGGGCCGGCCACACAGAGGCCAGCGTGGATTTTTGCAAGCTGGCGGGCCTCAATCCCGCAGCTGTGATTTGTGAAATTGTCAACCCGGATGGGACAATGGCCCGCATCCCTGAATTGCTTGAGTTTGCTAAAAAGCATGGCATAAAAATTGGCTCTATCGAATCCCTTATCAGATACCGCCTGGCCAATGATTCTCTGGTGGAGGAGCGGGCAAAGAGCCTTTTTAAAACCGGTTTAGGAGAGGGTTGGAGCCTTTCTGTCTTTTATGATTCCGTCAATGACAGGGAGCATTTAGCCCTGGTCAAAGGGAAAATTGATTCCCAAAAAGCGGTTTTGGTTCGGGTTCAAACCTCCTGTTTGACGGGGGATCTGTTTCAGGATCAGCTCCTGCCCACCGGCCAATATTTGAGGCAGGCCATTGAGCGCATCAATCAGAAAGGGGCCGGCGTTCTGGTTTATTTAAGAATGCGAAACAGCCTGTCTAAATTTATTGAGTATCATAAAAATAAAGGGGAGCTTAAAAATTTAAAATCCGATGACAGGGATTATGGCATTGGCGCTCAAATTTTAAGGGCTTTGGGAATTAGCCGCATTCAGCTCATCACCAATAAAGCCTCTAAAAAAATTGGCTTAAAGGGCTATGGCTTGACTATTGAGAGGACAGTTCCGCTCTGAAAAGCTGTAGACATACAGCAAACCGCGTTGCTTTGTGTTTTCAGAAAAGCTATATTGATTATTGATGAATCTTCAGCCGGGCGATGTGATAGATGTTATAGCCCCCTCCTCCGCCCCTCAAAATAATCGGTGGAAAAAGGGCTTTGACATTTTAAGAGGCTGGGGCTTAAAGCCCCGATTGACTGCCAGAGCCATTGCCCCTTGGCTGTTTCACGCCAACAGCGATAAAAACAGAGCCTTGTTTTTAAAACAGGCTTTTTTAAATAAAGATTCCTCCGCTGTGTGGATGCTGAGGGGAGGGTATGGCCTGCAAAAGCTTATGCCTTTTTTTGTCAAAATCAACTCTCAAAATTTTAGAAAAAAGCTTTTTATCGGCTATAGCGATGGCACAGCTTTGCACCTGTATTTAAATGGCAAAAATCAAAAAACGCTCCAAGCGCCTATGATTTGTGAGCTGCCTGCTTTATCTCAAAAGGAGCTGGCGCGCCTGAAAACCGCTTTATTTGGAGCGGAGGAGGAAATAGTTTTTAACAATTTGACCGCTCTCAAGGCGTCCAGAAAAATTTTAAAAGCTTTTGTGATAGGGGGCAATCTCAGTTTGCTGTCCAGCAGTGTGGGCGCGCCCTGGTTTCCACTGCTGAAGTCTCATTTTTTATTTGTGGAGGATGTCAATGAGGAGGATTATAGGGTGGATCGCCTTTTGCATCATTTGCTTTATTCCGGCTCTTTAAAGGGGGTTAAAGCTTTGCTGTTTGGCCATTTTCACCCTTTAAGCCAGCGCGCCTTAAGGGAAAGAGCGCTTAAAAGCCTCTCTCGCGTCTGTCAAATTCCCATGATTTTTGGATTGCCCTGCGGGCATAAAAACCCCCATTTCCCCTTATTTTTTAAAGCGCCGGCGGAGCTGGCCATTCAAGGGCGTCAAGCGATTTTAAAAATTAAGGCTGGAGCCGGAGCGGCTCAAAAGGCCGGACAGCGAAGGATAAAGAGGCCGGACAGTGAAGGATAAAGAGGCCGGACAGTGAAGGATAAAGAGGCCGGACAGTGAAGGATAAAGAGAGCCGGACAGTGAAGGATAAAGAGAGCCGGACAGTGAAGGATAAAGAGGCCGGACAGTGAAGGATAAAGAGGCCGGACAGTGAAGGATAAAGAGGCCGGACAGTGAAGGATAAAGAGGCCGGACAGTGAAGGATAAAGAGGCCGGACAGTGAAGGATAAAGAGGCCGGACAGTGAAGGATAAAGAGGCCGGACAGTGAAGGATAAAGAGGCCGGACAGTGAAAAATAAAGAGGGCGAGGCGCTTTTGCTTAAAGCCAGAACGGGCGAATCCTTGGATCGGCTGGTCCCTTTAAGAGTCTCTAGATCTGACCGCATTTATTTTATGGGAATCTGCGGAACAGCCATGGCCTCTTTAGCCATTTATTTGCGGGGGGCGGGCTTTCAGGTTTTGGGAAGCGATCAAAATATCTACCCGCCCATGTCGGACATTTTAAAACGGGCCGGCATTCCAGTTTGTCCTTATGGCAGCCGCAGGATTAAATCCTCCATACGGATAATTATTGTGGGAAATGTTATAAGCAAAAGCCACCCGGAGATACAGACTGCTCTCAAATTAGGCATTCCCTGTTTAAGCCTTCCGGAGTTTTTAGAGCAGGCTTTTCTCAGCCGGACAAAAAATATTGTTGTCGCGGGAACTCATGGCAAAAGCACAGGCACAGCTTTAATGTCTCATATCGGGGAGATGTCCGGGCAAAGCCCCGGCTTTTTTATCGGGGCTGTGGCTAAAAATTTTCCCTTCTCTTTTCGCGTGTCTGACTCCTCTTGGTTTGTCATTGAGGGAGATGAGTATGACACCGCTTTTTTCGCGAAAAGGCCCAAGTTTTTTTATTATCGGCCCTTTGCTGTTTTATTGACGGGCATTGAGTTTGATCATGGTGATATTTATAAAAATTTGGATGAAATAACAGGCTTGTTTTGCGATCTCGTCAGCAAAATTCCTGAAAGCGGCTGTCTGGCAGTCTATAGCGGAGACAAGCAGTTGGAAAAAGCTGTTCAGCGCTCTGCAGCCCCTGTGGCCGCTTATGGAATAGACAGGGGGGATTACACCATGAAAAACCGCAAAGCTCAAAATGGCGGGCAGAGTTTTGACATTTGCCACAAAGGCGATGTATACCCTTGCTCTATCCCGCTTTTTGGAGAGCATAACGCTTTAAACGCCTTAGGGGCTTTTGCCCTGTCTCATCAGCTAAAATGGCCGGTGAGAGATATTTTGCGGGGTTTAAGGGCTTTTAAGGGGCTGAAGAGGAGATTGGAGCGCAGAGGGCAAATCAATGGGGCTGAAATTTATGAGGACTTTGCCCATCACCCCACAGCTATCCGGGCCGTTTTGTCCGCTCTTAAGGAGATGTATCCCCAGAAGAGACTGCTGGCTCTGTTTGAGCCTCGCTCCTATACCTCCCGCTTAAATGTTTTTCAAAATGATTATGTGAGGGCCTTTGCCCCGGCTGATCTTATTTTTATAGCTCAAGCTTATGATGCCTCAAAAATTCCAAAAGACAAAAGATTTTCCTCAGAGCAGTTGGCTCAGGATTTAAAGAGGCGGGGCCAGCGGGCTTTTTTCTCCAGCAGTTTTGAGGATATAAAAGCGGATCTTATGAAGACCTTAAGTGAGGGGGATGTGGCCGTGTTTATGAGCAGCGGCTCCTTTGGAGGGCTTCTGCAGGCTATGGAGTATGATTGACTGTCTTGGCTTTAAGCTTGGCCTTTCATTTTCTCCAGCGCTTTTGTTTGCGCCGGATAAAGCTCCATCTTGGGGATAGCTGTTTTCATAAAGATAGCGGGAAACCCTGAATTTTTAAAGCCGGATCAATAGGAAAAGCTTGAAAAAAAGGGCGAGGCTTTGCGGACATCTCCTCTGAAAGAAAATATTTGAGTTTTGTCAGGCGTCAAACAATGAGTTTTTTTGATTGCGGACATCTTCTCTCCCCTAAAGGAAATCATTTGAAGTTAAATCTTGAGGAATTTCAAGCCGCAAGCCGGGGCTGTCAAAAGGGCGAGGCTTTGCGGAGGCTCTATGCCGGGCTGTCAAAAAGCTGTGAATGTTTAAGCCAAAGCCAGCCATCTGCTGAAAAAATTAACAAACTTTAACAAACCAGTTGTCAAAGGCGCAGGAAAACATTATTTTACAAATAAGCATGGCCTCATTTCTCTCTGTTAAAAATCTTCAGACAGAATTTAAAACAAAAGATCTTTTTGTTCGAGCTCTTCGGGGGGTGTCTTTTGATATTAAAGCCAGTGAGGCCCTTGGCATTGTGGGTGAATCCGGCTCCGGAAAAAGTGTGACGGCCCTCAGCATTATGAGGCTCATTCCCCAGCCGCCGGGGGAAATCACAGGGGGGCAAATTCTTTTTAAAGGCCAAGACTTGTTAACCTGCTCTGAAAAGCAAATGCGCAGTGTGCGGGGCAATCACATTTCCATGATCTTTCAAGAGCCTATGACGAGCTTGAATCCCGTTTTTACTGTGGGCTATCAAATTGATGAGGCTTTAATTTTGCATCAGAGCATGAGTAAAAAAGAGGCTAGGGAGAAAACCATTGAGCTATTGGATCAAGTGGGAATTGCGGATCCCTCCGGCCGCGTCAACGCCTATCCCCATGAAATGAGCGGGGGGCAAAGGCAAAGGGTGATGATCGCCATGGCCATTGCCTGCCAGCCGGATTTGCTAATAGCTGATGAGCCGACTACAGCTTTAGATGTCACAATTCAAAAACAGATTATAGAGCTTATCCAAAGCCTTCAAGAGCGGATGAAAATGAGCGTCATGTTTATTTCCCATGATCTGGGCCTGATTGCTGAAATCGCTCAAAGGACTCTGGTTATGCGGGATGGAGCGCTTGTGGAGGAGGGACAAACTTCAGAGGTTTTTAAAAATCCAAAGGAGGCTTATACAAAGGGCTTGATTGCCTGCCGGCCTAAACTGAGCATGAAAACATCCCGGCTTCCCACAGTCAGCGCTTTTCTGGAGGGAAAGGAGGCCGCCTGGAAAGACCTGCCTCTTAGGGAAAGCAAGGCCTTCACCGGCCCGCCTCTGCTGGAAGTCCAAGGCTTAAAAAAATATTTCCCTTTAAAAAAATCTTTTTTCGGAAAGCCCTTGTCTTATGTCAAAGCTGTGGATGACATTTCTTTTGAAATGCCCAAAGGGAGCACATTGGGCTTGGTGGGGGAGTCCGGCTGTGGCAAAACCACTTTAGGGCGGGCTATTTTGCATCTTATACAGCCTTCCGCCGGAAAGGTTTTGTATAATAAAACAGATATTTCCCAGCTCAATAAAAAAGATCTGAAAGCCATGAGGCGAAAAATGCAAATCATCTTTCAGGATCCTTACGCCTCTTTAAATCCCAGAATGACCGCCGGGGCCTCTATCATGGAGCCTATGATCATTCACAGCCTCTATCCCGACAGAGAGCAAAGGATAGCCAGAGTGGAATCCCTTATGGAGCGGGTGGGCCTGGACAAAAGCATGAAAAACCGCTACCCTCATGAGTTTTCCGGCGGCCAAAGGCAGAGGATTTGCATTGCCCGCGCCATTGCCATAGAGCCGGAATTTATTGTCTGTGATGAGTCGGTCTCCTCTTTGGATGTCTCTATACAGGCTCAAATTTTAAACCTTCTCAAAGACATTCAGGATAAAATGAATTTAACTTATATCTTTATTTCCCACGATCTGACAGTGGTAAAGTTTATCTCAGATAAAATTGCTGTTATGCATAAGGGAAAAATTGTGGAATACAATGACTCAGATAAAATTTACAGAAATCCAAAAAGCCCTTACACTCAAAAGCTGATAGACGCTGTCCCCTCTGATTTAAAAGAGCTGTTCTGAGTTTTTATAAGCTGAGCCGGCTGTTTTAAAGCGCCCTATCCGCTGTTATTTCTCAATAGATTTCTTCAGCTTTTTATATTTTTTAGTGACTTTGTAATGGCCGGTTTTAGGAGCCCCTTCAAAATAGATAAGATCATTATCTTTTAAAAACTTTAAATAATTCTCTATTGTTCGCAATGCAACGCCTTCCTTGTTTGCAAAATAAGCGGGAGAAAACTCCCTATTGTCTATAGATACTAATAATTTTAGCAAATTATCTCTTTTTTTTCCTTTTACTCCGAAATTTACTCCGAAATTTTTATCCTCTGAAATGAACTTCTCAGCAGATAAAGGCTTGCGATAAAATATCAAAGAGGCAAAACCGCTAAATTCAAATTTAATAGGATTCAGGCCCGCTTCTTTAACTAAATCTCTCATCTTTTTAATTCCTGTCCCCATTTGCTCAATATGCCCCATTCTAAGCATTAGCTCGGCAATTAAGTGGTTGCGGGGGACACTTCTTTATCCAACAGGCGCTCATAGCAATCATCAAAGGCCAGGGTATAAAATTTATTGGCTGAGGGTGAAACAAGCTCAAGGCGCTGAGCCAGAATTAATAACAAGCCGGATAAAGGCGGGACTGCGGCTCATTCAAGACCTGGCTAAGAGCTGATCCAGCTTAGCCTCTATGCCGTCCATCCTCTTTTCCAGCTTGGCTTGGCCGCTTTCCAGTTTGGCTTGGCCAGCCTCCAGCTTGGCTATGTCCTTTTTAATGGGATCTATCTTTGTGTTTAAAAGCGCGTTTACTCCTAAAAGCAAAAAAGACAAAGTGACCACAACACAGGACATAACAATCATTAAAGGGACAAACTGATCTAAACCTTCCATACCTTAAGTCTATCCAGCCCATTGAAAAAAATCAAGATTTTTGTCAAAAAAATGCGCTTGGCCTTTTTCCGAAGGCTTGGCTAAAGTTAAGCTGTATGGGAAATGGGGCTATATCAAACCATCAGGAGAACGGGCGGTTCAGCCGCAGTTTAAGAATTGTCTGGGCAGGCCAAGCTTAAAAAAGCAGTCTTGGCGGGCGCAAGCCCTCATCATCTTTTGCCCGCTTAAACCACTTGATAGCCTCCTTATGATTTTTCTCCACACCTTGGCCAGACGAATAAAATTTGCCTAGCTGGTATTGAGCGCCCGCATGCCCTTGCTCTCCCGCAAGCTTAAGCCACTTAAAAGCCTCCTCCATGTTTTGCTCCACACCCTGGCCATGCTCATAAAGCCTGCCTAACTGGTATTGAGCTTGCGCAAGACCATTCTCTCCCGCCCGCTTAAACCACTTAAAAGCCTCCTTATGGTTTTGCTTCACACCACGGCCGCGAGAATAACAGCCGGCTAAATAGTATTGAGCCTCCGCATGCCCTTGCTCTCCCGCCCGCTTAAACCACTTAAAAGCCGATTTATCGCTTTGTTTCACGGACTGGCCGTGAAAGTAAAGAGCGCCGAGCTGGTATTGAGCCTGTGGGTCTCCGCCTTCCGCTGTGCTTTTTATAACATCTAAACTTTGTGCCGGCTGAACATTAGCGGCTAGGGCGCGGGGCTTTAAGCTTTGACAAGACAGCATAGCCCCAGCGGTTAAGACTCCGATAATGCCAATTTTTCTCTCTTTGGTTAAGGCGGAAAAAAGCCTTGTGATAATTTTTTGCATGTTTGCTCCTATGGCTTGTTTGAATATTTATTTTCTATTACAATCAAAGGGCAAAGTAAACTTATTTTAAATCAGCCTGTCTGGAGGGACAGATTATGGCTTTGTGAAAAAATTACAAACGGGACAAATTTCTTGATATTTTTAGAGAGGTGAATATATAAATGTGAGGGGTTGCAGAGTATATAAGCTAAGCCCCGCCTGAAACACGCTGTTTTGTGAGCGCATATATAAGGGCGGGAGCGCAAAAGGAGGATATTATGAGGCTATTTTATTATGCGATAATAGTTGTAGGGATTTTTGGCGTTATTTTTCAAGCTGTGGGGACTATGTATTTTTCCGAGGGCTTGGCTAAAATTGAGCGGGATGGGAAATGGGGCTTTATCAATAAGTCAGGAGAGATAGTGGTTGCTCCGCAGTTTGAGGACGCTTGGCCTTTTTCCGAAGGCTTGGCTGTAGCTAAGCGGAATGGGCAGTATGGCTATATCAATAAATCCGGAAAGATGGCGATTGAGCTTAAGTTTGAGGCCGCTCGGCATTTTTCCGAAGGCTTGGCTAAAGTTAGGCAGGGTAATTGGTGGGGCTATGTCAATAAATCCGGAGAATGGGTGATTGAGCCGCAATTTGAGATCGCCCGGCATTTTTCCGAGGGTTTGGCTCCAGCTCTGTGGAATTGGAAGTGGGGCTATATCAATAAGTCAGGAGAGGTAGTGATTAATCCGCAGTTTGATCGCGCTTGGCCTTTTGCCAAAGGCTTGGCTGTAGCTAAGCTGAATAGAAAATGGGGCTATATCAATAAATCAGGAGAATGGACGATTAATCCGCAGTTTGATCGCGCTTGGCATTTTTCCGAGGGCTTAGCTGGAGTTAAGCTGCATGGAAAATTGGGCTTTATCAATGAATTAGGAGAATGGGCGATTGAGCCGCAGTTTGTTGGCGCTTGGCATTTTTCCGAAGGCTTGGCTAAAGTAGTTAGGCGGAATGGGCAGTATGGCTTTATCAATAAGTCAGGAGAGATAGTGATTAATCCGCAGTTTGAGGGCGCTTGGCTTTTTTCTGATGGCTTGGCTGGAGTTAAGCTGCATGGAAAATGGGGCTACATCAAACCGTCAGGAGAATGGGTGATTGAGCCGCAGTTTGAGGACGCTTGGCCTTTTACCGAAGGCTTAGCTAGAGTTAAGCTAAATGATGGACGGCGTGGCTACATCAAACCGTCAGGAGAATGGGCGTTTCAGCCCCAGATTAAGAGTTGTCTGGGCTTTTTCCGAGAGATGGACTCCGGTTGAGTTAAAATGGGACGCGCTCTGTTTCCCGCCCTGGCAAAGGTCCTGCGCTTATAAATTATTGAGCGGGTTATGCCATTTTGCCGGCTATGCTCTCCTATCGCCGGCTCAGGGCTGATAGCCTCCAAACATAGAGAGGCGCTGGCTGAATTGACTCCCAGCCGCGGCCACAATTCAGCTTTTAATCCGGGCTGTGGCCGCCAAAAAGAAAAGGCCGGAGTCGCCCCCGGCCAGTATCATTTGAGCCTTGCCCGACTCTTTTATCTCAATCAGTAATCCATGCCTTGAAAACTTCTGCTGTTTAATAAATTTTTAGCCGCCGTGTGCTCATTCTCTGCCGCAAGCTGAAACCACTTAAAAGCTAACTCATTGTTTTGCTCCACGCCCCGTCCATTAAAATACATCATGCCTAACCGGTATTGAGCCACCATGTGCTCATTCTCTGCCGCAAGCTTAAACCACTTAAAAGCTAACTCATTGTTTTGCTCCACGCCCACTCCATTAAAATACATCATGCCTAACCGGTATTGAGCCACCATGTGCTCATTCTCTGCCGCAAGCTTAAACCACTTAAAAGCTAACTCATTGTTTTGCTCCACGCCCACTCCATTAAAATACATCATGCCTAACTGGTATTGAGCCACCGAGTGATCATTCTCTGCCGCAAGCTTATACCACTTAAAAGCTAACTCATTGTTTTGCTCCACGCCCCGTCCATTAAAATATATCATGCCTAACCAGTATTGAGCCGCCGGAGACCCATTCTCTGCCGCAAGCTTATACCACTTAACCGCCTCATGTTGGCTTTTCTCCACACCTTTTCCTATCCAATAAAGAAATGCTAATCTGAATTGAGCCTCCGGGTCTCCGGCTTCCGCTTTAAGCTTTACACTCTCTGCCGATTGAACTTTATGAGAGGCTAGAGCGCTTTGACAAAACAGGATAGCCCCAGCGGCTAAGACTCCGATAATGCCGATTTTTATCTCTTTGGTTAAGGCAGAGAAAAGCCTTATAATGATTTTTTGCATAAATCCTCCTATGGTTTATTTGAGGATTTATTTTACTATCACACGATAAAAAGTAAACTTAAATTTTCTTATATAGTCTCCGCTGGCTGGCGTCTAAAAGAAAAGCCAGCCTCATGGACACTCCGCTTTTTTTATCGGCTGGCTCCGGCTGGCGCTTTAATTGCCGGCGGAAACTGCCGGCTGAATGGACTCCCAGCCGCGGGCCTTAATTCAGCTGAGCTGGCTTATCTTAAGGCTGTTGGCTAGAGGGACATCTTTTTGCAAAGTCATTCTCCGGCCAATCACAATAGCAAGTCTTGCCCGGCTGGGGATCGCTAGTATTTGACGGAATACAGTCTCCAGTGATCTCGCCGCGGTGAGAGTGGGCCTCGATCCAACTTACTCCATCTTCAGCAGGAATATCCTCACAGCGGCGGCAGGCGCTGGATGAGCGATCCCGTCCCTCCCCATCCACCGCGCATTTAGTGACACAGCGTTTGCCATTCCATACTTTACCTGGACATCTATCCACGCATGTTTCGCTTGTGCTATTCCATACATGGCCCCACTCATTGCATCGCTCAAGACAATCCCATCTTCCGCCGGTTGTGCCACACCATTTTTTCCCGGTTGGACATTTACATCCAGTAATAAAACCTTGTGAGTATTTTGCTGCTTTATTATATGGTTTCCATTCTCCCGGACAACTTTGGCAATAGTCCGGCGAACCCTGAAACCATCTTTGGCCAGCTGGGCATTTTTGCTCACAGTTTTCAGTCAAGTTATTCCATTTTTGATTCGCCTCGCATTTGTCGACGCATGCAGCGCCTAGACCGGGAAAGTCTTTTTGAAATGATATGTATCTATCGCCAATACTAGGGCAGCCACAGGTTGACACTCTGTCTGGATCACTCCCTGGCGTAAAATACATTGTTTGTCTCGGCGCGCCAGCTGAGGCTCTGCGCTCCGGGCAATAGACGCATTCATTAGCGGACGCATTCCAGTGGTAATCCTTATCTATCCCATAAGTGCCGCTGTTATCGCATTCAGTGCACCGCTTTGTTCTTGTGTTAAACTTATTAATTCCAGTGCACATAGTCACACATTTTTTCCCATTCCAGGCTTTTGTTTCATCAACACAGCCACAGCTCCCCCCAGATCCGTCCGCAGAGACTGTCCATCTTAATTCGCCAGGACCGCCGGGGCATTTACAGTTCCCGGTTGACTCATCATAAACCCGGCCGGCGGAGCATGATATTTGGCAAATCGGCTCTCCAGCGGAGTCAAACCCGGTTAAAGAAAGCCCCGGATCACACTCCTTATTTGCTATAGTATTACTCCTCTGGTTATTTCCCTCACAGCTCCCGGCCACAAGCTCGCATGTTATATCGTCATCAGCAGTCCCGGCAGTGTTGTCCGCTCCATCGGCGTCATTGCAAGCTGAACTTGAGCATCTGTATTTTATGTCACAGCTGACAAAATAACAGCCGTTTTGATCTCCCGCCGCGGTCCCGCCTGTGCATTTGCCGCCGCCGATAGTCGCATACTTTCCCAGTCTAGGCTTTTTATAATAAACTATAAACTGTCTCTCTGGATCGGAATTATCCTTAAGCTCTATTTTTTCAATGGAGATAAGCCCTGTCTCTCCGGCCAGTTTTCCTAACTTCTCATAAGCTGTTTTAGCCGGGTCTGCGGTTGGGACTGGATTCTGGGGATAAACTGACACGGGAGAGGCTGACAAATCGCTGGCATGAAAAGGGCCTAAAACATCTTGGCATTGTGTCGGATTATCCGGATCGTTTAAAAATTTATCAAGCGCTCTTTTAAGCTCACTCTCCACAAGGCTTGTCTGGACAATGTTAGTATTTTGGATAGCGACTTGGCTTAGCTTTAAAACTCCGGCTCCTAAAACCAAACCAACTGTGGCGGTTATTAAAACTTCAATGAGGCTAAAACCAGTATGTAATGGGGTTTGTTTTTTATGGTTAAAAGCGCTGTTTGATCTATCTTTGATATTTAGATAGTTTGCCAAGTAAATTGTCCATTTTGCGTGGACGATCCAAGGGACGATCCAGTTGAGGGAGCAAAGGCTAAAGCCGATACGGGTTTGTCTTTTAAAGAGCTGATTTAGAGGAGAAAAAAATCGGGGGGGGGGGGGGGGGGGGGGGTAAATTATCTTCCGAAAGAGAGGAGCGCGCGAGGCGGATCTGCTTCGCTTTAAGCTTGTATCTGTTTTTTTGTGAGCTGTCCATTTGTGTTTTTAGAGCTGTCTCTTTTTTGGCTGGCTTATTTTTTATTGGATCAATGTTTAAATTTGCGCTCATTTTGTTTCCTGTTATTTTTAGTTTTTAAATACAAGCAGTATAGCTAACAATAAAAGGCCATTGATTTATGAACAGGGTTATTCCAAGTGAACTGTCCATTTTTTGGGGCGCGCTCCAGATCCAAAATAGCCTATAGTCAAAGCTCATGCCCCATTTTATCAAACCAGCCTGTCAATAGCAAATTTTTTAGCTTGATACAGCCATTTATCGGCAACAAGCGCGGGCCTAAGCTTTTTCAAGTCCGGCCAGAATGACAAATTTCAGCGAATCAGGGCCGCGAGCCTCCAAACAAAGTCTGCCTCATAATTTTATAAATAGCTGTATTGTCTAAAACTCCGCTGATTTGATGGGCGTTTAAGCCCTCTCCTTTGACAAGCAGGCCTGTCCCTGTGTCCTTTTTTGTTGGCCAGATGATGGCAAAAGGCAGTCGCTGTCCTGTTTTATCTGGCGCCGAGGCAAAAGGGCGCCCAGAGCTTTGCCTGTCCATAGGGGCGGAGTTGTCGCTTGTTCCGCTGATTTTTTTATTGAGGGAAAAAGGGCGGGCGGAGGACAGGCGGTCTATAAGGGCCGGACTGCCGGCGTTGCTGTCTGAAGCCACAATCAAGAGAGCGTTTCGGCTGGCTTGCGCAAACTCCCTTAAAAGGGAAATGGCGCTCAAGCTTCTTTTTATAGCTGAGAACAGCCCTTCCGCATTGTTTATGTTGGAAAAATTATCTGTGCCCTCCTCCTCCAGCACAAGAAAGAAATTTTTGCTTTTGTCACGGCTTAAAAATTTTAAAGAGTATTTGGCCATTTGAGCTATCGTGGGGGCTTTTTCATTATATGGCTTTAAGCCCCGTTTTTTTAGATCCTCTTCTGTTTTGTCATTGTAAGAGCTTTCATGGGCAAAGACGCCCAGAGCTTTTTTAGCTGAAGGGGGAATGTTTTTCAGCTCCTCCAAAGTGTAAATAACCAGGTAGCCCCTTTTTTTAGCCTCTTGGATTAGATTTTTGCCATCCGATCTGGCGCCAGATCCAAAACGTCCTTGGACTCCTTTGGGGAGCAAGTATTTTTCGCCCGCTCCCAAAAGAATGTCCACATCAGAATGAATCAACTGCTCGGCAATTTTAGAAAAATGGCTTCTGTGGCTTGCGGAGGCGGCAAAAACAGCAGTCCCCGGCTCTATCAGAGCGCCGGTTTGGCAAATCCCTGTGAGAAATCCTTTTTGCTGAGCCTCTTTTAACAGCGAGGGATGGCTAAAGCTTTGCCCTCCGCTATTTCCAAAACTGTTATAGGCTGTTTTTATCCCGTAGGCGTGGCTGGCGGCCCCCGCGTTTGAGGAGGAGACCAAATTGTTTTTTATATGGCCTTTATAAACCGCCATATAAGGCAATTTGTCCCAAGGGCTGAGGCCATCCGGCCCGACAGTGATAATTCTTCCAATGTCCCAGTGGGATAAAGACATCCCATCCGGATGAAAAAAAATCACATTCCCTGTTTTAGGAAGACTCAAATGCCGGCAGGAGCTGAAAGCTAAAAAAGCCATAGCCCCTAAGCCGATTTTAGATAGAGCTTTTTTAAAGCTAAAGAGTTTCATGTCAAACCGCAAATGCCAGCGCTTTTTTAAGGTATAAAGTTTCATGTCAGCCAGCCAAGCGCTTTTTCAAAGCTGCTTAAATAAAAAGCTTTTGCCTCTCTTTTTCCGGAATCAGGCTGTAGCCTTGCATTTCCATAAAAAAGCTGGCCCGGCCCTGGCTGAGAGACCTTAAATCTGTAGCGTAGCCAAAAAGCTCTGTTAAAGGGGCTAAGGCGGAAATAACTCTTGCATTTTGCTGTTTTTCCATATTTTCCACTCGCCCCCGGCGGGCGTTTAAATCTCCAATGATGGCCCCTGTAAACTCCTCTGGGCAGGTCAGCCTCAAGCGAAACACAGGCTCCAGCAAAGCGCTTCCCGCCTCCATCATCCCCTTGGAAAAAGTTTGATATGAGCCGGCTCGGATAGCTAAAAGGCTCAGATCCTCCTCTCTATACTCCAATTTTAATAAAGACACTTTTAAGTCCCTCAGAGGATAGGCCATAAAAGGCCCTGAGGAAAGCCCTTGCCTCAGCCCCTCCTCAACAGCCGGAAACACTTCCGGCGGATGCCGGCCAGCCAAGCTTTTTTCAAAAATAAATCCTTTGTCTCTTTTTAAAGGCTCTATCCTCATAAAAATTTTGGCAAAATGGCGCCGGCCCTGAATCTCTTGGCTAAATTCTCCAGAGCCTGTCCAAGAGGCCAAAGGGGTCTCTCGAAAGGAGACTTGAGGCTTTCCCATCCGGGCTGAAACTTTATAGTCTTTCAGCAGGCGATCCAGCAAAACTTCAATATGAAGCTCTCCCATGCCCAGCAAAAGCATTTGCCCTGTCTCCGGATCTTTTTTGGTTTGACAGGAGGGATCCTCCCGCTCCAGCCTCTTTAGCGCCTCTTCAATTTTCGCTTGATCCACAGAGGCTTTAGGCTCAATAGCCACAGATAAAACCGGATCAGGAAAGTCTAGGCGCTCTAAGGCTAAAACCCTTTTTTCAGAGCAGAGGCTGTCTCCTGTCCGAGTCCATTTGAGGCCGGCCACAGCGCCAATATCCCCGGCTCTTAGCTCCCTCAGCTCTTTTTTGGAATTAGAGAGCATTTTTAAAATTTTTTGCGCCCTTTCCGCTTTTTTTTGCCTTGTGTTATGCACCATTTGGCCGGCCTTTAAAACTCCGGAGTATACGCGGATATATGTCAAAGCGCCGGAAAAAGAGTCAAAAGCGATTTTAAAGGCCAAGGCGGACAGAGGCTCTTGATCGTCTGTGAGGCAAAGCTCTGTTTGATCTTTTGAGCTTTTCCCCCGCGCCGGCGGAATATCTAAAGGGGAGGGGAGATAATATTGAATGGCGTCTAAAAGAGCCTGAACCGCTTTGTTTTTAAAAGCGGATCCGCACAAAACAGGCGTAATCTTTAAGCTTAAAGTTTGTTTTCTGAGAGATTGGCGAATCTCCTCCGCCGGCAAATTTTCGCTCTTTAAATATTTTTCCAGCAAAGGCTCATCCTCCAGAGCTAATTTTTCTATCAAAAGCTCCCTTTGCTTTTGGGCTATGGCCTGATATTCTGTGGGAATGTTATGGGTGGAAAAGCCTTTCCCCAGCTCATCTTGATCCCAGAGGCGCATTTTTTCCTCCACCAAGTCTAAAACGCCCTGAAACTGATCTTCAGATCCTATCGGCCATTGAACAGCCACGGGAGTCAGGCTTAATTTTTTCTCAATATCCAAGAGGCTGGCGGAAAAATCCGCCCCCACCCGATCCATTTTATTTAAAAAACAAATTCTCGGAACTTTATAGGCGTCAGCCTGCCTCCACACTGTTTCGGATTGAGGCTCCACTCCGTGAACAGCGTCAAAAACAGCCACAGCGCCGTCCAAGACACGCAGAGAGCGCTCCACCTCAACAGTGAAATCGACATGGCCGGGCGTATCAATCAAATTGATATAAACATCTTTCCAAGAGCAGGCTGTGGCCGCGGAGGTAATGGTTATGCCCCGCTCCTGCTCCTGCTCCATCCAATCCATTACCGCTGTTCCCTCATGCACTTCGCCCATTTTCCGGCTTAAGCCGGTGTAAAAAATAATCCTTTCGCTCAAAGTGGTTTTGCCGGCGTCGATATGGGCCATAATGCCGATATTTCTGATCTTTCTTTTTTCCAGCTGAAAAGACATAAGCTTTATTTAAAATAAAGAGGCGAAAAAAGCAACCCTGCCGGCTGGGTTTGAGTTTTTGCGCGCTCAATCTTTTGATAGCTGTTTTTTATCTGCCCATTTAGCTAAGGATCGCAATTTGCCGTGCGCCAGCTAAAAGGCGTGAAATTTCAAATTAAAATCGGCATGTCAGAGCGGGCTATAACGCAAAGGCCAGCCGGAAAAGCATAGCTTTTTCTTAAGCGCTTGAGCTTTTTATTTATTCAAGGGTTAGCGGTTTTTGTTGAATGGCAATTTGTTTTTCATACAGGACAGCCAGATCATATAGCGCGAGGGCATAGCCCTGCTCTGCGGATTCTGTCATCCAGTCAATGGCTGTCTGGCTGTCCTTTGGCGCTCCATCGCCTTCAAGATACATTAAAGCCAGATCATATTGCGCGGGGGCATAGCCTTGCTCTGCGGATTCTGTCATCCAGTCAAGGGCTATCTGGCTGTTTTCCGGCTCTCCATCGCTTTCAAGATACATTAAAGCCAGCGCATGTTGGGCTGGAGCATGGCCTTGCTCTGCGGGTTTTGTCATCCAATGAAAGGCCATTTGGCTGTCCTTTGGCGCTCCATCGCCGGAAATATACATTAAAGCCAGATCATGCTGGGCGGGGGCATAGCCCTGCTCTGCGGATTCTATCATCCAGAGAAAGGCTATCTGGCTGTCCTTTGGCGCTCCATCGCCGGAAATATACATTAAAGCCAGATCATGCTGGGCGGGGGCATAGCTTTGATCTGCGGATTCTGTCATCCAATGAAAGGCCAGCCGGCTGTCCTCCCGCGTTCCCTCATCTTCATTATCATATATTAAAGCCAGGTCATGTTGGGCGGGGGCATAGCCCTGCTCTGCGGATTCTGTCATCCAATAAAAGGCCAGCCGGCTGTCCTCCCGCGTTCCCTCGTCTTTATTATCATACATTAAAGCCAGGTTATACTGGGCGGGGGCATAGCCCTGCTCTGCGGATTCTGTCATCCAGCGCTTGGATATTTGTATATCCCTTTCTGTCAGAGCGCTCTTGCTGAGATATATCAGAGCCAGCCGAAATTGAGCGAAGGCGGAAAATGAGCGCGTGGATTGCTGAAGCCTGTTTAGCTCTGTTTTCACACACTCTATCGCGCTTATAGAGGGAGGGCAGATCTGGCCGGCCTCTCCCGCAATTAAATCTTTTAAGCGGTTTGCTTTAACAGCGTGTAATAGATTGTGACCCGCCGCAAATAGGACACCAGCCACTTGTCCTTTTGTGTTTAACACAGGACTGCCGCTGGCTCCTTTAAGCGCGGAGTGGTTGGCAAAAAATGTATAGTGTGAGCCTTCTTCCATCAGCTCCCCTGTGTTGGTTATTTTCTTAAACTGGCCATGCGGGTATCCAAAGGCTAACAGAGTCTCGTCCATTAGCGCGCCATCCTCCTCAATGTTTAGATAATTTGAAACATTGGCTTTTGCCTCAATAATGGCCAGATCGTCAAGAGCGGATACAGCCAGCGCCCGTCTGATTTTTAAATCGAAAGAGCCTTCTTTTTGGAGGACTATGTTTTTAAGAGAGTTGTCATGCTTTAACAGGCTTTGGAGGATATGAAAATTTGTGACCAGAAGATTAGGCCCGATAAAAAAAGCTGTTCCGGAAGAAAAAGAGTTTTGTATGCGCCATACAGCGTTTTGGGAATGGCTCCGAGGCGAGGCTGTTTGCTGAGGCGGAGCTGTGGGGGAAAGGCTGTTTTCTGCCGTGCGCGTTAGGGGAGTTTCCGGCGGAGAGAGCGGTTGATCTGAATAGCCAAAAAAAGAAAAGCCGGCAAACAGGATATAAAAGAGAGGGAAAGGGATAGATTTGTTTTTGTCTCTTTTTTGTTTGGTTTGTCTGGTCATCATCTCCGCGCTTTTTTTTGTGGTTTGTCCGGTCATCATTTTTGCTCCTTTTTGTTTAAAGTTTGATTGTTTTATCTGTCTTAAAATGAGACAGCCCGCAAAATAAAGGATTTATGGTTTTTTTTCAATAAAAACAGAGAGAGCAAAGCTTAAGTTTGCCCATCTTTGCCCAATCTTGAAAAAAGCGATCAAAAAGTTAACAGCCTGGCCCAATAGCTCCGCCGGCGATTTTTTTATAAACTGCGCGCTTTTATTACAGCCGGAAACCTAAGAGGCCGAGAATAGGCGCTCAGCTTTTAGTTTTTAAAATTTTTTTGTGGGATTTGAGGCCACAGCCTAGACTAATATAGGGGTTTAGGCTGGAGGGAATTGACTATGGGAATGAAGTTTGTTTTGATAATGATCTTGCGCGGGCCTTTTCAAGGCCGGGCGGAGTGAAAATGACGGAAAACATAAGAGACGCCATTTGTGTCAGCTGTGTCAGCCGGCAAAGGTTAGCCGGAGCGGAAATTGCGGGGCCAGATCACCAGCGGAAAGGGTTGGAGCGTCAGGCGAGAAATAAAAGAGCAAGGGCTTAGGGATAGAGATGGCCAGCCTGTCCGGCGGAAAGGAAGCTTAAATGAGGCCCAGCGGAAAATCCGGCTCAAAAAAGGCCTGAGCGTCAAGCGGGATTTGGACAGACAAGCGCATAGCGGGGCATTTTCTGATGTGTTTTATAGCGTATTTACGCGAGCTTATTTAAGTTAAGCCCAAACGGAGGATTTTAATGAGACAAAAAATAGGCCAATTAAATTTAAAAAACACGCTTTCCCCAGAGCTAAAATCCGGCTGGCGCTTTAACCGGAGCTGTGAGGGCCGGAGCGTTTTAGGCTTCAAGAGCCTGTTGATTTTTTTGGGGCTTGTTTGGCCAGGCTCAGTTGGCGCGAAAATGCATATAGAGCCTTATGCAGGCTGGAGTTTTATATATACAAACTCCAGGCCTTTCACAGGGAATATTTTAGATCGGCCGGCTGATTCTATAAATTATGTGACAGAGGGAAGATATTATCATGGCTTAACATCCGGGATGAGGCTGGGATACTCTTCGCTGGGCTTTGCTGTGGGAGTGGATATGACTTTTGGATATTGGAAATTTTTATACGGAAAAAGCCCCTCCGCTCACAGCCAAGAGACCGCGCTTCTTTTTTTGCCCGGCCTTTTCGCCTCTTATAAACTGCCTCTGCTTTTCCGAATCTATGCTGTCGCAACGCCTCATGCCTATCTTTATTTTAGAGATCAAAAAAGCGATTCTTTTGACAAAAGCTGTAAATCCTCTGGAGCCAAGCTGGGCTTGAGCTATCTTTCCCTTCCTTTTTTTAGCGTCAATTTTGAGTATATTCCCATGTATATTTGGGGGAGCAATTGCGGCTCCTGGGCGCATATAGGAACAGTGTATGCCAATTTTACTTTTTAATTTTGTCCCTTGAAAAACACAAAGCTTATCCAGATCGGGGGGCGGGCTGTATAATAGGATTTTTTTGGATGAAGCGCGGGGGAGAGAAGCTCATCGCAGATAAGGGCTATAACTTAGATAAGGCTCACTCGCAAGTTAGAAAGAAAGGTATGGCTCCTGTTATTCCCAAAAGGGCTAATAGCAAACAGCTCAATCAGGGCTATGATGCGGCTTTACAGTAACAGGGGCTTTATGGGCAAGCAAAATTCACAAGTTGCTCAAAACCAAGTCAGCATTTTATTGGCTAGGGTTAGCAATTTGTCCCGCTATATTAAGAGTTTTTATAAGAAAAGACACCTTTTGGAGAATTTATTTGCGAGGTTGAGGCATTTTTGGAGTATGGCGACTCGTTTTTGAGAAATTAGCTCGGAACTTTAAGGCTATAGTCATGTTTGCTTGCGCTTTTATCTGGCTTAAATTACAAATCTCAAATGAGGACAGGCCCTGGCCTTTGGAGCAGGCCAAAAGAGCCGGCTCAGCTTAAAATAACTCCGCTTGAGGAAAATGTCTTTTAAAATATCCCCCTTAAAAAAACTTATTAAAAAAACAAAAGGCGCTTATTTAGCCCATCTGTTAATCCCCGCGCTGTTTTTTGCCTGCTGTTTTTTGTTTGATTCGGATCTGAGAGGATGGCTGGCGGGCCTCTTTGCCTTTTTCCTGCTGTTTTTTCACTCTCCCTCTGTGGCCTGGCTGGGTTTTCTTTTCGCTCTCTCTTTTTTTTATTTCCCCCCCTCTTTTTCCAGTGAAAGCGGATATATTTGGCCCTTCCGATTTATCATTTTAAGCCTGGCCGGTTTTTTTGGCTTTTTGCTCTTCAGGCTCTGTCTCTCCCTTTTGCTTTTTAAACTTCTCCAGAGGCGAAAGGGAATGTCTCAAACCGCTCACACTGCTTTTATAGGGAGCCCCTGGATGGAGCGGGAGTTTTTTACAGGCCGTCCTGACTTTAAGAACATGTTGAATCAGCCTTTTCCTAGCTTGAGCGCGGAGGAAAGGGATTTTTTAAATAAAGAGACAGAGGAGCTTTGCGGGCTGTCCTCAGAGTGGGAGCTGATGAAAAGGAGAAAGCTCTCCCAAACGGCGGAGGATTTTTTAAAAAAAGAGCGGTTTTTTGGCTTGGCCATCCCTAAGGCATATCAAGGGCGGGGAGACTCCCCTTTCGCTCACGCTAAAGTTATTGAAAAGCTCTCTTCGCACAATGTTCCTTTGGCGGTTATTGTGATGGCGCCCAACGCTTTAGGGCCGGCTCAGCTTTTGCTGAAATACGGATCTCCTGAGCAAAAGAGCCGGCATCTTTCGAATCTGGCTTTAGGGCGGGACATTCCCTGTTTTGGATTGACGGAAATTGAGGCCGGCAGTGACGCCGGCTCTATAAAATCGGAAGGGGTTTTGTTTCAAGAGGGCGATCAATTAAAGATCCGGTTAAACTGGGAAAAAAGATGGATCACTCTAGCCTCAAAAGCCACACTGTTTTTGCTGGTTGTCCAATTAAAAGATCCGGAGAGGCTTTATTCTAAAAAAGAGTTTTTAGGGATGACCTGCCTTTTGGCTCCCGGAGAGGCTCCGGGGGTAGAGAGGGCTTTGCTCCATGATCCTATGGGCCTGCCTATTGGCAACGCTCCCGTCACGGGAAAGGATGTTGTTGTGTCCGCGGAGGAGGCTGTCATTGGCGGGGCAAAAAATATGGGTAAAGGCTGGGCTATGATTATGGAGACTTTATCTTTGGGGAGGGGAATCTCTATGCCCTCTTTGGCTGTGGGCTGTGGGAAAAAAATCTCCTGGCTGACCGGCGCTCATGCCTTAGTGAGAAAGCAGTTTGGATCCCCAATTGGAAAGTTTGAGGGCGTGGAGGAGGCTTTGTCCCATATCGCCGGCCTCACTCATTTGATGGAAACCGCTCAAATTTTTACTTTAAGCGGGCTAAATCAAGGGATTTGCTCCTCTGTGGCCACAGCGCTGACAAAATGCAATTTGACAGAAATGGCTCAAAAGATCAGCAAAAAGGGAATGGATATTATGGGAGGCATAGGCTTGAGCTTAGGGCCTAAAAATAAAATCGCTCAGCTTTATATGTCTTTGCCTTTGGCTGTCACTGTGGAGGGGGCTAATATTTTAACACGGACTTTTATTGTCTATGGGCAAAGCTTTGTGAAACTTCACCCCTCTGTTGAAAAAATCACAGCCGCTGTCCGGCAGAGCGCCTTTAAAAGTTTTCATCGGGGGCTGTGGGATTTTATTTATTCATTGATTTGTCATTTTGTCCGGGGGGCGGCTTTAACCGTTTCCGGCGGATGGCTGTTTTGGCGCTCTCGGCCTTTGGCCAAGGAGCATCGATATTTGCAAAAAATAGCCTGGGCCTCCTCGCTTTTTGCTTTTTTTGGGGATTTGAGCTTTATTATTTTTGGAGGCCTTTTAAAAACAAAAGGGAGGCTGACCGGCCGATTGTCCGATTGGCTCTCTTTTCAGTATATGGCCATAGCCCTTATTTGGCGCTGGAGGCAAAACGGCTCATCAAAAAAGTCATGGATAAAGGCCCAGTGGGGGCTGGAGTATTGTTTTTTTAACATTCAAAAATCTGCAGAGGCTTTGTTGAATAATTACCCTCAGCCTCTGGCCCGCTTAGCCTTAAAGCCCCTGCTTTGGCTTTTGAGAGTCAATCCTATAGGCTGCCCGCCTTCAGACAGCCTGGGGAAACGGCTGGCTGCAAAGCTTATGACAGATGAGGAGTTTAGAGGGGAGCTTTGCTCCGGCATTTATTTTCCCAAAGAATCTCAAGATCAATTTCAAAAACTGCGCCGGGCTTATCGGCTGAGCTTGAAAGAGGCTGAGATTTTGGAAAAAATAAGGCGGAAGAGCTGGAAAAAGATTTCCTCCGCTGAGGCTTTTAACCTGCAATATATTTCCCTTGAGGAGCGCAATATTCTGCAAGAGGCTAAACAGGCTCAAAAAGAGGCGATTCAGGTGGACGCTTTTTCCGAAAAGGAGTATTTTGGCCCTTATGCTAATCAGACTTAAAAAATTTATGGATGCGCGGCTTTTCCGCCGTTTTCAGCTCCAGCCAGCCTAACAGAAAGAAAAGCCCGTGTCGTCAGCGCTTTACTTAAAAAATTTAAAGAAATTTTATAATAAAGGGGCGGTTAAAGCTGTAGACATTAAGGAGCTGTCTGTTCAAAAATCCTGTGTGGTCTGTTTGATTGGCCCCAGCGGCTGCGGCAAAACCACAACTTTAAAGATGATCAACCGGCTGATTGAGCCGGATGAGGGCTTTGTTGAGATAAATGGGGTAAAAAGCTATGACGCTCAGGCGGTTTCCTGGAGGAGAGGCATTGGCTATGTGGTTCAAAAAGTTGGCTTGTTCCCCCATTTGACTGTCGCTGAGAACATCTCTCTTTTGTCCCGTGTTTTAAAAAGGGATAAAAAATTTATTTCGAAAAGAGTAAACGAGCTATTGGATCTTGTGGGGCTGGAGCCGGCAAAATATAACAGCCGCTATCCTATAGAGCTAAGCGGAGGCCAGCAGCAAAGGGTGGGAGTGGCCCGCGCTTTAATGGAAGATCCCCCTTTGCTTCTTATGGATGAGCCTTTTGGCGCTTTGGATTCCATTACCCGCTCGTCTTTGGGAAGAGAGCTGATTAGGCTCAATCAAAAGCTCAAAAAGACAATTCTCATGGTCAGCCATGATATCAGCGAGGCTTTTGAAATAGCCGATCAAGTGGCTCTCATGCAAAGAGGATCTATTCTTCAAGCGGGAGACCGGGGAGATTTTAAGAGCCATCCGGCCAGCCCCTTTGTTGTGGATTTTTTAAATGGCAAAATTTAATTCGCTTTTTTTTTGCTGTTTTATGGGCTGTTTGGCCGGCTGTGTGAAAACGGATCTTTTTGGACTGTCCCCCCACAAAAAACAAATAGTTGTCGGATCTAAAATTTTTACTGAGAATATGCTTTTAGCGGAGATGCTGGCTGTTCTTTTAGAGGAAAATCATGGCTTTCATGTGGATCGAAAGCTGAATATGGGGGGAACAAAGCTGGTTTTTGACGCCTTAAGAGGCAAACAAATAGATATTTATCCGGAATACACCGGCACGGGATACACAATGATTTTAAAAAAGTCCGGGGACACAAATCCGGATAAAATTTACAGCATTGTCAAACAGGAGTTTTTGCAAAAATTTGGCCTGGTGTGGTCTCGGCCATTGGGGTTTGAGAACACTTACACTGTGGCGGTCAGAAAACAAGACTCCCGCTTTAAAGGGCTGCAATTTATCAGCCAGCTCCAGGGCCAAGCTCAGTTTTTTCATTTAGGGGCGGATCATGAGTTTTTGGAGAGGCCGGATGGCTTTGAGCGCTTTGCCCGGAAATATCGCCTCAATTTTAAAAAAAATAAAATTTGGACTATGAATCAGGGACTGCTGTATTCCGCTTTAAAGAGCCAACAGCTGGATATGATTATGGCTTATTCCACAGACGGCAGAATTAAAGCTTTTCAGTTAAAAAAGCTAAAGGATGATAAACAATTTTTTCCCTCTTACTCAGCGGCGTATTTGACGCGGGCCGGCGCTTTGAGGCGATGGCCTTCAGCTCAAATAGCGCTGAGCGCTTTAGAGGGAAATATCAATGAGCGGGAGATGATAGCTTTAAACCATCAGGTGGATCAGCTAAAATATGAGGTAAATCAAGTAGTTAGAGATTTTTTGACGAAAAAAAATCTTTTATCTGCCGGCGCTCGGGAGCTGAGGCTCCCCGGTCCCGCTCATTACTATTGGTCTAAAAGGGGCTATCTTCTGAAAATCCTCATGGAGCACTTGCTCTTAGTTTTTGTCCCTTTGATTTTAGCTTTGCTGTTTTCTTTGCCTGTGGGGATTTGGTCCGCTCATAACTCTCAAGCGGAGAAAGCGGTTTTTGCGGTCATAAACACCTTGCAGACTGTTCCCAGTTTGGCGCTTTTAGCTTTGTTTATTCCTTTTTTGGGCATTGGGTTCGCTCCGGCGGTTTCCGCTTTGTTTATTTATTCTCTTTTGCCCCTTATCCGCAACACTTGCGCGGGGATTAAAAATGTGGATAGGCGCTTTGTTGAGACTTCAGCCGGACTGGGGCTAAGCTTTTGGCAAATTTTAAGGCATGTTCAGCTGCCTTTGGCTTTGCCTATGATTCTCGCGGGGGTGAGAATCTCCGCCGTGACTGTTGTGGGGACAGCCGCTTTAGCCGCCTTTATAGGGGCTGGCGGATTAGGCGATCCCATTTTTCGCGGCATTGCCACATTGGATTCCCGGCTGATTGTTTTAGGGGCGGTTCCCGCTTGTTTGCTGGCCATTGCTTTGGATAAATGTTTAGCCTTTTTAGAAAGCTTGGCGCTCTCAAAAGGGCTTAAGCTGGAAAAAGACATAAAAAATATTGAGTTTCAATGAGGGGCGGGCTGATAGTTTGCGCTTTTTTTGTTTGGCTCTGAGGGAGACGCGGGAAGGGCTGGGCGCATAGTTTGCGCTTTTTTTCAGTTTGCTGTTGATTTTTTCCAAAAAATCAGGTATAAAATAAGGCGCTATGGCGGAGCTTTTAAAACAAGTCCAATATTTGAAAGACAATGGCTTTACAGAACAGCAGGCCAATACTCTGATTTATTTTCACAAGGACCGGGTGGAAAGCGATTTAGCCTCTAAAAAAGATATATTGCTCCTGCAAAAAGAAATTGAGGGCGTGAGGAAAGAAATTGAGGCGCTCCGGGCGGAGACAAAGAGGGATATTGAGGGCATTAAAAAAGACATCATTATTCAGCTGGGAAGTGTCGTGGTCGCGGGAATGACTATTTTAGGTTTCTTGATAAGCATTTTCTGATAGTTTGCGCTTTTTTATAGCGCTGAACACAGCTTGGGGACGGCGCTTAAAATTAAAAGCGGCAAGCTTTTAGTCTAGTAAAATTTCAAAAAATGACCAAAAAATGACCAAAAAATGACATTGTGTTTTATTATTGGCATAATTCTCATACGGCTGTTTTAAAAAATCTTTTCCAGAGAGCGCCTTGTGTTTAGCAACAGTGAATGTTTACAGTGTGTATGTAAAAACCGGCTGATCAGTTTTTTTGCTTTATTTTGTGTCTCATCCGCTCTAGCGGAAATAGCGCCGGCCAATGAGATTAAAGCCGATAAAGCCAAGATTCCCTCAATTTTTAAAAACTTGGAAAAACAGTTTTTAAAAATTTCTTCAGATTTAGAGGCTAAGGATAAAAAGCCTATCCCGGTTCTTTCGGAGGCTGTGGCTAAGGACAAAAAGCTGGCCCCGGCTCCTTCAGTGGGTTCGGCTAAGGATAAAAAGCCTGTCCCGGCTCTTTCGGAGGCTTCAGCTAAGGACAAAAAGCCTGTCCCGGCTCTTTCGGAGGCTTCAGCTAAGGACAAAAAGCCTGTCCCGGCTCTTTCGGAGGTTTCGGCTAAGGACAAAAAGCTGGCCCCGGCTCCTTCAGTGGGTTCGGCTCAGGATAAAAAGCCGGCCCCGGCTCCTTCAGTGGGTTCGGCTCAGGATAAAAAGTCAGCCTCGGCTCTTTCGGAGGCTTCGGCTAAGGACAAAAAGCTGGCCCCGGCTCTTTCGGAGGCTTCGGCTAAGGACAAAAAGCTGGCCCCGGCTCTTTCGGAGGCTTCGGCTCAGGATAAAAAGCCGGCCCTATCTCAAAAAGAGCCTTTAAAAGATGTATTCAGCTTAGAAAAATCAAAACTTTTGCGGGATTCGCCAAGCTCTTCAGCCCCAAAGGCTTGGCCCTTTAAGACATTTTTTGAGCAAACGCTCATCAACATAGACTATAGCTTTTATGCGGCCACCTCTTTATTGAGAAGAGTGAACAGAGGCCAAACCCATTTTTTTGGGGAAAATTTTGCTTTGGGAATTAGCCGGAAAAATTGGACAAATAAAGAAATATATATCAACTTTCGGGCCTTTTCCTCATCTGATCGGAGAAATTTCATTCATTTAGAGTTTATCCCCCGTTTGTTTTACTCTCTTTCTTTTTTGAAATTGCGATTTTACGCTGGAGCGGGAATGGGCTTTGGCCTTTTCCCCAACCATATTTTTTTCATAAACAGGGATATAGACAGGATTTTGTCGCTTAATTTTCAATTATTTACGGGAATGAAATGGCCAAATCTCTATAAAAATTTTGGCCTTGTGGGGGAGTTGAGCTGGACGGGCTTAATTTTGCCTTTTTTTGTTTTTAGCGGAGAGGGGCATTCCCGCAAAGAGGTTTCTGGAAGAGGGCGGATGAATCAGTCAATTTCCAGAAATAGAGCCGGGCTGGCCATCAGCCGCTTGTCTGATCCAAATAATGGGGCTTTTATTACAGACACCTCGCTGAATATTGGCATTCTGTATAATTTTTAAATAGCCCATGTGGCTCAGGGGCAGAGCACAGCCTTGGTAAGGCTGGGGTCGTGAGTTCGAATCTCACCATGGGCGCCATTTCCGGTTTTTTTCCTTGAAATATGTCAATGTATTTCTGAAATTTACGGGAAAAAGCAGGCTTATGCTCCAGTTTGAGCGGTTTTGCTCCCAGCGGGGGCGGATTTTTTTGTTTTTTTGGAAATTTGTCATTTGACACAAGCTGAAAATGACTTTATATCTTTTAGAATAATTTTGGATTTTCCATTTTTTTAGGAGGAGCAACAGTATGTCTAAAGAAACTTTTAAAAGGACAAAAGAGCATGTCAATGTGGGAACTATTGGCCATGTGGATCATGGAAAAACAACTCTCACGGCGGCCATTACATCTGTTTTAGCCAAGTCCGGGCAGGCGGAGGCTATGAAGTATGATCAAATTGATAAAGCCCCGGAGGAAAAGACAAGAGGGATAACCATCTCCACAACCCATGTTGAGTATGAGACGGAAAAAAGGCACTACGCCCATGTGGATTGCCCCGGCCATGCGGATTATGTGAAAAACATGATCACCGGCGCCGCTCAAATGGATGGAGCTATTCTTGTTGTTTCCGCGGCGGACGGGCCTATGCCTCAAACCAGAGAGCATATTCTTCTGGCCCGCCAAGTTGGCGTGCCGGCCATTGTTGTTTTTTTAAACAAATGCGATCAGGTGGATGACAAGGAGCTGTTAGACCTTGTGGAATTGGAAATCCGCGAGCGTTTGACGGAATACAAATTTCCGGGAAATGACATTCCCATTATCAAAGGCTCCGCTTTAAAGGCTATGGAGGGGGACAGCGAAAGCGAAAAAGCTATTTTAGAGCTGATGGCTAAAGTGGATGAGTATATCCCATGCCCTGTCCGGGATGTGGATAAGCCTTTTTTGATGCCTGTTGAGGATGTTTTCTCTATTTCCGGGCGCGGCACTGTGGCGACAGGCCGTGTGGAAAGAGGCGTTATTAAAACAGGCGCTGAAGTGGAGATTGTGGGCATTCGCGACACCAAAAAAACAGTGGTGACGGGGATTGAAATGTTCCGCAAGCAGTTGGACGAGGGGCGCGCCGGAGACAACGCCGGGCTTTTGCTCAGAGGCGTTGAGAAAACAGATATTGAGAGGGGGCAGGTTTTGTCCGCTCCCGGGACAATCACTCCCCACAAAAAGTTTAAGTGTGAGTGCTATATTTTAAAAAAAGAGGAGGGGGGCCGCCATACTCCATTCTTCAAGGGCTATAGGCCGCAGTTTTATTTTAGGACAACGGATGTCACAGGCTCTGTTCAGCTCCCTAAAGGGGCTGAAATGGTCATGCCGGGAGACAACACCAATCTGGATGTGGAGCTGATTTCCCCAATCGCTATGGAAAAGGGAGTTCGTTTTGCCGTTCGCGAGGGCGGAAAAACTGTGGGAGCGGGAGTTGTTTCTGAAATTGTGGAGTAAGGGACAGCTTTTTCCTATTTGGCTAAAGCTTTTTTTTGGGTTTTTTACGCCTCATAAAGGGACAGCTTTTCCATATTAAGCTTTTTCTTAATTGTATTGAGCGGAGCAATCAGCTCTTTTAGAATAGCCTTTTTTGACATAAAGCCCTGTTTGAATGTGGATTTTAGATTGATCCCATATCGCTTTCTTTGGGCTATTTTTGTGGGTGGCCTCTGCCGGTGCTGTGAGCCATAGCCCCCCTTTGTTTTCTATCCTTTATATACTGCCATACATCCCGCAACCATACAGCTAGCCATTTATAAGCTTTATCCTTTGCTATCCAGTCTATCTCCCTAAGCGCAGGAGCAAAAAGACCTTTTATTTATTAAAGCCTCGGCTAATTGGCCTTAAGCGCCAGGAGGCGGGTCGGGAAAGCGCCCAGCTTTAGTTTGGTGACAGCCTCCATCGTGAGGTTTCCATAACTTCAGGAGGCGGGTCGAAAAGTGTCCAACTTTAGTGGCGCAGTCTCGCTTTTTTTTGGCGCAGTACCAAGTTTTGGCATGAGTGAAAATAACATAAAAACCGCTTATTTTATGCGGTTTTTGTTTGGATTTCATCAATGAGGCGCTAAAACCGGAACTCATTTATTGCATTGCATTATGCGCCAACCGGAAAAAAAATTATAAATTTTATTGACACCATGCAATAGCATGGAATTGAATCATAAATCCCCCAAAATACAGCCATAAAGCTGTGATTTTGATTTCCAAGGAAGGAGTTTATGAAAATAAAAAATACCCTCGTGTTATTTATTTTCACTGGTTTTTTTACTTTGGGGGAAATACAAAAAGCCACAGCGCGAGCGGAGCCGGCCACCCCCCACAATCTCACAGAGCAGAATATCCAAAATAATCCTCAAAGGGCGAAGGATATTGAGACAGAGCAAAATATCCAAAATAATCTTCAAAGGGCGAAGGATATTGAGACAGAGCAGAATATCCAAAATAATCTTCAAAAAGCAAAGGATATTGAGGAAGTTCGCCGTCATATTATGGAGCTTTGCCGAGAGGAGTATCTCACCCAAGATTCCGCAGTCTCCTTTGAGGAAAAGACAGAAGATATGTTGGATTGCCTGTCCCTTCGGACACAGCAATGGCTCCGCCCCCTTCATCAACAGGAGGAAAGCTTTGTAAAAAGGCTAAAAATTTATTTTCAAGCTGTTGGCAGTCAATATAGCGGAGCAGTGGAGTTTGACACAGTTGTTCCTATCGCCGGGACGGCTGGCCATTCCTCCTTGTTTTTACAGCCGGGATTTATTCTCTCCATAAAAGACGCGGGAGATCCTAAAAATATTTTTTCCGGGAGCTTTGGCGCTGTTTACAGATTTGTTTTTTATCGAGGGGTTTTGGGCTTTAATGTGTTTTATGATCGGCAAAGAGGATTAAGCTCCGGCTCTGCCTACCAACACCGGTTGGGTTTTGGGAGCGATTATCAAAGCGGGCGGAACATGTTTTCCCTCAATCATTATCAGCCTCTCCAAGGCTGGAAAGACTTTAATGAGTTTTATGAGGAGAGGGCGAGACAGGGAATAGATTTTAGCTGGAGGAGGCTTTTTTCTAAAAGGCTTTCGGGCCATGGCCGTGTTTCCTATTGGGACGCTGACAAAGGGCAAGAAGAGTTTTCATCTTCTGTGGGCTTGGATTATAAGCTCACCTGCGCCTCCTCTTTGGGGCTTGAGGCGGAAAGAGACTTTGACTCTAATGAAACCCACACCCGCCTGACATATAATATTTTGCTGGGGGCTCCCGCCCATCAACACGGAAAAGATTGCCTGCGGGAGCAGTATGAGAGTGAGACAAAAGGGCTTCTTTATCGCCCAGTCCAGCGGGAAAAGAAAATTCGTGTCGAGAGAAGGCGAAAACCCCCCGCTTTGATTATTCCCGAGCAGTATATATTTAAAGGCGAGTATTTCTCCTACCATATTTCGAGAGCAAATTTTCGCTCTGTCAAAGCGGGCGAGACTCCTGACATTTCAGTTAGCTCTCTTCCCAGCTGGATCTCTTATGATAAAAACTCTATGAGGCTCTCAGGCTCAACTCTTAAAATAGGCATTTGGACAGTTAGAGGAAAAATTGTTTTGCCTGGGGGAAACAGCAATTTATGGAGTTTTAGGATTATTGTTTCGGATAACAGCGTTCCAGCTCTTTTAGCTGAAGATCAAACTTTTCCGAGAGGGCATAGATTAAGCTATCAGCCTGTAATAAAAAATATGCCGGATGATGAGGCTATTTCTGTCACTGTTAACAAAATTTCCACTCACTCTCCATCTGTCCTGTGGCTTAACGACAGGAGGCAATTTGCGATAGATTCTGAAGAGGCGGCTGTGGGGGAATACACTGTCACCGGCTCTATTGAGGATGAGGCGGGCCAGGCCAGCCGATGGGCTTTTTTAATGACAGTCACTTCAACAGATTTATCCGATTTTGTGGAGTTTTCTATTGAAGACAATCAAGCCCCCTTGCTCAGCGCGCGGGATCAAACGCTTCGCCAAAGGGAAATCCGGCGCATTCAGCCTGTTATCAGCCGGTTGAGGCTGGGCGAAAAATTTAAGGTTACAGTGGACGCGGTTTCCATACACTCTCCATCTGTCACATATTCCGCTGTAAACAATCAATTTGAGATCAATGCTGTTGCCGCGAGATTGGGAGTTTATGTTGTTACCGGCTCCATTAGCGATGAAAATGGGCATTCCAGCAACTGGTCTTTTAAAGTGACAGTGATCGGGGAAAATGATCTCTACCCAAAAAACACAGCAGGGGAGGATAACAGTGATGAGGATAACAGAGATGAAGATAACAGTGATGAGGATAACAGTGATGAGGATAACAATAACGAGGATAACAGAGATGAAGATAACAGTGATGAGGATAACAATGATGGGGATAATGCGGACACTTCAGCGCCTGTTTTATTAGCTCAAGATCAAACTATTTTATTAGGGAGCCGTTTAAATTACGCTCCTATTATTGATAATTTAAGATACGGCGAAAACTTTATGGTTCATGTTCAGTCCCTCTCCGCGGGCGCGCCGGCTGTTTCCTGGGATGGGGCAAACAATAAATTTTTAATCAATGCGGAGAAGGCTGGTTTAGGGACATATACTGTTATCGGCTCTATAAGAGATGAAAACAATAATTCCAGCAACTGGTCTTTTAAAGTGACTGTTGTTTCAGAGATTGTAATACAGCCTCCAACAGATGATCCTAAAGCTGTTATTGAAAATCCTATAATTGATCCGCCGCAAGATGATCCTCTGTCAGATAATCCTCCGCAGGATGATAACACAGCGCCCACTTTGACGGCGCAAAGCCAAACCGTGAAAATTGGCCATAGTTTAAACTATGCCCCCGCGATCGGAAATATCCGTTCGGGCGAGGGTTATACTGTGACAGTGAATGCGGTCCCCAGCGGCGCGCCGGCTGTTTCCTGGGATGGGGCAAACAGTGAGTTTTTAATCAATGCGAAAAAAGCGGTTGTGGGAATATATACTGTTATCGGCTCTATAAGAGATGAAAACAATGATTCCAGCAACTGGTCTTTTAAAGTGACTGTTGTTCCAAGGACCATAATTATAAGGCCTCCAAGAGATACTATAGACGCTATTAAAAAACCTATAGTTGTTGATCCGCCGCAAGATGATCCGCCGCAAGATGATCCGCCGCAAGATGATCCCCCGCAAGATGATCCGCCGCAAGATGATCCGCCATCAGACGATAATCAAGCGCCCACTTTGACGGCGCAAAATCAGACAGTGGAAATTGGAGGCAGTTTAAACTATGCCCCCGCGATCGATAATATCCGTTCGGGCGAGGGTTATACTGTGACAGTGAATGCGGTCCCGAATGGCGCGCCGGCTGTTTCCTGGGATGGGGCAAATGCGCGGTTTAAGGTCAACGCTGGGTCCGCCAGTTTGGGGACTTACAGCATTACGGGCTCTATTACGGACGCCAGCAATAATTCCAATGCTTGGTCTTTTAACATCACAGTCGCCGATTCAAGGGCGCCCACTTTGACGGCGCAAAATCAGACAGTGGAAATTGGAGGCAGTTTAAACTATGCCCCCGCGATCGGAAATATCCGTTCGGGCGAGGGTTATACTGTGACAGTGAATGCGGTCCCGAATGGCGCGCCGGCTGTTTCCTGGGATGGGGCAAATGCGCGGTTTAAGGTCAACGCTGGGTCCGCCAATTTGGGGACTTACAGCATTACGGGCTCTATTACGGACGCCAGCAATAATTCCAATGCTTGGTCTTTTAACATCACAGTCGCCGATTCAAGGGCGCCCACTTTGACGGCGCAAAATCAGACAGTGGAAATTAGCGAAGCCATTGCCTCCACTCCTGTGATTGGCAATCTTCGGTCAGGGGAGGCTTACACTGTGACAGTCAGATCTGTCACTCCCAGCTCCCAAAAGCCCGCTGTGAGCTGGGATTCCAGCCGGAAGAGATTTTCCATTACAGGAGGCGACTCACCCGGAATTTACACAGTGTCGGGAGTTATTCAGGACGCCAGCAATAACTCCAGCTCCTGGTCCTTCACAGTCACTGTGACCGCTCTAGCCGACACCAGCGCGCCCACTTTAACGGCGCAAAATCAGACAGTGGAAATTGGAGGCAGTTTAAACTACGCCCCCGCGATCGGAAATTTTAGGTCAGGGGAGGCTTACACTGTGACAGTGAGCGCGGTCCCCAGCGGCGCGCCGGCTGTTTCCTGGGATGGGGCAAATGCGTGGTTTAAGGTCAACGCTGGGTCCGCCAGTTTGGGGACTTACAGCATTACGGGATCTATTACGGACGCCAGCAATAATTCCAATGCTTGGTCTTTTAACATCACAGTCACCGATTCAAGATCTCCTATTTTGAGAACACAAAGTCAAACAGTGGAAATTGGAGGCAGTTTAAACTATGCCCCCACGATCGATAATATCCGTTCGGGCGAGGGTTATACTGTGACAGTGAATGCGGTCCCGAATGGCGCGCCGGCTGTTTCCTGGGATGGGGCAAATGCGCGGTTTAAGGTCAACGCTGGGTCCGCCAGTTTGGGGACTTACAGCATTACGGGATCTATTAGAGACGCCAGCAGAAATTCCAACCCGTGGTCTTTGTATATTACTGTAGCCGACACCCGCGCGCCCACCTTGACAGCGCAGAGCCGAACAGTGGAAATCAGCGAAGCCATTGCCTCCACTCCCGCTATTGGCAATCTCAGGTCAGGCGAGGCTTACACTGTGACAGTCAGCTCTGTCACTCCCAGCTCCCAAAAGCCCGCTGTGAGCTGGGATTCCAGCCGGAAGAGATTTTCCATTACAGGAGGCGACTCACCCGGAATTTACACAGTGTCAGGAGCTATTACAGACGCCAGCAATAACTCCAGCTCCTGGTCCTTCACAGTCACAGTCACTTCGGTCTCGATTCCAACTCTTATGGTCTCAAACCAAGCCATGGGAATACAAAAAAAGATATATCACAGCCCTTATTCTATTGGCGGAGTGAGAGCTGATCAAAGTTTTACGGTCACTATTGACTCTGTCAGCCCCTCAGCTCAGGCTCCAGAAGTCAGCTGGGACGCGGCAAATAAGCGATTTGTTATTCGATCAACATCTAAAGTGGGAGTATACACGGCGAGAGGAAAAATCAGAAAAGGAAGAAACTTCAGCTCTTGGTCTTTTACTATAACAGTTACATTAAATCTGTAAAAAACCCGCGCTTGCGGTTTAACCGCTGTTGCAGTTGAACCGCTTTGTCAGTTTAATCGCTATTTCAGTTTAACCGCTGTTGCAGTTGAACCGCTTTGTCAGTTTAATCGCTATTTCAGTTTAACCGCTGTTGCAGTTGAACCGCTTTGTCAGTTTAATCGCTATTTCAGTTTAACCGCTATTGCAGTTTAACCGCTTTGTCAGTTTAATCGCTATTGCAGTTTAACCGCTATTTCATTGTCATTTGGCTTGCGGTCAATGAGTTTGTGCAAGGGATCGATGCCGGCCTTATGCGGCTGGCCGGCGCTTGCCTCCAGCCGGATTTCATACACCCCCTTTGCGCTCACAGAATGCTTTTGGAGGTAGATAAAATCCCCCTTTTTATTTTGCACGCCGATATCAACTTTTAGATCTCCTAAAGGCTGTTTTGTCCGCTTCCCTAAGCCTTCCGCTCTCCATTTTTTAGAGGAGGCTTTAAGATAAACAGTGTGTCCGCCATCGGCTTTTTTTTGGGCTGTGGCCGACAGCGCCTGATTATCGTAAAAGGTTATGCGCTTAAAAAAATCATCTATCAGCCCATGAAATTTTTTAGGCAAATTCTTTTGTAAACTCTCAACAAACTCTTTCATTGTGGTAAAGGGCGCTTTTTGCCAAGCTGTTTTTTGAATGTATTTTCTAATGGCTGAATTTAAAGCCTTTTCTCCCACATAGTCCTTGAGGGCATACATGATCAAACTTCCCTTATGATAATGGATATACTGTTGCGAGGCTGTCAGCATAAGGGGCTCCTCCATTTTTGTCTCCATAGCCCGCCCACTCAAATATCCGTCCAGCTCATATTTTAAGAATTTTTTTATGCTATGGGGGCCATATTCTTTTTCCATCAGGAGAAGGGCAAAATATTGAGATAGGGATTCATGAAGCGCCGCCGCTCCTTGAACATGAGCGCTAGTGACTTGATGCGCCCACCACTGATGAGCCAGCTCATGGGCTGTGACATAAAAGGGGTAATCAATGCTGTCTTTTTTATCCTCCACATCAAAAATAAAGCCCATGGATTCAGAATAGGGAATAATGCCCGGAAGGGATATGGCGAAGTTTTTGTATCGGGGAAACTCCGCAATGCGAAAGTAGCTGTATTGATAGGGAGAAAACTCTTTTGTAAAATACTCCAGCCCTTTTTTGATGGCCTTTAGCATCCGATTGATATTTGTGTCATGGGCCGGATGGTGATAAATAAAAATATCCACATTTTTCCATTTGTCCTTTCGCACAGCGTAGCGGCCGGACAGAAAAGAGAAAGGCCCCCAAATTGGCCGCTCCGACTCATAATGAAAATATCTTCTGTCCCCTTTAGCCCATTCTCTTTTAAGAGCGCCGGGAGCCAAGGCTATTTGATCTTTTGCTGTGCTGATAACAGCTGAAAAATCAAATCTGGCATAGCCCATGGCGGCTCTTTGCAGAGCTTTCGCGTCATCAGCTTTTTCCGCTCTGGGTTTAGGCTCCAGCCCAAAGCTTCTTCTCCTGCGATCATCTGACAGCTCGAAATTGGATCGATAGCCTAGAGCGGGAAAATATTTTCCCAGAAAGAAAGTTCCGTTGGCCGCGATTTCGTTGGGCGTGTTTTTATAAGTGAATCCGGGATGAGAGACAAAAGTTTGAAATTTAAGCGCCAGCTCCTCTCCCGGACGCAAAGGCTTTTCCAATTTGTAAATTATAAGATTAAAATCGCTGTCCTGGGATGAGATAGAGGCTGGACGGCTCCATTCAGAGGAAAACTCCTGGACAAACTGAGCTTGCGAGGGTTTATGAAAAAAAAGATTTTCAATAGGCTCTAAGCTTAAGTTTTTAAACACAAAGCGCCCTTTAGCCCGCAGTTCCCTTTTGTAAGGGAAAATATCCAGCTCCAGATCAGCTTTTTTGATGGCCGGCTGAGGCCATTTTTCAAATTTTTTATATTGAGTCTCATAAAGGTATTTGAGCTGTCTTTCCTCTTTGGATGTATACTGCCGGTTTAAAATTTCAGTGTTATAGTAGATATAAGCGCCAGTGGAGGCCCAAGCGGAAAACAAAAAAATCCCGCCCGTTAAAACCGGCCGGCTCATCCGCCTTTTTAGCTCCAAAGCGCGGGTCTTTATTGTTGAGTTTATTCCCCTCCGCCAAAGCAAAAGAGTCAGTCCGGCGAGCATTCCCGCAAAGAGCGACCAATAAAGGGCAAACCAAAAAAAGCTTTTTAAATAAGGCCCAAAGCCATTCATATCTGAATAAATAATACGGGGAGTTGATCCGTACATATAGAGACTGCTCTCAACCCCTATAAAAGGCAAAAAAGCCGAGATGATATAAATGACAACTAAGATAAAGTGGCCTAAATATTTATTGGAGGCTATCGTGTGGATAAAAAGGGCCAACAGCGACATAAAAGAATACACAATAAAACGCGCGCCAAAAAGATATTTGATATATAGAGCCGGCTCCAAATGAAAATAGCCTTTAAAAAGCTGAGTCAACATGCCGCAGGCCATCACGGTTCCCAATAAGAGCGCCTGCAAAAAAGCCAGGCAAAAAATTTTAGAGAGAAAAGACACTCCATTGGAATAAGGCAGGGCGTCTGAGATAATGGAGAGCTTAAGCCCTCTCTCCCGCCAAACCAGCTCACCGGAGTAATATACGATAAGAATAAAAGCGAACAAACCAAAACTTCCGTCAATTATGTCCAGCATGGCGTAAGTCACAGGCAAAACGGGCGCTCCGTAGACTTTTCCCGACTGGCTGGCTAATACAAAGATAAAAGAGACGCCGGCTAGGTAAATCAAAAGAAAATATATGTTTTTAAAAGCCTGGGAAAATTCAAAAACAGATAAAAACACGAGCTGTTTTATTTGTGAGGCCCAGCCAAAGTTTAGAGGGATGGGCGATAAGGCCGTTCGGCTGGCGCTTTTGCTTTCTTTTTTTATTTGCCGCTTTGAGCCAATTCCAACAGCGCTGTCCTTAAAGCTCAGCACAGCCCAAGCCAGAGAGCCGGCTCCAATGGCGAGCCAAAGCAAACGGTTGTAAAGATAAAAATGGCTCCATCCAATAAGCTTTGTGTTTCGCTCCTCTACGGGCCAATAATCTGTTAAATAAGAGAAGGCGCTCATTCCAAAAGGATCTAAAAGCGAGGCTGTCAGCTTATTGTCGATGCCCTTTTCCAAACTTCCGGCTATTAAATAGCAGATAAATAAAAGGATGCCGGATATATAAGCTGTGGATATTTTTTTTGTCCAGCAGACCAGGGCAAAAAACAGGGAGCCAAAAATCACAAGATTGGGAAGAATGCTTGTCAGATAGGGAAACAGGTAATGGATCAGTTTGTGCGGGGCAAAAAGCTCTTTTTGGACCCAAGGGTTGAGTCCCCCCAGCCACAGCCCCAAGGCGATGCCGGAAAAAATTATCAAAAGGGAGAGCAAAGCCCCCAGCCAGCGCCCTAAAAGATAAATTTCCCGCCGGACGGGGAGGGAAAATAAAATTTGATCCATCCGGCAGTGAAAATCCCTATAAAGAGACTGCCCAAACACAGGGGCCACAATTAAAATGCCGAAAAATCCCCCGAAAAGGCTAATCAGCGTGTGCAAGTTGAAGGGGGAGTTGAGGAGCGCATTGTCCGCAAATAGGCCAATAGAGACATTTAAGTTTATAGCCCCTCCGCCGGCAATAAAAATGGTAAAAAAAGCCAGGGAGAAAAAGACGCCAAAATAAATCCAGCTGGAAAGCCTCAGCAGTTGGATTTTCACTCCAAAAAAAACAATGGCTTTGAGCGCTCGCATTTTTTAACTTTCTATAAAGTTATAAATAAAGGCGAAATAGCAGTCCTCTAAAAGAGGCGCAACCGGCTGAAACTCTTTTCCGGGAGACTGCTCAGAATAAATGCGCAATTGGATCTTCCCCATGAAAAAGCGGGAGGAGAGGACAGAATGCTTTTCTCTCATTTCAGGCTCCTTGCTTTTTTCCACCTCTGTTTCCCATACTTTGCCCTCCATGATTTTAATCGCTTGCCGGGGGCTGTCTTGCATGAGCATTTTGCCCTCTTGAATAATGGCTGTATTTTGGCAAATCGCGCTCACATCTCCGACAATATGAGTGGAGAGGATGACAGTTATGCTCCCCCCCAAATGGCTCAAGATATTATAAAACCTCACCCGCTCCTCCGGATCCAAGCCGGCGGTCGGCTCATCCACAATCAAAAGCTGGGGCTGGCCAATAAGAGCTTGGGCTATGCCCAATCTTTGTTTCATGCCGCCAGAGTATTTTCCCAATGGCCATTTCCCATAAGGGGCCAAATTGACTAACTCCAAAAGCTCTTGAACAAGCTTTTTTCTTTGAGGCTTATTTGTTGCGCCTTTGAGGCAGGCTAAATAATTTAAAAGCTTTTCCGCGGAGATTAAAGGATAAAAGCCAAACTCTTGGGGGAGATAGCCTAAAACTTTTCGCAGTCTCTCTTTTTCCCTCAAGATGTTTATGCCGTTAAAGCTCAGGCTTCCCTCATCCGGATCTTGAAGGGAGGCTATGGTATTCATCAATGTGCTTTTTCCGGCGCCATTGGGGCCTAAAAGGCCAAAAACCCCTTTTGGCGCTGTTAAGCTGACATTGTTTAGAGCTTGGATTCCTCCGGGGTAGGTTTTAGATAAAGATTTTATTTGCAAAGCCATATTTTTTTATTGGCTGTTTTTAAGCCCGCGCTCAGAGATTAAAAGCTTAACAAATGGTTGAGCGGGCAACAACTTCCGCTTCAGGCGTTTTCATCAAAACAGGCCGAACTGCCAGCAACTTCCGCTTCAGGCGTTTTCATCAAAACAGGCCAAACTGCCAGCAACTTCCGCTTCAGGCGTTTTCATCAAAACAGGCCGAACTGCCAGCAACTCCCTCACCCCCCGCCAGAGGGCAGGCTTTAAAAACCGGCTGAATAAAAATCCTGCATGGCTGGCTCTCAAGCTTTTTTGGCTGTTGTCTCCGCGTAAGCCATAACCAGATTCTCTATGGCACGGCCGGCTCCAACCGCTTTTTTGCCGGTTTTTTTTGAGTGGCAGTTAAAAAAATAAATTTGTTTTTCCGGATCTTTTCTCCAATGGGAAATCCGGCAGGCGCTTAATAAGAGCTGTGTTTGGCGCTCATAAAGGCATTTGAAGCCGGCCTCTTTAGCCGCCCATAAAAGGGCTGGAGAGGGCGCTGTTTGGATTTCCTCTGTTGAGGAGATTCGGCCAATGAGCTTTTTTGTTATTCGTTTTTTTTGCTCTATATCAAAGCCTATGGAAAGGCTCGTGTCAAAAACAAATAAAAAGCCCCCTATAAAAGGGCAGTGGGCAATAGATATGGACGCAAAAGGGCATTCCGGTTTTTGTCCAATTTTTAAAAGATGGCCCCAGTTAAAATTTTCCGAGCGCTCTCCGATCGCCTGCCGGCTTTTTATTTGATTTATCAATGCCTCTCTTAAAAATGTTCTTTCCTTCAGCTCAATTTTTTTATTTGGAAACCGAGTAAAATAAATATGCGCGTCTGTCCGGCTTAAGCTGTCCAACATTTCTTTTGCGCTAAATTGGAGATTTTTTAAACGGCTCATTGTTTTTCCGAGTAAAAGCTTTTATTAAGTAAATTATAGCTGAGCGCTTATTTTAGTGAAAATGATTTGTTATATCCGCTCTCAAAAAGAGAGGAGGATATGTTGATGGTGGAGTCTGTCCAATAAAGAAATATGCCAAAAAGTTTATTTGTGGGTGATAATTTTTCCGGACAAAGGCTGCTATTATAATCCTTTTTCATTTCCTCTAATTCCTCCTCTATTATGTCCCCCTTGTTATCCAAACTTTTCAAAAGAGAGCTATAATTTTTTTCCGCTTGCTTGAGCGCCGCTTTTAAAACCGAGGCATCTGGACTATGTGTCGCCATACTGTGGCGGGTTTTAGCTGTTAATTCTTTTAGATAAGCCCCTTTTCTTTGAATCAGCTCTCCGATTTCCTCCTTGATCTTCAGAGCTTCCGTTTTCGCAAACTTCCGCAAATCAGATATATAGGCTGGGCAAATGTTTAAACAGTATTGTGAGGCGCGCTTATAATTTTTAAAAAGCGCCTTCATTGTTTTAAAGGGAGCTGTCTTAATCTCGTTTAACGCGCAGTATTTTTGTTTGTTTTCCATGGCTTGAATCATAGGCTGAGTCAAGTGTGTGAGATTTGGCAAATGGGGCCCAAGAGGGGAGTCTCTCAAAATGGCCAAAGCCCTGTTTGTGTCTATTTTGCCCCTTAAATCACACCGGCTCAGATGGGTCCCTGTTAAAGAGCTGGTGGAATTAATCGCTGCCTTAATTTCCTCTCTCTCTTTTTTTGCGCTTAACTCACATAAATAATGAATTTCAAAGCGATTCCATTTTTTGTCCTGATGATTCCCTTGAGAAAATTGTTTTTCCTGCTGAAATTCCCTCCAGCATAGCTCTTGTTGAACCAGATCGCCCAGGACCTCTTGACAGGCTGCTTGAGAGCAGCGCTCTGATCTTCCATATCTCTCCCAAGAGTAAAATTTGCGATCTTCACTACGTTTGGTATGGCATAATTTCCCAATACTCAGATCTTCCTGCTCTCTCCGCCATTCATCCCTAAGCTTTGAGCACGAAACCAGCTCATATACCGGCATATCACAATTGCTATTCCACATCTCTTTTGTATAAAGAAAGGCTATACCAGATAGTGTTGAGCTGATTTTATACGCGCTATCATAATCTAACTGCGCTTGCTCTAAAAGATCTTCAGATCGCTTTTGCTTTGCTGATTTTGCTCTCTCCGCCAGAATAGCCTCTGTTATTAAGGTTTTTATAAATTTAATCAACTGCTCTTTATTCACTTGGCCATCTGGCCTCACTGTCACAACTAAGTCCTGAGTCAAATGATCTGTGACTCCTAATCTTCTGCGCAGGTCATGAATTTTGCGCGCATTCACCTGATACTTGCTAACCACCTCAGCCGCTGTGGCCAGCTTTTTTCCAGCTGTTATTATATCTAAACTGGCTACATCGGTTAAAGTTTGCTTTTGTGTTTGTAAAAGCCTGTTTAATTGTTCGCGGAATTTTTGTTTTTCCGCTTGTGATTTTTGTTTTAAAGCGCTCAGCTTTTCTTCATATTTCCTCGTTTGCCGGTTAAACTCTTCCTCCCGTTTCTTTAATAGGGAGGTCTTTTGGGATAAAAGCCTGCAGACCTCTTTAACGCTGGGAGCTTTTTCTTTGGTTTTCAAAAGCACGAGTTTTTCTAAAGGATTAGCCGGCGAGTCGGCGCCAGCGGACTTGGAAGAGCGTGTTAAAGCTCCTCCCGCTAGAGCCGCAGCGCCCACAGCCGCAACGGCGCCAGCAGGATTTAAGCCATCAGATTTTGCGGCGCTCCCCGCGCCGGAGCTTTGTTCCGCAGATCCCGCGGCTCTCCCTGTGTCGAGGCTTTGTTTTGCAGGCGCAGATCTGCCTGCCTCCTTTGTGGAGCTGGCCGTGAAGTTGGGCTTTCCCGTCAGCCAGTTCCAAACGCTTTTAAAAGGGCCGGGCTTTTTGTCCGATGATGGGGAGGCCGGCTCCCGCACTGCGCTGGTTTCTGCGGCGGGGGCGGGGCTGTCTTTAACTTTCAGTTTATTTTCCCATAAATTTCTCCAAAAGCCCAGCTTTTTTTCCGTTGGCTGGGGAGCGGTTGGCGCTGAACTGCCTGCCGCCTCTTTGGAGCTTTCCGTGAAGTTGGGTTTCCCTGTCAGCCAGTTCCAAACACTTCTAAAAGGGCCGGGCTTTTGTTCCGGGGAGCTGGCCGGCTCATCAAAAAATGCTGGGTCGGCTGTTGGGCTGGGGCTGTCAGGGGAGCGGGAAGGATCGGGAGAGGGTGTTATGGGGCTGTCAGAGGAGCGAGGAGAGGATGGTATTTTTTGAGGCCCAGCGGTTGAATGTATCGGGCGCAAGACAGGAGAGTTTTTAGCGTTATCTGCAGGATCCTCAATTACCCCATATTTTTGATCTGGCGCATGGTGTAATAAGGAATGTCCTACCGCGCTGTCAGCAGCCAGGGGCACAGCGGAAGCTTTTAGAGCAGACGGCGCTGAATCTGGCTGTTTGGCCGCCGCCGGCGCATGAGCGGGAGATCTGGCTTGGGCATTCCGCGCTTTCAATCCGCTGTATATCTCTCTGGCCGTTTGAAATTCCCACTTCGCTTTAGGGTATTGAGCATCTATCTTTTTTAAAGCTGTCTCCAGTTTGTCTTGGTTATTTTTTGCAGTCTTTTTATGATTTCGCAAACGGCTTAGCTGGGTATTAAGTTGAATAATTCGACTGTTCGCATTCTCATGGCAACGCTTTTCCCGGCAGGATGTCATTGATCTTTTTGCCGCTTGTATATGTGTTTGCGCGCTTTGTATGTCTGAGCTTAATCTTTGAATGTCACGCTGCCTGTTTGTTTTTTGCTGAGTGAATATGCGCTTCTGTTCTTCTATGCTTCTAACCCTTGTTATTTTGTTGTTAAAAATCTGAAGAGCCGCTCGTGTTTTTTTGTCTAATGGGCCGGTTGAGGGCAATTTTTTGCTAATTGATTTTTCAATGTTCTCCTTTTCCTTTTGAGTGAGGCAATTTCTCAGATCTGGCGCTAGGCGCTCTTCCTGTTTTGTGCAGGTTTTAGGAATATCCTTTTCATTTAAAAATATCAGATCAGCCTCAGTCTGCCCTAAAATAAAACAAAGGGAGATCGCCAAAAGGGCTGGCGGGGCTATAAAAGCCCTTTGGAAGTTATGAACAGGGTAAGTGAACTGTCATTTTTCGAGGATGATCCATTCAACGCAATATGGAAATGCCTCATAACAGGAGTCCACTTTTTTAGCGCGATCCACTGCCAAAAGCTCATAAGGCTGTTTCCGATCAGTCCATTTTCGGGGATGATTTTCATATTTATTTTATCGGCTAGATCCGGCATAATATTTAAATTCCCTCAATTATTAGGCTCATGGCGCTTATTCTCTGCCTATTTTTAGCCTCCCATTTTAAAGGAAAAACAGGCGCTTTTGAAGGCTCTGCAGTCTTGTCCGCCCCAGGCGAAGTCCGCGGGTCCCTGATGGCCATAAAGTTTTGTCCCTTAGTCTGCAGTTCTGTCCGCCCCAGGCGAAGTCCGCGGGATCGCAAGCTCTCCCTCTAAAAAATCCTGCAACTTTAAAAAAGGCTTAGGATAGGCGGGCACAGCTTTAGTTGAGGCTTGAAAAAAAGCCCCGGCTGGCCCTCTTCTTATTTCATGGTGAAGACTGCGTTTTTAAAGGCTGTTGCCTCACAGCTGGCGCCGGCGGGTTTGAGGTTAGGGCCGCCATGCCTTAAAAAGCTCAAGTTTTCCCTCTAAAAAAAATGTTTCAGGCTGTCCCATAAGCGCGCCGCCGGCGGGCCATTTTCCTCCCTGAATGCCGGGCCAGTGTTAAATGGGGGATATTCAGGATTTAAGTCCAGCTCAACATGATCCAGAGAAATGGGCTGTTTTATAGCGTTTCAAGCTGAGAATATAGCTCCAATTATATAATTTAGTAAGTTGGGCTGGCTCTCTTGGCCTAAATCCCATTATGGTCTTCAATTTTCCAGAGTCCAAGCTTGTTTTTGAAAGCTCCCGCTCCATGGCTGGCGCCGGCGGGTTTGAGGGCCGGACGCCCGTTTCGATAAAAATAAGCTTGGACTCTGGAATAAAGACAGATTTAGCCTCGTGAATAGGTCAAGAAAACTAGCTCAGTTTAAATAATTTTGAGCTGTTTGTCTCAACCCTGATAGGCTATAAAAAGCTATGCCTTATGGAGGATTGGACACCAGCCACCGCCCAGTCTGTAAATTTAGGGCAAAGGATAGGCTATAAAAAGCTATGCCTTATGGATTGACAGACTGGATTTTTGCCATCTCTCTGGGCTTATCGAGTGTTTCATGGTGAATAACAGGGAAAAGATTGAAAAAATAGCGGGAGCGGCATACACTGCTTTTTAAATAAAAGCTTAGGGCAGTAGCTCGAATTGGTAGAGCAGCGGACTCCAAATCCGCCGGTTGCAGGTTCGAATCCTGTCTGCCCTGCCATCAGGGCGGAGAGCGTTTGGGCTGGTTTGAGGATAAGCCCGCTTTTTCGCATGCCCCTCCGCGCCGCAAATCTATGAAAATTAAATCAAATTGGTGTAATGTGGAAAAATCAGGTGGCGTAGCTCAACTGGATAGAGCAGCGGCCTTCTAAGCCGCAGGTTGCAGGTTCAAGTCCTGCCGCCATCGCCATTTTTAAAGTTATGGCATAGCATAACCGGCAAGTTCCGCCAGCTGTGTCTCAAGTCCCGCCGGCTGTGTCTCAAGTTCCGCAAGGCCCAAGTTCTTCAGCCATCGCTATTTTAAAGAAAAAATTTGACAGACATTAAAGCCGGCCATACATTTATATTCCCTGTTATGGAAAACGGAAAGGAGCGCAAATCAAAATGAGCAGCCCGCGAGTCTTTTTTATTTTTAGCTGGGCTTTTTTATGCTCATTTATAGCCTTGCGGGCTAATGGCCAGACGCCGGCGGAAAGCTTTAGGGAGGCAAAAGGCTCTACAGTCATCTACCGGCTCACAATAGATTATAAAACAGTCCATTTTACCGGCCAGCCCAAAAAAGCTATGGCCATCAATAACTCTGTGCCGGCTCCCGCCCTTTATTTTAAGGAGGGGCAAACCGCTGTTATCCATGTCACCAACAAGATGGATGTGGAAAGCTCTGTCCATTGGCATGGGATTCTCCTGCCCAATTTTCAGGACGGAGTTCCCTACTTAACCACTCCCCCCATTTTGCCGGGGAAAACCCATACTTATAAATTCCCGCTAAAACAATCTGGAACTTACTGGTATCACTCCCACACCGGCTTGCAGGAGCAAAGAGGGCTTTATGGGGCTATTGTTGTTGAGCCAAAGCATAAAAGGCTAAAATATGATCGGGATTTGGTTTTGGTTTTATCGGATTGGACGGATGAAAATCCCCATGAAATTATGAGAGCTTTAAAAAGGAGAAGTGAATGGCACTCTATTAAAAAAGGCACAACGCAAAGCCTCATTCCCGTCGTTCAAAAAGGGGCTTTAATGGCTCAGCTTAAAATGTGGAGCCAGCGCATGCCGGGCATGGATATTTCTGATGTCTATTATCCCGCTTTTTTGCTGAATGGAAAAAAAGAGCAAAGCTATCCGAATTTTAAGCCGGGGGAAAGGGCGCGGCTCCGGGTGATTAACGCCTCAGCCTCCACTTATTTTTGGCTGACTTTTGGAGGAAAAAGCCCTCTGCTGGTTTCAGCGGATGGGGTGGATGTCCATCCAGCGCCCGCGCAAAAAATACTTCATGCCATTGGGGAAACCTATGATTTTTTAATAACAATTCCAAAAAAGAAAGCTATTGAGCTGCGGGCCACAGCTCAGGATGGCTCAGGGGCAGTGACAGCTGTTATAGGGAAGGGGCAAATCCTCAAAGCGCCTCTTGTGCCAAAACCGGACTTAATCCAACAAATGAGGGAAATGGCTAAAAGTCATGGATCAGGCTCTCACGCCAGCCATCATCAAAAGGCTGAGCTGGGGAGTCTTAAAAAAGATCCGCATAGCTCTCACGCCAGCCATCATCAAAAGGCTAAGCTGGGGAGTCTTAAAAAAGATCCGCATAGCTCTCACGCCAGCCATGAGGGGCGCGCAAAAATCGATAGAAATAAAAAGAATGCATTTCACACAAAACATAAAGCTTATAAGGCTCGCCCCCCCGATCTGTTCTCGTATCAGCAGTTAAAAGCGCTTGAAAAAACAGCCGGAAAAAATCCTGTTCGGGAAATCACTTTGAATTTAACCGGGAGCATGTGGCGCTATATATGGAGCATGAACGGCCAAACACTCTCTGAATCTGACTTTATTAAAATAAAAAAAGGAGAGAGGCTGAGGATCATCTTAAATAACCGGACTATGATGCATCATCCGATGCATCTTCATGGGCACTTTTTCAGATTCTTAAATAAGCATGGGGAATATTCGCCCCTCAAGCACACAGTGGACATTCCGCCTATGGAAAGCGCCGTTATTGAGTTTGAACCTGATGAGGCGGGGGACTGGCTTTTCCACTGTCATATTTTATATCACATGATGGGGGGAATGGGCCGTGTGTTCAGCCATGGGGGGCCAAGGGACATCCGCCTGAAAAATTATCCTTCCGCCCGCATTATCAATGAGGACAGACACTGGCATAAATGGGCGGAAGTGTCTGTGATGAGCCATCAGGCCGATGGGGAATTGACAATCTCCAATGTCAGAAACAAAATTTTTCTGGCCGGTATTTTGTCTTGGCTGGATCACAAATACAGCTGGCATAAAAATTTTGAAATATCCGCCTCTTATGAGAGATTCATCAGTGAGTTTTTTCGTCTTTATATAGGGCTGGAGATGGAAAATGCCCAAGAGGGGCGCTTAGGCGGGCTGAGGGACGCGGATCATTCAGCGCAAATGGGCTTTCGCTGGCTTTTGCCTTATTTTATCAGTTGGGATATGAGTTTGGATCACAAGGCCCGGTGGCAGGCGGAATTAGATTATGAGCTTCTTCTTTTGCCGCGGCTGGAGCTTTTTGCCGATTGGAGCTTGAGAGGGGGCTTTAGCCATTTTAACAGCTCATCAAAAGAGACAGTGTGGAAACAGGAGTGGTCGGCCGGTTTTGAGTATATTTTGCTCCAAAATTTTTCCCTTGTGGGAAGTTACAGCAATCATTTTGGCTGGGGCGCGGGGCTTAATTTAAAACTTTAAAAAAGCTAAAAATTGTCTTTCCAAATTGCGGCGGCTGAAATATCCGGCATTTTACGTCACGGGCGCGGACAGCCGCCGGATCTGTTTTGCAGGCTGAGCGCTTTTTACGCTTTCTTTATAAGCGATTTGTCAGGAGGAGCGCTCCCTCCTGAAGCTGAGGGACAAAAGGGAGCGCCTTAAACAGCGCTAATATCCCCTTTGAAAAAGAGCGCTTTAGGCTATGAGCAATGGCCCGGATTAATTTTTTAAAAAAACCTTAAATCCGCGGCCTTTTGCTTTTATTTTTTTATTTTTTGAGTTATATTGGCTTTTTATGAAGCTTTTAATTGTTCGCCACGCCATTGCGGAGGGCCTGATCCCCGGAGCCAGCGATAGAGATCGGCCTATCAGCGAAAAAGGCCAAAAAAAATTTCAGCAAATTTGTAAAAGCTTAGGCCATTTAAGCTTGCGGTTTGATCTTTTGATGGACAGCCCTTTGCTGAGATCCCGGCAAACAGCGGATATTTTTTGCAAGCATTTTTCAGTCGCAAAAAGGGAAACCAGCGCAAATCTTGATCCCTTTGCGGAAGTTTCAGATCTGCTTTTAGAGCTTAAATCTTATAATGTGAATCAGGCTGCGGTTGTGGGGCATCAGCCCTTTCTGGCAGAATTTATCAGCCATTGCGTTACAGAGGACAAAAGAGCTTTTGCCTTGCTCAAAAGGGGAGGCTTGGCTTTTTTAAATTTTCCTCTGGCTGTTCAGGCCGGCTCCGCTGTGATAGAGGCCCTGCTTCAGCCTAAATTTCTATTAAAAAAAAATGACTCTGTTTGATTGATTTGATAAGACGGGGCTTTTAAGCTGTATAAGCTTTCGGCAGAGCCAGGGCATTCTCCCGCTCAATACGAATTAGGCCCGGTGTATAGTTGCGGGCAATGATAATATAGTAGGCTCATGACAACTTAAGGGGCCTGTTTCTAATGATTTTTAATATAAAAAAGCTTGGGGAGCTTTTTTTCATATAAATTATGGAAAAACTTTGGGGAAAGAAAAACATGGCGGAAAATTTAATGAAATATAATCTTCGTAATAATTTATTTTGCAGAAAGGCTGTTCTGCAAACCCAATGATGAAGCCGGCTTATTTATTTAAAATTTTCTCGTGAAAAACTTGAGAAATGAGATAGCGGAGAGAGCGGAAAAATAGGCTTCAAAACGCTTAAAGAGGCATGCGGCGCCCCCATAGACTGAAAAAAGCATTTGTTGGCCAAAGGCGCTTTTTGTATTGTTTTTTAAAAAACGCTGTATTATAATAAATGATTGCCGGAGGCTAATAATGAGCAATAGAGCGGAATCCCCCTTTTTTGATGAAATTCGGGGCATCTTAAAAGAGGTGTCGATTGGCCATAAATTAGCTGAAAAAGAGATAAGAGAGCTAAGGGCCAGCCAAAAAGAGACCGATCGGCAATTAAAAGAGTTTGCGGTTGAGCTAAAAGCCAGCCAAAAAGAGACCGATCGGCAGTTAAAAGAGTTTGCGGTTGAGCTAAAAGCCAGCCAAAAAGAGACCGATCGGCAGTTAAAAGAGTTTGCGGTTGAGCTGAAAGCCAGCCGACAAGAGACCGATCGGCAAATACAAAAGATAGGCGGCCGCTTTAACGAGCGCTGGGGCCGATTGGTGGAATCCTTAGTGGCGGGAAGTCTTTTGGAGCTTCTTAAAGCCCGGGGGATCCAAGTGGCCCAAATCTTTTCCAATGCGGAAGGGAGAATAGAAAAAGAAAAGGGCATATTCCGTAAACAGGAGGCTGATATTATCGCCGCCAATGGATCGGAGGCTGTGATTGTGGAGGTCAAAACTGTTCTCTCTCCAAAAAAAGTGAGTCATTTTTTGGAGAGCCTGCAAAGCTTTACACGGTATTTTCCGGGCTATAAAAACAAAACTTTGTATGGGGCTGTGGCTTATTTAAGAAGAGAGGATAAAGCTGATTCTTTTGCGGAGGAAAAGGGCTTATTTGTTATCCGCGCCACAGGAGACAGCGCCAGCATCATCAATCAAAAGGATTTTAAGCCTAAAGCTTTTTCTTAAACAAGCAATGTCAATTTCCAGCCAGCCTAAATGCCCGCAAATTTTGAATTAAACATTCCAGTTTGTTAACAACATTGACACTGAACACAAAAGTTCGTGCTGCGTATAACGTCATCGCTGTCTGGCCGGTTTAATATTTTTAGCTTTTCAGCGGCTGATTTCACGGCTGAATTTAATATTTCGCTTACGCTTTTGCATGTCTCAATTTGTCTTCTAGCCTGTGCCAACTCTTCCGCCATTTGGATTAGGCGCTCAGTCAAATCTGGGGCTGCAGCCCTCGCAACAGAAGATGTTGCATCTTTATCATGAGCCAAGGCCAAACTGGCTGAAAAGCTGTAGCATAATCCCGCTAGGGCCATTATTTGCAAAATCTTATTCATAATCTCCTCCTTTGTTTTAAACTGACTGCTTATTATCATTTTTATATTGTCCCGGTCAAGCCTAAAGCTATGAGTGTGAAAATTTTTCATAGTGGATAAGTTAATTTTATCCTCTGTTATTATTCTTTTTGGAGTTTATGACAGAAAAAGAGGAAAATTTTTCACTTTAAAATCCTCAATAAGCCCAACAAGGATTTTCTATAGCCATTATTGGTTTGACCCCTGAAAATAACGCATAGCATGAAAAATTTTGCTCTACAATAATCCATAAAACATTGATAAAACCAAGCTCTCAGATGAGATTTTTAAAAAACAAATATATTTTTCATGCCTCTATTATTTTAGCTGTTATCGCCTTAGATCAGCTCAGCAAATATCTCGCTTTGCGATTTTTAGCCTCATCTGCCGGAAGTTTTCTGGGATTGTCTTTGCAAGAGCCTATAAAGAATTATCATTTGATTTTTGGCCTGCGTTTTATCTCGGACAGCTTGTTTATCAATACCGCCCTGACAGCCGTTTTTTGCCTATTCCTGTTTTACTATGCCCTCTCCCTTGTGTTTATTCCCCAATCGCTGTTTCATCTTAAAATCGGAATAAGCCTTTTGTTTGCGGGGTTTTCAAGCAATGTGATCAATAAATTGATTAACGGCTATGTTCCGGATTTTATCAAATGGTCTTTCTCTCAAACCGCGAGCGTTTATTTTAATGTCGCTGATATGGCTCAAACTTTGGCTTGGGCTGTGATCGCGCTCCAATTATTTTTTCTCAGAAAACATATTTGGCGGGAGAGGGAAAGAAGAAGGCGGCTCATTATCGCAAGAGCCCCTCAACTTCAATTTGTCGGCTATTCCGCTCTGGCTTTTTTGGCCGTTTCCGCTTTTTTTCTGATTTTGAACTATCAGTTTTTGGGCTTAATTGATGTGATGGATTTTGCCAATATCAAACAAATCAGCGCCTCTTTTTTAAAATACTCTGTTTTTATTTTAATTTTATTTGGTTTGTGCCTAGGCTCTTTTTTTGTGTATTTATCAAACAAGATCTATGGCCCTGTTTATGCTTTTGAGAGATATGTCAAAGCTTTAATTCAAGGGAAGAATCCCAAAGATCTCCGACTGCGGAAAAATGATCAGTTCAAACAATTAGAGAGTTTAGCCAAAGAGATAAAAAACTCGATAAAGCCCGGCTGAAACGGGTTATTGAGGTTTCATCTATGATCTCCGGTCTCAAGAGATAAGCCCCTCTGGGGTTCAGTTTTTTCCGCTCAAGCGCGCCGCCGGCCGGAAATATTTTGTAATTTTTAAAAAAACATATACAATCCGCTTTTATGCGGACTTTTTTTTCAGCCGTCTGGCGGGAATATCTCAAGTGGCTTCAATCGCTTAAAACAGCCCTTTCAAAAAGCCTTCACTATAAAATTAACCTTTTTATTTTGATGATAGCCCCCTCAGCTATTTTTTTTATCATCAAATACAATTTGTGGACATCCATTTACTCTGTCCATTCCTCTGAGAGCATTCAAGGATATAGCCTGTCCCGGATGATTGAGTATCAATTTTGGATTTTAATTTTAGATCTTTTTGTGAGATCTGTTTTTTTTAGCCAGAGCCTCTCCCAAGACATCCGCTTAGGGAGAATATCCGCCTTTTTGCTTTATCCTTTCAATTATATCAGCTATCAGTCGAGTTTGTTTGCCGCCGATAAACTGCTTCAGCTTTTTATAGGGGGGCTTTCCCTGTTTTTGGCTGTTGTGTTTGGCTGGATTGCCCTCCCGCCGGCGGGCGTTTTGCTGAAAGCCGGGATTTTTATTTTAATGGTCAGCGCTTTTTGGCTCTTTATCCAGCTGGCTGTGGGCTTTATGGCTTTTTGGCTGGAGGAGACATGGAGCATAAATGTCAGCGTTCGCTTTATCTCCGCTTTTTTGTCCGGCTCTATCATCCCCCTGGATCTTTACCCTAAAATTATGGCGGAATTTTTAATGTGGACGCCATTTCCTTATTTAGCTTATGCGCCGGTCAAAATTTTAATGAGGGAGCCTGTTGAGTTTGGCTTTTCCCTTTTGATTTTATTTGTTTGGCTGTTGGCCCTTTTGTTTTTTGTCCAGCGGATTTGGAAAAGGGGCCTGCGCCTTTACAGCGGAGCGGGAATTTAAAATATTACCGGAAGGCTCATTCTTATACGAATATTTTTTAAGATTTTATGGCCTCACAGCCTTTGATATAAGCCCGCGCGTTTGTTTATGGTCTGACAGCCTTTGGCCGGATTAAACAGAGCTTGCGCTGTCCAAAGCCTTTGATATAAACCCGTGCGTTTATTTATGGCCTGAACAGCCTTTGGCCGGATTAAACAGAGCTTGCGCTGTCCAAAGCCTTTGATATAAGCCCGCGCGTTTGTTTATGGTCTGAACAGCCTTTGGCCGGATCAAACAGAGCTTATGCTGTCTTAAGCCTTTGATATAAGCCCGCGCGTTTGTTTATGGCCTAAAAGGAAGAGTCTATCCGGCTGTAGGATGAGGGCTGTTTATACACTGCGGCAGGATTTCGCCTTTTCTTGCTCGGCTGGACTTGCAAGATTTATACTATTTAGCTTGAGGCTGTGTATGTTGTGTTTTTAGGAGCTTTTAAAATGAGACAGCCGCAAATTTTGCAAAAAAAAGCGGTCAAAATGAATTTGCCTTGATCGCCCAGAGGATAAAAGGCGCTTGAATATTTAAACATCAGTTTAAAATTTTGAGTTTTATTTTGCGGCGGATTTTATAGGGGCTGGCGCTTTTGGAAGCGCTTAAATCCAATCTCATTGCGTCACAGAGAGGGGAATATGCGGAATTTAAACTGGCTTATGGGCAATATGTCTTGGAACAAAGAGGAGTTCTTTCAGCAGGCCCGCCATGTTTTTGATTTCCTATTATTTCAGTTCCCCACTTTTTGGAACTACACTTTATTTCATGTAGACAAAAATCCCATCACGGTGGGAAATATCATTTTTGGCATTGTTGTTATCATTGGCGGCTATATATTTATCCGCGTTTTTGTCTCTCAATTTGACAAAAGAATACTCTCCCGCTTTGACATTGACACCCCTCACCGCTACACCATTAAAATTTTTCTGTTTTATTTCTTAATTTTCATTTTATTTCTTTTCACTCTGTATTTCATGCAAGTCCCTTTGACTGTGTTTACTGTTTTGGGGGGAGCTTTGGCTTTGGGCCTGGGATTTGGGGCCAGAAATATTGTGAATAATTGGATTTGCGGCATAGTTATTGTGACAGAGCACCCCATTCGCGAGGGCGATTTGATTGAGGTCAATAATTTAATTGGCGTTGTGGAGAATATCGGATTTCGCGCGACAGCTGTCCGATCTTTGGACAACACACATAGCCTGGTTCCCAACAGCGTGATTTTGGAGCATAGCATTTTAAACTGGACCCTGTCCGACAAAGTGATTCGCTCCACTATTAAGGTTTCTGTCAGCTATGGCTCTCCTGTGGAAAAGGTCAGAGATCTTCTGCTCCGGGCGGCGCATGATCACTCGAGTGTTTTAACTTACAATAAAAAACAAAGCCCTATTGTGTTTTTCACAGACTTTGGGGACAGCGGGCTGATTTTTGAGCTGAGCTATTGGATAGTGATTGAGCATCCCATTGATATAAAGCTGATCTCCAGCGATTTGAGGTTTGCGATTAAAAAGCTTTTTAAAGAGGAGGGGATCGTTATCCCTTTCAGCCAAAGGGATCTCCATGTCAAGGGGCCTGTTCAGATAGAGTGGAAAAAGGGGCCGGAGCTTTAAGGCGCCGCGGGCCAAAACCTGAATTTTAACCTCCAGCCGCAGTATACGCTTATGAAAAAACTGCCTTTATTTGTCGCCTTGGACACAGCCACACGGGAGCAGGCTGTGGCTCTGGCTCAAAAGACAAAAGATTACGCTCAGGCTTATAAAATTGGCCCTCGTTTGTTTTTAGCTCATGGGCCAGAGCTTATTGGGCAGATCAAAAATCATAACTCTCAGGTTTTTTTGGATTTTAAGTTTTATGACATTCCCTCCTCCACAGTGGAGGCTGTTCGCGCGGCTTTTGAAATGGGGGCGGATTTTGTGACTGTCCACGCCTCAGCGGGCCCGGAGGCTCTCCAGCTTTTATCTCAGTTTGAAAAAGAGGCCCGGCAAAAAAAATTTTTTCAAATTTTATGTGTCACAGTTTTATCCAGCGCCCCTGATTCTAAAAGCAATCAAAATAAAATTTTTCAGCTCGCTGAATCTGTCTGCCGGTCAGGGCTTAAAGGGCTGGTTTGCTCCCCTTGGGAGGCCCGGGCTTTAAAACAAAAATATCCGGATATGTTTTTAGCGACTCCCGGCATTCGCTTAAAGGGTGAAAATCCCGATGATCAAAAACGCTTTATGCCGCCTCTTCAGGCTTTGAGGGAGGGAAGCTCAGCTCTCATTATGGGGAGGAGCTTAGCCCGGGCTGAGGATCCGGAAAAGCTTTTGAGGGAGCTTTATGACTCTTTTACAGCGGGAAATTTTTGAGGGCGCTCTCCATGTCTCTTCGCTATGTGATAGGCATTCACTCTTGCCGGGAGGCTTTAAAAGCCCGCCCGCCTCAAGAGCTAAAAAAAATCTATTTTAAGCCAGAGTGGCAAAAGCGTCCGGCTCTGGCGGAGCTGGCTCATTTGGCCCGAGCTAAAAAATTAAATCCTGAAGTTTTGCCGCTCAAAAAAATAAATCAAATCGGAGAGTCTCACCAAGGGGTCTGTGTTGTGGTTTCCGCCCGCCCGCGTTTTAATTTATCCTCCGCCGGCAAAAATTCTGTTGTTTTGATTTTGGATCGCGCGCAAGATCCGAGAAATTTGGGCGCCATTGTCAGAACAGCCTGGCTTATGGCGGTGGATTGTGTTTTTATCCCTTCCCGGCAAAGCGCCGCTTTAAGCCCTTCTGTCATTAAGACAGCCAGCGGCGGAGCGGAGCATGTTCCTGTTGAGCCAAAGTCCAGTTTGCGCCAATGTTTAAGGGAGCTAAAAGAGCGTGAATTTGGGATTTACGCTTTGTCCTTTACTGCCAAAAAATCCATTTGGACAGAAAAATTTAAAGGGCGGACGGCTTTTTTGCTGGGCGGCGAGGCCTCCGGCTTCAGGAAAGGCCTGCAAAATTTTTGTGATGAGGCCTTGTATATTCCCCAAAAGGAGTCCTCCGCCAGCTACAATGTGTCTGTGGCGGCCGGCATTGTTTTAGGGGAGCTGTTTAGGCAAAAGAGAGGTTATAATGTTTGAGGGCGCTTTACTGCTTCCGAATGGAGTTATTTGGGCCTTCTTTTTTGTCTATGGCTCTTTTTTGGGCAGTTTTGCCAATGTGCTGATTTATAGAATGCAGGAGGAGGAGCCTCTGGATCTTTTTAAAAAAAGCCATTGCTTTCAATGTCATTGCTCTATTCCATTTTATCTCAATATCCCCATTATTTCATGGCATATTTTGCGGGGCCGCTGCCAAAGCTGCGGCCGGCCTTTTTCCTTCCGCTACCCTTTTGTTGAGCTTTTAATGGCCGTCCTGTTTTTGGCTCTGTTTTTGGCCATAGGCTGGAAATGGTTTTTGCTGGAGGCTTTAATTTTCGTTTTTGCTTTGACTGTGGCCAGCTTTATTGACTGGGATCAAATGATTTTGCCGCCCTCTCTCACTTTTTCCGGGCTGGCTATTGGGCTTTTAGGCGCCTCATTAAACCCTGAGAGAATGTTTTTGGACGCCTTTTTAGGCGCTTTGCTGGGCGGCGGATTTTTATGGCTCATCTCTTATATTTATTTTTTGCTCCGGCGGGAAATGGGACTGGGGGGAGGGGATGTGGCCCTGATCGCTTGGATTGGAGCTGTTTTGGGCTGGCCGTCTTTGTCTTTTGTGATTTTATGCTCTTGTTTTTTGGGCAGTTTGGCGGGCTTGGGAGTTATATGGCGCAGAGGCAGTCAAAAGGGCTTGCGGACAGCCATCCCTTTTGGGCCGTTTTTGGCCGTCAGCTCATTGATTTACATATTTTTAAAGGAATGGATAGACAGCTCGGCTGGCTTTTTCATGCCTTTTTCCCTTTGATTTCCGGGAAATTAGCGCTTTGTTCCATGATCTTTATGGTTTTTTATTTCAGAGATTCCATTTTCAAGGTATAATTCAGCCTGCGGCTTAACCGGCCGGGGAGAGGAAGATTTATGCCATTTAATCTATTTGGAAAACGGTCTAAACAAAGCTATTTAGCTTTGGATATAGGCAGTCAAAATACGAAGATGATGATTTTTCGGCCGGGGGAGGCTGTGGCGGATCAAATGATTATTAAGCCCACTCCCGCCAACTCTTTTCAGGATGGGGCTTTTATTGATGAGGAGGCCTTGCGTGATTTTCTGTCTCAAGGCGCCGCGGAGCTGGGGGCGGAAAATGAGATGGATGTGGTGGCCGGCATTTCCGGGAAAGGGGTAATCGCCAAAAAATTAGATATTCCGCAAATGGATAAAAGCATGATTTCGGAGTTTGTGGAAATTGAGGCGGAGCAGGAGCTTTTTTATAATCAGGAGGAAATGGAGCTGGATTATGAGCTGTTGACAGGAGTGAATTTTAACAAACCGGAGGCTCAATCCCTTTTAGTGGTGACTGTGTTAAAAAAAATTATAGAGGGCTATAACAGCATTATCAAGCCGCCTTTTATGAATTGTAAAATTTTAGACACCAATTTTGCCGCTTTATTTAACTCTTTTGAATACAATGAGAATTTGGATGAAAGCAAAAATTATTTGGTTATGGATATAGGCTGCGCCTCTACAAATCTTGTGGTTGTGCTTAAAAATCAGGTGGTTTTTGTGAGGCATTTGTCTGTGGGAGGCCATTTTTTTACTCAGGAAATACAAAGAAAAATGAATGTGGATTACCAAGAGGCGGAGGAGCTGAAGATCAGAGCCAGCCGGGGGCAAGAGGCCCCGCAGGAGCTTGTTGCCTTAATATCCAATGAGCTGAATGAGGCCTTTGCGGAAGAGCTAAACTCCTGTTGTGATTTTTACAGCAGTTTGTTTCCGGAAAAAGAGATCAACTCTGTTTATGTGACAGGCGGAGCCAGCCAGACACTGGGTTTAATCCCGCATTTGCAAAAAAAGATGAATTTGCCAATAGAGCGCCTCAATCCCTTTCAAAATGTGAGCTTAAATTCAGATCTGCAAAAGAGGCGGGATGATCTGGCGCTTTTTTCAGCTGTGGTTTCCGGTTTAGCTTTAAGGTCTCTCGAATGATAAAAGTTAATCTCAATAAAACAAAAAGCTCTGTGGTGTATCACACACGGAGCACAGGCATGGCCCCCGCCTCCACTATTTTTACAAATCTAAAAACAGCTCTGTCTGACAGCAACATTGCGTTTCAGCCGGCGATCCTCATAAGAATCGCCATCAATTTACTTTTGATAGCCTGCTTTCCTCTGGGGCTGAAAATTTATGAGAAGAGGCAAATAGATCGTTTGAATCGGGAGAATCAAAAAGTGGAGGCTCTGCTGGCGGGCGCGCAAAGCCGGTTGAATGAGTTGAGGGCGGAGCTTAAAAACTATGATCATCTGAATGAAAAAGCCAAAGAGTTTACGGAGAAAAAGAAGTTTTTAAAAGACTTAGCTGAATCCCGCCTGACCATTCCGCGAGTGATTGATTTAATTGAAAACAGGCTTCCTAAGTCTGTTTGGCTGGAGCGCTTAAAGCTGAAAATATCGAAAGACAACAACGAGATTCAAATTACAGGAAAGGGATTGAATGAGGCTTATGTCAATCGTTTTGCCGGCTCCCTGCATGATCTTTTGGACGAAAACTCCATTACTGTGGACACGAGGGATATAAAAGAGGGGGATGATATTGTTAAAGTGGATTTTAGCTTAAAAGGCGTTATGTGAGGGGGCGCGTATGCGGTTGCTGTTTGATCTGGCTCATTTTGGACTGATCCAAATTGTGGTTTTTGGAGGCTTTTTTTTAGGGGTGTATTATTTTACATTATATAATGACGGCAGCGCTTTGCAAAAATCCAGAGCTGATATTCAGGCGGGCATTCAGCAAACCGAGGCGCAAGTTAAAAAAACACAGCAGGAGCTTTTAGACATTAAAGCTTTTGAGAAAGAGGTTTTGAATCAGGAGGAGGATGTAAAATATTTAATGAACTTTATACCCAGCTCTTTGACATTTACAGATATATCCGATTTATTGATCAACGAGGCTAAGTCATCAGGGGTGAATATAGGGCTTAAGCGGGATGAGAGCATCGATCAAAAAGAGGGGGAGGAGTATCACACTTTAAATGTTAAGCTGTCGGTTAATGGCTCTTTTTCGCAAATTCTTTTATTTTTGTCTAAGTTGACTAATCAAAAGCGAATACTCATAGTCCACGATATAGATATGAGGGTAAACAGGCAGACTCGGCTTATAGAGGCTGATATGTCTATATCAGCTTACCGATATAAAGGCGATCAGGAAGAGGAGAAAGACACAGAGGAGCAGAGTCCATCATAAAAACCCGGAAAAAGAGCGCTGAGTTTTTTATATGCGGGATATAAAGGTGATCTGGGAGAAGAGCAAAACACAGAGGAGCAGAGTCCATCATAAAAACCCGGAAAAAGAGCGCTGAGTTTTTTATATGCGGGATATAAAGGCGGGAAGAGGATCAGTGGGGCAAATTTTTAAAAATTTTTTTTTAACCGGGGTTTATTCTTTGACAGCGCTGGGAGCTTGCTCTTTAGCTTTTGTTTTTGTGTTGAGCTTTTTAAGTCCGGCTATATCCGAAGAGCCAAAAAAACCGCCCGCCCAGCAAAAGGAAAAGATCACATTTAAAAAAGTTTTTGGGGATATTATTAAAAATTTAAAAACCATAGCTGGAGAAAAATTTTCAAGCCAGGATAAGCCCTCTCAAAACCCAGCGGAGGAGCCTCCGCCGGCGCCGCGGGAAGTTGATATTCCATCAGAGGATTTAAAGTCTTTTGAGGGCGCGGGCGGGAATCCGCCGCCTCCAGACTCTGAAGAAGCGGAAAGGGAAGCTGGGGGCTTATCCCCTGAGTCGTCAGGCCCGTCCCTTAAGCCAGCGGGTCAGCCGCTTGATCCGTCAGGCCTGTCCTCTGAGCAGCCAGCAGGGGGGCCGTCTCCTGATCCGTCCGGCCTGTCCCCTGAGTCGGCGGGGCCATCTTCTGAGCCAGCAGGCCCGCCACCTGAGCCGTCCGGCCCGTCTCCTGATCCGTCCGGCCTGTCCTCTGAGCCGTCAGGTCCGTCCTCTGAGCCGTCAGGTCCGTCCTCTGAGCTGTCCGGCCTGTCCTCTGATCCGTCAGGCCTGTCCTCTGAGCCGTCCGGTCCGTCTCCTGAGCCGTCCGGTTCGTCCTCTGAGCCGTCCGGTTCGTCCTCTGAGCCAGCAGGTTCGGCGCTTGATCGGCCTCCTGATGAGGGGCCGATAGATGAGAAGGGGGCCGAATCTTCAGAAGTGACCTTAGAGATTAAGTCCTATATGGCTCCTTTTATTTATGAATCTATAAGGAAAAAAGATCCTTTTGAGGATCCGACTGTTCAAAAAAGACAAGGAGTGGTTATTATTCCTAAAACTCCGCCGGAAAAATATACGCTAAAGGAAATTAGGCTAAAAGGGATTATATGGGACACAAAAAACCCCAAAGCCCTTTTTAAACTGCCGTCAGACGCTGGTTATTACACTCTTATCAAAGGCGATAAGCTTGGCAAAAGGGGGGTTATTGTTGATATTAGAGAAAGCGAAGTGGTTATTGTGGAGACAAATGATGTGGAGATTGATGGAAAAGCAAAAAAAGAGTTTGTCACAAAAATAAAAAGAATAGACAGAATTGGCCTTTCCGGCAAATGACTTACCGCTCCATTTTCAGCGGATTGAATTTTAAAAATTTCCACAAATAATAGCCATTATTTATAAAGCAAGATTATTCTAAGCCAACTGTCCGAATATCAGGGACAGATCTGTCCAACTTCAGGGGCGCGCTTCAAGCTTTTCAGGGACGATTCATTGGTTAAAAAGTTTGAAAAACCCCATATTTTCAAGCTTTCAGGAAAAATGGCAAAATATACTAAACTTTTAACCAATCTGTCCAACTTTAGGCGCGCGCTCCAAGCTCTTTGAAAAAATCAGCCGGTTAAAAATTTTATTGACCAGCGTTTTTATTTTCAGGACACTTTAGCGCGTGATCCCATATAGTTTGCGTAAATAAAAGATATTTAATAAGCTAAAGGCGGAGCGCCACTTGAAGCAACATCCATGATCAAGCCCATTATTTTAACATTTTTTCTTTTTCTATTTTTTAGTTATTCCTCTCTTTCTTTTTCTTTAATGAAGGACAGCCTTCTTGTGGCTCAGGAGGAATCTTTATTTGACGACAAGGATTTAGCGGATATTGAGGGAGGCGCTGAGCCGGCGGAGGAGACTGACTCTTTTAAGGAGGGGGATAATTTTGATGAGGAGGATTTTGAGGTTGTGGATGAGGAAGGGGAGTCTGCGGGGGATGAGGATTCTGAGGAGGCGGAGAGTGAGGATTCTGAGGAGGCTCAATTTGATGTGGGCGATTATGAAATTATCAGCGACCGGCCGGATTATGAAGTGAGCAGTGATGAGGAGCTGGAGAGGGAGTTTAAAGAGGACAGCGCGGAGGGCCAAAAGGACAGCGCGGGAGAGGATTTAGACGCTGAATTTGACGCGGAGCTGGAGGAGGAGGCTGAATTTGAGGAAGTGGAGGGATTAGATGAATCCCCTGAAGAGGAGCTGGAGACAGAGGAGGGTCTGGCGGAAGAGGCTATTGAGGGAGGCGAGTTAGAGGAAATTCCCTCTGAGGAGCTGGCTGGAGAGGATTCCGCTTTAGAGGAGGATGTGGCTGTTGAGAATGGGGAGGATTCGGGGGCTTTAAACTTGATTACCAATATTCGCTACTTAGCGAATGAGGATCAAATTGTCATTGACTGTTCGGAGCCGACCTCTTACCAAGTGAGAAACAATGAGGAGACCCATCAATTTATTATTGAAATTCTGCAGGCTAAGCTGGCTGACAATTTGCATTGGCCTTATGTGCTCAGGGATTTTAATACAGATTTTGGCTTGATTAAGGCGGATCAAAAAGACTCCAGCACAGTGAGAGTTATTATCCAGATCAAAGAGGGGGGCACGTTTCCTCAATCTGTTTTATCGGAGAGCGGCAATCAAATTTTAGTCGCTTATGGCGCGGTGGAGGGCCATCAAATCATTCCGGAGGCCGGAGGCCACAGCGCGGATCCCAGATCTGCTCTTCCCGCCAGAACTTTGGAGGACTTATACTTTGGAGACATTCAATTTTCCGGCGCTCCCATCTCCTTCCATGTTATTGACGCGCCCATTAAACAGGTTCTCCGCTTTATTTCGGAGGAAAGCGGCTTAAACATGGTGATAGGCGAAAAAGTCTCAGGCTCTATCACTTTAAAATTAGAGGATGTGCCTTGGGATCAGGCCCTGCACACCATTTTTAAAGTCAAATCTTTGGGCTATACCAGGGACGGCAATGTCATCACAATACTTCCTTTAGAGGAGATAGAGAAAAGAGCAAAAAAGCTTAAAGAGATTTCAGAGAGGCAAAAAGGCATGGCTCCTTTTGAGACTAAGGTGATCTCCGTTAATTATGCGAAAATCGGCGCTGTCGCGGATAAAATTAAGGAGTTTGCCACCCCTAAAAGCGATTTTTCCAAAGGCGGGCGAATTATAACTCATCCTGAAAGCAATACTTTTGTTATTATAGACAGCGCGGAGGCCATTAAAAAAATTGAGGCCATGGTTAAGCATTTAGATAAGCCGCCTAAGCAAGTTATGGTGGAGGCTAAAATTGTGGAAGTGATAGAAAATTTTGCCAAAAATTTTGGCTTGCAGTGGGGGTTAAGCGGAGATATTCCTGTGGTGCATAATCTCAACGATTTCATTGAAGTGGTTAGAAATCCGGAGTCATTGTCAGGAGCTTGGGGAACTAATTATGATGGCGGCCAAAGCGATGCCGCGCTAAGCATAGCTGGTCTTCCCATTTTGGGAAATATTTCCGCTAGTTTGAGCCTGGCGGAAAATGACGGCTACGCTAAAGTGATAAGCAATCCAAAATTGATTGTTATCAGCGGGAAGCAGGCTTCCATCAGCAGAGACTCCCCTATTCTTATTCCTAAGTCGGCCACCACAACAATTTCAACGGGAGGGGATCGATCAGACTCACAGTCATTTGAAAAGCAGGAAGTGTCTATTAGCTTAGATGTGACCCCCACAGTGACCCCTACGGGGAGTATTTTTCTCAAAGTCAATGTGAACCGGGCCGATCCGGGGGCAAAATCCCCCAAAGCCGGAGATACTGTGTCAGTAACAAAAAACGCAAAAACAGAGGTTTTAGTCAAAAATGGCCAAACAATTGTTATTGGGGGAATTTATGATCAGAACAAGATTGTGAATAACCAGGGCCTGCCCTGGTTAAGGCATATTCCCTTTTTAAATTTATTGTTTAATACAAAGGGAACTTCCGAAGTGCGAAACGAGCTTCTTGTGTTTATCACGCCTAAACTGCTGGATAGTCATGAATAGAACTGCTTTTTTGGCTTTTTTTTTCGTTTTAAGCTCTTGTTTTTTTGGCGATCCTTCACGAGGGGGAAGATCTGCCAATGTTGTTGTTGCGTCTGTGCCCTATCATCCTGGATCAAGGATTCGTATTTTTCAATATGGCTTTAGGGAACAGCAAAAGTGCAGGAATATTCCCATTAGACTGAAAAATATTGAGACAGCGTTGAACAATGAAGATGTAATGGAGGCGATTTTTGGCGAAGATTGGAAGGAGAGGCAGGCTGGGGATAGAGAAGAAGAGAGCAATGATCCTTCAACGATTGAAGTTAAAGATGGATGGATGAGATTTGGCTTGTTCATCCGTAATCATGATCCCCACCATCTCATTATTACTGAAATACAGTTTAGCGCGAAGGCCAAGCATAGCCGGAGGGTTTTTACGCATAGAGGAACGATCAGTGACAGCTACTGTGATTCTCAACTTCCTTATCTTTATCTTGTTCCCGGCAAAAAAGAAGTTAGCTATAAGCCTAATCATCACCTCCCTTCTCACAATTTGACCATTTATCTTGACGGTTTCACCGGTCCTGATTCCAGCGGCTTTTCTCGCGATCTGCGGATCGAGCAGCCAGCCTCTGGATCAATCGCTTTTCCGTCCTCAGGATCTGCAAGCCGGCAGAATCTTGACTCCGATGTAGTGATTCCCTCATACAGGATAGAGTTAGTGTTAAGGGGTTATTTTATAGACCAAACAGGCCAGCAATCCGGCAGTTTTAGAAGGACAGTCCGAATTCCCTCTACTCCGCCTGTAAGAATCTAGCTTTTCGTAGGTTTATCCAGTCATTATAAGTCGGCCTTCTAAAGCTCAATTTAGTATTTTGAGTTTATCCAGCTATTGTCCGCCAGCCTTCTAAAGCCCCAGCTTTTGTCCTTGAAACAGCTAAAATCAGCCTCACAGCCCAGCTTTCAAGCTCAAGCTTTTGATGACAGTTATTTTGATTTTTTCTTTTTAAAGTTGGCTATGCCCTCTAAAACCTCCAGCTGGCCGGCGGGATCGTTTTCTTTTGGATTGGGATTATGGATTTCCATCTCCCGCCGAGGCTGTTTAGGATTTTTAAGCAGGGCGTCCACATTATCCGGGTCGTGGGGGATAACGGTGTTTGTGCGATCCGTTTGGTCGGATAAATCCACATTTCTGTCTCTCATGATCAAGGCTTCATAGGCGGATAGTTTTTTCCCCTGATTGACAGCCTCTTTTATTTTTTCTGTTCCCTGTCCGAATCCTGTTTTATCCACTTGGTTGATGATTTGCGGCATGCTCCATGTGGGGTATCGGGTTTTGACAAGAGCCACAACTCCTGTGGCAAAGGCGGTGGCTTGGGATGTGCCGGTCATTTTGCCATAGCGGTTGTGATTGTGGGTGTAAGCGGCTAAGCCTCTCAGCGCCCGGGCCGCCAAGTGGCTTTGGAGGTATATTCCGGGCGGAAGAGTGGATTGAATCCCCTCGCCGGGGGCAATTTGCGATTTTTGATTGTCCCAGCGGTTAAATTTTGGACGATTGCTGGATTTTAAAACTTTAGTCCCGTCTTGAGACACAACAGGCAAAATATTTTGAAAATTATAGCTGGCGGGGTAATATTTTTCGCGTTTCCCAATTTCCATCCCCTCATTTCCAAAAGCGGCGACAAAAATAATGCCTTTATCAGCCGCTTTGGCGATGCTGGCTTTTTCATCCGGCTGGGCGCCTGGCCCGCCGCCGGAGTAATTGATAATATCCGCGCCATTTTGAACAGCATATTTTATGGCTTTAACTGTGTTCTCAATATTTTCATCGCTTTTGGCCTCCTCATCAAAGTATTTGAGAGTCATAATGCGGACATGCGGAGCCACTCCGATGACTTGGCATTCCGGGGATTGGGCGGTTTTGCCTCGCGCGGCGATAATCCCTGAAATATGGGTTCCATGGCCGTGATAGTCCTGAATGTTATTGTTGTTATCAACAAAATTCCAGCCATGGATATCATCTACAAAGCCGTTGCGGTCATCATCTTTCCCATTGCCCGGAACTTCATCTGGATTTATCCAAAGGCTGGTTTTTAAGCAGGGGTGCTGCGTGTGAATCCCCGTATCCACAACAGCCACAGTGAGAGGGTCTGCTCTTTGCTTTTCCTCCTCCAAAACCGCCCAGGCTTTTAACAGGGAAATATCTTTTAGCCCCCACTGGCTCTCAACATGCTTTCTTAGGCTGGAGTATCTCACCTGGCTTTTTGGAACAAATTGAGGCTCTCCTAAAATAAGCTCTCTGTTTTTAAGCTCTTGAGCCTGATCCGATGGGATAGAGGAGCTTTTGCGGACTGATTTGTCTGTTTGAAAGGCAAACCAGCCCATTAAAGCGATGGCAAAGAGAGCTAAGAGGCCAAACCCCATTCGTTTTCGTGACATAACCTGAACAATAATCGGCTGTTTGATAAATTTTTTTAAATATATTTTACCAACCGCCTGATTTATTGTAATTTAGGCTGGCTCTAGCCGGCTCAAGGGCTGGCCGCCCGCCCCGATAAAAATAAGCTTGGTCTCTGGAAAAAAGACAGATTTAGGCTTGGCCCACCAAATAGGCGATCCAGGTGTCGCAAATCTCCCCTTGGGCGGTTTTTTTAAAAACGCCGGATCCATCCCCCTTTTTGTCTGACTGCTCCCAATAGACATGAGTTTTTGAAAACCCCGCGTCTTCCAGAATTTCCCTTAACTCAGGGATAGACCACATCCTCCAATGGTAAGAGAATACTTTTTTTCGTTTTGCCACGCCCTTTGTTTTAAAGTGAATATAAAATTGCGCTGTTCTGCTTATGGGGTCAAAGCTATCTTGATCCCAATAGTAATCAAAGCTTTTGTGCTCTATTTTTTCCTCAGAAATCCCCTCACAGTCCGGCCCGCCAAAAACATCAATGATAAACAGCCCTTTTTTGAGCAAGGCTTTTTTTATGTTTTTAAAGTATTTTAGCAAAAGCCCCCTTTGTTTGAAAACAAAGTAGGAAAAATTGCTGACAGCGATAATTTCCGCCGAGGGAAGCTTTTTGTCCAGCACATTTTGATTTAAAATTTTCAGCCGGGATTTTTGGGAGGCGCTGAGCTTTTTAAAATGGCGCTCCACTCCATACTCCAGCGGCTTTTTGTCCGCGTCAATGACAAAGGCCTTATTGCGCGGATGAGCCTTGACCCAATGATAGCCCACATAAAAAGTTCCGCAAAAATCCTCCCGAAAAATTCTGGGGGCTTTTTTAAAGATCTGAATGTAGGTTTGCCTAAAAAATTGAATATCCTTTTTGGGGCTTTGAACTGATTGTTTATAATAAAAATATTTGTCAAATTTTGGCCGGCGCTTCATAGCTGGAGTTTATGCTGGTTTGGGTTTTAAGCTTTATTGAGCAACTTATGATATAAAAGGGCTGGTTAAAAAACAAGATCAATAAGCGGGACTCTCTCTAAACCAGCGATCTGTAAATGCTGAGCTGTTGTTTCCAGACAAAAGTCCAATAGATTATTGGGTGGCCCCCTAAAAGCGGGCGTCTAAGGCCAGTTTAAATCTTGGCTTTTAGCGCTTTCTTAATTAGGGGATTGAAAAAGGAGTTAGCTTCCAGCCAGTTAAAAACAAACCAGCTAAAAAAACATGAAATCGCAAAATTATTGAAGGGATTGTAATTTTTCATGCCAAGCTGTCCGTATACTATGAAAAAGGCGGGGGATCCAGACACAAACAAAATTTTGTCAGCTCCCGTTTTGGAGCTTTTTTATCTCCTTTTCAGAAAGTCCTGTCACTTCTGAAATGAAAGCAATATCCGCCTCTTTTTTTAGCATGCTTAAAACAACCTCCTGCCGTCCTTTTTGTATGCCTGCTTGTATGCCTTCCTGCCGTCCCTCCTGTCGTCCCTCCTGTCGTCCTTCCTGTCGTCCTTCCTCTTTGATATATTCTCTTATATTCATATAGCCTCCTTTTGTAAAAATGCGGGAAACAAAATTTTGTCAATTTCCGTTTTGGAGCTTTTTTATCTCCTTTTCAGAAAGCCCTGTCACTTCTGAAATGAAAGCAATATCCGCCTCTTTTTTCAGCATGCTTAAAACAACCTCCTGCCGTCCTTTTTGTATGCCTGCTTGTATGCCCTCCTGTCGTCCTTCCTGTCGTCCCTCCTGTCGTCCTTCCTCTTTGATATATTCTCTTATATTCATATAGCCTCCTTTTGTAAAAATGCCCTTTTTGACAGCCGCCCGCTCTAATCTCTCCCATAATTCCCGTGTTATGCCGGGAACAGAAGACCAAAAATAATCCCCAACGCTTAAAACCAAATCCTCCCTGTCCCCAGTCCAGTTGTCAAACAGAGAAATCGCCTCTTTCAATGCCTCCTCTTCCGCTTTTAAAGTCCATACCTTTTTTAAAGCGCTTAAAAAACCGCGGCTTTTAAAACTTCTGTCGCCAATCGCCTCCTTCACAGAGCGGCCGTGGGTGTCTAAAACTCTTATCCCATAATCTAACACATCCTTTTCCAAAGAGGAAGGAATTTCCGGCAAAATCCGCCCCCAAAGCCCTTTTTTAAGGGACTTTGGCCATTTCCAAGGCTCTCGACCGTGATAAAACACAACAGCGATCACCAGGCAGTCCTCCTCCGTCTCCTCTAAACTTTTGCCTATAATGAGAGTCTTATATTTGAGAATTTGATGGTAAATCCGGCGGCTAAAGCTGGATTTATGCTCTAAAAGGAGGCAAAGCTTAGCTCTCCGCTCTGGCTTATTTTTAAACGGAACAGAGAAGACTAAGTCCGCCCTGAGTTCCTGAAAAGTGTCTTTTTCCGGCCGAAGGCCTCTCCAATCAAAAACAGCCATCTCCTCTGCGGAAAAAGCTATCTGAAACAGCTCAACAGCGCTCTTCGGCTCAGAATAGCAGGCCTTAAAAAATATATCATGATGGCCGGATTTCTTTTTTTCCTCTGATTTAGTCATTGTGTCTCCCTCCTTTTGGCTTGTTTCCGCCTAAACTTTTGCCTAAACACAGGCGCTGACTTTACCCCGCCATTTCCCATAAGGCAACAAACTAAACCATAACATTATTTTTTTGGAAATTATATATTTGACACCGCATTTGTAAAACCTTGAACGGTTTATGCACGGCAAAAGTTAAACAAAATCAATAATTTATATTATTAACTATCTGTTTTCTTAGTTTTATGCACGCTTTTTGCGCTAAATCATTAAAACCTCCTGTAAGCCTTACATTTAAAGGCCATCACAGGTTTTATGCGGCTTTAAGTGTATAATTCCCATTTTTTTGGAAGTTTTTGCGCCTTCACATCCCACAGCTATAAATTTTATGGCCGCCCTCAAGGCTTTTATCGTTTTTACATCTCACATCCTGCAACTATACAATTATAAACTGAGTTAGTTTCTTGACCTATTCACAAGGATAAATTTGCCTTTATTCCAAAGTCCAAGCTTATTTTTATCGGGACGGGCGTCCGGCCATCAAACCAGCTGTCCCCATCCGTATAGCGACCAGCCCTCAAAGCTTGGACTCTGGAAAATTGAAGATCATAATGGAATTTAGGTCAAGAGATCCAGTCCAACTTAAATAATGAAGTGTGCGCTTTAGGCAATTAACCAAGAATTTTGTCACTGAGAGGAGGCACAGTATGAGAGAAAGGCGGATTTATTCCCAGCGTGGCAATAAGAAAAGTCCAGCATGAGAAAAAAGCGGATTTATTCCCAGCTTGACAATAAGAAAAGCCCAGTATAAGGAGAAGGCGGATTTATTCCCAGCGTGGCAATAAGAAAAGTCCAGCATGAGAAAAAAGCGGATTTATTCCCAGCGTGGCAATAAGAAAAGCCCAGTATAAGGAGAAGGCGGATTTATTCCCAGCGTGGCAATAAGAAAAGTCCAGCATGAGAAAAAAGCGGATTTATTCCCAGCTTGACAAATAAGAGCCTATTGATTTATAAACTGAGCGAGTTGTCCATTTTTTCAGAGATGATTTACAGGGGCACAAGCGGGATTTATGAATAACCAGAGAGCTTTTTTGAAAACCCCGCCTTTCATCAGATGATCCACTGGGGCACAAGCGGGATTTATGAATAAACGGGCCAATCTATCCTCTTTTTTAAATAAAGTGATTTTAGGGGATTCCACAAAAAAATTAAAAAGCCTGCCGGATGAGTCCATTGATTTGATTTTTGCCGATCCTCCTTACAATCTTCAGCTCCAGCGGGATCTGTTTCGCCCCAATAGGACGAAAGTTCAGGGTGTGGATGACAAATGGGACAAATTTTCCAGCTTTCAGGAGTATGATGATTTTTCAAAAAGCTGGCTGGCGGAATGCCAAAGAGTCTTAAAGCCCACAGGTAGCCTTTGGGTGATTGGATCTTATCATAATATTTTTAGGGTGGGGGCGATTTTACAGGATTTAGGCTTTTGGATTTTAAATGACATTATCTGGATCAAAACAAACCCCATGCCTAATTTTAGAGGCTCCCGGTTTAACAACGCCCATGAGACTTTGATATGGGCTGGAAAATCTCAAAAGGCTAAAGTGACATTCAACTATAAAACCATGAAGGCTTTTAATGATGACAAACAAATGCGAAGCGACTGGCGTCTGCCTATATGCTCCGGCCGGGAAAGGCTAAAGGACGCAAAAGGCCATAAGGCGCATTCCGCTCAAAAGCCGGAAGCGCTTTTAAGGCGGGTCATTTTGTCCAGCTCTAAAGAGGGGGATATTGTTTTAGATCCTTTTTTTGGCTCCGGCGCCACAGGAGCTGTGGCTAAAATGCTGAACAGGCGGTTTATCGGCTTTGAAAAAGAAAAAAAATACGCGGACCTGGCTCGAAAAAGAATAAAGGGCGTTAAGCCTTACAGCCACTCGCTCACATTTCAATCTCAGGAGCTGTCTAAGCCTAAAGTCCCTTTCGGCCAGCTTGTGGAGAGCGCTTATATTGCGCCCGGCGAGAAACTTTGCTCCGCAGATAAAAAATATTGGGCAAAGGTGATGGCGGACGGAACATTAAAGAGTGGAAAGCGCTCCGGATCCATTCATAAAGTCAGCGCTAAAATGCTGAATCTGGCCAGCCACAATGGCTGGGATTTTTGGTGTGTGAAAAGGGAGGGAGAGCTTGTCAGCATTGACAAATTGAGAGAAAAATATTTTATAGAGAGCCGCGGCGGATCAAGTGTTTTTTTGAGGAAAGCCGGCTAATGAAAAGAGATAATCGGGAAAAGCTGGAGCTGCGAAAAATTGTTATAACCCCTCATGTGAATGATTGGGCGGAGGGCAGCGCTGAAATCAGCATGGGAAAGACTAAAGTTTTGTGCATGGCCAGCGTTTTGGAGACCACCCCAAAATGGCTGAACCGCCCGGGCCATGGCTGGATTACAGCGGAGTATGCTATGCTTCCCCGATCGGGGAATTTTAGAATCAGCCGGGAGAGGGGATTTCAAAGCGGGCGCTCTCAGGAAATTTCCCGCCTCATTGGCCGGAGCTTGAGGTCAGCTGTGGATATGCAAAATCTGGGGGAAAGGCAAATTTATGTAGACTGTGATGTTTTGCAGGCTGATGGGGGAACTCGAGCGGCCGGAGTCACAGGCGGTTTTGTGGCTTTGGCTTTGGCTTTAAAAAATTTGCAATCCAGATCCATTATCAAAGATATTCCCTTAAGGCATTATGTTTGCGCTGTCAGCCTGGGTTTAATTCATGATGAAATTTATTTGGATTTGGATTCTCAAGAGGATAAAAATTGTGAGACAGATATGAATTTTGTTATGAATGAGCAGGGCCAGTTTGTTGAAATTCAAGGGACAGCTGAAAAACGAAGTTTTACAAAAAATCAAATGGCCGGCATGATGGAGACCGCTCATCAAGCGGGCGCCGATCTTATAAAAAAACAAAAGGCGATTGTTCAGGATTTTTTTCCGCAATCCTAGAGGCGCTGAGGCTGTATGTTTAACCGGTTGAGGCTTGATGATATTAGAGGCGCCGAGGCTGTATGTTTAACTGACTGAGGCTTGATGATATTAGAGGCGCTTTTATGTTTAACCGGCTGTGGCTTGACAGTAATTTAGATGCGCTGAGGCTATTTTGGGAGATAACTTTATGTTTAAAAGCGCCAGAGCGCTTCGCAAAATAAGGGGCAAGCTTTATTCAGCTCCAGACATATCCCCGACTTTTTGTGTGTATCCCTGGATGGAGTTTATAGCGGGGCCTACGGAGCATATCAAAATATGCTGTATTGCCGAAGACGCTGTGCTGGATGAAAAGGGGAGAGCTTACACTTGCGCTGAGGACTCTTTGGAGGGCTATTGGAACGGCTATGGCTTGAGGCGCATTCGCAAAAAGATGCTGGCAGGCGAAAAGCTTTCCGCCTGCCGGCATTGCTATTATCAAGAATCTATAGGCCGAACATCCTATAGGCAGTCTTTTAACAAACAATGGTTTAAGTCAGAATACGGAAGGGATATTTTTGACAGAGTGGAAAAAAGCAGAGGCAATGGCTACAGGGTGGAGGCGCCGCCTCTTTATCTGGATATTCGGCCGGGAAACTTATGCAATCTGAAATGCCGGATGTGCAATCCGGGGAACAGCTCAAAAATTTACAAAGAGCAAAAGGAAATGCTTAAAAGCCATTCGGAATTTGGCCCCTTGGTTGACAGCAATTATTTTATTAAAGACGAAAAAGCTTTTCATAATTGGCATAAAAATAAAAGCCTGTGGAAGTCTGTTTATAAATGGGCGGAGGGGGCAAAGCAGTTGTATTTTACCGGCGGCGAGCCAACCCTGATTAAAGAGAACTGGCGCTTAATCGATCATTTGAAGTCCAAGGGTATCTCAAAAAATATAGATTTAATTTTTAATATCAACTGCACACAGTCCCCGGACAAGCTTTTAGAGGCTTTTGACGCCTTTTCAACTGTCACTGTCACATTTAGCATAGACGGCTATAAGGAGACTCAGGAGTATATCCGGCATCCATCAAAATGGCGGGACATTGAGAGCCATATCATAAAAATTTTAAAACACAGAAAAAGCCGCGGATCAAGCAATGTCCAATTTTACTTTTCCCCTGTGGCTCAAGTTTATAATATTTTGGATTTGCCGAGGCTTCTGCGATGGATTGACAAGCTCCAGGAGGATTATGGAAAGATAGGAAACAGTATGATTATGCTCACAGGGCCGGACTATTTGGATATTTCCATTTTGCCCAATACAATAAAAAAGAGGGCTTTGTTGAGCATTGAGGAGTATGAAAGCGCCTATAAAGGCTCTGATCAATTTCTTTTAGAGTGTTTGCGCTCGATCAAAAATGTTTTAAAGAGGGATGAAGGCCCCGATGCGGGAAAAAAGCTAAAGAGATTTTACAAATACACTAAATTATTGGATGAAAAGCGGGGGGAGAGCTTTTTTAAAGCTTTTCCAAAGCTTAGCCGTTTATTGGATGAGGATGGCCGATGGAAAAATTAAATCCCACAGAGGCGAAAAATAACAAGCCTCTTTCCCCGACTTTTTGTGTTTTGCCCTGGATTCATATAGCCACAAAGACTTATGGAAATGTGACTCCCTGCTGTGTGGGCGAGCCTTTAAAGGAGAATTTGAATGAGACTGTATTTTCGGAGGTTTGGAACTCTCTTTCCCTGAGAGATATGAGAGTTGGCATGCTGAAGGGGCAAAAGCTGGATGTTTGCAGGAGGTGCTATGATGAGGAAAAGGCGGGCATAGCCTCCCACAGAGTCAGATCCAATGGCTACTGGAGGGATTATTACTCTTTCGCGGAGCTGGCAAAAAAAACAAATTCCGAAGGCGCTTTTGCGGAGCCGGCCGTTTATTTGGATTTGCGGCTGGGCAATAAATGCAACTTGGAGTGTGTCATGTGCGGCCCTCAGGAAACCATCCGCTGGGAGAGTTTGTCAAAAAAGATTTATAATGAGGCTCAGACGGCTAACTTAAAGGAATACTTAAAAAACACAATGGATTTTATGGAGCAGGCCTCTTCTAAATTATGGTATGAGAGGGAGGAGATCAAGCGGGATATTTATAGGCAAATTCCCTTTTTAAAGCGGGTCACTATAGCCGGGGGAGAGCCTCTTTTAATTCGAGAGCATCATAAATTTTTGGACGCGTGCATTGAGCAAAAACAAGCCCATCATATATCCCTTCATTATCACACCAACGGCACGGCCCTGAGCGCGGAGTTATTTGACAAGTGGAGGCGCTTTGAGTCAGTTATTGTTTTTATAAGCTTAGACGATATTGGGGAGAGAAACCGCTATATTCGCTACCCCTGCTCCTGGCGGCGGATTGAAAACAATCTGGAAATGATTGATCAAAAATCCCCTCCCAATGTTCATCCTATGATTCTTTGCACTATTCAGATTAAAAATATATTTTATTTTGATGAGTTTCTCTCCTATTTCACCGGAAAGCGCTTTAAAAAGGTTCACGCCTATTATGATGATTTAGTCCATACTGAGGTTGTTCATCACCCTTACTTTTTAAACTGCCAGCTCCTTCCCCCTGGAGTGAAAAAAATTGTCTCCCAAAAATTTGAGGATATTTATAAAAAATTTCCCGCTAAAACCAACCGGTTTAAAACTATAGCCGGCTTTATGAATAAAGAGGACAAAAGCCATTTGCTGTATGTGTTTCAGGATTATATTCAGGCTTTAGATAAAGCCAGAGGGACTTCGTTTTCCAAAACTTTTCCCCAGCTGGCGGAGCTTTTAGAGATGAGCTGATGGATAAAACAGGAGGCTTTATTAAACGCTGTTGAGGCGGAGCTTTATGGATAACATAGAAGGCTTTATTAAACGCTGTTGAGGCGGAGCTTTATGGATAACATAGAAGGCTTTATTAAACGCTGTTGAGGCGGAGCTTTTGGAGATGAGTTGATAAAAACAGGGGGCTTTATCAAACGCTGTTGAGGCGGAGCTTTATGGATAACATAGAAGGCTTTATTAAACGCTGTTGAGGCAGAGCTTTTGGAATGGATAAAACAGACGAAAAAATGAAAACTTTTTGCCCTTTGCCCTGGACGCATATCAGCGCCGGCCCAGAGGGCAAAGGGAGAATTTGCTGTGATGGCTACGAGTGGCTTAAAAATGGCTCAAATAATGTGTTATGGAGGAAGTCAGAAAATCTCCGCTCCTATTTTAATTCTGAAAGCTATAAGCGGACTAGAGTGAAAATGCTGAAAGGGGAGAGGCCCCGGCACTGTTTTTATTGTTTTCAGCAAGAGGATCATGGAGTAAAAAGCATGCGCCTGCAATTTATAGATCAGTATAAAGAGGATATTGAGAGTATGATCAGCTCCACCCATCCGGACGGCTCAATAGATCATCCTCAAATCACTTATATAGACATGGCTCTGGGCAACAAATGCAATTTGAAATGCCGGATGTGCTCCCCTTGGAACTCTTACGCGATCGGAAAAGACTGGCAAAAAATGGGACTGCTTTTTAATGAGAGCGGCGCCAAAAAGATATTTGAGGACAAGTGGTATGCGTCAGATAATTCTTTGAGAATGATTAAAGAGGCCTTGCCTCATGTTCGCGCTATTTTTACAACCGGCGGCGAGCCTATGATTATAAAAGAGCACTTAAGCCTTTTGAGGATGATCGCAAAGGAGGGCCATGCCCATCATATTTGTTTGAGATATAACTCCAATCAGACAGTCATCCCGGAAGAGATTATAGAGCTTTGGAGGCCTTTTCAGGCCGTGGATTTTAACTGCTCTGTTGAGGCTTATGGGGCGCTCAATGACTATATTCGCTATCCCTCTAAATGGGAAAAGCTGGAAAAAAATCTTTTCTTTTTAGATAAGCTCTCATCTGAAAGGCGGGGCTTAAATGTTTATATTCACACCACTTTGCAGGCTTATAATGTGATAAAAATTCCGGAGTTTTTAAGCTGGTTAAGGCGGGCGGACTTTAAAAGCGTCCATCGATTTCCTTTTTTTATTTGGGTCCGGATTCCTCAATGGCTGTCTCCCGCGTTGCTCCCTGAAAAGATGAGGCGTGAGGCTGGCGATAAAATTTTGGAAAGCTTGAGAGAGCATGAGGAGTTTTTTCTCAATTATAACCCTGAGCATCGGGGCTGGTCCTCTCAAAGGATTCAAATTTTGAAAGAGTTTTGCGGGATGATCAAAAACAGCGAGGAGCCAGGCTTGAGCGAATTTGTCGAGCAGACCAAAAAACATGACAGCTTAAGGGGCCAGTCTATTTTGAGGGTTTTGCCGGAATTTCAGCCATTTTTCTCTTAGCTGGCCTGTTGGCTGGTGGAATCATCAGGCTCTGTTTGACTCTCTATAAATTTAAAAAACAGGGAAAAAGCGCGAAATCAAAATGGAGCAAAAATCTTTAGAGCAAAGGGAGCTGGCTCATATCAAGAGAAAATTGGATTCTGTCAGCCCCTCTATGTGTTTGGCTAAATGGATGCAGGTCAGTTTGCATTTAACAACGGGCCGGACGCATAGCTGTTATCATCCTCCGGCTCACAGCATTGATCCGGCGGAGCTGTTAAAAGATCCCTCAGCTCTTCACAACACAAAACAAAAAAAAGAGGAGCGGGCCTTAATGCTAAAAGGGGAAAGGCCGGAAGGCTGCTCTTACTGCTGGAGCATAGAGGACTCGGGAAATCATTACAGCGACAGGCATTACCGCTCTTTAGAGCCTTGGGCAGAGAAAAATTTTCAAGAAGTCCTTCAAAAAGGCTGTGACAGCCCCATTATTCCCTCCTATATGGAGGTTAATTTTAATCCAGCCTGCCAGTTTAAATGCAGTTATTGCTCTCCGCATCTGTCGACAACATGGATGGAGGAGATTAAGCGGCACGGCGCTTATCCCACAATCGTTCCCCATAATGACATAGAAAATTTAAAAAAGATGAGCTTATGGCCCATCAGCTCTAAAGAGGATAATCCTTATGTGGAGGCTTTTTGGAAGTGGTGGCCGGAGCTTTATCCCCGCTTAAGGGTGTTTCGAATGACCGGAGGAGAGCCATTGATTGATCCCAACACTTATCGTGTTTTAGAGTATATCCGCTTCCATCCTCATCCGGAGTTGGAGCTGGCCATTACCAGCAATCTTTGCCCGCCTGAAAAAATGATGAATCGATTCCAAAGCGAGTTAAGAGGCATTTTAAAAGACAGAAAAATAGCCCGTTTCATGCTTTTTCCCTCCATAGACGGCTGGGGGCGACAGGCGGAGTATATCCGTTTTGGCTTGGATATCAGGGAATTTGAAAAAAATGTGAGATCGCTGATAAAAAATATACCGGAGACGCTCATCAGTTTTATTGTGACAGTCAACGCTCTGTCCCCTTTCTCTTTGGAAGATCTTTTGGACAGAATTTTGGAGTGGCAAAAAGAGGCCTTTTATCTCTATAAGGGGAATTATAGACGCGTCTTTTTTGATTTGCCTTATTTGCGGGCTCCCGCCTGGCAGGCTTTAAATATTCTTCCGGAGGGAATGGCCGGCTCTTATTTTAAAAGGGGGCTTGATTTTATGGAAAAAAACAAGGTGAATCTCCCTAAAGGCAAGCCTTATGGCTTTTCGGATTTTCAAATCAATAAAATGAGGCGGCTTATTGATTTATCCAACAAGACTCCGGATCAAAAGCAGTTGGAAATCAATCGGATAAATTTTTATAAATTTTTTAGCGAGCATGATCGCAGAAGACAAACTGATTTTGTGGAGGCTTTTCCAGAGTTAAAATTGTTTTGGAGGAGCTGTCGGGCGCTGAGCAAAAAATGGGACAGAGCGCAGGAGAAAGCCCGTCTTAAGACAGCTCGTCTTGAGGCGAAGAAGAAAGCCCGGAGCCGGCAGTCCGGCTAAAAACTGAGCCTATATCTCTCAATCGGAGTATTGCCATGCCCTCCGTCTCTGTCTTTTAAAAGGCTGTTTCCTGTTTTTGAGATAAGGCGGATGGAAAAGCCTCTTTATTGTTATAAAAACTTGCTATTGCATGGCCGATTTGATAAAATAAAGCTTTATGTCCAGCAAACTAAAAAAGCTTAATCGGCAATCAATTTACCCCCCCCCCCCCCCCCCCCCCCGATTTTTTTCGCTTATAAATAAGCTCTCTAAAACCCCATTACATGACGGGTTTAGCCTGATTGAAGTTTTAATAACCGCCACAGTTGGTTTAATACTGGGCGCCGGGGTTTTAAAGCTAAGCCAAGTCGCTATCCAAAATACTAACATTGTCCAGACAAGCCTTGTGGAGAGTGAGCTTAAAAGAGCGATTGATAAATTTTTAAACGATCCGGATAATCCGACACAATGCCAAGATGTTTTAGGCCCTTTTCATGCCAGCGATTTGTCAGCCTCTCCCGTGTCAGTTTATCCCCAGACTCCAGTCCCAACCGCAGACCCGGCTAAAACAGCTTATGAGAAGTTAGGAAAACTGGCCGGAGAGACAGGGCTTATCTCCATTGAAAAAATAGAGCTTAAGGATAAGTCCGATCCAGTGAGACAGTTTATAGTTTATTATAAAAAGCCTAGACTGGGAAAGTATGAGACTATCGGCGGCGGCAGATGCACCGGCGGGACAGCGGCGGGAGATCAAAACGGCTGTTATTTTGTCAGCTGTGACATAAAATACAGATGCTCAAATGCCGATTGTGATGGCAAGGGCGCGGACACTGATCCCGCCGTGACAGATGATGACGATATAAAATGCCAGCTTATAAAGTGTGAGGGCACGGGAAAAAGCCTATCGGATGTTGGCGAATGCGGCGACAATGAGCATCTTAAAGGCTTTGACTCCACAGGGAATCCAATTTGCCAGCAGAATTGCACTGGCGGAAGGCAATGGGATGAGTCAACCACGCCGCCCGGATGCGGATGCCCGGCTAATACTCGATGGAATGATATTTTTAGGAGATGCACTTTTTGTCAGCCGCATCAAAGGCTTGGCTCTGATGGAAACTGTGTTGATGTTTGCCCGCCAAGCTCAACGGAGATAAGGCAAGTATGGAATGGGATGCAATGTATTTGTCCTTTTACCACAGTTGTTAACAATAAAGGCGACTGTGTATGTCCACAATCCGAGTTTATTTCAGTCCAGCCTAGCTGGGATTCTGGATTGCAAAAGTGTCAATGCCCGCAAAATAATACCAGAAAATATTTTAATGGCAGAAAATGCACGACTTGTCCCAATGGCCAACACAGACGGGGTGATGCGGACTCCATGGATCCTAACCCTAATAGATGCTTGGCTTATAATTCAATAGGAGAAGGTATAAACCCAGTCGCCGGAAAAATTTATTGTAAAAAGCGCAACACGATCAAATATCTCTATGATCTTGAAACAAAAAGCTGTTGGCCTAATCCTATGCAAAATGGGATATATATGGGAGAGCATGCCGGTCATACAAGCTGGACAGGACAGCCATCTTTTTAAAGAGCAAGCCGGAGCCAGCCGATAAAAAAAGCGGAGTGTCCATGAGGCTGGCTTTTCTTTTTTTGCTGTTTAGCTTTTGTCTTAATCTTGAGGCGACTCCTGATAAACAAATCTCTGAAGATCAATCGCCGGAGAGTTTAGATATTATGCCGCTGGCCACACAAGCAATCATAAAGAGCAAAGCGCAAGGCAAAGACTCACAAGCGCAAAAGCCCAAAGCATAAAACAAAACCATAAGGAGACTTACCTGTGGTTTAAACACGCGGCAGAGAATGGCAATCCTTTTGCTCAATTCAGTTTAGACAGACTCAATAAGCTCAATAATAAAGAGCGCTAAGATCAGGCTTATGCCCGGCGGAAAAAGCTGGCCAGCCGGAGAGATAAAAGAATCGGGCAAGGCTCAGCTGAATTGAGGCCCGCGGCTGGGAGTCAATTCAGCCGGCAGTTTCCGCCGGCAATTAAAGCGCCAGCCGGAGCCAGCCGATAAATAAAGCCGTCCGCCGCTTTGTTTGTGGCCAGCGGCTTAATAACCTAGTTTGTAAAATATTCACACTAGAGAGATTTAAATTTGCTTTTTTTTTTACTGTGATATAAAATCCTCAAATAAACCATAGGAGGATTTATGCAAAAAAATATTATAAGGCTTTTCTCTGCCTTAACCAAAGAGATAAAAATCGGCTTTATCGGAGTCTTAGCCGCTGGGGCTATCCTGTTTTGTCAAAGCGCTCTAGCCTCTAATAAAGTTCAATCGGCAGAGAGCGTAAAGCTTAAAGCGGAAGGCAGAGACCCACAGGCTCAAACTGAATCCGAGTTTGAATTTTTATTTGAGCCGGCGGGAAATGTTATCTTGATTGGCGAGAATCATACTTCGGCTTTGCATTCAGCTATAAACAAAGCTCTTATAAAAAAGAGCGCCTTTGGCGACATTTGCCTGGTTTCTGAAGGCTTTACACCTAATGAAGGAAGACATATTAGGGAACATGCGCCAAAAGCTTGTTTTTTTGGAATAGATGATAAAATTTTAAACCAGATGGGTGTTTTTTTAAAGGACTATATATTGTTGTCAAAACCAAATCAAAGGGATATTGATATTGGAGCGAAGGAGCTTAGGCTGATGCTTTCTCAATTAGAAAATGAAGATAATTTTATATTAAGGCATGCCGTAAAAAACACGCAAACTTTAAACTATGTGAATACGATTTTAAAAAACAGCCAGCCTTTTGACACAGAGATAGTAAAACATATAGCTCAGGAAATGTCTCGAATCGCCAGAGATGGCCAATTGCTTCCGGTAAGCCTTCTAGATGTATATGACGCCACAATTAATAATCCAAAAAGCTACAATTTGTTTGTTCAAGCTTTTCTTATAGAGGCCAGAGATTTATCTTTTGTAAAAAATATTTTGCCAATATACGAAAAAAAGGCTTTAGAGGAAAACAAACCAGTCATAGTCTCTGTAGGAGCGGCGCATCTCGATGGCTTATATGATCTTCTTGCGGCAGAAGGCATAAAATCCAGACGGCTTAATTTAATTAATTTGTCTAACCAAGAGCTTATGAGCTTGTTCGATTTTATACTTGATGGATTTTAGTTTGGCAAATGAGCGGAAAAAGCTGGCCAGCCGGAGAGATAAAAGAATCGGGCAAGGCTCAGCTGAATTGAGGCCGCGGCTGGGAGTCAATTCAGCCGGCAAATCAGTTTGAGCCTCACAGCTCAGGTCTGGTTAGGCGGATTTTGTAAAATTTTCAAACTAGAGAGATTTAAGATGATTTAAGTTTTTTGCTGTGATATAAAATCCTCAAATAAACCATAGGAGGATTTATGAAAAAAATCATTATAAGGCTTCTCTCTGCCTTAACCAAAGAGATAAAAATCGGCTTTAAGCGTTTAGCCGTGATATGCATTATCGGACTAATCGGCTTTTCTAATTATGGTTATGGATCGGTGAATGGTGAAGATAGGGACGGATGGACTCCCCTTTTCTACAGCGTCATAAATGGAAATTATGAGGCCTCAAAGAGTTTAATATATGACGGAGCTGATGTCAATGCTAGAGATAATACCGGAGCGACTGCTTTTCATTATGCCGCATTTTTAGGAAAAAGTAAAATTGCAAAATTGCTGATCGACTCCGGATCTAATTTCAAATCTCTAGATAATGATAAATGGACTCCTTGGCACTATGCCACTGTTCGTAACAAAATTAAAAGCATACTATCTATAATAAAAAGAAAAGCACCGGGGACGCTGGAGGGCAAGAAGGTTTGCCAGCCTTAAGCTAGAGGGCAAGGCCACGCCAAAGGCTAACTAAGCCGGCTCAATCTATTTAAGTTTGCTTTGAGGCTGGCTTTTCTTTTTTTGCTGTTTATCTTTTGTCTTAATCTTGAGGCGACTCCTGATAAACAAATACCTAAAGCTCAGGCTTATGCCCGGCCGTCCGCCGCTTTGTTTGTGGCTAGAGGCTTAATAACCCAGCTTGTAAAATGTTCACACTAGAGAGATTTAAAATAATTTAAGTTTTTTCTTTTTTTTTACTGTGATATAAAATCCTCAAACAAACCATAGAAGGAGTTATGCAAAAAATCATCACAAGGCTTTTATCCGCCTTAACCAAAGAGAGAGCCAGCCCAGTTTAAAAGCTTATTTTTTATCGCGTTTAGCTGTGGGTTTGGCGGGCGCTTCCTTTTTTTCCTCAACAGCCGGTTGAGTCTCAGATGGAGCTGTTCCCGCCTCTCCGGCTGTTTCAGCCGGCTCTTTTTTCTCCTCCTCTTCTTTGGCTGGAACCACAGAGCATAAGGCCATTTGGCCTTTGGTTATTCTTTTGATATTTTTAGGCAGGCTTATATCTGAAACATGTATGTTTTGATTGAGGGATAAATTTGAGACATCCGCCTCAATGAAAGAGGGTATTTCAGCGGGGAGGCACTCAATTTCAATTTTTCGCAAGATAATGTTGAGCGCTCCGCTCTCCTCTTTGACTCCTTTGGGAGTCCCTTTAAAGCGAACTTCCACATAAACGCGAATAGGCGCTGTCATATCTAAAGAGAGAAAGTCCATGTGAATGGCCTGCTGGCTGGTTTTATGGCGGGATATGGATTTTTTTATAACTTTTAAGCCCTTTAAGTTTTGATCTTCTGAATCAAAAGTGAAAATTTTGTTTTCAAATTCTTTTTTAGAGTATTTTTCGGCCAGCCGTATATCCAGAGAGAAAGCGATATTTTTTTGGCCCTTGCCGTAGACAATAGCCGGAATCCGCTTGTTTTTGCGGATTTTTTTGTTTTGTTTTCCTCTTTCGGCCCTAGGGGACACTTGTATTATCAGGCTTTCCATTTTTCCCTCTTCAGGGCTGTTTCTAAAAGACAATTTAGGATCTGTCAATCTTTTATTGGATAGGGAAAAAAATTTAACTGATATGGCTCTCTTGACCTATTCACGAGGCTAAATCTGTTTTTATTCCAGAGTCCAAGCTTATCTTTATCGGGATGGGCGTCTTGCCCTTACCCGCTTTTGGCCATCTGTGGAGCAGCCAGTCCTCAAAAACAAGCTTGGACTCTGGAAAATTAAAGATCATAATGGGGTTTAGATCAAGAGAGCCAGCCCAACTTAAAAAAATTTTTTAGGCTGAGTCATTCTCGGCTGACATATTCTTTTTTAGAGTTGTAGCGGACGCCATTGATCTTGAGGCTGAGTCATTCCCGGCTGAAACATTTTTTTTTAAAGAGGGCTAGAGCTTTTTAAGGCGTGACATCCCTGTTGTGGGCAGGCTTTAAGCCAGCTGGCCGGCGGAAGCTGAGGGAGCGTTAATTTCCCTCTGGCATGAGAGGAGATTCTCGCAAAAAAGCCTGCAAAATAAGCGCTTGGGCTTGAAAAATTTAAAAGATCAGTCAAAAAGAGAGCTGACTGAGTTTTTGTTGGCAATTCTTTTTATGGCCTCCGCCACAAGAGGGGCTAAGCTGACTGTTCGGATTTTTTTGCATTTTTTCGCGGAGGAGGAGAGAGGGATGGTGTCTGTCACGAGGACTTCTTTTAAAGGGCTTTTTTCGATTCTGTCCACAGCGGATCCGGAAAATAAAGGGTGGGTGGCCAGGGCCATAACCTCTTGAGCTCCCGAATCTAAAAGAATAACAGAGGCTTCGCACAAGGTGCCGGCTGTGTCAACCATGTCATCTAAAATCAAAGCTGTTTTGCCTTTCACATCGCCAATAAGATTAAGGGCTTTGGCTTTGTTGTGATCCTGCCGCCTTTTGTCGATCATGGCCACGCCGGCGTTGTCTATTTTTTTGGCAAAGGCTCTGGCTCTCTCCGCGCCGCCGGCGTCTGGGCTGACAACAACAATATTTTTTCCGGAGTGATTGCGCCTCCAAGCTTGCGCCAAAACAGGAGAGGCGAAAAGGTTGTCTACGGGAATATTGAAAAATCCTTGAATTTGCGGGGCATGCAAATCCACTACAAGCAATCTGTTGGCTCCCGCCGCGGCGGACATGTCCGCCACACATTTTGCGGAGATGGGAACACGGGGAGCGGATTTTCGGTCTTGCCGGGAGTAGCCATAGTAGGGCATGACCAAAGTGATCTCCTGAGCGGAAGCCCTTTTTAGGGCGTCCAGCATTAAAAACAGCTCCATATAGTTTTCATTTACCGGCGGGCAGGCGCTTTGTATGACGAAGACATGGAGGCCGCGGACATTTTCCTTGATTTGAATAAAAATTTCGCCATCCGCAAAACGGGAAATTTCAATATTCCCCAATTTTGTGTTTAAGCATTTCGCTGTGTTAGAGGCAAAAAGAGGGTTGGAGCTTCCGGAAAATATTTTCATTTTTCGCCTTTAGCTAGCTGTTTTTTTGCCTTTAGCTAGCTGTTTCTCGCTTTTAGCGGGCTGTTTTTTCGCCTTTAGCTAGCTGTTTTTTCGCCTTTAAGCTGGCTGTTTCTCGCTTTTAGCGGGCTGTTTTTTCGCCTTTAGCTAGCTGTTTTCTGCCTTTAGCTGGCTGTTTTCTCGCCAGCCATTATATTGGCTTTTTTTCAGCCATGCCAGAAAATTATTGTCCGGCTCATAAATATTCTAACATAGCGGCAAAGCCTGCGCCCAGCCCGCCGGCTTTTGCGGGATTCAGCCTAAAATCTTGCAAAAAAGCTGGTTTCCTCAATGTATATAAGCGGAAGGTTCACAAAATGAGACACATATTAATTTTTTTATGCTTATTTTTACTCAGTGGATGCGTAAAATATATAAATTGCCTGAATGCTCAATATTCAGAGGAAGCTTGGGAAAAATGCGCTAAAGAAAACGGCAAACTCCTAGTAAGCTCTTGTTATAATCCTGACGGAACAAAAGGGCATTTGAGCATTTTACAGATTGTAAGGAGGCGCAAGAAAATGGCAAATCTGATAAGGGGACAGACAATGAATCAAACGAAAATACAAAGGCTCATCCGGCCAATGAAGTTATAAGCGGGGTTATTATATGCTGTGGAAATATTTTTGGGATTTTCAATGTGGAAAAGGCCGGCCTGAGCCTTGACCCGTGCGCCGGGCGGAGAGCCAGATCATTTTCAATGTGGAAAAGGCCGGCCTGAGCCTTGACAGCAAAATTTCTCTGATGTATGGGTAAATTTGCGCTGTTGGGAGGCTAGGCTCTGTATTTAATGGGAGGCAGTGGTCTTGTTTTCCGTATTTGAGCTTTCATAATTGGCTTTGTTGGGGGACGGCGCTCTGTATTTGATGGAGCACGGCCTGGGGATGATTTTCCACAGCTTAAATGTTTGGGCGATTTTGTGAAATTTCAAGTCCAGCGGATGTGTTTCCCGGCTGATTTAAAAATCAATAGCGATAAAGCTGTTAGATAAAGGAGCATAAAATGATCTCATGTTTTTTTAGGAAAATTGGCTGGGGCGCGTTTTTCGCTTTTTGCTGTTTGCCCGGATTTGTTTACAGCGATACTTTAATTTATTGCTCGGAGGCCAGTCCGGATTATTTTAACCCTCAAATGAGCATCAGCGGATCGGCTTTTGACGCCAGCAATTTGCTTTACAGCCGGCTGATAGAGTTTTCGCTGGAGGGAGACAAGCTCATCCCCGGTCTGGCTGAAAAATGGACAGTCTCCAAAGCCGGGAGAGTTTACACATTTTATTTGAGAAAAAATGTCTTATTTCATTCTAAAGGCGGATTTAAAGCCTCCCGCCCCTTCAGCGCGGAGGATGTTTTGTTTTCCTTTAACAGGCAAAAAGACAAAACCCATCCCTTTCACAATGTGAATGGGGGCAGTTATAAATTTTTTTACTCTCTGGATTTGCAAAACCAAATAACAGAGATCAAAAAGCTCAACGATCACACAGTCCAGTTTAAGCTTAAAAAGCCTTTAGCTTTGTTTCCCTACATGCTGGCTATGGAGTTTGCTGTGATTTTATCCAAAGAGTATGGCGATTTTCTCTCCCGGAAAAGGCAAATGGAGAAAATAGATTTTGAGCCGGTCGGGACAGGCCCATTCATTTTGGAAAAATATGTGAAAGGAAATCTCATCCGCTATAAAAGAAATGAAAATTATTATTTAGGCCCGGCTCAATTAAGGCGCATTGTTTTTTCCATCACGCCGGATCCCAGTGTCCGCTTTCAAAAATTAAAAAGGGAGGAGTGCCACTTTGCGGCTAAGCCCCAGCCTGTGGATATACCCGCCATGAGGCGGCATAAAAAAATTCGCGTGATCCAGGGGATGTCTCATAATTTGAGCTATTTGGCCATGAACACACAAAAGCCTCCTTTAGACAATAAATTAGTCCGCAAAGCCATCGCCCACGCCTTAAACCGAAAGCTTTACATTGAGGCTATTTACAAAGGGCTGGCGGAAACTTTGGACAGCCCTCTTCCTCCGGCGCTTTGGGGGCATGACCCTAAAATCAAACTCCCTGAATACAATCCGGAAAAAGCCAAAACCCTTTTAAAATCAGCGGGATTTGAAAAAGGCTTTAAAATCAAACTTTGGACACTCCCTGTCTCGCGCCCCTACAACCCCAATGGGAAAAAAATGGGCGAGCTGATGCAGTCTGATTTAAAAAAAGCGGGCATAGAGGCGGAGCTTTTCACTTATGATTGGCCCGCTTATCTGGCCAAAAGCTCTCAAGGGGAGCATGAGCTGATTCAGATGGGCTGGTCTGCGGATATTCCCGATCCCAGCAATTTTTTGCAAATCCTTTTAACTTGTGATTCTGTCGCCTCCGGCTCCAATTTATCCCGATGGTGCAATAAAAAATATGATCTGCTGATCTCAAAAGCGATGGAGATGTCTGATCGCAAAAAAGCGGAGCGAATTTATAAAAAAGCCCAAGCCCTTTGGCAGAAAAATCTTCCCTTTATTCCCATTGCCCACGCTTACAAACATTCAGCCCTCTCCTTCAGAGTCAAAGGCTATCGCTCCAGGCCTTTCGGCTCAGAGCGCTTTTATCATTTGTCTTTGTCTAAATAAGCCGGCTGAATGCTCTGCTTCACGGCTTGAAACATTCTTTTTCAGGGGGAATATTAGCGCTTTTTAAGGCGGCTGCTCTCCTTTTTTTAACTGCCAACACGGCATGTTTCCTCTCAATTTCACTGTGAGATTTTTTTAGAGGCCAGGCCTAACGCCCTTGGGACAGGATGAAGCCATCCGCGAGCGGGAGTCGCGGGCGCTCCAGCTTTCCCTTTGATAGGGGCCATCTCTTAAACGAGACTGCGCATAAATCCTCAGCTTGCTAAATAGGCTAAGCGCCTTGTCTCCTCCCAAAGTCAAAAGTTTTATCATTTGTCTTTGTCTAAATAGCCGGCAAAAGGCTAAGCGCCTTTAGGCGCGGAGGGGGATTCCCAAAGCTCCGCCAATTTATAAATTCTGTTTGTGTAATCATAAAAAATATGAATGATTAGATCCCCATAATCTAAAACAATCCATTGGGATTCTGTCCAGCCTTCCTCATTTATGGGCAGTAATTCAAAATATTTTTTAATTTGCGCTTTGATATGCGTGGCCGCTGTTTTGGTTTGCCTGATATTGGAGCAAGAGGCGATCAAGCCAAAAGAGAAGGGCAGGGGGCGAAGGCGGAGATCAAAGGATTTAATGTCATAAGCCTTTTTTTTGCCCAGCTCTTTCGCGCTGAACTCAATGAGTCTCAGCGCTTTGTCCGGCTCCTCCCCGCTAAGATAGAGCTTGTGTTTTTTGATATATGAAAAAATGGCTTGAGGGAGCAAATGCTCAGTCTCTTTTCCCTCCTGAAGCCTCTGCCTTATATCGGAGGATGAAATGTCCATATCTTTTAAGGGGCAGAAATAGATTTTTTGTGCTGGGGCGCGCAAAGAGATTTCATCCCTTGTTTTTTTTTTGATGAGGGGCTTTAAGCCTCTAGGGAGGCCGGAGGCTGTTTGGGGAAAGACAGCTGGGGATAAACGGCAGGAGGCGGGATGTTTTGCTTTAGGGAGGCTGGAGGCTGTTTGGGGAAAGACAGCGCCCGGACGGCTGGTGACTATGAGATTTGTCTTTTTTAAAATGTCTGTCCAATTTTTCCATTGGTCAAAAATATGGAATTGATCCAGCCCCATAATAAAAAACAGCTCTCCCATCTCCTTATTTTTTAAAAGCTGTGTGATGGTCTCCTGTGTATAGCTGATCCCCTTTCGGCGAATCTCCTGATCGTCCACCTGAAAAAAAGGCCAGGGGCTTAGGGCTTTTTTCAGCATTTTCAGCCGGTGGGAGGGGCTGGCTGTCTCCTCGCGGCTCAAAGGGGTTTGAAAAGAGGGAATGACTATAATGTTTTTTAGAGAAAACCGCTCTCTCACAGTCAGCAGGCTGTTTAAGTGAGCCAGATGAAAGGGGTCAAAGCTTCCCCCCATAACCCCAGTTTTAATTTTTAAAGTTTTTGTTTGAGTCAAAGTCTCCCTATTCTATACTGAAGTTTTTAACGAAAACTGTTCCGCTTTAGGGGGGCGCTGAAAAGGCACAAGATTGATGTTTAAATTTTGCTCCATAACATTAACCTGTTCTAAAAACTTTATTTAGAGCCTCCCGCCATTCATTTTGAAGGATAAGATCAAATGTCATTTTTTGGTCCTGAATTTCAATAGTTCCGGAGTCTATGGATTTTTTAGAGTATTCCGTAAAAAGATCAAAGAGCTTTCTCTTGTATTCTGTATCAGGATTTCCCATAAGATGCCGCCCCTTTGTCTCTAAAATGGAAAAAGAGGCAGAGCCGTTTTTAGAAGACTTAACACAAACCAAAAAATCAGGATAGATTTTATTTTTTTGCCAGCCCTGCAAATGCCAATCCTGCCTCTCTATAATCCTATGCCACCACTTTATAGCTGAATCCTCGTCCAAATACCAAGCCACTTTTTTTTCCAAATCGTTAAATTTAAACTCCTCTTTGTAAATATCCTCAAAAAGGGAAAGCTGTAAATCCGTATCGTTTTGCCTTCTTAATACAGGGCTTTTGCTGGAAACAGAAAGATTCAAGGTTTCCGCCATTTCCCAATTCAAGTCCGAATCTCCCGCGCTGACCAGTTTAAATATAATCTCATGATTTTTCAGCTTTTCTCTAAAAATCTTTTCTGTTTTTTGGCTTATTTGCTCTTGAAAGTTATTTCTTAAAAAATCCAAAATATAAAAAATGTTTGCCCGCGCGCTTTTTGCCTCAATCTTTTTTTTTAAAAAAGATAAAGCTTTATTCAATATAGCGCTGGCGTCCCAAGGGTTAGGGATAATATCAGAAAGTCTGGAGCATAAAAAACCAAAATTCATATCCAAACTTTCAGCGCTTTCCTCCTCCCTCCCTTGATAAGAGGAAATTAACTCCAGCTGCTCTTTTATATCAACCTGCGTATGAGATATATCGGAGGTTTTATTATCTAAGGGGACATCTTTATTAAATTTTAATTTTGACCAGTTAATATTATAAAGCAAATCCTTTTCATAGCTAAATAACCTTAATTTTTCTCCTGACCTATATAAAACTTTTGGCAGAAAAATCTGTAATCCTCTAAAGGGCTTTCTTCTTTTTATTTTTACTTGCTTTCTGATTTTTTGTTTAGTGTCTAAAAACTTTATATCTCCCGCTAGCCCATCCATTCCCTCGTTTTGAAGGCCTCTGCGAACTCCCTCCACAGCCTGAGCCACATCTTGATCCATACATATAATGTAGCATTGATTAAAAGACTCAATGCTTGTTTTTCTGGTATGAGGCTGTCTTAAAACCCGCCCTATCATTTGCTCAATGGCCACAGGGGCTTTTGTCTTGGATAAAATAGTTAAGACATAAGCAAAAGGGCAATCCCAGCCCTCCTTTAAAGCCTCTTTGGTAATGATATATTTGACTTTGGAATACTCGGATAATAAATCTTCATTCCCTAATTCGTCTCGGACAGCGGATTTAACCCGTATTTCCAAAGGATCCACATCAAAATTTTTTATTAAATATTCCCTGACATCCTCTGAATGAACAAATCTCTTTTCTCTCTGATCTTTCCCTGTCCTCTCCGCTCTTATAAGCATAATAGGCCGGACATATCGATTTTCTTTTGTTTGCAATTTTGTTGCGTTTTTTGACAGTTTGCGCAGTGTCTCATGGCCTTTAGCCAGAGCTTTTTTCCAGTCTTTGCTTTCCAAGTTAAAAATGTTGATAGGCAACTTTATCATTTCCTCTTTTTTAAGCGCGCCTCCTGAAACAGAAACCAAGACATTGCTGTGATGCTCTTTTTTATTAGGGGTGGCTGAAAGCTCCAAAATAAACCTGGGATTCAAGTCCGTTAAAGCGCTTTTTGCCTTTTCAGCATAAGCCCGATGGCCTTCATCTATTACAATCAAAGGCTGAATCAGTTTTAAAACATTCCCCAGACTGTGTTTTATAGAAAGATTATCTCCGCCAGAAGACAAACCATAAGAGTCTAAATTGGGGCATATATTTAATAGCTTTTTATTTTCATGATAATCATCCAGTTCAGGAAAAAAATAGGGGAATTTGCCGGAATCCCTGAACATTCTCAAAGTCTCTTTGGTTTGTCTTCCGGCGGATTGAAGCATCAAAAGCATAATACATAAATAGTCCTTTATATCCTGTGGATGAAAGCTGTCTGTTTTTTGCAGGATTTTTACTTTGCCAAGAGAGGATCGATCCAGGATTTGTCTATAAAGGCTTTCCCGATCAGACAAAGCTTTTAGAGTTTGTTTATAGATAGAATCGCTTGGGACCACCCACAAGACAAAACCCTTGTTTCTTTCAAAAAAATCCATGTTGATTCTCTCCACACTGGCAGCTCCAAGAATAGTTTTCCCTCCTCCTGTGGGAACTTTAAGGCATATATTAGGAACAGGCCGATCCATTCCGCTTACACGGCTTTTATAAGAGGCCAGAGTCATTTCTTGACTTTTAGGAATAAAAAGAGCTTCGTTTTTATCAATAATTTTTCTGTTTATAAGAGGGAGCAGTCTTTTTTCATTCAGCTCCTCCCAAGCTCTCTGGCAGTAATTAAAATCCCCTGATGTCCAATGGACAGGGAGCTTTCTGCTTTTTCTGGATTCGGCTAAAGCCAGCGCGTCTTGTTTTTTTTCTTTTAGAGCATTAAGGTAAAGAGAGAGCCTTTCCAATACTCCTTCTTGATAGTCTTTTAACTCCAATTAAGCCTCCATAATTTTGTGAATGTCATAGGGAAGCTGACAAAATTGAATATTATAATCCTTTAAAAGCTCTTTTTGTGTGATGTATTTTGCCGGAGCAAAAACAAGATTTGTTTTGTTTGACAGTTTGTTAAATTGCTTTATTGTTTCAGCTAAATCCTCATGCAAAGCGCTGTCTTTGCCCCTTAAAAAATCCAAATCCGGCTTATAAACAAGGTGAATCCTATAGGCTGAAGTTTCTCCGATAAACCAAGCGGGATTGGCTTTAGCCATTTGATTTAAGCTTCCCCCTGTTGCCGTGTAAAAAACATATTCCGCCAACTGCTTGTAATCGGGAAGTTTGCCCTTGAGCATATTCTCCACGTTAATTTCAGCCCCTAAAGAGCAATAAGTGAAGGAGCCGCCTAAGCCTTTTTTTAGTTTTTCATCTTTTGCTTTGGGGGCGCCCTGGATCACACGGCGAACCCGCTCTGCTGTGATTGTATCCGCGTAGTCCTCACACTCAACAAGGATGAATTTGCGGTTGCCTCCATCCTCTTTATTTAAGTCCAGAGCCGCATGGGCTGTTGTGCCGGAACCGGCAAAAGAATCTAGGATAATGGAATCTTTATCACTCACAATTTTAAATAAACGGATTAGCAAATCAACTGGCTTGCTATTATTAAAAATTTTTTTGCCAAATATGCCTTTTTGCTCATTTGTGGCGTCAGTTGTAGTTGCCAAATCATAAAAAATGGTCCGCTCTTTTATTGTTTTTGTCTGTCCGTTTAATTCGTCAAGATATTCAACTTCAAATGGAGTCCAGAGGTTTTTTCTTTTTTCCCAATGAATATACTCTTTGCCCAAATTCAATGGACGTGTCCGCCAGTTGCCGTCTCTTCCATCAGGCGCTTTGGGATAAAAATCTTTGCCATCAGGATCTTTAATGGGATAAAACATTGTCGGCCGATCCTCGCGATAAGCATTAGACCCCCATTTTTCCAGTTTTGTAAAACGGCACTTTCTCCCGTTTTTAACTTTGTTGAAAGATTTTGGATTGATTTCAGTTGTTCGAAAACTCATGCGAAAACTGTCACTTTTCCGATAGCATAATATATAATCATGCTCTCTGGCAAAATATTCACTGTCTTGGCCGCCGCCTGTTTTTTTTCGCCAGACTATTTCATTTATAAAATTCTCTTCTCCAAAAATTTCATCCATTATCATTCGCAAATGGTGTTGCTCATTATCATCGATGCTGACAAAAATCACTCCGTCATCGGAAAGCAGCTCCTTTAATAACTGGAGCCTTGGCCACATCATGCAAAGCCATTTGTCATGTCTTTCCAGGTCATCGGCTCCAATGCCGTTTTGTTTTAGCCATTCCTTTATTATGGGGCTGTTCACTTTATCGTTGTATTTCCAGCCCTCATTTCCGGTATTGTAGGGCGGGTCAATATAAATACACTTAATTTTCCCGGAATATCTTGGCAAAAGGGCTTTTAGGGCATGAAGATTGTCTCCATGAATAATTAAATTGTCATCCAGACTTCCAGCCTTCGGCTCTGTTCCGGAACCCTTGTCAGCCTTGCTCTTCTTAATGGGACAGCAGGATTTTTTTGCATCAACTTTAAGCGTTCGGAAAGGAACTCCTAAGTGATGCGAATAGATGACAGATTTTCCCTTAAAATCTAAAAAAGGCATGTTTCCCCTCTCAGTTGTATTGTTTCATTAAAGTATGCTTCTTGTAAATCCTAAGATTACTTTATATCCAGCGTAAATTTCATAAATTAGCAATAAAAGCTTGCTCCTTCCAGTGGCTTTCAAAAAATTCTCATAGCATAATGGAAAGGCTTTTTATGAAAATCGCCTGCCCCGCCTCAATTTAGCAGTAAACAGCTTGTAAAGGCAAGCTAAACAGCTGTTCTTTAAAAAGGAGATGCTCGCTGTTTTTTTGAGCACACTTGTAAAGGCAAGCGCAAACAGCTGTTTTTTAACAGCTTTTATAAGCTCCTCAAAACATAATGTCCTGCGTTAATCAAATCTTTAGTCCGCTCAAATCTTTTGCAAGCGTTGCTTGATCAAGGCTATAGACCTGTTCCGATTTTGGCGCGTGGGTTTGAATTAAGCCCCATTGATTGGACAGGAAAAGCCTGAAGTTTAGGTTCTGCCATTTCACCTAATTTAACTTCAAATTTATAAGGGGCCAAATATCCCAGGGAGGAATGCGGTTTTTTCTTGTTATGAGCCTCCTCGATAAAACAAGGCAGTTGTCTCAATACATCCGCGAAAGTCTCATAATTCTTCAAAATGGCAAATCTATTAATCTGTCCAACTTTAGGGGAGCGCTCCAATATGAGGCGAAAAAGCGGATCGATAGGGGGAGCGCTTTTTGATTTTTTTTGAGCCGGATGCGCTTAATTAAACGGCTCAGCCGTTTTTTTCAACGGCTCAGCCGTTTTTTTCAATGGGAAAATAGAGTTGTTTGAATGGCTGATAAGGCGCCCTTTAAGCCTTCTTTGGTTTTGTTGGATAGGGGAAGCGCTTTTTGATTTTTTTTGAGCTGCATGCGCTTTATTAACCGGCTCAGCCGGGCTTTATTTTTTAATTGATCGGTTTTAGTCAAAATAAAGAGTTTTTTTTTCCTGCTGAAAGCTTGAAAATAGCTTTCTCCATATTTGTCATCAAAAGCTTTTAGCTCCTCCTCTATCTCTTTTTTATCTGCCAGAGCTTGCTCACAGGCGCTGTCAATAAAACACAGCAGGAGCTTTGCCCTTTGAATGCTCCTTAAAAAAGACAAGCCTTTTGAGAGGCTTTGGACAGCTCCCTTTTCCAGACCGGGAATATCCATAATAAAACAGCGCTCGGAAAATCCGCTCATCTGGCCTATATGCGGAGCCAGAGTGGTGTAGGGATAGTCAGCTGTTTTGGATTTTGCTCTGGTGACAAGATTAAAAAAAGAGGATTTTCCTGTGTTTGTTTTTCCAATAATGGCGATTTGAATTAAAGGCTTTAGCTCTAAAAGCGCTTTTTGGCTTTGGCCTCTTTCCCCTTTTTGAGCCTGCCTCGGCGCTTGGTTTAAACTGCTTTTAAAAAAAGCGTTTCCCCGGCCGCCTTTTCCGCCCTTTAAAAAAACCTCTTTTTCAGCCTTTTGAAAGTCTTTGAGAATTTGCCCTTTAGCGTTTCTGACCAGAGTTCCCAAGGGCAGGCTTAAGCTTAAGTCTTTCCCTCTTTTGCCTTGTTTTAACTGTTTTCCGCCGGCTGTCCCTGAGCCGGCTCTGTATATTTTTGTTTTTTTAAGATGATCAAAATTACTGACTCTAGGGGAAGAGACAAAAATCACATCTCCGCCGGGGCCGCCGTCCCCGCCATCCGGCCCTCCGCGCGGTTTTTTTCTGGCTCTGTGAAAGCTGACACAGCCCCCTCCGCCAGCCCCGGAAATAAGGCTGAGCGCCAGCTGATCCTCATAATGAAACAAAATACCCTCCTAACAATTAAAGCAAATCAAAAATATGCGGCTTTTTGCTTCATATCTTTGCGATACTCCAAATAAGATCTGGATTTAATATCGCTGGATTGGGCGTATATTGTCTTTGTGTCCGGCATCATTCTTTTGCTAAGCGAATAATCTATTTTGATAGCTCTTTAAGCTATTGATCGCCGTTATAGCAATTTCGGGAGCAATTTCATACCCTACACTATTTCTTTTTAAATCCGCGGCGGATTTGATTGTTGTTCCGCTTCCCACAAAAGGATCTAACACAGTTTCCCCCACATAAGCAAAAGCTTTAATAATTCTATAAGGAAGCTCATAAGGAAATGGGGCGACATGAGAGCGGCTGTCCCCGCTGTTTTCCGGCTTCATCTTCCAAACATCTGTGTTTTTAATGCTTAACCAGAAATCTTTGCTCAGTTTTGAAATTTCTTTTTGCTTTTTTGTCAAGTGGCCATATTTATTAAATCCTTTTTTATCCGGTTTATTAAACTCCAAAATAAACTCGTGCATATTGTTGATTAAAATGCCTCCTGGATAGGGATAAGTTCCAAAGTGAGCTTTCACTCCATTTGTTTTATGCCATATAATATCCCTTTTAAAAATGAATCCAATTTTTTCCATGGTTTCTATGGTTCTGCCGGTTAAATTTAAGGTTTTAAATCCTTTGTCAATTCTTACCGGCAAATTCATAATATTTATAAAAGCTTTCCGGCCCGGCTGGAGGACTCTAAAAGACTCTTTCCAAACCATTTCAATTTTCTCAAACCATTTATCAAGGTCATGAATATTGCCCAAGTCATTTTTTATAGGATTTTTCGTATACATCTTTGCATTAAAATAAGGAGGGGAGGTCACTGGTTTGACCCCTTAAAAGTGGACACTTAAGACCAATTAGTCAAGGATCTAAAGAAGGGTTTTTTTTAGGTTTTTTTCTCTTCGCTTTTAATGGCCTCTTTAATTTCCGAAAGAGATCGAGCTTTAAATTCGCTAAAAACCTCTTCGCTTTGTTTGGAATAGCCGCTAAGCCCCTCTTTCCCGCTTGTGTCCAAAAACTTATAATTTTCAATTTTTAGTTTGATGCTGTCCAGAGAAATATAATTTTTAAAATGATTATCTTCTGCCAGCTGTTCGCGAAACAGCTTTTTAAGGTTGTTATCTTCTGCCAGCTGTTTGTGAAACGGCTTTTTAAGGTCGTTATCTTCTGCCAGCTGTTTGTGAAACGGCTTTCTGTTTTCACCCTCTTTGATTTGCCTATAGACGAGATAGGCTTTTAAGTCGTGGATTTTCTCCCATTTTAAGTTGACTCTTTTAAATTTCCTTTTGCCAAAGCTGAGCAAAAACTCATCGCCTTTTTTTAAAATGACTGTTTCATTGGGATCTGTTAATTTTTTTCCGTCTTTTCTCACCGCTCCGGATAAAATTCCCCTTCGAGCCTCGCTCTTAGACAGGCTAAGCCCCGCCTCCTTGATGAGGCCGCAAACGCTTATTTCTTTTTTATCCTTTGATTTAGGAGAGTAAATTTTTGTTTTTTCCGGTTTTTTCTCTTTGTTAGGGACATGCTGTTTAGGGCTTCTAGGATCGGTTAGCCAAATAGGCTGGCTGGCTTTTATATTAGCCGGGTTTGATTTTTTAGGGGTTTTTGTCTCTTTAGAAAGCTGATTTTTTAAATTTGTCTGGTGTGAGAGATCTTGCTTTTTATAGTCTGTTAGCCCAATAGGCTTTCTTTGATTCTTTAAATTTGGCTGGCATAAAAGATCTTGCTCTTCCGGAATTTGATCCGGCAATCCTCTTTTGGCAAACACTTGCTGAAAATCCTTTTGCGCTTGATTGGCCTCGTCCTCCCCATAAAAAGAGCAAACCAAGAGCCAAGCCAGCTTTTCTTTTTCTTTTTTGGGATGAAGGCTTTTAGCCTGAAAAGGCTCCTCCAGCTTTCTTTTTCCATCAGTAAAAAGATCCCAATAGTGAATCAACAGTTCATCTGAAATTTTCATTGTTTTTCCATAAATGTCTTTGGGGCGGTCATTAAAAGAAATAGCGTTGTTTAAGCTTTTAGACATTTTCCAAGCGTCTGGCATATTCCAGTTTTCCGTTTTTATGTTTTGGCTTTTCATCATGTTTTGTTTTGAGTGAGTTGTTTGGGGTTTTGCGCCTTGTCGTGGGTCAGCGCTCTCTAGGCTGTGTTGTTTTGCGCCTTGTCGTGGGTCAGCGCTCTCTAGGCTGTGTTGTTTTGCGCCTTGTCGTGGGTCAGCGCTCTCTAGGCTGTGTTGTTTTGCGCCTTGTCGTGGGTCAGCGCTCTCTAGGCTGTGTTGTTTTGCGCCTTGTCGTGGGTCAGCGCTCTCTGGGCTGTGTTGTTTTGCGCCTTGTCGGGTTTCAGCGCTCTCTAGGCTGTGTTGTTTTGCGCCTTGTCGTGGGTCAGCGCTCTCTGGGCTGTGTTGTTTTGCGCCTTGTCGTGGGTCAGCGCTCTCTAGGCTGTGTTGTTTTGCGCCTTGTCGTGGGTCAGCGCTCTCTAGGCTGTGTTGTTTTGCGCCTTGTCGTGGGTCAGCGCTCTCTAGGCTGTGTTGTTTTGCGCCTTGTCGTGGGTCAGCGCTCTCTAGGCTGTGTTGTTTTGCGCCTTGTTGGATTTCAGCGCTCTCTGGGCTGTGTTGTTTTGCGCCCCGCCGGGAGTCGATGCCCTCTAAAAGCGGAAGGGTTAAAACTGTTTGCGGCTTTTGGCCAAATTCTTTTTGAAGCTCCCGGCCTAAAAGCAAATTAAAAAGCTGATCTGTTCCCCCCAGCTCCACATCCGCCTCTATTTGAACAGAATCATAAGCCTGCAATAAAGGGTATAAAAACTCATGCAGGCCGATAGGCTTTTTATCCTTGTATCTTAAAGAAAAATCGTTTCTCTCCAACTGCCGGGCCACAGTGAATTTTGAGGAAATTTTAAGGATAAACTCTTTTAGAGAGAGCTTATCCAGCCAGTTTGAATTGTAGCTCCGCTCTGTCTTTGCGGGATCCAGCCTTTTAAAAAAGCGCAAAATCAATCGCTCTTCATCGCTTAAATCTTTTTTAGCTTCAAAATTGGCTTTTGTGGCCTGCTCCATATAAGTTTGAGCGTTTTTTTGCGCCTCTTCAAAGGAGAGGCTGGGGCGGGTTTTATTTTGGCCGGAGGGATCTCCCACACAGGCTGTCCAGTCCCCCACAATAAAATGCGCGATGTGCCCCAGCTCTTGAAATTGGCGAAGCTTTCGGATCAAAAGGGAATGGCCGAGATGCAGGTCCGGCTTTGAGGGATCAAAACCGGCTTTTACCCGCAGGGGCAGGCCCTTCTTTAGTTTGTCTAAAAGCTCCCCCTCATCAATTATATCCACAGCGCCGCGTTTTAAAATATCCAGCTGTTTCTCAGGAGAGAGGCGGGGAGATAAATTTTCAACAGCCATAATAAGCTCCTTTTAAAAGCGGTTAAGAGGGTTGAAGCGCATTTCAATCTATTAGCGGTCCTGCTCCACAATGCCGGTATTCCCGAATCACGCTCCAGTCTATTAGCGGTCCTGCTCCACAATGCCGGTATCCCTGAATCACGCCTAAATCTATTAGCGGTCCTGCTCCACAATGCGGTATCCCTGAATCACACCTAAATCTATTAGCGGTCCTGCTCCACAATGCGGCATTCCCGAATCACGCTCCAGCCTATTAGCGAGCATGCTCCACAATGCCGGTATTCCCGAATCACACTCCAGCCTATTAGCGGTTCTGCTCCACAATGCGGCATTCCCGAATCACGCTCCAGCCTATTAGCGGTCCTGCTCCACACTGCGGTATCCCTAAATCACGCCCAAACAACCTACGGCTCCAAAATGCCGGCATCCCTGAATTACGCTCCAATCTATTAGCGGTCCGGTTCCACAATGCCGGTATCCCTGAATCACGCTCCAGCCTATTAGCGGTCCGGCTCCACACTGCGGCATTTCTGAATCACGCTCCAGCCTAGCGGTCCGGTTCCACAATGCCGGTATCCCTGAATCACGCTCCAGCCTATTAGCGGTCCGGCTCCACACTGCGGCATTTCTGAATCACGCTCCAGCCTAGCGGGCATGCTCCACGATGCGGTATTCCCGAATCACGCTCACCTTGACATCCTCGCTCAAATTCATCTCCCGTTTAATTTTCTTCGCAATATCCCAGCTGAGCATGGACATTTGCTCTTCGTCAGTGACTTTAAAAGTGTCCACTAAAACGCGGACCTCTTTGCCCGCTTGAATGGCAAAGCTCCTTTTCACCCCATCAAAGCTGTTGGCCAGAGATTCCAAATCTTTTAAGCGGTTGATGTAGCTGTCCAGCATGGATCTTTTAGCTCCTGATCGGGAGCGGGATAAGTTGTAAGCGCACTGCAGGATATGATCCAAAAGGCTTCGGGCCGGCTCCTTGCCGTCATGGCATAAAATAGCCTGACAGACAGCCTTTTCCTCTCCCTGTTTTTGGCAAAATTGCGCCCCCACATAAGAGTAGCTTCCCTCCACAAAGTGGGGGACTCCCAAGCCAATGGCGCTCAGCAGTCCCGCCCGGCAGGCTGTTTTTTTATCCGCCCCCAGCTCTCCAGCCAAAAGGGAGGCGATATAAGCCATCTCCTCAGAATATTTTAAGAGATTTTGCCCTTCAATAAAGCGGTATTTTAAATGGCCTAAAACCCTGATAATTTCCGGGCTGATGTCATGTATGCCCAAATCGAAACAGATTTTTTTCCCCTCCTCCATCATTTCAGAAAAAATCTCCTTGCGGATTTTTTCCACCACTTCCTCAATAAAGGCGGGATGAATGCGCCCCTCCTCCATCAGCCTTTCCACGGTTTTTTTAGCGATGGCCCGGCGAACAGGATCAAAACAGGAAATGGTTATAATCTCCTGCCCCTCTCCTATCAGCAAGTCCACTCCGCAGGCTGACTCTAATGCCCGAATGTTCCGGCCCTCCCGCCCAATAATTTTCCCTTTTGTGGAAGAGCCGACAATGGGCAAAGTTTCAATAGTTCTTTCCGCTGTCACCTCCGCCGAATAGCGCGCCATAGCCTGAGCCAAAGCCAATTTAGCCTTTTCCTCCTGAGTTTTTTTCATTTCCTCCTCAATTTTTAGCAGTTTTGCGCCAATTTCTTTTCGCGCGTCCGCCTCAAAAGCTTTTTTTAAATGATTTCTGGCCTCCTCTTTTGTCATTACAGCCAGTTTCTCGACAATCTGCTCCGACTCCTCTTTTTTCCTCTGAACCTGGCCCTTCAGAGCTTGAACTTGCTTTTGAGAAACCTCTAACAGCTCTTTTTCCTGCTGAAGATCGGAGGACATTTTTTTCAATTCCCCCTCTTTCATCTGAATATCCATTTCCATTTTGTCTTTTTTTTGTTTTAATCTGTATTCCTGATTTTTGAGCTGCTCTTTAGATTCTTTGATTTCCCTCTCCACCCTTTTGATTTCCGCTTCCTCCCAGTCCTTTGTTTTTTGTTTGGACACCCTTTCTATTTTAGCGGCTTGGGACTTGGCGCGGTTTAAAATCATATCCTCCTCTTTTTTTAAGCTTTGCTCTCTTCGCCGGGCCGTCAGGCGAAAGTAGAGAAGAAAAAATAGGGAGCCGGCAAACAAACCGGAAATAAACACGGCTAAAGTTTTTATAAACATTGCTTCCATAGCGCTGGGCCTTTATTTTGTGTTTTTCCTTATCCGTTTATTTAAAGGCATAAGGATAAAACGATCTGTGACTAAAAAATCCATCAAAATATCATGGGGGAGCAGAGGGAGAGGCTCATTGTGAACTTGATCGGAAAAAGCTATCCCTATAAACGGCGCTCGGCCCCATTTGTCAAAATTCCAGCTGGCTGAAGAGGGAGCGCCTGTTTTATAAGCGGAGGCCAAAGTTTTGTCATAATATCCTTTTCCTCTTCCCAGCCGCCCTCCATTCCGGTCAAAAGCCTGTCCGGGAACAAGGAAGACAGAAATGCTCTTAAGAGAGACTTTATTTTTTGGCTGAGCCGGAGGCTCCAGGGCTTTTAAACGGCTGGCCCGCCAGGAGCCATCGCTTTTGTAAAAGCTGAGGGAATCTCCCTCAACGGCGGGAAAGCAAACTTTGCCTTTCCGCAAATTGCAAAACGCCAGAAGACAAGGCTCGTTTTTCAGGGCTTTGTAAACGGCGATGGAGGAGGCTTTTTTCCAAAAGGGCAGTTTATTCAAAAAATAGACAATTTTTTTCTCCTTTTCCTTTTTTAAGGAAGGGGAAAGAAGGGCGGATTTCCGCCTGTAAAAAGCTCTGAGAGATTTTTTTTCTGCGCCCGCTTTAAAGCTTAGAGGCTGTTGAAAAGATGTTTGAAACCGATTTTGATTCCCCCGCATGGCGAACCCCTCCTTATTTGAGTTAAGGAGTTTGAGCGGGAAGGGCAATGCAGAGTCTTTATAAAAAGACTTAAGCTCTTGTCTCCGGCCCTGCGCTCTCAGAGGAAGCTTCGAGGCTGCTTAGAATGTCTTTGGCTTGAGATTCCAAACTGTCCATATTGTCATTGACAGCTTTTTTTAGAACAAGCTTGTCTTCCGCCAGACGAAGACAAGTTAAAAATAAAGCGCTCTCAATAGATATTTGCTTATGAGAGTTTTGAACCTCATCGAGCTTTTTTTCCACTTCTGATTTTAAGGCCTGAAAGGCCTCTAAATCATACTCTGTCATTAGCTTAAAAGATCGGGATTGAAATTCCACATTATAAGTGTTCATTGACATTCCTAAAAGCTGGCCTGGAGCTTCCCAACTCCTTAATGGCGAAAATTATAGATTAAACTGAGGCGCCCGTCAAATTTTATTGAAATTTTTTATTTCAGCCGCCTGAAAGCGTCAAAAAGGCCGTATTCTCCCTGTTTTTCTTAAAAAATGATGGCCGGCCTTCGCTTTAGCGGCTATCTCTTTAGTCATCAAGAAAGTTACACCTGCTGTTGGTGTAAAGAACGGCAACGCCCACAACGCCCTCAAAGACATATTTACACGCTCTATAACGACCCTCATCCTCATTCATGCTATCATCAGAAACTTCCGTATCGCCAGAAACTTCCGCTCTGCCAGAAACTAGCGCTTCATCATAAATTTTTGCTGTGCCATAAATTTTTGCTTTGTTATAAACTTCCGCTCTGCCATAAACTTCCGCTTTATCATAAACTTCCGCTGTGCCAGAAACTAGCGCTTCATCATAAATTTTTGCTGTGCCAGAAACTTCCGCTTTGCCATAAATTTTTGCTTTGTTATAAACTTCCGCTTTGCCATAAATTTTCGCCTCACCATAAACTTTCGCTGTGCCAGAAACTCTAGCATAATCACAAACTTGAGCATTAGGCCCAACATAAGCTGTGGAGTCCGCCTTCGCGGTTTTAGCCACAAAACCTCCACCGTTGGAATGAGGCGCGCCCTCTGCTCCCCCGCAAGGAATAAGAGAATCTTGACCGGCCGCATCCCCTTGCTCCGCGCTCCAGCCATAATTAGAAAAGCCGGCTAATCCGATAATGCCTATCACGGCTAAACGCTTTATCAGAGAAAATATAATAGTTTGCATAAGTTTGCCTCCTATAGTTTGTTTGAGTATTTATTTGCTGTTACTATGTTCTATTAGGATATGCCAGCTTTTCCTGAAAACAGGAAAATTTTTCCCAAAAAAAGGGAAAAGCCAAGCTTTGCCAGCTTTAGAGCATAAAAAAATGCTGGACAATGGAGCCAAAAAGGTTTAAAATAAAGCCTAACCAGTATACTCTGAAACCTTACAATGGCTGAGTTGCTATGTTTCAGGGGGGAGTGTTAAAATTTCATAATTGACGCCCCCCCCGCCGTCAGTGATTAAAATGGTGTGCTCAAATTGAGCGGATAGGGAGTGATCCGCTGTGTGGTAGTATTTCACGCTGGAGTTGGGAATGGGAAACTCTTTAATAGCCGATGAGTTTTGATTGACCATAGGCTCAACAGTGATACAGCTCCAGGGCTTTAAAATATCCCCCCGCCCCTTTTTTCCATAAGAGGGGACAAAAGGATCATCGTGGAACTTTTTGCCGATGCCGTGCCCTCCTATTTCTTTCACGGGGAAAAAGCCCTTCCGAACAACATGCCTTTCCACGGCAAAGCCAATGTCGCCCGTCCGGCCATTTGGCCGGATAGCCTCAATCCCCTTATTCATAGCCTGAAAAGCGCAAACTGTGAGGGCTTGAGCCTGCTCTGAAACCTCCCCCACATAAAAAGTCTTGGAGGTGTCTCCATAAAATCCATCTTTAATACAGGTCACATCCACATTCACAATGTCCCCTTCCCGCAAAATAGTCTTATCCGGAACGCCGTGGCAGACACAGCTGTTTACAGATGCGCAGATGGATTTTGGAAAGCCATTGTAGTTTAGAGGGGCCGGCTCTGCCCCATGAGAGACAATAAACTCATGGCACAGCCGATCCAGCTCTTGGGTTGAGATTCCCGGCTGAATGCGCTCCTCGATAAACAGCAAAACCCGCGCCGCCAGCCGGCAGGAGGCGCGCATTAAAGGGATTTCCTCAGGGGATAAAATTTGAGCCATAAAGCTTTTGTATTCTATTTTTAGGAGATTGAAAAGCTCGCAGGTGTAAGCAACTGTAAAAAAACAAGCCGACGTGTTTATTCACGGCCTTTTTTTAGGCGGAGGCTGTCTCATTTCAGATGGCCGGCCAGAGCTTTTGAAGGCTCAGGCCCCACGGGCTGGCTTAAGCTTGCTCTAAGCCCCCCGGCCCTTAAAAAGCGCGGGCTTTCCCTTTATGCTTCAGGCCGCGAGGAATAGCCTCGCTTATAAAAAAATCAAGCCTTTAATAGGTGACAACATGGGATGAGGATTCTTTTTGTCTGGGATCCTGAACGGGGACTAAAGGATGTTTACTGCAAAAGTGAAAGAGGCTGTAAAGAAATAAGCCGATAAAGCCCGCCAGCAGGCTCAGCTCCAGCCATCCAAAGCGGATATGCTCATGGTCCAGCTGGGGGTAAACCATCCAATAGAGATCGGCATACTGCGCCGCTAAAATCAAAATGCTGACAGCCATTAAGGCGCTTTCGTCCCTTTTCACCCATCGGGGAAGCAGGAGCAAAAAGGGAATGACAAACTTAAAAAGCGGCAGAGCCACAGAGAGCCATTTCCAGCCATGCTCGGATCGATGCAGATAATAAATGGCCTCTTCCGGAAGGTTGGCATACCAAACCAGCATATACTGGCTGAAAGCGATATAAGCCCAAAAAATAGTCAATCCAAACAGGAATTTGCCCAAATCGTGAAGATGATTTTCATTTACGAGGCTTTTATCCAAGACGCCCGCTCTTCTCAAATAAATGACAAGCAAAATTAAGCCGGCAATAAAAGACTGAAACAGGCCGGAAAAGGCATACACTCCAAATATGGTTGAAAACCAATGCGGCTCCAAGCTCATCAGCGTGTCAAAAGAGAAAAAGGAAAAGCTGATGGTGAATAAAATCAAAAAAGCCACAGAGAAAGAGACGCTTTTATGGGTGATTTCCTCTTCCCCTGTTTGATCCTGTTTTAGAGACAGGCTCGTAAGCTTTTGAGAAAAGAAAATCCATATCCCGGAAAACGCCAGCAGGCGAATGAGAAAAAAAGGCCAGTTTAAATAAGCGGATTTATGCCCCAGCAGAGGATCGGCGGAGACCAGCTCTTTATTCAGCCAGGGGTAAAGAGAGTCGCCGGCAAAAAGCAAAGCCAAAGCCATCGCGCAGCCTATAGGAAGATAAGCTCCAAAGCCCTCCATCAGCCGGCGAATGTTCACGCTCCATCCCGCTTTAGAGACATGCTGAATAGCTGTAAAAAACACCCCGCCCAGGCTTAAAAAAAAGACAAAAAGGGAGGAGGCCAAAAAAGCGTGCCAAGCCCTCTCTTTGTCTATCATCAGCCCCGCAAAAAAACCAACAGCTCCAACAAAAATACAGATGGAAAATAAAGTTTTTAACCGCTGGGGAAACTCAAATTTTATAATGGGGTTTTTCATTTTTTATTTCTCTTTTGTGAGCCTTCATTTTTCCTGTTGCTCAGAGGCTTTTTGCAGTGAGCGGACATAATGAACGACAGACCAGATGCCGCTTGAGCCTTTGTAAGGGCTGTCTCCGCTGGACATATAATGGGACATGGCCGTTTGCTCATTGGTTTCCAGCTGAATGCGATAAGCTCCCATCAGCCCCTGCCCCTCATAAATAATATGGTAAATCCGCCCATCGCTATAGCCTTTGGCTTTGTCGGTTAAAAGCGAGGCGGGCTTAATCGCCATTTTAGGGGCCACGCTCGCCCCCTCTCCGGAATCTCCATAAGCCCCATGACAGTAAACGCAAAATTTTTGATAAAGCGCCCGCCCTTGAGCCAAGGCCTCTTCTGTGTATTTCAGGGGGTTTTTAAGCTTTTTAGAGGCTGTCAGGGGATTTCCCGCATAAGGATAATAGCGGCGGTTTCTGGCCCTTGTCCCCTCAGGGGGCATTTTCATTAGCATTTTTCCCTCATCGGAGCCTTCCTGAGCCTTTACATTGTTTTGTTTGGCCATATCCCTTGTCCATTGGGAGTCCGTTCTGTTTTTTCCGCCGGAGCAGGAGCAGGCGCCCAAACAAAAAGCTAACAGAGGCAAAATTAAAAATTTTAAAAACTTCATATCCCGCTTAAAACTCCGTCTCTTTGATTTCCGGCGCTCCCGCCTCTTTGAGACAGGCTCTGGCTTTATCTTTAGGGCAATCCTTTTCCGCAATAAACAGGGCAAACTTATGGCTGGTTAAATCCTTGTCAATCACCGGCGGCTCAATGTGGGGGATGCCGCAGGCATACATTAAAGCTCCAATAGCGCCCAAGGCGGAAAATAAAATGGTCAACTCAAAAATAATGGGTATAAAGGCGGGAAGGGACCAAAAGGGCTTGCCTCCCACAATGATGGGCCAGCTCACAGCTGAAGTCCACCAAGTGAGCCACAAACCAAAAAGACAGCCGCTCAGGCCAAACACAAAAGCGATCCAGGGGATCCAGGACCTGGGAGATTTTGTGGCTGATTCCAAGCCGTGAACAGGATAAGGGCTTATGGGGACAGGCCGAATGTCCCCTTTTTTATAGATGGCCCGGACCGCTTGTAAAAAGGCCTTTTCCTCCTCCCACAGCCCGGCCACGCCCGGCTGGGCTTTATAGCGGGACAGCTTTTTTAACTCAAAAGAGGGGAGTTTAGGGATTTTCAATTTCAAGCTCAATGCCCCTCTTTTTTTCCAACAGACAAAACAGGCTTAACCTCAGACATGGAAATAGCCGGGAGTATTCGAATATAAATTAAAAACAAGGTTAAAAACATTCCAAAGCTTCCAATCAGCGCCCCAAAGTCGTAAAAAGTCATTTTAAACATGCCCCAGTTGGAAGGCAAAAAATCCCGATGCAAAGATGTGACAATGATCACATACCTCTCAAACCACATGCCGATATTGACCAAAATGGAGATGATAAACATGATTTTAATGTTTCTTCTGCAAAAGCGGAGCCAAAAGAGCTGGGGAATGATCACATTGCAGGTGATCATAATCCAATAAGACCACCAATAGGGGCCAAAAGCCCTGTTGAGGAAAGCGTATTGCTCATAGGAGGAGCCGGAATACCAGGCCATAAAAAACTCGCAGGCATAGGCGTAGCCAACCATCATCCCGGTCAGCATAATGATTTTATTCATGTTTTCCATGTGATTGATGGTAATGTAATCCTTAAATTGGGGAACAAAGGCCCGCACCAGGCACATCAAAGTGACCACCATGCCAAAGCCGGAAAAAATGGCCCCGGCGACAAAATACGGAGGGAAAATAGTCGCGTGCCAGCCGGGAAGGCCGGCCACGGCAAAATCAAAAGACACAATGCTGTGGACAGATAAAACCAAAGGGGTAGAGAGGCCCGCCAGCAAAAGATAGGTCATCTCATAATGACTCCAGTTCCGGCCAGTGCCTCTCCAGCCCAAAGACAGAGAGCCGTAGGCCAGCCGCCTCCATTTGCTTTTTGCCCGGTCCCTCAAAGCGGCTAAGTCGGGAAGCATGCCAATATACCAAAACAGCAGGGAGACCAGAGCGTAAGTGGAAATGGCAAAAACATCCCATGTCAAAGGGGACCGAAAGTTAATCCAAAGAGGCCCTCTTTGGTTAGGGTAGGGGAAAAACCAAAAGAACAGCCAGGGCCGGCCCAAATGCAAAACAGGAAACAGCCCCGCTGTCAAAACCGCAAAGACAGTCATGGCCTCAGCTGTTCTGGCGATAGAGGTTCTCCACTTCTGCCTAAACAAAAATAAAATGGCTGAAATTAAAGTTCCCGCGTGGCCAATGCCGATCCAAAAAACAAAGGTGATAATGTCTGTTCCCCAAGCCACAGGGTGGTTGGCGCCCATAAGGCCCATGCCAATCATCACAATAGCTGTTAAAACGCCGACATAAAAAATAAGCAGGGTATTGGCGGAAAACAAGGCGCCAAAATATTTTAAGCCCGGCTTTTTTTCCACAAGGACAGCCACATCCTCTGTCACTTGCTTTAAGCTTTTGTTTCCGTGAGTTAAGGGGTCTCTTTTGATCATTTTTTAAAACCTCTGTTTGCCTCCACGCGGGCCGGGCCGGATTGAAGATCTCGTGAAAAAAGGCCAAGCACCCGCCCATGAAAATTTTGCGAAAAACAAAGCGCTTAAAAATAAAAGCATAAAAATTCAGCTCCAGTTGGCCTGAGCGCGGCAAACGCGCCTTTTATTTCTCCGCGCGCGATCAATTTTCTTTATCCTCTGGCCTGGGCGCGCCTCATTCTCAATATTTTTTAGCCTCTGTTTAATCAGTTATGGCCTCATTCTCAATATTTTTTAGCCTCTGTTTAATCAGCTATGGCCTCATTCTCAATATTTTTTAGCCTCTGTTTAATCAGCTGTGCCCTTTCTTATGTTTAACCGCCCCTTTGGCGTTTCTCACTTTTGTCCGGTATTTTACCGCCGGCTGTGTGTTCAGCAAATTATCTAAAAGAGAGTAGCTGTTTTTAGCCTGAAAGGCTTGGCTCACTTTGGATTTTGGATCATTTAAGTCTCCGAAAACAATGGCCTCCGCCGGACAGGACTGCTGGCAGGCGGTTTGAATGTCGCCGTCCTTGAGCGCCCGCCCCTCTTTTTTAGCTCTGGCTTTGCCCTCTTGGATCCTCTGAATGCAAAAAGTGCATTTTTCCATTACTCCCCTGTGGCGAACAGTGACATCCGGGTTTAAAGCCAGCTGAAGAGGCTCCTGCCGGCTTTGTTTGGTGTAGTCAAACCAGTTGAAGCGCCTCACTTTATACGGGCAGTTGTTGGAGCAATAGCGGGTGCCCACACAGCGATTGTAAATCATGTCATTTGTGCCCTCATCACTGTGGACAGTGGCTAAAACCGGGCACACTGTTTCGCAAGGGGCGTTATCGCAGTGCATGCAAACCACAGGCTGATGGGCGACTGAGGGCTGTGAGGGATCCCCCTTATAATAGCGATCGATCCGAATCCAGTGCATCTCGCGGCCCTGCAAAACATACTCTTTGCCCACTGTGGGAATGTTGTTTTCAGACTGGCAGGCGATCATGCAGGTCCCACAGCCATTACAGCTGTTTAAATCTATGACCATGCCCCACTTATGCCCTTTGTATGTGTGTTTAGACCATAGACTTGGCGGCTTGTGATGATGGGGCAAACCGGACGTCGGATCCTTTTTAAAATCCTCCAGAGAGCTTTCCAAAATAATGTCTCTTCCCTCCATAGAGTGATGCCCCTGAACATTGGCTAAAGGGACAAATCGGCCGGTCTTTTTTAACAGGGCGGGGAGGGAGGAAAAGGCAAAATCTTGCCCTGGAGCGGCGCCGGCCAGGGGATAGGCGTTTACTCCTTTGTTATTGCCCACAGAGCCGGCTCGGGTCCGGCCATAGCCCACAGCCAAAGCGAAAGAGCTGTCATCCTGGCCGGGCTGGATATGGACGGGCGCCTCGATCACGCGCTCATTGACTGTTACAGCCGCAATGTCCCCCTCTTTTAAGCTCTCTTTAAGGGCTGTCGCCGGGGACAGGCAGAGGTAATTGTCCCAACAGATTTTTGTCACCGGATCAGGGAACTCCATAAGCCAGGCCACATTGGACATATCCCCCTGTTTGAAGGCGGAAGTCTCATAAAGCGAGAGAAAATAATCTCCCTCTTTGTAAAGGGGCTTGTATGTTTTTAAAGCGCCCAGAGCCTTTTCCCTAAAAGGGCGGGGCGGGGAGAGAGCGGGCTTTTCAGAGCCGATAACACCCCTTTTTAAAAAGCGCTCCCAAAATCCCGGAGCTTTTCCGGACTGCCAGCGGCGCTTAATGTATGTATAAAAGCTTTTTTCCTGAATCCTTTGGGAGCCGGAGGATTTCATCCAAGCCATCAAGCTGTCTTCAAAAGCTCTGGATCTATAGAGAGGGCGAATGGCCGGCTGTTGAATAGTGAAAACCCCTTTTTTGAACTCCCAGTCAGACCATTTTTCCAAGGGATGGGAGTCCGGGACCAGATAATCGGCATAAAAACCGGTTTCATCTATGCGGTCTCCTGTATAAACTGTCAGCTCCGCTTTTTTAAGAGCCTCCAGAAGTCTCGCGCTGTTGGCGTAAGAATACAGAGGATTAACTCCATGGATAATCAGCCTTTTGATATGCCCTTTGTTTAAGTCGGAGATTAGCTTTTCCATTTGAGAGTGAGAGCCAAACTCATAAGGATAGGCTTGAGAGTAATTGACAGTCCGGCCGTCATTTCCAAGAGCTGAATTTAAAAAATTTGCCAGGATATGCGTTTCAGCCGACTGCTTGGTCTGGGAGCGAATCCCGCCAAAGAGAATAAGCCCCCGCCCCTTGTTTTTTATCAGCTCTTTAGCCCATTCCCTCCATTTCTCTTGAGGAATAGGGAGCTTGAGCCAAGCCTCCCTATAGCTTTCCGCCACAGCTTTTAGTTTTGCGGGAGCTGTAAAAGCCCCCTGCTGAATCAGGGCCTCAGCCAAAGCCATTAAGGCGGGCATTTGATCTTGCGCTCTCAAGCGATGCCTTTCGTCCGCATTGGATCCTGTCAGAGAGAGAAGAGGCTCTAAAACCACCAGACGGCTCATCGCCTCATCCGGCCGGCGGGTTTTCGCAAATTGCCTCTGAAATTCCGCAGGGGACAAATAAGAGCCTAAAAAATCACAGTTCAGGGAAAAAATAAACCGGGCGCGGGAGATATTGTAAGAGGGGGCGATTTTTTGGCCGTAAGAGATTTTTTGAGCCTCTGTCAAATCCTCCAGGCTGAGGGCGTCCCAAACATAGCGCTTGGCGCGAAACACGGAGAGGAAGGCTTTAATCAGGCTTTGCGAGGACGGAGAGGGAATGCGGCCAGTGAGCAAAGCGGTTTGCCCTTTTTGAAACTCTTTGGAGAGGGTTTTGTCCAGCTCCTCAAAGGAGATATTGATGGTCTCTTTGTTAGTCTTTTTTTCGTTAAAGAGATTTTGCTTAGGGCCTTTTATTCTCTCTGGATCATAAAGGCTTAAAAGGCTGGCGTGCGCTCTGGGCGACAGCGCGGATCCGTTGAGGGCTTGAGCCTCCGCGTTCCCCTCAATTTTGATGGGCCGCCCCTCCCGCGTTTTAATCAGGGTGGCAAAGCCCTCTCCCCCGTCATAGTAAGAGGAGGCGTAATAATTGGCCTCGCCCGGAATAATATCCGGGGGGCGGTTAATGTAAGGGACCAGCTTTTCCGCCGGCCGCCTCATACAGCCGGCGCTCGCCAGCGCCAGCCCCGCTCCCATGACTTGCAAAAACTCACGGCGGGAGGAGCTTATCTCCCCTTCTGAGGGAATGGGGGACAAAAACTCTTTTTGGCCAGCCTCCTGAAAGGCTTGATCCCCTTTATAGTCCTCCAAGCTGAGCCAATGTTTTTTTTGCTCCGCGCTTTCGCTTTGAGCCATGTTTTTGCCTGCGTTGTTGGTCAGGCTGATTTTTTTAAAGCTGTTTATGGGTTTGTTTTGAGCTGTGTCTTTGCCTGCGTTTTCGCTGTTGGATTTATTTTTAGCTGTTTTTATATTTTTCATGTTGTTTATTCTCTCCGGGCTGTGCGTGTTTTTTTATTGGCTTATGCTTTTCATGCTGCTTATTTTTTTGCGTTTTCCTTTGGGATTGTGTTTTTCATTTAGCTTATGTTTTTCCTCATTTTATGCTGATTTGGATTTGAGCGCCTTTAATAAGTTTTAAACCCGGCCAATATAAATAAAATCCTCAGTAATGGCAAGTGGAGCAGTTTATGGGGGCCTGCTGATGCCCTTTGCTTTTTAGATCTTTTAAAACTTTCCCGTCTTCCGGAGATTGGCGGTGGCAGTTCACACACCAGCCCATTGATAAACTGTTGTGTTGGGATATGACTTCCATGCTTTCCACAGGGCCATGACAAGTTGCGCAATCCTTTCCGGCTTTAATATGATGAAAATGAGAAAATTTCACGAAATCCGGCAAAAGATGAGCTTTTTGCCAGACTATAGGCTTGTTTTCGCTGTAAGCTTGAGTGATTTTTTTAATCCACGGGCTGTCCGTTTTCACTGTTCGATGGCAATTCATACAGATATTGAGGCTGGGGAGAGAGGCGTGGCGGCTCACCTCAACTCCGGCATGACAGTAGCGGCAGTCAATTTTATGCTCCCCGGCATGAAGCTTATGGGAAAAGGGAATAGGCTGATCCGGCTCATAGCCTTTATTGTAAAGCAAACTGATTTTGTTATTGGTCAGCAGGTAGAAAAATAAAAAAACAGAGCCAAAGACAGCAAGGAGGACTATAGCCCCTGTCAGTTTTTTCCTTATGATTTGACGCTTGAAATCCAAAACTCGACTCCTCAAAATAGGATTTATATTATTGACAGCCCTTGCTTTTGTCCGCCTTTTTTTGCTTTTTTGTTATTGCGCCGTTTTCACGGTGTTTTTCGCTTTCCGTCCGCTTGGTTTTTTATGAGGGCTTTTGGCTCTCTATATTCCGCCGGGCTTTTCGCTTTCCGTTCGCTTGGTTTTTTATGCTGGCTTATATTCTGTTTGCCCCGTCTTCCGTTTCTTTATACAGCTATATTATAAAAAGCGATGGAGCAATGCCCCCAGCTTCGGCTTATTGCCTTTTATTTAGAGCACGAGGCCAGCCTATAAACAGCTTTAATCACAAAAAAGAGTTACTTGATCTCATTTTACAATGCAAACAAAAATTTAAGAAAATTAAGACTTTGTGTTAGGATCAGGACTGAGCCTCATTGATTGGACAGAAAAAGCTTGAAGTTTATGTTCCGCCATTCCGCCTTTTTTTCAATATTTTATCAAACCGGCTTATCAATAGCAAATTTTTATAAAAAGGCTTAATCCATATCCTTCCGCCTTATCTCAAAAACATGAAACAGCTTTTTAAAAGACAGAGACGCATTGCATGGCAATACTTTGATTGAGAGACATAGTCCGATTGCATGGACAGCCGTCCTACCCTCTGTTTGGACTTAAAGGCCGCCAGCCGCTCTTATCGCAAGCTTATGCTTTGGCCTAAAAGCTCCCCCCGGCTTTGGCGGGACAGAGCGGGAATAAACAGCTGAGGCTTTAATTTCCTCTCCAGAGCCGCTTAAACGGCCATAACAGGATCCCCCCCCCCTCTAGGGAATAATCTCTACAATAAGGGCCTTCCGGCGATATTTTGTGGCAAACAGAGCCAGAGGGAATAAGCCCTATCCGATAGCTCACAATCCCAAAGAGTCCTTAGCTCATAGTTTTTGAGGCTAAGCTGGCCGGCTCTTAGCTATTGAGCTTTATTATTTAAATCCATTTCTATCCAGCGCATCTTTTTGAGCCGCCTTATACCCTTGATCTGCCGCAAGCTTAAACCACTTGAAAGCCTCCCGGCGGTTTTTTCTCACTCCTAAGTCTCCTTTATAATAAAGCCTGCCTAACTCGTATTGAGCCGCCTTATACCCTTGATCTGCCGCAAGCTTAAACCACTTGAAAGCCTCATGCTCTTTCAAGCCGCCCCTGCTCCATTCAGCCAGAGCGCCTAACCCGTATTGAGCGCCCGCATGCCCTTGATCTGCCGCAAGCCTCCACCATTTAGCGGCTTTGTAATTGTTATGAAAGTCGAGCAAACCTGCTCTATAAATATAACCCATATAGTATTGAGCTTCCGTATGGCCTTTCTCTGCCGCCGGCTTAAGCCATTTTACAGCCTCTCTAACATCAAACACCGCATCTAAATCTAAATCTAAACGGTAAAAACCTGCATAGTATTGAGCTTCCGTATGGCCTTTCCTAGCCGCAAGATCAAACCATATGTAAGACCTAGAATATTGTTTTTTCTCCCGATAAAACAGGCCTAACTGATATTGAGACTTTGCGTCTCCAGAATTAGCCTTTCTTATTATAGTATTCATCTCCTTGCTCATACCCCCAGAGGCTAGCCCCCGCTGGCTCACACTCTCTGCCGGTTGATCTTCAGCGGCTTGAGCTGAGGGCTTAAGGCTATGACAAGACAGGCTAGCCCCAACGGCCAAGACTCCGATAAGGCCGATTTTTATCTCTTTGGATAAGGCGGATAAAAGCCTTATAATAATTTTTTGCATATTTGCTCCTTTTAGTTTGTTTAAGCGTTTATTTGCCATTTATCGGAGCAAAAAAGGCTGAAAACAATCAGCCTCTCGGCCCCCTAAGCAAACAAACACATTGCAAATTTTACCCCCCCCCCCCCCCCCCCCCCCCCCCCCCCCGAAAAATCAAGCTTTTTTTCTGACTTTTGCAAAAAAATTTATCTAAATGTTTTTTAATTATTGGCTTATCGGCGGAAAAGCCTGCAATATAGCCTTTTTATAAGATTCCCGCCGGGCATAAGCCTGATCTGTGAGTCTCAAACTGATTTGCGGGCTGTGTCTCTGCCCCTGCCTGCCGTCTATCCGATAGGACTTATACAAAAAGCCGCAATGTATGATAATGAGCTGGCCGGCTTATCGCCAGACAATAAAGCCGGTGGCCATAAAAAAAAGAGGCGGACGGCCGGGAGTAAATTCCCGGCGGAAACTGTCGGCTGAATTGACTCCCAGCCGCGGGCCACAATTCAGTAGAGCCTTGCCCGATTCTTTTATCTCTCCGGATTGCCAGCTTTTTCTGCCGGGCATAAGCCTGACTTAGCGCTCTTTGTTATTGAGATTATTGAGTCTGTCTAAACTGGATTGAGCAAAAGGATTGCCCGTCTCTGCCGCGTGTTTAAACCACAGGTAAGCCGCCTTATGTTTTTGTTTTATGCTTTGGGCTTTTTGCGCTTGTGAGTCTATCTCCGCCTTCCGCTTTGCTCTTTATGATTGCTTGTGTGGCCAGCGGCATAATATCTAAACTCTCCGGTGCTTGAGCTTCAGGTATTTGTTTATCAGGAGTCGCCTCAAGATTAAGACAAAAGCTAAACAGCAAAAAAAGAAAAGCCAGCCTCATGGACACTCCGCTTTTTTTATCGGCTGGCTCTGACTGGCGCTTTAATTCCCGGCGGAAACTGTCGGCTGAATTGACTCCCAGCCGCGGGCCACAATGACAATAAAGCCGCTAGCCACAAACAAAGCGGCGAACGGCCGGGAATAAATTCCCGGCGGAAACTGTCGGCTGAATTGACTCCCAGCCGCGGCCACAATTCAGCTGAGACTTGCCCGACTATCCCATCCTCACCGGCGAAACGGATGGGCTTGCCAACAACTTCTTGTCCGATGATCATAAGTGTCCAAAGCATGGCAACAATGATGGCCATTCCAACTCTCAAACCCATCATCAGTAGACCAGCAAGCGCATACATCATACGGGCCAGTAAAGTTTCCCCCGCGCGGTATTTGTGAGGGGTTTAGCGGCTGGCTTATGTTGTTTTCGGGGGCCAGCGGGGCCCTCCTGACTGAGCCGCCCGGGCATGTTGAGCAACCTGAAGTAGTGGAAAAAAACCAGCCGTCCGGGCAAATACACATCTCATATTCGCTAGACCAGTAAGGCGGGGGGCGGGTAAAACCCGGCAATTCTGGAATTGTTATACTTCTCCAGGGCCGGTGGGCTGTATAGCCACACTGACACCGGCCTTGAACATCCTCCCAAGTGGTATAAGGGCAGACGCATTTTTTCCCGTCCCATATTTTAATATTGTCTTGACCAAAACAAGCATCAACACAGGTCCCGTCTTTGGCTAACTTTTGATTTTTTCTGCATGAGCAAGCATGTCCATTCCATGTTTTTCCATTCGGGCATTTACACTGTGGCGGAGAGCTTGTCTCATCCCATTCCTCTCCGGGTCTACAGCAAATAGTTTGCCCGGCGGAATTAAACCCGATTAAAACTTTGCCAGCCTCACACTTTTTATTTGCGACTCCGGGAGCTTGAGTATTTCCCTCACAGGTTTTAAGCCGGCATTGATCGCTTGTCCCGCCGCAAGCATTATCGGAGCAAAAATAATCCATTTTGCATTTAACAAAATAACAGCCAGCCTGATCTCCAGCAGTTGTGCCGCTTGTGCATTTGCCGCCGCCTAGAGTCGCATATTTGCCCAGTCTGGGCTTTTTAAAATAAACGATATAATCGGCCTCTGTGTTAGCAGAGTCCAAAGGGTTAGGCGGGTTCAATTCTATCTTTTGAATGTCAATCAGGCCGCCCTCAAATTCGCCTGTCTTTACTCCATAGGTATAATCTTTTGAGCTGTCATTAGTGACGGAAATAGGACGGGCTGTCTTTGAATGAAAAGGCCCTAAAATATCTTTGCAATGAGCTTGATCGCTTAAAGCGTCACTGACTGCTTTTTCAAGTTTTTGCTCCGCAAAGATTGTTTTGAGGATATGAGTATTTTCAATAGCGATCTGGCTTAGCTTTAAAACTCCGGCGCCAAGTATTAAGCCGATTGTGGCTGTTATTAAAACTTCAATGAGGCTAAAGCCGGTATGTAATGGGGTGAGGCGAGGGTTAAAAGCGCTGTTTGATCTATCTTTGATATTTAGATAGTTTGCCAAGCAAATTGTCCATTTTGCGGGGACGATCCAGGGGACGATCCAGTTGAGGGAGCAAAGGCTAAAGCCGATACGGACTTGTCTTTTAAAGAGCTGATTTAGAAGAGGAAAAAATCGGGGGGGGGGGGGGGGGGAATTATTTTCTGAGAGAGAGGAGCGCGCAAGGCGGATCTGACGCGCTTTAAGTTTTATCTTGCTGTCCATTTGTGTTTTTAGAGCTGTCTCTTTTTTGGCTGGCTTATTTTTTATTGGATCAATGTTTAAATTTGCGCTCATTTTGTTTCCTGTTATTTTTAGTTTTTAAATACAAGCAGTATACTCTGAAACCTTACATATAGCCAACAATAAAAGGCCATTGAGTTATGAACAGGGTTATTTCAAGTGAACTGTCCATTTTTTGGGGCGCATTCCAGATCCAAAATAGCCTATAGTCAAAGCTCATGCCCCATTTTATCAAACCAGTCTGTCAATGCTACCCAAAAACAGCTCAAAGGGGCCGCAAAGCTCATGCCCCATTTTATCAAATCAGTCTGTCAATAGCAAATTTTTATAACAATAATGCCGGCAGGCTTAAACCTCTTCTTTTAAAGCCGGGTAGGCTTTAAACAAAGGCTTAAAGATTTTTTGGAAAAAATCTTTTTGGCCAAACATCACAAATAAAGAGGCGCTTAAAATGGAGATTAAAATGACATAGAAAATTAAATTCTGAATAAACTCTCCGTGTATGTAGCCCCTTTGCAGGGGCAGGGTGGCCAGAACAGCGCAGGCCAGCCCTCGGGGACCCATTCCAACGGCCACTAAAGCGTCAAAGTAAGGATATTTTTTTGCCGAAAGCACACAGCGGACAGCTATGTATCTGGTGGCGAACATGAGGAGCGTCAGCAAAACAGCTAAAATGAAGATATTAAAGGAGGATATTTGAATCAGCATGCCCAAATAGAGAAAGAAAAATGTCCTCAGCAAAAAGGAGATCTCTTTTAACAAAGACATCTCGTTTTCCGAAACAGGCTTTAAATTCAGCAAGCCTCCTAAAGCGCTGGGCATTAAATTCAAATTGGCTAAAGCAAAGCCAAAAGCTAAAATTCCAATCGGGCCGTTGAGATCAAAAATTTCAATACAGCCAAAGGTGAGAAGAGACCAGGCCTCAGTCGCAAAAGGCATATCAAATAATTTTAAAAAAGCCTTTCTTAAAAATGACCACAAAATGGCTGATCCAATTCCCAAAGCGACAGACACAAAAGGCTTTGTCCCAAATCCCAGAATAAAGGCGGAGGCCTTGTAATTTTGGCTAAAGATGCTGTCCAAAACCGCTAAGAAAGCGATAATGGCCAAAACATCTGTAAAGGCGGACTCCAGAGACAGCAGAGTTTTTGTCTCCTCTTTAAGGCCTAAGGGCTTTATCATGGGGAAAACAACAGCGGAGGAGGTGCTTCCTATTCCCAAGCCCACAAGCAGGGCTGTTGGCCAGGTGAAAAAATGCGACAGAGACACTGTGGCTAAAGCGGAAATCAATAAAAAAGACAAGAGGGAGAGCGCGAGCGCCGGCAGGCTGGATTGCAGGAGGGATTTTGCGTTTAAATGCAGACCCCCCTCATACAGGATGATGATCAATGTGACTGTGGCTAAAACGGCGCCTGTTTGCCCTAAGTGCTGATGGGAGATAAGGCTCCAGCCGGAAGGCCCAATAATAAAACCGGCGGCAATTAAAATTAAAAGATCGGGAATTTTGGTTTTTATAAAAACCCATTGCAAAACATGGCCGATAAAAAACAGGCTGGCCAAGCCCAGCATCGCCTTTTCCATTTTATGAAATCTCCAGCGCTGTTTTTATTCCTTCCGGAAAAATGAGCCAGCTTGAATGAGCCTCAGTTTCGGATAAGCGGGCCATCTGTTTTAACAGCAGGAATCTAAATGCTTTTTATCCCTTCCGATCGCCCTTAATTTTTATTCTCTTCCAGCTTTTTAACAGCATAATCTAAAGCTTTTTATCCCTTCCGCTCGGCCTTAGTTTTTATTCTCTTCCAGCTTTTTAACAGCATAATAATCTAAACGCTTTTTATTCCTTCCGCTCGGCCTTAATTTTTATTCTCTTCCAGTTTTTTAACGGCATAATCTAAACGCTCTTTATCCTTTTCAACGATTTTTCTAACATGTTGTAAGAGTGTCTCCGTTTTAAAAACCCGCCTTTGAGCGCTGTCCCAAGCATGTTTCAGGAGCATTTTTAAAGCTGGATCTGTAACAGTTGCGCTGTTTTCATTAAGGAAAGGCTCCAGTTCAGCCACCCTCTCTTTATCCTCTTTTAAATTCTCCTCCAGCTCAGCCACCCTCTCTTTATTCTCTTTTAAATTCTTCTCCAGCTCAGCCACCCTCTCTTTATCCTCTTTTAAAGTTTGCTCCCGCCTCTCAGTCCTCTGCTTTCTCCAGCGGCTATATATTTTTTCATCAGATCCATTCCAATAACCGACTAATCCGCCTGTTACTGAGCAAAAAGCTCCCGCATAACCGCCCACCCATTTCGCCAATCTAGCCGCCTCAGATCCTCTAAATAACAGATGATTGATGGCCGTTACAGAAGCGGCGCCCCCTAATCCGCCTATTGCGGTTAAAAGATACCCCTTAGTTTTTGTCTCCTCCTCCTCACGGCCTATATAGTAGGCGCCTTTGTAAGTCAGCCAAGCTCCCGCAACGCAAGCGGTGATAGAGGCCGCCGCGCCTATTAGCCCCACGGCCGCTATTTCCGGCTGAAAACCGGATTTTATCTCATTTGCCAAACTCAAGCTTAGCTGTGGCCCGCATGTCTCTAAATCTAAAGCGCTATTTTGATTTGTCAGAGCCGGCCTGTTATTCATTCCTTTGGCTAATTGGGGAGGCAAAATTTCAGGATATCGCTCCACAGAGACCTGACATTTTGGAGTAAACTGCCCATTTTCCTGTGTGAAAAAAACCGCTTGAGGCTTTGGCGCAAAAGGCGCGTCTAGGGCTATATCTGTTTTAGCCAAGCTAAAGCCGGCTGAAGAATGAGCGCTTAATCCCGCTAAGGTTATTATTTGCAAAATTTTATTCATAATCGCCTCCTTTTGTTTTAAACTGATTGGCTTATTAGCATTTTTTATTATCCAGCTCAAGCATAAAGCTATAGAGTGTTAAAATTTTCCCTGATCTGTCCTTAAATTTAAGTTTTTTTAAGATTTTATTAATGTTGCTTCTGCCGATCCTTGAAAAAAAAGCTATTTGTTGGGCTGTCAGATCGGCAGAAAAGAAGCCCAAAAATTTCTATAAATTTAAGCTCAGAAATTCTTGAGCGGAGAAAATACTTGTTTTTTACAGTCATTTCAACAACTTAACCTCTATCAAACAGAGCTTAAGTTGTCATGAGCCAAAAGTTTAGCTTATGACAAGCCTTATCGGAAATTTTTACAATTTAATGGGCTGAGCTTACTCTTTTTTTGAACTGCCGCTTGACTTCCTCTTCCCTCCCTGTTATCAGTAGCCTATATTTTAACGATAAATAAAACATGAAATTTTTTTTAATCATTCTATTATTCCCGTTTGCGGGATTTGCGTCATCACAAACTACAGCTTCTCCTGGGGCTGAATCCAAGTGGGAATTTTTATTTAAGAATCCGGCGGAGCATGTTCTTCTTATCGGTGAACATCATGAGTCGCCTTTACATGAGTTTATAGTAAACGCTCTTGTCATGAAGAGCGGATCTGGCAAAATCTGCATGGCTTACGAAGGTTTTACCCCTAATGAGGGAAGAAATATAAGGAAAGCGGCGCCCACGGCTTGTTTTTTTGGAATAGAGGATGAAATATTAAACAATATGGGTGTTTTTTTAAAGGGCTATATATTGTTGTGGAAACCAAATCAAAGGGATATTGATATAGGAGAGCGGGAGCTTAGGCTTATATTTTCTCAATTAGAAAAAACGGATGGCTTTATAATACAGCAAGCTTTAAAAAATACGCAAAACTTTAACTATGTGAGCGCAATTCTAAGAAACAATCAGCCTTTTGACACAGAAATAATAAAACATATAGCTCAGGAAATGTCTCGAATTGCCAGAGATGGCCAATTTCTCTCGGCAGATTTGCTGGACATATATGACGCCACAATTAGCAATCCAAAAAACTATGATTTGTTTGTTCAAAACTTTCTTGTAGAGGCTAGAGATTTAGTTTTTGTAAAAAATATTTTGCCAATATACCAAAAGGCTTTAGAGGAAAACAAACCGCTCATAATCTCTGTAGGGAGCAGGCATCTTGATGGTTTGTATGATCTTCTCGCGGAGGAAGGCATAAAAACTAAACGGCTTAATTTAAATAATTTGTCTGAGGAAGAGCTTTTCCGGCTGGCTTATTTTATATGGGACTCATTATATTAAAGAAAAAGTAAAGCTGTTTTATTCCATATTGTTTGCGATACGCCATTCTCATTCGCTTTAATTTTCTCTGGATTGCGCTAAAAAAGCTCCTTTAAAGCTTTTCGCCAGTGAAGAGCGCGGCTGGCCCCAAAGCGCCTTTCCAGAGGATCTCTTGAGACAAGCCATCTTTCGGCCTTGGGATCTATATCTCCGCCTAAAGCCTCAAGCGCTTGGGCATCCTCTTTGCCCACCCGATCCTTGGATTTGATCTCTATCAGCACGAGGTCTTTTGGACGCTGAATAATTAAATCAATTTCCAGCCCATCCTTTGTTTGCAAATAGGAGTAAGTCCAATCCTTTCTCTTGTAAGAGGCGTTTTTTATCACTTCCAGCAAAAACCAATGCTCAAACGCCTCTCCAAAAGCGGAGGTTTGCGGGATAAGCTCCACTGTTAAAGTTTTTGATAAGGCTCTCGTTATGCCGGGATCAATAAAATAAAATTTAGTGGCTTGTTTTTGGGCTTTTCTGACAGAAAAATGAAAAGCCGGCAATGTCACGCCCAATAAAGTGTCTTCCAATATTTCAAAATAATTGGCCACAGTGACATCATCAACGCCAGTGTCTCTGGCTATTTTAGACTTATTGATTATTTTTCCATTCATTTGGGCCGCTATAGATAAAAATTTCCGAAAAGGCTGGAGCTTTCTCACCCATTGCTCCTGTTGTATTTCTTTTTCCAAATAGGTTCCCGCATAGGCGTTTAAATATTCTCTGGCGTCCTCTCTGTTTTTGGCTAAAGCCGCCTCAGGAAGAGAGCCGCGCTCCAAAGCGGACTTCAAGTTAAATCGCCGGCCCATCTCAAAACTGGAAAAGGGATATAAGTGATAGACCCAGGCTCTTCCGGCCAGCAAGTTTGTTCCTCTTTGTTTTAATCTGCGGCTGCTGGAGCCGGTTAAAATAAACTGTCTTTTCTTTTTTTGAATCTCCGCATGAATGACATCCAACAGGCGAGGGAGCTTTTGCAATTCGTCCACAACCACTCTTTTGTTTTTGTTTTGCCCCGCATTGATCAGAGCCTCAAACCGGCTCGGGTCAAATAAAAGCTCTTCAAATAAACTGACATTTAAAAGATCAATAAAGAGAGTGTCTTTTTTGGAGAAAAGGCTGTGCAGCAAGGTTGTTTTCCCTGTGCCTCTGGCTCCAAACAAAAAAAAGCTGTTGGTTTTGGAGAATCTGCAAGATCTCTGAATCATATTCAGAATTTTAACGCCATTTTCTGAATAAGGTCAAGCCTTCCTCCTCCTGAGTCCAGCCTTTTAGACGATAGCTCAGCAAAGAAAACGCTATAAACCCCTGCCCCTATAGGGATTCCCCGGCTTAAAGCTGGTTTCATTTCGGTTTGTGATAAACCTCTGCCCATATAGATTTCCCGGCTTAAAGCTGATTTTCTGTTTCGGTTCCCTGCCCATATAGGGAATTTTTTATGTTTTAACAGGCAGGGTGAGCGATTTAAGCGCTCCCTTTTTGATCTCTTCCACAGCCAGCCCTTTTGAGTTCCGCCTTCAAGGCTTTGCAAAAGCCCTCGACAGGAGCCATAACAGCTAAAGCCGCCAGGCGCGCCCCGCTTTCTTTGTGTTCCGGTCGGGATAGGGGGGCATGACAGCTAAAAGCCGCAAGGCTGGAAAATAGCCTATTTTTATGGAAATTTTAACAGGCTATGAATTAATTTAAGCCGCTTATTCTTTTATCCGATAAATTTTGTGAAATGAGCGTGTTTAATTTGGTTCAATTTTTCTTTTCTCACCAAGGACGGCTAAAAAGGCTTCCCTATTTATATAGCAATGTAACGCATTTCATTATTCTTTCTGTCTTAGCCGCAAGCGGGCATGGCCTGGCGTTTTTTTTAGTCTTGCCCCTTTTTTACTCCTCTGCTGTTGTGAGCATCAAAAGGTGTCATGACTTAAACAAATCCGGCTGGTATTGGCTTTTTCTTTTAATTCCCATTGTTAATATTATTTTTTGGCTGTATTTGCTTTTTGTGAAATCCGTTGATCAAAACAATCGCTTTTAAAAGCTTATCTATTTTTGCTCGTGTGCTCCCTCTAAAAAAATGTTTCAGGCCATGAATAATAGACCGGCTTAAAAATTTCCTTTAAAAGCCGGATAAAAAAACTTACAATGCCTATTGGCGGGGGTGGAGCTGTCCCGACTCCCGCAAAAGGCAATTTTTTATAAGTTGGACTGGCTCTCTTGACCTAAATCCCATTATGATCTTCAATTTTAAGATTAACCGGCGGACAATTCAGATGCGATTTTTATTTTTGAGCGCTGCTTTAGCCTTTTGGATGTTCGGTTTTGCTTTTGCCGGCCCCAAAACAGCCGGGCAAAATAAAAGCTCTGTCAAACAAAAACCACTAAAAACTGTTTGGACAGAGCGCAAAGGGCCTGTTCCCTTTAAAGCGGAGATTATCGCAAAAGGCTTAGGGGTTCCCTGGGGAATGGCGTTTTTAAATCAGAAAGAGCTTTTATGGACAGAAAGATCTGGCCTTATAAAAAAAATTTATCTTTCCACAAGGCAAATTGTCCCGATCACCGGAGGCCCTAAAGTTTATTCCCGGGGGCAAGGGGGATTGCTGGATGTGGCTTTGCATCCTGAATTTAAAAAAAACAGATGGATATACTTCACCGGCTCTATAGAGCGAGAGGGCAAACAGACAACAGCCTTGATTCGGGGGAGGCTGAAAAACAATAAAATCACCCGGCTTCAAACTCTTTTCACCGCTCAGCCTTTTCTCACCGGCGGTATACATTTTGGATCCCGCCTGGCTTTTGACAACAAGGGCTTTTTGTTTATGGCTGTGGGAGAGAGGGGGAGAAAAAAGCAGGCTCAAAATCTGGGATCTCATTTAGGCAAGCTTTTAAGGCTTAACGGCGAGGGCCAGGCTGTTTTAGGCAATCCTTTTTATAAAACAAAGGGGGCAAAACCGGAGATTTGGAGCTTGGGGCATCGCAACCCCCAAGGGCTGTTTATCCATCCGGTCACGCGGGACATTTGGCTGCAGGAGCATGGCCCAAAGGGCGGAGACGAGATCAATAAAATTAAAAAAGGAGGCAACTATGGCTGGCCTGTGATCACTTATGGAAGATCTTACATAGGATTTAAAATTGGAGAGGGGACTCATAAAAAGGGAATGGAGCAGCCTGTAAAATATTGGACTCCCTCCATCGCCCCCTCCGGCCTGCTCATTTATTCCGGCCGGCGGTTTCCCCAGTGGAAGGGAGACTTTTTTTCAGGAGCTTTGGCTTTGACTCACCTCAATAAATTAAAGGCGATCAATAGGAGCGCTCCAACGGAGAAAAGACTGCTCAGCTCCCTTGGCCTTCGCTTTCGCCATGTCATTGAAGGCCCTCAGGGGCTTATTTACGCCAGTGTGGATCAGGGGATGATACTCAGAATTTCGCCCCTGTCCAGCCCGCCTTAAGCGGGAGTTATATTTCACGCTCCAAAGAAAGAAGCCATATTTTTGCTTTGCGCCCTAAAGCAAAGCCGCCGGCCCCCTTTTGTGATAAAACCCTATGGCAGGGCACTGCCAGCAAAAACGGGTTTTTAGCGCAGGAGCCTCCAACAGCCCGCGCCCCTTTGGGAATCCCCAGCTGTCCGGCCACCTCTCCATAAGTGGCGGTCTCCCCCCAGGGAATTTCCCGCAAAGCGGCCCAGGCTTTTTTTTGAAAATCTGTGCCTCTATCAAACAGAGGGATATCAAACTTTTTTAATCGTTTGTTGAAGTAATTTATGATTTGGCCTTGGATATCCTTAGCGCAGGAGGAAAGCTTTTGCCTGCCGATAAGCTTTTGAGAAGGCTCGCTCAAAACGCAAGACCAGCCTTTATCAGCTAGGTTTCCAGATGGCTGATGGGATTTTGAGACAGAATAAAGCTTTTCCTGTTTTATGTCGATGGCCAACCCCCCTATGGGGGAAGAGATAAAAAACCGCTCCAGCATGCCTATTATGATACACTGGATTTTGCTTAAAATCTAAAAATTTATTTGGCGATAACTGTTTAAAACTGGAAAAATTATAAGCTGAGCGTTAAAGCTCAGCCTGAAACATTAGAGGGAAAGCCCGCGTTTTTTCAGGCGCTGACATCCCTTCCTTGGGACAGGCTGAAGCCATCCGCCGGCGGGAGTTGCGGGAGCGCAGGCGCTTCCCTGAAGTGAGAAGAATAAGCGCCCAGCTTGAAAAAACATGAATGCGCGCGTCAAACCAGTAAAATTATTGATTGTTTTAAAAGATTTGATAAAATAAAATGAAAGCTGTTTTTTTAGTCAAAAATTCCTCAGCTTGTGGATGGGCAAATGGCTTTTGAAATCATAAATAAACAGTTGGCTATTTCAATTCCTAACAAGAATAAAGGGAAATTCAGGTTTAAAAAAAGGGACAATAGAAGGCAGTTTGGCCGCTCTTTCGCGGCTGGAGCTCAAAAATTTGATAAAAAAGCTTATTTAGAGTGGCAAATAGGCTATGACGCCTATGTTAAAGATCTGGAAAGCCGCAAAAAGCAAACCAGCTTGATCAAAGCGCCTTTAAATTTAAAGGGGCTAATGGAAAAGAAAAATATCCTTTCGAGCTGGCGGAGTTTTTATATGCTCTCGTTAAAGAGGATATGTTTCAAGCGGAAATTTTGGATTCTCTAAAAAATGAGATAGAAAACTATAACGAGTTTTTAATCAGAGCCCCGAAAATCCGGCAAAAAGGCCAGTTTGCCCTTAATGAGCTGTCTTTTGACTCACAGCCGTCACGGAGCTTCCCACATATTACTTTGTGAATCCGGATAAAACTTATATAGAGGCTGTCATTCAAAAACAGCAATATGCTTTAGGCTTTCAGCCTATGATTTATTTCTGCATTCCTCTCATTTGTTTCTCCAATGGGTGGGAGATTTTAGGCTGGACTTCAAAAGAAAAGCCAATGAGCTTGAAATACCTTATAAATATAAGCCGCTTGGAAAATATTTTAAATTTGTTTAAAATTTTGGCTATGGCCTCTAAAAGCCATCAGCATGATGTTATAGAGATTCTTAAAGCTTTAAAGAGGGGGTTGAATTTATGAGCTTAACTAGCTTGAATGAATTTGAATCCGGTCATTTATTAAAATCTGAGCGGATTAAGCTGGGGGGATTTTACACACCGGAAAAAATTGTGGATGAGGCTCACAAGCTGATTTCCGTTTACAAAAATTATCCAAAGGCTGTTGTTTTTGACAATTCCGCCGGAGCCGGAGCTTTTATAAGGTCTGACGGCCGGACTATTTATAAAGCTGTGGAGTTTGATCCCGCGGCCGGAGCTTTTTTAAAAAGCAAACTGCCGGCGCAAAATCTTTTTATTGAAAATGCGATATTGAATGTGAGCCGGAAAAAATACAGCATTGCGCCTTCTGATTTTTTAATCCAAATCGGCAATCCGCCCTATAATGATGTCACTTCGGCTTATAAAAACGGCCAAAAAGGGAAGAACATTTGCGACCCGGATCTGTTTGACAGGGACCTGGGCGTCTCTTTTTTAAAGTCTTACAATAAATTGCGATCCGATGTGGTTTGCGTCCTTCACCCTTTGTCATATTTAATTAAGCCGGCCAATTTTAAAAGGCTTAGGCCCTTCTCTCAAAATTATAAATTGAAGAAAGGCCTTTTGTTTTCCAGCGCGCTTTTTCAACATGTGAGCCGAACCGGCTTTCCCATAGCTCTGGCCTTGTATGAAAGAAACTCCAAAGGCATGACGGATGACTATATAAGAGGCTTTAAATTTTCCATCCTGAATAGCTCTAAAGCTTTTAGGCTGAGCGATTACGCGAGTTTGGATTCTTTTATTAGAAAGTATCCTCCCAGAAAGGCAGATATTCCAGTTTCCAACATTGGAGTTTACTATCATGCGTTTAGGGATATAAACTCTTTGATCAGGAACAGGGGATTTCACGCCATAAAAGGCCCGCACAGCATTGTCGTCCACTTAGAGGATTTATATAAATACGCTTATCTTTTTGCCTTTAAAAAATTGTTTCGGCCAACAGATTTATGGCTGTATGGAAATTTGCCGCCGCTGGGGCATAAAGAGTGTATAGAAAAAAACAAAAAATATCTTGTGGAATGGCTGTTTAGCTTTGAGCCAAAGCTTTTTTTGCGCCTGCCTCGCCCGGCTATGGGTAAAATTTGCAAGTTTTACTCCATAAAAAAATATTCATTAAAAAATCGCGAAGCTATTGAAGAGCGCGTGTCTCACCTGATCCAAAACGCTAAGCTCAGCCGGCCGCCATCCAAAAATCAGCATAATCTGAAACCGCGCATATAGCTTTAAAATCCAGTTTTTATTATTGTTTTAAGTGAAAAATCCAAACTGGGAAGCCTCGCTGCTAAATATAAGTTTTCACTAAAGTTTAGAGAATTTAAGCTTTGAGCTTTGAGTGGATGTTGGAATATTTGACATATATGGCGAGCTGGCCTTATAATTCCTCTGGGCAAAATATGCAGGGATATGGCCTAAATCAGCTCATAATTTTTCATATAGCTGCTTAAGTGAGGCTTGAAACAGCCGCTCGGCTAAATGTTTTTATTGGATACGGGGCTTTATAGCCCTTAGGCTGGACATTTTGTGAGTTTTCGCCTCATAAGCGGCTCATTTTATTTGCTTTTTCAAAAGCAGCCGTTAAAATGGGGCTAAGGGTTGGTTTTAAGCCCTTAGCGGAATTATGGGAAAACCTATAAATTAGCTTATAATCCTCTTTGGTGATTTTAAGCCCATAGCGGAATTATGAGAGAGCGGCCCCTATAGAGGAATGATGAGAAAACACAAAAAAACCTTAACCAAAGCGGATATTTCTCAAGCGGTTTATGATAAAATTGGCTATAGCAAAAAATTCAGTGAAGAGCTTGTGAATGAGCTGTTTAAAATTATCAAAAATCATATACTAAAAGGCCAGGGGATTAAAATTCACGGCTTTGGGAAATTTATCCTCAAAGATAAAAAGCCGCGCAGGGGAAGAAATCCGCAAACCGGCCGGCCCCTCACTATTTCAGCCAGGCGAGTCCTGCTTTTTCACGCCAGCGCTCTCCTAAAAAAAAGATTTTAGAGGGAAACTTTTATGATTCAACTGGACAGCCACTTCAAAAAAATTGAATCGCAAATTAACAGTTTGCCGGATAAGCTCAATTTTAAAATTGGAGAGGCGGGAAAAATTGTGGGAGCCCCCAGCCATGTGTTGAGGTATTGGGAAAAAGAGCTGCCCATTTTAAAACCGGAAAAATTCACAAACAAACAGAGGCTATACTCTAAAAAAGATATAAGGACGCTTTTGCTGATTAAAGCTTTGCTTTACAAGGAAAAGCTCTCCATAGAGAGCTTGCGAAAACATTTGCCCTCTTATTGCCGGCAATTTAAGCTTGGCAAAAACAAAGCGCTGGATTTAAAGCCTATAAAGCAAAAAGCCCACCGGCTGTTGAGCTTTATTTCACAAATGCGGGCTGAAATAAACCGTATTTCAACTCATTCGCCCTAAAGGCTTAAAGTGGCGGCCGGCTAGGCTTTATTTTTCAGATTCAGCCTCCCTCAAGCCAGCCGCTTAAAATGGCGGCCGGCTAGGCTTTGTTTTTCAGATGAGAGAGCAGCGCCACGCCATGCTGATAAACCGATCCGGCGCCTAAAGTGACAAACAGATCTCCTTTTTTTAGCTCCTGAGATAAGACAGGCAATAAATGTCTCTCTTCCAAAAAATGGGCCGATGGGTGGGGGATTTGATCGACAAAAATTTTGGAGTCAGCCTCCTGTAAAGGCTCCTCTCCGGCCGGATAAACCGGGAGCACAAACAGCTTGTCCACTGCGGAAAAACAGCGCAAAAATCTCTCCCAGCAGTTTTTAAGCCTTGTGTAGCGATGGGGCTGAAACAAAACCACAATCCGGCGCCGGGGAAATTGCTCCTTAAAGCTGGAGAGCACAGCTGAAATTTCTGTTGGATGATGAGCGTAGTCGTCAAAAAAAACACAGTCCCGCCACTCTCCTTTAAGCTCCCTCCGCCTTTTTACCCCTTGAAAACTCTTAAGCCCTTTAAAAATATCCTGTTTGGCCAAGCCCGCCTCCCAACCGCAAACCAAGGCCCCCAGAGCGTTTAAGACGTTATAGTCCCCTTTTAAGGGAATATCCATCGCCCCCCAATTTTCCCCCTTATGGTAAACATGATAACAGCCTTTTTCTTTTTTTAAGATAAAATGATTGTGTTTTGAGAAGCCATAGAGCCAGGTTTTCCGGGGAAAGCTGTTCCCCAAAACCTCACGGGTGTTGGGGCAGTCTCCGCAGGCGATCACTGAGCCATAAAAAGGAATTTTCTTTAAAAATTCAGAAAAATTTTTTTTTATCTCCAAAAGACTGCCATAAAAATCCAAATGATCATCATCTATATTTGTCAGCAAAACCAGCTCCGGAAACAGATGGTGAAAGCTTCCATCGCTTTCATCCGATTCCGCTATAAACCATTCGCTTTTCCCTAAGTGAGCTGTGGACTGAAAGAGGTCTAATCGCCCTCCGGCGGCCACAGTGGGGCTTTTGCCGGCGCTAAAAAACACAGTGGCCAAAAAAGCTGTGCTTGTCGTTTTTCCATGAGATCCAGCCACAACAATGCCCTGTTTGAGCCTCATCATTTCCGATAAAGCCTCCGATCGATGGATCATTGGCAAGCCTCGCCTTCGGGCCTCTTTCAGCTCCACATTGTCTTTTTTAACCGCGCTGGAGTAAACGATAATATCTGTCGCCTTTCCCAAATGCGCCGGATCGTGGCCAATAAAAATAGGCACTCCCAGAGCTTTCAGGCGGGAAACTTCAGGCCCCTCCCGCAAATCGCTCCCTGTGACAGAACTGCCGGAATTATGAAGAAGCTCCGCCAAGCCGCACATTCCGATTCCGCCAATGCCAATAAAATGCAAATTTTTATTTTGCAGATGCCGCATTTTTTAAACCCCTAATTTTAGGCTAATTGGCTAAAAATCCAATCCGCTATCCTTTGAGCGCCATCCTCTCTATGACAGGCTTTTAAAGATTTAGCCATTTGCCCTCTCTTTTTCTCATCTTGTTTTAACTGGAGAAGCTTGTCCTTAAAAGACTGAATATTAAAATCCCGCTCTTTAATTATTTCAACACAATTTTTGGAAAAAAGCTCTTCGGCGTTTTTTAACTGATGCCCTCCGGCGGAAAATGTTAAAGGAATTAAAACGAGAGGCTTTCCATGAGAGGCTGTTTCCCATATAGCTCCGGAGCCGGCGCGGGAAAAAACCAAATCAGATGTTTGATAATACTCCTCAATATTCGGGCTAAAAGGAAAAGCCCTCACCCCGCTTAAAGACTGATATTTCTCTTGGACAGCGTGAAAATGCTTTTCTCCCGTCTGATGAAAAATAAAAACGCTCTTTCTCCATTGGCTTTCCTCAACAGCTTGAGAGACTATCCGGTTGAGCAAGACAGATCCCTGGCTTCCTCCTAAAATTAAAACTTTAAACATGTATTGAGCGGCCGCCGGCGGGTCGGCGTTTTGGCTTAAAAGCTCTTTTTTTTTCCGCTCCGCCCGCTCGTTTGAGCGCTGGCCATCTTCCCGGCCGGTATGTTTGTTGGAGTCAGTTTTTTTTAAAAAACTCTCTTTGCCGGATCTGTGTGTTTTTTGCCTCAAAGGGTAAGCGCAAACCGCTTGTTTTTTTGCAAGCCCCTCCACTTGAGGAAACACTGTAAAAACAGAGGACACAAAGGGGGACAGCCATTTATTGGCCAGCCCCATAACCGCATTTCCCTCCCATATAGCGGTTTTGCGCCCCAAAAGCCATCCCGCCATTAAAACAGGCCCGCTCACAGCTCCTCCAGTTCCAAAGATAACTTGAGGTTTGAGCTTTTTAATCAGAAAAAAAGACTGGAAAAAAGCTCTGGGAATAGAAAGCAAAGTTTTTATTTTTTGAAAAGCGCTTTGGCCTTTGGCCAGTCCGCCAAGGGGGATTTCATGGACGGGATATTTGGCGGATGACAGTATTTGTTTTCCTAAAGGGGAGCCGGAATGGGCCAAGTGAATGTCCAAAGAGGCCATTTGAGCGCTTGGCGTTTGGCTTTTTTGAGCCAATAACAGGCTCTTTAATTTTTCCGCCACTGCCAGAGCGGGATAAATATGCCCGCCGGAAGAGCCGACAGCCATTAAAATTATTTTTTTCCGATCTTTCAAATTCCGATTGTGCGGCAACGCAAATAAAAAGCGGGACAGCTTTGATGAGTTTAAAATATACACATATCATAAGCTTAGAGCAGAGGGGGGAGTCAAGATTTTTTTCAGCTTTTATAAGCGGGGCTGTTATTCGAGCTGGAAATATTCCTTTTCAGAGGGAAATCCTGGATTTTTGAGGGGGGGGGGGCGGTTTTATTTTTTGGGTCCGCTTAAGCTGTCTTTATCGGCGCGCGGAGGAGCTTGTTTATCGCGCGAGGATATTCTGGGGCCGGCTTGAGTCATCTTTGGCGCGAGAGTTTTCAAGGCGTGAGTTTTTTCCTAAAAAGAAAATTGTTAAAAAAAACCGCCCCTTCGCGCTGAGCTTAAAAATTAAGTTTTATTTAAAATGCTCCTGATCGATTTTTTTCTCAAAGGCGCAAAGCGCGGAGCCGGCTCAAATTAAATCAGGGTTAAGCAAAATAGTTTAAGCGGTTATTTTTTTCTATAGAGATCAGCCAGCCAAACAGCAAAAAGGAGCAGACCAAAGAGCTTCCCCCGTAGCTTAAAAAGGGAAGTGTTAAACCCTTTGCTGGAAGCAAAGCTAAATTCACAGCGCAATGGATGAACACGCCGATCGCAAAAATAAAAACCAAGCCAAAGGCCAAAGCTTTTTCGCAAAAATCATTTGTTTTTAAAGACACTTTCCAGCCGGAATAAATGAGAAAGGCGTAAACGGAAAGCAAAATCAACAAGCCCACAAAGCCTGTCTCCTCAGCAAATACAGCCAAAGTGAAATCTGTGTGGGCCTCTGGGAGAAAAAACAGTTTGCTTTGCCCTTTGCCCAGCCCCGCGCCAAACAATCCCCCGGAATGAACGCCTAAAAGGCTTTGTATCACTTGAAACCCCTTTCCCGAAGGGTCCTCCCAAGGATTTAAAAAAGCCTCCCACCGGGCAAAACGATAAGAGCTGATGACGATTAAATAATAAAGCGCCCCGGCGATTGCGGCAAAGCCGGTGGCAAAATATGGCCAAGGCCAGCCCAAAATAAAAATAAGGGCGAAAATCAAAGTGGATAATAAAATGGCTGTTCCAACATCCGGCTGTAAAATTAAAACGACAACGGGCAGAGCTAAAGCCAGCAGGGAGAAAGCCCCAAACAAAAGGTTTGGCCCTGTCCGCTTCTCTTTGAGCGCCAACAGCCAAACTAAGAGAAATGGGGTCGTGGCTTTTAAAAGCTCAGACGGCTGAAAGCGAATGGAAAAAGGCAAACTGATCCATCGCTTGGCTCCTCCTACAGAAACTCCTGTTTGAGGGAGCAAAGTCAAAGCTAAAGCCAAAACAGCGAAAATCCACAGCGCTATGCCCAAACGGAGATTGAGTCTCCAAGGAGTTAAAGCCAATATAAAAAATCCCGCCCATCCCAAAACGGTAAAAATCAACTGCCTGTTAAAAAAGAAGAGGCCGCTCTCATACCGCTCGGTCGCAAATAAAAAGGATGAGCTATAAACTTGAATGAGGCCCAAGCCGGATAAAAAAAAGACGCACAAAAAAATGTTCCGGCTGTCTTGCGAGTTTAACATATTAGCTCTTTAGCGGAAGACCGCGATGACTGGGTCTGAGGGGAGCAAGCGCTTTTTGCATGGACAGAGCTGGAGCGCAAGGCCATAAGCCGCGATGACTGGGTCTGGGGGGAGCAATCACTCTTCCGCTTTTGACAAAGCTTGAATCCCCCCATCGACAAAATAAACATTGACAAAGCCTCTCTCTCTTAATTTCCTGGCCATTTCTTTGGAGACAAGCCCTTTATCACAAATCAAGACTAAAGGCTGTTTTAAATCCTGATCCTTTAACTCCATCAACAGCGCCCGCTCGCTTTTTCTCTTTGCTTTTTGTTTTAGGCGCTCTGCGCCGGGATCAAGATGGCCAGAAAAATCCTCCAGTTGAAAAAAGCCAAAATGAATGTTTTTATTCACAAGATTTTGCAGTTGGAATCTGTTTAAGCCGTAGAGAGCGCTGTCATCCTCTGTATTTTGCGCTAAAGAGGCGGTTTTTTTTTGAAGCTCTGAAGGCGAATGGCTTTTTTTAAACAATCTGTTAAATACTTTAAACATCCACGATTTCTTTAATGCTGGTTTTTAAGCTCCTGCCGTCAACGAGTATAGTTAAGCGTTAATGCTGGTTTTTAAGCTTCTGCCGTCAACGAGTATAGTTAAGCGCTAATGCTGGTTTTTAAGCTTCTGCCGTCAACGAGTATAGTTAAGCGTTAATGCTGGTTTTTAAGCTTCTGTCGTCAACGAGTATAGTTAAGCGTTAATGCTGGTTTTTAAGCTCCTGCCGTCAACAAGTATAGTTAAGCGTTAATGCTGGTTTTTAAGCTCCTGCCGTCAACAAGTATAGTTAAGCGCTTTAAACATCCACGACTTCTTTAATGGTTGGGATAAACTGCTTAAGCCGCTCTTCAATGCCTTGTTTTAAAGTGAAAGCGGAGCTGGGACAGCCGGAGCAAGCTCCTTGCAGGCTTAAATAGACAATTCCATTTTCGTAAGAGACAAATTCAATAAACCCTCCATCCATAGCCACCGCCGGCTGAATGTCTTTTTCCAGAATTTCTTTGATTTTTTTGATCTCCTCTGAGTCATTTTCCACAGCGCCTTTTCCGGCGGAGTCTGTTTTGGGCAAAAGAGCTTTCCCCCCTTTTTCCAGATGATCTTGAATGAGGTCCGATAGAGGATCGCAAATAATATCCCACTCCAGCCACTCCTCTTTTGTGACAGTGACAAAATTTTCCCCTAGAAAAACAGCTTTAGCCCAGGGGAAGCCCAAAATTTTTTCAGCCAGAGGGGAGCGTTTCGCTTGGCGTCTGTCCCTAATTTCCAAAGTTTCATCACAAATGGAGTGGTTGACAACAAATTTTAAAGAATGAGGGTTGGGCGTCATTTCATAAGTGACTTGAAAAGGCATAGCCTCATTATATATGAAAATAGGGGATAGCGCAAACAGATATTTTTTTTAAGCTGGGGCCGGTTTTTTTGGCTTAAATCCTATTATAATCTTCAATTTTTCAGAGTCCAAGCTTGTTTTTGAGGGATACTGTGCTTCAAGAATGGAAAAAAGCGGGTAAGGGGGGACGGCCATTTCTAAATGAACAGATCAGCAAGCTTGTTGTTTCAAGAATGGAAAAAAGTGGGTAAGGGGGGGCGGCCATTTCCATAAAAATAAGTTTGGAATCTGGAACAAGAGCCAGGGCTTAGTTTTTTTAAGCTGGGGGCTTTATATCGGGGTTATTTGGAGGAGATATTATTCTTTTCCCGCCAGCGCTTTAAGTTTTCCTGCAGGCTTTGAGGCAGGCTCTGTTGAGCCTTCGGGGCCAGCCTATTTTGATTAGTTGGCTTCGGCGCCAGCTTATTGATTATTTGGAGAAGATGTTGTTCTTTTTCCGCCAGCGCTTTAAAGCCTCCTGATGGCGCTTAGAGAGATTTTTTTGAGCCTCCGGCGTCAGCCTATTCAGCTCATGCAATGGAACACGATCCCAAACACGCTCATGGATATCCAAAACATATTTAGGCGGCACCAACTCATAGTTTACATCATTGATGCAATCCGGATGCAAAATACAGCCCATAACCAGCATCGTAAAATGCCTGTCCCATAAATTCACTTCCGGGCCATGTATGTTAAACTCCTCCTGAAGATCTCGAGCTGTGTAAGGCTTTTTAAGAGGCTTATAACCAAGCATACGCCGTCCAGCCTGAACACCCGTAAGCAATAACCCTTTTCCCGCACGCCTTGCTCTACTCCAAAGCCTATCCAAAAAAGAGGGCTTATACTCATGGGCAAAGCGGGAATCTGTCTCTCTTCGATACGGATTTAAAGCGTCATCTATTAGAGCCTTCTTTCCGCCTATCACCATGTTTTCTCCATCCTCGCTCTCAAACTCCTCTATCTCTTTTGAATACCAGAAACGCATCTGGTCAGCGTGGCACATCTCCTCTATCTCACACAGCCTGTCATAAATCCCGGCCTTAATGGGGTCGGGCTTATCGGCAGAAAAAATCAAGCCTTTTTTTCCGCCTTTTCCATACCTCCAGTCCTCCGGACCGGGAGAGCTATCAGCCTTTAGGGTATCTTTTGCCTTGGGCGGAGGCAAAAGATCAAGCCCGGAGTTTTTCCCATCCCCGGCTGATGTTTTCCCATTTTGGCTAAAAATAGAGCTGCGGGGGATTTCCGCTTGAGCAGGCCCAGCGCTTTGAGCGCTTTGATGGCTGGAGCTGGCTGAAGAGTCGGGGCTTCTGTTGAGGCTTGCCTGATGGCTTTTCCGCCGCTCATCACACATAGCGGACAAAGTCCCGCTGGACCTGGAATTTAAAAGATCCCCGCTGTTTTTCCTCAACTGATCCAAAGGCGCCTCACACTCTTTAACCAAAATATAAGTATGATCCAGCCTATTCCCTCCCGGTAAATTTTGTAAAGCCACTTGCGGATTGCGGTTTTCAAACGCTTTCGCAAACTCTTTTCTTATGTCTTGGATTTGGCCTTTGCAAGCATCGTTTCGCGCATGAATGCGATCCGCCGCTATTCCTGTGTCCGGGAGAAAAAAGCATTCTAAAAAATCAGTCCTGAATTTATCCAGATCCTGCGCCACATTCTGTTGGCATTTCTGAGAGGCTTTTTGGCAAATCTCCCAAGTTTTGTTTTTGAATTGATTTAAGGCTTGTGTGTTTCCCGCCCGGCAAACATCCTGTCCCGAAGACTGGAGTATGGACTGGTAATTCTGCTTGGCTTGGGGGAAGTATTTGCACTCAGAGGCTGTCAGGCAACACTCATTCGTCCAGCTCTTAGATTTAGAGAGCGAGGAGGGCAAAGTATCCGGCAAAGTATTATACTGGCTTTGTTGTTGAGCCACAGGCTTTAAGCGGTTTCGCAAATCCTGAACACAGCCCGCTCCCGTTTGAGGCATGCAAAGCTCCGGCAGATTAACAAACTTATCAAAAGCCTTTCTTCCCTCACTAGGGTTCTCAAGCTTTTTCTTTTTGTCAGGGCATCCGTTTTCTTGCAGTTGCTTCATTATAGAGCCAAAAGATCTCTCATTAAACTTTGATCCCGCTTTATCCCTTATCTCCTGCTCATAATGAACAAAAAGGACGCATTTTTCTCTAAACTTGCTCCAGTCGGATAAAAATTGTTTTAAATCCCAAACACTCTTTGGAGAGGAGTTGTTTACTCTTAAAACAGAGGCCAAAGAATCCGGAGAGTGAAAGCCGGTTTTTTTTAAACCATCCATCAGCCTAGCGTGAAGAGCTGTGTAGCTTTTATATATCTTGTTTCCGCATTGCGTAATAGAATCTTTGATAGCTTTCAAAACAAAAGATGGATCTTCTGTTTCATCATAATTGTTGCTGTAGTCCTCTACATTGATATGAAACTCTCTAAAGCGATCCCGACATTCAGCCCGAAAAGCCAAACTGGCTAATTTATCAGATTTAAACAAATTGCCCTTCATAAAATGCGGCTCAATGTGATCATTAAAAAATTTAGCTTTTTGGCTTGTTCTTTGTGTTTGGGATCTGTTTGTATAGCTCTCTTTTTCCCAGCTATAACTATAAAATGAAACAGTCAGAGTTAAAATTAAAGCCATGTCCTTCAAGCTTTTTAAAAGATAAGGAGGCAGGCTTTTAAAGCCTTTTAGCCAGTCAATAAAAAGCCAGCTCATAAATCGATCTTGAACTGTGGTTTCTTTTAAATTTGAGCGATTTGTTTTTTCCATAGCCCCTCCTTATCTTTATAAACTTAAAATGGACTGATTTGCTAATAATATCAGGATATTGGATTAAAAGCTTGATTTTTTTTAAAGAAAAAGTTTTTTTTATAAACTGCTCTGATAAAAATAGCTTGAAACCCTTTAATTTAAAGGGAAGATCAGTTTTTTGAATTTATCAATAATGGCTTAAAATTTGTTTAAAGACAGGGACATCTGTTCTAAAAAGAGACACTATTCCCTCTGAAGCTAAAAAAGCGACTGCTTAAATAGGGCGCAAATCAGCGCTGAGCTTTATATTTTTACGATCTGAGCGCTTATTTTTGATGAGAGAGAAAGCCAGAGCTTTGAAGGCTCTAGCCTTTAGCTGGCTTTAAGCCTATTTTGAGGACATAGATGGAAGCTCAAGCTTCCCTTTGAAAACTTTCCGACCCCCTAATTAAAGTGGACACCTAAGACCACTTTAAATCCGCCGGATAAGCTAAGTCAAGCCCTCTTTTTAACATCTCAGCCACAGGCTCAAACAGACACAGAAAAGTCTTTAAATAAGCCCTCTCTTTGTTTCTTTTTAAACTCCATTGGCGGCAAACAAAATATGAACAAGGGCCTCCGTTCAAACCAAATTATAAAAAACATTACAGCCAGTCATCGTGACAGATTTGCCGTTCCATAGCTCAAGTTAAAAACATAAGGAGAGTCTTATTGTCTCTCAGCTGTCACCACATATTCTACGCCCCATATATCCTTTATTTTCGCATGGCTTTGTTTTATGAGTGAAACCATCTCATCCCTTATTTCCTCATACTCCACGCATTGGGGCAGATCCCGATGGCAGGACTCTTGCGCCAAAATGTTCAGCCTTTTTTGCTCTAATGAGAGAAGGGCTGTAGCTCTATCTCTCACAACCCGACAGGCTAACAAAGTTTTTTCATACTTATCCGCCTGAAAGTGAGGCTTTTTAGGCAAAGTCAGACATCGGCTGGCGTGCCGAATAGTCTTTTGCAAGCTGTCTATGGTGTAAGGGCTGTATTCCGGATAAGTGTCTAAATTCCTATCTCCCTTATAGCTGGGGGAGCGCAACAAATATGAGTTTTCAGCGCCCCTGGCTCCTTGGATAAATTTATTGGAAAAAAGTGTAGTAATACGGTGATAAGCTGTAAGCTCCATCTGGCTCTCCGTCTCATATTCTCTATATCCGTTGCGAGGGTAATCGATTCCCAAATTAATCAAAGCGAGAACCTTGAAGTAAGCTGTTATAGCCTCATTAACTTTTTCTGTGGCCAGCGCATTCTCAAAAGTTCCATCGCTTCCTATATACGAGGCTATTAAGAAAGCGGCGTAAACATTTTGATTAAAGTCTGCTGAATGATAAAGGATGCTTAGGCCCTTATCATCCTCTCCTTTAGCTATAAGGCAGAGGGCATATCCCGCTTGGGTGTATTTGCTTTCCGGATGAGCGGAATAGTCTTGCTCCGCCTCTTTAAAACTGTTGCAAATCCACCCCCCCCTTTTATAATAATCCGCAAAGCCTAAGCGGCATGTAAAAATTAAACCAATCGCTATAAAAAACTTTACCCCTTTCATAATAACTGCCTCCTTTTATACCTGTTTAAAACTCCGCTCTAAAAGCTCCTCAAAAAACCATGAACAATTAATCAGCTTCACCTCTTTTTATCTATCCGGTCTGGTTTGCGTTTTCACGCTGTTTTGCCTCCACAGAAAAGCGCAAACTTTTCAAAACTCAAATCAGCGGAAGCGCCTTTCTCTATCTCCGGCGCAAAAATGAAACTGGCTTATATATACCTGAATTTTTTAAAAAATCAAGCTCTATCCCTGAATATCCGGGCTATTCCATAAAAATCCCCAGAGCGCTCCCTCAAACTGTAAAAAAACTGAACAATTTTTTAAGCGCTGTTTAAAAATCAGTGATTTATGCCCTTTAATTTGAAGCCTCCGCTGTTTTTAAGCGGATTTAGGTTATAAAAAGCGCTATAGGGCTGGCTTATCAAGAAAAAAGTGAATTTTCCAAAAAAGAGGGGAAGATAAAAAGCCATATTAACAGCATAGAAAATGGCTCATGACAACTTAAGCTCTGGCGGAGAGAGCATTATTCCCACCTTGCTTTTTCGCGGCGATCGACCGCGCTCGGGAATAACTTGCAAAGAGCGGGCTTTAGCGATCGGTTGCGCGCGGGAATGACTTGCAGGGAGCAGGCTTGCAGGGAGCGGACTTTGATGATCGACTGCGCGCGGGAATAAATTGACGACAGGCTCTCTTGTGGTTTAGCTTATGTGTAAAAAATGAGCGCTGATTATTTTTTCCGTTTGGCCATTCCGTGCGCCGGCCGGGCTTTAAGCCTTTTGGACAGAAACAGCTATTCCAAAACCTTTGGATGTTTTGATAAATATTACTGGCATTTTAAGCTCAAAGATTTTCCCTCCTCCTCTTATCAAATGGGAGTGGAGTTTTTAGCCCGGCTTTGGAATCTCCCCGTTAAAGACAATGTGTTTTATAAAAATCCTCAACTGCTGGCTTGGATTCAAGCGGGCATGGCTTACACTTGCTCTATTCAGAATAAGGATGGCTCATTTGATGAATGGTATCCCAATGAGAGAGGATGGGCGGGGCCAGGCTCTTATGTGATTCACTCTCTTGTTAATGCCTATAAGATTACAAAAAGCGAGCTGGAGGAGAGTTTAAAAAAGCAAATTTTGGATTGTTGTTTAAAATCCTCACATTTTTTGCGCAAACAAAAAGAGGGCGCTCAGCTGGCTAATCATTATGCTCTGTTTTTGCTGTCTTTATATGAAATTTATAAAATTCTTCCGGATTCCCTTTCGCCTGCGGATTTTGAAAGTTATTTCACGCGGTTTAAATCGTTTGTGTCCGAAGAGGGCTGGAGCATGGAATACGACAATGTGGACTTTGGATACAATTTGGCCACTTTGAGTTTTTTGGCCCGTCTGCATAAAATATACCCTCACTCTTTTTTGGAGGAGTATGCTAAAAAGAGTTTTGATTTTTTGTCTTTCTTTTGTTACCCTGACGGCTCTTTTGGCGGGCTGGGGAGCCGGGAGACCATTCACCTTTACCCTTATGCGCTTAAATATTGGGGGCTAAAAGCGCCTCTGGCTCGAAGTCTGGACTATCATTTGCGGGACAAAAAGGCTTATGAAAGATTAACTCCGGCGGATCAAGATGATCATTATCTGTTTTACCGCCTCAGCGAATATTTAGAGGCGGATGAGCTGGATCTATCCCATCAGAGCGCGGATCAACAAAAGCCGGCGGAAGGGGGACAGCGAGCCTTGATGGATGAGCTGGAGCTATCCCATCAAAGCGCGGATCAACAAAAGCCGGTGGAAGAGGGACAGCGAGCCTTGATGGATGAGCTGGAGCTATCCCATCAAAGCGCGGATCAACGCGCGGAAAGCCGGCCGGCATTGCCCTTTCAATTTGAGGCAAATTTTAATCGATATTTTCCCTCTTCCGGCTTTTTTGTCCGAAAATCAGATGACTTTTACTTTGTGGCGAATCTGAAAAAGGGCGCCTGCTTAAGAGTCTACAGCTTAAAAACAAATCAATGCCTTTTAAAAAATAATGGCTGGGTTTTAAAATCAAAAAACAGCTTTTTTAGCAATAATTGGCGCTCTGAAAATCATAAAATAAGCTTACCCGGCTTAAAGCCTTTTTTCCCGGCTCCAGACAGGCGGGGAGGAGAGATAGCGGGAGGTGAGAGAAAATTTATTGGGAATCCGGCTTCCAGCGGGCCGGGGGAGGAGATGATGGAAAATGAGAGAAAATCCTATTGGGAATCCGGCTCCCGACAGGAGGAAGAGGAAGAGATATCTGTATCCGGGAAAAGCGCTGTTTTAAGCCAAAAATATTTTAGCGCTCCAAAATTGATTGTGTTTCGCCTCCTCTCCGCTTTGGCGATCAATTCTAAAATCGCTTTCCTTTTTAAAAAAGCCATTCGCCGGCTTTTGATTGCGCAAAAGAGAAAGCCAAAATATGATTTCAAAAGATCCATATTTTTTAAAAAAAATGAGGTTCATATTTTAGATTATATAAAATTTAAAACAGCGGAAAAATTATTTTACGGGGGCGCTTTCACAATACGCTATGTGCCTCAGTCCAATTATTTTGAGGCAGAGGATTTGCAAAGCGGCGCCTCTTCTCATGTTTTTAATCTGAAAGGCAAAAAGGGGGAAGTCCTTATTAAGCAAGTTTGCCGCTTGAAAAACACAGAAACCCGGCGGGATGGCGCCTCAAGCTTTGAAATAAAAGTTGATCTGATTTGATAACAAGAGTTTATCTCTAATAGACAGGAGAGAATAGGGCGGGATTTTTTTGGCATGAAAGTTATGGTATAACAAGAAATTATTTATTTAAAAAATTATGGGAATAAAAAAATCAAATTGAGGATCGCCGGAGCAAAGCTGAAAACATATAAAATTTTTAAAATTTGTTTGCGGAAAAACACCAGCTTAAAAGAGGCTGTAAATAGGCTGGCGGGATTCTGGTTGATGCTGAAAGAACATTCCAGCTTAAAAAAGGCCCTGAATAGGCTGGCGGGATTTTGGTTGATGCTGAAAGAACATTCCAGTTTAAAAGAGGCTGTAAATAGGCTGGCGGGATTCTGGTTGATGCTGAAAGAATATTCCAGCTTAAAAGAGGCTGTAAATAGGCTGGCGGGATTTTGGTTGATGCTGAAAGAATATTCCAGTTTAAAAGAGGCTGTAAATAGGCTGGCGGGATTCTGGTTGATGCTGAAAGAACATTCCAGCTTAAAAGAGGCTGTAAATAGGCTGGCGGGATTCTGGTTGATGCTGAAAGAACATTCCAGCTTAAAAAAGGCCCTGAATAGGCGGGCGGGATAAATAAAGCTTTTGCAATAAAAATATGAAATTTCAAATCCATCCGGTATAAAATTAAAGGCTGTATATGTGCGGCATAGCGGGAAGCCTTCACTTTAAAGGGCCCAGAGATTTTAAGCTGTGGCCTTTGTTAAATCTTATGAGGCAGAGGGGGCCGGATGAATGCTCTGTTATAGAGCGGGCCAGCTGGAGCATAGGGGCTAACCGCCTGGCTATTTCAGCCCCTCAAGAGCGAAACACACAGCCTCTGTGGAGTCCGGACAAAAGGTTTTGCTTTGTCTTTAACGGCGAAATTTATAATCATAAGGAAATGAGAGAGCGCCTGGCCCGGCAAGGCTGTCAGTTTAAAACGCTTTGTGACACAGAGACTCTGTTTTGCGCTTATTTAAAGTATGGGGAGGAGGCTTTTTTAAAGCTGGAGGGAATGTTTGCCTGCGCCATTTTTGACACCCTGAAAAATCAATGGATATTGGCCAGAGATCCTTTTGGCGTTAAGCCCTTGTATTTTCAAAACACATCAAAAGGCTTTGTCTTCGCCTCAGAGATCAAGCCTCTTTTGCTGTTTCGGCCAAGCGGCATTAACAAAAAAGCTTTGCCCTTTTATCTGCAAAGGCGGTTTGTTTTGGGAAGAGAGACTTTGTTTTCCAATATTTTTCGGGTTCTGCCGGGGGAGATCATGACAGTTTCTATCCATGGAAAAATGGAAACAAAAAAATATTACTCGCCGGAAAAAATCTCGCCATCTTTAAAGAGCAAAAAAGAGAGGCTCAAAGAGTTATCAAATAAGCTGGCTCAATCAGCTCAATACAGCGCAAAAAGCGAAGTGGGTCTGGGCGTTTTGCTGTCTGGAGGTCTGGACTCCTCTCTTATTAACTCTATGGCCGGCTCGTTTCAAACAGGAGGGCGGCCCTCTTTTGAGGCTTGGTTTTTTGACAAGGGCTATGATAGCCGGGAGCGCGCCCGCGTGAAGAGCGCAGCGAAAAGAGCCAACCAAAAATTAAATGTTGTTCATGCTGAGCCTAATGATTTTCTCCTTTTGCCAAAAGCCATAAGGGCTTTAGAAGAGCCTTTAGGGGATTCCGTCATCATTCCCACCTGGAAGCTGATGAGGCATATTTCTCAAAAAGAGAAGGCTGCGCTTTCCGGCGAGGGCGCGGATGAGATTTTAGGAGGCTATGTCCATCACTGGATATTTTTTCTGTTTAAAAAAATAGAATTTTTAAAATTTTTTCCGGCTTTTTTCATTGCGGCCCTCCCCTCCGGTTTTTTAAATATTTTATTCCCTTATCCCGGCAAAATTGAAAAAGCCCGCTTGTTAAAATCCCTGATGATTTTGAAACAAAAAGGCTTAAAAAGATTTATTGAGGCCAATCACCTTTTTTCCTCAGAGGAGATCAATGATTTGTCGCCCGGGCTGTTGGAAGATCTTGGGTTTTCCGAATCCCGGTATCCTGATATATCCTCTTTAAAGGAGCTTTTGCTTTTTGACATTCAAAATTGGCTGGCCAATTACAATCTTTTAAGATTGGATAAATTGAGCATGGCTCATTCTTTAGAGGCCAGAGTCCCTTATTTGAATTTGGATTTTGCCTCTTTTTGCTTGAGTTTGCCGGAGTCTGATATGATCAGCCTGTTTTGGAGAAAAAGGATTTTAAGGAAGCTGGCCTTAAGATCAGGGTTTTTAAATTTTAGGGAATCTTATAGAAAAAAGCATCCTTTCACTTTCCGTGATTTTGATTTTTATGGAGAGCCTTATAGGGAGTTTGTCCGGGATCATTTGGATCAATCGTTTCGAGAGGCATGGAATATCAGCCCTCAAGCCCTCGAAAAATTATTGTGCGGAATCTCCTTTAAAGGCAAAAAGCTTAAGCGCGCAAATCAGGAAATGGATTTGCTGTCTCAAAAGCAAATCAGCTCCCTGCTCAATCTTTCTGTCTGGACTAAAGAGTTTTTTCCTTAGTTTGCGCTGAGGGCATTGCTGGAGCTATTAAAATTCCGTTTGGACTAAAGAGTTTTTTTAAATTGGACTAGCTCCCTTGATCTAAATCCCATTGTGATCTTCAATTTTCCCTTTAGTCTTCCCTTTAGTTTCCCAGAGTCCAAGCTTATTTTGATCGGGACGGGCGTCCGGCCCTCATCTCGCTTTTTTCCATCCGTGGAGCGAGAGCCCTCAAAAATAAGCTTGGCCTCTGGAAAAAATAGCCTCTTGAATAGGTTAAAAAACTGGCTCAGTTTAGTTTTTTTAACAAGAGGCTGGCTATAGCAAATCCTTGTGAATAAAAAGGGCAAAATCCTCTTTTAAATGTGATGGAAGAGAAACCTCAGTCCATGAGGGATGTTTTATTATGTAATTGTAAGCTGTTTGATGTTGGGGGAAGGGAAAAACCTGATCATCAAAGTGAAAAGCCACAGCGCCAAGGTCTTTAAGATATTTAAAAAATCGCCATGACAAATCAATCTTATAAAAATTTTTAACATACCCATAAAAGGGATGGCTTATGGTTTTATCATAAGGAAAAACCGCGTAAATTCTTTTTTCCGCGCGTCTGATTTGAGAGCCATATTCAGACTCTAAAAAGACAGCGAGGGATTTTGCCTCTAAAATTTTTTTAGATCTATTATTGGACGCTATCGTTTGGTCTTTTAACAAACCTAATTTGTAAGGCAGAGAGAAAAGCGCCATATTGCGAGGTAAAAAAGTGGACTCTTTCGCGCCGGGATATATCATATTTGAAATAATAAAGAAGGCTCCCGCTCCCAGAAAAAGCCGGGCTGAGGGAGCGGTTTTTATTATGATATAAACGCTAAAGGGGATAAACAAAACAAAGAGAGGAAAGAAATTTCTCATCATAAAATTCGGGTAGTTAATAAAAAAAGCAAAAAACAAAGCGGATGTTGATAGCGGGGCAAAAAATGGAGAGCTTAGGCCCGCTGGGATATATTTTAGCGTGGGCATTAAGGCGGTTTTTAGATGGAACAGCGAAGCGCCTCTTTTGTGGGAGGATTTTTTTAAGCTGAGCCTGTATAATTTAAAAAGCGCTTTTGCTATCCAGATGAGTCCTGAAAGCGCCACAAGATAGAGCAGGATAGGATATTGATGAAAGAGCTGTTTGGAAAAAAAAGGGAGTCTCTCTAAGGCTATGGAAAAATCAAAAAACACAGGATCAGGATTATGTGGCAGTCCCTCATACATATAAGGATGGGCGATCCAGCTGTTTGTTCTGATAAAAAATATAAGGAAGTGAGAGAAAAACAGCAAAAGGGAGGGAGTTATAACAAAGAGGCTTTTTCTATAAGCGGGAATAAAAATCCCCTGAATGATGAGAGGCAGAAAAAACGCCAAAGCGGATTCTCTTATTATAGCCAGCCCCAGGGAGAAGAGGAGCAGGGTTTTATATTTTTTAGCTGTCCAAGCGTAAATGACTCCAAAGCCAAAGGCCATTAAGGGAATATCAGCCAGAACTAAAGTGGAGTTCAGCCAAAACAAAGGCATTGACAGGGCCAGAAGGGTTGAAAAAAAGGCGGTGAGCTTATCTTGAAACAAAATTTTTGTCATTTGATAGAGGGCAAATAAGCAGAGCAGGGAATATCCCAGAGCGACAGTTTTAGCCACAGCCACATTTTTAGCGAATAAATGGAAAGCTGACCATAGAGTCAGAGGATGCAGCATGGGGTGGCCCATAAAATGCTCCGGTCTGTAATTCCACGGCAAAAAAAAGCTCCAATGGGCCTCATTCAGAAATGAGGGATGAAGATACGAAAATTCATCCCACCAGGGAAGAATGTATAGATTTTCAGTTTGGGCCACACAAAAAATAAAAACAGCGCCCATCAGACAGATGCTGTAAATTTCTGCTGGCGCCTTAAGCGCTTGAATTTTAAAATAGCCCAGTTTAATATGCCTTAAGGCTTTTTGGCTCGGTTTCATTCACAGTGGAGCGCGCCCCTAAAGTTGGACAGCTTGAGTCACAAATAAATATTCTTTGTGATTATTGAAGTTTGTATTTCCCGTGTTGAAATAACGATAATTTTTTTCAAAAATTTTTGTTTGCCCTTTTTCGGATAAAATATTTTTTATTTCCTCAAGAGTGATTTTGTTTTGTGATGAATGGCTTTTTGAGTTATAGGTGTTGTTATAGGAAACCGCTATATATTTCGCGTTTATATCTTTGATCAGCTCCGCAAATCGGCTTTTTGCGCTCTCTCTGCAATAGTCGCTCATATTTTCCCGCGGAGGCTTTAGCGCCTCTCCATAGAGATTGGGGCTGTCCCATTTAACCAGTGTCTCCAGGATATGATAAAATCTGCTGTATTGTCTGGAATTATAAGGAGGGTCAATATACACAACATCCACCTTGATTTTTTTAACCAGATGGCTCGCGTCCTCTTGGAAAATGGAAAGGGATTTTATGGGAGTGGGATATATCATCCTCATGTGAAAATTGTCTCTGAGAAGCCGGTTTTTAAAATAAGCGTCATAATGTCCAACTGTGTTGGCGATTTTATCCGCTGAATACAGCAATGAGGCAATCAAAATAGAATATTCTTTTTGTGTGAGGCGGGGCTTGATCTCCTCGATATTTTGCCTAATAAATCCAATAACTTTAGCTGAATTGTTTGAAAAATACTTCCCTCCAAAATGTTTTGAAAAATAATTTTCACTTAGCCTGCCCGCCGGGATGAGATTATAACTGCTGATAAGGGCGCGTATCTTTTTTTCGCTCCACGTCCCTTTTGCAAAAAAAGCTTTGTAGATAATATGATTGGAGTGAAGAAAATCGTTTAAAATAATTTTAGTAAAATGTCTGCTGGCTGTGGCTCCGACAACTCCGGTTCCGGCAAAGATATCAGCAAAGGAATAGCCATAGCGCTCTTTATTGAGAATGGAAAAAATCCAATTTGTGAGTTTATATTTGTTGCCGATATATCTGCGGTTATGCAATTCAAAGCCGCTCTCCCTAGGCGGGGCTTGAAACCGGGGCTCCGGGCCAGCGGGAAAAAAACTTCTTTGAATTTCCATCATATTAATCCCTGTCTCATAATTTTAAAGCTCAGATGTCTTTAGTTGGAAAGTTTCTGTCCATAAACTGGATAACAGGGCTAGAAACAGTGGAGGCTCGCCCCTTCCTTTTAAAGTGTGTTTTAGAGCATAATAGGAGCTTTTAAAAAACATGAAAATTCAAGTCAAAATCAGCACAAAAAGAAGACAGGCGATAAACCGCCATGTGTTTTGCTTAAGGGACTCTTATTGAGTTTTGCCCCTGTCTCCTCTTGTTTATAAAGCTGAATGGCTGGTTTGATCTTGTCAATAATTTTTAGCTCAAAGAATCAAAATTCCTGATCTAAAGGGCGGATCTCTGACATAATGTGTCGGCAGGAGGCTAAAGCAGTGAAAAGGAGGTCATCCTAACCGGTTTTTCGCGTGAGACGATGGGCTATTTCCCTTGATGAAAAAGCTGATATACAGGAGGCTTTTCAGTTTGTTAATCAATATTTTAAGTTTTACTTATCTGTCAGATCAAATCTGAAGGTTGACTGCTTTCTTTATTGTCTCTTTCGGGGATGGTGAAAACCCTCGCCTTCAGGCGAAGTTAATTTTATGATATATTGTGAGGATTTGTGATATATTGTTGAGAGGCGTCTTATAGGGCGGTTTCACACAGTAAGAGAGGTTTGAAGGCTCATATTTGTATGGGATCCAAAATATGGAAGGAGTATTCTTGTGGGAGAGGCGGCAGTTAGGGCGAGGGATTTGTGAAGAGCTTGAATCTTTTTTTTTGATAAATAGAATAGATCCAGCCGATAAAAAAGGCGGAATGCCCATGAGGCTGTTTATTCAAGGTTTATAATGGCGACTATACATGTAGGCAATAAAAAAGGCGGAATGCCCATGAGGCTGTTTATTCTTTTAGCGCTTTTTGGATTTTGCCCTAATTTTGAGGCTGTTTCTGACAGCCAGCCCTCTAAAGCTCAATCGGCGGAGAGTTTAGATTTCATTAAGAGCAAAGCGCAAGGCGGAGACCCAAAGGCTCAAGCTCAGTTAGCTGACATTTATTTAAAGGGCCAGGGAGTTCGGCAGAGCTATAAGCTGGCTTTTAAATGGTTTAAAAAAGCGGCTGAAAAGGGGGTTTTAGAGGCTCAATATAGTTTAGGCTGGCTTTATATGGATGGTCTGGGAGTGGAAAAGAGCGCGGCAAAGGCTTTAAAGTGGCTGAAAAAAGCGGCTCTGCAAGGGCATTTGTTCGCTCAATTTCAGTTAGGCAATCTTTATTCTCTGGGCTGGGGTGTGAAACAAAACCATAATGAGGCTTTAAAGTGGTTTAAGCTAGCTGGAGAGCAGGGGCATAAAACGGCTCAATATTATTTAGGCGCCATGTATAAAAAGGGCCAGGGAGTTCGGCAGAGCTATAAGCTGGCTTTAAAGTGGCTGAAGTTAGCTGGGGAGCAGGGGCATGCGGACGCTCAAACTCAGCTGGCTGACATATATTTAAAAGCAGGAGGGGGAAAGCAAAACATCGTGAAGGCTTTAAAGTGGCTGAACAAAGCGGCTCTGCAAGGGCATGCGGACGCTCAATACAATTTAGGTCATCTTTATTTAAAAGGCCAGGGAGTTCAGCAAAGCTATAAGGCTGGCTCTATATGGCTGAACAAAGCGGCTTTGCAGGGGCATGTGGACGCTCAATACAATTTAGGCCGTCTTTACTTAAAGGGTTTGGGATCCCGGCAGAGCTTTAAGTCGGCTTTTAAATGGCTGAAGTTAGCTGGGGAGCAAGGGCATGTGGACGCTCAATTCCAGTTAGGCCGTCTTTACTTAAAGGGCCAGGGAGCTCAGCAAAGCTTTGAATCGGCTTTTAAATGGCTGAAGTTAGCGGCGGAGCAAGGGCATAAGAAGGCGGAGCAAGTTATTTCCAAAAACCTTAAGCAGTTTAAAACCCCTTAAAAGCTTTTTTTCTTAATAGGCCCATTTTAAGCGGCAAACTTTGTTTTTCACAAATTCCAGCAAGCGCTCTTTGGGACGGACAGCTTAGCCAAAACCGCGTTAGCTGTATTTTTTACTTCTTCTTAGATAACACCGGGGGAAGAGCCAAAAACCGCTCCCCATCAAAATGAATGATATGGCCCGGATTATCCGCTGTCCAAACTTCTGTTTCCCATGCTATATCAGTTATATGCCGGCGAAATTCCGCCATTGTTAAAAAAGCGGAGATATATATTTTGTTGGCCGGGCAAGATTGGAATATGTTTTCCAACTCAATATGGCGCTTAGCCGATATAGGGCCGTGGCTTGTGACAGCCTCAATAAAGAACACCCATTTTCTTTTTTTGTCATATATAATCAAATCCGGAAGCTTTTTATGTGACTTAAGGGAAATGCCAAGCTTTTTTAACTCTTTGTGTTCCCATATCATAAATTTTCCGCCTTCGTTTCGGCTCTTGGCTGTGTCTCCCATATAAAGTATGGCTCCTGATTTGCCAATAAAACGAGAGCAAAACTCATCAATAATGATTCTTTGCAGTTTGTTATGCCTCCCTGGCGAAAGTTTTATTTTTTTGCCGGATGGCAGTTTTACCGGAACTTTCTCTCTATCCAGAGTTTTTTCATATAGCTTTTTAAGCCGCGGCAAATCCTTTTTATGCTTTTTGAGCATACCTCTCCAATTTCCCAAAGGGTATATTTTCAAGGCTGACAGAACTGGCGGAGTCAAAGAGTAATTGTTATATCTGCTGTTAGTCGGCCGGGAAGGATCATCGCGGTTTCTGTCAATCACTCTGGCTTGCTCAAACTGATGCAGTGTCTGCCGCCGGATAGCCTCTCTGGTATTTGGCTTGTAATCTTGGCCATAGTATTTTCGGATAAAACTCATAATATCCACAGTTGGAAGCAAGGGGTTTTTTGCGTTTTTCCACTTGTCTTTTGGGCGGATATTCGCCAGCGCCAAGAGCGCCCAAGCTGATCGGCTGTTGCATTGTTGTTTGGGCAGGCCCAAGGCTTTCAAAAAAATTTTCGCTTGGGTTAATTTTTTCTCTTTGCTCATAAAGCTGTTTTCTCCAAATAAAAATTTACAATATTATCAACATTCTTTTGGTTTATTAAAATATTTTCAGAAAAAGATTTCCCTATTTGACAAATAGTTTTTCGGGAAGGCATTTTCATCAATTTGATTTCTGTCGCGTTCACTTGTGTATTGCCGGACAAACATCGAAAGTATTTGTCCATAAGCGTTGAATTAAAAAGCGCCGCCAGCCCATAAGCTTCAGCTATCTCCAACGGGCCATCACCGCTCCCTATATAATTGACATGATTTTCCATTGCAATCCAATGGCTTTTGATTGTGTCCGGATTATGGACAGAGGCAACCAGCCGCCGCCTCTCATCTTTGGAGCTAAACCGCCTCAACATCACATATACCTGATTTTTTAAAGTGTATTTTTCATGCCCTTCAAAAAATTTGAAACAAACATCTTTCCTGTCATGTCCTGTCCAATGGCTTTTAAAGGGCTGTATATTGTGCATTTTCAATAAAGGGATGGCTTTATTTATTTTAGCGTTTTTGTTTAATCGTGTTATATGCTCTCTCATGCGATACTCAACAACAGGGCCAGTGGATATAAAGTAATTGTTTTTTTGAAAATCAGACGGCCAATGCTCAACAATTCGCAGCGCCCCAGCATCTTCCGGTGTTTCAGGAATGCGGATTATTTTATGGCCGGTCAAAGCGTCTATAATTCGCTCCGCCGGATAATCAGCTGTGTTGGCCTTTTTCAAATCAGCATATCCTATTGAAGAGGAGATTTTAATATAAGGCTTTTGCCTTTGCTTTGTCCAATAACAGATGATATTTTCCTGCAGAACAGCTGATTTCTTAAACACTTTGTCTCTTTTTTGAAAAATATGAATTTGATCCAAACTCATATTTCGCCTCATATATCGGCGAAAATCTTTAAAATAAAGCCCGCTTGTGAAACTTCGCGGAACAATAGCCGCCATTTGCCCATTGGGATTTAAGCATTCCGCTGTTATAGCCATAAATGAGGCATAAATATTTGGATTTCCTTTGTATAAATCCTGTGTCGCTCCGGCATAAGGAGATGTTTTGGAGTTATATTTGAAGTAGGGCGGGTTAATAGATGATATATCAAATCGCTCTTTTGATCTGTCTGGACGGGAAAGAACAAAATCCTCATTATAAATTTTAAAAGTGAATTTTCCCCCCTGATTTTTGAATATTTGAGAGATATGGCGCATGTTTGCCTCAAGCTGAGGAAGAATGCTTTTATCAATCTCATATAAAACAGCATGGATCCGGCGGTGTCCTATTTTCAGACAGCGCAGGGAGGCGGAAAAAGCCAAAACACCAGTCCCCGCCCCCGCATCCATAATGCGAACAACAGGCGCATTGACCGGCTGGATCATTTCAGCCATGTAATCGGCTGTTTCCAAACCGGTAAAATATTGCCCCAATTCTTTTTTTGCGGCATTTGATTTAGAATATTCAGATCTTATTTCTGCCTCTATCATGCCTCTTGGATCATCTCTAAAAAATGGACATTTGTAAAGATATGTTTTTTATACTCCTCAGGGCTTTTATTGTCAAGAATGTATCCGCCTTATGCCAATGTTTGAGGGCCATTCTACTATTCACAGAGCTGTTTTGTTTTTCCGGTGCCTCTTTCTTGTCAAAATCATTGTAGGTTTCAACCGGAGAAGGCTTCCGATTGAGCAAAATTGCCCTGAAATCGGTAAAAAGCTCGCAATAGTAGCGGTATTCATCAGGCAATAGAGGAATCAGTCGGCCTGAATGACTGAATCTATCTCCATAACAGCCAAAGAGGATAACCTGAAGAGATCCGATCGGAGAAGATTAGATTTGTTTTTGCCCATACAGCGGCCTTTTCAATGGTTCATGGGTCTAATACAACAAAAGAGAGGGCCGGAATGGCTAATTTTATTCGGGGAAACAAGGAGTTTCCCGTTCATGGGGTAGCTACAGCTTTGGAAATTGATATTTGTCTGCTTACTCCAAAAACATTTTTCTTAAAAAAAATTAAATAACGCCTTGTTTTTTCAGAAAATGACCCCTAATTATATGGATTATGAGTTTCCATGAGAAAAACAAAAAGGAAGGTGTTAAGAATGGAACATGAATCTGTTGAAATACAAAAACAAAAAGAAGACTCTGATAATATGGTCTCTAAAATAAAAGAATATTCTGATCAATCTGAATCTCTTGTTGCGCAAATGCAAGAAAAACAAAAAAGATCTGAAAGCCTGTTTTCTAATACGCAAAAATCCTGTGATCAATCTCAAGCACTTGTGTCAGAAATACAGAAACAAAAAGAAGACTCTGATAATATAGCGTCTCAGATTCAAGAGAATCATAATAGCAGTTTAGAGATTATCAATAAACAAAAGAAAAACATGGAAGATCTTGTCAAAAGAATAGAGAATCTGTTGCCTGGCGCAACATCTGCTGGATTGGCTTCAAGCTATTATGATGCTTGGAGAGAAAAAAATACTATATTGCATTGGATGGGGTTTATTTTTTCTCTGCTCTTTTTGACAAGCGTGTATTTTTATTATTTAATTCTTCAATCACAGGAAATCAGTCTGGCAACTATACTTACTCGTTTGATTGCGGGAGTGCCTTTAATATGGATTGCTTGGTATTGTCAAAAATCCATATCTCAAACAAATCGAATAAAAGAAGAATACCGCCATAAAGAAAAGAGCTTGAGGGTTTTCGATGGGTTTTCAAATAAAATCAATGAATTGACTAAAGAGGATCCTTCAAAAAATAAAGAAAAAAAGCTGGAGTTTATATCTGACACTATGAACGCTATTAAAAAAAATCCCTCTGAAATACTGGATCCTTCTGAAACTTTTTTAAATATTCCAAGAAGAAAAAATGAAAATCAGAGAAAAAATAATTCAGAAGAATAAGAATGAGCCATTAAAAACGAGCATTTTTAACATCAAGGATACTATGCAACCCGCCTGCTCTTTCTGTTTAGAAGCTCATGGACTGACTGATTCAGATTTTTCCAAGTCTGTTCTTTTTTGATTTTTTCTCTTATTTTTTGGCGAATTTTTATAAAATTGTAATCTGTATCCAGCTTTGCATTGCCGGCGATCTCTTTTATCTCTCGTGCGAAATCCACAATTTCCCGATGCAAAGAATCTTTAGGATTGTATTTTGGAAAATATGGCTTTAACAAATGTCTGTGAATATGTCTTGCTCCCCACTGTCCTTGAGCCTGCACTCCCTGAATTCTTTCTATAAGAGAAGCGCTGTTCAAAATTCCCTCAAGATACAGACCCTCCTCTTTTGTGTTGACTGTTGTATAATATAAAGAGGTGTCAATTATCTCATCTTTATCTTCCAACAAAACTGCCGCAGGATAAGTCCCTGATGCCGCATAAACGACTCTTAGTTTTGAAACAGGGAATTGCTTTACAAGTAATTTTTGATAATTTATTCGTTCCTTAAAGGCCATTTTTCCACTGCTGTTCTCATTCCACAATTTTTCTGCTTTTTCCAAATAGGCGCTTAAATCAGTCCAACCTCCAAGCGCAGCCTCCTTCGCGCTCATAACCCCTGCTTTATTGTTCCAAGGAATCACAGCGAGGTTTGTCTTTAAAACTCTAAAAGGAGCGATGGACTGTCCAGTGTATATCGGCCTTAAGAATTGAGATTCTATTTTTCCTTCAGGAGGATCAATTTCTTTCCAAGGAAGCTTGTCTTGATTAGAGGCAAGCCCTTTGACAAGAGGGGTTTTTGAAGAACCACCTAACCGCCCTTTGTGGATCGTCTCAACAAAGATAAATCTCCTTGGGACCAAAGAGGCTCCCTGTTTGAACTTGTCATAATAATAAGATGGCTCATTGGCTTGATTGAAAGCGGGCCATTCCTCTTCCTCTTGAGACAGAACTTTAAGCGCCGGAGCTAAACTAGCGTTTTTTTTCGGTAAAACTCCTTTGAAACGCAAAATTTTTGGAAGCGGCTGTTGTTCTGGATTTTCTTTTCTGACAGAGAATAAAACACAGGAAGGGACTTTAAAAAGATTTTTCACCTCTGAATCAAACACCCATGCGCTCTTAAATTTAATGTATATGGAGTGCCCACTGCTCTTTTCAAAAGCTCCTTTTCTAAAAAAAGAATGATGCTCCCCATTCATAACACCGTAGGGCATTACAAAGGCCAGTTTCCCTTTCTTCCTCATATACAAATCAACAGACTGAATAAAAAAATAGGTGGAAATATCCTGGCTTGTTCTGAACTTGGCCTCTGTTTTTTTCTCCCACAGATGAAGGGAAAAACACTCTTTCTTTAAGGTTTTCTGCATTTTCTGATTCATGCTATTAAATCTCAGCCAAGGAGGATTTCCAAGGACAATATCCGCTTTTTGTCTTTCAGAGGAAAGCCATATCGGGCGAGCCAGATTGCTTGCAACATAACCCCAAATATGGTTTCTATCCTCTTTTTGAAGCTTCAGCAATGTTTTGTAAGTCTTGAAAAGAATTTGAATTTGTTTAGTTTCTATGGACTGATTTTTAATCCAGGACTGAAAAATCTCCGGTTCTTTGCGCTTTTCAGCCAATTCGATCATTTTATCTAGAGTTTCTTTAAACAAACTTCTATCTAAACAAACAGATTCAGGAAAAAACAACTGTCTTTTTGGCGCGCCCATTTGCTGGTCTTCGGGAACATTTATTCTTAAATTTTTTCCACCAAGAACTTCATCTATGCTCCATTGAAGAGAATCCCCAAGATAAACCGGAATGCTCATATTGCCGGGGCGATCTTCTTTTATGGTTTTCAGCATGGCCAGAAGATAAGTGATTCTGGAAAAAATAACTGCCACAGGATGAATATCAATGCCTACAATCTTATCACATATACGACTTATTGTTTTTTCTGGTGACAATTTCTTTTTTTCAGCTTCGGATATTAGAAGCCTTATGGCATGAAACAGGAAGGTTCCGGAGCCACAGGCCGGATCAATCACTTTGTTTTCAAGTGGATTTTTTATGACTTTTTTGCAGATTTTTTCTGCCAGCCAATCCGGGGTGTAATACTCCCCCATTTTGTGCCTTTGCTCCTGCCGGATAAGCCCCTCATACAAATCCTTTAAAATATCCGCCTGAACAGCGGAAAAATCAAACCGGCGGACATGAGAGGCGATTTGTCTTATCAAATCATTTCCTGCCCCGCAAAAAGCTATCCAGCTGAAAAAATCGTCCCCAACAACGCCTTTTATACTGAAATCCTGAAACCGCTTTCCGTTTAAGAGATATTTTCCCAAAGGCGGCTGATCGGAAGGAAAAAAAGCGGCATGAGCTATCGCTTTAGAAACAATCGTCAAATAGGTGTGTTCAATAAACAGAGATTCATCCGTTCCCTCTGTTCCATAGACAATATCAACGGACTTTTTCCACAAATCATATTTCAATTTTATATCTGGCTTGTGCTTGGCTTGCCCCCACAGGATTTTAATTCGTATAAGCGCATTTCTGCAAAGAGGGCTACCCTGACCTATCTCTCTGCAAATAATTTCCGGCTTTGGCACAAGTTGTTTTTTGATAAGAATAACGCTTTCCAGCCATTGAATAAAGTCAGAGGCTTTATCTTTATTCAAGACAAACTCATTTATTTTTTTTAGCTCATTGTTAAGAAGAAAATATGCCTTGTATTTGTGTCCATCAGTGGCAATCCCGACATATTTTTCTCCTGTTGTTCTGGATTCCTCCTCTTTGGATAGAATGTATCTTTTGATTTGAGATTCTGCATCAGACAATTCTCTGTTAAGATCTCTTTTTATCTCAAAAACAGTCCGGCCCCATAAAGCATCAATGCGCCCCCGACAAGTGAACAATCTCTCCTCAAAAGTAATTTCTTCATTTTTTGCGCCAAGCCGCTCTTTTAAAATATTTGAAAGAACATGCTTGACTTTTTCATGCCCGGGTTTTCCGGCAATATGTCTGATTTGTTCTTTAAGTTTTTGAGATGTCATGTTTAAAAAACTGTTTTTAAAATCAAGAAATCCTGGACTGAAATGGCCTTTTCAAAAAAACCTTTTTCCTTTAAGCTTTTGGCTTTGTCGCAGGTTGCTTGGAGAAAGCTTTTGAAGTCCAATCCCATGTTAGACTTTTCGGAGAGTGGAGCGGGAAATCTTAGCTGTTCTGTCTTTCTAGCCTAAAGACGGGGGTTAGATTCTCAATCTATATGGATACCCCACAGAACACCTCAAGTTTGCTTAGGGAGGTGACAAGCTGTTTTTTCACTCCAAAAGAGCTTTTGATTTGTTTTATAAAAGCTTTTTTTCATGGAAGGTAGCAAAGGCTGTGGCATTTTTGAGTTTGGATATAGGAGAGAAAACATCTTCTATACTGTTTTAATAAGCCAATAAAAAATAGGGCTGGTTCAGTTTTTTTGGAAATCACGCAGAAATCATATAAAAGTCAAAAACAAAACAAAAAATATAGTAAGTTCAATTAGTTAAATGAAGTAAGCAGCTAAGGGACTCTGGCTTTCATATTTAGAGAGGCTTAAATAGCTGGAGGCTGTTTAAAAAGCTTTTTTGGCTGTAGCCAACACAACATGGTTTTTCTCAATTTCACTGTGAAAGCTTTTTGGAAGCAAGGCCCAGTCCCGCGCCTCCACTAAAAAAGGGATGGAGGATTCTCTCAAAGCTGCTCGCAAAGCGCTCAATTTTGATGAGCTAATTTTTTTAAAATCCGGGGATCGAAGAGCTAAATCTAAGTCACTGGCGGGATGGCTTGTCCCTTGAACCCGACTGCCATAAGCTAAAACTTCCACTCCCGGAGTATATTTTTGCAAAAGCTCCTCTAAAAGCTTTCTGTATTTTAAAGGCAGGCTCAATTTGTTTTCAGCCATTGCCCGGACTCCTCAAAATTTTAACAATCGCTTTAGCGTCAGAGATAAAATGAGGAAGAAGCTTTAAAGTCTCTTCGGCAAAACCCTTCCCATAATCATGGGCGGTATTATTGCGATTATCTCTATAGCTCAGCCATCGCTCGCTATGCTGAATGTCAATCAAGCTGTGCTTGGCGGCGTGGCGAAAAATGTCTTTAAAGGCCAGCCTGTCGACAGCCTTGTGAGAGGGGAGCCAATCCCGCAGTTTTTTTCTCAATAGCTTTCCGCATTGCTCTAAAATAATTTCAAACTCTTTGACGCAAGCCGCGCGATAAATCTCATAAGAAATATCATCGATGGATTTTTTTCTCATTTGTTTGTAAGCGCTTTCCAGAGCCTCAACACATCGACTCAAATAATCCACATTGATTTTAACAGCCTCTGCCTCCTGCTCTGTTTGTTTCATTTGGCTCCTCCTTTGCGTTATCAGTATTTTTACTCAAAAAAGCTTAAAAAGCCAACTGCGAGTTTGCGCCAATATCCCTTTTTATATTAAAATCGCAAAAAATAAACCCTGGATCGCGCTAAAAAAGCAAGGCTAAAGTTATAAGGTTTTTCCATATTGCGCTGTATCCTTTTTCAAACTCCAAAGGGCTTTTATAACCCAAAGAGGAATGGAGGCCTTGAGCGCTATACCGCCCTTAAGCCGCTATGAGCTTTGCCAGCAGGGGCATAGTCTTTGTTGTTATATTGCGGTTAGAATGTTTTTTAAGCCGGATCAGAGGGAGAGGGGGCGCAAACGCTGATCTTTTGTTTATAGCGGTTGAATCTTTCAAATTTCACATGCCCCTCAATGCGGGAAAAAATGCTGAAATCCCGTCCCACAGCCACATTTTGCCCCGGAAGAAAAACTGTGCCTCTTTGCCGAACCAAAATGGTCCCCGGCTTCACTTTTTGACCTCCAAAACGCTTGATTCCAAGCCTTTTGCTTTGGCTGTCTCTTCCGTTTTTGGTGCTTCCTGAAGCTTTTTTTGACGCCATAAGCTCTCCTTTGTTTTCTCCCCTTTATATATTATGCCCTCACATCCTGCAACTATACATCATTTTGCTTTTTGTCTTTTTGAGTTTTGCTCACTGGCTTTTTAGATTTTTCCGCTAAAGCCGGGCTTTTGTCCGCTTTTGTTTGGGAGACAGCTGTTTTTGCTTTTTGATTGGTTTTTCCGGTGGGAGGGGCTTGTTTTTTGTTTTGATCGGTTTTTCTGCTGTGGGCCTGCGCCTTCTTTTTGGGATCGGCTTTTAAGCTGTCTTTAGGAGCGGCTTTTGCACTGCCTTTAGCCGCGGTTTTGGAGGCGGATTTTCCCTTTTCAGCGGGGCTTTGTTTTACTGCGGGCTTTTGGGAGAGAGCTTGTTTTTCGCTTTGATCGGCTTTGCCTTGAGCCTTCTTTTTGGGATCGGCTTTTAAGCTGTCTTGGGGAGCGGCTTTTGCACTGCCTTTAGCCGCGGCTTTGGAGGCGGATTTTCCCTTTTCAGCGGGGCTTTGTTTTACTGCGGGCTTTTGGGAGAGGGCTTGTTTTTCGCTTTGATCGGCTTTGCCTTGAGCCTTCTTTTTGGGATCGGCTTTTAAGCTGTCTTTAGGAGCGGTTTTTGAACTGCCTTTGGCCGCAGATTTTAAGGCGGATTTTCCCTCTGGGGCGGGGCTTTTTTTCTCCTTTTGAGGTTTAAACTCCACTTTTGAAACCTGGCCATCAGGGGAGATCAACTCCAAAATTTTAAGCTCAGTGACTTTTTGCCTGTGCCCCTGAGTGCGGCGGTATCCTTTGCGCCTCTTCTTTTTAAAAACAATTATTTTGCGGGCCAGAGACTGGCGGACAAGAATAGCTGTCACACGGCTTTTTTTGAGCTGAGGGCTGTGGCAGACAAAATCTTTCTCATTGATAAAAGCTATCACCGGAAGGTCAATACGCTCTTTTGGAGATAAATTTTGAAAGGGCGCGCGGATTAAGTCCCCCGCTTTTACTTTAAACTGTTGATGGCCTAAACGAACAATGGCAAACATAAATATTTCCCCTTAAGCTGAGGAATATTCCATAAAGCCCGCCGGCTTGTCAATAAAATTTTAAGCGGGTTTATTATTCGCGGCCTGTGAAGCGTTTTTCAGAGGGAATACATGCGCTTTTTAAGGTTTTAGCGGGGATCTTGTCCTCAAACCCCCGTTTAAAGCCCTCCGCCGGTGGAGGAGCGGCTAGAGGCAAAAAACACAAGCCTTCTTATACAGCCAGACCCTCCGCCGGTGGAGGAGCGGCCAGCGCCTCTATCCTCAAACAGGCTTAAGCTATGGGGCGGCCAGCAGGCGCAAAAGCTGTTTTGCCTCTTCAGAGAATCGATTAAAATCAATGGGAATAGCGCAAGTTTGCCCGGACAGCATTTTCCCCCCTTTAACTGCGAGAATTTTCAATATTTTATCAGAAGAGACCGGGGTCTTTTCATGGAAGGCCAAAGAGATATGCTGTTTTGTCATTTTAAAATCCCGGATGAGGAGCCTCTTGCAAAAATCTCTAATCTCCAGCAGAAAAAACAAATGGCCGAGCGCAGTGGGAAAGGGGCCAAACTCCTCTAAAAGCTCAAACTGGATGGCCATCCGATCCTCTTCCCGCAAAGCTGTCGACAGGCTTTTGTAATACAATAGCCTTAAGCGCGGCTCAGGGATATAAGTTTCAGGGATGCCGGCGGAAAAGGGCAGGAGGATCTCAGGCTCTATAAAAATATCTTTTTGCTCCGCCATCTGCTCATTTAAAATTTCAAAATAAAGCTCCTCTCCCAGGCTTTCCAGATGGCCGCTTTGCTCGGATCCAAACAGAGAGCCGGCCCCGCGATTTTCCAAGTCATTTAAGGCCAGCTGAAAAGCCCCTCCCAGTCCGGCGTATTTTTCCAAAAGCGCCAGCCTCTCTTTAGCCAAAGCGGACAGGCGATCCTTTGCGGGAAACAGCAGATAGCAGTAAGCCTGCAGCGCCCCCCGCCCCACACGGCCTTTGAGCTGATAAATTTGACTCAGCCCCATTTCATGCGCCCTATCAATAAACAAAGTGTTGGCTTGGGGAATATCCATTCCCGACTCAATAATGTTTGTGGAGGCTAAAAGATCATGCTTTTTTTCAAAAAAATCCAGCATAATCCGATCCAAGCCATCCATTTGCCCTTGGGCTATAGCTATTTTAAAATCCGGCAGTTGGCTTTGAATTTGCTCAGCCATTTGGGTTAAGGTTTTGACTCGATTATGAACAAAAAGAATTTGCCCGCCCCGCTCTTTTTCTCTCCGGCAGGCCTGGACAATATCCCTCCAGCCATCTTCCTCCCAGCTCTTCAAAATAAGCTTCACAGCTTTTCTTTTGGCGGGGGGGCGGCTGATAACGCTAATGTCTTTAATTCCCGTTAAAGCCATATTCAAAGTCCGGGGGATAGGGGTTGCGGACAGAGCTAAGACATCCAAGTTTTGCCTCAAGCGAAGCAGGCGCTCTTTTTGGCGGACTCCAAAGCGATGCTCCTCATCTAAAATCAAAAGGCCCAGATTTTTAAAAGACAGCTTAGGGCTGAAGGCGGAGTGTGTGGCAATCAGAAAATCCACAGCCCCCTCTTTGATTTTTTGAAAAATATCCTCTCTTTTTTTAGGGGAGATAAAGCGATTGGCCATTTCTAAACGAAAAGCTGTGTCTTTAAATCTTTGTTTAAAATTTTCAAAATGCTGTAGAGTTAAAACGGTTGTGGGAGCTAAAAAGCAAACTTGAAAGCCATTTTCCAAAGCTCTAAAACAAGCTCTAAGAGCTGCCTCTGTTTTCCCAAAGCCGGTGTCGGCTGTGAGCAGGCGATCCATAGGCTGATCTTTGTCCATATCCGCCATAATCTCCTGAATGGCCCGTGTTTGATCGGGTGTCTCTAAAAAGGGAAAGCTTTTGGCAAAGCCCTCCAAAGCTTTTTTAACCGGGGCAAAAGGCTTGCGCCTCTTTTGCTTTCTCAGGCGGTAAAGCTCAATCAGCTCGATGGCCAGACTTTGAATGTGTTTTTTGGCTTTGGCTTTTTTCCGCTTCCAAAGGAGGGGATTGCCCAGGCGATCTAAAAAAGCTTTTCCCGCCGGCCCCGCTCTTTTTCGTGAGTATCGTTTAATTTGAGAGGCTCTATAGGCGGGAGCGAAGAGCTTATCCCCGCCTTTATAGATCAGGACAATAAAGTCCTCCTTTTTTCCCGATATTTTTAGAGTTTTTAGGCCGGCGAACTCTCCCACTCCGTGTTGCCGGTGGACCAGCAAATCGCCTGTTTCCAGTTTAGAAAACTCCAGAGCCTGGGCCCTTTGCCTAAAAAACTCAAAATGGCTGAGATTTTGACTCTTCTTTGATGTGAAATCCTCGGCCCGCAGATAGGCGGAATCCTCTTGGCAAAAAAAGCTCTCTTTGATGGGGGCGCTTAGAAAAATCAAATTTTTTTCATCCAAAAAATCATCCTCTGGGGATTTTAAAACTTTTTCTTTTAACAAAAGCTTTTTAACTTCATTTGACTGGGGGCCGGTAAAAATAATATTGCGGACAGGGAGTCTTTTTAAATCCTCCTTTAAGTTTTGAGATTTTTTAAAAAGGGAGGAGGAAAAGCTGGTGAGGCTGGCAGGGGCCGGGCTTTGATCTTTTGAAGAGAGGGCGGAGGGGTAAAAGCCTCTCACTTGGATTAAGGGGCGATGGGCTTTAAAAGCTTTGAGAGTCTCTGGTTGAGGCTTGCTTTCATCTAATGAGAAGTGAGTTGGATTCAGCTTGGCCGGAAAAGCTTTGAGCGGGAGAGGCTCTCCGCCGGCTTTTTCCGGTTTGGCCGAAGGCTGAGTTTTTAGCTCTGATTTTTGGAATGGAGAAGGGGGCTCCTCTATCCTGCGCCAATCCTCAAAAAGGCTTTCGGATGTGAAAAAGGGGCTTTCCTTTTCCAAATTGGATTTTTCCTCCAGAAAGCGCTCTTGGGCTTTTTCCGGCTCAAACAGCCATATTTGAGGGGGGCGGGGGAACAAATCCAACGAGCAAGCTGAATTTAAGCCATTTAACAAATGCTCAAAGCCGGAATAAACGCGCCCTCTGGACAGGCTTTGAAAAAGCTCCTGAGGCAAAGCGGCGTCTAACTGCTTTTCCCGCTTTCTTAAATAATCACAAAGCTCTTGTCTGTCCTCTCCCGTCCAGCCCCATTCATAAAGAGAGGGGATCAGAGCCTGTTCCAACTCCCTCTGCCTTCTTTTAAACTCTTTGTCTAAAAGGTGAATGGATTGAAGGTGATCTCCTGACAGCTGAATCCTTAAGGGGCTGTCGTAAGCCGGGGAGAATATATCCATTAAAAAGCCTCTGGAGGAAAACTCCCCGGCTTTTTCAACACAGGGCATCTCCTCATAGCCTGCCGTTATGGAGCTGTCCACGCGCTCTCCTTTTTTAATGGAGCGGGCAATTAAAGAGCTGTTTGTTTTTTTTAAGAGGGCTTGCGGGCTGGCTAAAAAAAGGCGCGGGCCCTCTTCAGAAAAATTAGCCCAAGCCTGCCATTTTCTTCTTTTCATTCTGATGGATTCGAAGCGCAAAGATTTTGGCTGGGGAAAGGGAGGAAGATCGAGCCATTGAATTTTTGGCTTTTTAAAACACAGAAAAGCCCGGAGCTTTTCCAGCTCTTTGCTGTCAGAGACAATCAAATGCCGGGTTTGAGAAAATTCTTTTTCCTCTAAAATTTTTTCAAAAAGGAGAGTCAGGCTGGATATAGCCTCTATGCCAAACAGCCTCCAGCCTGCTGGCCTCCTATATTCCGGTTTGATTTGTGATTTCATATTTTTTTGGACGGCCTCCGGCTGACTCTTTTCCGATCCCCTAATTAAGGGGGCGCTTAAGCCTAATTAGTCAAGGCTTTAAACTGGTCTCAGCCGTCCATTTTTAGGGGGCAAACCAAAAAATTTAAGCTTTTTTAGCCTAAATTCCAGCCTGATCCTCAATTTTCCAGAGTCCCAGTTTATTTTTGAGGGCTGTTTTGCGCTTGGGATTTCCCCGGCTGTATGTCCAAAAAGAGTTGTTAGAGTCCCAGTTTATTTTTGAGGGCTGTTTTGCGCTTGGGACTTCCTCGGCTGTATGTCCAAAAAGAGCTGTTAGAGTTTCAGTTTATTTTTGAGGGCTGTTTTGCGCTTGGGATTTCCCCGGCTGTATGTCCAAAAAGCTGGCCCAGAGCGTTTTTTTATAAGCCATAGATTTTTCTTGTTAAACTGTCCGTTAAGACATACTATGAAAAAAAAGAGGGCATAATATAGCCTTTTTTTCGCTGAGCTTATTTATGTGTGGGGGTATATATAGCCTTTTTTTCGCTGAGCTTATTTGTATAATTGCAGGATGTTAGGGCATAATATATAAAGGGAAAAAATATATGAGGATGAGATGGCAGGCAAAAATATAAAAACTATTCCGCTTTTTATAGGCGGGGAGTTTATTCAAAGCTCCTCGGCGGAAAAAAAAGAGGTTTTAGACCCATCCACAAACCAAGTTTTAGCTTATGTCCCTTATGCCGGCAAAGCGGAAATCGATCAGGCTGCTCAAAAGGCTAAAGAGGCTTTTAAAGAGTGGAGAAATGTCCCCGTGCCGGAAAGAGCCCGCTTGTTTTTTAAATATCAAGAGGCTTTAAAAGACTGTCAAGAGGAGATCGCCCGCGTCTTGGCGGAGGAAAACGGAAAAACTTTGGAGGACGCCAAAGGGGATGTTTGGAGGGGCATTGAGGTTGTGGAGCAAGCCTGCAGCGCCCCCGCCCTTATGATGGGGGAAACTGTTGAGAATGTTTCACGAAATATTGACACCTATTCCTTAACACAGCCCTTAGGGGTTTGCGCCGGCGCCACTCCTTTTAATTTTCCGGCGATGATCCCTCTTTGGATGTTCCCTCTGGCTATAGTTTGCGGCAATAGCTTTATTTTAAAGCCGTCTGAGCAAGATCCTCTAACTCCCAATAAGCTGGCTGAGCTGTTTCAAAGCTGTGGCTTTCCCAAGGGCGTTCTCAATGTTGTTCATGGCGGCGCTGAGCAGGCCCATCATCTGTTGGAGCATCCGGATGTTAAAGCCTTCTCTTTTGTCGGATCGGCCCGCGGGGCGGAGGCGGTTTATAAAAAAGGCGCTCAAAATTTAAAGCGGGTGCAGGCTTTTGCGGGGGCAAAAAATCATTTAGCTGTTATGCCGGACGCCAATAAAAAAGAGGCCATTCGCCATTTGACCGGATCGGCCTGCGGCGCGGCCGGCCAAAGGTGCATGGCTGTCAGCGTGGCTGTTTTTGTCGGGCGATCTTGTGAATGGATCCCTGACTTAAAAGAGTCCCTGTCTAAACTTCAACCGGGAAGTTGGAAAGACAAAACAGCGGATTTTGGGCCATTGATTTCCAGAGAGTCCAAGGCGCGGGTATTGTCGCTCATTGAATCCGGCAAAAAAGAGGGCGCGAAGCTGTTGCTGGACGGCTCCAGCTATCAATCTAAAAACTGGCCGAATGGGAATTTTGTCGGCCCCTCTTTGTTTGATCATGTGACTGCTGATATGAAAATTTATCAAGAGGAGATTTTTGGCCCCGTCCTTCTCTGTGTGAGAGTGGAAAATTTATCCCAAGCCATTGAGTTTATCAATCAAAATCCTTATGGCAACGGGACATCCATTTTCACAAGCTCTGGAGGATCTGCCCGCAAATTTCAGCATGAGATTGAAGTTGGGCAGGTGGGCATCAACATTCCCATTCCTGTGCCTTTGCCTTTTTTCTCTTTTACAGGCTGGAAAAAATCTTTTTTAGGAGATCTCCACGCTTACGGGAAACAGGCTATTCGCTTTTACACCGAAACCAAAACTGTCATCTCCCGCTGGTTTGACGAGGGGGGCGATTCTCAAGATCCCAACATGACAATTCGCATGGGCTGAATACAGCTTGTTGGCCGGAATCCCAATATGGCGGAGCTGAATACAACAGCAGTAAAAATCAGCTCGGTCAAATAGCTATAGGGGCGTCAAAATTGCCTCTCGCTCAAAAAAGTCAAATAGCTATAGGGGCGCCCCCTCTTTGAGGCCAGCTGAGGCCATCTGAGGAGCGCCCATCTTATTTTTGAAATTAAAACAATCGCTTAAATAAGCGTTGCGGATAGCGGCTCCAGATGTAAAATTTTAAGCTGGTTTATTATTTATGGCCTAAAAGCCATTTAAGCGGATCCGCGGGCCAGCGCGCCGGATTGTAAAATTTTCAAACCGGAGCAATAAGCTTGCATTTATCAATTTTTATGTTATTTATAAGCCCGATAAGAGTTGAGAAAGGCTGGTCTAAATAAATTGTCCATGAAAAGAGACAGAAAAAGCTTGAAATTAAGTTTTGCCATTTTTTTAAATTTAGGCTTAGAAATTTTTGAGCGGAGAAAATACTTGCATTTTGGATTGTCCCCGAAAAATGGACAGTTCACTTGGAATAACCCTGTTCATAAATCAATAAGATCTGATTGTCAAGGCTGGAGTGAATCCGCCGTGTATTATAAAAACCCTCAATATAGTTAAAGATTCCTTTTTTAAGGAGCAAACCATAAAAACAGGAGGAGCTGTAAAGATGAGCGCTTTTTTTAAAAAAGCTTTTTTTATTTTATGTGTCTGTTTGGGGCCGGAGGCTTTTGGCCTTAGTCCTTGCTATGAGGCTGTTCAAAATGGCGCTTTTCAAAAGATTGATAGAGCTGAGATCAGGAAAATTTTTTCTCACCCGGAGAGTTATGTCAAATATAAGGGTCAAGAGGGCTATTTGCTTTTTGTTAAAAAGACCCCTAATTCCAATAGCATGGGCTATATTTTTAGGTTGGTTTCTGAAGCGCTGGGAGAGGATTTTAAAAAGCTGGGCTGGCAGTTGTATTATAATTCAGCCGAGGAGTTTGAAAGGGAGAAAGACCGGATTTTAAATAAAAATGGCCGGCCGATAGCAGAGTATGTGGGGCAAAGCGGGCAGGCTTTGTATGCGGAAAAGCATTATGACGGCGATATGAAAAGGACTTTTCAAAATATATCAGCGGTTTTAACTAAGACGGATTTTAAAAAGCTGGGCTGGCAAATGTATCAGGGCTTAGTGGATGGGTTTAATAGTGAGAGAGGCCGGATTTTAGATAAGAATGGCCAGCCGATAGCAAAGTATGCGGGGCAAAGCGGGCTGGCTCAGTTTGCGATAGACCATTATGCCCGCAATATGTTTAGGGCTTTTATAAACATATCAGCAAGTTTGGATCCTGCGGAGCTTAAACTGCTAGGCTGGAAGGTGTATGTTGGCTCGGTGGATGAGTTTAATAGTGAGAGAGGCCGGATTTTAAATAAAAATGGCCGGCCGATAGCAGAGTATGTGGGGCAAAGCGGGCAGGCTCAGTTTGCGGAAAAGCATTATGACGGCAATATGTTTAAGGCTTTTATAAACATATCAGCGAGTTTGGAAACGGAGGAGTTTAAACTGCTAGGCTGGAAACAGTATCAGGGCTTAGCGGATGAGTTTAATAGGGAGAGAGGCCGGATTTTAGATAAAAATGGCGAGCTGGTAGCAGAGTATGTGGGGCAAAGCGGGCTGGCTAAGTTTGCGGACGCTCATTATGACGGCGATATGTTTAAGGCTTTTGTAAACATATCAGCGAGTTTGGATCCTGCGGAATTTAAACTGCTGGGCTGGAAGGTGTATCACGGCTCGGTGGATGAGTTTAATAGGGAGATAGGCCGGATTTTAGATAAAAATGGCGAGCTGATAGAGGAGTATAAAGGCCAAAGCGGGCAGGCTCAGTTTGCGGAAAAGCATTATGACGGCAATATGCATAGGGCTTTTCAAAATATATCAGCGAGTTTAGATAAGGAGGAGTTTAAAAAGCTGGGCTGGCGGAATTATCAAGGCTCAGTGGATGAGTTTAATAGTGAGAGAGGCCGGATTTTAGATGAGAATGGCCAGCCGATAGCAAAGTATAAGGGCCCGAGCGGACAGGCTTTATTTGCGGAGGATTATTATGACGGCAATATGTTTAAAACTGCTGTAAATGTATCAGCGGTTTTAGGCGGCGCTCAAATTATGAAAAACTTAGGCTTAGATTGGAAACATTTTAATGGAAGCGCTTTTGAATATGATCGCCTTGTTCAGCTGTTTGAGGAGAATGACTGGATGGAGCTGAAAGGAGAGGAGGGGCTGGAAAGAGTGGCTAGTGAGATTTTTAATGGCCATCGAGGGCGGGCTTATAGAAATGTCTCCGCTCTCAGAGAAAGCCTGCTAGGGAGCTGGGAGGCTTTTAAAGATTTGAGCTGGCCCGTAAGCGCCAGACAATAAAAAGGAACGCTTTAACTATATTGATGGCTTTTATAATACACGGCGGAGGCGCTCTAGCCTTGACAATCAGAGCTTATTGATTTATGAACAGGGTTATTCCAAGTGAACTGTCCATTTTTCGGGGACGATCCAGCTTAAGCGGGCTTTTAATGAATAGGAAAAATTAAGGCTGAGGATTTGGCCTAATTCAACAGCGCCGACAGGGGCTGTTTTCAATAGTGTGTCAGTTTTGTCTCATTTCTTTTTCACTTGTTATTTTAGAAGATGAAAATTTTTCATAGAAAGAGCGCAAAGCCAATAATATATGGACAAATTTTTAAAATGTGATAATTAAACTTCATGTTTTTCAAATTTATATTTTATCTTTTTTTCTCTTTTAAACCGCTCGCTCAAGACTCCCATCGCTTGGAGAAAATAAGCGATAACAGCGCCTTAGCGCTTCCGGGCTTTCCTCATTTAGGGGGGATGGGCTTGTCCGGCTCTGTGGAGCCTCAAAATGCCCATGCCTCAGAGCTTGCCCCCATAAAAGAGTCTGGCGCAATGCCTCAGGGCCTTTATCATCTGGATCGGGAGGAGGAGATCGCTTTCAAAATTTTTGAAAAGGCCATCCTGCTGTCTCCTGAATTTTTAGAGGAGTTTAAGCCGCAAACAGCCACTCCCTTTTATATAGTCAATGGCCATAAAGTTTATTTGAATGAGGGATTTTGGAGTTTAACAAGAGCCTGGCTAAAAAGCTATATAAAAGAGGCGGAAAAGGACTGCTCCTGCGATTTAGATCCTGATTTGATGATTCGGGAGGCTAAAAACTACTTGCCGCGGAGTCCTCTCAAACAAAAGCTTGTAAATAGGGGGAGGGAGTTAGGCTACACGGCGTCTCATTTGTCCGCGAGATACGGCTATATAGCCGCTGCGCTTAAGTTGAGCGCGGAGACTGCGGAAATGCTGATTTTTCTAATGACAGCCGGCGTGGGAGCGCATGTTTTATGCAACGCCATTGATGTCATGATTTTTCCTTTAGCCAGAAAAATACAAAAATATGTCAGGGTTTTTTCTTATGGAGGGAGACTGGGCGCCGGCCGAGCGCGGTCTTCAGCCAAGATATTTTGGCTTTCCCGCAAAATAAACAAAAGCAAAAAAAGAGCGTTTTTTTATATTGAGCAGGCTCTTATTTTTAGAGAGAGGGAGCTGGAAAAGCTCAATCAGGAGGGCCCTAAAAGCTTATTTCACAAAAGAGGGCATCGCCTATTATGGGCTGAGCGTTTAAAAAGAAAGACAGATCCATTGTTTGAGCAAATTGGGCAATGGGAATCGCAACTGAGGGATGGCTATCTCACTTTAAGAAAGCGAAACAGAATGGTCAAAAAAATCCAAGCCGCGAGGCGGAAAATAGATTCTTTGTCCCAGGTGAGCCGAAAAGATTTTTTTGGCCAAAGGTTTAAGCGCTTTTTGCTTTTAAAGTCCCGGAAAGGGAAAATAGCCTATATGTCGGGGAGGCGCTGGCCGGACAAAGCTGTCAAAAAAAATATTTTATGGCCGCTGTCTTTGGGGGAAAATGTTATGAATCCAGCTGTGGAGTCCAATGGGGGGCGGCCCAATCAAGCTGTCCCGCCGGATGAGATTCGGGAAGGCTTGGTTGAGGAGTTTTTATCCGCCCGGCCAGCTGAGGAAGGGCCTTTAGCCGGCGAAGAGGGCTTGTTGGCGGAGCAAAAACAAGCTGTCCATAGCCTGTTGCTGGATGTCGATCAAATTTTTAATGTTCAGATTCCCTCATCTATCCGTTTGATGAAAGTTCAGGCTGTTGAGGCTGTTTTAGTCAATTTATTTGCGCTTAATATTAAAACTTTGTCCTCTTCCGCTATGGCAAAAAAATTGTCAGAGAGGCATAACTGGCCTTTTTCTGATCAGATGAAGGCGCAATGGGCTTTTGGCCGATTTTTTAATTTGATTTATGACTTCTCTGATTTTTTATCGGTTGTCTCCGCCACAAAAAATAAAACAAAAATTCAATTTTATAAATATGAATCTATGGAGAAGCTTCTCGCTTTTTTAAATTATTTGCGCACAGCTCAGCTTCTTTTAAAAAATGGGGGAGAGCTTGAGGGCAAATCCTCCGCCTTTGAGGCGCTGGCCGATCGGGAGCGTGAAATACGGGCTATTTCTTTGCTCAAAGAGAAAGCGACAGCGTTTCGCCTCCCTTTATTAAAAAAAAGAGCCGCTCGATGTGAAAAGCTTGTGGAGAAATATCAATGATAAAACACTTGGCTTTATCGTTTGCGGCGGGATTTATGTTTTATGCTCAGGGAGAGCCGGCTTTTTTTAGCCGGTGCCACGATTTGTTTCGCTCCGGCCCGGCCAAGCCCCGCTTATCTGAAAACACAGTATGGTCCAGCCCTTTCGCCAAAGAGCTTTTTTCTTTTGTTTATCAACAGCTCCCCCTTTTGAAGGAGGGCCTGCTGTCCTCCTCTGAGATAAAAAAATATACAGCTCATTTAGAGAAACTGCTGGGCCAGCTGGAGCGCCCGTCTGATTTAGAGCTTAAGGGCAGAATGGATTTAATAGGCCCTCATTTGTCTTCAGCTGTTCGGGCTTTTCCCGACATTGTGTCTTTTATAAATAGCGGCCAAGCCTCTAAATATGAATCTTTGGATGCCGGCCTGACGCTTCGGCTGGCGCTTTCCGCTTTAAGCCGGCATGTTATAGCTTATCTTACACATCCTATAGGCGAGAGGCTGGATTGGGAGAGAATGAGCAAAATTTTAAAAAGCATTTCTGACTTTAAGGATCAAAAAAGCGCTTTTTCTCTTTATAAAATTAAAAGAGCGGTCGGGGAAAAACACTCTTTATATGAATATATTAATTGTAAATAAATGGGCTGTCTATTCCGAAAAGATAATAGGGATCAAACTAAAAGGATAATAAGGATCGATCCGAAAGGATAACAAGGATTAAACCGAAAAAATAAAAACATAAAATTGCAAATTAGCATAAAAAGATAATGGAGGTTAAAAATATGAAAAAATTTATAATAGTCTTTTTCTTTTGTTTTCTTTTATCCTGCCAAAACGCGGAGGATGGCCTCAGCTATTTGGCCAGCCGAAGCGATTCCTTTTCAGCTGCGAAGAGACAGGCTCTGTTTCCCAATGATCTCTTTATAGCTCTTGTGGACAGGCGAAGCGAGCAGGAATTGAAAAAAATTGTGGATCAAAACGGGCGCTGGCTTTTGACCCTCAATGACAACAAGGACACAGCTTTGGCTGTGGCTATAAAATTTTACAATTTAAAAGGGGCTTTATTTGTGGCCGAGCAGTTGAGTCCAGAGCATTACTTGCATCAAAACCTTCAGGGGGAGAGCTATCTGTATTTGTCCGCTCAAAAAGGATATGTGGATCTGATCAAGCTTTTAGCGGCTCGATTTTATGACAGCCGGCGGGATATTTTATCAGACTATGAGTTTTCTGATTTAGACAGCCTCACCCATGAGGGAGAGCGGGCGCTCCATACAGCTAAAAATTATGCTGTGGCGGAGGCGCTAAAACATGAATACTGGAGGGGAAGCCTGGAGTTTCCCTGGAGAAAATTTCAGTATCATAAAAATCACAAAGGCCAAAGCTTTTTGCACACAGCGGTCCGGGATCGAAACAGCGATTTGCTTCGCTGGGGGGTGGAGCAGTCCTGCCTTTCAAAAGAGCAATGGGAGGATCAGGCTTTTTATTACAAGTATCCCTTTTTGCTTTGGCGGGCCATTCAAATTTATGGAAAACCGGCGGGGATGGATTGGGATGATATTATTAATACACAGGACAATGAGGGGCAAACAGCTGTAAATTTTAGCGCGGGAAATATGTTTGCCGATGGGATTCGCATTTTATCCTCCTGCCAATGGACGGACTGGCTTTTGCCGGATAATCAAGGGAATATCCCCCTCCAAAGCTTTTTATTGGCCTTGGATCCCCTAAAGCTCAGCCACAGCCGGAAGATTTACAGCCTGTTTACTCTCCTGATGGACAAACAGACCCGGCTGAGATGGTCTTCGGTTTCCGATCACATTAACTCTGTCAATAAAGAGGGGGAAAGCGGTTTGCATATTGCCGCCCGCTTGGCTGATCCCTTTTTTTATGAGCAGTTGAGGAGATATGGCGATGGAGAGCAAAAAAATTCCCAAGGGCAGACTCCGGAGGAGATTTTTAAGCTTAAAAGGCAAGAGCTAGAGCGGAAGGGAGCCGGGAATTGAAATTTTTTTATCTTCTGTTATGTGTTTTTCTTTGTTGCTGTGATAAGGCTTTTGTCACGGAAACCAAGCAGGCTCTTCCGCGGGGCCAGATTCAAAAAGACAGCTCTGTCGCTTATCTTGTCTCTCAAAAGGCTTTAGCTGGAGTTTTGTCAAAAGAGCATTACCTCATTCAAGCTTATTTTTTGGAAGATCGCTCCTGGCTGGAGCTATTTAGCCACTTTAGGGGCTTTAGCCTGGAGGATGGGGTGAATATCCGATTTGAGAGAAGGGGGGAGGGGCTGTTGATCCGCTTATCCGCTCCTGGCTTTCCGTCTAAAATTTTATTCGAGAGAGAGGATTATTTTTTAAACAGCCGAGAGGCGAATTTCACAGTGGAAGTGAATAACGGGACAAACTATGGCTTTCGCGCGCGTGTGTGGGAAAATTTTGTCAATAGGAGAGGAGTTTCAAAGAGCCGGCGGGACATTTTAACCGGTGAAAATTTGATAGCGGATTCCCTTTCGAGCGATTTGGCTTTTTACGCCAAAGGCCAAGGGCTAAAGTGGGGCCTTAAGATGTCTCGTGTTCATTTAATTGAGGGGGCCAGAGTCTCTCCCAAACTTTTATGAGGCTATTTGCGGGGGTTTTTATGTTTTTGTCTCAGTTTTTGAGTTTGTTTAGGCTTTTTCGCCGGTGGGAGGGGCTTGTGATTTGGCTGCTGGCTTTTGCCTTTGCCCCCTCTTTAGCCTCTGTTCCGGAAAAAAATATTGGCTTAAAAGGGGAGGTTGATCCAGCCCTGATCTTTGGGGAGGGGGCAAAATCCCCTTTATCTGAAAAACCTCCCGCTAAAAATCAAGCGCCGGCCTTTTTTCAGTGGCTTTTAGAAAGCCCCGCTCCGCTCTCGGAGAGCCTTATTCCGCCTGTCCCATTCCAGCAGTTTTTAGAGTTGGACAGCTCTTTAAGCTTGAGGGGAAATGGCCTTTTAAAATCTCCCTATAAATGGTCTGTTGAGATTCCTTATGCGGAGCTGGGCCTAAGCATTCCCTTTTCTAAAAGCCATTTATTTAAAATGGAGTTTGATTTTTCCTATCAGAGCAAAATTTGGAATTACTCTGTTGATCATTTCTCTATTCGCCATAATTTTTTGTGGGACACATTTTTTAGCTTGGAGGCGGGGTATTTTTCCCACCCTGTGTCTTGGACAAGCGAAAACTTAACCGTTTTCTCTAAAAAAACCGTGGCGCAAAAAAGCCTCTTTCCTTATGGGCGGAGAGCTATGGGAGTTGTGCTGGACTGGCGTTTGTCTCAGCCTTTGTATGGGCAAATCAGCCTTCAGGCCAATTTGAACAGGAGGGAGATTGACTTCACACAAAAGCTGGAGCGGCGGCCGGCTCTAACCGCCAGCTTGATTTATAAGCCGCCCGGCCAGAGGCTGTTTGTGTCTTATTTTCAAAAAGACTTTTTTTTGGAGGGGCGGATGCGCTCCTGGGGAGGCGGCTCTGATTTGTCTTTTGAAATCGAGCCTCTGTTTTTGGCTTTTCGCGGTGAGTTTTGGAGGATTCAAAGAGCGGAGCCTCATCAAAAGCTTTTGACCGGCTATCTTTTTCCCTTTTTCCGCTGGGGCAAAATATCTTTTGGGGCGCTGTTTGGCTGGGCTTATCATTATTTGAAAGAGGATCAAAGCTATACTTTGGAGTATATTTTAAAAGGGGATTTTTATTTGACGGAAAGCCTGTTTCTTTCAATAGAGCGGATCAAAGAGCTGGACTCCATCATCAAAGAGGACGCTTGGTCTTTTTCCCTCAAAACAAAATTCAAGGTATAAAAATTATGCGGCCCAGCCCGCTTTTATAGATTTGTTTGCCGGAATTGGCAGAATGCGGCTGGCTTTTCCGGCCTGTGGCTTTTATGAGGATAAAAGATCATTATTTGGTCAGTTTTGATCTTCCGGGATTAAAAAAAGAGGATATTAAAATCAACTATGAAAACAGACTCTTGACAGTTTCCGGAACAAGAAAAGAGGAGCGCGAGGGAGAGGACAGGCAGAGCCATTTCCAGTTTTCGGAAAAATTTTATGGCTCTTTTAACCGCTCTTTCACTTTGCCTTTGCCTGTGAATCAGGACAAAATTTCCGCCCGCTTTGCGGATGGAGTTTTAGAGTTTTTCCTTCCCAAAGCAAAAGAGGGCCGAGGAGCGGAAATTCCTATTCAGGCCGGAAAAAGAAAGCCTGAGTTTTTTTCAAAATCCGCAAAAAGCGAAAAAAAAGCTGTATAGCGGGAAACACTAGGGGGGCTTTTAGCCTCCCTCCCTTTATAAAAGGAAGGGGCGGGCAAGGTTTTTTGAGCAAAGCAGTGTTTTTAGATCAGGCTTGTGCCTCTTGCTTAAATTTTTAGAGCGCTAGCTCAAAATAGCATCAGATCCGCCTAAAGCAGTGTTTTCAGATCAGACTTATTGCCTCCGCTTAAATTTTTAGAGAGGCTTTAGCGGTAGCGATAAATGATTAAGCCGGTATTTAAGTCTTGCGGAGAAAAGCCCACTGTGACCCGATCCCCTAAAACCACTTGAATATTGTATCGCCTCATTTTTCCGCAGAGCTTGGCGGACACTTCGGCGTCATTTTTTTCTAATTTCACTTTATAAATTCCGCCGGCTCCGATATTTGTCACTAAGCCGTCAAATTGGGCGAGATCGCTTTTTGCCATAAACCAAAGCCCTCTGTTAATCCGGCCAGTTGGAGACGAGAATTTTTACTCCGTCTTTAAACAGAGTTTTTAAACGGCTGTTATATTGAGCCATAATAAAGCCTAATCCAAAACTTTTGTGCTCAATGGGAATGGCGGAATCAAAAGCCTTTTTCATGTTGTAGGGGACAGCCTTTTTCCCTTTGTGCTGCTCGGCCAGGCTTTCCCACTGTTTAAGTATTTCAGGGGAGGGCCCTCCGCTCATTTCAGCTAAGCTTTTTTTTGCTTTGGTTTGGGCTTTTGCTTTGGTTTGGGCTTTTTTAGCCGGCTCTTTTTGAATGAGAGGCTTTTTTTCATCCGCTTTTTTTATGGGCTTTAAAGCGGAGGATTTATCTGATTTTGGTTTTTTAGCTGGAGGCGTTTTTCCCGCGGGAGCTGAGGCTTGTATGTTTTTGTCAATCGGCTGGCTTGCAGGTTTGGCGCTTGTTTTTGAAATTTTTGCTTTGGTTTGGGCTTTTTTAGCCGGCTCTTTTTGAATGAGAGGCTTTTTTTCATCCGCTTTTTTTATGGGCTTTAAAGCGGAGGATTTATCTGATTTTGGTTTTTTAGCTGGAGGCGTTTTTCCCGCGGGAGCTGAGGCTTGTATGTTTTTGTCAATCGGCTGGCTTGCAGGTTTGGCGCTTGTTTTTGAAATTTTTGCTTTGGATTTTTGAATGGAGGCTTGTTTTTTAGCGGTTTTTTTAGAGGCGGGGCTTGTCGCTTGTTTTTTAGCGGTTTTTTTAGAGGCGGGGCTTGTCGCTTGTTTTTTAGCGGTTTTTTTAGAGGCGGGGCTTGTCGCTTGTTTTTTAGCGGTTTTTTTGGGAGCGGGGCTTTTATCCGCTTGTTTTTTAGCGGTTTTTTTGGGAGCGGGGCTTGTCGCTTGTTTTTTAGCGGTTTTTTTGGGAGCGGGGCTTTTATCCGCTTGTTTTTTGGCTGTTTTTTTGGGAGCGGGGCTTTTATCCGCTTGTTTTTTGGCTGTTTTTTTGGGGGCGAGGCTTTTCTTGCCCGCTGTTTTTTTAGAGGCAGACTTTTTAGCTGAGCGTAGTTTTGCTGATTTTTGTTTTTTATTTTGTGTCGCCATATTTTTTAATCCAGTCTCTATATCTCTCTTTTTTTTCTTTTGATCAAGAGCTTTTTTATAAAAAATTATAAGTTGGACTGGCTCTCTTGGCCTAAACCCCATTATGATCTTCAATTTTCCAGAGTCCAAGCTTGTTTTTGAAGGCTCCCGCTCTACGGCTGGAAAAAAGCGAGTGAGGGGCCGGACGCCCATCCCGATAAAAATAAGCTTGGACTCTGGAATAAAGACAGATTTAGCCTTGTGAATAGATCAAGAGATCTAGCTCAGCTTAAAAAATTATTCAGGGCATGTAAAACAGCTATCGCTTAAAAGCGGCTGGCCATAATCGCTCAGCTTTTCATTTTAAATAGGCGCAATCAAGAGGCGCATTAAAATCCGCTTGCGCTCAATCCGCCGGTGCGCTAAAGCTAAGAGGAGGATGCGGAGCGGTAATAGGAGCTGGATAAATCTGTTTTTCCCGCAAAGGCAAAAAAAACTGTAAAGAGGCTGTAAACCTATATAAGCCGTTTGATTTGCCAATGAAAGCGCCAATGATTAAAAATAAAAAAACCTGTGATAGCCTTTCAATGCCGTTTAATTCGCCAATGAAAGCGCCAATGGCTAAAGTTTGTTTATCTTTGTCTGTTTTAGCCTTTATTTTTGGCTTTTCCTACTGGTATCCCCGCTGGCTGACCGGTTATTTTGGAGAAAACAGCCCTTGGGTCAGCTTTTTTTACACTTATGGGATGGGGCTTGTGTTTTTTATTCTCAGTCTGATTTGGATTTTTACCCGGCCCAAAATAAATTTTATGAGGCAAAAACAGGAGCTGTATTGGCTTCTGGCCATCAACTGCGGCCTCCTGTTTATGCTTTCCCTTCACGCGTTATGGATTTGGCGGGCCATCCATTTTCCTTTTAAAAATTAAGCCGGCGGCGCCATGAGATTTTGTCTTTTTTGTTTTATGCCGTTAAACAAGGGGGAATTATGAGCTTTGGCGTGGAGCTTTCCGGTGTCACATTGGCTGTAATTATATCCATTATCAGCTCTTATTTTATGATGGTGACCTTTTTTGGAGCTTACTTTGCAAAATTTAGCTCCAGCATCCATGACTTCTTTTTTAGCGGCCAGAGGTTTGCCTGGTGGCTTCCTTTTATCAGCATGATGGCGACAGGGATTGGGTCCTACAGCTATTTAAAGTATTCGGAGCAGGGCTTAAATACAGGGATGAACAGCGCCATGGGCTACATGAATGAGTGGTTTATCATCCCCTTATTCTTTTTTGGCTGGCTCCCTTTGATGTATTGGACCAGGACAAAATCCATTCCGCAGTATTTTGAAAAGCGCTTTAACCGAACCACCCGCTATATCACAGTGGGCATTTTGCTGGCTTATATCTTTTATTATATTGGCTATAACCTCTTTACCATTGGCTTGGCCTTTGAGGGCATTTTTGGCTTTTCCCCCATCTGGACTTTGCCTTTAATTGTTTTGATATTGGGAACTTATGTGAGCTTAGGCGGGCAAACAGCTGTTATTTTTACAGACCTGGCTCAAGGCGTGATTCTTTATTTAGCCGGTTTTTTAGCCTTTGGCTATGGCTTATACGCTTTGGGCGGCTTTGGGGAGTTTTTTTCCCATCTCCCTTTGGAGCACCGCCTGCCCTTTGCCCCTTTAAGAGACAATCCTAAGTTTAACTCTGTCGGCATGTTTTGGGGGGACGCTTTGGCCGGAAGCATTGCCTTTTTATTTTTAAATCAGGGCTTTTTGATGAGATTTTTAAGCATTAGAAGCTTAAATGAGGCCCGTTTGGCCGGAATGGCCAATGTCCTCATCACTTTGCCTCTGTCCGCCCTTGTGGTAGGCTCTATTGGCTGGATTGGCAAATCCATTTTGCAAAAACAGGCCCTTTTAGGGGAGTCCCTTATTTCAGAGGGCGGGCCGCTGGCTGTTGAGGACAGCTATCATACTTTTGTCACTGTTGTGGGCTATGTTGTTCAAAGCAATCCTGTGGTTTTGGGCGTTATTTTATCGGCTCTTTTAGCCGCGCTGATGTCCACAATAGACACTTTAATCAACGCCGCCTCAGCTATATTTATTTATGATATTTACAAGCCTTTAATCCGAGCTGAGGCTGATGACAGGCATTATCTTAAGGCGGCTCGAGCGGCCTCTATTGCCGTGACTGTTTTTGGCTTATTGCTGGCCTCCTGGTTTTTCTTTCAAAAAGGAACATTGATGTCCATCCATTACAAAGGGATTATGGTTATTATTCCCTCTATAGTGACCACTCTTCTTTTAGGGATGCTGTGGAGCCGATTCAACTCTATAGCGGCCTCCTGCGCTTTGCTGGCCGGTGTGTCTCTGACTTTTATGACACTTAAGTTTCCGGAGTGGATTTATCCTCTAAGGGATTTTTTTTACGGCTCTCCATCAGGAGATCCCTTTTTGTTTCGCGCTTTGTTTGGGATGCTGGTTTCAGGGGCTGTGGGAATTGTGGTTTGCCTTTTGACCCGGCCGGCCCCTCAGGAAAAGATACAGGGCTGGACACTGGACAGCCTGGACAAAGCCATTTGGCTTTTTAAAGGAGGAAAGCCTAATTTTGAGCGGGGGAAAAAGGCAAAAAATTTAAAATTGGCCATAGACAACAGCCTTTCTAAAGGGCAAATCTCAGTATCTCAGGCTGTGTCCCGGCGGATGAAAGCGGGCGCCGGGGATATTGTTTATGTGGGCGACAGGCGATGGCATTTGGGAGGGCTTCGCTCCGGGCATTTTCGCCTGGCCCCTTGCCACAGCAAAGGGGACAAGCTTTTGCTTATTTCACAGGAGACTTTGGAAAAATCTTATCTTCTCTTTGATCGGCTGGTTTTTTCCAAAAAAATTATTTAGCTCTATCCATAAAATCTTCCGCTGTGTAAACTCGCCCGCCAACCCCCATAGCGGCCAGAGAGTCTTTGGAAACAGCTAAATTATATAATTTCGCAAAATCATCTGCGCTATATTTAGGGAAAACCATGGGGATTTCTATTTTTTTATCTAATCGATCCGCCAGCTGGGCCTGCAGATCAAAATTTAGAATGGCGGTTTGGGGTTGGACCGCTTTATTATTTTCCTTCAGAGCCTCCATCTCAGATATGGCCTCATTTACAGCCTCATTTGCTTTAGCGGCCAATTCCGCAAAATCCTCCGCCATTTGCTCTATTTGCCTCGCCTGCCGGGGCAAAGCCTCAGGGAATTTTATCAATTTTATGGCCACGGGCAATGTTTTCATAATGTCCGGCGGAATGATCTCCATTATCAGCCGTTTCAGCTGTTGCGGAGAGGCGGGATGATTCATATCAAACTCATGAGAGAGATAAAAAAGGATAACCTCGTAAATTTTCTTTTTTTGATCAGAGATCTTTTGCGCATTTTCCCTTAGATAATCATACAAAAGATTATTGATCAGTTTTTGCCGGATGGATAAAAGGGCGCCGCTTTCCGCATGATCAAAATCATGATCATAAAACCAAAGATCTAAGCTGGAATTAATGCTGGGCAGGAACATGTTATTCCGTGTGGCTTTATTGATGGTCATTATTCCCTGCTCGCCTTTCAGGCTGGGCAGGCCAATTATGTCAGGAAAAAATGGGATCTGATGATCAATTCGCCCAATGTCGTCTTTTATACTTTCAAATAAATGGCCATAGTCAGAAAAATTGGCGTTTGCAACGCGCAATAATAAACGATTAAATTGCAGCCACCACTTATAGCTCACCTCCTTGTTTTTTACAGCTTGAGCGGCAAAATCCGCTAATTGGAATAAATTGTCTATTTGCTGATAGAAAACGCCATCTCTGCTATAGACAGACACCCGCTCGTCCGGCTCTAGCCTGAGCAGGGCGCTCCCGCGCAAAACATCCGGAAAGCGCGCCAGATATAAATCTATGTCTTTTAGATAATAATCAGCCACCCGCTTTGCGCCCTCCAGGGGCATTCTCCATTCGCGCTCCCGCTCTAAAATTTTAAATTCCCGTCTGGGGATGACACCGGCGGAGATCTCCTCTTTGTCTGAGCCGCTCTTAAAATTCAATAGGATATGTTTTGGCTTTAGCTTTGACTCGCCCTTATTATCCCAAGACGCTATCAATTTATATCGCAAATAAGCGTATTTCAAATCCCATTCCCGCTCCGGGTATTGAGAGATAAAATCCTTGTATCCCTGAGTGGAGGTTAAAAAATCCAGCCTCTTTTTCTCCTCCTTATTTATAATTGGGTTAAGTCTTTTCATATTGAGAAGCCTGTTGTTAGTCCGCCCCAGCCTCCGCAGGGCAAATTGAATATGCTGGGGAATCCTTTCAGCAAATTGAGGAATATGCGTTTTGATGGGATCTGCTTTTTTCTCCCTTAACTCATTGGCCAAGGGGATCCAATCTTGCTCTAACTCATCCAGGCCATGAGTCCACTTGGAGTCAAAACCCTCTCGCTCCAGCTTTTTCTCGCTGGAAACAGCTTTATGAACAGCCCTTTGGCAGGCTTTAGAGCGGCTGGCTTGCTTTAAATTTTCTCCCCAACCGGAAGGGCTAAAAAAACAAAAGCTCAGCCATACACATAACAAATATCCCGCCATTTTTTGCCCCCATTTTAAAAAAGGCTCATGACAACTTAAGCTCTGTTTGATAGATGTTAAGTTTTTTAAATAACTGTAAAAAACCGCTCCTCTATATTTTTCGCCAAGCCAACAGCTTGTTTTTAAAGATAATCCGCTCGCCTCACACAGCCTTTTTAAATCCCGGAGGCGCTTCGCTGAATGAGTGGGCCGGAAAACTTCTGTCCAGCCAATAAGGCTCAGTTTAAAAATGGAGGATTCTCTTAAAAAATCACATCCCATTAGAGTTTTAGACATATCATTTTTTAGGCAAAAACTCAATAAAATTCAAAATTATTTTGATATATTGTAAAAATTCCCGATCCCTCTAAAAGAATATTTCAAGCCATGCGCAATAAGCCAGTTAAAATAATACCCGTTTTTTGCGTTGCTTTTGTCCGCTATTTATTGCAGTATAAAAATAGCCGGAGGTTAAAGTTTAAAATGACACGCAAGTTGGGCTGGTCATTTATTTATTGCAGTATAAAAATAGCCGGAGGTTAAAGAGCAATGCAGCAGAATCTTTCTCTTTTTTTAGGATGGGCAGGCAAACTTTTGGCTTGCGGGCGATTTTCTATTGATTTTCCACAGGGGCAAAGGCTGTGAAATCTTAAAACTAGGCTGGCATATATGCGAAAGCGCAGGGAGAATTGGCAATGATTTTTAAACAAATATCAGCTCAGGAAAAGCGAAAAAAGCTGAAAAGCCGGATACAATCCTCATGCCTTCGCTTTGTGGGAAGCTTTTCCCCTTTGGTTTCCCGTTTGATTGAGCAAAAAGGCTTTGATGGAATTTATATCTCCGGAGCGGTAATGTCCAGCTTTCGGGGCTGGCCGGATATAGGCTTAACCTCTTTGACGGAAGCTCTGGAGTTTGCGGATCTTGTGACTCAAAACTCGTGTCTTCCCTCGCTTATGGACGCGGACACCGGTTTTGGCGGAGCTGTCCATTGCGCCCGCTCTGTTTATGAGTTGGAGAGGAGGGGATTTTCCGGTTGTCATATAGAGGATCAAAGCTTCCCTAAGCGCTGCGGCCATTTGGATCAAAAAAAGCTGATATCTGTTGAGGAGATGATTTTAAAAATTCAATCCGCTGTCCGAGCCAGAAAGGATAAAAATTTTTTAATTGTCGCCCGGACAGACGCCAGAGGGGTTAATGGCCTGCCGGCCGCTTGGGAGAGAGCTAAAGCCTATGTGTCCGCCGGAGCGGATATGATTTTTCCGGAAGCTTTGCAATCTGTCTCTGAGTTTGAAAAATTCCGCTCACAAATTTCAGCTCCTCTTATAGCTAATATGACGGAGTTTGGAAAGACCGATATCATCCCCTATAAAACTTTTAAGAGCATGGCCTATAATATTGTGATATATCCTGTCACTGTGTGGAGGCTGGCTCTGAAAGCTGTGGATGAGGGATTGAATATCCTGTCGGAGGATCGCCAGGCGGATCTTCCGCCTCAAATGCAGACCAGAGAGGAGCTTTACAGGCTTTTGGAATATGAGAAATACAACAAGTTTGATAAGGAGCTTTTTAATTTCTCTCTCCCGGAGGAAGACTCCCCTTAAAGCCTGAGCTTATTTAAAGTCTTGCGGAAGCGCTGATTTAAACAGCTCATTAAAAAATCATGAAATCTTGAGTTTGTCCAGCCTCATCGGCATAAAAATAGAGAGAGCGAAAAATGAAGAGATATTTGTTGTGGCTGAGCTTTTGTTTTTTTAGCCATTTGTCTTTAGGGGAAAGTTTAGAGGCCCTCAGCCGCTCTAAAGCCTGCCAAAGGGCTGTCCATAGCGCCGTTTCCAGCGAGAAAATGTTGCGGCGGAAAGGATTTGACTCAGTATGGACTCATGGTCTGGATGAGTTAGAGCAAGACTGGATTCCCTTAGCTCAGGAGCTGCGAGAGAGCAAAGCGGAGGCCATCAAAACACATATTCCTCAATTTGCTGAAAGGATTCCTCAACATATTGAATTTATGGCAAAACAATTAGGGCTGGATAAAAAACTTAAGCGAATAAAGAGGCGAAAAAGCCAATCCCTGGAGCGGGACAGGGCCTTGTTGAGCCAGCTGGCCAATCAAAAGGGATACATAGATTTTATCGCTCAATATCCCGATCAGGAATGGGATTTGAAATTTGCTTATTTGCGATATAAAGAGCGGGCGGATCAGAGGGAGCGGGCGCCGCCTCTAAAAATAAGCGAATCCGAGTTATTTCCATCTGATGATGTTTTTGGGGAGTATGCTGAGCTAATGCCAACAATTACAGCGGATAGCTTATTTGATTTTATGTTTGCCTCTGCGGAAAGCTTAAACTCAGCGGGGCTGGATGATCATCCGGCGAATATTTTTAAAGATCTGGAGCGGAAAGGCCAATGGACAGTTTCCCTGAAAGATGTAAAGTCCGCTATTGATTATTACAGGGAAGACTCAGACAGTGAGGTTTTAGATATTGTGTCTGGATCCGAGTCATCAGGCTTGGCCCGAATACTGCTGTTGGACAAAAAAGAAGACATCGCTTTCCCATTGGTTTTGAGAGATTTTTTTGATCCGGCGGGGCCAAAATCCAAGCAGCCGCTAAAAAATTTAATCCGCTTAGCGGATGGCGCCGCGAAAGCTGTTAAAAATAAAGAGGTGAGCTATAGGTGGTGGCTGAGCTTTAATCATCTCCTTTTGCTTGCGATGAAGGGTTATTTCTCCCTACAGGATATAAAAGACAGCAATTCTTGGGTTGATTTTTGGATTCCTTTGTTTCCCGATATAATTTTAATGCCCAGCCTGAAAGGCGAGCAGGGGATAATGACCATCAACAAAGCCGCCCGGCAGGACATATTTCTGCCTAGTTTTATGAAGTATGGCCCATACGCGCTGGGATTTTATGCTCATGATTTAAGCCATGCGAGATTAATCATTGATATTTCCCGCGAGCAAAATTTGCTCAATAAATTGTTTTATGATTATCTGACAAAAAATTCAGCTCAGCTCTCTGATCAAAAAAGGAAAATTTATGAGACGCTTTACTTTTATTTGACTTACGAGGCGCCATCTAATTGGGCGTTTAAAACTCCACAAGAGCTGAAATTAAAAATCATGCGAATGATTTTGCCGGATATTTTATCAAAAGAGCTGTCCACTATAAAATGGATAGCGCTCTCTGAGGCTTTGCCCCGGCAGGCGAGGCAAATAGAGCAAATGGCGGAGGATTTTGCCGGACTGTTGGCCGCAATAAATAAGGGGCTTAAAATTTCGCCTTCAGCTCAAATACAGAAGGCGGAAACAGCCGTCCAGCCAGCAGCGCGGGGGCAAAAATCAAAGCATGCGGACACAGCAGAACAGAGAGAACAGCCGGCCGGCGGGCATAACGGGGATTTTGCCGAGGCGGCGAACTTTAAAAAAGATGATAAAACAATAAAGCTTCCGCCGTCCATTCTTGTTTTTTCCAAGTATAGCGAGAGGGATTTTGCGGAGTTATATAATTTAGCCGCCGCAAATGGCCAACAAACTGATGGCCCATTTAAGGCAAAGGATTTTGCCCTGTATCCGGACTGGTAAAATATGGCTCAAAACATTTTAAGCCTTATGACAGCCTTTTAATCGGCTTATTTATAGCGGAGAATTTTACCGGATGACAGGGCTGGCGCTCCCGGCGGGTTAAAAAATATTAAGAATTTCCCGCTATTTGCATTCAGATGAAATATAAGTTTGAAACGGCCTCTTGATTTGTGTAATGTAAAAGCCGAGAATATAAAAATAAGAGGATGAATATGCGTCAGGCTGTTAAGGGGCTGGAAGGCCTTGTTGTGGATGAGACAAAAATCTCCCAAGTCATACCGGAGCAAAGCGAGCTGTTATATAGGGGCTACCCTGTGGCGGAGCTGGCTGAAAAGCGCTCTTTTGAGGATGTGGCTTATCTTTTATGGGAGGGGAATCTGGCCTCAGATCGGGAGATAGAGAATTTTAAAAAAGAGGAGAGGGAAAGCCGCCCCCTGCTGGATCGGGGCTGGATAAGCCTTTTAGAGCTTTTAAAAGATTCTCATCCTATGGACGCCCTTCGGACTCTTATAAGCTTTCAGGGCGCAAAAGCCGGCGCCTGGGACACAAACCGCAAAGAGAAAAGGGGGAAAGCCTTAAAATTTTTAGCCTCAGCGCCTGTTTTTGTGTCCGCTCATTTTCGCTTGAGAAAAGGATTAAAGCCTGTCCCTCCAGATGGCCGGCTCTCTTTTTCTGAGAATTTTTTAAAAATGTGTTTTGACACTCCCCCCTCAAAGGAGCTGGTCCGGCTGTTTGATCAAACCATGATTTTATACGCTGAGCATGGCTTTAACGTCTCCACATTTTCCGCCCGCGTGATCGTCTCTACAAACTCTGATATGGCCAGCGCTGTCACAGGGGCCATAGGCGCTTTAAAGGGGCCTTTGCATGGGGGGGCTAATGAGAAAGTCATGGGGATGATGAAAGAGATTGAGCATCCTAAACACGCGGAGGAGTATCTTTTAAAAGCTTTAAAAGCCAAGCAAAAAATTATGGGCTTTGGCCATCGGGTTTATAAAAAGCAAGATTCCCGCGTTCCGGCTATGGAGATCTGCGCGAGAAGGCTTGGCGAGATGAAAAATGAGCGGGTATGGATGGAAATTTATGATATTTTAACAGCCGCTATGATAAGGGAAAAGGGCATTTATCCCAACTTAGACCTTCCCGCCGGGCCGGCTTATTATCTTATGGGCTTTGATATTGATATGTTCACTTCTTTATTTGTCATGAGCCGAATGGCCGGCTGGACCGCCCACATCATGGAGCAGGGGGAAAATAACCGAATTATCCGCCCGCTTAGCGAATACACAGGAGTTGAAAAGAGGCATCTTTAAAACAAGCGCTGGGAATGAGCGAGCCTGGGCGGAGCTTAAAAAACAAGCGCTGGGAATGAGCGAGCCTCTGGGCGGAGCTTAAAAATTAAACTGAGCCTTTATTTAGGAATTATATGCCTAACACAGCAAAAAACCTGTGATAGCCTTTAAATATAAGGCTTATAGGATGTTTTAATGATTTCGCTCAAACAGCGTGCGCAAAATATTGAATTTAATAAAAAAACAGATGGTTAATAATATAAAGTTTTGATTTTGCTTAACTTTTTCCGGGCATAAACCGCTCAGGGCTTAAAAAATGCTGTGTCAGATATATAATTCCCCTTTATTTGCGGCCTGAAACATTCTTTTTTAAATGGATTTGTCAGCTTATAGAAGGAAAAATCCATTTTTTTTGGCCCCTATGGCCGGTGTGACCGATAAGCCTTTCCGCTCTTTTATGAGGGAAATGGGCTGTGGGATTATCACTTCAGAGCTGGTTTCCGCAAGAGCTCTTCAAGATGGCAATCTAAAGACCTATCAGCTCATGGAGTTTAGCGGGGATCAAAGGCCTTATGGGATTCAAATTTTTGGAGAGGATCCTTATTCTCTTGGCGAAGGGGCTAAAAGGGCGGAGAATTTTGGGGCTGATTTTATAGATTTAAACCTCGGCTGTCCGGTCAATAAAATTGTAAAAAAGGGCGCTGGATCCGCGCTTTTAAAGGATCTAAAGGCGCTGTCCAAAATCCTGCGCTCTTTAAGGGCGAGCGCCAGCCTCCCGCTCTCTTTAAAAATCAGAACAGGCTGGGATGAAAGCAGGCGCAACGCCGGCCAAGTGGCCCAAATGGCCTTTGAGGAGGGCTTTTCCTGGATAAGCGTTCATGGGCGAACAAGATCTCAAGCTTATTCCGGGCGGGCGGATTGGAGCTATATTCAAAAGGTTAAATCTCTGTCCTCTATTCCCGTTATTGGAAATGGCGATCTCATTTCCGGTCCCCAAGCCTTTGAGGCTTTAAGGCTCAGCGGATGTGATGGGGTTATGATTGGAAGAGGCTGTTTAAACGATCCTTGGATTTTTATGGAGGCTTTGGATTGCCTTAAAAAATATCAGAGAGAAAAAAGCGGGGCGGAGGAAAACAATTTGACAGAGGCCGGCCAGTTAAAAGCGCTTGAGCAAAAGAGGGGGCAAAGGGGCCCTGGCGCTCCCGGCCTTAAAAAGGATTTTAAATCGGCCATAGATAAGCTAAGAATCCACTTGGAAAATTTTTATGATGAGCGCCTGTTTTTATTGCAGTTAAAAAAATTTTCCTCTTGGCTCTCCTCCGGCTTTCCTCATTCTGGAGAGTTTCGAAAAGCTCTGTTTCAGGAGCAAGACCGGAAGGCCCTTATTCAGAAAATTGATGAGTTTTTTTCGCAATCTCAAGATTATGAAAAGCCGGCGCCCGAGTTCGAGCCTTTTTTAATGAGAGGGCATGGCTAATTGTTTGGATGGAACAAACTCTGGCCTATATAAAGGCCCTGCTTCTTTTTAGCTCATTACAGCTTAAAATTGCTGAGCTTCGACAGATGGCAGAGCTAAAAAAGCAAAAAAATGGGAATTATATGCTTAACGTCGCATAAAACCTGTGATGGCCTTTAAATGTAAGGCTTACAGGAGGTTTTAATGATTTAGCGCTAAAAGCGTGCATAAAACATTGAATTTAATAAGAAAACAGATAGTTAATAATATAAATTATTGATTTTGCTTAACTTTTGCCGTGCATAAACCGTTCAGGGTTTTACAAATGCGGTGTCAAATATATAATTTCCAAAAAAATAAACTTTGCGCCACAGTCCACATTAAGCTTGACAAATAGCCGCGCCAAAGAGGACAAGATATTTAGACTTTGCGCCATATCTCTTAAACTTAACGCTGGCAGAGCTATAAAACGCAAAAAAATAAACTTTGCGCCACAACCATAAAACAAGGGATTAGGCAATAAATCAGCATGGCTTTTTGCTAAAAATTGGGCCATAAATATAAAGGAGCGCAAGTGTTTTTTTGGTTTTATTTAAAGAGGGGTCTGTGGCTTTTTTGGCTGAGTTTTTTTTGCTTTTCAGCTCCGGCCGGCCCTTGCAAAAAAGCTGTCTTAAAGACATCCGGCAAAATAGGGGGAGGCGCTGGCTCAGCCGCTATTCAACCGGCCGGCAAACCCTTAGCGGAGGACAATTTTGCCGGGGCGAAAAATTTATCGGATAATCAGTGGGAGAGGGAAATTCATGACGGTTATTACAGATATTTGCCCCAATCAAAAAACAGCCTGTCCATTTTTGGGAAAACGGGATTTCCAAAAGGCGCAAACGCTTTATCCAGTTTTTTAGGCTCAGAGTTTAATAAATATAGGGACGCGGCTCATTTTTATGCCGGTTATATAGGGAGAGACGCCTCAGTGAATATCCTGCGGCAGTCCCCGGAAATTTTTGTTTATGAAGGCCCCTTAGACTATTTACAGCAGGGTGTGGAGTTTTTAAATGATTACATGGGAAGAGAGGCTGTCACAAAGCTTATGGAGAAAAAGCTGGAAAGCTTTTCCCATCTAAAATTGAACGCGATAAGGCCGGTGATAAATTTTTTAGACAGCCGGTTAGGCGCGGAGCGGGCTAATGAGACTCTAAAGAGCAATTTTGAAACTGCGCTCCGCTCGGCCAGAATAAAAGAGCTGGAGCCGATTGTGAGGCTGTTGGACAGCCGCATAGGAAGGCCATCCGCAAATGAGGTTTTGATCACAAGCTTTCGGGCTGTGTCTATGGCTAAAATCAAAAAAATTAAACCTGTTCTGAGATTTTTATATCATCGCCTGGGCGCCAAGCTGGCTGATAAAATCTTAAGGGAAAATTTTGAATCTGTGTCCCGGGCCAAGCTGGAGGAGCTAAAGCCTGCAGTGGAGTTATTTGATTTGTTTTTGGATGAGCGGGCGGGAAATAGAATCTTGAGACACAAGCTCCAGATCGCCTTTCAGTCCTCTCTGGGCAATTGGGAGTCAGTGGCTGTTTTTTTGGCTAACCGCCTTTATCCTGATTTAGCGGAGGGTTTGAAAAATAAACTGGAGGCTTTGCCTATTGTTGAGCCTATTGAGTTAAAATTGGTTTTGGAGTTTTTAGACAATCGTTTAGGCCAACAGACTGCGAATAAAATTTTGAAAAAGCATTTTTTTGATGTGTTGGATGTGAGTTTGAATCAATTAAAATCTGTGACAGGCGCTTTGGACCGCCATTTGGAAAAAGAGGCTGTGAATACAGCTTTAAAAAATAGTTTTCACAGTTTATTTCATACTCCTTTGAGAGATTTGCCGTCCTCATTTGGCCATTTCAGCCAAAAAACTGTGATTCACAAATGAAAAGGAATTTGGACAGAGCTTTTGATTATTGATTTTGTGATTTGTCATGGAAATTTTCTCAAGCGCAAATGAGAGAATTTTGGACAGAGCTTTTGTTTGCCGGCTGTCTCATTTGGCGCTGTTTGAAAAAATGGGGGGAGATAAAATTTCAAGAGAGCTTTTTGAGACTTCAGTTTTTGAAGATCTGCGCGTGGCGTTTTTGAGTTTCAATTTTTAGAGGGCGGCGTGTGGCGTTTTTGAGTTTCAATTTTTAGAGGGCGGCGCGTGGCGTTTTTGAGTTTCAATTTTTAGAGGGCGGCGCGTGGCGTTTTTGAGTTTCAACTTTTAGAGGGTGGCGCGTGGCGTTTTTGAGTTTCAATTTTTAGAGGGCGGCGCGTGGCGCTTTGTAATTTTGCGGAAGAAAAAATATGGACTTTAATTTAAGTGAAGAGCAGTTGGCTTTTCAGGCTTTGGCCGGAGAGTTTGCCAAAAAGGAATTGCGGGAGCGGGCCGCGGAGTGGGATGAAAAAAAAATTTTCCCTAAGGATGTGATCAAAAAATCCGCTGAAATGGGATTTTGCGGCCTTTATTTAAAAGAGGATGTGGGAGGGCTGGGGCTTTCCCGTTTGGACACCGCTATTATTCTTGAGGAATTGGCTAAGGCTTGCCCCTCCACAACGGCTTATATCTCCATCCACAATATGACGGCTTGGATGATTGATGAGTTTGGCAGTGGGTTTTTAAGGGAAAAGTTTGTGCCTCAAATGGCTAAAGGGGAGTGGCTGGGATCTTATTGCCTCACAGAGCCTTGGTCCGGATCGGACTCAGCGGGGCTAAGGGCCACGGCGCAAAAGCGGAGGGGGAAGTGGCTAATCAACGGGACTAAAGCTTTTGTTTCCGGCGCCGGAGATACGGAAACGCTTATTGTTATGGCCCGAACAGGGGAGGCTGGCCCTAAGGGAATTTCAAGTTTTGTTGTGCCGGCTGACACAAAGGGAGTCTCTTATGGAAAAAATGAGCAAAAAATGGGCTGGAACTCCCAGCCCACCCGAATAGTGAATTTAGATCAGGTTGAGATACCGGACAATTATCTTTTAGGCCAAGAGGGAGAGGGGTTTAAAATAGCCATGCGGGGTTTAAACGGCGGCCGGCTCAATATTGCCGCCTGCTCTGTGGGAGCCGCTCAAGGGGCTGTGGAGCATTCTCAAAATTATATGAGAGAAAGAGAGCAATTTGGAAAGCCTTTAAGCTCCTTTCAAGCCTTGAGGTTTAAGCTCGCGGATATGGTGACGGATGTAACGGCCTCCAGACAAATGACTCGCCTGGCGGCGTTTAAATTGGATAAAAAGGATCCTCAGGCGCCGGGCTATTGCGCTATGGCTAAAAGGATGGCCACTGATTTGTGTTTTGAGGTTTGCAATCAGGCTGTGCAAATTTATGGGGGCTATGGCTATATGAGAGAGTATCCTGTGGAGCGGCTGATGAGGGACGCCCGCGTCCATCAGATTTTAGAGGGAACAAATGAAATTATGCGTGTTATTTTATCTCGATCCATTTTAGAGAAGGGCCAGCTGTATTTTTAGCCGGCCGGAGGCTATTTAAATTCCAGCATTAAATCATTGGCTGTCACTTGAATTTTGGCTTTTTTGGAAAACTCCCCTTTTAAAATCTTTTGAGCCAGAGGGTTTAAAAGCTCTTTTTGAATGGCTCGGCGGACGGGGCGCGCGCCATAAGCGGGATCATAAGCTTTAGCCGACAAAAAGGACAGGGCTTTTTGATCCAGCTGAAGCTGAGCGCCATCTTTCAGCCGGCTCTCCACCCTCTGAACCTGCATTTTCACAATATCCTCTATCTGTTTTTTATCGAGAGAGTTGTAAATGATCACCTCGTCAATGCGGTTTAAAAATTCCGGGCGAAAATGCTTTTTGAGCAATTCTTGAGTTTTTTTTCGCTTTTCCCCCTCTTTCAGAGACTCATCAATTAAAATCTCTGATCCGATATTGCCGGTCATGATCAAAATGGCGTTTCTAAAATCCACAGTCCGGCCTTGCCCATCTGTCAAGCGCCCCTCATCTAATACCTGCAGGAGAATGTGAAACACATCGGGATGCGCTTTCTCTATCTCATCAATCAGGATGACGCTATAAGGCTGTCTTCTGATTTTTTCCGTCAACTGCCCGCCCTCCTCAAAGCCCACATAGCCGGGAGGAGCGCCAATCAAACGGGACACGCTGTGCTTTTCCATGTATTCGCTCATATCAACACGCGCTAAAGACTTTTCTGAATCAAACAGAAACTCCGCCAAAGCCTTGGCGGTTTCGGTTTTTCCCACTCCTGTCGGCCCTAAAAAGATAAAACTTCCCACGGGGCAGTTTGGCTCAGAGATTTCCGCCCGGGCCCGGCGGATGGCGGAGCTGATAAGCGATAAAGCCTGATCCTGCCCCACAACTCTTTTTTTTAAATGAGACTCCATCGATAAAAGCTTTTCGGCCTCTGTCTCCAGCATTTTCTTTAAGGGAATGCCGGTCCATTGAGAGATCGCCTCCGCCACCTCCTCCGGCCCCACTTCCTCTTTTAACAGCATGTTTTCTTTTTTATTTTTCGCCTGCTCCTCTAAATCGGCCATTTCTTTTTTTAAATCGGGGAGGCGGCCATACTTTAGCTCCGCCGCTTTGTCTAAAGCGCCCTCTCTCTCCGATCGCTCAATGTTTTGCTTGACCCGCTCAATCTTTTTTTTAAGGGAGCGAAGCTTTAAAATGGATGACCTCTCCTTTTCCAGCTGAGCCTTTAAAGTTTTTGTTTTCTCCTGCAAATCTTTTAAATGGCTTTCAATTTCCGAGAGCCGTTTTTTTGAAGATTCGTCTTTCTCTTTGGACAAAGCCTTTTTTTCCACTTGGAGGTGAATGATTTTTCTCTGATTTTCATCAATGACCGCCGGGACGCTGTGGATCTCAATATTCAGCCGGCTGGCCGCCTCGTCTATCAGATCGATGGCCTTATCCGGCAAAAACCGATCGGTGATGTAGCGATGGGACAATTTGACAGCTGTCAAAAGGGCAGAGTCCCTGATGCGAACCCCATGATGCACTTCATATCTTTCCTTTAAGCCTCTGAGTATTGTCAAAGAGTCCTCAATGCCCGGCTCTTCCACAAGAACAATTTGAAAGCGCCTCTCCAGGGCTTTATCTTTTTCAATAAATTTTCTGTATTCATCCAGAGTTGTGGCGCCGATGGCTCGCAATTCCCCTCTGGCTAAAGCCGGTTTGAGCATCTGTCCGGCGTCCATGGCTCCATCGGTTTTTCCGGCCCCCACCAGAGTATGAAGCTCATCAATAAATAAAAAAATTTCCCCATCGCTGGAGCTTATCTCGGAAATAAGCGCCTTTAAGCGATCCTCGAACTCTCCCCGATATTTAGAGCCGGCAATCATAGATGCCAGATCCAGGGCTAAAATTCTCTTTCCAAAAAGGACTTCGGGAACATCTTTTTTAAAAATTCTAAGAGCCAGCCCCTCGGCGATAGCGGTTTTTCCCACTCCCGGCTCTCCGATAAGAACAGGATTGTTTTTTGTCCGGCGGGAGAGCGTCTGAATGAGCCTGCGTATCTCCTTGTCTCTTCCAATCACGGGATCTAACTTGTCCCGCTCCGCCAGTTTTGTCAGATCCCGCGTGTATCTGTCTAAAACATTCATTTTGCTTTCCGGATTTTGATCCCTGATTTTTTTATCCCCCCTTAAATTTTTTAGGGCTTTTAAAAAATTTTCCCGTCCCGCGTTGCGCTTTTGAAAAATCCCTTTTAACCGCTGGTGAGAAGAGGAAAAGAGAGCTAAAATAAAATGCTCTGTGGAGATGTAGGAGTCTCCCCGCTTTTCCGCCTCTTTTTCGGCTTGAGTCAATATTTGAATAAAATCATTTGAGGGAAAGGGGGGAGAGTTTGAGCCTTTAGCTTGCGGAAGACGGCCAAGCTCCCGCTCTAAATCCTCTGTCAGGCTTTGTTTGTTGACATTTAAAGACTCCAAAATTTGGCCGGCCAAGCCCTCTCTTTGCCTTAAAATCTCTAAAATCAGATGAACAGGCTCTATGGCGGGATTTTGGCTTTTTTGAGCGGTTAAAAGGGCCTCTTGAAAAGCCTCGCGGCTTTTTTGTGTCATCTTTTCCAGCAGCCTTTGCATAATTATTAATGTGTGGAGCAAAGCCTCTTTTGTCAACTTTGGCCTTTTTTTGAGGGATTTTAAGCTGATTAAAGAGATTTAATGGGATGACGCCTGCTCTTTTTGGCTAGCGCCGCTTTGTTGTATTACAGAGAATGTTTGGCTGCTTTGCTCAAGAGTCACGTCTGCCCTTTTCCAGCCAGCGCCGCTCTGGAGGCTTTTTTTGGCTCTTATCGCTAAAGCCGGCCGGGATTTGCCGGCGCCGGCCGGCTGGAAAGCGCCAGCCGTTTATTGAGTCAAATAGCCTGTGATATTTGGTTTAGTTGCTCTAAATATTGTTTATATGAGCCTTTTATATTATTAGCCTGTTGCTGGCTTTTTTTATTATCCACAGCAGTGTTAAAAGCTATAAGGAATATGATATCCTCATGCGCAAATCCCACCAAACGAAAATACCCTTTACTGCTAAGGTTTTTCACCTCCAGAAAATTATTTGCTTTTGGCCGGCTTGTGTCTATTAATCTTTTGATCCCAGTTGTGCTGGTTTTGCCATATCCTTTTTGTATAGCCTTTAACAGCGTATTTGCCAATTTTTCATTATAGCCTTTCGCGTTTTTGCCGTCAAAAAAGCGGTGAACAATATCCGGATGAAAAACCACCCGCCGGATATCCGGGCTATTGATAAATTGGACAGGGTAAAATGTCCATGGCCTTAAAGCCGATGGATTATCCAGCAAATCATCCCATGTCTTTGCCGGAAGAGAGTTGGGGGGCGCCTCCCGCGCGGAATGGGAGTTTATAGGGCCTAAATAGCTGGCTAGCTCTTCCAGCTTTTTTTGCAAGCGCTCAAGCTCCTGTTTTTTTATCGGATTTTCAGACATGGCGATCTCGTATATATTCTGCGCTGTAAGCAGATCTTCCCGCATAGAGCCGCTTAAAGATTCTGGCAGCTCATTTAGCGAGCCCGCAATCTCGTCCGCCTTTTCAGCCACAGCAAACCGCTCATCTTCTGAGGCAAAAACCGGCTCTTCCGCCTCACTGGATTTTGGCGGCTGTCTCAGCTCCTCCTGTAATTGGCCCTCAGAATTTATGGCTAAACTCGGCTCTTTGGCCGGCAGGCCATTCAAAAGCCCTCGCGATTCAAGGTTTTTTATGATTTTTTCCGGCCAGCTGTCCACTGGCAGAGCAGAGAGGAGATTGTCAGACCCAAACTGCTCTAAAGGAACTCTTAAATCAGAGTGGTTTTTAGCGATTATTTGAGACAAAACATCTCTTAGCCAGGGGCCTGGATCGCTCGCTAAAATTTGAAATCGTTTGGCAAAAGCCTTATAATCTCTTGATTTTTCTAAAAATTTTAAAATCTGCAAGTAAGAGAGGTATTCTCGCTTTCCTGTCTCTTTCAGCGAAAACGCTAAACTGTAAATTTGCTCCGGGCTTAAAGCCTGAATTTGATCTTTTGTCATATAGGGCAATAGCCAAGGGGTTATTTTTATATCTGGAATTTGCTCCGGATCTATAGCCTGCATTTTTCTTAAATCCTCCATTTCCCTCTCATTCAGCGAAAGGAGAAGCCTGTCACCCATTTCCAGAGCTTTTTTAATTTGCGCTTTATCCGTTCTCCGGTCCGGATCAAAATAAAGAGCGCGATAACTGGATTTTTCTATAATTACATGATGGGAAGAATCAGCTGGCCCCTCCTCTTTTTGGGCGGGATCTTCGGCTGTTGTTATTTCTGTTTTTGCTGAGCGCGCCTCCAACTGCCTTGTATCTGTCTGGCTTAATTTCTCATTCTTTTTTTGAGCGGGATCTTCAGCTGTTGTTATTTCTGTTTTTGCTGAGCGCGTCTCCAACTGCCTTGTATCTGTCTGGCTTAATTTCTCATTCTTTTTTTGAGCGGGATCTTCAGCTGTTGTTATTTCTGTTTTTGCTGAGCGCGTCTCCAACTGACTTGTATCTGTCTGGCTTAATTTCTCCTCTTGCCTGCTTTTCTCCGTTAACTCTGTTAGGTCCCGCTGGACAGTTTGCAAATTCTCCTTAATTTGATCCGTTTGATTTTGCAGTGTTATTGCGGCTTTTGCCGCCAGGGCTAATTCCTCCTCTTTTTGCCTGCTTTCCTCCGTTAACTCTGTTAGGCTCAGCTGGATAGTTTGCAAATTCTCCTTAATTTGATCCGTTTGATTTTGCAGTGTTATTGCGGCTTTTGCCGCTAGGGCTAATTCCTCCTTTTTTTGGCTGATTTCCCCTGTTAAGTCTTTTATTTCCCCTTGGACAGTTTGCAGATTCTCCTTGTTTTGAAGCTCTTGCTCCATCTGCTCTTTAGCTTTCACTAGCTCCAACTCCAACTCTAATTTTTTTCTTTCAAGCTGTAACTTCTCCCTAAATTGCTCCCGGCTTATTCCCTCCTTTTATTGTTTTTCCGCCTCTTTTAGCTCTCTGGCCGCAGAGTTAGCTGCGGCTATCAACAATTTTACTTGGGCCTCAACTGCTGGCGATTTCTTTGATTCTTCTTTAATTTGCGCTGCCAATATCATTCTTTGTTTCGTTAAAGGCTTGAGCTTTTTCTCAAGAGCGCTGATTGTGTTTTTTAATGTTTTCGCCTGGCGCTTTAACCGCTCTAACTCCCTCTCAGCTGTGGCTATTTCTGTTTGTTTGGCCTTCTTTTTTTGCTCTTCCGCGCGGCTTTTCTCAATATTTGTTTTTATTTGCGCTTTTAGCTCTTGCTGTTTGGCTTGGCCGCCGGCCAGCTCTGCAGTTGTTTGTTGGAGCTGAGCTTTTAAATAATCCTCTTTCTCCAGCTGTTTTTTAATATGCGTTGTTTCGCTTTCCAGCCGGCTGAGCCTCTCTTTCAGCTCTTGCCTTTTTTTGGAGGTAAAAAAATTATGACAGGGATCGGCGAAAGCGCTTGCCCCGATCAAACAAATTAGCCATGCAAAATAAATAAAAAAAATTTTCATGTTTCTGTTTTTTCTCTGAATATTCAGATATTTTTTCTCATAAGCGCAAAAGGGGGGCTTAATTGGCGCATGCCCTTTTTTAGACAATCTCTATATCACAGGCTCAAATTAAAATCAATAAATCGGAAATTTTTACAAACCGGCGCGCTTATTTGCCGGCAGAGCTTAAGCGGCAGGCTTTCTTGAAAGAAAGGCTTTTTGGCGGAAATTATACACTTAAAGCCGCATAAAACCTTAAATGTAAGGCTTACAGGAGGTTTTAATGATTTAGCGCTAAAAGCGTGCATAAAACTAAGAAAACAGATAGTTAATAATATAAATTATTGATTTTGTTTAACTTTTGCCGTGCATAAACCGTTCAGGGTTTTACAAATGCGGTGTCAAATATATATTCCCTATTTTTTTTAGCGCGATCCAAAAGTTTCAAGGGGAGGAGGGGCCGGAAAGAGTGGCCCGTGAGGTTTTTAATGGCCATCGAGGGCGGGCTTATAGAAATGTCTCCGCTCTCCGGGAGAGCCTGTAATTGTAAGGGAGCTTGGAGGCTTTTAAAGTGGGGTGAGGGAAAACAAACAGGCGTCAAAACGACAACTGGCCTGTCAAGCCAAAGAGGATTTACTTCAGGGAAAGTGAAGAGGCATTAAGAGCCGTTTTTCAGCTTTTTTATTTCCTTCTCAGAAAGCCCTGTCACTTCAGAGATCAAAGAAGTATCCAGCTTTTTCTTCAACATATTTAGGACAACTTCCTGCCGGCCTTCCTGCCGCCCTTTTCTCAAGCCTTTTCTTTCGCCTTCCTGCCGGCCTTCCTGCCGGCCTTTTCTTTCGCCTTCCCAGCGGCCTTTTTCTTTGATAATTTCTCTCACATCCTGCATAAGCCCTCCTTTTTTTAATGTCCCTGCCTCTACAAGCAGTTTCTCCGCCTTTTTCCAAACCCTTGAATTTAACCCTGTATTATCTCTTAAATACTCCAATATCCTTAACTCTACTGTCTTTCTCTCCTTGCCCTTTAAATCCTTCAATATCTCCTCAAACTCAGCATAAGCGTCCCTTATTTTTAAGGGAGTTGGCTTCCTCTTTAAACTCCATATCTCAGATAAAAGCTTTATCACACTATAACCCTTAAACTTCTTGCCCTTAAGGGCTTTCTGGATTTTTGGGTCTTGCGTGTTTATTATCCTTAGCCCGAAGTTTAACATATCTTTTCTGGATTCAACAGGAATTTTTGAAAAAAAAGGCGCAAAATCCTCTTCTTGCAGGGATTTTTTCCACTTGAGGGGCTGTTCTCCGTGATAAAACAGCAAAGAGATTATGGGCTGAGCGTAGCCTATTTGCTGAATGCTGAGCTTTCGGCCTAATACCTGATAATCTAAAAGCTGGCTATGCATGTTTTTATCGTAATGGCTTTTGTGCTCTAAAAGAATAAAGATTTTTGCCTTTATTTTTGGCTGGTCTTTAAAAGGGAGGGAATAGATAAGATCCGCTCTTTTGGCCTCAAAAGTGTCTTTTTCTATTTGCAGTTTGTTTAAATTATAGGCTCTCAGCTCTTTTTTTGAAAAAATAAGCTTTACCAGCTCTTTAGCAAGCTTTGGGTCAGAGTAAAAGAGTTTAAAGAAGTTATCGTGGGTAAGCTTTGGCTTTTCCCTCTGGGCTTGAGATTTGTTTTCCCTCTGGGCTTGAGATTTGCTCTTTTTGCGCTTTTCCATAAAGAATCCTTTAGTTTGTTTTTAAAAGCCCTTATTAAGGGCAAATTTCAAGTTTAAAGCAGTTGAAATAAAAATACAATAAAAAAATCTATTTCTCAATCTCAAATCTCGATTTTTAGAGTGGGATGAACTCCCTATAGGAGGCTATTTTTTATTCCTTTGCGGGTCATCTGTTGGCTGCTTGCTCTCTATTATTGTCTTAAAGCTCCAGCCACTGCTTTGGCTGAATAAAATTTTTTGTCTGTTTTTTTGCGGGCTTTTATAGGACACGGCGGATTCACTCCAGCTGTGACAATCAGAGCTTATTGATTTATGAACAGGGTTATTCCAAAGTAAATTGTCCATTTGTTGGGGACGATCCAACATTATCCGCAATTTTAGGCGGCGCTTAAAAAAAGCCTGCGGAAGAGCCGGTTTTTGCCTCAGAAGATGAGCGGTTTGCTGTGGCTGAAAAGGCGGACGAGATTGCGGGCTCGCTAAATGAGCTGCCAGAATCTTTAAGCGGCTCTATGCGGGAAGATCTGCTTACAGCTAAGTTTTTTCCAGCCGCTTGTTGAAAATAAGGCTAAAACGCGAGCAGCCGGAATTATTTTGAAATTTATGATTGATAAGGGTTAAGAATCTTAATATAATCTCTTCTTTATGAGCAATGTTTCAAAGAAAACCAATATTTTTTTTAAAGATGTTTTTACCCTACAGCAGTATGCCGCTTTTTCTTTGTCATTTAACCGAGCTAAGGATCAGCATGAAAAACTAAAAAAAACGCATCATTTTAGAAAGATTTATCAACAGAGAAATCAAAAGCCTTATCCTTTCGGGCAAATTTCACAAGGCCAAAACAAGCGCCAGCCTTATCTTTTAGATGAATTAAGGAATTATTTTTCTCATTATGACAGCGCTTGGCCGGAGGAGAAACTTAAAGAGCCAGCTTTGGCTGAGGAGCTAAAATTTCTGGTTTATGAGGCTATTGCCATTTTAGAGGGAAGAAACACAAAACTGGATGATAATGAGAAAAAGGAAAAGGAAATTAAAGAAACCCTGAATAAAATGCGGGAAGAGCCTTTAAAGTTTTTTCCATTGGATTCCCCTGAGAATATTCAGCCAACTCTTGCCCTGATTGCATCACTTTTTTTAACAAGATCACAAATGTCTTTTCTTGCCGGGAAATTTTTTAGAGGGAAAGGATTAGATAGGGATTCTGTTGAGCATCTGGCGCGATTCAAAGCGCTGAAAACATTATCTCAAAATGACAGAGTTTTAATAGAATCTAACAGCCAGGCAAATGGTCAAGATGAATCTTTTTTATCTTCAAAAAAAGAGGCGGGATATGCTATTTGGGGACGGCTGGAGGCTTTTGGGCTTTATGATGATGCGAAAGATAAAAAAGTGATAGAGGAATTCCCTGAAGACATTTGGTTTATAAAACAGCTGATTTTATATCTGGAGCATACACAAGCCCTTCCTTCTGTTGAATTTGCAAGGACTGAGACAGAGGAGCAATCAAATCAGTTGGCTCAGAAAATCGTTTTTAACTCTCAAAACAGAAAAAACCCATTGCGAATCCGACATAATACTATAGAGGCAAAAGTTAAACTTAATGGACAGCTCTATAGAACAAACTTTGGAATCCACACTCTGAAATATCTCGTAACAGCTCATTTATTTGATATGGACATAAATGATCTTGTAAAAGCCTGGCTGAGCGGGCATCAGACAAGAAAAGGCCGGAAGCAAAAAGCCTTTGGGGCTGCGCCAGAAAGGATTGAAAAGCATATCACTAGGTTAACTGATAAATATTCTAATTGGAAAAAGAGGGAAATCAAACTTTATGAGCAGATCCGATGGATATGTCAGTTTCTCAATAAAGCCTGGAATAAAAAACATAATAAATATATGGATGAGAGGGAATTTAAAGACTTCCAGCAAAAGACTCGCCATTACAGAAAAGACAGTCTTAGAACGGAGCTCGAAGAAAAGAATCTTTTGGACATTTCCGGTTTGGGGCTAGGCCAAAAAGATGACAAAACATTAGGCTCTATTATTTTAAAAAACCGCATTCAGGAAGTATTTAAGGATATGCTGACAGCTCATATAAATTGGCTTACAGAGCAAAAACAGCGGTTGTCAAAACTTTCCTCTGAAGATCTTAGCAGCCTGGCTTATCGCCTTAATTTAAGAAACATAGAAAAGAAAAGCTCTAAGGATAATCTCCGTCCTGTGGCAATGAGTTCTGAATTTGTAAAAAAAGAGATTGAGAAAAAAACAGGAAACTCAAAAAGATTTTTTAATCATATTCGGGAGCTATCTAGGGAAAACCCACTTCTTTTTTGCCATTTTGGATTAGAAAAGAATGATGCTGAAAATAAAAAAGCTGGTTGGGGAAAAGGAAAAGCCAGGGAGCGATGGGCCCGTGTGGGATTGCTTTTAAAAATGATTCCGAAATTGATGGAGCAAGAGGATTTAAAAGTATTGGGCAAGAAGCCTTCTAAGGAGGATATTGAAAAAAGATTAAATGATAAGATAACAATTAAATTTAAACTGACTCAAGGCTGGCGGAATTATGCCCATTTCAAAAATAGACAACTGATAAAGCTGATAGAAGCTTATCATCAGAAAAACTTTACAGGAAGTTTGCCCTTGCTTGACGCAAATTCCTCTAAAAATCAATCCTCAGAAAAAGCTGTATCCGTTCAATCTTTGAGACAAAGCTCAAATAAAGAGCGATTTTTGCTTATGCAGGCCATGTTGCAATGGGAAAAAGATAGGATAAAGAAACTGAACATGCAAAGAGAGAATGAAAAAAACTATATTCCCTTTGGTAAAATTTTACAGGCTTCTGACATGCCAGATAATAAAAAGCTTACAAAAATGAGAAACGCTTGTATGCATGAGGATATAGCGGAAGAGCGATTTTCCAAGCCCCCAGAGCCTTTAAAAAATATTTATGACACATTGGAGCGAAGAGCTGAAGAAAAAAAGAGAAATCAAAAAAAAGAGGCCATAAAAAGAGGCCATAAAGAAAAGCAAAAGAGATAAAGTTTAGATATTTCAAAAAAACGGTAAAAATTTAGGCAAAAATTCTCTTGATTCGGTCTTTTTTTTCAATTAGAATCCTTAAAGTCTGTTTATTTACCAAGGGTTATCCAGCTGAGGCTGGAGACACCCGCTAAATGGTGGGTAAGCCAGACTTATGCCAAAGTCTTTTATTATTTGTTCTAGCTGGAGACACCCGCTAAATGGTGGGTAAGCCAGACAAAAGATTATATGTCGTGTTTACATCCTTAGCTGGAGACACCCGCTAAATGGTGGGTAAGCCAGACAAAAGATTATATGTCGTGTTTACATCCTTAGCTGGAGACACCCGCTAAATGGTGGGTAAGCCAGACAATTTCAACCTTAACCCATATAACAAAGCTGCTGGAGACACCCGCTAAATGGTGGGTAAGCCAGACAGCTTCGATAAGGCTATCGATAAGGTTTTTGCTGGAGACACCCGCTAAATGGTGGGTAAGCCAGACTAAATTGAGCGCTTGATTTATAAGATTTTGCTGGAGACACCCGCTAAATGGTGGGTAAGCCAGACTGGAATCATCTGGTGTTATACGGCGCTTTTGCTGGAGACACCCGCTAAATGGTGGGTAAGCCAGACAAACTGGATGTTTAAAACAAGATGACTGGCGATTATCCTTTGTCTTTAAAAAAGGAGCGGGAGGAAGCCTAAAAAACAAAGGAACAGCCCTTTTTCAGAGGGTTTGTCTTCCTTAATTTTCAAGGAGTGAGAAAACTGAAAAAAAAGCTTGAAAACAAAACTCAATTTAGACTTTTGACTCGAGGGCAGTGCCAAAGAATTGCCTTAAAATTAGGCAGAACTGACCTGTTATGCCTTAAAAAAACCCTGTTTTTAATGCGGTTTTCCTTATCTTAAGATGTTTTAAGAAATTTTAAAGGATCAAGTTTTAAAATTTTTACACAGGCGAAAAAAGCTTGCATTTATAAATTTTTATGTTAGTTGTAAAGCCCGATAAGGCTGAGAGGCGTGGTATGAGGGCGAAAAAGTGGACTAAAGTTAAGGTGTATTTTTCATCATTTTTTCAAACTCCAAAGGGCTTTTATAATCCAAAGCGGAATGGAGGCGGTGAGTGGGCTGAGCCTTATGGGCCGGACAGGAGCCGGTTAAAGTTTTAGCGGTATTTTTTTAAGGTTCATGACAACTTAATCTCCGCTTATAAATGGATCTCATTTGTCCATTTTATGGGCTTTTTTATATTAGGTTTAAAGATAGCTGGTTTAAATTTTGGGCTTATGGCGGCTTAAGGGAAAAATTAACAAGGCTCATAGCGCCTTAAGCTGGCTTTTAATGATAGGAAAGGCAGTCCTCCAGACTCTTTTTCTTATTATAAGCGCTATGAAAAACAGGAGGAGCTGTAAAGATGAATGGATATTTAAAAAAAGCTTTTTTTATTTTACTTGTCTGCGCCTTTAAAGAGGGCCAGGCCACAATAGGGCCAGAGGGCTGGGCTAACCTCTGTTATGAGTCTGTTCAAGACGCGGGCAGACAAAAATCTGAGATAAAGAGCGCTTTTTCTCATCCGGAGAGCTATGCAGTATACAAGGGTCAGGAGGGCTATCTGCTTTTTGTTAAAAAGACCCCTATCTCAAATAGCATGGACTATATTTTTAATTTGGCCGCTAAGGATCTGGGAAAGGATTTTAAGAGGCTGGGCTGGAAACCGTATCAAGGCGAAGTAGAGGAGTTTGAGAGGGAAAGAGGGAGAATGTTTGAAAATGGCGAGCTAAAAACGAAGTATAAGGGCCCCAGCGGCCAGGCTTTGTATGCAAAAAATTATTATGCCGGCAACATGAATATGGCTTTTCAAAATGTGGCGGCGGTTTTGTCTCAAGCGAAGTTTGAGCAGTTGGAATGGAGGGAGCATCATTTCTCCGCTATTTTTAAGAAATCGGGATGGCGGCGTTTTGCTGAGAAGTTTATAAAGGAGAGAGGCCAAATTTTAGATGAGAGCGGTGAGCTGAAAACAAAGTATAAAGGCCCCAGCGGCCAAGCTTTGTATGCGACAGACCATTACGCCGGTGATATGCGCAAGGCTTTTCAAAGTGTGTCAGAGGTTTTGACAGAGGCTCAGTTTAAGTTGCTGGACTGGCAGAATTTGTTTGGCTCCGTGGCGGAGGTTGAAAGGAATAGAGGCCGAATTTTAGATGAGAATGGCCAGCCGTTGGAAAAGTATAAAGGCCTCGGCGGCCAGGCTTTGTATGCGACAGACCATTATGCCGGCGATATGAATAGGACTTTTATGAACACATCAGCCAGTTTAACTCAGTTAGAGTTTAAGAAGCTGGGCTGGAGCTGGAAACCGTATCAAGGCTCAGTGAAGGAGTTTGAGCGGGAGAGGGGCCGGATTTTAGATGAGAGCGGCAAGCCGATAGAAAAGTATAAGGGGGAAAACGGTCTGTTTTTGTATGCGATATACTATTATGCCGGCGATATGAATATGGCTTTTCAAAATGTGGCGGCGGCAGTGGGCAGCGCTCAAATTATGAAAAGCTTAGGCTGGATGCGTTTTGTGGGAAGCGCTTCGGAATATAAGAGCCTTTTTCAGATGTTTAAGGAGAATGACATAGCGGAATTTCAAGGAGAGGAGGGGCTGAAAAGAGTGGCTAGTGAGATTTTTAATGGCCATCGCCAGAGGGCTTATAAAAATGTCTCCGTTTTAAGAAAGAGCCTGTTAGGGAGCTGGGAGGCTTTTGAAGATTTGGGCTGGGCCGCGCAAGCGCCGGAACAATAAAGCTGACATTCCTTTTGTTCAAGGCAAATGGGCTGGGCCGCGCAAGCGCGTTTCCAAGGGGTTCAAGCTTTTTTCTCTTTTCAAAGGGCGAACTCAGTAAAAAGATTTAAAAAATAAACTGAGCAGCTCTCTTGGCCTGCTCACGAGGCTAAATCTGTCTTTATTCCAGGGCTTATTTTTATCGGGACGGGCGTCCTCCTGCCCCTCACTCACCCGCTTTGCGCCATCCGTGGAGCGCCAACCCTCAAAAAATTGAAGATTATAATGGTATTTAGGTCAAGAGAGAGAGCCAGTCCAACTTATAAAACAGAAAATCTGGCGCAAAAAAACTATTTGACTCCTTTTTGCAAAGAGGCTAGCTTTAGGGGGTTATGCCGACAGCTAACCAATTAGTGAGAAAGGGCCGGACCAGGCAAAAATCCAAGTCCAAATCTCCGGCTCTGATGAATTCCCCCCAAAGAAGAGGGATTTGCTCAAGAGTTTTTACCACCACGCCTAAAAAGCCAAATTCCGCTTTGCGGAAAGTGGCCAGAGTTAAGCTTTCCACCGGATTTGAGGTTAACTCTTATATACCGGGCATTGGGCACAGCCTGCAGGAGCACAGCGTGGTTTTGGTTCGCGGGGGGAAGGTCAAAGATCTCCCCGGCGTCCGCTATCATATTGTGCGGGGAGCTTTAGACGCGCCCGGCGTGGCGAACAGAAAAAGAGGCCGATCCAAATACGGATCAAAAAAACCTAAAAAATAGCTATGTCCAGAAGAAAGAAAAACAGAAATTTAACCAGAGATATTAAGCCCGATCCGGTTTATAACGATATCATTGTGTCCCGCTTTATCAATAAATTGATGTTGCACGGCAAAAAGGAAAAGGCGCGGAGCGCTTTTTACAAAGCTTTTCAGAGGATAAAAGAGCTGGAATCCTCTCAAGAGCCTTTGTCTGTTTTTAAAAAGGCTATTGAGAATTGCAAGCCCTCCCTGGAGGTTCGCTCCCGCCGTGTTGGCGGCGCGACTTATCAAGTTCCGGTGGATGTCCGTCCGGCCAGACGGACGGCTTTGGCTATGCGCTGGCTGATTGTAAATTTCAGAAACCGGAAGGGCAAATCCTCTTCCGAAAATTTAGCCAGAGAGTTAGTTGAGGCTTATAACAATCGCGGCAACTCTATTAAGAAAAAAGAGGAAGTGCACCGCATGGCTGAATCCAACAGAGCTTTTTCTCATTATAATTGGTAGTCTGCCGGCCGCTTAAGGCGCGCCTTTTTGGAGCTTTTCTTGAAATTTTTGAATAGTTTGGATAAAAAGAATAACTATGTCTCAAAAAATCACTGTGGCTTATGGAGACGGCATCGGCCCTGAAATTATGGCTGTGGTTTTGGAAATCCTCCAAAAAGCCGGAGCGGAGTTTCAAAAGGATGTTGTTGAATTGGGCGAAAAAGTTTATAAACAAGGGCATTCCTCAGGCATTCGGCCGGAGGATTGGCATATTCTTCGCAAAAATAAAGTTTTTCTCAAAGCGCCCATAACGACCCCTCAGGGGGGAGGGTTTAAAAGCCTGAATGTCAAAGTTAGAAAAAGCCTGGGGCTTTTTGCCAATGTCCGGCCGATTCGGGCGCTGTCCCCTTATGTGAAGACAAAATTCCCCAACATGGATGTTGTGGTCATTCGTGAAAATGAGGAGGATCTGTATGCCGGCATTGAGCATCGGCAGACCCAGGAGGTTTTTCAGTGTTTAAAGCTGATAAGCCTTCCCGGCTGTGAGAAAATCACCCGCTACGCTTTTGAATACGCCAGACAAATGGGGCGAAAAAAAATAACCTGTATGACAAAAGACAATATTATGAAGCTGACCGATGGCTCTTTTCGCAAAGTGTTTGAGCAAATCGCCAAAGAGTATCCTGACATTGAAAGCGATCATTGGATCATTGACATTGGGGCGGCTAAATTTGCCTCTCAGCCGGAGGATTTTGATGTCATTTTGCTCCCTAACCTTTATGGCGATATTTTAAGCGATGTCTCCGCGCAGTTGGCCGGCTCAGTGGGCATTGGCGGATCCAGCAATATTGGAGTTAGCCACGCCATGTTTGAGGCGGTTCACGGCTCAGCTCCGCGGCGGGCCGGGCAAAACTTAGCCAACCCCAGCGGGCTCCTGCAGGCCGGTTTGCTCATGCTAAGCCATATAGGCGAAAGCCTCCTGGCTGAAAAAATACACAACGCTTGGCTAAAAACCATTGAGGAGGGGATACACACTTACGATATTTACAGCCCGCAAACCAGCCGGCAAAAAGTCAGCACAACAGATTTTGGACAAGCGGTTATTGACAATTTGGGGGGAAGGCCTAAAAGCCTCCTTCCCTCCAACATGGCCGGCAGTCAAAAGCCTGTTCAGATTAAAATCTCAAAAAACATGTTTCCCGCCCAAAGCAAGCGGTTGGACGGAGTGGATGTTTTTATTTGTGAATCCAATAGAGATCCGGAGGCTTTGGCCAAAAAACTAAAGCCGGCCGGCGCGGCTCAAAATCTTTTAAGCTTGGCTTATATCACAAACAGGGGAATTAAAGTTTATCCTGATCCTTTTCCGGAGACTTTTTGCGTGGATCATTGGCGGTGTCGGTTTTTGCGCTCAAAGGACGGCCCAGCGCTGGAGCAAAAGCACATTCTTTCCCTATTGCAAAGTATAGATGATTTAAAATTAGAGGTTATCAAAACAGAAAATCTTTACTCTTTTTCCGGCGAGAGGAATTACTCTCAAATTGGCTAAATGGCTGTTTTAGGTGTTGATCATGGATCGTCCTCGAAAAATGGACAGTTCATTTGGAATAACCTTGTTCATAACTCAATAAGCTCTGATTGTCAAGGCTAGAGTGAATCCGCCGTGTATTATAAAAGCCCTCAATATAGTTAAAGCATTCCTTTTTAATGTCTTTTAAAACAAGTCCTTTTGAGTTGATCCGGTTTATCAACTCCACCTTCAAAGTTTTAAAAAAGCTCTCAACCACAGCATTATCCCAGCAATTTCTTGTCCGACTCATACCTGCCGTCCAGCCGTGTGTTTGCAATATCCTTTGAACCCGATAAATGTATAGTTGCAGGATGTGAGGGCATAATATATAAAGGGGAGAAAACAAAGGAGGAATTATGGTTCAAATACTACACCCTTGCGCCAGCACAACAGAGGCGACCCGCAAAAATATACAAAATAGTCCAAAGAGCATAGCGAAATTGGCTAAGCAATATGGGATCAACCCTAAAACCGTATTCAAATGGAAAAAACGGGCCTTTACCCATGATGTCAAGAAAGGGCCTGTTTTAAAGCCTCAAAGGCTTGAGCGCCGGAAATGAGATCGCCATTTCCAATAATGGGAATAGAGGACAGAGATTTAACCTTTTGAATATAGCTTCAATCCGCCTGCCCGGAATAAGCCTGAGATCTTTTTATAAATAAGCTGGGCTTCTTTGGCTGTTGCGCCGGCAAATATTCAAAAAATTACATATACTTTTCAAAGAGCGCTAAAGCCCCTTCTGTGAAGTATCGCTCAACCAAAGATGAAAGCCTTTGTGAATCCTCGCGCCTTTTTTAGCAGTTGCTATTTCAGTTTTAAAAAGCGCTTCAATAAGAGTTTCTTATGAATCAAGTTTTTGAAATAGATTGGCCAAAGGCTGGTCTCAACAAACAGCTGAAAGCATTTTAAATAAAGGGTTTTATAGCAAAACAGCAATATTTAAATGGCCGCTATAAAAAAATTATTTAAGTTATTTTAAAAATATGCCGTTAAGCTTTTTAGAATTTTACATTTACACACAGGAGGCTTTAAAATGGATAAATCTTTGGGAAAGTTAACAAAAGTGGAATTAAGAGAATACTGGAAGGATGAGGCTAAAGATTTCACTCCTTGGCTGGCAAAGGAGGAAAATCTGGATCTATTGGGAGAAGCCATTCAAATGGAATTAGAATTGGTGGGGACCGAACAATCAGTGGGCAATTTTAAAGTGGATATTGTGGCAAAAGAGAAAAATAGCATAAATTCTGATCAATATATTGTTATTGAAAATCAATTAGAAAAAACGAACCATGATCATCTGGGGAAATTATTGACTTATGGAGCCGGACGCTCCGCAAAAGCTATGATATGGATTGCTCTAAAGCTAAAAGAGGAGCATAGAAAAACTCTTGATTGGCTGAATGAAAACACAAACGAAGATGTGAATTTTTTTGGGCTGGAAATAGAGCTTTGGAGGATAGGAGATTCCAAACCAGCGCCACAATTTAATTTGGTTTCACAACCCAATGAGTGGGCAAAAGTCATGGCTCAACAGGATAAGATCTCTCAACTGGGAGAATTGCAGTTCCTTCAACAGGAATTTTGGAAAGGGTTTACGGAATATATGAGCTCGCATAAGAGCTTTTTGCATTTCCGTGATCCTAAAGCACAAAACTGGCTTAATTTTCCTATTGGCAAATCCGGTTTTAATGGCCTGTTGACTGTCGATTCTAAGTCAAAAAAAATCAGCTGTGAATTGTATATTCAAAATAATGCCCCTGCCTTTATCAGCTTAAAAACAGATAAAGAGCTTATTGAAAAAGAGCTTAACACAAAACTAAAATGGAAGGAGCAGTCTCATCTAATACACAGCAGAATTGCCCAATATAAAGCGGCTGATTTTCAAGACAAAGAAAGCTGGGAGGAATTGTTTAAATGGCTTAAAGAAAGATCTGAGGCTTTTTATAAAGCCTTTCATAAACGATTGCAAAATTTGGATTCAATATACGACCTTGGCGCTTAATTTATTTTAGGAAATTTAAAAGCCGGCAAAGACAAGGATTTCCGGCAAATTAAAAGTCATCCAACTGCTCAAATGCGGAGGATTCACAAAGGCTTTCATCTTTGGTTGAGCGATATTTCACAGAAGGGGCTTTAGCGCTCTTTGAAAAGTATAAGTCAATAAAAGAACAGCCCATGACGCCAGACCAATAGCGGAGGGCAAAATCCGCCTTTTCGCCAGCCGGATTTTTTATAATAAAAAATTTATACCCTTTTCCCACAAAAACAGGCTGTTTTTTCCCGGAAACCTTATTATAGATGAGGGCGGAAGAGGCTTGATCTTTGGAGGTGTCTGGATTTTCCTCATTAGAGTAAAAAACAGGAGGGTGTAAAACAATTTCCCAGCCGGCGATAATTGTCCGCTGTGGCAAAAGGCCGGAGGGAATAAATTTTTTGATTTTTTCCTCATCTCCTGTTCCAAATAAATAAACAGTCCGCCCTTTTTTAGCTGTCAGCCAGTTGTCTTTTGTCAAATCTGTTTGATAGGAATAAGAAGAGGCTGACTCTCGAGAGGAGCTGATTTTTGAGCCATGCAGGCAAGAGAGAAAAGCGGACAAAACCGCAAAGAGGAATATAAATTTCATTCTTTTTTCATTTTATCCGTTTTTTAAAAGGCTCACTCCATCGGCTGGCCTCATGGACGCGCTTGGGCTTCACTCCACCGGCTGGCCTCTTTGAGATGCTTAGGCTCTCTCCTCTTTATATATTATATCCCGCAACCCCGCAAATATGAAGTTTTTAATCTCACAGGTTTTTTTAGGCGGGTTATTACTGCCCTAACATCCCGCAAATATGAAGTTTCAATGGGGCCGGGCTTCTATTTTTTCAGATTGTTGTTGATTTTTCCCAGAAAATTGGGTATAAGTAAAGCGCTATGGCGGAGCTTTTAAAACAAGTCCAATATTTGAAAGACAATGGCTTTACAGAACAGCAGGCCAATACTCTAATTTATTTTCATAAGGACAGGGTGGAAAGCGATTTAGCCTCTAAAAAGGATATATTGCTCCTGCAAAAAGACATTGAAGGCGTCAGAAAAGACATTGAGGCGCTAAGGGCGGAAACAAAAAAAGACATTGAAGGCGTCAGAAAAGACATTGAGAGCATTAAAAAAGATATCATTATTCAGCTGGGAAGCGTCATAGTCGGGGGCATTGCCATTTTAGGCGTTTTAATAAGATTTTTCTGAGAGGCTTTGTCCAGTCCAGCGGCCAAGAGGCTTCAATCCCTTTGAAAACAGCTTGTTTTTCCGCTAACAAGGTTTTTATAGCTTGAAAAAAATTTATTGCCAGCGGGCAAAATTCCAGCATATTTATAAATATGCTTAAGCTTTTTGGATCCAGCTCGCAGGGCCTCCCCATTTTAAGCTATCAGTTTGGCCAGCGAGGCCCTGTTGTCCTTATTTTAGGGGGTGTTCACGGAGATGAGCCGGAGGGAAATTATATCGCCCTGGGCCTGCTCAAAAACTGGATGAGCCATTTTCCCTATAAGCTTAAGCTGACGCTAGTTCCCTGTTTTAATATAGAAGGCTCTTTGGCCTCAAAGAGAGTCAACGCCAATAAAACGGACCTCAACCGCAATTTGCCGACAAAAAGCTGGGCCAGCGCTCCCAAAGGCTCAATATGGAAATGGCCTAAGCCTTTCCATTTTAAAAAAGGAAGATATTACCCCGGCCCCCGCCCATGCAGTGAGTCGGAAAACAAAGCCCTTGTGGCATGGATAGATAAAAATAAGCCTCGATTGATTATTTCCCTCCACTCCTGGAAGCCTATGATCAACATCAATGGGGACTGTCTCCCGGAGGCTAAAATTATATCTGAGATGACAGGGTATAAAATTACAGACGATATTGGCTACCCCACTCCCGGCAGTTTGGGGGAATACTGCGGGCTGGAGAGAGATATGCCGGTTATCACCTATGAGGCGGGCCGAGGAGGGACTATTCAGGAGGCTTTGTCCGTTCATGTTCCGGCCATTGAAAAGGCTCTTTTTGAAAGTGAAAAAAGAGCGGAATAGCGCCTCCCTTTAACCAGTTTTTTCCGGTTTCAAGCAAAAAACTATGAGCCAGCCCCCGGCGGAGACAAATAACAGCCGGCCTCAATTTCAGCCGGGGGCACTGCTCCCTCAAGATGAGCCGGCTAAAGCTCCAGCTTGGAAATCTCCTGTCATGGCGAAGATGTTTATAATAAGCTGGCTAAAGCTCCAGCTCTTTAAGCTCCAGCCCTTTGATTTGATCTCTCAGTTTAGCGGCTTGCTCAAAATTCATGTTGTCGGCCATCTCCCGCATTTGTTTTTTAAGCTCCTTTATTTTTGTTTGTAGTTTGCCGGGGGAGAGCTTTTTGATTTGCTCCTCAGATATATGGGATTTAAGCCCATAAATTTCCGCCAGCCCCTTTCGCAGGGCTTTTTGGACAGACTGGGGCTGAATGCCATGCTGGCTGTTGTGGGCTTTTTGAATTTTTCTCCGCCTTTCTGTCTCCTCAATAGCCTTTTTCATGGAGTGAGTGATTTCATCGGCGTAGAGAATCGCCTGCCCCTCCAGATGGCGGGCTGTCCGCCCAATGGTTTGAATAAGAGATCGCTCTGAGCGCAAAAAGCCCTCCTTATCGCTGTCTAAAACCGCGACCAGGCTGACTTCGGGAAGATCCAAGCCTTCTCTCAATAAATTGATGCCAATCAGGACATCAAAGACACCGGCGCGCAGATCTCCCAGAATCTCTGTCCTTTCAATGGTTTTTATATCACTATGCAAATACTTCGCTTTTATGTTTAAGCTTTGATAGTAAGCTGTTAATTTTTCAGACATTTTTTTTGTCAATGTTGTCACAAGGACTCGCTCCTTTTTTTTGATTCTCTTTTTTATTTCCCTTAAAAGATCATCCGCCTGATTTTTAGCCGGACGGACAAAAACTTGAGGATCGATCAGGCCTGTTGGGCGAATGATTTGCTCCACCAGAGCGGAGCTTTTGCTCAACTCATAATCGCCGGGCGTGGCGGAGACAAAAACTGTTTTGTCCAAGCTGTTTTCAAACTCCTGAAAATTTAAGGGCCTATTGTCCAGCGCGGAGGGCAGGCGGAAGCCATGCTCCACAAGGGTCAGTTTTCGCCTTCTGTCCCCCCGATACATTCCTCCAGCCTGGGGAATGGAGATATGGCTTTCATCAATAAAGGCCAAAAATTTTTTTGGAAAATACTCTAAAAGGGTAGGGGGGGCCTGCCCTTGTTTTCTTCCGGTCAAGTGGCGGGAGTAATTTTCCACACCTGGGCAAGAGCCTATTTCCGCCAGAATCTCCAGATCGTATAAAGTTCTTTGCTCTAAACGGCTTCGCTCCTCTATTTTTTTCTCCTTGTCCAAAGCGGCCAGGCTCTCCTTAAGCTCCCTGCGGATTTGTTTGATGGCCTGCCGTATTCTCTCTTTTGTGCTCACATAGTGGCTGGCCGGATACACTCTGGACAAAAGCGCCTCTCTATGGGTTTGCCCGCTTAAAGGATCAAACAGCTTAATGGAGTCGATATAATCTCCAAAAAACTCCACACGGAGGGCGGAGCTTTCCTCATAAGCCGGAAAAATCTCCACAATATCGCCCCTGCAGCGGAATGCCCCTCTGTAAAAGTCCATATCCTCCCTTTTATACTGTATATTCACTAACTGTCTTAAAAGGCCATCTCTGGAAATCTTTTTATTTTTTTCCAAATGAACAACCAGCTCCTCATATTGAGCGGGGCTTCCCAAGCCGTAAATGCAGGATATACTGCTGACAATGATGACATCCCTCCGCTCCAATAAAGACCTCGTGGCGGAATGCCTCATCAAATCAATTTGCTCATTGATAGAGGAGTCTTTTTCAATATAAGTGTTTGTGGCGGGAATATAAGCCTCCGGCTGATAGTAGTCATAATAGCTGACAAAATACTCCACAGCGTTTTTAGGAAAAAGCTCCTTAAACTCCATAAAGAGCTGAGCCGCTAAAGTTTTATTGGGGGCTAAAACCAAAGCCGGCTCATTGAGCTGGGAAATAATATGAGCCATAGTGAGGGTTTTTCCCGACCCTGTAACCCCCAGCAAAGTCTGCTGTTTGGCGCTATTTTTAAAATTTTGGCAGATCCGCTTTATGGCTTTAGGCTGATCGCCTTTAGCTTGAAAGGGGGAGATGAGCTGAAAATTTTTTTGTCTCATAAGCTAAGGATTTTATACTGGCCGGGTTTGAGCTTTAAGGCTTTTTATCTTATAACAATTTTATTCCATAGAATTTGAGCTTTAAGGCTTTTTGTCTTACAAATCAAGTTAAAGCGGCACGAGTCTTAATATTGGGGTTTTAGTTTTATGGCTTTTAATCTTACAAATCAAGAGCTTTATTTAATAGGGTTGGAATTTTTGAGCTTAGCGATAAGCGGCTGGCTCAAATTCAGACAGTATATAAAAAGCTCATTAGCATTTCCACATTATTTTGATGCGGGCATTTTAAAACAGGCGCGCTTTGAGACAGCCGTCCTCATTATTTGATCGCAGGCATTTTTCCAGCGGGCGGGGCGCGCCATTCGGAGCATTGCTCTTTAAATTTCCGCATTATTTGATTGCGCCTCAATTTCCTAAATGGTAAAATGGCTCAATCTATCCAGCTTGGCCACGATCAGTTTTGATTGCGCCTCAATTTCCTAAATGGTAAAATCCCTAGCCTCCGCATTAGTATATTTATCCGGTTTTGATTGCGCCTCAATTTCCTAAATGGTAAAATTAATTAACTTTATATTCTCTGGCTTCATCAGTTTTGATTGCGCCTCAATTTCCTAAATGGTAAAATGAAACGGAAATACTATAAATCTCTTGTCAAGTTTTGATTGCGCCTCAATTTCCTAAATGGTAAAATGTGACAACCTAAAAACATCCGCTGAAAGTCGTTTTGATTGCGCCTCAATTTCCTAAATGGTAAAATGGAGGACGGGCGAAGCTTTATAGCTAAGTTGTTTTGATTGCGCCTCAATTTCCTAAATGGTAAAATACGCCTGGGTTTTTTGCATCCAAAGTGTCCGTTTTGATTGCGCCTCAATTTCCTAAATGGTAAAATACGCCTGGGTTTTTTGCATCCAAAGTGTCCGTTTTGATTGCGCCTCAATTTCCTAAATGGTAAAATTATTTACCACAGAGGGAGCTTGGTTATAACGTTTTGATTGCGCCTCAATTTCCTAAATGGTAAAATTATTTACCACAGAGGGAGCTTGGTTATAACGTTTTGATTGCGCCTCAATTTCCTAAATGGTAAAATTTTATCGGCTTTTTTTGTATAAGAGGGGCGGTTTTGATTGCGCCTCAATTTCCTAAATGGTAAAATCCACCACGAATAACCCCTTGAAATATAAGGGGTTTTCTGGTTTTTAGCGGAAGAAAAACAAAAAGCATATTTAAAATAAAATTAACTGATTGCTTTTTTTTGGCAGTTTTTTGTCTGATTCTCCCCGAAAACTCACAATATTTCCAAATTGCTTGTCAGTGACAGCCAAAAGATCAATTTTCCCGTTTTTAGGGAGCTTGTGAGAGATTTTTTTTATTAAAAATTTTACTTTTTCTTTGCCGGGACAAACTTTAGAATACACAGAAAATTGAACCATATCAAACCCTAAGTCCAGTAAACGCTGTCGAAATTGAGTGGCCTCTTTTCGCTCTTTTTTGGTTGTCACAGGCAGATCAAAAAAAGCAAAAACCCACATAATCCTGTAATGATTTAAATATTTCACGAGGAATGAGGTATTGTTTCAGAATTTAAAGCTTTCAGTTTAAAATTATCCCATTTGATTTTCCAATTTGCTTTCCAATTTTTCTTTTTGCCGGATAAAACCGCAGATAGAGAATAAACCAATTGAGCGATGACCTGAAATAAGGGGCTTGTCCCTGATTCTCCCAACACATCCACAACTGCAATTTTGGATAATGTTTTTTTGACCTCTTTGCTTATTTCTAAATGGCCTTCTGAGAAAAGCTGTTTAACCACATAATCTCCAAGCGGCCTAAAAGGCTCCATTAAATCATCCACTAAACACTGAGGATTATAAGTGTTGTGGTGATGAATGCCCAAGCTAGGATGCCAGCCGGCTGTGACCGCTCCTCTGGCCACACAAGAGCGAATAATAGCATAAGCATAGTTCAGCATGGCGTTGACGCCCCCTCCATTTTTATCTCTTTTAAATTTTTTGGAAAATAAAGCTGTCCAATATCTTCTAGCTCCATGAGCTTCCAGATTTTCAGGATCACCGGATTTCACCCGTTTTGACATATTTAACAAGCCTTTATAAGGCAAATTATTTTCCCTTAATACAAAAGCTTGATTTTGAAGCTTTAGTTGAACAATTTGTTTCCATAATTTTTTTTTGAGAGCTTTGCCGGCCTCAGCCTGGGATTGGATTCTTATTTTTTGCCGGCAATTTCCAACAAGCGGCAATACTAAAGCTTTTGGCATAAAATTAGAGCCGCAAATGGATACAGGGATTCCCCGCTCAGCCAGCTCAGATAATATATTGGAGGAATGGGAACAGCCATGTCCTGTAATGATCAACCCCAAAATATCATCTAGTGGAATGCGGCCTAAAATCTCTTTTTTTTGAGAAACCTCCATAAAGCCGCGGTGCCGGCTCAAATAAATATTTGGCTGGGAGATTTCAACGAACTGTCCAAAACTATATCTTGACAAAATTTTCTCGCTTAATTTGCTTTTTTTTTCAAATTCTTTTTTAAATTAAAAGGCGTGATTTTAAATTTTCCGGAAGGGCTGATATTCACGCGTTGAGGCTTAAGTTCTTGCAAATAGCCAGGTTTTATTTGTTTCACCAGCTCTTTTGTTTCCTCTCTTTTTCGCATAATGTCTGGATTTCCTGAAGCAAAGTGCTCTAAAAAAATTAAATTTTTATTTCTGTCAAACTTTACAAGCCTCCAAAAGCGATTTTCAAAAAACAGCATATCGTTTTTTATTAAATAAGAGGCTTTTGAAATAGGCTTAAAGTTTTTTTGATTGGCTGTAAACATGTCTATTACTTTCACATCCCATTTTCCGTCCGGCGTTTCAAATAGAGCCATAGCATAATTGCTCCCCACAGAAAAAGCTTTATATATTTGCCCGGCTTGATTTTTAATGGGCCTCACTGTTTTTATTTCCCTTAAGTGAATTCTTCTTATGCCTGTTTTTTTATGATAATCTTCTATAAACTCTTTGGAAATTTTGCCAGATGATTTCAGCTCTTGCAAAAAATCCTTTCTGATGTTATCGCTGACGATTTTCTCAATTTTTTTATTATTGGCTTGTTTTAAATTTAAAATGTCCACATGGTGAAAAACCTCTATAGGCGCTGAAAAATTGTTAGCCCTTGGCGAAACACTATAAGCGGTCTCCTTGTGGAGCTGGCCTGTTTTTTTGTCTTTTTTTCTATGGGAAACAACAATTTTATCGATCGCTTTTTTAGCATCCTCCTCAAAAGAGTCCCAAGGCAAAACCTTTGTTTTGATAGCTTTTCCCACATTTTCCAGCCGCTCTTTGTTTTGACCCTCTATTTTTTTAGCGATTTCGCTTATGCGCTTAACAAAAGAGCGATCGATCAATCCTATAGCCAGAGCATCTTTGGCGTGATTTCTATGATCCTCCCTGTTTTTTCTATCGTATTGCAATAAATGCCTTAAAATTGAGGTTGTTTGGCCTCTGGCAGTCCAAACCTCCCCGCAAATTCTCTCTAAATACTCTCTAGCGCATTTTGAAATATAGCGAGTGTCATTTAACTGTCGGGCCAAAAAATCTGAATCTGTTAAAAAATCCGCCATAGCATTTTTGTTAAAACGCCACTGTTTATTTTTTGGCAAATCTTTGATCCGGTATAAAATCCCCTCCCATTTGCTGTTATTGGATGAAAAAAACTCAAAAGGTGTTTTATCCGCTTTGTTTTGGTTGGAGGATTTATAAACCAAAACCTTGTTTGAAAAGCTGTCATCTAAAGTTTTTGACCAGGGCAAAATATGATCCACTTCCAATTCAGCTGTCCAAAGTTTTGCTTGTGGCATCTTTTGACCGGAATAGACGCAGGTTTTATTTTGCTCTTTCCACAAAAGATATCTGATGCGATTGTCTCGATTATAGGTTTGGCCAAAATTTTCAATAGCTTGGCGAGCCTCATTATTTTTTTCTTTATTCGCTTTGTAGCTTTTTTCCAGCTCGCGTTTGGTTTCTGCTCCTAGAGGCAAATCTCTGGCTGTCTCAACAACGATTTGAGAAGGCTTGCCGTAAATTCTTATAATGTCGTTTATCACTAGCCTTAACTGATTAAAAGCTATATGGACTGTGGGGTTAGAGATTTGCTTTTTTATTTTTTCTATAGCGATTTGTTTTTTCCCTGTTTTTTTCTGATATTTTTTTAAAAAGATCTTAGAAAGTTTGCCGGCGCTTTTAAATTCATTCAAAAAATCATTTTTGATTTTATCATTTGAGATTTCTTGAATTTGCCGCTCTTTAGAATCTTCAAAAGAGAGGATAGCTTTGTTTTCTTTTTTAATGGATTCCAGACAGTGGCTGTCTAAAACCTCTTGATATTCCGGTAATTTATTGATTAGATCGTTTTTGTGTTTGCGATCGGAAAAACCGGCAGAGCGGACAGCTCGATCTTCTTTTTGCCCTTTTTCTAAAAATGGCAAAATTTTTTGAATGGCGTCTTTGCTGTATTTCCCATGCCCATTGGGCAGTTTGTGTGCTTGATCTAAACAATTTTTTAAATCCCTCTCTGACAGCTCAAGCTCTTTATCTTTGTTAAAGCGCTTTAAATCCTCTAAAACCTCCTCATCATCTTTTATAAAATTATCCTCTATATTTTCCCCTTCCAGCCATGCAATAAATTGGCTTTGGATTTCTAAACTCCACTTACTCCAGCCAGGGACAATTTTGCTTATAACATAAGCGGTTTTATCCCCTTCTAAATCCTCTCGATTAAAAGCATTCAAGTTGAAATGCGAAAAATTCTCTGTGTTTGGAAAGAATTTTTTAAAATCCTTTTCCAGCTGTTTAAAAGTGATTTTAACTTTTTTTAAAAACTGATTGTTTATAATTTTGTCTCTAAATTCAAGCCCTCTATTCATTTCGACAATAGCAAAATTTTTTCCCTGGCTGTCTATGTAATCTAAGTTATTCAGCTCTTTTAAAATTCTAAATTTTTGAAAATAAGGATCAGCTTTAGAGATTCTTTTCTCTTCAGTTAAGGCGCATTTTCCAATAATAGGCTTTTTTAAGCGCCTTTGAAAAAAGATAGCCTTAAAGAATTTATTTTTTAAATTCTCATTTTTTAATGTGTCATGAAAACGGGATTGAGAGTCCCATAAAGCGCTGAACTCATCCTCCATCATTTGCCTGTTGGAATAAACAGCATAGCTGTCTTTTGTTTTGGCTTCAATAGCTCTTCTTGCTAAAACCCAGTTTTCCTGCTGGGAGCCGGGCTTTTTTCGGCTTTTTTCCATTTTTTGAAACCGCCTCCATAAAAACTCGCCATAAGTTCTGGAGTTATATTTTGTCATTAAATTTTTTGAAGCTTTTATGGATTGCTTGATTGTCCCGCTTTCTTTTATATCCGCTGATTTTCTATTGCTTTTAAATCCTCTTCTTTGATTGAGATGCAACAAGGCTCTTCCAAAATGAAAAAGATCCAGCTTTTTATCAAGCCCTTTAGCCCTTAACTCATAAGGATTAAGGATTTTCAATTTTTGAGCAGTCTCATCAGCTTTGGGAAACAGTCCATGTTTTTTTAATATGTGAAGCAAATAAGATCTTCTTTGTAAATAACGATCCCGCTGGCGCCTCTCAAGCCTTTTTTGCCTACGGGTCGCGTTTAATGTTGTCCAGTCTTTATCATTTCTGCCCGAAGAAAAAATCCGGACGCCTGCCCCAGAGATGTTTTCAGGTTTTTTATTTCTGAGTCCATATAAAGCCCATCCTATTGAATTTGTGCCTATATCTAAAGCCAGCCTTAAATTTTGTTGGCTTTTTAGATTTGTTTTTTGTTGCGGTCGCTTTTGATTTTTCATGTCACACATCCCTGTTTGAATATTTAAGAATTGTTATGCAAAGCAGTATAAAAATAAAGAAAAATCTTAAATTTACTTAAAAATATAGGAAAATGAGACGAAAGATAAACTATCTATAAGATATATTTATAACAGTATTAAAAATTTTTTATCAGATTATTTGGCTTGGCTATAAAAAAATTTAAAATCGTGCTCATTGAGCGCAATGCGATTTGGAGCGCCCCCTAAAGTTGGACAGATTGTATTAAAAATCATTATTAAATGGAAAAAGGAGAGGGTAGAGACTAAAATTTTTTAAAGAAAGCCTTATTTATTTTGAATATTTGGATTATTGTTTGAATTTTTTTCTGGAATCAAAAAGAAACTTAAAAGCTCATTATTATAATAATGTTGACAGCAAAAGCAGTTTTCTGTTATTAAAAAAGGAATTATTATTTAGGAAATTGAGGAGCTCTCAATAATAAGAGAGACTCTCTCATAAGTCTGGGCGGGAATTTTCCTGCCCGTGTTTTTTCCGGCCCCTTAATAAAGAGGATACTTGAGGCAAAGCGAAGCTTAAAAATAAAGAAAGAGCGGGAAAAAATAGTTTTCTTGCTTAAATGATAAAAACTCAGGCTAATCCAGTTTGATCATATTTGAGAGTGGGTCCAGCCTTGTGGAAATTTTGTATTTTTGTGAAACCTTGCAAGCTTTTCCTGTCTAATCAATGGGGCTCAGTCCAGCCCCCTTTCTAAGACCTTCAATCAACTTTTTTCTTTGCTCCGTTGAAGGTCTCTTTTGCTTTTAGGCTTTTTTGCAATCTCTGAAGTGAAAGGTTTTGAGATTAAAGCTTTTCCCTTGACAATTTGGCCAAGATTCTGGATAATCTCTTTAAAAAAAGCTTGACTTTTTTTATCAGTTCGATAGGTTACGGGCATGGAAGGTTTAGATACAGATACGATTATTGCTGTTTGCTCTATTTTAGCTATTCTGTTTACGGCAATGTTTTTCGTGATAACAGCTTCAATTAGCCCTCTAAAAAAAGACATTGCTAAGCTTGAAAAGAGAATGGACGGCTTAGAGGCTGGCCAAGCTGAAATAAAAGAGCTTATATCGTCCATGATAGCGGAAAAAAAGAGAGTCTAACAGCTTAAATTTCAGCTTTTTTATTGACAATTTGTCCAGAATTTTGGACATTCAAACCCTAATGAGACAAACAGGGAGTGGGAAAATTTCACTGTTTTTCCGCTCCTCCTTTTTTTTTGGCGACATGTCTTCTCTGTAAGCAGGGGGAACATATTTTGGATCGTTTAATATGATAAAAACAAAAAGGGGACAAGCCAGCCACCATGATCGGCTGTTCAAACAGGCTTATTCTGACCCTCGCATAGCTAAAGAGCTGTTTCGTCTGATTTTTACTGAGAGGGAGTGGTCAGCCTTTGATTGGAGGAGCCTCAAAGCGGAAAAAGACAGTTTTCAGGATAAGAGAGCGGATTTAGTTTTTTCTGTCTCCCTTAAAGACGCGCCGGAAGTTCGCTTTAAGATTTGTCTTCTTTTGGAGCATAAGGCGCAATACAGCCTGGAGTCTTTTTATCAGATGCTGAGCTATCAGGTTTTTATTATCGGGAAGACTTGGCGGGAGGAGGGAGAGGCTTGGCCTGTGATTCCTGTTTTATTTCATCATGGCCGGGAGGCTTGGAAGGGAAAAAAGTCCTTTCAGGAGGGTTTTTGGGGCAAAGATTTTGCTAAAATTCCTGTTTCAGTTGGAAAAGATATGTTAAACTATGGGATGAGGCTTTTAGATACCCATGATTCTCAAGTGGAAAGGGTTTTGAGGGATAAGAATTTCAAGAGTCGGGGTTTTTTAAATATTTTGAAGGAGGTATGGTTTTTAAAGGCGGAAGAGGATATATTGAATGAGGCTGTGTCTTTATTTGATAATCGGCCGGGGAGCCGGGACGATTTGCTTTTGAGTTTAGGGGATTATTTTTGGGCTGTGGTTCCAGGGATGACTGAGGAGTTATGGAGGAAGATAGAAAATTCAGCCGTTAAAAAGGGTATATTTTCAAAAGGGGGTTATATGAACATAAGGGAGTATATAAAAGAAGAAGGCCGGCAAGAGGGCCGGCAAGAGGGCGTCCAGAAAATTGTTTTAAGCATGCTGAAAAAAGAGGCGGATATTTCTTTTATTTCAGAGGTGACGGGGCTTTCTGAAAAGGAAATAAAGAGCTTTAAAAACAAGTCCTAATTTTGATTGGCCTCCAAACAAAAAAAAGCCTGTTATCTGCGCCATTTTTGTTTAAAAGCTGTTTGATAAAATATTTTTTGCCCTTTTTGACAGCTGATGCTTGTCCAACAGGCTGATTAAAATTTTTATCTCTATTCCCTCCGGACGGCCTATGAGAGCGCATCGGAGAGGCATAAAAAACTCTTTTCCCTGGATTTGCTCCTCCTTTTGAATCTGTTTTTGAAACAGCTTAAAATCCTCCATCTCCAAATGATCTTTTGGAAAATCTTTTAAAAAAGCCATCCACCTCTCCAGCAAAATTTTGCTTTTTGGCCAGCTTAAAACAGATCGAACAGCCTCTTTTTGAATGGCAAAGCTCTCATCTAAAAAAAGCTCCATAGTTTGGCCAGCCTGTTTGAGGCTCTTAAAGCTTGAGCGCAGGGGAGAGACCAGCTTTTTTAAATCGGCGCTGGAGATTTTTGAGCTTTTTAAAAAAGGCCGGACAGCCTGCTCAAGCTCCTCCTCTGAAAGCGCTTTAATATGCTCCCCATTGAGCCAAGCCAGTTTGTCCTCATCAAACACAGCTGAGGATAAATTTAAACCCTGAATGTCAAAACTTTGAATCAGCTCCTCTGGGGAGAAAAACTCTTTTTCTGTTCCGGGATTCCAGCCTAGAAGAGCTAAAAAGTTAGTTAAAGCCTCCGGCAAATAGCCCTCTTGTTTGTAATGCTCCAAACTTTCTGAGCCTGTCCGTTTGCTGAGCTTTTTTTTATCCTTTCCCAAAATGATGGATAGATGCCCTGTTTGAGGAGGCTGAAAGCCCAGAGCTGTTTGAATAAGCCTTTGTTTTAATGTGTTGGACAGGTGCTCCTCGCCTCTAAAGACATGGCTGATCTCCATCAGCGCGTCATCCACAGCGCAGGCAAAATTGTAGACCGGAAATCCATCTGTTCGAATTAAAATGAAATCCCCTAAGCTGTCCGCCGGAAAGCTGATTTGGCCGCGAGCCAAATCCTCTATGACATAATTTGCCCTTTGATCAGGCGTTTTAAAGCGAATACAGGCTTGCTCCCCCCCCTGTATTCTCTTTTCCGCTGAGGACAGGGGAGTGTCTCTATAAGGGCTTGAAACCCGCCAGGCCCGCTCCTCCTCTATCGCTTGCGCTTTTTGCCGAGCCTCCTCCTCTTGGCTCATAAAACAATAATAAGCCTTTCCCTGTGAGATAAGCTCCAAAGCTTTGCCCTTATAAATGGCTAAACGGTCTTTTTGCCTGTAAGGGGAGTGAGGCCCTTGATTTTTTAATTGCCCCTGATCGGAAAAAATCCCCTCATCCCACTCTAAACCCAGCCATTTTAAATTCTCTAACAGAGGCGGAAGGGCGGATTCCTGATGCCTCTCCTGATCGGTGTCTTCAATTCTGAGAATAAAAGAGCCTTTATGCTTTTTCGCAAAAAGATAATTAAAAAGGGCTGTCCTGGCCCCTCCCAGATGGAGAAAGCCTGTTGGACTGGGGGCAAAACGGACTCGGACAGACACTTATTGGCTAGAGTTGGATAAAACTTTCAGATCGGTTTTATCCATTGTCAGAGACAGCTCAGAGTAAAGAATATTTTTAGCTTTATCCATCATTTTCTTCTCTCCATAGCTTAGCTCTTTTCCCTCTTTGATTTGATTGAGGTCCCGTATAACCTTCGCAATTTCATAAATGGAGCCGGTTTTGATTTTGTCCATGTAAGACTGATGCCTTTTTTGCCAGTTTTTTCCCGCTGTTTTAGGCCGCTTCTCTTCCTCAGACTTGGCCTCAGAAATCATATCCATAACCTCTTTAGCCTGTTGTTTTGAGGCTACAGGGCGCACGCCAATGCTTTTCAGCCGGTTTTTAGGTATCATTATTTTAGTCCCTGACTCCATAATCCTCATAGAGTAAAAAGTCAGCCTGTTGCCCATGATGTCTTTGTCTTCAATAGATGTGATTTGCCCCACACCGTGGCCGGGATAAACCGCTTTATCGCCCACTTTTAACATTGATTCCATAACAATCTCTCCTTTTTAATATTCCCCCCTTATAGCAGACATTAGATTTTTTTGCAACCTTTAATTCAATTTTTTCTAAAATAGCGGGCGGAGCTGTTATTTGTGGCCTAAAGCATTCTTTTTCCAAGTTTTATAGCTTTTTCGGATAGAGAGAAGTAGGGCTTTTTTTGACGTATTCCAAGTTTTGGGCTTTGCTCTGCTTTTTGAGGCGCTCTTGGCTCTCCGCAGGCGGGGAAGACCCTTGCTCCAGGGGAGTTAAGCCTGGATCTCTGCAGGCGGGGGCGCAGGGGAGGCGGTTTAAAGAACTATTTTTTCAACTGATAAATTACCGCAGTCCGGGGTCGCCTCTGTTGTGCTGGCGCAAGGGTGTAGTATTTGAACCATAATTCCTCCTTTGTTTTCTCACCTTTATATATTATGCCCTCACATCCTGAACTATACAGTTAATCAAGGACGATCCACTGTCAGAATGCGGATTTGGCGCTTTTTTATCTCTTCACTTGAATATTTTTAAAATATTTGTTTTTTACAGTTATTTCAATAGCTTAACCTCTATCAAACAGAGCTTAAGTTGTCATGAGCCTGTTTTTTTAAGCGTCAGATGGCCTGTTTTGAAAGGCTCAAAGGGGTTTAGGCTTTTTAATGCCAGCTTTTTTAAGGCAAAATCAAGATTTTTTGAGGAGCTGTTTTATTTCAGCAATATCCTCTGAAAGTTTGGCTTGACCAGCCTCAAGATTGGCTTGACCGGCCTCAAGGTTGGCTTGACCGGCCTCAAGGTTGGCAATGTCTTTTTTAAGTGGATTTATTGAGGCTGAAATCAGGAAATACATTGCTCCAAATTGAAAAGCTAAAAGAGCGCAAACGGCAATAATCGTCACTAAAACAAGTTGTAAATCCATGCCCTAAACCTATCATGCTGACCATCGTCCAGTCAACAAAAAAGTCAAAAACCGCAAAAAAATTGGCAGTCGTGATTTTTCCGGGGCGGCAAAGCCTTCAAAGCTGGCGCAATAATCTCGTATTTTGGGGGCTTTAAGCGGCCCTCTGGCGGATCAGGGAATGAATCTGTTTGTTTTCTCCGCATGGGGAGGAGCAACATTGAGATAGATGGACAAAGCTTTTCTTGGCGGGGTCTGTTGTGCGGGGACGGAGCGCAGGCTTTCAAAAATAGCTTAAAAAGCGGCCGGGAATAAACACTCAGGCTCATGCTCAAAACAAAGAACCGGCAAAATCAAGATTTTTTTAAAAGCTGTTTTATTTCCTCTTGGCCAGCCTCAAGGTTGGATAAGCGGTTTTGAGTCCTTATCCCCATAAAAGAGAAAAGAGCTATAAGGATTGAGGCAATAGCGGATAAAAAAATCCAGCCCATTATTAAAAATCCAACTTGGTTAAAAAACTCCATGCCCTAAACCTATCATGCTGACCATCATCTTGTCAAAAAATTAAGGCTCAAAACCTAAAAACGAGAACAGCCAAAAGGGGAGATCAAAAGCCTTTAAAGTCCCTCAATAACCCCAAAAGGGAGGGAATCAAAAAGTTGATGCTTTTTATTATAAATAATTTATAACATATTGAAAATACTATATTTATTTTACAAATAATGAATTTAAGAAAAAGCGCTGGCCTTTTTCTTGTTTTAAATTCAAGCGCTTATAAAATCAGCCAAAGGATTTTGAGAAAAAGCTCCAATAGGGGAATATTGAGAAAAAACAGCTTTTATAGGGACAGGCTCAAGCAAAGCCAATAGCAATGTAACATAATATAACTTATCGGGGATTTGGCTGGAAAGCCTTGCCGGCTCTGGATTTTTAAAGCCATGCATCAAAAGGCCAGCTTTTTTAATGGCGGCTGGCTTTGCTGTTGATCAGAGCCAATCAGCCCATCACAAAACAGCCCTATTTTTGGCATATTTTTAGCCTTCTATAATCTTTATCCATTAATATCTCGTGTATCTCTTTAAATGCGCTAATAAGCTCTGATCGGCCGCACTTTTTTTTAAAGTTTAGCGCAGTGTTTTCCGCATAACAATCATTCCATACTTGTTTCCCTTTTTTAAACCCAGTATAATAAACATCCACACAAGGATCTGGCATAGATATGACAGCCCTGTCATATCGTGATAAAACGCATCTTTTTATTCTGTTTATTTGTATATTACAGCTTGAAACCCCGCCTTGAGGGGAGCGTTTTATCACAGTTTGACAGCCCAATAAAAAAAACAAAATAAAAAAGAGCGGTTTTATAAGCCCATCCGGCTGTTTTTTAAAGTCAGTTTTTTGCATGTTTGCTCCTTTGTTTTCCCCTCTTTATATATTATGCCTTCACATCCCGCAACCCCGCAGGCGTCAATAAAAGCCGGCTGGCTGGGCTTGGCGCCTACTTTTTTTCGAGTGGCCGGAGGCAGTGGGCTTTATGCCCGTTTATTTATTTTTTTTGGAATTGGCAAGATAAAAATCAATAGCCTGTCTGATTGTGGCTGATAAAAATGGCCCCGCGGAAAGCGATCTTGGCGATCGCCTGGATCAATGAAATAGGCGCTAACCGCCGGAGATTTGCCTCTGCTAAAAAAATGAGACGGATTTTCAGATAGCCCTTCAATAATCAGTGAAATAGGCGCTAATAGTTGAGGTTTTGCCCTTGCCCTGTCCCTGTCGTGGCCTAAAGACAGCTCATGTTTTAGCTAAGAGCTGATCAAGTTTGCGCTCTATGCCATCCATTCTCTTTTCAAGCTTAGCCTGTCCAGTTTCAAGCTTAGCCTGGCCAGCCTCAAGATTAGATAAACGGATATAAACAGGGTTTAACAGCAGTTTAAAGATAATGCCTAAACCTGTAAATAAAGCCACAACCGCTATAATTGTCTGTGAGTCTAAACCTTCCATGCCCTAAACCTATCACGCCAAAGGCAAAAAAACAAGCCCTAAAACACATTATTTTTACAATTTTTTTGCCGCAGTCTGCGGAACAGCAATCAAATTTCATCTTGATCCTGCTTCTTGCAAGGTTGATATTTCTTTATAACACGGCCACCGGAAGTCTTTTTTTCTATCAGTATCTTTTCCCCTGGCTTGCAACTCTCAAGCCAATCAAAATAGTCACGATGTTCTGTTTCAAAAGCACAGCCTGCAAGAAGCAACGCAAAAACCGCTATTTTATTCTTCATTTCCCCTCCTCATGCACCTTAAGAACTTCACGACCTCAGGTTCTACAATATAGTGCTTTTTGTTAAGTCCTGTTCCAATAACGCTGTCGTCATTATGCGAGTGTTCCGAGATATAATAATGCAGCAACTCGTGAATAACAACAATATGAAAATCAAAGTCATTGCTGTATATCTTATCTCGGTTAATCCAAATATCGGATTCTATCGAAGAGGAAACAACACCTAACAGAGGGATGCGTGTTCCTTTTTTGGTGTTTGTTCCGTATTCTCCGCCCTCAAAATAAGAGGCTGGAACAAAACAGACCTCATTTTTTGGAAATTATATATTTGACACCGCATTTGTAAAACCTTGAACGGTTTATGCACGGCAAAAGTTAAACAAAATCAATAATTTATATTATTAACTATCTGTTTTCTTAGTTTTATGCACGCTTTTTGCGCTAAATCATTAAAACCTCCTGTAAGCCTTACATTTAAAGGCCATCACAGGTTTTATGCGGCTTTAAGTGTATAATTCCCCATTTTTTCCATTCCCTGCAATGCAATTAACCGGATCAGGCTTTTCCTTGAACTTAAAAAGGGTTTCCCCTACAATTTCCTCTACCTTATTAAGCACATACTTAATCTCACTCAACCTGTCGCTATGAACAATATAAGTTGGCGGATCAATGGGGCCTATTGTGTTATCCCCGCCAAAAGGCTGGAAGCACACCACAAAAAAGAAAAAACTCATTCCTGTATATCCCATTGTTAAGCCCCCAAGCTATCGTAAGCAATATCGTTATTTTTGTGGAAAAAGTCAATTTTTTTGCCGAGCATAAGTCAGACTTTAGGCGAAAATTGCGTTTTTTGCCGGTGTGCCGAGCTGGCGCTTTTCCTCCCCGTTTTTTCAGCTGGCCTTTTTGTTATGGAATACAGCTAAAGGCAATGACAAAGATTGCCCCAGCTGAAAAAAGCCAACTGGCAGAGTTTGAGCGTGATAGCCCGGTTTGCCATGATAAACTCTGGATTATGCCCTTAAATCAATAATGGTCGGACCGACAGGATTTGAACCTGCGACTTCCACCGCCCCATGGTGGCGCGCTGCCTGACTGCGCTACGGTCCGCAAAGAGGCTTTCAATATATACAGATTCTTTAAAAGGGGCAAACGGATAAAAATTTGCCTCTCCCCTATTTATATGCGGAAAAATTTATTTGAGGAAATGGCCCCCACGCTTTTTTTAACTCTACCCTGCTTTACATGCGAAAAAATATCAACAGATCCAAATAGCTGTCTTTCCCCTATTACATGCGGAACAGCCAGAGCTGTCTGAAAAAGCTGGCGGAGGATACCCTGCTTTACATGTGGAAAAATCCGCTGGCCGGGTCGGGGTTTATAAGCTGAGGCGGCAAAGCCATTCTCTGGGCTTATTCTAACCCCTTTCGCTTGCAAATACACAGGTTGACACTGAAACTGCCGCAATAACAAGGGCTGTTCCTGAGTTCGCCCTTACAAAGGCCCTGTTCCTATAAGTTATTGATTTTACTATAATTTTTCTTGTCAAGCCATAAGTTAAGACATACTAGGAAAAAAATCAGAATCCCTATATTTATAGCAATTTTTATACTAAACTAAGGTCTAAAAGGGCGAACTCGGGACAAGGGCTGTTAATCCTCCGCCCGCAAATACACAGTTGATATGCGGGGCTGTGGAAAAAGTTGCCCTGAATGCCTCCGCCCGCAAATACACAAGTTGACAGGCATGTCTAACACGATCTCTGGCATTTCTGGATTCCGCCCGCAAATACACAGGTTGACAAAAAGATAAAGAGCTTTCATACTGAATGTTGCTGATCGGGCCAAAAAAGGGCAAAACAGACGCGAAAAAACGGCGGTCGTAGCTCAGTTGGTTAGAGCTCCAGATTGTGGTTCTGGATGTCGCGGGTTCAAATCCCGTCGATCGCCCCACCTTGCAAAATAGGCCCGTTTGAGAAAACAACAAAATATAGGCTTTAAAGAGAGGAGAAAATGAAATTAAAATTTATTCCCCAAAATATTGAGGTGGAGGCGGATCCCAGCAAAACCGTTTTGGAGATAGGCAGAGAGCTGGGGCTTTTTATTCAATCCTCATGCAATGGGATGTGCGCCTGCGGGGATTGCCGTGTTTTTGTTCGGGAGGGGGAAAGCCACGCGCTTTTTCCTTCAGTCCAGGAGCTAAAATTGATAGGGCAAGGGCATTACATGGATCAAAGGCGGCTGGCTTGCCAGCTCTATTGTTTTGGAGATGTTGTCATTGATCTCTCTGAGCAGGAGGACAGAGCCAATCAGGGCAAAATCTCCCAGCAGTTTTTAAAAAGAGCGCAAAAAAAGAGTCCAGAGGACGCCTATTCCAAGGGCGATATTCTCATCGAGGACGATGATGATATAAAACAGATCAAAGAGGGCAAAATCACTTAACAACTCAATGCTTTAAAATACTCTGCCCATATAGGGATTTTGATTTTTCGCATAGCATGTTTCGGATAGCTTGGCCAGAAAAGTTATAGTTCAGCCCAATAGCTTAAAAAATAGATTGCCGGCGATAAGCCTAGCCAGCCTCGCGTGGAGCCTAGCCCATAGTTTGAAAAATAATCATAAAAACAGCTTGTCTTTATAAGCTCAAAGCGCTTTTATGATATAGCTTGTGCGTTTTAAGATTTTACAGCTTTTTGCCGCGGTATGAAAATTGAGTTTAAAACTTACTTTGACGAGGGCTGTTTCCCGCTCCACAGACTACAGCTTGTCAGAGGATCGCCAGAGAGAGTCATTTGCTTTCTTATGCTCAATCCCTCTATGGCAGACGACAAAACGGACGACCCGACAATCAAAAGATGCAAAGGCTTTATGACGGACTTAGGCTATACAGGTTTAATTGTGGTCAATCTCTTTACTGTTATTTCAAAAGATCCGGACAAAATTTATAAAGCTTTGCGGAAAGACTGCGCAATATGGCCAAAAAGGCTTAAAGCCCAGCCAAACAAGCCTAATTTAAAATCATCAGCTAACCATATAAAATACGCTTTTAAAATTTCTGAAATTATTGTGGCCGGATATGGAGCTTTAAAACACAAAAACGCAATTAAACGGGCGGAGGAAATTTTTAAAATGACAAAAAAACCTATTTATGCCCTTAAGCTGACAAAGAGCGGCTTTCCGGGCCATCCGCTCTATTTAAACAAAAATCGCCATTTAACTCTTTTCAGAAGGGCTGGCTCAGGACACAAAATAGCGTAAAAATAGTGTTGCGCCAGCGCTCACAAACGGCTTATATTTGTTTGGCCGGAATGAAGCCCGGTTAAAATCAAATTGCAAAATGAGCGCATTGGATCGGGACATAAAAAACACTCTAGGCTACACCCGGCCCCTCGCTGTTTTAAATAGATGGCTCAAACAAGCTTGTAAAATCAAGGGGATAAAAGAGCCTTGGGCTATGGTTTTATCCACAAGCTATAAGCGGAAAGCCAGCTCCCGTGTTGTTCTTCTAAAAAAAGTCAATCAAGGACGGCTGATTTTTTACACCAATTATTTGAGCGAAAAAGGGCGGGATATAGCCCACAGCTCTTGGACAGCTGTTAATTTTTATTGGCCCCAGCTGAGTCAGCAAATCCGCATAGAGGGAAAGGCTCAAAAGCTCAGCAGAAAGCAGTCCGTTTTATACTGGAAAACCAGATCCCGCTCCAGCCAGCTCAGCCAATGGATCTCAAAACAGTCTCAAGAGGCGGAATCCAGACAACAGCTGAAAAATTTAAAAAAAGCGGCGGAAAGGCGCTTTAAAAATAAAGAGATTCCCTGCCCAAAAAATTGGGGAGGCTATGCTGTGTCCATTCAGAAAATAGAATTTTGGAAAAACCGGGATCATCGCCTGCATGACCGCTTTTTGTTCAAAAAAAAAGGCTCTGGATGGGAAAAACAAAGGCTTTTCCCTTAGTTTTAAGCGGGTTGTCGCTTGACCTAAATCCCATTATGATCTTCAGTTTTCCAGAGTTCAAGCTTTTAGGGTTAGCTGTGTTATGGATGGAGCCAGCCGGCTCAAGAGCCGGACGCCCGTCCCGATAAAAATAAGCTTGGTCTCTGGAATAAAGGCAGGTTTAGCCTCGTGAATAGGTCAAGAAAGCTAGCTCAATTTAAAATTTTAGGCCGATTGTTTAACAGCCAGCCGGCAGGCTGAGGCTGTAAATAAGCCCTTGATTTTAGCTAAAACCGGGTTTTTAAAAGTTTTATAGGCCGGAGCGGAATTTTAAGCTATACTGCATTAGAAGGCAAGATTTAAGGAGCGCCTCATGGGCTTTTATGAAACATTTTATATCTTTATAATGGGATGGCCTTTTGGCTTTTTGCTGGCCTGGATTTGGAGCAGTCTGGAAAAAAGGATCATGATCAAAAAAACAAAGCTGGAGGGAGGGCATATCCTCCAAGAGGCTCAAGAGAAAGCGGACGCTTTATTGGAGAAATGCCAAAAAGAGGCTCAAAGCACGCGGGAAAAAACATGGCGTATCTTTGAGAGGGAAAAAGAGCAAATCAAAGCCCATATCAAAACGCTTCAAGCTGTGGCGGATAAGAAGTCCCAGCAGTTGGCGCTAAAACACAGGGAAAAGAGCGCCCTTTTTAGCGCGCTGAAAAAAACCGCCCATCACATTCAGCGGGAGCATGCCCATTACAAAAAACAAAAGAGCCAACTGCGCTTGGATTTAAAACAACACGATCAAGACTCAGCTCAAAAAATTAAAAGCCATTTTTCCATTAACGCGGAAAAGCTAAGAGAGGAGCTGAAAAAAGAAATTGAGGACAGCTGGACAGATAAAATCAGAGAGGAATGGGAGGCGAAAAGCAAGCATAGCAAACAAAACCTTCAAAAAGACTCTGTTTTTCTTTTAAATAAGGCTCTCAGCCGCTTTGACCGAGTTTATTGCCCGGAAAGAGGCATAAGAGCTGTCCCTTTTAAAACAGACAAACAGATGGAAAGAGCATTTGGCCCAGACAATGTTTATTTGAATGAGATTGAAAAAGAGTGCGGCGTGGATATTTTGCTCAACAAAGAGGACTCGCAGGCCTCTGTTTTTGGCATCGATCCCGTGCGCCGGGAGCTGGGCCGAGTCACTTTAAAAAAACTGCTCAAAAAGAGAAAAATAGATCTGCCGTCCATAAAAAAAGCTGTTCAGCGCTCTAAAAAAGATCTATTTGCCAAAATCCGCCGGGATGGGCAGGCCATCTGCAAAAGATTGAGGCTTAAAAATGTGGCGCCGGAGGCGCAAAATATGATGGGGGCTTTGAGGTATAGATATTCGTTTGCTCAAAATCAGCACTTTCACTGTGAGGAGGCGGGCTGGCTTTGCGGCTTATTGAGCGCGGAGTTGAGTTTGCCGGTAAAGCCGGCGCAGAGAGCGGGCATGTTCCATGACATTGGAAAAGCCATGGATCACTCCATTGAGGGAAATCACGCTGTGATTGGAGCGGAGTTTCTCTCCAAGCATGGGGAGAGAGAGGAGATTCTTCACGCTGTCCGGGCGCATCACCATGATGTTCAGCCCTCCACCGCTTTGGCCTATTTGGTCATTGTCGCCGATTCTATCTCAGGCTCCCGTCCGGGCGCCCGCAGATTCACAGAGGATTCTTACAGCCAAAAAATGGCCAGTTTAGAGAGAATTATAGACAGCTTTGAGAACATTGAGGACGCGTATATTATGAGCGCCGGCCGTGAAATGAGAGTTATAGCGGACAACAAAAAAGTCAGCGATCAAGAGGCTTTAGAGCTAAGTCAAAAGATTGCCAGAAAAATTGAAAAAGAGTGCGCTTATCCGGGATTGATTAAAGTCACTGTTGTTTTGCACAGTGAAAAAACAGCCATAGCTTAGCCGGCGCCTCAATTATCACGGAGGCTGGATTTGAAAGCTCGTGCTGAGTTCGCCCGCCTTACATTGGACTATAATGTTTCTTATCAAGCTGTCCATTAAGGCATGCTATGAAAGAGTCCCTATATTTAAGCATTTTTTATGCCAAAAACAATGGCTTTGCCCGGCCTTTTAATCCGTACGATCCTCTGGCTCCAAAATAGCTTTCATCCCTTGCTATTTGACTTTGGGAAACAGGCTGTTTTTCCCGCAGCGCTCAGCTATTCTTATACAAATGTTTTTTTAAGATTTTTTTCCGATATTGCCAAAGCCTTTATATTTTTTCATAAACTTTTCCGCTCGGCCCTCGGTGTCTAGCAGTCTTTGTTTCCCCGTGTAAAAGGGATGAGACGCGCTGGAGACATCAAAAGAGACCAGAGGATAGCTTTTGCCGTCAACCTCTATAGTTTGTTTGGTCTCAACAGCGGATTTGGTGATAATTTGAAATCCGCTGGAGATATCCTTAAAAACCACCGGCCTTGTTTTAGGGTGTATGTCTTTTTTCATGGCAAAAGGTTAAATACCACAAAGCGGCTTGAGATGGCAAGAGTTAAATTCTCAGCTCAATAAGATTCGCCAAAATTAGCGCTAATTAACGAAAAATGAGTGGGAATAGGGTCAAATATAAAAAATATTTTGACTTTTAATCTGAAAAGGGATATTTTAAATTTATGGAATATATAGATAAGCTTGTCCCTTTATTCACAGTTGGAATTTTCTTTATCGGGTTTTTAGCTTTGCTTAATTCTCTTTTAAATTCAAAAATAGAGCTTTTAAAAGCTAATCAAGCCCGTTTTGATAGCGAGCTTACAGGCATAAAGCCCGTTTTGACATAGAGCTTAAAGGCATAAAAGAAGGTCAAGCTAAACTTGAGGCTAAGCTTGATCAGCTTTTAGAAAAAGCTTAATTTTGTCAGGCGCCAGCCAAGAGGATTGTCTTTTATCCTATAAAGATCAAACCAATGGAAAGTTTAGATTTTATAGAGAGAAAAGCGGAAGGCGGAGACTCAGACGCTCAATATAAATTAGGCATCCATTATCAGGGCATGAGGAATCGAAGCCTTGAAAAGGCTTTTCATTGGTTTGAGCGAGCGGCACAGCAAGGGCACACTCAAGCTCAATACCAGTTAGCCTTTTGTTATCAGACAGGCTGGGGCGTAAAACAGAGCGATAAGTTTGCTCTCCATTGGTATAAGCAGGCGGCAGAGAAAGGGGATGCGATCGCTCAACATATTTTAGGCGTCATCTATGAGACAGGCTGGGGGGGAGAGCAAAGCTTTGAGCAAGCTATCTATTGGCATAAACTAGCGGCAAATCAAAAATATGCGGATGCTCAATACAAATTAGGCGTCCTTTATTATGATGGCCATGGCGGGAGGCAAAACTTTAAAGAGGCTTTCCATTGGTATAAGCTTGCGGCAGAGCAAGGGCATATTCCGGCTCAATACTATTTAGGCATCCTTTATCATAAAGGCCAGGGTGTAAAGCAAAATTTTTTAAAAGCTGAAGAGTGGCTTCAGCGGGCGGCGCAACGAGGGCTTTCGGAGGCGCAAAACTATTTAAAAAACCAATTAGAGACTTCTTATTAAAAGAAAACTAAATGTATTAAAAGCCTATTATCTAAAAAAATTATTGGACAAAGGGCAAAAAAGCGGTTAATAGCTTTTAAAAGGCGTATTTATGGCTTTAAGGAAGGCGAGATTTAAAACTCAAAGGCGGCTGGGGACAGAGCTTCCGGGGCTGGGCAAAAAAGGCGCTTTAGAAAGGCGGCCCTATCCGCCTGGAGAAAGCGGAAATAAACGGAAAAAATACTCAGATTACGCTCTCAGGCTGGAGGAAAAACAAAAGCTTCGCTATCATTATGTTTTAAAGGAGCGCCAACTGCGGCGGTTTATCCGCCACGCCAAAACAGGCCAGTCCAGCCATTGGATCAATAAGCTGATCTCTTTGCTGGAGAGGCGATTGGATAATATTATTTTTCGCTTAGGCTTTGCCCCCAGCATTCCCGCGGCCAGGCAGTTGATAAATCACGGCCATGTCCTTTTAGGAGGAAAAAAAGCGGATATTCCCTCCATGATTGTTAAGGAAAATCAGGATGTCTCCATCAAAGAGAAATCCTTAAAAAATCAAATTGTTTTGCAGGGTCTGCAAAATCCCAGGCTGGAAATGCCGGATTACTTGAGAAAAGAGGAAAAACAAGGAAAAATCATCGGCATCCTTCAGGCTCAGCCCCATTTAGAGCATATCCCTTTTGACTTTAACGCGGGGGCTTTTACAGAATACTACGCCGCCAGAAAAGCCTAAAAACCAAGGCTTTTTAAAACAGCAGGATGTATTTTTAAACCTGTTCAGATAGTTTTATGACCGCGCTTCCGGTTTGTCGGCTCTATTGGCGGGGGTTATGGGACGCGGGGCGTGGCAAATGCTTCCCCCGTCTATTGGCTGGCTGAAAATGGCAGAATGTATGGGGGTCGGACGCGCGGCTGGTCGTGGCAAATGCTTTCCCCGTCTATTGGCTGGCTGAAAATGGCAGAATGTATGGGGGTCGGACGCGCGGCTGGTCGTGGCAAATGCTTTCCCCGTCTATTAGTTGGCTTAAAATGGCGTCATTTGTGGGACAGCCTCTTTTTTAACAGGCTGTCCAGGCTGTATTTTCCTCCTCCGGCCAATGTGAATAAGAGGAAAAACAGGGCATACAGCAAAGCCAGCTCCTTCGCTTTAAATGGATCTGGCCAATGAGTGATAAAGGCGGCCACTAACATTGTAAATAAAAGGCTAAAGCCTGCCCATCGGCTAAACAGCCCTAAAGCCAGGAGAATGGCTCCAAAAAACTCAGCGCCTGTGACAAGAAAAAGGCTCAGTGTGGAGCCTAAACCCAGCGGGTTGGGAAAGTGAGGGGCGATATTTGAAAAATTCATTAGCTTTCCATAGCCGTGAGAGCATAGCATAATACAAGAGACCGCCACTCTGACAAATAAGTATGACCAGTCCAGCAAACGGCTTTCCATGGCCCGCCCAAAATTTAAGCCCAGGAGCTTTAAAGCTTTGTGTTTATTCATTGAGCCTCCTTTATTTATTAGCTTTTTATACCTTTAATCATGCCCTGTCAATCCGCTTTAAAGTTTGCCTTTTTTTAAGGGCTTATGCTATTCTGTGGATGTATGCGCGGGTGTAGCTCAGTTGGCTAGAGCGCAACCTTGCCAAGGTTGAGGCCGAGGGTTCAAATCCCTTCACCCGCTCCATTTACCGGCTATTGACGCAAAACAACACCAAGGCGCTTTTGGAAAAACGCCGCTATTTTCAAGCCCCCGCCTTTTCTCACAAATCAGGCCAGCGTTATTTTCAGCTAGTTAAGCCCTATCAAATTATGCTTAACCAGTATAAGAGCCATAATAAAATTACATTTTGGACTAGGCGCAAAAAATCATGTAGAGTATAAAAACTGGAGGTTAATGCGCTTTAATAATGAATACCATAAAAAATAAAATTGCTAAGCTGGCAAATAGTTACTCCAAAAATTTGAGAAAGAAAATAGATGAGCGTGTTGCTGAAATGGAAGAGGACGATCCATATAGCCTCTCAGCTATAGCATTATCCTGAAAGTTTTTGTCCTTTCAGCCGCTCAATGACTCGAAGCGGCTTTTGCGCAAAAAGCGGAATCTTTTTTTAGGAATTTTAAAATAGAGGCTTTTCCCATCACAGATTTTTTCCCGCCTTTGATCTTCAAGCTGGGGGAGCCTTGAATTTTATAAGCCTCATAAAACTCATTGGGAGATCCGGAAAAAATCTCATAACCCGCTTGAAAAGCCTTTAGCTTTTTTAAAAGGGCTTTTGGGTTTGGCCCTGTGGCGAAAAAGCCAATTTGAGAGGGAGCGGGCTTTTTGCCGGAGCAAAGCTTTGTTAAATCCGCCAGAGTTTCTGAGCAGGAGTGACAGCCTTGAGCCACCAACAGCCAATGCTTTTTTTCAGCTTTTTTTGGCCCGCCGGCCTTCTTGGATTTTAAATTGTAAATCGCCCCGCTGGAAAAAGAAAAAAAACAGGGGACCAATAAAAAAAATATAAACCGAAACATGCAGATCCTCCTGTTTTAAATAAGTTTTTAAGCCTCTTTCAAATCCCGCCAATTTGCCTCTCCCGGTAAAAAAAGGGGGATCGATATAAATTTAAGCCTCTTTCAAATCCCGCCAACCCGCCAATTTTCCTCTTTCCAGCTGAAAACTTGATGCTTTTTTTATCAGGGCCTCTCCCCTTTTATAGCAGATCGGCTTATGAATTCCCAGCAAATTCAATTTGAGCCAGTCATTCCTATAAAAAGACAGGCGCTCGCCTAAAAGCAGGCTTTATTTTGCCGCATTTTTTTTGGAAAGGCCACAAAAACTTTAATCTCCGCCATTTTTGCGGGTCGCCTCTGCTCTGCTCAGCTGTCGCCAGGGTGCTGTATTTGAGCCATAATTCCTCCTTTGTTTGCTCCCCTTACTACCCCTCACATCCTGAAACTATACACATGGCGGCCTCTTTAACAGTTGCTATTTCAGTTTTAAAAAGCGCTTTCAATAAGAGTTTCTTGTGAATTAAGTTTTTGAAATGAATGGGCTAAAGGCCAGCCTAAAAAAACAGCAATGAGCCATAAAAATATCAATCTGAGCGGCTGATTTGTGGCTTTGTTTAAGCGCCGGCTGTTTTCATTTCAAAAGAGAATGCTAACTCTTTTTCTGGCGGATGGGCTAAGTCTGTTTTAGAGCATGCCTGCAGCGCCTTAAAAAGCGCTGGCTTTCCCTCTGTTTTAGGCCGCGGGCAAAAAAATCCAGCTTAATTTAGCCGCTCAATATGCGGTTTTTTAAAAAGAAAAAGTTTTTCACAGTGAAAGTCAGAGCCTGCTCCAGGCTTAAAGGGCTGATTTCCGCCTCTTGCCTCAAATCAGACAGAGTTCTGGCCACCCTCAGCAAAGCTCGTTTTCGGCGATGAGAGGAGTTTTTTGGCAAAAGAGACATGAGATTTTTTCCCGCCATAGCCTCTAACTGCCTCAAATCCAGGAGAGAGTTGGGATTTTCCTGCTTTCTCTCCTTTAAACGAAAAAGACGGGCTTTTTGCGCCTCCTTATAGAGGCTTTTTAAAGACACCTCCCTTTTCCCTCTCCAATCTTTGGAGAAAGCCAGCAAATCAAAGCGATCCATCATCGGGCCGCTTAAACGGTCTAAATGGGATTGGCATCTCCTGAGAGAATAAGAGCATTGAGCCGGCCGGCCAGGCTCATAATCCCCGCAGGGGCAAAGATTGCTGGTCGCCGCTAAAAGAAACCGCGCGGGAAAAACCATGCATTGCCCCTTTCGGACCAGGCGAATCTTCCCTTTCTCCAAAGGCTCTCTTAGGGCCTCTTGCGCTTTGGGATGAAATTCCAGATACTCATCTAACAAAAGCAGGCCTCCATGAGCTTTTGAAATTTCACCTAAAAAGAGAGGGGATCCGCCGCCAATAATAGATAAAGGGCTTGTTGTGTGATGGGGGCTGATAAAGGGCCGCCATGTCAGGGAGATATTTAAAATTTGCTCCAGCTCCTCAAGAGATTCTTTTTTTGGCTCAGAGAGAAGATAATAAAGATGTTCAGCCAGTGTGCTTTTTCCCGATCCCGCTGAGCCGCAAAGCAAGAGAGAGTGCTCCCCCGCCGCGCTTATTTTTAAAAGCTCCCCGGCCGTTTTTGAAAAAGAGATGTCCGGAATGTCCGGCGCCTTGAGGCGCTCCCGCCAATCTGTGGCGGGAATAGCCTGCCCGGCGGAAAGCTCCCTTAAATTTTGAGCGGAATAAACCGCTCCCTTATAATTTTTGCCTTTTAAAGAGCCTATAATCAAGGTTTTGCCTTGAATGGGCAGGGCTTTCCAATCATCAGGCGTCCATACATTCCCATTGAGATCGGTTTCCCCATAAAAATACAAAGAGGAGCTGTTGTAGTGAGAAAAATTCATCTGGCCGGTTTTCCATAAAATAGCTCCCGCCAAGGCTAAGTCCATTCCCGGACTGCTCTTTTTTATGTAAGCCGGAGACAGGTTGATAATCATCTGCTGCTTGACAGGCCAGCTATAGCCCATTTTTTTAAAGGCGGACTTCAGCCTTATGGCGCTCTCTTTAATGGCCATATCCACAAGCCCTGTAAATTTAACCTCCGGCAGTCCGGGCAAGAGGCTGACTTGAATCTCAACAGGAATAAAGAAAAACCCCTCTTTTACAAAAGAAAAAAACTTCATGCCTTTTTTTACTTGCAATTTTTTTTCTAAAAAAAACTGAGTTTTTTTTGAGTTTTAAGCCTCACCTTCCAAAAAATTTCCGAATACCGGATTTTTTAACAGGCTTTTTTATAAACTGAGCTGGCTCTCTTGGCTTATTCACGAGGTTAAATTTGTCTTTTTTTCAGAGGCCAAGTTTATTTTTATCGGGACGGGCGTCCGGCCCTTGAGCCTGCCGGCGCCATCCATGGCGCAACCAGCCCTTAAAGCTTGGCCTCTGGAAAAATTGAAGATCATAATGGGATTTAGGCCAAGAGATCTAGTTCAGCTTATTTTTTTAGGCCGGGCTTTAAAATCACTTTTAAAGCCTTGACTGCCCGGCGGGCTATGATATGCTAAAGGCATGGAAGGTTTAGACACAAGCGAAAAAAACTTAATACAGAGGCTGTCTCTAAAAGACACATCGCCAAGGTTTCAAACCATTGGCGTAACAGTGAGCTGTTTTATTTTGTTTTTTTTCTTCATAAGTTTTATTTTAGAGGCTAAAGTTGATCCGATCAAAAAAGATATCGCCAAGGTTGAGGCTGATATTGCCAAGGTTGAGGCTGATATTGCCAAGGTTAAGGCGGATATTTCCGCGCTTGGGGCTGGACAGGCCAAGCTTGAGGCCGGACAAGACAGCCTAAAAAGCGACATCGCGGAAATAAAAAACTTGCTATTAAAAAAGTAGTATGAGCCGCAAACTCAAAAAGCTTAAAGCGCGTCAGATCCGTCTCTCTCTCGCTCTCTTTTGGAAGACAATTTACCCCCCCCCCCCCCCCCCGATTTTTTTCTCTTATAAATAAGCTCTTTAAAAGACAAGCCCGTATCGGCTTTAGCCTTTGCTCCCTTAACTGGATCGTCCCCGCAAAATGGACAATTTACTTGGCAAACTATCTAAATATCAAAGATAGATCAAACAGCGCTTTTAACCCTCACCTCACCCCATTACATACCGGGTTTAGCCTCATTGAAGTTTTAATAACTTCCACAATCGGCTTGGTTTTAGGCGCCGGAGTTTTAAAGCTAAGCCAGATCGCTATTGAAAATACTCATATCCTCAAGACGATCTTTGCGGAGCAAAGACTTGAAAAAGCAGTCAGTGACGCTTTAACAGATCAAGCTCATTGCAAAGATATTTTAGGGCAGTTTCATTCAAAAACAGTTGATTCAGACGGAGCTATTTCCGTCACTAATGACAGCTCAAAAACCTATAAATATGGAGTAAAGACTGGCGAATTTGAGGGCGGTATAATTGACATTCAAGCAATAAAATTAACCCCTCCAGCCGCCGCTGATTGGACTGCCGCTAATTCAGAGACGGATTATGTTCTCTATTATAAAAAGCCCCGGCTTGGCAAATATGCGACTCTAGGCGGCAATACATGCTCCGCCTCCGATCAAACCGGCTGTTATTTTGTTAAATGCAAAATGAATTATTTTTGCTCTGACAACACATGCCAAACGGACGGCGATCAGTGTCAGCTTGTGGCCGGGAGCTGTAAGGGGAATAACCAGGGGAGTAATGCTATAGCAAACAAAGAGTGTGATCCGGGGCTTTCTTTAACCGGGTTTGACTCCGCTGGAGAGCCGATTTGCAGAATAGCCTGCTCTTCCGGCCGGGTTTATGATGCCGGGGCCTGTAAATGCCCCGGCGCTCCCGGTGAATTAAAGTGGAAGCGGGCTGGCGAAGTGGACGAGGGGCGTTGTCTTTGCGCTAAGAGTGATGGGACTTATGATTATAGAAAAGTCTGGAATGGGAAAAAGTGTGTGACTAAGTGCACTGGAATTAATAAGTTTAACACAGTCACAAAGCAGTGCACTGAATGCGATGACAGCGGCAATCCGCCGGATTATCACTGGTGGGCGCTCACTAATACATGCGTCTATTGCCCTGAACGCGCTGCTACGGCTACACACACACGGACGGCCTTTTTTGCTGTAGGCCAAAGCTGTGGCTGCCATGGTGTTGGAGGCAGAGAATTAAAATTTTATAATCTCTTTAACGGTCAAGAAGATGTATGCGTCGACAAATGCGAAGCGAATGAGCATTGGAACGGGACAAGCTGTATCAATAAATGTTCAGCCGGGGAAAGGTGGTTTACAGGTTATTATCCGTCGCCGGGCCGCTGTCAAAGTTGTCCGGGAACATGGCATCCATATACTAAAATAAAGGTTCATGACAACTTAAGCTCTGTTTGATAGAGGTTAAGTTGTTGAAATGACTGTAAAAAACAAGTATTTTCTCCGTTCAAGAATTTCTGAGCCTAAATTTAGGGAAATTGTTAGGCTCTTTTCTGCCGATCTGACAGCCCAACAAATAGCTTTTTTTTCGGGAATCAGCAGAAACAGCATCAATAAAATCTTAAAAAATATCCGTATAAGAATGGCTGAGCATTGCGAGAAAAATAGCCTGTTTTCTAAAGGTCAAATAGAAATGGATGAAAGCTATTTTGGGCCTCGAAGAATACGCGGAAAAAAAGGCCGGGGAGCTTATGGAAAAACTATCGTTTTTGGCGTTAAAAAAAGACAAGGGAAGGTTTATACCCAAATCATTAAGAATTGCTCAAAAAAGGAGGTTTTGCCTCTTATAAGAGATAAAATTGACAGAAAGACAACCCTATTTACAGACGGATTTAAGACCTATGATAGTTTAGTGGATTTGGGTTATAAGAAACATTATAGGGTGCATCACGGGAAGAATGAATTTTCTAAAAAAGAGGGGAAGATAAAAAGCCATATTAATGGCATAGAAAATTTTTGGGGGATCGCTAAAGTGAGGCTTTATAAATTTAGAGGAATGGATAAAAGAACATTCTATTTGCATTTAAAAGAATGTGAGTTTAGATTTAATTATAGACAAGATAATTTATATGTGTTATTATTAAAAATCATCAGAAATAGACCCCTTAAGTTGTCATGAACCAAATAAAAAAATACGTACAAAATTTTTTTATGTGTCAATGTCCCGCCGGGCAAAAATGGTGTCACAAATCCGGCGGCGGCTTTGACTGTTTTGAGCGATGCAAGGATTGGGGCAAAGAATGGAACAGCTCAAGCAAAACATGCGTGGCTAGATGTTCAAGTGGTCTAGTATGGAATGGCAAACGCTGTGTCAGAAAATGCGATGGGACTGGGGAGAATGGGAAGGGACGGGATCACGACTCCAGCGCCTGCCGCTCCTGTGTGACTATTCCTGCTGAAGATGGAGTAAATTGGATCGTCGCCGGCTCCAATCGCGGCCAGATCGCTGGAGACTGTATTCCGCAAAATACTAATGATCCTCCCCCCCCCGACCACATATAACGGTTTTCAAAATAAATGTTATTGCGGTGCGAAGATATGTCCCGATAGCCAACAGCCTTAAGATAAGCCAGCTCAGTTGAATTGTGGCCCACGGCTGGGAGTCAATTCAGCCGGCAGTTTACTCCCGGCCGTCCGCCTCTTTTTTTTGTGGCCACCGGCTTAATAACCCAGTTTGTAAAATTTTCACACTAGAGAGATTTAAGATAATTTAAGTTTTCTTTTTTTTACTGTGATATAAAATCCTCAAACAAACCATAGGAGGATTTATGCAAAAAATTATTATAAGGCTTTTCTCTGCCTTAACCAAAGAGATAAAAATCGGCTTTAAGCGTTTAGCCGTGATAGGCGTTATTGGACTAATCGGCTTTTCTAATTATGGCTATGGAGCTGGAGCTGATGTCAATACTAGAGATAATAGCGGCTCGACTCCCTTAATCGCGGCCGTCATAAATGGACATTATGATGTCGCAAAGGTTTTAATTGAATACAAAGCTGATGTTAATATTCCAAATAATAAAGGCGCGACTGCTTTGCATTATGCCTCATTTTTGGGATACAGTAACATTGCAAAATTGCTGATCGACGCTGGAGCTGATGTCAATGCTAAAGATAATGACGGATGGACTCCTCTTAAATATGCCATGAGCTTTATGGACTTTCATGCGCAAGCAGATGGAAAACTTAACAATGACAATCCTTCCCATGTCAAATTTCTAAAAATCATATCTATAATAAAAAGCAGAATGGCGGAGAGGCCGGCGGACAAAGGCACGCCAGACGAATACCGCAACTCAAGCGACGAATGATAAAATTCAGTTGTTAGGAATGAGGCTGGGGGCGACTCCGGCCTTTTTTTGCGCGGTTTTTGTTAAAAAAACCCGACTTTGGCGGGATAAGCTTGGGTTATGGCAATTTTTACTCCGCTATTTCAAGCTATTATTGCTTTTGTGGCCGTTTTGACTGGCTTAGGCATTATTTTTGGATTGATTTTAGAGCCAGTCAGTTTCCGCTTGACTAGTCTTGAGGAGGGCCAAGCCAAGCTTGAAAAGAGAATGGACGGTTTAGAGGATAAAATTGACAATTTTTTAAAGCATAGCCACAAAAAGAGCATAGTTCAGCGCTAATTTTCTTTCCAAAAGGGAGAATTTGGGCGCTAAAAAGTCCGCCAGCTTAAAGCGCCATGAGCCAAAAGCCTGAGTTCGCCTCTTGGCTTGGATAAATTGGAAAAGGCTTAAGATATTTTTAAACCGGGTTTGCTTTATTGTCGGGCTTTGCGGACGCTCAACATGAGTTAAGAATCCGAAAACAAGACTAGCAGGCCGGCGGCCTTATCTTGCAATATCTCTATAGCAGACAGATAAATAAGCTGGACAGAGTTTATAAATTTTTGATCCGGCGCTAGTATCCTTTATTTCGGATTCATTAAGCAAATGGAATCCGTGACAGCTATTTCCCCCGGTGTTTAAAATCTCCGGATCAAATTCAATCCGAGAAAAACCGGGAGAGTAGCAACTGGACTTTCTAAATTTAATACAAGGATGACGGGTATTGATATACTCTTCCCCTCTCCAAGCGATAACATTGCCAATTTCAAAGGGCAATCTATGTAATTCATAAGAGCCAAACTCCCGCTCAAAATAATATTTTTCATCCGCTGTTGGGTTTCTGCCAGTTTGGCAGAATCCTTCCGGTGATATATTTTGAGCGATTTTAGAATTGCGCGGCCGATAATAATTATACTGTTTGTTAAAGTCGCTTGAGGGGCCGCTGGTCGATCGATGAACCATAAGTCTAAGCTCTCTGGGACAAGTCCATCGCCCCTCTATTTTGTTTGTCTGTAAATTTTCTTCATGAATATTATGTATGTAATTTGCTTGATAAGGCTCTGCAAACTCAATCTTATAACTTCTGCCATAAGGCTTTCTGTTTGAGCTAAAAATAGGCGGCCCGTTTGTCCTGCCAAGAGTATAAGTCAAAGTGAGAAGTGGGTCACCGGAACTTCCTTGAGCCAAAGCCGGGGCCCAAGCGACAAGCTGGGCGCTCAATAAAGGCAGGCTGGTTTGAAAAAGTCCGCTGTTATTAACATTAACCCTATCCAGGCTCCGGGATGTAAATACCGGCTTGAGCTGGCTCAGAAGGTTTAAAGTGACAACATTGTCAAAGCGGGGAAAAAAATTAGCTATATGCTTTCCCTGTGAGCTTATCGGGGTATTGATGTTGGATTCACTATGAAGCCCTAAGCGGGCTAGGGCGCGTCTATAAGGGGATCTGTCAATTAACTGCCGGACTCTTTGTGGAGGATCTCCGCTTTTGATTTTGTGGCTATCTTTAAAATCCTCTGATAGCTGAAGGCCAGATTGCTGAAGGCCAAGAGGATAAGCGCCAGCTGTTAAAGTAAAAGGATAACCATTAATTCTTTGATCAAAAGGACATGTTACAGTTGTGATAGTGTTTGGGGTTAAATTATATAAAAACTCATTATCTCGATTATTAGAATAATCTCCGCCGGAGCCGGGATTGCTATAGCTGGAGCCGGAACCTCGATTGCTATAGCCGGAGCTGGGCGGGCCATAAGACGCATGTTGGCCGGAGCCTTGATTGTCTTGGCCGGAGCCGGGAGCGCCAGTGGGCGGCTGTCCCGCGCCGCCGGGAGCGCCAGCGGGGCCTTGATTCCCATAAGGTTGTCCGGTTGAGGGCAGGTTGCTAGGGCCTCTGTGAGAGCAAAAGGACAGCGCTCCCGCTATCAAACATAACCCAGCGGCATATTTTAACAAACTTTTCACTAAGTATTTAATCGGCTCATTTTGACTTTTTCTTAAATGGCTATAGCTATTGAGGCCGCGGCTGGGAGTCAATTCAGCCGGCAGTTTCCGCCTAAAATTTATCTTTGGCCTGTTCCTGTGGATGAGCCTTTTACCGGCAAGAGTTTTAAGCTTCTTCCTGTGAAAGAGTCTTTTTTCTGAATGGAGCATTTGTTATTCACACAGCGGCTATGATAAGTCTTTGTTTTGATGACCGGATTAGGACATCTTCCGCAAAGCGCCGCATAATTACACAGTTTTTTGCACTGCGGGCGCTCTTGATAAAGAATTTCCTCTCCCGCCTGTGTGTGACAGGGTAATAAAAAATTTTCGACGGCTGCCACTGCCAGGGCGGAGAGAGAAGGTCGACATATCGTCTTTTAAGCATTCCGTGACTGATGGGATTTTTCGCTTCTTTAGCAATAAAATCGGCATTGCAGGGGACTAGGCGGCAATCAGAATCAAACTGACAGTCAGTTGCCAAATCATCGCCTCCCGGGGTTTTAAGAGTGGCTCTATAGATGTTTAAGAAAGCTTTTCCGCTCTCTTTAAAGCCGTTTTGATTATAAACGCAGGCTAACTTTTTCCAAAGGGCGCTTTTAGAGGGGTTTAGAAAAGCGGCTTTTCTCAGCCGTTTAAAAACTTGCGCTTTGCTTGGACAGCTTTCATTTTTATTTTTTAATTGGCTTTTCCGGCATTGATCAGAACATTGCGGGAAAGCCTGCCTTATCGCGTGATCTAGGCCGGCATCTTCAGGAAACCAGTATGCGGCTTGGCCGCGGATCAGCTTCTTAAAACAGTCAACATTCCTTCCACATTTCCCTTTGAGAAACTTTCCCACCATTCCCAGTTTGTAGGCGTTGACCATGCCCACCCCATTTTTGCGGGGATTTTCAAAAGCGGAGTGAAGTGTGGGGATGGCTGTTTTTTTCAAAAGGATTTTAGCCTCTTCCGGTGTGGGATGATAGCCGGACAGCCATTCAAAACCCGCTAGACTTCCCGTCACTAAAGGGGCCGCTCCGCTTGTCCCGCCAAAAGGAAAATATTTTCCATCGTCATAGGCGGAGGTCAAACTATAGTCCGATGGGGCCATGATATGAACCGCCCTCCCCTGACTGGAAAAATCGCTTCGCAAGCCATCTGGATGGAGACTTCCCACAATAATGGCATTAAAATCCTTTGAGGCGCGGGCTTTGTCAGGATGAACAGACAAGCCCAAATCATTTTTATTTCCAGCCGATGTGACTAATATAGAGGGAGGGGAAAGTTTTTTATAAGCATTGAAGCTGGATCTAGAGCTGACTTGGAACACTCTTCCTTTCCTTCGTTTGAGTGGCCCAGACAGAGATTCATTTATAAAAGAGGACAAAGATTTGCTCCAGCATTGCTCTATTGGAATTATAGGAGTTATTTTAAGCGCTAAATACGGTAATTTAGCTTTGGCAACTAATAAGGGAGGGATTAACTTAGGCGCAGTTAGTTTTTTTGCGGGCGCTGGCATCGAGCAAAAAAACAGCGCTAAAGCAAAAAATTTATTCATCATGCTGTCCTTTCTGTTGCTCATACTCTTTAGGCTCTTTAGGCTCTTTAAGCCCGCATTTTTTTCTTGCTTGCATCAACAAACTATTTATGGCCCTTAGCGTTTTTGAAATACGGTCAGTCCGAACATAATTTATTCCGCTTCCCATCTCCGGCAAAACCGCGTGTTTTCCTTTATCTGAGATTAAGTTTTTGACCCCTATATAATGATTTCGATTTGGACCGTCAAAAACAGAGACTAAACGCTTGTTGGGCCGGGGGGTTTTTTTTAGCTCCTCTTTTAAGAGATCAGCGCCTATCATCTCTTGCGCCCAATAATCCGGAAGGGGCGAATTAAGCTTTCCCGCTATTAAATTTAATTTTGTGGAGACAATTCCACAGGATCTTAAGTCAGCAATGGGTGGGATCAGGGGGGGCTTAAAATAGCCAATGTGCTCGGCGGCGGAAGGTGGGATCCGCGGATCAGGGGGGGGGGGGGGTAGGCTGGCTTTTTGCTCCCTCGCGGGGTTTAACAGGTCATCCGGCTCGCAGTAATCTAAAAAGGCAAGCTTCGGGAGATTTTTGCAAAAATCTTCCGCTAGCACAGCCTTTTTCTCTTTATCCCACTCAAACACCCAGGACTTAAAAATTTCATACTCCGCGCTAGCGGTTAAAGCCGCCTCTTTTGTTTTTTGGAGAATAAGCTCTTTTTCGGACTGACTGAGGGGCCACTTCTTAAAAGCTAGTATAACCCCCTTAGCCTGAGACTCTTGATTATTAAAAAAAGGCGGTATTTTTTTAGCCTTTAGCGCGGAGCTGAGGGCTGTTTTGCGCTGAGGAGAGGAGTTGGCCGGGCGTTTTTTCGATAAGCTGGCTGGATTTTTTTGGCTTTTAGCCTCCGCAAAAGGCAGAGCCTTCAAATCCGGCCGGATAAAAAGGCTAAGGGCAAAAAACAACAAAAAAAGCTTTTTTCTCATTTAGAATTTAATTTCAGCACAGGCTTTATCAAATGTCAAATTGTGTGGCGGATCGTCCCTGAAAATGGACAGTTTTCCTCCTGACTTCCGCATTTTGGTTTGAAAAATCCAATGAATACAGGGGTTCCAGGGATCGTGGGGTCACTACAACTACCTCTCCGAAAGCCCTGTTTAGCTGTCTATAAAAATTGAGCTGTTTGTTGGAGTTTCTTGTTGAGCGCCTCGTAGATCCCGACTTTGACACTTAATTGGCGTGGCAAAAATAAACCCCCCGGAAATATAGGATTTTTTATGATTTTTTTTGGGTTGGAGTTAAAAAGGAGGAATTATGGCTCAAATGCTACACCCTTGCGCCAGCTGAGCAGAGGCCAAAAATATACAAAATAGTCCAAAGAGCATAAGCGAAATTGGCAAAATAGAGCGGCTGAGCTTATTCCTTTATTTTGGACATTTAGCTTTGTGCTTGCTCATATATAGAGACCAGATGTCCACCATTGAGGCGGGGGAGCCTTTGACATTTCTCCCTAAAACAGCCTCTGTGTGAGCCAGATTTGAGATTGTGCAGGAGAGCAGTCTGCCCGTTCCCCTCTCCTCTTTCCCTTCGTTGGTTATGCAATCCTTCCCCTTTTTGACTTTTTGAGACAGTTTTTCCGCAAAATAGGCCAGCCTCAAGCGCTCCCAGGGCATTTTATTTTGCGCATATTTCTTTTTGGTGTGTTTATGAGAATCCTTAAGATGTTTGCCCGTGTTTTTTAAAGCCTCCGTATTGCGGACAGACTCTATGGCCCGTGTCACCCAGCCGGGGCCGCCGTTGTAAGCGGACACACCTCGCCTCCAGGCGTCTTTTTCCTCAGGCCCCATATCCCGCCAAGATTTGCATGAGGATGAATCAGTGGGCTTGGCGTTTACTTTGCGATAGTGGCCGGCTAAAATATCAACCCCCGCTCTCAAATTATTTATTGGATTTTGAAAACATTGCCGGGCAAGGCCTTTCTCTGTCTTGTCCTTTGCCTTTATGCTATAGGTTTTTCCTGCATCATTACGGCATTGGTGAACTTTAGCGTTTATTTGAAACAGGCCCATGCTGTTTTCCCTAGAGGTGTCCAGGTTAGCCTGGCATATACCGGCGCTTTCGATGCTCATCATGGCCATCATGATTTCCGGAGGGACCCCTTGTTTGCAGGATTCGCATTGAGCTTTTTCAAAAAAACTCTTAAATTTGCCGCATTGAGCTTTTTTAGAACAATTCTTAAATTTTTTGTCACCAGGGCAGTGTATTTCAAAATTTTTGATAATGGCTTTTAAAGCTTTTAAAGATGTCTCAGGAGAGCAAATTTTTTCAGCGGGAACTTCTTTTGAGCTGATTTTCTTTCGGCTGGAAGCTGTCACCTCTTTAAGATAGCCGCTTAAAGCGCTAAAAAAAGCTCTATCTTGCATTAAAGAGGACAAAACTGAATCCTCCCCATCTCTCAGACACTCAAAACACCAGCCGGCCTCTGTATCCCCCTCTTTTGGATCTTCAAGGGAGATGCATTGAGAGGCGCTGGAGGATTTTGTTTGAGAGCGCTTTAGAGCAGCTGGAAGAGCCGCCGCTTGTTTTCTAGATCTGGCCAAAAATCCCGCATGAGCTAAGCTGGCGCTTTCGCCGGAAGGCTTTTTGGCGCTCTTTGAAGCGGTAGTTTGTGTTTGCTGAGAATCCAGATCTTTGGCTGTTTTCGATTTAAGCTCATCGGATTTTTGGGAAAAATCTGGAGCCTCTTGTCGTTTAGATCCCCTAACTTTGGCCTTTTTTGGTTTATCGGATTCTGGAGAGGGGGCTTTAGCCTTTTTTGGTTTAGCAGATCCAGCTTTGGATCCTCTTGATTCAGGCTCTTCAAATTCTTCAAGGGGATCTGTCTCTAAAGTCAAATCCTCTTCAGAAACTAAAACCGGACGAACGGATTGAGCCTTTTGCTCTCCCTGATCATCTGTATACACAGCTATAAATTGGCTGGGATCTGATTTGCTCTGATAAAGCGTGGTTTGTGGATCTGAGCCTTCTTGTTCCGGCTCCGCAAAAGAGGGCGAAAAAGCCTCCCAATTTGTGTCCTTTTCCGGGCTGTCCTTAACAACTTTGAGCTGGCTGATGTCCTCCTCAGGGCTTAAGCCTCCCCGCTTTTCTCTTATGATTTTTTTCCCTTTTTGATCTGTTTCCACTATTTTAACGGTGTCAGGGGATGATTTGCTGCGATAAAAAACTCTTTTAGGAGATGGCTTTTCGCTTTTCAAATCTGATTTTTGATTTCTCCTTCTGTCTCTCCTTCGGCTAAAAGAGGAGGAAAAAGACGGCCGAAAAACCGTCCAATCCGCGCTTTTTGCCGGATTCTCATCTACAGCCCCGACCGGCAGAAAAGCCGGAAGGAAGTATTGAAATTGAGGCCGGGCGGCGCCTTGAGGATAAACAGCCAAAGGAATAGCCTGTTGAGACCATTGGTTGACACATAAAGGGCTGGAGGGGTCATCACATAGAGGCATTAAGGGGGCGCCTGCGGGAACAGCCACAGGAGCTCCGCTAAAATCAGGAGTGAAAACAGCGGGATTGCCCGCTCCCTGAAATGGAAAAAGAAGAAATATCAATAAAAAGCCGAAAAGCCCGCGCATATATATTTTATCGGCTCAAAAGCAGTTTTTTTAAAATTTGCCATTTACACGCCGACTATGGGCTGAGGCTATTTTTTAGGATGGCGCAAGCTTTGGGGGCTGGCCAGCTCTCCGCCGGGGCCAAAAGCCAGAGCTTTTTTCCAAAGCGCCTCTTTAGAGATCTTTTGTTTGGCCTTTTTTTCCTGTCCCGGAAGGCTGGGCACATCCAATGTTTGGGTGGGAAAGGCAAAATCAATCTCCAGCTCTTTGGCCAAGCGAAGAATCTCCAAAAAAATATTTTGCTTTTGCAAAAGCTCCGTATCCCAATCCGGCGCTTTTAGAAAAAAGTTTAAAAGAATTTGCAGGCTGTGAGGCCCATAATCTGAAAAATAGCATTGATAATAATCTTTTCGGGTATAGCTGTTAGATTGAATGATATTTTTTATCCCCTCCACAAAAGCCTCAATTTTTTCCGGCGGGGTATCGTAAGTGATATCCAAAACAGCTCTTGTTCTTCTCGCCTGCCTTTTGCCCAAGTTGTCAATGATGGATTCAGAAATAACAGAGTTGGGAATAGTTAAAAGAGAGTCATAAAAAGTTTTGACTTTTGTTGAGCGAAAGCCAATATCCTCCACCGTCCCCTCAAATTTATCACAGACAATCCAATCCCCCGCGGAAAAAGGCTTGTCTAAAACCACTGTGACTCCGCCAAAAAAATTGCCCAAGGTCTCTTTAGCCGCCAGAGCTATGGCGATTCCCCCAATGCCAAGGCCAGCCAGCAAAGATGTGACATTAAACCCTGAATTTTGAAGGAGCATTAAGCCCGCAATGACAGCGAATAAAGTTTTTAAGATTTTTTTGGCGTAAGGAAGCAAATGCTTTGTGACAGAATCCGCCGGGCGCCGGGCGCTTTTTTCGCTCTCTAAATTTAAGATAAAAAGCTTTTCCAAAAGATCTAAAAACTGCCAGCTGATAAGAAGCAGGCTGTAAGCCAAAATAACCTTTAAAGGCTGGTATAAAAAAGCCCGCCATTGATCCTCCACAGAGGCGAACGGAAAGCCTATGCGGCAGACCGCCCATAAAATAAGCAAAGAGTAAGCCGTTTGAGGCTGTTTTAACAGGTAGGGCCTAAGCCCTTCAGGGCAATAAGCCTGAGAAATCCTTTTTACAAACAAAGCGATGACCGGCCTTAAATATCTGGCCAAAGCGCAACCGGCCAAAAAAACTAAAAAAATCAAAAAAAGAGATGAGCCGCCGATCATAAACTTGTTTTTTTGCTCAATGCGCGCTGTTTGACTGGAAAACTTCTGAAAGCAAAAACATCTGCCAATTTAAAAATCTTGCAAAAAGAAAACTTCAGGCCTCAAGCGCTTAAAGCCAGCCTATCTTATTGTTTCACAAGATTTTAGCCTAATCAAGCTATAAAAATTCCCAGAGGCAAAAAAGAATCTTTTATTTATCCACTGGGGAGCGATCCAAAACTTCAGGATAAAATCGTATCCTATTCCCTCCGCCTCATCATAAGCTTCTCCAGACAATATAGCTCAGATGCGGATGTGACGGGCGGCAGGGCCAATATAGAGAGCCAGCAGGGCAAACAGCTGATGAGGATTATTGAGGCTTAATCCCCCTCTTCTCCAGCCAATATTTTTCACATACAAAATTTTAGCTCAAATCTGAGGAGGATAGAGGAAATCCCCTCTTCCTCATCCAATCATCATTTAAAAATTTGCTCATATAGTTTTGTATCCCATCAGGCAAAATAATGACGCAATTTTGCCCTTTCTTGAGCCTTTTAGCCTCTTTTAAGCCGGCGTAAACAGCCGAGCCGGAGGACCCTCCGCATAAAACGCCCTCCAATCGAATCACTTTTCGGGCCATAGCAAAAGAATCTTTATCTGTGGTTTTTACCCATTTATCCACCAGGGAGCGATCCAAAACTTCAGGAATAAAATCGTATCCTATTCCCTCCACCTCATAAGCCTGAATAGGCTCCTCTCCAGCCAATATAGAGCCAACAGGGTCAACCCCTATTATTTCACAATGAGGGCAGGATTTCTTAATCCGTTTGGCCAGCCCTGTTAAAGTTCCGCCGGTCCCCGCCCCCGCCACAGCCATATCCAAACGGCCATTGAGATCGGATAAAATCTCTTCCGCTGTTCCCTCATAATGAGCCATGTAATTGGCCGGATTAGAATATTGATCCAAAATATGAGATCGGGGCATTTCCTCATTCAGCTTTTTAGCCACGCTGATATGGCTTTCCGGAGAGCTGGAGGCGGCTGACGCGGGCGTTCGGATAATTTTTGCCCCCAAGAGTTTTAAAATGCTCTCTTTTTCCCGGCTCATTTTTTCCGGCATAACAATGAGCGCCTTATAGCCTAAAACCGCTCCGGCCAAAGCAATGCCAATGCCCGTATTGCCGCTGGTTGGCTCAATTAAGGTGTCTCCCGGCTGAATAACTCCCTCCTCTTGGGCTTTTTTAACCATGTTAAAGGCAATGCGATCTTTAACTGAGCCTCCGGGATTAAAAAACTCGCATTTGCCGTAAATATTGGCGGGCAAATCTCCGGCTATTTTTTGCAATTTGACCAGAGGGGTTTTCCCGATGGCCTCCAAGATATTGTCAAAAAGCATATTTGCTCTTTTACTCTAAAAAGCCGGGGCCTATCAATCAAAAAAAACCCCCTGTTAAAAGTCTGTCCTCTCAGCTTGAAATAAAAGGGAAAAACAGCTCCGCAAATAGCTCGCTTAGGCTGGCTAAAGGCGCATGCGCTTTCTCTGAAAGCGCATAAATACAGCTCCCGCTTTTTTTATTCATGTATCAAAAATGAGCCGTCTGATTTTTGTCAATTTATTTTCATTATCCAAAAATATCTTTTTATTTGTTGGCTGGGCCCCTGTTTTTTGAAATGATTGAGGCGCGCATGCCTCTCTCTCATTTAAAGCTGGGCCAAAAGGCTGAAATTGTCTCTTTTGGAATTTACGGCCAGAGCCTTATCCGCTTTATGGAAATGGGCTGGCGCGCCAGAGATCCTATCCAAATGATCGGACAGCTCCCTTTAGGAGGGAATTTAATTGTGCTCTCCCATCACGGGAAATACATCATCAGAAAAAAAGACGCCCAGCTCATAAAGGTCAAACCAACTGCTGAGCCAGGCCATAACAGGCAGTGGCCGTGAGGAATCCCCTAACGGGCAAAAGAGCCAAACAAAAAAAGCCCCGCATAGTTTTGACAGGCCCTCCTAACAGCGGGAAGACCACGCTTTTTAACTGGCTGACCGGCTTTAAGCGCAAAACTGTCAATTATCCGGGATCTACCGCCCTGTTGTCCCTTGGAGATATTTTAGAAAAATATAACTGCCCGGCGGAGCTGGCGGACACTCCGGGAATTTACAGTTTATTTTCCCGCTCAGAGGACGCGAAAACAGCCCTTCAGGCCCTCTTTGAGAATCAAAGCCTTTCCGGGCTAATTGTGGCTCTGGACGCCGGCAAATTGGAAATCCAACTGCCTTTTCTCCTGCAATTAAAATCCGCCGGTTTTCCTCTAGTGGCGGCTTTGACTATGCGGGACACTTTGAGCGAGCGATCCCGGCTAAATGTTTCCGCTCTGGAAAAAGAGTTAAACTGCCCGGTTGCGCCTGTCAACGGCCTCTTAGGAGAGGGGGTGGTGGAGCTGGCTCAAAAGCTTAAATCTATAAAAATTCATCCCCCCTTATTAAGAGTTAAAAAAATAAAGGATTGGGATCAAGAGCAATTCAACAAGGCTTCGGATCAGGCTCAAGCTATTGTCCGGCGCTCTCTCATAAATCCAGATCAAAAGGACAATAAAAACAGCCTTTTCCTCTCTGATAAATGGGACAGGCTGGCGCTGAGTCCCAGAAAAGGGCTTTTGCTTTTTGCCGGCATAATGTTTGGGCTTTTTTCCTCCATTTTTTGGCTGGCCTCCCCTTTTATGGAGGCTATAGACAAAGCCTTCTCTTTTTTAATTCGGCAAAGCGGGAAAAGCCTTTCGGCTTATCCTCAACTGGCGGATTTGTCGCATGGCCTGTTGGCCAGCTTTGGATCTGTTTTGGTTTTCGCGCCTCAAATTTTTATTCTTTTTGTCGGAATTTCCCTTTTGGAAAACACGGGCTATTTAGCCCGGGCGGTCGCCCTCATGGATGGGCCTTTTTCAAAAATAGGGCTGAGCGGCCGATCTTTTGTCCCTTTTTTATCCGGCTACGCCTGCGCCATCCCCGCTATTTTATTGGCCAGAAATCTCAGCTCTAAAAAAGAGAAATTTATGACTGTGTTCGCCATTCCCTTTATGACCTGCTCGGCTAGGCTTCCTGTCTATGCTCTGCTCCTCAGCTTTTTGTTTTACGGCCAGTCCGCCTGGAAGCCGGGAATAGCCTTGAGCTTTATTTACATCGCCTCGCTCTTTTTAGGGGCGGGCGCTGTCTGGATTTTAAGCCTTTTTTTAAAAGGAGAGGAGAAAGAGCCTTTTGTGTTGGATCTGCCCCTCTACCGCGCGCCGGCTATAAAAACAATTTTGCAAAGCGCGCTCCGGCAAACCCGGCATTATATTGTAAAAGCCGGGCCGGCTATTTTTTTTGCAGGTTTGGCGATTTGGCTTTTGAGTCATTGGCCGGCAAATCCTGACCTGCCCCCTTCTGAAAGAATCCAGCAAAGCTATGCGGGGCAAATGGGAAAGCTCGTGGAGCCTGTGTTTGGGGCTATGGGCTTGGATTGGCGGGCGGGAACAGCTTTGATCGCGGCCTTTGCGGCCCGAGAGGTTTTTGTGTCCGCCTTAGTTTTGATTTTTAGTGTTACAGCGCTCACGGAAGAGGGCCTCACCCATTCCCTTCTGGAGACTATGAAAAGCGCCAGCCATCCAGACGGAGCGCTGATTTTTACAACAGCCAGCGTGGCCGGGCTTGTGATTTTTTTTATGTTTTCTCTTCAATGCCTGTCCACAACCGCTATTGTTTATAAAGAAAGCGGATCGCTTAAATTAGCTCTGGCCCAATTTGCGGCGCTAAACATCCTCGCCTATTTTATGTCTGTATTGGCCTATCAAAGCTTAAGTTTAATTTAAGCGAAAAAGCCCTCAATCGTAATCTATTTTTCTTTTTACACTTAACACATTGTCTATTTGGCTGAGGCGGGCCATCAGCTGGCTGGCTTGCCTTAAGCCTTTAACTTTTGTGTCAAAAACAATAAAAACTTTTAGGGCGTTTGTCCGATTCACTTTAAGATTTGTAATATTCAACCCAAAAAAATTAAAAGCCTCGCTAAGTTTAGATAAAGTTCCCGGCTTGTCCAGACACACTGTGCTTAAAGACATAGTGTAATCATTGTTTAAGCTCTGATCGCTCTTCCAGCTTACATCAATAAATCGATCGGAGGAGATCTGATCCAAAGCCTTGCAAATGTTTCTGTGAATGACAATGCCCTTTTTTTTGCTCACATAAGCCTTGACATGATCGCCCGCCACAGGATAACAGCATTTTGCAAAGTGAACCATCACATGATCCGCCCCCTCTATAGCCAAAGGGGATCCGGAAAAGTCTTTTTCCGGAGGGAGAGACAGCGGATCCGCCTGATCCAACAAATCCTCCTGCTGACGTTTAAACACATAATCCGCTATTTGCTTAAACTCAATTTTTCCAAATCCCAAATCAATAAAAAGCTCCTCTTTTTTATTTAACCCCCGGCTTTTCATAAACTCAAAAATTTGAGGATGAGACCACAGCTCTTTTTCAGAGATTTTTAAGCGATAGCATCCTTTCTCAAACAGCTTCTCCCCTATTTCCATAGATTTTTTTCTTTCCTCCGCCTTAAAAAAGCTTTTGATTTTAGAGCGGGCTTTGGAGGTGACGCACATTTTGAGCCAGTCTTTAGACGGCTTGGGCTTTTTAGAGGTGACAATCTCCACCGTATCCCCGCTCTTCAGCTCATGGCTTAAAGGGGTCTGCCGGCCATTGACTTTAGCCCCAATAGTTTTCTCCCCCAGTTGAGTGTGAATGGCGTAGGCAAAGTCAATGGGAGTCGCGCCTTTGGGAAACTCTTTGATTTCCCCTTCCGGGGTAAAAACATAAATCTCCGATTCAAAAAGATCCATTTTTACATTTTCCAAAAACTCCTCAGAATCATCGGAATGCTGATGCCAAGCCAGCAAATCCTTCAGCCAGTTGAATTTTGAAAGGCTGTCGCCTTTGATTTGCGCTTTTTGATTTTTAAGCTTATAAATCCAGTGAGCCGCCACTCCCCTTTCCGCCATGAGGTGCATATCATGGGTGCGTATTTGAATTTCAATTTGCCGCCCCTCCGGCCCTAAAACAGTGGTGTGAAGGCTTTGATAGTTATTCCTTTTAGGCATGGCGATAAAATCCTTAAAACGGCCGGGGACCGGCTTCCAAAGGGCGTGGGTCAGGCCCAAAGATTCATAGCATTCATGAATTTCCTCCACGCAGATGCGAAAAGCCGCAATATCATGAATTTCCTCAAAAGGAATGTCTTGATAGATCATTTTTTGATGGATGGAGTAAAGATTTTTGTATCGCCCCTCCACTTCGCAATTCCAGACGCCATTGGCTTTCAGCTCCTTTTCCAACAGGCCGACCACCTTTTTTTGATAAGCATTTCTGTCTGTGTTAAGCTCCCTCATTTTCCTCTCCAAGCCGGCATAGCTTTCCGGCTGAGAAAATTTAAAAGATAAATCCTCCATCTCCACTTTCATTTCATTCATGCCCAAACGGGAGGCTAAGGGGGTATAAATCTCCAAAGTCTCATTGGCTATCGCTGTTTGGCGATCTTCCGGCATGTGCTGGAGGGTTCTTAAATTATGAAGCCGGTCAGCCAGTTTAACCAAAATCACACGAACATCCCGCCCCATGGCCACAATCATTTTTCTGATATTTTCGCTTTGTTTGTGATAAATGTTGCGAAATTTCATGCGGGAGATTTTTGTGACTCCATCCAGCAAAAAAGCTACAGTCGGCCCAAACTCTTTTTCTATGTCCTTAAGAGAGGCTGAAGTGTCCTCCACGACATCATGGAGAAGAGCTGTAATGACGCTCTCCTGATCCATCTCCAAATCAGCTAAAATATCAGCGACATTCAGGGGGTGGATAATGTAAGGCTCTCCGCTTCGCCTTTTCTGGCCATCATGGGCTTTTTTGGAGTATTCATAAGCCTTAATGATGGGATCTATTTTAATTTTAGGGCTGCGCTTTTCCAGCTTGAGCTTTAAATCCTCAAAAGTGATGGAGTGGGATTTTGCGGGGATAATTTTTTGCGGGACAGCCACAGGGCCATTTTAACAAGAAGTTTTAAATTTTACAACTGGAGAAACCGGCTGGCCGGCTCAGCTTGAAAAAAATCCCGCTTTATCTTCAGGAGCTTTGCGCTTTACAGCCGGTATAATTTGAGGCTCAATCCTTTTTTTGTCATAATCCACATTGATGGCTGGGAAGAGCCGGCATAAAAACAGAAAATATCAACTCAATCCTCTTTTTTGTCATAGTCCACATTGATGGTCTCGCTGTCTCCCCCGCTTTCGCCCTCCGGTTTTTTCTCCTGTTTTTTTTCCCGGCTGGAGCTGTCCTCTTTTTTTGCGTCCTCTTTTTGAGTTTGCTTATAAACCTCCTGGCCAATTTGCTGAAAATTTTGCTTCACCTGATCTCTGATATTTTTCAGCTCATCTATGTCTATTTCATCTTTTTTCAAAGATTCTCTGGCTGTTTCAAAAGATTTTTCAGCCTCCGATTTCATGTGAGATGGGATTTTTTCCTCGTTTTCCTTTATAATTTTTTCACACTGATAGATCATCTGATCTAATTCATTTCTTAAATTGACTATTTCTCTCCTTTTGAGGTCCTGCTCCTCATAAACCTGAGCGGATTTGATCATTTGGCTAATCTCCTCCTCGCTCAAGCTGGGTTTGTCAATGCGAATATTTTGGCTTTTCCCTGTCGCCTGATTTTTTGCGGAAACATGAATAATCCCATTGGAGTCAATGTCAAAAGAGACCTCAATTTTAGGAACTCCTCTGGGAGCGGGAGGAATATCCCTCAAATCAAATCGCCCCAGAGTTTTATTGTCCTTAGCCAAGCCTCTCTCCCCCTGAAGAACATGGATGGACACAACATTTTGATTGTCCTCCGCTGTGGAAAAGACCTCTGATTTTTTTGTGGGAATGGTTGTGTTTTTAGGGATTAGAGCGGTCATTACCCCGCCCAAAGTCTCTATGCCCAAAGACAAAGGCGTCACATCCAACAGCAGAACATCCTTTATCTCATTGGACAAAATGCCCGCCTGGACAGCGGCTCCGGCCGCCACAACCTGATCGGGATTGACTGAAAGATTTAAGTCTTTGTTAAAAAAATTTTTCACCGCGGACTGGACCGCCGGAATGCGTGTGCTTCCCCCAACCATGATCACCTCATTGATTTCATCCACTGTGAGATTGGCGTCCTTTAAAACTGTCTCGCAGGGCTTTAGAGTTTTTTGAACCAGATGATCGGTCAACTGCTCAAATTTAGATCGGGTTAAAGATATGTCCAAATGCTTCGCGCCCCCCTCTCCAGCTGTAATAAAGGGAAGGTTAATGGAGGTCTCCTGGGCGGAGCTAAGCTCCATTTTGGCCTTTTCCGCCGCCTCCCGCAGTCTTTGAAGGGCCATTTTATCCGCTCTCAAATCAATGCCCTCCATTTTTTTAAACTCATCAGCCAGCCAGCCTAAAACCGCCTCGTCAAAATCGTCTCCGCCCAGCTTTGTGTTTCCGTTTGTGGACTTCACCTCCACCAGCTGATCTGTAATGTCCAAAATAGAAATATCAAAAGTCCCTCCGCCAAAGTCATAAACAGCGACCAAGCGGTTCTCCTTTTTATCCATTCCGTAAGCCAAGGCGGCCGCTGTAGGCTCATTGATAATCCTTTTGATTTTTAAGCCCGCCACTTTGCCGGCGTCTTTTGTCGCCTGCCGTTGGGAATCATTAAAATAAGCGGGAACTGTGACCACCGCCTCTTTCACTTCCCGGCCTAAATAAGACTCCGCGTCTTTTTTGAGTTTGGATAAAATGAGAGAGGCCACTTTTTCCGGGGAGATTTCCTCACCGTGGACCAGGAAAGCGCAGTTTTCACTGCCTGATTTTTTAACTGTTTTAAAGGGGTAATTTTTAATTTCATCTTGAATTTCAGAATACAGCCGTCCAATAAATCTTTTAGAGGAAAAAATGGTGTTGCTGGGGTTGCTGACAGCCTGCCTTTTAGCAATTTGGCCAACCAGAATATCCCCTTTTTTGCCAAAGCCAACCACAGATGGCGTCGTGTAAGCCCCCTCCGCATTGGTTAAAACTTTAGGCTTGCCATTTTCAATAATGGACACCACAGAGTTTGTTGTCCCTAAATCAATGCCGATAACCTTTCCCATATATTCCCCCTTTTTTGTTATATTTTTATCAAAGTTTGATCTATTAGGCTAATATTAACTCCATTCTTCAGAGAGCCTCTTTCCCATCTTCGCTCAGAAACTCTTTTGCGCCTAACATGATTAACTCTATTCTTTAGCGCTTTTTCCTCTCCTATCCGCGCCCGGCGCAAAAACTGTTTGCTTAAAGGCCCTTTTGTCAATTTACTTAATGTTGAGACAACTGCCTCTGTTGTCAAGCCCGGCGGAAAAAAATTTAAGCCGAGCCGGCTCTTGCAGCCTGTTCAAAAGGCTGGGGTCCGTCTTTTTCAGAGGCCAAATTGCTGAGGCGGGCAGAATCCGCTTAAAACAATTTTCTCTTTTTTTCTGAAATGGATTCCCGTTTGATGTCCGCAATTTCCCTCAAAAGCTCCTCTTCTCTTTTTTTAAGCTTTTTAGGCAGATCTACATGGATTTCACATATCAAATCGCCCCTTGTGGGATTATTTAAGCTGGGCAGGCCCCGATGAGGGAGGCGAATTTGCGCTCCGGGCTGGGTTCCGGGGGGGATTTTGACAGTCTCTTTCTCTGTCAATCCCCGCAGAGATTTTTCAGTCCCTAAAAGAGCTTGCAGATAAGAGATGGAAATAGACGCTCTGAGATCCCGCCCATCTTTTACAAACAGGGAATGGGGCTTTAAGCGAACTTCCATATAAAAATCACCGGGCGGCGCGCCGGAAGGGCCAGGCTCCCCTTCGCCCTGAAGGCGAAGTTTTGTCCCACTGCTGACGCCGGGCGGGATTTTCACAGTCAAAGCTCTTTTTTTCCGGACAATCCCTTTGCCGTAACAATTTCCGCAAGGGCTTTCTAAAACTGAGCCTTGCCCTCCGCAGGAAGAGCAGGCTCTGGCTACAGAAAAAAAGCCTTGTTGAGAGATATGCTGCCCGCGGCCCTTGCATTGGCGGCAGGCTGTCCTTTTAGTTCCCGGCTGAGCGCCGGAGCCTTTGCAAATAGAGCAGGAGCTATGGCCGTGAAAAGAGATTTCCTTTTCCGCCCCGGTCAGAGCCTCTTTTAAGTCTAATTTCACCTCATGGTAAAGATCAGCCCCTTTTTTGACCCTTTCAAAGTTAGAGGAGGAAAACAGCTCCTCAAATCCGCTAAAGCCTCCTCTAAAGCCTCTGCCAAAAAAGTCAGAAGCGCCAAAAATATCTTTAAAAGCCTCAAAAATATCCCCCACATCCTGAAAGCCTCCCCCTCCATTAAAGGCGCTGTGGCCGAAGCTGTCATATTTTCGCCTTTTTTTGGGATCGCCTAAAACTTGATAAGCCTCAGAGGCCTCTTTAAACTTCTCCTCCTTGCCCTTATCTCCTTTGTTTCGATCCGGATGATATTTAAAGGCCAGCTTTCTATAAGCTTTTTTAATCTCATCCTGAGAGGCGGTTTTAGAGACAGACAGAATGTCATAATAATCTTTAGGCATAAAAATTTCCCTCAAGCTTTCTCAATCTCATCCTGAGAGGCGGTTTTAGAGACAGACAGAATGTCATAATAATCTTTAGGCATAAAAATTTCCCTCAAGCTTTCTCAATCTCATCCTGAGAGGCGGTTTTAGAGACAGACAGAATGTCATAATAATCTTTAGGCATAAAAATTTCCCTCAAGCTTTTGAGCCTTTATAGACAATAAGCGGTTAAAATAGCCAAAAATCAAGGATCAAAATATTTCTTTAGCTGTCCGGCCTTGATTTTAAAAGCATATAAGTATATGAAAGAAATAAGCCAGGCAATCATTTTGTCCATCATTAAGGGCGGGTTTGTGGGATATAGAGCTATAAGCGGCGCTGTCACGGGCAAATTGGAGCTGATATTTAAGTCTCTGGGATTAAGCGAGCGTTAGCGCGGGCAAAGGGGATGATTTTCTAACAGTTTTATATACAGCAGAGCCATGATGCGCTATACCGGTCAAGATTGAAAAAACAAAGAGCAATGAGGCCAGTTTGATGGCCGCTCGCTATAAGCTAAAAAAGCAAAAAATAATAAATGAGGAGCTAGCAGATCAGACATAAAATGAGCGAAAAGGCGGATGAGCGCGCTCCGCTTTCCGCGAGGCAAAAAGCTAAGCGCTTTAAAAGGAGATCAAAAAAAGCCCGAGTGGTGGAATTGGTAGACACACAGGACTTAAAATCCTGCGGTTTTTATTAAAGCTGTGCCAGTTCAAGTCTGGCCTCGGGCACCACGATCCAAATTTATGTTAAGCGCTAAAGGGCAAATCGCCATTTTTGTTGTCTTGATTTTTCAGGCTATTTTTATAGTTGGATGATGTGAGGGCATAACATATCAAGGGGAGAAAACAAAGAAGGAATTATGGCTCAAATACAGCGTCTTTGCGCCACGACAAAGTCGGCAGCCCTCAGCAAGATGCAAAATAGTCAAAAGAGCATAGCCAAGCCGGCCAAACAATACGGAATAGCCCCTAATGCCGCATTCAAATGGCGATCCAGCCACTGAGCGCGCCGGCTGAAAAATAGCTTTATTTTTTAAGCTTATTTTCCTGAAAGAGCCATCCTTGACAAAGGCCGCGAATCTGCGCTCAGCTTGTTTTTAGATTATCCCGCCGTCAGAAGGCTCAAAAGCTCTTTTAGCCTAAAAAACAAATATTTAAAGAAGGAAAGGCTATAGCATTGCCAAGCTGTTTTGTCCCAGCCGATTTTTCTATAGCTCTCAGGAGCCGGCCTGTTAATAAGATCAAAAAGCAGGGGCTGATTATAGGGGACAAAATCGCTGGAGTTAAAATTTTTGCTGTAGTCCTTCGGATGAACATAATAAACATAAGAATGAATCAAGACATTTGTTTTTATATTAAAGCGATAAACATCAAAAATCTCTCTGTAAAATCCTTGCTGCTCACGCGCTGTTGTCAAATAAGCTGAGGATAAAACATTTTTGCTCAAGCGGAGGTCCAGCAGCTCCCCCCTGTATGAAAAATTAGCTGTATAAAGCTTTTTGCCGGCTTTGGAATAGTAAAAAGTTCGATCAAAATAGCTCAAAGCGCCATCAAAAGGCCGCAGGGGATCAATGCCTGTTTTAAAAGCGGATCTTAAAAAATCACAAATAAAAAAATGTTTTTCTTTAGCGGAAGAGCAAAAGCTAAAAAGAGCAAAAAACAAAATAAAAGCTGTTCCCCTCATACTCTTTATCATTTAACGCCAATAAAGCCTATAATGTCAAACCGCTAAAAGGCTGAGCGGCAGACAATGACAAGTCCTGATAACCGCCAATAAAGCTTATAATGTCAAACCGCTAAAAGGCTGAATAATTTGGGGTTTATTCAATCCATGTCCCGAAAAGGGAGCTGTTATGACAACGCTTATTGTGAAAGCTGTTTTCTTTGCTCAAACGGGAATTAGGCTGTAAAGTGTATTCTGGAATTAATGAGGCAAGAGAGAAGATTTTTGAGTGGATTGAAGGGCGGCATAACACTCAACATCTCCCTTCCGCTTTGGGCTATAAAAGCCCTTTGGAATTTGAAAAAAGGATACAACGCAATATGAAAAAGACTCATAACTTTAATCCGCTTTTTTAGCGCGATCCAGTGTAAAATTTTCCGATAAACGGGCCTTTTTTAAAATTTTCTTGTATTTTATTGATTAAAGCCGCATAAAGCGCTATTAAGCAAACCATAAGCAAAGGAAGGACAAGAGAAATGCGTGCCACATTTAAAGCCATCAGTTTGACGATAATTTTATTATTGAGCAGTGGCTCGCTCTTTGCGCACGCGCATCTTCCACAGCCCGCTCCCAGCTATTGGGGGGGGATTCCGATATGCCCCAACCCCTATACCCACAGCTCCATTTGCCACACTTATTCCGGCCAGGCCTGCTCCCTTTATATAAGCTATTATCAGCCGTCTTGGTTTTCCGCTTGTTTGAGCAGCGGTTTTTTTCATGCCTGTCTAAATGCCCCCGCCTTTCCCGCCCCCCTGGTCCAAAACGCCTGTTATTTAAGGGGAACTCCCTGCGTTTGCTCTTTTGGCCTGATTAACGGCTATTACTACTATGAGCCGGGATTTGTGAATTAAAAACTGCTGGGATCAGATCCGCCTCAAATATAAAACCCTTTACACGCGTGACAATTATGAGAAACGGCCCATCTGGAGCTGTGAATCTTAAATTGCGGGATCAGCGGCTGGTTTTTATTGTCGGCCCTGCGGCGGCCGGAAAAACAGACTGGGCGCTCCAATGGGCGGAGCGGGACTCAGCCTGTATTTTAAATAGCGATGTTTCTCCAAACTCCACAATGGGAAGTGAATCTTAAATTGCGGGATCAGCGGCTGATTTTTATTGTCGGCCCTGCGGCGGCCGGAAAAACAGACTGGGCGCTCCAATGGGCGGAGCGGGACTCAGCCTGTATTTTAAATAGCGATGTTTCTCCAAACTCCACAATGGGAAGTGAATCTTAAATTGCGGGATCAACGGCTGGTTTTTATTGTCGGCCCTACGGCGGCCGGAAAAACAGACTGGGCGCTCCAATGGGCGGAGCGGGACTCAGCCTGTATTTTAAATAGCGACAGCATTCAAGCTTATAGGGATTTAAACATTGGATCAGCCAAACCGGATTTTACAAAATATCCCTCTATAGCTTTCCATCTCTTTGATGAGGTTTCCGCCCCCCAAATCTGGACAGCCGGAGATTTTAGGCGAAAAGCCCTTGAGGTTTTATCCCAAAAGCTCCCTCAAAAAAAAGTTTTTGTTGTGGGAGGAAGCGGGTTTTATATACAGGCTTTAGAAAGGGGAATGTATCCTCCGCCGGCTGTGTCAAACAGCGCTGTCCGGCGCCTGCGGGAAATAGCCAAACAAAAAGGCTTAGGCTTTCTCTATCAGGACTTGCGGGCCAAAGATCCGGAGAGGGCTAGGCAAATCAGCCCTAAAGATCAATATAGAATTATCCGCTCTTTGAGCTTGATAGAGAGCGGGGGGAGGCCTTTCTCTCAAATCAAAAAAGAGTTTAAGGAGCAAAAGCTCCCCTGGCCCTATCTCAAAGCGGGCTTAGCCCTTCCCAAAGAGGAGCTTTTAAAAAAGGTGAGGAAAAGAGCAAAAAACATGATCCGAAAGGGCCTCATAGAGGAGATTGAGGCATTAGTCAAAAAAGGCTTTAGAGCCTGGCGGCCATTAAGCAGTGTGGGCTATAAAGAGGGTCTGCTTTATCTGGACGGAAAAATTAAAAAAGAGGAGCTTGTGGATAAAATTGTCTCCAGCACAATGGCTCTGGCTAAAAAGCAAAACACCTGGCTTAAAAGAGACAAAAGCATCAAATGGCTGGATGGAAATCTATCCGCTTTAAAGGTTTACAAAGAAATTTTTAAGTGATAGAAGTCAAGCCATGCGCAGTATGACAGGCTTTGGCTGCTCCACGGCCAGCGTCAAAGATTTTAAACTGGAGATTAGCGTCAAATCCGTTAACTCCCGGTTTTTGGATATGAAGTTTTACACTCCCTCCTATTATATTCCTCTGGAGCCGGAGCTAAAACAGCTTATTTCCAAAAAATGCCGGCGCGGCCACTTTATTGTTCATATAGACCGCTATCCTCAAAAGCCCCCTCCGTCCATTTCCCTGAATTGGAGCAAAAAGCAGGCTCAGCAGTGGAAGAGGCTGTATGACTCTTTATCTAAAGAGATGAAATTTAAAAATAATTTAACTTCCGGAGATTTTATCGATCGGGAGGGGGTGGTTCATTTAATAGAAAAGCCCCAAAGCCTCAGCCCAAGGGAAAAAACAAAGGTTAAAAAGAGTTTTCTTCAGGCTCTTCAGTCTTGCCTTCAAGAGAGGAAAAGAGAGGGGATGGCTTTAAAGAGAGATATTTTATCTCATTTGCGGGCTATCCAGGCCTTTGCCCAAAAAGCCCGGCTTTTAAATGAAAAACAAAAAAAAATCTTTATGAGGAAAAAACAGCGGGACAAAAAACGCTCTAAAGACTGGGCCTGGGATGTGGAAAAGTTTGATATTCACGAGGAAAGCGTCCGCATTAAAGAGCATTTGAGGCGGTTTAAAAAAATGACTGATGACTCCTCCGCCGTGGGGCGAAAGCTGGATTTTTATGTTCAGGAGATTTTGAGAGAGATGAACACTATAGGCTCAAAATCCAGCTTATCCGAATTAACAGCTCAAGTGGTTGAGGGGAAATTCGCTTTGGAAAAAATTAAAGAGCAAATTCAAAACATAGAATGATCCCCAAAGCCGGAGCGCGGAACACAAAATAGGGATTGCAATAATGAGTCTTAAAGGCCCTTTTGTTATAGTGTCCGGCCCCAGCGGAGCGGGAAAAACCTCATTCATTCAAAAAAGTTTGGAGGAGTGGCCGCAATTCTCCAATACTGTCAGCTGGACCACCCGCCGCCCCCGCAAAGGGGAAAAAGAGGGGGCCTTTTATCGTTTCATCACAAAAAAACAATTTGAAAAGCTCAAAAGCAGTGGAGAGCTTTTAGAATGGGCCCGTGTGCACAATGATTTTTACGCCACATCAAAAAAAGAGATTGAAAGGCTATGGCGCAAGGGGCAAGCCATTATCAAAGACATTGATGTTCAAGGATGCCGCTCCATTAAAAAAATTTTCCCGCACAGCGTAAGCGTTTTTATTTATCCCCCCTCCATCCATGAGCTGAAAAAGCGCATGTTAAAAAGAGATCCCTCTTTAAAAGAGGGAGTGGAGCAAAGGCTGGCCTCAGCCGCCGCGGAAATGGCGCAGGGCCGGAAATATGATTTTAAAATCGTCAATGACTCCTTTGAGGAGGCTTGGGGGGAATTTCAAAAAATACTCGCCCAAAGCTTAAAACCCTGAGCCGCCCGGACAAAAATTCTGTGTTTCAAGCTCAATCAGCCGCCTCCTCAATGCCGCGCCACTGAGCCGCCCGGACAAAAATTCTGTGTTTCAAGCCAGCCGTCCCTTAGCCTGTAAAAAATCCCCTCTATCTCTATACAACATAAGCGGTGGCGGGCTTGGGAAAACTCAACCGCCCAAAGCGGGAGTTGGCGGACGGGCTGTAAATCAGCAAATTTCAAAAAACTCTATTTTATTTTTATCGCTCACCGCGGCTAAAAAAAGCCTTAAGCTGGGAAAGTCATCGCTCAAGCTTTCCGCCACTTGTTTTAATCTTTCTTTTTGCCTGTCTTTAACAATAGCCTCTAAATGCTCCTCTTTTTTAAGGGACTTAACCTCTATTAAACAAAATGACTGGCCTTTTTTTGCCAGCAAATCCGTTTCCACCCCTAACACTTTTTTATTTTGACAGATAATATTCCAGCCCCTCTCCCTTAAATATTGAGCGACCAGCCTCTCCTTTATTAAGCCTTTGGCCTTAGGACTGGCTTGGGGCTTTTTCCGCCGGCTTTTTTTTATCATTTTCACTTTGGGCAAAAAAGGCTCCCATCGCTCAGTTTGGATCATCCCGGAAAAATGGACAGTTCACTTGGAATAACCCTGTTCATAAATCAATAGGCTCTTATTGTCAATGCCGGAGCGCCTCCGCCTTGTCCTATAAAAGCCTTCAATAGAATTAAGCATATTCTTTTAAGCCCTCAGTTTGCAAAAAATAAGCCGTGAGCGCTAAAATCCAATGGACAGCCCTCTTATTTCTATACTATTATTAAAAGCTGGTGGGGCTGGCTCAGATCCCTCTGGAAAAATCAGAGCTTTATTATAATGAAGCAGTTTTTAGCAAAAAGCCACGGCTTAAATCCCATCCAGCCAAATAAAAAAGCCCGCCCTCCATACTGCGGCGGAGGGGGCATTCTCAGCTTAAAAGCCCTCTCCCCGCGCGGCGAAAGGCCCATCCTCCTAGGCACAGCGCTCTTTAAAGCTTTTTTCCGCCCTTCGCGCGGCGAAAGGCCCATCTTCAAATTAAAAGCCCTCTTTGCGGGCTTAGCTGTTTTCTGTCTTTCCCCGCTCTCTTGGGCTGTTCCCTTTGAGGGTTCAAAATTTGTGATCTCCGGCCCCTCCCCTCACTCTCCAGCTGTGGCTAAAGCCATTTTTAAACAAGGCGGAAACATTGTGGACATGGCAGTTGGATCAGCTCTGGCTTTGGCTGTGACTCACCCTTATTATGTGTCTCTCGGATCTGGCGGATTTGCCCTTGTCAAAATAGGCTCTTCCGTTCAGGCTTTGGATTTTCGCGAAACAGCCCCTCACAAAATGCCGGCGGATTTTTTTGAAAAAAGCGGTTTATCCTCGCAAAAAGGAGGAGCGTCTGTTGGGGTTCCGGGATTTGTGGCCGGGCTTATCGAGCTTCACAAAAAGCATGGCCGGCTGGCTTGGAGGAAACTGATTCAACCGGCTCTCTCTCTGGCGCAAAAAGGCTTCCCCGTTTCAGGTGAGTGGGCCTCTATAACTCAAACATCAAAAAGCAAATTTAACCCCGCCGGGCGGGCTGTTTTTTTTAAAAAGGGGCGGGCTTACAAACCCAATGAGCTTTTTAAGCAGGCTAAAATGGCCCAGGCTTTAAAGCTTCTTCAAAAAAATAAAGGAAAGGCTTTTTATGGAGGCCCTATCGGCAAAGATATTGTCTCCGCGGTAAAGGGGCAAAAAGGGCTTATGACAGAGGAGGACCTTAAAAAATACACAGCCAGATGGCTGGAGCCGGTGGTTATTCCCTTTAGGGGGTATAAAATTTACAGCATGCCTCTGCCCAGCTCCGGGGGGATCATTTTATCCCGCGCTTTAAGCCTTATTGAAAAACAAAAGCTTTTTAAAAAAGCGCTTTACAGCGCGGATGAGCTTCATCTCTTAGCGGAAATTTTGTCCAGAGCCTTTCGCCCCCGGATTTTAATGGGAGATCCCGCTTTTGCGAAAATAAAAGCGGCGGATTGGCTGTCCGGCAAAGCCTTAGAGAATATAAACAAAACCATTTTTTTAAAAAAAGCCCATCGCCTTTCCCCTTTAAAAGAGTCAGAGGAGACCACACATATAGCCCTCATGGACGCTCAGGGGAATGCCATCTCCATGACCCTTACGCTCAATGGCTCTTATGGCTCTCATATTGTCACTAAAAAATATGGCGTCACACTCAACAATCAGATGGATGATTTTACAACCCTTCCCGGAGCCGGCAATATGTTTAGCTTGATTCAGGGCAAAAATAATTCCATTCAAGGGGGAAAAAGGCCCCTCAGCTCTATGACTCCCTCCATAGCGGCAAAACGCGGCTCCACTGTGATGGCGCTGGGCGGAGCCGGAGGCCCAACAATTATCAGCGGGGTTTTGCAAACGCTCTATAGGCATTTAATCAATAAAATGGGCTTAGAGCAAGCCATCTTAGCTGGCCGCCTCCATCATCAGTTTTTGCCGCGCCCCCTTTTTGTTGAAAACAAAAGCTTTAGCCCGGAGATTATCACGGAGCTTAAAATGCGAGGGCATAAAATTCAATTTAGAGATTCTATAGCCAGAGTCTTTGCTGTCTCCAAAGATAAAAACGGGAGATTGCTTTCCGCCCACGAGATCCGCGGGGAGGGAGCCTCCGGCGGCTTATAACCCAAATCCACAGCTTAATTACAGCCTTTCGCAAGCCTGTCCACAGTGTGTGAGGTTTGAAAACGAGTCCTCCGCCCCACTGTTAATTTTTTAAACATTTTTTTTAAGATTGAGTTAATTCATCTTTCTGAGGCTCTCCGAGTTTTGGTTTTTATTGAGAAAAAACGCAAATTCGCTTATTTATGTTTTGTCTCATTTTGAGACGGCTTAAAAATCAAAAATAAAAAAACGCAAGGAGGCCGTATGATTTTTTTACAAGCTGGACAAAACCAAGTGAAATTTGAGGATCAAACAAAAGAGCTGGGAGTCGAATGGGATAATGAGCCATCTGTGTTTATTGCCAAGTCTCCGGTGATGAAAAAAATTCACAGCAAAATAAAAAGTCTGGCCAGCTTATCTTCCCCTGTTTTGATTTTAGGGGCCAGCGGGACCGGACGGGACCGGGCGGCTTATGAGATATTTAAAGAGGGAAAAAACAGCCTCAAACGGTTTATCAAGTGTGTCTGCTATGGGCTAAGCCCAAATATGATTGAAAAACAGCTTTTTGGCGATTCGGAGGAAAACGGCATCTTAAATTGCGGGAGCTTTAACACATTGTTTATTGATGGGCTGGAATCCTGCCCCCCAGCTTTGCAAAACAAAGTTTTATCTTATCTGTTAGATCACAAAAGCCAAACAACAGCTCCCCGCCTGATTTGCTCCGCCAGCGACAATTTTCCTGAAAAGGTGAAAGAGCGGAGCTTTTCCAGAGCTCTGTTTGAGGCGCTTAGCCAAAATCTTCTAATTCTCCCATCCTTATCCGAAAGAGCGGAGGATGTGCCTTTCTTTATTTCTTTGTTTAATAAGAAAAATGATTTTAAAGGCTGTATCTCCCCTCCAGCTTTAGAGGCTTTAAAGAGGCGCTCCTGGGCGGGAAATATTACAGAGCTGAAAAATGTCTGTCTGCAAATGGCTATTATGCTTTCCGACAAAAGCATTATAGATGAGTCAGATCTGGCTTTAATCATTAAAAAAGAGCCGCTGGCCAAAAGAGAGCTTAAATATGACCCTCAGCTGTCTCTGGAGGATTTGATCAACTGCTATATTCAAATGTCATTGAGGCACTTTCGCTCTAAAAAGAAAAGCGCTGAGGCTTTGGGAATTTCCGTAAAAACTATTTACAATAAAATAAAAACCGGCCAAGTGGCCTACTCGGATTAAAACAGCCCGCTCTCTCCGTCTTCGTCCTCCTCCTCTAAATCCTCTAAGGAGTCAAAGGGATCATCAAAGCTCATTTCCGCCTCCTCTTCCTCCTCATCGGAAGGATAGTCATTTTCCTGAAAAGACTCAAAGCTTTCATTGTTTTCTATATCTGACTCATCGCTTTCCATCCTCCCAAAATCATCTCCGCCCAGCTCTTTATCATCCGCAAGGCCAATGCCCTCCTCAAAAGAGCTTTCATCCAAGCTTTGCGGATGTTGTTTTATATTTTTTGAGCGGGCTGAAACTTGACTTTCCTCTTGTTCCGGAGCGATAAATCCAGTTAACCGCTTATCCGCCGGCTCCTGCGCTTGGGTTTTTTTAGCGGAGCCGGAGGCCCGCTTTTTAAAAGGCTTTGCTCCAGATCTTTTTTTAGGCTTTTTTATGGCGGATTTCCCGCTTAAAGATTTTTTGGGGGGGGTAGGCTTTTTTTTCCGCTCTTTTTTTTTGGCCGGCTGTTTTTTGCGGGCGGGCTTTTTAGCGGAGCGCGCGGCTAATTTTTTAGATGATTTCTTTTTTTTCACAGGCTTTTTTTGGGAGGTCTGGCGGGCGGCGGGCTTTCTGTTGGCGAGTCGCTTTTTAACAGCCTTTTTTTTGGAGGAAGATTTCCTTTTTGCCATAATATTAAAATCCTTTTCAGTCGCTTAAAATAATTTTAAATTTATTTTTTTGTTATGCTTTTTAAGCTGTCAAGGCTTATTTGTCTGTCTTTAAAAAATTTTTTATAAAAACAAGCCTTTTTTCTTAAAATCTCAAAACATAGAAAAATGAGGCCATATATCAATCAGAATGGAAATTATATATTTGACACCGCATTTGTAAAACCCTGAACGGTTTATGCACGGCAAAAGTTAAACAAAATCAATAATTTATATTATTAACTATCTGCTTTCTTAGTTTTATGCACGCTTTTTGCGCTAAATCATTAAAACCTCCTGCAAGCCTTACATTTAAAGGCCATCACAGGTTTTATGCGACTTTAAGTATATAATTCCCATCAGAATAGGTCTTGAGTTTGTCCAACCTGTCCAATTTTTTAAACGGCTTTATTTACAAGGGTTTTAGCGGTTTTTGTTTTATGCGGCGCATAACAAACGGCTTTTCCGGCTTCTCTGATCAGTCAAAGAATTGGGAATTATATACTTGACTCCCTTTAAAATGCTATTAAACTCTGCCACCGGCGCCTTTGCTTATCAAAAAAAATGAGCCATAAATAAGGCAAAAAAAATAAAAGAATACGCAAAAACTTTAACCGCAAATAAAGACAAGGCTCTCATAAAAGCCTTATCGGCTTTTTCATCAAAATTTATAAGCCGTGCGCTTTTTTAGGATCTCTGCCGGCTTGGATCTGGCTTAAAATCAAATAAAGCCAGCCGTTTTTTCCAAAAAAAGAGGAGCTATCCGTTTAGACCAGGGGTCGGGAGAAGGCTTGGCATCAAGCCAGCCGTTTTTTCCAAAAAAAGAGGAGCTATCGTTTAAACCAGAGGCTGTAAATAAGCTGGCCGGCTTGTAAAAATAAGCTTTTGCCCTTAAAATAAAAAGCATGACAGACAGAAATCAAATGATTTTAAAGCATTTCCCCCTTAAAAACTCTTGGGAAGAAAATTATAGGAAAATCATTGATTTAGGAAAAAAACTTCCAAAATTTAATGAAGAGGATAAACTGGATAAGTGGCTGATCAAGGCCTGTCAATCCCCCCTCTGGCTCAAGGCTGAAAAAGACGATTCAGGATATTTAATCTTCACTGGAGACAGCACGGGGCTGATCAGCAAAGGGCTTTTGTCCATTATCATTGAATTTTACACAAACAGGAAACCTGCGGATATTTTGAGGGATCGGCCTATATTTATTGAGAAATTGGAGCTGAGCCAGTATTTAAGCGCCCGAAGAGCTAATGGCTTGCAATCCCTTTTAGATCAAATTTTACAATATGCCAAAGCTTATTCCATTATATTACAGCAAAAGTTAAGCTAAAATTGAAAAAAACCTAATAAAATCTTACAAAAACTTAAACAATATACCGATTAAAGTCTTGTGAGAGGCTTTTTTATACCGCTTTTAGTCCTGATAACTTTACTATCTATATCCTGCGCTCCATTGCAGGTCATGGATGCCGCATATTTACAATCTGATAATAGCTTGGCCGGATCTATTATTGGCGAAGAAAGCTTTGATGAGGGTCATTATCAAACTTTTTCAAATGATTATAAAGATTTTCCCATGGAAAACAATAAATATATCACGAAATGGATAAAGACTTTAACCGGAACTCTGCGGCAGGATATGACACGGTGGTTAGAGCGATCTCATAGATATCTTGATTTTATGGGAAATATTTTGAGACAAGAGGGCTTGCCGGATGATTTTGTTTATATGGCTATGGCTGAATCCGGATTTAACCCTTACGCCATAAGCAAAAAGCAAGCTGTCGGCTACTGGCAATTTATGAAGGGGACAGGCAAACATTATGGCTTAACCATCAACTCTTACATGGATGAGCGGAGGGATTTTGAATTATCCACCCGGGCGGCTATCCGATATCTCAAACATCTGTATGGCCTCTTTCAGGATTGGCGCCTAAGCATGGCCGCTTATAACTGGGGAGAGAGAAGGGTCAAAAAAGCCATTAACCGCCACAACAGCAAAAATTTTTGGCTTTTAGCTGAAAAAAGAGCTATGCCGGTTCAAACAAGGGACTTCGTTCCCAAGATAATGGCCATGAGAAGAATCGCCATGGATCCTGAAAAATACGGGTTTTTAAACCTGAAATATAAGCAGCCCTTAAATTACAGGCGCATCTCTTTGCAAAACGGCTCTTATTCTTTATCCCAAATTTCCCGTCAGTTAAACATTTCCCATGATGAATTGAAAAGGCTAAACTCAAAATTTAAAACGGATATTATTTCCGCCGACAAACAAAAAATTGATATTAGAGTTCCGGCCTATATTCAGCTTTAAAGCTTGCCCGGCAGGTTTAAAGCTCTGCCCTGAAAATCAATTTTTGGCTTATGGAATCTGAACAGGGGCAAAGGCTTTTTTTGAAACAGCCCAAACGAACGGTTTAACAGCTTTAAAGCTTGCCCGGCAGGTAAAGCCTTAGAAGTCAAATAAACTCCACATAATCGGAAGGGTAGCATTTGTCCACTTTATAGACAACTATCCTAATTTCCTCAAGGGAAACAGCTGTTTTCCAGACACTGACTATGGAAAAAGCCGCTTGCTGGGCCACAGTTTTATTGATCTGCAAAAGAGAGGACTCATAACTGTAATCTGAAAGCTCATCAAACAAAAATCCTTTAGGCAGTTTCAGCTCCTCCTCAAAAAATTGAAGAGCTTTATTGTTTTCTATATGAGACTGAATTTCCCCGCAATTTCCGGCTTTGCTTAAATCGCCAAATAGAAATAACAGCTCTTGCCTGTTCTCCTCAGACAAACTGCCGCTTGTCGCATGAGAGGCCATTTGGGTTAAAGAGTAATCCTTCCAGTCCGCAAACCAGCGGGATAAAAAATGGCTCTGGCAAGACGGCAAAAGCAGAACAGCGAAAATTAAGGCCCTCATAATTCATCTATCGGCCATTCTTTGTTTAATCTTGAGCCGGTGGAGGGCTGGCCTATTCGTCCCGCTCAAAAATCCAAGACTTAAAGATTTCATATCCCGCGCTCGCTGTAAGCCCCTTAAAGCGCGCCATGAGTCTCATTTTATCATCTGCGCCGGGCTATAAAGCGCCCATCTCCAGCCAAGGATCTGTGCCGGCGATGAGCCATCATAAAAATATTATCTTCAGCCACTCCCACAATATCATTCCCCAGCTGGACAGATTTTTCCGCCGGGGAGGTGACTGTTTTTTTATTTCCACGCAAATTGCCCAAAAGCTGTTTCATCTGATCAGCCAAAGAGTTGGGCTTTTTCTTTGCAATCGCCCGTTTTAGGCCAGGCCCACCAGAGGATCCGGCTAAGGAGGCTTCGCCCCCGGAAAATTGAGACGCGGACATATCCGCGCCTAAATCCTCAACGGCCTCTAAATCATCCTCTCCGCCGGCTAAATCCACACCCAGTCCGCTGCTCAGCTGACCCGCGTTTTTTTGGCTCGGGATTTTTATTCCCTTTTTAGCCAAATAAGCCGCATTACTTTTGTGAAGCGGAGCCAACACTTCATCAACATGCTCCTGCTCCTTTGGAGAAAGATCTTTAATCAAGCCCGTTGTTGACGCAAAAGGCCTCATGCCTTTAGGAGGCCATGTTCGCCCTTCCTCTCTGGCCATCGCCGTAAAAGCGGTGGTTAGCCTTGGATCCATACCAGGAGCGGGAGTTGTAGGGGTTGGCGGATTATTTGATGGACAGCTTTCATCCCCCGGATCACAATCCCAGCCAAACGATTTTGCCATGATCTTGCAATGACTAGGATGCTTTTTACACTCAGAAGTATCCATCATATTAGGCTCGGGTTCTCCATCGTCAATGCACTCGGATGAGCCTGGCTTTTTCACACACATAGCCGATTCCGTGTTTTTAAGTTGCTTTTTTTTGTTAGCCATTAAACCAGTTTGAACCCCGGCCGCGGCGGTCATCCCCCCCCATATCCAACACCAGCCACTCTCTCTACAGCCTGGTGAAGAGCAACATGTAACCGTCTTATAGCCCAAAAAAGCTGTTGTGGCCGCTCCTACGGCGGTGAATGCGCCCATGTTTTTTCTCTTTTTGTGCACTTGGGATAAGGGGGATTTAGAGGACTCCTGTTGCATTTTTACGCTCTTCTCGAGATCATCCAGCTCCTGTTGAGATTGGTCCGCTAGCTTTTTATGCCTATTGTATTCGTCTTTTGTCGCTTGGCACTCGCCAGTGTCACACAAAGCAAAAGAGCATTCCGGGGAGGCCGGCTGATTTGCGCCGCCATCCTCTTCTCTGGCTCTTCTATCCTCTAAACATTGTTTTTGACAGCGATTTCGGCAGGAGGTGAGCTTTTCTAACATGCCACTGACAAGTTTTTTCTTTTCCGCCAGATCCTCTCTGGCTTTATCGATAGCCGCAGTTTTTGTGGTTTCTTCATTAGCTGGAGATTCTTCGTTAGCTGTAGTCTCTCCAGCGCCTTCAGCCCCAGCCTCTCCGTCCAACAGAGACAAACATCCCATCAGCGCGCAAATAGCGACTCCTCTGTTAATCCTCTTTAAGTGTTTCATAAACGCCTCCTGCTTTTTTATTTTTAAAAAATTCATTGAAATCTAAGTTTTTGGCTGAATGTGACAATCCGCAGGACTGGCTTTGCTTTGCCGGCATGAGGGCGCCCATTATACTCGCATTGTTTTCCGAGTGCCCCGGCTCCGCTTTGCCGGCGTGAGAGCGCTGTATCTGAGCCATAGCCCCTCCATTATTTCTCCTCTCTATTCCCTCGCATCCCGCTAATAACATAATTTACCCGCCTTTTTGTAAGCTCATTATTTTTAAAAAATTCATTGAGACCTAAGTTTTGGCTGAATTTGAAAATCCGCGGGCTGGCTCCGCTTTGCCGGCGTGAGAGCGCTGTATCTGAGCCATAGCCCCTCCATTATTTTTCCCCTCTATTCCCTCGCATCCCGCTAATAACATAATTTACCCGCCTTTTTGTAAGCTCATTATTTTTTCAAAAATATGGCTAATAACATGATTTACCCGCGTTTTCTGAGCAAAAGGATTGAATAAACCCACTCATTCTTTTAAAAATGCTGGCGCTGTTGTTGGAGCCAGCCTCCGCGAAAATATCCCGGTCTGAATGGCTTTTTTTGCCGGATGCGCTGTTTAAAGCTAATTTAGAGCTTGCCATTCCTCTTTTAGAATTATAGCCCCGGCCGCCGGCTGAATAGGAGTATCTCCCACTGCCGGTAAAAGAGCCAGCGGAAGCTCTGGCGGATCGGAGATTTCTCTCGTCGCCGTCCTCCGAGTCTTCAGCGCCGGATTCCCCACTGCCCGCGAGCTTATTGCCGCTCTCCCCCGAAGAGCGATCTTTAGTGAATCCTTTAGAGGGTATCCCTCCTGTCAGCGAAGCGTTTGAAGAATCGGAAAGGCCGTCAGAGTTTAAGGAGGCAGCTACAGCGTCATCAGAGTTTGAGGAGCCGGCTGGGCCGCCGGAGGGCTGGCCGGAAGGCTTGCCGGAAAAGCCTGCCAAGCTTTTAGCGGAAGATCTAGGCGAAGAAGGCGGGATGGGCGTGTTGGAATTATTTTTGTTAGCGCTATCAGCAAATGTTTGTCCAGAGTAAGAGCCGGGGGAGCTGGCTTGTGGCATCTCTGGAGTGGGCGGGGCCGCAGAGCCTCCGTTTGCTCCGCAATCCGCCCCTTCACAGCCTCCCAGCTTTTTTTTCGCCAGCAAAGAGGCGGCGGATTGCATAGCGGACAGCAAGCCTTGAAGCCCAGCCGAACTGCATGTAGCGGACTGGGCCCTGCATCGCGCTAAAAAGCTTTCGTTGTCCTGTGAAGTATCAGTCCCTTCGTCGGCTGCACAGGCCGCCTCACATGCGGCTATGGCAGTTGTGCATTTTCTCCATCTGTTTAAAGCCGCAACAGAAAGAGCGCTGTTGATGGCCGCATTGGCTTTATGAGCGGTTGAGGCTGAGGCTCCGCTTATATTTTGAGTGGTGTTTGATACGACACTGGCCACCATAGCGTAATTTTCAATATTCATGCCGGAGGCGGCCTGTTCAGCGGCTGTGGCCAATTCGTTCGTGCAACCGGTGCTGGAATCTTCTGATGATGATAAAAAACAAAATCCGGCAAAAAACAAAAGCCCTGTTTTAAAAAGCACACTCCAAAAAGCGCCGTCCCCGGCTCCTCTCAAATCCCTAAACATCAACAAAACCTCTCCCTCAAACAAAAAAGCCCTTTTTTAAATGCCTCATTCAAACAAAAATAAACAGCTAAAAAGAATATCGGCTCGCCTAAAATAAAACTTTAGTCATTTTTTTGATCTGAGGGTTAAATTGGCCATTTTTCAGGGACGATCCGCTTTTTTTAGCGAAAAAACCCGTCCCGGCTTTAGCGCTTAATTTGCTTTAGGGAATTTAAAAGCCAGGCCAGACAAGGGTTTCAGGCAATATTGCCTTAAAATTAAGCAAATTTTGGATCGGACCAAAAAGCTCCATTAAAACTTCAAAAAAACTCTTTTTTTGTTAAAATAGCATAAGATATTTGATAAATTATAATGGCCAGCCTCTGCCTATGAATCCAGTCGTTTATAATACAATAGAGAATCAAAAAAGGCAACAGCATATATTGCCTTATCAGCTTAAAAAAGATGACGGAATTTTTTTTACAAATGAAATTAAGATTATTGATTCCATTCTTGATATCATTAAATTTGATAATAATATTGTAAATAAAAAAATTTTAGACCCCGCTGTTGGCAATGGAATTTTTTTATTAAGGATTATTGAAAAAGCATGCCAATATTGCTCAAATAAAAGAAAAATTAAAAATTTTATAGAAAATGGCTTGTTTTTTATTGATATAGATCCCGAAAAGATAGAAAAAACAAAAAAAAATATCTTTAATTTATATAAACACCTTTTTAATGAGCGATATACAGGTGAATTTAATGGTTTTGTATATGATTTTACTGAAAAAATTGAAACAGATTTAACTTTATTCAAAGAAAAACATTGTCAAAAATTAGCCAGTTTGTTGCGCAAAATGGATTATGTTGTTGGCAATCCGCCGTATGTCACTCTTTATGGCCGAAGAGACAGAAAAAAAAGTGAATCGCAAAGAGTTAAATATTTAAATCAATATAGCCAATTTCCTCAAAATTTAAAGAATGGAAAAATTAATTATATAATGCTTTTTATTGAGTATAGTTTGGAGTATCTAAAGAAAAATGGGAAATTATCTTTTATTGTGGATATATCTTTTTTTGAAACAGCTTATAAATATACAAGGAAATATCTTCTAGAGAATGTTAAAATCCTCTCCTCTATTGATATTTTCTTCAAGATTTCTTGAGAAATTTTAATTTGCCGTTTATGAGATTCTTTTAGTTTATTTGCGAATAATTTTATAAAGTTTTCTCTTGAGCGATACTCTGGCGGCTCAGATATATTAACCTGTAATTGATTTTTAGGATTTCGCCTAAACGAATGAGCGCTTAAACAGGGACATTCAGCTCCCTTAAACACTGGTTGAGAGAGATTTTTTTATCTGTGCTCTCTGATCGCCGGCCAATAATCAAAGCGCAGGGAGTTTGATAAACTCCCGCCGGAAACCTCTTGTTTTTGTGTCCCGGAATAACCACAGAGTTTTTAGGGACTTCCCCTATGTGCTCTTTAGCCGGGCTTTGAGTCACATCCACAATTTTTACGCTTTTTGTGAGAATAACGCCCGCCCCAATCACAGCGTTTTCCCGGACACAAACCCCCTCCACAATGACAGAGCGGCTTCCTAAAAAAACATGATCCTCAATGACAACCGGCTGAGCCTGTATAGGCTCCAGCACTCCGCCAATCCCCACGCCCCCGGAGACATGAACCCCCTTTCCCACTTGGGCGCAAGATCCCACAGTGGCCCAAGTGTCAATCAATGAGCCTTCATCCACATAAGCTCCAATGTTGACATAAGACGGCATAAGCACAGAGTTTTTAGCGACATAGCCGGCATAGCGGACAAGAGCTTGAGGCGCAACGCGAACCCCCTCCCCGCCAGTCCATTTTTTAAGGGGGATTTTATCAAAAAAGTTAAAATCACCGGAGACAAACTCCCTCATTTTTGTCATCTTAAAATAAAGGAGGATGGCGCCTTTCACCCATTCATTGACCCGCCACTCTCCCTTAATTTTTTCACACACACGAAGCTCCCCCGCGTCCAAACCAGCCAGAGCGCCTTTAACCGCCCGCTCCGTTTCAGGGGTTATTTCATTATGTGACAAGGCATGATAAATAAGCTCCGGCTTCATAAAGTCTCCATTGGGATTTTTCTCAAAAAACTTTGCAGGCTCTTCAGTCTTCTCTATATTGACTCAAGCTAAACAGATAAGCCAACTGATAATACAGCTCTTCAGCTTGAGCCTTCCCCATATTGACTCAAACTACACGGCTAAGCCAACTGATAATACAACTCTTCAGCTTGAGCCTTCCCCATATTGACTCAAACTACACAGCTAAGCCAACTGATAATACAGCTTTTCAGCCTAGACCTTCCCTATATTGACTCAAACTACACAGCTAAGCCAACTGATAATACAGCTTTTCAGCCTAGACCTTCCCTATATTGACTCAAACTACACAGCTAAGCCAACTGATAATATGAACTGAGCGCCGCATATTCAAAAAATAGGTTGTATTTTTGTTAAAATTCCCTCAAGCTCTAACAATAAGCTTGAGTTCGTGACGGATCAAGCTATAAAACAGCCCCCGCCCTTTTAAAAATAGCGGGAAAACAAAGGACTGCGCTTGTGAAGGGAAAACCTAAAATCCAGAGAAAAAAGCCAGCTTTCAGCCATGACAGCCTCTTTAAGCATTTCTATTCTGATCCAGATCTGGCGCGGGAATTGCTTCAGCTCATCTTTTCCAAAAAGGAGGCTCAAGCCTACGACTTAAAAAAGCTGAAAATAGAAAAAGACACTTTTGAGGGGAAAAGAGCGGATCTTATCATCTCAGTCCCTTTTAAAGCGAACCCTAAAATGAAACTGGAGCTTTTAATCCTTTTAGAGCACAAAAGCCATTATGATAAATATCTTTTTGAGCAACAGCTGGATTATCAAATTTTAGTCCGCAAACACACTATTCGGCAAAAAGGCTATCCCCAGCCCATAATGCCGGCGCTGTTTTATCAGGGAAAACAGCCCTTAAAATGGAAGAAATCCCTGCAGGAGGAGGCTTAAAAGCCGCCAGTTCAAAAGCATGGCCTAAGTTAAGCTGTTTCTGTCCCAAATGGAGCGCAGTCAAAATGCTTAAAAGAGCCTCAAGGAAATAAAAGAGGAATAAGCCTCGAAAGCCAAAATACAGCCATTCATAACAATGCCTCCGCAAAAATACGACACCCTCTTATTGTGCGATAAAATTTTAATTTATAAAAAAGGCAAATTCGCCTTAGAGGCCAACAAAGCCGTTGGCGTCCGCAAAGGGAAAATCGCTTATGTTGGAGATTTCTCCCCACAGCTGAAGGCCAAACAAACCATCCATTTAAAAAATCAGCTAGTGTGTCCGGGGTTCGTCAATACCCATACGCATTTGCCCATGTCTTTGTTTAGAGGGTTAGCGGACAACAAGCCTTTAAAAGTCTGGCTGGAGAATTACATTTTCCCTGTGGAGGAGCGGTTGGTGACAGAGGATTTTGTCCGGGCGGGGGCTAAGCTGGCTTTAGCGGAGCTTATTCGCTCCGGTGTAACCTGCTGTTACGATATGTATTTTTACAACAGCGCCATAGCCGAGACATTGGATGAATCCGGCATAAGGGGCATTGTGGGAATAGGCGTCCCCAGCGTGGAAAAAGACTGGAGGGAGTGGAGGCGAAAAGCTCTGGAGTTAAGAGAGCGCTTTAAAAATCATCCCCGGGTAAAAATAGGCATAGCCCCTCACGCCCCTTACACTGTGGAGCCAAAAGCGCTGAGGGAAATGGGGGAATTTTCAAAATCAGAAGATCTGCCTCTGGCCATCCACACTGCGGAAAGCCAATGGGAGCAAGAGGAAATCCAAAAAAGGCACAGCCAAACGCCCATCGGGCTTCTTCATGATTTAGGAGTGACGGGAAAAAACTCTTTATTTGTCCATTGCGTGCGGGCCAGCGAAAAAGATTTGGAGATTATGGCGGAAAGCCAAACCTCCCTCTCCTATAACCCCGAAAGCAACATGAAGCTTTCCAATGGCATTGCCCCTATTGGCGAGGCTCTGGAAAAAGGGGTGGCCGTGGGCTTGGGAACAGACGGCTCCGCCTCCAACAATAACTTGAATTTTTTTGGAGAAATGGGGACAGGGATTAAACTGCAAGCCTTAAAATATGGAGACAAATCCATTACAGCGGAAGGGATGCTAAAAATGGCCACCATTGAGGGGGCAAAAGCTATGGGGCTGGAAACAGAAATCGGAAGCATTGAGGAGGGGAAAAGAGCGGACATTATCGCCTTGGACTTAAGCCATATCTCTTTTCATCCCCGCTACAATCTAATCTCCAATATCGTCTATGCCGCCTGGGGAAATGAGGTGAGCTTTGTATTATGCGAAGGCCAAATCCTGATGGAAAATTATCGGCTGAAAACTTTAGATGAGGAAAAGATTGTTAAGCAAACTGAGTTTTTCGCCAAACAAGTGAAGGATTTTATCAAAACCTCCTTGTGACTTAAGTTAGCTTTTAATGATAGGAAAAGCAGGGACAGATCAGTGAGTTTAGATTTAATCATAGACAAGATAATTTATATGTGTTATTAAAAATCATTAGAAATAGACCCCTTAAGTTGTCATGAACCTTATTAAAAATCATTAGAAATAGGCCTCTTATCTTAAGCTGTATGAGCCTTTGTTATTATTAAAAATATTGAGAAATAGGCCCCTTAAAGCGCGTCATGAACCAAAAAAGATATGGCTGATCGTATAGAGACCGACACATTAGGCTCAGTCCGCATTCCTGAGGGAAAGCTTTGGGGGGCGCAAAGCCAAAGATCGCTGGAAAACTTTAAAATCGGGTCAGATCTGATGCCCCTGGAGCTGATTCAGGCTTTGGCTTTAATTAAAGAGTCCAGCTCTAAAGCCAATTCCGCTTATGGCCTGCTGGACAAAAAAAAAGCCAAATGGATTGAGCAGGCCGCGCGGGAAGTCCAGCAGGGCCGTCTCAATGAGCATTTTCCCCTGACCGTGTGGCAGACAGGAAGCGGCACACAGAGCAACATGAATGTCAATGAGGTTATAGCCAACCGGGCCATTCAGCTTTCCGGAGGCCGGATAGGGGATAAAAGCATTCATCCCAATGACGATGTTAACATGTCCCAATCCTCAAACGACACTGTCCCCTCCGCCATGAGGATTTGCCTTTATCTCTTTATTCAAAAGCGCCTCCGGCCCGCCTTAAATCTTTTCGCAAAGTCTTTGAATAAAAAAACAAAAGAGTTCCGGGGCATTGTAAAAACCGGAAGAACGCATCTGATGGACGCTGTCCCTCTGTCTTTAGAGCAGGAGTTTTCAGCCTTTCACCGGCAAATGGCCCTGAGCCAAGAGAGAATAGAAAAAAGCCTTCGCCACCTGCTTTTTTTGCCTTTGGGCGGAACAGCTGTTGGAACAGGCTTAAACAGCCCTCCGGGCTTTGGCGAAAAAGCGTGCCATTTTATCAGCCAAAAAACAGGCTATAAATTTGTTTGCGCTTTAAACAAATTTGAGGCTATTTCCGCCCATGACTGCATTGTGGAGTTAAGCGGATCCCTTAAAACTCTGGCTGTCAGCTTGATAAAAATCGCCAACGACATTCGCCTGCTGTCCAGCGGCCCCCGCTGTGGCTTAGGAGAGCTGATTTTGCCCGCCAACGAGCCGGGAAGCTCTATCATGCCCGGCAAAATCAACCCCACCCAATGCGAGGCTTTGGCCATGCTGTGCGCTCAAGTGATAGGCCAGGATTTAATTGTCAGCCTGGGCGGATCCGGAGGACAGCTCCAGCTTAACGCTTTTAAGCCCCTCATTCTTTTTAACTGCCTTCGCTCCGCCCGCTTGTTAAGCGATGGCTTAACCAGCTTTAGAGGGAAATGTCTGGAGGGCTTAAAAGCCAACAAAAAAAAGATCAAGAAAAATTTGGACAGCAGTTTGATGCTGGCTACGGCCCTTAATCCTCATATTGGCTATGACAAAGCCTCACAAATCGCAAAATCCGCTTATGAGAAAGGCCGGTCGCTAAAAGATGAGGCTGTCCGCTTAGGCTTTTTGACGGAGAAAGAGTTTGACCGCTTAGTCTGCCCGGAAAAAATGATAGAGCCTAAAACGCTCAATCCATCTAAAAAAAACAGGCCCCCCGGCTCCCGATAGCTAGGGATCATCCTGAGTTCGCCGTTTTAGACCTTGGCTCAGCATAAAAATTTCTATAAATATAGGGATCCTGATTTTTTCATATGTCTTAATTTATAGCTTTACAAGAAAAATTATAGTAAAATCAATAATTTATATACACGTGGCCTTTGTAAGGGCGAACTCAGGCCCCGGCTCCCGATAGCTAAGGCTCATTAAAAAAGATTGAGCTGGCCCTCCATTTGAGAATAGGGAAATCGCAAAGGGCTTCGGTCAGACAAATCAATAAGCTTTTTTATATCTTTTGCGGAGCAAGAATGCTTTTTTAATATATGAATAAAAAGATGGCCGCAATGAACAGCGTCCGCCTCAGCTCTGTGAAATCCATTGGCCTCAATTTTTAAGCAGTCGCAAAGTGTCGCAAGCTTGTAATTTGGCAGACCGGGAAAGCTTTTTCGCGCCAGCTGGCAAGTGTCTAAAACCATCCCTCGTGGGGCGGGGGAGCGATGCTCCTCTATAGCTCTCAATAAAAACTGAAAATCAAAGGGGGCGTTGTGAGCGACTAACAGGCTCTGAGAGCAAAACTCGGCAAAAGAGGCCAGCGCCTTTTCTATAGGAGGCTGGCCCTTTAACATTTCATTTGTAATCCCATGGATCGCAGTCGCCTGCTCCGGCATAGGAATATCAATGGACACCAACTGCTGATAAGTCTCTTGAGCTTTGCCCTCCACAAAACGCACAGCCCCTATTTCAACAATATGATCCAGATGGCTTAAAGTCCCTGTGGTCTCTAAATCAAAACTGACAAACTCCATAGCGCTTAACCTTAAATAAAAAGAGCGGACTTTAAAATCCGCTATGTGTCAGAAACATTTTTATACAGCGCTCCGGCATACAAAATTCGCTCATCTCCAGTTTAAAAGCCCGCCTGAAATCCAACATAATAGCCCCTCGCTTTTGATTTTATATATGACAAAGCTGTTTTACGCCAGCCCGGCTTAAAAATCTAGTTTAAAGGCTTGCGCCCGGCCTATTTTTGCCCGATCTGGATTTTCCAAATGTTAAAAGCCTCCAAAGAGAAGAGTCGAGCATTTTATAAAGAGCATAAAGACAGGCCTTTTTTTAGGAGTTAACGGATTTTATAAGCGCTCTGCTCCTGTGGCGGCTTTTCAAGAGTCTGGAGCTGTGTTAAAGGCTCGTAAAATTAGGGTTTTGGCCCCCAGCGTGCGGCCGGCCAGCCGACTGCATAGAGCTGTGGCAAAGGCCGTAAAATTAGGGGGATACAGATCCTAAAAACTGCCGGGCGGACGCTATCCGCCCGATAAATGGCCTGCCGATTAAAAAGCCCTTTCAAAAAACGATCTGTTTCCCAGATCCACTTGCTCTCCATTGTAAAACATTTGAACAGCGCCCTGATACTCATCAAAGCGAATATAAATGCTGGTTTGAGCTTTAATATGAAACCAAACAGAAGGCTTAAGAATCTTTGTAACAGTGGCCTGCCGATCCGTTTTAAAATAAATTTGAAGAGTTTCAAATGATCTGATCAACAGCTCTTTTTGAAATACAGATTCAGCGATTTGATCCAAAAGATCGGGAGAGCCGCCAGCGGACTGCCCGCCCTCCGCGCTGTTTGAGTCTTTTGGGGCTATGGCGGCCTCATCTAAGCCTCCCGGAGCGTCTCCCTCTGAGCTTTTATCAGCCCCTGCCGGCGCCTCATTTTTTGCTGTCCCAGCCTCTTTATTAAAATAAGCTGGGCCGCCCATGACTCCTATCCACAAAAAAACAATAAAAAAACCAACAAATAAGAGCGCATAAGCTGAGCGGACAGGCTGTGGGGGAGCGCTTGGCTCTCCCGATGGGCCGGCTGGCTTTTTTTGGCTTTTTTGGCTGGCCCCCTCTTGGCTTTGGCTAAAAATATCCTCCGGATTCAAGCCTAAAAAACGGGCATAAGTTTTTATAAAGCCTTTTAAAAAAACAGGAGCGACAGAAGACGCCCTCCCCTCTTCAATCTCTCTTAAAATGGAGGGCTGAATTCTTGTGATTTCAAAAATTTGCTCATAGCTCAAGCCTTTGCGCTCCCTCTCAAGCTTTAAACAGCTTCCTATTTTAGAATAATCCATAATCGCCGGATAGCGGAGATAATTGTCCGAATCCTCTCCTTAAATAACTTCCTATGTTAAAGCAATCCATAATCGCCGGCTCTCCCTTCAGCCGTTTCCGCCAGCTCCGAAATCGCTTTCTCCCCTTCTCTCCGGGACAAGCTAAAAACATGAAAAAAAACATAAGCCTAAAAATCCGCGCCATTAAGAAAGTTTTTTCAAAAGCTTTTTAGCTTGTTTTTCAAGATCAGTCCCCGCTTTGGCTTTTCTCAAAAAAAGCCCTAAATGATATTTGGCTTTTTGTTTGTTCCCTTTCTTGATATACAGCTGGGCCAGAGCCAACTGCTCCTCATGGGTTAATTCCCCGCAGAGAGGCTTTTCTTTCGCGCAGGCTAAAAGAGCTTTTTTTAAAAACCTCTCGGATGATTGGAGATGGCCTAAAGCCATCTCGGTCTTTCCCATATACAAATAGATAAAACAAATTTTCCCGCCGGGAAGGGACAGCGATTCCTTCAGCCATTTTTTAGCTCTTCGATAGGAGCCCTTTTTGTAATAAGCCAAGGCTTTCTGGCCGACAAGCTTTAAATAATTTGTGTAGGTGATGTCTTTTTCAGCTATTTTAATCTCCCTGAGGGACTTATTCAGCTGATTTTTATCAATATACACGCGGGCCAGATCCACCCGGGACTCTGTAAAATCAGGTTTTATTTTGAGTATCTTTTTAAACTCCTGCTGGGCTTTGTCACGCTGGCCCATAGATTGATAAACTATGGCTAAGGTGTGGCGAATTAAAAAATTTTTAGGATTCAGCTTAACCGCCTTCAGCAAATGGGAAAGGGCCCTGGGCTTATCACACTTGCTGATCAGCCCGACAGCGATTTTATGGTGATCGTTCGCCCTTTGAATGCTCTTTAGGCTGGTTTGGCAGGAGAAGAGCAAACATAAAAGGCTAAAAAAATAAAAACGGCGCATTGTTTTAATCCTCACTGGCGAAAAGCTCCTCAGAGGAAAAAAACAAAGCCAACTCCCTTTTCGCGCTCACTGGAGAATCACTGCCGTGAATCGCGTTTTTTCCAATACTCTCCCCATACTCATAGCGGATAGTGCCCGGCCGGGATTTTTTGGGATCTGTATCCCCCATAATTTCCCTGACCTTTAATACAGCCCCAGTCCCTTGAAAAACAGCCACAGCCACAGGAGCTGAGCTTATAAAATCCGTTAACTCCTGAAAAAAAGGCCTGTCTTTATGCTCTTTATAAAACTCTCGGCACTTTTCTTTGGATATTTTTAACATTTTTAAGCCAATAAGAGCGAGGCCCTCCCGCTGAATTTTTTGTATGATGGCCCCCGCCTTTTGTTTATCCATGGCATTGGGCTTTATAAGAACAAATGTCCGCTCCATGATCATCCCTCCAAAAGCTGTTGAGCTGTAACCAAAATTAGCCCATTTGAAACATTAAAATCTTGGCCCATGATCATCCCTCCAAAAGCTGTTGAGCCACAGCCGCCAAATTCGCGGGGTTATCCACCAGCTGGCATCCGGCCCGCTTAAGGGCTGCCAGCTTGCTGTCCGCGCCTCCGCGCCCCCGGCTGATTATCGCTCCGGCGTGACCCATTCTGCGGCCGGAAGGAGCGGTTTTGCCGGCGATAAAAGCCGTCACCGGCTTTTTAAACTCCCTTTCAATATAATCCGCCGCCTCCTCTTCCGCAACCCCTCCAATCTCGCCAATTAAAATAAGCCCTTGAGTCTCCTCATCCTCATTAAAAAGCTTTAATATATCCACAAAATCTGAGCCTGGGACAGGATCTCCGCCAATTCCCACACAAGAGCTTTGGCCTAATCCTAAACAAGTGGTTTGCCATACCGCCTCATAAGTCAAAGTGCCTGATCGGGACAAAATTCCCAAAGAGCCTTTTTTGTGAATGTATCCCGGCATAATGCCGATTTTACAGGCGGAGGGAGTGATAACGCCCGGACAGTTGGGGCCGATAAGGCGGGACCGGCTCCCTTTTAAAGCCTGTTTGACTTTGAGCATATCTAAAATGGGAATGCCCTCTGTGATGCAAACCACTAAATCCAGCTCAGCCTCAATAGCCTCAATAATGGCCCCGGCGGCAAAAGGCGCGGGAACATAAATCATAGACGCGTTGGCTTTTGTCTGATCCACAGCCTGCCGGACAGTGTTAAAAATCGGCTGTCCCAGATGAGCGCCGCCTCCTTTTCCCGGTGTGACCCCGCCCACAAGCTTTGTCCCGTATTTTAAAGCCTGCTCGCTGTGAAAAGTCCCATGTTTGCCCGTAAAGCCCTGACAGATCAGGCGTGTGTTTTTGTCCGCTAAGATAGACATATTTCAGTTGAGTTGAGGTGTCCTAAAAATAAAGCGCTGTCCATACAATCCGCCAAAAATGAGCTGTTAATTGAGTTTGGCTTGAGAGCAAGGCGCTTTGGCCCATAAAGCATAAGCCTAAAATTTAACTGAGCGCTTTTTGCCCGATTTTGCCCCGGCTTAAAATCCATAAAGTCAAACTAGTATAGCATAATTTAATTTTTGGCAAGCTGGACAGCTTTTTTTGCCGCTGTGGCCAAATCAGAGGCCGTCACCAAATCCAAAGAGGAGCGCTCCAGCCTCTCCATTCCCTCTTTAGAGCGCGTTCCCTCTAAACGAACAACCAGAGGGACCTTAATTTTTACAGCCTGAGCGGATTTGATCAAAGCGGAGGCTATCACATCGCATCTCATAATTCCCCCAAAAATATTGACCAAAATGCTTTTCACCTCTTTAGACTTTAAAATGATCTCGAAGGCTTTTTTGACTTTTTCCTCTTCCGCTCCTCCTCCAACATCTAAAAAATTAGCCGGACGGCCCCCATAAAGCTTAATAATATCCATAGTGGCCATAGCCAAGCCCGCCCCGTTAACCATACAGCCAATTTCTCCATCCAATTTAATAAAAGACAAATCATGGGACAAAGCCTCAGCCTCGCTTTCATCCCTTTCCTGGCTTTTGTGGATGGAGGACAAATCCTCCTGGCGGTAAAACGCGCTCTCATCAAAACTCATCTTTCCATCCAATGCGATAAGCTCTCCCTCCTGTGTTTCTGCCAAAGGATTGATTTCCAGCAAACTGGCGTCTTTTTCCATAAAAAGCCTATAAAGATTTTTGCATAAAGCAAATAGGGCCTGAATATCCTCTTTTTTGGAAAAGCCCAAAAACTCCCCTATGTCCCAAGCCTGCCAGCTCGCAAAGCCATAGCTGGGATTTATTTTCAGCTTTAAAATTTTTTTCGGAGATTTTTGGCTCACTTCCTCAATATCCACGCCGCCCTCCGGAGAGGCTATAAAAATAATTTGGGAGCAGGCGGGATCCAGCAAAACAGCTAAATAATGCTCTTTTTTAATCGCACAGCCCTTTTCAACCAGAACTTCTGAAACCAGCTCTCCCTCCTTATCCGTTTGAGGGGTCACTAAACGGGATTGCAGCAGGGCTTGAGCCGCCTGCTGAGCCTCTTCGGGGCTATGCGCTATTTTAATCCCTCCTCCCTTGCCTCGCCCGCCGGCTAAAATTTGAGCTTTGACAGCAAAAACTGGGCTGCCCAGCTGTTGAGCCGCCTGAAAAGCCTCTTGAGGGCTTTTGGCCGGATAAGACTCCAAAATGGGAATAGAATACCGCTTAAAAAGCGCTTTGGCTTGATATTCTTTTATATTCATTTGAGCTGGCCCTCCATTTCAGCCAGCAGGCGCCTCACAGCGTCCGCCGATTTTTTAAATTGGCTTTTCTCCTCTTCGCTTAAGGGCGCCTCTATAATCTTTTCAACGCCTTTTCCCCCTAATAGGCAGGGAACTCCAATAAAAATTCCGCTCTCTCCATATTCTCCCTTTAGCCAGGCCGCGCAGGGAAGTATTCTTTTTTGATCCTTTAAAATGGATTCCAGCATTTCCGCCACCCCAACAGCCGGAGCGTAATGGGCGGAGCCTGTTTTCAGCAAAGACACAATCTCCCCCCCGCCTTTTCTTGTTCTTTCCACCAGCTCTTTTTGGCTCTTCTCATCCATAAAGGCGGAAAGGGGAACAGAGCCGACTGTGCAATAGCGAATAAGAGGAACCATGCTGTCGCCGTGTCCGCCTAAAACCAAAATGGAAATATCCTGCGCGGAGCAATTTAATTTTTGAGCCGTGAAAGCCTTAAACCGGGCAGAATCCAAAACTCCGGCCATGCCCATAATTCTCTCTCTGGGAGGCTTTAAAATTTGATGAGCCAAAGAAACCATAGCGTCTAAAGGGTTTGAAACCACAATAAAAATAGAGTCGGGACAGCGCTGTTTAAGCTGGACGCATATTGTTTTCATAATTTGCGCGTTTTTTGCCAAAAGATCTGAGCGGCTCATGCCCGGCTTTCTGGCTAAACCGGCGGTAATAACGACAATATCAGAGTTTTCCGCCAAACTGTAATCAGAGCCTCCCTGAATAGAAAGTCTGGATCCTGTGGCCGGGCTGGCGGAAAAAAGATCTAAAGCCCGCCCCTTGGCTAATCCCTCATTGACATCGATAAGGCTCACATCGGCCAAATCTCTGGAGAGAATCCATTGGGCTAAGCTGGATCCCACAAAGCCGCTCCCTACAATTGTCGCCTTTTTTCTTTTATGAGGCATATCAGGAAAGCTAAATTATTTGATTTTGATAAGCTCCACCTCAAAAATTAAAACAGCGTGAGGGGGAACATTTGAGCCAGATCCCCGCTCCCCATAAGCCAGATGGGAGGGAATATAAAATTTATATTTTGATCCCTCTTTCATCAGCGCCAGCCCCTCTGTCCAGCCCTTAATAACCGCCTGGAGAGGGAAAGAGGCCGAAACGCCTCTTTTGTAGGAGCTGTCAAACTCTGTCCCATCAATCAAAGTCCCGCGGTAATGGACCTCAACAGTGTCTTCTTTTGCGGGCTTTTTGCCTGGCCCTTCAGTTAAAACCTCATATTGCAAGCCTGAGGCTGTGACTTGAACACCCTCTTTATTTTTGTTTTCCTCAAGAAATTTTTGCCCGCTCATTTTGTGTTTCTCCCCTTCCCGCTTTCGTTTTTCCAAAGCGGCTTTTTTCTTAATTTGCCGGTGGACGCTCTCCATGTCCCTCTGCTCTAACATCGGCTTTTGGCCATTGAGGCTGTCCTGAGCGCCTTTGAGAAAAGCCTGACTGACTAAATGGGCTTCTGATTTTTTCGTGTTTTCAGCTAAAATATAGCCCAGAAGATAGCTGGCTTTTTCCTCTTCAGACTCTAATTTTACAGAATCCGCCTGGCCCATGAAAGCTTTAATTTTTTCACAAGACGATAAAACAAATGGAGCGGCAAGCAATAAAACAAAACCTTTTAAACGCATAAAATCCCCCTTTATGATTTTTTAAGAAAGCCCCACTATAAAACAAACAATGGACTGCGCCAAGAAAAAATTTAAAAAATTTAAGCCGGGAGGGGGGGCGGCCTTTTAAGCGCTCGCTCTTTTCATTTCAGGGGAAAGCCCGCTTTGCCTTTAAAGGGCAGGAGAAATGCCCAGGTATGCCCGTCTTGAAAAAACACGGGATTTTCATCTGAAATGAGAAAAGACAAGCCTTAGATGAGGGCAAAAATAGCGGCTGAGCTTGATGCTTTTTTAAATACAGCCATTTCTCACGCCGCGCTTTAAAACAAAAAATATAGCGGCTAAGTGAGCTGAGCCTGAGCGTTTTTTAAAACAGCTTAATCCGGCAAAGCTTTTAAAACGCTGTCCAGGCAACGGAGGGAGAGCAGCCTAGCTCCCGCCGGAGGATACCCGCTTTGAGTCAGATCTTCCAGCAGATGAAAAGTCTGATCGGGATTTTTCTCAACCCCATCGCCGGTAAAATATCTATGAGCCAACTCATACTTCGAGGCAGAGTCTCCCCTTTTGGCCAATATCTCCAGCCAATAGGCCATTTGCCTGGGCCTCAGATTATTTAATGTTGGATTTTCACGATAAATCGCCACCACTTGGCGCTGAGCCTCAATATCCCCCTGCCCAGCCAACTGCTGAAATTTATTAAGCGCCTTCTCTAAATTTTTCTCTGTTCCTAAACCCTCTTTTAACATCATCGCCTCGTAATACAGCGCCTTCCTATTGCCCCGCTCAGCCAACTTCTGAAAGCCCTTAAAAGCTAAACTTCTATTTTTCTCTCCCTCTTCATAATAAAGCAGGCTGGATTTCCAAAAGAGAGCTAGCTCATGCCCTTTTTTGGCCGCTTGGCTGAATTTTTCCAATGCCAGATCCACATTTTCCTCTACTCCCTCTCCTTCGTAAAGCAGGAGGCCCTCTTGATACAGAGCATCCGCATGGCCTCGAAGACCCGCCTGGTGAAACTTCTCTAAAGCCTTCTTTAAGTCTTTCTCTGTCCCTAAACCCTCCTTTAACATTAGGCCCTCTTGATAAAGAGATGGAGGATGGCTTTTTTGACTGTCTGCGCTAAAAATTTCAAAAGCCTTTTTAGGATCTTTCTTTGTCCCTGAGCCTTGTTTATGCATCAGGGCCTCTTGATAGCGGGCGGAAATATCCCCTGACTCCGCAAGCCCCCGCATTATATCAAAAGCCTTTTTAGGATCTTTCTTTGTCCCTAAGCCTTGTTTATACATCAGGGCCTCTTGACGGCGGGCGGAAATATCCCCTGACTCCGCAAGCCCCCGCATTATATCAAAAGTCCGCTTAATGTCTTTCTCCACTCCCGCTCCCTTGAACAGGATCCGCGCCTCTTGACGAAGAGCGGAAGCATCCCCTGACTCCGCAAGCTGATGAATTATATCATAAGCTTTTTTAGGATCTTTCTTTGTCCCTAAGCCTTGTTTATACATCAGGGCCTCTTGATGGAGAGCGTGAGCATGGCCTTGAAGACCCGCCTGATGAAATCTCTCTAAAGCCTTCTCTAAGTCTTTCTCTGTCCCCAGCCCTTCTTTTAACATCAGGCCCTCTTGGTACAGAGCGTCCGCATGGCCTCGAAGACCCGCCTGGCGAAACTTCTCCACAGCCTTCTTTAAGTCTTTCTCTGTCCCCAGCCCTTCTTTTAACATCAGACCCTCTTGGTACAGAGCGTCCGCATGGCCTCGAAGACCCGCCTGGCGAAACTTCTCCACAGCCTGCTTTAAGTCTTTCTCTGTCCCCAGCCCTTCTTTTAACATCAAACCCGCTTGATAGAGCGACTCCACATGCCCCTGACCGCCAGCTTGCTCAAACTTCTCTAAAGCCTTCTCCCTGTCTCTCTGTGTCCCCAGCCCATCTTTTAACATCAGCCCCTCTTCATACAAAGATGGAAGATGGCCATTTTTTCCGGCTTTTTGAAACCCCTCAAAGGCTTGCCTCATATTTTTCTCTGTTCCCTTTCCCTCTTTTAGCATAAGCGCTTTCTGGTATAAAGATAAAATATGGCCTTGCCGGCTAGCTTTTCGAAAACTCTCAAAAGCTTTCTCTAAATTTCTCTCTGTCCCCAGCTCTTTCAGTATCAGGCCCGCTGAATAGAGCGACTCGACATGCCCCTGCCCGCCAGCTTGCTCAAACTTTTCCAAAGCCTGCCATGAATGTTTCTTCACTCCTACACCCTCTTGTAACATCAGACCCTCTTGATAGAGCGACTTGAGGTGCCCCAACTCTCCCGCCTGCCTAAATTTCTCCAAGGCGCTCTCCAAAGCTCTATCTATCCCTAAACTATTCTCCACAGCCTTCCCCCTATCTTTTTCTGTCCCTAACTCTTTGAGCATAAGACCCGCTTGATAGAGCGACTCCACATGCCCCTGCCCGCCAGCTTGCTCAAACTTCTCTAAAGCCTTTTCTCTATCCCTCTCTGTCCCCAGCCCATCTTTTAACATCAGCCCCTCTTCATAAAGCGAATCCAGATGGCCTTGCTGGCCCGCTAGCTTAAAATTCTTAAAAGCCCTCTCTTTAATATCTTTTTCAAGAGACTCATTAAGACTGAGAGTTTCCAGAATCTCCGATTTCTCAGACTTTTGTTTGCGCGCCAACTTCTCTAAAGCCCGCTTTTCAGCTTGCGGGAGAGCGGGATTAAGACTGAGCGCATTCTGATGTTGAAATAACGCATGACCTTCTCGCCTGCCCCCTTGTTGAATCTTATCAAAAGCTTTTTTCAAAGTTTCCACTTTCTTTTTCAGCATCAATCCCGATTGATAGAGCGACTCCAGATGCCCCTGACTGCCCGCTTGCTCAAACTTTTCCAAAGCCTTCCCCCTATCTTTTTCTGTCCCTAACTCTTTGAGTATAAGACCCGCTTGATAGAGCGACTCCACATGCCCCAGCTCCCCCGCTTGCTCAAACTTCTCCAAGGCGCTCTTCAAAGCTTTCCTCCTATCTATCCCTAAACTACTCTCCAAAGCCTTTAAAAATAAATCTTTCTCTGTCTCTGCGCCCTCTTTTAACATCAGCCCCGCTTGATAGAGCGACTCCACATCCCCCAGCAGTCCCGCCTGATGGAACAGCTCAAAAGCCCGAGTCAGGCTTTTCTCTGCCCCTTCTCCTTTATAAAGCATGAGCGCCTCTTGACGAAGAGCGGGGGGATAGCCCTCCCTTCCGGCCTGATGAAATTTTTTTAAAGCCAGTTTTGGGTTTCGCGCTGTTCCTAAGCCGTCTTTAAGCATGAGCGCCTCTTGAAATAGAGCTGGAAGGAAGCCCTTTTGCGCCGCTGGCTGAAAATTTTTAAAAGCCTGCTTTAGGTTTTGCTCCGCTCCCTCTCCCCTATAAAGCATTAAGCCTCGCCGGTATTGGGCTAAAACACGCGCCCGCAACTCATCTGACAGAATATTCCCCTTAACAGGCGGGCCGCCAGCTTGCTGAAACCAGTCCAAAGCCTTTTCCATATTCTTTTCAACCCCCTGCCCTGTATAATACATCTCGGCCAGCCGGAACTGAGCCAATGCGCTTTTGTCTGTTTTAGCTGAGTCTCTTAAATGGCTGATCTCTTTTTTTAAAGAAAGCGCCGGGCTTATAAATTTGAGACGCTGGATCCCCGCGCTGTTTTTGACAAACTTTTTAAAGGCGGAAGCTTTTAGCGCGTGCAAGGTGTGGCGCTCCGCTGAAACCACAACCCCCACAATTTGCCCCTGATGATCCCATAAGGGAGAGCCTGTCATTTTTTGAGGATCAGAAAGATTAACAGGAAAAGCAAAAAAATCTTTATCCTGATAAAAAACATTCCCTGTCTTTCCGGCTGGCCTTTTTTTGCCATCTGGGTAAGCGGGCATGATAAAATCATTGAGGTTATCCGCAGGCCCCTCTGTGATGGTGAAGTAGCTTGAGGCTTTTTCCCTCACTCGCAAAAGGGCTAAATTATAGGGAAGTGAAAAAGCGGCCACGCCCTTAACTGTTAAAACTCTCTCCTTGTGAGATAAAACTGTCTGTTGATCGGAGATTTTGTCATACGCGGCTAAATCCGCGCTCCCCGCTTGAGACAAAGTTATCTCTTTTAAAGCGCTGTTTGAAAAAATATCCCTCCAGCTCAAAGAGGCGCCCTCCCGCCCCAGCAGATGGGAAACAGCGTCCGCGCTGGTGACAAATAAATTGTTTTCTATAAAAAAACCCAATCCTTGAGCTGTTCCGGATCGCTTGACTGTCCAGACCATCCTTCCCGGCTGATGAGCCGGCTCAGAGATCTTAGCCTCAGCAAATAAAAAACCAGGCCCAGTCAGACAAAAATAAGTCAGACAAAAAAGAAAAAATCTCATAAACTCCAGCCTCCCTCTCTATCTCTTTAAGCCCCTGAAAAGCTTTTCTTTCCTCTGAAAAGCCCAGCTATAAATAAAGCTGAATAAAATTACAACAAACATTATTGATTTTTCAGCTTTTGGAAAAGTCCTCAATTTTTAAATCCTTTATGGCTTTCGCTGGCGCTCGCCCTCAACCTCAAAGGGAGCGCTTTTGCCGGCAATCTATCAAAAAGATAAAGACAATTCCATTTTTATTCAAAAAAGTGAAAATTTTTCCTTTTTTATCTGATTAAGAAATTTAGCGCTTTTATCATTTATATTTGCGCGCCCCCTTTGCGCCTCTTTAAAACAGACATCCCGCCCTTGAGCCTCGCCAAAGCCAAAAGCTTTTCAATAAAGAGAAAAACCCTCCCAAACAATCGCTGAACAGACTCATGGCTTGCGGGAATTAGAGGCCTGCTGTTTTTACAAATTCTCCTTATATGCCTTATAGGCGCAAACTTATATATTGCTTCAGCGGGAAAGAGGCTATTTTTTTATGCAGTGAGAATAAAAAAAGCTCTCAATAAAATAATCTTTGGCAGTTCAGGGAAAGCAAGGCGCTTTCCGCTGAAACATGCCCCTGCTCCTTAGATTTCTCCAGCCATTTTAAAGCTTGCTCCAAATTTGTATCATCCGCCTTGCCTTTTAAATAGGCCATTCCTAATTCATATTGAGCTTGCGAATGCCCTTGCCTAGCCGCTCCCTCCAGCCATCTCAAAGACAGATCTAAATCTTTTTTAACTCCTTTGCCCTTGCGATGCCTGATGGCCAGCTCATAGAGAGCCGGGGGATAGCCTTGCTCGCCTGCCTTCTCCAAATCTTTTTCAATCCCCTCGCCTTTGCTCAGCCTCATCGCCAGCTCATAAAGCGCCGGAGGGTAATCTCCCGCTCGCCGGAAAAGATCGACCGCCTTCTCCAAATCTTTTTCAGCCCCTTCGCCTTTGCTCAGCCTCATCGCCAGCTCATAAAGCGCCGGAGGGTAATCTCCCGCCCGCCGGAAAAGATCGACCGCCTTCTCCAAATCTTTTTCAGCCCCTTCGCCTTTGCTCAGCCTCATCGCCAGCTCATAAAGCGCCGGAGGGTAATCTCCCGCCCGCCGGAAGAGATCGACCGCCTTCTCCAAATCTTTTTCAGCCCCTTCGCCTTTGCTCAGCCTCATCGCCAGCTCATACAAAGTTTGAGGGCTTTCTTCTGAGCGCAAGGCGCTCGCCCTGGCTCTATACGCGCAATTAGCCAATGTAAAAAAGCATTGTGTCCCTATATCCCCATTGATGAGCGCGTTTATATAGCGCGATTTTGTCGCGAAAACCAATGGGAAAGCTCCCGCAAAGCTTTTGTTAAAAATTCCAATAACCCTCTTCTGATCGTCCAATACGGGACTGCCGACAGCTCTGGAAAGATCCAGCTCCTCAACAAAAAATCTGTGAAAGCGGGCGCTTTCATCGGAAGGCAAAGACCTTATCTTTTTCATTTCTCTAAAAACCCCTTTAATATAAGCCGGCATAATCAACTGCTCCGAAGCGCTTGGCGAGCCTCTCCGGATTTTAAAATAGCTTGAAACAGTTTGCCAGGTCCTTAAAAGAGCCAAATTATAAGAGGCGGATAAAGCAATAACCTCTTTCACATTTAAAACCAGGGGATTCCCTTTTTGCGACAAAACAATGTTTTTAACACGCGCTCGCCCAAATTCCGGAAAGAGACGGCTTTCGCCGGCTTCCTCTCTGGGCCAAATACTTTCAAAACTGGCAACGGCAATATTCGGCCCTATAAAAAACACTATGCCCTGATGAGCGCCCTGCTCTATTTTCCATATTTCCGATGGCCCTGAAGAATCAAATGGCCTCACAGACTCCGCGCGGGGCAGTCCGGCAAAAACAAATAAGATAAAAACAATAAGTAATTTCATAATCTCCCGCTTTTTTAGTCCGCCTTTGGCTTTTTTGCTCTCATACCGCCAGCTCCTTTTCCTCATTTCATGTTATGCTTTTCCCAACTCCAGACCGCTTGTTTTTCCCTCTGCCCCTTTTTTTGTTTTCCCGCCGGCTTTTTTCCTCAGGCCATGCCATGCTTTTCCCAACTCCAGACCGCTTGTTTTTCCCTCTGCCCCTTTTTTTGTTTTCCCGCCGGCTTTTTTCCTCATTCCATGCTATGCTTTTCCCAACTCCAGACCGCTTGTTTTTCCCTATGCCCCTTTTTTTGTTTTCCCGCCGGCTTTTTTCCTCATTCCATGCTATGCTTTTCCCAGCTCCAGACCGCTTGTTTTTCCCTCTGCCCCTTTTTTTGTTTTCCCACCGGCTTTTTTTATCCGCCTTTTGCGCTGGCAGGCTATCAATCGCGCGCTTCAATAAAAAATCAACTGCTTTATATATTCCATTTCATTATCAAAAAAAAGATAAATTCGCTTTTTATTTAAAAAATGAATTTTTTTCACCTGTGACTTATAACAAAATAATCCACAGATCAAACAGTAAAGCGCCAAAAACCTCAATATCTTTATTATTTTTATGCTGATTCCGCTCATTTTGCCTATCTCACGCCCATCACAGGCCAAAAGAATAAGCTGAGCCGCCCATTCACTTCCGCCTCTTCCTTTTGTGACGACTCTTGGGGCTTGTGGCAACCGCTCGGCTTTGAAGCTTCTTTGATTTTTGATCTGATATTTTTTTGATAAATTTGTCAAAATCGCTTTTCTTTTTATCTATTCTCTTAGTGTGAAATTTATCATACTCCTTTTCCGCCAATTCCTTCGCGGTTTCAGCATCTATTTTTCCCGCGTGAGTCAAAATATTTCTTTCGTTTACTTGGAGAAAGCTGTCCAGTTTTTTAATCCAGTCTTTCATATACATGGGCTTTCGCCTCATAGCCTGGCCTTCAGCAAACAAAAGATATTGCTCAACCAGATTGTTAAGCGCTTTCAGCTCCCTCTCATTGAGGTAATTTTTTGCAATATTCACATCCGCCTTTCGGATTTTTTCACCCCGCCAATTTGTAAGGCCCATGTTGGCTTTTCCGCTATCAGCCCGCTGTTGGACAATTTCAGCCGCTGTCTGTCCTGTAATGGCCCAATGCAGTTTGTTTTGAACAGTTTTGAAAAAAGCAAGGCTTATCTGTTCTGTGGGATCATAATCAGCGCTTGTGGCGTAAATATCGGTAATTTTTTGGTAAAACCGCCGCTCAGAGGTTCTGATGTCTTGAATACGGCGAAGCAGCTCTTCAAAATAATCAAAAGGCTGATGAGGATTTTTAAGCCGCTCCTCATCTAAAAGAAAGCCTTTGATGATATACTCTCTCAGCCGCGTTGTCGCCCACTGCCGAAAATGAATAGCTGTGCGGGACTTGATACGATATCCCACAGAGAGAATCATATCCAAATTGTAAAGTTTTACACGATATTTTTTGCCGTCAGAAGCAGTTATTAAAGAATCTTTAATAACTGAATTTTCAGCTAGCTCCCTCTCATTGTAGATATTTTGGATATGAATGTTGATATTTGGAACACTTGTCTGATACAGCTCCGCCAGAGCTTTTTGTGTGAGCCAGACAGTTTCCCCCTCCAACCGGACTTCCAGTTTGGTCTGCCTCCCTTCTGTCTGATAAATCAAAACTTGGCCTTTGGATTTTTCCAAGGCTTTTGCTGTCAGTGATTTTTTTGTCATCGCCTTTTAAAATCTCACTGAAAAATCTGTTGATAAAAAAGAAGGGAGTCGGATCATTTTTCAATTCTCTCCAAAAAAGAGCTGGTTCAAGAACTTGTTCTTTTCGCTCACTTTAAAATTTTCATCCTCAATTTCTGAAAGATGGACATAAAGCTGATTTGGCGCATAGCACGCTTTAATGGGCCTATTTCTCAATATTTTTAAATATCAAATACAAATTATTTCGTCTACAATTATACTGGTTTGATTTGAAATTTCCAGTTTAAATAATAAGGAAAAGCAGTGAATTTTCAAACAAAATCAGCATAAATCTAAGCTCACAATCAAAAGGCTGGGAAATAAGCTTGACTCCCCAGAGTTTTGCGCTTAAAAAAACTGGCCATAGCGGCATAAGCTTGACTCTCCATAATTTTGCGCTTAAATTGATCTTCAACCAGGGAAATAACAGGGGAAAAACAGCGCCCTAAGCTTTGATTTTCCCTAACCAATAAATAAGGATTATTCCGGGCAAACTGATGATCAGGGCGTTGTTTTTATACTGGCTGGGCTTAAAAAACCGGCTGTCACACAAAGGCCAGGCGATTTCACTTTTTAAACTCCCTTTATCTTACCGCCGCCTAGCTTATTTCGCCACAGCTGTCACCGGCTTTTCCGCTTTGGCCAGCCAAGCCATCTGGCAAAAGCATTTGGCCATTCTCACAGGAAGCGAAGCCCGCTCCTTAAGTTTGGTCATCGCCGTGTTTTTGCTGGGCCTGGCTTTGGGCTACTTCCTCTTTGGGCTTTTAACAGAAAAAAGAAAATGGCCCCGCTCCCAGCTCCTCAAATATTACGGCTATGTGGAGCTTATAACAGGGCTTTACATAGGGGCTTTTCCCCTTTATTTTGAAATTTTAAAAGCTCTCAGCTTTAACAGCCCTAACTGGCTGATTCTGGACGCCTTTATCTCTATTTTAGCCCTATTGCTCCCCACCGCGCTGATGGGAGCCTCTATTCCCCTGCTCACCACAGCTCTTCCGGAAAAAGCCGGGGAAGTTCATACGGCGCACGCAAAAATCTATGGATGGAACTCTTTAGGGGCCAGCCTGGGCGCTTTAATTGCCGGTTTTTATTTGATTCCAAAGTGGGGCTTAACTCTCAGTTTGCATGGCTTAGGCCTGTTGAATGTTTTGGCCGCTATGATTTTTATCGGAAACCGATTGAAAGGCTCTGTTCAAAAACAGGAGGATATTCCCACAGCCCCCTCCCCCTGCCCTAACTCTTTTTTTATGATTTTTGTTTTTTTTACAGGGGCAGTGATTATTTTCTTTGAAACGCTCTTTGTCAGAATTTTAAATTTAAGCCTGGGCGCGGGGCCTTATAACTTCTCTATAGTTTTATCTCTTTTTGTCGGCGGGATGGCTTTAGGAAGCCTGTCCATCAAAAAACAAAAAATATCCCTTAGCTTTTTTATTTCCCAGCTCTTTATCGCTCTCTTCCTTTTGTGCGCTCTATATTGGACAGCTCCTTTTTGGCCTATCTGGATCAGCCATATTCGGATCAGCTTAAGCTCTTTGCCCTCTAATTATTTTATTTATCAAATTTTGATTTTTTTATTTTTTCTCCTGTTTCTTTTTCCCGCCATTTTCTTTATGGGGCGGCTTCTCCCTCTGGCTTACGCGTTTGCAAAAAAAACCAAAGCCAATTACGGAAAAGTTTGCGGGCTGGTTTACTTTTTTAACGCTTTAGGAACAGCCTTTGGCGCTGTTTTTATCGGCTATTTGGCTTTTTATCTCTTTAATCTGGATATTCTTTTTAAAGCCTGCATTTATATTCTGTTTTTGCTGGCTTTGGCTCTGGCGCTTTACAAAAAGAGCGGGCGGGATTTTATTATCCTCCTCAGCTTGGCCGGCCTTTTATTTTATCTGCCGGCGCAATGGAACAGAACAGGGCATGAGGTGGGATACTTTCGCACAAGGCAATACAACAAAGCCATGCACTTTAAAGGGCTTTGGGCTATTCCTCAAAAACGATCGGCGCAAAGCGAAGTCGCGCTCTTTAAAGATGGCCCGAACTCCACCGTCGCCTTAATCTATTATCTCAATAATCACGCGCTGGGTTTTGCTCATAAATTAAAGGAGCTTTTCTCCAGAGATATAAGCAAATTTTCCTCTTACTCCATTATTGTAAATGGAAAATCTGACGGCAATTCTCTGGGGGATTTTTCAACCATGTTTTTTATGATCCCTTACCTTCATTCCCCAAAAAAAACGAATCTGGAGACCGCCTTTATAGGTCTGGGGACCGGCATCTCCGCTGGCTCTTACGCCTCCTTAAAGGATGTGAAAAGCGCGGATGTTTTGGAAATTTCCCCCTTTGTAATTAAAGCGATTGAGACTGTCCCGCCGGAGTGGAATTTTCACGCGATGAAAAGCCAAAAAGTCAAAATTATGGAAATGGACGCTTTTAAATATTTTACAAGAAACAAAAAAAAGTATGACATTATTGTCTCTGAGCCTAGCAATCCTTGGGTGGTCGGGGTGGAAAATCTTTTCACTGTGGAGTTTTATAAGATGATCTCTCAAAACTTAAATCCGGGGGGAGTTTTCGGGCAGTGGATTCAAGCCTATGACATAGATCTGGGAACGCTTGAAATTGTCATTAAAACCATTCATCAGGTTTTCCCCCACGCCGGCTTGTATAAAATTGGCCATAAGGATCTGCTGATTATAGCCAGCCTAGAGCCTCTGAGGGCTTTATCCCCAGCCAAGTTTGAGCAGGCTTTTATAAAAAGATTTTACAAGGCTATGGGAATGGATAAGCTGGAAAATATTTATCTGAGTCAAATTTTAAGCCCTCGCAAGTTGAGTCAAATAGCCCGGCTGTCTGGCGCGCGCGTCAACAGCCTCACTCATCCCTTGCTGATTTACAGAGCGAATAAGGCCTTGTTCCTCGGAACTCAGGCTGATCCTTTTAGCCTGATAAGCAAATTTCATCCGGAGCAAAAAAGAGAGACAAAAAAAATGAGAGCCTTTAGCAAAAGCAAAATGGAGGATTGGGGGCAAAAGTGTTTGGAGTTAGCCGGATTTAACTTTTTATGCTCGGATATGAAAGCTTATAAAAAAAGCTGGGAAATAACAGCGGATGAGAAAACTCCCCGCGCCGAGCGGTTCGCCCATTATATTTATTTAAGAAAGCGAGGGCTTATCCCTTACAGCAAAAAAATGATGGATGGATTTTTTCAAGAGAGCCTGAAATCAAAAAACGAGAATTTGTCCGCTTTGTCGGATTATGTCTCTGAAAAGATCCAATTTATGGACTATGAGGGCGCCAATCAAGACGCCTTGGCTTTTAAAAGCCATAAGCTTATCAATGAGCGGCATTACCGGAATTTTAAAGCCGATTTAGACAAAGCCCGCCGGCTCCATCAAAAAGCCTTAGGCTTAAAATCTTTTTGATTAATGATGCTGGCGCTGTCTCCTGTGGCGCGGATAACAAACAAGCCTTTTTCCTCCGCAAAAGAATCAGCTTTATCCTCTCTTTTTAAATAAGCCACAGCCCCATACAAAGTTTTGTTTTTATAACCCGGAAAATACCGTGTAAAGCTTTGCAGGCTCTCCAAAAAATTATTCACTTTTTTTGGAGAGAGAACAGTTTTGACCTCCACAACCACAACCTCCGATCCATTGGCGGCGATAATATCAGCCTCCTGTTTACGGAATAGGCCCTTTTCTTTTTCTATTCTCCCCTCCGCATTGGGAAAGATCTGGGCCACTTGGATCCCCCGGCCTTGAAGAAGCTCCAAAAGACTTCCCTCCACTAAAGATTCCACCAATCGGCCCCAACGCTCATTAAACCGCCCGTCTATCTCTTGTATTTGCCAATCAGTCTCTTTTCGGCTGGCTTTCAACTCTTTCTGGCTGGCTTTCAGATCAACTGCAAACTCTTTTAACTGCTGAGCGGTCTCTTTTTGGGTGATTTGAAGCTCTTTTTGGCCAATTCTCAGCTCTTTCATTTCCCGCTGGGCCTCTTTTTGAGCGGCTTTTCGCTCTTGTTGGCTGGCTTTCAGCTCTTTTTGAAACTCTTTTTGAAACTCTTTTTGATTTTTTTGAGTTTCCTTTATAATTCTCCAGATTTCCTCTGAAGAGGATATAGCTGATTGACGGCTCATTTGGACTCCCTAATGCTTATTGGCTTTATGATAATAATATAAATGTTTTTAAAAAACAACTAAAAAAAGCAGGGCAGAGCTTATTATGCTTGTGTTTTGAGATAATAGCCGGGCAAGGCATTAGGGCGGCTGTTATGACCATAAGCTTGTCCCCTTGATAATGGAAAAGTTTTAAGGGCGGGGAAAAGAGCAACTCAAAGCGGAGCAGGCCTGTGCATGAGATGAGCAAACCCGCCCGCCAATGAGCGCTGGTTATTATATCGGATTGAATAATAAAAGACTTAAGCTTTCTTTAATACCAATGGCGGCCAGTTTTTCGGAAGTTTGAACATCTGTCCTCATACCGTTCAAACAAAATGAGATATTCTTTTTCAGCTCTTATTCTGGCTTGATCAGCTGATTGTATTATGTCTATTGACTCACCCAAACTGTTTGTTTCTTTTGAGCTTAGAGCATCACCAGCCCCAGCCAAAGCCAAGCCTAAAAAAGCTAAAGCTCTTTTTCCGCCAGTGAGGGGCTGGGTTCTCTGCCATGCTCTCTCTAAAAGCATACACTTCCTTTCAATGGCAGAGAAACGGCTATAATCATCAGTCGTCTCGCATCCGGCAAATAAAAAAACAAACAGGAATAAAAAAAGTCTCATACAAAAACCTTATCGGGACTTTAGCCGGAAAACTTTAGCCAGCTGGAAAAACTTAAATTGACAGCTGCCGGCCGGAAAAATAGCCCTCTAATTCGCTCAAATTCAGCTTGCTTTTTTCTTTGGCTCTGGGCTTTTCCTTTAAAAAGCCCTCTTTTTTTTTGCAGCGCTTTATAAAAAACTGGACTTTTAACCAGATCAACTAATATAATACAACTCCCCGCAAGCGTTTTTTAGGTTATTTCTATGAACTGGATCGGGAGCAAACTTTTCCCGGCATTTGCGATAGCAACTTGTTGTGCAACGAGAAATTTTATTTATACATACATAGCGGACAGGCTCAATCACAGATCCTCTGGCCGGGCAATTTGAGATTGGATCACACCCAGACTTACATTGTATCATAAAATCCCTTGATCTGTTATAATTCTCCCGCTCTCTTTGCTCTCTAGCTCTTTGCTCCGCATCTCTTTGCGCTCTAGCTCTTTGCTCTCTAGCTCTGTCCGCCTCTCTCTGATCGTCTAATTCTCTTTGTCTCTTTCTCTCTCTAGCTCTGTCCGCATCTCTTTGATCGTCTAATTCCCTGTCTCTCTCTCTCATACTCTAATCGTTTTTGCTCAAGCTCATACATTCTATTATTATGAGCGTCTTGCGCTGTGTCCCTAATGGGGACAGCAAATTCAGTTTTCCCGGACACTAAGTCCATAACACTTTGGCCGGCTCTTATGCATTCTTTTTCAGAAACAAAATTATGCTTTTCAAAATCAGGGCAAACTTGTTTTTCAAAGTATTGTTTTGAATTATCCTCAAAACATTTTGTTTCAAAATTGCAATCGCTATTGATCTTGCGTATATTTTTTTGAAGTTGCTCAAAGAAAACAAAGTTAGCTGAATACTCGCTGGCTAACTTCATAAGCTCCGGGGAGAGACAGCTTGAGAGGATAAATAAAAGAGAGAAAATTTTTAATTTTTTCAATGCCTTATTTATATCGAACTAAAGTCTTAAAAACTTTAATCCCCGGAGCGGAAAAAAAACCCAAAGCCGCAATATCCCCAAAAAAGCCGCTAAAATCCCACATAACAGGCTTGGCTAATTCCCCCTCTCCGGGAAATAATCTCTAAAATGAGGGCATTCTGGCGGATATTGAGCGGCCTCCAGATCAATCGCAAGCCGTGACAATGAGCCGGCCAGCTTATCGCCAGACAATAAAGCCTGTGGCCACAAAAAGCCTATTTGCTTTTTTTTGTTTATAGGGAAAACTGCCGGGAATTTTTTATTTGTTTAAAAGCTTATCAAGTTTGTTTTCAATGCCGTCTATTTTCTTTTCAAACTTAGCCTCTAGCTTGTCTATTCTTTTTTCAATCGTGGCCTCTAGCTTGTCTATCTTTTTATTTGTGTCTGTTATGTGATTGTCTAGATTTTTGTTTATGTGTTTAATGTCCCGGCTCATAATAGCCATAAAAACAGCCAGCAAAACAAATAAACCCACTAATCCTAAAGGAATAGACTGATTAAATAAACTTAATAATAGATTGCTCATAACAAAGCCCTTATCTTATTATACACAAAAGATTAAACCGCTAAAATTAGGGATAAAGTATGAAAATACTATGCTGACACTTTTAGCCAGTTTCTCTTTTTTATAAGCTTATCCCATTTTAAATAGTGAGTCAATTTTTTTTATAGTGACAAAAAAAGCCTGTGGAGTGCGCCCCTAAAGTTCATTAAATATCTATTTTTGTGTAAATAAGGAAAAACCCTCAAAAAAAACAGCTTTTTTTTGCCGCTTTTTCCCCCTGAAAAAAAAATGCTATATGTATTTCCGGGGATATGGCTAAAATTGCAAAAAAGCCCGCAAATACAGGCTTTTTTCCATGATAATGCCGGATATGGCCATGATAATGAGCGGATTATCATGGAATTGAGCTTGTTTCCCCTCTTTTTTAAAAAATTTTCTCAATATCCGGGCAAAAAAAAGCTGTAAATTTTTTTTCAAAAAAATTGAGGGGATAGGGGGGGGACTTCCCGTTTTTTTATTTCAGCTGGCCTTTTCCCTAAAGCCTCTCTCAAAATTTTGTGGCCTTAGCCAAAGAGGGGAGACCGCTGGAAAAAGAGCTGATAAGCCTTGAGGATAAAGGTTTTAAGGGAAAAACAGACCATTAAAAATTTTCAATGGTCTTTTCAATGGTCTGTCAATTCTTTAGTGTTTTTAATAATTTACCTATTAAAGACCATTAAGACCATTGAAATAAGGATAAAAGACTTTTAAAAAAAAATAAAAAAGAATAGGGAAACTAATGGTCTGAATGGTCCAAAAACCCTAAAAGCCTTTATTTACAGGTTTTTTTTGTGACCATTAGATTTTTATCCAAAGCCTCTTTTTGAGGCCGTCTTTTTGCATTCTATCTTTGTTATAACCCTCTTTTATTAGGAGCTGCGCGGCCTTGCTCTGATAAAGAGGGCTAGTTTGTGATTGTGTGATCTCTTTGGCTTTTAACATCTCTTTTAAAATGTCCGGTATATTTATCCCGCCGGATTTTTTATTGGCCACACGGATTAAAAAGCTCTCCTCAAATAGATAATCCCCGCTCCTATGTTTTTCCGCCAGTGTTTTTGATAATTCCCATAGCTTTTCCGGGAGAGCGGGAGACTCATTATTTTTAAAGCATTGATAAGCCTCTGCCCACAGCTGATCTCTGTTTTCCTTTACTTTCTTTTTTAAATCCTCAAACCCTAACTTCTTTTTAAGCGGCAATAAAACAAATCGTCTATTTCCAGTCGGATCATCCGGCAGACAATAATAATCATTGCCAGTCCCCACAAAAACACAAGTCCGCTTATAATCTTTAGCGTCTTTGCGATAAGCTAGCCTCTCTCTGTCTTGCTGGCCGGAGACTATATTTTTAATTTTTTCTATGTCCGCTTTTTTAATGCCGGACATCTCTGAAAATTCTATTAACACTTTTCCTAAAATTTTCTCTGTTAGTTTTTGACTGCTGTCAAAAAAAGACACGGTATTTGAATAATAACTTTTATCAGCAAATAGCTCATATAAAAGACTAGACTTCCCTATACCTTGAGGCCCTGAAAAAATAACAAAATAATCATGTTTAGCGCCGGGTTTAAAAGCCCTTAACACTCCCGCTAAGAGAATGCTCTTTAAAGCCCATTCAGCGATCAGCTTATGCTCTTTATCTATTTTAAAGACTTTACTTAAAAAATTCTTTAGCCGCTCTTTTTTATCCCTTTTTAAAGATTTGAGATAATCTATAAAAGGATCAACTTGGTTTTGATTTGCTAAGGCTTTATAAGCGTCATCAAAAGTCCCTTTTGATAATTTATTAAGCGGCCCCAACATCTTGGCCTTTAAAAACAATTCGGAATAATCCTCTGTGCTTATCTCACTCCAGCTTTCTTTTTCCTTAAAGCCTTTTATTTCAATCCTGTCCCGGCGTATATTTAAGCGGACTTGACAGCCTAAAGCATCCAGCCGATTTTTTAAATCAAGGATCGGATTATTCAAATCAGCCTTATATTGCTGGCTTTTAGCAAATCTCTCAAAATAATCTTTTGCGTGTTTCCCTAGCTCTGGGTTTTTAGGGTTTTTCTGGGCCAAATCAATTATATCATTTACAGCCAACTCTATATCGTTATTCCAGCCAGCCTTTCCGGCTCTTTGTGGGATTGCTCTATTATTCTGGCCGGGGCCAAACTCTCTTTTTGTTTTTGATTGTTTTATTCCTTTTAAAAGATCAGTCGGGCAGACCGGCAAACTTTTTTTAAAATCCTCAAAGCTTTTTATGTCCTTATTTTTAAAAGGAAAAGAATACAGAATGACATAGCCGCCAACTCCCCTGATCTCAATGCCCGGTAAAGGGGCCGCGTTCTTTTGTTTAGGTTCAGCCGGCTGTTTAAAAAAATAATGCTCCCCGCCGGATTGTGTGGTTTGTTTGAATTTTGTCAAGCTCTTAACTTTTTCATAAAGGGCTTTGGATTGAGGGCTGTCTTTAAACTCTTTTTTATATAAATCAAAATCAAAAACCACAATATCCGCTTTATCGCAATTTAAGCCGGCCAGACTCTTTATTAAGGAAATATCGCCAGTCCAGTTTTTCCAGCTTGTCCCCTTATCCACAGCTGGCTTTTTATTTCCCATACAGGGGAAAATATATCCGTCAAAAAATTGCTTTACTGCCTCTGGCGTGACTGGCGACTTCTTTTTTATATTGTTAAAAAGCTTTTTAACCGGATCTGTTTCATTAGCCGGAGCTAATGCTTTATCCAGCATTTTAAAAAAACTATTCAGCCTGTCGCTCTCTTTGTTAAACAGGTCTATTTTTTCCATAATATCTTTGTTATATAATTTGTCTTTTATCAGCTGATCTATTCGCTGATCTATTTGCTCTTTTAAAGCATCTCCCTTTAATCCTATTGAGATCAAAAGATCTTCCCTTGCCTTATTCAATTCATAATCTAAAGGCTTTGGCTTATTAAAAGGGATTATGTGTTTATTCATAGTATGGACTCTGACTCTAATCTAAAAAAAAGCAAGTGTTTAATCGCCGGAAAAAGCCGCTGGCCTCCAAAGCAATTTATAAACAGCTCTTTTTTATTTGACTGATAAAAGGGTTTTAAATAATCTTGATGCATCATTTAACTTATCCCCTAGCTTGCCTTTTCCTTATGGTTAGGGCAAGTCTGGCGGGATTTTTTTGCTTTTATAACCCGCTGTGTTAAAAATAATCCCGCTCTCAAAGCGGGAAATAATTTTCTTTGCATTTTAGGGGAAAAGCTAATTTTCAAACAGCTGAATAAGCTCCGCCATTTTAAGGACATTGTTTTCCAGCATGGATTTTTTCCCGTCCTCTAGGGCTTTATTGTTTATAACCCATTCTGTCTTTTCCCTGTCCCGCCTTAATAGAGAGACTAAAAAGATTTTTTGATCTTTTGTTAAATCAAATTCCATGCAAATAAGGATAATCCTATTTTGAGAAAAAAACAAATATGGCGGGCTGTGTTATAAACTTGGCCGGCCAGCGGCTAGTTTAATGAAAAGGGAACATGCGGAAAACTAACCAAAAGATAAGCATACACTCCAAGGGCCAGAACAGTGGTAAATAGTAAACCATATTTTAAAATGTTTTCTTCTGTCTCCCGACTGAAAAAGAATGGTTTTTCATGGGGACGGAGCGGCCGCGCGTCACTCTCTAAAAATATATACTCCCTTTCATGGGCAGAGACAGGAAAAGAGCGCCTATAATCAGTCGTCTCGCATCCGGCAAATAAAAAAACAAACAGGAATAGAAAAAGTCTCATACAAAAACCTTATCGGGACTTTAGTCGGAAAACTTTAGCCAGCCGGAAAACTTAAATTTTCGGCTCCCGGCCGGAAAAACAGCCCTCTAATTCGCTCAAATTCAGCTGATCTCAATCGGGCATAAGGTCTAGCTCATATATAAAGCCGCAAACTTAGTCAATAGCTCAAAACCCGGAGAGCCACAATGTCACTCAATAAAAGCTATGACCACAAAAGCAAAAGGAAAGCGCTTGTTTAATAGCTGAAAGTATAAACAGAATACACTCTGCCGGCTTTTGGGGGGCCGCCTTCATGGCCTTCATATTCTTTTGTTGATTTATATACATTTTCTAAGGCTTGAGCCTCTTCATAGGTTAATTCTCTCTTCACAATGTTCCAATCCCTTAGTGTGGGATATTCTTTTTCCCAGTCTTTTCTTCTTTGCTCTGGATCAGTTGTTATGCCAACTCTTTTTCTCATAAGCCCTCCTTTATGGTTAATTTTTAGTATATTAGCCCAGTGACAAAAAAAGTCAATCCGGGCAAAAACAAGGCCGCCAGCCGCCCTATTTTGAATGATTATGGGCGGGCCTAAGCTCTAGCCCTCACTTTTTAAGCCCGCTCTTTGGCAAAGCCAGTCCGGCCGCTTTGGCCCCGCCGGGAAAAGCCCGGCTCTCTTTTCAGCTCTCAAAGCCTTATCTTTTTTTTAGCCAAATACCGCGCTGGACCTCAAGCTCATTTGTCGGCAGGCTTGTTTAACTGAGGAAAATCCAGACCGGTAATTACGGAGGTATTGAGCTTTATCCGTCTTTGTGTCAATTCCCTTTGTTTTTTTAAAAGATCAATCTCTCTATGAGCCTCAGCCAGAAGCTTCTTGAAGCCCTCCATTTCTTTCATTAAAGCTTTTTCCAGACGGGTAGGGCCCTCAGAAAGCTCTCCCGTTTGAAATTGCTTGCGCCAATAGCCGATGACTGTCGGACTGATATCGTGACTTCTTTCAGCCTGAGTGGCGGTGATTTGACCAGATTTGATCTGAGCCACTAATTGCCTCTTAAATCCTAATTCAAATTTTCTTCTCTTTCTTGCCATTTTTTCCTCCTTTAGTTGTTTAAAAAACCTGAAAAAAACCATATTTTCAAGCTTTCAGGAAAAATGGCAAATCTATACTAAACTTTTAACACAATCTGTCCAACTTTAGGGGCGCACTCCACTGTTTTGTGTGCAAACTTCAGAATAAGGTTTAGCCGGAGATTTTACAAAGTTTTTTGTTTGCTTTTTTCTTTGGCTCTGGGCTTTTCCTTTAAAAAGCCCTCTTTTTTTTGCAGCGCTTTATAAAAAACTGGACTTTTAACCAGAGCAACCAGCTCCCCTAATACAATACAACTCCCCGCAAGCGTTTTTTAGGTTATTTCTATGAACTGGATCGGGAGCAAACTTTTCCCGGCATTTGCGATAGCAACTTGTTGTGCAACGAGAAATTTTATTTATACATACATAGCGGACAGGCTCAATCACAGATCCTCTGGCCGGGCAATTTGAGATTGGATCACACCCAGACTTACATTGTATCATAAAATCCCTTGATCTGTTATAATTCTCCCGCTCTCTTTGCTCCCGCTCTCTTTGCTCTCTAGCTCTTTGCTCCGCATCTCTTTGCGCTCTAGCTCTTTGCTCTCTAGCTCTGTCCGCCTCTCTCTGATCGTCTAATTCTCTTTGTCTCTTTCTCTCTCTAGCTCTGTCCGCATCTCTTTGATCGTCTAATTCCCTGTCTCTCTCTCTCATACTCTAATCGTTTTTGCTCAAGCTCATACATTCTATTATTATGAGCGTCTTGCGCTGTGTCCCTAATGGGGACAGCAAATTCAGTTTTCCCGGACACTAAGTCCATAACACTTTGGCCGGCTCTTATGCATTCTTTTTCAGAAACAAAATTATGCTTTTCAAAATCAGGGCAAACTTGTTTTTCAAAGTATTGTTTTGAATTATCCTCAAAACATTTTGTTTCAAAATTGCAATCGCTATTGATCTTGCGTATATTTTTTTGAAGTTGCTCAAAGAAAACAAAGTTAGCTGAATACTCGCTGGCTAACTTCATAAGCTCCGGGGAGAGACAGCTTGAGAGGATAAATAAAAGAGAGAAAATTTTTAATTTTTTCAATGCCTTATTTATATCGAACTAAAGTCTTAAAAACTTTAATCCCCGGAGCAGAAAAAAACCACAAAGCCGCAATATCCCCATAAAAGGCTTAGCTAATTTCCCCCTCTCCGGGAAATAATCTCTCAAATAAGGGCATTCTGGCGGATATTGAGCGGCCTCCAGATCAATCGCAAGCCGTGACAATGAGCCGGCCAGCTTATCGCCAGTCAATAAAGCCTGTGGCCACAAAAAGCCTATTTGCTTTTTTTTGTTTATAGGGAAAACTGCCGGGAATTTTTTATTTGTTTAAAAGCTTTTTTATTTCAGCTTGGCCAGACTCTAATCCGTCCATTCTCTTTTCCAGCTTGACTTGGCCAGTCGCAAGCTTGGTTATCTCTTTAGTTGTGTCTGTTATATGATTGTCTAGCTTTTCATTTATTGACTTTAATTCAGTTTTTATGGGCTTTAATTCAGTTTTTATGGGCTTTAATTCGGTTAGCTCTTTTTTTATAGGTCTTAAAAGATTATTAACACCGTCTAAAGTGTCCTTAAGCAATCTTTTATCCCTCTCTGAATAAAAATCGTCTTTTAAATCAGACATAACAAAGCCCTTATCGGTTATTATACACAAAAGATTAAACCGCTAAAATTAGGGATAAAGTATGAAAATACTATGCTGACACTTTTAGCCAGTTTCTCTTTTTTATAAGCTTATCCCATTTTAAATAGTGAGTCAACTTTTTTTATAGTGACAAAAAAAGCCTGTGGTGGAGTGCGCCCCTAAAGTTCATTAAATATCTATTTTTTTTGTGTAAATAAGGAAAAACCCTCAAAAAAAGCCGCTTTGTTTTGCCGCTTTTTCCCCCTGAAAAAAAAATGCTATATGTATTTCCGGGGATATGGCTAAAATTGCAAAAAAGCCCGCAAATACAGGCTTTTTTCCATGATAATGCCATGGTAATGCCGGATATGGCCATGATAATGAGCGGATTATCATAGAATTGAGCTTGTTTCCCCTCTTTTTTAAAAAATTTTCTCAATAGCGGAAAAAAACCATAAAGCCGCAATATCCCAAAAAAGCCGCTAAAAATCCACATAACAGGCTTGGCTAATTCTTCCCCCTCTCCGGGAAATAATCTCTAAAATGCGGGCATTCTGGCGGATATTTGCGGCAAACAGCTCAATCGCAAGCCGTGACAATAAGCCGGCCAGCTCATCGCCAGTCAATAAAGCCTGTGGCCACAAAAAGCCTATTTGTTTTTTTTAGTTATAGGGACGGGGAATAAAAATTCGGGAATTTTGTATTTTTATCAAACTTTACTCTAGTCAAGTTTGCACGCCTCAAGTCCGCATGCCGCAAATCCGCTCCCGTCAAGTCCGCATCCGTCAAATCAGCTCCCCGCAAGTTTGCGGCTTTCAAAACAGCTCCCGCTAAATTAACTCCCGTCAAATCCTTTCCTGAAAAATCGCCTGACAAAAAAGACAAACTTGCTCCTCGCAAGTCCGCCCCCGTCAAGTCCGCTGAATGCATATACTTTCCCGATAAACTTGCTCCTCGCAAGTCCGCCCCCGTCAAATTCGCAATCCCAGTAAGTCCTCTCCAGCTAACACTCCACAGCTCCGCTCCCCGCAAGTCCGCATCCCTTAAATCCGCCATATTCAAAACAGCAAGCGTCAAGTCCGCTTTCCGCAAGTCCGCTCCCCGCAAATTAGCCGCTCCTAAATCCGTATCCGTCAAAATCGCATCCGATAAATTAGCTCCGCTCAAATCCGCTTTCATAAACCTTGCTTTAAATAACTCCGCTCCCTTTAAATTAGCTCTCGTCAAATTAGCATGCCAAAAAATCACTCTATGCAAAACCGCTCCCTCTAAATTAGCTCCAGACAAATTAGCTTTCTCTAAATCAGCATCCTTTAAATTAGCTCCAGACAAATTAGCTTTCTCTAAATTAGCATCCTTTAAATTAGCTCCAGACAAATTAGCTTTCTCTAAATTAGCATCCTTTAAATTAGCTCCAGACAAAAACGCTCCAGACAAAAACGCTCCTCGCAAGTCCGCTCCCCGCAAATCAGCTCCCGTCAAATCCGCATGCCGCAAAAACGCTCCTCGCAAGTCCGCTTTAGAAACTTCCCCGCTCTTAATAAGTTTCTCAAGTTTGCTTTTAGGACTAGGATCGTCCATAATAAAAAAGAAAACATAACCTATTGAGATTATGAATAAACAAATCAATAAAACTTTAAAAATTAAGCCTTTCATACAAACCTTATTGGCCAGTGTTTATCCATGTAATTCCAGCCGCATCTGTCAAATCCGCATGAAACAAATCCGCATCCGTCAAGTTTGCATGCCTCAAGTCCGCAAAGACAAAACTCACTTTCCGCAAATTAGCATCCGTCAAGTTTGCATGCCTCAAGTCCGCAAAGACAAAACTCACTTTCCGCAAAATTGCTCCCGTCAAGTTTGCATGCCTCAAGTCCGCATGCTGCAAATCAACTCCCGTCAAGTCCGCATCCGTCAAATCAGCTCCCCGCAAATCTGCCGCTCCTAAATACGCTTTCCGTAAAAACGCTCCCCGCAAGTCCGCTTTCCGTAAATTCGCATACTGCAAGTTCGCTCCCTGCAAGTCCGCATGCCGCAAAACCGCTCCAATCAAATCCGCTCTCTCTAAACTTGCCCCCCGCAAGTCCGCTTTAAACAAATCCGCTCTATACAAATTAGATCCATCCAAAATAGCTCCGGTCAAATCAGCCCCCCGCAAGTCCGCTTTAAACAATTTTGCGGTTGTTAAAAACGCTCCCCGCAAGTTCGATCCATTCAAATTAGCTCCGGTCAAATCCGCTCCCCATAATTTTACTCCCTGCAAATCCGCATCCGTCAAATCCGCTCTATGCAAATTAGCTCCAATCAAATCCGCTCCCCGCAAGTCCGCTCCCCGCAAATCAGCTTTAAACAAGTCCGCTTTAGAAACTTTCCCGCTCTTAATAAGTTTCTCAAGTTTGCTTTTAGGACTAGGATCGTCCATAATAAAAAAGAAAACATAACCTATTGAGATTATGAATAAACAAATCAATAAAACTTTAAAAATTAAGCCTTTCATAAAAACCTTATCGGCTTTTTCCGCTCTGGACTAAAAGGACCGGGGCCGGGGTAAGGGCAGGGCTCCGGGCCTTTAATCCCCATCCACCCCAAAGCCGATTAAATAGGCATAGCATGTTTAACTAAGTTTTTTCCCTCTCCGAGGGAATAATCTCTAAAATGAGGGCATTCTGGCGGATATTGAGCGGCCTCCAGATCAATCGCAAGCCGTGACAATAAGCCGGCCAGCTTATCGCCAGACAATAAATCCTGTGGCCACCGGCTCTTTTATCCCGGATAGCTGAAAAAATATCCTCAAATGTATAGGGTCAAAACGGGCAAAAGACGCGGGAGGCAAGGCTCTGGCCTTACCTTAAGCTTTTTAAAAGATGGGCTTATTTATGCTGGGCTGTGTGGCTGGCTTGTTTTATCAGCTGTTTTATTTCAGCCTGACCGGACTCAATATCATCCATTCTCTTTTTTAAACTCCGCTTTAAACTCCGCATACTGCTTTTTAAAAAGTTTTAACCTGCTCTCTGGAACAAGCTTTATAAAACAATCTATAAAATAATTTAACTGAGCTTGAGCGTCTTCATGCCAGTTTTTCGGGAGGAGAAGGTCATCCAACTGCCACCGATTTTTTTCTTTCTGGAAAAACTCTGTGTAATCGGCTAACAGTTTTTTAGCGTCCTCATTCCCTTGCAAACCCGCTCCCTCTAAAATCCAGGGTAATGGGTTTTTGCCTTCCGCGTCTTCATGCCCTAACCAAAAAGCTAACATTTTTTGAGCGTCTTCTTTCGCCACCTTCTTAGGATCATGCTCTCCCGCTCCCCGACTAAGATAATTGAGAGCCATCCGAAAATTAAAGCAAAGATAATATAAGATGGCTGTATAGTATAGAATTGAAGTATTGTCCCCTGCCGCCTCTATAGCCCACTTTTTACCCTCTATAAAATGTGAAGCTCCGCAGGAATCGTTGAGAACTCCATTCTTTACCGCCTGCTTAATAAAACATGTGAATTTTTCATAGTTTTTTTCTTTTGTCACTATCCCTCTCCTTTATGGTTAAACTTCTAAAGTTTTATCTAGCCAGAGAAAAAAAGTCAAGCCGGGAAAAAACAAGGCCGCCAGCCGCCCTATATTGAATGATTATGGGCGAGCCTAAGCTCTAGCCCTCGCTTTTTAAGCCCGCTCTTTGGCAAAGCCAGTCCGGCCGCTTTGGCCCCGCCGGGAAAAGCCCCGGCTCTCTTTTCAGCTCTCAAAGCCTTATCTTTTTTTTAGCCAAATACCGCGCTGGACCTCAAGCTCATTTGCCGGCAGGCTTGTTTAACTGAGGAAAATCCAGACCGGTAATTACGGAGGTATTGAGCTTTAGCTGATAATCCTGATTCGGGTCAAATTGAAACTTCATTGTTTTTTACTCTTTTTTTGTTTCTTTCTAGATATTTTTTTCAAATTTTTTATTTCCTTCTTTTTAAATTTTTTAACGGTTTTATTTTTCTTATTCAAAAACATTTGATTGATTTTAGTTTGATTCTTGATTTTATCAAACTGTGATGAGGAAAATTGCGCTTTTCTAAGAGTTAATATTTTTTTAGTTTTTTCTATTTCCCGCGTGAGAAGTTTTGGGCTTGGCAGTTTTGTCTGATATTTTGCTGTCAGAATTTTATTTGATATTCCTTGAAGGGTGTATTTGACTAAAGTCTTTTTTTCTCCCGCGCATAAAATTAAACCTATCGGAGATTTTTCATTTTTCTTTGTCCAATGCGCTTTAGCATAATTCAAATACATGTTCATTTGCCCAGCGTCCGCATAAGTAAAATCATCCACTTTTAAATCGATAAGAATAAGGCAATTTAAGCTACGATGATAAAATACCAAATCCACACGAAACCAGTCATTTTCAACCCTTAATCTTTTTTGCCGCCCCACAAAGGCAAAATCTTCTCCTAATTCGATCAAAAACCCCTCCAAGTGATGAATAAGAGCTTCTTCCAAATCGCTTTCAGAATATTCATCCTTAAGATTTAAAAATTCTAAAATATAAGGGTCTTTAATGGCTTCTTCAGGTGTGATTTTATCTATTAGCTTGGCTTTAGCTCCTTTTGCAAGCATGGCCATTTTATTTTTAGAGAGCATTGTCCGCTCATAAAACTGAGAGTCGATTTGTCTGTTAAGCTGGCGGACAGACCAGCCTCCTCTTAAAGCCTCTTCCTCATAAAATTTTCTAGCGGTTTTATCTTGGACAGATATTAATCGAACATAAGCTGACCAAGGAAGAGAAAATTTTGCATTAAGAGATAATTTTTCTTGTCTTTTTAATAAGTCATCAGATTTTTCAGACAGTGTCTGGAATTTTTGTTTTGTTTTGAAAAGGGCAGACAGTGTCTGCCCTTTTTGGAAAGTAATATATGTTAAATAAAATTTTCTAAAATTTTTTAAATTTCTAATCCCAAAGCCTCGTCCACAACTCTTGGTCAAATCCTTAGCCAGTTTTTTTATAAGCTTTTTTCCATAATCCGCGCGCTGTTTTCCTTTTTGCTCCACTAGAACAATCCGTCTGCCTATTTCCCAATAAACAGCGGTCATAATAACATTGACAGAGCGAGCGGAGACATAGCGCGCCTGCCGAACAAGCTGTTTTATATCTGATAGAGCTTTTTGATAGCTGTTGACCGGAGGTTTTAAGGCTTTAATTGTTTTTTTTGCTTTCCCGCTTTTTGGCATTTATGTTTCCCTTTTTAAATGGCTCTAAAGTCCCTCACTCCAAAAGAGTCAAAAGTCTCTTTGGCATTGGTTTTAAGCCAATCATCATTCTCAAAACCCTGATCCAAACAGACCACACGGGCAGGCTTAAGTTTTGCCGTTTCCTGAATAAGCTTTTTAGTGATTTTTCTCTCCAAACAAATTAAAAGAGCCTGGCCCTCCACAGAATAAATTTTTTTGCCGGACAGCCACTCGATGCACACTATGACTCTTTTTTTTCTTCATCTGTTTCATTTTTTTTATAAGACATTAAATTCACAACTCTTGTTCAATTTTTTTAAATGTGGTCATTTTTTTAATGCCCAACAGCTGAAAAGCCTCTCTAAAAGCTGTATGCCCCTCTAAAGCGCTGGCGGTTAAAGCTTTAATAAAAAGAGGGTTAGCTCGCGCGCTTAAAGTTAAGAAAAAATCTCCGCCGCTGGATTTAGACTCTTTTTCTTTTTGAATCGCTTTTATTTTTTTTAATTCCGCCTTATAGCTTTCAGAAAATTTTTGAAAGCTTATTTGGCCTATGTCATAAAACCGGCGCAAAATCACTAAAGAGCTGACCTTAAAAATTCTGGCCAGCCGCTGAGCCTCACGGCTTAAAAAATCTTCTTTGGTTTCTGCATTTGCCTCTCTTTTAATCAAATCAAGAGGCACAAGAAGCTCTGCGGCGATTTTATTGCACCAAGTTTCAATAAAACTCTCATCACTCCCGCTTTTAATATGATTCTTAAAGCGCTCTGTTTGAATGTCTAAAGCCTGCGCGTCAGAAAGCCCGGTTTGATTGATCCACAAGTGAGCCAACTCATGGGCTAATGTGAACATTTGAGCGGCTGTTGTGTCCGCCCCATTGATAAAAATCAGTGGAGCCAGAGAATCAGAAAGAGCAAAGCCGCGAAACTCCGCAGGATCTAGCTTTCTGCGAGTATTGTTAGCCGCGATACCGCTAATCATAACAAGGATGCCGGCTGAAATAGCCTCATCAATAAATTGGCGCAAAGCCTCCTTCCAGCTGAGCAATTTTTTTCTCTTTTCAATATCAAAATTTAAAATTTTGCGAATGCTTTTAGCTGTTTCAACAACATTGCCGTGTGAGGGTTTGACAGAGCCAATAAAAGGGAATGGCTTTTCCCTCATAGATTGCTTATAATCCCTATACCAATCCTGACGCCTTTGGCAAACATAAATAGTGTCCAAAAGATTAGGGCTGATGAAATGGCGCTTTTTTTTGCCATGCGTTTTTCTAAAATCCGGAATAGGGATTTTTTCCCTAGGCGGCTTATCTAAAAAAAAATAGCCAATAGGGATATGCATAGCTTTAGCAAACCGCTCTAATTGCTTTAATGTTGGTTTGGCCTGGCCTTTTTCCCATAAAATCAATTTAGGAAATTGTTTTTTCAAACTTTCCGCGCTTTTTTCAGCCCGCTGATACGCCCATCGAAAAAGCTCTGGCCGGACAGCCACTCGATTCACACTATGACTCTTTTTTTTCTTCATCTGTTTCATTTTTTTTATTCGAGTAAATTTCAGCTATTTTCATAAATTTTCCCTTCAGTAAAAATCTAATCCATCATTATCAAACAATGTTATTTGATCGATAGGGCGGGCTTTTTGATGGCGCAAGCTCTCCGCCCATTTTTTTGGATTTTTTGGATCATAAACTGGAGTATTCATTGGGCGAATTTTTAAAGATCCGCTTTTAAGACGCTCCATTCTATCACAAGAGATTGAAATATACTTTACATTTGTCTCAGCCCCCGCTCCTTTTCTGCCATGCCGGAGAGCTGAAATAATACTCGTGCCTGAGCCTAAAAAAGGGTCTAAAACCCAATCTTTTTTATCTGTCATGGAAAGAACAAGGCGATCTATCAGCTCAACAGGAAATTGGCACGGGTGATTTGTTTTCTCCACATGATTGTTTTTTACATTTGGAATCACCCATACATCCCCTGGATTTTTGCCTAAAGGATTGCAGGAGTATTGACCGGCTTTTGGCCCTTTAAAATATTTTTTTCCAGGATACTTCTGCGGCGCTCTAACAGGATCTAAGTTAAATAGATAATCATCTGATTTTGTGAGCCAAATAATAGTCTCATATCTTCCTGAAAATCTTTTGGCGCAATGGAGGCCATGCTCAAAATGCCATATAATTCTATTTCTCATTTTTAAATTAAAAGACGCAAAAACAGGGGTCAACACTGTATCCAAGGGAATAATAGAGCCATTATTCACATAATTCCCCACTTGCCAGCACAAACTCCCCTTTTTAGATAAAACTCGGACACATTCTTTAATAACTTGGGTTTGCTGTTCCAAATAAACATCCAATTTTAGCTTATTTTCATATTCTTTCCCTATATTGTAGGGAGGAGAGGTTGCTATAAGCTGTATAGCCTCATCAGGAATCTGTTTCAGAAGATCCAAACAGTTGCCCGGATGAATCACTGTCTGGCAATTTTCGCGAAATACAGGATGGATATTCAGCTTTTTAAATTTTTTATGCAGAGTTGAAGTTAACATATTAAGATAATGCCATTTTTAATGCCGCATGACCCTCAACTTTGGCATATAATTCGTTTTTAGGCCCCATGTTATAATATAATGGCTTGATTTTAAATGTTTCTGGCTTCTTTTTCCAACAGTTTTTGATGTATCCATAAGGTGTTGAGCTTTCCGGCCCCCTATTTAAAACTAGTTTAAATCCGCTGGATAAGTATGTCAAGCCTTCAAGGGAAATGGCAAATCTATACTAAACTTTTAACACAATCTGTCCAACTTTAGAGGACGCTCCAGCCTTTAATTAAGGGGTCAGAAAGCTCTTTACAAAAAAATTTCAGTCTTCAGGCAGAGAATCCGATAAGCCTGAAGACAATAAAAAAGGAGGTTTTTATGGAAAGCAAATGGGAAAAAATAAAAAACGCAAAATGGGAAGCCAGCAGAGAGAGCAAAAGCCTCTGGCGAGCAAAAGCTCCTTCCTCACAATATTCTAAAGGCCCTTACAAATTCAAAATTGTATGGCAATGGAGCGACTGTTACAGCAACCAAAAGACAATTTGGGATGAGAAAAAAGCTCTTAGGCTGTTTAACTGCATAGATATAGGGGGCTGGCCTAACCACTTGAAATGACCTCTATCCGGCGGGGCGTAAGCTGTCATCAGCTTTTTTTTAAGCCTTTGTTGGGGATTTGCCCTTTGAGCCGGACAGAGAGCAAAAAAGCCCCAAAAGCCAAAAAGCCCGCTATCCAAAAAGGAGCCTGATGGGACAAATGCTGATAAAGCCAGCCGCCCATAATGGGGCCGGCGATCCGGGCCATGGCCGCCAAGCTTTGATTGACTCCAAAAACGCTCCCCTGCTCTTTTTCAGAAGTCAGCAGGCTGAGCGCTCCGTTTAAGCTGGTGTTGGACAAACTATAGCCTATGGAAAAAAATGTCACTCCGCCCAGCAAGATCACAAAAGCCAAAGAGAAAAGCGCGGATTCAGGCCCAACAAGCCCGCCGGAGACAGCTATAGCCATCAAGCCAAAAGACATAGCCAGCAAGCCTCTTTGGCTGACAGATCTTTCGCCCCATTTTGGGATCCACTTTCGCACCAGCCAGCCTTGGCTGAAGACCATCAAAATCCCAATATAAATAAAAGAGCTGTATGCCAAATTTTTGCTCCAGCCAAAATCATCCTGCACTAAAAGAATTAAAACCGGCTCTATTTGCGCCAATGACAGCCACAGGATAAAAGACAACATCAGCGCTGGGCCCAGCCGGGGAGTCCTTAAAGACTCCCAAACTTTATAAATGGAGGGGCGGGCAAAAAAAGAGGATTTTGGGAATTTTGACAGAGAGAAAAACAGCCGGCGCTTTGTTTTTATGGGCCGGCTCATGGCCGGCCGGCTCTCCCTTAAAAAGAACAAAGACGCCAAACAGTTTATCCCGCACAAAGCGGAGGCTCCCAAAGAGGCAAAATGAGCGCCAAAAGGAGGGCTTTCCCCCAGCTGGCCCCCCAGAAGAATCAACAAAAAGCCAATGAGAGGCCCCAGAGTAAAGCCGGCGCCAAAAGCCAGGCCAATCAGGCCCATGTTTTTTGTTCGGCTCTCTTTATTTGTGACATCCGCGATATAAGCTGAGGCAATGACAATATTGCCGCCAAAAAAGCCGGCAAAAACCCGGGATAAAAAAATATCCGCAAAATCGCCGGAGAAAGCAAAAAACAGATGGGCCAAAGAGGAGCCAAAAAGCCCCGCTAAAAGAGCGGGCTTTCTCCCTAGAGAATCGCTTAGCCGCCCCCAAAAAGGAGCTGTCGCAAACTGAACCATGGAGTAGGCGCTGACAATCAGGCCCACCTGAAAGCCGCTGGCCCCAAATTCCCTGGCCAAAATGGGCGTCAAGGGGATGATCATGCCAAAACTGACAATATCAAAGAGAATCACAGCAAAAAGCCCGGCTAAAGCCCTCTTTTTTTGTTTTTCGCTCAAGTTAGCCATAGTAATTTAAAGAAACATGTATGAAAATAAAAAAATGAGAAAGTTAACTTTTTATATTGCTTTTATTGGCCTTAGCCTTCCCGCTTTAGCTGAACTGCGATTTCCAGAGATTCCCTCAAAAAATCAGCCTTTTGCCTTTAAACTGCAAACCGAATATTTTCAAACTCACGCCAATTATGAGGCGCTAGGGCAATATAAAAACTTGCCGGATAAAAATTATTTTCGATATATCGCTTTTCATCCCAGCCTTTCTTATTCCCCCTTTCCCCTCTATATCAATTTTGAAATCTTTGCAAACAGCTTTTACGGCTCAAGCCAAACTCAAAATGTAAGGAGAGAGCTGCTCTTTAAGCCCACAGCCGCTGGAGCCGGGGTTAAAATTTTCCATAAAATAAAAACCGCTTATATTGGCGGAGAGTTCAGGGGGGGGATTCCCCTTTACAGCTCCTTTCAACAAACTCCCAATGAAATCATCGTGGGGGATGGGGCCTACTTTGTGGAGCCGGGTATATGGCTCTTATTTCAGCCCTCTGAAAAGTTTTATATCTATCTCAACTCAGCTTTTCGCTACAGATTTTTTCATCTATCCAGCCTTTTATTCGCCAGACTGGGCGGAGTCCTTCAGTTCACTCCCCATGTAGACGCGGGAATGGCTATTGACTCATTTTTTTCTCTGCTGGCGGATGAGTATTCCTCCCAGCCGGAGCAAAGGCGGTCTCTTCTCAAAAAAGCCAATGCCGGAAGCTATAAGTTTTACTCTGTCAATCCCTCTGTCTTTTTGTCCTGGGCGGCTTGGACAGAGCTAAAGTTTAAGCCGCTTTTCACAAAAATTTATTTTCATTTAGACACATTAGGGCAAAATTACGCCAAAGGATTCAGCCTGGGGCTGTCCATGAAATTAAAATGGAGCGCAAAATCCTCCATTGTGGACAGAAGAAGCGGCATAAGGTTTGATTTTAATGAGGAAAACTCCTCTTTTGATCCGGAGGAGGAATCCCGCTCAAAAAAAAGCCGATCTTATTTTGAGGAGGAGGAAGATCCTTATGGCGAAAAAAATCTCAATGAAGAGCTTAAACAAGAGCTAGACTCCTTGAGATATTGATTTTTGCTGTCCTAAGCTTGCCTTAAATGGCTGAATATATGAGCCTCTCCTGTTTGGGCGAATCACAAATACACAGGGAATTATATACTTGACGCAACATTGTAAAGACTTATTGGCGCAAACTTCCGCTCAAACCAAAATGCGAAAGTGTGGTGAACAGTCAATCCGAAGAGCATTGCCCATCTATCCATTTTAAAAAAGGCGGATGAGCCTGGCTAAAAGGGAGAGCGCAGAGTCCGGGACACTCGTAAGGATGGCGCTTGATCAGCTCTTCTGACATTTTTTTATAGAGAGATTTTTTTGTTTTGCAGATGAGAGCTCTCTCAGAGCTATTTTGAAGTTTTCCCTCCCATTCATAAAAAGATTTCCCCGGAGGAAAAAGATTGGCGCAGGCTATCAGCTTTAAAGACAAAAGATGGCGAGACAGCTCCTCTCCTGTCTTTTCATCAGGAACCATACAATACACAAGCAAAAAATCTTTTGCTTTTAGACTTTGATCTGACACAAGCCTTAGACTCGCTTTTTTTGCCGGATTCGTCAATCCTGAATTGTTTCCTAAGATCGCCAGGACAAAGGCTCTATTTTTTTAAATTATTGATGGGGCTATAATTTTTTGTCAAACTGCCCGTTAAAGCATGCTATGAAAAAATCAAAATTTCCATATTTATAGCGCACGGCTTTTTTATTTGCCTCGCACAAAGCGCAACCCTCAGCCTAAATCGCACAGCTTTTTTATTTGCCTCGCACAAAGCGCAACCCTCAGCCTAAATCGCACGGCTTTTTTATTTGCCTCGCACAAAGCGCAACCCTCAGCCTAAATCGCACGGCTTTTTTATTTGCCTCGCACACAGCGCAACCCCTGCTCAGCGCCTCGCCGGCTTTATTTGTGGGACAGCAAGGGAGTATGATGGGGATACACACTCAAGACTTTGTCTCTGTAAACATCCCCTGCTGAAACATGGCCCAGCTTATAATTGACAACAGCCATTCCGGCCATTCCCGACAAATGCCGGGAGTCCAAAGCCAACAATTTTTCCCAAGCGGATAAAGCCCTGATCCAATCCTGCTTTTCCTCCAAAAATTTAGCCTTTAAAATAAAAGGCAAAGTTTGCCTCCGGCTCAAACGATCATAATCAATAACATCAAAAACCTGCTCTAACTGCAGACCGCGGCCCTCCAGCATTAAAGAATAGGCATACAAGGAGAGAAACAAGGGCTTTTCCGGCTCTCTGTTTTTAGCCTGCTCAATGCGCTTTGAGCCGGAGGACAGCTGGCCGGTCTTCAAAAGGCAAAAGCCATACAAAGCATTGAGCAAATTGTCCTGCGGGGCAAAGTTAAAAACACTTTTGCAATAAGGATAAAGATCTGTCCAATCTGCGCTTTTAGAGGCTATAAAAGAGCTATATTGGCATTCCGCCCCAAAAAAAGGATCTTCATTTAAAAGAGAGCGGACAGCTTGTTTAAGCTTTTCCGGCTTTTGCTCTCTCATATAAAAATAAGCTAAAATCAAATAAAGCTCCGGCCTGTATTCTATAAGGCTGGCCCGCCCGCCCTCAAGCTCCTGGCCGATATGGGAGATCAGCTCTTCCATTTGATTTTGGGCTAACAAATTTAAAGCCCTTAAATAAAAAACAATATCCCTCTCATATCCTTCCCGCGTCAACTGATCTAAATAGGATAAAGACTCTTTATATTTTTTTGTCCGCCATTTTAACAAAGCGAGATTGACCAAAGCTAAATGCGCCTCTGTCTCTAATGCGGAGTGAAAGCGCTCCTCCGCTGTGGAAAAATCCTCCTGCAAAAAAGCTAAAAGGCCTTTGAGCAAAAGCCAATGCCCCGACTGCGGAGAGCTGTCCGCCAGCTCATTAACCAATGAAAAAGCCCTTTGTGTTTTGTTTTCTTGAGCATAAAGGCTGGCCAGCCTAATTTGATCTTCTATTGTCAGCGCGTTTTTTGAATAAGCTTTCTCAAAATAAGGCAGAGCCAAACTGTAATTTCCCGCATTGTAGAGCCTCAAACCCTGAGATTTAAACTCTTGGACAGCCTTTTCCTTATTTTTAATGGGGCGGATAAACTCCTTATGAACAATATAAAATGCCATAGACAAAACCAGCAAAACAGCCAAAGGCCAGCCAATGCGAATGACAGATCTGATTTTTTTTCTGACGATTTCCTCGCTGTCTTGCCGAGATGTGTATCTGGCCTGAGAGGGCCGGGCCGGGCGCTCTAAAACCTCAAACTCCGCCTCATCAGCGTCCAGCGTGTCGCTAGCGTCCAGCTTTGAAAGAGCTAATCCATCCTGTGTTTTTTTGCTCTGTGTCTGCTCCAAAGTCTCTGTGTCTGTAACTGTTGGATCTCCCGTTTTTGCTGTCTGAGACGAAGTAAAAATCTTGCCGCTGATTGAAGTGATAAAATTAACCAGCCGGGTTTGAGCGTCCATAGAGACCGCCACATCCTTAAAGTCCTGATGATCCTGCAAATACCGCCAAATTGTGAAAGGCTTTGCCACCTCGTCAAAAACAGAGATCTTTCCCTGTTTGAGAAGCCGAATGACATCCTGCTTGTTAAAAGGTCCTAAAATTTGCCCCGCAGAGCGAATTAAAAATATTTTTTCCAAATCAGACACGCTAACCCCTTTTTATTATAAAAAAACAAATCATTTGTCATCTTTCAGCCTGTTAATGCTTAAAATGCCTCTGGCCGGTTAAAACCACATTCAGGCCCCGCTCCCTAGCCTTTTTCAAAACCAGCTCATCTTTAACAGATCCGCCGGGCTGAATAATCCAAGACACTCCCTCTTGAGCGGCCAGCTCTATGGAATCGGGAAAAGGAAAGAAGGCGTCACTGGCCAAAACCAAAGCTGTGGTTTGCCGGGGATGAAATCTCTTGGCCCGCTCTAAAGCCAATCGAACGGCATCCACACGGCTAACTTGCCCCATGCCCAGCCCTAAGGTCTGCTTTTTTTTGACAACAGCAATCGCATTGCTTTTTAAATGGGAGCAAATCTTCCAAGCGAACAGCATATCCTGTTTCAGCTCTTCAGAGGGAGTCTCTCCAAAACACTTCCATATCTCCGGCCAATCCTGTTGAATCTGATCCCTTGTTTGAGAGAGGAATCCTCCGGCCACTTCACGAATGGACCAGGGGGAGGGCGAAAAGGAGAGCATGTCCGGCCATTTGAGAATCCGAAGGCTCTTTTTGCTTTTTAAAGCCTGTAAAGCTGAGGGGGAAAAATCCGGAGCAATCAGCCCCTCTAAAAAAAGGCCGGACAAGAGCTGAGCGGAGCGCTCATCCAAAGGGCGATTAAAAGCCAAAAGGCCGCCAAAAACACTTAATGGATCAGCTTTCAAAGCGTTTTCCACAGCCACAGAGAGGCTATCCGCCACAGCCGCTCCGCAAGGGCTGTTGTGCTTGACAGCCACAGCGCAAGGCTCTTTAAAGTCACGAACAGCCAAAACAGCCGTCCATAAATCCAAGAGATTATTATAGGAGAGAGCTTTCCCTTGAAGAATCTCAGCTGTGTGAAGACCCTCCCGCGCCGGCTGTTTGAGCCAATAGGCTTTTTGATGGGGATTTTCCCCATAGCGAAGCTCCTTAAACACGCGCCCCTTAAAGAAAAAATCCGGCGGAGCGCTCTCCTCCAAGGGGCTTTTGAGACGGTTGGCAATCACGGAATCATAATGCGCCAACAGCTCGAAAACTTTGACAGCCAAATGTTTTCTGGTTTTCAGATCAGTTCCCTTCTGGGCTAAGGGATAATCCTCAGGATGACATAATGTGGTAATGCTGAAATAGTTTTTCCCAGCCGCTCTGAGAAAGCTAGGCCCGCCCACATCAATCCACTCCGCCAGCTCTCTTTCCTCCAAACCGGCTGATTGTTCCTCAAAAGGATAGAGATGGCCCACAACCAAATCAAAGGGCTGAATCCCATATTGGCGCAAAACCTCTTGATCCTGACTCACCCATTCACGGGCCAAAAGAGCGATATGGATATGGGGATGCAAAGTTTTTACCCGTCCGGAAAGGACTTCCGGCCAGCCTGTCAAATCCTTAACATCCGTCACCTGAAACCCTTTTGACTTTAAAAACTCCCCTGTGCCTCCTGTGGAGACCAGCTCTAAACCCTGTTGAGCCAAAGGCCCTAAAAACTCCTCCAGGCCTGTCTTATCTGAAACACTGACTAAAGCTCTCTTATACACGCTTTCCGCATTATACCGTGTTTAGCTTAAATTTTCACATTTTTTTAAGCTGGCTCTCCATAAATCTAAATATTTTCTCTGTTTCTCTAGATTTTGATCACAGGCCGTTTGCGGCTCTATAAGCCTGAGCGCCTTTAAGGCGGCCTGTATTTATAGACTGGAGCCGGGAGGGCTTAAAGACAGACTCCATTTATCCTGAGCGCCTTTAAGGCTGCCTGTATTTATAGACTCGCTCAACACGCGGCCCTAATCGGGAAAACAGCTCATAGCAAATAGTCCCTCCAGCTTCAGCTTGCGCTTGCGGGGATAAAAACGAATCCCCTTGTCCTCCAAAAATCACAACCTCTTCGCCCGGCTGAACAGGCCCTCCCTCGCAGTCTGTCACATCAAACATAAAAAAATCCATGCACACCGCTCCCGCTAAAGGCTGTTTTTTCCCTCTAAATAAAACCTCCCGCACACAGCCAAAGCTCCTTAAAAAGCCATCTCCATAGCCTAAAGAGGCGACAGCAATTTGAGATCGGCAGGGGGCCTTCCATGACCCGCCATAAGAGACAGGAGAGCCTTTGGCAATCTCCCGGACAGCCACAACAGCGCTTTTCAAGCTGGAAACAGAAAAAAATGATAAGCTCTCCCATTTCTCTTCCGCTTTTTTGCTCTTTAAAAAAATTTCAGGCTTTATGCCATATAAGCCTATGCCGGGGCGGGAGCCAAAATTGATTGTTTTATTATGGGCGGACAAAGCTGTTAAAGCGGATGTGTTTAAAATGTGAGCGTTTTGGCAGGAGAAAATCTTTTTCAAACCGGCTAATTTCCGCATTTGATGGCTGGAGAAGCTATTTTCATCCCCTAACTCCTCGCCAGAGATAAGCTGACTGGCCAATCCCTCCAGCTGAATTTGAGGATTATCCCGCAAAAAGCCATAAAGCCTTTCGGCTGAATTTATATCAAACCCTAAACGGGAAAATCCTGTATCAAATTTTAAATGTATCCGAGCGGGCCGGTTGAGTTTGGAAATCCGCTCTAAATCCCGCCAATTTGAGCAAACTATGGCCAGATTTTCCTCCAAGATCCAAGACAGATCCTCCAGATTCAATAAGGGGCCAAAAATTAAAATATCCATTTCCTCCACTGATTCCCGGATGGGCCAGGCCTCGCTGGCGCTGATCACTCCCACTTGCCGGACATCACAGCTCAGCAAGGCTTTCGCCACAGGCACGGCCCCATGGCCATAAGCGTCCGCTTTAACCATAGGGCAAAAAAAAGAGGCGCCGGCCAGCTCTTTTAAAAGCAGACAATTTTTTTTTAAAAGACTGAGGTCTACCTCCAAAACAGAGCGATGCCTCATTTTTTACTGTCTCTTTATCATGGATGAAGATGATTTTTTAAAAAGCATTTTAAAGGCAGGCGGACACAAACTTTTAACCCGCCCCCTTTGGGAGAGGATATCTCCACAGATCCGCCATTGGCCTGAACAATGGATTGTATCACGGTCAGCCCAACTCCCGGCTGAGACTTAGTGGAGTAATACACACGAAAAAGCTTTTTATAATTTTTATCCACAGCTCCCGCCCCGTAATCTCTGACTGAAAAAGCCAAATTCTCTTTCTCCTCTTTGAGGGACAGCTCCATTTCCGGCTCTTTCAATCCTCCCATGGCCTCTACAGCGTTAAGCGCCATCTCGCGGACAATAAGGCGCGCAAACTTTTCAAAGCCAAAAACCCTCACATCAAAATCAAACTCCTCTTTTATATTTAAGCGGGGATATTTGTTTTTCAGGCTTTCCGCCTCTTGCCTGACAATATCTTGAAAATTTAAGCTTTCCGATGGGGCTTTTTGGCCGGCCTGATCCTCACCCGCTCTGTTATTTAAAAAAGAGCGGCGGTTGCTGTAAAAATAAAGCAGCGGGTTTTTAACAGAGTCAACTGGAGGAAACAAACCAATTTTGCCAAAAGACATAACAGCCAGCTTTAAAAATTTATAAGCTGAGGCCAGAGAGGATAATTTTAAGGCAAACAAAAGAAAAAACACCAAAAACACAGCTCCGCCTAGGCCCCAGCCCATCCAGTAAGAGCCTTTTGATGATAAAAAAGGAAGGCGCAAAAAAGAGGGGGAAAAATCCAGCCGGACAATAAGAAACAAATTTCCTTTGCCCCATTTTTGAAGATAATAAATTTTTCCGGAGCCTTTCGCTTGATCGGTTTGCAAAAATCCGCCCCTCAGAGATGGCTTTTGAGACAGCTCTTTTAAAGATTTTCGAATAGGGGATTTTTTTGGCAGGCGCTTAAAAATGCCTGAGTTTTTGCTGTGAAAAAATATTCGCCCCTCGCTATCCAGGACAAAAGCCTCCTGGCTTTTGTTTGTTTTGTCTTCCAGCCGGGGAAGCTTAAAAAACCCCCTATCCTCCTTTAAAAAAGCTGTCCAGCGCCTCTTGCCCTCTCCATAAGCCAGAGCGAAAAAAATAAGAGGCTGTCTTTCTCCAATGGCCTGAAACTGAAAACCCTGAGCGCCGTCCGGAAAGGAATTTATTTGAGAGAGCCGGATAAGGGCCTGTTTTGTTTTTCGCTCCAGGGGAGTTAAGCCCTTTTTGCTTGGGACAGCTTGGCCTTCAAAAGAAGAGTCGATGGGCTGGAGATTTATGAGGCTGGAGGGAATTTGATCCTCATCCATATAAACCCTTTTCCGCTTGACGGAAGGGGCCAGGGCGGCCCAGGCAAAAAAGGGACTGCCGGCTTTTATCTCTTTAGCGCTTTGTATTCTCTCTCCCTCTTTAATCAAAACATTCAGTTTTTTGTTTAAGCGCTCCAGATATAAAAATCCTTGCAGCTTAACAGATTTTTTTAATAAAGACCGCTCCAGAGGAATATCGAGAAACTGTTTCAGGGAAAAACCGGCTAAAAAAGCTAAAAAAAGGCAAATAAAGGCGAAAGCAAAAAAAGACAGCCAAAATTTTAAACTCATAGCATTTTTCTTCCTTAATTAATAATGAGCTAACTGAGCCTATGCCGAACAGCTCCAAAATTCTACACTCACAGCGCTTTATCTCCCTAAATTAAAAAGCTGTGTTATGCGCTGAGGAGAGCGAAAAGCCCCCATAAGCAAACATATAGGCTGAAACAAGCTCCGATATAACTGTGAATCCGCCATAATATGATCCCCTGCCCTGCACTCTATCCGATCACAACAGAACAAGGCAACATTAGAATTATACACAGAGCCAAAGCGATATAGCTTAGCCCATTTTTTAAATTTTAAAAGCTTTATTGACAAATATAACGGTTTAAAAAAATAAGCCGGGTTATGACTCCCAGCCTGACACATTCTTTTTCAGGGGGAATACATGCGCTTTTTACGGCGCGGCGGGAACATTTCAGCCTCTTTTTTTGAAAAGGCGAAAAAACACTCTGAGCGCTGGATCTTTTTTAAGGCTCTGAGGCCCTAGGCAGGCTCAAGCCCTCCGCGGGCGGAAGCCGCCCGGGTTGCACGGCCTTTACGAGGAGAAAAAAGCTTAAGCCCTCTGATGGCGGGAAGCCGCGGGAGCTTTCTGAAGCGAGGCCATCGCCCGGTTAAAAGAGGCCAAAAAGCCGGCGAGCGGGCTTTCCTCTCTGAAATGAGAGGGCCATCGCTCAAATAAAACCGCGAATAAGCGCTCTGGCTTAAATTTTTTCACTTATTTTATGAAAACGCTTGAATGGCGAAAAGCTTTGATATATATACTGGCTGAATTTGAGCTTTGTATGATTCCATTTGTGACAGCCTCCTTTAAAATAGGCTAAAAAATTGGGCTGTCTCGCTAAACATAAGGAATGGAAACAGGCTGGGGGCCAGCCAAAAATTCATCAAAGCTCAATCAATCTAAATTTATATAAAGAAAGGCCAATTATGAAAATTTCAATAAAAAAAGCCCAATCGACAGAAAAAACAGCTGTCGCTTTCCTTTTTAAGGATAAAGAGAGGAATCTCCCGGACTATTTAAAAGCTTATAAAAATACCATTGATTCTTTATTTAAAGATGGGCTTTTTAAAGGTGATAAAAAGTCCAGCTTTTTTGTCGCTTTAACTTCTGAAAAAAGCCCTTACAGCTATTTGCTGTTGGTGGGGGCGGGAGATAAAAAATCTTTTGATTATGAAACTGTCCGTCAAATTTCAGCTGCAGCCTATAAAGAGCTGAAGGCCCGCAAGCAAAGCGCCGCTGATATTTTTGTGGATGGCCTGGCCGCAAAGAGCACAGAGGATTGGGAAAAGCTGTGCCAGACTCTCTCTGAGTCTTTGATCCTCTCAAGCTATAAATGCGATGAGCTTAAAAAGCCGGAAAAAGAAGATCAAAACAGCAAAAAGCCGGAAGAGTTTTTTCTCAGTGTTCCATCCCATAAACACGCGGAGGCTCAAACAGGCTTAAAGATCGGACAAATTTTAGGTGAGGCCGTAAACTTTGCCAAGAGGCTGGCTAATTACCCCGCCAATTTAATGACCCCGGCCATCTTAGCCGATACAGTCCAAAAACACACCCAAAACACAAAAATAAAAACCACAGTCTGGGATAAAAAAAGAATTGAAAAAGAAAAAATGGGGGGGCTGTTAGGCGTCTCTTTAGGAAGCTCTCAGGAGCCTCGATTTATTATTATGAGCTATAAAGGGGCTGGCGAATCAACAAAGCCTGTGATCCTTGTGGGCAAAGGCATAACCTTTGACTCCGGAGGCATCAGCCTGAAACCGGCTGGCGCTATGGATGAAATGAAGTTTGACATGTGCGGAGCTGTGGCTGTTATTGGCGCCCTGCTGGCTATTGAAAAGCTGGGCCTGAAAGTGAATGTGACAAGCCTTGTGCCCGCTTCTGAAAATATGCCTGGCCCCAGCGCAAATAAGCCGGGAGATATTTTAAAGGCCCGAAATGGCAAGAGTATGGAAATTTTAAATACAGACGCGGAGGGGCGGCTTGTGCTGGCGGACGCCCTCAGTTATGCCAGCGAGCAAAAGCCGCAGGCTATTTTTGACGCCGCCACATTGACAGGCGCTGTCCTGGTCTCTTTAGGAAATATTTTTACAGGCTTTTTTACAAAAAATGAGCCGTTGGCTGAAAAAATTAACCAAGCTGGCAAAAATACTGGAGAGAGAGTTTGGCGCCTGCCTTTAACTGAGGAGCACACACGGGACATAAAAAGCCCCATCGCTAATGTGGCTAATATGTCCTCCACTAAAGGGGCGGGAAGCTCTACAGCGGCGGCTTTTTTGGAGCACTTTGTGGATAAGGGCATTCCCTGGGCTCACTTTGACATTGCCGGAACCGCGTATAATGTAAACAACCGGCTGGAATACTGCTCTAAAAAAATGGCTTCAGGAGTAATGATCCGAACTTTTGTGGAGCTTGTCCGCTCTTACCAGCAAAAAAAAGCTTAACAGCGAACCGCGCTCCCTCTAAAATGAGAAGGGGCCAGCTGAAGATCACCACATTATGCCAACAATAACCCGCCGGCAAGTGTCCAGCGCCCTCTGCCCGAAGCTTCGCCGCTCATTTTGTTTTAATTGAGCGGCCTTTGTAAGAATTTGAGCGGCTTTAGAGCTTTTGGGCACAACGGCTAAAGCGGTTTGGCTGTAAAAATTTTTGTTTAAAGGATCTGCTTTCAGCCCTAAAAAAAACTCCAGCACATGGGGCGCGTTTTTGGCCGCGTAATGCAAAACCCCGTTGCCCCGCTTGTCTTTGGCATGAGGATCTGAGCCATATCTTATAAATACCCGCACAATTTCAGAGCTAATCTCCCAAGGAAAAGGGCTTTTCCATTGCAGTAAATAAAGCAAGGCGGTTCGCCCCTCTCTGTCTTTAGTGTTTATGTCTATATCATACACACCAGCCAGCATTTTTTGAAAATCCTCGACAGAGCCTGTAGTCAAATTGTTAAAATGCTCCTCCCAAACATAAAACAGCCGATGGGCGCCGGAAAATCCATGGAGCTCTCTCTTTATTCCATTTCTCGATTGACCGATATGGCTTTCCGTAAAATCCACAGTTTGTTTTAAATCCCCGCCCTCCACAAGCAAGCGGCTGTCCCTGTCAGGAAGCTCATGGAGAGAGCTTTCGCTGTAAGCCAAAATTGAATAGCCGGACAAAAGACAAAATGACAGCAAATACTTCATTTTAAAACCTCCTTTTTTAAAAGCCAATTTATAACATTCCTTAAAATAAAGTGTGTTATTATTAAAAATAGACCCCTTAAGTTGTCATGAGCCTAGCTTTTTTTAGCCATTATTGAGCCTCTTTCAGCCTAAAAAAACCTTAGTATTATAAAAATTGAAAAATGTCAAGAGCAATCAAAAATTTGTAAAATGTTTTCTCCGGCGGTCTCCCGCCCAGTATAGCTTAAGCGAGTTCTCTAAAAAAAATATTTTAGCTATTTTAATAACTTAGCCTAAAAAAACCTTTTTTAAAGGCCAATCGGCAGTCCGTTATGAAAATTCCTTACACCATAAAATTTAAGAAAATGTAAGTTATACAACTATACAGCCCCGTTTTTATATTTTGCTTTTTTTTCTGGCAAATCTGTATCCTCTAACTAGCAGAAAATTGTCCTGAAAACCATCTCTTTTATGGTAAATCTGTTTTAATGATCCTCTTTTTGCCGGAGCCGGAATAATTGGCAAAAGCTTTGGGATCAAAGACATCTCTTAATTTTTCCCCTAAAATGTTGACACAAAAAATCATCATTAAAATACAAAGTCCGGGGAAAGAGACCAGCCACCAAGAGGTTTCCAGATAAGCTCGGCCATCCGCGATCATAACCCCCCACTCCGCCAGAGGCGGGCGGGCGCCAATGCCTAAAAAGCTTAAGGCGGCCACAGTTAAGATCCCCTCGCTAAAATTTAAAAGGGATTGAGCAAAAAGCTCGCCCAGGCTGTTTGGCAAAATATGATAAAAAATCAGCCGAAAAGGGCCGGCCCCAAAGCTCCTGCTGGACTCCACATAGCGCCGGCTTTTCTCCCTTAGCGCCAAGCTTCTTGTGAGGCGAATCATAACGGGCAAACACATCACGCTGGCCGCCAGGCAAGCGTTAAAAAGGCCTGGCCCCAGCACAGCCACAGCCACAATAGCTAAAAGCAATCCGGGAAAAGACATTAAAATATCCACAGCTCCCATAATCCATGGATCCAGCTTAGAGAACAAACCGGCCATCGCTCCAAAAAACACGCCAAACACAAGAGAAAAAATCATCACCACACTTCCGGCCCAAAAGGACACCTGGCCCCCATAAAGAAGGCGCGACAAAAAATCCCGCCCTAAATCATCCGTCCCCAAAAGGAATTTTAGATTTCCCCCCTCCATCCAAAAAGGGGGAAGGCTTAAAAAACCCTCATGAATCTGCTGGGGAGAATGAGCGAGAAGCCAAGGGGCCAGCAGAGAGCCAAGCAAAAGCGCCATCAAAGCGCTAAAACAGCAAAAAGCGGATTTGTCTTTTTTAAGGGCGGAAAAAAATTTTAATAAGGCTTTCATAAACTGGCTGGCTGAAGTTTTAAAAATCCTCCGGCAAAAAAAATGAAATCAAATCCGAAAGGGGGAAGGCTTAAAAAACCCTCATGAATTTTCTGGGGAGAATGAGCGAGAAGCCAAAGGGCCAGCAGAGAGCTGAGCAAAAGCGCCATCAAATCCGCTCCCCGCCTTTAAACAAATGGGCGCGGATTTGCGGATCCGCCCAGGCATAAGCTATATCCACGCCAATATTGATCCCCACAATAATAAAAGCCATAAGCAGAGAGCCGCCGGTTATAACCGGATAATCTCTCGCCATTAAGCCTTGAACAAACCATTGGCCAATCCCCGGCCAGGCGAAAATAGTTTCTGTTAAAACAGCTCCTGTCAGCAATGAGCCAATTAAAAAGCCAACAATAGTGATAATGGGAATCAGAGCGTTAAAAAAAGCGTGGCGAAAAAACACTTTGTAAAAACTCAAGCCTTTGGCTCTGGCTGTGCGGATAAAATCTTTCTCCAGCGTGTCTAACAGGCTGGATCGGGTCATGCGGACAATAAAAGCCAAAGGGATAGTCCCTAAAGCGAGGCTTGGAAGAATCAGATGCTTTAAGGCGCTTGAAAAAACTTTCAAGGGCTTTTCGGAGAGCCAGGCGTCTATCAAATAAAAGCCGGTCACAGAGTTTATGTCATAAAGCGCGCTCAAGCGGCCGGAGACCGGCGTCCAGCCTAAAGCCACTGAAAAAATAAGAATGAGCATAAGCGCCCACCAAAAAATGGACATGGAGAATCCAAAAAGGGAAAAGCCTATAATCATCCGGTCAAACAGGCGATTGCGGTTTAAAGCGGAGAGGGCGCCTAAAGGGATTCCCAAAATCAAAGACCATAATAAAGCGCACAACGACAGCTCAACAGTGGCTGGAAAATAGGAAAAAAACTCCTTTGTGACTGATTCAGCTGTAACAATGGAATGCCCTAAATCTCCCTGGCCGAGGGATTTTAAAAACATCAGATACTGCTCTAAAATGGGTTTGTCCAGCCCTAAAGATCGGCGAAGCTCATTGGCGGTCTCCTCATCAGCTCCTCTTTCGCCTAAAAGCTGTTGAACCGGATCTCCCGGCGCCAATCTCAAAGCGAAAAAGGAAACCAAAGTGACGCCAATAATTGTCGGCAGGGCTTGAGCCGCTCTTTTTAAAATAAAGGACAGCATGATTTTCAACCATGCCCTGTCTCTTAAAAAAAGTCTATATTATAAAAAGGGCAGGCAAAAAAACAAATCATCCGATGAGCGCGAGTTAAAGGACTGGCTGTTTGGCGGCGGACGGGCGACAAGGCAAAAAAAAATCATCCGATGAGCGCGAGTCTGCAAATCATTCAGCGGTTTTTGAAGCGCTGAGCGGAAACATAACAGGTCTGAGATTTTAAAGCTTCCTCTTTTTGGCTTAAGACCGTGGAGCGGGGGGGGGGCAGGGCCTCTTTTGGCATTATGGGTAAAATCCCGTTTTTTCCATTTGAATACGGTATTAGAGGCTATTCCGTATTGTTTGGCCAAGCTTGGCTATGCTCTTTAGACTATTTTATATCTTGCGGCGGGCTGCCGACGCTGTCGTGGCGCAAGGGTGTAGTATTTGGGCCATAATTCCTCCTTTGTTTTCTCCCCTTTATATATTATGCCCTCACATCCTGCAACTATACACTTTTTTTTATTTACGCTTGATAACCAGCTTTTTTCAGCGCTCTGGCGCAGAGGCTTTGTCTCTCATCTGGGGGATCAGCTCCTCTATAGTTAAACCTGTTAAAGCCCTAAGCCGCTTTAAAATCCACCACAGCAAAAAGCCCATAATAAGAGTCAAGGGCAAAGCGATAAACACATAGCCCATCCATGTCATATCAGCGACTTGCTCATTGAGCGCCTGCCTTTGAGCGCTTTCCTCCATAAGGGGATCAATAGGATGAAACACAAAAAGAGCGATAAAAAAATTTAAAACAGCGCTTAAAACAAACGATCCGCCTAAAATCCAAGTAGAGGCGCTCAGCAGGCTGTCAAAATCCCTCTCCTTATTTTTTTCCCTCAGCTTGGCTTGAATAAGCTCTGTGTCAAACAGAGAGGAGTTAAACACAAACAGCCGGGCCAAAGGCTTTTTAACAACAGCTGATCCCCAAGCGAGCAAGGCCAGCAAAAGAGGAATGCCGGCCTCTTTGACAGCAAAATACATCCCCTCCAGCCGGAGCAAAGCCAAACCGCCTGTAAGGGCGACACTGATCAGGCCAATGACTGAAACCGCATTGATTTTTCCGGCTGTAATAAAATCTTTCAATCCATAGCAAAAAGGAAAAGCTAAGGCGATAATCAATGTATAAACAGGAGCTAATTCAGAAGATATAAAACTCTGCCCCCGGCTTAAGATAATTACAGGGAAAATAATATTAAAGCCCAAATTGAAAAAAATATTTTCTCTTTGAGGCTTCATTGAAGCGCTTATTTCTTTAAGAGGAAGCTTTCTGTGGCTCTGGTTTTATTCCAGTTGATAATTTTATCAAAAAATTGCCTTTGGAGGCACTCTATAGAATCGGATATTGTGTTTTTTTTGGAGGAAATTTCAAAAGAGCAATCCCCCGCTGATGAAATTTTTAGACGGGCCTCATAAAAATTGCCTTTTTTGGTCAAAGAGGCCATTTTTTTTGAATCACTTGGAGATCGGCTCTCGATCAGGCTATAAAAAAACTGACTTCGCTTTTTGACATTTTTATTTGGAATAAAACCATGAAATTGAAAATTTTTCATAATTCAGCCTTTTCTATTAAAATTTATCATAAAAAAAACAACTTCACTAATCAATAAAGCTTATGCCACTCCGCATCAAAGCCTTTATTTTGTTGTTTTTTGTCAAAAAAATGACAAAATGTCAAGTTTTATATCTTTCACCTCCTTAAAAAATCTTAAAATTTTCACTGCTATTTCACTGAGATCTCCCGCGCAAAGCTTAAGGATATTGGACTGAGTCCCATTGTGACTGGACAGGAAAAGCCTGAAGTTTAGGTTCTGCCATTTCACTGCAAAGAATGATTTTTAACCCGAACAACCGTCATGCAGTTGTGGCATTGCGCCCTTTCCACAATAAAGCGAGTTCTGGGCAAATACTCAATGTGGGTATTTAAAGACTTTCCGCAAAGATAGCACTCATTCTGCATTTTAATAATGTTTTGCTGGCCTTTCTCCCGCTGATTTTCTAAACTGATTTTAGAGTTGTCCTTATTATCCATGTCGCCTCCTTTGGCCCTGAGGGCCTTTTTTTTGCTCTTGCAAATATTTATAGCAAAAAAGATTCCCAAACAGCCCATCAGCGCTTAAATTTTAAAAAAGCTCAAGCGCGCTTTTTTTTTAGGATTTGCAAGCCAGTGTGGCTTTGCTGAGTTTGGCTCTTGAAAAGATTCAAGCGCGCCTCTTTTTTTCAGGACTTGCAAGCCAACCCAGGTATGACTGCGGGGATGTAAGAATATCGCGCATGAGGCTGTGGAGCATGTCCCCTGTTTTGCAAGCCAACTCAAGTATGACTGCGGGATGGTTTTCAAGCTGTCATCAGCAATGATGATAAAGGAGATAGAGGGCGGATTGTGGGAAGATATAAGCTCAGGGCTGTTATTCCCTCACGCTTTTTTTATAAATATTTATGATTTGCTCTAAAAGCTTTAAAGCCTCATCTTTAGGTCGCTGAAACACATTTCTCCCCACAATGCTTCCAAAAGAGCCGCCTTTAGCCAACTGCTCCACCTCTTTTAAAAGCTCTTCTGTCCCTTTTGCCGGCCCTCCGCTAAAAATCACAATCCGCTTTCCATTAAAAGCTGACTGTATTACATGAGACACCCTCTCGCTTAAAGTTTTAGAGGGGATGCCAGATTCTTTATAGAGCTTTTCCCGCTTTTCAAAAAAATTATCCGGCGGCTTGACCTTGACAATATGCGCCCCAAGCTGACAAGCGATTTGAGCGGAATAAGCCACAATATCCAAAGCCGTTTCCCCTTTTTTGGAAATATCTCCCCCTCTAGGATAAGCCCAAACAACAAAGGCCAAGCCGGCCTGTCTGGCTTCCCGGCCTAAACGAGCCGCTGCTTCATACATGGCCAGCCGATTGCCGCTTCCCGGATAAATTGTAAACCCTATAGCCGAGCAGGCCAGCCTCAAAGCCTCCTCCACGCCCGCCGTAATGGCTGGAAGCGGATTGTGAGGATCTTTGTATAAACTATCGGAATTATTAACTTTTAATATGAGAGGGATCTCACCGGCAAAATCTCTGGCGCAAGAGTCTAAAAAGCCAAAAGGCGCGGCATAGGCGCTGCAGCCTCCCTCTATCGCCAGCTGAAAATGATACGCCGGATCATAAGCGGGAGGATTTTTTGAGAAGCTGGCCGCTGAGCCATGCTCAAAGCCTTGATCCACAGGAAAAATAACCATTTTTCCTGTGCCTCCCAGCCGGCCATGCCCCAGCATTTTGGCTAAATTAGAAAGCGTTCCGGGATTGTCTCCCCCGTAGCCCTCCAAAATTTTTTTTACAGCTTTTGTCATGTTTTCCTTTCTTTATAATCCAGCTAAAGCCTCTGTTTTCACCTTTGCTTGAGTTTAAGCTATTTGCCGGAACAGCCTAATTAAAGCCCTATTTTACGCTTTTAGTGTTTAAGTGGTCTTCGGCCTCTTTGTTATAATCTAATTAAAGCCCTATTTTACGCCTTTAGAGTATAAATCTCCTGTTTTCCGCTTTGATTCTAATTAAAGCCCTATTTTGCGCCTTTAGTGTTTAAAATTTCAATAATTTCCTCCATTTTTTGAATTTTGTCCAAAAGCGTGTCTTTCTTTTTTGCGTCAAGCCCCTTATTGTCTAAAACCCACTGTGTTTTGTTGATATGAGTTTGAAAAGTCTGAATTATCAAAAGCTTTTGCTGTTCTGATAAAAACATAGAAATCTCCTTTTAAAATTTGTTGAGCCAATGGCCTCCGGCTTTTAGATATATATCAAGAGCTTTTGCTTTTCAAGCTATAAACAAACACGCGTTTAGCTGTATGGCTGTTTGAAAAATACAGCCTGCGGATGACTCTGGATTCCCGCTCATTAAAAAAATCTCTGGAATTTCTTAAAAATATAAGTTGAGCTGGCTCTCTTGGCCTAAATCCCATTATGATCTTCAATTTTCCAGAGTCCAAGCTTGTTTTTGAGGACTCTCGCGCCACGGATGGCGCCAGCGAGGCTCAAGGGCAGGATACCCATCCCGATAAAGATAAGCTTGGACTCTGAAAATAAAGACAGACTTAGCCTCGTGAATAGGTCAAGAAAACTTAGCTCAGCTTATAAAATATAAAGCTCAGCGCTTGTTTATGGCCTATTTAAGCAGTCGCTTTTTTAACTTCAGAGGGAATAGTGTCTCTTTTTTTGATCTGTGGTTTTTTACGAGCCTATGTCCTAAGCGAAGCATGATTAAGAGTCGCTTTTGCGATTCTCTTTGTTAAACAGCGCTTAATAAATTGTTCAGTTTTTTTACAGTTTGAGGGAATGTGCTGGGGATTTTTATGGAATAGCCCGCATATTCAGGGGATAGAGCTTGATTTTTTAAAAAATTCAGGTATATATAAGTCAGTTTCATTTTTGCGCCAGAGATAGAGAGTGAGGCGCATTCGCTGGTTTGAGTTTTGAGCATTTATGGTTTTTTGAAGGGCTTTTAGAGCGGAGTTTTTGAGCCAGCATAAAAGGAGGAAATTATTATGAAAGGGGTAAAGTTTTTTATAGCGATTGGTTTGATTTTTGCGTGCCGCTTAGGCTTTGCGGATTATTATAAAAGGGGAGGCTTGATTTGCAATGATTTTAAAGAGGCGGAGCAAGACTATTTAGCTGATCCGGACAGCCCCTACACCCAGGATATATATGCCCTCTGTCTTATAGCTAAAGGAGAAGATGAGAAGGGCTTAAGCATCCTTTACCATGTAGCGGATTTTCATCAATTTGTTTCCTCTGCTCATTTAATAGCCAAGTATATAGGAAGTGACGGAACCTTTGAGAATGCGCTGGCCACAGAAAAGGTCAATGAGGCTATAACAGCCTACTTCCGGGTTCTCACTTTGATTAACTTGGATCCCGACTTCCCCCGCAGCAGATATATAGCCATTGAGATGGAAAGCCAGATGGAGCTTACAGCTTATTCAAGGGTTGTTTCGTTTTTTTATAATAAGTTTATCAAAGGAGCTAATGGTTCTCACAACTCATATTTGTTGCGCTCCCCCAGCTATAAGGGGGATCGAGATTTAAACACTTACCCGGAATATAGCCTCTACACCATAGACAGCCTAAGAAAAACCATTGAGCATGCGGGCCGCTGTCTGGCTTTGCCTAAAAAGCCTCACTTTCAAGAGGATATGTATACCAAAGTGCGATCAGTATGTCGGGTTTTTAAGGATGAGGCCCAAACCCTGCTCTCATTAGAGGCAAAAAGACTTCACCTTTTGGCTCAAGATTCCTGCCATCAGGATTTGCCTCAATGCGCGGAGTATGAGGAAATAATGAAGCAGATAGCTTCACTCGTAAGACAAGGAAATTCTGTTCGGAGAGATATACGGAGCGGCAAATCTGTCACAATGACCGGCAGTCAATAAGCTGTTTTTTATAGTTTAACTTGAGCGGAGGCCCTTGCTCATATTTCATTTTGAAGAATACAGCCTGTGGATGAATCTATCCCCGCTCATCAAAGAAATAAAAAAATTCTCTGAAATCTCTTAAAAATAGCTGAGTTATTATTTTTGATCTGAAACATTCCTTTTCAAAGGGAAGGCTTGAGCTTTTTAAGGCATGACATCTATATCCCCAAAATAGGCTTAAAGCCAGCTAAAGGCTAGAGCCTTCAAAGCTCTGGCTTTCTCTCTCATCAAAAATAAGCGCTCAGATCGTAAAAATATAAAGCTCAGCGCTGATTTGCGCCCTATTTAAGCAGTCGCTTTTTTAGCTTCAGAGGGAATAGTGTCTCTTTTTTTGATCTGTGGTTTTTTACAAGCCTCTGTCCTAAGCAAAGCATGATTAAGAGTCGCTTTTGCGGTTCTCTTTGTTAAACAGCGCTTAATAAATTGTTCAGTTTTTTTACAGTTTGAGGGAGCGCTCTGGGAATTTTTATGGGATAGCCCGCATATTCAGGGGATAGAGCTTGATTTTTTTAAAAATTCAGGTATATATAAGCCAGTTTCATTTTTGCGCCGGAGATAGAGAGTAAGGAGTTTCCGCTGATTTGAGTTTTGAAAAGTTTGCGCTTTTCTGTGGAGGCAAACAGAGCTTAAGTTGTCATGAACCTAAAAAGAGATGAGACTGATTGATGGCTTATGGCTTTCTTAAGGGGAGTTTAAATTTTGAAAAATTCATGGTTTTTTGAAGGGCTTTTAGAGCGGAGGTTTAAATAAGCGCAAAAAGAGAGTGGATTTGAGTTTTGAGCATTTATGGTTTTTTTAGAGGCTTTTAGAACGGAGGTTTAAACAAGCATAAAAGGAGGCAGTTATTATGAAAGGGGTAAAGTTTTTTATAGCGATTGGTTTAATTTTTACATGCCGCTTAGGCTTTGCGGATTATTATAAAAGGGGGGGATGGATTTGCAACAGTTTTAAAGAGGCGGAGCAAGACTATTCCGCTAATCCGGAAAGCAAATACACACAAGCGGGATATGCCCTCTGCCTTATAGCTAAAGGAGAGGATGATAAGGGCCTAAGCATCCTTTATCATTCAGCAGACTTTAATCAAAATGTTTACGCCGCTTTCTTAATAGCCTCATATATAGGGAGCGATGGAGCCTTTGAGAATGCGCTGGCCACAGAAAAGGTCAATGAGGCTATAACAGCTTACTTCAAGGTTCTCGCTTTGATTAATTTGGGAATCGATTACCCTCGCAACGGATATAGAGAATATGAGACGGAGAGCCAGATGGAGCTTACGGCTTATTCAAGGGTTGTTTCGTTTTTTGCCAATAAATTTATCAAAGGGCTTAATGGCTCTCACAACTCATATTTGTTGCGCTCCCCCAGCTATAAGGGAGATAGGAATTTAGACACTTACCCGGAATACAGCCCTTACACCATAGACAGCTTGCAAAAGACTGTCAGACACGCCAATCGCTGTCTGGCTTTGCCTAAAAAGCCTCACTTTCAAGCGGATAAGTATGCTAAGGCGCTATCAGTCTGTCAGGTTTTTAAGGATGAGGCCCAAGCCCTCCTCCCATTGGAGCAAAAAAGGCTTACCCTTTTAGCTCAAGATTCCTGCCATCGGGATTTGCCTCAATGTGAGGAGTATGAGGAAGTGACGAATGAGATGGTCTCACTCATAAGACAAGGACATTCCATTCGGAAAGATATATGGAGCGGAAAATCTGTCGCAATGACCGGCAGTCAATAAGCTGTTTTTTTATAGTTTAGCTTGAGCGGAGGCCCCTGCTCATATTTCATTTTGAAGAATACAGCCTGCAGATGACTCTGGATTCCCGTTTATTAAGAAATAAAAAAATTCTTTGAAATCTCTTAAAAATAGCTGAGTTATTATTTTTGATCTGAAACATTCCTTTTCAAAGGGAAGGCTTGAGCTTTTTAAGGCATGACATCCATATCCCCAAAATAGGCTTAAGCCAGCTAAAGGCTGGAGCCGTCAAAGCTCAGGCTTTTACTCTAGCCATCAAAAATCAGCGCTCGGATCGTAAAAATATAGGTTCAGCGCTGATTTGCGCCCTATTTAAGCAGTCGCTTTTTTAATTTTAGAGAGAAAAATGTCTCTTTTTAAGACAGATGTCTCTGTTTTCAAACAGGCTAAGCCATCCGCTGGAGAGCCTTCAAAAAGCGGATGTTCCCTTTAAAACAAGGGATTTTAGGCTATTTTTAACAGAGCAGTTTATAAAAAAAAGTTTTTTCTTTAAAAAAATCCAAGCTTTTACTCCAGTCCTCTGATATTATTAGCAAGTCAGTCCATTTTAAGTTTATAAAGATAAGGAGGGGCTATGGAAAAAACAACAAATCGCTCAAATTTAAAAGAAACCACAGCCCAAGAGAGATTTATGGACAGGCTAAAAAGTTGTATAAGCCTGCCTCCTTATCTTTTAAAAAGCTTGAAGAGTCTGGCTTTGGTTTTAATTTTTGCTTTTACCTTTCAAGGTAATGGTCAAGGTCATGGCCTTGTTGAGAAAGGTCAAGAAGCAGACAGATCCCAAACACAAAGAACAAGCCAAAAAGCTGAATTTTTTAATGATCACATTGAGCCGCATTTTATGAAGGGCAATTTGTTTAAATCTGATAAATTGGCCAGTCAAGCTTTTAAGAAAGAGTGTCGGGATCGCTTTAGAGAGTTTCATATCAATGTAGAGGACTATAGCAACAATTATGATGAAACAGAAGATCCATCTTTTGTTTTGAAAGCTATCAAAGATTCTATTACGCAATGCGGAAACAAGATATATAAAAGCTACACAGCTCTTCACGCTAGCCTGCTGGATGGTTTAAAAAAAACCGGCTTTCACTCTCCGGATTCTTTGGCCTCTGTTTTAAGAAACCACTACTCTCCGGAGCGTGTTAAACGGCTGGAGCAATTTTTATCCGATTGGCGAGATTTTAGAAAAAACTGCCTCCAGCAAGTTCAGTATGCCGGGGAGGATCAATATGTTATGAAGTCCCGATCCAGCTTCACTGACAAAACTTTTGGCGAGATAATGAAGCAACTGCAAAGCAACAACTGTCCCGTCGAAAGGCGGAAGCTTGAAAGCTCTGATGAAAGGGAGGCTTTTGATAAGTTTGTTAATCTGCCGGGGCTTTGCAATAAACAAGCGGGCTGTGTTCAGGATTTGCGAAAGCGCTTAAAGCCTGTGGCTCAACAACAAAGCCAGTATAATACTTTGCCCAATACTTTGCCCTCCTTGCTCTCTAAATCTAAGAGCTGGGCGAATGAGTGTTGCCTGACAGCCTCTGAGTGCAAATACTTCCCCCAAGCCAAGCAGAATTACCAGTCCATACTCCAGTCTTCGGGACAGGATGTTTGCCGGGCGGGAAACACACAAGCCTTAAATCAATTCAAAAACAAAACTTGGGAGATTTGCCAAAAAGCCTCTCAGCAATGCCAACAGAATGTGGCGCAGGATCTGGATAAATTCAGGACTGATTTTTTAGAATGCTTTTTTCTCCCGGACACAGGAATAGCGGCGGATCGCATTCACGCGCGAAACGGCGCTTGCAAAGGCCAAATCCAAGACATAAGAAAAGAGTTTGCGAAAGCGTTTGAAAACCGCAATCCGCAAGTGGCTTTACAAAATTTACCGGGAGGGAATAGGCTGGATCATACTTATATTTTGGTTAAAGAGTGTGAGGCGCCTTTGGAGCAGTTGAGGAAAAACAGCGGGGATCTTTTAAATTCCAGGTCCAGCGGGACTTTGTCCGCTATGTGTGATGAGCGGCGGAAAAGCCATCAGGCAAGCCTCAACAGAAGCCCCGACTCTTCAGCCAGCTCCCGCCATCAAAGCGCTCAAAGCGCTGGGGGCGCTCAAGCGGAAATCCCCCGCAGCTCTATTTTTGGCCAAAATGGGAAAACATCAGCCGGGGATGGGAAAAACTCCGGGCTTGATCTTTTGCCTCCGCCCAAGACAAAAGATACCCTAAAGGCTGATAGCGCTCCCGGTCCGGAGGACTGGAGGTATGGAAAAGGCGGAAAAGAAGGCTTGATTTTTTCTGCCGATAAGCCCGACCCCATTAAGGCCGGGATTTATGACAGGCTGTGTGAGATAGAGGAGATGTGCCACGCTGACCAGATGCGTTTTTGGTATTCAAAAGAGATAGAGGAGTTTGATGAGAGCGAGGATGGAGAAAACATGGTGATAGGCGGAAAGAAGGCTCTAATAGATGACGCTTTAAATCCGTATCGAAGAGAGACAGATTCCCGCTTTGCCCATGAGTATAAGCCCTCTTTTTTGGATAGGCTTTGGAGTAGAGCTAGGCGTGCGGGAAAAGGGTTATTGCTTACGGGTGTTCAGGCTGGACGGCGTATGCTTGGTTATAAGCCTCTTAAAAAGCCTTACACAGCTCGAGATCTTCAGGAGGAGTTTAACATACATGGCCCGGAAGTGAATTTATGGGACAGGCATTTTACGATGCTGGTTCAGGGCTGTATTTTGCATCCGGATTGCATCAATGATGTAAACTATGAGTTGGTGCCGCCTAAATATGTTTTGGATATCCATGAGCGTGTTTGGGATCGTGTTCCATTGCATGAGCTGAATAGGCTGACGCTGGAGGCTCAAAAAAATCTCTCTAAGCGCCATCAGGAGGCTTTAAAGCGCTGGCGGAAAAAGAACAACATCTCCTCCAAATAACTCCGCTGGAAAGTAATTTTTGCGCGTAAATTTTGCTATGAATCATTTGCCAGGCAATCAAAACATTTTCACTGTATCTGAGATTTCACAAAAAATCAGGGACTGTTTGGAGTCTCGCTTTCCCCAGCTTTGGATTAAAGGAGAGCTGTCCAATTTTATAGCGCATAGCTCCGGGCATTGGTATTTCAGCCTCAAGGATGAGCGGGCGCAAATTAAAGGGGTTATGTTCCGCGGGCAAAATCAAAAGCTTTCCTTCCGCCCTCAAACAGGAGAGGAGGTTTTAGTCCAAGGGCAAATCAGCGTTTATCCGCCCAGAGGGGATTATCAAATTTTATGCCACGAGATGGAAATTGTGGGATCCGGCCTTCTCCAACGCCAATTTGAGCAAATTAAAACAAAGCTTAAAAAAGAGGGGCTTTTTGATCAAGCGAGAAAAAGGGAGCTTCCTCCCTTTCCCCGCCATATTATTTTAATCACCTCTCCCACAGGCGCCGCTGTTCGGGATATTTTGCATATTTTAAAAAGACGCTTTAAGGCTGTCCGGGTGACATTGATTCCGGCTCTTGTGCAAGGGGAACAGGCTCCAGCCAGCCTGCTGAGCGCCTTGGAGCTTTCCAAACAGCTTTTTGCGGACGCGCTGATCATTGGAAGAGGAGGCGGATCTATGGAGGATTTATGGGCTTTTAATGATGAAAATCTGGCACGGGCCATTTCCCGCCATCCCATCCCTGTAATTTCTGCTGTGGGGCATGAGATTGATTTTACAATTTGCGATTTTGTGGCCGATCTCAGAGTGCCCACCCCCTCCTCAGCCGCGGAGCTGGTTGTTCAAAATGTGAATGATCTGCTGGATAAAATCCAAAGATTGAAAAAACAGCTCACCCAAAATATTAATATCCAGCTTGCATTTTTAAAAGACAGGCTTTTAGCTTTAGAAAAAAGCTGGCCCAGCCCGGACAGGCTGTTGCGGGACGCTTCCCAAAGGCTGGATGAAATCAATTTGCGGATGGCGCAAAGCTTAAAACAGACCCTTGAAAGAGCAAAAGAAAGGCTCAAAAGCTGTGAGCAAATTTTGACATCCTTAAATCCAAAAACAATAATGAGGCGGGGCTTTTCCATCGTGTCCAATGCCAAAGGGGATTTGATTTGCGGCACAAAAGAGTTGAAAATAAAAGAGAGCCTGACTATAGATTTCTATAAAGGGCGGGCGAAGGCCCTAGTGACAGAAAAGGAGTAAAATATGGAGTTTGAAAAAAACCTGAAAGAGCTGGAAAAAATGAGCGAAAAAATGTCCAGCGGCCAGCTGGGGCTAAAAGAATCTATCGAAACCTTTAAAAAAGGAATCCAGCTGATTGAAAAGTGCAAAAAAGAGATCACCCAGGCGGAGCAATCTGTCCAAAAGCTTATAAAAATAGATGAGGATACAGGGGAAATAGAGACTGAGGATTTTAATCCCTCTGAAAAAGGCCAAAATTAAAATCTTCCGCTGTTAAAAATGGGAATCTCTTTGCCCGGCTCATGGCTCTGCGCTCTTTAAAGACTGTCAGGAAGAGATTGTCCGCATCTTGGCGGAGGAAAACGGAAAAACTTTGGAAGACGCCACAGGATGTTGAGGGAAATTGAGGTTGTGGAGCAAGCCTGTCACACCCCCGCCCTTATGGGAAAACGGAAAAACTTTGGAAGACGCCATAGGATGTTTGGAGGGAAATTGAGGTTGTGGAGCAAGCCTGTCACACCCCCGCCCTTATGAGGAAAACTAAAAAACTAACCCCCGCAACCTCAAGAGCGTCACGACTGGCATGGAAAATCTAAGGGTGAAAAACTAAACACTTTTGAATCCCCCTATCTCACGCATAGGCGCTTAAATATCTTATTTTGATAAAAGCTTTATGAATTTTGAGTCCTCTTTTAAAAGCTTTATCACAAAGCGCTTTTTAAAAACCTCCGCTCCCGCGCAAAACCGGCTCCGGCAAGCCATATTTTACACATTGTTTGCCAAAGGCTCCCGTTTTCGCCCCCAGCTTTGTTTTGCGGCCACAAAAGCTTTAGGGCAAAATCCTAAAAAAATTCTTCCCTGGGCCATCGCTATAGAAATGATCCATGGCGCCAGCCTGATCCATGATGACCTTCCCTCAATGGACAATGCCCAAACCCGAAGGGGGAAAAAATCCAATCATCTCATTTTTGGAGAGGACATGGCCATTTTAGCCGGGACCTGTCTGTTTATCGAAAGCTTTTCCCTGTTAAATGATCCTCTGTTTGATAAAAATCGGCCTCAAATTTTAAGCCTGCTGATTTCTAAAATTGGATTTAAAGGCTTGATGAGCGGGCAGGCTTTAGATTTATACCGGTCAAGTTTAAAAAATCCGCCGTCTTTAGGAAAAAACTCAAACAAAAGCGCCGTAAAAGGGGCCGGCTCTTCTAAACAAAAATTTTTTAAAATGATCCAATTAAAAACAGGCTCGCTTATAGAGGCGGCCATCCTAGGCCCCTTGCTTTTATGGGGCAAAACACAAAGAGAGAGAAAAGCTTTAACCCATTATTCTAAAAGCTTAGGCCGGGCCTATCAGCTGGCGGATGATCTAAAAGACAAAGACAATTTTTTTAAACCCAAAAGCCTGGCCCTTGAGGAATTGCGGCTCGCCAGACAAAAAAGCTTACAGGCTTTAGAGCCTTTAGGAAAAAGAGGAGAAGAGCTGGGGCGGCTCTTAGCTCTGTGGGAAAATTTTTAAGCTGAAGGTTGAAAGATTTGGAGTCTCTGCCGTTCACTGAATGGGAAACACACCTTATTTTAAAAGCCTCTTCTCAAGAAGAGGCGAGAGAAATTATAGACTCAATGATAAATGAGAATATACACACAAAAAAATATCACAATATTATAGAGAAGGCGCTTCTTATAACCACAATAGCGTGGATTGGCTTTGTGTTCTGGCGGACGCTCTAAATTCGCCCTTTATATATTATGCCCTCACATCCTACATTTATGAGATAAAACAGCTTGAAAACACACCGCTCAGGAGCGCAAAGATAAAACTCCGCCTTTAAAAAGGGGGAGCGCTTGGCTCCGGCGATGGAGGCTGGCTTGCAGCGGAAGGGATATAATTTTCAAAACTTCCAAATTCCGGAGCCCATTTAAGCTCCACCATTCCTGTAGGGCCGTTTCTCTGTTTGCTGATGATCACCTCAGCCAGACCGCTCTCCTCCTCTTTATCATAATAATCCCCCCGGTAAAGCATCATGATCAAATCCGCGTCCTGCTCAATAGCGCCCGACTCCCTCAAATCGGAGAGTATGGGTCGGCGGTTGGATCGCGCCTCCACCCCTCTATTCAGCTGGGACAAAGTGATGATTGGGATTTGCAGCTCCTTAGCGAAAGATTTTAAAAGCCGCGACATTTCTGAAACCTCTCTTTCCCTGCTCTCTGTTTTTTCCGGAAGCCGCATAAGCTGAAGGTAATCCACAACGATTAAATCTAAGCCCTGCCGGGACTTGAGCCGTCTAGATTTGGAGCGAATCTCATAAGGGGACATAGGAGAGGAATCATCAATATAAAAGCTGGCCCCGCTTAACTGGCCGGCGGCTGAAATCAGATCGCTCCAGCGTTTTTCCTCAATGCGCCCGCTCATAATGTCAGACAAATTGATTCGAGACAAAGAGGAGAGAAGCCTCATCAGCACAGCCTCGTTGGACATTTCCAAAGAGAAAAAAGCCACTTTCTTTTTTTGAAGGGCGTTGTGAAGAGCGATATTTAAGCTCAAGGCTGTTTTCCCCATAGAGGGCCGGGCGGCCAAGACAATCAGCTCAGAGGGCTGAAATCCGGAGGTCAAATGATCTAGAGCCGGAAAGGAGCTGGGCAGTCCTGTAAGACTGATCTTTTTATGAAACAGATCCTCCAGCTTTTTTATGCCCCCCTCAACCAGAGCGCTTAAGGGAACAAGCTCCGCGCTGGCTCTGCTATCCCCTAATTTAAAAACCTCCGCCTCCAAATAATCAATAAAATGCTCTATTTTGGAATAATCCTCCTTGTAAGCCTTGTGAATAAACTCCTCCGACTTGTGGATCACCTTTCTTAAAGTGGACTTTTCAACCGCGATGTCCGCATAGGCTTTGATATTGGCCTTAGAGGCCAGCTGATGAATTAAATCGCTTAAATAGGACGCGCCGCCAACTTGATCCAGCTTTTCGCTCTTTTTTAAAGAGTTGGCCACAGTGACGGGATCAGAGCTTCGGCCTTTTTTGTAAAGCTCCTGAATATGGGCAAAAACAGTCTTATGGGCCGGCTGAAAAAAATCCTCCTCCTTTAGATAAGCCGCCACCTCATCCCAGTCCTCCTCCTCTCCCATAAGGAGGATTCCTAAAATGGCTCTTTCCGCCTCTAAGCTGGAGGGAAGGGCGTCTCTCATCAGCTGGCCCGAACCCTGCTGGATAAATTCATTTTTTTCTTCAATGTGTTGCGGTTGATGCCCAAAAACCGAGACGCTCGAATCTGGTTGCCTTTGCAAAATTCCAGAACCCTTTGAATGACTCTTGTCTCCACAGGAGCGCACACCCGCTTCAGTATGCTTTCCGCCGGGATTTTATTTTGAAAGCTGTCCAGCTCCGCTTTGGCCCGGCAGGCAGTCAGCAAATCCATAGAGGAGATACAGCTTAAAAAGATGCGGCTATGAGGGCATTTGAGCGCGTTTTGCCCCATTAAAAGCTCTTTTATGCTCAAATTGTAAATCCTCATTTTCTTTTTGAGAGTGTTGCGGTTGATGCCCAAAGCTTTAGCTGTTTTCAGCTGATTGCCTTTTTGCCTCTTTAAACTAAGCTCAACAAGCGCCTGCTCCGCCGGCCCATAAAAATTTTTAAGGATGCTGTTGCCCAAAGGCCTTTGCCTCAGGGAGTAAATAAGCTTTTCCTCCACAATCTCCTCCATTTGAGCCTGATCCAAATCGATCACTAAGGCGTTCTTCGAATAGCTGATAGAATGATTTAAGGCCATCAGAAAAAATGTAAAATCACAGCCAAAAAATTGCAATAAATAAAAAATAGAATTTTAATGAGGGAAACTTAGTGGAAAATCCTGTTAAAAAATGAAAAACCAGACTTTTTCTTTGAATAAAACTTATTTATAATAAAAAAATCATGGTTTGGAATAAGCGCGCTCAACAAGAGGCCAGAAACAATCGCATAAAGGGCGGACTGCTTTTAAGCCTCACAGTGTTTTTAAGCCTGAGCTTTTTTAGCTATAACCCCCAAGATCCGTCCTTAAACTCTTTTGGCCTGTCTCTTAAAGTCACAAACGCCTGCGGCTTTATCGGGGCCAGCCTGGCGGACTTATTTTATCAAATGTTTGGGCTGTCATCCTGGTCCTTTATTTTTGGGGGCTATTTGCTGTCTTATAATTTTTTCATCAACCGCCTCCGCGAGTCTCTCTTAAGCTCAAGCCTGCTTTTCTCTCTTCTGCTGGTGTCCTTTTCCAGCCTCAGCCAGCTGTATTTCCCGGATCTCAGCTTTTATGATCATCAGGCCACTCTGGGAGGCGCTTTAGGGGCTGTCATCGTCTCTATTTTAAAGCCCTTGCTCCATTTTACAGGGACGGCTGTCATCTTATGGTCCGCTTTGGCTTTGGTTCTCCTATTTTACAGCCAAACCTTTTTCAGCTCCATTTTGCTTTTTCCAAAAAAAATTCCGCCCGCTCTCTCTTTTCTCCTTAAAAAAAGCTGGAGCGCAATGCCTCTCGCTTTTTCTAAAACCCGGCGAGCGCTTTTAGGGCTTTTTAAAGGGGCCTTTTTCCCTCTCAAAAAGGCTGTGGGCGCGCTCCCGCGGAGGCGGGGCTTTAAAAACAAAGGATCCGCTCATGTAAAAACTGCCTCCACAGAGGACAGGCCACAGCCTCTTGAGGGCGACAAAGCCTTGCGTTTTGTCTTTAAAGAAGATCCTTTTTCACGAGAGGAGGATCTAAGCGCTCCACCGGAAAAGGGATCTGTCTCCGCCGGCCCCGCGGCCTCACCCCCTCCAGAGGACAGCGCGGAGGAAAAGCCGCGTAAGAAAACCCGCCCCTTAAAAAAAGAAAAGGCTTTTTTCCCGGCTGATTTGCCCTCTCCGGATATTTTGTCAGCCAGCCCCCTCCCCTCTCACAAAATCAACAAACAGGATGTGCGGGATCTGTCTAAAAAACTGATTGACAAGCTCTCTCAATTTTCCATCCAAGGGGAAATTACAGCCGTTCGAACAGGCCCGGCCGTTGTCCTTTTTGAGTTTAAGCCGGAAGATCATGTTAAAGTGAGCAAAATCCGGGAAATGGAAAGCGATTTGAGTTTAGCCTTAAGCAGTGAATCTGTCCGCATCATCGCGCCCATTCCCGGAAGGGATGTTGTGGGGATTGAAGCCTCAAGGCCCCATAGGGAAAAGGTTTATCTGAAAAGCCTTTTAAATGAGGAGAGCTTTTTTAAAGCTGTTTTGCCTCTGGTATTGGGGCGAAGGGCGGACAATTTAATTGGCATAAGAGATCTGGCCCGCATCCCTCATCTTTTAGTCGCGGGAACAACCGGCTCAGGGAAATCTATGTTTATCATCAGCTTTATCACCGGTCTTTTGTTTCGCCACACACCGGAGACTTTGAGAATTTTGCTGATTGATCCTAAGCAGGTGGATTTGTCCAGCTTTAAGGATATTCCTCATTTGCTGTCCCCTATTATCACTGCAGCCAACAAAGCTGTGGGGGCTTTGCATTGGGCTATTGCGGAAATGGAAAAAAGATACCGCTCTCTGGCTTTATTTGGATCGAGAGACTATGAGTCCTTTAACGAAAAAGCGAAAAATCTCAATCACGCGGAAAAACAACAGCACGAGGAGAGAAATGAGCAGGCTCTCCCGCAAGAATCTTATTATTTTGAGCCTCTGCCCTTAATCTGCATTGTCATTGAGGAGTTTGGAGATCTGATGGCTGACAAAAGCATCCGGCGGCCTATTGAAAACGCTGTGGTCCGGCTGGCGCAAAAGGCGAGAGCCAGCGGCATCCATCTGGTTTTAGCCATGCAAAGCCCCAGAAAAGATGTGGTGACCGGTTTGATAAAAACAAACATTCCCGGCAGAATCAGCTTTAAAGTGGCCAGCGGAACAGACTCTCGAGTGATTTTAGATGAAAGCGGGGCGGAAAAGCTGTTGTCTCACGGAGATATGCTCTTTTTAGAGCCGGGAAATCCTAAGCCTCTCCGCTGTCATGGCCCCTTGGTCCGGGAAAAAGATGTCATGGAGATCGGCGATTATTGGAGGTCTCAAGGCGAGCCGTTTTATGAGGAAAGCCTGCTCCAAGGAGTTGAAAAAATCCAAGCGGGAGAATCCAGCAGTCCTATAGGATCTGTGGATATTAAAGAGGATCCAATGTATGATGAAATCCTTAATTTTGTTAAAACCTGCGATGTGGTGAGCGCCTCTTTTTTGCAGCGGAAGTTCCGCATTGGCTACCCCAGAGCCGCCCGTATGATAGAAAGTTTGTTTGAGGAAGGCTGGATCGGCCCCCCTCAAGGCAGTAAACCCAGAGAGGTCCTGATCAACAAATAGCCGGAATATAGCCATTCCAGACTTCCGCATTTTGCTATAAGGATTAATGTAAGCGGAGGTTTTTTCTTCCCTCAAAAGCCATAAACACTATAGAGAGCTATCTATGAGGCATTCAACAAGAAACTCCAACAAACAGCTCAATTTTTATAAATAAACAAAACTTTTAGATAGGTATGTAGTGACCACACGATCCCTGCAGCCCCTGTATTCATTGAGCTTTTCAAACCAAAATGCGGAAGTTAGGATTCTTGATCCAGTAAAAAAACTCTTTTAAGCCCTTAGCTAATTGGCCATGCTGAATTAGATGACCGGAAAAAGCGCCCCTCAGCGAGAGCGCTGAGCGTCCTCTAAAAACTTTTTCAAGCCTGTATCTGTGAGAGGATGCTGAATCAACTGCCTGAATGTTTTATAAGGCAAAGTGCAAAGAGGCAGGCCTCCTCGACTCAAATCTAAAACATGTTTGGGATGGCGGATGCTGGCGCCAAGAATTTTTGAGGAAAAATCATATTGCCGCAGTATGTTATGGCAATCTAAAGCTATTTGGCATCCTTGATGCCCCATATCATCCAATCGGCCAATAAAGACAGAAATAAAGGCGGCGCCGGCTTTAGCGGCCAACAGGGCTTGGTTGGGGCTGAAACACAAGGTGACATTAGTTTTTATGTTTTCTTTGTGAAGGCGCTGGACCACTTTTAAGCCTTCAGAAATCAGGGGAATCTTGACCACAACACTGGGATGAATGTCAGCCAGCTTTCTGGCCTCCTTATACATTTCATTTTCCGTTACAGAGAGAACCTCAGCGGATACAGGCTTGTCTTTTAACAGCTCGCAGATTTCTTTAATGAGATCTTCGTGTTTTTTTCCCGCTTTCGCTACTAAAGAGGGGTTGGTTGTCACTCCATCTAACAGCCCTTGGCTGTGAGCCTGCTTAATTTCCTCAATAAAAGCTGTGTCTAAAAAAAGCCTCATATTTTCCTTTTACAGCGCTCCGCGCGGGGCTGTCAGCTGTTTATTTATATTAAAAAATCCCGCTTTTTGCTGGGGCGGTAATGGATTATTTGAACTGCCCTTGTCATCATAATTTAGGCTCATAGCGCCTTAAGATCTGTTGGATAGAGGTTAAATTGTTGAAATGACTATAAAAAACAAATATTTTCTCCGCTCAAGAATTTCTGAGCCTAAATTTAGGGAAATTTTTGGGCTGTTTTTCTGCCGATCTGACAGCCCAACAAATAGCTCTTTTCTCAGGAATCAGCAGGAATAAAAACTCAACCTCTGGCCGGCGGTTTTAAATCAGAGGGGTCAGCCTCAAAAAACTGAATAACAGCAATCCCCGCTTAAAAAATTCGCCTTTTGTGCGAAGGCTAAAATCTATAAAAACTCAACTTCTGGCCGGCGATTTTAAATCAGAGGAGCCAGCCTCCCCCGCCGATAGAGGTCGGAAGGGCCGTAAAACCCCTTTTTCTTTTTTACAATAAGAAACAGCGCGCGCAAAGCCCCTTTGGCAAAAAGCTCCCTGTTTAAAGCTTGGTGCTCTAAAGATAAAATCTCCTCGGAGCTTTTGATTAAAACCCGGTGAAGGCCAAACTCCCCGCCCTTTCGGGCGCTTTTGATTTTGGCTTTCTTTTGCAAAAAGGCCGGCAAGCTCTCTTTTAGCCTCAAAGCCGTCCCGCTGGGCTTATCTTTTTTGTCTTTATGGTGAATGTCCTGAATGAGAGCGCTGGCCTCCTCATCAAACAGATCTTTGAGCCACCGGCGCAGTAAAAAAACCCCTCCGCTCATATTTTCCCCGTAAAAAACAGGGATTGTTTGACCGGCTGTTTTAAGGTTTTTTTTTTGAGAGGGGCTAAGTCCGGTGGTTCCGCTCACAAAAGGCTTTTTATGCCGGACAGCCCAGCTTAAACTCCGCGAAAACAGCCGAGGCAGGGAAAAATCAATAACCGCGTCAATTTGAGAGGCTTTCCAGCTCTTTGGAGATCGGCTCCTGTTGGCTCCCTCCGCGACCCTCAAATGGGCGGATTTTTTGATAAGCTTTTTAAGGCTTTTCCCCATCCGGCCTCGGTCTCCGCTCAAAGCTATGCGAATCATTTTTTAATCATTAGCATATATACAGGCCCCAGTCTATATTGCGCTGTCATGCCATATAAATCTCTCCATTTAGCTGATTTTATTATTCAAAAGGCGGTCAAATTTTAGAGGGCGGAGGCTTTATATACATGTATAGTTGCAGGATGTGAGGGCATAATATATAAAGCTAGCTGTATGCTTGGCCACAATTCCGTCAATGTATAGTTTCAGGATGTAAGGGCATAAAATATATAAAGGGGAGAAAACAAAGGGGGAATTATGGCTCAAATACTACACCCTTGCGACAGCCCAACAAAAAGCTTTTTTTCAAAATTTTAGGCGGCTCCAGCCGGCTCACTCAAGCCCCCTCCTCTTTGATAATGCCATACTCTTTGGTTTTTAAAATGATGGAGGTGCGGCTCGCTCCCAGCATTTTAGCCACCCGGCTTTTATTCCAATTATTTTTTTTCAAGCAATCCACAAGAATCTGTTTTTCAATAGAGCGAAGAACATCTTTCAAATTTTGTTTCCCCGGCTGAAATCCTATAGCCAGCGCGGAGGAAAAATCCCTAATGTGAGGGGATAAATCCCGCTCTGTAAAGATATTTTGCCCTTTAGGGCTTAAAGAGACAATTTTCTCAATTTCATTTTCCAGCTCCCGGATATTTCCCGGCCAGGAATAGTTGTAAAGCGCCGTCATAGCTTTTGGGGAGATTTTTATTTCGCTCAAAGGGCTTTTTGTTTTTAAAAAATACTCAATCAGCAAAGGGATGTCCTCTTTTCTTTGTTTGAGCGGAGGGACTTTTACAGTCATTACACTGATCGCAAAATACAAATCCTCATTAAAATACCCCTTTTCAACCAAAGTTTTTAAATTTTTGTTTGTGGCTATGATAATTCTCACATCAGATTTTTTTGGCTCAACAGAGCCTTCCGGTAAAAAAACGCCCTCTTTTAAAAACCGCAAAAGCTTGCCTTGAAACTCCAAACTTGTATTTTCAATCTCATTGAGCAATAAAGCCCCTCCATTAAGCTTTTCCAGCAAAGCGGGTTTGCTTTGAGGGGATTTAGGAAAAGCGCTGGGGTTATAGCCAAAAAGCTCCAGCTCCAAAAGCTTTCCCGTAAAAGCTGAGAAATTTTGCAAATGAAAGGGCTTTTTGGAGCGGGAAGACTGCAAGTGAATGGTTTTAGCCAAAAGCCTTTTGCCTGAGCCTTTTTCCCCTTCAATTAAAATGCTGGAATCATAGCTTTTGATTTTTTCCAAAACATTAAAAATGTATTTCATAATAGGGGATTTCCCCAGCAGGAGGCCGCCATACATGGGCAGAGCGCCCTTTTTTTGCCGCGGCTTTTTTTTCAGGCGATCTTGCCTTTGCTTTTCCTGAAGAAGAGCAAAAAACTCCTCCGCCAATATCCTTAACATTCTCTGAATATAAACCTCATCTGTTTGAGACAGCTTTTTTAAATCGCTCATTCGCTGCTCAATGGCTTTTTTTGAAAGGCCCAAATACAGCAAAGACTGAAAAAGCTTTTCCCCTTTTCCGGGAGCAAATCCAACAGCCACAAGAAAAGCGTCTGCAGGCTCATTTTTTACCACTAAGGGAATGGCAAAAAGATTTAAGCCGGTTTGTTTCCATGGCCACATTTTAGGGAGGGCGCTGGATGAGTTTTGCCTGTCAATCACAGCGTTAATAGAGCTTAAAAAATGATTTTTAAATAAAGAGGAGCTTAAAAGCTCTTTAACCACCGGGTTGTTGAGCTGGCTGGCATTGTCATAAAAAAACTTTTTTCCGTCTTTAACAACAATCAAAATATCTATGCTCCACCAATCCCCTAAAAGATGCTTGAATTTTCTAAAAATATGAAAATCACGAAACTGGCTGTATATTTCCAGCATGGCTTGCTCCTACAGGCTTATCGCCAAAAACGGGAAAAAACTTAAATGAATATACTTCTGAAGTGGTGGCTCGGGACGGAATCGAACCGCCGACACAAAGATTTTCAGTCTTCTGCTCTACCGACTGAGCTACCGAGCCACTCTAAAAACTAATGCTTAACACAGCTTTTTTTTCTTTACAAATTTTAAGGCTGGACTTTTTGCTGGATTTAGACATTAAACCGCTCTTTTTTTGCGAGGCTTTAGCATTGCTCAATGCGTTGTTTTTCTGGAATTTTCAAGATTCCAACACAGCCTGTGCTCACAGCGATTTAAAAGGTTTTTTCTAATAATTTTAGCTCTCCTGCAGAATGCGGCTCTAATATGGCTCATGGCGCTTTAAAAGGGTTTGTTCTAATAATTTTGGCTCATGGCGCTTTAGCCGCTTGTTCTGATGATTTTTCATAAAAACATATTTGAACAATTATCCAGCCGCTTTTGTGAATAACAGCTGTAGCCGCCTAAAAATGAGCAGGCCCTTTTAAAAGGTTTGTTTAGATGATCTTTCTATGGAATTAATATCCGTAAAATGGCAAGCTCAGAAAAAACTTTTAGATTTCCGGATTAAGAAAAAACTCTGGGCTTAAAGCCTTTCTTATTTTGAATGATAACATCACCTACAGCCTCAATAACAAAAAAACCCCGCTTTTGAGCCAAATGGCCGGATTGTCTATTGGCCTTTATTAAAAAAGCCATTGCTCCATAAATCGTCTTGTCCTTAAATTCCGGCCACCACATTGTAAATCTTTGAATGTCTTCTGTAAATTCATTCACATCAGAAGGATCTAAAGTGGCTTTCACTTCCACAACCACGACCTCTTTTCCGTTAATAGCTATAATATCAAACTCTGACGAATCATTTTTTGCGTTGGTTATCACTCTTTCAACTTCAATTTCCCTCTCCTTTAGCCGTTGAGCCAAACCGCCTTTGACAAGGTTTTCAGCCAGTTTGCCCCAGCGATTTCCAAAATCCCCAACAACGGCTTTGATTGTCTTGTCAGTTTCTCTCATTTGCTGACCAGTCTCTTTTTGGCTCGCTCTTAGCTCTTTTATTTGCTGACCAGTCTCTTTTTGAGCCACTTGAAACTCTTTTTGAGCAATTTGAAGCTCTTTTTGAGCCACTTGAAACTCTCTTTGAGCGGCTTGAAACTTTTTATGGTCAGCTTCCCGCTTTTTTTGAAACTCTTTTAAGCTCTTTTGTGTCTCTTTTATCATTACCCAGATTTCATCTGTAGCGGGTATTGTTGATTGGCGGCTCATTTGGACTCCATATAGTTATAATTTTATAATACTATAAATGTTTTAAAAAAACAATAAAAAAATGGCGGGCAAAGGGCCGGCGGCAGGCTGAAAACTGAGACAAAACAGGGAGAAAAGGCTTTAATTTTTTGCTCAATTTAGTCTCCACGCAGGGGCGCAACATGCTTGCATCCATCGGGAAAACAGGCGCAATTAACTTATCCACTATTTAAAAGGGAATGGAGACTATTTGAATATAACCAGATTTCAAAGAGCTTTGTTCAACCACCCAAACCAATCCCCCGGAAAAATACCGAAGCTCAATAAAATTGAAATCAACAATCAGCTTTCCCGATTTATTGATATAGCCGTATTTGCCATCTTGATTAACTAGAGCCAAGCCCTCCCCGAAAAAACCCCAAGCGTAATCAAATTTTGGATTTATAGCCCACTCTCCCGATTTATTGATATAGCCGTCTTTGCCATCCTGCCTAACTACAGCCAAGCCCTCGGAAAAACTCCAAGCGCGATCAAATTTTGGATTTATAACCCACTCTCCCGATTTATTGATATAGCCGTCTTTCTTGGAAAAACCCCACCATTTGTCAAGCCTAACTCTAGCCAAGCCCTCAGAAAAATCATCAGCGTGATCAAACACTGGCTCAATAATCAGCTTTCCCGATTTATTGATATAGCCGTATTTGCCATTTAGCTTAACTCTAGCCAAGCCCTCGGAAAAATCATAAGCGTCATCAAACACTGGCTCAATAATCAGCTCTCCCGATTTATTGATATAGCCGGTTTTGCCATTTAGCTTAACTATAGCCAAGCCCTCAGAAAAATCATAAGCGTCATCAAACACTGGCTCAATAATCAGCTCTCCCGATTTATTGATATAGCCGGTTTTGCCATTTAGACCAACTTCAGCCAAGCCCTCGGAAAAAGGACGAGCATAACTAAACCTTGGCTGAACAATCAGCTTCCCCGCTCTATTGAGGAAGGTGTATTTATCCCCCTTAACAACTACAGCCAAGCCCTCGGAAAAATCATCAGCGTCATCAAACACTGGATGAACAACCCATTCTCCCGATTTATTGATATAGCCATATTTGCCATTTAGCTCAACTACAGCCAAGCCCTCGGAAAAACCCCAAGCGCCATCAAACTTTGGCTCAATAACAATCCGCTCTTCCTGATCGACATAGCCGTATTTTCCATCAAATAGCTTAGCAGCCAAGCCCTCGGAAAAAAACAAAGGCCTATCAACATATTCATATGAGCAATGATACTCCTGGCCGCATTTTAAATAATCTATCTCATCCCCCAGGGCCTTAAAAATAAAGCCAAAAATCATAACAGCCGCTATCACATAATAAAATAGCCTCATCATAGCCTCCTTTAGATTTTTTAAACAACCGGCGCAAAAATTCACAATCGCCAAGCTCAAACCTTTTTAAAGCTTTAAGCGCCTCCCCTTATACCCAGCTTTTTTCCAAACTTTTCAAAAAGTTTTTCACAAAAACCTCTATTTTGTAATTTTTTCACATATTTTTGTAATTTTTTATACGATCAGCATAGAGCTTTTGCCAGCGGGCTTTTTCAATAAATCCTAAGAGTATTCAAAAGAGCCGTGAATTTAAGATTTTTTTAGGAGCTGTTTTATTTCAGCTTGGCCAGTCTCTAAGCCGTCCATTCTCTTTTCAATCTTGACTTGGCCAGTCTCTAAGCCGTCCATTCTCTTTTCAATCTTGACTTGGCCGGTCTCTAAGCCATCCATTCTCTTTTCAATCTTGACTTGGCCGGTCTCTAAGCCGTCCATTCTCTTTTCAATCTTGACTTGGCCGGTCTCTAAGCCGTCCATTCTCTTTTCAATCTTGACTTGGCCAGTCGCAAGCTTGTCTATCTTTTTATTTGTGTCTGTTATGTGATTGTTTAGTTTTTCGTCTATTGACTTTAAATCAGTTTTTATAGGTCTTAAAAGATTATTAACACCGTCTAAAGTCTCCTCAAGCAGTTTTTTATCCCTCTCTGAATAATAAGTATCTTTTAAGTCAGACATAACAACCCTTTATCGGCTATTATACAATAGTTTAAGCCGGAGTCAAGAGCCCCTTCTTTTCTTCTTAGCTCAAAAAAGTGATTTTATGCGGGTTTTAGAGGGTTTTTTGAGAAAACAGGCGCAATTAACTTATCCACTATTTAATTTTTCTTAACAAAGGGAATGGAGACTATTTGAATAACGCCAGATTTCCCAGATCTTGTCGTGACTTCAGCCAAGCCCTCGGAGAAATCATCAGCGTCATCAAACACTGGCTCAATAATCAGCTCTCCCAACTTATTGATATAGCCCCACTTGCCCCGCAGTTCAACTCCGGCCAAGCCCTCGGAAAAATCATCAGCGTCATCAAACACTGGCTCAATAATCAGCTCTCCCAACTTATTGATATAGCCCCATTTGCCCCGCAGTTTAACTACAGCCAAGCCCTCAGAAAAATCATCAGCGTCATCAAACACTGGCTCAATAATCAGCTCTCCCAACTTATTGATATAGCCCCACTTGCCCCGCAGTTTAACTACAGCCAAGCCCTCAGAAAAATCATAAGCGTCATCAGACACTGGCTCAATAATCAACTCTCCCGATTTATTGATATAGCCCCATTTGCCCCGCAGTTTAACTACAGCCAAGCCCTCAGAAAAATCATCAGCGTCATCAAACACTGGCTCAATAATCAACTCTCCCGATTTATTGATATAGCCCCATTTGCCCCGCAGTTTAACTACAGCCAAGCCCTCAGAAAAATCATCAGCGTCATCAAACACTGGCTCAATAATCAGCTCTCCCAACTTATTGATATAGCCCCACTTGCCCCGCAGTTTAACTACAGCCAAGCCCTCAGAAAAATCATCAGCGTCATCAAACACTGGCTCAACAATCAGCTCTCCCAACTTATTGATATAGCCGTATTTGCCATCTTGCCTAACTACAGCCAAGCCCTCAGAAAAATCATAAGCGTCATCAAACACTGGCTCAATAATCCGCTCTCCCAACTTATTGATATAGCCGTATTTGCCATCTTGCCTAACTACAGCCAAGCCCTCAGAAAAAAACAAAGGCCTATCAACATATTTATATGCGCAATGATACTCCTGGCCGCATTTTAAATAATCTATCTCATCCCCCAGGGCCTTAAAAATAAAGCCAAAAATCATAACAGCCGCTATCACATAATAAAATAGCCTCATCATAGCCTCCTTTAGATTTTTTAAACAACCGGCGCAAAAATTCACAATCACCAAGCTCAAACTTTTTTAAAGCTTTAAGCGCCTCCCTTGTCTCAGCTTTTTCTAAATTTGTCAAGAAAGCTTTTCAAAAAAACCTCTATTTTGTAATTTTTTCACTTATTTTTGTAATTTTTTAAGAAAGGGGAGCTGTGATGATTTTAATAATGCCAAAACTTCTTGCTTTTGCCTTTGCTTTTGCTTTTGCCTTTGCTCTTGCCTTTGCTTTTGCTCCCTCACTAATCCAAGCCGATCCCTCGGAAAAATCCTTAACAGCCTCAAACTGGGGCGGAACAGCCCATTCTCCCGATCTATGGGATATAGCCACACTTGCCGTTCAGCTTAGCTACAGCCGATCCCTCGGAAAAATCCTTAACAGCCTCAAACTGGGGCGGAACAGCCCACTCTCCCGATCTATGGGATATAGCCACACTTGCCGTTCAGCTTAGCTACAGCCGATCCCTCGGAAAAATCCTTAACAGCCTCAAACTGGGGCGGAACAGCCCATTCTCCTGATTTATTGATATAACTGTATTTATAGCTGTATTTTCCATCCAGCTCAGCTACAGCCAATTCCTCAGAAAAAACTCAGCGCCCTCAAATTTTAGCTTGTATTGATCTGTCCATTTTTCGAGGACGATCCATATGGCTGTGGGATGTGAGCGCCATAAGCTTAAAGAGCGCTAAAGCTGAGAGAGGCTTTGCTCTAAGTCCGCTATAAGATCTTCAAAATGCTCCAGCCCGACACTTAAGCGAATGAGATTTTCCGGTATAGCCTTATTGCTGTATGAGCCATGGGTCATTGTGAGAGGATGCTCCGCCAGAGACTCCACAGCCCCTAAGCTTTCCGCTAAAGTGAAAATTTTTAAGCTTTTCAAAAACCGCAGAGCTTGTGTTTGATTCCCTTTCACACAAAAACTGAGCATTCCGCTAAAGCCGGACATTTGCCTTTTAGCTATATCATGCCCCGGATGATGAGCGAGTCCGGGATATAAAACCCCCTGCGCCAGCTTATGAGAGGCCAAAAACTCCGCTGTTTTAAAGCTGTTTTGCTCATGCCTTTCCATTCTCACGCTTAAAGTTTTTAAGCTTCTCAAAAGCAAATAGGAGTCAAAAGGAGAGAGCGCGGGGCCAATGGTTTTATTAAAAAAGTCAAAAGGCTCTTTTAAATCCTCCCTTTTAAAAATGATAAGGCCGGCCAAGCAGTCGCTATGCCCGCCAATGTATTTTGTGGCGGAATGAATGACTATGTCCGCCCCCAGCTCCAGAGGCTTTTGAAAATAAGGGCTGGCAAAAGTATTATCCACAACCAGCAGGCTCTCTGGAGATTTTTTTTGAGCCACCGCCTGAATATCAATAATTTTAAGGAGAGGGTTGGTCGGGCTTTCCAGCCAGATCATTTGAGCCTCCTCCGCTAGATTTTGCTGAAGCGCCCGCTCATTGGAAAAATCAGCGGTTTTAACCCGGATGCCCTGCGCGCGCTGTAAATGGCTTAAAAGGCGCAGTGTGCCCCCATAAAGATCTTCTTCCGCTAAAATCAAATCTCCGGGCTTTAAAAGCTGAAGGATAAGGTGCATGGCGGAACAGCCGGAGGCCAGAGCGTAAGCAAATTTCCCCCCTTCCAAATCCGCTATACAGGTTTCCAAAGTCTTTCTTGTGGGAGCGGAGACTCGGGCGTATTCATATTCCGCCGGCTGGCCCGGCTCCTTAATGGCAAAAGTGGTGGCTGTAACGATAGGCGCAACAACCGCGCCGGTCTTGGCGTCTGGCTTTTGTCCGGTATGAATGGCTTTAGTCTGAAATTTCATTTCTATCCATAAGGCATGGCCTCAATGAGAGCATATCCCGCCATTATATACAAAAAAGATTTTTTAAGGGCTAGCCTTCATTAAATTCGGTCCGGCGGTTATTGTTATGACTCGTTTTTAAATCTTTTTATTTCCTCTTCAGAAAGCCCCGTCACCTCTGAAATAAAAGAAATATCCGCCTCTTTTTTCAGCATGCTTAAAACAATTTTCTGGACGCCCTCTTGCCGGCCCTCTTCTTTTATATACTCCCTTATGTTCATATAACCCCCTTTTGAAAATATACCCTTTTTAACGGCTGAATTTTCTATGGAGAAAAAACCGCATTAAAAACCCGTTTTTTTTAAAGTATTACTCTACAATCTTGCCTAATTTTAAGGCAATAATTCCTGAAACTCTTGTCTTTATTGACTTTTAAATTTCCTCAAACAAATTAAGTGTCAAAGTCGAGATTTAATGGATTCTTACATCATTCTCGGTCAACACAGGCAGAGACTTCAATTTTTTGAATTGAATTTTAAACTCTTCTTCCGTTAAGGGAATCAAGCCTTTGTCAACAAGATAGCCCTCTTCCCCAATGGCTTTTTTTGAAATGAACTCACTGATATAGGCTTGTATATTGCCGGCAACGGCAACAGGGAAGCTTAAATGCTCCTTTTTGACATAAAAGTAAAGAGGGCGCGCGGCTGGATAATCTCCAGAGGCAATGTTTTCAAAAGTTGGCTCCGCTCCATTTAGGGAAGCGCCCTGAATGGCATGTATATTCTCATCCAGAAAACTGAAGCCCATGATAGCCGCCCTGCCGGGATCTCTCATGACTTTTTGAATATTAACATTGTCCATTTCCCCCGAATCCACAAAAGCTCCATCCTCACGGAGTTTGCCGGCTTTTCTTTTTAAGGTTTTTTTATCCCAGCCCCATCCCAAGCGCCGGGACAGTTTTTCCGCCCCTTTCTCCATAATCAGCTCGACAAAAGAGTCTCGCGTGCCTGAAGTGGGCGGAGGCCCTAAAACATGAATGGGAATATCCGGCAAAGCGGATCCGCTTTTTACAAGCTCTCCCGCTGAGGCCCATGTATCCGGTTTTTTTCCAAAACCATTGTCGGCAGCTAAAGCCGCAAAAATCAGCTCTTCCGAAAGGCGCAGAGGCTTGACTGCTTTGGAGTTGACCAAAACGATGCCGTCCCACCCAAACATAAACTCTATAAGGCTGACACCATTTTTTGAGCATTTTCTAAATTCAGATAATGCTACCCGCCGAGACGCATTTACAATGCTAGAGGAATTCGCGTCAATTCCACTGCAAAATAGTTTAAATCCCCCTCCGGTGCCTAACGACTCCACTTTAGGCGCTCTAAAAGAGCTGTACTTGCCAAATCGCTCAGCCACGACAGTTGAGAAAGGATATACTGTTGAGGAGCCGATAATGCTTATATTATCTCTTGATAACGCCGGCGCTGGCGCTAAAAACAATGAGAGTCCAACCCCTCCAACAAAAGCCATTAACAATAAATTTTTTTTAATCATTCTCAATTTCCTCATAAAGCCTCCTTTGCTTATATTTTTAGGTTTGTTAAAAGCAAGAAAAATTCAATCTAAATGAGCTGTCAAGTATTTTTTTAAACAAATGGGGTTAAAGCAAACTTAAATTGCCTTAAAAGCCAGCCTCATGGACACTCCGCTTTTTTTATCGGCTGGCGCTTTAATTGCCGGCGGAAACTGCCGGCTGAATTGACTCCCAGCCGTGGGCCTCAATTCCGCTGAGCTGGCTTATCTTAAGGCTGTTGGCTATCGGGACATATCCTCACAGCGCCATTCGCCTTTATCCCGCAATAACATTGGCTCATAACAGCTTAAGTGGCCAGTTTCTAATGATTTTTAATAATAACACATATAAATTATCTTGCCTATAATTAAATCTAACAGCTAAGCTAATAGCTGAGCCTAAATTATTATGAAGCGGTTATTTCTGTCTCTTTATATTTTTTCTCTGTTTTCCTGCCTGCCCGGCCCTCCCAGAACTATTGTGGAATTTCAAAAGCCCTCCTGCAGTGACAGCCGAACAGCCGAAGAGTTGGATCTGGAAAGGCAAAAACAAAATTTGTTTCAAATTATTGAAAATTCTAACAGATATCAAAATGAGGAGCAGAGGAGAGCCGCTTTAAAGTCTTATAAGACAAAAATAGCGGCAAAAGAGCGGTCCTCTTGTCCAGAGGATGTGGAGCGATTTATTGAGGATATCACCTCAATACAGTAAAAGCCCGCGCCAAAAGCGTCAAAGAAGTCCGTTAGAGTAAGCACCTTTCCGGCATATCACCTCAATACAGTAAAAGCCCGCGCCAAAAGCCTAAAATTTTAGGAATTATATATTTAACCTTCCACAAATTCCATGACAGCCTTTAAACATAAACATTTTTGGCCTTCTTAGCTCTTTTTCTGACATATTCATAAGAGCTCTTTATTTTTTCCCTAAAATAAAGCTTTTCTCTAAAAATATGGAAAGCTAAGTGTATAATTCCCAAAATTTTTCCTTTTTCAATGGGCAAATTCAGGCTGGCTTTTAGGCTGGGCGAAAGGCATTTTTTCTAACCCGCTTGACTGTTGGAACAGAAAGCGGTTAAATTATAAAGGCTTAAGCTGATTTCCGATGGAAGAATCTGGCTCTCAACAATAAAAAAGCCCTCAGCTTATTTTAGTTTAGGCGTGTTGCATGAGACAAAGGAGTCGGCTCAACAATAAAAAAAGCCCTCAGCTTATTTTAAGCTGAGCGGCCGGCATAAAGGAGGCTTAAAATGACAGCTTTAAAAAACGGTCTTGCTCTGACCCTCACAATTTGGCTTTGTTTTCCAGCGCTTGGGCAGGAGGCTTTGACAGGAAATTATGAGAGAATTGGCAGAAGATGCGCGGATAACAAAAAATTGATCCCTGTGAATAACTCCACACAGGAGCTGTCTTTTGACGCCAATGGATCTTTTCGGCACAAATTTTATATCTTAAATATCCCCAATGCCCCGGAAGAGGAGTTTTGGAGGGAAAAACGAGAGCGGAAAATAGCCCAAGCCATAAAGTGGACTAAAGAGGAGATAGAAAGACATGAGGCGGATTGCAGTATTGACCAAGAAAATGGATGCGGGCCTGACGCTCAAAAGCTGTATGATCAATTGCGCAGACAAAGAATAGCGGAAGCGGAAGAAGAGGTTAAAAAAGAGCGGGAGGAGCTCAAAAGGGATATAGAGAGACACACCACATCCTGCTTTATGGAAACAGAGGGGAGCTGGACAGAGAATGGAAACGGCCGGCTCACCCTATTGCCGCAGAGCATTAAAGCCTCCCCAGAATGCGGCGCTGAGGCTAATTATCCCCCAAGTCTCAATGTGGGCTACTATTTTGAAGATGGCGGCAATAAGCTCCATCTTATCTTTCCGGCCCCCGCTGACAAAAAAAAGTATTGCAGTGGATCAAATTGGGAGGAAATTTATTCCAGACAATAACTTTAAAAGGGCTATCCATTTCTTTTAATTAAAAATCAAGGTGATTGTCTTATCTTTTGGCAGAGGATTTCCAGCGGAGGGAATGGATTGAGTTAACCGGCCGGAGCCGCGAATTTTAAATTTTAAATCTGTCCCTTGAATTTTATTTAAAGCCTCTCTTAAAGTCAGCCCTTTGAGATCAGGAGTGTTTACAGAGGCCATTTGCCGGATGGCTGTTTTTTTCTCGTTTTGCGGGGACAAAAAAATGCTGTCTTCCGCCAGCACAGTGGGAGAGAGGCCCGCGCCTCTCACTAAAAAAGAGGCCACTTGAGAAAATAGCGGCGCCACTAAAGAGGAGGCGTAAAAATTATCTTTTGCCCCATCAATCATAAGATAAATGACAAATTTTGGATCATGCGCCGGGATGAATCCGGCAAAACTGCTGATATACTCCCCTTTTTTATAGCCTTTCTTTTCCAAATCCACTTTTTGGGCGGTGCCTGTCTTGCCCGCGACAAAATAGCCCGGAACAGCGGCTTTAAACCCTGTCCCCGCCCCCTCAGTGACAGAAATAAGCATAAGGCTTAAAACACGGGCCTCCTCCGGGGTTAAAATGATCCGGAGAGTTTGCCCTTTAAAGCGCTTTTCCTCCCCTGTGTAAGGATTTCTGATTTGCCTGACTAAAAAGGGCCTTTTTAACAGCCCTCCGTTGGCCACAGCGGCATAGGCATTGGCCACTTGCAGAGCTGTGCCGGCCACTCCATGGCCAAAGCTGATTGTGGCTGTTTCCACAGGCCGCCACGGAAGCTGTCTTAAAAGCCCCACAGCCTCTCCGGGAAAATCAACTCCTGTTTTTGCTCCAAATCCAAAGCTTGAAAGAGTTTTCCTTAAATGTTTGGGGCCAGCCTCCAGAGCTATGGAGGCTGATCCCACATTGGAGGACAGAGCCAAAATTTCTGACATATTTAAAAAAGCTTTAAATTTTTTTTTAGGATCAGCCTCTCTGATGATGGACTGGCCAATGCGCAAACGCCCCCCATGGCTGGGATACAGCTGAGTCGGGCTGATTCCCTTTTTTAAAGCGCTGATTAAAGTAAAAGTTTTAAGCGTGCTTCCCGGCTCAAAAATATCAGTCACCGCCCGATTTCTGCGAGCGGATGGCAAGCTCTCATGGGGCGCGTTGGGATTGTAATTGGGAATATTGGCTATAGCCAGCGCTTCAGAGTTTTGAGCGGATAAAATGACAGCCATAGCCGATTGGGCCTGTGAGCTTTGGACAGCCTGCTCCAAGCCTTTTTCCAAATAAAACTGCAAATCGCTGTCTATAGTCAGATAGACATCAAAGCCGCTGACTTTGGAAATCACAGGGGAAAAATTTGTAAATAAAGGGCGGCCTTTAGCGTCTCTTTGAATGAGAATTTTTTGCGCGGAGCCTTTAAGAACTTCATCGTATTGCCTCTCAATCCCCTCCAGACCCTGGCCGTCTATTCCTGTAAAGCCCAGCGTCTGAGACAAAGAGCGCCCATTTGTGTAAAATCTTTTGCTTTCCCTGATGAAGTGAATCCCCTCCAGCCTCCAAGATTTAATCTCCTTGATTTCCGGCTGGCTCAAATGCCTTTTCACCCAAACAAAGCGTCTTTTTTTGTTTAAAAGCTTTTGCAAAACTCCTCTATGAGGAAGATCCAAAAAACCCGAAAGTTTTTTAGCGGCATAATAAGGCGCTTTTATGTTTTGCGGATCGGCAAACAGAGACAGGGAGGGAATGGATATAGCCAGCTCCTTGCCGTAGCGATCATAAATAACGCCCCGCCTCGGCTTTACAGTGACTGTTCTCTCAAACAGCCGGTTTTGCAGGCGAGACAATTTGCTGTTGGGAATGAGCTGTAAATAGGCGCTTCTTATAAAAATCCCCCCCCACAAAAGGGAGAACGCGAAAATGACAATAGAAATTCTGGTGTTTAGCTGTTTTTCCTTAAACATCATCGCCCCATTTTTATATATACTGATCCGCCCCCTGAATCTCCAGCTTTTAAGCCTAATACCGGCCTTATGCCGGCTGAATTTGAGATTTTAAAGCCTTTTAGGCGGCTTCCGGCTCATTTTAACCCTCCGGCAAATGGGCAATCAGCCAAACTCCCCAGTCTATTTTAGCTCCAGCTGGAGCCAAACACAAAGCGAATCACAAAAACTGGCCATGTCATCGGTTTTTCTCCTGAAAAAGCATGTTTCAAGCCCTAAATAACAGCTCCGCTTATATTTTTTTTGACAAAATGAAATTTGTTTTTAAGAATGTTTTAAAAGGAAAGCGGGAATAGCTGATGGAGAGGAAAAGCTTGGCTGCCTTGAAAAAAGGCCCGGTTTTAAAAGGCAATCAGGAATAGCTGATGGAGAGGAAAAAGTTAATTTATGGCCTCGCTTATATCTTTTAAAGGGCGGCGCTTTCATCCACTCTTTATCCGAAGCTTCAGTTGTGTCAGGGTCCAAAACTAAAAGAGGGATCAAATGGATTTGAATGTTGTTATTTTAGCCGCCGGCCGCGGCGAAAGAATGGCCAGCCAACTGCCTAAGCCGCTTCATCCTGTGGCGGGACAGCCCATGCTGGCCCGCTCCCTGAGGGCCGTTTCAGGGATTCGCCCCAAGCAAATCCGTGTTGTGGTTGGGCCAGCCTCGCAGCTTGTAAGCTCTGTCGCCGGCAAATTTAAGGCCCTTTGCTTTAAGCAAAGCGAAAAAGTCTGGGGGACAGCGCAAGCGGTTATATCCGCCCGTCCGGAGGAAATGGAGGGGGATGTTTTGGTGATCAATGGAGATCACCCCTTAATTAGCTCATCCGATCTGATTCAGTTTGTCCGCTCCTATCGCAAGCTTGCGGCGGACTGCGCTGTGGCCTCTTTTAAAAATCCTCATCCCAGCGATTTTGGCCGATTGCTTTTTAAAGGGGAGCAGTTGACAGATATTGTGGAGGCTTATGAAGTGGACAAGACAAAAGCGCCCAGCCCGTTTGTGAATGCCGGGCTGTATTTAGCCAAAGCTCAGCTCCTCCAAAAACATTTAAAAGACATAAAGCAAAATGTCAAAGAGGAGTATAGCTTTACTGATTTAATCGCCATTTTGCACAAAAACAATTATAAAGTGAGGGCTATAAGCGTCCCATGGAATGCGGCTTTTGGAGTAAATAATCAAAGAGAGCTGTCCGCGGCCACCTCCATTGCGTTTGAAAGCTCCTGTTTTAAGCACTTGGACAATGGCGTGATCATAATGGATTTTAAAAACACTTATATTGAGGAGGATGTGGTTATAGGGAAAGGCTCTTTGATTTATCCCGGAGCGCACTTAAGGGGGAAAACCGCCATTGGATCTTTTTGCGCTGTTGAATCCAATGTATGTGTTTTTGATTCTCTGATAAAAAGCTATGTAAACATTAAAGCCGGCTCTTACATTGAAGGCTCCACTGTCGGGGAAAAATCTGTCATAGGGCCTTACGCCCATTTGAGGCCGGACACAGTGATTGGCGAAAAATGCAGAATTGGAAACTTTGTGGAGACCAAAAAAATCAATATGGGGGATCGCTCTAAAGCCGCTCACTTAACCTATCTGGGAGACGCGGAAATTGGAAGCGATGTCAATATCGGATGCGGAACAGTGACTTGCAATTATGGCGCTGACAAAAGAAAAAGAGGCTCAAAAATCGGCAATCATGTTTTTATCGGAAGCGGAGCGCAGATTGTCGCTCCGGTGAGGATTGAGGATCACGCCGTTATAGGGGCGGGATCTGTTATAACAAAAAATGTCCCAAAGGGCCATTTAGCCATAGAGCGGACAGATCAAAAAAACATTGAAAATTACAATCCAGCCAAAAAAGACAAAAAATAAATTATGTGCGGCATTTTTGCTTACTCCGGGCCTCGCAAAGCTGCTCCCATTTTAATTGAGGGATTAAAAAAACTGGAGTATCGCGGATATGACAGCGCCGGCTGGGCTGTTTTTAACGGCCATCAAATTGAGCGCCTTCGGGTTTGCGGGGGCGTCAGCGAGTTGGAAAAAAAAACCCGGGCCCTTTCCCCGAAAGGCTTTGTGGGCATAGGCCATACCCGATGGGCGACTCATGGCGCGCCGTCAGAAAAAAACGCCCATCCCCATCGCTCTCATTTTATTTATGTGGCTCACAACGGCGTGATAGAAAATACAGAAAAGCTCAAACAAATCATTGGCCGCCGGCCTCTCTCATCAGACACAGATACAGAAGTAATATCCCGCTTGATCCATCATTTTTGCGAAAGGGAGCAGTTGGATTTTTTATCCAGCGTTTTAAAAAGCGCGCCTTTGCTGCAAGGCTCTTACGCTGTGGCGGCCATCAGCGAAAAACAGCCGGATGAAATTATCGCCTTTAAATCCGGCCCTCCTCTGGCTCTCTGCCGGGCAAAAAACGAGTTTTTTATCTCCAGCGATCCCCAGTCTGTGGAGCCAAAAGCGGACCAAATTATTTTTTTAGAGGACGAGGAGGCTCTGCTCTTAAAAAAGGATCAGTTTCAAATTTTTAGCTTTCAAGGCCAGGCGATCGCCCGCAAATTTAAAAAGCGCCGGCCGGAGGGAATGAAAAGCGAAAAAGGCCGCCACCCTCACTTTATGATCAAAGAGATTTTAGAACAGCCCGGCGCCATCGCCCGGCTGGTCTCCAGCCACATAAACAAGGGGGAAATAGCCTTAAAGCTTTCCAAAGGAAATAAAAAAAACCTCAACTCTCTTTTAAAAAGCGCCGGAGAGCTTATTATTTTGGCTTGCGGAAGCAGTTATCACTCCGCTTTGTTTGCCAAATATTTTTTGGAGGATATAGCGCAAATCAGAGTGAATGTGGAAATAGCCAGTGAATTTATATACAGAAAAGCCTTTGCTTCGGAAGGCGCTGTCGCCTGGCTCATCTCCCAAAGCGGAGAGACGGCGGACACTTTAGCGGCGCTGAAAAAAATCAAGAAAATGGGCCTCAAAAGCCTGAGCCTTTGCAATGTTAAAGACTCCAGTTTGGAGAGACAGGCGGATTTTGCCCTGTCTTTGCTCGCTGGGCCTGAAATAGCTGTGGCCAGCACAAAAACTTTTGCAGCCTCTCTCACAGCTTTGTCCATTTTGGCTTTTCACTTGGCAAAAATCAAAAAGCTTATAAGCTCAAAACAAGAGAGGGAATTTGTAAGCGCCCTTTTATCCCTTCCCTCTCATTTGGAAAAAACGCTGGCCTGTGATCAGTTTTTTTTAAAAATTACAGAGGAGCTAAAAGCTTTTAAAGCCTTTTTTTATCTGGGGCGGGGGCCTGGCTATCCTATCGCTTTAGAGGGGGCTTTAAAGCTCAAGGAGATAGCTTACCTTCACGCTGAAGCCTATCCCTCAGGGGAAATGAAGCATGGCCCCTTGGCTATGATAGACAAATCCACAGCGATTGTGGCTTTGCTCCCTCCGCCGGGAATCCTTTATCAAAAAAGCTTAACAAATTTAAAGGAGGCTAAATCCCGCGGGGCCCGCATTATGGCCATCGGCGGAGCGAAAAAAGACAAAGAGCTGAGGGATGCAAGCGATTATCAGCTGGCTTTGCCGGACGCCCCTGAGCGCTTTTATCCTTTGCTGGCGCTCATCCCCCTCCAACTGCTGGCGTATTATATGTCCCGAAGCTATGGCTATAACGCTGACAAGCCTCGCAACTTGGCTAAATCAGTCACAGTGGAATGAGGTTTGGACTCCCCCGCTCTGTCCAGCTGGCCCGCCGCAACTTGGCTAAATCAGTCACAGTGGAATGAGGTTTGGACTCCCCGCTGTCCAGCTGGCCCGCCGCAACTTGGCTAAATCGGTCACAGTGGAATGAGGTTTGGACTCCCCGCTGTCCAGCTGGCCCGCCGCAACTTGGCTAAATCAGTCACAGTGGAATGATGCTGGGCCCTTCCAACATGGGCGCTATCTCACCAGTCCCTCCATTGGCTAAATCAGCCACAGCGGAGTTCAGCCACAGTGGAATGAGGTTTGGCCCTCTCAGCGCCGGCTGGGCCGGCTGATTGAGCGCCTCTTTTTTGCCCTATATAAGGCAGTTTTGATCTCTTTAGGCTTTTGAAAAACTTTGTTTATATCTTTCTCTGTGAGGGAAATAGAAGAGCCTTTAGACAATTTATTGAGCTTTAGCCGCCCAATAGCTGTCCTTTTCAGCCGGCGGACAGGAAAGCCAATTTTGTCAAACATCAGGCGAATTTGCCTTTTTTTCCCCTCGCTGATGATGATTTTAATCCAGGCGCCGGAAGAGGATTTTTTAGAAATTTTTTTTGCAAAGAGAGCTTTTTTTTTGCCGACAGGAGTAGTGACGCCCTGAACAAGTTTTTTTATGTGGCTGTCCTTGGGGCAGGCGCTGACTTTTACAACATAAGTTTTGGGGATGACGCTTCGCGGACTCAAAGCCTTATTGGCAAAATCTCCGTCATTTGTCAAAATCAGCAGGCCCTCGGAATCCCAATCCAGCCGGCCCACCGGAAAAAGCCGCCCTTTAGGCTTTTTAATGTAATCCATAACAGTGGGCCGCCCTTTGGAGTCCTGTGTTGTTGTTAAGGACTTGGGAGGCTTATTGAGCATGATGTAAAAAGCCGGCGCTCTCTCTGAGCGAATGATTTGCTTTTTAACTTTTACTGTGTCCTTGTTGGGATCTACAAAAACAGACAAACGAGAAATTTTTTGGCCATTGACGAAAACCTGTCCCTTTTTAATCACCTCATCCGCTTGGCGCCGGGACAGCCCGGCCTGTCTCGCCAGAAATTTATTTAACCGCAAAACATTGCGCTTATTTGACTCTGTCGGCTTGAGCCGGCTGGCCGCATTCTCCGATTTATTTGATTCTGTCGGCTGAGCCGCGCTGTCCTCCTTTTTCCGCCTCTGAATCACACACCCCCCTTGTAAATTTTGCGGGGCTTTAGGCGGAACTGTCCTGTCCTCCTTTTTCCGCCTCTGACTCACACGCCCCCCTTGCAAATTTTGCGGGGCTTTAGGCGGAACTGTCCTGTCCTCCTTTTTCCGCCTCTGAATCACACACCCCCCTTGTAAATTTTGCGGGGCTTTAGGCGGAACTGTCCTGTCCTCCTTTTTTCGCCTCTGACTCACACGCCCCCCCTTGTAAATTTTGCGGGGCTTTAGGCTGTATCCGCGCTTCCGGCAGGTTTTATCCGGCTTTTAACATCCCTCATATCCCTTATATAAAAAAACAAAAGAATACAGACTCCCATCACAATAAAAGAATCCGCTATATTGAATGTGGGCCAATGCCAGTCTTTAACATGCCAATCAATAAAATCCACCACATAGCCTAAGCGCGCCCGATCAAAATAATTCCCGCCGGCTCCCCCTATAATAAAGCTCAAAGCCAAAATCTGAAGTCGATCTTGGGTTTCCCTGAGCATCATTGCGACTAAAATCACGCAGACAATGGGGAGCAGTAAAAATAAAATAAAGCGGATGATCTCATGGCTCTCGTTAAAAAGGCCAAAGGCCCCGCCTGAATTTGTGATATAAAAAATGTTAAAAGCGCCATCAATAACAGTTTTTGTGTCTCCCAAATTAAATTGAGTTTGAATGAGGCTTTTAGAGGCTTGATCCAAACAGAAAACCCACGCGCTGACCAAAGAGACAAATAAATATTTTACAAAAGGGTTTGTCATACTCCGCTTATACTCCGCTTTGATTTAAAAACATAGTTTTTTAAGGCTATATGTCAAGATTTTGAGCGCATTTTAAGCAAACTCCCCTGGCGCCCCATCCCTCGCTGACAAACCAGCAGCGAGGGCATTTTTGCCCTTTGGCCGGCTGGGCTGTGATATTTGAGGGCTGGCCTGTCTCCAGCGCCAGCTGAGAAACGCCAAAAAACTCCATTTGCTCCCGCTCACTTAAAACAGAGCTGATAAAATCCTCCTCCAGAGTGATTTTCGCTTGAGCCTGCAAATTAGAGCCGATAAGCCTCCTTCTCCTCAGATCCTCCAACCGCTTATTGAGCTTTTCCCTCAAAGGGAACAGCCTCAAAAAAAGATTTTGTGTTTTCTCATTTCTCCATTCCGGATCCGGCTCCGGAAAATCCTCTAAAAAAACGCTCTCCTTTCGCTCTTTTGGCAAATAAGAGTAAGCCTCCTCCGAAAGAAAGCTGGTGATGGGAGCCATGAGAGGCAACAGCTTGTCAATGAGCTGAAATAAAACAGTTTGAGCTTTTCTTCTCTCCGGGCTGTGTGGGGCAAATGTGTAAAGCCTGTCTTTTATAATGTCCAGATAAAAAGCGGAAAGCCTCACTGTGAAAAAATAATTGAGCTGCTGATAAGCCTTGTGAAAAGCAAATTCATCAAAAGCCCGCGCGCTGTCCTCAATCAGATCGCTGAGCCGGCCTAACATCCATTGATCCACAGCATTGAGATCGGGAAACCCCACCTGATCCTTTTCCGGATCAAAACCGCTTAAATTCCCTAAAATAAAGCGAAAGCTGTTGCGAAAGCGGCGGTAGCTCTCAGTCACCCTTTGAAAATTCTCCTCTCCCGCGCTCATATCAAAAGAAAAGTTTTCACTGGCTGTCCAGAGCCTTAAAATTTCCGCCCCCCTGCTTTTAATAATGTTTTCCGGATCCAAAACATTGCCTTTGCTTTTGCTCATTTTGCGCCCTTGCCGATCGTTGACAAAGCCATGAGTCAGCAGAGCCTTAAAGGGGGGCCTGCCATGGAGCGCCAATGAGGACAAAAGGCTGGTTTGAAACCAGCCTCTATGCTGATCGCTTCCCTCTAAAAACAAATCCGCCGGAAAGCGCCCGCCCAGCCCCTTTTTGCCGGACAAAACAAAATGCTGAATGCCGCTGTCAAACCAAACATCCAAAATATCCTCCCCTTTTTGAAAATCTGAAGCGCCGCACTCCCGGCAGGCCTGCCCCTCCGGCAAAAGCTCTTGAGCCTCTCTGGAAAAGTAATATTCTATTCCCTCTTGGCTGGCTTTCATTTGATCGGCTATATTCTCTATAATTTTGGCGTCCAGCAAGGGGGCGGAGCACTTCCGGCAGTAAAAAACCGCTAAAGGCGCGCCCCAAACCCTCTGCCGGCTCAAACACCAGTCCGGGCTGGCTTTAAGCATAGCCTCTAAACGCGCTTGGCCCCATTCAGGGATAAAATGAATGCCCTCTTCACAAGCTTTTAAAGCCTGCCCGCGAAGGCTTAAGGAGTTTGGGCCGGAGCTGGGCTGATCCAGAGACAAAAACCACTGGGGGGTCAGCCTATAAATTAAAGGGGAATCAGAGCGGGGATTGTAAGGGTAGCTGTGGATGATGTCCTTATGGCTGATCAGATGGCCGGAGCTTTGCAGCAAATCAATAATAGCCTGATTTCCCTTAAAAATAAAAAGCCCTCTCAGCTCTTCTCTCAAATCGTCTGTAAAATGCCCCTTTTCATCCACAGGGCAATAGGCTTTTAAATTATATTTTTTCCCAATCAGGTAATCCTCCGGGCCATGTCCGGGAGCTGTGTGCACCAAGCCTGTCCCCGCCTCCAGGCTGACATGATCCCCTAAAACCAAAGGAGACAGACGGCCCATAAAAGGATGAAGGCTCGCCAGGCCCTCCAGCTCACGGCCTTTAAAAGCTTTTTTCTGGGCTAAGGGAGGAAGGCCGGTCTCCTTGAAAAAACCGCCGGCCCGCCCACAGGCTATCAAATAGGATTCTTTCTCCCCTTGATAAAGCCCGTATTGCCAATCCGGATGAAGGCACACGCCCGCGTTGGCCGGCAAAGTCCAGGGAGTTGTTGTCCATATCACAGCGGAAACCGGCTGATTCGACTTCAGCCGTTTTTGGCTTTCCGGGCTCAAATAAAATTTCACATAAACAGAGGGGCTTTTATGCTCTCTGTATTCCGCCTCAGCAAACGCTAAAGCGGTCCGTAGCTTAAAACACCAAAACACAGGCTTTGTTCCGCGGTAAAGCAGGCCTTTTTGAGCCAGTTTGGCAAAGGCCCGAACCTCCTCCGCCTCATAATCTGAATCCATCGTGAGAAGAGGGCTGTCCCAATGCGCTAAAACTCCCAGCCTCTGAAAGCTTTGCCTTTGGCTTTTCATCCAAAACAGCGCCTCCTCCCGGCAGTTTTGCCTTAAGCTTTTAGCTGTTTTATTGGCCGGCAATGAGATTTTTTTAAGAGTCTTTAGCTCAATGGGCAAGCCATGACAGTCCCAAGAGGGAATAAAGGGCGCTTTAAATCCCTTGAGATTTTTGTATTTGATCACCATATCCTTTAAAATTTTGTTGAGGACATGGCCTATATGAATAGGGCCGTTGGAGTAAGGGGGGCCATCCGGAAGAAAAAACAGCGGGGCGGATTTTCTCTTGTCCAGCATTTTTTTATGGATTTGCCTCTCGCTCCACTTACGGACTGTCTCAGGCTCTTTTTGGGCCAGCCGGGCTTTCATGGGAAAATCCGTTTGAGGCAAATTCAAAGTATGGCTGTAATGATCTTTTTTTGGGCTGGGATTCATAATCATTTTTTAAGAGCGCCCCGGATGATTTTTTAGCGGCTCATGCGGCTCTCAATGTTAATAATAAGCTGGGGTTTTGGCCTATTTTAAGCGATGTCTTTGCTCTGTCAAGAATAATACCCCGGCCCGTGATAATAAAAGCTTTTTGAAAGTCTTTTTCCATACACGCCGACATGTCAAAAATAATACCCCGGCCCGTGATAATAACAAGGCTTATTACATTTGCAGAGGCTTATTTCCAATGATTTTTAATATCATTTATTTTTTGTCTATAATTGAAATAAGAGTTATTCAGATAAGATCTAAAACATTCTTTTTTAGAGAAAATACAGGCGCTTTCGGCTTTTTGGCCGGCCTGTTGTTTTGAGAAATATTCCGCTTTAGAGAAAAAGAGGGCTGGAGGGTCTGTTTTAAATTCCCTTTACAGCTCGGCGGCAGGCTGAATCCCGGCCCTTTTCTTTTTGTCTTGAATATTTTTTGCGAACAGCCTTAACATTTCTGTCCTCTTCCCTTGCTCTTCTGTCGGCTTTTTTGATTTCCCCAAACAAAAAAGACGCCCTTTTCTCGTCTTGGGGAACGCCATCCCCCTTAATCAGAATATTCGCCAACTGGCGCATGGCCCGCTTATTTCGGGCTTTTACTGCCAGATCCAGCCAATAAACCGCCTCTTTTTTGTCTTGAGAGACGCCACTTCCATTAAACAAAATTTCACCCAGAGCGGTTTGAGCCTTGTCATTGCCCTGCTTTGCCGCATTCCGAAACCAATAAACCGCCTCTTTTTTGTCTTGGGGAACGCCAGCTCCCACAAACAAAATCACAGCCAAGTCGGCTTGAGCCTTGTCATTGCCCTGCTCTGCCGCCTTTCGAAACCAATAAACCGCCTCTTTTTTGTCTTGAGGAGCGCCATCTCCCTCAAACAAAATTTCGGCTAAGTCGGCTTGAGCCTTGTCATTGCCCTGCTCTGCCGCCTGTTTCAGCCAATAAACCGCCTCCGTCTCTGTCTTCCGGACTGGGAAAGCGCTTAGCTTTTTAAATAAAATCTTTCTCAGCCAATGAAGCGGCTTTGCTCCGCTTAGAGGGACGCCATTTCCTTCAAATAAAATTTTTGCTAGCTCATATTGAGCCATGGGATTCCGCCCCCGCTCCGCCGCTTGCCAAAACCAATAAATCGCCTCTTTTTTGTCTTGAGGAGCGCCATCTCCCTCAAACAAAATTACAGCCAACACGGTTTGAGAGTTGTCATTGCCCTGCTCTGCCGCCTTTCGAAACCAATAAATCGCCTTTTCTTTGTCTTGGGGAGCGCCATCTCCCTCAAACAAAATTACAGCCAGAGTGGATTGAGCCTTGTCATTTCCTTGCTTTGCCGCTTGTTTCAGCCAATAAATCGCCTTTTTTTTGTCTTGAGGAGCGCCATCATCTCCCTCAAACAAAATTTCGGCCAACACGGTTTGAGCCATGTCATTGCCTTGCTCCGCCGCCTTTCGAAACCAATAAATCGCCTTTTTTTTGTCTTGAGGAGCGCCATCATCTCCCTCAAACAAAATTACAGCCAACACGGTTTGAGCTATGTCATTGCCTTGCTCCGCCGCCTTCTGAAACCAATAAATCGCCTCTTTTTTGTCTTGAGGGATGCCGCCATTTCCCTCAAACAAAATTTCGCCCAGAGCGAATTGAGCCTTATCATTCCCCTGCTCCGCCGCCTGCCGAAACCAATACTCCGCTTTTTTCCAGTCTGGAGAAGCGTCAACCTCTTTAAACAAAATCTTTCTCAGCCGCTGAAATGTCGCGGCTAAACTAGAGGAAGCTCCATTTCCCTCAAACAAAATTTCATCCAGAGCGGTTTGAGCCGCGTCATTCCCCCGCCCCTCAGCTTTACGAAGCCAATACTCCGCTTTTTTCCATTCTGGGGCAACGCCAGCCTCTTTAAACAAAATCTTTCTCAGCCACTGAAACGTCGCGGCTAAACTAGAGGAAGCTCCATTTCCCTCAAACAAAATTTCTCCTAGAGCGGTTTGAGCTTTGTCATTGCCCTGCTCCGCCGCCTGCTGAAACCAATATTTCGCTTTTTTTTGGCTGGGCAAAACGCCAATTCCTTTTAAAAAAACAAGAGCCAAATAAAATTGAGAGTCGGCATGCCCCAGCTCCGCCTCTTGTTTTAAGGCCTTTCGAATGTTTTTATCGGTCAAATCAAACAATTTGACCGGCCCTATAGCCTGAGCCAGCTGGCCCATCTCTTTAAATTTTGAGCTCATAAAATCATCGCTCCCCTTAAACCACCCCTCAAACCATTTCAGCTCAATCGTCTCGTAAGCCTTTTTAATCTTTAGAGCCATTTCCCCGGCTTCCTCCAGCCAGCGCTCTGTATTAGAGTTTTTGCCGTTTTGCGCGGGAGGCGGGCTTTGATTTGCAGAGCTTGTCACAGCCATTTGAAAAGCAAATAAAAGATAGTCATGCAGGATGGATAAAGCATTTTGATAAGATTGTCTAAACCAATATTTCGCCATCAAATGATCGCTCCGCTCTAAAAAAAGCTGATAGAGCCGGTAGGAGGCTAAAATATTCCCCTGGCTGGCCGCGAGTTTATATAAATAAATCGCTTTGGCCTCATCTTTAGGGAGAACATCGCCATCAGCCAACAGCTCCGCCAATAGCGCCTGGGCGGGATTGAGGCCCTGATCCGCCAGCTCCTCCAGCCGGGCCAATTCGCTTTTCGACCAAACATTTTTTTCAGAAAAAAAGGAGTCAAAAAAATCCTCATCAGGTGAAGAGGCATATCCCGGCGCCCAGCCGAGACAAACTGCAATAACAAAAAGAATCAAAACCCTCAAACATATTTTCATAAATAGCGCCCCTTGTTTTTTTAAGGCCATCTCTTTCCTTGGGCTGTTAAATTTCCCGAAAGCCAGATGGGGTTGATAATGCGGGATTCCTACTATAATAGAGAAAAATAAGCAATTTTTTTTAACAAAGAGGCATTTTTTTTTCTGAAGCGCTTATTCATAGCCTATTTTAAGCGGCCGCCTCTCATTTCAGAGAAATCCAAAGCTTTCCAATTTCCTAATTCAGCAGGCGCTTAAAGCCATAAAAAAAGGGTTTTTTTTGAGGCTTTTGTTTACTGGGTTTTGTCCTCATTGGCTGGCCGCCTTTACGACTCTGCTGACTCATGGCTTTGTCGATTTGGCCAGCTCTTTGGCTTTTCTCCGCCTTTACGGCTTTGCCGACTCATGGCTTTGTCGATTTGGCCAGCTCTTTGGCTTTTCTTTGGCTTTTCTCCGCCTTTACGACTCTGCTGACTCATGGCTTTGTCGATTTGGCCAGCTCTTTGGCTTTTCTTTGGCTTTTCTCCGCCTTTACGACTCTGCTGACTCATGGCTTTGTCGATTTGGCCAGCTCTTTGGCTTTTCTTTGGCTTTTCTCCGCCTTTACGACTCTGCTGACTCATGGCTTTGTCGATTTGGCCAGCTCTTTGGCTTTTCTCCGCCTTTACGGCTCTGCTGACTCATGGCTTTGTCAAGGTTTTAATGAGAGGATACAGCCATAAGGAGAAGGCGGAAGCTGTGGCTTTTTTGATGAAAAAAATGTCAAGCCGAGAATAATAGCCCGGCTTACAAAATATTTTTAAAACTTCTCATTTAATGGTATGAGGATAGAAATGAAAAAACAGGCTAAAAAATCCCGCCGGAGCCGGCAGTGAAAAACTTAAAATTAAAGTTTTTAACAGATTTTGATTTTAAAGACAAAAATGTTTTTATGAGGGTGGATTTTAATGTCCCCTTGCGGGGCGGGAAAGTTATTGACAGCTACCGCATTGAAAAAGCCTGGCCCAGCATCCGTTTTATTTTAGAAAGGGGGGGGCGCCTCCTTTTGGCCTCTCATTTAGGGCGCCCTAAAGGCAAAAAAGAGCCTCAGCTCTCCCTTCGCCCTATAGCGGAGCATTTGAGCCACGCGTATAATTTGGAGGTTTTGTTTGTGGAGGATCCGGCGGGCGAGGCTCCTAAAAGGCTTCTTCCCGGATTAAAGAGCCATCAGGTGATTTTGATGGAAAATTTAAGATTTTGTCCGGGAGAGGAGAATCAAGACAAGAGTTTTGCCCAGAGCTTAGCCGCTTACACAGACATATATATCAATGAGGGGTTTGGGATTTCCCATAGGCTGGACGCCAGTGTCACATTACTGCCTCTCCTATTGCCTCAAAAAGGGCTTGGCCTTCAATTTGAGACAGAAATGAAAAAACTGGATGTCATCCGCGCTCATCAGGCTCAAAAGCCGTTTTTTGTTATTTTAGGGGGAAGCAAACTGCAAGATAAAATCCCTTTAATGGAATCTCTTATTGATCAGACGGATGAATTTATTATTGGAGGCTTAATGGCTTATACTTTTTTAAAGGCTATGGGAAAATCTGTTGGGCAAACTCCTATAGAGAGGGATTTTTTATTTAAAGCCTCCTCTTTTATCGATCGGCTGGAGGGGAGAGGGAAAAAGATCCATTTGCCGATAGATCATATTATGGAAAGCCAAGGGCAGGTGAAAGTGTGGAGCGAGGAGAATCTTCCTCCAGGCGATATAGGCCGGGATATTGGGCCAAAAAGCTTAAAGCTGTTTCAAAACAGACTCAAGCAGGCTCGATCTGTCTTTTGGAATGGCCCGATGGGTTTTTTTGAAAAAGAGGAGTTTCGCTCCGGCACTCAGGGGCTGGCTCAGGCTCTCTCGGAGCAAAAACAGGCTTATCGGCTGATCGGAGGAGGCCATTCCGCCTGGGCTGTGAGGAGCTTGGAGAAAGAGTTTGACCATGTGTCCACTGGAGGCGGAGCCAGCTTGTCTTATTTGCGGGGGGAAAGCCTGCCCGGATTAAAAAGCTTAACTTCAGAAATCCCGCCGGACAGCGGGCTTTGAGCTATCTGTCCAACTTGCGGATTTTGTTCAGAAATCCCGCCGGAGAACCGGCTTTGAGCCTGATTTCCATTTTTTAATGGCTCCAGCCGATAAACTAAGAAAAAGCCTTGGGCTTAAAATCTTTTTTTGTGACTTCACTCATCGTTAAAAATATTTATCGGCTTGTTCGGTTTGTATTTATGAATCTGTTTTTTATAGTTTATTGGCTGAGGGCTTTTATAATATATTTTTACAAGGCCTGAGCTTGACACATCATCCATATCGATTCTATCAACCCCATTAAGATCTAAATTTTTTCTTAATTCAAGATATTCTTCTAAAGATACTTGTTGAACGAATAATGCCATATTGCGATGATACTATTTTATTGGAATTTTAAAAACAAAAATGAGTGTTTTTTTAGAAAAAGTCAATAGAAATTCACATTGAACTCTTTAAAAGGGCTTTAATTTAAGGCATTATAAGAAAAATAGGCCCTTTTCCAACCGGAAATATGCCCCGACCCGCTTTAAAGAAATCTGGCAGATATTCTGCTCCTCCTGCCGAAAAAAAATGCAACTGTTTAAAAAATTATAGACTTTTTATTTAAAAATGGCGAAAATGCCCATAGGCTGGCTATGAAAAAGCTTATGGATTTTCTCTTTGGGAAAAAATATCCCATCTTTAACAAAGAGGGCGAGATCGCTCACTCCCAAAAAGAGTTTTTTGAGGAATGGCAAGCGTCCTATAAAAACAATCCGGAAAAAAATTGGAGAAATCACAAAGGAATGCTGTTTAAAGGCGGGCCGGCTAAGAAAGGCTGATCTTCAAAGGCTTTTATTTGGCAAAAAACAAAAATTCCGCTTAAAGGAGGACCGGCTAAGAAAGGCTGATCTTCAAAGGCTTTTATTTGGCAAAAAACAAAAATTCCGCAAACTAAGAGAGGCTGATCTCTTTCACATCCGGGGCAATGTCTAAATGCCCCTCTGTGGCGGATTGAATATCCTCCACAGAAACACCCGGAGCCTTTTCCCTCAATAAAAAGCCTTTATTCGTCAAGTCCAAAACAGCCAGCTCCGTCACAACCCGATGGACGCATTTCAAGCCTGTCAAAGGCAAACCGCACCTCTTAACCAGCTTGGATCGGCCCTGCTTATCCTGATGTCCCATAGCCGCTATCACCCGCTTTGAGCCGGCCACTAAATCCATAGCCCCGCCCATGCCTTTAACCATTTTTCCGGGAACCATCCAGTTAGCCAAATTGCCCTCCTGATCCACCTGCAAAGCCCCCAGGACGCTCAAGTCCAAATGAGAGCCTCTAATCATGCCAAAGCTTTCATCTGAGGCAAAAAAGCTGGCCCCTTTAACTGCCGTAACTGTCTGCTTGCCCGCATTGATGAGATCGGCGGAAACCTCCGATTCCAAAGGGAAAGGCCCAATGCCCAATAAGCCGTTTTCGCTGTGAAGCAAAACCCGCTTGTCTGGGGAAATATAATTGGCCACAAGAGTCGGGATGCCTATGCCCAAGTTCACGATAAAGCCTTTCTGAACCTCCTGAGCAATTCTTTTAGCGATTTGATGGCGATCTAAAGCCATTTTTATCCCTCCCTCACAGTTCTCTGCTCAATGCGCTTTTCATAATTTTTGCCCTCAAAGATCCTCTGAACAAAAATGGCCGGTGTGTGAATATGATCCGGATCCAGATCTCCCGGCTCCACAAGCTCCTCCACTTCGGCAATAGTGACCGCTCCGGCCATAGCCATAATGGGATTAAAATTGCGCGCCGTTTGCCTATAAACAAGATTCCCCAGCTTGTCCCCTTTCCAGGCCTTTACAAGAGCAAAATCCCCTTTAAGGGCCCTCTCCATAATATAAGTTTTTCCCTCAAACTCCCGCTTTTCCTTTCCCTCCTCAATTTTAGTCCCCGCGCCGGTGGCTGTCCAAAAAGCGGGAATGCCAACGCCCCCCGCCCGGATGCGCTCAGCCAATGTCCCTTGAGGGACCAGATCCACCTCTAGCTCTCCAGCCAAATATTGCCGCTCAAACTCTTTGTTTTCCCCCACATAGCTGGCTATCATTTTTTTGATTTGATGAGTGGCCAGCAAAAGCCCCAAGCCAAAATCATCCACTCCCGCGTTGTTGGAGACACAGGTCAAATTCCGAACTCCCTTTTGTTTGAGGGCTAATATCAAATTTTCAGGAATGCCGCACAGGCCAAAGCCCCCCACAAGAAGGCTGGCCCCCTCTTTAATTCCCTCTATAGCTGAAAAAGCCTCTTTGTAAACCTTGCCCATTAAGACTCCATCATCTCATAACCCAAAACATAACGGAAGATTTTAACCATTGCAAAACCCAGCTATTTTTTCGCCGCTATTGACAAAGCTCAATCGAGTCTGGTTTTAATCCTCCACGGATTTTAGCCTTTTAGACAGCTCATTTATCCGCCAAAATCAGTATAGATCACAACCGCAAAAAAATTCAAAATAAAAATTTATTCAACTCACAGAGGCTTATAAGGTTTTAAGCGATCCTTTAAAAAGAAAGCAATATGATTGCCTGCTTTTGTGGCGCCCCGTTATCTCTGGGTTTCGTCTGTGAGGCTCAACAAACTGATTTGCGGGCTGTGTTCCATCCAGCCGTCTATCCGATAGCCATATACAGAGAACCGCAATATATAACAATGAACCGGCCAGCTTGTCTATGCTCTTTTGACTATTTTGTGTCTTGCGCCAGCTTGCCGGCGCTGTCGTGGCGCAAGGGCGCGGCATTCGGCCCATAATTTCTCCCTTGTTTATATTAAACCCTCACAATCCTGCAACTATACACCCTATTTTAAAGCTGGAGCCCCTTATAGGGGTTAGAGGAGATATTGTTCTTTTTCCGCCAAAGTTTTAAGTTTTCCTGCAGGCTTTGAGGCAGGCTCTGTTGAGCCTTCGGCGTCAGCCTATTTTGATTAGTTGGCCTCCTGCGCCAGCTTATTGATTATTTGGAGGAGATGTTGTTCTTTTTCCGCCAAAGTTTTAAGTTTTCCTGCAGGCTTTGAGGCAGGCTCTGTTGAGCCTTCGGGGCCAGTCTATTTTGATTAGTTGGCCTCCTGCGCCAGCTTATTGATTATTTGGAGGAGATGTTGTTCTTTTTCCGCCAGCGCTTTAAAGCCTCCTGATGGCGCTTAGAGAGATTTTTCTGAGCCTCTGGCGTCAGCCTATTCAGCTCATGCAATGGAACACGATCCCAAACACGCTCATGGATATCCAAAACATATTTAGGCGGCACCAACTCATAGTTTACATCATTGATGCAATCCGGATGCAAAATACAGCCCTGAACCAGCATCGTAAAATGCCTGTCCCATAAATTCACTTCCGGGCCATGTATGTTAAACTCCTCCTGAAGATCTCGAGCTGTGTAAGGCTTTTTAAGAGGCTTATAACCCAGCATACGCCGTCCAGCCTGGACACCCTTAAGCAATAACCCTTTTCCCGCACGCCTAGCTCTACTCCAAAGCCTATCCAAAAAAGAGGGCTTATACTCATGGGCAAAGCGGGAATCTGTCTCTCTTCGATACGGATTTAAAGCGTCATCTATTAGAGCCTTCTTTCCGCCTATCACCATGTTTTCTCCATCCTCGCTCTCAAACTCCTCTATCTCTTTTGAATACCAGAAACGCATCTGGTCAGCGTGGCACATCTCCTCTATCTCACACAGCCTGTCATAAATCCCGGCCTTAATGGGGTCGGGCTTATCGGCAGAAAAAATCAAGCCTTCTTTTCCGCCTTTTCCATACCTCCAGTCCTCCGGGTCGGGAGAGCTATCAGCCTTTAGGGTATCTTTTCTCTTGGGCGGAGGCAAAAGATCAAGCCCGGAGTTTTTCCCATCCCCGGCTGATGTTTTCCCATTTTGGCTAAAAATAGAACTGCGGGGGATTTCCGCTTGAGCATCCCTCGAACTCTGCTGGCTGGAGCTGTGGGAAGAGTCGGGGCTTCTGTTGAGGCTTGCCTGATGGCTTTTCCGCCGCTCATCACACATAGCGGACAAAGTCCCGCTGGACCTGGAATTTAAAAGATCCCCGCTGTTTTTCCTCAACTGATCCAAAGGCGCCTCACACTCTTTAACCAAAATATAAGTATGATCCAGCCTATTCCCTCCCGGTAAATTTTGTAAAGCCACTTGCGGATTGCGGTTTTCAAACGCTTTCGCAAACTCTTTTCTTATGTCTTGGATTTGGCCTTTGCAAGCATCGTTTCGCGCGTGAATGCGATCCGCCGCTATTCCTGTGTCCGGGAGAAAAAAGCATTCTAAAAAATCAGTCCTGAATTTATCCAGATCCTGCGCCACATTCTGTTGGCATTGCTGAGAGGCTTTTTGGCAAATCTCCCAAGTTTTGTTTTTGAATTGATTTAAGGCTTGTGTGTTTCCCGCCCGGCAAACATCCTGTCCCGAAGACTGAAGTATGGACTGGTAATTCTGCTTGGCTTGGGGGAAGTATTTGCACTCAGAGGCTGTCAGGCAACACTCATTCGCCCAGCTCTTAGATTGAGAGAGCGAGGAGGGCAAAGTATTATACTGGCTTTGTTGTTGAGCCACAGGCTTTAAGCGGCTTCGCAAATCCTGAACACAGCCCGCTCCCGTTTGAGGCATGCAAAGCTCTGGCAGATTAACAAACTTATCAAAAGCCTCCCTTTCCTTATTGCGCCTTTCATTATAAAAGCGCGCAAGCTTTTTCTTTTTGTCAGGGCATTCGTTTGTTTGCAGTTGCTCCATTATAGAGCCAAAAGATCTCTCATTAAACTTTGATCCCGCTTTATCCCTTATCTCCTGCTCATAATGAACAAAAAGGACGCATTTTTCTCTAAACTTGCTCCAGTCGGATAAAAATTGTTTTAAATCCCAAACACTCTTTGGAGAGGAGTTGTTTACTCCTAAAACAGAGGCCAAAGAATCCGGAGAGTGAAAGCCGGTTTTTTTTAAACCATCCATCAGCCTAGCGTGAAGAGCTGTGTAGCTTTTATATATCTTGTTTCCGCATTGCTCTATGGGATCTTTGATAGAGCGCTCTAGATGCTCTTCTGGTTTTTTGTATCTATGATAATAGTTTTGATATTCATGGATAGTGTTTTTAAAAGAGACATAACTCCCCTTACATTCAGCATCAAAAGCCTTGCTGGCTAGGCTGTTGTCGTTAAAGGAGTTCCCCTGCATAAAATACGGAGCAATTTTTTGATGGAAAACATTAGATTTTTGCCATGTTTGTCGTCCTTCTGAACTGTCTGCGTCGGGCTTGCCTCCAAGACGGTTGCCGCTATTGCCTTGAAAGGTAAAAGCAAAAATTAAAACCAAAGCCAGACTCTTCAAGCTTTTTAAAAGATAAGGAGGCAGGCTCATACAACTTTTTAGCCTGTCCATAAATCTCTCTTGGACTGTGGTTTCTTTTAAATTTGAGCGATTTGTTGTTTTTTCCATAGCCCCTCCTTATCTTTATAAATTTAAAAATACGCTTTATTAAAGATTACAGAATATTGGAATAAAGGAAAGAAAAAATCCTATTTAAATAAGATTTTTAAAGTTTTTCTTCAATTTTCCAGTTATTTGGACATTTTTTAGCCAGATTTTAATGAAATCAGGAAGACTTGTCCTGGGAATAGATACAATAAATAATCGCTTAAACTATAAAAAAGCTTATTGACTGCCGGTCATTGTGACAGATTTGCCGCTCTGTAGCTCAAGTTAAAAACATGAGGAGAGTTTTTTATTGTCCCTCAGCTGTTGCCACATACTGTATGCCCCATATCTCCGCTATTTTCACATTGCTTTGTCTTACAAGTGAAGCCATTTCATTCGCTAATTCCTCATACTCCACGCATTGGGGCAAATCCTGATGGCAGGACTCTTGCGCTAAAAGGGTAAGCCTTTTTTGCTCCAATGGGAGAAGGGCTTGAGCGTTATCCTTTAACACTTGGCAGGCCGACAAAGTTTTTGCATACTTATCCGCCTGAAAATGAGGCTTTTTAGGCAAAGCCAAACATCGGCTGGCGTGTCTGATGATCTTTTGCAGGCTGTCTATGGTGTAAGGGCTGTATTCCGGGTAAACGCTTAAATCTCGATCTCCCGTATAGCTGGGGGAGCGCAACAAATATGAGTTTTCAGAACCATTGAACCCTTGGACAAACTTTGAATCATACAATAAAGGAACACGGTAATAAGCCGTAAGCTCCATCTGGCTTTCCATCTCAATGGCTATATATCTTCTGCGGGGGAAGTCGGGATCCAAATTAATCAATGTAAGAACCCTGAAGTAGGCTGTTATAGCCTCATTGACCTTTTCTGTGGCATTGCCGCTCTTAAATTTCCCATCGCTGGCTATATACTTGGCTATTAAATGAGCGGCGCTGACAAATTGATGAAAATCCGCTACATGGTAAAGGATGCTTAAGCCCTTATCATCCTCTCCTTTAGCTATAAGGCAGATGGCATATCCACCCTGGGTATAGGGGCTGTCCGGATCAGCTAAATAGTCTTGCTCCGCCTCTTTAAAACTATCACAAATCAAGCCTCCCCTTTTATAATAATCCGCAAAGCCTAAGCGGCATGTAAAAATTAAACCAATCGCTATAAAAAACTTTACCCCTTTCATAATAACTGCCTCCTTTTATGCTGACTCCAAAATTCCGCTCTAAAAGCCCTTAAAAAAACCATAAATGCTCAAAACTCAAACCAGCGAATGCGCCTCACTCTCTATCTCCAGCGCAAAAATGAAACTGGCTTATATATACCTGAATTTTTAAAAAAATCAAGCTCTATCCCCTGAATATACGGGTTATCCCATAAAAATCGCCAGAGCGCTCCCTCAACTGTAAAAAAACTGAACAATTTTTAATACCTCTCCATTTCCGGCGCAAAGATAAAAACAAACTGGCTTATTATTAGGTTTATGACAACTTAAGGGGTCTATTTCTAATGATTTTTAATATAAAAAAGCTTGGGGAGCTTTTTTTCATATAAATTATCTTGTCTAAAATACCTCTTAACAGGAGTCCACTTTTTTAGCGCGATCCAATGGGATTGAGGCCAAGATAACCGGCCCGATTTATAAAAATTCAGCTGAAGCCGGCGATCGCTATAACTAAAAAATCAAGCGGGCAGTTTGCTCTTGAAGCTTAGCTGAGGCGGCAATCGCTGTAATTAAAAAAAGCCTGTAAAATTTTGAGAGCGCAAGGCTCAATCGCTTTGATCATCTCTTTAAAAGAAAGCTCTTTATAATGGAGATCCAGGCCCGCCGCCGGATTGGAAATTAAAGAAAAGCCGGCTAGCTTTGCCCCAGCCTGCCTTAACGCGATAGCCTCTAAAACAGTAGACATTCCCACAGCGTCAAATAAGCCCTGGGAGCTTTTGCTCAGCCACTCTATTTGCGCGGGAGTCTCCAGCTCTGGACCGGAAAGCCCCACATAAACTCCCGTTGCCGGATTTAATCCCAGCTGTATCATCTCTTGGCTTATTTGCTCTCTCATATCAGAGTCATAAACTCTGGACATGTCAGGAAATCTATGCCCCAGCTTTTTTCCGGAGCTATCCGCTCTCTCAGGGCCTGTCAGGGGGCTGACTCCTGTCATATTGACATGATCCTTTAAAGCAATCACTGTTCCCGGCGGGCGCTCTTTTTTCAAACTGCCGGAAATGTTGCTCAAGACAAAGCGCTTTGTGCCGGCGAGCAAAACCTTTAAAACCGGCTCCGCCACAGCGCCGGCGGAATGCCCTTCATAGAGATGGAGCCGGCCGCACTGAAAGCTGATGGCCCTTCCAGAGGATTTATGGACAAAAAACCGATAACAGCCTAAATGAGAGCGAACAGTTGGAGCGGACAGCCCCGGAACATCGCTAAAGGAAAAACCCTCCCGCTCCCGCCAGTTTTTAAGCGAGTCCCGCCCCTTCATTTTATCCAAAGAGAGGCTCAAACCGGATCCGAGCACAAAATGGCAAATCGGCGGATCAATTCCTATTTTTTTATAGTGTTCTTTGAAAAAAGACATAAACGCTATGGCTGTTTAGTTTTTATAGCCGCAGGCCCCAGACAGCTGTCAAGCCCTAACACCGGATTGGGGCATTTGCAAGCCGGGGCATTGACCAAAAACACGCTTTGTCAGAGAGACAGCCACGCTTTGTCAGGAGACAGCCACGCTTTTGCAAGAGCCGATCATCCCCGCCCTTGAGGCCCGCCAGCGCTATCCCTGGCGCGGGAGCGCAGGGCTTCCTATCTAAAATGAGCAGGAGTCCATGGCCTTTTTTAGCCTCAATTCCAAGCCCCGCCAGCCCACAGCCAGCTTTTTTAAGGGGATATTCTCACAGCCTGAAACATTCTCTTTCAGAGAAATGGCTTAAAAAAGCGCCAAATAAACGCTCCATGTGAAATTTTTTCAATTTTCATAAAAAATTTCTTGCTGATATAGCGCAAATGTCCTATATTGTCTCTCTGCCGCTCAAAAGGAGGTTTTTATGAAATATCATTTTTTTACACTATTTTTTTTAACCCTGGCTGTTGCGGTTAATCCATCAAACAGCGAGCCATCTTTTTCCGTCCTTTTCCACAGGGCAAGCCATGAAATGCCACAGCCCATTTTTAATGATATAGTGGATCGCTATAGGATGTCTGACTTAGATCAAACGCTTTTAACAGCTGTTATGGATAACAATTCAACAATGGCGAAGGAGGCGATTCAAGAAGGAGCAAGGATAAATATTATAGATTCGCGCAATGATTATTCCCTCCTTCACTATGCTATAAATCATCCGTTTTTATTCAAAAGATTAATTGACTATGGCGCCAATTTAATAAATCTTAAAGCGAAACCACACGGCTATGCTCCCCTGCATCTTGCTGTTAAAAACAACAATCCGACGGTTATAGATTTGCTCCTCAAGGCCAAGGCGGATCCTAACATTCAAAACCATCAGGGCGCCACTCCCCTTTATCTCGCTGTTGGAAATAACAACCCGGTTGCCGCGGATTTGCTCCTCAAGGCCAAGGCGGATCCCAACATTCAAAACCATCGGGGCAGGACTCCCCTTCATCTAGCCGCTGGAAATAACAGCCGGAAAGCGGCCGATTTGCTCCTCAAAGCGGGAGCGGATCCCAACATTCAAACAAGATGGCTTGGGAGCACTCCCCTTTATCTGGCTGTTAGAAAAAACTATCTGGAAATGGCAAAAGCGCTTTTACAAGCGGGAGCTAATCCCAACACTCAAACAAGATGGTATGGGACCGCTCCCCTTCGTCTGGCTGTTAAAAAAAACTATCTGGAAATGGCAAAAGCGCTTTTACAAGCGGGAGCTAATCCCGACTTCCAAGAAAGTTTGGAAGAGGACACTCTTCTTCATCTGGCTGTTAAAAAAAACAATCTGGAAATGACAAAAGCGCTCCTCAACGCGGGAGCTAATCCAGACATTCAAGAAAGCACAAATGGGAAAGCTCCCATTCATTTAGCTGTTGAAAGAGGCCAATGGCCAGCGGCAAAGGCGCTTTTAGAGGCCGGAGCTAATCCCAATATCCTCAACTGGCACGGCGAAACCCTCTTTGATTTGGCGAAAACTCCACAAATGAAAAGCCTTATTTCCAGCTTTGAATGCAGAAGAATTGTGAGCCAGGGAAACGAAGCGCCCAGCGCTAACACGAATTAAAAAGCTATAAAGGGAAAAGCCTCGTGTCCTTTAAGTCTTCTTTTTCATAAATGGCTAAAAACAAGCGATCCAGGCCCAGAGCTATCCCACTGCCGGGCGGCATCCCCTGCCTCATACAAGATAGCAGATCCTCATCCCAAGGGACATCATCCTCTCTTTGCTCTAAGTGGAGCTTAAACAAACTCTTCTGCTCTTGGGGATCAGTCACCTCGTAAAACGCGTTGGCCAGCTCTAAGCCGCGCCAAAAAAGCTCAAAGCGATCGGCCCAGCCCCGCTCGTTTAATTGGGAGAAAGCCCTCAGCCGGGGAGGATAATCGCAAATAAAAACAGGCGCGTGTTTGGGCAGTTTAGGCTCTATGCGGTTTAAAAAGATCAAAAAGAAAATATCCTCAAAGCCGGCCTCTGAGCCATGTGGCAAATTTTGATCCCGCGCGAGCCGGCGCATGTCCTCTAAAGAGGTTTGAGGCCTGAGGGAAAAACCCAGGCGCTTTTTAAAAAGCTCCGCCACAGTATAAACTTGAGCTGGGGGCAAAGGGGCTTTAATAAAGCCCTTTTCTTTTAAAAAAGCCAGCAGGCTCCCGGTTTCATTTATAAGATCCTCCAGAGAATAAAACGCTCGATACCACTCTAACAAAGTAAATTCCGGCTGATGAATCCGGCTCAGCTCCCCTTGCCGAAAGCATTTTTTAATTTCAAAAAAATCAGTCCAGTCTTGGCATAAAAGCTTTTTCAGACTCATCTCCGGGCTGGTTGGCAAATACATTTTTTGAAATGAGCCTTTAATATCCAAAGAGGTTTGAAAGGCTTGCAGATGAGGCTCTGTCCCAGGGCACTGAGCCAGACTCGGCGTGCCGGCGGCGGCCAGCCCCTCCGCATAAAAAAACTCTTTCACCGCGCTTAAAAAACGCTCCCAATTTTGTATAATTTCCCCTTTTGCGCTATAAGAAAACGCCCTCTCTTTAAACCCAGCCGTCTGATGACTCAAAGCCTTATATTCAGAAACAAGATATCCCCTGTTTTTTTTTGACAGCAGTTTGACAGCCATCCACTCGCCAGCTTGGAGCTTTGGCTCCGAGCCGGCCTTTTCACAATCCACAACAAGCCCCTGAGACTTTAACTGAAAACGAAATGGGCCTTGAGGAGGAAGGTCGGCCCGCTGACCACAAACCTGAGACTTTAACTGAAAACGAAATGGGCCTTGAGGGCAGAAGCGGCCGGCCAGCCAGCAGGGCAAACTCTTTTCCCCTCCATGGAAAAAGCGGCTTAAGGAAAATACAGGCTCTTTAAGATGTCTTATATCTGAATACATTAAATTTTAATACACTGAGCTAGTTGGACATATTCAAGAGGATAAATCTGTCTTTATTCCAGGGTCCAAGCTGATTTTTATCGGGATGGGTATCCTGCCCTCACCCGCTTTTTGCCATCCGTGGCGCGGGAGCCCTCAAAAATAAGCTTGGACTCTGGAAAATTGAAGATCATAATGGGATTTAGGTCAAGAGAACTAGTTCAACTTAAATTTTAAAACAGAGGAAAAGCCGTTTTAAATTCTGAGAGGCTTTGGCAAATTTTTGGCCTTTATTTCAGAGTTTTAAAGCCTTGCCTGTTTAAGCCCCCCTTATAATACACTGCTTGGCCGGTGGCCTTAGAGTTTTAAAGCCTTTTTGCTGAAGCCCCCCTTATAATACAGACTGGCACATTTCCTCCGCCAAATCATAATAAGATTTTGAAGCTGACTGAGGCTGAGCGGCATAAGCCAAAAAAGGATGAAACGCGGCTAAGCCATCCCCCTTGACATCTCTAAAATGCCCGGGATGCGCCAGAAAGGGGGGGAGGAGAAATTTAGTTGTTCTGATGGGAGCGGGCGCCTGCTGATTAGGCCGCCTCTCATATACAACAAGATGAAGGCCCGCCCACTCATCTCCAATATCGCAAAGCTCAAAAATATGATCCTCAAAAAAATAGTCCGTCTCCAACTTCAGCTTTATCTCCACCAGGTAAGCGTCAATCATATTAGATAAAATCAGCTCCTCTTGATCTCTGGTCAGGGTGTTAACAGGCAGAGATTCTCCGTAGCGCATTTTGCCCCATTCTATGGAAAAAGGATAAATTTGCAAAAAAAGGCTTTCATTTTTTAAAAGCTCATGAGGATACTCTATGATTTCCATAGACACACAGCTGGACTTATCAGGGGAAGAGGAATGGCTCCAAACATAGCCTCTAAAGGTTTCATCAGAAAACTCATTGCAGGACTGATATTGGTCTTCCCTTTCGCCGGCCAGAGAGAAGCCATAAATGGCCGCGTGCCTCTCATAATTCTGATTCACTTCTTGAGCGCAGGATATTAAAAAAAGGCTGAGCGCGATAAGCTTTAAACAGAGCCTCATATCCGAATCTTCGGATTATTTTATAAAACAATTTAATTTTTCTTTTCTCAAAAAAATCAGCATAAAACAGCCTCGGCGCCTCCCGCCTCTAAACTATTGCGCCAAATCCGGCCAGCCGTCAGCTTTTTATAAGCTCCCTCAGTATGCAACGGGCGATCCGCCTAAACTATTGCGCCAAATCCGGCCAGCCGTCAGCTAGAGCCGGCCAGCCGTCAGCTTTTTATAAGCTCCCTCAGTATACAATGGGCCGATCCGCCTAAACTATTGCGCCAAATCCGGCCAGCCATAAGCTAGAGCCAGCCAGCCGTAAGCTTTTTATAAGCTCCATCAGTATACAATGGGCCGATCCGCCTAAACTATTGCGCCAAATCCGGCCAGCCGTCAGCTAGAGCCGGCCAGCCGTCAGCTTTTTATAAGCTCCATCAGTATACAATGGGCCGATCCGCCTAAACTATTGCGCCAAATCCGGCCAGCCATAAGCTAGAGCCAGCCAGCCGTCAGCTTTTTGAAGCGCTGATTCTCCTCTAAAAACAGAAGATTTCAGCCAGAGAATAATAACCCCGCTTATAATTTGTTAAAATTACGCTTTGCATTGTGGCAAAATTTTAGTTTTTTATTAAATTGTTTTGACAAATTTTAAACATCTGTTGAAAGCTATAAAGCCATGAGGGCTTTATACATTCTTTTTTTGACCTCTCTTATTTTTAGCCTGTTCTCCTGTCCCATCCCCGAAGAGGAGCCACGGCCCAGAAAGCCAGGGAGAAAAAGAGAGTCGCCCAGAAGACCCAAAAAACCCCAGAAACCAGCCCAGCCATCAGCCCCCCAAGTGGAGGAGGCCATGTTTCCCTTTTATTTTACTCCCAGCCACACCTCCCTCTCTGTCAAATCAAATGACAATGAGCGGATGACTATTTCCGCAGAGCCTTCAGACGAGCCGATAGAGCTGAAAGCCAGTTTGAGCGGCCAGGTTTTTTTAACAAGCAGCAATGGCGCTCACACTTTGATTTTGTCCCATGCCCCAAGCAACAGAGCTTATTATTTTGAATTAGAAGAGGCTCGCACAACTCTCACAGCCACCGGCGGAAATATTAAACAGGGAAATACTTTAGCCAAAACCACAGCCCCATTGACCTGGTATGTTAAGAAAAATGACAAATTGACAGTCTTTTGTTTTCCTCTTGAGGCTCTTTTGCGGGAAATTCAGAGAAAAGGCTTAAAAACTAATATCATCAAAGAATATCCGGATCATCCAGACTGCGGCTAAAAGATATTTTTTCTGTCATAAGCCTAAGCAAAGATCTCTAAAAAGTTTTCAGGGAGATTTAAGGTCAGGGCTTTTTTCAAAAAGCAAATGTCTTTGATATAGGCTGCCACAAAAGGGATAAGAATTGCGGTCTCTTTTCCCCTTTGTTTGACCAGCATAAAATCCCCCGCCCCGCTGGATTGAAAGGATTGAACGCTTCCAATAGGGCCCTGGCCGGAAACCTCCACACGAAAAGACAAAAGCTCCGCTAAGTAAAGCCTCTCCCCTTTTGCGCTTTTAAACAGCTTTTTTGGCAAAAACACAGCCTGAGCCTTTAGCGCCTCCGCCGCGGGCCTAGTCTGACAGCCCTCCAGCTGAAATATCAGGCCATTTTTATGCGGAGAGTATTTTTGAACAGAAAAAACAGCGCCGCCAATAATGACTTCCCTTAAGGGATGAGGCCAATCCGGGCGGCTGTTTAAAGGGCAAATAAAAACTTCGCCTTTTATCCCATGAGCTTTAGAGACATAGGCCACTTTTAAAAGCCGGGAGGGGGGAATATTACTCTTCTTCAATGAGCTGAAAAATGCACCGTTTGTTTTGCTTGACGCCAAAAGCTCCAATGATAGTCCTTAAAGCCTCAATAGTTTTGCCTCTTTTGCCAATGATTTTCCCCATATCCTGTTTGGCCACGCGGGCCTCAAAAACAACGGTTTTGTCCCCTTGGCTCTCTTTAACCTCCACTTGATCCGGCTCACTGACCAGTTTTTTGACCAGAGTCTCAACGAGTTGCTGTAATTCCATAAAATCTCCTTTAGTTTAATTTTGAAATAAGGCTTTGCACTCTTCCGCTGGGCTTAGCCCCCTTTTTCAGCCAGCTCTCATATTTTAATTTGTCAATCACCGGTTTTTTATCCTTTGAGAGAGGATCATAATGCCCTATAATCTCAATAAAACGGCCTCCCAAAGGCTTTCTGGAGTCCGCTACAGCCACTCTGTATTTAGGCTTGTTTTTTGCGCCTGTCCTCGTCAACCGGATAACAACCATGCTTTTACTCCCTTACACCCCCTTTTTTGTTTTTGCAAGATTTTTTTAGCTCCCCGGCGCATTCCTTTAAAAGCAGGCTCTCAGTGGGCTTAAATCGCCCTAAACTTTTTGAAAACCCAGACATTCCTTTAAAGACAGGCTCTCGTTAGGCATTAAATCGCCCTAAACTTTTTGAAAACCCAGACATTCCTTTAAAGACAGGCTCTCGTTAGGCATTAAATCGCCCTAAACTTTTTGAAAACCCAGACATTCCTTTAAAGACAGGCTCTCATTAGGCATTAAATCGCCCTAAACTTTTTGAAAACCCAGACATTCCTTTAAAGACAGGCTCTCATTAGGCATTAAATCACCCTAAACTTTTTGAAAACCCAGACATTCCTTTAAAGACAGGCTCTCGTTAGGCATTAAATCGCCTGTTTTCATTTTTGAGAAAGCTCTTGAAGCCCAATCCCTTGCAAATTGCGGCAAAGATTTTACAAGCTGGATATTATTCACATCCTAAAGCGCTCTTTTTTAGAGGGAGAGGGACTGCCCGCGCTCTGTCAGCTCCCGCCAGCGGAGGGCTTAAGCCTGTCCCGCGGACAAGCCGGCCGGCCGCGCCTTAAAAAGCTGCTACACAGCTCTTTGAAAAGAGCCTCTGAGGGCTGTCAGATACGCCAAAGCAAAAGAGCCAAATAGGCTAAAAAAGACCAAAATAAAAGAGCGAAAAACGGGCACATCGGAAACTCCCAAAAAACTGTGGCGGATGCCATTTACAAAATAAAGCAGAGGATTAAAAACAGAGGCTTTTTGCCAAAAAGGGGACAGCGTGTCCAAATCAAAAAAAACTCCCCCTAAATAAATCAGCGGCAAAATCAAAAAACTGCTGATAGCCCCAATATGATCAAAAGTCTTAGACCAAACTCCGACAGAAAAGCCCAGCATGGCAAAAACCAGCCCGCCTAAAATTAAAAAAACAAGGAGGCTGAAAAAATCATGCAGGGGGAGAAAATGCCCCTCAAAGCAAAAATGAAAAATCTCCCCCAGCCCCAAAGTCAAAAAACTGACAACCAATCCTCTGGCCAAGCCGGAAAAAGCCACCCCAAAAATAATTTGCTGAATATTCAGGGCGGTGCTTTTTATATCGATGATCTCCCCTGTGATCTTCATGGAGAAAATGGAGCTGGAGCCATTTTGAAACGACTGATTGATGAGAGTCATGGCCACAAGACCGGGGATAATAAACTGCAAGTAGGAAAAATGATCGCTGATTTTCACAATTCTGCCGAGGCTCACCCCAAAAATAACAAGATACAGGGCCTGGCTGATCAGGGGGGACAGTATGGTTTGAACCTTGACCTTATAAAACCGGCTCACATCTCTATAGAGCAGAAAAATAAAAGGGGTCCATCTCAGATCTTTTTTTTGCATTATTCCTCTGTGATTCTGTTAAAAACATCCTCCAAGGAGCCTTCCCTGACTTTTAAGTCCTCAATGTCGCTCATATTTAGGGAAAGCTCCTTTAAAAGCCGTCCGGCGCTAAAGGAATAGGGGAGCAAAAAAACATCATACCCCTTGTTTTGTCCGGAGTGATATTTGCTGTCAATGGCCCGGGGCTTGTTAAATTTTATCAAAATTTTTCGGGCTGTTAAATGGGAAATGAGATCCTGTGTCTGCCCGATTTGGCGAATTTTCCCTTTATGAATAAAGGCCACACGATCGCAAAGCTGCTCCGCCTCCTCTAAATAGTGTGTGGTAAACAGGATAGAGGTTTCCGTCTTTATCTCTTTGATAAAGCTCCAAAGGGCGTTTCGCAGCTGAATATCCACTCCGGCGGTTGGCTCATCCAGCAAAAGAAGCCGGGGGGAATGAACTAAAGCCTTGACAATTAAAAGCCTTCTTTTCATCCCGCCGCTTAAAGTCCTCACTTTGCTGTCCCTTTGCTCCCACAGGGCCATTTTTTTAAGAAGGTAGTCCATCCGGCCGCTGTCCGGCCAGACTCCGCAAAAGCCAGAGTAAAACTTCACGACTTCCCTCACAGTGAAGTAGCCGTGGACGATAATGTCTTGAGGCATAAAGCCAATGAGGGATTTTGTGATGGCCGGCTCCTTCTCCACATCATGTCCGCAAACCTGAATGCGCCCGGAATCCATTTTTTCCAAAGTCATCACTGTGGATATCAGAGTGGTTTTGCCCGCCCCGTTAGGCCCTAACAGCCCAAAAATCTCGCCGGGGCCAATGTCAAATGACACCTGATCAACAGCCTTTAAAGAGCCATAGCTCTTAACCACATTTTTGACTTCTAAAATCTTCATATCGCTTATACAATGGCCGAGGCTTAAAAAATCCACTGCCTCCCCATACAAAAAGCGTATGGCTGAGGGCGCTTATTCAACATGGCAAAATTTTAAAAAATCCACTGCCTCCCCATATAAAAAGTGTATAGCTGAGGGCGCTTATTCAACATGGCAAATTTTAAAAAAATCCGCTTTCTCTCGGCGCAAAAAGCCCCGCCAGCTCAAATCCGGCCAGCCTATTTGCTGAGCCATTCAGGATTGTTATACTCCTCTTGTTTAAATTTTCAAGCTCTCATTTTTTAGCTTTCTGTTTTGTATTGGCTGGAGGCTTTATGAAACAGGCTGTTTGGCTCGCCAGGCGCAGAAATTCCTATACGAATATTTTTTAAAATTTTATTCCCGCTGTTTTTGCTGATTTCTGAGAAAAAAGCTATTTGTTGGGCTGTCAGATCGGCAGAAAAGAAGCCCAAAAATTTCCCTAAATTTCCTCTCTGCGATTCGGGAACGGATAAAATACCTGTTTTTCATAGCGCTTATAATAAGAAACGGAGTCTTGGGGGACTGCTTTTCCTATCATTAAAAGCTAGCTTAAAGCGCCATCAGCCAAGCTATACCCAAGCCTACACTCGCCCTAAAGGCGCATGGAAAAAGGCGGACGGCCAGATTAAGAGAAAAGAATGTGATATTATTGTCGCCAACGGAACAGAGGCGGTTATTGTGGAGGTAAAGACGACTTTAACCCCAAAAAATGTCCGTGATTTTTTAGAGACACTGCAAAATTTTAAGAGATATTTTACGAGATTCGATTCAGAGATAATTTATGGGGCTGTGGCTTATTTAGCCATTGAGAGCCGGGCTGATGTTTTAGCGGAAAAAGAGGGCTTGTTTTTGATCCGAGCCACAGGGGACAGCGCCAGTCTCGCCAATGATGAGAGCTTTAAGCCAAAGGTTTTTGCTTAATCTGACAGCTTATTTCCTCTGACACACCGCTCCCATACAATTTTTCAAAAAAAGCTTGAGACTTTGAAAAAGGTAAACTAAATTGAGCCTTGTTATACAACAAACCAATGGAGGATATTATGTCTTTAAAAAACTTTTTGCTTATTTTCGCTCTGGGAGGCGCTCTTTATGCCTGCTCTCCAGGATCTGATCCAGAGTCTTATGCCGCTAAATGCAATGCGCTCTTTGATGAAACGATTGAGTGTTTTGAATCAAAAGAGGACAACGCGACAAGCGGATTTTCAAATTGTGTTAAAACATCTGAAGAGATTGCGGATACGCAAAGCGAAGAGGAGACAGCAAAGAAATTGCAAGCGGCCCAAGGAAATGTCACAGACGATCTGCAAACATGTCTTAATACAGAAGGCTCAACACATAAAAAATGCTATGTGGAAGTCTGGACAGAAAACCAAAAAACAGCCTGTGTGGATGAATAAAAAAATTTATAACCGGATTTAAAAACGCAATGCCCCCTTTAGCCAAGGGGGCATTCTATTTGCGCCTCTGATTGACAGGGGCCGGCTCCCGCTTCCAATGAAAATTTCCCGTTTTATGATCCCCCTATTTCACAATCCCCGCGCTTTATTTTAGGGCGCCGGAGATAGGCGGGGATTTTTCATTCCTGCCGACAGAGCTGTTTCAGGCCGAGCATAAAACCCTCAACTGAGAGGGGTTGATTTTTCGCAGGTTTTTAGGGTATAAAAAAGCTATGTTTAAAGTCATCTCCTTCTATAAGTTTTTCCCGATAGAGAAAAGCGGTTTGAGGGACTGCCGGACAAAATTGAAAGAGCTGGCTCAAAGCCTCCATCTCAAAGGGCTGATTCTCATTGGAGAGGAGGGCATAAACGCCAGCCTTTGCGGGAAAGAGCAGTCTCTGGAAGAATTTAAAGAGCGGATCAGCCGGCTGTTTGAGCAGAGCTTTTTTTGGAAAGACTCTGATTCCAGCCAGTGGAGCTTTAAGCGGCTGTCTGTCCGAATTAAAAAAGAGATTATCACTGTCGGCCAAACATACCCCTGTCTCAAAAAGAGCGCCCGGAGCCTCTCTCCCGATAAATGGGACAGCAAACTCAAAAAAGGCGCTCAAGTTTTAGATATCAGGAACTCTTACGAAGTCCGGCTGGGCAAATTTAAGGGGGCTAAAAGCCTCTCCATAGAGTTTTTCCGGGAGTTTCCAAAAAAGCTGGAGCAGGCGCGTCTAAACAAGAAAAAAGAAACCCTGATTTACTGCACAGGCGGTATACGCTGTGAAAAAGCCATTAAAATTATGAGGGATAAAGGCTTTGCGAATGTGTATCAGCTGGAGGGGGGGATATTAAACTATTTAAAAGAGCGCCCTAACTCCTATTTTGAAAATGAGTGTTTTGTTTTTGATCACAGAGTGGCTTTGGATCAAAATCTTCAGGCCTCCAAAAGGTATTCCCTTTGCCCCCATTGCGGGCAGGCCGGGGATTTGAAAATCGCCTGCCGGCATTGCGAAAAACCCGCTGTGATTTGCGGGCTTTGCAAAGCGCAAGCCTCTCATTATGAAACCTGCTCTAAAAACTGCGCCTATCATTTTAAATCCGGACACAAACGCAAAAATAAGCATACACAGGCAGTTGGAGAAATCCCCGCCCATTAAGCCAATTTAAATTGATTAGCTGTGGCGCAAATTAAGATTTTTTTCAAATTCAGATGGAAAACTGGCCATCCTCACACAGGCAGTTGAAGAAAGCCCCGCCCATTAAGCCAATTTAAGTTGATTAGCTGTGGCGCAAATTAAGATTTTTTTCAAATTCAGATGGAAAACTGGCCACATCCTCACACAGGCAGTTGGAGAAATCCCCGCCCATTAAGCCAATTTAAGTTGATTAGCTGTGGGCGCAAATTAAGATTTTTTTCAAATTCAGATGGAAAACTGGCCACATCCTCACACAGGCAGTTGGAGAAATCCCCGCCCATTAAGCCAATTTAAGTTGATTAGCTGTGGGCGCAAATTAAGATTTTTTTCAAACTGAGCTAGCTCTCTTGATCTATTCACGAGGCTAAAGCTGTCTTTATTCCAGAGGCCAAGCTTATTTTCATCGGGACGGGCGTCCAGCCCTTGAGCCTGCCGGCGCCATCCGTGGAGCGGCCAGCCCCAAAGCTTGGGCTCTGGAAAATTAAAGATCATAATGAGAATTTAGCTGTTGTTGATAGATCAGGCGAGAGCATAACCCAGCTCTGGAAAATTGAAGATCATAATGGGAATTTAGGCTAAGAGAGCCAGCCCCAACTTGGATTTTTTTCAAAATTTGCGCTATTTCAAGCCTCTTTTTAAATCTTTTAAAAATAGGCTTAAAAAATAAGGATATCCTGCCGATACATTTTAAGCGGAGCTGTTATGATTTTATTGGCCATAAAAAGGGTTTTTTTGTGTTGCAGTCTTTTTTTACTAAGCTCCTCCGCCATGCTTTTTTCCCGCTCCTCAGAAGGATTCCAAACAAAACTTAAGTATTTACTTGATCAGGTAGAGACAAAAAAGGGGGAGGGAGAATCAGAGATACACCATTTTTTGTCTTTAAAAAAGAATTGCGAGGAGTATAAAGCCACCGCCACAGCCTGCTGTGTCAACCCCAATCAGTGCTCCAGCATGATAATGAATATAGCCAAACACGCGGCGCCGGTTTTGCCCGCTCTTTATTCAGCTTATGAAAGCTACAGAAACAGCAAAAAAACCGAATCCGGCAAAATCAGCCATGAAGAGGCTGTGGCTAAAATGTGCGACACAAACAATAAAGCGGCTATGGGAGGCTATCTGGCCGGCGCTTTGTCGCAGCTGGGGGCGCTCGCGCAAACCACTTGCGCTGATAGAATCAAAAAATGCCAAAAGCAGTGCAACAGCGATATTCAAGACTTTAAAAAAATATTTAAGGAATACTTTTACTCTCAAATTCAGCTATTTAAAGATCAAAAATCCACTTTCGAGGACATGGCTGCTTTAAGCAAGGTTATGTGGGAGAATAAGGGTGATTCTCCGTCTTGGCAACTAACACAACAACAATCTTGTCACAAAAAGGCAATACAATTATGCCTCCAGAAAAACACAACTATACCGATCGAAGATATTACAATCGAAGATATTACAAAGGAACATGTCTTGTTGTTAAACAACTGCGCCTGCACAGCGGAAATATCACACAATGATAAGAAACTCACAATAAATAAACGGGATCTGGCTCTTCTCTTACTGCTTTATAAAGCCTACTCCAACTCCGCCCTTCCTAAGGTTGTGGAGCTAACTGAAAAATCGGATGAGCAAGAAATTGTAGCCTGCTCCAAGCAAAAACACAGAGTGGCCGCCCCCAGCGGCCGGCCGGGAGCTCCGGTGTCCCCGCCTGCGCTTCAGCTCTGCCAAAAAGCGGCTGAGCATGTCATGCAAAATCCCCCGCCCACGCCATCCGCCACAACTCAAACCCCGATGGGCCAAGGCTCTTTGGCTGGAAATCAGTTAAGCGACACAAAAAGCCAAGATCTCTCCTCTATCTTAGGAGATGATTGTGAGGACTGTGGAGTGACTGATGATATTCCTGATACTAAAACAAGAGCTCCTTTATCTAAAAACCCCCCTGGTTTTGTCCCAAGCTCTGGCGGAGGCGGCCTGGGCGGAGGCGGCCTGGGCGGAGGCGGCCTGGGCGGAGGCGGCCTGGGCGGAGGCGGCGGCGATGAGGAATGGGGAGACTATGGCGCCTCCTCTGACGAAGGCGGCAATATTCCCGCCTCTTTTGCCGGAGGCGACTCGTATCCCAATTTTGCCTCTAACAGCGGCGATAGCTCTTTGGCCGGCGGAGAGCTTTCTTCTGATCCCTCCTCTATTTCTTCTGAGGCGGGGGGGAGTCTGGCAGGCATGGATTCTGAAATGTCGGAAAACGGCTTAGAAGACAAACAAAGCATTTTTCATTTAATGAGCCAAAGAATTCAGCAATTTTGCTCTGGCCAAACCTGCATGAAATAATAAGCTGGGCCGGCTCTCTTAGCCTAAATCCCTTTATAATTTTCCATTTCCCAGAGTCCAAACTTTAAGGGCTATTAATTCAAAAAGCGAATCAGGGCCGAACAATCTTAAGCCAGCTCCTCCTGAAATAAACTGCTGAGCCAAAAATGGCAAAAAGCGAATCAGGGCCGAACAATCTTAAGCCAGCTCCTCCTGAAATAAACTGCTGAGCCAAAGATAACAAAAAGCGAATCAAGGCCGAACAATCTTAAGCCAGCTCCTCCTGAAATAAACTGCTGAGCCAAAGATAACAAAAAGCGAATCAAGGCCGAACAATCTTAAGCCAGCTCCTCCTGAAATAAACTGCTGAGCCAAAGATAACAAAAAGCGAATCAAGGCCGAACAATCTTAAGCCTTTAATGGCCCGCTCGCTGTTTTAATCCATTTTTAAAAAAAAGCCGGCGCAAAAAAGGGAGGAAATAATAAAAGCCCCTTTTTTGAGTCATATAAACCCTCATCTCCTCATATATTTCCGGATCCAAATGCCTATAGAAAAAAATTTTTGCGGTTTTAGAAAGCTGAATATGCCTCCGCCAGGGAGTATGCCCCCTCTCCTCCCCGTCCGGCGGCTGATGGTAAGCTAATATATCGCTTAAAAGGAATTTTTTGTTTTGTTTAAACAGCTTATATCCCAGATCCGTGTCCTCAAAGCCATAAAAAATAAAGCTCTTTCCAAAGCCTCCCACAGCTTGAAAGCTCTCTCGGCTCACAGACAAGCCATAAGAGGCGACATACTTCCAGAGAGGCTTAACTTGGCTAAAGCCCTTTTGATAAAAATCCCCCCAATAGCTTTTTTCCTCAATATAATGCCAGCCTTTGAGTTTGGAATGATCATAAAACAGATCCTTTAAAGGGGCCTTAGCCTTTAGATGATGCCTTTTAATCAAAATGACATCGGCCCTTTTCCGATCCTCTTTTAATTTTTGAAGGGCGTCCGGAGGGAGCAAAATATCCGCGTCCAAAAACACAAGCGCCGCCCCGGAGCTTTGCCTCACTCCCAGATTTCTGGCTAAACCGGCCCGAAAGCGCCCGTCTCCCGCCTTTCGCTCTATCACTCTGGGAAAATAAACAGCTTTAAAATTGAGGCTGGGGCGAGACTCCATAAAGCGCCTTAAGGCTCTTCTTGTGTTATCGGAGCTTCCGTCATCAACCGCTATGATTTCATATTCATCTCTGGGGTAATTTTGCAAAGCCAGCCTTTTTAAAGAGCGGATGAGGCGCTTTTCGCTGTTATAGGAGGGAATGATTATGGAAAAATATATTTTTTTCTTGCCTGGAGGGAGCTTGTTTTCCGCAAAAGGCCGGACGAGCGGCTCTAAATCCATGTCTGGAGCTATTCGGCTGTCATATATATCGCTTTGAGGGGGCAAACAGGGCCCCTGCTTTTTGATAAACTTATAGACTTCTCCGGGAGTCAAAAAAGGGTCAAAAAAACTCTCTTTATAGGGGAATAAATATTCTGTTTTTGCGAGCAGTCTTTGAGGCAAAACACGCTTGAGCGAGATACGCTTATTGTTTTTTGTGACAACATAAGTAAAAAATATTTGAGGTGAGCTGTCCATTTTTTGAGGACGATCCAAAGGAAAAAGCCTCTCTATGCCTTTTAAAGGCAGTGAGCTTGCGTCTTCAAAAATGATGTTAAAAAGCAGAGACTCTTTATATTTTTGATGGAGGCGGAGAATCCGCTCTGCTTGGCTTTTAAAGTTTGATCCGATGATTGAAAGGGCCGGCCTCAATCTTGTTTTAAGGCTTTCATCAATAAAGCCGGTCAGGCTCTCGCCCTCTAAAAAGCTTTCATCAAAGAGAATGCCCTCATACCCTCCCGACAAAGCTTTTTGGAGGCTTCTCTTAAAATCAAAGGGGCTTTTTTTCTGGGGCCGAAACAGGCCCCAAAGCTGGAGATAAAATGAGGGATTTAAGCTGTAAAGCCTTTTGCTCATCGCTTGAGGTTATCCCGCGCTTTTCCCAGTGTGTCACGAAGTTTTTTTGACCAGAAAAAAGAGACAATAAACACGCCTTTTCCGCAGAGCCTGTCCCGCGCTTTCCCCAGTGTGCCACGAAGTTTTTTTGACCAGAAAAAGAGACAATAAACACGCAAAAAAAAACAAAATATTTTTAAAATTAAAATCCGCAAAAAAGAGCTTTAAACACGCTTTTTCCTTAACACGGCTCAAAACCGCTAAGCTCTCAAAATCAAACTCTTTTTTGCGGATTTTAGATATCCCTCTCAAACAAAATTCTTTTCCATAAGCTTAAGCTACAGCCTAAAACAGGCTTTTTTAGAGGCGGGTTTTTTTGCCCTTGATATATTCCAGCTGTTGTTTTTTATTCAAAGTGATGACGCTTTCAATTATTATCCCCACACATAAAAGGGCGGATCAGGCTATTCGGCTTTTAAAGTCTATAGCCGGGCAAGAGTTTCCATACAAAGCTCTGCAGGCTCTTCTCATCTCCAATTTAAGGGATGAAAAGCTCAGGAGACAAGTCCCCTATCTGCAATCCCTGTTTTTTGATTTCAAATACAAAGAGATGGGGGCTGTGGGCGTCAATAAGGCCCGCAATATGGGCCTGCGCTTTGCCGGCGGGGATATTTTATACTTTTTAGACGATGACTGTGTTTTGCCCAACAAAAGCCACCTGCAAAATCTGGTTTTAGAGCATGAGAGGCATCCTCAAGCTATGGGCATTGGAGGGGGATATAAGCCTATGAAATCTCTTTGCGGCCCGGAAAAGTTTTATCACGAGCAGTCTAAAAAGTGGATGAGAGAGCTTGTCTCCCCAAACCGGGAGACTGAGTCGCTTTTAGGGGGCAACGGCTCTTATAAAAGAGAGGTTTTTGACAAAGGCTTTTATTTTGATCCCTTAATTGATTTTGGAGGATCGGAGGAAAGCTTTAACCGGGCTTTAAGAGAGCAGGGCTGGACATTGCTTTACAGCGAGGGGCTGTCTGTGTTCCATCTGATCCGGCTGAATCCGCTCTCTCTGATGAAAAAGGGCTTTAAGCAAGGAGCGGGGCTTTTTAACAGCCGCTATAAATCCGGCCAGACGATAGAGAGCTTAAAAAATATTCAAGAAGACTGGGCTTTCTCATTTGGCCGGTTTTCCCATTACTCTTTTATCTACAATTTGTCTTTTAAACTGGGCTATTTTTGGATGGCAGCCTCTCTTATATATAAAAAAAATATTTTGTTTCGCTCTCTGTATTTTGTTTTTATGCTGGCTAAAAGCCGGTTTTACTTTTTGAAAAAGCATTTCCTAATCAAATACCTCGGAAAACTCTGGTTCGCTATCGGATGGATCTATGGACGACTCCTAATCAAATACCTCGGAAAACTCTGGTTCGCTATCGGATGGATCTATGGACGACTCCTAATCAAATACCTCGGAAAACTCTGGTTCGCTATCGGATGGATCTATGGACGACTCCTAATCAAATACCTCGGAAAACTCTGGTTCGCTATCGGATGGATCTATGGACGACTCCTAATCAAATACCTCGGAAAACTCTGGTTCGCTATCGGATGGATCTATGGACGCCTGCTCCTGCCTGTTTTTCACCATTCCCCGCCAATGAAGATCTATTATTTTAGCGCATATCAATATCATAAAAGAATTAAGCCTTTTTTGCGAAAAAGAGCGCTGAGAAAAGACAGCCAATAAACCCCTCATCTTTTTCAAGGCTCATCCTGAGTTCGCCCCTTGGCTAATACAACGAGTCAAAATCCTTAATTTTATTAATTTTTTTTGACAGGCCTAGTATGTCTAAATTCCTGAAAAAAAAGCTATTTGTTGGGCTGTCAGATCGGCAGAAAAAAGCCCAAACATCTCCCTAAATTTCCTCTCTGCAATTCGGGAACGGATAAAATACTTGTTTTTCATAGCGCTTATAATAAGAAACGGAGTCTGGGGGACTGCTCTTCCTATCATTAAAAGCTAGCTTAAAGCGCGCCATGAACTAAAACTCACTTAAAGCGCGCCAGGAGCCAAACTATTTTGAGCGCGCGGATCAGAAAAAAGCCTAAGAATTTAAACCTTCGCGCTCAGCCAAAAAAATTTGACATAATCCCTCCGGCCCAGCTATACTTTGGCTATGGGGCTTTCCTTCTTAAGCTTTCTTATAGAAAACGGCATCAGCCTAGCGGTCATTATTGGCCTGTTTGTCTATCTGATTATGAAAATCCAACACTTAGACAAGCTGTTAAGCAACCATATCACTGACACAATCAACATTATCAAAGCGTTTCAGGCGGATACAAAAAGCATCATCAGAGAGTTAAAGGCGGATACACAAAACATCATCAGAGAGTTAAAGGCGGATACAAGAGAAAATTTTAACCGCATCGATAAAAGAATGAATCACATAGAGGCGGAGACAAAAGAGCAATTTAAAGAAATTAGGCTGGAGACCAAAGAGCAATTTAAAGAAATTAGGCTGGAGACAAAAAACCAGTTTAAAGAGGCTAAGGAAGAGACAAAAAAGCAATTTAAAGAAGTGAATGACAAGCTGGACCAGATTTTAAATCAAAATAACCCGAAAAAAAACGGCTAAGCTTTAATAATTTCCCTAAATTTCCTCTCTGCAATTCGGGAACGGATAAAATACTTGTTTTTCATAGCGCTATAATAAGAAAAGGAGTCTGGGGGACTGCTCTTCCTATCATTAAAAGCTAGCTTAAAGCGCGCCATAAACTAAAACTCACTTAAAGCGCGCCAGGAGCCAAACTATTTTGAGCGCGCGGATCAGAAAAAAGCCTAAGAATTTAAGCCTTCGCGCTCATCCAAAAAAAATTTTGACATAATCCCTCCGGCCCAGCTATACTTTGGCTATGGGGCTTTCCTTCTTAAGTTTTCTTATAGAAAACGGCATCAGCCTAGCGGTCATTATTGGCCTGTTTGTCTATCTGATTATGAAAATCCAACACTTAGACAAGCTGTTAAGCAACCATATCACTGACACAATCAACATTATCAAAGCGTTTCAGGCGGACACAAAAAGCATCATCAGAGAGTTAAAGGCGGATACACATAACATCATCAGAGAGTTTAAAGCGGAGACACATAACATCATCAGAGAGTTTAAAGCTGATACAAGAGAAAATTTTAACCGCATCGACCAAAGAATGGATCTCATAGAGGCGGAGACAAAAGAGCAATTTAAAGAGATTCGGCTGGAGACAAAAAACCAGTTTAAAGAGGCTAAGGAAGAGACAAAAAAGCTGTTTAATGAGTTTAAAGCGGATACAAGAGAAAATTTTAACCGCATCGACCAAAGAATGGATCGCACAGAGGCGGAGACAAAAGAGCAATTTAAAGAGATTCGGCTGGAGACAAAAAAGCAGTTTAGTGAAGTTAATGACAAGCTGGACCAGATTTTAAATCAAAATAACCCGAAAAAAAACGGCTAAGCTTATAATAATTTCCCTAAATTGCCTCTCTGCAATTTGGAAACGGGTAAAATACTTGTTTTTCATAGCGCTTATAATAAGAAACGGAGTCTGGGGGACTGCCTCTCCTGTCATAAAAACTAGCGCTTAGCAAACTGTCCCGAATATCAGGGACAGATCAACTCATAATTTTTTAAGCCGGGCCATTGGCCTAAAACAGCCATCGCTTAAACGCGGCTGTGGATAAACGCGCCGGCTGATAATTTTTTATCTCTGGCGGAGCTTTTTTACAGCGGCCCGGCTTATAATAGCCAAGTATTTTTTTATTACAGCGCTCAAGCCATCTTCCAGAGCTTCAGAAATAAGAGCCTGGCCAATGGAGACCTCTTTGATTTCCGGTATCGCCTTTAAAAGATCAAACAGGTTGCTTTGACTCAAATCATGGCCGGCATTGACTTGGACGCCTAATGCGACAGCTTTAAGGCTGGCTTTTTTATAAGCAGTCAGAATTTTTGTTTTTTGCCTCTTAGCCTTCCAGCTGTCGGCGTAGCTTTCTGTATAAAGCTCAACGCGATCCGGCTGAATGGCCTCTAAAGCCCGCCACTGCCGGACGGTCATGGACAAAGGATCTAAAAACAAACTGGCTCGAATGTTATACAGCTTAAGCCTTTTAACGGCTCTTTTCAGCCGGCTCTTGTTGGCCTCAAAATTCCAGCCGGCGTCTGAGGTTAAAGCCTCAGGAGAATCGGGAACAAGTGTGCATTGCTGTGGGCGGATTTGCTGAATAAGATTTAAAAACTTTGGGCTGGGGTAGCCTTCTATATTGAACTCTTTATCAGGATACTCTTTAAAAAGAGCCTTCAGCTGAAAAACATCTTTATAGCGAATGTGCCTTTCATCCGGGCGGGGATGAACAGTGAGGCCATGGGCTTTGGACCGCAAAACAATTTTTGCGATGCGGATGAGATCAGGAATATTTTTCCCTCTGGCGTTTCTTAAAACAGCCGCTTTGTTGACATTCACACTGAGCTTTGTTTGGCTCGATTTCATCATTCCCCTCCTTAAAGTCCTCTATCCGGCTGATTGGAAAACATCCCCTCACCTGCCAGAATTTTACACTGATTTAAGTCTTAAAAAAACTTAAATTTAAGGACAGATAAGCGAAAAATTTTCACACTCTATAGCTTTTAGGCTTGAGCGGGATAATAGAAAATGATAATAAGCAGGCAGTTTAAAACAAAAGGAGACGATAATTATGAATAAAATTTTGAAAATAATGGCTATAGCGGGATTAAGCGCTTATTCTGCAAGCAGCTTTAGTTTGTCTAAAAAAGATATAGCTCTAGACGCGCCTTTTGCTAAAGCGCCTCAAGCGGTTTTTTTCACACAGGAAAATGGGCAGTTTGCTCCAAAGTGCCAAATTTCTGTGGAGCGATATCCTGAAATTTTGCCGCCCCAATTAGCCAAAGAAATGAATAACAGGCCGGCTCTGACAAATCAAAACAGCGCTTTGGATTTAGAGCCATGCGGGCCAAAGCTAAGCTTGAGTTTGGCCAATGAGATAAAATCCGGTTTTAAGCCGGAAATAGCGGCTGTTGGGATAACCTCGGTGGTCTCTCTAGCCGCTTGCGCTGGGGGAGCATGGCTGACTTACAAAGGCGCCTACTATATAAACCGTGAGGAGGAGAAGACAAAAACTAAGGGGTATCTTTTAACCACAATAGGCGGATTATGGGGGGCCTCTTTGGGCGCGTCCATCCCTCAGATGTTATTTAAAGGGGCGCCGCCCGCATGGACGAGATGGATGGGCGGTTATATAGGAGCCATCTGTTCAGTATTTGGCGGATTTGTCGGTTTTCTTGATGGATCATTTGATAGGGATATAGCGGACAGGATAATGAAAAGCGCTAAAAAGAAAAAGTCTGAGCTGGATCCTTCCCTCTTCGAGCCGGCTTTGGACACATACCTGAAGGAGACATGGAAGCTTGCTGTAGGGGAAAACTCCAGCGCCGGAAACATTCCTGAAAACAGCCGGCAGGGAACAAACTGAAAAGTATATATGGTTAATTATAGACAAGATAATTTATATGAAAAAAAGCTCCCCAAGCTTTTTTATATTAAAAATCATTAGAAACAGACCCCTTAAGTTGTCATGAGCCAAAAATATTAAGCAGGCCCCTTAAGCCGCCATGAGCCAAAAATATTAAGAAGGCCCCTTAAGCCGCCATGAGCCAAAAGATAAGCCGGGGATAATTTTAAACAGCGGTCACACGCGAGGCGAGCTTTCTCACTCGGTTTTGATAGGCAGTTTGGCTGTCAAAGTCTGTTTTTAAAAAGATATCAAGGATTTTTAAAGCTTGATCCAAACTCAAAAATCGACCGGGCAAACACAGCACATTGGCTTTGTTGTGGGCTTTTGCGAGCCGGGCAATCTCCTCATCCCAGCAAAGGGCGGCCCGAATGTGAGGATAGCGATTGGCTTTGATGCCCATGCCCTGCCCAGAGCCGCAAATCAGCGCTCCCAACATATCATTTTGCAAAGCCAGACACAGTTTATCCGCCCAGTCTGTGTAATCCGTCCGCTTAGGGCTAAAGCATCCTAAGTCTTTCCAATTAAGGCCTGTTCGGCTTTTTTTTAATTTATTTTTTAAAGGCCAGCCGGCGTGATCGCTGGCTATTAAAAAAGGGAGAGAATAAGGGGGCACTAGCTTTTTTGTTTTTGAATATAATCTATAAAATTTTTAACGGTCTGCATTTTTTCCGCCTCCGTGTCAGGGATTTGAATATCAAATTTTTCCTCCAGAGACATGATCAGCTCCACCACATCTAGGCTGTCCGCCTTTAAATCTTTAACAAACTCACTTTCCGGCTGTATATCTGCAGGTTTTAAATTGAGCTGCTCGGCAGTCAACTCAAGGACTGTTTTTTGAATGTCCATAACTCTCCTTTTATGCTGATAGGCGAGCTGTGGCTTTTATTAGCCTAAAACCTGTCGGTTTTTGTAATAGCCGCAAGACAGACAGAGATGATGCGGCCTGACCGGGGCGCGGCAATGGGAGCAAACCCCCAGGCCATGGAACGCCAAAGCCCTGTGCGCTCTTCTCATCCCTCGGCGGGAGCGGCTGGTTTTCTTTTTAGGAACGGCCATTTTTTAAAACTCCAAACAGAATTTTAGATACCACAGCTGGAAAAGCCTGGCAATAAAAAAATCCGCAATTTAAGCTTTATTAAGCTGATGGCTTATTTTAAGCGCTTGCCCTTCTCATTTCAGAGAGCGAGCATGCGCTTTTCAAGGCGCTGACAGCCCCTGTAAACAGGCTTAAGCCAGCCGCACGGGCAAGAGCCGGCAAAACTTTCCAAACAAGGCAAACAAAACTTCCCAGCCAGCCGCACGGGCGAGAGCCGGCAAAGCTTTCCAAACGAGGCAAACAAAACTTCCCAGCCAGCCGCACGGGCAAGAGCCGGCAAAACTTTCCAAACGAGGCAAACAAAACTTCCCAGCCAGCCGCACGGGCGAGAGCCGGCAAAGCTTTCCAAACAAGGCAAACAAAACTTCCCAGCCAGCCGCACGGGCGAGAGCCGGCAAAGCTTTCCAAACAAGGCAAACAAAACTTCCCAGCCACCCGCAGGCAAAGCCTTTAAGGCTCACCCTCTAAAAAAAATACTGCAGGCCAGAAAAACCGCTCCGGCTAAAAAATCTAATCAAATGGCTGTGTTTTTAAAGCCTTGATAAATTTTATAAAGTTTCCAGCCTGCTTGAGCAGAAGCTCACTGGCGTTTTTATCTGTAATTTGCCCATCTTTTAAAATCTCTGAGACATTTTGAATAAAAACACGGATGGGAAAAACAAAGCTGTGGCGGTATAAAAAAACGCTTTGCAAGTGAGCAATAGGCGTGAGCGCGCCAAATTTTCCGCCCAGTCCGATAAAACAAATAGGCTTATAAACAAAAGAGTCCGGGTAAATCCAATGGTCAATAAAATGCTTGATCAGGCCGGGAACTCCGCCATTATACTCTGGACAAACCAATATAAGCCCCTCCGCTTGAGCGACTTTATCCAAATAAGGCTTTAAAGAGGGAGGCGGATCTGGAGGATAAGGATCCTCCACAATATCTTTAAAAGGGACAGATCTTAAGTCTAAGATCTCAGCCTTCTCCCCCAGCTCTTGATAAAGATTTTGGACTATTTTAGAGACAGAAAAAGTGAGCGGCCGTTTGCGGTTTGTGGATGTGACAATAAGCTTCACTGGAAAAAACCAACAAATGCGGTGTGGCCTTTACCAGGAGGATTTAATAACTCCAGGAATTAAGCCTTCATGGGCCATTTTCCTGAACATGAGTCTGGATAAGCCAAATTTGCTTAAATTTCCGCGGGAGCGGCCTGTGATCCCGCATCTATTAACCACACGGCAGCGAGAGCCGCTCTTAGGGAGCTTTTGCAGTTTTATGGAAGCCAGCAAGCGCTCTTCCGGAGAGGCTTTGAGGCTGGATTGCTGTTTCCTCAGCTGTTTTCGGATAGGCTCAAACTTTTCCGCTAAAAGCTTTCTTTTTTCGTTTTTCTCTATAGAGCTTTTTTTTGCCATGGCGGTTTTCCCTCTCTTTTTTAGTCTTTTTTTGAGGCGCTGTCGCTAAAATCCAATATTTCAAGCCTCTTTTTTCCAGTTCAAACAAACGGCTTTTTAAGCCTTATCGGCTGAAAACATTAAGTTTTGACATTATATATATAAAAAGATCCCGCTGTTCAAGAGATTTTTATAAAAAAGATGGAGCAGGCGCAAAAAGCGCCGGGAAACTGGATTGAAGTTTTCCGGCTGTGGCCCCCGACTCATAAAAAATAAGTTGGACTGGCTCTCTTGATCTAAATTCCATTATGATCTTCAATTTTCCAGAGTCCACGCTTGTTTTTGACAGCTCCCGCTCTGCGGATGACAAAAAGCGGGTGAGGGCAGGACGCCTGTCCCGATAAAAATAAGCTTGGCCTCGTGAATAGTCAGAGAGCTAGCTCAGTTTACAAAAAAAGGCGATGCGGAAGCCATCCTCTGCTTATATGAACATCCCTGTTCACCACATCGCCCCCCGCAAATTTAATGCTAAAACAATAAAAACATAAAAATCAACGGATTAAAAAAAATTTCGCAGGCTGGCATTTTTAATCAGCTGGATTGTCTTTCAGCAAGAGGCTAATGCTTTTTAAAGCTTTGCGGGCATGTTTTGATGGAGTTGGAGCCATCCACATGGATGAAGTCATATACAAATAAGCCGGCGGAGGGACACATCTCACGCGGAAGGCTATCTCACAATGCGACAGCCATGAATGAGGCCATATACAAATAAGCCGGCGGAGGGACACATCTCACGCGGAAGGACATCTCACAATGCGACAGCCATGAATGAGGCCATATACAAATAAGCCGGCGGAGGGACACATCTCACGCGGAAGGACATCTCACAATGCGACAGCTATGAATGAGGCCATATACAAATAAGCCGGCGGAGGGACACATCTCACGCGGAAGGCTATCTCACAATGTGACAGCCATGAATGAGGCCATATACAAATAAGCCGGCGGAGGGACACAATCTCACGCGGAAGGCTATCTCACAATGCGACAGCCATGAATGAGGCCATATATAAATCCTCATAACAAACCAGCTTAAGAAAAAAGCTCCTAAATTTGCCTTCATGCCATCTATAACTGGACTTTAGTATTAAAAAATAATTTTTCTTAAATTCTTTTCATTAAACTCCCGATTAACCCTTCAGAGAAAGAAAATAAGGAGGATGTATGAAACATTTAATATTCTTTTGCATCTTGGCATTCACAACCGGCGCGTGTGACAACGCTAGCCGTTTTGGCGGTGTGGGTGAGCCGCCGCCTGCAGAAACGTCAGGGGACTTTCTGGACACAGTCCCTTCTATTGTGAGAGAAGACTCAAAACCCAAAGTTGGCAGAAAAAAGACAGCCAGCAAGGATGTTCAGGACACTGTCCGACAAAGGGATTTGGACGGGAAACAAGAAGTGACAAATGTCACTGTCACAGATGTTTTTCAGGACAAAAAGGCCTCTCCAGACGAAAGCCAAACCACAAAACAGCCTGTAAAAATAAAGGTTGTGGAAAAGGTGATCGTAAAGGAAGTTGTGAGGGCGCCAAAAAAAGCTCCGGCTTTAAAAAAACTTGATCTTTTGTTTTACATGGAGGAAAGAGACACAGACTGCATCCAAAATATCAGATCTTATTCTGAAAAGAATGGTTTTTTGCGTCATTTAAACAAGTTTGACTGGCAGGTGAGCTTTGCCTACCATTCCCACAGCGATGTGGCCTTTCTTCCGCTGGAATGGGACAATGGAAAAGCTTACAATAAGGCAAAAAGATGGTATAAATTTAAAACCGCTCATGTCCTATCCAAAAAAAATCATAAACCAAAAGAGGCTAACCAGATCTTTAACGCAACTTTGAAGGACTATTGGGGCGGCGGAGAGTATGACACAACTTCTCATGATGAGCCAAAATACACATACAAGCCCGGAATGAACACCAACCCCAAAATGTTTTGGGATGTTGAAAATCCCCTAGTCGGCTTAAGCGCTATCTTAAGCAAAAAATCCAAAGGCGCTGTGAGAGCGGGATCTCAGGTGGTCGCTTTGTGGTTTGGCTCTTCTTTTGCCATTTATTCTGAGAAATCATGGGGATCTTTCTTCAGAAAACATAAAAACGCAGACATTATCTCTGTAGGCTGGCGCACATCTAACGCCACTGAATTTTTATACAATAGCAGGAATAACAAACTGCATTTTATCGCCTCTTGCCATGATCCGACTCAAATTATTAAGGCCATTCAAAGCAAAGTTAGATAAAATGGGAGATATGGGCTAATAACAAGCCGGGGAATAAATTTCCCCGGCTTTTTTATTTTGGCTCAGGCGCTTGCTCTTCCGGTGGAAAAGGGGCTGGCTGGCCATCCGGATTCTCCTCCCGCTCTCTCTCTAAAAACTCCACAGTGGCCGGAAAGCTCTTTAAGCTGTCTTTAATTTTTTTGTTTTCCCGCTCATCCTTCTGATAAGGAATGGATAGGCTCGCCTGAGACAGATCTTGGGAGACAGAATGCAGATCGCCTGTGTTTTTATCCTGTGTTTTAGGCAAAAGCTCTTCAATTTCCTTTAAAGACGGCAGATCTTTTAAACTGTCCAGTCCAAAAATCTCTAAAAACCTTCCGCTTGTTTTATAAAGAGAGGCTTTGCCGGGGAGATCGCTCTTGCCGGAAATATAGATCAGCTCTTTTTCAATGAGAGTTCTTAAAAGATGGCCAGACTCCGCCCCGCGAATTTCGTCAATTTCCATTTTAGAGCAAGGCTGCTCAAAAGCGATGATGGAAAGAGCCTCTAAACTAGGGCGGGAGAGCCGAAAAACAGCCCGCGGCTTAATTTTTAAAAGATAATCTTTGTTTTCCGGCTTTGTTCTCAACTGCCAGCCTCCCCTAGCCTTTTCAAGATAAAGCCCCCGATCCTTTTTCCGGCAGGCGCTTTGAAACTCCCCTATCAGCCCCCTCAGCTCTTCCGGGGAGGCCTCGCCCTCAAATAAAGCTGTAAAATCCGAAAAAGGCCGAGGCTCATGGCTCATAAAAAGAAAGCTCTCCATAATGGAAAAGGCTTGATCTTTAGAGATTTTCATAATTCACCTGCCCGCATGGAAAAGGCTTGGCCTTTAGAGATTTTCATAATTCACCTGCCCGCATGGAAAAGGCTTGGCCTTTAGAGATTTTCATAATTCACCTGCCCGCATGGAAAAGGCTTGGCCTTTAGAGATTTTCATAATTCACCTGCCCGCATGGAAAAAGCTTGATCTTTAGAGATTTTCATAATTCACCTGTCTGCGCCGTCTTCTCCAGCACGGCTTGGCCTTTATGCCCTTTTTTCCGCTGTTTTTTCATCTTCAGCGGCTATTTTTGCCAAAGAATCCTCAGTGACTGTTTTTTTAACAAATATTTCTATATTTGAAAACAGATGTTTTTGAGACAGCGAGACAAAGCCGGCCTTTGAAAGCTCTAAAATGGAGAGAAAACTCAACAGCCGGCTGTATTGTTCTTTATGAATAAGGAGCAGTTGGCTGTATTTTAACCGAGATCCGGCGATAAAAACCTTCGCTATTTGCTTGAGCCTCCTGAGAAAGCTGGGGATAGGATGGGGAATTTGGTAATTGCGCTTGGCTTTTTGGAAGCCCGCATAATAGGACTGAATGAGCTGAAACAGCCCCTTTTCCCTGTCAATATCTATCTTTGTCTCCCGGCCGTCTGGCAAAGCGGAAAGGGCGCGGGGACTGCTCCAACAGTCCCGGCCTAAAACAGCCCGCTTGTATAAAAGCTCCCCTCCAGCCTGAAATCTTTGATAGCTGGCTAAAAGTCTGGATAATTTGCTCTTTAAATCCTCTGGATCCGGCTCCTCCTCCCGCTCCTCTGGAGGCAAAAGGCTTTTTGATTTGATATAGAGCAGGAGGCTGGCCATGCGAATAAAATCCCCGGCGCTCTCTATATCAGGGCTTAAAGTCTGCTCTAAACGCTCAATATACTGGCTGGTGATTGTGTGTATATCGATTTGAAAAATGTCCATCTCCCGCTTGCGAACTAACTGCAAAAGGAGGTCTAAAGGGCCAGAGTAGCTCTCCAGCCTCACAAAACAAGAGCTGGGGGATTGATCTTCTAAAGCTGGCGCTGTGTTTTCCATTATTGATACTGCCTTAATTTCAAAAAGAGTTTAAATTCTCCTCAAGCTTTTGAAAAGAATAAAATGCAAAAGGCTTAAAAAATTTATAATTTTATGGATGACAGATAAAGGCTGTTAAGCTATAGTGTCAAAGTTTGAATTGTTATGGTGGATTTAAGCGCCCTCTTTTAAGGGCTGGAGGCTAAAGGCTTTAATATGCCCCTGCCGTTTTAGACAGAACAGAATTATTTGTTTGCCCTCTTTTAAGGGCTGGAGGCTAAAGGCTTTAATATGCCCCTGCCGTTTTAGACAGAACAGAATTATTTGTTTGCCCTCTTTATAAAGGGCTGGAGGCGAAAGGCTTTAATATGCCGATAATTTTGGAAATTTTAGAGTTAAAACTTCGTTAAGGAGAAAAATATGAGTGAGGAAACGCCCCGCCGCTTAATTGTGCCGGAAGACAACTATTATTATACCCCAACACATGAATGGATTTTTATGGATGATAAAAACTCCATCACTGTGGGCATTACTTATTACGCTCAAGACAGCTTGGGGGAAATTGTCAGTTGGAAGCTTCCTCAAAAAGGGCAATTTTTTGAAAAATCTCAGCCTTTTGGCTGGGTGGAGAGCAATAAAAGCGTCAATGATGTTTATATGCCCGTTTCGGGAGAGGTTGTGGAGGTGAATAATTCCCTGACACCAAGCCTTATCAGCGATAAGCCTATGGATGAGGGATGGCTGGCGCGGGTTGAGATCTCCAGAGAATCTGAATTGGCCTCTCTTTTAATCCCCTCGGCTTATAAAAAACTGCTCGAAGATGAAATAAAAAATCTCGAGTAAAAAACACATTTTTAAATTTATTAAAAGTTTCCATGTGGATATTTATAAACTGCGTGAGGGGCAAGGGGCGGCTTAACCTTTTTTATTATCTTTGCCCCTTTCTTTAAAGGGAAAGTTTACAAACTAATTGCAATATTTATATTGTGAATTTGCTCATAAGCCTTGATATTGCCATATTTTCAGCCATTTATCCAACGGTAGCACAGGCCCCCCGCCGCAACTTTTGAAAAATTGGCTGAAATAGGCGCAATTAACTTATCTTTCCGACCCCACAATTAAAAAATTAAGCCTGATATTCAGCTTGACCTTATAATCCGCCTTATGATATAGCCAGAGCCGCTATGGACAAAGTGCGGGAAATCACGCTCAAAAAGCATCCTCTAAAAGATTTTTCCCTTCAAACGGGGGATACGGCAAAATTTTCCCTGCGTGTTAAAGAGGGAAATAAGGAGAGGATCCAAATTTTTGAGGGGCTTGTGCTAAAAATTCAAGGGAGGGATTTTAGCCGCTCTGTCACAGTTCGCAAGATATCCTCCGGTATTGGGGTGGAAAAGACCATTCCCCTCGCCAGCCCAAATATCGCTCAAGTGGAGATCGTTTCCCGCTCTAAGGTTAGAAGAGCCAGATTGTTTTATTTGCGAAAATTAAAGGGCCGGGCGGCTCGCCTGCGCCGGAGCGTAAAGATCTGACTTTTTCCGGAACAACAGCTTTTTTATAGGCTCTCAGCCGGTAAAAGAATTGGCGCTCAAAAATCCGCCTGAAATTTAATCTCAATCTTGGCCCAGAGGAGATGGCTCAAGAGATAATGCTGTGGTTGAGAGCTTTTTTAAAACTTTGAAGGTGGAGTTGATAAACCGGATCAACTCAAAAGGACTTGTTTTAGAATGCTTTAACTCTATTGAGGGCTTTTATAATACACGGCGGATTCACTCTAGCCTTGACAATCAGAGTGGTCTGACCCCTTAAAAGTGGACACTTAAGACCAATTAGTCAAGGATTTAAAAAGGGTCTTTTTTTAGGTTTTTTGTCCACTAGAAAGGAGGTTTTAATGAGAAGATACAGCAATGAGGAGAAGGCGGAGATTCTCAAGGAGATTGAGGATGTCGGCAATATCCACGCCGTTTGCCGGAAGCGCGGCCTCTCCCACACGACAGCTCATAATTGGCTGAAAAAAGAGAGTTTGAGAGAAGGAGGGAGGAATTATCCTGCGGAAAACAGGAGGCTTAAAAAGAAAGTGGCTGAGCTGGAGCTTAAGAACGCCATTTTAAAAGACCTTTTAAAAAAAACTCACCAAGTCTTTTAGATCGAAGAGATATTGCTTTAGATCATATCCGCCGGGGAGGGTCTAAGTCTTTGATTTTGAGGTCTTGCGGTTTGTCTCGCTCAGGATATTACAAAGCTCTTTTTGCTTCTAAAGCCTCTAAAAGGCGGGAAGGAGATTTTTGGGCTTCTTTTCAGCCGATCTGACAGCCCAACAAATAGCTTTTTTATCCACGCATCGGAGCGTCGCGCTTTTCAGCGGAAAATATGCCAAATTAACTTATACGCTGTGAAAAATTTTCACAATACAAAAATTTTGTTGAATTGCATGAGTTTCATTGATAAATGTCTTTTTCGTGTTATACCGGTTAGATTTGAAAAATTTACCACCGCGGAGGCAAAATCAAACCGGCCTAAAAGGCTGTCTCTGCCTTTTTATACTGCTTTTTACAAACCCATCCTTTTCCGCAGTTGAAGAGGCAACGCTTTCCGAGCGGGAGATCCGCGATAATTTATTATATGTAAAAAAAGAATATCCGCTCAATGGAGAATGGGGCGCGCGCATTGAAATCATTGAAGAGTGGAATGGGGAGGAGGGCGCAAACGAAATAGATGAGGCGCTGGACGCAATAGACAAGGCGCTGAGCGCAATAAATGAATGGCCGTATGAGGAGGAGAAATGGGACAGCGGGAGAAAACTCAGCGAGGAGGAGAAACAATCAACAAGCAGTGTGGAGGAAATTCACAAAAAATTAAAAAATGTTTTTGCCAGCCCGAAGCACAATTTTTATATTAAAAAGATTTTTCAGGAAAAAGATTTTTCATCATGGATGAATCAATCGCCAACGCCGCTTTTTTTTGCTATTCGATTTAGCAGTGAAAGGGAGATTATCAAATTTTTTTCAGGCCCGGAGGGAATTGAGGATGTATTTCAATCCGCCTATTCATATCCTCCCTTATTTCAGGCTATTCTGTCTCAAAACCTTGCAGGGATAAAATTTTATCTAGATCATCAAAATTCATCTTTAACTTTTAAGACTTCAGAAGGTGACAATATATTTCATCATATATTTTTAGGGAGCGGCAACACAAGGAAATCACACAAAAAGAAAATATCGGAGTTGTTGTTTGAAGAAAATATCTTTTCCAAAATTTCCCATTTATTAAATGAGCTAAGCAGCACAGGCGCAACGGCCTTTGATTATTTATTGAGAGACAATTCTATTCCCGCTAAAGATTACCGGCTTCTTATAAAAATGTTTTTGAGTCATGGAGCTGTTCCCATTCAATTAGCTCATATTTTTAAAGGGGCGGCAAAGAATACAGATAAAATAATAATGGATAAACTAGCTAAGGATGGAATAACAGACAAGCCAATAACAGACAGGACAATAACAGACAAGCCAATAACAGACAAGCCAATAAATGAAAATCTTTTTCGTCCGGCGGATGATTTAGATCTTTCTAGCCGAAGCGCTAACTGCTTAAAAAACGCGAAAATTTGCTATATAGGGGATTTGGCCACAAAAACAGAGCGGGAAATGCTCGAGACAAAAAACTTTGGAGAGAAATCCCTCGGTGAGATCAAAGAGATTTTGAAAACCATGGGGCTGAGTTTGGGGATGAAAATTGAAGGCTGGCCTCCCCAGGGGCTTGATAGAAAAGAATTTCAAAATAAGGATAAAATATATTATGAAAACAGCCGCGCAAAACATCCCACAGCCGCCGCAAAATCGGACTTGGAAAAAGAGATCCTTAAAAACATCCAAAAATATGAATCCTCCCGGCAGTGCCAAAAGGCCGTTTTAGGGATGGGCTAAAACAAAGCAGTATATTATCCCTTTTAAATTTAAAGAATGTGAATTGCGATTTAATCATAGACAAGATAATTTATATTAAAAATATTGAGAAATAGGCCCCTTAAGCCGTGAGCCAAAAATTATATGTTTAAAACAAAGCGCTTTGCTTATTTTATGGCGCTGGCCTTTATAAGCCCCTGTCTTTCTCCTGCGGAGACTGTGCCCTCCTCCGCTAATGCCGGCCGCTATTCCTCAAAAGCCAATCTTTCTTTAAAGCGGGAAAAAAAGCTTATTTATGACTCCTTAGATTATTTGATGACAGATGCAATGGGGCCAAAAAAGGAAAATAAAAAAGACAGCAAGCCTCAAAATTATTCCGTTTTGCAAAACAGCTTAAAAAAATGGAAAATTGTCTTTGGCGATTCTAAACACAACAGCTATGCTCAAGATCTGCTGAAAAGCAAAAAGTTTTCGCTATGGGCGCAACATGATTTGAATCCCCTTTTTTTCGCCATGCAATTTGAAAATATGGATATGGTTAAATTTTTGTCAGAAAAAGAGGATGTTTTCAGCCGGTTTAAGGAAAGATATAAAGAGCCTATTTTGTTTCACGCGATTATGGTCCAAAATCTTGAAATTATAGAGTTTTTTTTAAATCATCCAGAGATCGATTTAACTGACAAGGATTCGTCCCAAGACAATATATTCCACTTTATATTTTTGGGGCCATACCACAAAAACATGAAAGCCGAAGTAGTCCAACTGCTGTTTCAGGAGAAATATTTTTCAAAAATTTCTCATCTGTTAAATGAGCCTAATGGGGCCGGCTCTACAGCTTTTGATTATTTCTTAAGAGATCAATCCAGATATTCTGAAAGCCAGATCATTATGAGGCATTTTCTGGAAAAAGGGGCTTTGCCGACTCAAATGTATCCTATTTTTTTAAATGAGGAGGAATTGGATCAGGACTGGAAAGATATTAAGCTTAAAGTTTACAAATCAAAAGGAATAAAAGAAAGTAATTTTAAAGAGGAAAAGGGGCAAATTCTCTCCCATGTCCAAGCCTATCAGGAGTCCTGCCGAAAAGCTGTTCTCAACAGCCTTTAGCGAGAGCGCTTGCCTTTAAAAGGCTATGGCTTACAGAAGAGCTGTTCTCAACAGCCTCTAGCGGGACAGTTTCTCTCCCCCTGCCTTTCACAAGAGCCTGAATATGCTTTTTATATTCATTCTCATTTTTTGCCAATTTCACTATGCTCTTTGGACTATTTTGTATATTTTCGCGGGTCGCCTCTGTTGTGCTGGCGCAAGGGTGTAGTATTTGAACCATAATTCCTCCTTTGTTTTCTCCCCTTTATATATTATGCCCTCACATCCTGCAACTATACAGCTAGCTATTGTGAGCTTACATAACTTCTGTTGGCCGGCAAGAAGCTCCCTCAGAAATAATCAGCTCATCACAACAATAAGCCTCATCAATTAAAGGCTCTGGATTTTTCAGGCATTCCATAAAAAGAGCATTTGGATCCGGGAGCCTAAATTCTCTGTCAGTTTCGCAAAGACCGCGTGATAAGCTCACGCGCCGGAGCATAATCTAAGCGCCGGCCGGCGGCGGACGGCAGAGATAATCTCCTATTCATTTATATCCGGCTTTTTTAAACACATAGCCCAAAACACCCTCCCCTATCAAGTTTGCCGGCGGCGGGCAGAGATAATCTCCTATTCATTTATATCCGGCTTTTTTAAACAGCTATGCAGGAAGGCGTCCATCAGAGAGTAAAACTCCATCCTGTTTTCCTGATTGCTAAAGCCATGCCCCTCATTGTCTTTCACAAGATAGGGGACATTCACCCCGCGCTCCTCTAAAGCGGACACTATTTGATCCGATTCCGCTTTTTTCACACGGGGATCATTCACCCCCTGAGCGACAAACAAGGGCGCTTTGATTTTATCGGCATGAAAAAAGGGCGAAACCTCTCTGAAAAGCTCTTTGTCTTTTTCCGGATGGCCAACCATCTCGTAAGCTTTTTCCAACAAAAGCTTCCAATAAGGGGGAAAAGATTTAGCCCATGTAAACAGGTTGGAAATGCCAACATAATCCACACCGCAGGCGTAAAGATCAGGAGTAAAAGCCAGCCCGGCCAGCACAGCGTAGCCTCCATAGCTCCCTCCGTAAATAGCCACCCTGTTTTTATCGGCTATCCCCCGGCGGATAAGATATTTAACCCCATCCGTAATGTCATCCTGCATCCTCCTCCCCCATTGCTTAAAAGAGGCCATCCAAAATTTTTTGCCGTAGCCTTTGGATCCGCGATAATCCATCTGCAGGACCGCATAGCCCCGGCTGGCTAAAAACTGAACCTCCGGATTATATCCCCAGCTGTCCCTTATCCAAGGCCCTCCGTGGGGATTGACAACCACCGGCAAGCTCTTTCCGGAACTCCCTGGAGGCAAAGTCAAATAGCCATGAATAGCCAGGCCATCCCGCGAAACATATTTAATCGGCTTTGTCTCAGCCATATCCCCCTCCTTAATCCAAGGACGGGTATTGGCGATAAACTGAAGGCTCTTAGCCTTCACATCATACAGATAATAGCTCCCCGGCTGGCGATCGCTATAGGCATAAATAACAAGCAAATCCTCTGCCCGATTCGTGGAGGCTAGGCTTATCTCCTTTCCGGGGATTTTAGCTTGAGCGTCTTGAAAAATGCCCTCAAACAGAGGATCAAAAAAATGCCGCTCTGTCTTCCATGTCACATAATTTGCGGAGATCAGAGTTTTTCTCTTTTTAGAATAAGTCAAAGAATTAACATCCACTTCCGGGTGAGAAAACAAAACAGATAAAGCTTTTTTCCTCTTTAGATCAAAAAGCTGAATGGCTGTTTTGTCCCTGTTGAGATTAGAGGCCACATACAGGTTTTTATTGTCAAAAGTGAAAAATAAGGGCTGGAGGCTGTCTTTAAAGCCGATAGTTGTAATTTTTTGAAACTCCTCCCGCTCCGTCTCACGGTAAAAAATGGAATTACTCAATCCATCCTGGGATAAAGCGATTCGCAGTTTTCCCTCATGGTCTATCATCCAGCCGGTAAAATTTCCGGGATTTTTCGCGATCATCTGAATATCTCCGCTTTTCACATTCAGCCGGTAAGCGTCAAACACGCGCTTATCCCTTTGATTTGCCGCTATCAAAATATGCTCTTCGGAAATCTCATCCAAAGAATCAATGACACTAACTTGCGTCTCTTTAAAGGGAGTTAAGTCCTTTTCCCCCTCGCCATTTGCGGACACACGAAAGATATGGAAGTTTTCATCCCCGCCAAAATCCCTCCTAAATATAAGGGTATGGCTCTCCTTCCAGGAGAAACCGGCAATGTCCCTTTCGCTCTGGCTGGTGATTCGCCTCTCCGCGCTCTCATCATCGCCCCGCTTTCGGACATGAATATTCATTCTGTTTTTATAAGGCTTTAAATAGGCTAAATATTTCCCGTCAGGAGAGAGCCTCATCCGCGCTATTTGGTGGTTTTTAAAAAAATGCCGAACGGGCGGAAGGCCCTGTTTTTGAGAAAGCTTTTGCGAGAGCGCCCTTAACTCTAAAAGAGCGGCGCTCTCCCTCTTCAATTTCTTCAGGATGGGCGGAGACACAAAACCAGACACAACAAACACACTCAAAATCCCGCCTAGGCCGGCAAATAATTTTAGAGAAAACCTTTTCTCTCGGCCATTGGCAAAATAAAATCTAATATAAGACACGCTAAAAAGCAAGACAGCCAAAAAAATTAAAAAGTTAAATCCCGTGTGAAAGAGCGCGGTTTGCCAGCTCATCTCCGGAAAGGAGACAATAATGCGCTTAAAGTGAGAGAAATAACTAAAAAAATAGAGCTTTTTTAAAGAGGGATACAAAGCAAAAAGCTGATCATTTATAAATATAAGGGGAAATATCAGAGCCAGCATAACCAATCCCATCACATTTTTTTGCTCAGCCAGTGTTTCCACCCCCACACCCAGACAGCCCCCTATAAGGCAAAAAAAAGCGGAAAACAAAATCAAGTTAACAAATAATAAAGGATTTAAAAAACCCTCCCTCTCCAACACAAAAACAAAAGACAAAACAAAAATTATGGAAAACAGCAAACAGACAGAAAAAGTGAGAAACAGCTTTCCCATCAGGCACTCCAGATAAGCCAAAGGGGTTGTGAGCATAGCCTGAAGAGTCCCTTTTTCTTTTTCCTTAAAAAACAAAAGAAAGGTCAAGCTAATCCCAGTCGCAAAATTTAATATAAAAAGGGGCAGAATTAAAGAGCTTAAAACAAAAGGGGAGCTGGGGGCGGAAAGGCCCGCTAACTCCACAATAATTCCCACAGCGAGCATCAGCCCTCCCAAAAAAGCTCCCGAAAAAATAAGCGCGGCCAAACTTTTCTCAGACCAGATCCAAGCCAGATCTTTTTTGATGAGCGCCATAATGCGGTAAAAAGCCATCGCTATCTCCTCTCCTTGACCAGGCGAATAAAAATATCCTCTAATCCAGCCTCTTTGCTGTTTATGGAAATGATTTTTTTGCTTTTTTGCAATTTAGCCAGCTCTTCCGCCCCTTTATCGCCCAGAGGGACAAAAACAGTTTTTTGCTCCTCTCCCTCTATAAACTTAACCTCTATCTTCGCCTGCCCGTACTTTTGCCTCAATTTAAAAAGAGGGCTGTCCTCCACTTTTTCGCCTTTATTTAAAAAAATAATATGATCGCAAAGCCTTTCCGCTAAGGACATCAAATGAGAGCTTAAAAGCATAGTGACGCCTTGCTGTTTTAGCTCCTCAAAAAAAGAGCAGACAAAGTCTGTGGAGGCGGGATCCAAAGCCACAGTAGGCTCATCCAACAGCAAAACTTTGGGAACATGAACAATGCTCCTCGCGATGAGAAGTCTTTGCTTTAAGCCCTTGGACAAATGTCTGGCTCTGGTTTTGGCTTTTTCAGTCAATTCCATTTTTTTGATAACTGTTTGCGCTCGCTCTGGAGGCTCATTATAAATGCGCCGGAAAAACTCAATATTTTGCTCCACAGTCAAATCCTCATATAAAGAGAGATGATCCGGAACATAGCCCGCGAAAGAGTGAATGTCTTTGGGGTTTAGAGAGGGATCTAAGCCTAATATTTGCGCCTTTCCGGAAGAGGGCTTAAGCCAGCCTAAAAGAATCTGAATAGTGGTGGATTTTCCGGCTCCGTTAGGCCCCAATAGGCCGACACATTGCCCCTCCCCCACTTGAAAAGACAAGCTTTTTAAAGCGGAAAGGGAGCCATAATTTTTGGACAATTTGTCAGTAAAAATCACCGGCGTATTCATAACTGGATTATCGGCTTTAAGCCCAATCAACATTAATTTATTTCACACCGGCAAAACGGATAGGCGCTCGGCTCATTTACACCGGCGCGGCAGACAGGCTCTTGGCCTCATTTATACCGGCGCTATGGATAGGCCCTTTTACTGCGAGCGCCTTTACCACGGGACACGTCGGCCTTGGCCTCATTTATACCGGCGCTGTGGATAGGCCCTTAGCCTCCCTGTAAGCGTGGACTTTAAGGGTGGTTAAAACCAAAGTATTGATAATATCCTCCACTGTGCATGTTCTTTGAACCACATTGACAGGCCGCTTAATTCCGACCAGCAAAGGGCCTAAAACCTCGCCGGGGCCCAGCTGTTGAACCAGCTTGTAAGCCATATTCCCGGAGTCCAAGTTGGGAAAAATCAAAACATTGGCCCCTTGATCAAAAGTCCATTGAGGGAAAAGCTCAGCGGAAAGCTCCGCATTGACGGCTATATCCGCCTGAGTCTCCCCCTCCACTTTTAACTTCGGCCTCCATTTTCTGACAAGCTCCACCGCCTGTTTCATTTTAAGCGGAGATCCGGGCGGGTTTTTTCTGTCTGTAAAATTCAGAAAGCTCAACATGGCGATTCGAGGCTCAATGTGAAAATACTGAGCCATTTGAGCTGTGTAAATGGCGATATGAGCCAACTGCTCCGCCGTGGGATCAATGTTAAAAGCTGTGTCCGCAAAAAACAAAACTCGATGATTTAAAAGAATCAAGTTGACGCCGGCGACCACTTTTCTTCGCCCGGATCCCAAAATCCTCAAAGGGGGAATCACACTGTTTAAAAAGCTGTCTGTCGCCCCGGTGACCAGCCCATCCCCTAAGCCCTTAGCCACAGCCATAGAGGCAAAATAATTGCTCCGGCTCATCAGCTCTTCGGCTTGTTTGAGATCCATCCCCTTATCTTTTTTCATATCGCAAAGCTCTTTTGCAAATTCAAAAAATGAATCAGACTCTTTGGGGGAAATGATCCGGACATTTTTTAAATGGGTAAAATTCCTTTCAGAAATAATCCTCTTAATTTTGTCTTTTCGGCCAATTAACACAGGCTCTAAAATTCTCTCCGGCATGACTGTGTTTAAAGCGCTTAAAACTTTTGCGCTCTCCCCTTCCGGCAAAAAAAGCGCCGGTTTTTTGGATCGCCTGTTATAAGCGCTCACACGATTGATCCCATCCCTCACAAAGGCTCGGCTTTCGCTCTGAAAAGTCTCCAGCTCCTGCGCGTATTTCTGGAAATTTGCCAGGGGCTTTCTGGCCACTCCGCTGTCCATAGCGGCCTTGGCCACAGCCGGAGCCACAGCGGTTAAAACCCTCAAGTCAAAAGGCTTGGGGATAATATAATCCGGGCCAAACTTAAACATTTCCCCCGCATAAGCTTTGGAAACGCTGTGAGGCACAGTTTTTCGCGCCAGATCCGCTAAAGCTTTTACAGCGGCGAGCTTCATCTCCCGATTGATATATTTTGCCTGAACATCTAAAGCCCCGCGAAATAAAAAAGGAAAGCCTAAAACATTATTGACCTGATTGGGAAAGTCGCTTCTTCCCGTGGCGACAATCACATCCGGCCGGGCTTTTTTAGCCTCTTCCGGATGAATTTCCGGATCCGGATTGGCCAAGGCGAAAACAATGGGCTTAGGAGACATGGCCTGCAGCATAGAGGGGCTAAGCGCTCCTTTCACGCTCAAGCCAATGCAGACATCCGCCCCCTTTAAAGCCTCCCCCAATGTTCGGATCGCTGTGGGCCGGGCAAAACGCTCTTTGTATTTGTTCATCCTCTCTTTTCGCCCCTTGTAGATAACCCCTAAAGAGTCACACAGGGTGATATGCTCTTTTTTAGCGCCCAGCCGCTCCAGCAGTCCGGCGCAGGACAGAGCCGCGGCGCCGGCGCCGCAAAAAACAATTTTAGCCTGATTCGCCTGTTTGCCCTGCAGATGGCAGGCGTTTAAAAAAGCGGCGGAGGTGATTATGGCTGTTCCATGCTGATCGTCATGGAAAACAGGAATATCCATCTCCTCCTCTAAAATCCTCTCAATCTCAAAACACTCCGGAGCGGCAATATCCTCTAAATTGATTCCCCCAAAAGAAGGCTCCAGATTTTTGCAGACTGTGACAAACTCCTCCACAGACTGCGCCTTGATCTCAATGTCAAAAACATTGATGCCGGCAAACTTTTTAAATAAAACAGCCTTGCCCTCCATCACTGGTTTAGCCGCTAAAGGGCCAATTCTCCCTAAGCCTAAAACAGCGCTCCCGTTAGAGATCACAGCCACTAAATTGCCTTTTCCCGTATAATCAAAAACCCTCGCCGGGTTTTGAGCGATCTCTTTGCACGGCTCAGCGACGCCGGGGCTGTAAGCCAAAGACAGCTGCCATTCAGTATCCACTTTTTTTGTGGGATGAGTCCCTAACTTGCCCGCCGGCTTTTTTTTGTGATAATGCAAAGCCTCATCTTTCATAATTTTGCCAGAATCGCCCCCCTCTTATAAATTTTTATTGATAAGCCCTTTGTTTGTCAGCCATTTTTTTTGTGATTTTGTAAAATTTTCACATTAGTGAAATCCAATGGATTTTTATCGGGCTTTTATGTTAGGCTTCATGGCGCTTGGAAGAGGCTTATTTCTCAATACTTTTAGGCTCATGAAGGGCGCCTTATTGTTAATAACAAAGGTTTTATTGAGATTGTGGACTGCGCGCCCTGGGCTGAGCCTCATTGATTAGACAGAAGCAGTTTAAAGTTTAGGCAGGCATTCCTTTCTTTTTTAAGGGGCAAACCATAAAAACAGGAGAGGCTGGAAAGATGAGCGCTAAAAAAGCTTTTTTTATTTTATTTGCCTGTTTAGGGCCAGAGGCTTGGTCTAGCCCCTGTTATGAGGCTGTTCAAAGGGCTGGCGCTTTTCAAAAGGTTGACAGAGCTGAGATCAGGAAAATTTTTTCTCATCCGGAGAGTTATGTCAAATATAAGGGCCAAGAGGCCTATCTGCTTTTTGCTAAAAAGACCCCTAATTCCAATAGCATGGACTATATTTTTCAGTTGGTTTCTAAAGAGCTGGGAGCAAAGTTTAAAAAGCTGGGCTGGCAGGTGTATCACGGCTCAACAGCGGAGTTTGAAAAGGAGAGAGATAGAATCTTAAATGAGAATGGCGAGCCGATAGAAAAGTATAAGGGCCAAAGCGGGCAAGCTCAGTTTGCGATAGACCATTATGACGGCAATATGCTTAAGGCTTTTAAAAACATATCAGCGGTTTTAACAAAGGCTCAGTTTAAAAAGCTGGGCTGGCAGGCGTATTTTGGCTTAGCGAGGGAATTTGGAAGGGAGAGAGGCCGAATTTTAGATGAAAATGGCCAGCTAATAGAAAAGTATAAGGGCCAAAGCGGGCAGGCTCAGTTTGCGGACAAGCATTATGACGGCAATATGAAAAAGGCTTTTATAAACATATCAGCGGTTTTGACTAAGGCGGAGTTTAAGCGGTTAGGCTGGCAGGCGTATCAAGGCTCAACAGCGGATTTTAAAGAGGAGAGAGGCCGGATTTTAGATCAGAATGGACAGCTGATAACAGAGTATAAAGGCCAAAGCGGACAGGCTCAGTTTGCGGACAAGCATTATGACGGCAATATGCTTAAGGCTTTTAAAAACATATCAGCGGTTTTGACTAAGGCGGAGTTTAAGCGGTTAGGCTGGCAGGCGTATCAAGGCTCAACAGCGGAGTTTAAAGAGGAGAGAGGCCGGATTTTAGATCAGAATGGACAGCTGATAGCAGAGTATAAAGGCCAAAGCGGGCAGGCTCAGTTTGCGATAGACCATTATGACGGCGATATGAAAAAGGCTTTTTCAAACATATCAGCGGTTTTGACTAAGGCGGAGTTTAAGCGGTTAGGCTGGCAGACGTATCAAGACTCAACAGCGGAGTTTGAAAGGGAGAGAGATCGGATTTTAGATAAAGATGGACAGCCGATAGCAGAGTATAAAGGCCAAAGCGGGCAAGCTCAGTTTGCGGACAAGCATTATGACGGCAATATGAAAAAGGCTTTTATAAACATATCAGCGGTTTTGACTAAGGCGGAGTTTAAGCGGTTAGGCTGGCAGGCGTATCAAGGCTCAACAATGGAGTTTGAAAGGGAGAGAGATCGGATTTTAGATAAAGATGGACAGCCGATAGCAGAGTATAAAGGCCAAAGCGGGCAAGCTCAGTTTGCGGACAAGCATTATGACGGCAATATGAAAAAGGCTTTTATAAACATATCAGCGGTTTTGACTAAGGCGGAGTTTAAGCGGTTAGGCTGGCAGGCGTATCAAGGCTCAGTTGCGGAGTTTAAAGAGGAGAGAGGCCGGATTTTAGATCAGAATGGACAGCTGATAGCAGAGTATAAAGGCCAAAGCGGACAGGCTCAGTTTGCGATAGACCATTATGACGGCAATATGCTTAAGGCTTGTAAAAACATATCAGCGGTTTTGACTAAGGCGGAGTTTAAGCGGTTAGGCTGGCAGGCGTATCAAGGCTCAACAGCGGAGTTTAAAGAGGAGAGAGGCCGGATTTTAGATCAGAATGGACAGCTGATAACAGAGTATAAAGGCCAAAGCGGACAGGCTCAGTTTGCGATAGACCATTATGACGGCGATATGCTTAAGGCTTTTCAAAACATATCAGCGGTTTTGACTAAGGCGGAGTTTAAGCGGTTAGGCTGGCAGGCGTATCAAGGCTCAACAGCGGAGTTCGAAAGGGAGAGAGATCGGATTTTAGATGAAAATAGCCAGCTAATAGAAAAGTATAAGGGCCAAAGCGGGCAGGCTCAGTTTGCGATAGACCATTATGACGGCGATATGAAAAAGGCTTTTCAAAACATATCAGCTGTTTTAGGCGGCGCTCAAATTATGAAAAGCTTAGGCTTAGACTGGAAATTTTTTTTTGGAAGCGCTTTTGAGTATGAGCGCCTTGTTCAGCTGTTTGAGGGGAATGACATAGCGGAATTTCAAGGAGAGGAGGGGCTGGAGAGAGTGGCCCGTGAGGTTTTTAATGGCCATCGCGAGCGGGCTTATAGAAATGTCTCCGCTCTCAGGGAAAGCCTGTTAGGGAGCCGGGAGGCTTTTAAAGATTTGAGCTGGCCCGCAAGCGCCAGACAATAAAAAAAGCGCTCCCATTTGAATTTTGAAATATGAAAATTTAATTTTTTGCGGGCTTTTGCCGATAATTAAACTGTGAGTTCGGAAAATCCAGGCGCCAGCGTTTTTGAGGCAGCCATTAAGGGCTTTTTACAGCCCATCTGGCATCTTTTGCAGGATGAAAAAATATCTGAGGTGATGATCAACAGCCACAATGAGATCTGGGTGGAGATTGCCGGCAAAGTGCAAAAAACAGACGCGGTTTTTGCTGATGAGGACGCTTTGCTGGCCGCTGTCACAAATATTGCCCAAAGCGTGAATCGGAGAATTGATGAAAAAACCCCCCAGCTGGACGCCCGCCTCCCTAACGGCTACCGCATTCACGCCGTGATACCCCCCTGCTCCCGAAAAGGGGTCACTGTGGCTATTCGGAAGTTTTCAACAGATCAATTCACTTTTCAGGATTATATCCGCTTTGGGACAATCACAGGAACAGTGGCTCAGTTTTTAAAAGTCGCCAGCCATTTGGGGAAAAATATTTTAATCAGCGGGGGAACAGGCTCAGGGAAAACCACTTTGCTGGGGGCTATGTGCTCTTATATTCCCCCAGGACAAAGGATCATAGTGATTGAGGACGCCAGCGAATTGCGAATAGAGTATGAGCATATTGTCTTTTTTGAAACCAAGATGGCCTCCGCCCAAGGAGAGGGAGAGGTCACAATAAGAGATCTGCTGAAAAGCAGTTTAAGGCTTCGCCCGGACAGGATCATTGTGGGGGAGGTTCGAGGCGCTGAGGCTTTAGAGCTTATCAACGCCATGAACACCGGCCATAAAGGCTGTTTAGGGACTATACACGCTAACAGCTGTCACGACGCCATTGTCCGCTTAGAGGCTTTGGCTCAAGGGGCGGACTCCAAACTGAGCGAAAAGGCCCTGCAGCATCAAATCTCCTCGGCTATTGATTTGATTTTGCAGGTTTCCCGCTACCCGGATGGCTCCCGCAAAGTGGCTCAAGTGGCTGAAGTTTTAGGCTTTGAGGACGGGCAATATCAAATGTCCACTTTATTTGAGCTAAAAAGGCTAATGAAACAAGCTGACGGAAAGCTGTTGGGGAAAATTGAGCCTACAGGCGCTCTGCCCTCTTTTATGGGGGAGATAGAGGACAACCGATTTAACTTTCCGAGAAGCCTTTTTAAAGCCAGAGCCGCGGCTTAGGCTTAGCCTTTACGCTCAGCCAATGTCTCAAAGGGCGAACTCAGATGAGAAAAAACAATCCGCCGGGTTATTATGCGCGGCCTGAAACAGAGGGAAAGCTTGCGCTTTTCATGGCTCTGCAGGCATGGGCTTGGGTGGAGATTGTTCGGGGAAAACGGAGACTTTAATTTAAGGCTCTACAGACAATGGGCTTGGGGGGCAAGCTTAAGCCCGCTAAAATAAAAACAGTTGACAAAGCTCAATTATCTCATATACAAACAAGTTTTAGGCTTGTAATGAGTCCAGTGTAAGACAGTTTAAGAGGATTCTTTAACCGTGGCCATATTGGCCTAGCTTGAGATTCACTGCGGTTGGCTTTTTGAGAAAAGCGAGGCTGTAAATCCATATAAGAGGCCAGCGGGCAAACAAAGCCCGGCCATTTTGGCCTCACTCTGGCAGTCACAAGGAGGGACGGGATGAAACAAGGATTTCAGATTATTGTTTGGGCTTTTTTTTTGATGAGCTGTAAAAATTATTACAAATCTTACAAGACATTGGAAAGCTTTAGCTCCAGCGCTGTTGAGGGAGAAGTGGCCCGGCTGGCCCACAAAAAATCAGGGGCTGAGCTTATTCTCATCAAAAATAAGGATCCGGCCCGCGGTTTTGCGGCTGCCTTCAAAACGCCCCCTTATGACGACACCGGCCTTTTTCATATTTTTGAGCACGCTGTTTTAGCGGGATCCCGGCTGTATCCATCTAAATCCAATTTTTTTAAAGTGATCGGCTCCTCAGTGGCCCATTTTATCAACGCCCTCACCTACTCCGTCAGCACGCTTTACCCTTTTATCACCCGCGACGGCAAAGATTTTGACAACTTGCTTTCCGTTTATATGGATGCTGTGTTTTTTCCAAAAGCCATCCAAGATCCCAGAATTATGCAAAGGGAGGGCTGGCGCTATGAAGTCCATCCGGAAACAAAAAAGATGTCTATAAACGGCATTGTCCTCAATGAAATGAAAGGGTTCTTTGCGTCCCCATATACAATCCTCTATCTCAATTTAAATCGCGCTCTTTTGCCGCAAACTCCTTACGCTTATGAGAGCGGAGGCTTGCCGGAGCAAATCGCCAGCCTGCGATTTGAGCAAATTGTGTCCGCCCACAAAAAATATTACCATCCCCAAAACGCCCTCATCATCCTTTACGGAGACATTGATTTCAAAAAAGCCCTCTCTTTGATGGATAAACAATTCTTAAGCCTCTTTGATAAAGACACGGATTTTAAATCCCCTGAAATCCCCCGGCAAAAAGATTTTGCCGAGCCAAAATCCCCTCCAGCCAAAGCTTTTTACCCTGGCCAAAAAGGCAAAAATAAAGATTTCGCGGCCAAGGGCTATGTTTTAGGCCCGCTCTCCCGCCTAGAGGAAGAGTCGTTTCACATCCTGCTGAAGGCTTTTGCCTCAAATCCTGTCGCTCCCCTAAAGCTCCGGGCATTAAAAGAGGGGCTGGCCAGCTCTGTCTTTTATCAGCCGCTTGAAGGAGAGGACAACGCGCTGGCTTTTGTCTTTGAGGGAGCGGAAAGCTCAAAGAGGGAAAAATTGGGCCAGATCCTTCAGGAGGAAATAGACAAAGCCATTCAAGAGGGGCTGGATCAAGAGCTTGTGGCCTCCGTTCTCAATCAGCACGAGTTTTATTTAAAAGAAAAAAGCAATAGCCGTTGGAAAAGCTACTTTTGGAGCAAGATGATCATGCAAAATTGGCTTTATCCTGATCTCCCCTTGTCTGAAGAGTTGGATTTTATCAGCCGGTTGAACAAAACCAGAGAGCTGTTAAGCTCTAAGGCTTATATTAAAAATTTCTTTCAAAAACATCTTAAGGAAAACAAGCGATACCGCTGGCTGGTAATGGAGCCGGATCCCCTCTTTTCTGAAAAATTCAATAAAGCCATGGATAAGCGGGTGGAGCAAGCTCTATCGCTCAAATCCATCAACGAGTATGAAAAAGAGGATCAGGTCTACCGCCAATGGCTGTCCGCTAAGGAGCCTCAGGAGATTATTGACAAAATCCCTCTCTTAAAGCTGTCCGATTTTAAAGCCGATGATCCGGCCATCCCCTTTAAAAAATCCAAAATGGGATCCGCGCAAATCATAGAATACCCTCAAAAAGCCAACGGAGTGTCCTACATCGATCTCTTTTTTGATTTGAGGGGCGTCCAAGAGAAAAATTTAAAAAATCTGGAGCTTTTTGCCAGCCTGCTTAAAAAAACAGACACAGACAATTATTCTTTTCAAAAACTGCAAAAGCAAATGGGGGCTTATGTCGGCCGGATGAGCTTTGAGGCCTCTGCTTATCAGTCCGCCAAAAACCCAAAAGAGTTTAAGCCCTTGATGAAAGTCAGCCTCCGTTTTTTAAATGAAAACCGCGAAAAAAGCTTTGAGCTTTTAAAGGAGGTTTTAGCCCATAGCCGGTTTACTCCAACAGATCACGCTCAAAATCTTTTAGCTGAGATAAAAACAGATATGAGCCACGGCGTCTCTCATCGCGCTGTGGATTTAGCGCTTATGGCGGCTCAAAAAAGCTTTTTTCCGGCTCAAGGGGGCTTTGAGAGCGAAACCAGCGGAGGGGCTTTTGAGCGCTATATTCTAAAATCAAAATTGGACGCTAGCCAGCTGTTGCCGGAGCTTAAAGCTTTGCTTAAAAATATCTTTAATCAAAACAGGCTATTTTTGGCGACAATCACAGCGGATCATCAAGAGTTAAAAGCCTTAAAAGCTGAAACGGAAAAGCTTAAGAGCGTTTTGCCATCCGCCGGCTCAGCGGATCAAAAATGGCTGTTTGCCAAACAAAAAAACTATCAGGGCTACGCCATTCCCGGCGAGTCGCAATATGTGGCGGAAAGCGCCTCTTTTAAAGAGCAGGGCCTGGACTACAGCGGCCAACTGCTGGTGTATTCCCAATATTTAGAAACTCACTTTATGTATCCCAAACTCAGGGAGCAAAACGGCGCTTACGGCGCTTGGCCCACAGCGGAAAGAAACGGCTTATGGAGCTTTCAAACTTATAAAGATCCCCATCTTAAAAAAACTTTTGATATATTTTCCCAAGCTGTGGATTTTATGAAAAATGAAATTTTAGATCAAAAAAAGATCCACCCGGCGATTTTAGGCTCTTTAAAAAGATTTTACGAAGATCTCTCGGTTTATGGCAAAATGGATTTGATGACATATTTGTTTTTAGCTGATCTCAGCTGGGAGGATTACATTCAAACCAAAAAAGAGATTTTAGAGACCAGCCCTGAAAGCTTTCAGAAAATCAATCAGGCGCTGGCGAAAAGTTTGAAAAAATCCCAAAAAGCCGTTGCGGGAAATCCCGCCATCCTCAAAAAAGAGGCGCCTTTTTTAAAAGACATTTTGCCCCTAAACTAGCCGCCGGCCGGCTAAATAATAAAGGCTCATGGCGCGCTTTAAGGGGCCTATTTCTCAATATTTTTTAAGATTCATGACAACTTAAGGCAGAATAAATAAGCGCTCAGCTTGTGAGCCGTTTAAGCGGGCTGTCTGAGCGGGCGGATTTGCGGAATTGTAAAGCGAATTTCCGCCCCTTTGGCTTGAGCTTTTGAGACAGCCGCAATTTGCCCTCCATGAGCCTCCGCTATAGCTTTGGCGATGCTGAGGCCTAGCCCCGTGTTTTTGACAGCGCTTTTAGAGGGCGCCGCGCTCTTATAAAACAAATTAAAAATTTCTTTATTGTTAGGGAAGCCCGGCCCCTCATCTCTGACAGAGCAAAAAAAAGCCTTTTTCTCATTCCAGCCGTATTCAATAAAAATTTTGCCGTTTTTTGGAGAGATCTGAATGGCGTTGGAGAGCAAATTTTCCAACAAGCGGGCTATCCATGAGGCGTCCGCAAAAACCTCAAACGGCTCGCCTGTCCCCTCTTGGATCTGAAATGAGATATTCTCTTCCTGAGCTATAAGCTTTAAAGATGAGCAGGCTTGCGAGAGAATCGGCTCAAAGCTCCTCCATTCCCGGCAAAACAAGCCCTTTTTTTTCTGAATCCATCTCAAGTCCAAATTGTCCATCACAAAGTCAATCATTCTCTCCACTTCCTCTTGCAGGAGGCAAAGAATATTTTTATGCTTTTGAAAGTCTTTTTCCAGAAGGCTCAAGCCCAATTTCAATGAGCTTAAAGGGGTTTTCAGCTCATGGCTAAACAGGCTGACAGGATCAATTTTCCATTTCTTCTCTTTCATCTTAAAGTTTGGAGCTGAAAACAAGCTCTTTAAAAGCTTATCGGAAACACAAAAAGAAATTTTAAATAAAGATATTTAAACCGGCGGAGAGCTTATTTATAGCCGCGTTTAAGCGATTTTCCCCATTTCAGATGGAGCGCTGGCGCTCTTCCCTCTTAAAAAAATGTTTTAGGCAATAGCCCAGCTTGGCAAATTATGGCTTTTTTTGCTTTTGAATGAACTGGGAGAGGCTTTTCTCCAGCTCCCCGGATTGAAACTGCTCCTGAATAATATCACATCCCCCCAACAGCTCTTTTTGGACATACAGCTGAGGGATAGTCGGCCAGTTTCCATACTCTTTTATCCCCTGGCGCACAGATTCATCAGACAAGACATCAAAAGAGGAATACTGGACTTTTAAAAAATCCAAAATTTGCGTCACACGGGCGGAAAAGCCGCACTGAGGCTGACTGGGGCTTCCCTTCATAAAGAGCATGACAGGATTGTCAGAGACGAGCTGGGCAATTTTCTCTTGGGCTGACATTTGAATAATAGGCTTACACCGGATTTTCAAAAAAGCAAATCTTTTTTTAAATGAGGAGAGATTTTTTTGCGCCGGGGGCAAAAAATATGAGTTTTTAAAGCCTGATCCATATATTTTTCCTCAATGAAAAAAGAGTGAAAGCCGATCACACAGTAAAGGGCCGGCCATGTTTAAAGTGACCTTAGCGGAAAACGCTGTAAAAGAAAAGACGCTGAATTCTGTAAAACAGAAGATTGAGCGGGAAATGTCCAAAAACGCTGATATGGTCTATAAAAAAACAGCGTTTTATGTCTCATGGTCCCTGGCCGGAATATTACTGCTTGTCGCGCCCCTTCCAAAGACTGTGTTTTATGTCGCCTTTGTTGGAATGATGGCATGGGCTATTTTCCTCATGGCGGGCTTTTATCAACAAATGAAAAAATTTCTGATTTTTATAAATCATTTTGATCAGCGCATAAAACAAATGGTGGAAAAGGAAATAAACACACAGAGGGAAAAATCTGTAAAAAATAAAATTGGCCTCTGGCTGTCTGGACAGAGCCGCCAAGATATTGAAAATCTATGCATTTCTTACTCTGTCAGACAATTCATCCGCCATTTCAATCAGCACAAGCGAAGCATTTTGGCGAGAATCACAGCTTACACAATAGCCGCCCTCTTATTTAAAGAGGCGCTCTTTTATCTCTTCAGCCACTTGTTTTAAGCCTCAGGCTGAGGGCCTTTAATGGGCGGCGGATTTGGCGCTCTTTTATCTCTTCAGCTGTTTGTTTTAAGCCTCAGGCAAAAAAACAGAGGTTTTCACGCAATAAAGAGCTGTGGCGCCGGAGGCCTGAGCGGTTGGCTCAATCGGCAAGAAAAAATTATTTTTGAGGCTCTTAAAACTTGCTCAGCCCAAAATCTTGTGAGAAAAAGAGCGGTTATAATGAGACGGGATTGCCCATCGGCTAAACGCTTTTTTGATTCAAAGCGAGCGGCTAAGAGGATTTTGTTGATAGCCTTTTTTTTAACTGCGCCAGCTCATGGATCTGAAAAAAAAACGCTTGATCTGTCTGAAAAATATGTTTTGAAAGAGGTTTTATCCTCCAGCCCCTTTATACAAAAACTAAAAATCACAAACCAAAAAAAACAATCCAGCCTGTTGGAGAAAAAATACTCCCTCTCCTCCTGGACCGCCTTTTCCAGCTGGACACAAGCTCAAAAGAGCAATCCTGAAATTTTCATTTTTGAGGGCAAAAAAGTCCAAAACAAAAACTTTGCCTTGGGCTTAAAAAAGGATATTCAATATGGCTTAAGCTTAAGCTCCGCTTACTCCCAGCAAAGCCGAGTGAGTGATTTTTCCGGCTTTTTAGAGATGGCCAGAGCGCCCAAACAGATTTACACAAATAATTTAAGCCTGGAGCTAAAGGCCAGCTTAAGCTCCGCCTTGAGCCAGCGCTGGGCTTTAAAGGCCATCGGCATAGGGCAAACAGCGAGCCAGTGGCTTTACTATGAGCAAGCGGAGGAATTGGCGCTCCAAGCCGCCGGTCAATACTGGAAAGCCTATTTAGCCTGGATATCCTCCCAACAAGCCAAAGAGAGCGCAAAGACTTACCGCCTCTTGGTTCAGCAAGCCAACAGCAAAAAAAAGTATGGCTTTTTAAAGCCGGGGGAGCGGCCGCAAATCCTGGCGGAGTATGAAAACATTAAGCAAAAGGCGGACCGGCAAGGGCAAATCTATGAAGATGAGAAAAAAGCCCTTTTGCTGCTTTTAAAAAAAGATCCCCGGCAGTATGATGTCCGCTTTAAGAGGGAAAAGCCCTCTCCCATCCCGCGCTTTCCAAAAATGCGAATAGAGAGCGCCCGCTCTGTCAAAATAGCGCAAGCGCAAATTGAGGATCAAACATTAAAGCTTAACATCAGCCGGATCAGCCTGTTCCCCAGTTTAGAGCTTTCCGGCAAAGGGGGGCTTATTCCCGGAGCCTCCTCTCCTGAAAACTTGCGCTTTTCCGCCAATCAGTCTTTTTATGAGGCTGGATTGAGCTTAAAATGGATTCTTTTTTCCCCCTCATTTTACGAAAAAGCCCATCAGGAAAAATACACTTTGGAGGAAAATAAAATTGATTTGGAGATTTTAAAGCAAGAGTTAAAAAACAAGCTTTCCAGCCTGAAAAAAAGCATGGCCATCAGCTATAAAAATGTCCATCGGGCCCAGCTGTCCAACAGCTATCAAAAACAGGCTTTTAAAGAATTGAGGGATTCTTTCAGCCAGGGCCGTGTGGATATTTTTGAGCTGATCCGCGCGGAAAGCAAGCTTCGGGAATCCGCTGTGAAAAAAGAGGCGGCGCTGAGTGAATACTCCCTGCTCCTGCTTCAGCTATTGGCTTTGAGGGATCAGCTTGTGGAGGATTACTTCAAGCCATGAATTTTTTTCTATCCAACTCCCGCCTGGCTCTTTTAACCAGCCTTGTTTTTGTCTTTATGGGGATCAGGGGGCTGATTTATCTGCAAAGGGAGACTACCCCTCCTGTGGATTTTGCGAGAGTCTATATCACAACGGCTTACCCCGGAGCCTCTTCCGCAGAGGTGGAGGAGCTGATCACTTTGCCTATTGAAGAGGCTATTCGCCCCATTGACTATATCAAAAAAATTCGCTCTTACTCTCAACCAGGCTTTAGCTTTATTCGGATTCGCATCGATATAGATCAAGCGGACACAGAGCAAGTGGCCAATAAACTGCATCAAGCTCTTCAAACTGTTCAGGGCCTGCCTCCGGAAATATTGGATCCCCCCAGACTTCAGCATATTGACGCCAGCAAAAGGAGGCCCGTTATCACTCTCTTTGTCTCCAGCCCGAGAGGCGATCGGCTGAGAAATAAAGCCAGCTGGCGCTTAAAAACAAATTTGGAAAAAATACAGGGCGTTTCTGAAATCCAAATGAGCAATTACAGAAAGAGGGAGCTGTCCGTTCTCCTCTCCCATGACAAAATGGAGCAGCTCCACATCTCCGCAGATGACGCTCTTTTCGCCTTGAGCCAGAGATCTATGGATATTCCCGCCGGCTATTTGGAGTCCGACACAAAAAAACTGGTCCGTGTCCCCGGAAAGCCCCGGATAGCCTCCGCTCTGGAAAATGTTATTGTCCGATCCAATTTTTCCGGGCAAAAAGTTTTAATTAAAGATATTGCCCAAGTCATTGATGGATCGGAAAAAGAGACTCAAAGGGAATATTTTTACAAGCCTCAAAAAGACACAGCCTATAAGCTCCGCCCGGCGACATCGCTTTCCGTCCTGAAAACGCTAAAGGCGGACACTGTCGCTTTAGTTTCAAATATCAAAAGATCCATAAAAACATTTCAAGAGGGCCGGGGCGGGGGATACAGCATTCTTATTGGCTTTGACGATGGGGAAAACACTAAAAGGCGCCTGCTGAGCGTGGTGAGCAACGGGCTGACCGGGCTGGTTATTATTTTCATTGTGTTTCTTTTTTGTCTGCCCGCCCGTGTGGGATTTATGGTCAGCTGGAGTCTGCCCTTGTCTGTGTTTGGGACTCTGGCCCTTTTTCCGGTGATGGGGGTGAGCTTTAATATCATTACCATGCTGGCCTTTGTGATTTGCATTGGCATGCTGGTGGATAACTCTGTCGTCATCGCGGAGTATTATTCCCGGCTGGTGTCGGAGGGCCAAAAGCCCCCCTCAACAGCCGCGCGGGAGGCTGTCCGCCAATTCGCCAAGCCCATCACGGCCACAGTCCTGACCACTATCGCGGCTTTTTTGCCCATGCTGGCCACAACCGGGATTATGGGAGAATTTATAAAATGGGCGCCTATTGTGGTCACAACCGCCCTTTTAATGAGTCTGTTTGAATCTTTTTGCCTTTTGCCCAATCGGCTCCAGTGGCTGTCCCGCAAACAGCCGAGGCGGCATCAAGCCAGAGTCCTCAGCAAGCTGTCGCAAATTGAGAATCTTTTTGAAATATTTATAAAAAAAGCCCTTGTCAAAAAATACACGGCATTGGGAGCTGTCCTGGCTCTTCTTGTTTCAACAGCTTTGGTTTTTAAATTTGGAAGCCGAGTGGATCTGTTTTCATCCAAAAATCCGGAGCTGTATACAGCTTATATTGAGCCAAAGCCCAACACAGCCCTTTCCATTGTTGATGAGGAGGCCCGGCGGATTGCTGAAAAGGCGCAATCTGTTTTGGGAGGGGAAAAAACAATCCAATGGATGTCTGTCAAGGCGAGCGCGGAGCAGGCGAATATTTTGATCCGAGTCAAGCCCTCTGTTTTAAAGCGGATCAAATATAAAGATATTCTCAAAAAGCTGAGAAAAATAGATAAAGGAGATCTGGAGACGCTAAGCTTTGGCGCTCTTGTTGGAGGCCCTCCCATCGGAAAGCCTTTGAGAGCGGCCATCCAGTCAAATAACAGACAAAAAATCAGGGAGTTTATTGATGAGATTTCCCCTGAAATAAAAAAAATCCCCGGGCTGATCAATTTAAAAAGCGAGCCTGTCAAAAACAGGGGAACAGAGTATAATGTTCAAACTCATAGCGGGACTTTGGCCCGCCTGGGGTTGAGCTTTCGCTCTGTCGGCTCCGCTTTAAGGACAGCGCTGGAGGGGCAAATTGTGACGGAGCTGACGGAAAACAATGAGTCTTTTTACATCCGGCTCAAATACGATAAGCAAATGTCCTCCCTGGAGGATTTAAAAAAAATAAAGATCAAGGAGCGCTTTGGCCGGCTGATCTCTTTAAGCGAGGTGGCGGAGATCCAAGAGATCCCCTCTGAGCCTTACCGGGTCAGCTATAATTTTGAGCCGGTTGTTTTTTTGCAGGCGGACATCAATCCCGCGGAGACAACCAGCATGAAAGTCAACGCAAAAGCCAAAAAAATTATTGAGTCAAAAATTAAAAAACACCCCTCCATCACTTTCAAGATGATTGGAGAGCAGGAGACAACAGAAGAGTCTCTTCGATCTCTGTTTAGGGCCTCCGCTTTAGCGGTTTTCGCCATTTTTATTATTTTGATTATTTTGTTTAAAAGCTTTTTGCTGTCTTTTTTGATTTTAAGCTGTGTTCCGCTGGGGCTTGTTGGCGTGGTTTGGTCTTTCTTTTTGCATCAGAGGGCTTTAAACTTTTTTGCCCTGATCGGGGTGGTGGGCTTGGCCGGCGTGGTGGTCAACTCCGCCATCATATTGATAAGCTTCATCTTAAAATTAAAACAGGATGAGCCGGAAAGCTCTTTTGTGGAAATTGTGGCCAAAGCCTCTAAAATGCGCTTTCGCCCCATAATGATAACCAATTTGACAACTTTAGGCGGGCTATGGCCCACAGCTTACGGCATTGCCGGTTTTGAGCCTATGCTAATTCCCATGACACTGGCTCTTTTTTGGGGGCTGTTTAGCGCGGCTGTTTTAACTTTGATTTGGGTCCCTTGCGCTGTGCTGGCGATTCAGGATGGGGAGAGGCTGGCCTCTTCGCTTTGGAAAAAATGGCTGGCCAAATAAAGCCGGCCTTATGTTTGTAAATGCCCGCTATAACCAATCACTTTGTGGGGGCTGTTTAGCGCGGCTGTTTTAACTTTGATTTGGGTCCCTTGCGCTGTGCTGGCGATTCAGGATGGGGAGAGGCTGGCCTCTTCGCTTTGGAAAAAATGGCTGGCCAAATAAAGCCGGCCTTATGTTTGTAAATGCCCGCTATAACCAATCACTTTGTGGGAGCTGTTTAGCGCGGCTGTTTTAACTTTGATTTGGGTCCCTTGCGCTGTGCTGGCGATTCAGGATGGGGAAAAGCTTGAGTTTTTATAATCGCAGAGGCGAGGCTAAGCATTGCTCCCACTTCCGCTCGCACTGACTCCACTGCCCCTCCTTCCACTTGCAGTGCTGAACTCGCCATCGCGCTCTCCTGTTCTCAAGCACACTTCTCCACAGGAACTTTCGGGCGCACATATTTTTCTGCCAGCATTGATTCCACTTCTGGGCGCATAAATTCCAGGCCCGGTCGCATTGCACATCTGTCTCCTCGCATTGCTCCTTTATCACGGAATATTCATCCCCTATCTTATGACATTGCTCCCACTTTTTGTCGGCTCGCTCTTTAAGCTCCCAGCTATAGCTTGGATTGAGTTGCCTCCACTCTCTGAGGCATTGTCTCCACCGCTGGATTTGTTCCCTAAACTGCCGGACGCATAAGGGCCCTTGCCGGTCGCATGGAGCCAAGGCTTGCCGGACACATTGCTCCCTCTCGGTGTGGCATTGATCATACAATTGCCGATAGCATTGATCGTGTTGATGGCCGCACACAGCTTGTTTGGCTCTGTCAAGCTTGGCTTTAATTTGTTTTTCAAACTCCGCTTTGCCTTTTGTGACTCTGTCAAGCCCCGCCAAAGCTCTTGAGGCTTTTTTATCAAGCTCTCTTTTAGCTTGGATTGGCTGTAAAAACAAACAGCCGGGGAAGATTAAAAGGATCAAGCAGGTTTTATATATAATAGGCCGGTTCATAATTCCTCCTTTGTTTTCTCTCCTTTATATATTATGCCCTCACATCCTGCAACTATACAACTATATTACCATTACCTGCAACTATACATACAGTTAGGCTCATGGCGCCTTAAGGGGCCTATTTCTCAATATTTTTAATATAAAAAAGCTTGGGGAGTTTTTTTTCATATAAATTATCTTGCCTATTGGTTTGACCCCTTAAAAGCGGACGCCTAAGACCGATTTCAGTCCGCCGGATAAACTATGTCAAGCCCTCTTTTTAACATCAGTTATAAGCTCAAACAGACACAAAAAAGCTTTTATACATATACAGAGATTTTTTTGCAATTAAATTATTTTTTGGATAAAAGCTGTTTTATTTCAGCTATATCCGCCCTTAGCTGGGCTTGACCAGCCTCAAGCTGGGCTTGACCAGCCTCAAGTTTGGCTATATCCCGTTTAACAGGGCCTATTTTTAAGTCCAATTTTGCCTCTAAAATAGAGTTAAAAACAGACAAAAGAAATCCTAAAACAGCTATGACAGCTATGACAGTAGAAATTGAGACAATAACCATAACTCCCCCTTTTTTCACCATAATGCCACATAGCCGCCATGTCTGTCAATGAGCCGTAAAGCTTTTTTGTGGAAATTGCCGGCCATAGCCCTCTAAAATGCGCTTTCGCCCCATAATGATAACCTATTTGACAGCTTTGGGAGGGCTATGGCATATATGGATGGAGTTGGGGCTTATTTGAGGAGCGGAGGCGCCTGTTTTTGCCCCCAGGCGGGGATTGTTTGTGATTCGCGCCGCAGGGGACAGCCTTACAAAAAATTTTGAGCCAAAGGCTTTCGCTTAGCTCACTGGCAGACAAAAAGCTGTGTCTTTTTATTTATTTCGCCGCTACCTGCTTTCCTCCCGATCCAGCGCTCTCATACGGCTGGTTTCCTGGGTGTGTTTAGCGGGAATGGCTGTCAGCACAGCCGCTCTCATTTTAATTGTCAGCATTATGGGGGGATTTGGCCAAGCCATTAAAAAACGGCTGGCGGCAAAAGAGGCGCATCTGGCTATTTACTTTAATGATAACCCGTTTGCCCAAACGAATCCTCTGAAAACAGCGCAGGCCAAAAGCCTGCTCTTTGATAAAGAGGAGCCTCCCGCCATTTTTTCCCATCTCACATCAGAGCAAAAAAAAGGGATTCAATCCGCCGTTGTCTTTGAGACACAGGATTTGATTTTAAAAAGCCAAAAAAAATTTAAAGGGGTTTCAGCCATAGGCTATTCTCAAAGCCAATGGGATGAAACAGCCTATCAAGCGCTTTTTGAGCCAAGCAACAAAGCCGCCGCTCTCCCGCGCTATCCCCGCCACAGCCCCTCGCCTCTAACCCCCCTTCAGGACAAAGAGACGCTTTTAAGCCATGAATTGGCTTTAGAAATGGATCTGGCCCCGGGAGATGAGGCGCATTTTATTCCTCTAATCGGCCTTTTGCTCCCTCCCAACATCCCGCCTCCCATCAAGAGATTTAAAATCAAGGGCCTTTTGCCCGCCGGCTCAACACAAAAGGAGGCGCTTTTCATTTATCACAAACAAGGCCTTATGGATTTTGGCGATTTTTCCAAAATCAATTATAGGGCGGAAATCCAGCTATATAATCCGGAAGAGGCGCCCGTCTATCAAAATCTTTTTAAAAATTATAAGACTCAAACTTGGATGGAAAGAAACTCCACTCTTTTTTTCACTCTTAAGCTGGAAAAATTCATGATGACTCTGCTTTTAGGCCTGGCTGTTGTGATTTCCTGTTTGGGCATGTCCTCCGCGCTTTTTCTGCTGATGACTCAAAAAAAAGATGACATGGCTATACTTCACGCTATGGGCCTGTCTCCCAAACAAATCGTTAAAATTTTTACAGGGGTGGGCCTGTCATTGGCCTTTATCAGCCTGCTGGCGGGCGCGCTTATCGGCCTTTCCGGGACTGTTTTTTTAAAATACAGCGAGTTTAACTTTCTTCCTGAAATGTATCAGGATCGAACGCTCCCCGCTGTATTCATGCCATTCAACTATTTGATGATCCTGTCCGGCGCTTTGCTCTTAGCTTGGATTTCCTGCCGTCTGCCGACAAAACATTTCAGCCGAATAAATCCAGCTGAGCTTTTAAAAGCCATAAATTTTTAAACTGGGTTATTATGGGGGCCTCAATCTCTTTATGATCCTTAAAATTTGGCTCATAACAGCTTAAGCTCTGTTTGATAGAGGTTAAATTATTGAAATGACTGTAAAAAACAAGTGTTTTCTCCGCTCAAAAATTTCTGAGCCTAAATTTAAAGAAATTGTGATAAGCTTTTTTCTCCTGATCCAACAGCCCCGGCAAATAGCTTTTTTCAGAAATCAGCAGGAATAAATTTAAAAAATATCCGTATAAGAATGGCTCAAAAACGGGAATTTGACCCTGATGTCAAGCCTCAAGCTAAACGCCCATAAACAGCCGGCTAGCCCATTGGGAAAAAAATATCAAGCCGTTAGAGCAAACCGCTTGGCAGGACGATTCCTAACTCAAGCTAAACGCCCATAAACAGCCGGCTAGCCCATTGAGAAAAAAATATCAAGCCGTTAGAGCAAACCGCTTGGCAGGACGATTCCTAACTCAAGCTAAACGCCCATAAACAGCCGGCTAGCCCATTGGGAAAAAAATATCAAGCCGTTAGAGGCTAAAAAAATAGGCCGGGCTAAATAATGAAAGCCTCCTAAAAAAATAAAAGCGATAAGGGCTATGTAGCTGTAATTTTGATTGGCCTCCAGATAAAGATTCCAGCGAACAGGCAAAAAACGGGCCAAAACCTGGCCCCCGTCTAAAGGGCGCAAAGGAATGAGATTAAAGACAGCCAACAGCATATTCACATAAATAAACATTTCCATGAGGGATATAAGCATTGCGCTGGAGGGCAAAGCGTTTAAAAAATGAAAAATGTAAAGCGCGGATAAACACACAGCGCCCGCTAAAGCCAGAAAAACATTGGACAAAGGCCCCGCAAAAGCGACCCAAAACATATCCTCTTTTGGGTTTTGAAAAGATCTCGGATCTACAGGAACAGGCTTGGCCCATCCAAAAAAGACAGGAGAGCTGGTGAGCAAAAAAAACATCGGCAAAATTAATGTGCCCAGGTAATCTATATGAGCCATGGGATTGAGTGTGAGGCGGCCTCTGTAAAAAGCTGTCAAATCCCCCAGCCTTTTAGCTGTCCAAGCATGGGCAAACTCATGCACACATAAGGAAAAAAGCAAGGGGATATAAAATACAAAGATTTTAAAAACAAAATCTGAAAATGGGCCTGACATCATTTAAACTTTAAAACATTGCGCTGTAAAAAGCCACTGATTTGTTGGACAGGGGACATCTTAAAACTAAAGCTTTACCGCCCACAGGTTTAATTTAGGCCGGCCATAAAAACTAAAGCCTCACTGCCCACAGGCTTAATTTGGCCTAAAATTTGCAGAGAGTCAAATGATTTGCGCTCTCCGCCTAACATCCGCTCATTTGAGTTTAAGCCTAAAATTTGCCAAGCCCAGCGCTTATTCACGGTTAAAGCGCTGTTTTTTTGAGATTACTGCCTAAAATTTGCCAAGCCAAGCGTTTATTCACGGTCTAAAATATTTTTTTTCAGATGAAAAACTTGCGCTTTTTAAGGCGCTGCGCTTTGCCCTTTGAGGCCCGCCGGAGCCAGCCTTGCGCGAAAAGAGCATGCTTTCCCTCTGAAATGAGAGAGGCAAACATTTCAAAAAAAATTTTTAAACTGAGCTAGCTCTCTTGACCTATTCACGAGTCTAAATCTGTCTTTATTCCATGGCTTATTTTTATCGGAACGGGCGTCCGGCCCTCACCCGCTTTTTGCCATCCGTGGAGCAATCAGCCCTCAAAAACAAGCTTGGACTCTGGAAAATTGAAGATCATAATGGGATTTAAATCGAGAGAGCCAGTTCCACTCAAAAAAAATTTTAGCTTTTTCATTGCCATTAAAGGATTATCATACTACATTTATCCAGTCAGGATTCATCTCATGGTTTTCAAGGCTTTAGGCAAACGGCAGAATGCGCATGAGCAAGTTGTTTTTTGCTCTGATTCTGAGACAGGATTAAAAGCCATCATCGCCATTCACAGCACAGCTTTAGGCCCCGCTTTAGGCGGCTGTCGAATGTATCCCTATAAAACAGAGGAGCAGGCATTAGAGGATGTTCTCAGGCTTTCCGAAGCCATGAGCTATAAGGCTGTAATGACGGGCTTAAATTTAAGCGGAGGGAAATCTGTGATCATTGCCGATCCGGAAAAAGAGAAATCCCCAGAGCTTTTAATGTCTTTTGGACGGCATGTTGAGGCTCTCAATGGGAGATATATCGCGGCTAAGGATATGGGCATAACCACAGAGGATTTGCAGTATATCGGAAGCCAAAGCTCTCATGTGATAGGGCGCCCGGTCAACAAAGGGGGTATCGGCGATCCCGGCCGCTGGACAGCTAAAGGGGTTTATTATGGCATCAAAGAGTCTGTCCGCTGGAAGCTAAAAAAAGACTCATTAAAGGGAGTAAGAGTGGTTGTGCAGGGAATTGGCTCTGTGGGATGGAATTTGGTGGAGTTTTTAGCTCAAGATCAAGCGGAAATTTTTGTTTTTGACATAAAAAAAGCCTGCTTGGAACAAGCCCAAGCCCGCTTTCCCCATATAAAAGTCATTTCTAAAGAGGAGGAGGCCTTTTCCGCTCCCTGTGAGGTTTTTTCCCCTTGCTCCATAGGCTCAGTAATCAATGAGGAGTCCATTAAAAAGCTCAAGTGCTCCATTATCGCCGGCGGCGCGAACAATCAGCTGGACACCCCTGTGAGAGGAGAGCAAATCGCTAAAAAAGGCATTCTCTACGCTCCTGATTTTATTATCAACAGCGGAGGGCTGATTTATGTCTCCTCCTGCCTGCCCTCCAACAAAAAATCTGATGAGTGGGTGGAAGGCAAAATCAAAGGAATTGCCCCCGCTATAAGAGAGATCTTTGATCTGGCCTCATCCCAGGCGCTGGGCACAAACCAAGTGGCTCTCCGCCGGGCCAGAGATAAAATAAAAGCCTTGCGCTGTAAATTGGATCTTGAACAATATAAAAAATCACAGTAAATCCATCTGGGCATGATCTTTCAAACAAAAGGCGGATCTGAGCGAATAGCTCTTTGGATCAAACAAAATTTTAACAGCATTGTATTTGTTTTGTCCTTTTTCGCGTTGATAGCTTTAGCTTTTATCGGCTGGAATCAGTATGTTAAGCAGCGGGAAAAACAAGCTCAGGAATCTCTTTATCAGCTAAAAAAAGCCTGGCAGAGCGCCCTAGATGCCGAAGTTAAAAAAACAAAGGGGAAGGCTTTGAGCGCAAATAAAAAAAAAGCGGCTCAGCTCAGTCCGGAAATAAGAGAGCGGACAAGCGCTTACGAAGAGGCGATACGGCAAGAGCAAACCAGCCGGACAGGGGCTGTTTTCGCCATAGATTTAGCCGATTTTTATTATCAGCGCGGGGAGGAGGAAAAGGCCAAGAGCCTGCTCTCTCTTTTCGCCTTTCCTGAAAGGCCATCCAGCCTTTACCATCTGGCCTCCTTTCAGCTGGCGTCTTATTATATGAGCGCGAAAGAGTGCGAAAAAGCTTTGGATATTTTGTCAAAATTGAGCTTAAACAAAAAAGCCGCTCCCTTTCATTTGGAAAGCGATTTACAGCAGGCTTTTTGTCTGGAGCATTTAAAGCGCTATGATCAGGCCTTGAATAAATATAACTCCGTTATAAATAAAGATCCGGAGGGCTACACAAGCCGTTTAGCGCAGGACTATAAAAAAATGATGGAGTTAAGCCGAAATATCCAAAAAGAAAAATGAGCGCCAGAATACTCCTGTTATTATCTGCCCTCTCCGCTTTAAGCTTTAAATGGGATAATTTTTCCATGAGGAGAGCCGTCCAGCCTCCCATTAAAGCTCAGGCTCAATGGACTGTGGACACCGCTAAAGGCCAGCGAATCAAACCACAGCTGGCGAGCCACAGCCCGCCTTTAATCACAGAGCGCATGGCTGTTCAGGGGAACGCCATCAATGGGATAAAAGCTTATACAAAAGATAAAGGCCGGCTGATTTGGAGCTTTAAAGCCCGCTCCGGCATAGCCAGCCCTATTGCCCGTCATAAGGGGAATATTTATTTTGGAGGCGCTGATGGCTTTTTTTACAGCCTGCGGCTAAAAACCGGGCAGTTGAATTGGAAGTTTTGGACCGGCTCGGAAAACTCAGGCCCCCCTTTAATCCATAAGGGCCGAGTGTATTGGACTGCCGGCAATCAAAAAATGTATGCTTTGAGCCTGAAAGGCCGGTTGACTTGGATTTATTCCGGCCCATCTCAGCCAAAAGATTTTTTTGTCAGAGGCCGTCCACAACCGGCTGTCTATAAAAATTGGATTTATACCAGTTTTTATCGGAGCGAATTAACCGCTCTGGATAAAAATACCGGCCGGCTGAAGTGGAAAAAATCCCTCTCTCCCTTTCATCCCATAATAAATGGCCTGAAAGTCAAAGGGAACTGCCTTTTTGCTCCTGTTTTTGGCTTCTATCTATTTTGCCTGGACCCTTTAAACAACAATATCCGCTGGAAAATCCCAGGAGGCTCCTCGTTTTATATGGCCGGAGAGTCCGTTATTTATCAATCTCATAAAGAGGCGCTCAGCGCTTTGCGGGCCTTTAACGGAAAAACTCTTTGGACAAAAAGCGCAAAAGGCATTCGCCCGCCCTTTTTTGTCTCCGCTTTTGGAAAATACCTGGCTTATGGCTCTCCCTCTTATGGGATCTTAACTATAGCCAGCTCCAAAAATGGAAAAACTCTCTCACAACACCGGTTTGGGAGAGGCTTGGCCGCTCCGGTGAGCTATGACTCAGCGGATCACAGCGTTTATTTTCTGTCTGTGGATGGGTATTTGCATAAAATATCCCTTGTTGACGCGCCTCTATCTACATAAACTGTTCAACTGCAAACTCGCTCCCAGAGAGATAAAATATTCCTGAATTCGCCCTTTGAAAAGTGAAAAAAGCTTGAGACCTTTAGAAACAAGCCTTATTCCTGAATTCGCCCTTTGAAAAGTGAAAAAAGCTTGAGGCTTTGTTGACGCTCCATCCTTCCCTGTTAAGTTTTTGAAATAACTGTAAAAAAATGTTTTCTCCACTCAAAAATTTCTGAGCCTAAATTTAGGAAAATTATTAAGCTTTTTTAGAGGTTTATAGGTTTATCCCCTAATGGCGGCCATATCCAGCCTAAATTTAGGGAAATTGCTAAGCTTTTTTAGAGGTTTATCCCCTCCAGAGGAGAAAGGCTTTCCATATAGTATTTGCCGAGGACAATCAAACCTAAAAAAATAATGCCGCCGGCGCTGACAAAGCGAAACCAGGAGCTTAAAATCAAGTGGGACATTTTTTTAGCCAGACGGGCGGCGATTTTTGGAAAAAAGAGCCAAAAACCGGCTTTCAATATCAAAATCCAGCCAATGAGAGTCACTATCAAAGATGAGCTCCAATACCAGTCATTATGAACGGCTGTGGTAATAAGCCCTAAAATTAAAAACATGGAAGCGGTCAAATAGCTTAAAGTCTCATTGTCCTCTATATTTGTGAAAGTATCGACAAACGACTGCAGGATGTGTTTATTGATCAAAAGCGCAAGGCCCCAGATGATTAAAGCGCTTCCGACAACGCTTTCAGTTAAAGAGTATATATCTGTAAACATAATTCCCTCCTGTTACAGTTTATGGCAAAGTTAGAGCTGGAAAATTTCTGAAAAAACACCGCAAAAGCTCCTGAAACCTAGGCCATCCAATCTAGCCCGCTCGCTTGGCCTATGTTAAAAGCAAAGCGCTTATTTATCTTTATGTCAAAAAATTTTTAAGCGCCGCGAAATCCCACATTTTCAAGCTCTCAGGGAAAATGACAAATCTATACTAAACTTTTAACACAAATTTGTCCAACTTTAGGGGCGCGCTCCTCTTTTGACTCGTTATATTAGCCAAGGGGCGAACTCAAAAACAAACGGAGCGCTAATCGTAAATATCCGAGCCAATAACTGTCAAAAAATGACGCCAATAGTTAAAAAAATAACTGTCCGCCCCCGGCTCAACAGACACCAGATTGATCAACAGCAAAGCCAGCGCTGTGGAGGCCACGAGAAGCAAAATATACTCTATGATTATTTGGCCTTTTTCGCATTTTACAGAGAGTGAATCCGCTTCGCCGGGCCTAAAAAAATCTCTTGCTATAATTATCCAGCCTTTTGCGCGTTTTATAAAGGCTTTTCCGGCTGTTGGGATTTTTGAGTTTTTAGGTTTTTTTCCCCCTGCAACAAGAAAAGATTTATGAAAACAGCGTTTTTGCCTTTTTTCCCAGTTTTTAGGTTGTTTTTTTCCCCCTGCAGCAAGAAAAGGCTTTATATTAAACTGTCTGAAACAAAAAAACAAAGACTCCATTGCTTCCTCAGACTCTCTTTTTTTAAACATTGAGTCTAGCGCGCCGGGCGGAAAAAAAGAGAAAAGCCAGCCTCTTTGTTTAAAGAATATCAGACGAGACGGGATCTGGCAAATGTCAATGAATCATCATTCGCGGCGGACGCAATTCGCCGATTCATTTAAGCTGGTGTCAATGAATCATCATTCGCGGCGAGCGCCATTTGCCGATTCATTTAAGCTGGTGTCAATGAATCATCATTCGCGGCGGACGCAATTCGCCGGCTCTATCCGGATCCTGACGCATATCATTGCCAGACTCAAGCTCTTTAAGCTTTTGAGCGGCGGGAGGAAACCCCAGCTTATGTGATTTTTTCAGCCAATAAAGCGCCTTATCCTTATCCTGGCTAACCCCCGGCCGGCCCTCAAGATACATCAGCCCTAAATTGAATTGCGCCCGAGCCTCATTCTGAAGAGCCGCCTTTTCAAACCACTCCAAAGCTTTCTCATAATTCTGCTGGACTCCAATGCCTCCATGATACATATTGCCTAATTGCAGCTGCGATGGAGAATTGCCTTGAACTCCAGCTTTTTCATACCACTTAAAAGCCTCCTTCACATTTTGCTGGACTCCCAGGCCCTCAAGATAGAGATTGCCTACAATGTGCTGCGCTTTAATATGCCCTTGGATCGCGGCTTTATAAAACAGCATAAAAGCCTCCTCCACATTTCTCTGGACTCCCACGCCTTTTAAATAGAAAACGGCTAATTTGTATTGCGACTCTACATGACCCTGCTGGGCTGCTTTTTGATACCACTTAAAAGCCTCCTCATGGCTCTGCTGGACTCCTTGGCCATCCTTATAAAAAGAGGCTAATCTGAACTGCGACTCTACATGACCCTGCTGGGCTGCTTTTTGATACCACTTAAAAGCCTCCTCATAACTTTGCTGGACTCCTTGGCCATCCTTATAAAAAGAGGCTAATCTGAACTGCGACTCTACATGACCCTGCTGGGCTGCTTTTTGATACCACTTAAAAGCCTCCTCATAACTTTGCTGGACTATCAGGCCTTCTTCATACGAAATGGCTAGAATAAATTGCGACTCCGCATATCCTTGGCGCGCGGACTCCTGAAACAGCCTTAAAGCCTCCTCATCGCTTTGCTCTGCCCCCATGCCGTTATCATAAAGAATGGCCAGCTGGAATTGCGCTTGGCCGCCCAGCCCCTGCTCTTCTCCAGCCTTTTCCAGCCACTCAACAATCTCCTCATAATTTCGATCCACCGGCACGCCTCTTTGCGCATTATGAATATCCTGAAAAATCACATATTGATTCCACTCCAAAGCCTTTTTATAATTCTGCTGGACCCCTTGTCCCTTGGCGTAAAGAAGGGTTAACTGAAATCGCGACTCTAAATGACCCTGATCCCCAGCTTTTTTATACCATTTAAAAGCCTTCTCCATGCTGTGCTGAACTCCAATGCCATCCTTATACAAGTCAGCTAATCTGAATTGCGACTCTATATGATTTTGCTGGGCGGCTTTTTTATACCATTTAAAAGCCTCCTCATCGCTTTGCTGGACGCCAATACCCTCAAAATAGAAACCAGCTAATCTGAATTGCGCCTCAGAATATCCTTGGCGCGCGGACTTTTGATACGATTTAAAAGCCTCCCCATAACGCTCCATTACAAGAAAGAAATTGCCTAAATTGAATTGCGCCCCCTTATGCCCCTGCTCCGCGGCTTTTTTATACCATTTAAAAGCCTCCTCATGGCTCTGCTGGACTCCCTCTCCTAAAAAATAGAGATTGCCTAAATTGAATTGCGCCTCCGCATAACCCTGCTCCGCGGCTTTTTTATACAACTGAAAAGCCTTCTCAAAGCTTTGCTGGACACCCAGCCCTCTGTAATATATATCGCCCAAACTATTTTGAGCTGAGGGAAATCCTTGATCTCCAGCCGGTTTCAGCCAATCAACAGTCTTTTCAGAAATAACTCCCTGATCTTTAGCCTTGTCCAGCCACTCTAAAGCCTTTTCATAGCTCTGCTGGACTCCCTGGCCTTTCGCATAAAGGGCGGCTAATTGGGATTGCGCCTTGGCATGCCTTTGAAGCGCCGCCTGTTTCAGCCACTTAAAGGCCTCCTCATAACTTTGCTGGACTCCACTTCCCTCAAGATAGAGATGGCCTAAAGTGAATTGCGCCTCCTTATGCCCCTGATCCCCAGCTTTTGTAAACCACTTAACAGCCTCCTCATAACTTTGCTGGACTCCCTTTCCTAAAAAATAGAGATTGCCCAAAGTGAATTGCGCCTCCGCATATCCTTGGAGCGCGGACTCCTGAAACAGCCTTAAAGCCTCCTCCATATTGTGCTGGACTCCCTGGCCCCCCATATAAAGAACGGCTAAATTAAATTGCGCCTCCTTCAGCCCCTGATCCCCAGCCTTTTTAAACCACTTAAAAGCCTCCTCAAAGTTTTGCTGGACTCCCTGGCCATGAAAATAGAGATTGCCTAAACTGAATTGCGACTCCTTATGCCCCTGATCCCCAGCCTTTTTAAACAGCTTTAAAGCCTCCTCATCGCTTTGCTGGACTCCCTGGCCCTTCTTATAAAGGACAGCTAACTGAAATTGAGCGGGCGCAAATCCCTGATCCCCAGCCTTTTTAAACCACTTTAAAGCCTCCTCATCGCTTTGCTGGACTCCCAGACCCCTGGTAAAAAAGATGCCCACATTGTATTGCGACTCCTTATGCCCCTGATCCCCGGCCTTTTTAAACAGCTTTAAAGCCTCCTCATAACTTTGCTCCGCCCCCTGGCCCTCGCTATAAAGGACAGCTAATTGAAATTGAGCATCCGCCATTCCCTGATCCGCCAATGCCTTAAACAGCTGAAAAGCCCGCTCATCGCTTTGCTGGACTCCATGACCCTTAAGATAGAGACGGCCTAAATTGAATTGCGCTTTGTCCAGCCCCTGATCCTCAGCCTTTTTAAACCATTTAAAAGCCTTCTCATAATTTTTCTGAACTCCCTCGCCTTTCATATAAAGGACGCCTAAACTGTTTTGGGCGGACGCAAATCCTTGATCCGCCGATGCTTGAAACAGCTTAAAAGCCTGCCCCAAGTCTTTCTCCACCCCTTGGCCGTAATAATACATATCGCCCAAACTGTTTTGGGCAGGGGAATATCCTTGGCGCGCGGCTTTTTCATACAGCTTAAAAGCCTGCTCATAACTTTGATCCGATCCCTCGCCTTTAAAATATATATCAGCCAGCTGAGTCTGAAACTTCGGATCTCCGCTTTGCGCCTTTTTCTTTATGAAATCTAAATTCTCCGCCGGTTGATCTATGGAGATTTGGCTAACAGGAGCTCCTTGAGGATTTGGAGGATTTGGAGGATTCGGAGGATTCGGAGGATTCGGAGGATTCGGATTCGCGCCACAGCCCATAAGAAATAAAGAAAAAAACAGCTGTATGGACATTATTAAAAAATGATTTTTCATGGAATCCCTCCTATTAAGCTTTGTAAAAGCCTTACTCTCTTTTATGCGCCCTCACAAGCGGAAAAAGCTGTTTTATAAAAATTTACAAAAATGTTTGGGCCAGGCTGTTTCCCAAAAAAACTTAATATTTATTATAAACATAGGGTTTTTTCACCTATTTTAAACAAACCGGACACCTATCAAAAAAACACTATGGCTATATTTTAGCTTTAAAGCATAAGAGTCTCTTATGGCAGTTAAAAAGCGCTCAGGGAAGAAAAAACTCGCTTTGAACCTTTGTAGATAGGAGCGATCGTGGCCTGCCCAGCGCTCAGGGAAGAAAAAACTCGCTTTGGCTCTTGGCGGGCTGATAGAGGCGCTCTTTTTTTCCAAAAATGGCATACCTGTTTTTGCCAATAAATCTATAAAAGAAGTTAAACAAAGAGAGCGGCAAAACAGAAAGCGCTGGAGAGCAGTGAGGATATAATTGCTGAAAGACCGCCTGAATAGCCCGCGCTTCCCTTAAAACCGCCCCATCTTTTAAAACAAGAATGGACTTTAAATTCTGAATATCCTCTTTTTTTAGCTTCTGAAGAGCTGTCTGGCCTTGTAGCGGAGCATAAAGAAAGCGCCGGCGAGCATCCCTTTTAAAAACAAAATTGACAAAACGATCACAAAGATTGCACTGGCCATCAAAAAAAATAATGCTGGGATTAGACATGCGCCTCCTCAAAGCATAAATCAGAGACATGTAAAAAACCATACCATTTGTTGAAAATATAAAACTGAGCGCTCATTCTCGGCCTATTTAATTTAAGCCCTGGTCTAGTAGATCGTCCCTGAAAAATGAGCCGTTTGCTTGGAATAATTTTGCTCATAAATCAATAAAGCGGATCGTCCTCGAAAAATGGACAGTTCACTTGGAATAACCCTGTTCATAAATCAATAAGCTCTTATTGTCAAGGCTAGAGTGAATCCGCCGTGTATTATAAAAGCCCTCAATATAGTTAAAGCATTCCTTTTTAGTGTCTTCTAAAACAAGCCCTTTTGAATTGATCCGGCTCATCAACTCCACCTTCAAAGTTTTAAATTGGATGCCGTGTCGTTTAAAACAAAGAAAGCTCTCAACCACAGCATTGCCCCGGCAATCTCTTGTCCGACTCAGGCCTGCCGCAAAGCCATATTTTTGCAATATCCTTTAAACCCGATAAGAGCTATACTCAGAGAATGAAACAATACACCCCTAGGATATCCCCCGACTGTAAAGGGCCTGTTTTAAAGCCCCTTTACAAGCCCAAAATAGCTGTTTTGTCCAAGAGGCCAGTTTTTTTGAAAATCCCCACAAATTTATAGGCGACAGAGGGAAAACAAAATACACTGATTCAGCTGGCGCCGGACGGCTGTTTGTAAAGAGATGGCCAATCATTTTGGCTTGCTGTTGCTGGCTCACTGGGGCTAACCGCCTCCGGTGAATATTAATTTTTTAAGGAGCGGGAATCAAAAAGCTTACGCTCTGGAGTTTCACATTGGCGCATATTTGATTATGAGATTTATTTTTTGCCTCTCTTTTGCTCTTTCGAGTTTTTTTACAGCGGCTTTATCCTCTAGGGAAAAGCGCCAGGCTTTTTTGAGGCATGAAAAAAAACAAAAGCGCTTTGAGAGCCAAAAAAAAGCTGTATGGAAAGCGCGGCTAAAGGCCTTGCGGACATCCAGAAAGCGCAAACCGCATCTAAAGGAAAAAAGGGCCTTTCTACAGCATGAAAAAAAGAAAAAAGAGTTTGAAAAAAAACGAGTGGATGGCTTTTTAGCTTACAAAAAACAATATAAAAAATACAGGCGGAGACAGGCTAATATTTTAAAGGCTCAATTAAAAGCGCTAAAAAAAATCAGAAAACAGAGGGAAAAGCTCCAGGAAAAAGCGCCTTTTTTATTGACAAATGAACATAAAAGCATTAATTTTTTGTGATATGGATATTCAGTCAGTTTTAATGACAATTATTGCCTTTTCCGCTGTTATAGCTGTTTTAAGCTATGTTTTTAACCTGCTTTTAGAGCCGCTAAAAAAAGACATAGCCAAACTTGAGGCCGGCCAGGCCAAGCTTGGGGCCGGCCAGGCTAAACTTGAGGCCGGCCAGGCTAAGCTTGAGGCCGGCCAAGCCCAACTCGAGGCTGGCCAAGCCCAGCTTTCAGCCAAGATCGATCAGCTTTTAGCTAAATAATCTGGATTATTATTGATAGTCTACAGTCTGATAATTACGCCATTGATTCTCAAGCAACATATACCTAGATTTATCGCGCTGGACGCACAAACTAATAGCCTGAACCCTTGTAATTAAGCCCTTGATTCTTAAGAAACAACATATCCCTCAGCTTTTGATCTCCAAATTTTTGAAGCCACTGAACCCCTCCATAATGTCTAAATTGTTTCTGGCTGTCGGCAGGCGATTTAGGCGAGCAGGAATACATCACTTGCCGGCTCCCTAAAAACCTACTGCTCAGCGAATAGGAGGGCAGTGGCTTGCAATTCATATTCTCCTTGGCTTGCAAATTTAAAATATCCCCGGATCTTAGCGAAATGATTTTGATATTTGACTTTTTGACAATATCCCAATCAGAAGGCTGTGGCCGAATGATCACTTTGTCCCTGACAAAGCGAGGATCTCCGGATTCAATAACAAAACCGCTCCGCCTATCGACCTCAGCTATCAACAGCGCCAGTTTAGCCGATTCGTAGCCATTTTTTGCCGCCCTCTTACACCATTTCACTCTCTTTTTTCTCTCTTCTTTCTCTAATTTAAGAATTTCCTCATCGGGTTTGCCGCGAAAAGCTCTGCACCCGTTTTTGTGAAGCTCTCTGCACATGGCCATTTCAGCCAAATCCACTCCCTGATCCGCCGCCTGCTCGTATAAAGCCAGCCGCTTAAAATAATCAGTGTCTTTCATCTCATGAAAATCAGCTATCCTATATTGCTTAAATTTATCGTCTTGCGGATCTTGCTGGACAAAAGCTTTGACCCCCTCCTTTATACATTGAAAGGACTTACAGGAAACAGGCTCCTCCAACAATAGCTCTTGGATATGCTCCGCAGCGACAAAACCCAAAAACCTCTTTTTGATAATTGGAACCACCCTTATAAACGCTCCCGCCACACTTCCATCCTCAAAAACAAAAGGGGATCCGCTGGCGCCTTCTAAATTGCTTAAGCTATACAAATTATTATCAATAACGGACACTTCCGCTATTTCATAATAAGGAATAGGGCTTGGCCCCGCCCATTGAGCTTTTACAGCAGAAAAGTATCCCGAAGGAAAGCCCGCCATTTGCAGATTCCCGGAAGAGCCTTTATACTTTTTTTCCAGAGAATAAAAATGCTCAGAAGGCTCGGCCACTCTCAAAAGAGCTGTGTCATACAATGGGGAAAAAGCTATAATCTCTTTAACAGGAACAAATCTATTTTGAATTTCAGGAAAAGACTCCTCAACATCAGAGGAGATAAAACATTTTTTGTGAGACATAGCCACATCTCTTGCGGAAAATATACGGGCCTTTGTGTCTGACGGGGAAATAAAGCTGGTCCGGCTGACCGTTGGCATTTGAACAAATAAACTATCCTCTATCTCCCCCTCAAAAGGCGTGTTAACAACATGAAAAGCGGTAAATAAAATATCGGGCGCGATAAAAAATCCGCTCCCTATAAATGTCTGTTTAATAATATTGTTGTATTTAAAAATTTTCACAACAGCCGGATGATTAGAGCGATGCAAAGCCTCATAAGATGAGGGGCAGTCCACTCCCTTTTCCTGTTGGGCAAGTTTTGCCTCTACCAGCTTTATGTGTTTTTTGTGCGCGGCATAATTAAGCAAAGGAATAGTGGAAAAAAAGCACATATCCTGATACTCATAAGACAGGCGCGGGTTTTTGCTCTTTTTATAATTCTCATAATAACCTATGTAGATTTTTTCCATCTCGGCGTATTCCATTCGGGCTTTTGAATCCTCTAAAATGCCGTCAATTACATAAAAGCTGGGCCGCTTATTCCAGTCTCCCCTGTTGTCAATCGGAAAATCAAATTTTTGACCCCAGATCGAAAAATCGTTGAGGCTTTTCTCCTCCCATAGCATAGAGATATGCTCTAAAAAGCTTGCTGCTTGCGCAGGGCTTTGTCTCTTTTCCTCATAATTTTTCGGGGAATTAAAATCTGGACTATATAAAAAGCGCCGGCTCTTACTGACACTCTTCCATGTTGTCGTGGGACTATAAGTCTGGATGGAGCTGATATGATCAGCCGGCAAATCTCCCGGGAAAAAAGCGCCCAGGGCTAAAAAAACGGCTTTAAAATAATGGGACAGGCGCTGTTTTTTGCTTGTTTTTTTCTCTATCTGTTTTTTCACGCGGCAAAGGCAGCCTTTGCCAATCAAAATATTGTCCAGAAATCTCTTTTTCATAATCAACAAGCTCAGCGAAAATCTCAAAATACCCTAACAATTTTTAAAAAATATGTCAATTTTTGCAACATAAAAAAAGCGGGAGGCGCTTTTTTTTAAATCTCATAAAAAAAATTGATTTTTTTCGCTTTTTTCGACAAAACAGGCCAAAAAAATAGGAATTATATATTTAACCTTCCACAAAATCCCATGACAGCCTTTAAACATAAGCATTTTTGGCCTTCTTAGCTCTTTTTCTGACATATTCATAAGAGGCAACAACCTTTAAAACTTTCTTTATTTTTTCCCTGAAATAAAGCTTTTTTCTAAAAATATGGAAAGCTAAGTATATAATTCCCAAAAAAATGGGTTTTCACAAAAATTATAAGGCATTCTCTAAGCCTTTAAAAAAAGACAAGCCATCTTTTCCGCCCATCCAATCCGCCACAGCCCTTTCCGGATGGGGCATTAAGCCGGCCACATTTCCCCGCTCATTCATAATACCGGCAATATTCCCCGCTGAGCCATTAGGATTGTTTTGATATGTGATCCAAACCCGCCGGCTGTCTTTCAGCTTTTTTAAAACTCCCTCTGGCGCAAAATAACAGCCCTCTCCATGAGCTATGGGCAATTTGATCTCTCCGCCGGCCAGCCAAAAGAGGTTTTTGTTTTCCACCCGCAAATGAGACCATTCATCTATAAAGCGCCCCCGCTGATTAGGGAGCAAAGCCCCCTCCAGCAAGCCCGCCTCGCATAAAATCTGAAAGCCGTTGCAAATTCCTAAAACCGGCCAGCCTTTCAGGCCAGCCCGCTTGAGATCCCGCATTGCCGGGGAGAGGGCGGCCAAAGCCCCCGCCCTTAAATAATCTCCATACGAAAACCCGCCGGGAATAATAAAGGCCCTATAATTTTCAATCTCTATAGCCTGCCGACTCGGCAAAAATTCCGCATTCAGGCCGTCCAGCGCCTTAAACACATCTCTGTCACAGTTGCTGGCCGGGAACCGCAAAATGCCTATTTTTTTTGGCGATCTCATAATGCTCTCTTCTTATTTAGCCCCTAATTTTAGCGATTTAATCTTTTGTGTATAATAACCGATAAAGGCAAAGGCTTAAATGGAATTTTTTAATAAATTGCCGGCATAATCATGGTTATTTTCTGCCATAGTCATCCGCATAGCGAACAATGTCATTTTCATCCAGCTCGCTCCCCATTTGAATTTCCAGCAAAATGAGATCTTTTTTTGCGGGGTTTTTTAAGCGGTGTTTAGCCCCTTGGGGGATAAATATATGCTCATTAGCCTTTAATGGAAAGCGCCGGCCCTCTAAAATAATTTCCGCCTGGCCAACAGCCACAATCCAATGCTCAACTCTCTTTTTATGGCTTTGACAGCTGAGCTGCTGGCCCGGCAAAACTTTAAGCTCCTTATACTTAAACCCATCTCTTTCCATAAGGACCCGATAAGCCCCCCAAGGCTTTACAGCCCAGCGGGGAGCGTCTTCTCCCATGCCGGCTGAGCCTTTGGCTTTTTGCCGCAAAGCTTTTGCCCCTAAGCTTTGCGGCTTTAGCCGCCTATCTTTAAAGCCTTCCCTATTTGACAAACGCGCCAGGTTTTGGGGCAATCCAATGTTAAATGGACTTCGCCAGCCAGATCTATTTGACAAACGCGCCAATTTTTGAGGGATAATCTTCATCCAGCCTTTTATTTTTCCGCTAAAAGATTCGCCGGTTTTTATGGCTGTATGGCCTGGAGGAGGGCCTTGTGTCATGGGCCGCCAACAGCCAAAAGATTCGCCCAGCTTATGGCTTTTTGCGCCCTTTTTAGCGCCAAGGATAAACGGATTTTTAAGGCCCGGCCGGCAAATCTTCTGATCCATCCCTTTTTTATCCGCTGGGTGAGCGGGCCTGTTAAAGCTTTCCGCCAGCTTTTTCATATCCCTCCCCGCGCCCTTTTTAGCGATCAAAAGCCCCTTTTCCCCTTGAATAACTAAAAGGTTTTTGGCGCCGGCCAAGCCTATATTGCGATCTATTGAGGAAAATACAAAGCTCCCCTCCGCCTCTTGGCGAATAACACGGGCGCGGTTTTGCAATTTTCCGGGAAATTCCCGCTCCCAATCAGCCAGCCGATCCCAAGACCCCAAATCAAACCATCCCACATCACAGGGCAGGCAAATATAAGAGGATATTTTTTCCATAATCCCCTTGTCAAAACTGAGAGGATTTAATTTTTGATAGGCAGAGGAAATATTGCTGAAGTCCTCCTTAATGGAGCAAATTTCCCGCCAGAGATCCGGCAAATAATTTTCAAAATGCTGAATAAAAACGCCAAGAGAGCCTAAAAAAATGCCGAAATTCCATAAACAGCCTTCCTGAATAAGGGACTCGCTCTCAGATAAAGAGGGCTTTTCCACAAATCCAATGGCTGTCTGAAATGAGACGCCATTAAGGGAGCTGGTGTTGTTTTGGACTTTGATATAGCCATAATCGGAGCTGGGAAAGCGGGGAGCGCTCCCAAAAGCCACAATTTGCCCCTTCTCTTGAGCGATTTGCGAGCCAGCGGCAACCAGCTTTTGAAAATCCAACTCTTGGGAGATAAAATGATCAGCGGGAAACAGGCCTATCAAGCTTTGCGCTCTCCGCCTTTGTCGCAGAAAATGACAGGCTAAAGCGAAGGAGACAGCTGTATTTCTAAGCAGCGGCTCATAAATTCTGTCCGCGGAAGGGCTGTTGTTTTTAACAACGGACTCTGCGGATGTCTTCAGGCTCTCTTGGCTAACGATTAGGGGAGATTCAAACGCCTCCAGCCTTTTTAAGCTGATGTCCAAAAGGCTTTGGCTGTCAAAAAAATTATAAAACAGCTTCTCATCTGAAATGGGCCATAAGCGGGATCCGGAGCCGCCGCATAAAATTACGGGAATCATTTTCAGTTTTTGCCCTTTATGTTTAAAAGCCTCATAATTTATATGTGTTATTATTAAAAATCATTAGAAATAACCCTCTTAAGCTGTCATGAGCCTTAAAAATCATTAGAAACAGACCCTTTAATAAGCTCATGAGCTTTAAAAATCATTAGAAACAGACCCTTTAATAAGCTCATGAGCTTTGTATTATATTTGGTCTAGTCTGAAAATTCATAGGTTTATTTTTAAATCTGATTCTTGTTTTCTTTTTGGGGCATTCAGCCTAAATGGGCCTTTGCCGATGGAAAATGGCTGAAAAAATAAAAGATCCAAACCCTTTTGGGTAAATTTAAGCTCGGCTTCATTCCCGGCTTTTAGTCCCGGCTTTGGATTTTTTAGAGCGGGCGGAGGGGGATGGATCCCGACCAGAAAACCAAAAACCGGCCAACTCAGTTTTTACTCCCGGCTTTAGATTTTTTCCGGTTAAGAGGCGGGAGCGCAGGCTCCGCCAAAATGGCCCTCAAATGGCTAAAGTTGAGCCTTATTGACTGAAAGGCCGAGCTTAATCCTGCCGATGCTGACTCCTCAACCCCAAATGGCTAAAGTTGAGCCTTATTGACTGAAAGAGCGGCCAGCCGGTATAACAAGAGCTATGAGCTGGAAAATTACATTGCCGGATGGAGGCTCTAAAGAGTTTTCCTCCCGCCCCAGCGCTTTAGAATTAGCCGGCAGTGTTAATCCCCGGCTGGCTAAAAAAGCGGTGGGCGCTTTAATTAACAAAGAATCCCAGGTTCAGGATATTCGCTCTCTCCTAAAAGATGGGGATCAGGTGGAGATCGTGGCTATTCCCTCTAAAAAAGCTCTGGAGGTGATCCGGCATTCCTCAGCTCATGTCTTGGCGCAAGCTGTTCAAAATCTCTGGCCGGAGGTGAAAGTCACTATTGGCCCAGTCATAGAAAATGGCTTTTATTATGATTTTGACGCGGACAGGACATTCACTGACAAGGATTTAGAGCGCATTGAGCAAGAGATGAAATCCCTTTTAAAGAAAAATTATGAGCTGACAAAAGAGATTTGGACAAAAGAAAAGGCCTGCGCCTATTTTGAGCAAAAAGGAGAGCTGTTAAAAAAAGAGATTATAGAGGGCTTAGGGGAAAAAGAGGTCAGCGTCTACAAACAAGGGCCTTGGCTGGATCTTTGCCGAGGCCCCCATGTCCAGCGCTTAGGGCAAATTGGAGCTGTGAAAATTCTGTCTCAATCCGGCGCTTATTGGCGGGGGGATTCCTCCAACAAACAGCTGCTGAGAATTTACGGCACAGCCTTTCACACAGAAAAAGAGCTGAAGGCCTTTTTGCAAAAACAGGAAGAGGCCAAACGCTATGATCACCGGCAAATGGGGAAAAAGCTGAGTCTGTTTTGGTTTAGCGATCTGTCACCCGGAAATCCTTTTTTTACCCCCTCAGGGGCGGAAGTATACCGAAGAATGCAAGGCTTTTTGCGGGAAAAATACAGAGAATACGGCTATGAGGAGGTGATCACGCCGCAAATCTATCATTCTGATTTGTTTAGGCGATCCGGGCATCTTCAGCATTTTGCGGACAATATGTATCCCATTTTGGAAGCCGGCAAAAATAAAGAAAATATCTCTGCTCCATCCGCGCGGGCCATTTTGGGCGCCGGCAAAGATGAGCAGTCTTCAGAGATGAGCGCGGGGAACAGCGGGCCAACTGAGCCGGACACAAAACAGCGCATGGAGGAAAAACAGCTGGAGAGAGAATATTTTTTAAAGCCCATGAACTGTCCCGGCCACTGCCTTTTATACAAAAAAGAGCGGCGATCCTATAGGGATTTGCCTTGGAGGGTGGCGGATTTTGGCCGCCTGCACCGGAGAGAGCCGCCCGGATCTTTGCATGGCCTGACAAGAGTCAAAAGCTTTTGTCAAGATGACGCTCATATATTTTGCCGTTTGAGTCAGCTCTCTCAGGAAATTCAAAACGGAATACAAATGCTGCAAGATATTTACAAAACTTTTGGGCTTAAAAATTACCAAGTGGAGCTTTCCACCCGGCCCAAAGACAGAATGGGAGCGGATCGCCTGTGGGATCAGGCGGAGGAGGCTTTAAGCTCCGCTCTCAAAAAATTAAATATTCCGGCCGGCATTCAGCCGGGGGAAGGGGCTTTTTACGGCCCCAAGCTGGATATTTCCGTTCGGGACGCCTTTGACAGATCTTGGCAGTTGGGCACTTTTCAATGTGATTTTAATTTGCCGGAGGCTTTTGGCTTAAGCTATACAAGCGAAAAAGACCGGGAGGAGCGCCCTGTTCTGCTTCATCGGGCTATTCTTGGCTCTCTGGAAAGATTTATGGGGATTTATTTGGAGCATTGCAAAGGGCGCCTGCCCGCATGGCTCTCCCCTGTCCAAGCGATAATTTTGCCTTTGACCGACAAGGAGCATGATTTTTCCCTTCAAATTCAAAAAGAGCTTGAACTAAAAGGGATTGTCTGTAAAATAGACAAAAGAAATGAAAAGCTTTCCTACAAAATCCGGGAATCTCAAAATCAGCAAATCCCCTATATGCTAGTTATTGGCAAAAAAGAGGCTCAATCCCGGCTCCTGTCCGTCCGCTTAAGAACAGGCGAATTGTTCTCTGATTTGAATGCGGGCGCTTTTGCCCGCCAGCTGGCGGAAGACATCCACAGCCGGCAAGCGGAGTCTTTTTTGCTTAAAAATTCATTTAAAGGGAATTAGCCATTAAACCCAGAAGAAATTTTCAGGGCCGGTTCAGGAGAGAGGACAAGCGCCGGATCAATGAAAGGGTAAGAGCTCCTAAAGTCCGCTTAATTGACGAGGAGGGAAAGCTGGTTGGCCTCATGCCCTCTTTTGAGGCTTTAAGCCGGGCCAGAGACAAGGGGCTGGATCTGGTTGAAATCCATGAAAAGTCCGATCCTCCGGTGTGCAAAATCATGGATTACGGCAAGTGGAAATTTGAAACAAAAAAACGGGAAAAGCAAAATAAAAGAAATCAGACAAAAATTTTAGTTAAAGAGATTCAGATAAGACTTCGGACAGAAGAGGGCGATATAAAAATTAAGCTCCAAAAGGCCAGAGAGTTTTTAAATCAAGGCCACAAAGTGAAAGTTAATTTGCGGTTTTTTGGCCGGGAGATGGCCCATAAGGAGCTGGGTTTTAAAATGCTGCAGCAGTTAGAGGGGCGGCTTTCAGATTTAGCTGTTCCGGAAACGCCAGCCAAAATGGAGCGGCGGTCAATGTTTACAATTTTAGCTCCGCAAAGCCATTCCGCCAAAAAATCCTCCAAGCCAAAGCCGGCTGGATTCTCCGCCTCCAAAACAGCCCAAAAGCCAGAGCTTAAATCCTCCGACCCCGCCGGAACAGCCCCAAAGCCAAAGCCCCTGTCCTCTGATCCCGCAACAGCCTCTCAGCCAAAGCCTCTGTCCTCTGATCCCGCAACAGCCTCTCAGCCAAAGCCCCTGTCCTCTGATCCCGCAACAGCCTCTCAGCCAAAGCCCCTGTCCTCTGATCCCGCAACAGCCTCTCAGCCAAAGCCCCTGTCCTCTGATCCCGCAACAGCCTCTCAGCCAAAGCCTCTGTCCTCTGATCCCGCAACAGCCTCTCAGCCAAAGCCCCTGTCCTCTGATCCCGCAACAGCCTCTCAGCCAAAGCCTCTGTCCTCTGATCCCGCAACAGCCTCTCAGCCAAAGCCCCTGTCCTCTGATCCCGCAACAGCCTCTCAGCCAAAGCCCCTGTCCTCTGATCCCGCAACAGCCTCTCAGCCAGAGCTTAAGTCCTCCGCTCCTTCAGCGGGCCCTAAAACCAAAGCTTGACATCTAAATAACAGGCTCATTTATATAAAATAAGCCCGTCTCTTTGTTTCAGGACACATCAAAAGCCGCTGGACAAATGGCGGCAAAAAAGCTTAAAATAAAACCAGCATATAATGGCTTATCCAAAAAAGCGCTTATGTCCCGATCCGCCCAAAAACAAATCAGCCGGACAAAAAACATTCAAAGCCCCAGCCGATATATTCAAGCTTTATACAAAAATTATAAATCTTGGGCTTTTGATGAGGATTCCGCTGCCCAATTTAAAGGCCAATGGAGAAAGCTTTTTTCAAAAAACGAGAAAGCCCCCCTCCATTTAGAAATTGGCCCCGGCGATGGCCGGCATTTTGCCAAGCTCTGCCTCAATCAGCCCCAGGATTGCTTTCTGGCTGTTGAGCTAAAATACAAAGCCTTAATACAAACAATAAGGCGGGCGCGAAAAAACAACAGCCAAAACGGGAAAGCGCTCCGCTATAACGCCAGCCTTATTGATGATCTTTTTGAAAGGCGGGAGCTGAACAATGTCTATATTCATTTTCCGGATCCCTGGCTCAAAAAAAGAAGACAAAAAAAACATCAGCTGATACAAAAGGCCTTTTGCGAAAAAATTTACAAACTGCAAAAGCCCGGCTGTTTTTTAGAGCTGAAAACCGATTCCGAAGAGTATTTTCAGCAATCTGTCCAGCTGTTTGAGCAAACAGGCTATAAAACTCAAAAATACAGCTCAAATCTTTATAAAGAGCAAAATGAATCTAAAGATCCGCGTGGGGAAAAAAATTTAATGGAAAGCTGGGAAACAGGCGCCTCCAACGGCCAAGCCGTTTGCGAGCCGCTGGGGGAAAAAAATCTAATGGAAAGCTTGAGCCAGTTTGAGCTGCTGTTTTTTCAAAAAAAGATTCCCATAAATTACGCTCTTTTCACAAAACCCTGACTCCTCTAAGCAGAAACAGAAAGACCGCTCTGAATCAACTGCAGGCGGAGGGGCTTTTTCAGCTTATAAAAAGCCTCTAAGCAGAGACAGAAAGACCGCTCTGAATCAACTGCAGGCGGAGGGGCTTTTTCCGCTTATAGAAAAACTCTAAACAGAGACAGCAACAGCACGCTCTAAATCAGCGCTTGGCTAAAAGCTGTTTTATTTCAGCTATATTTTCTGAAAGCTTGGCTTGGCCAGTCTCTAGGCCATCCATCCTCTTTTCAAGCTTGGCTTGGCCAGTCTCTAAGCCATCCATCCTCTTTTCAAGCTTGGCTATAGTCTCTTTAACCGGATCAATCTTTGCATTTAAAAGAAAAGCGACTAAAGCAAACTGAACACTAAAAAAAGCGCAAAAAGCAATAAAAGCTTGAAATAGCGGAGTAAAAGCTTTCATAACCTAAACCTATCACGACAAAATCAAAAGAGCAATCCCTAAAAGCTCTATTTTTCAGGATTCTCACTAAGAGCTTTCAGCTGGCGGGCTTAAAGCTTTCGCGTGAGCCTAAATGTAAGATTTCAGAGTATACTGGTTAGGCTTTATTTTGCCAGATTCTAGAAGAAATCTCCTGATTTTTGAGGCAAAATCGTATTTATAGCACTGGCTAAAGCCAGCTCAAGAAGAGAGAGCCTTAAATCACCTGAAAACCGCTTTTAAAAACGGGGCTCGCCTTAAATCCATCGATTTTTGAGCTAAAAACGCGTTGATGGCCGGCTCAAGACGAGCTTTTTAAGCCGCTGACATACTCTTTCATCAATTTTTTGACTTTTCCGCTTAACATAAGAGCGCCCAAAAGATTAGGAAGGGACATGGATAAAATCATCAAATCACAAAAATTCATGATGGCTGTGCTGGCGGCCATAGCCCCTAAAAATATAACCGCTAAAACAGAAATTTTATAAATCAAAGCCCGCCTCTCCCCAAAAACAAAAGAAAAGCATCTTTCTCCATAATAAGACCAGGAAATGATGGTGGAAAAAGCAAAGAGAAAAACAGCGGCGCTGAGAAGATAGGGAAAAATCAGATGCGCCTGAGACAAAGCCTGAGAAGTGAGAGCGGCTCCCTTCTGCTGAGAAACTAAATCGGCATGCTCCGGATGGGCATAAACTCCGGTGACAAGGATAACAAGAGCTGTGGTTGCGCAAATAACAATCGTATCCAAAAAAGGCTCCAGAAGAGCCACCGCCCCCTCCTCCACCGGATGGCTGACTCGGGCCGCGGAGTGCGCGATGGGAGAGGATCCCAAGCCGGCCTCGTTGGAAAAAGCCGCCCGCTGTAAACCGGTGACCATAACGCCAATAAAGCCGCCATAGCCGGCCTTAGCTGAGAAAGCCTCTTGAAATATCAGCAAAAAAGCCTGAGGAATTTGATCGTAATGGATGATCAAAACAGCAAAAGCCATAAGCATATAGAGGCCAAACATCAAGGGGACAATTCGTCCGGACACTTCGGCAATCCTTTTAATCCCCCCAATAATAACCACCGCCACCAGCGCAATTAAAAACAAGCCATACAGCCACTTAAAATCCCGCAAAAAAGGAAGGCTGATGGATATAGCGCCTAAAGACTGATTGACCTGAAAAGCCACTCCCCCTCCAAAGCTTCCGCCAATGCACATTACACAAAAAGCGACAGCCAAAACTCTCCCCAGCTTTGGCCAGCCCATCTCCGACAAGCCCCTTTGCAAATACTCCATAGGGCCGCCCATAATGCGCCCATCCTCGCGCTCCTCCCTATACGAGACAGCCAAAACGCACTCTGTAAATTTTGTGCTCATGCCGATAAACCCCATAATCAGCATCCAAAAAACAGCGCCTGGCCCTCCCACAGAGACCGCTATAGCCACGCCGGCAATATTGCCCAGCCCGACAGTGGCTGAAAGAGCTGTGGTTAAAGCTTTAAAATGGGATATTTCCCCTTTTTTGTTTTTGCCTTTGTCCAAAACGCCCAGAGCCATTAAAATAGAATGGCGAAACAGGCGAATGTTTACAAAATTCATCTTAAAAGTGAAAAACAGCCCGCAGACAAAAAGAGCAAAAACAACCAGAGGAAATTTAATTCCCTCTATAAAAAAGAAAACATCAAAAAAGAAAAATTGGGCTAAAAACCCGTTTATCGCCTCAAAAAAAAGATTGATTTGCTCTGTGGCTCTGTCAAAAAACAGCATGGCTTTTTCCTCCTTTGGCTATGGCGCTTTTATACCGGTTGAATATAAAATTTCATATTTTTTGCCCCTGTCAAAAGGCTTTCAGCCATCCCCAAAAAAGACATAAAAGGGGCGGGCTGAAAATTTTTTAAACTATTTTTACAAAGCTCTTCCATCAAACGGCGGACACGCCCTTCATCATATAACAGCTGGGGAGTCTTTCCCATGATCCTTATCCATTTTAGGACAGCGATCCCCTATAGAGCGGGCAAACTCATCTATATCACTTTGTTTAACATGCGGTTTCGGTTTTTCCTTATCATGATGAAGCCGTTCCAAGTGAGACTTTAAACTGTTGCTGTTTTGCAAATATCTCATGTCCTTTTTTACATTGGAGACAAACTCCCCCACTTCCTTTCGCCGGCTTAGCGGCGCCTTGCCTTTCCTATAATTTGACTGAAGATAGCTTTTAAATTTTTTTGTGTCAAAAGGCCAGCTGTGGCCTTGGCGGACACGCTCGCCATTTTCACAGCGCGCCGGCCCTCCGCATTTTTTGAATAAAGCTTTTTTCTCCTCTCTTATAAATTCTGAAAGATACTTGCTGGCCACAGAGGCGCCTCCATTATACATCCAATACAAAATATCCCATTTTTTGCCCCTGTCAAATTGAAACAGCTGAGATTTTTTGATTTCCAGATCTTGAGGATTATATTGAGCCGCCCTCATCTTTTTATAAACCTCATTGTTGTCTTTTAAAACCCAATTTATCTTTTGTTTTTTGCCGTTGATTGTGACTGTCCCTTTCACATAAAGAGCCTCATTGATCTGAATGGGAAATAAAAAATCCTTTTTTATTTTGCCCGAGATCTTCGCTTTTTTTGAAACATCCTTATCTGTTTTGCTTAAATTATTCTCTAATATGAGCATATTGTTTTTTATATGATACAGAGAGTAAAAAAAACAAGCGGAGGGATCCTGTGTGAGACGGCAGGTGACTCTTAGTCCCTCTTGGGTTTTTTTGAATCTGCCATGGGTTCTTTTTCCCTTTGGCCCTCCCAGATCAGCCGGAAGAATTTTTAAGGGAAAAATATTATCATTGAGATCTGCGCATTTTTGAAGAGCTTTTCTATAAATGCCGTTTCCCGGCTTAGAGTTAAGGTAAATGTTCTTATTGATGTCCTTCACAGCGTCCCGGGTGAGCTGTCCATAACAGCGGGCGCCGCTATGGCTTTTGTTGTTGAGGATAAAAGAGGACTCATGATTAAAAAGAGCAAACAGATAATCCTTTTCTTTTTTGCTAAAATCAAAACAATCCGTCATATAGTGAAACGCCTCATGAGTCATTAAAGCGTAAGACCGGCTCAAACAGGGCTGTCGGGGGTATAGGGTTCTTTTTTTGCCTTTTGAGTCAACAAGCCTCCTTCTAGTAAAGTTTTTTCGGCTGTTTTTGCTTTTGCAGTAATAGTAATTTTCAGGACCGGCCAGTTTTGGCACAGCTCTGGAGGCGCTGGCAAAAAAACACTCAACAGGTATGCTCTCTTTTTTAAGGCTGTCCCGCAGTCTGTGTATCCAATTAAAAAAGCCGGCTTTTTGATCGGTTTTTGTTGGGCGGGCGATACAGTCCATGCAAGCCTCTGTTTTTGAAAAAGATTTGCTGTACTCATCAACCAGCCGGTCAGTAAAATCTTTATTTCTCCAATCGCATCGCTCATAAGGCGCGGCATATCCAGCGCCTCTAAAAGCTAAAAGCAAAATAAGCAGATAAATACTTGTTTTTATAGTCATTTCAACAACTTAACCTCTATCAAACAGATCTTAAGCTGTCATGAGCCATACATAAGAAATCGCTGCTGATTTCGAAAAAATTTTGACAAAAATCTCCATGATGCCCTCACAAAAAAACCGCCCTTAGTTTTTGCCTGTTTTTTCATTGGCGACACATGACAGGCCCTGAAGAATTTTTTTCATCCAAGGAGTCTGAATCCTCTCTTGATCGCCCATGTTATAAGCCAAGCGATAATTGCGCCTTAAGACACTCTTTAAAACAGAGCCTTTTTCCGCCCAAGAGGCGTCCTCTTTTATAATTTCCTTATAAGGGTATTTTTCGCTTTGTATCTGATTGAGAATATCGATTAAAAAAAACCTGTCCGGCCGCTCTAAAGGGGTTCTGAGCCTCTCCTCAATGTATGTTTCCAACTGCTCCATATATTTCGCAAAAGCCAGCAGTTTTTGCTCCGCGCTCATTCCGCCTTTTTTGCAAAAATTTGAGATGGCTGTAAAATATTTGTCCAAAGGCTTTTTTATCTCCTGAGAGCTTGTTGCCCTGTAAATTTGAGAAGATCCGTTTTTAGCCTTGTTTAGCAAGGGCGCTTTAGAGGGCGGAGCCTTAGGCTGAGCCTTGCCTTGAGACTGCGCTTTGCCTTGAGCCTTGCCTTGAAACTGCGCTTTGCCTTGTGCCTGAGCTTTGCCTTGAGCCTGAGCTTTGCCTTTGGACTGCGCTTTGCCTTGAGCTTTGCCTTGTGCCTGAGCTTTGCCTTTGGACTGCGCTTTGCCTTGAGCCTTGCCTTGAGCCTGAGCTTTGCCTTGTGCCTGAGCCTTGCCTTTGGACTGCGCTTTGCCTTGTGCCTGAGCTTTGCCTTTGGACTGCGCTTTGCCTTGTGCCTGAGCTTTGCCTTTGGACTGAGCTTTGCCTTTGGACTGCGCTTTGCCTTGTGCCTGAGCTTTGCCTTTGGACTGAGCCTTGCCTTGTGCCTGAGCTTTGCCTTTGGACTGAGCTTTGCCTTTGGACTGAGCTTTGCCTTTGGACTGAGCTTTGCCTTTGGACTGAGCCTTGCCTTGTGCCTGAGCTTTGCCTTTGGACTGAGCTTTGCCTTTGGACTGAGCCTTGCCTTGTGCCTTGCCTTGTGCCTGAGCCTTGCCTTGTGCTTTGCCTTGTGCCTTGCCTTGTGCCTGAGCCTTGCCTTGTGCTTTGCCTTGAGCCTTGCCTTGTGCCTGAGCCTTGCCTTTGGACTGCGCTTTAGGCTGGCTTTGAGCCTGCGCTTTAGACTTGCCTTGCGCTTTTGATGAGGGTTTAACCTCATTTTCAGCGCTGGCTTTTTTACTCTCAATTAAAGCGGGCGGCGCCGCTATAGCGCTTAAAACCGGAGCCTCTCCCCTCTCATAGCCCTTATTGGCCATCAAACCTAAAATCAGAAAAAAAAGAAGATTCATAATTTTCTAAGAATAATACAAGAAAGCTCTATTGCAAAGCTTTTTTTAAACAGCTGATGGAAAACCAGTTGGCTGGCTCCATTAACAGGCTAGCTGGCCTCCGCTTTATTGGCTGTTTTACAAGCTGAGCGTTTTAACTAGCCGATTCTGAAAAGTCTCTCAGAGAGGGGAAAAAGAAAAGAATCTCCGATTTTTTCAAGGATCTAAACCTTTTTAAGTCTCTTTCCTCGCCATTATTTTTCTTAAAAATTCTTTAAATTTCAACTCATTTTCAAATGACTAGGGCTTTTTTTTTAGGGCCAGCTAATTACACTGAGGGCTTTTATAAAACGAGGCGGACTCACTCCAGCCTTGACAATAAGATCTTATTGATTTGTGAACAGGGCTATTCTAAGAAAGATGTCCATTTTTCGAGGACGATCCATCACTTGACAATAAGATCTTATTGATTTGTGAACAGGGTTATTTCAAGTGAACTGTCCATTTTTCGAGGACGATCCATCAGTCTTGACAATAAGATCCTATTGATTTATAAACAGGGCTATTCTAAGAAAGATGTCCATTTTTCCAGAGACAATTCAATATAGCATTTCAAAATCAGCCAGTTATAAAGAGGGAATTATAGGCATTAATTTATATTAAAAATATTGAGAAATAGGCTACTTAAAGCGCGCCATGATAGAAAATCAAGGAGGAATTATGACTCAAACACTATGCCTTTGCGCCAGCAAAGCAGAGACGGGCCGCAAAAATATAAAAAATAATAAAAAGAGCTTATGCCCAGCCGGCCAAACAAGAGCTGAAAATTATTATGAATCCAATAAAAAAATATCTGTCTCTTTACCAAGAGTTTTTTAAAATCAGTTTGAGCGAGGAGTTGAGCTTTCGCCTCAATTTCACTCTTCAATCTTTGATGAATGTCTCATTTATCGGCGTTTATTTTTTCACTTCAATTTTTATTTTTAATCATGTGGAGCGCATCGGCCTTTGGGATAAAACAGAGTTTCTCCTTTTTTTATCTTTTGTTTTTGCTGTGGATCAAACTCATTACATTATGTTTGCTCCAAATTTTTGGCATTTTAGCGAGGACATAATTTTAGGCGGGCTGGACTTTCATCTTTTAAAGCCCGCCTCCAGCCTGTTTATTGTGTTTTCCAGACGGCTGGCCATTCCCGGAATTTTTACCGCCCTTTTAACTTACTCTATGGTGATTTATTTTGGAATCCAAGCGGACTTGAGCTTTATGGCCTGGCTGTCTCTGCCTTTTTGCCTGATTTTATCGCTTTCTCTGTTGCTGGGAATAGAGATCCTGATTTCTCTGCTGAATTTTTTTACAGTGGAGGGGATGGGCGTCAATCAAATCCGCCTGCAAATCCAGCACCTTTGCCGATGGCCGGATTTTATTTACAGAAACCCGGCCCGGCTGTGGCTTTTGCCCTGTCTGGCCATCACCTCTGTCCCCGTCCGCTGGCTGTTGGATTTAAAATATTGGGATTGGCTGGCTATTATGCTTGTTGGAGCTGTGGCCTTATGGTCTTTTATTTTTTTGTTGTGGCCAAAAGCCTTAAACCTGTATGTTTCGCCCTCCAGCTAAAAATCTTTTTCGCCTCTTCCCCAGCTAAGGGATTTGCAAAGCGCTCTCACAACAAAATCAGCTGAATGAATGAGCATTTTATATTGAAACAATATCATAAAATTCCACTTAATTAGGGGGGCAAAACGCTGGACTTGTTTTTGATTCTAAAACGCCTAAAGATGTTTAGGCATCGCTTCGAAAAGGGGATTTTTGACTCTGACAAAGCCGGAAGCTCCGCCGGCTCCTCTAAGTTTTTTATGTCTGGCGGCTTTTGGCTTATCATTTGCTTGGCAGTTTCCATATTGTTAAGAGCGCCCTCATGATTAGGATTCAAAGCCAGAGCCTGCTTGAAATCTTCTAAGGCGGCATAATAATCTTGTTTCAACTCGAGATGCGCTTTCCCCCGGTAAAATAAAGCGTCAAAGCTCTGTGGATCCAGCTGAAGAGCTGTATTAAAATCTTTTAAAGCCTCCTCGTAGTCATTCAAGTAAATTCTAACAAAGCCTCTTACACTGTAAGCGTCATCAAAGTTTGGGTCTAATGAGAGAGCTTGAGTAAAATTTTTTTCCGCTAGCTCCCACATTTGATCTTGATACGCTTTTCTTTCAACTGCACTACTTTCTTCATTCTCTAATTGCTCTGCTTTTTTTGCTTCAAACAGCGCATCCATTCCCTTGTTATACCGCTTCAGCGCTTGACTGTGTCCAATATATGTTATTGGCAGAAAAAAGGGCAGGATTGTAAAATTTCTTGCTCCCAAGTTTTTTTCTTCCGCTACTTGTTGGCTATTTTCTATATGTTTACGGATAATTTCACTATATCTGAAACCTAAAGCAAGGGTCTCCTCATAGTCTTTTCTAGCTTTGTCGTAATCCCCTAGAATTGTCCAGACAATTCCTCGATTGTTGAAAGCCAATATATAGTTTGGATATAATTTAATAGCTGTATCAAAATCTTTTAAGGCCTCCTCATAGTTATTCAAGTAAATTCTAACAGCGCCTCTTGCATTGTAAGCGTCATCAAAGTTTGGTTCTAATGAGAGAGCTTGAGTAAATTTTTTTTCCGCTGCCTCCCATCTTTCAGCTTGAGCAAATTGTATTCCCTTAGAGTAATCACTCTGAGATTCACTTTCCGAGAATGATATTGACAAAAAAGTATAAAATTGAAGGGCCGCCAAATCGTCAGGCAAAGATTTCAAATTCCTATCAGCCGGCTCTTCAGAGAAAACCGGGCAAACCACTGCAAAAGCAAAACAAATAAAAATACGAAACAAATTTCCCAACATCATGTCCTCATTTAAAAGCGCGCCCCAATTTTTTGGCTTGATTTAAAATTTCCAGCTGAGTTGTCCATTTTTTAGGGGCGATTTAAGCTCAAATAGTAGAGAAAAATCCGCGAATCCACAAGCAAAAAATTTGTCAGACTGGAGTGAGCTTGGGAAAAAAACCCATAAAATAAGCCTTTGCGGACTTTTAAATCTTAAATTATTGAGTTTCTTTTTGGCTCCCATCGGAAAATTTTACAATAATATTTGCTGTTTTGAAGTTTGAGACTCCTCTAAGGAGGATTTTAATTGAGGCTCCGCCGAGCTGTCCGGCGAAGCTTTATCAGCCGGCTCTTCAGCAAAAACCGGGCAAATCACTGCAAAAGCAAAACAAATAAAAATACGAAACAAATTTCCTAACATTATGTCCTCCTTTAAGGGCGCGCCCTCAACATTTTTTTATTGATTTTGATTGTAACTTAATGATTTGATGTCCAGATCAAATAAAAAAAAGCCGGCGAGCTAAACTCACCGGCTAAAATAAATGCTGGCGCCTTGCTGCTCTCCCATAGAAAACTCTATAGTACCATCGCCGTTTGCGGGCTTAACTTCTGTGTTCGGAACGGGAACAGGTGTGGCCCCGCAGCTATTGACACCAACAATCTTTTACATATCAATTTCAATCATTCCTGGCCTCAAGAGAGTGAAAACGATCGACCTATTAGTACAGGCCAGCTAAACATATTGCTATGCTTACACGCCCTGCCTATCAAGCTCCTCGTCTCGGAGCGGTCTTTAAAGCCCGAAGGCTTGGGAAAACTAATCTTAAGGCTGGCTTCCCACTTAGATGCTTTCAGCGGTTATCCATTCCGAACATAGCTGCCCTGCGGTGCCGCTGGCGCGACAACAGGCTCACCAGAGGTTCGTCCATCCCGGTCCTCTCGTACTAGGGACAGCTCCTTTCAATTTTCCTGCGCCCACGGAAGATAAGATCCAAACTGTCTCACGACGTTCTGAACCCAGCTCGCGTACCTCTTTAATTGGCGAACAGCCAAACCCTTGGGACCTGCTTCAGCCCCAGGATGAGATGAGCCGACATCGAGGTGCCAAACACCCCCGTCGATGTGAACTCTTGGGGGGTATCAGCCTGTTATCCCCGGAGTACCTTTTATCCGTTGAGCGATGGCCCTTCCACTCGGGACCACCGGATCACTTTGGCCTGCTTTCGCACCTGCTCGACTTGCGGGTCTCGCAGTTAAGCTCCCTTATGCCAATGCGCTCGGCGTCTGGTTTCCAATCAGACTGAGGGAACCTTCGCGCGCCTCCGTTACTTTTTAGGAGGCGGCCACCCCAGCCAAACTCCCCGCCTGACAATGTCCCTCGCCCCGATAAGGGGCGCAGGTTAGAATCCAAAATAAATAAGGGCGGTATTTCAAGGGCGGCTCCACTAAGGCTAGCGCCTCAGCTTCAAAGCCTCCCGCCTATCCTACACATATTCATCCTAAACTCATTGCCAAGTTAGAGTAAAGGTTCACGGGGTCTTTCCGTCTTTCCGCGGGTACTCAGCATTTTCACTGAGAGTTCAATTTCACTGGGGATTTGGTTGAGACACTGAAGAAGTCGTTACGCCATTCATGCAGGTCGGAATTTACCCGACAAGGAGTTTCGCTACCTTAGGACCGTTATAGTTACGGCCGCCGTTTACTGGGGCTTCGATTCTCCGCTTCACCGAAGTTAACGAATCCTCTTAACCTTCCAGCACCGGGCAGGCGTCAGGCTGTATACTTCATCTTAGGATTTTGCACAGCCTTGTGTTTTTGGTAAACAGTCGCTACTCCCTGGTCACTGAGGCCTTCCGAAGCTCCGCCCGCAAGGGGCTTCACCTCAAAAGGCGCGCCTTCTCCCGAAGTTACGGCGCCAATTTGGCGAGTTCCTTAACCAAACTTATCCCAATCGCCTTAGAATACTCATCCCACTCACCGGAGTCGGTTTACGGTACGGGCGGCTTTCAAAACACAACGAAGCTTTTCTTGGAGCCATAGCTCATTCCACTTCAGGAGACCAGGTCTCCACGCATTTGCTCCTAGGGGTTAATGCGGAACGGATTTGCCTGTCCCGCCCCTTGCAAGCTTGCGCCTGAATCCAATAACAGGCTGGAAATACTTAGCTCGTCACTCCTTTGTTATAAAAGAAAGCCGGTAAGGGAATATTAACCCTTTGTCCATCGGCTGCGCCTTGCGGCCTCGCCTTAGGTCCCGACTAACCCTGGGAGGATTATCCTGGCCCAGGAACCCTTGAGTTTTCGGCGCAGAGGTTTTTCACCTCTGTTATCGTTACTTATGCCAGCATGATCACTTGCAGGTCGTCCAGCTGTCCTCACGGTCAGCCTTCAGCCTAAACTGCAAAGCTCCTCTACCGCTTGTCTATAAAGACAAGCCCATAGCTTCGGCGCCATACTTAGCCCCGTTAAATCTTCCGCGCGAAGGCGCTGGACCAGTGAGCTATTACGCTTTCTTTAAAGGATTGCTGCTTCTAAGCCAACCTCCTGGTTGTCAGGGCAACTTCACATCGTTTTACACTGAGTATGGACTTGGGGGCCTTAGCTGATGGTCTGGGCTCTTGCCCTTTCGTCACAGGACCTTATCACCCCATGACTGACTCCCGGAATAATTATCAGCGGCATTCGCAGTTTGATTGGGTTTGGTAATCCGGTAAGACCCCTAGCCCATTCAGCGCTCTACCTCCGCGATAAAATTTTCCGAGGCTATACCTAAATATATTTCGAGGAGAACCAGCTATCACCCAGTTTGATTAGCCTTTCACTCCTATTCACAGCTCATCCAAGAAGATTGCATCCTTCTGTGGTTCGGGCCTCCACGCGGGATTAGCCGCGCTTCACCCTGGCCATAAATAGCTCACTGGGTTTCGGGTCTAATGCCTTAAACTGTGACCGCCCTATTCAGACTCGCTTTCGCTGCGGCTCCGCCTCATCGGCTTAACCTGGCTTAAGACAATAACTCGCTGGCTCATTATGCAAAAGGTAAGCGGTCACGCTTGATATACATAGCGCTCCCACTGCTTGTAAGCTTGCGGTTTCAGGTTCTCTTTCACTCCCCTCTCGGGGTTCTTTTCACCTTTCCCTCACGGTACTTCGTTCACTATCGGTCGCCAAAGAATATTTAGCCTTAGAGAGTGGTCTCCCCAAATTCCCGCTGAATTTCACGTGCTCAGCGGTACTTGGGATCCTTTCTGGAGATCAAATTTTTTCACCCACAGGGCTGTCACCTTCTCTGGCAGGCCTTTCCAAGCCTCTAGGCTAAAATTTGATTTTGTAACTCCATGGAGCGCTTCCGGGCGCTCCTGAAAGTCCCATAACCCCCTTTGGACAAAGACCGGAATCTTTAACATACAAAGGGTTTAGGCTGCTCCCCTTTCGCTCGCCGCTACTGAGGGAATCTCTTTGATTTCTTTTCCTGAGGGTACTGAGATGTTTCACTTCCCCTCGTTCGCTCTAAGGGAGCTATGTATTCACTCCCCAGCGCTGGATACACCAGCGGGTTGTCCCATTCGGAAATCTCCGGATCAACGCGTGTGTGCCGCTTCCCGAAGCTTATGGCAGCTTACCGCCTCCTTCATCGCTTTTTGGCGCCCAGGCATTCCCCGCAAGCCCTTAATAATTTTCAAACTCTTGATATAATGAAATTTCTCCTTAAAAGATCAAAAAATCTCTTAAGTTAAAAATGCCAAGAATGATTGAAATTGATTAAAAAATCAAAATAAAATCATTTAATTGATATCTACTGATATACTGTTTTTCAGCTAGAGCAAAACTCAAAAAGCCTTGCTTTTTTAAAGCGCTCTTTACAAAGCGCCTCAAGCTGAAAAATTTTTTTATCACAAAAAAAATATTCAGTTGTCAAAGAGCGAAGCGGAAAAAAGCTCTATGGGAAACGGGCAAATTCAAAAAAGCCCTATCTCATAAAAAGCCTGACCGCTTATTGAGCCTGCCGGCAAACACCAAAGATTATAAAAAGCCCGAAAAAACGCGCTTTTCTCCAGAAATTCACCTTGAGGCCAAGTGAAGACACTATTAAAGCGCAAAAGAGGAGTCAAGGCTTTTTTTTATTTTTTTGAGCCATACTGTCATATTATGCCAAATTTTTAAGCTGGGCTTAGTCTTGGGCGTTGATCTTGGAGCGCCGACCTTGAGCTGGTCTTGAGCCAACCTTGGAGCGCCGATCTTGGAACGCCGATCTTGGAGCGCCAGCCTTGAGCCGATCTTGATAATGCAGAGCAAAATAAGATTATTGACCTAGGCCCTCCAGCCATACATTTAGCCATACACTTAGCTTATGGCGAGCTGTTTTGCCTTATACGGCAGTGTCCGCCCGCGGATGGCTTAGCCGGCCCCAAGGACAGATCTGCCAGAGCCTTAAAAAGCTCCAAAAAAGGCAAAGTGAGGCTGATATGGAAGGCTTAAAGTTTAATCGTGACAACAGGGATATGTTGGCCCGGCTTGTCTGGGACACCAAAAAAAGCTAATATGGAGGGCTTACAGTGAATTGTGACAACAGTTATTGCCATTTTAGAGAGTTTTGCGGCTTTAGGTTATTTTATCAAATGGCAGTCAAACCCCATCCAAAAAGATTAAGCTGTTTTTCGCCTGATTTTTCGCGATCTTTTCAAACACAAAATTCGTCAAACCCCATTTAAAAAGATCAGGCTGTTTTTCGTCATAATCTTGACTTGTTTGAGCGCCGATCCCCCCACCCTGTGTTATATAGGCCACAGCATAATCTTGCAATATGGGGCGTCTCAGCGGCTTTAAGATCCCCGCCCAAACCGCTAAAAGATCAACACAGCATAATCTTCGTCTCAGTGGCTTATTTTTTGCCGGCTGGCCAGTTTTTAAAAAAAGCTTGATTTTTTTTGCTAGCGGGATAAGCTTAAAGTATGGATTGGCCTGCTATATTAAGCCTTTTTGATCAAGCTGTTCCTGTGGGAATAGTGGCTTTGCTTATTTGGCAGGCCATTATAAGCCGGGACATTAAACATATAAACGAAAAATTGGGCAATCACATAACAGACACAAACAAAAAGATTGATAAGCTGGATGCCAAGATTGAAAAACACACTGAAAAGCTGGATGCCAAGATTGAACAAAACACAGCCAAGCTGGATGCCAAGATTGAAAAGCTGGATGCCAAGATTGAACAAAACACAGCCAAGCTGGATGCCAAGATTGAACAAAACACAGCCAAGCTTGAGGCTGGACAAGCCCGCTTTGACAGTGAGCTTCAAGCCATAAAAGCTGGACAAGCCCGCTTTGACAGTGAGCTTCAAGCTATAAAAGCTGGACAAGTTAAGATAGAAAGCAAGCTTGACCGTCTCTTAATAAAATAAAGCCCCGCCTAAAATCTCAATAAATTATCCACTTCAAAAAAAGCGGAAAGCTTAACTGGCTTTTAAAGAGTATGATTAAAATGCTCCGGACAGTTTTCTCCCCCTTAGTTAGTTAAATGCCATAGATCGCTTAAAAGCCGGTCAATTCAAGCTGAAGAGCAGAAGAGAAAAAGTTAAGCTTTTGCTAAAATCTGCTGGCGCTCAGGCTTTGTGGATATAAGACCCGACTTTGACACTTAATTGGCGGAGCAAAAACAAAAACCCCGGAAATATGGGATTTTTTTGTGATATTTTTGGATTTTAAATAAGATATAGAGAGAAAAGCTGGATTAAACCGCTTTGCGGCCGGCGGAGATAGAGTCTCTGGGGGCTGAATAAAAAAAAGAGCCGTCTCCACATTCCCCGCTTTTAAAGCGGCCTATTTTTCATTCATGCCATACGGCTCAATCAAAATCAGAGAGCCGCATGCCCGATTGAGGGGGTTTATCTTTTTTTCATAAAAATCCCGCTTTAGACTTCCCCGGCCAAAAAAGCCAGAGCCATGTCTTTCCCGGCGCTCCGCCATTTTTTGCTCTTGCTCTTTGAATTGTTTCCTAATAAGCCTTGCCCAGCTCTTTTTGACTTTGGCGTTTAGGAAAAAGCTCTAGCCCGCTTATTTCCGGCTTTGAAAAATCTCCACACAGGCTCTTCTTTAATAAGCAACTATTTCATCTCAATCAAACACTTACTGTCTAACTCGTATAGAGCGTCACTCTGCCCATTCTCTCCAGCAAGCTTATACCACTCACAAGCCGCCTCCAAGTTTCGCTCCACACCCCAGCCATACGCATAAAGCCTGCCTAACCGGTATTGAGCGCCTGCATCCCCTTGCTCTCCAGCAAGAGCATACCACTGAAAAGCCGCAGGAAAGCTTTGCTCCACACCAAAGCCAAGCTCATAAAACCAACCTAACTGGAATTGAGCGCTCAAATCCCCTTGCGCCGCCGCAAGCTTAAGCCACTTAAAAGCCGCAGGAAAGCTTTGCTCCAAGCCCTGGCCAAACGCATAAAGCCCGCCTAACCGGTATTGAGCTTCCGCATGCCCTTGATCTGCCGCGCGCCTATACAACTGAAAAGCCGCAGGAAAGCTTCGCTCCATGCCCTGGCCATACTCATAACACCAGCCTAACCAGACTTGAGCGTCCGCATTCCCATTCTTTGCCGCGTGCTTATACCACTTAAAAGCCGCCTCTGTCGTCATCGGGTCAAGTTGAGGTAAACGATCTTTAGAGGCTAGAGCGCTTTGACAAGACAGGACAGCCACAACGGCCAAGACTCTGATAATGCCGATTTTTCTTTCTTTGGTTAAGGCGGAGAAAAGCCTTATAATAATTTTTTGCATAAATCCTCCTATTGGTTTGTTTAAGCGCTTATTTGCCATTTATCGGAGCAAAAAAGGCTGAAAACAATCAGCCTCCCGGCCCCCTAAGCAAACAAACACATTGCAAATTTTACCCCCCCCCCCCCCCCCGAAAAATCAAGCTTTTTTTCTGACTTTTGCAAAAAAATTTATCTAAATCCCGACTTTGACACTTAATATGTTTGAGGAAATTTAAAAGTCAATAAAGACAAGGGTTTCAGGAAATATTGCCTAAAAAACAGGCAACATTGTAGTGTAATACTTTAAAAAAAAGGGGTTTTTAATGCGGTTTTTTCTCCTCAGAAGATATTTGCAGTAATTTCGGAGGTATTTTGAGCTTAATCGCCTGAAAGACAGCCGCTGCATTTCCCTCTATCTCTGTCCTCATCCACAATATGCGATCCCGCATTTTCACTGGAACAGCCCGAACCTCCAACAAATCCCTCATAGCCTCTTTAGCGCTCAAAGGGCGAGCCTTCACCAGCCCCTTCTTTATAGCGGCGCTCTTTAGCTTTAAACCCTTAATCCTAAAAACTTTGGTTAAATAAGCCTCGCATAAATAAGCTATAAAACACATCAGCAAATGCCCCACTATGCGCTTGTCTGTCCAATGAAACACAGGACGCGCTTTTAATGTTCCCTTCAGCTCGCCAAAAGCGCTCTCCACCTTCCATAGATCCTTATAATGGCTGATCAAATGCCCAGCGCTCATATTCTTAACATTCGTAATCACTCCAAAAAAGCCATCTCTTTTAGCCTCTTCCTCTATCGCCTTTTTATTTAAAACCGCAGGGCCTTTTTGGGATAAGCGCACATACTTTTTATAAGCCTCATTCGTTATAAAGCCCTTGACTGAAGATCCGCTGGAGCTTAACTTCTTCTCAATTTTTAACAAAAGCTCCTCGCGGGCCTTCCGATCTCTCTCCGCCCTTTTAGCCGACCAAGCAATAATAAGCCTCTTTCCCTCATACTCTGTCTCATACACAGACAAGCCCTCTTGAACTCTTTTAAACAGCCTTTTATTATAAAAATCCTTATGCCGGCTCTTTATAACTCCTAACTTCATGCCCACAATAAACTCCCCTTTTCCCCGATCCAAACTCTCTAAATTCCTCTTGGAGAAAAGGCCTCTGTCCCCAACAAAAATAAAGCGCCCCACATTAAACTTTTTCCTCAGCTTTCTCTCTATATCAAACACTGTCTTTCCCTCAAAAGTGTTCCCCGGATACACCTCAAAACCCAATGGCATTCCCTCCCTATTTACTAAAAGCCCTAAAACCACTTGAACTAAATCGCCTCTCCTCTCCTTGCTATATCCAAACTTCCTCAACCGCCCTAAGTCTGCCCTCTGACTCTCAAATCGCAATGTTGTCAAATCATACAGCACAACATCCACCTCCTGATTAAACAAATCCCGATCATGCCAATATAAAGACTTTTCTATCTCCTCCTTGTTTAGAGCTAAATAATCTAAAACCCTGTATATCTGATGAAGCTTTATATCCGGAGTGAAAAGGCCCGGATAAAAATTATTCTGCCAATGCTCATAAACTTTAAGCTTTGAGCCCGGATTAGCAAAACGGGAGGCCACAAGGGCAAACAGAACTTTCCGAACATCAAAAACAGCTTTCCCGCTTTTTGGAAGCTTCTCCAGAGCTTGATTTATCCCTAATGTCTCAAAAAGCTTTTCCAGTATAAGGAGAGGGCCTAAAGTGAAGGTTTTTTCAATGGAGAGTTTTTTGGCCAGCTCAGAGGCTGTCAAAAAACTGCTATGGCGGCGGACAGCTTCCACCAGGTTTTCCAGCCTTCCCTCTCCCGCTCGTCCGAGAGGCAGGAGAGTTCGTTGGCGGACTTTGCCTCCTTCACGATAGGATTCCACTAAGTGAAAATAGTCTGTTCCCTGGGGAGTTTTAATCTTGCGGATGAACATAATTCATTCATTACTTGATCCCTCGAACAAAGTCAATATGTTTTATTGAATAAAAAACAAAAAACTAGACCTTTTCCCTAAAAAATAATTCACTACATTTTTAACTCAAATCCAAAAAAAATCACAAAAAATCCTATATTTCCGGGGTTTTTATTTTTGCCACGCCAATTAAGTGTCAAAGTCGGGATATAATTTTGCTGTAAATGATTTGGATCTGCGCTGGATGAATCCAAATTTTTTGGATTGGCAAATAAAAACTTATGCTCAGGGAATTTGAGAAAAATATCAACAGCGATAATATTAAACTCATCTTTTCTGGGGGTTGCCTGTGTCCTCTCGCTTAATCCGCCAGAGCCAGAAACAAAATGTGTCTCTAATACTTGGATTTTTTTTGCTATATACGCCAATCTGCCGTTAATCATTTGATTGATTTCTTTTCTTGAATATTTTTTTAAATTAGAAATACATTTTGATTTTTGAGTTTCTTTTTCCGGCGGCTTATATTTTATAATTTCCTCATAATCGTATAGAGTGTCTTTGTATTCATTTAAAAATTTAGGAAGATTATCTTGTATCCATTTATCAATTTGCGGCTCTATCTCTTTGTTTTGTTTTATCCATTTAATTTTTTTATGCTCAAAAAAAAGAAAAGCTTTTAAGCGATCATAATTATAAAGTTTATGCCATTTTTCGGAATTAGATTTAAGCCCTTCCGACTCTAAGACAAACCAATATCCGTCTTTATTTTGAAAATAAAAATCACCATAATGGCTGGGATGTTTTTTCCCCTCCCACTTTTCTTTGATTCTTTTTACAGGGTAATTCAGGGATTCTAAGCGCTTTTTTATCAATAGCTCTGTCACTGAGCCGCTGACATAACCTTGCGCGCCAGGGCTTAATTTTAGAGCTTCCAGAAAAACATCCAATGTTGTTTTAAAAACTTTAGAGACAAAATATTCCAATTTTTCAAAAATTGTTTTCTTGGTTTTTTCCGGCATGTTTATTTTTAGAATTAATATTGTAAAAAATTAGCCTTTCTCAATCATAGCATTATCTATAAAGAGTTTAAACAGCGCATTTTTATTTAAGAATTTATGACGCTATAGGTTAATTTATAGGCTCATGGGGCGCCTTAAGGGGCCTATTTAATTGCTCATAAATTGGCCGATTATGTAATCATTTCGGCCGGAATTTTGCCATATTTTAAAGCCTTGACAGCCCCCCGTTTTTGATATGTTGCGCGGTCTTTAAGCGTCAAAACCAATTCCCTTTAAATTTGCTTCCCACAAATCCGCTTTAGAAACTTGCCCGCCCCTAAACAGACAGGTTTAGCCTCGTGAATAGGTCAAGAGATCTAGCTCAGTTTACTATTTTCTCCCTTTGACGGGGAATAATCTCTAAAATGAGGGCATTATGGCGGATATTTTGCGGCAAACAGCTCAATTCCGCAAGATCTTTAGAGGCAGTTGAGCTAAAAAATTTAACTTTTCTCCCCCTTTTTCCGACAAGATATTAGACTATTGGGGGAATTATGGGCAATCAAACTAAATTAAAACAAGCGTTGGAAAATTTCATTGATATAACAGGGGCCAGAAAAAAGCGGCCGGCTAGGGCTAAAAAAGCTCAAATTGCCCCTTTGCGCAAGCGCCGGCAGGCTAAACCGCTAAACACATTGGAGCAAAGTCCAGCCACCTCCTCAGCTCAGCTCCAAAAAGAAGACTCTATGCCAGCCTTAGAGAGCAAAACAGCCCAGAGCCAAAAAGAAGACTCTATGCCGGCTTTACAGAAAAAAACAGCCCAACTCCAAAAAGAAGACTCCATGCCGGCTTTACAGAAAAAAACAGCCCAGAGCCAAAAAGAAGACTCCATGCCGGCTTTACAGAAAAAAACAGCCCAACTCCAAAAAGAGGACTCTATGCCGGCTTTACAGAAAAAAACAGCCCAACTCCAAAAAGAGGACTCCATGCCGGCTTTACAGAAAAAAACAGCCCAGAGCCAAAAAGGGGACTCTATGCCGGCTTTACAGAAAAAAACAGCCCAAAGCCAAAAAGAAGACTCCATGCCGGCTTTACAGAAAAAAACAGCCCAGAGCCAAAAAGAAGACTCCATGCCGGCTTTACAGAAAAAAACAGCCCAACTCCAAAAAGAGGACTCTATGCCGGCTTTAGAGAAAAAAACAGCCCAACGGCAAAAACCAAAGGAGGATAAAAAAGACTCAACACTCATTACAGAGCTTTCCGCAAAAAATATAAAGCCAGATCCGAATAAAAAAACACAGACAAGAGCCGCCTATCAAGGGATGGACACGCTAAAAGCGGTGGGCGCCAGAAAAATTCAAATGATGACTCAGCCGGGAATAAACCCGGCCCCTTCCTCTCCTTTGCAAATGCATCTTGTTCAGTCGGAAAGCCTGAAAATCGCTCAAGAAAAAATCACTGAATTAGAAGAGGAGCTAAACAGCCTGCGCCAAAAAAATGAATCTTTGCTTTCCGCCTCTGATGTTTTAAAAAGCCAAAATGATCAAATGACATCCAAGCTGGAGGATTTAAAATATGCCCTTAAAGATGAAAAAAACAATTTTAAAAATGAGAAAGAGGTTCTTCTCTCCACTTTAGAGGAGGCTCAAGCGCAAATCCAACAGCTGAAAAGCAAAAAGCAGGAGCTGGAAAATCGCCTGTCCAGTGACTTTCACGGCATCCGCGACAGAGAAAGCTCCTTGGAAAGCCGAATGGAGATTTTGAAAATGGAAAACTCCGTGCTTCAAAGGGAAAAAGACAAAAAAATTATTGAGCTAAAGAGGCAAATTCAAAAAACAAAAAACAGCTTGGATGGAGCTTATCAAAAAAATAAGGATTTGCAAATTTTAAACAACAAGCTTCAGGAAGGCTCCCGAAGGGCTGTCTTCGCCCTAAGAGCCACAATTTACAATCTGGAGGGCGCTAAAGCTGTTGAGGAAACCATTGCGACAGAAATCAGCAAGAAAAAATAATATTCTGATCTCTCAAAAAAATGAAGCTCTTATTGGAATTTTCCCCTTTTAAAGCCAGTAAACGCGAAAAAGTTTTTTTATCCACTGCTTTAAAAAAATTTTTGTCCAGCCCTCTGTCTCAAATTTCAGAGCAAGACTTAAAAGCAGGCAAAAAAATATGGGCGGGCGCTCGCTCCTCCGGCTCTAAAGCTCTTATTTTCGCCTTTGGCGGGGCCGGCTCCAGCGCCAAAATTTTAAGCTGGCTCTTCCCCGCAAAAAGCGGCTCTGTGCGCTTAATAGATTCTATGGACAGGGAATCTTTTGATCGCCTCTCTTCCCTGACAAAATCGGAGCTTAAATCCCACAGCTTTCTTTTCATCTCCAAAAGCGGACAAACAAAAGAGAGCCTGATTTGGGCGGATTTTTTAAAAAGCGCTCATTTGCGCCATAAGCTCTCTTTAAAAAAAAGAGCAACAGTTTTAACCCAAAACGCCCAAAGCCCTCTGGGGAAATGGGCCAAAAAAGAGAGAGGCTCCGTTTTGATCGCCAACAGCCCTTTGCCCGGCCGGTTTTCTTTTTTTGCTTTAAGCGGCTTGGCGCAGGCTCAAGCTTACGGCTTTGATTTTTCAGTCAAAGATCTTAAAGCCCGGCCATCTCCCATTCAGGCTTTGGAGTTTTTTATTCATCACTACAGCGCTAAAAAAGAGATATTTCTCTGTCCCTTGGCCCCGGAGCTAAAAGGCCTCGCCCGCTGGCTGGAGCTGAGCTGGTCGGAGTCTCTTTTTCAGCCGGGAGCTAAAAAACAAGCTCCTATTTTGAGGAGCGTCTCCCCTTCTGACTTTTGCCACGCTTTTGCGGAAGAGCTGATAGCCAAAAAAAGCAAGTCTGTTTTTTGGGCTATGGATATAACATCTAAAAACCGCCCCTTCTCCCCTTATGAGCCAGCCATTAAAAAAATGCTGAAGGCAAAAAAAATTCCTCATGTTTTTATGAAGCTCCCTCTGGGCGATAAAAACTCTTTAGCGGAAATCCTGCTTATATGCCATAAAATTCTTTTTTGCGCCGGCGCTTTTTTTAAGTCGGACATTTACACACAGCCCGGAGTGGATTATCTTAAAAAGGGATTGTATTCTGATCTAAAAATCCCCTCTTTTTATAGCAAAAACCCCTAAAAATGGCATAAAAAACATGAAATTTCTCAAATCTTTATTCTCTAAAATCAAAAGCGGCGCAAAAAGAGATCCGGCGAAGGGCAAATCGCAAACCGCGCCCATTCCGGGGAGCGAGACGGCAACAGGCCAATCGCAACCAGATGAACAGCTTTCTCCCTACACACAAACCAATGTCACAAAAATTGCGGATGAGGAGGATACTTTAGTCACAAAAAGGCAGTCAGCTGAAAAGGCTCCGGCCTCCCTTCTGCTTTTAAACGGGCCTCAGGAGCTTATGGGCCTGTTTTGGCCTCTCAATCAGCCGGTGACCAGCGTTGGCCGCTCCAGCAGATTAAATGACATTATTATCCCTCATAACAGCCTCAGCAAAACTCATTTTCAAATTATAAAAGAGAAACAGATGTTTTATATTGTGGATTTGAGGTCAACAAATAAAACCTATATCAATGACAAGCAAATAGAGCCTTATCAAAAAACAGCTTTGGAAAACAACTCCTACATTCGGGCCAGCCACTTGATTTTTAAATTTCTGGATAAAGGAAACATTGAGATTTTGCCCTCTAAACAGATATTAAGCGCAACGCACACCGACTCTCTCACAGGGGCCGGCAACCGCCGCCTCCTAAAAGTCAAAGGCCCTGAGTATTTTTTCTCAAACCAAGTTTTATCTTTGATTGTGTTTGACATTGATAAGTTTAAAATGATCAACGACAATTTTGGCCATACAGCGGGAGACTATATTTTAAAAACGCTGTCCCGGCATGTTTTAAAAATTATCCGCAAAGAAGATATGTTTATTCGCTATGGCGGAGACGAGTTTTGCATATTTACGCCCAATCCCCGCTCTTCCGCAAAAAGCATAGCGGAGAGAATGGAGCGGCAAATTCAAGCCAATCAGTTTATTTTTAAAGGCCAAAAAATTTCATTGAGCCTTTCCATAGGCATAGCGGAAAAATCCCCTTCAGACAAAGCTTGGGAGGATATTTACCAGCGGGCGGATAAGGAGTCTTATGAGCAAAAACGAAAGAAAAAGGCTGGGCCAAATTAAAGCCTCCTCCAGCTCCATTTGCGCTACCGGCCTTTTGAGCAAAAGAGGCCAGAGATGGGCCGCAAAAAAGCCCTAAAAAGTTAAAAAATTCTCTTGCTTTCAAAGCCTTTTAAAGGAGGCGTGAGCGGCTCTAGCGCTTTTAGGAGGCATCATATTTACCAACGGAGGAGGGAGCAGATGAGACAGCCAGGAGAGGCCGGCGGGAATTAAGCCAACTTTGAATTTTCTAATGCCTGTCACAAACATAAAATGGATTAGGAGTTTTTTTCTCAGCGGCCGGCTTTTTAACCTCCCCCTTTAAAGATAAGGGGACCACTTAGGGGATTTGTATTGCCAGCGGTCAAAGGTGATTCTCTCCACAGAGAGATCATCTACATTCATCACATACAGCTGATAGATCCCTGAGAGATCACTGCTAAACACAACAAAACGCCCATCGGGCGAAAAGCTGGGCGATTCACAGTTGGCCCAGCGGCCATTGCTTTTTTTCAAACTGGTCAATCGCCTTAAGCCTGTCCCGTTAGCGGAGATGCGAAACAAATCCATTCTCCCTTTGGATTGGCCGGAAAAAACCAAATCGCTTTTTACAGGGTGCCAATCGGGATTGGAGTTGTAATGTCCGGCAAAAGTGACCTGCTTGACATTTTGCCCATTCGGGCCGGCGACATAGATCATTGTTTTTCCCCCTCTGTCAGACGAAAAGGCTATCTTCCGCGTTCTGGGATGAATGCTAGGCTCCACATTGATCGCCCCACGCGGCCCTCTGGTCAAAGGAGAAAGAGCTTTGGCTTTTAAGCTCATTTTAAAAATATCCAAGAGGCCTGGGCCTGAATTTAAAGTGATCAGAAGGCTCTTTCCTCCGGGAAAAAAGTCAGAGCCTAGGTTGGCGCCGCTTTGGGCAGACAGCAATTTGACGGTTTTAGATCTAAAATTATAAAGAAACAGCGCCGCCACTCTTTTTTTGAGCTTTTTGTTATAAACAAAAGCGCTGTAGCCAGCTTGGCTGGCATTATCAGACCAAGAGGGGGAGAGCGCTATGGAGCGGTGATAAGTCAGCCTCTTTTGATTTTCTCCATTCCAGTCCATAACAAAAAGCTCTTTTTTTGACCCGCCAACGTTTCGAATGGCTAAAATTTTTGTTTCAAACACGCTTTTCTTTCCGCTAAGGCTCTGAATGATATCATTGGACAATCGATCAATCGTTTGTTTGGCTTGGCTAAGCTCCGCCCGATATGTTTTTTTAAGAGCGATTCTTCTCAGATTGACATTATAAAAAGAGACTTCTAAAGCCATTTTCCCCGCCGATACAGAATAATCAGCAAAAAAAAGAAAATCCGCCCCGGCCAGCCTCCAATTTTTCCAGCGGAATCCTTTGGGATCTTTGGGATAGGGAACAGAGGATCTGACAGCCGGATTTTCTATAAACGCTTTGGGGGACAAGAGATGAAAGTAAGAGGAAAACTTTAAATTTTTGCCCAGCCTTTCACGCATCTTTTGTCCGGCGGACAAAGCCTTTGGCCCAGGGTTTTGGCCCCGCAATTTAAAAGGGGATATGGCGATGAGGCTTTTTTTAGCCTTCTCCGGCGCCCCTATATTGATATAAATTTTGGAATGGGCGGAGAAAGAAAACAACAGGCAAAAAATAAAACAAAATAGCTTTTTCATTTTTTTAAAAGTCAGCGCAAAATATTATGCTTTTAAGCGCTCAAATTTTTGCAAAGGCTGTTTTAACACATTTAATAAAGCTCAGGCAACTAAGAAGCCTGGTTTCTCAACATTTTTAATAATAGCAGAATACATAAGGTCAGGCAACTAAGAAGCCTGGTTTCTCAACATTTTTAATAAGGTTCATGGTGACTTAGATGGCTCGTTTCTCAATATTTTTAATAATAACAAAACACATAAGGTCAGGCAATTTAAGAGGCCCGTTTCTCAACATTTTTAATAATAGCAGAATACATTATTTTGTCTATGATTAAATTCAAATTCATATTTTTTAAACTGAGCAGGATAACTGGCTCTTTCGCACAGACACAAAGGGATTTCCTTTGATATAAAATCTTAAGAGCCAATAAGCGGAGTCCTCATGCAAAGGAAGGCCCACCCGGCTGTCCGTCTCCAATTCTTCAGCCTTTTTCCCTGGAGCGATATAAAGCTCCCCCTCTTGGCTTAAGTTTTTGGCGTTTAAGGCTTTTGTGATATGAAAGGCCTGGCAAAGCTTTCCGGGGCCGGAGCAAAGCTCTGTCTCTTTTTGTCTGTTTCGATTTTTGCGCATTTCCGACAGCCCCTGAACAGGCTGAGCCGCGCGAATCAAAACAGCCTCCGGCTCCCTCTCACTGCCTGTGACCACATTCATACAATAGTGCATTCCATAAGTAAAATAGACATAGCTATAGCCGCCGGGAAGATACATGGTTTTAGTTCGATCCGTGCGAGAGCCTGTAAAACTATGACAACAGGGATCATTAAGCCCCAAATAAGCCTCTGTCTCCACAATGCGGGCTGTAAGAGTTGAGCCTTTAAGCTTTCTGACCAAATAACAGCCTAAAAGCTCTTCAGCCACTTGAACAGTGTCCCGCATAAAAAAACTTTGCCTTAAAGCTTTCATAAAGCGCCTCCGCTGATTCTTTTTTATACTGCTCCTGTCTGAAATTTTAGTTTTTTACATCCCTTTTTTTCAGTCGGCAGGCGAAATCTCTCAAGTTCGGCATCCGGTCATGGAGTTCAGCTTTGAGCAAAGCCACGGCTAAAAGCGGATAGGCGGCAAAACATAAGGCTGAAAATTATAACCAGACAGCGCTCTTGAGAGATATTATTACCTCGCTAAAGAGCGGAACATTCAAAGTTTTCAAACCAGATCATCATAACATCAAAAATCATTGTTAAATCCACAAAAAAAGTGTATATAAAAAACAATAAAGGAGCTCTGATGTCCAGTCAAATCCAATTAACAGCCTCATGGAAAAGCCGGCTTTTGCCTGAATTTCAAAAAGGCTATATGCAAGACCTTAAAGCTTTTTTGCTGGAGGAAAAACAGAAAAACAAAACAATATATCCCAAGGGTGAGGAGTATTTTTCAGCTTTGGATCTCACCCCTTTTGAAAAAGTCAAAGTGGTCATACTGGGCCAAGATCCTTATCATGGCCGAGGCCAAGCGCATGGCTTATGCTTTTCCGTTTTGCCGGGGGTCTCCATACCGCCCTCTCTTGTAAATATTTATAAGGAGCTTCAGCAGGATTTGGGCGTCCCTATAGCCTCTCATGGCTTTTTAAGCTCATGGGCTAAACAGGGAGTCCTGCTTTTAAACAATACTTTAACTGTGGAGGCGGGAAAAGCCGGCTCTCATAAAGGCCGGGGCTGGGAGATATTTACCGACCGAATCATCCAGCTTTTAAATGAGGAGCGAGAGCAGTTGGTTTTTCTCTTATGGGGCCGTCCGGCCGGAGAAAAAGGCTCTATCGTGGATGACTCCAAACACTGCGTGTTAAAGGCGCCGCATCCCTCCCCCTTTTCAGCGGACAGAGGCTTTTTTGGCTGTAAGCATTTTTCAAAAGCCAATGAGTTTTTAAAATCCAAAGGGATTGAGCCTGTGGACTGGTCCTCTCACCTCCTGCCTCAAAACTAAAACTGCCTGAAGGCTCTTTCTGCTCACCAAAAATATATTAAAAACTGATGGACAATAGAGCTGAAAAGGCTTAAAATAAAACTATCATACCCCCTTCAAGAAAGAAAAAAATTGATAAAAAGCGGATTATTTGGTAAAATATCAGTTTCCGGCCTCTTAGGCCAAGTCGGAGAATATGCAAATTACAGACTATCACGCTAAATACTATGTCCATGAGCTGAAAAAGCGCTGTCAACCGGATGAGAAAAAAGGCATTATTCTTAAAAACTTTGAATCAAAAATTTCAAGGAGGCTAAAATGAGCAAAAAGCCATTCTCGCCAAAGTTTAAAATTACCCAATCTATACTAGGCGCTTTAATGAAAATTGAGAAAGCCAGGGGGTTTTTAGAAGCGGCCAAATTTTCTGATCAATGGATAAAAAAGATGAGCCAAAACGCCTTGCTTTTAGAGACTCATCACACAACCCATATAGAGGGAACTCAGCTTACCCTCAAGCAGTCGGCCAGGATTTTGGCCGGCCATCCTCCTTCCGGAGCGGATAAAGAGGATATAAAAGAAGTGAAAAATTATAGAGACGCTTTCAATTTGATGGTAAATTATCTAAAAAAAGAGAGTGTGATCAAAGAGTCCCTTATCAAAGAGATTCATAAAGAGCTGGTCAAAGGGGTTCGGGGAGACCGGGCCAAACCCGGGCGATATAGGGATATACAAAATTATGTGGGAAACGCCGTTACCGGAGAGATTATTTACATGCCTCCCAAGCCACAGGCTGTCCCCGCTCTTATGAAAGATTTTGTGAAATGGATCAATCAGGAAACAAAGATTCATCCGGTTTTAAAAAGCGGCATTATTCAGTTTCAGTTTGTTCATATCCATCCTTTTGTTGACGGCAATGGGCGAGCCTCGCGGCTCCTTTGCGCCTTTTATCTCTACAAATCAGATTACGATTTTAAAAAACTTTTTTCCATCAGTGAATACTACGATAAAAACAGAAGAGGTTTTTACGACGCTATTCAATCTGTGCGAAAAAGCAATATGGATATGACTTTTTGGCTTGAATATTTTGTAAAAGGGCTATTGTCTCAAATGAATGAGGTTATAGAAGCCGGAAAAAAAGCGATAAGGACGGGCGCTTTTGCGCAAAATCACAATTTATCCTCAAGACAAAGCGTCATTGTGGAGCATATTTTAGAAAACGGGAAGCTTCTGCCAAGGGACTTTGAGGCATTGCGGGAGAAAATGGAGCTTTCCGGCAAAACAATAGCCAAAATAACAAAAAGAACATTTCAGAGGGATTTAAAGGAAATGGTTGAAAAAAAAGCGCTCCGGATTCAAGGGGCAACACATAAAATATTTTATATCTTAGGAGATCAAAGCTGAGTTATGCCAGAAACTTTGAAAAATATCTGTAAAAATATAAAACGAGAAAGAGACAAAAATAAATGAAACTCAAATTTAATCCTAACCAAAAACATCAACTGGACGCCATATCCGCAATAACGGATCTATTCATTGGCCAGGAGCCTGATTCTTATAAAATTTTTGGTGAGTTCATCGGAAGAATCGGTGAATTGTCTGAACTGTCCACATTGGGGGGCGGTTACACCGGAGGATATTACGGCAATAAACTTATTTTAAATAATGCAACCAATAGAGAAAAAGTCCATGAGCAAATCAACAAAAATCTAAAAGCCGTCCAAAAAAGAAATCAAATCATTTCTCTAGAGAGCGTGGAATCTAAGGGACTGAACTTTTCCGTGGAAATGGAGACAGGAACAGGAAAAACTTATGCTTATCTCAGAACCATATTTGAATTACACGCTCAATACGGCTTTAAAAAATTTATTATTGTTGTTCCCTCAGTGGCTGTTAGAGAGGGGGTTTTAAAATCTCTTGAAATGATGAGAGATCATTTTGATGAATTGTATAATAAAACGCCATTTTCCCAATTTGTTTATCAATCTAAAAAGCCTGGCATACTCAGAGTTTTCGCCAGAGGCAATGATTTGCAAATTATGATTATCAACATAGACGCTTTCAATAAAGACAGCAACATCATCAGACAGCAAAGAGATCATATAGGCGGGGCAAGACCCATTGATTTTATACAAGCTGTGTGTCCCATTGTCATCATTGATGAGCCTCAAAATATGGAAAGCGAAAAATCCCGCTCCGCCATTGCGTCCCTTAATCCGCTTTTCACCTTGAGATACTCTGCCACACACAGAGATCTTTATAATCCTGTTTATTGTCTGAACCCTGTTCAGGCTTTTCAAAAAAAGCTGGTTAAGAAAATTTCTGTAGCCTCTGTAGTGGCGGAAAATGATCCTGTGCGAGCATACTTAAAAGTTTTAAGGATTACGAATAAGAATAATAATTTCCGATGCGCCGTTCAGTTCTTTCAAAACACAAAAGAGGGCCGCAAGCTGACAAAAAAAGTTTGCAAACAGCACGATGACCTGTTTGTTCACTCAAAGGAAAATTCAATTTATAAAAACGGATTCAAAATTACAGAAATCAACTGCAAACCCGGAGGAGAGTTTATTAAATTTTCTAATGGATTGCGGATGTCTCAGAGAGAGGAGCAAGGAGGATTTAAAGAGTCAACGCTTAAAATTCAAATCAAGGAGACTATCAAAGCCCATTTTGAAAAAGAGTTGCAATTAAAAGGCCGGGGGATAAAAGTTTTATCCCTTTTCTTTTTAGATTGGGTGGAAAACTATAGAATTTACAAGAATGGCCGCGCCTTTTTGGGGCCTTATGGAAAATGGTTTGAGGAAATTTACAAAACAGTCTCAAAAGAATATGAGAAAGATCTGAATATAACCCCTGTCTCAGAAGCTCATAATGGCTACTTTTCAAAAGACAGAAAAGGCGCCTTAAAAAACACAAAAGGAAGCGCTAGAGAAGACGCGGACACTTACAGTTTGATTATGAAAGACAAGGAAAAACTGCTGGATATAGAAAACCCATTGAAATTTATTTTTTCCCATTCTGCCTTGAGAGAAGGGTGGGATAATCCGAATATTTTTCAAATTTGCGCGCTTAACGAAACAGGATCTTCCATTAAAAAAAGACAGGAAATAGGCCGAGGCTTAAGATTGCCGGTTAATCAAGAGGGAAAAAGAATCAAAGATGATCTAATCAACAACCTAACGGTTGTAGCCAATGAAAGCTACAGCGCTTGGACAGACAGTCTGCAAAAAGAGTTTGAAGCAGACTGCGGAGTTGTCTTTGGAGATCTTCCACTAAACGCTTTTATTGGCATGGCTTTTGAAACAAAGGACAAAGAGCGGACAATTACCGCTGAGGAGTCAAAAGAGATATGGGAGCATCTGAAAAAAGCAAATTGCCTTTCTGAAACCGGATTTATCACAAAACAATTTAATCAAACTGTTCAAAATAACAGCTTTTTTGTCCCAGATAAATTTAAAGCCATTGCCAATAATATCATTCAGACATTGGAGCAATATCAGTTGGAATCTCATATAAAAAAGCGTGTAGAGAAAAAAAGAGCGCGCTTAAATCAAAAGGCGCTTTTAGATCCTGAATTTCAGAAATTCTGGAAAGCCATCGCACAAAAAACAATTTACTCAGTTTATTATGACAGTCAAAAGCTGATTGAAAAAGCTGGCCGCGCAATCAAAAAGAGCGCTCCTGTTCAACCTCTGCAAATCATCACTCAAACAGCAGATATTGAAGTGCGGTCCAGGGGTGTCAGCGCTCATGCTGTGAAAACAGCTGATTATTCCCCTCTTCCTGAAAGAGCAAGAGCGCCTGATATCTTGTCTTATATTGAGGAGAAAATCCCTATTACAAAAAAAACTGTTTTAAATATATTAAAACAATCAGAAAGGCTTGAGGATTTTTCCATCAATCCGCAACAATTTATGGATTTGGCGGTCCAAAAAATAAAAGAAGTTTTACATGGGCTTATAATAGAAGGAATCAAATATGAAAAATTGGATAAAATCTCTTATGAAATGTCTCAATTTACAAAAGATGTGCATCAAATGGAGTTTGTTGGAGATAAAATTATCCCGACTGAAAAATCTGTTTATGATTATATTTATTATGAATCAGGGATTGAAAAAAAATTTGCTGAGGCTCTTGAAAATATGAGAGATATAAAATACTTTATTAAACTGCCAAACTGGTTTAAAGTTCCGACTCCGGTTGGAGATTATAATCCCGATTGGGCCATACTCAAAAAAAATGGGAAAATTGTTTATATGATAAGGGAAACAAAATCCACTTTAAAAGAATTAGGTTTGCGCGGTCTGGAAAAAGCAAAAATTAAATGCGGCCAAAGACATTTTGCAAGCATCGGGATCAATTATAAAGTTTGCTCTTCTGTTAAAGATGCGGATCTGGGGTGAAGGAAAAAATTAGAGCGTGTCCTCATTTTCAAGTTTAAAATATAGAATGAAGAGAAAATACTTAACAGCATTCAAATAAATAACTTGCTCCGCGCCCACTTTACAAAAAAAAGGAGAATCTATAATAGGCCTGTTTACAAAAATCATGAGCAAATTCTCTAATAAAGTTGAGTCTGATAACCCTGCCATTGAAAATGCAATAAAAGCCTATTTTTGAAAAAATCCTATTTCAAGCTTGAGAGGTAAAAAAATAGTCTTTAAATATCCCAAGGCCCCAGAGCTTTCCAATATTTTGGCAAACGCTTTTTTGTTGTAAGAGCTTTCACTATAGGCAAAAGAAATAATTTTAAAGATTCTATAACATCAGAAAAAGAGGGGGAATCCTTCTGATCCAATGTTTTTATAAAAACATTCCACTCCTTTTCTTTCTTTTTTATAAATTCCTGATTAAAGGCCGTAATTTCTTGTTTTAAAGAGGCGCCTCTATTTTTAAAGGTCAGATCAATAGCTTTTGATAACCTATGGCCTTCAAAGTTGTATTCTCGGGATAATATCCATAAGTCATAAAAGTCTTTCATCCGACTATTCCAGTCTCCTAACTTCATCAGAGCTTCAAATTTTTCCGCAACAATACTTTCCAAACTATAACACCAAAGCTTAGGGGCGGGAAAATCCAAGATACAAGGAAAAGCCATTTTCTTTAGGTTCAGGAAAAATGACATCATGAAAGCTTATATCAATTTGCATATTGATTTTTGCTGAATCCAAAGTCCCATAAAATAACACCCGTATACCCTTATAAGAGGCATCTCTTTTAATATCCTCAAGGCAAATGCTTTGTGAATCAAAGACAAGACCATCTTCTTCTGCTTTGATAGATAGAACATCTTTTATTTGTTTTATTATTTCAGATGCTTCATCATTTCTTTTTTGTGATATATCAATATCCATAGTGGGACGAAACTTCTCTGCTTTTCTAACTTGCAGAGCTAAAGCTCCCTTAAGAATAAAAGAGTCCACATAATCAGATTGAGATAAACGATACAAAAACCTCTCTATAGCATAATACTGCAAAAGCTCATTAAAAGGCCTTTTGTCTTTTCTGGATATATTTAAAAGCCTCTGCCTCACAGAGGCCGGAACATTTGTAATTTGTTTTTTTGTCATATTATGCTTTCTATATAAGGTTTCATAACATTTTTAATATGGCATACTTTTGCATATTTGATCAATTTTGAAGGATTAAATGTTTTTCTTTCTCTATAAAAAGCCAAGGCTTCCAAAACAACGCTCATGCCAATTTTATTTCTAAATTTAAAACAATCCACTACTGTTTTTTCAGGGTTGTATATTTTAACAGGGATTTTATCAAAAATATATGTGTCAGCGCCTGAAGAAAAACTTTGACTAGAAAATTGATGAATAGAAACAGGAGGATAATCTATTCTGGGTCTGTGAGCGCCTCGTTTTACAGCTACCCAAATTTTATGAGGAATCTGTGTTGTTAAATTATGAAAAGCCAAAGCGGAAATTAAACAAATAATCCCATTTGGAGCTCTTAAGGCCACTGTCACAAAATCAGGATGAGAAACCTTATTTTGTTTTAATTTATATAAACCATAAGAAATTTGCTCTAAAACCCCTTTATCCCTCAAGCTATATAAAGTTCTTGGATGAATATGTTTTTTTATGGCTTCATTGGCCTTTATAATGCCCTTATTGGCTTTTATAATATGAACGGCATTTTTTTCTTTAGAGGCATTCATGGATAAAAACCTTTTCATTTATTTATATATGAGTATAATCTTATCCATATTTAGAATAAAATCAAGAATAAAGCTATAAAATTATCAGAAAAAGCCTCGTTTTCATTCAGAATGCCCAAAATAAAGGCCATTAAATTTGATAAAGAGCGGCCCCGATCCCTAATTGATTGAACAGGAGGGGCTAAACTTTAAACCTTTCCTGTTCAATCAATGGGGCTCAGTTCAAACCTTTTCAAAAAAAACAAGAGCCTGCCGGATACCGGAAATAGCCGGCCAAATCATCCTTAAAACTTAAAAAAATCTCTGCGCCTAACAGGCTGTTCCTCCCTCGCCACCGGGTTTTGATCGGAAAAAATCGCTTATTTTTAGCCTTTCATTTCAATTTAAAGCCACAGCCCCTGGGTATGGAATCTTTTTTGCTATGTGTATATAGCTGGAGCTTATCTCAAACAAAAAGAAAGGAGAATAATTATGAAAAACCAAGCGTTTCGCCTTAAAGATCTAAAAAAAGATCGGGTTTTCAGATACTATTTTAAAAAATATGAGGATGATCTGATTCATCTGCTGAACAGCTTTCTTCCCCTCCCTGATAAAACAGCAATCAAGAAGATCAAGCTGTTGGATGAGCAATTTCAGCCTGATGATTTCACAAAAAAAGAAAGCCTGATGGATATTCGTGTGGATTTAGACAGTCAAGGCTTAGCCAATGTGGAGATGCAGAGGATTCCGGAAAAATACTTTAGGTCTCGGGCATTATTTTACGCCTCTAGACTGCTGGGCTCGCAGTTGGAGAAAGGGGCGAAGTATGAGCGGATTCAGCCGGTATATTCCTTATTATTTTGCGGCAGGTCTTTATTTCCTGAGCTGAGGGAGCATTACAGCGTATTCAGTTTAAGGTGCGACACTCGGCCGGATATTTTATGGACGAGGGATTTAAGGCTTGTATTGGTGCAGTTGGATCAATTTCGGAAGAGTTTAGATAATTTGGTTGATAATGTGGATAGGTGGTGTTATATTTTAAAGAAGGCCCCCCAGCTGGATGAGCTGGAGTTTAAGAGGCTCTCTGGCAGTGGCGGGGGATTTGGAGGTATTATGTGGCATTTGCGAAAGCTTTCGGAGGATGAGAAGGCCAAAATACTGGAGGAGTATGAGGAGATGAGGTGGCGGGATGAGCAAGCTCGTCTGGATGGCGCAGAGGAAAGGGGAATGAAAAAAGGCATAGAGCAGGGCATGAGGCAAACAGCTTTGCGAATGCTTAAAAAAAACCTTGATCCCGCTCAAATTTCAGAGTGGACAGGCTTGTCTGAAGAGGAAGTTAAAGCCCTAAAAAAGAGGGATTGTTTTTGATCCGCGCCACAGGGGACAGCGCCAGTCTCGTCAATGATGAGAGCTTTAAGCTAAAGGTTTTTGCTTAATCAAACAAGCCCGTTTATTTTCTTTCATGCAATCAAGCTATACAGCCTGTGGCTGGCATTATCATCAGGCAATATGCCTCTCTCCGCCTATAGATTAAGCCCTAAGCTTTTTGCTCCCGCCCCGGCCATCTATTTGCACTGGCACACCATGATTGCTTTTCAGTTTCGATCAAGTTTGGCTTTTATCTCTTTTAGATCTTCTTTTATGCTGGCTGAAAGCTTATCAATTTTTTTGTTTGTGTCTGTGATATGATTGTCCAAATTCTCTTTTATATGGCCGATCTCTTGATTTAAAAGCTCAAACTTATGGCCGATCTTTATGTAAAGAAACCAAAACAAAGCTTTCAAAGCTGAAACCTAAAGGCATAATCATTGACAGCTCTAAAAATACGCTTTCGTTTATAGAAGGAGAGTGAACAGCTCTTTTTCACTTATGAGAAAAGGTAGAGTTAAAGTCCTCCTTTAAATTTTTGCAAAAAAAATCAAAAGGCCAAATTTCAACTCCCTGTTCAGTTTTCCTTATAGTCTGGCCTAAATACACAACGATCCGCCTTTTAACAGCCGGCAATTTGCTAATAGCTTTTAGCCCTCTATAATCTTGAGGGGAAACTTGAGTTTTAGCCTTAACCTCAATGGCTATTAAGTCCCCTCCCCGCTTAAGCAAAAAATCAACTTCTGTTTTTTTTGCTTCCGAAGAAGACCAATAATAAATATCATCATAAAGCTCCCGATAATCTTTATACGCCCGTAAGAGCTGAGCTATTAAGCCTTCAAAAAGAAAGCCTTTTTCCTCAACAGAAACCGGGCCAAAGTTTTTCTTTAAAGCTCGCGCAATTCCGGGATCAATAAAATAAAATTTACTGCTTTTTTGCTCTTTCACACGGAGTTTTGGATAATAGGCGGGCAAGAAAAAGCCTAGCATTGTATCCTCTAAAATAGAAAAAAAATCGCAAGCGCAGTGTCTGGAAATTTGAGAATCTCTCGCGACAGCAGTCATGTTTACAACTTGCCCATGACATAAGCCGGCTACTTCCAAAAAGCGGGCAAAAGCCGGCAAATCTCTCGCTAAAGCCTCAGCTTTAATTTCCTCTGTAAGATAGGTTTCAGTATAAGCTTTTAATTTACTGCCTCTGTCAGCGGAAGACCACACAATCGGGAGCAAGCCATAGCGCAAAGCCTGGCTTAAATCAAAATCCTCCCCTAATTCTTCAGGAGTAAAAGGATGAAGCAATTTTTTGCCCGCCCGGCCGCCTAAAAGGTTTACTCCTTTAGCGGCTTTAATTTTGCGGGCGCTGGAGCCTGTGAAAATAAAACGGCGCTGGGAAGATTCAATAAGACGATGAGCCTCATCTAAAAGCTGAGGTATTTTTTGAATCTCATCCACAATAACCAAGCCATCATTTTTGAAAGCGTTGACTTTTTCATAAAACTGCCCAATATTGGACAAATAGCTCTGATAGATAGACGCATCTAAAAGATCAATATAAAGGACTGAAGGTGAAGACGGAGGAAAAAGCTTTTTTAAAAGCTGAGTTTTGCCGCTTCCTCTAACTCCAAACAGAAAAATGTTGTCGTTATCTGAAATTTTAATAATCCGATTTTTTAAAATCATATTACAATTTTCGCCGATTTTTTAAAATTATTTTACAATTTTCGTAGATTTTTTTAAAAAAGTCAAAGAAAATCGTCTATTTTTCCGTAAAAACACGATTTTTTAGGAAATTATATACCTAACACAGCAAAAAATCTGTGACAGCCTTTAAATATAAGGCTTATAGGAGGTTTTAATGATTTCGCTCAAAAAGCGGGTGCAAAATATGGAATTTAATATAAAGTGTTGATTTTGCTTTTAACTTTTTTTGCGTATAAACCGCTCAAGGCGCAAAAATGCTGTGTCAAATATATAATTCCCGATTTTTTAGCTCTTTTCATTATTGTTGGCTTATATTTCCACAATATTATCCGCCGATGATAAAAAAGCCCCTGTCATAAATCTCTCTAACTTTGCGACATGTTTGCGACAAAGTTTGCGACATATTCATGCTATGAGGGCTTACAAATATAGACGGGGTGGGAAAACAGCCTATCAAGGGAAAATCACGCTATACAGCAGAGAATTAGACGATCCGCTGCTTAAGAGCTGGCGCCGCGGGCAGAGAGATCAAACAAAAGAAAAGAGATTGAGACAAGCTTGTTATGGCTGTTTAAGCGGCCTCCCGGCGAGAGGAGATTAAGCCTCAATGGTTTGCCTCCCGCTCCGGCCAGTTTAGTCCACGGCGGGCTTTGCTCAGTGTATAGTTGCAGGTAATGATAATATAGTGAATATTAAGATACGCGCGAGCAAAAAAAGCGAGAAAGATAAAGGATCAGGTTGACTTCTCCTAAAAGTGAATGATATATAGAAGATAACCTTCCCACTTGTTTCGGTGAGTGGGTGCGAGCCGGCGCAAGCCGGCTTTCGCGTTTTTAAGCTATGAAAACAATCGTATATATTGATGGCTGGAATCTTTATTATCGCGTCCGGAACGCTCCCTATAAGTGGCTAAATCTTAAAAAATTAGTCCAGTTTTATTTGCCCAAAAAACACAATGTCATAAAAATCAAGTATTTTACCGCAAGAACGCAAAGTTTGCCGGAAGATCCTTTAAAAGACACCAGACAGGATATATATTTGAGAGCTATTAAAACTATTCCTCATTTAGAAGTTATTTTTGGCCAGTTTAAAAAAAGGCAAATAACAGGCTTGCGCTGTCATTATAAAAATGGGCGGTATGTGGAGGGGACTGAACTTATAACTATTAGCAAATGGGAAGAGAAAGAGACAGATGTAAATATCGCGACCCATATTCTCGCGGACACACCACAGTATGATTGTGCTGTTTTAATTTCCAATGACACAGATTTGAGAGCGCCATTAAAACATATAAAGAAAATCTTAAGAAAAAATGTTGGAATTATAAGCCCGCGAAGGAATATTCATATAGAATTAAGAAATGCCAGCCATTTTCAAAAAAGAATATCCAATCAAATTTTAGAGCGATGCCAATTTCCTGAGATAATGAGAGATATCAAAGGAGAGTTCTTTTGCCCGCCAAAGTGGAAACAGATAAAGGGTTAAACAAACTGGTTGTTTCCCTGCCTGCGCTTTTCAAATAAAAAAAACCTGCCATGAGAGAGGCTTTTTTCCCTCACTCCACCGCTTAAAAAATAGGGTAAAGGGCCGGCAGGACAGGAGCTGTTTCCACAGCCAAAATAATTAAGCCTAAAGCCAAGAGAGCCAAAATCAAAGGGATCAGCCAATATTTTTTTCTGATCGCTATAAACTTTATAATGTCCTTTATAAACGCCATAAGCCAGCGCTCCTTCCAATATGACAGCCGCTTTGGCTTATAATGTTCTTGATAACACCCATAAGCCAGCGCCTTTAAAATGGGTTTTTAAAATGATCCGGAGGCAGTGGAGGAGATTTTTTAAGCCAGCTGGCCCTTATCTTTGGGCGGGGATAAAATAGCCTTAAAAAAACCCTTCTGATTATGGCTGTTGGAGTTAAAATCATCCACCAGATTATGGCCAGAAAAAAGAATATAACAAACCGGTTCCACAAAGACACATATTTAATCCATGATTTTTTTATAGAGCGTCTATTCATAAGCATTTACCGCTTCTTTATTATTTTAAGCGAACAGCCTTGTCAATCCGGCTTCAGGCTGGAGATATACAAATCTTTGGATTTTATTTTTTGATCCTCTTTTCTTAACACACAGTCTTCTATAACACAAAGATCCAGGCCTGTATTCATAAAACAGCGATAGGCTTCATAAGGAGAGCGGACAATAGGCTCTCCGCGAACATTAAAAGAGGTGTTGATCAGCCCCGGGCAGTTTGTTTTTTTGTAAAAGGCCTCTATGAGCTTTTTAAATCTAGGGTGAGCGCTTTGCCCCACAGTCTGTATTCTTGAGGAGTAATCCGCATGGACCGCGGCGGGCAAAGGGGATTTGACAATATCTTGCTTGTCCAGCCCTTTAGCGCGTTTGACTCGCTCCCCGTTTTTTCTATGGCGGGGCAGAGTGTATGAGACCAACAGCATATAAGGGCTTTCCATTGGCTCAAAAAAATCAGCTGTTTTTTCCTCCAAAATACTAATGGCAAAAGGGCGGAAAGACTCCCTAAATTTTATTTTTTGATTCATTTGTTTTTGTATATGCTCTAAGCGGGCATCCGCCAAAATAGAGCGACAGCCTAAAGCTCTCGGGCCAAATTCCATAGCCCCCTGAAACCACCCAACAACTTTAGCCTTTAAAATTTCATCAACAACAAGGGAAATAAGCTCCTCCTCTTTATATGTTTTATAAACAGCGCCCTCCTGAGTGAGAATTTCCTCCACAGATGGGGAGGAGTAAGAGGGTCCCAACAAAGCCCCTTTCATGGAGTCCGGCTTCCGGGGATGGCGCGGCTTCCTCAAAAATTCATGCCATGCGCTGTAGGCGGCGCCCAAGGCCCCGCCGGCGTCTCCCGCCGCAGGCTGTATCCATAACGATTTAAAGGGGCTTTGGCTTAAAATTTTTTGGTTAGCGACACAGTTGAGAGCCACTCCTCCAGCCATGCACAAACTGCTGGCTTTTGTGTTTTGATAAAGCGTCCGGCTGAGTTTAACGACAGCCTCCTCAATAATTTGCTGAGCGGAGGCGGCGACATTCATATAATGAATATCGATCTCTGTTTGAGAATCCGTCCGGCGGGGAGCTTTGTTTAAGAGTTTTTGCAAAAGGGGGCTGAACATTTGATGAGAATGCGGATAGCTAAAATACTCCATATTTAACTGAAAGCTTCCGTCCTCTTTAATGTCAATCAGATGCTCTTTAAAAAGGGAAACAAATATCGGCTCTCCATAAGGGGCTAAGCCCATAAGCTTATATTCCCCGGAATTAACCTTAAAGCCGCAATAATCAGTGAAAGCGGAATAAAACAGGCCCAGAGAATGGGGAAAGTCTATTTGCCAAAGAGGCTCAATTTGCGCTTTATCGCCCATCCAAGCTGAAGTTGTAGCCCACTCTCCAACGCCGTCCAGACACAAAATAGCGGCTGACTTATAAGGGCTGGGGTAAAACGCTGAAGAGGCGTGAGACAAATGATGATAATTAAAGAGAATTTCCGGAGCCTCTTTTTTAGAAATGGCAAAAGCTTTTGAGAGCTTTTTCTTTATCAAGGAGCGAATATTTAATTTTCCCCCCAGCCATACGGGCATGGCTTGTTTAAAAGAGGCAAAGCCTTTAAACGGGGCATAATCCATGTAGGTTTCAATGAGCCGCTCAAAAGTCAAAAAAGGCTTGTCATAGTAAGCGATATAATCGATTTGCCTTAAAGCCTCCTGATGGGAGATTGGCTTAGGGGATAATTTGGAAATTTGATCCAGACAAAACCGAAAGGAATGAATGGGAAAGCTTGAATCATGCTTTTTTCTTGTCCATCTCTCCTCCTGAACAGCGCAAATTAATTCTCCATCATCAATAAGAGAGCAAGCGCTGTCATGATAAAAAGCGGAAAGGCCAAGTATTGTCATAAAAAAATAACTCTTAATCCGGCGATGGCTATTATTATACTGATTGAGTTTTGAGATTTCACGGCTTTTTAGCTGTCCCCCGATAATTTTCAGATAGCCCTCGTTTTGGCGCTGAGGGAATCTAAAGCGAGTCCCTCCACATTAGCCCTCGTTTTGGCGCTGAGGGAATCTAACCAAAACCCTGATAACATTTTCAAATGCTGTCCGCCTTCCGGCTCCTCTAAAACACAAAGCCTCTTTTGTAATTCTTGAAAAATCACACGGGCCCGCGCGCTCAGAAGCTGTTTAACGATTTTATTTGTTTTCAAGCATTGCCGTTTAAGAGGATTTGCCGGCGGGCGGATATTTTATGGCGTTTTTAGCCAGCTTGTCCTCTAAACAGCTGGCCAGATCAAAATTATAAAGCTGGGCAAATCTCAAAAGAAAGCATAGAGTGTCTGCCAGCTCCTCGCTTATTCTCTCTCTCATTGGCTCATCCTGTGTCATTTTATAGCTTTGCTCTTCAGAATGAAAGCGAAAAATATCCAACAGCTCACAAGCCTCTGTAGCCATTCCAATAGCTAAATCTTTGGGATTGTGGGGCTTGTCCCAATGCCTTTGAGAGCAAAACTCAGCAACTGTTTCCTTTAAGCCTTCCAAAGAGACATGGCTGTCTTTTTTTAAATTATCCATAATTGAATCTCCTTATCTTTTAATTGAAAATTTTTTAAGCAAAGCGCTCACCCATGACCCCATTTAAGCGAATGCTTTTCCTTATTTCAAAGAGAAAGACTGCGCTTTTTTCAGGACCGGCATCCCTATCCCTATCCTTAGGAGCCGCTACAGCCAGTCCTCGGCGGAAGATGCCTTTTTAAAATAGGGAAAAAGTTAATATATACCCGATAATACATTAAAAAATAGGGAAAAAGTTAATATATGCCTGCCAATACATTAAAAAATATGCGAAAAGTTAATATATGCTTGCCAATACATTAAAAAATAGGGAAAAAGTTAATATATGCTTGCCAATACATTAAAAAATAGGGAAAAAGTTAATATATGCTTGCCAATACATTAAAAAATATGGAAAAAGTTAATATATGCTTGCCAATACATTAAAAAATATGGAAAAAGTTAATATATGCCTGCCAATACATTAAAAAATATGGAAAAAGTTAATATATGCCCGCTGTTTTTTCGGGATTTGCGGCTTTTTTAGTATTTTATAAAAAAATTTTATAGTATTTTAATAAGAATTTGGTATAATAACCGAGAAACATGGAAAATTTAGATCCAAATACTATTATTGCTATTTGCGCTTTTATGGGTGTTCAATTTGGTATAATATATTTTCTGCTTACCTTTACCAAAGGCTCAATAGAAAAAGATATAGCTCAGCTTGAAACTAAGCTTGAAAAGAGAATTGACAGCTTAGAGGCTGGCCAAGCCAAACTTGAGGCTGGCCAAGCCAAACTTGAGGCTGGCCAAGCCAAACTTGCCGCCGATCTTGATAAAATGTTTGGACTTATAAAAGAGATTGTTAAGAATCCATCAAATAAGCGGCCATAAGCCTCATGGCCAAAAGTCCGCTTATCCAATAAATACTCTGATCTGTCCCTGATATTCGGACAATTTGCTAAGAATAAGGCGGCGTGTTAAACATAAAGTAGGTGTCAGCAATGAGGGACAGCCAAAATAAAAAGAGAAGACGCTATTCAGAGGCGTTTAAGCTGGAGGCCGCTCAATATCCGCCATAATGCTCTTACTTGAGAGATTATTTCCCGGAGAGAGGGGAATAGCTAAACCTGCTATGCCTGTTTAAAGTGGCTCTGTGGGTTTTCTCAGTTCAGCTCTTAAATTAGCAATCAGCAATAGCTTCGGCCTAAAATCTCAGTTGGTCAGAAGATTTGCGGCGCCAACCTTGCATAGCTTATCCACCCAGTTGCCGCTTATATCGCCCACATACTCATATAAGTTGGTTGAGGCGCCCCAATAATGAACCCCACTGGTTGTTCCAGATTTATTTACTCCCTCTTCTATAATGTCATTGATATAGTCTTTAAAACTCTTACGGTTCAGCCAATCCTCCGCGCTGTCATCATCTATGCCATCTCCAATTTTGCAATAAACTGTAAAACAGGACACGCTGGTTTCATCGGTCTCACAATCGCTGTTCTTTTCGTTAATATAGTCTTGAAACCACTCAACCACCTCCTCATTGCCGCTTGCCACAGCCACTTCCATCAACTTGTCACTGCCATCCACTTTTGTGATAAAAGGCTCATGATGAGCATTGCCGCTAAAGCTATTCAGCCGCTTCAAAAGAGTATCAAAAGCGTCATAATCATCATCCGCATTTTTAAAAACTTTCGCAATATTCGGATTTTCTATTAGCCAAATCAGAAATTCCCTAGCCTTGCTAGTGCTGTATCTCCCAATGAATTTATCTAAAGGGGCAATGCTAATATTGACATAGACAGCAAAATCATTATGAGCCACATTATCCAGGTTATCATTATTCGGAGCCTTTAAACGAGAATGCAGATCCTCCAGCCGGTCAATCTGACTGATGGAAAGCTCCTCACAATCCTCCCTGTCCGATCGGCGGGCGTAAATCTCCAGACACTGCCTTTTGCAATCATGATCCATGTCCTCATCCTTACAGGCCCCTTCTTGAACTGACGGAGGCGCGGGAGTCGGGGCCGGAGCGGGAGTCGGAACTGGAGTGGGAGTCGGAGCTGGAGTCGGAGTCGGAGCTGGAGTCGGAGTGGAAGATCTGGAGCTATAGCGGCGGTTAGATCGGCGATAGGAGCGGCGGCGATAGGTGTTGTTTGAGGCTGTCTGTTTATTTGCTTTTACATAGCTGTCCAAAGCCCGGACAGCCGCTCTGTCACAATCGCTAACCGATCGAAAGCCGGCGGGGAGACGCCCTGTGACGCAAAATTGAAACTCAATATACTCATGCGCACGATCCCAAAAGCAGTTTGATCCGCCGCGCCGACAATCGCTCTCTATCTCCTCAAAAATTTGATTTAAGCCAGCCACAGAGGGGACATTGCTATAGCCGGTGGAGGGTAAATTTACCCCCCCCCCCCCCGATAAAGCAGGAGGTTAGGAAAACAAAAAGAATAATTATTATAGAACGCATGAGACCTCACTTATCTTTTCGGCTATTTATTTCAGCGAGTTAAATAATAGGGTTAAAGCAAGACCTATGTTCTAGGGGAAGAATAGCTTGCTCTCCCCATAGATAGCTTGCTCTCTCCATAGATAGCTTGCTCTCCCCAAAATTAAGCGCTCACCTTACCCCAACAACCAAAAAAAGCAGGGAGAGGCCATTAGCGCCCCTTAAACACAGGCTCTCTTTTTTGTATAAAAGCCTCCATGCCCTCGCGGCTGTCTTGTTTGTTAAACAGCTCGCCAAAATGTTTGGCTTCCCTCTTCAGCCCTTCCGCTAAAGGCAGGCTGTGGCTTTCTTGAATAAGCTCTTTAGCTTTGGCTATCGCCAAAGGCCCTCTTTTAGCAAAAAGCGAGGCATACTCCTCCGCCTTTTCCATAAGCTTGCTTTTTGAGATAACCGCATTGGCCAAGCCCATTTTGTAAGCCTCTTGCGCTGTATAAAAGGCTCCGGAAAAAATCATCTCCTTAGCTTTATAAAAGCCAACGGAGCGGCAAAGCCTCTGTGTGCCCCCAAAAGCGGGAAACAAGCCCAATGTCACTTCCGGAAGGCCTATCTTTGCCTCTTTATCCATAATTAAAATATCGCAGGCCAGCGCCAGCTCCAACCCGCCGCCTAAAGCAAATCCCTGTATGATCGCAATGACAGGGATAGGCAAAGCCTCCAATAAAGAAAAAGCCCTCTGGCCTTTTTTTGCAAACTCTTCCGCCGCTGGAGCTGTCAATGAGGACATCTCTTTAATATCCGCTCCAGCCACAAAAGCCTTTTCCCCCGCGCCCTTAATAATTAAAGCCCTTAAGCTTTTTGTGTCCAGCTGGCTTAAGCAGTCCGCCAACTCCTCCAGCAGTTTAGAGTTTAAAGCGTTTAAGGATTTAGGCCGGGAAATAGTCAAATAAGCTGTCGCCCCTTTTTGCTCCAGCTGTAAAGTCTCAAAAGCCATATCTCCTCCCAGTTTTCCCTATTTGATTGATCGGATATAAGGCCCGCTGTTCTTAATTTTTTTTAAGCTCCGCTCTATACTCTGCCTGCATTTAAAATATCCGCCCTCTATGGAGAATAAAAACTCAAAACCAATATTCCCGCATGTTTATTATCCGGATGGAGAAAACACGCAAAAAGCGACAGCTCTTTCTTTGAATCTTAAAAAAACCGCTCTATACGCTGCCTGAATTTACAATTTCCGCCCTCTATGGAAAACTCAAGCCAATATAATCAACTGCTCAGAAGGCTCAAAACAGACTGGGCTTGAGGCAGGCGCTCCGGCTGAACATAAATTCTTTGTATTTTTCTGTCCGGAAGAGGCAAAAAAGCGGGATCTTCATAAAGCTCTGCAGTTTGATTTAGAGCTTTGTTTTTCAAATAAATATTATATTGCTTTAAAATATTTTTAGAGGGCTTGATGGTGTCTTTTTCTGAGCTGGCTGAGATAAAATCCACCCCTTCCCCCTTTAAACGCTCTTGAAGCGCCTCCATCTCCTTTTTTTGCCTGACGCCGGCGGAGAACTCAAAAAAAAGAGTCTCATAAAGCCGGAGATAAGCTTTTCGCTCCGAGATTCTTTTCGCCCATATATTATCATCCGATTTTATTTTTTCCATGAGCCGGCTGTCTGTCCAAAGGGCATAGCCCTCAATATCCGAAGGGAGCCTCCAATCGCAAATTTTAGCATACTCCTTAAGCATTTGATTATAACTCACTGATTTATGATGAAAATACACAATCAGCCTCATGTGCTGTCTCCCTAAAATAAAGCTCTCCAGCGTGTATAGCCCCTCTCGCCTTATAGCCAGAAACGCCCGCCGGCTTTCAATATGGCAGTCAAAATGAGAGATCAGCCACATAAAGTCAATCAAGCCATACTTGACGCCGCAATAAAGAGAATCCCTTTGCAGGTAATCCATCCGATCCACATCAAAATCCGAGCTGATAATTTGCCGGAGCAGGGGCAAAAAATCCACTCCCCCCTCCATAAAAAACCCCTCGCCTCCCGAAAACTCCCTATGCAAAATTTGAGACACAGCGGAAGGCTCCGCTCCCGCGGACCGAATGGCCGATCCAAGCCCCTTCTCCTCCATAATAAACTTTACGCTGTAATCCTCATGCCGGGCCGGCCTTTCAAAATCCGCTTTTTTTAAGAGATTTTCCAGCCCCAGCGCCTTTAAGGGAGGCATAAGAGCTTCACTGGAATGGCTGAGAGGGCCATGCCCCACATCATGAAGAAGAGCCGCTATTTTCAAAGTTTTTCTAAAAATCCGCCTTTTGCCGGCGGAAACGGGCAAATCTTTGTTTTTATCAAAAATGCTGTCAAAGGCCAGCCCCGCTAAGTGGCAGACGCCTAAAGAATGGCTCAGGCGATTCCCTGTCCCGGAGGGAAAGGCCCGCTCAGAGAAGCCCAACTGCTGAATGGATCTCAGCCTTTGAAATATCAGATGATCCGCCAGAGATTTCTCCCCCTTATCCAGATAAATATAGGCATAAAGCGGATCACAAATTTTTGAATGAGACATAAGGAATCTTTTAAAAACTCTATGATTAACAAACCACAGCCTAGCTTATTCTTTTACCATTAGAGCCGTAAAATCAAGAGAGAATATAAAAATATAAGCCGGCGCGCTTATTCACAGCCCGTAAAATTCTTTTTCAGATGGAGCGCTCCTGATTCTTAGGACAAGCTTGAGCCTCCCAGCGGGCAGGGCCGCAAAAGCGCTGGCTCTCCCTCTGCAATGAGAATCAGCCCAACAATCAAATAATGAATAAGCTTTTTGACAGAAATTTAATTTATAAATCTCTATAAAACCGCTTGATCACATCCTGTTTTGCCATTATACTGCCTGCTCTTAAGCCATTTTTAACAAGGAGGCCATTATGCTAGGTGTTGGAGATCAGCTCCCTGAATTTAATCTCAAAGCCGTTGTTCCCGGCTCAAAGGATTTTAAGGATATCAGCCACGAAACCTATAAAGGCAAGTGGGTTGTTCTTTTTTTCTATCCCAAAGACTTTACTTTTGTCTGCCCTACAGAAATTAAGGGCTTTAGTGATATGAACAAAGATTTTCAAAATCGGGGGGCGCAAATTTTAACAGCTTCAGTGGATTCAGAGTTTGTCCATCTGGCCTGGAAAACTCATGAAGAGGATTTAAAAAACATTCAATTCCCTATGCTGTCGGATATAAAAAGAGAGCTTTCCGCCTCTTTGGGCATTCTGGACATGAAAGAGGGAGTGTCTCAAAGAGCGGCTTTTATTATAGATCCAAAGGGAGTGATTCGCTTTGCCTATGTGACAGATCTCAATGTGGGGAGAAGCCCTAAAGAGGTTTTGAGGGTTTTAGACGCTCTTCAAACCGATAAGCTTTGCCCTTGCAACTGGGAAAAAGGCCAAAAGACTTTAAGCTGATCCCCATTATTTGCCAAGCTGACAAATCAGCTGAAAAAAGCTTGCCATTTCCCTAAATTTAGGCTCAGAAATTCCTGAGCGGAGATCAAACTGTCATAAGCTAAGCTATTTGTTCTGCCCGAACAGCAGAACCAAAACAATGCGCCTTTCCAGCTCAAGCTGGCACAAGCCAAAGCTATTTTTTGGCCCGAACAGCAGAACCAAAACAATGCGCCTTTCCAGCTCAAGCTGTCACAAATCAAGCTATTTGTTCTGCTCGAACAGCCCCGCGAAAGCGCCAAAAATGGTCAATACCCCGCTTTCCGGCTCAAAGGCCAGCTCCCCCACTGTCAACTCTTCCGCTTTATGATAGATACAGCCCCGCTTTTCATCCAGCTGGACTACAGCCAGCCCTTCAGGAAAGTTTCCTTCGCTATCAAACTCTAGCTCAATAACGCAGTCATGCTCGTTTTTTGCTTGATCCGCCTCTTCCCCCAGCGCCTGAACAAAGCCAAACATCACAACAACTGTTATTAAATATCTCATAAGGGCCTCCTTATAAATTTTTTAAAATTCTCCTATATGCGCCTATAAGATCTGTGTTCATATACTAAACTTCTAAATTTTTCAAAAATTTTTTTAAAAAATCCGCTATTTTGTAATTTTTTCACATGCTGTTCTTTGCCAGCGCTCCAAAAAGCTCATCCGGAGCTTTACATCGGCGGCCCCTTGCTTATCCGTTGATGATAAGCGCCGGCGAAACAGAAAACTCTCAAAAATTCATCGGATGCCCTCCCCATCATCCGTTGATGATAAGCGCTGGCGGAACAGAAAACTCTCAAAAACTCATCAAATGCCCTCCCCATCATCCGTTGATGATAAGCGCCGGCGAAACAGAAAACTCTCAAAAACTCATCGGATGCCCTCCCCATCATCCGTTGATGATAAGCGCTGGCGGAACAGAAAACTCTCAAAAACTCATCAGATGCCCTCCCCATCATCCGTTGATGATAAGCGCCGGCGAAACAGAAAACTCTCAAAAACTCATCGGATGCCCCACATCATCCGTTGATGATAAGCGCCGGCGGAACAGAAAACTCTCAAAAACTCATCGGATTAAAATGCCCGTTAAGACAGACTATGAAAAAATCAGAATCCCTATATTTATACTGAACTAAAGTCTTAAACGGCGAACTCAAAATAAGCCAGAATTTTAGCCTAAATTCAAACTTAATGAATAAAGAGCTTGAATCCTAAAACGGGAATAGCTAATAATGTCCTCTATGCCAAAGACAAAGCTTCTTATTGTGGAGTCTCCGACAAAAGCCAAAACCATTGGCCGTTTTTTAGACTCCAGTTATGCTGTGTCAGACTGCATGGGGCATATTAGAGATCTTCCTGAATCCGCAAAAGACATTCCGGAAAAATATAAAGAAAAAGCTTGGAAAAATTTGGGCGTCAATGTGGAGGAAAATTTTGAGCCTATCTATTGCGTCCCTAAATCCAAAAATAAAATAGTTAAATCCTTAAAAGAAAAGCTCAAACGGGCCAATGAGCTTATTTTGGCGACAGATGAGGACAGGGAGGGGGAAAGCATCAGCTGGCATCTTTATCAGCTTTTAAAGCCAAAAGCGCCTGTCAAAAGAATTGTTTTCCATGAAATCACAAAAGAGGCCATCAACAAGGCTCTAAAAAATCACCGGCAAATCGATAAAAGGCTTGTTCAAGCTCAAGAGGCGAGAAGAGTTTTAGACCGGCTGGTTGGCTACACCCTATCCCCTCTTTTATGGAAAAAAATAACCACCCGACTCTCCGCGGGGCGTGTTCAATCTGTGGCCGTCAAGCTAGTCTGTGAAAGGGAAATGGAGAGGATGAGCTTTGTTCAGGCGCCCTACTCCAGCTTGGAGGCTCAGCTGGCGCCTTACCAAAATAATCTTCCGTCCGATAAGGTTAAGAATGCCCCTGACAAACAAAGCGCTAGTTTTTCCGCCTCCCTCTATTCATGGAAATCTAAAAAATTGGCTGGGAGCAAGGATTTTAACAGCAAAGGCCAGCTCAAAAACAAAAAGCTCCTGCATTTAAAGGAGCCGGCGGCTAAAGAGCTTGTCAAAAAGCTCCACAAAGCCCAATGGACAGTGAAAAGGGTCGAAAAAAAGCCCATCTCCCGATCTCCTAAACCCCCTTTTATCACCTCCACTTTACAGCAGGCGGCCAGCGGAGCGCTCAGCTTATCCCCCCGCCAAACTATGGCCACAGCCCAAAAGCTTTATGAAAAGGGACTCATTACTTATATGAGGACCGATTCCACAAACTTATCATCGGAAGCTATAAAGGGAATCAGACAAACAATAGCTGATATTTATGGAATTGGCGATCTTCCTAAAACCGCCAGAGTTTATAAAACAAAAGTCAAAGGGGCGCAAGAGGCCCACGAGGCCATTCGGCCGGCGGGAAAGTATTTTAAAAATCCGGAAAAAACAGGATTAACCGGCCATGAATTACAGCTTTACCGGCTGATTTGGCGGAGAACATTGGCCTGTCAAATGAAAAATTGCGAGCAAGAGCAAACCAGCCTGCAAATCCAGGCGGAAGACGCTGTATTTTCTGCCTCTGGGCTAAGGATTGTGTCCCCCGGTTTTTACAAAGTCTACAAAGATCAGGAGGAAAACGCCCCTCTCCTTCCGCATTTAAAAAAAGGGCATCCATTAAATTGCCGGAAGCTGGAGATCAAAAGCCGGGAGACTCAGCCTCCTTTTCGCTACAATGAGGCCTCGCTCATTCAAAAGCTGGAGAAAGAGGGAATTGGCCGACCCTCCACTTATGCTCCCATCATCTCCACTATTCAAGACAGAGGCTATGTTAAAAAACAAAACAAAAGCCTGGCGCCCACTTTTACAGCTTTGGCTGTCACAAAGCTTTTAAGCGGCCATTTGCCGGACTATGTGGATTTAGCCTTTACCTCCAAGATGGAAAAAGCGCTGGATGACATAGCTTTGGGCAAAGCCAATTATGCGCAATACCTCAGCGCTATTTACAGAGGCAAAAAGGGCTTAAAAAAGCAAGTGGAGGAGCGGGAAAAAGCCATAGACGCCTCAGAGTCCAGAGTCATGACCTTTCCGCCATTTAAGGGAGTCAAGTTCCATGTCGGGCGCTTTGGAGCTTATATCACACAAAAAAAAGGCAACAAAGAGTTAAAATCCGATCTGCCGGAAGACCTGTTTTTATCGGACATTACTCCTGAGAAAATACAGGAGATTCTCGCTGTCAAACAAAAGATGGATCAGGCTTTTGGAATAGAGCCAAAAACAAAAAAGAAAATTTTTATAAAAACGGGGCGGTTTGGCCCTTATTTAGAGCTGGAGGGAGGAGAAAAGCGGGCGGGAATCCCTAAGTTTTTATCTCTTGAAAAGCTCAGCTTGGATCAGGCCCTTAAGCTTTTGGAGCTTCCAAAAATTTTGGGGATTCATCCTAAAACAAAAAAAGAAATCAAAAAAAGCATCGGAAGATACGGGCCTTATATCGCGCATGATGGGGATTTTCGATCTGTCCCGGCCCATGAGGATTTTCTGTCATTAGATCTAAAAGAGGCTTTAAAAATTCTGTCTCAAGAAAAGAAACAGGGAAGAAAAACATCCGCCAAAAAGACCTTAAAAGAGTTTAAAAGCGGCAAAGAGACTATAAAAATTTTAGAGGGCTATTCCCCCTATATCAAATTTAAAAATAAAAACTACAGCCTGCCTAAAGGAGCTGACCCTCTGAAAATCACTTTAAAAGAGGCTCTTGAAATTATAGAAAATGGCAAAAAAGCCAATCGAAAAGCCAAAGGCGGCTTTAAAAAACGGAAAAAAACAGGCTGACCGCCGGCCAATTCCTAAAGCTGAACCAGCTCAAAGTTTGAAAGGGTGAACTCAAGCCTTTTTCAGCGCTTTTGTGAATAGCGGATTTTTTAAATCCGATTAATATATAATTTTCATCTCTTTAGAAAAATATCTCAAAAGCTCGTCCTCATAAAACATCACACGGCAGGCGGAAAAAGAATTGCGCCTAAAATATTTTTTAATATCAGAATTTAAAAAAAGCGCCTGCGCTGAAATAAACTGATCATGAGCGCCATATGGCCAGGAAAACCTCAGAGGAACAGCCTCTCGCCCCTTTTTGCGAACGCCCTGGCAATTCAAGCGAATCTGATCCAGTTTGTGGCCCTCCACTTGAAAAAATGGATCATCAATTATATCAAAAAAATTAAGCTTGAAATAGCCGGCTTTGTCTTTATAAATATCCTCTTTTAAGCTCAAAAACGGCTTTTCTGTTTTTTCCAACGCGCTTAAGCCTCTTTGATCATAGATCACTCCATGCCTTTTTTTGGCGCCCACTGTGTGTAAAGTCAAATAAGCGTAAACCTCTGGATGACTCACGCCATAAGAGTCGCCTGTCCAAACCAGATCATACCCTTTGTCAACAAACTCCTCTCTGATTTTTTGCCCCGGCTTATCCCGCAATCCAATCCGATACACACAGTGGCTGGCATAAGAGCCTCTCTCCTCAGCAATCAATTCAAACTGATTTTTATCATAGTAATTCTCTTTAAAGAGCCGGATCAGATCAAGCCAATAATTATAAAGCTTTTTTTTCTTCTTTAATAAAAACATCTGCGGAGGAGTTACAGCCATAATAGGAAATTTTTTGCGAAAGGAAAAATGGGATTGTTTTGACAGCAGGCGATTTCTCCCAAAAAGCCTTTTATTAAAACACTGAGCGCTCACTGTGATCTGAATAGAGCTGTAATCAGAAATAAAATCGCCGTCCGCCTTTAAATCTTTAAAATGAAAATAGCTGTTGAGAGGTATCTCACTGCCACCGGCCCGCTTTCTTCCCTTATCTGTCCTGACAGAAACGGAGCGGGCCAATTTTTCCAAATCCACAAGGCTTTTTGATGGAGGCTGGCCGGATTGCAAAGGGGATGGACTGTGTTCACTGCTTTTGATTTCCCGGCCTTTCTGATTTTTCCCGTTTTTCCGCAAACTGTTAAAATTCAGCTGAAAAAAAGGAGTCATTCCTGTTATTTTGCTGGTCTGGCCTTCGGAAAAAAACCGGCACTTTAAAACGCCATCCGGCAAAATGTTAGATTCAGAATTTTGCAAATGAAGAAAAACAGGCTCCTGGCCCCATTGAAAATCAGGGATTGTGAGAGCCTTTAAGCCCGCGCAAAACAAATGATAATTTTTAACCGGCGCCCCTGTATTATTTAAAAGCAAAATATCATTTATATTTTTTTTCTGAATGGCGTCCGCCACAGGCAAATAATGGCCCCTCGCTGTTTTTCGGACTAAAGACAGCGCATGAGGCTGGGCTTTGGCGAAAAAAGGCTGAACAATCTGCTGGGCTATATTATAGTGATTGTATACTCCCCTCTCATCTTTAAAAGCAAAAATGAAACTGCAATAAAAAGGCTTATCTGAGCTGTCCAAAAGAATTTCATAAGGAAGCAGCTCAAAAACAGAAAAAGAATGCTGATAGGAAAGCCCTCCGGTTTCCTGAACTATTCGGCTCACTGCCTCATCCGCCGCTTGATCCGCATTCAATTTTGTATAAGAGCAAAAAGAGGAAATTTTAACCTTTAAGCTCTCATCCTCTTTAATATTTTCCAATTTGTCCCAGCGAGGCGGAGCGCCCTCCTCCCGCTGGTCTGAGAAAATAATTTTATCCGACAGATTCAAGATAAAATTTGATCTATTAATCTCTTTTAAGCTCACAAATTTATCCTGCCGGCTTAAATAAACACGAGGCTCTTTAAAAGAGCGATCCAGAGGCGGCAAAGTCTCTGTCTGTCCCCCTATAGAGGGAAATTCAAAAGGGCCGGCGCAGGAGGCTAAGCCAAACAGCGCTATAAAATAAACTATTGCTCTCATTATATTTTCTCCTTATTTTCAATGGGGCCAGGAGCCTGTTTTTCTCCTTTTTATTTTGATCCTGTTTTGCATGTTTGCGCAGTCTCTTGGATTTTTTGGCTAGCTCCGCAAACTTAGCTCTTTCATAAATTAAAATTCAAAAGCCTAAACCATAAATTTTTAAACTCGGCCGGTTTATCCTCCATCAAAGACTCCACTAAACGGGCCTAAACCGCAAATTTTTAAACCCGGCCTGTTTATGTCGTCCCTGGCGCTTTTTAAATAACACAAAAACATAAAGGCCAGCTCAATTTTTTATTTGCATTTTGGAAAAGCCGCAACCCTTTTTAAAAAAATTTACAGCGCAATTTTTAAAAGTCTGTAATTTTGCGGATAAAGCTGGAAAAAAATTCGTATATCGGATGGCTGTTTTATTCTTATCTCATTTTTCTAAAAATATTTATAATAATTTTTTATTTAAGGTTTCTTAAGAATAACCAGCTCAGGTATGTTTTGCCATAAAGCGGCTTGCAGCAGAGACTGCCTCCAATTAAAATCAAGCAAAGCGCTTGGCTGTTAGCATATAATCTTTGTTTAAAATATGAAATTTTCAAAACTCTCTATATAGAGGCAAAGCCATTAAAACATATCATAGCGAAACAAGGCGGCTAAGGAAAGCCCCTCCGGCAAATTTAATGGAAAAGGAAGGTAAAAAAGCGCCATTTTCTTTTGGCTCAGAGGAATCCATCCCCGCTCAAAATCCTCTTTATTATAAGGACAGCCTTCTGTCAAAATAAAAGCGCCCTCCTTCCGCTGAGGGCAATTTATGGCTTTTTGTATGGGTCTATTATGAGAGTCTAAATACAGATAAGAGTATTTTCTGGATGACTCAGGCGCTTTTGTCTCTAAAGAGGATAAAAGAAATCGCAAGGCGATTTTTCCTCTTAAAAAATCTGTTTTTTGGCGCTGAATAGCGCCCCGTTTGTTTTTGTGAATAGGCCGGATCTGTTTTTGATTTTTTGAGAGCGGAACTGCCCGCACGCCAATGGCCTCTCTTATTCCAGCGGGAGGCTTTTGGCTTGGCAAAGAGAAAACATCAACAGCGATAAGGCTCTGAGCGCCGGTTTTCTCAGCAGCTAAAGAGTTTGCTTTTCTTGGAGATTTTGCGCTCATAGCCCCTCTTATTCCAGCGGAAGGCTTGAGATCCCAAGAGTCACCAGCTAAAGAGGGATTTTGATTATTCACTGTCAACAAACTTGAGACATTTTCCGCCTCTATCACAAAAGCTTTATAATAGACATGGCTCTTTATATTGATATATTGAAAGGAGGACGGGATCGTCCTCGAAAAATGGACAGTTCGCTTGTAATGCGCCAAGTCAAACAAGCTCAAAAATCGGGAGGCCAAAATCACATCAAAATTATGTTTGATTAGATAAGATTTAAGCGCTTTGGGCCATTTTTTGTCATATAAAATATATTTGCAGTCTGTTTTTTTGCTATACAAAACACAGGCTGGATCAAAAATAGAAATTAAAGGATCTGCTTTTGAGTAAAACTTGTTTAAATTTTCCACCAGCTCCCTTTGCGCTTGATTATTTCTCTTTGTATACACCTTATAGCTAAAATGGGAAATATAGAAAAAGCTGTATATAAAGGCGCCCGCTAAAAGAAAAGTCTTAAATTTTAAGCTGTAGCTGTGATTGAGCAACCGCCTCCATTGCCAGTCTGTAAAAAAAGAAATAAACACAAAAGGCGCAAGGGCGCATAAAAAAAACAGCTTTTGTTTGGGGTGAAGCAGGAATACAGCCATCACAATTAAAAAATAAAGATCTGATAAATCCCATTTTCTCTTTTTTGAAATAACCACAGCAAAAACAGCAAAACAGGCTTTTAGGAGAATCAACAGGACAAGCAGTGGGTTTCTCTCTATAAAAAAGCCGATATGGGAAAATTCAAATAAATTTTTCATCCAGCCATGCGCAGAGACAAAATGAAAAGCTTGATGAATATCTGAAAAATAAAATTTAGCGCTTTCATAAATGGATTTTATAAAAAAAGGATCTTTAAACAGAAAACTTAAAAAATAAAAAGCCATATAAGCTGCAAACACTGTCACAACAATAGGCCAAGAGGAGACAAATCGCTTAGCTCTTAAATCATAAAAAGCCAAACAGAGGGCAAAACAGATCCAATAAACAGCTTTAGGGCTAATCATCAGCGTGGATAGCAATAAAAGAATGGATAAATAAAATTTCCAAAGCTCTCTGTTGTTTTTTGCGCTTAATGAGAGGCATAAAGCCATTAAGCTGACAGAGGAGGATAACAGATCGGAGCGCGCGCGAAAGCCTCTGTCTAAAAAAATATTTGCGCTGGCTAAAAGGAGAACCGCTAAAATAGCGTTGTATTTGTTTGTTTTCTTTTGAATATAAAGTCCCGTAAGAATCAAAATTCCCAAGCCGTTTAAAGCAAACAAAAATCTGGCTGTTGTCATAGGCGGCAGAGAGAGCCAATCAGAAAGCTGGGAGGACAGATATAGAAAGAGGTAAAACACAGGCTTTAAAGCAAATAAAAAACCTGTCATATTTTCTGTCCATAAATGCCGTGCGCTGTGAACAGGATATATTTCCGTTTCAGTCCAGAAACTGAAATAAGAAAGGCTCAGAAAAGCCAAAATAAAGAATACGCCAAAGACAAAAAGCGCTTTGGTCTCCAAAATGCTCTTGAAAGAGGAAAACACAACAGGGGTTATCATAGCGCTTATACCGCTCAGAGTAAAAAATAACAGAGCTTATCATAGCGCTTATACCGCTCAGAGCAAAAAATAACAGAGCTTATCATGGCGCTTAAGACCGCTCAGAGTAAAAAATAACAGCCCGTTGTCAATGCGCAAAAATTCATAGCGGCGGCCCCTTAAATAACTGCTAATTTGAGCGGAAGGGATTGGATAGAAGCGGATGGAATTGGAATTTTGCCTCTGACAGCCATTAAGCGGTGGCTATCCCTCGCTTTTTCTTTTATATTGTCCAATATTGCTATATTTTTATAGGATTTTCAAAACCAACATAAAAGGCTGAATATGCTGTCTGTTGCTGTGTCCTGCAAAGGATCATTCGGCATTTTGCGAAAAAACCTGTCCGCTTTAAGCCGGCAAAGCTTAAGCCGAGAGCTTTGGTCTCTTTTATTTCTATTTAGGGAGCAGGAGTCGTCTTCAGAATGTGTCTCATTGATCTATGAGTTTTTCCCTTCCGCTCAAATTTTATTTTTGCCCAAAGGCTCGCCTATTTATGAAATGAAGAGCTTGGCGCTTTCCAAAATCGCCTCTCCTTATATTTATTTTATTGATGAGGATGTCATTTTGGAGGATTTTAATCACTTGAGCCGGTTGATTGAGCTTCATAAAAAGCATTCTTCGGCGACAGCTCTGGGAGGCGGCTATCTGGATCACCTGGAATGCTCTTTTTTAGGGAAATGTTATAATTGGATCGCCCGGCTTTGGATAAAAAATCAGGCTATGCCCCCGGCGGGCAATTTGTCAGTGAAAACAGAAAAAGCCTTTAAAGCCCGTTTTTACAGCCCCGGCCCTTTTGGCTTTGGAGGGGAGGAGGCTCATTTTTTGCGATCTCTTCAGGCTGAGGGGCATAAACTCCTTTTAGATAGGGAGCTGGACGCTCAGCACTTGGCCAGACATAATTTAAAAGACTTTATAAAAAGAGCCTGGCTCCATGGCGCCAGCCAAGCTTTTGAAAAGAGCTTGAGCCGGACATCTTACGCTCTTTTTTTGAAAGAGCCGGCTCCCTTATCTATAAAAGCCACAGCTTTTTTATATCTTCTTCTGGTCCGTTTCACCTGCGCTCTTTATAAGATAAAAAAGCGCTGGCCTAAATAATTTTTGCCTCCAATGGCTGGCTGATCCCTTTGATTCTGGCTTTTTTGGCTTTGAGCTTAATTATTTTAGCTGTGGAGACAGCTCCTGTCCTGCCGGCTCTTTATCCTATTTTTTAAACAAACTCTCCGCGCGGGTTATTGAGGCGGCCGGCCGGCCTTTACCCTATTTTTTGAGCAATCCCTCCGCGGGGGCAATCAAAAAAAATTCTTAACATTTGTCTCTCAAAGGTTTATAACTTTCACAGCGCGTAGATCAGGCTCAGATTTTGCTCTTGTAAAAGCCAATTTTTAAGCCTGGCCAATTGATGGCTTTTGTTAAGCGGCTTGGCCGCAAAACTGTGGGAAAACCAGCGCGCAGGCTTATAAGGAGAGGGAAAATGGAGGCTTTTTTCACAAGCGAGTCCGTTTCAGAAGGGCATCCCGATAAATTAGCTGATCAAATCAGCGATGGCGTCTTAGACGCTTTTTTAAAGCAGGATGAAAAAAGCCGTGTGGCCTGTGAGGTTTTTTTAACAGGAGGGCAGGCTTTTATTTCCGGTGAATTTGACAGCTCTGCTGAGATTGACGCTCTTCAAGTGGCTAGAGATATTATAAAAAAAGCCGGCTATGATTCTACAGATAAAGGCTTAGATTACAACTCTTGCTCTATACAAAGCTTTTTAAAGCCTCAAAGCGCGGACATTCGGCAGGCTGTGGGCTTTGGCGAAAACCAAGGGGCGGGGGATCAGGGGATTATGTTTGGCTATGCTGTGGATGAGACAGAAACAGCCATGCCTCTAAGCATTCATATCGCCCATCAGCTGGTTGAAAATCTGGCAAAATTGAGAAAGCAAGGGCATGATTTTTTATGGCCGGACTCTAAAAGCCAAGTCACTGTCAGATATGAGGAAAATCAAGTCAAAGACATTTCCACAGTCATTGTTTCCACGCAACATGATCCCTCTTATGCTTTGAGCCGGCTAAAAGAGTTTATTCGCGAGGAGCTAGTCAAAAAAACCATTCCGGCGAAATATTTAACACCGGGGACAAAAATCCTAATCAATCCGGGCGGAAAATTCGGCATTGGAGGGCCAAAGGCCGATTGCGGGCTGACGGGCAGAAAAATCATTGTGGACACTTATGGGGGGCATAGCCCTCATGGAGGAGGGGCTTTTTCCGGAAAAGACCCTTCAAAAGTGGATCGCTCCGGGGCTTATATGGCTCGCTATGCCGCTAAAAATATAGTCAAAGCGGGTTTGGCTAAAAAGTGCCTGATTCAGCTGTCTTACGCTATAGGAATGGCCGATCCCATTAATATTTGGCTGGATCATTTTGAATCTTCGCCCATTTCAAAAGAAGAGCTGAAAAAAAGAGTATGTGAGCTTTGGAGCTTTAAGCCCTCCGCCATTATTAAAGAGCTAGATCTTCTTAAGCGGTCCTATACGCCCTCCGCGTGCTATGGGCATTTTGGCAGAGAGCATGAAAATTTCACTTGGGAAAAAACAGACAAAGTTTCTGACTTAAAAAAATAGACGGCCTCAAACTAGCGAAAGCCTTTAAAATTCTGAATTTGCGCGAAAACCGGCTGGCCTCAAACTGGCGAAAGCCTTTAAAACTCTGAATTTGAGCGAAAACCGACTGGCCTCAAACTGGCGAAAGCCTTTAAAATTCTGAATTGGCACGAAAACCGGCTGGCCTTAAACTGGCGAAAGCCTTTAAAACTCTGAATTTGAGCGAAAACCGACTGGCCTCAAACTGGCATAAGCCTTTCACTTTTTATTTAGTTTTTCGCGAAACAGGCCCGTCTTAAACCAGGGGCGTTTTTTGGCTCGAACTGTAACTGTCTGCTGATTTTGCGGATTTCTCCCTTTATAGGCCTTATATTTTTTCACGCCAAAAGAGCCGAACCCTCTTAATTCCGCTTTTTGGCCTTTGAGAAGGGCTTGAGTGATTTTTTCAAACACCGTATCCACAAATAAATGGGCCGTGGCCAGAGACAGCCTTTTTTTACGAGCGACTTCAGCGGCAATATCAGACTTTGTTTTGAGCTTTTTGGCTATTCTTTTCATCTTTTTAGAATTATAAGCACAAAATTGGGCAAAAAAGAATAAATTTTCGCCTAAAAAACTTTAAAAACAGCATTTTTTAAGTTTTGCGAAAAAAAATCAAAAAAAGTTTAAAAAAGCTTTTGTTTGTGCTATTTTTTAAAAAAAGATATGTTTCAAGAAAATTCTGAAGAATCCGCCGATAGGGACTCCTCCTCATCGAGCCCCGCTTTTCTATTGATATTATTTGAGCGCTCTCGGCGGTTTGCCTTTGCGATAAGCGGTGTTTTTAAATTCAGCCGATGGAATAGGAGCTGTTTTGGCTTTTAAGAGCTTAGGCAAAATTTTTTTGTCGCTTTATATGTGTAAAAATCTGTTTTCTTTGTTTTCTCACTCCTTTTATTTGATATTGATCTGGCGGAGGCTTTCCAGGCTCTTCGCTTTTGCAAAAAACAAATTCAGCCGGCATTCAGATTTCTGATATTTTATGTTTCTGCTCATATTTTATTTTTCTTTAGCTGTTTTCGCCTCCTTTCTCTGCTCATTGCTGGAATCTGTGATTTTATCAGTCTCCTATACCCATGTTGAGGCTTTGTCCCGCAAAGGGGCTCGCTATGCCCCTTTGCTTAAAAAAATGAAGTATCAAATTTCCCAGCCCCTATCAGCTATTTTAACAGTCAACACAATAGCCAACACTTTAGGCGCCGCGGGGGTGGGAGCGCAGGCTTATCAGCTTTATGGCAGTTATTTTGTCACTGTTTTTTCTGTCATCTTGACTTTGGTTATTTTATTTTTTTCTGAAATTTTGCCAAAAACTTTAGGCGCCTCTTATTGGCGGGTCCTGATCCCTTTTTCTGTATATGTTATACAGGCTTTGATTTTTATTTGCTGGCCTTTTGTCAAGCTGTCCCGCTTGGTTCAGCAAATTTTTCACATCCGCTCACGGCATATCACGAGGGAGGATATTTTGGGGGCGGCCAAAATGGGGGTTAATGAGGGGGCCATTTATAAAAATGAGGGAGAGCTTGTTCAAAATATCTTAAAGCTAAAAAGCAAAAAAGTTTATGAGATTATGACTCCCCGAACAGTGATTACCGCTTTTGAGAGAAAAATGACAGTGGGGCAGGCTCTTAAAAAATATCAGCCTCTTCGCTTTGCCCGAATCCCTGTTTATGAGGGGAATTTAGATCAAATAATTGGCATGGCTCATCGCTATAAAATTTTGGAGGCGCGATCTCAAGGCTGTGAAAAGCTCACTGTGGACAACTATTTAAGCCCTATACACACAGTGCCGGAGAATATTTCTGTAACGGCGGCTTTGGATCAATTTATAAAGAGGAAAGAGCATATTTTTTTGGTTGTGGATGAATATGGCTCTTTATCCGGCTTAGTGTCTATGGAGGATGTTGTGGAGACTATTCTGGGCATTGAGATTGTGGATGAGCTGGACACTGTCGCCGACTTGAGGGAGCAGGCTCTCAAGCAATGGAAACAGAAAAAAAGCCGTCTGGCCAAACCTCCTTTTTAAGGCGCTTTTGCCACTGCATGCGGCTTTATAATGATCTCTTTAATACAAACAAAAACAGCTCTGCTCTCTGTAATTTCCTTATCGCTTGTCTTGTTTTTTTATTTTGGCTTGAATCAATATTTGGATCTGGAGTTTTTTGTTCAAAAAAAGCGCGAGCTGGATTCCCTCTACAGGGATTCCCCTATTTTGTTTGTGTTGGCTTTTTTTGTTTTTTATGTGTTTTGCGCGGCTTTTAGCATTCCCGGCTCCGCTCTTCTCACTTTGGCCGCCGGCTGGCTGTTTCATTTTTTTGTCGGGGCCGCTGTGGTTTCCTTGGGAAGCGCCACAGGGGCGGTTGTCGCTTTTTTAATCTCCCGGCTCTTTTTAAAAAACTTTGTTCAAAGGCGATTCCATTCCCATCTGAAAGCCATCAACCGGGGATTTAAAAAAGATGGCGCTTTTTATCTTTTTTCCCTGAGGCTTATCCCCATTTTCCCTTTTTTTGCTGTCAATTTGTTTATGGGGGTGACTCCCATTTCAGTTAAGCAATTTTTTATCGCCAGCTTTTTGGGGATGCTTCCGGGGTCTCTTGTTTTTGTCAATGCGGGGAGACGGCTGGCGGATATTAAATCTTTAACCGAGATATTTTCTCCCGTCATTATTTTGTCTTTTATTTTATTAGCCAGCCTCCCTTGGATTATGAAATTTTTGTTAAAAGCTTTCCCATTAAAGCCCGCTGATCCCGCTTAACGGCTGACTTTGGCGCTTAATGTGTTTGAGGAAATTTAAAAGTCAATAAAGACAGGGGTTTCAGGAAACATTGCCTAAAAAACAGGCAAAATTGTAGTGTAATACTTTAAAAAAACAGGGTTTTTAATGCGGTTTTTTCTCCTCAGAGGATATTTTCAGTAATTTTGGAGGTATCCTAAGCTTGAAAGACAGCCGTTGCATTTCCCTCCTATCTCTGTCCTCATCCACAATATGCGATCCCGCATTTTCACTGAAACAGCTCGAACTTCCAGAAAATCTCCCATTAACCACTGTCAAAGGCTGGCCTCACTCAAACTCTAATTGAACAGCGGGCTTTTTGGAATCCGCCTGCTCCGCCAGGGATATGTTATCTAAACAAACATGAGCGGCTCGGGCTATATCCTCTTTATAAAGCTCAAACTCTTTTAATTGGCGGGAAGAAGCTCTGATCTTTAAGCGTTTTAAGGGGCTGGCCAGGCTTTTATTGCGGCCGGACTTCCCGCCCCGAATTTGCTCTAAAATGGAAAAAGCGCTGTCCAGCAAGGGCAGGCTGTCTCCCTTTGTTTTTTCGTTTTGGCTTTTTGCTGTCGCCTCTACTGCTTGTTTTAAACTGTCCAGAAGTTTATCCTCTATGCGCTTTAAGCGCTCTTCGCCCAGCCACAGGGAATTATGAAGGCTGAGGCTCTCTTTGCTGTATCGCCAGGACCAAATCTCTTCTGTGACATAAGGCAAATAAGGCGCAAAAAGCTTTAAAAAAATATACAGACTGCCATCTAAAGCCCTTTGCCCCGAAAGGCCCTCCGCCCGATCCTTTAACTGATACACTCTGGCTTTCGCCAATTCCAGATAATTGTCGCAAAAAGCCCAAAAGCTTTTTTCAATTAAATCCAAAGCTTCGGCATGGCTGTAGTTTTTAAGACTGCTTAAAGCTTGAGCTTTTGTTTTGAGGAGAAATTTTATCCAGGCCTGATCTAAAGGAGTTGAAATTTCATGAAGATGGCTCTCCAACTCTGAAAAAGGCAGGTCTCCCATTTGCATTTGAACAAATCGGCCGGCGTTAAAAAGCTTTACAGCCAGCCGTTTTCCTGTTTTAAAAAGATTTTCATCATAGACTGTGTCTTGGCCCAGCCGGGCTTTAGCCGCCCAATAGCGGACGGCGTCCGCCGAATAAGCTCTAATTAAGCTCTCAGGAGTTAAAGCGTTCCCTTTGGATTTGCTCATTTTCATCCGCTCCGGAGTAATGACCCAGCCACTGACAGCAATGTTTTTCCAGGGGATTTTTCCCTCATGAAAATAAGCTTTCGCAATCGTGTAAAAAGCCCATGTTCTGATAATCTCATGCGCTTGAGGGCGAAGATCCGCTGGAAAAAGCTTTTTATGTTTTTTCGCGTCAAACAGCCAGCCGCTGTTGATATAAGGAGTTAAAGAGGAGGTGGCCCATGTATCCATTACATCTGGATCAGCTGTAAAGCCGCCAGCTGTGTCTCTCTGCTCCTCCTTAAAATTTTCAGGGCTTTGTTTTAAAGGATCAATGGGGCTGTAATCAGATAAACTGCCGAAGGATGGCTGAGACAGATGTTTTTTATTGAGGAGGCTCTTAATCTCAGGCATTAGGGGCTGGCTGTAATCCGTCTGGCCTTTTTCATCCACCCTATACCAGACCGGAAAAGGAGCGCCGTAGGGCCTTTGTCTGGAGACGCACCAGTCTTGATTTAATCCCTCCACCCATTGCTCATACCTTTTTCTCATAGAGGGAGGATGCCATTCAATCTTTTCTCCCTGCTGAAGCAATTTCTCCTTATGCTCTAAAATTTTGATGTGCCACTGCCTTTTAGGCAATATCTCCAGCGGAAAATCCCCTTTCTCATAAAACTTTACGCTGTGCAGGCATTCTTTTGGCTCTCCTTTTAAGCGCTCTTTTGCTTTTAAAATTTCCACAATTTTTTTTCTGGCCTGTTTAACTCTGAGCCTTTTTAAATGGGAATAATTGGCGTTGGCCCGCTCCGCTTGGGAGCTTTGAAATTTCCCTTCCGGGCTAAAAGCAATGTCCATTAAAAAGCCCTCGTCATCAATAATGGGCAAAATGGGCAAATTCTGCTTTTGGCAAAAAACCGCGTCCTCCATATCTCCAAAAGTGCAAATCATTAAAATCCCTGTTCCTTTTTCAGGATCCGCGTGAGAGGAGGGCATAATGGGGACAGACCTGTAAAATAAAGGGGTGACAGCCTGACGGCCAAAAAATTTTTTATAGCGATCGTCTTCGGGATGAGCCGCGACTGCGACACAGGCGGGAAGAAGCTCCGGACGGGTGGTGGAGACAGCAAACTCGCCTCCTCCCTCCACACAAAAGGCAATGTCATGATAAAAGCCTTTTTGCTTTCTGTCCTCAATATCCGCTTGGGCCACAGCTGTCTGAAATTGAGTGTCCCAAAGCGCTGGAGACAAACGGCTCTCCGCCAAGCCTTTTTTATACAGATCCAGAAAAGAAATTTGAGCCAAGCTCTGCGCGTAAGGGCATATAGTTTGATAAGTCTGACTCCAATCCACAGACAAAGCGATATGCTTCCATAATTTTTTATATTTGATCTCATCCTCTAAAACTTGCTTTTGGCAAATCTCCAAAAAATTTTTCCGGGACACTGATTGATAAGAGGGATTTTTGTCTCCTGTTTTTTTTGCCTGAAAAGAGGGATCATAATTCAATTTGGGATCACAGCGAACAGCGTAAAGATTTTGCGCTCTTTTTTCCGTAGGCAGGCCATTGTCATCCCAGCCCATAGGGTAAAACACATTTTTGCCCATCATTCTATGAAAGCGGGCTAAAATATCTGTTTGTGTGTAGCTGAAAATATGGCCAACATGCAGGGAGCCAGACACAGTGGGCGGCGGAGTGTCTATAACAAAACTTTTTTTATTGGAGGAGGGGTGATAAGCGTAAAGATTTTGCGCCTCCCATTTTTTTTGAAGTTTCTCCTCTATTTCTAAATGCTTGTATGCGCCCATTTTGCCGGTATTTCCCGTTTTTTTGAGGTTTCTCTTTTATTTCTGAATGTTTGTATGCGCCCCGTTTGCCATAGCCTCTTTTGCCTCTAAACGCTTGTATGCGCCCCGTTTTGCCACAGCCTCCCAGTGTTTTAAACTGCGGAATCCAATTAAATTTTTCAGCCTATTCTAATGCCTGTCAGCTAAAAACACAAACTGAATTGTGAAAATTCCACGCATAAATTTCAGCCCTTTATCCGCCGGACAACAGCATAAAAAGGCAGTGAAATATGGGTCAGCGGCTGATTGGCCGTCCCGCTATTATCCTTTGAATAAATAGTCAGGAGCTGGATAACCTGATCAGAGGCTGGATAAGTGGAGCAGGGGCTGAATAAATGGAGCAGGGGCTGAATAAATGGAGCAGGGACTGGATGAGTGAAGCAGAAGCTGGACAAAACACATTATATTTTATATAACAAAATTTATATTGATTGGATTTGCGCGGCTCTTAGTTTTTGTGATAAACGAATTTTTCAAATCTAACCGATATAAAAATATATTTGAGCGATTATTTGCGGCAGGCTCATCGGAGGAACAATTTTTTGATGTCAGCCTATGTTTAACAGCTTATAAAAATGGGATATAGCTCAGTTGGTTAGAGCGCTGCCTTGACATGGCAGAGGTCAGTGGTTCAAGTCCGCTTATCCCAACCATTTTACAAATGCGCGAGCTTTTTTTCTTCACTTTATCTATTATGCCCTCACAGCCCGCAATTATACTTCTGAGGCTATTATGACTCTCAAGCGCAAAAAGCCGGTTTCAGCAAGCCAAAAAAACAAGCGGGATTCCAGCCTATTATCTTTTTGATTTTGTCTCCAGCACATCTCGATATTCCAAGAGAGCTGAACTGCCTATAATGTGAATAACTTTAACGAGTTTTTCCATTCCATTGGAATCCTGTAAATACAGCTCCTCTCCAAATTTAAAGTTCGCGGGTTGTTGCGTCCCTTCATTGATAGAGATATTATCAGCATAAAGATATGTTCTGTTTGATGTGTCCAGAATCGGGTTAAGGCGGCCATTTAACCCTGGAATATAGCCTGTGTCATTTGGAAAAATAACAGATCCCCCATTTGGCAATTCTTCCAGCTCAATGGTTAAATCCCCTTCCACCGGCAGAAAATTTTTTTTGAGATAAGCGGAATAATTTTCAGCCCCGGCAAAAATTGTCATTGGCGCTTTTGTTGAATGCAAATAAACTTTCGCCTCTCCATTTTTATCAGTTATGGCCTCCTTCCATGTCTTGTTTTCAAACAGAAATAGCAATGTTGCTCCTTCTATATTTTTGCCGGAAGAGCGCGCTCTGACAGCAACTAAAGGATTCGCCTGCCATTTGACTCCTCTTCCAACGCCTTGAGATTGAATCTCCCCTTTATCTCTTAACTGCCGCAAGACATGGCGAATCATATCCCGACTGATCTTCGGGCAGTCTTTTTCAATGTCTGAAATAGCAAAAGGCCCTATTTTGCTCTTAATGGAAAATTTGATTAGCTCTGCTTTAGAGCCTTTGCCTCCTACAGTTTCCTTAATAAGAACAACCTTATCCTCAAACTCTTTATAAGCTTTGATGACATCTCCCCAAAAATACTCCATCCAGGGAAAAGGATTATGTTTAGCCTCATGCCAGCCTTGGGAGCTTTTATGAAGGGTTCTATAATACCCTTCTTTAGACTCTTCAAATATCCTCTCTAAGCTTATATATTTGCCTACTTCATAACCTTGACGATGCAATAACAAAAGAGTCAACAATCTGGATATACGGCCATTCCCATCTTTGAAAGGGTGAATACAAAGAAAATCTAAAATTAAAAGAGGAAGGAGAATAAGAGGATCAGCATTGGAATTATTTAAACAGTTTTTGTGGTTTTGGCAAAGATCCTCCATAGCTTGAGGAGTTTGAAATGAGGAAACAGGAACAAAGCGGATATGCCTCTTTCCGCTTTTTTCATCTTTTTCAATAATCTTGTTTTCAACTGACTTAAACTTTCCGCCATCTTCCGGCAAATAACGATAAATCATTGTATGCAGTTGTTTAATGACATTAACGGACAATTCCATATCCTTATGAGACTCATGGATCAAACCAAGAGCGTCTCTGTAGCCTAAAATTTCCTGTTCAGATCGGTTTTTTGGTGTAGCTGATTGATCTACAAGCCCTTTGATTCTCTGATAAGGAGCTGTAATTTGCTCTAAACGGTTAGAGGATTCAACAGATTCAATAACAGCATGCTGTTTAAGAATTTTTAGAGATTCTTTTGATTTTTTACTAAAAAGATCTTGTTTTCCTCTAAATTCACCGAGTTTTCTCAAATCAGCCAAGTGAGAGCTGGTAAAACTAAGAGAATCAATGAATTTAGCGTTTAATGACTGCATTATAGGGGTAATATGTTGTTAAAATAGGGTAATGTCAAGCTATATATTACCCCCTTTTTTTAGGAATTGCCTCATTTCTTGGATTTTTTCCGATTTTTGAACTGAGCCATTGACCGGGCAGGGGCTGTTTTCAGCTCTGGCGGCGCCATCCTCTTCTTCCTGAGTTCGATATTTCAGATATGGTTTCCCTTGGATTCAAAGGTTTTTTTGGACATATTCAGAGAAAAAAGACAGATTGCGCCTATCAAGCTCTTCCCCCAGAAAAACAGGAAAAGACTGCACTCCTCCCTGGGATACTTGACTCCTCATGAATTTGAAGTTAAATTAAAAAAAAGGCGAAATGGCAGAACCTAAACTTCAAGCTTTTCCTGTCCAATCAATGGGGCTCAGTCCAATTATCTTTGATCATTTAAACTATTACAATACAACTCGCTTTTATCACTTTCTTTTCTCTAAAGACAAAATTCTTTTTTCCCCTTCTTTTATATAGTCTGCGTGCTTGTCCCATAGAGGAATTGGCAAATTCTTCTTATCAAAACGATGATTTCTTATAAAATTCTTATATTTCTGAGAATGAAAAAGGCCTACTATATAAGAAAATATATCTTTCTTATTAAGGGTCACTCTATATTTTCTCCCAAAAAGCTCATTCGCATTTCTTTTTAAAAAACTGTAGGTAGATATTCTGGTTGTTGCTCCAGATTGAATCCCAAAATAATCACTGGATACGGGTCTATTGATTAAGTCTGTTTCTAATCTGTTCTTTGAAAATACACACCAGCAAAGAGCAGGAGTGTTTTTCTTAAGATTCTTTCCCCATGCCTCAAAGTGGTTTTGCGTTAATCTGTCTGATAAGATTTTTTCTGAGTAAAAATATTTATCTTCATTTTTTCTATATCCAACCAGACATATTTTTTCTTTTTCAAATTTTAAGTTTGATGTTTCTCTTTTTTGTATTTTATTTTTCAAATCATGGGAAAGTTTAATTTTTGGGTTATCAGGATTTTTCTTTAAATCCTGTATCAAATATTTTATTTTTTTCTCCAGCGTCTCTTTGCTGGAAGCATAAACATCTTTATCTCTTTTGGTCATAATTCCAAGAAAAGATTCTTCAAAAAGATCATTAAGGGATAATCCTTCAAAGTGTGTTTCTTGATTCAGCCATTGATATTTTTCATTGGGATCAATTGTTTTAAACGGATATCGTGTTGTATCTGTATGGCTCTCAAAAAAAGTTTTTTTCTTCCCGTTTTCCTTACCAATAAAAGAATTGTTTAGAGCTGTCAGCTTATAGGATTTTTTGTCTTGATCCAGGTGTTCTGATAATTTTATATACTCAATCTTAGCTTTTTTTTCAGCTCCTGACTTAACCAGAAAAACAATGGAAACTCCGGTTTGAATATCAAACACATTGGAATCTTGTGGATCCTCTGTTCTTATATTGCCACCAAGATCTATAATATAAATATGGTCAAATTCCTTTTCCAGATGATATCTTACTCCATTGCCGCTGTTTGCATCCAAAAAAGACCGATTTACCACAAACGATATAATTCCCTGATCTTTTATTCTGTCTGTCGCCCACCTCAAAAAATAGATATACTTGTCCTGCAATAATTTCCCACTTTTTGGCTTTTTAATCCCGTAAGTTTCATTGATTCTTTGTTTCAATTCGGGATATTTTTTGTTTGGATTGCCATCATCAAATCTTCTCTGGTGTTGGTTATATGGAGGATTCCCTAAAACAATCTGGATATCTTTTTTATTTTGCTTTTTAACTCTCCTTTGATTCTCCGAAAAAGCCCAACCCTCAAAACTTTGTTGGCCTCCTAAAACACTGGAATTTTGCAGGCTGTCCATCAAAACAAGATTTGGAAACCGCTCATTATTTTTCGTCAATTTCTCATAGGTGTATTCAATGCTTAAATTCGCCACATAGTAGGGCAAAACAGAGATTTCATTGGCATGAATTTCATTTTGATACTTATATTTAAGTGTCTTTTTATCTGATTTATCATAGATATATTCAATAAGCTCTGTGACAAAAGTTCCTGTTCCCGTCGCCGGATCAAGTATATGAATATTTTTATCTTTCAGCTCTTTATTAAAATGCTTTTTCAAAACTTGATTTGTGGATCGAACTATAAATTTAACAATTTCATTCGGTGTATATATGATGCCCAGTCTATCCGCTATTTTTTTATTGTAGGAATTATAAAAATCCTGATATATCTTTTTAAGAAATAACTGTCTTTCATTCAGATCAATTATATTGGAGCCATAATTTGTTATAGGAGCCATATACGGCTTAATTCTTCTCAATATTTCTCTCTTTTTCTCTCCAAGAAATTCCCTCTCTATATCGCTTATAGCGGCTGATATATTGTTGGTTTTGTGATATTGTTGCTCGTCAAAAACTTTTAAAAAAATTTGTTCTGTCAAAACATGTTGAACAAGCCAATCTTCCACATTTTTTCTTTCAAAATAAGGATTGATAAATTTCCGGCATTCTGAGACAAAATGATTGGTTTTTTGTATATATTTTTGATTTTCATTCATTCTCTCTAACTCTTGTCTAATTTCTTTTGCAAGCTCCGGCAAATTTTTATTAAATTGTTTTTGAGCTTTATGAAAGTTTTTTATATCGGGAGATTCATAATTGAAAAACAAAGCTAAAAGCTCGCTTAAAGGTCCAGGGTCATTCCACATTCCTGATATTTCACTTATAGGATTCTTATTTTGATAGAGAATGCAAGTGTCTGAATTTTCAAAAATAGTGTTTTTTATCGGATAATTTTGATTTATTTTTTTGTCTATCTCTTTTTTTAAGTTTGTGTTAGGAGATTTAGCCTCATAGTATCCATGAATTGTATAAAGATTTTTTATTGAGGCATCTGGTTTTCTGTTGTTATTCAATCTGTCCTCAGCGACAACCCATAAGTTTTTATGAGATCCGGCTCTGTTTAAAAGCTCTATAAAAACAGGCCTTAGAGCTTCCTCTGTATTTTGACTGCCTCGTATGCGCCTGATTCTGGGCTTTAAGTCGAAAATGTATTGGCGGATAATTTGTTTATTAAGCATGACCGCTTCCCATAGAAAAATCCTGAAGACAATCTCTCAATCGGCAGATGAAAAAAAATCTTGATTAAAACCCAGCCATAGGTATTGGTTTTTTGGACAATCAGTCTATAAATCGGACGAAAGTTTAGGCGTGAATCATAATTTCAAAATTCTATTGGAGTTTAAATAAAGATTGTCTATAGCGATTATTATGGATTTTTGTTCAAAAAAGGTGGAAAGGTGGTTGGACAGCTATTTCCAAAACTATAGACAAAAAGTGTTTTGAGGATGGCTGTTGAGAGAGGGAAAGCCTCATAGCCAAAGTATGACAAGGGATTATGTCAAAATTTTTTTTTGGATGAGCGCGCCGGCTTAAATTCTTAAGTTTTTTTCTAATCCGCGTGCCCAAATAGTTTTTTTGATATTGAAGAGATTTTACAGGCATTGTCTGCTTCTGGGGCCGGTATGGCTCTCAAGCGCAAACAGCCGGCAGAGGGAACTCTTTAAAAAAACTTGAATTATAGGTTGTATTTTGCAAAATACAACCTATAATTCAAAACATGAGGCAATCCGGCCTTTCGTGTAAAGCCGGCGTGTTGTTAAAAAGCCCGGCTGGCACAAAAAAACAGCAAGCCTCTGTTATCGGCAAAAGGATGGATTTATGGGCCATAAAAAAAGAAGAGAAAAGCCGGTTTCAGCAAGCCAAAAAAACAGGCCGGCCTCTCTCAAGAAGAAAGATATAAAGCAAAACCTGTTTAATACATTAAAATTAAAATTTTCAGGCAAAATATTCACTCTCAAAGAAGCCCGCAAATATAAGGCAAGCCCTCAGATTTTATCTTACTATGTCCGAAAAGGCGGGCTGAAAAGGATATCTCAAGGAGTTTATGCTTTTAAAGACAGTTTAGGATTTGATTTTTACTCTATTTTGAAAGAAAAACTAATTTCCGCTCCGCAAGCTGTTGTCGGATTAGAGAGCGCCCTTAAGATATACGGATTGACAGATGAGGCCCCGGATGTGATTCATTTGATTGTTCCTCTTTCAAATGTTCCAAAAAGAAAATTGCGGGATGTTCAGTTTTATCAAATGAAAGACAGCTTATATAAAAAGCATATAAAAACTATAGAGGGGCTTCCGGTTTCCTCTCTTGAAAGAACCATTATTGATTTATTCCGTTTCGGCTACTCAACCTCTTTTGTTTTATCTGTTATAGAGGAGAGCCGCAGAAAAAATCTCTCTTTTAATATCGGGAAAATCAGAAAAATAGCCCCCGTTTACCGTGTTAAGGGAAAAGTGTCCAGATTTCTGGAGGCTTTGTAAATGTGGAATCCTCATGAAATCCGAAAGCGCTTGGAAAACTTACAAGCCGGATTTCATTTTAAAATGCCGCAAATGCAAATCCTTCTTTGTCAGGAGCGATTTCTTTTAAGGCTTTATCAGTTAGAAGAGGGAAAAAATTATATATGGAAAGGAGGGAGCTTGTTATTGAGAAGGCAGGAGGCTCTTCGTCAAAAACCTCGCTGGACAGTGGATTTGGATCTGGAGGCATGGAAAATCAGCATGTCAAAAACAGAGGCTGTTTTAAAAAAAGCAATGAATATTGACTTGAAGGACGGATTTAAATTCCTCCATATAAGCAAAGATATAATGAAAAGAGACACTCCGTATGGAGGAGAAAGATTCTCTATAAAATGGTCTTTGTTCAGCAAAGGCCAGTCAGAAGCCCTGAAAATAGATGTATGCAGCGGAGACTTTGTAGAGCCAGAAGCTATTAGAGCCAGCAAGCTGTGTATTATTGAAGACACAGGCGGAATATCTTTTCAAGTTTATCCTCTAGAATTTATATTTGCTGAAAAGCTGGAGACTATTGCCCGTTTTGGGACCGGAAATACAAGAATGAAAGATTTTATTGATTTGAATACTCTGATTAAAAAAGGTTTGAATGTTCACAAACTCAGAAAGGCGGTCAAAATATGCTTTAAAACCAGAGGAAGGGACTTTCAAGCAAAAACATTGTTAAAAATTTTGGATAACGCTGATTTTGCAGAGACTTTGGGAGAAGTCCTAAAAAATAAAAAAGAATACAACAGGCTTAACCTTCCTGATATAAAAACACTGTTGAAAAGCATTGCAGGCCAGATAAGACAACTTTAAAGCAAAAAAGGCCTGTTTTATGAGCCTTCCAGTTGCTGGGGATTTTAACGGGATTGTCCAGTTATGAGAGGTTATCAACAGGATGTGAGAACGGGATTTTGTTAGGTTTTCAGGTTTGAGTAAGCTGTTTCGCCGTCCGCTTATCCTAACCATTATTTTAAAAATGCGCGAGCTTTTTTCTTTACTTTATCTATGGCTCATGACAACTTAAGATCTATTTGATAGAGGTTAAATTGTCATGAGCCATAAAGGATATAGCTCCAAATGGATCTATTGGATTCCTTTTGTTATTATTGCGGTATCTTTTGTTATTTACTGTTTTGAATATTTTTCCCTTAACCCCATTGTATTTAATGGGGTTAGGGAAAAAGACCCTGGTTATATTTACTTCAGGTATTTAACTTATTTTTTTATCCTAAGCGCTCTTCTGGCGCAAGCGCTCATTAAAACAATAAATTTAAGCAAAGCTCAGGCTCTGCTTATATCAATCAGCTCTGTATCCGCTCCATTATTAACATTTAGACATTTGATTATCCAGCCTTTTCATTTCCTGGAATTAACAAGCATTTTTTATGAAATAGCTTTTATTGTCTTTTTGACTGGGATAACTCACATTTGTTTTTATATTTTTAATCAAATAAATAAAATTTTTTTCAAAATTCCGGTCAATGAAGAAGGAATAACCGCGCTGTTAATTATAGCCAGCATGGTTTTTTTATGGGGATTTTACTTAGACAGTTTTACATTACAAGGGGATTCATTAAAATTGTTTGTGGCTGGCATGCATCCCTCAGCAAACACCTATGATTATTGGCTGCATATTTTCACGAATACCCATAATGGCCCACAATATCGGCCTATATCGTTTTTTGCCATCTTTTATTTTGTCAGAAGCGCCTTTGGAGCTGTGGCTTGGCCTTTTCAGTTTCTTAGCTTGATTTTAACTATACTGGGAGGATGCCTATTTTTTAATTTGGCAAAAAAATATATAAAAAATTATTTTCCAGCTCTTATCGCCAGCTGTTTTTTGGCAAGCCATCCGGCTGTTATTAAAGCGGCAACACATCCCTCTTTGGGTGTAAAGTATATTTTTCCCCTGGTTTTTTTAATTTTTGGAATGTTTTTAATTCAAAAAAGACTCCACATAAAGCCTTTATACACGATAACTCTTATTTTATTGTCGTGTGTCAGCATTATGTCCCATGAAGGATCTTTCACTTTCCCGATAGCGTTTATCCTGTTTGATTTTGGACTGCATAAAAAGGCGCGAAAACAGCATATTTTTTTAATGATTCCATCAGTTATTTATGGTTTAGCCCGTTTATTTTATTTTGGAGCGCCAACCGAGGGATACATGCAGATTCGTTTGTCGGCTTTAATAACACAACTTCCTCAGCATTTGGATCAAGCTCTGGCTCCCAAGCTTTTCTTAAAGGCTATAACAAACTTTCCCTCTATCAGTTTAGTCTTTTTTGCCGCGATACCGCTTTTGTTTTATTTTATACCTAAAAAGCATTATATAAATTTGGGGTTATTATTTCTTTCAATAATTATTTTGGTTCATGACAACTTAAGGGGTCTATTTCTGATGATTTTTAATAATAACACATATAAATTATCTTGTCTATAATTAAATCTAAACTCACATTCTTTTAAATGCAAATAGAATGTTCTTTTATCCATTCCTCTAAATTTATAAAGCCTCACTTTAGCGATCCCCCAAAAATTTTCTATGCCATTAATATGGCTTTTTATCTTCCCCTCTTTTTTAGAAAATTCATTCTTCCCGTGATGCACCCTATAATGTTTCTTATAACCCAAATCCACTAAACTATCATAGGTCTTAAATCCGTCTGTAAATAGGGTTGTCTTTCTGTCAATTTTATCTCTTATAAGAGGCAAAACCTCCTTTTTTGAGCAATTCTTAATGATTTGGGTATAAACCTTCCCTTGTCTTTTTTTAACGCCAAAAACGATAGTTTTTCCATAAGCTCCCCGGCCTTTTTTTCCGCGTATTCTTCGAGGCCCAAAATAGCTTTCATCCATTTCTATTTGACCTTTAGAAAACAGGCTATTTTTCTCGCAATGCTCAGCCATTCTTATACGGATATTTTTTAAGATTTTATTGATGCTGTTTCTGCTGATTCCCGAAAAAAAAGCTATTTGTTGGGCTGTCAGATCGGCAGAAAAGAGCCTAACAATTTCCCTAAATTTAGGCTCAGAAATTCTTGAACGGAGAAAATACTTGTTTTTTACAGTCATTTCAACAACTTAACCTCTATCAAACAGAGCTTAAGTTGTCATGAACCTATAATAATTCATTATTAGTGATTTTGCCTTGAGATCCAAAAGGCGGATTAGTCAGAACAATATCAAACTGATTATTTAAAGTGACATTATGCTTTAAATGCAATTCTTTAAAGCTGTTAAGAGCGTTATCACATAATATTTTGGGGAAAGCTCTGCTTTCAATTAAAAATTTTATTTTTGCTATTTGAGATATATGGGGATTAATTTCTATGCCATACAAATTATTTTGTATATAATGCTGTAAATCTAAATTTTTGCGCTTTTTTTTAATATATCTTAGAGCGGAAAATAAAAATCCCCCCGTGCCACAAGCCGGATCAATGATTTTTTCATTTTTTTGGGGTTGAATAATTTGGACGCAGACATCTATTATTGGGTCCGGAGTAAAAAATTGGCCTCTGCTTTCTCTCGAATAACGGCCAATAAATTTTTGAAATGCCAGCCCATTTTCATCAGTTTTGGAGTTTTTAAAATTTATATCTTGTAATGTTTTTACAGCAAAAGCGAGAGAGCTTATATTCAGCTTTAATATATCATTTTTATCAAAATAGGAGTTATATATCTTTTTAGTGTCTGTGAACAGCTGCTTAATTCTATTCAAAAACGCCTGTTGCGCTTTTTTAGGATTTATATTTAAAAATTCCGCTTTTGAAATGTAAAATAAATTGCCATTTTTCCGCTCATCATGAAATTTTATAAATAAAATCTTTATAATCTCCTCTAAAACTTGTTGTTCAGACAGCCCCTCATTAGCATATAAATGATTATGGATGCTCTCAAATTTTTTAAAAAGAGCATCCGGCGATTTTTCCTCTTCAAAAAAGGAAAGCTGATTGATTTTACTCTTCATCATTATACACAACTTGCCTATCATCTATTTGCATATCTTTTTCACAAATAGCGTCTTTTATTGTTAATGTTGTTAGAGCCTCATTGAAGTCACTGCGCCATTCATCTGACAAATGAGGCTCATTTTTGTTAAAAACAAATCCTATAATATAATTTTGCTGTAAATGATTTGGATCTGCGCTGGATGAATCCAAATTTTTTGGATTGGCAAATAAAAACTTATGCTCAGGGAATTTGAGAAAAATATCAACAGCGATAATATTAAACTCATCTTTTCTGGGGGTTGCCTGTGTCCTCTCGCTTAATCCGCCAGAGCCAGAAACAAAATGTGTCTCTAATACTTGGATTTTTTTTGCTATATACGCCAATCTGCCGTTAATCATTTGATTGATTTCTTTTCTTGAATATTTTTTTAAATTAGAAATACATTTTGATTTTTGAGTTTCTTTTTCCGGCGGCTTATATTTTATAATTTCCTCATAATCGTATAGAGTGTCTTTGTATTCATTTAAAAATTTAGGAAGATTATCTTGTATCCATTTATCAATTTGCGGCTCTATCTCTTTGTTTTGTTTTATCCATTTAATTTTTTTATGCTCAAAAAAAAGAAAAGCTTTTAAGCGATCATAATTATAAAGTTTATGCCATTTTTCGGAATTAGATTTAAGCCCTTCCGACTCTAAGACAAACCAATATCCGTCTTTATTTTGAAAATAAAAATCACCATAATGGCTGGGATGTTTTTTCCCCTCCCACTTTTCTTTGATTCTTTTTACAGGGTAATTCAGGGATTCTAAGCGCTTTTTTATCAATAGCTCTGTCACTGAGCCGCTGACATAACCTTGCGCGCCAGGGCTTAATTTTAGAGCTTCCAGAAAAACATCCAATGTTGTTTTAAAAACTTTAGAGACAAAATATTCCAATTTTTCAAAAATTGTTTTCTTGGTCCCGACTTTGACACTTAATATGTTTGAGGAAATTTAAAAGTCAATAAAGACAAGGGTTTCAGGAAATATTGCCTAAAAAACAGGCAACATTGTAGTGTAATACTTTAAAAAAAACCTGTTTTTAATGCGGTTTTTTCTCCTCAGAAGATATTTTCAGCAATTTCGGAGGTATTTTGAGCTTAATCGCCTGAAAGACAGCCGCTGCATTTCCCTCTATCTCTGTCCTCATCCACAATATGCGATCCCGCATTTTCACTGGAACAGCCCGAACCTCCAACAAATCCCTCATAGCCTCTTTAGCGCTCAAAGGGCGAGCCTTCACCAGCCCCTTCTTTATAGCGGCGCTCTTTAGCTTTAAACCCTTAATCCTAAAAACTTTGGTTAAATAAGCCTCGCATAAATAAGCTATAAAACACATCAGCAAATGCCCCACTATGCGCTTGTCTGTCCAATGAAACACAGGACGCGCTTTTAATGTTCCCTTCAGCTCGCCAAAAGCGCTCTCCACCTTCCATAGATCCTTATAATGGCTGATCAAATGCCCAGCGCTCATATTCTTAACATTCGTAATCACTCCAAAAAAGCCATCTCTTTTAGCCTCTTCCTCTATCGCCTTTTTATTTAAAACCGCAGGGCCTTTTTGGGATAAGCGCACATACTTTTTATAAGCCTCATTCGTTATAAAGCCCTTGACTGAAGATCCGCTGGAGCTTAACTTCTTCTCAATTTTTAACAAAAGCTCCTCGCGGGCCTTCCGATCTCTCTCCGCCCTTTTAGCCGACCAAGCAATAATAAGCCTCTTTCCCTCATACTCTGTCTCATACACAGACAAGCCCTCTTGAACTCTTTTAAACAGCCTTTTATTATAAAAATCCTTATGCCGGCTCTTTATAACTCCTAACTTCATGCCCACAATAAACTCCCCTTTTCCCCGATCCAAACTCTCTAAATTCCTCTTGGAGAAAAGGCCTCTGTCCCCAACAAAAATAAAGCGCCCCACATTAAACTTTTTCCTCAGCTTTCTCTCTATATCAAACACTGTCTTTCCCTCAAAAGTGTTCCCCGGATACACCTCAAAACCCAATGGCATTCCCTCCCTATTTACTAAAAGCCCTAAAACCACTTGAACTAAATCGCCTCTCCTCTCCTTGCTATATCCAAACTTCCTCAACCGCCCTAAGTCTGCCCTCTGACTCTCAAATCGCAATGTTGTCAAATCATACAGCACAACATCCACCTCCTGATTAAACAAATCCCGATCATGCCAATATAAAGACTTTTCTATCTCCTCCTTGTTTAGAGCTAAATAATCTAAAACCCTGTATATCTGATGAAGCTTTATATCCGGAGTGAAAAGGCCCGGATAAAAATTATTCTGCCAATGCTCATAAACTTTAAGCTTTGAGCCCGGATTAGCAAAACGGGAGGCCACAAGGGCAAACAGAACTTTCCGAACATCAAAAACAGCTTTCCCGCTTTTTGGAAGCTTCTCCAGAGCTTGATTTATCCCTAATGTCTCAAAAAGCTTTTCCAGTATAAGGAGAGGGCCTAAAGTGAAGGTTTTTTCAATGGAGAGTTTTTTGGCCAGCTCAGAGGCTGTCAAAAAACTGCTATGGCGGCGGACAGCTTCCACCAGGTTTTCCAGCCTTCCCTCTCCCGCTCGTCCGAGAGGCAGGAGAGTTCGTTGGCGGACTTTGCCTCCTTCACGATAGGATTCCACTAAGTGAAAATAGTCTGTTCCCTGGGGAGTTTTAATCTTGCGGATGAACATAATTCATTCATTACTTGATCCCTCGAACAAAGTCAATATGTTTTATTGAATAAAAAACAAAAAACTAGACCTTTTCCCTAAAAAATAATTCACTACATTTTTAACTCAAATCCAAAAAAAATCACAAAAAATCCTATATTTCCGGGGTTTTTATTTTTGCCACGCCAATTAAGTGTCAAAGTCGGGACTTAGTTGTATAGTTGCGGGATGTATAGAGCATAATTCCAAAAAAAACGCAGTTTTTGCCTAAAAAGGCGGGGATTGGACATTATATTCAGCAGGAATCTTGCGAAATAGAGCAGTTAACGGGCTGGATTTTTTGACTTTGGCGGGTTAGCCAAAATATTTAGACTCAATATGTCAAAAAACAGCGAGCGGGCTTGCTTTTTTAACTTTGGCGTGTTAGGCTTGAGATATGGAAAATATACAAACTCTTATAAGCTTTGGCTTATTGCAAGTTGCGCTTACAGCTTTAGTTATTGCCGCAGTCTCTATTTTTTTTGTATGGGCCAATGAGAGATTTAAAAAACTGGATGCCGGCCAAGCCAAACTTGAAACCGGCCAAGCCAAACTTGAAAAAAGAATGGATGGCATAGAGAGCAAGCTGGATCAGCTCTTAGCCAAGTCTTAACATTCAAGCTGTTCCATATAAAATATCTTAAGATCTTTTAGCGGTCGATGAGCGGATTTGATTTATCTTTGCTTCCTCTTTTTTAACTCAACAAAAATGAAGCTCTTGCAAGTGAGAAAGATGAAATCAGAAAACGCTCTAAAATAAGGCTTTAGGCTTGATTTTTGCAAAGCATAAAAATCTTTTAAGCGAATATGGACAATAATCTGTTTTCATAATAATTTGGTTTTGGGGAAATAGTCAGCTTATTCCCCAAAAACCTATTTTAGCCAGAGGGCGATTTTGAGATTCGGAGGACATCAAAGTTTTCATTTGCGGGACCACTGGCTCTCTAAAGGCGCTCAAGGAGTCCAGCGATTCCCCGCCCTCCTTTTTAATCCTCAAAAATCTATGGAGCAGTTAGGGGTCGGCAAAAATATGATGGAATCCATCAGATATTGGCTTACTGCGACTCAACTGATAAAAGAGGGGCCGGCCGGCGGCCTTTTTCTAACAGACATTGCAAAAAAAATTATGGAAAAAGACCCTTATTTCGAGCTGGACGGCTCCCTTTTCTTAATTCATTATCTTTTAGCCTCAAACAAAAAATCCGCCACGACATGGCATTGGTTTTTTAATCATTTTTCAGCCATGGAGTTTGATAAAGAGTCCCTCACGAGCGCCTATTGCTCTTACATATCCATTCAAGCGGGAAAAAAAATCAAAGACACAACATTAGATAAAGATTTGAGCTGTCTTTTAAGAATGTATCAGTCCATAGAGTGGGCCGGCAAAAAAAATCCTGAGACAGAAACTCCCTCCCCTTTTGTCCGATATGGCTGGATAGAAAAAAAGGGAGATCGCTTTATCAGAAACAAATTGAGCCTTGCGGATTTTGATCCGGATATGTTTGCCTATATTTTTTATATATTTTGGAAGAGCGGGCTGGGGCAGGCGGAAACAGTCAAATTAGATGAATGGGCGCATAAAGAAAATTCCATAGGGCGGATTTTTCTCTTCACTTTAGAAGAGCTGGCGGATTTTATAGAATCTCTATCGAGCCAGACAAATTACTGGCAATATTCCCGAACCGGCGGCTACCTTATTGTTCGGCCCAATGAGAAGAGCTTAAAAGAGGCTTTAGACAATTATTACCAAAAGATAAATATCCAATGAAGCGGCATATCCAACTGTCAGACAGCTACAGCCGATCCACAAATCTAGATCTGGACTATCAAGATTCCTCTAAACTGAGGCAAATTTATTTTTCCTCTAAATTTCAAACCGGCTGGCGGGAAATTTTAAAAAGCGTTTTAGAGGCTAACTCCAATCGCAGGGTCAGAGTGTTGAGCGGCTCTCCCGGACTCGGCAAATCCACTTTTGCTTTATTTACAGCTCACGCTATATCAAAAAAGAATCCGAAAATTGTCAAAAGCCTGATCGCAAGAGGAGGAATGGAATTAAAAAAAGAGCATGACCGTTTTGAAAAAAACAAAATGACAAAGCTTCTTCCAATTTTTATTAACGGCTATGAGGGAGAGATAGAGGAGGCTTTTAAAAATAAACTGAGAAAAGCTTTAACTGCTCTGGGCCTCACGCTCAGCCAGCCTCCAAAAAGCGCTTTAGCCGGTTATAAAAAAGCTTTAGATCTGATAAGAGAAAGAGGCTATGGGGGAATTTTTGTCATCTATGACGAGTTCGGAAAATATCTTGAAAAAGGCATACACAATCCAACCAATTTAAACATGCAGTTTTTGCAGGATTTTGCGGAGTTTTGCGACAGATCCGGCGCGAGGCAATGCCATCTCATGCTTATTGCCCATTTGTCTATTTCCCAATACGCCAATCAGCTCCCTATCAATATTCAAAAGGAATGGGCAAAAATAGAGGGGCGCTTTCAGGAGTCCGCCTTTTATGACAAAAACGCGGATTACTATAAAATGATCTCTTCTGTGTTTAAAAAAAATATTTCTCAAACCAATAAAAAATTAAGCCAAAAATATCAATCTTGCATCGCAAGATACATTAAAAATTTTAAAGCTCAAGGCTTTGAGGGGCTTATCGATCAAAAAAATATAAAGAAGCTCCTGTTAAACTGCTATCCTCTGCATCCCGCGGTTTTAGCCCTTTTGCCCCATTTATCAAAAAGAATCTCTCAAAATGAAAGAACCATGTATACTTTTTTAACCCGTGATGAAAATCACTCTTTAAAAAGATTTTTGTCAGAAGAGCGCCAAAAAGATGACATAGCCTTATTAAAGCCTTTTGATTTATATAAATATTTTAGCCCTCTTATGGGAAAAGATGTGGGCATTGGCGGGACTTATAAAATCCAGCTCATGGCGGAAGAGGCTTTAAGCCTTATTGGCGGGAAAGATGAAGCCTCCAAACAAATCATCAGCCTGATGGCGCTTTGCGAGGCTATAAAGGATTTTCAATTCGCCCCTTTGACAGAGGATTTTATATTCTCCTGCTTTAATCAAAGCTGGAGCGAGCCGCAAATTAAAAAAGCTATAAGAGGCTTAAAGAGCAAAAAGCTCATTTTTTATAATAAAAACATCGAGCGGTATTTATTGCGGGAGGGATCTCCTATAGATATTGATGAGGAAATATCCAAGCTAAAAAATATCTCCTTAACCGGAAAAGGCCTTATTCAAATTTTAAAAAGACATTTTAAAACAGATTTTATCATTCCCAAAAAATATAACTTTGACCATGCCATTACCCGCTTTTACAAAACAGAAATGATCTCTGTTGAAGAGCTAAAAAGCCTAAAAGCAAAAAAAACTGTCAATTTTTACAGAGAGGATGGAGCGGTTTTTTATGTTATCCCGTTTAGCCATGATGATCTCATTTACGCGCAAAGAGAGATAAAAAGTTTTTTATCGCCTTTAACAGTTTTTGTCCTTCCCAATCAGTTTATTGAGTGCCAAAAGGACATTGAGGAGCTAAACGCTGTAAATATCCTGTCCGGCAATAAGGAAATTGTATCCATAAGCCCTCTAGTGAAAAAAGAGCTAAATCGCCATAAGGATATTTTGCTTAACTCCATTAGATCCCTGTTAAAGCCTCTTATGGGCCATATCAGCCTGGACGCTGTGGCTTATTGCCCCTCCAGGAGGAAAAGCAAAAAAATCACACGCTTTAATGGCCTGCAAAGATTTTTAGGCGATTTGCTAAAAGAGGAATACAGCAAATACATCAAATTTAATTTAGAATATATGAGCCGCCATTCAGTTTCAGGGAGTGTCACTTTAGGGCGGAAAAAATTTATTGAGCGGCTAAAAGCCCATAAAAAAGATCCAAATAAAGACATGCGGCTCAGCTATGAGGGACAGGGGCCTGATTACGCTATATTTGACACTATGTTCAGGCTCTCTCGTTTTAAATACAATCCCGCTCAAGGTGTTTATGAAATTTCAAAAAGATCGGATTTTTATAATTTTCTCAAAGAATATAAAGCCATTTTATCTCAATATTCCAATGGAATATCCGTTGATAAGCTTTTAGAGCAGTTTGTCGCGCCGCCTTTTGGCCTCCGCTTAGGCGTTATTCCCGCTTTTATCGCCTTGGCGGATTTATGTTTTAAACAGCCGGTCAGCCATTATTTTGATTCCGCCTATGTTAAGGGCTTAGATGGGGATCATTATGATCTTTTAATGAAGTATCCTAAGAAGACTGTCATCCACTATGCGCCAATAGACGGCAAACAGCAGTTTTTTTTAGATAAGCTTAAACCCCTGTTTCACGCTAACAGCTCATCTATAAGAGGGATTATTGAGGGGATTTTAAAGTGGCGAAAAAGCGCTCCTGAATCCACTAAGCTTTCTCAAGAGCTATCCCCGGCCGGCAGAAAACTGCTCATTCAAATCGACTCCTCCATAAAACCGGATCAACTCCTGCTTGAGGGAATCCCCGGCGCTTTTAAAAAGCCAAAAATAAGCCATAAAACAACAAAAGCGGAAATGGAAAGCGTTTTAAAACAGCTGTCTCAAACAAAAAAAGAGATAAGCGGAGTCTATAAAAAACTGCTGTTAAAAATCAAAAGCGATCTGATAAATTTTGCTGGCCGCATAAGCCAGCAATGCCTAAACAGCCCTCCTCAGCTGATGAACAGCAAACCCAGCTTATCCGGTTTAGATTTCACAAAAGCCCCGGCGGACAGCCGCTCGGCTCAAGCTGTGAAAACTGATAAACCGGTCAATACGATTAAATCAGTTCAAACCGCTCTCCAGCGGATAAAAAACTGCCCTTTAAGCTCGACCGCCAGCCATTTTATAGGCCGGGCTTTAAGCTTTGACCCTGCCAATTATGAGCAATATTTTTTGGAAACAGCGGCAGACGCGCTGACTGGCTCCTCTCCCAGATATTGGGACAGCAAAGGATATTCTAAGTTTGAGTTTGCCCTTAAAAAAGCTCAAACAGAAATTGAGCTGGCCTTTGAGATAGCCCACCCTCATTTTAAAGGGCAGTCTGTGCTGGCTTTTATAGACAAAGGGAAAAATAAAAAAACTTTTGTAAAATTGGGAGCTTATCTGGACATGAATCAGCGGCTTTTGCCTTTTGCGGAGAGGATAAAGGCTCTGTTGGACTCTCTGGATGAGATAGACAAAAGAAAAGTCATTTTATCTCTGTTAAAAACTCTTGATAAAAAGCCCTCTTCAGCTCCGGCAAAAGATCTGCCGGAAACCTATAGAGGGGATATGGAAACTCATGTTTGATTTTAAATATGACAAAAAAAGAAGGCAGGTTTGCCCCTTGTCCGGCGGCAAAGATTCAACAGCTTTGGCTATCTTCCTTAAAAATAGAATCCCCCGCATGGAATATGTTTTTTGCGATACAGGAAGCGAGCTTCCGGAGACCTATCAGTATTTAGACAAATTAGAGGCTTTTTTAGGCCAGGAGATTGTCCGTTTGAACAGTGAAAAAAACTTTGATTATTTGCTAAAACAGCATTCAGATTATTTGCCATCTCCGCGGGCCAGGTGGTGCACTTTGGAGATGAAAATTAAATCTTTTGAAAAATATATCAAAGACGATCCCATAGAAAGCTATATTGGAATCCGAGCGGATGAGCAAAGGCTGGGCTATATTTCCAAAAAAGAAACCATTTTGCCCCGCTATCCTTTTAAAGAGGAGGGCATTGATTTGGCCGGAGTTAATAAAATTTTGGAAGAATCGGGCATTGGCCTGCCAAAATATTATAAGTGGCGGGCCCGCTCTGGTTGTTATTTTTGCTTTTTTCAAAGAAAGATTGAGTGGGTGGGACTGCTGGAAAAGCATCCCCGGCTGTTTGAAAAAGCTAAGTGGTATGAAAGGCAAAACTATAAGGGAGACAATGTCTCTTTTACATGGGTTGAGGGCATGCCGTTGGAGGAGGTGGAAAAAAATAAGGAGCAGATCAAACAGAGCTATAAAAAGCGAATGGAGAAAGCTAAAATGAGCCAAAAAGGCAAAAATATAGCGGATGTTTTCAGGGATGTTGTAAATGAGGATGATCAAGAGGACGCCTGTTTAATTTGCGATTTATAAATTTTGCCAAAAAAATTTGTATGGCGTGAAATCATAAGCTATGCTAAGAGGCTATTAAAAAAAAGGGGGAAATAATGTCTGAAAAATTAAAAGTTCAGGTTTTAGAGGGGGCTGACAATAAGCTGAATCTGGCTAAACTGGAGGATGTTTTAAAAAGAAAGCTTATCATTCCCTCTTATCAGCGCCCCTACGCATGGACTTCGGATAACATAGAGGATGTGTTTAACACCATTCAAGAGAGTTTTGAGCCAATTCAACAAACAAAAAGTGGAAGAGCGATCAGAAATTTTATCTGAACTGATTTGGCAAACATTAGCGGAGGGCTGGCTGGGCTGGAAATGATTTATTTTGATTATAATGCCACAGCGCCTTATTCTCCCTCTGTGAGAGAGTATTTGCAAACAGGCTTTTTAGAGGATTGGCAAAACCCCTCTTCTGTTTATCCGCAAGCGCAAATTTTAGATCAAAGGATCAGAGAATGCCGAAAAGCTATAGCCGAGCGCCTCAATTGCCCCCCTAAACATTTATTTTTCACAAGCGGAGGGACAGAATCCATCAATACTGTTCTATCCTTTGAGACCTTGAGGCTTAATCAATCGCCCGCTGTTATCAGCTCCCCTTTAGAGCATCACGCTGTCTTAAAAAGAATAGAATGTCTGGCTAAATATTCAGAAGATCTGCGCCGGCGGGAAGGGAAAAATCCGCATGCTGGCGGAGCGCCTGTCAATAAAAGCTCAAATCAAACCAAAGCCCGCGCGTTTCCGGCGCTCCAAAATGAATCTCCTATAAATAAAAGCCAAAAAATTCTTCCGCTTTGGATTCAAAGCAATAAGCACGGGGAAATCCGATTAAGCCAATTAGAGGAGCTTTGCTTAAAATATCCCCGCTCTCTTTTATCTTTTTTAAGCGCTAATAATGAGACAGGGGTTATCTCTGACATAAAAAAAATTAGCGCGATAGCCAAAAAACATAACTGCCTGATCCATGTTGACGCTGTTCAATCTTTTGGAAAAACGCCTATAAATTTAGAGGATTGGGATGTGGATTTTGCCAGTTTTTCCGGCCACAAAATAGGAGCGATGAAAGGGATTGGACTGTTTTACGCCAAAAAACCCTTTGCGCCCTTAATGCATGGCGGAGGGCAGGAAAGAGGCATGAGGCCGGGGACTTATAACTTTCCCGCCATTTATTCCCTCAAACTGGCGGTTCAGGACATTGATTTTCAAAAATGGGAAAAGGTGAAGCAGTTAAGAGATTATTTTGAAAAATCCCTATTAGGGGAGGAATTTGAGGAAAACCGCGCCATTTCCGCTTTTTCTTATAAAAAGCCTAATATATCGCCTTTTAAAATCAACTGCCGAAAGGCCAGCCGCCTGCCAAACACCACAAGCCTTTACTGCGGCCCCGGCGCAAGCCATCAAGCAGTCCTATTGTCTTTAGCTAAAAAAGGGATTTGCGCCTCCACCGGCTCCGCCTGCAATGCCGGCTCTCCAGAGCCTTCCCATGTTCTTACAGCTCTGGCTGATTTAGAAGAGCTAGGCGATCCCAGAGCTTATGCCGGCTCCTGCATCAGAATCTCTTTTTCCCCTCATAACACAAAACAGGAAACCACTGCTTTAATACAATCTTTAAAATCCAGCGCTATTGACAGGCAGGCTATAGGCGAAACTATAATCCAAACCGCTAAAAACTGAGTATGGAAAAAATTATCACTATTGACGGGCTGGCCTCTTCCGGAAAAAGCGCTTTATCCCGCCGGCTGGCCAAAAAGCTGAATTGGCGCTGGCTCTCTACCGGAGCTATTTACAGGGGCCTGGCTTATGTGGGATTTAAGGAAAAGTTTAATGAGCGGGATTATCTGCGGTTTTTTCAATCCAAAAACTGGCATATTCAATTAACTGAAGAGAAAAGCCTCTTTTTTTATAAAGGAAAAAACATCAGCTCCCAGCTTTACAAAGAGGAGATAGATGATCAAGCCAGCCTTTTTAGCTCTAAAGCCTTGTTTAGAAAGGCCCTGATTCCCATTCAAAGGGGCTTTTACGATCCCCACTCAAAAAAAGGCCTGATTTTAGAGGGGAGAGATTGCGGGTCTGTTTTATTTCCCTCAGCTCCCTTAAAGATTTTTTTGAAGGCGGGCGAGGAGGTCCGAGCGCAAAGAAGGGCTAAAGACAGGAATCAGGAGCGGGAGGCTGTTTTTCAAGCCCAGCAAAAAAGGGATAAAAGAGATCAAACCCGCAACTTTGCGCCCCTTATTCGCCCAAAAAACTCCATCTGTTTGAACTCTGGGGCAAAAAACGCGGAGGAATTGGCTGATTTTGTCTATAAAAAAGCTCAAAAGATATTTTTTGTTTGAAAAAGCGGGACAGTTTGTATAAGCTGGCCTTCTTTTTATGAATTTAATAAAAAACAGGCATGCCTTTATCTATGACTGACACACAAAAGAAAAACCAGCCCCGCCTCTCTCAGACGGAGGCTTTAGCGGCTTTAGACGCTCTGGACAAGGATTTTCCCTCCAACCCCGGCCAGGGCTTTTCTGAATCTCAGGAAGAGGAGTTTAAACAGCTCTTTAATCAATCGCTCCAGGAAAAAAAGTTTAAGCTGGGGGAAGTTGTGGAGGGAGCCATTCTGGAGGTCACAGACGATCATGTGATTGTGGATATCAATTATAAAAGCGAAGGGGTGATCCCCCGATCTGAGTTTCGCCATTTTGACAAAGACGAGCCATTGGAGCCGGGGCAAAAAGTGGATGTCTATATAGAGCAAATTGAGGATAAAAACGGCATGGTTGTTTTATCTAAAGACAAAGCCAATATCAAAAAAGTTTGGCAAAACATTATTCACGCCAAGGAAAATGACGAGGTCATTCAGGGGAAAGTGGTCGCCGCTGTCAAAGGGGGGCTGAGCGTAGACATTGGCATTAAAGCCTTTTTGCCCGGCAGTCAGCTGGACATTCGCCCGGTGAGAAAAATGGATTCCTTTGTGGGGCAAACTCTCGATTTTAAAATCATTAAAGTCAATCACAGAAGGGGAAATATTATTTTATCCCGAAGGCTTATTTTGGAAAAAGAGCGGGAGAATTTGCCGGATATCTCTGACATTAAAGAGGGGGCCGTAGTCCAGGGCATTGTAAAAAACATTACAGATTATGGGGCTTTTATCGATTTGGGCAATAGAGACGGCCTGCTCCATATCACAGATATCAGCTGGTCCCGCATCGAGCATCCCAGCCAGCTCCTGCAAATCGGGCAAGAGCTGAAGTTAAAAGTTTTAAAATTAGATACTGAAAAAAACCGCATTTCCCTGGGAATGAAGCAATTAGATGAGAAAAAATGGGAGGAGGCGATTGCCAATTACAGCATTGGCTCTATAGCCAAGGGCAAAGTGTCCTCTATTGTGGACTATGGGGCTTTTATTTTGCTGGGCGAAGGCTTGGAGGGCCTGGCTCATATCAACGAGCTGTCTTGGACACGCAAAATTAAGCATCCCTCGCAAATTGTAAAGGTCGGGCAAGAGCTGGATGTTAAAATCATTGATATAAAAAAGGACAGCCGAAAGCTGAGTCTAAGCGCCAAACAGGCTCAGGACAATCCTTGGATGCGTTTAAAAGATAAATTTGCTGTGGGGGATGTGGGAGAGTTTGAGGCGGTGTCCATTAGCGATTTTGGGATTTTTGTCAAAGTGAATGATATGATTGACGGTCTGGTGAGGGTGGCTGATCTGTCCTGGACAGAAACAGTCAATCCTTTTGAAAAATACAAAGTGGGGGATAAAATAAAAGCTAAGGTTTTAAGCATTGATCCGGAGGGGGAGAAATTCAGCTTGGGAGTCAAGCAGCTGGGGCCAGACCCCTGGTCCTCAGTGGAGGATAAATATCCTGTCGGCTCCCGCCACGAAGTGGAAATTGTAAAAATTGCTGATTTTGGCGCTTTTGCTAAAATTCAAAATAACATTGAGGGCCTGATACATATCAGCGAGCTGAGCGCCAAAAGGGTGAGCAAAGCGCAAGATGTTGTCAAAGTGGGGGATAAAAGGATGGCGGAGATTGTGAGCATTGACCAAGACGCCAAAAAAATTGGCCTCAGCATTCGCCTGGTGGAATCCTCTTCAGACGACTCAGCGCCGGCTAAAAAAGGCCCGCTAAAATCCGGGCAGGATTCCACGGAGAGCTTTTTTGCCAAGGCTTTAAAAAAGTCTATAGGGATTACAGACAAAAAATCTGAGGCGGAAGGCCAGCAGGCCAGCGCGCCGGAAAACAAAGAAAAGGACAATTAATAATGCTTAAGCCCCGCGCGCTTTTTTTTATATTTTGCCTCTCGCTCGCCGGCTGTTTTGACTTGGATCAAATACATCAGAAGCAAAGGCCGGTGGAGGACAACTCCATTTTGCTTTTGACCGTTACAGGGATCATCACCAGTGAGCTTTCTGAAATTTTTATGGAGCATGTGAGAGAATATGCCGGCAAAGAGAAAATTAAAGGAGTTTTGGTTCGCATCAACAGCCCGGGAGGATCTGTGGGCGCCAGCCAGGAGATTCACTCCACAATAGAGGAAATCAGAGGATTTTATAAAAAGCCGGTTTTTGTCAGCGGCGGGGATCTGGTGGCCAGCGGCGCTGTGTATTCTATTGTGTCGGCGGACAAAATTTTCATAAACAAGGGGACTTTATTTGGATCTATTGGCGTTCTCATGGAGTTTGCCGATTACAGCGAGCTTATCCGCTGGGCCAAAATGGACATTTATCACTTAAAGGCCGGTGAATTTAAGGATAGCGGAAGCGCTTACCGAAAAATGACTTTGAGAGAAAGAGAATTGTTTGAAAATCTTATGGATAATGCGCTAGGCCAATTCAAAGAGGCTATCATTGCCAGCCGCAAGCTGGATCCCAAAGTTGTGGAAGGCTTTGCGGATGGCCGTGTTTTTTCCGGTGAGGAGGCTTTGGAATTTGGGCTTGTGGATTCTATCGGCTCCTTTAATCAGGCTGTCCGGGCTATTGGAGAGAAAACAGGCTTAGGATTTAACCCTAAACTGTTTGATCCGGGGGCAAAAACCCCTTATGAAAGATTTTTTGAAAACTTCTTTTTCAAATCTTTCTCATTTCAAAAGCTGTTCTCCTGGTTCCGCCAATTTGAAAGCCTTTCCGGCCAGCCCTTGTATATTCTGCCCTCTTATATTTCCCCTCAATAAATGAGATATATCTCCCGGACTTATAGTTTTCACACAACTTCTGTTGTTAAATCCCTTATTATCGCCAATGGCTGTATTTGGCTCTTTTTAGTTGTCATTTTGCAGGGCCTTTTTTTTGATAAAAACTATATTTTTCACTTTTTGGGCTTAACTCCGGCAAAAGCCCTTTTTGATTTTTGGCTGTGGCCGATTTTAACTTATTCCTTTGTGCACGCGCCCGGCTTTTTTCATATTTTTTTGAATATGCTCGCGCTTTGGATGTTTGGCTCTGAATTAGAGCGGCTTTGGGGCGCCAAATTTTTTCTGATTTATTATATTTGCTGTGGCGTGGGAGCCGGGCTTATCTATCTTATGAGTTTACTCATTGGGCTGGCTTTTTTTAATGTCAGCCTCGCTATTTTATCCGCCCCCATGGTGGGAGCCTCTGGGGCTATCTTTGGAGTTTTGCTCGCTTACGGCCTGCTTTTTAGCGAGAGAATTGTTTTTTTCATGCTGGTTTTTCCCATCAAAGCCCGTTATTTTGTTTGCCTGATTGGACTGGCGGAGTTTGTGAGCCTTGTCAACAGCGGGGTGGGAAGCTCTGTCAGCCATTTGGCGCATTTGGCCGGTTTGCTTTCCGGCTTTTTATTTTTGCAAATATGGAAAGCTGTTCAAAATTTTCGCGCCCGCCAATGGAAAAAAAGGCCATCACATTTGCAAATTTTAAGAGATGATGATAATGAGGATGAGAGGCTGAATTTGCAATAACACGATTTTGAATTGCCAGATCGGCTGGGTTTTTGAGATTTTATGTTTGTGGCGCAACAGCTTTTAAAAAAGAGCAAAAAACCCGTCTAATGTTTTTATGTTTTGGAAGAGATCAAACAGGAATGCTTTAACTCTATTGAGGGCTTTTATAATACAAGGCGGATCCGCTCCAGTCTTGACAATAAGAGCCTATTGATTTATGAACAAGGTTATTCTAAAGTAAATTGTCCATTTTTCAGGGATGATCCACTTTACAGCTGCCAGCCAGCGAAACTAAAGGAGGCTTTATATGTCAGATTTGCCGGAAATGCTAAAAAAGCTAAAATATGACAAGCGCATGCTGAATTGGAATTTGAGACAAAAAAAATTGACAGAGGCGGAATATAAGAAACATTTGGACAGCTTGGAGGATTTGTCTCATTTAATGGCGGAAAATAAAGACACGAAAGAAGACGCAAAAGGGGATCCAGATAACTCTTGATGGGCCTTTGGCGGCTCTGGCTTTTTTAGGCTTGATTTCCGGCTTTTGCTCGGCTTGGCTGGGGGTGGGCGGAAGCGCTATTATAATTCCCCTATTGCCTTTTTTATCCGGGCTGGATCCTCTGTCCTCCCTGCAGGTTTCTCTTGTCCTGATTTTTGTCATATCATCATTAAACAGCCTGGCGTTTATTCTGCAACAGCTGGTTTTATGGCCCTGGCTGGCCCGCGGAGCGGTTTGCGCTCTGGGATCGTCTTTTTTGTCCGGGTTTTTTGTGACATACCTCAGCCCTTTTCAAATCCGCTTTATTTTATGGCTCTTTTTAGGCTTGATTGTCAGTTTGCCCTGGCTTTTGAGGAAAACCCCGTTTCTAAATAACAACGGCATTTATATTTTTAGCTCTTTAATGGGAATTTGCTCCGGGTCTACAGGCTTAGGCGGCGGAATGATTCTCAGCCCCTATCTTTACGAGTCTCAAAAAATGCCCGCTCAAAATATTCCAGCTGTGGTTTCCTGCATCATGTTTTTTGTGTCCTCTTTTGCTCTCATAGGACAGATCAGCCGAATGGGGCTTTCTTTTGTCAGCTCCCCTCAGTGGCAATTTTGCTTTTTTCTCTTGCTGATACCCTCTCTGATTGGCCTGGGGCTTGGCTATTTTGCCAACATAAGGCAAAAAAACATTAAACGGAGAAGAGTTGTTTTAAGATTTATAGCGATTATTATGCTCTTAAAGCTAACAGCGGAGCTGATTTTTTAAAAGATCTTGAAAATTAAGATAAAAAATATAGACAAGCGGCTCAAATTCCATTATGTTGGGCTTTTGCAGGAAAAGGAGGGCAGGCCCCGCTCAATTTAAGTTTGAAATTTCACAGCTTTTTGCCTCAGCGGAAAGCTGGATTTATCAGGTATTGCGGTTAAAGGCTGTCCCGGAAAAAAGGAAATGAAATATGCCCCAAGAGGAAAAACGCTTAACTAAAAATTTAGAGGATACAGGAAGCGCCCAAGCTCAAGAGCGCTTTTTAACACAAAGAATCAAAGGCCTGACCAGCCATTTTCGCGCCCATAAAAAAGATTTTCACTCCATGAGAGGGCTTATGAAAATGGTCAGCCGCCGGAAAAAGCTTGTGTCCTATATAAAAAGAAAACAACAGGGAAGCCATTAAGCTCAAAATTTAGCCTTAAAAGCAAATTTAATCAATTTTTCAATCAAACAAACAGGAAAGGACTTATTCTATGGATAAAAAATATACTGCTGAATGTGAAATACAAGGCAAAAAAATACAAATTGAAACCGGACGGCTGGCCCGGCAGGCTGATGCCGCTGTTTTAGTCAGTTGCGGCGATAATCGGGTTTTGGCCGCTGTGGTTTCCTCTAAACAAGAGTCTGATGCGGATTTTTTTCCGCTCACTATTGAATATCAGGAAAAATTTTATGCCGTGGGCCGAGTGCCGGGAGGCTTTTTTAAAAGAGAGGGGCGCCCCAGCTATGAGACTGTCCTGCGGGCCCGCTTGATTGATCGCCCCATCCGCCCCTGCTTTCCGGAGCATTACAGAATGGAGACACAAATAGCGGCCGCGGTTTTAAGCTCTGACGGGCTGTTCCCTGTGGAGATTTTAGCCGGCATTGGAGCCTCCTCCGCCTTGCATATCAGCGATATTCCCTTTAAAGGGCCGGTCGCTTTTTTAAAAGCGGCTTTAATGGGCGGAAAGTGGGGTTTAAACCCCGAAGAGGAGGGCGCTCCGCCGGATATAGAGCTAACTGTCGCCGGGACCTCTAAAGGGCTTTTGATGGTTGAGGGATCGGCCCATTTCGCCTCTGAGGCGAAAGCTTTAGAGGGCTTAAAGTTTGCCCATCAATCCATGCGCCCTATTTTAGATATGCAGGACAATTTGAGGAAACAAACCGGAGAGCGGGCCAAGAGAGAAGTCCCCCCTCCGGAGGCGGATCCGGATTTTGATAAAAAAATTCAAAATTTTGTGGCGGACGATCTGGATCAGGCGCTGGCTCAAAAAGACAAAATCAAAAGATATCAGGCCTATAATGAAATCAAGGCCAAAATTGCGGAGCGCTGGGCTGATGAGGAGGATTTGAGAAAAAAAGCTCTAGCTGGCTTTGAAAGCTTAAAATGCCAAAAAGCCCGTGAGATGATCACAAAAAAAGCGCGGAGAATTGACGGGCGGAAAACCGATGAGATCCGCCCCATCTCCTGTGAAGTTGATCCTTTGCCGAGAGCGCACGGCTCCGCTTTGTTTACAAGGGGGGAGACTCAAGTTTTAGGCGCTGTCACTTTAGGGACAGGGGATGACGAGAAAATTATAGACAACCTTTGGAACTCCCACCGAAAACAGTTTTTTCTTCACTATAATTTTCCGCCTTACTGCGTAGGGGAGACCGGCCGTTTTGGCGGGCAGAGCCGAAGGGAGATTGGCCATGGCTTTTTGGCGGAAAAAGCTTTAAAAGCTGTTATTCCCCCGCATGATAAATTCCCCTATACCATTCGTGTTGTGAGTGAGGTTTTGGAATCCAACGGCTCCAGCTCCATGGGAACAGTTTGCTCCGGCATGATGGCTTTAATGGCGGCGGGAGCGCCTGTCACAGATCAAATCGCGGGGATAGCCATGGGGCTTATTAAGGAGGATGGCCATGTGGCCATTTTGTCTGATATTTTAGGCGATGAGGATCAGCTGGGGGACATGGATTTTAAGGTGGCCGGCTCAAAGAGCGGCATTACAGCTTTGCAAATGGATATTAAGATAGACAGCATAGATTTTGACACAATAGAAAAGGCGCTGGAGCAGGCTCTTAAAGGAAGGCAGTATATCTTAAATGAGATGCAAAAAGCAATTTCTGAGCCGCGAAAAGAGCTTAGCGGCTACGCTCCAAGAATTGAGACTCTAAAAATTCATCCGGATAAAATTCGCGATGTGATTGGAAGCGGCGGGAAAACAATTAACTCCATTACAGAAGAGACCGGCGCGAAAATTGACATAAAAGATGATGGAACTTTGCTGATTTCCTCTTTGCAAAAAGAGGGAGTCCAAAAAGCCAAAAAAATTATTGAGGGGATCTGTGAGGAGGCGCAAGAGGGCAAAATTTACGAGGGCCTTGTCACAGGCATTAAAGAGTTTGGCGCTTTTGTGGAGATACTCCCAAAAACCTCCGGTCTGCTCCATATCTCTCAAATATCCCATAAAAGGATTGATCAAGTCTCCGATGTTTTAAAAGAGGGCGATAAAGTGAGAGTCAAAGTTTTGAGTGTAGAGGGCAATGGCCGGATTCGGCTCAGCGCCAAAGCTGTCAAAGAGGGCGAATAAAGCCGGCCGGCGGGGGCTTAGATCCTGAGTTTGCCCGGATAAAAAAAGCCTTATGTTTTTAAATTATTGAGAAAACCGATACATTTTAAGGATTTGACCAAGACAAACAGGAGCAGCTGTTCAAAGACGCTTTGAGACAAGCTTCAAACTCTTCCACAAGAAGATCAGCTGAGATTGATTGAGCTATAACTTTGTTTATCAAGCTATAAATGCTTTTGCTCAAAACATTTTATAAAAAAGCTTGGCCCTCTGTAAAAAAGCCGGCTTTTAAAAAGCTGATTTATGCCCTGTTTTCATTTAAAATTCGCATATAAAATCAAGGAGACAATAAGAGACAATAGGAGACAAACGGCTCTCAAAATCCTATATTTATAGCGTTTTTTATGCCGATCTCAGGTCTGAAAGGGCGAGCTTAGGCAGGGATTCTCACCGGCTCTTTCTCCTTAAAACCCGCCCGCTCCAAAGGGAGGGAAACAAACTCTCCCCCAGCCAGCCTATGGTCTGAAAAACAGGACTTAAGCTGATTTATGCCCTGTTTTCATTTAAAATTCGCATATAAAATCAAGGAGACAACAAGAAGAGACAGGCGGCGCTATGCTTTTGCTCAAAACATTTTATAAAAAAGTCTGGTCCTCTATAAAGCCGGCCTTTAAAAAAAAGCTGGCCGGCGGGGGCTTATCCCCTTGGCTCTCTCATCCCCTTTGGAGGCTCTTTCAAACCGGCGCGGTGAGGCTGTTGGGCTTTGCCCAAAGAAATATAAAGCTTTTGCTGAGTCTTTTAGCGGCTTTTTTATTGGCCGACCTTTTGCTAATTAAAAGCTATAATTTTTTGCTTCCGGATAAAAATTTGCCTCCTTTGAGTTTTGCCCGCTACAGCTCCGCTCAGGGCCGGTCTCCAGAGCTATACAAAAGCATTTGGGAGAATAATATCTTTCACACGGGGCCTATCCCTCAAAAGCTGGAGGAGTCGCCTGTCAGCTCTGATCCTGTGCTGTCCTCTTTGCCTTTTAAGCTCAAGGGAACAATTGTTCACGCTGATCCCCGCCGATCAGTCGCGACTATCACAGCCGGCGCTCAAACTTTAGCTTATCAACAGGGAGGCGAAATAGAAAAACAGGCGGAAGTGAGAGAAATTCAGAGAGGGAAAGTGATTTTCCTCAATCAAAACAACAACCGGCTGGAGTATATTGTTATCCCGGAGGATCAAAAGCCCCCTTTGATCTCATATATCAAAGACAAGCCAAAAATTTCAGAGAGCCTCTTGGTGAGAAAAACAGGCACAGACAAATTTCAAGTCAAGCGATCGGACATCAATGATTACTTGCGAAAGCTTCCCGAAATTTTACATCAGGCCAGGGTCGTGCCCCAGCGCTCAAAAGATGGGCAAATGGGCTGGCAGTTTGCCTATATAAACAAGGGCAGTGTTTTTGAAGATCTGGGGTTTGCAAAAGGGGACATTATCAAAGAGGTGGATGGCGAGCCTGTCCAAAGTCCCGATAAGGCCCTGGAGCTTTTTGACAGGCTAAAGAAAAGCAATGGCTTTAAAATTCTTGTGGAGAAAAACGGCCAGGATGTATACTATGAATACAATGTGGATGAAAATGCTGTCCCTTTGTAAGCGGACGGCGGAGCGATCCGGCGGACAGCCGCAAACTTACACGTTTCACCGGGGAAAACGCTCTGATAAGAGCAACAGAGGCAAGACATAATGACGCGGGAATCAGGGATGATTGCTTTTTTGCTTTTCTTTTTGAGCGCGGGCTATAGCTCTTTTTCCGCTCCTAAAGGGAAACAAACAGGCGTGTCTTTTAATCAAGCGCTGCCGGAGGATATCTCCAATGAAAATTTTCCTGATCGAGTAGACGGCTTTGATTTTCCAAACGCCAGCCTATTGGATTTGGTTAAAGCCATTGGCCGGCTGACTGGCATCAATTTTATTGTTGATACGGGCTTGCGGGACAAAAAAATCTCCATCATCGCCCCCTCCCCTATCACTGTGGCTGAAGCTTATAAGGCGTTTTTATCCGCTTTAGCGGCTAATGGCTACACTGTGGTAAAAGCCGGCGCTTTTTGGAAAATTTTAGACATAGAAAAAGCTCATCAAGACAATTTGGAAATCTACAGCGGGGATTATTTTCCCAACACGGATCAGCTGATCACCAGAATTATCCGATTAAAATATATCAACGCGGAGAATTTTGAAAAATCCATCAAGACTTTTTTATCCAAAAAAAATAAATTTTCTGTAGATGAGCACTCTAACAGCATTATTATTTCAGATTATGGCTCCGTTATAGAAAAAGTTATGAAGCTCATAGATGAGCTGGACACTCCCGGCTCCGAAGAGGGGATTCAGATCATTCCCGTTGAGCACGCCTCCGCGGAGGAATTGGCTAAAATTTTAAGCGATCTTCTTTCCGTCAAGAGCGGCTCCTCCCGCTCCTCTTACACTCCCCGCTCCAGCCGGCGGAAAAGCGGACAAATCAATATCAATTTGTCCAGCGGATCTTCCGCGGGGAATTTAAAAATATCCCATATTATTTCTGATGAAAGAACAAACTCTTTAATTATTTCCGCTAACCCGGCCGGTGTGGAGCGAGTCCGCAATCTGATTAAAAAACTGGACACCCCTATAGACGCCAGCCGATTGGGCGGGGTTTATGTTTACAATGTTTTATATGGAACGGCGGAAGAGGTTTATAATACCCTTATGGGCATAAAGCCCTCAAAAGCCAAAACAAACGAGAGAGCTGGCGCGGGGAGGCAGTTTCCCTTCTCTTACAGAGGCGGCCGGGCCGGCGCGGGAAAAAGCGCTCAGTCCCCTTTGTTTGGCAATGTGACAATTTTGGCTGACTCCAATACAAACAGCTTAATTATCAGCGCGAAAAACAAATACGACTACGAAAGGGTAGAGGCGGTTTTAAAGAAAATTGATGTCCCCAGGGATCAGGTTTTTATTCAAGCCATTATCGTTGAAATGAGAGTTGATGATGACAATGAAAAAAATTTGAACTTGGCTGGAGCTGTAGGCGCTCTTTTTACACGGTTTTTAAACGGCGAGAATACAAACAACACGAATAAAAAGTCTTTCTTTCAAGAAGTTTTAGGCTCATCCGTTGGAGGTTTTTTAAATCAGTCTTTTGATATAAAAAGTTTGACAGAAGTTAAATTAGGCCCTGGTCTGATTTTAGGCGCTCCTTTTTCCAGTTTGTTAAGCAAATTGTCAGAAATCAATCTTGCAAAGGATCTCGTTTCCACTATTGATCAATCCCCGACATTTAAACCCACAACAGAAAACGAGCGACAAAACATGTTGGATAAAATTACACGAGTTTCAAATGATTCCCTTAACAACTCAGCAAAGACCGCTTATTTCCCTTTGATACAATTGTTGAAGAAAACGACAGATATAAATATTCTATCCACTCCGCAGTTGACCACTTTAGATAATGTGCCGGCATTTATTGAGGTGGGGGAAAACGCTCCGGTGGGATTGACCAGCACTGCCACAGCGGGGGCCTTGGCTCAAAGCAGTGTGGAAAGAGAGGATGTCACCCTCAGGCTGGACATTGTTCCCCGAATCAATCCGGAATCGGGAACTGTTCAAATGGACATCAAACAAAAATTTGATGATTTTTCCAACAGAAGCTCTGCCGCCAGTGAGCTGAAGGCCAGAGGGGTTCATATTGTTAAAAGACAGATAGAAACCAAAATGGTTCTAAATGATGGAGAGACCGCTGTCCTGGGCGGGCTTTTGACAGACAAGGAAACCCGAAATGAAACCAAAGTCCCCATTTTAGGGGATATTCCTATATTAGGCTGGCTCTTTAAAGGCTCCAACGCCAAGATAGAGAAACGCAATCTTTTGGTTTTTATAACCCCCACAATTATTAAAGGCGAGAGACAAAAAGACAAGACTAAGGAGATTGTGGGAAAAAAGCTGGAGGAGCGGATAAACTTTATTAAAAAATATATGAAAGGCCGGGACCCTCACGGAAAAATTTTGCAAAATCTTATCCCTGATTCAAAAGCCACTTTAGGCCATAAGAGCAAAACAAAAAAATGGTTCTGGCAAAGCTCCCCCTCTGATAAAGAGTCTTCTGTTCGCCAAAAATCAAAAGATGAATCCTATACAGCGGACGAGCCGGACAGCGAAACAGCATTTCCGGAGACAGATGGCGCAAAAGAGGAAAGCTTTAAGGAGGAGCTGGATGAGGAGCTGGAATCTCTTTTAGAAGCGGATATAAATAACCCGGCTGAAACCGAAGAAGAGGCGCTGGACATAAGCGAAGAGCTGGATCAGGCTCTGCCGGAAAATTAAGAGCAATGGCGAAAATTAAGAGCTGGCAGGATGGCTAAAATAAAGGGGGAGAGCTTTTTATTTTCATTTCCCCTGAAAATGCGGAATTTTATGTTTTTTCTTATGGGAATTTTTAAAACTTGAATCATCCAAAGTCCGGCAAGCTGTTAAAATAAGATCAGCTTTGGCCGCTAAACAGATGGCAGGCGCTTTGCTGATAAAATATAAGTTTAAAATTTTGAGGTTTTCCTGTTATGCGGAATTTTATACAGGCCCCCTGTTTTTGCTTCAGGAATTTTCAAAACTCAAAACAGCATGACTGAGTTTGGCGATTTTAATAAAAAGGGACAAAGTATGGAAATAAGAAAAGCGCTGACAGCGGAAGAGCAAAACATTGAGCGGATTTTGCTAAAATCCACCTCTTTAACTCCGAATCAAACGCGGCATTTGCTGAAAGCGAAAGATCAGATGGGGAAAAGCCTTCAGGAGGCCTTAAAAGGCAAAAAAACAGCTAACGCGGCTTTGTTGGAGGTTTGCCGGCGGCTGGGGATCTCTTTTTTGCCGGAGATTCCTTTTTCTGAAATTTCCACAGATCTTATTTCCGGCCTTCCCATTCAGTATGTGAAAAGCCACAATGTTTTGCCTTACAGAGAAAAGGGGAAACGCCTTCAGGTTTTAACCAGCAATCCCTTGAACTTTGAGGTTTTTAACAGCCTGAAAGTGAAATTTAAAAAGCCCATTGAGCCGGTGATGAGCTTTAACCACAAAATTCAAGAGGCGATCAACCGCGTGTATGAAAAAAACACTCAAGACTTTGATGAGTTTGAGGACATACAGGCGGAGGAATACAATTTACAGGATCCGGTCATTGATCTTTTAGACGCCCATGATGAGGCCCCTATTATAAAGCTGGTGAACACCATTTTAGCCCGCGCGGTTAAAGAGAGGGCATCCGACATTCATCTGGAGCCTTATGAAAAAGAGTTTCTCATCCGCTTTCGGGTGGATGGAAATCTTTACTCCGTTTTAAAGCTTAAAAAGCGGCTTCAAAGCGCCATCAGCTCACGGGTTAAAATTATGGGCAAGCTGAACATTGCGGAAAAGCGCCTCCCTCAAGATGGAAGCATCCCTTTAAGGCTGGCGGGCAAAGACATTGACATTCGCCTAAACACAGTCCCCACAGCTTTTGGAGAGCGCCTTGTTTTGAGGCTTCAGGACCGCTCTCAAACTTTTTTAAAAATTGATCAACTGGGGTTTTCTCAAAAAGACAGAAACCGCTTGGATGGCCTTTTAGAAAAAAACTATGGCATTATTTTAGCCACAGGCCCCACAGGGAGCGGCAAATCCTGCACCTTGTATGCCTGCCTGTCTAAAATCCATTCCAATGACATTAATATCATCACGATTGAGGATCCGGTGGAGCAAAGGATTCACGGCGTAGGCCAAATTCAAGTCAGCCCTAAAATTGGCTTAACTTTCGCTAAAGGCCTGCGATCTATTTTAAGGCAAGATCCGGATGTCATTATGGTTGGAGAGATTAGAGATCTGGAGACCATGACTATTTCCATCAACGCCTCCTTAACCGGCCACCTGGTGCTTTCCACTTTGCACACCAATGATTCCGCTGGGGTTTTTCCCCGGCTAATGGATATGGGCTGTGAGCCTTTTTTGATTGCCACTTCCCTTTTAGGCGTGATCTCCCAAAGATTAGTTCGGCTTCTTTGCCCGGATTGCAAAATACCCTATAAGCCGACAGCCAGTGAGTTAAGCGTGGCTGGCGGGAAAGCTAAAGCGCAAACTTTTTATAAGGCCAAAGGATGCGGCCGGTGCAATTATAAAGGCTATATTGGCCGAACAGCTATAGCTGAAATTCTGATTGTGAATGATGAAATTCGCTCGCTAATCTTAAAAAACTCAAACAGCCATATTATAAAAAAGAAGGCGCTGGAGCAGGGGATGGTCACTTTTAGAGAGCACGCTTTTGAAAAGGCCGCTCAAGGGCTGACCACTATTCAAGAGGCGCTGTCCAACACTCAGCTGGATATTTGACAGCGGAGAGCGCTTTTGGCATGCCAAGAGGCTGTTTTACGCTCCAGCGCCTAGCTGGATATTTGACAGTGGGGAGAGCTTTTTATAAAGATTGACGATCTGTAAAATTTCAAACAGAATCAATATATGTCTGTATTTGAATATAAAGGCTTGGATGGATCTGGCCGCCTTCTAAAGGGCGTCTTGGAGGCGGAGAATTTTAAAACCGCTCAGTCCGAGTTAAAAAAGAGGGGGATTTTTCTTCAAGAGCTAAAAATTAAAGTTCAGGGGGATCAAAAACAAAACTCTATTTTTCGCTCTAAAAAGATCAACACAAAAGAGCTGGCTGTTTTTACCCGGCTTCTCTCCTCTCTTCTGCGATCCGGCGTCCCTTTGGTTGAGGCTCTGGATTCCATTTCCCAACAGCTCCCCAACGCTTATTTTTGCGCCTGCGTGGCCAATTTGAGAGATCAGGTCAACGAGGGCAAGCCTTTTTACATCGCTTTAAAGGATTACCCTCTGATTTTTGATATGATTTATGTTTCACTATGCGAGTCCGGCGAGGCCAGCGGCGCTTTAGACGATATTTTGGAGAGGATCGCTGTTTTAATAGAAAAGCGATCGGCTATACGAAATAAAGTTTTAATGGCTTTATTTTATCCGGGCATCCTTTTGACAATAGCCTTAACGGTTATGATTATTCTCTGTGTTTATGTCATACCCAACTTAATGGAGTTATTTGAAAACGCGGAAGATCTCCCCTGGATGACAAAGGCCACTTTGGGATTCAGCAATTTCCTTGTGAATTATTGGCTGGCTGGGATTGTTTTCGCTTTGAGCTTATTTTATTGTTTTGCCAAGTGGAAAAGGAGCGCGGGTGGAAAAGTCATTTGGGATCGCTTTATTTTGTCTCTTCCGGTTTTTGGCCGGCTGATCAGAACAGCGGATATCGCCATGTTTTCCAAAACCTTCTCCACTTTGCTTAGGGGCGGAGTTCCGGTTTTAAAATCTTTAGATATTGTGAAAAACGCTTTGAGCAATGATTTAATTCAAAAGGCTGTCCAAAAAGCCAGAGACAACATTAAGGAGGGCGAGCCTTTGGTGGAGCCTTTAAGGCGCTCCGGACAATTTCCGCCGGTGGTTCTGCAAATGATACAGGTTGGGGAAAAGACAGGGGATTTGGAAAAAATGCTGGATCAAATCAGCCTGTCCTATGATCGCCAAGTGGAGGTGGAGGTTTCCGCCTTAACCGCTCTTTTAGGGCCGGTTATGATTTTGGTTATGGCTTTAATTATTGTTTTTATTTTAATGTCGGCCCTTTTGCCCATGCTGAGCAGTTTTGACGCGCTGGGAGCTTAAAGGCGCGGCAAAGGCCCTGTATAGTTGCAGGATGTGAGGGCAGGCATTAAGAGCCGTTTTTCAGCTTTTTTATGGCTTTTTCAGACAAACCTGTCACTTCAGAGATCAAAGAAGTATCCAGCTTTTTCTTCAGCATATTTAGGACAACCTCCTGTCGTCCTTCCTGTCGTCCTTCCCGCCGGCCTTTTCTTTCACCTTCCTGCCGGCCTTTTCTCAAGCCTTTTCTTTCGCCTTCCTTCCGTCCTTCCTGTCGTCCTTTTTTTAAGCCTTGTCTTTCGCCTTCCCAGCGGCCTTTCTCTTTGATAATTTCTCTGACATCTTGCATAGTTTGTCCAATTCTCAGAAATTTAAGAGCCGTTTTTCAGCTTTTTTATGGCTTTTTCAGACAGCCCTGTCACTTCAGAGATCAAAGAAGTATCCAGCTTTTTCTTCAACATATTTAGGACAACCTCCTGTCGGCCTTCCTGTCGGCCTTCCTGTCGGCCTTTTCTTTCGCCTTCCTGTCGGCCTTCCTGCCGGCCTTTTCTTTCGCCTTCCTGTCGGCCTTCCTGTCGGCCTTCCTGCCGGCCTTTTCTCAAGCCTTTTCTTTCGCCTTCCCAGCGGCCTTTCTCTTTGATAATTTCTCTCACATCCTGCATAAGCCCTCCTTTTTTTAATGTCCCTGCCTCTACAAGCAGTTTTTCAGCCTTTTTCCAAACCCTTGAATCTAACCCTGTATTATCTCTTAAATACTCCAATATCCTTAACTCTACAGTCTTTCTCTCCTTCCCCTTTAAATCCTTCAATATCTCCTCAAACTCAGCATAAGCGTCCCTTATTTTTAATGGAGTGGGATTCCTCTTTAAACTCCATATCTCAGATAAAAGCTTTATCACACTATAACCCTTAAACTTCCCGCCCTTAAGGGCTTTCTGGATTTTTGGGTCTTTCGTGTTTATTATTCTTAGACTGAAGTTTAACATATCTTTTCTGGATTCAACAGGAATTTTGGAAAAAAAAGGCGCAAAATCCTCCTCTTGCAGGGATTTTTTCCACTTTAGAGGCTGTTCCCCGTGATAAAACAGCAAAGAGATTATGGGCTGAGCATAGCCTATTTGCTGAATGCTGAGCTTTCGGCCTAATACCTGATAGTCTAAAAGCTGGCTATACATGTATTTATCATAAAAACTTTTGTGCTCTAAAAGAATAAAGATTTGGACTCTGTTTTTTGGCTGATCTTTAAAAGGAAGGGAATAGATAAGATCTGCTCTTTTGGCCTCAAAAGTGTCTTTTTCTATTTGCAGTTTGTTTAAATTATAAGCTTTCAGCTCTTTTTTTGAAAAAATCAGCTTTATTAGCTCTTTAGCAAGCTCTGGGTCAGAATAGAAGAGTTTGAAGAAGTTATCGTGGGTAAGCTTTGGCTTTTCCCTCTGGGCTTGAGATTTGTTTTCCCGCTGGGTTTGAGATTTGCTCTTTTTGTGATGTTTCATAAAGAATCCTTTTATAGTTTGTTTTTAAAAGCCCTTATTAAGGGTAAATTTCAAGTTTAAAGCCGTTGAAATAAAAATACAATAAAAAAACTATTTCTCAATCTCAAATCTCGATTTTTAGAGTGGGATGAACTTCCCTATAGGAGGCTATTTTTTATTCCTTTGCAGGTCATCTGTTGGCTGCTTGCTCTCTATTATTGTCTTAAAGCTCCAGCCATTGCTTTGCCCGAACAAAAATTTTTTTGTCTGTCGGTTTGTTGATACTCTTTGAAGGGAGAGGCAAACAACCTTATTTTTAACCTGTTTTTCAGGCTTTTTTTGAGTTATATGAGGGTGAAGCCGCCATACCAAACAAAACAAGTTGCCAGCTTGTGTTTTGAACAAGACTTACAGCGCCACACCAAAACAGATCAAGCTGGCAGGCCGTCCCATGTTCGCCCGTCCAGCAAGCGTCCGGTTTTATGTTTTCGCAGCCCTCCCCATTGCTTAAAAAAGAACGGGACTTGCCTCTTAATACATTGATCCCGAATGGAAAGCGCCTATTCCTTAGTCTGGCTTTTGGCCCAGACTCTCCCCCCGCTATTACCCAGTCAATGCCTTTAAGCTTAAGGCGAGGCAAAGGCTCTAAAAGAGGCTCAAGCGATAAAAACTTAATATGAGCCGACGTTTTTACAAGATGATCAATGCGAAATTTATATTTTGCGCTTTCCACGCTGACACCCATCAATATATTGGGAGTCCAATTCAGCTGTCCAGCAATTTGCTCCAAACGCTACGCCCGCTTAGTTAACAGCTGAAACTTATCCTGCGGGCAGGCATTAAGAGCCGTTTTTCAGCTTTTTTATGGCTTTTTCAGACAAACCTGTCACTTCAGAGATCAAAGAAGTATCCAGCTTTTTCTTCAACATATTTAGGACAACTTCCTGCCGGCCTTTTCTTAAGCCTTGTCTTTCGCCTTCCTGTCGGCCTTCCCAGCGGCCTTTTATAAGGCGACAGAAACTTTAAATTTAAGCTTGTCTCGCCTCAACTGATCCTGCAACGCCACTTGCAGGCAAAGCTCTGGCGGAAGTTTTAATTTTTTGGCCCATTTAACAGTTGTTCGCGCTGAGGGAATTTTACGCCCCTTTTCTAAATCACATAATGTTTGTTTGGATATGCCCAGATTGCCGGCCATCTCTGTTTGGCTTAAGCCTTCATCCTCTCTTTGCATAATCAGGAGATGAGAAAAAGTTAAAGGCCCATAATCCTTTTCTAAATCTTCCAATGTGTATTTAATACTCATGGGGCATTACCTCCTTTAGCTCAACGATATAGCCGGAAGAGCTTTTTTTCTGTTTATAAATCGCCCTCCATTTATGCCCTAATCGGACAGAGCGAAATCCCCTCCAAGAGCCTTTTAAAAGCTCATCATGCCAGCCGGGTATTTTTCTGGCTGACATAAGGCCAGCGTTTTCAACAGCCATAGCCCATCTTTGCAAGCGCCGTATTATACTTTTTGGAGCCTTTTTCAGTTGCTTTTGAACATAAGAAAAATCAACGACATCCATATTTTGAAAAAACGGCGGTTTTATCTTTAACTATTTTTACTCCTCAAAAGCCATTTTATCTTAACCAAAAAAGAAAAGCAAGAACATTTGTTAAAACCTCCTTTCCCTTATTTTAGCCTAATTCCTCTAAAAAAACCATATTTTCAAGCTTTCAGAGAAAATAATGGCAAATCTATATACTAACTAAAATCTTAACATAATCTGTCCAACTTTAGGGGCGCGCTCCAGTTTGAGCCAAAAGGCTACCAGTTTGGAATTTAAAATGATTTTTTCCCCTTTAAAAAAAGATTCTTTTCTGGCTCTATGTAATAAGCAATAAAATTGTTTCATCATTTATTTTGCTTCCTGTTCTATGATTTTTATTTCGGCAGAGGTTAAGCCGTAAAGCTTATAGATCAGCTGGTCAATTTGCTTTTCATATTCTCGGACTTTGGCTTGTTTAGCTGGGTTTTTCAAGTAATCCTTTGCCTTTGTGATAGAGAGAATTTTATCAATAATAACAACAAATACATTTTGCTCAGTAATTGATTTTTTGGGAATAGGAAAATTCTTTACATAATTATTTATCCATCGATTTACACCCATCCCGCTGGTCTCTGCTGTAAGCCCGAGGTAAAACTTAATAAGTTTTGAGTTTAATAATGCTAATAAATATTTAGATAAAAACTCTTTTGGCGGGAGTAAAAAATAAGCAGAGTTTAAAAGATAAATTTCTTCTGAACATAAGGCAAATCTATTATCATTTGTCAGTTCAATCCAGATTATTTTTTCCTTTTTAAAATCATTTAAAAATGCTGTGGCTCTTAAATTAAACCAATGCTCTCCCTGGGCGCCTCTTTTTTTAAAAGAATCTCCAAAAGAATTAAAATAGCTGTAAATCGCAGGATAATTTTTTTGTATATTAATGCCATTTTTTGCCAGAATCAGATACTGATTTTTAAATTGATATTTAAACTTAAAAATATTTTGGCCTCTCAATATTGGTTTAATAATATTTGCATTATTTTTATCCTGATTGATTAAATTAATTTTTCTTTTTTCATCAATGACAAATACATTATTTGCTCCTGTTGCAATACCTAATCTGATTTTTGTATTATACATTTCAAGAGTTTTTCCTGCGCTTTCTATCTTCTTTTTAATAGGTAAAAATTTTGGTTGCAGAAGATACCAAGCTCTATGTTGAAACTGATTTTGTAAATAGTAAAATTTGTTTTTATCTATAAAATTTTCAAATGAGATACCTCCTTTATATCTTGAGTTGACAACAAGACATTTAGGAGTATTTTTATCTTGGTTTTTTGAAATCAATATGGATGTATTTACAATGGCAGAATAAAATACTTGAAATTCCTCAATATTTATAATGTTTAGAATATGATTTTTTTCCAAAAGAAGATCTCTTAACGGTTTTCCATACTCAGCTCTAAGATAAGAGTTAGATGTTATATAACATAGAATCCCCGTTTTGTTCTGAATGTTCAAAGCTGTTTCTAAAAAATAACAATATAAATCAGCAAAAGGCTCATATGCTTTATACATTTTCTTAAAGTGTTTCTTGTTTTGAATCTCATCGTGACTAATATAAGGGGGGTTGGCGATGACGACATCAAAGCCTTTTTTCTCATGGAAAACTTCGGAAAAGTAAACTTCAAAGTCAAAAGCTTTGTGGCCACTGGTGATTTGGCTTATAAGCTTATCAATTTGCTCTTTGAGGTTTTTCTTTTCTTTTGGGTTAGTTTTATTAAAATAAAGAGGCTTGAGCTTTTCCAGCTCGTTAAACTGCTCCACATTAAACAGATCTTTTTCCACTCCTAAAAGAGAGTTGCCGCAGACCATTTTATAATCCAAGTTGGGGAGAGGCTGGACTTTTTCCCGATCCTCCTCATCCACCACAAGGGAAAGCCAGAGGCGGAGTTTGGCGATCTCTATGGCGCCGGGGTCAATATCCACGCCATAAAGACAGCGCTCTATCGCGTGGCGCTTAAAGTGATAGAGGGTTCTGCCGTTTTTCCCTTTATCTAAAATACGCCTCTTTGAATCGCGCCCGTTTTTGTTGTGGTTTTGAGACTCTTTTCCTCTAAAAAGACCGCTTTCCCTCTCTCCCTTTGCGCTTTTGAGGCTGTTTTTTCCCGCAAAGGCGCTGTTGCCCCCCTCTTTTATAAAAGGAGTTAGAGCGCTCCTCGCTCTGATAATCTCATTCATCATTCCGACAGGGAAAGCGCCTGAGCCAACTGCCGGGTCGCATATTCTGATGTTGGCCAGCGCTTCATCTATCAAAGAAGCATGCTCTTTGATTTTATCCGGCAATTTTGATCGAGAATACCTGCCTTTATAGCTTGTGTTTTTTGACTCTTTCTCTGAAGTTTCAGAAAGCCTTTTCTCCTGATAAATTGTGTCATGCTCCACAAAAGAGTCGCTGATTTTGATAAAAGTCTCAATGTCCGCTTTTTGGATTTCCGCTTTCACGGGAATGACAAGCTGAGAGGCAAGGGCAGACTGAAAAGAAGAGACAAGCTGAGAGGCAGAGACAAGCTGAGAAGGAGGGACAAGCTAAGAGGCAGAGACAAGCTGAGAAGGAATGACAAGCTGAGAGGCAGAGACAGGCTGGGAAGAAGAAACAGGCTGGGAAGAAGAAACAGGCTGAGAGGCAGGGACAGGCTGAGAAGCGAGGGCGGGAGCCTGTTCGGAAAGAACGGAAAAAAGATAATTGCTCAGGCTTTGCTGGCACATATAGTGAACAATCTCCCGCGGAGTGTAGTAAGTCCCTTTGGACTTGCGGTCTTTGACTTCTAAAAGATTCTCAAACACTTTGCCCAGCATTTCCGGGTCAATGGCCACTTCCTTTTCCAGCGGCTCATCCTCGTTGACTGTAAAATTGTAGCGGTCAAAAACATCCAATATCCCATTGCCAGCGTCTCCCTCTTTTGTCTTGTTGTTATTTGAAAACAAATCGTCCGGCAAAAGGATTTCCGTATTCACCCAGTCATAGCCGCCTAAAGGCTCAAACAAGCCTCCGTTTAGGAAGGGAATCCGGCAGTCAAACCGGCTGTAATAATCTTCTGTATGCTCCAGCCCTAAAGCCTCGTAAAACAAAGGCTCCAAAATGTTGTTGAAAAAATTGTTGGGTTTGATTGATTCTTTGTGAGCAGAGGGGGTTTCTGGGTTTTCACTTTGCGCTTTTGCAGGGACAGGCTTTTCTGGATTCCCGCTTTCGCGGGAATGACTGGAGCCTTGGGATTGTTTATTAAAAAGGTCCCGCAAAAAATGTTTGGAGCCTGTTCCCCACTCCGCCCCTCTTTTAACTCCAAACCAGCCCTTCTTTTGCAGAAAATACAAAAACACAATCTGCCCTAAAAGTTTTTTTGCAAAATCAACAGAGCTGATATTCTTACTTTCAAAATCCGCTTTGATTTTTTTGTCTTCAGAGATGATTTTGTCTAAAGAGTCTTTGAGTTTATAAAACAGATCTCTGTATTTTTCAAAAAACTCTTTGGTGACTTTTTGGACAGAAAAGGCCTGCTCTAAGTCCTCAAGAGAGGGATCTCTATCATCTCTTTCCAGCAAGGGGAAAAGGCAAGCTTGAGCCGTATGGCTGGATTCATTTTCACCAACTAAAAAAGAATAACGGCGGGCGGGAGCCCATTCCTCTTTAATTTTTCCTTTCTCATCGAATTTATATTCCATTTTCACAAAAGAAAAACGCCAGTCTCTTTGATTAGGAGCTACAAAAGCAGCCAAAGCGCCGTCTTTTAAAATATCCCCTCGGCTTTTTAAATACCAAGAGATAAAATTTCTCTGTTTAGATCTAGCTCGCTCCAAAATGTTTTCCCTTTTAAGCTGGACAATGAGAATATCAATGATGTTTCCATTTGGATCTTTATATTGCCCTATCCGCTGAAGAGCATTAACAGAGTCTTGAAAGGCTTTGGGAATCGTGTTTCCCTTATAAATAAATTTTTTTTCCTCATAATGATTGAGGAGATTTTTTATAAAATAAGCAAAACGCTCTTTATTAAAAGAGTCTTTAAAGATATTGTTCATTAGCTTTTATCCTTTTGCTGATCCAGCTTAACAAAAACAATCACGCTGTTTATCAAAAGAGTTTTTCAAAAGTGTCTTTAACTAATTTTCTCGCTTGCTCTTCTTTCATTTTTTATCCTTTTGCTGATTCAGCTCAATAGATCAAAAGAGTTTTTTACAGCTCCGCATTCCCTTCTTTATATTGCCCTATCCGCTGAAGAGTTTTAACAGAGTCTTGAAAGGCTTTGGGAATCGTGTTTCCCTTATAAATAAATTTTTTTTCCTCATAATGATTGAGGAGATTTTTTATAAAATAAGCAAAACGCTCTTTATTAAAAGAGTCTTTAAAGATATTATCCATAAATTTAAGCTTATCCCGCCTCAACTGATCCTGCAACTATACATTTAGAAGAGCTGGCTATTTTCAAAAGTTTGGCAAAAGCCCTCTATTGTTTGAAATAAAACAAGACTTTGGCTTAATTCTTCTCATGCCTTCTCATACTAAAAAAAGTCCATTTTTTCCCCTCGCCCCAGAGGGCATGCAGCGCCCCCATGACTCCTGTAACCCTTATATTCATTGAGCTTTTCAAACCAAAATGCGGAAGTCATGAGGAAGCTGTCCCGCTCTAGCGCCTTTTAGCGGAGATTTTAAATGGGATTATGCAAATCTCAAAAATAAAAACATGAATCTTTCCGGCAAAATCTGTATAATAAAACGCAAATGATGACAAGTTTTGAAGTTCGCAAACGATTTTTTAATTTTTTTACAAAAAACCAGCATGAGCTGGAGGCCGGCTCCTCTCTGATTCCAAAAAATGATCCCTCCCTCCTTTTTGCAAACGCCGGGATGAATCAATTTAAAGATATTTTTTTAGGCCTTAAAAATCCTCCGGCAAAAAATGTAATCACTGTTCAAAAATGCCTAAGGGCCGGAGGCAAACACAATGATTTGGAAAATGTGGGGGAAACCCCCCTGCATCACACTTTTTTTGAGATGCTGGGGAATTTTTCCTTTGGAGGGTATTTTAAAGAGCAAGCCATAGCCTGGGCTTGGGAGTTTTTGACTAAAGAGCTTAGCATTCCGCCGGAGCGCTTATGGGTGACAGTCCATAGCCAAGATGAGGCCTCTTATCAAATATGGAGAGATAAGCAAAAAATTCCTCAGCGGAAAATTTATAAACTGGGGGATAAGGACAATTTTTGGCAGATGGGGGAAACAGGCCCTTGCGGCTATTGCTCAGAGATTCATTATTACGATGGAAAAGAGCGCCAGCCCGCCCCCGGCCAGCTTATGGAAATTTGGAATTTGGTTTTTATGGAGTTTAATGACACAGCGGAGGGGAAAAGGGAAAAGCTCTCTTTGCCCTGCGTGGATACCGGCATGGGCTTAGAGCGGCTGTGCGCGATTTTGCAAAATAAGCCCAGCAATTACCATGCGGATCCTTTTTTGGAAATTATTTTGGCTTTGGAAAAAGCCTGTGATTTTCAATATGACTTTAAGGAGAGGAGGCAGACGGAGCGGGAAAAAGCTTTTCGTGTTGTGGCCGATCACAGCCGGGCTGTGGCTTTTCTTATCAGCGCGGGCGCTCTTCCCGGAAGCGCCGGGGCGGAGTATGTGTTGAGGCGCATTATGCGAAGAGCGCTGTATTACAGCCAAAAATTAAATCCCAAAGAAAATCTTCTGCTGGCCGGGGCAAAAAAAACCATAGAGCTTATGTCAAATGTCCCGCTTGAGTTTAAAGAGGGCATTCAATCTATGGCCCAAAAGCTAAAAAGAGGGGAAAAAGAGCTTATCGAGCTGTTAGGCTATAGCCCGGAGCTGAAAACAAACGAAAGGGAAATGGAGAGGGAAATTAAGGGAGAGAGCCGGCGCTTTTCCAGCCTTTTAAAAGCCGGACAAGAGCGGCTGGAGCGCTTGATGTCATCAGCGCCCTCTTTAAAAGGCGACAGGCGCATCTCCGCTGAAACAGTGGGAACCCTTTACGAAACCTATGGCTTCCCCATAGATCTCACCCGCCTTATAGTTAATGAGCATAATAAAAAGCGCAAAGAGCGCTGGACTATAGCTGAAGAGAGTGAAATCAGGAATTACACTCCAAAATCCAAAACCTATTTGCAGTTTAAAGAGATAGAGCGGGAATTGCCAAAGCGCCAGCCGGAGTTTGTCAATGAAAGCCCCGCCCAAGGGCAAATCGATCAGATAATAGAGTTCAGAAAGCCAAAGCTCCCCTGGGACAAAGGGCATGAGTTTGAGTCTGCCGCCAAACGCCCTCAGCGCTTGCCCGCATTAAAAAAAAATCAAAAAGGCTGGGCGCTATTAGATAAAACCAGCCTCCATCCGGGCGATAGCGCCCTCTTAAAAACAAACACCGGCCAAGCCATTGTAAAATGCTTAAAATTTGACAATTATATTTTGCACATAGCGGATATTGTGAATGGAGAGATAAAGGCCGGGCAGGCTTTTCAGATGGAAAAGCCGGCCCTTAAAAATCAGCCTGCCTCTTTGGCTCAAAAACAATGGGAAAATTTTAAAAAGGAAACGGACAGCTTAAAGGCAATGATTGAGCTTCTAGAGCCGGAGCGGAAAAAAACAATATGGACCGGCTATAAAAAATCTTTGGAAAAAGGAGCTGTCCTCAACACGCTGTCTCTAGCTCCCCCTTCCGCTAAACAGGAGGGGCCAAAATCAGCCGGACAGATGGTTTTCGGCTGTATTCCCGAAGGCTCAAACGGCTATGTGGTTACGGACAGAACTTGTTTTTACCCGGAGGGGGGCGGGCCGATAGGAGACAAAGGCTGGCTCCGGTCAGACACAGGCCATGTTATAGCTGAGGTTTTAGACTGTCAAAAAAAGGGAGACTGCATTGTCCATGAGGTGAGGGCGCTAAAGGAGATCCAGCGGGGGCAAACTTGCTTTATGGAGGCGGATAAAAATTTTAGGGAGGGAGTTAAATCGGCTCACAGCGCCACGCATCTTTTAAACTCAGCGCTGAGGCAAGTTTTAGGCTCTTCTGTCCGGCAGGCCGGATCGCTGGTTGAGCCTCATCGCTTAAGATTTGACTTCACCTACCCCCGGCCGCTCACAAAAAAAGAGAGAGATCAAATTGAGGATCGTGTTTGGCAAAGCCTTTTAGCGGAAGAGGAGGTGTCCGCTGAGCGCAAGAGTTTTGATCAGGCGGAAAAAGAGGGCGCGCTTTTTCTCAAAGACGAAAAAAAATACGGAGAGGAAGTCCGAGTGATAAACATTGGGAGTCAAACATCTAAAGAGCTTTGCGGGGGGATTCATGTTCAAAACACCAGAGAGATTAAAGACTTCAAAATTATTTTAGAGACAGGAGTTAAGTCCGGTGTCCGGCGCATTTCCGCTTATACAGGAGCTTTAGCGAAAGCTTGGGAGCGCTTTTTAATTCAGCAAAATTTAGAGTGGCGAAAGCGATTGAGCCTTCCCGCTCCTGATGGAAAGGCTCACGAAGAGGATAAAGCTCTAAAAGGCGATTTGAATCATTTAACAGCGGAAGACTCAAACAAAGCGCCATCCGCTCTTTCAAAAAGCAAAAAGCCGGAGCGGGAAAAAACCCGTTTGAGCGAAAGTGAGCCGTCCTCTGCTATTTTAGATGGCGACAGCCATAGCAAAAAGCCGGAGCGGGAAAAAACCCGTTTGAGCGAAAGTGAGCCATCCTCTGCTATTTTAGACGGCGACAGCCATAGCAAAAAACCGGAGCGGGAAAAAACCCGTTTGAGCGAAAGTGAGCCGTCCTCTGCTATTTTAGACGGCGACAGCCATAGCAAAAAGCCAACTCTGGACGAAAACAAAAAACAGCCCCTTTCCGCCTTAGAGGGGGGCATCTTACAATCAGAAGACAGCCATCATCTTTCTAAAAAAATATCCCCCTTGCGCTTTGAGCGGAAAGGCCATCTATGGAAGGGCTGGATAGAAAAGCAAAATCCTTTTTTAAAGCGCTTAGAGGAAAATGAGAGGAGGCTAAAAGCTCTTCGCAAAAGAGTTATTCATCTGGGAGAGGGAAAATCCTCTCTCAAAGGCTCTTTAGAGGCGGAGGGAAGCATAAAAGAGCGCGCTCAGCTTGTGGAGTCCAATCAGGAGTGGAGATTTTCTGCCAGCCGACTTCATCCTTTAGCCCGGCAAAACTTAGAATTGAGAGAGCGCTTAAAAATCCCTCTTCCCGCTCTTCAAGCGCCGTTTTCACACAGCAGTTTATTGGATGACAACCCGCCGCGGGAATCCTCACAAGCCTATTCATCCTCTCGCCAGCCCTCCGATCTTCCCACTCATCCACAGCCAGCCGAAATCCCGCGCGAGCGGGAATCCGAATACTCCTTTGAGGATCGAGACAGCCCTTTAGACTGGATAGAGGCAAAAGAGCGGGAGACGCAAAATTTAAAAGCGCAGGCGGAAAAAATCCAAAGCCTTCATCTGGAAAAAGACAAACTGGCCGATCAAGCCGCGGAGTTTAGCTTGAGCGGAGAAAAAGGCCGCCTGCTCGCGCTTTCCCTTCCGGTGGCGGACAGAAAACTCCTGGCGGATCTGTCTGATTCTCTTTTATCTAAGCTTTCTTCCGGTGTTGTGATTTTGCTGGGGCAGGGAGAGAGCCAAGCTCCCGTTTTAGTTAATATCACAAAAAATTTTCAAAACATTTTGTCCGCCGGCGATATTTTAAAAAATATTATCGCCCCGCTTTGCCAAGGCAAAGGAGGGGGCAAAGCCTCTTTCGCGCAAGGCTCTGTCAACTGCCCATCCGCTTTTTTAAAAGTAGAGAGAATGTTATTGGATAAGTGGGCGAAAAGCTGATGGCTGGCCCGCTAACCCCAGACTTCCCGCTTTTACACTTTAAGCCTGCTGAGTTTGTTTGCTAGCCAGACCTCCGCTTTTACACTTTAAGCCTGCTGAGCTGGCCCGCTAACCCCAGACTTCCCGCTTTTACACTTTAAGCCTGCTGAGTTTGTTTGCTAGCCAGACCTCCGCTTTTACAATTTAAGCCTGCTGAGCTGGCCCGCTAACCCCGGACTTCCCGCTTTTACACTTTAAGCCTGCTGAGCTGGCCCGCTAACCCCGGACTTCCCGCTTTTACAATTTAAGCCTGCTAAGTTTGTTTGCTAGCCAGACCTCCGCTTTTACAATTTAAGCCTGCTGAGTTTGTTCGCTAGCCAGACCCCCGCTTTTATGCTTTAAGCCTGCTAAGTTTGCCCGCTATCTATTGATCTAATTCCAGCTCCTTTTCCAATCTCTTATAAATAGCGCGAGTCTCAGCCTGCCTCAATTCAGCCACTCGCGCCTGAGCGGTCGCTAAAGACTGCTCCAATTCAGCCACTCGCGCCTGAGCGATTGCTAAAGACTGCTCCAATTTAGCCACTCGCGCTTGAGAAGTTGTTAAAGATTTCTCCATGGCTGTTTTTAAAGCCCGCGCTTGAGCAGTGTTTTTCTGTTTGGCTCTAGCCAAAGACTGCTCTAATTTAGCCGCTCGCGCTCTAGCTGTTTCTAAAGCCCGCGCTTGAGCAGTGTTTTCCTGTTTGGCTCTAGCCAAAGATTTCTTCAAACTGGCTATTAACTGGTCTTTGGCAATGATTTCTTGTTTGGCTGTCTGCAAATGGCTCTCTATTTTTCCATGAATATAACCTACAGCCCCGCCGGCCACTGAACAAAAAGCTCCCACAAAAGCGCCGGTCAGGCGAACAGCTGTCCCTGCGATTTTAGAGACTGTAAATAATTGATGAGAGATGGCCGCTCCTCCAAGAACACTGCCCCCTGCGCTTAGAGCAGTCTGGCCGTAGGCGACTTGTTTTTTTAGCGGGCTTTTCGGATTGCTTATATGACGGACTCCCTCATAAGTCAAAAAACCTCCTATACCGCATAAAGCGGCGGAGCCTAATACGCCTATCGCAGTCCAAACTGCCGCTGTTTGTGTTTTCCGCCCAAAATGCCGGGCTTTATTTGCCAAACTCAAGCTTAAGTTTGGCCCGCATAGCTTTAAATCCAAAGTATTATTCCCCCTTTTTCTGTTGGCTAAAACCAGCCTGTCATTTATTTTTTGCTCTAACTGGGGAGGCAAAATTTCAGGATAACGCTCCACAGAAACCTGACATTTTGAGACAAGATGCCCATTTTTCTTTTGGAAAAAAACCACTTGAGGCGCTGGCGCAAAAGATCGGCGGAAGGATCTTTTAGCGCTGGCCGGATTGCGGGCTTTAGCGGAAGAGGGCAAGGGCGATTTTGCCTCCGCGGAAGGGGAGGCGGGATTTTCAAAGCTTTTTTTAGGATAAAAATAATTGCTGATGGCGGAGATTAAGGAGTTGATATCAGATTTTTCTTTTAGAGGAGGATAGCTCTCTGTTTGATAATGTCCAGCCTCTTTTTTATTATTTTGAAGGTCTGGGGATGGATCAGCAAAAGCCGCAAAAGCGAAGTGAGCTAAAACAACATGTAAAAATAGGTTTTTCATAAAGTCCTCCTTGTTTTGGTTTTATCTTCATTTTCGGGGGGGTAATTGTCAAGAGTTTGTTTTAGAAAAAACCCTTGATTTTAAAGGGCTTTGAGGGCGGATTTTGCCGGAAATTCCTTCCTCTTTGGAAAAGGATGTGTTAGATTATGACATGAGAGTTGATGATTAAAGGTTTAAAATTAAAAAGTTTGTCTATAAAGAAGGGGCTAGGCTCGCCCTTTGAGCGAGGCTATATGCTCTGGCACGAATAAAAGGCCGGTTCGGCAAAACTAAAGCGCTGGCTTTTAAAAACCCAAAACCTTGTTTTTTAGGTGTAATCTATAATTTTATCCTTGCAAATCTTCCACAATTTGGATAATTTGCAAGGATGATACCTAGAATGGTGACTGAGGAGGTCAAACAGGCTTTGGAATATCAGGCTGTTGTGGCTTTAATTGGCCCGAGGCAGGTTGGCAAAACAACATTAGCTCATCAAATAGCTCAGGAGCGCAACGCTCTTTATCTCGATCTTGAGGATCAAAATGACCGCGATCGCCTAACTGAGCCGGTTTTGTTTCTTGAAAGCATGGAGGATCGGCTGGTGATTTTGGATGAGATTCACCGTTTGCCGGAAATATTTTCAACGCTTCGAGGTGTGATTGATAAAGGCAGAAGAAGAAAAAAAGGAAAGGGGAGATTTTTAATTCTTGGATCTGTGGGAATGGATTTGCTGAAGTCATCCGGGGAAACATTGGCTGGGCGAATCGCCTATATAAATATGACTCCCCTTTTGGCCCTTGAAATTGATAATACCCGCAAAGCCTGCGAAAAATTATGGCTGAGAGGCGGCTTCCCAGACAGCTATTTAGCAAAGGACAATAAACAAAGCATGGCTTTGAGAAAGGATTTTATCCGAACCTATCTGGAGCGGGATGTTCCTCTGTTTGGCCCTCGCATTCCTTCCGCAGTTTTAGAGCGGTTGTGGACTATGTTGTCCCATAATCAGGCTTGTTTGCTTAATGCCTTTAAATTAGCTAAAGCGCTGGGGTTAAGCGCTCAGTCTGTCAGCCGCTATATTGATCTTTTGTCTGATCTTTTTCTCATCCGGCGGCTTCAGCCTTATTATGCCAATGTGGGAAAAAGGCTAGTGAAATCCCCAAAAATTTATATCAGAGACAGCGGATTTGCTCACACTCTGCTTGGGATTGAATCATTTGAGCAGCTTTTGAGGCATCCTATTGTGGGAATGAGCTGGGAGGCTTTTGTGTTAGAGACTTTATTGTCTGTTTTATCCTGGCGCTCACCCGCTTTTTTTTACCGAACCTCTGCCGGGGCTGAGATTGATTTATTGATAGAGCGCAAGGATAAAACCCTGTGGGCTATTGAGATCAAAAGGTCTCTATCCGCTAAAGCTGAAAAAGGCTTTTATCAGGCTTGCGCTGATTTGAATCCCCATCGGGCTTTTATAGTGTATGCCGGGAGCGAGCGCTATCCTGTTTCTGATGGAATTGAAGCGATTAGCCTCTATGAAATGGCTAGGGAATTGAAACAACTGAGCTGATTTTTATTTTCTGACGCCCCGGACTCATCGCAAAACAATTTAACGGCATAGAAATTTTTTTGAGAGATCGTTAAAATCAGGTTATCTAAATTCAGAGGAATGGACAAAAAACTTTTTATCTTCCCCTCCTTAAATTAGAGAATGCGCATACAGAGCTTAATAACTCATGCCTCAAAAACTCAATAGCTCAAAAGTGAGCCATACTGTTCGCCGGGGGCCATCAGTCCAATAGTATTGATCATATTTTTTATCTGTCGCGTTTTTTAAAGCCAGCCCTAAGCGGAGATTTTGATTTATATCATAAAAGCTGTAAAGATTTAATATGTTGACATTGTCTCCGGGCAGAAAATCTTTTTTCCGCCGGCCTCTGTGCACAAGCTCTGTTTCCAAAGTCAATTTAGGAATGGGAGACAGGCCGATTCTGAAAGAGGCCAAATGCCGGACCGGATTATGCCCCCTGAGATCCTCTGTGTTTTTTGTATCTGTGTAAGTGTATTGGGCTTTCCCGCTCCAAGGGCCTTTTACAAATTGGGCTTGAATTTCCACCCCGCGGAGAGTCGCCTTTTCTTTTTGCGCTTTAGCGCTGTATCCCTCTTCGTCTGTTATATTAATCACAGGGTCTTTTAATTTTGTTCTAAAAGCGGCTATATCCAAAAAATAAGACTGGCCTTTTTCCTCCAAACGAAGGCCCACTTCATAAGTTCTGGATTTTTCCAATTTTAAATCGGGGTTTCCTCTGGTATCCTCATCATTATAAAATTGCTCGTCAAATCCGGGCGCGCGAAATCCGGCTCCCGCGCCTCCTCTTAAAAACAGATCTTGAGAGTGAATCCGCAGTACGTGATAGGAAGCGGCTCCGCTCCATGTAAACACTTGTTGTTTGATGTCTCCAGCCAGATCATCCATACGGACAGACGCCTGATAGCTGAAAGGCCCCCGCTCCCCATAGAGATTGGAGAAAATAGCGTCCGTATCTCTCTTTTTATGGCTGTAAACATTATCGGGATCAGAGTCGATGCCCTCTATCATCCTTTCCGCGCCGGCGGTCAGCGTGTAAGCGCCTTTTGCAAAGTCAAAGTGATATTCCCCTAAAAGCTTAAGGGAAATCCTTTGGCTTTTGTAATTGGTTGAGTCATCTGTGTAGCGTTGCTCCTCCTTGTTATATCCCATGAGCGCTTTAAACAGCAAATCCGGCGACATATAGTAGGTGGCTCCCAAACTGGCCATATCTGATTCTCCCTTATCCCGGGATGACGAAGGCTCGCCTTTGTCTTGGCTGTCGTAAAAAGAGGAGCTGGCCTCTATGAGCCAATCCTCATTTTTTGACAGATGGTCAAATGAAAAAGTCAACGCGCCTTCCCTATAGCGCCCGGTTTTTTCAGGATCTGAGCTTTGGTCTCCCTGTATTCCCAGGCGAATCCCTGAGCGATCAGTTCGGGCGCTTGCGCTCGTATACACTGTGTGGCCAGTGTTAGGCTCATTGGAAAAATGCGCGCTGGTTTTAGCGCAAAGCCTTCCCGACCGGCAATCCGCTTTTTGTGTGAAAATATGGATCACTCCCCCTACAGCGGAGTTGCCGTAGTAGGATAATTGAGGCCCCTTAACAATCTCAATTCTCTCAATGTGATGGACAGGAATAAAAGTCCAGACCGGCTCGGAGAGCATTCTGTCCTCCTGACGAACTCCATCCACTAAAAGAAGAATCTGAGCGTCTGGAACGCCGCGCAAGGCCACATAAGCCGTGTCCGTATCGGAGGATTGGGAAAAGCGGCTGTGAAAACGCCGAACTTGAGCGCCGGCCCGCTCCAAAATATCTGTCAGATCACAGCCAATACAGCGTCTTATATCCTCTTTTGTAATGACGGTCATGGATATGAGCCGCTCTTTTCCGCTCAAAGATCTGTTTACAGCTCTCACAGAAAAAGCCTCGCTTTTTTGTGTGGAGTCTGTTTGAGCGGGCTTGGGAGCGCTTCCCGCTAGATCAGCCCTCTCCTCAGAAGAGGCTTTAGAAGGCGGAAAGCATAAAAGAAAAAATCCGACAGCAAATAAAAAAATCCAAAGCTTTTTTATCATATAAGCCTCCTTGTTATAAAATTTAGAATAACACAAAAATAGCTGGCATTCATAAAATTTTTGAGGAATAGCTAAAATCTAAGCTCAGTCCAATAGCTGCCTAAACTTTAAACTTTTCCTGTCCAATCATGGGGCGCAATTCAATTTGATCTGTCCGTGCCCTTGATCTCCGTGTTTAGCTTTCTGAGTCCCATCATGGAGCATGGGGCGCAATTCAGTTTCCATTTTGATCTGTCCCCTTACACCTAACCTGCCATACAATTAACATCTTAATAGCGCTCAATCAATAAAATATAAGGAAAATATCAGCCTATCGGAAAAATTTACAAGCTTATAAGCTATTATTTGTGGCCTGAAACATTCTTTTTTAGAGAGAGCGCAGGCTTTTTTCAGGACGAGCGTCCCGCTATTTTTTTCCAAATTTTTGCAAATGGAGTTTTTTGAGAACACACAGGCTTTTTTGTGGCGCACAGGCGATTTGCGGAACAGACATCCCGCCATTTCTTCACATTTTTACAAAATGGAGTTTTCTTGAGGGCACAGGCGATTTGCGGAACGGACATCCCGCCAGAGCCAGCCCAAATATAAGCAAAAAGCGCAAATAATAAAAATACAGGGTGAAAAATTCTATCCCCAGCGGTATATTTATTGGACTTTTGTCTATACCTTAGATTATCAAAAGAGCAATACCGGCTGAGCGGTAAAAAGCACAGCTTAAACCGAACAAGCGCTTATGGCAAAGGCGGATAAAGAGCAATACCGGCTGAGCGGTAAAAAGCACAGCTTAAACTGAACAAGCGCTTATGGCAAAGGCGGAAAAAGAGCAATACCCTGAGCAGTAAAAAGCACAGCTTAAACTGAGCAAATCACTTATGGCAAAGGCGGAAAAAGAGCAATACCCTGAGCAGTAAAAAGCACAGCTTAAACTGAGCAAATCACTTATGGCAAAGGCGGAAAAAGAGCAATACCCTGAGCAGTAAAAAGCACAGCTTAAACTGAGCAAATCACTTATGGCAAAGGCGGAAAAAGAGCAATACCGGCTGAGCAGTGAAAAGCACAGCTTAAACTGAGCAAATCACTTATGGCAAAGGCGGATAAAGAGCAATACCGGCTGAGCAGTAAAAAGCACAGCTTAAACCGAACAAGCGCTTATGGCAAAGGCGGATAAAGAGCAATACCCTGAGCAGTGAAAAGCACAGCTTAAACCGAACAAGCGCTTATGGCAAAGGCGGATAAAGAGCAATACCGGCTGAGCGGTAAAAAGCACAGCTTAAACCGAACAAGCGCTTATGGCAAAGGCGGAAAAAGAGCAATACCCTGAGCAGTGAAAAGCACAGCTTAAATCGAACAAGCGCTTATGGCAAAGGCGGAAAAAGAGCAATACTCTGAGCGGTAAAAAGCACAGCTTAAACTGAGCAATCACTTATGGCAAAGGCGGAAAAAAAGCAATACCGGCTGAGCGGTGAAGATCATAGCCGGCTGAAAACAATTTTAGGCCGCGAGCCTAAAACTTTGGAACGGATTTTGGCTTTGGCTCTTTGGAATGAGCATTGCTCCTATAGAAGCTCTAAGAGACATCTGAAAAATTTTTTATTCCCCACCCGGAAAAAAATCTCCGCTTTAGGGGAGCAGGCGGGCATTGTGGATTTGGGCCGGGGGGAAAGAGTCTCCTTTAAAATGGAAAGCCACAACCATCCCTCCTTTATCACCCCCTATCACGGAGCGGGAACAGGAGTGGGCGGCATTTTAAGGGATATTTTTGCTATGGGCGCCCGGCCCATCGCTTTGGCGGATTATCTGTGCTTTGGATCGCCGGAGGCGGATGGCCATGCCGGCCGTGTGGACGGAGTCATCCGAGGCATTGGGGATTACGGCAACTGTATGGGCATTCCCACAGTCACAGGCCGGACAGAATTTTCCTCATCTTACAATAAGAATATTTTGGTCAATGCGATGGCTTTGGGCTATCTGGATTCAAAAACAAAAGCCATGGACTCTAAAGCCCAGGGAGCGGGAAATTATGTGGTGTATGTTGGCTCCTCCACCGGCCGGGATGGCATTTTAGGGGCGGATATGGCCAGCCGCTCTTTTGGGCAAGAGACAGCTAAAGCCACTGTTCAAATTGGCGATCCCTTTTTTGGCAAGCAGTTGATGGAGGCCTGCCTTTTAGCCATGGAAAAGGGGCTTGTGCGGGCCTGTCAGGATATGGGGGCCGCGGGCTTAACCTGCTCCAGTTTTGAAATGGCTGACAAGGGCGGGATAGGGCTGAGCCTGCATTTGGATAAAGTCCCTTTAAGGGATCAGAGCATGGGGCCGGAGGAGATTTTGCTTTCAGAAAGCCAAGAGAGAATGCTGTTGATTTGCGAGCCTTCCCGTTGGGAGGAGCTAAAAAGCCTGTTTGAGGGCTATGAGCTGGAGATTTGTGTTTTAGGGGCCGTTTTGGATCAAAAAGAGATGGAGCTTTTTTGGCGGGGAAAGAGAATTTTAAAGGCGGACCCTAAGCTTTGGACCAGCCATGCGCCTGTGGAGGATCGCCCTAGCGTTTTGCCGGAGCCGGCCAAACGGGTTTCGCCTAAACATTTTAGCCCCTCTAAAAAACAAATAAAGAGGATTCTCCTTCAAATTTTATCCAGCCCTGAAGGCCGGAGCCGTCAATTTATTTACAGGCAGTATGACCAGAGGGTGGGGACAAACACAATCAGGGACGCGTCTTATCCTATAGCGGTTATTCGCCTGCCGGAAAGCGGAAGAGAGCTGGGCATAGCTTTAGGATGCCGCCCTCATCTTATGGCTGTGGATGTGGAGCAGGGGGCTAAAGACGCTGTGTTTTACCCGGCTTTGCAGTTGGCCTTGAGAGGCTTTCAGCCGTGGGCGGTGACGGATTGCTTAAATTTTGGCAATCCGGAAAAAAAGGAGGTTATGGGCGCGTTTGTTTTGTCTGTGGAAAATATCGCAAAGGCTTGTGAAATTTTAGATGCCCCTATTGTGAGCGGGAATGTGAGCTTTTACAATGAGAGCGGGACAGATAATATCACCCCCGCCCCCTCGATTGCGATAATTGGCTTAAAAGATTCCCCCTCCCCTTTGCCTTCCGCCGGCTTTCAAAAAGAGAGGGAGCGGGTTTATTTGCTCAGCTCCCGGCAATTTTATTTTCAGGGGGCTGTTAAAAATTTTCTGCCGCCGGAGGAAAGATCCTCTCAAGCCTGCGGCGGGCTTCAGGATCCTTTAGTCCGGCTGTTTGTTGGGCAGATAAAAGAGCTGAGCGGGGCGGTTAGCTTTTCCGGCGCGAGGCTTGTCGGCAAATTTGGAATAGCTTACAGCTTAGCCCGCATGGTTTTAGAGGGGGGAGCGGGCTTTTCTCTTGAAAAATCTTTCCCCTCTCCTCTTTTGCCGGAAAGGCTTTATGAGGCGATTGTCTCTGTCTCCCCCTCTGAGGCGGAGCGCTTTGAGGAGCAAGCCAGCCGTTTGGCTTTAAAGCGCTATTTTATGGGGGAGACAAACTCCACCGGCAGGCTGACTCTTCACGGAGAGGCCCTATCTTGTCAGGAGATGAAAAAAGCGTATTTTAAGCCGTGGGAGGGGGATATCAGCCTGTGATGTTTTGCGGGGGGCGGCTGTTTTCCCCTTATGAATATAGCGCAAATTTTGACTTTATCAGCCTGTGATTTTTTTACAGCGGAGCAGCGGATTCCCACTTATGATATAGCGCAAATTTTGACTTTATCAGCCTGTAATTTTTTTACAGCGGAGCGGCTGTTTTCCACTTATGATATAGCGCAAATTTTGACTTTATCAGCCTGTAATTTTTTTACAGCGGAGCGGCTGTTTTCCCCTTATGAATATAGCGCAAATTTTGACTTTATCAGCCTGTGATTTTTTTTACAGCGGAGCGGCGGATTCCCACTTATGATATAGCGCAAATTTTGACTTTATTCCCTGCTTTTTGGCGGGGGATTTTTACAGAAAAACCGGTTTTTTTCGGAATTATATATTTAACCTTCCACAAATTCCATGACAGCCTTTAAACATAAACATTTTTGGCCTTCTTAGCTCTTTTTCTGACATATTCATAAGAGCTCTTTATTTTTTCTCTAAAATAAAGCTTTTCTCTAAAAATATGGAAAGCTAAGTATATAATTCCCGTTTTTTTAGCTATTTAAAGGAAAAATCAATCACCTCATACTCCCTTTCCCCTTTAGGGGTTTGAAGCAAAAAAGTGTCGCTTTTTTTTAAGCCAATCATTTTTTTGGCCAAAGGGGAGCTGATGGACAGCCGGCCTTGGGAGGCGTCAGCCTCCTCCTCCCCCACAATATGATAAGCTGTCTCTTTATTGGCATCCAGATTTTTAAGATTCACATAAGCTCCAAAAGTGATTTTTTCAGAAGTAATTTTAGAGGTGTCTACAACCAAAGCTGTGGCTAATTTTTCGCTTAAATCAGCTATTCGGCTTTCCAGCAGGGCTTGTTGCTCTTTAGCCGCGTCATAATCGGCGTTTTCACTTAAATCTCCATGCGCTCTAGCCTCTTTAATGGCTTGAATAACTTTAGGCCGCTCCTCTTGAATTAGCTTTTTTAAAAGCGCGTCCAAACGCTTTTTCCCCTGAGCTGTTATAGGCTTTCTTTTCATATTTACCTCTAAAAAGCACAGTAAATATCATAAAGAAAAAGCCAAGCCAAGCAAAATCAGAGATAAATTTCTGTTTTTTTTTAAACTGAGCTAGTTTTTTTGACCTATTCACAAGGCTAACTCTGTCTTTATTCCCAGAGGCCAAGCTTATTTTTATCGGGACGGGCGGACGGCTCTTGAGCCTGCCAGCGCCAGCCGTCCAGTGATCAGCCCTCAAAGCTTGGACTCTGGAAAATTGAAGATCATAAATGGGATTTATGTCAAGAGAGCTAGTCCAACTTATTTTTTTTGCTATGGCTTCAATCTCCCTTGTAGCCGATTTAGCCGACGGGCTTTAAAGTTTGTGGGGCGGGCGCTTCTGGACAAACGCTTTCTTTGAAGAGCTGGCTTTTTCTCACTTCCAAAAGAGAAGGGCTGGCTCTTAATTTTCGCTGTTTTGGCCAGCCCTATCACAGCCATTTGGAGCCAACTGATATTTTAGCTGGCTTATTCATAAAAGGTTCTCCCGCATAAAAGAGTGTCGAATGAGTGAGGCATACAAGGCAGTTTCCCCCCTCCTCCTCCAGTTTGAGGGCTTTTCACAGCCTCTTCTAACAGCTCCTGAGTTGAAAGGCCTGTTGATGGAGACACGGACGGCAGAGCGCTTCCTTCGGAAAGCGAGTCAGTTTCTTGTGTTTCTGGCTCTATATTGTTCAGCTCGGATTCTATGATTTCAGATTCCTCCAGCTCTTGGCCGGCTCTTTTTACGCATTCCCTATAGATTGAAAGAACCGCCCTGTGCTCCCTGATAAGGCCGCTTTCAACAAAAACATCATCCTCATTAGTGAGAGATTGCCGATCGTGTATAGGCGCGGGCAAAGTGTTTACATGGTCTCTTACGTTGGATAAGCACTCCTCTTTGCTGACAGCCTCTCCAAAAGAATACAGGCCGGCCAGCCCCATAGCGCAATAAATTAAAATCTTCATAATGCCTCCTTTGTTTTTTACAGTCATTTCAACAATTTAACCTCTATCAAACAGATCTTCATCAGCCTAAACCTTACATCCCTCCACATCTGCCATGCCTCTGGACTTTAACGCTGTTTTTATTGGGCGCTCAGTCCAGCTTTCTTTCCGGGCTCTTAAAGCGTCAAAGTCGAGATACACGCAAAAACCAATATAACGCTTTTTTTAAAATGTTCCCATTTTTATTTGCCTGGCTCGCAAAATAACGGAAAAAAATAGACAGAATCTATTAAACAGCCGCTTAAAAAGCCGTTTTATTAAAAATAGCTATAACTGTTTGTTTGAGCATGTATAAGCCGATAATATCGGCTCCGTTTTAAAAACTCCCGCTTGTATCTCAAGGCTTTATATCGGCCCCGTTTTAAAAACTCCCGCTTGTATCTCAGAGCTTTATATTAGCTCCGTTTATAAACTCCCGCTTGTATCTCAGAGCTTTATATTAGCTCCGTTTATAAACTCCCGCTTGTATCTCAGAGCTTTATATTAGCTCCGTTTTAAAAACTCCCGCCTTTATCTCAGGGCCTTATATCGGCTCCGTTTATAAACTGAACTTTTACTTAGCAGGCGCCAGCAAAGCGCTCTAACTTGCGCTTTTTAAGCCGCGGGAGGCCTGTCCTTGGAACAGGCTTAAAACCCGCCGGAAAAGGAGATGGCCGCGAATAGACGCGCCGGAGCTTTTTCAGGATTTTGCAAATCAAATAAGTTTAATAAATGGGCCTAAATCAGCCGATAAGCTGATTGATGTATCCCAACAAATTTTTAGCGCTTTTTAATCAATCCCCATCCCCCTCTTTTGTTATTTCCACGCATAAATTTTGTGATGGAGACGGGCTGGGCGCTGGATTAGCTCTGTATTATGGACTAAAAAAAAAGAGAAAAAAGGTTTCATTTTTCGCTTTAGATCTTCCCCATTCAAAATATAGTTTTATGGATCAAAAAAATATCGTCCAGGTTTTTGACAAAAATAAAACCGCGCTGGCCAAAAACTCCATTTTGATTTTTGTGGACGCCAATGACACCCGCCTGACTGAGCCTCTTTACTCTTCAGCCAAGCGAAAAAACTGCTCTGTTTATTTTATTGATCATCACCCGCTCATTCAGAAAAACACAGAGGATCATTTTTTTATAGACACAACAGCCTCCAGCACAGCGGAGCTGATCTATGTTTTGCTTAAAAAGCTAAAAATCGCTTTTGATGAGGAGATAGCCAACAGCCTGTTTTCCAGCATTGTCTTTGACACGAGCCTTTTTCGCCATGTTAAAAACTCCCCTAAGCCCTTTGCCATTGCCGCGGAGCTTATTCCAAAAATAAAGGATGTGAATTTTATATATGAGAGCCTGTTTAAAAACCTCACAGCCGACAAACTTCGCTTTATGAGCCAGCTGGAAAAAGTGGAATACCACCTCAATAATCGAATCGCTTTTTTGAGCTTAAAAGAAAAAGACTTTAAAAAATACAGCACAGACGCCACTCAAGCCTACGATCTGATGGATATGGTGAGGGATGTCCATACTGTAGAATCCACGGCTTTGGTTATAGAAAATGGAAATGGCTCATTTAAACTCAGCCTGAGGTCCAGAAAAAAAGATCTTCTCCCTTTAGCTCAAGCTTTCGGCGGGGGAGGGCATCGCCACTCCGCCGGAGCTTATATTAAAAACTCCAGCCTCAAAGATATTAAGAGCAAAGTCATTTCCTATTTAAAAAAGCCATAAGCTGGGTGATTATTGGCTGGCTGAGACATTCTTTTTCCAATGGAAAAGCGAGCGCTTTTTAAGGCATGATATACAGAAGAAAGCATGCGCTGACATCCCTGCCTTTGGGAGGTTAGGAGAGGCCAATTTTTTCTCACCCCTAGCTTTTCTATCCAGAAAATATTTCTTTAAGAGCAACTATCCGCCTCTTTAAAAAATTATCCGCTGGCCCTTTGCGCCTCTGCCATAGCTTTCCGGGCAATCTTCAATAAAGCTCTCAAATTCAGTGTATGACTGCGGGATATGAAGGCGCAAAACAGCTGTTCCGGCTCATGGCCGGAAATGGCCTCTCCGCTTAAAAAATCATTTTAAATTTTCTAAAATTTTAGCCGATAAGTAAATCGTGGAGCTTGATCTCAAAGATTGTTTTCAGCTGATGGTTAAACACCAGGTCAGCGATCTTCATTTAAAAGTGGGGGCGGCTCCTGTTGTTCGCAAAAACGGGCAGCTGATGCTTTTATATAAAAAACAGTTTTATCTCACAAACAACGACATTAAAACAGCCATTGATCCTTTTTTAAAGCCTTATCAAAGGCAAAATTTGATTGAAAAAAGGCAGGTGGATTTTTCTTATGGAGTCCCCAGCATTGGCCGATTCCGATTTAATATCTTTTACCAGAGAGGGACTTTAAGAGTGGTGGCCAGAAACATTCCTTTTAAATTGCCGGATTATGCCAGTTTGAATTTGCCAAAAGCTGTTAAAAATCTTTTGAACGCTGATCAAAAAGGCTTAATTTTGGTAACGGGAGCTACGGGAATGGGCAAATCCTCAACTATTGTGGCCATGCTCAATGATATTAATAAAAGGATGAATCGGCATATCATCACGATTGAAGATCCTATTGAATTTTTAATAGAGGATAAAAAAAGCCTTATTACTCAAAGAGAGTTAGGCTCAGATTATATCAATTACAATTTAGCCCTTCAATCCACTTTGAGGCAAGATCCGGATATTATCTTTTTTGGGGAGCTGAGGGATTTTGAATCTATGGAAACCGCTTTAACAGCGGCTAACACCGGGCATCTGGTTTTTAGCACTCTCCACACAAATAATGTGGCGGACACCATTCACCGGGTTTTGGGCATGGTCAATCCAGAGAAAAAAAAGCTTTTTCGCATGGAGTTCGCCTCTTCTTTAAAAGCCATTATTTGCCAAAAGCTGGTTATGAAAAAAGATCAAACCAGCCTGTTGCCGGCGGTTGAGATTCTCATCAATAATCCCCGGGTCCGCTCTTTTTTGGAGGATGAGGATAAAAGCACTTCCACACTGGAGGATGTTATTGAGACCAGCCATGAAGTTTGGGGCATGCAGTCTTTTAATCAGCATCTTATAGAGCTGACGGCTAAAGGCTTGATCACCAAAGAGGAGGCGATAAGGCACAGCTCCTCCCCGGAAAAGCTCAGTCTTCACTTTAGCGGCATCAGTCATGAAAATAAGGGAAAAAGCGGCGACTCTATAAAATTAAAGATCGGCTAAAGCGCAGGGAGCGGTTTCCAGACCGCAAACAATAAAGGGTTTGAAAAAACGCCCCCAAAAACGCACCTAAAAACACCCCTAAAAACGCACCTAAAAACACCCCTAAAAACGCCCCTGAAAACACCCCTAAAAACGCCCCTGAAAAATAGGGAAAATAACCATTTTTCCGGCTTTTCCCTTAGTTTCCCGCTCTGCCAAAATAAATCACAGCGAGTTATAAAAAAATATCTTGATATAAAAGATATATTCTTTAAATTGATATTGGTTAGTTTTTGGTTAAAAATTGTCCAAGTATAATCAATAATAAGGAGGCGCTCTATGACTGCTCAAGCTCAACCGCATATATTTAACACAGTTCCAAAAAATGATGTTTTTGGCTTTTACGATGATAAAGGAAAAATACAGTATAGGGAAATAGCTAATACATTAAACTTTAATAGAAAAGAAATCTCAAAAGCCGCCCGCGTGGCTAGCTCTGTCCGATATGAAGAGAATAAAATACCGGATAAGATGAAAGATTTTCTTATACGCATGGTTTGGCTTCTTCATGTCACACATAAGCATTTAAAAGATAAAAATAAAGTTATCCAATGGATAGAATCCCCAAATCCTATATGTGGCGGATTTTCTCCAAAAGATATGATTTGCATGGGGCAATATAAAAAACTTGTTAGAATTGTCGCATCATATATAGAAGGCAATACCCCATGAACCTATCATATTAAACTATAAAATTTCAAATCAAATTGGTATAATTTAACGCATCAAAATTTAAAAAAGGGGCTTTTTTTGGATTTTCTGTGTCTGTATGAGCCTGTGGCTGAAATTTGAAAAGAGGGCTTGACATTGCTTATCCGGCGAATTTTAACTGGTCTTAGGTGTCCACTCTAATTAGGGGGTCGGAAAGGAGACATACCAAAAGATACCCTTGATGCCCATCAATAACTTCACGCGCCAACAGTATAAAAAATAGCTTATGGATGATTCAAGTAAAAATTTATTTCAATTTTTAAGGGAATTTAACCGCTTAAAAACAAAACCTGTGCTGGACTTTAAAATTAAACCCATATAAAAGCTTATTTTTGTCCCATGTCAGAGGAGCAAGCGCTATTTAAAAAGGCTCTTAAAAAAATTGCGGACAGCTTGAGCCGCCGCTCCCATTCTAAAAAAGAGCTGGCCCTTAAGCTCTCTAAAATGTTTTCCGCAGAGATTATTGAGAAAGCTTTAGAGCGGGCGGAGCAAAATGGCTGGCTGGAAAGCCCTCAAGAGCTTTCTCAAAAAACTGCCAACAGCTTGCATAAAAAAAACAAAAGCTGGAGCTATATCAAGAATTATCTGAACACAAAAGATTTGCCTCTCCCTCCTTATGACAGAGAACAAGAGCTGGTCAAAGCCGGAAATTTGCTCAAAAAATATGGCCCGCTAAAAGATTGGCCCTTTGAGAAAAAAGCTAAACTGAAGCAGTTCCTCAGTTATAGAGGCTTTGAGGAGGAGATTGCGGATGATCTGTTAGGCGGCCCGCCCACTGCCTAAAAACACCTTTAAAAACGCCCCAAAAATACCCATGAAAATGCCCCTGAAAACGCTCCTAAAAACGCCCCCAAAAACGCTCCTGAAAACGCCCCTAAAAAAAACTATGAAATTTCAAATTAAATCGGTATAACTTGGCGTAAGGATCGCTGTTTATGAGTTTTAATGACAAGTGCGCTGTGGCCGGGGTGTGGAATCACCCGGAAGCCTCTTTTTTGGCTTATTTGGCTCTCTACGCTCTTCAGCATCGGGGGCAGGAGGGGGCCGGCATTGTCTCGCTGTATAAGGGAGAGCATCTGTCCCATAAAGCTCAAGGGCTTGTGGGAAACATTTTTAACAAAGAGCGCTTAAAGTCCTTAAAAGGGAATGCGGCTATTGGCCATACAAGGTATTCCACAACCGGCCGGGATGAGCTGCGAAACATTCAGCCTTTCAGCCGGGAGCTGAGTTTAGGCCCTGTGGCTGTGGCTCATAACGGCAACATTGTCAATTATTCTGTTTTAAAGCAAAAATTTCTTAAGGAAAAAAACACTCTCGCCACAGGGGACAGCGATACAGAATGCCTGTTTCCCTTGATGGCTCATTATGCGGAGGGAAAAAAAGGCGCGGGGGATATTCTTTTAAGCAGTCTGTCCCAGCTGGAGGGGGCTTTTAGCTTTGTCATTTTAACCAAAGACTCCCTCATTGCCGCTCGGGATTCTATGGGCTTTCGCCCTTTGGTTTTGGGAAAAAAGGGAGCAGGCTACTTTGTGGCTTCGGAAACCTGCGCTTTTGATTTAATTGGAGCCTCTTATGTCCGGGAGATCAAAGCGGGGGAGATTTTAATGATCAATAAAGAGGGAATGACATCCCTATTTCTTCCACCGGCAAAAAAAAAGGCGCAATGCATTTTTGAATATGTGTATTTTTCCCGTCCAGACAGTCTGGTATTCAGCCAAAATGTGTATGAGCGGCGAAAAAAAATGGGGAAATACTTAGCTCAGGAGCATCCCGCAGACGCCGATATGGTTATTCCTGTTCCGGACAGCGGCATTCCCGCGGCCATTGGCTATGCCAAGGAGATGGGCCTCCCTTATGAGATGGGCATTATCCGCAATCATTATATTGGACGGACTTTTATACACCCCTCCCCCCTTATCCGAAATTTTAAAGTTAAAATTAAGCTCAATCCCCTGTCCGCTTTGGTTAAGGGAAAAAGGGTTGTGGCTGTGGATGATTCCATTGTGAGGGGGACAACTTCTAAAGCTTTGATGGAGATTTTGAGAGCGGCGGGGGCAAAAGAGGCGCATTTAAGGGTATCCTCCCCGCCTATCAAAGGCCCTTGTTATTATGGAGTGGACACGCCTCAAAAAAAACAGCTGATTTCCGGAAGAAGCCAAAGCATTGAGGAGATCAGGCGCTTTATAGGCGCGGATTCTTTGGCTTATCTCTCTTATGAAAGCTTAATCAAAGCCGGCGGATCCGGAGAGTTTTGCATGGCCTGCTTTGATGAGAAATACCCCACTCCCCTTTATAGTTAGCCGATTCTGATCATTTGAAATTTAACATCTGGATCTTTTTGCCTGTTTTAGCCCGGACAGCCCGCCAGACTACTCTTTATAATTAGCCAATTCTGATCATTTGAAATTTAACAGCTGGAGCCCGGACAGCCCGCCAGACTACTCTTTATAATTAGCCAATTCTGATCATTTGAAATTTAACAGCTGGAGCCCGGACAGCCCGACAGACTACTCTTTATAGTTAGCCGATTCTGATTATTTGAAATTTAACAGCTGGAGCCCGGACAGCCCGACAGACTACTCTTTATAGTTAGCCGATTCTGATTATTTGAAATTTAACAGCTGGAGCCCGGACAGCCCGCCAGACTACTCTTTATAATTAGCCGATTCTGATTATTTGAAATTTAACAGCTGGAGCCCAGACAGCCATCTGGAGACAGCAAAAAAGCAAGCTTTTGTTTGAAATTTTCTCAAAAATTTAGGAGCGCTATTAGGGGCTTAACACAGGGGCAGGCGCATAAGGGGATTTAATCCCTTTTTTCTTGATTTTTTCAACTAAGGTGGTGCGATTAAGCTTTAAAAGCGCCGCCGCCCGCCCCTTATTCCAATTTGTCTGTTGCAGGGCCTGAATCAGAAGAGAGCGCTCATAAGAGTCCACAGCGCTGTTAAAATCCAGCTCGCCGGGAGCCTCAACAACCCCATAAGACGCGCGGAGCGGTTTATCATGTTTGTATTGAGCGGGAAGATCCTCTATTCCCACAGCGCCGCTGTCTTTAAAAACACAAAGCCGCTCTATAAGATTTTCTAATTCGCGAATGTTGCCCGGCCAGCTATAGCGGCAGAGGCAGTCTACAGCCTCATCAGACAACTCCACAATTTTATCTTTATTGTTGCGCTTAAGGAAATGCTGAATGAGCAGAGGGATGTCCCTCGGCCTTTCTCTAAGAGCGGGGATGCGCAAGGGGATAATATTTAATCGATAGTAAAGGTCTTTTCTAAATGCCCCTTTTTCCACCGCCTCCTCTAAATCAATATTGGTCGCGGAGATGATCCGAGCCTGAGTGGATACACTTTTCACGCTCCCTACAGGCTTAAAGGATTTTTCCTGCAAGACTCTTAAGAGCTTGACTTGCAGGCTGAGATCCATAGTTCCAATCTCATCTAAAAAAAGCGTCCCATCCTCAGCGGCTGAAAAATATCCTGTATGATGGCCCACAGCCCCTGTAAAAGAGCCTTTGACATGGCCAAAAAACTCATTCTCTAAAAGCTCTTTCGGAATAGCCCCGCAATTTACGCTGATAAAAGGCTTGGAGCTGTCTCTGGCGCAATGGATGGAGCGGGCGACAAGCTCCTTGCCTGTGCCGCTCTCTCCGGTGATTAAAAGATTGGAGGCGCTTTTCGCGATTTTGCGCATCCATTCCGTCAGTGTGACAACGCTTTCGCTTTGGCCGATAATCTGATCAAAGTGAAATTGCTTTTTTATATTGTCCTTAAGATTTTTATTTTGATCCATAAGGTCTGTTTGCTTTAAGGCTTTTTGGGCCAAGCGCAGTAAAGCCTCCGGCTCAAAAGGCTTGGGTATAAAGTAAAAAATGCCTTGGCGAATGGCCTCAACGATAGTCACATTGATGGAATGCTCCCCTGTGATCAAAATGGACTGAAGCTGAGGGCGGCGCTTTTTCAGCTCGGAGATCAGATCTGTCCCCTGGCCGTCATTCAAGTTGAGATCCACAATGGCCAAATCAATTTTTAAAGAGCCGGCCAACTGCAGAGCCTCTTGAACTCCCTCCGCGCAATGAGCTAAATAACTCTCATTGTTTGAGAAAAGCTTTTTAAGGGAAAGCCTTAAGCTAGGCTCATCATCCACAATTAAAACATTTCTGACCATATCTCATATAATACTGGAAAACCCCTGTTAAAAAAAATCTTCTGTTTGAAAACTGGACGAAAATTATTTTTATCCGGCGGATAGGCCATCCAGCGGAGGAAAATAAAGCTTAAAATCCGGCATTCGCCCAGAGACAAACTCCAGAATATGAGCTTAAAATCCGGCATTTGCCCAAAGACAAACTCCAGAATATGAGCTTAAAATCCGGCATTTGCCCAAAGACAAACTCCAGAATATGAGCTTAAAATCCGGCGCTCGCCCAAAGACAAACTCCAGAATATGAGCTTAAAATCCGGCATTTGCCCAAAGACAAACTCCAGAATATGAGCTTAAAATCCGGCATTTGCCCAAAGACAAACTCCAGAATATGAGCTTAAAATCCGGCATTTGCCCAAAGACAAACTCCAGAATATGAGCTTAAAATCCGGCATTTGCCCAAAGACAAACTCCAGAATATGAGCTTAAAAGCCGGCATTTGCCCAAAGACAAACTCCAGAATATGAGCTTAAAAGCCTCAACATCAATCCAGCCACAAAACCTCAACAGATAAAACCGCAAAGCCTCAACACAGCCGCAAAGCCTCAACAAACATTAAGCGCTATTTTTTGTGTAAATAGAAAAAAAGCCTATAAACACAGGCTTTTTTCAATAATAATTAAAGGATAATAGCCTCATTATTCTAAAAAATGGCTGTTTCCCCCTCTTTTTCAAAAAATTTGTCTCAAAGAGAATAAGCGGGAAAGCTGACTGAATTTTTTTGAAAAAAATTGAGAGAGGGTATTCCCCCCAACTTCCCATTTTTTTATTTCAGCTGTCCTTTTCCCTATAGGCTCTCTCAAAATATTGAGGCCACAGTTAAACTGGGGTTTTGAGCCAGTGTTTTTTCTATTTTTATAAAAAAACCTAATAGACTTTGTTGGATTTGTATGTTGAATTCATCTTACGGATAAAATCATAAATAAATAAAAAAACTGAGGCAAATTCTTCTTAAAAAAAGCTGAGATTTATCCAAGTCTCATTAGTTGTATAGTTGCGGAAAATGGCTTAATTTATGAAAATCACAGATTATCACGCCAAGTATTATGCCCATGAGCTGACAAAACACCGTTCTTCTGGGGATATTGAGCGCCTTATTTCAACTCTTATGTCTGCTCAGGTGGATTTGAATCCTCACCAGGTGGATGCCGCTTTGTTTGCTTTTAAATCCCCTTTGTCAAAAGGAGCGCTTTTAGCTGATGAGGTAGGTCTTGGAAAAACCATCGAAGCAGGTATTTTGCTGTCTCAAAAATGGGCTGAAAGAAAAAAAAAGCTTGAAACAAAACATTACAGAAAACACTGTGTTTGAAATAGAATGGAGGATTGTCCAATGAGTAAAAAACAAGGTGATTTAAAAATAAGAGCTTTTAATGAGTTTGATAAATTGAATCTGAAACCCTTTGCTGAAAACTTATTACAAGATATAGAAAAAGGAACAGATTCTTCCATAGGGGAGCAAGGAGCTTATACAATCAGCTTAAATGCTGAATTTGGGAATGGAAAAACAACATTTTTAGAAATGTTTGAGCATTTTGTGAAAGAGGAAAAACAAAACTACAATGTGTTTTCTATCAATGTATGGGAATCAGACTTCTATGGAGAGCCAGTGATTGCCATACTTTCAGAATTTGCTAATTGTATGAAAGAAAGTTGTTTGAAAGATAAGAGAAAGAAAACGATCGAAATAATTGGAAGGATTGGCATCAACATTAGCATTCAAGCCATTTGTCAATTTGTTCAACAAATTATTCAAGTTACAACAGGAAAGAATTTGGACATAAAACAGGCATTAGAAACATTGAAAAATGAGGGGGGAAAAGAAATTTTTGACAATTTTAATCAAAAAAAAGAAGCCATTACAGAAATCAAAGATATCATTTCAGAATACACTCAAGATAAAAAATTGCTTATTATTGTTGATGAGCTGGATCGCGCAAAACCAGACTATGCTGTTCATTTCCTTGAAGATATGAAACATTTTTTTAATATTGAAAATGTAATATTTCTTGTTGCAGTCAATAGAAAACAAATGGAAGAAACAGTCAAATGCCTTTATGGACAAAAATTAAATTTTGATGGCTATTATGGAAAGTTTTTTAAACTAGAAATAGATTTGCCAGAAACCTATAAAAAAATAAAAAGTTTCGTTGATGATCTCATACAAAAAACAAATGTGAAATACGATCAAAATGATAGAGATCATATATTGAAAAATTTTTGTTTTCTCTTTAGAATATTTGAGCTGTCTTTAAGAGAAATGGAGCATTTTATAATAATATTTAATTCTATTTTAAGCAATAAAACATCACAATTAAAATATATTGATATAATTTGTTATTTATTTTTTAGTTGTCTGTATTTTAAAGAAAAGAATCGTTTTAAAAAAATTTTAAGTAGTGATTTTACAGTTGATGATTTATTTAATTTTTTAAAAGGCAAAAATGAGAGCGTTTCAATACAGAAACAAAGAAATATAGAATTAATGCCTTTGTTAAGAATAATAGCTTGCTCTCTTATGACTAAACAATCAGAAAATGAGGATAAAAATAAGCTGCAAAGAGAGATACAAGACGAAGAAAACTTTAAAAACGAATATGACAAAATCCTTGATGAAATGCATGATCCACATAGAAGGTTTAGATATAATTACGGTCAATTTGCTTTAGAGATTTGCAATAAGATAGATATATACAAATAAGGTTTAATATGAATAATAAGCCAGATGATATTGTTGCTAAAAAGATTTTAGATGAGCTTTTTAAAGAAAAACTTCTTTTTGAAGATAAAAAAGAAAAAAGAAAAGAGACTGAAAGTCATCAAAATGAGCTTCAGATGAAGAGAAATGATTTATTCAATATAGACTAAGCAGTAAGGAGCATATAAAATAACTTAAGAGGTAAAAATGAAAAAAAATATAAAAACAGTTAAAAAAGAACCCAAAAGACTTAGTTTAAGATCCATGAGTATAACAGAAGAGCAAAAGAGAAAGTTAAAACAGCTTTTTCCGGAAGTGTTTAATGAAAAGAAGATTGACTGGAAAAAGTTAAAAACCACTCTGGGAGAGGAATTAGATAATGCTCAAGAAAGATATAGTATGGATTGGCCAGGGAAAGCTGACTGTTTCCGTATTATTCAAGAGCCAAGTTTAGGGACTTTAAAACCCTGTAGGAAAGAGAGCCTTGATTGGGATAAAACACAAAATTTGTTTATAGAGGGTGATAATCTGGAAGTTTTAAAATTACTCCAGCAATCTTATTATGGAAAAATCAAAATGATTTATATTGACCCGCCTTATAATACAGGAAAGGACTTTATTTATCCTGATAAATATTCAGAAACTTTGGAAACTTATTTGCAATACACAGGGCAAAAAGACAGTGAAGGCAAAAGATTTTCCACAAATCAGGAGACAGATGGCCGTTTTCATTCTAAGTGGATTAACATGATGTATCCTCGCCTGTTTCTGGCTAGAAATTTATTGAGAGATGACGGAGTAATTTTTATCAGCATTGATGATAATGAAATAACAAATCTAAGAAAAATCTGTGATGAAATTTTTGGTGAAGAGAATTTTGTAAATGTAATATCAGCTAAAATGAAAAATATTGCAGGAGCTAGTGGTGGTGGAGAAGACAAAAGATTGAAAAAAAATATAGAATTTGTGCTTGTATATTCAAAAAATTATGATGAACTAAAGCAGTTTGATCCAATATACAAGTTAACAGAAATTTATAATATAATTAAATATTATGAGTTTAATAATATCAGCTGGAAATATACTTCTGTATTGATTGATCCGGGACAAGAAAAATATCTCACTTCAACCACGGATGGAGATGGAAATGAAATAAAAATTTTTAGACGACTTAATCCTGTAATAAAATCTGTTAGTGCATTATCAAAAGAAAACAAATGTTCAGAAAAAGATATTTATTATCATTATATTGATAAAATATTCACAACAGCTATGCCTCAAAGTTCTATAAGAACAAGAATCGAAAAAGCTATAAATGAAACAAATAATTCCTCTGAGTTATATTCTATAAAATACATTCCAAAAACAGGAAAAAATAAAGGAACCCTTTATGAACAATTTTATAAAGGAGAAAAGAAAAGGCTTTTAACATGGTTAAAGGATGTCATAGAAAAAAAAGAAAATCAAATATATAAAAAAGACTTACTAGGAACTTTATGGGATGAATTGAATCTGAATAATCTAACAAAAGAAGGAGGAATTAAATTTGAAAATGGAAAAAAACCATTAAAACTTTTGACAGACATAATCACAATATCATCTAAAAAAGATTCTATCATTCTGGATTTTTTTGCAGGGTCGGGAACGACAGCTCATGCGGTGTATGAAAAAAACTTGGAAGATGGTGGTAATAGAAAATATATTTGTGTTCAGCTCCCAGAACCAACTCAAGAGAATACAGAAGCCTTTAAAGCAGGATATAAAAATATAGCTGATATAGGAAAAGAGCGTATCCGCCGAGCTGTTAAAAAAATCAAGGAGGGAAATCAACAAAAAAATCTACTAGATCAAAATAAAAACAACATGGATTTAGGCTTTAAAGTTTTTAAACTGGAAAAATCCAATTTTAAAATCTGGGATGAGCGAGTCTCAAAAGACAAGGATAACTCAGAACAAATCAAAATGCACCTTGAAGAGCTAATTGATAAAAAATCCAATGATGAAGATTTGCTTTATGAGATTCTTATTAAAACCGGCTATCCGCTGACAACTAAAATAGAACTACTGAAACCCATTGGTAAAACAATCTATTCAATAGAAAACAACGCTCTTTTAATTTGTCTTGAAAAACAAATCACAAAAGAGCTGATCAAAGAGATAGCAAAACTTAAACCTGCCCGTGTGGTTTGTTTGGATATGGGATTTGAAAATAATGATCAGTTAAAAACCAATGCTTTTGAAACTTTCAAATCTCATGGTATAACAGATTTTAAAACAGTGTAATAAGTAGAGAACTTACAATCATGCCGAAGAAAAAAATAAAAAAAATTTTAACTGTTAAACAACTATCAACTGGCTCTTACCAGAAAGCTCTTTTTGATATAAAACGGCTAATTCAACAGACCAGATACGCCTCCGCTCGCTCTGTCAATGCCATTATGACAGCTGCTTACTGGGAAATTGGCCGAAGGATTGTTCTGGTGGAGCAGAAAGGCAAAAAGCGAGCGGGATATGGAGAAGAGTTAATAGAAAAATTATCCAAAGATTTAACTAAGAGTTGTGGAAAAGGCTTTGGGAAATCAAATTTACATAATTTTCGGCAATTTTATCTTTCTTATTCCCACATTCAAAAATTCCAGACAGTGTCTGGAAAATTTAAAAATACCAAAAAAAAGCAAATATTTTTTGCAAAATCTTCTAATCTATTAAAAACATTACAGATTCATGGAGATCAATTTCCTCTCCCCTGGTCAGCCTATGTTCGTTTAATGTCTGTAAAAGATAAAGAGGCTCGAAAATTCTATGAAGAAGAAGCTTTAAGAGGAGGTTGGTCTATCCGTCAATTAGATCGGCAGATCCGAACTCAATTTTATACAAGAACTATGCTTTCCAAAAATAAATTGGCCATGCTCACTAAAGGAGCAAAAGCCAAACCTCAAGACAAAATCACTCCTGAAGAAGCCATTAAAGACCCTTATGTCTTGGAGTTTCTTAATCTTAAAGATGAATACTCTGAAAATGAGTTGGAAGAAGCTTTGATTCAACACCTTCAAGATTTTCTTTTAGAGTTGGGAGGGGATTTTACATTTATTGGACGACAAAAACGATTGAGAGTAGGAAATCAATGGTTTCGTATAGATTTAATTTTTTATCACAGAATTTTAAAATGTTTGATTATTATTGACTTGAAAGTAGATGACTTTACTCATGCAGACGCAGGACAGATGAATATGTATCTAAATTATGCAGAAAAGCGCTGGACACATAAAGGAGAAAATCCACCAGTAGGTTTAATTTTATGTGCAGGGAAAAATGATACGGTGGTTGAATACACTCTTAAGGGATTATCCGGGAAAATTATAACAGCAGATTACATGACAAAATTGCCTAGCAAAAAATTGCTGGCACAGGAAATTGAGAAAACAAAAAAAATTCTTGCTCTTAAAAAAGCGCAATCTATTTCATTTTCTGCTATAGAGGATCTATCTGATTTTAAACAAGAAAATAAAAACACCTCTCAAGGTATAAAATCAATAAAGAAAAAAATATATACAAACAAGAGAAGTAAAAAACAGAAATATCAACCAGTATTTCAAAAAACACAAAAATTAAAAAATAAAAACAAAAAAGAAAGATAAAAACAGATGAAATTTCAATTTAATCCTAATCAACAATATCAATTAGACGCTATTTCCGCTGTAACGGATTTGTTTAAAGGACAGACTGCTTCGGACAGTGTGTTTGGGATTACAGCTGGAAAAATTGGAAGTTTACAGGAGCTGTCTCTCTCCAAAAAAGGGCTGGAGCTGCTTTATGGAAACAAGCTGATTTTAAGCAATGAGCAAATAAATAACAACTTAAAAACTGTGCAAGATAAAAATCAAATTATTTCCCAAGAGAATATAAACACTAAAGGAAAAAACTTTACTGTGGAAATGGAAACTGGAACAGGAAAAACTTATGTGTATTTAAGAACAATATTTGAATTAAATAGGCAATACGGCTTTAGCAAATTTATTATTGTTGTCCCCTCTGTAGCTATTCGGGAGGGAGTTTTAAAATCTCTGGATATAATGAAATCTCATTTTAAAAAGCTATATAATAATCCTATTTTTGCTCCTTTTATTTATCAATCTAAAAAAACCAATTTATTAAGAAATTTTGCAAGAGGAAATGATTTGCAGATTATGATCATCAACATAGATTCTTTTAACAAAGATAAAAATATCATCCACGAGGCGAGAGATCAAACTGGAGGAATAAAACCTATTGAATTTATAAAAAATATCAAACCCATTGTGATTATTGATGAGCCTCAAAACATGGAAAGTGAAAAATCCCGTTCAGCTATAGAATCTTTGAATCCTCTTTGCGCTTTACGATACTCCGCCACCCATAGAAACTTATACAATCTGGTTTATCGCTTAGACCCTGTGCAGGCATTTCAAAAAAAGCTAGTTAAAAAAATTTCTGTTTCTGCTTTAGTAGAGGAAAATGATCCAACATTGGCTTATGTAAAAGTTTTAAAAATCACAAACAAAAATAACAAGATCACCTGTCAAATCCAATTTTTTAAAAATACAAAAACCGGGCGACAATCAGTAAAAAAAGTTTGTAAGCAAAATGATGATTTATTTGTTCATTCGGGAGAAAATCCTATTTATAAAAACGGATTTAAAATCAATGAAATCAGCTGTAAGCCGGGCAATGAATTTGTTAGATTTTCTAATGGTTTAAAAATTGCGGAAAAACAAGAACAAGGAGGTTTTAAAGAAGAGGCTGTAAAAGCTCAGATCAGGAAAACCATAGAAACCCATTTTGAAAAGGAAATGCAATTAAAGAAAACAGGAATAAAAGTTTTGTCTCTCTTTTTTTTGGATCGTGTAGAAAGTTACAGGGTTTATAATACAGGAGGCTCTTCTTTAGGAATTTATGGAAAATGGTTTGAGGAAATTTATAAAAAACTATCAGAAAAATATAAAAAAGATTTGGATATTACATCAGTTTCCACAGTCCACAATGGATATTTTTCTAAAGATAAAGAAGGCCATTTTAAAAATACCAGAGGCGACACTAAAGAAGATATAAATACCTATAATTTGATTATGAAAGAAAAGGAAAAGCTTTTGGATATTAACAATCCTTTAAAATTTATTTTCACTCATTCCGCTTTAAGAGAAGGCTGGGATAACCCCAATATTTTTCAAATCTGCACATTGAATGAAACAGGCTCTGTTCTTAAAAAAAGACAGGAAATTGGAAGAGGCTTAAGACTTCCTGTCAATCAAAAAGGGGAAAGAGCGCAAGATGATTTGATCAACAATCTGGTTGTCGTAGTTAATGAAAGCTATAATAATTTTGTAAATAATTTGCAAAAAGAATTTGAAGAAGATTGTGGATTTGCTTTTGGAGCTTTGCCTATCAATGCTTTTGTGGGCATTAAATATGAAAAACAAGGGAAGGAGTGTCAAATCCATTTAGAAGAATCTCAAACAATATGGGATAAGCTTAAAGAATTGTCTTATATATCTGATGAAGGGCTAATTCAGAAAAAATTTGCAGAAGCTGTTCAAAACAATACATTTTCTATCTCAGGAAAATTTAAAAATATTGTTAATGAGATTATTTGCGCTGTGGAGGAATATCAATCAGAGCGCTATATTCGAGAGTATAAAACAAAAAAACGAGCAGGATTAAATAAAAAAACTTTATTAGATCCTGAATTTAAAAAATTTTGGAAAGCAATATCCACAAAAACATTTTATAATGTATGTTACGATTCAAAAGATTTGACAAAAAAAGCGGCAAAAGCCATTTGTAAAATGGAAGCTATTCAGCCGATTAAAATTTCTGTTTCTGATGTGGATATTGAGTTTAAAACAAAAGGCATAATAGCTCATAAAACAAAAACACCGGAGCATTATGATCTTCCTGAAAGAAATAAAATACCTGATATTTTATCTTATATTCAAGATAAAATTCCCATAACCCGAAGAACGATTTTTGAAATTTTAGATGAGTCTCAGAGATTAAGTGATTTTGCCTCTAATCCTCAAAAATTTATGGATTTAGCTGTAAAAGAAATAAAGAATGTTTTAAGCCAATTAGTTATTGAAGGCATTAAATATGAAAAACTGGACAAAGAATCTTATGAAATGTCTCGATTTGAAGAAGAAGAGCATAAAATGGAATTTATAGATGATAAAATACTCCCGACTGAAAAATCGATATATAATTATATTTATTATGAATCAAGAGGAGTAGAAAAAAAGTTTGCGGAAGCTTTAGAAAAAATGAAAAATATAAAATATTTTATTAAACTGCCGAATTGGTTTACAATTCCAACTCCAGTAGGGAAATACAATCCTGATTGGGCTATTCTTAAACAAAATGGAGATATTGTTTATATGATACGGGAAACAAAATCCTCTTTAGATAAATTAGGCTTACGAGGTTTAGAGAGCAAAAAAATTCAGTGTGGGAAAGCGCATTTTAAAAGTATAGGAGTTAACTATAAGGCTTGTGTTTCTATTGAAGATGCAGATTTATAAACAAGATATAGAAAAATATTTTGTAGGAGGCTTTGCTTATTTTTTGCCGCTTTTTTTAAGCGCTCCGGGGAGGGGCGGTTTTTTCGGAAGCAGTTAACGGGAAATCGCTCTTGGGGCTTTGTGAGGCGCGCAAAAGCTGGGAGACAATTTGGCAGCAAGTGTCCATGGCTTTTTGCATCTCTTTTAGATCCTCCTTTGCGGATGGCGCTTTTTGGGAGATTTGCCTTTCCACAATGTCTAAAAGAGCTTTAACTCCGGAAATAGGATTATTCAGCTCATGGGCCAGGCTTCCCTTGATTAGGCCCAGCTCCCTCTCTTTGGCTTGAGCGGAGAGCTTAGCCTCTATTTCCATTTCCGCAGAGACATCTTTAATTAAAAAAAGATAGGTCTGGATTTTCTCTTTTTTTAAAAAGAGCGGCTTAAAGGAGATTTCCAAACACAGCTTTTGCCCGTTTTTTTCCCCTTGAGCCAAAAAAGATCCTCCTTTGTCTTTTTGCGGGAGCTTTTGAGCGGAAACAGGCAAAACCTCAAACAAATTTTTGGCAAACAGGCTCGCCTTTTCTGTCCGGCTGATTTTTTGAAAGGATTGGTTGACCCGAATAATTTTAAAATTTTTATCTGTGATGCAAAAAGCCTGAGGGAAAGAGTCAAAGGCGCCTCCCCATTCCCGCTTGATGACCTCCATTTTTTCCTTATTTTCAATAAAATAAAGAGCGGAGGCTGTAAAAGATGTGATTTTTTTTAAGAGCTTTTTTTTGCTTTCTGGAAATTTTTGAGACGAAAAAAATATCAATTCGCCATAACATCCCGCTGGACAGCTTAAGGGGCAGGATAATTGAAACGGCCAGCTCCTTTTTGACGGGCTTTTAAAAAAATCTTTATCCGGCCAGCTGGCGCTAATGCTCCATTCCAGCCCTTTAACCTCGCAAAGACTGAGAAAATAATCACTGTTTAAAAATAAAAAATCCTCTAATTGGGAAAAGCCATAAAAGCGGAGCAAAACCTCATAAAGCCTCTTTCTCATTTGAAGCGGATCCCCTAGAGACCCTCTCTTTTTTCCGATTATTCGTTTTTTTCGCACACGGCTTTTCATATTTGCCCTTTACTTCAATTCAATATAAGGCTCCCGCAATTTTTTTCTCTTAAAAAAAAGAAACCTGCTTTTTAAAGCCTCCCAACAGAATAGCCTCTGTCCGGCTTTCGCCAAAGCGGCTAAGTGAAAACAAGCCTCAGCTCTAGCGCTCACCAACAAAATAGCCTTTGCCCGGTCTTCACCAAAGCGGCGGAGTGAAAAAAACCCGGCTTTAGCTCCCGCCAACAGAATAACCTCTGCCCGGCTTTCGCCAAAGAGCGCTCTCTTATAATCTTGACTAAAGAGCAGGAAAAAACCGGATCGCTTATTTCTCTGGGATTTGAGGATTTCCAAACAATAACAAAAACTCAAGGCAAACAAATCTTTCTGATTCCAGAAAAAAAGCTGTCTTTAAAGCCTTCCATTTGCGAAACCACCCGGCGAACAGGACTTCTCTTGAAAAGAGCATAATCCTAAACCTTTAATCGCTTCCATTTGCGAAACCACCCGGCGCACAGGACTTCTCTTGAAAAGAGCATAATCCTAAGCCTTTTATCGCTTCCATTTGCGAAACCACCCGGCGCACAGGACTTCTCTTTCACTTGCGCTTTTTAGCTGGGCCTTCCGCCGGATTGTATATCTTTTTAAAAATTTCTCTTTGCTTTTTAGCCTGCCTCTTAAAAAAGCTCATGCCGCTAGTGTAACGGGCTTGAGTCCGCAAAGCGTATTCTAAGCCGGGAGAATCCGCCGTATAATTGATGTCTATCACCTGCAGAGGCTTCCAGCGCTGAGGAGGCGCTAAACAGCCCCGCTCCATGCGCTTTCTGCCCACAGCCCAAATCAAAATTTTAGGGGAATAATTGTCTTGCCCCTTGTCTTGCCCGTTTTTTTGGCCTTTTTCTGCCTCGTTTTCTGGCCCGTTTTTTTGTCCCTTTAAAATGCGCTCCAATTCAAAAGCCTTTTTTTGCTCGTTTTTGTGCCTGTTTTTTTGCTCTGGCCCCACAGCCGAACGCTCGCCCTTTAAAGGCTTTCCCCGCCGGGCGGAATAAAATCGAGCCAGAGGCAAGCGCTTTTTTAAAACAGGCCGTGTTCCGCCCCCTCCCCAAACCGCCGTGTCTTTGGAAGAATATTTTTTTAGCTCCTGAGATCCAGTCCAGTCTGTATTAAAAGCCCGCCAAGCGCCGCCTTGAAAAATAAGAGTGTTGACCGCTTTAAATTCCCGGCAAGCTTTATCGCAAATATCCGCCGATAAAAAAGCCCGCCGTTTTAAAGGGGATGTGACAGCAAAAAAAACAAAGCCAAACTCCCTAAGAAGGCGCAAATTCTTTTTTGTCATTTGCTCCGCCCGAAGAGGGACCGGCAAAACAGGGATAGAGCGCAGGTTATTAAAAAAACTGTTATGCTCCGCCGGTGTGGCGGAAAATTTAATGGGATCGCCCAGCGCGCCAGCCAAAGCCTTTCGCGGTTTTATAAAAGGGACAGCTTCAGACAAAAAAGGCTGATCCGGCGCAGAAAAAACCTCCAAGCCCGGCGCAGGACAGGATCGCCCCTTTATAAAATGAAGGAGCATTTTTGGCCCAAAGGCCTGACGAAACCACAGCCAGTCTCCTCTCTTTGAGCGCGGCAAAAAGCTTCTGTTTTTAGTGTCCTCACATTGCCAATCGTAAGCTGTTTTCAGCTCCTCCAAATTAAAAATCTCAACAGCCAGTTTGAGATGATAATTTTTATAAGCGGAGATTTGCTTTAGCGCCGCTTTTAAGCTTTTTTGATTCCGCTCATGCAGGGCTAAAATGCTGACGCCCGGAGGCGGCGGGCCTAAACTCAAATCCCAGCTCCAATTCCTCTTGTTTGGGACGGAAATAAATTTTTTAGAGCGCTGGGAGGAAAACAAAATCCTGCTTTCCGGAACAAAGCGCCTGACCGCTTGAATAAAGCCTTTATGGGCTGTCTGATCATGCAGCTCAAAAAATCGCAAGCCCCAATTTAGCCTTTTTTGCAAAAAAAGCTTGAGCCTCCGCTCATCTTTAGGAGCGTCTTGAGGATTTAAGCGAAGGGAAAAATAAGGGCGGGAGAGCTTTTTTAAGCCTAAAAACAAAAGATCGGAAGTTTCCAGCTTTGTAAAATATTCTCGCCTGAAAAACTGCTCATCCGCCTGCTTTAAATAATACAGGCTTCTTTTTTTATAGGAGCTTATATACTCCTCAAAAGGGCCTTGAGATGGATTCAGCCGCGGCCGGTTTAAAAAAACCCGCCCCATTTGATCGCTGGGCCGGCCCAGATGAATCACATTCCAAGAGGGCTGTTTTTTAAAAACAAATCCGGCGCCGGCGGATAAAAAACAAGGCTTATCTTTTGGAAGAGAGCGAATGAGTTGCTGGAAAACTCTTTTCTCTTTTTGACGGAAAGCAGGCTCCCCCTCCTCAAGCAGGCTAAAAACAGATTTCCCCTCCTGCCTTTCTATCTCCTGATCCAAGTCAAAAAACAAAGCCTCCCACTGCTTTTTTTTGTAAAAAGCCTCTAAAAGGCCCAGCCAATGGCTTTTTCCTGTTCCGCGATGTCCAATGACAATATTCAACACAGCCTGACACTTTATACCGGCTGGGCTTGAAATTTCAAATTAAACTCAGTATAAAGCCAACATGCCCTCAGCTTACGATTATGATCTCTTTGTGATAGGCGGAGGATCAGGCGGCATTCGAGCCGCCAGATGGTCTTCCCGCTTAGGAGCCAAAACCGCCTTATGCGAAAAAGACCGGCTGGGCTTGAAATTTCAAATTAAACTCAGTATAAAGCCAATATGCCCTCAGCTTACGATTATGATCTCTTTGTGATAGGCGGAGGATCAGGCAGGATCCGAGCCGCCAGATGGCCTTCCCAACTAGGAGCCAAAACCGCCTTATGCGAAAAAGACCGGCTGGGCTTGAAATTTCAAATTAAACTCAGTATAAAGCCAATATGCCCTCAGCTTACGATTATGATCTCTTTGTGATAGGCGGAGGATCAGGCAGGATCCGAGCCGCCAGATGGCCTTCCCAACTAGGAGCCAAAACCGCCTTATGCGAAAAAGACCGGCTGGGCTTGAAATGTCAAATTAAACTCAGTATAAAGCCAACATGCCCTCAGCTTACGATTATGATCTCTTTGTGATAGGCGGAGGATCAGGCGGCATTCGAGCCGCCAGATGGTCTTCCCGCTTAAGAGCCAAAACCGCCTTATGCGAAAAAGACCGGCTGGGCGGGACTTGTGTCATTAGAGGCTGTATTCCAAAAAAATTGATGGTGTATGCCTCCTCTTTTAAAAAGGATTTTGAAACAGCTGGAGATTATGGATGGGAGCTGGGGCCGGCAAAATTGAATTGGGAGAAATTTAACTCCGTCAGGAATAAAGAGATTGATCGCCTAGAGGGGGTTTATCGGGAGGTTTTAAAAAATAGCCAAGTAGATTATATTCCAGGCTGTGGAGCTTTAAAAGGCCCCCACACAGTGGAGGTTCAGGGAAAGCTTTATACCGCCAAATACATTTTGATTGCTGTTGGCGGATGGCCCAGCCCGCTGGCCATTGAGGGCGCAGAGCTGAGCCTCAGCTCCAATGAGGTTTTTTCTCTAAAAAAACAGCCAAAGTCTCTTTTGGTTTTAGGCGCCGGCTATATCGGCCTGGAGTTTGCCGGCATTTTTAACGGCTTAGGGACAGATGTCTCTATAATGTTCAGAAAGGAGCGCATTCTTTCCGGCTTTGACGGGGATATAAGAGAGCGCCTGCAAAAGGAGCTTATGCAAAAAAATATCAAAATGCTCTCTCAAAAAAGCCCGGTAAAAATAGAGAAAAAAGGGGAAGCTCTTCTCTTGACAGATGACGGCGGGGAGGCGCATTCCGCTGATTTGATACTTATGGCGACCGGCCGGAAAGCCAATATAAAGGATCTCAATTTACCGGCTCTTGGCATTCAAACAGAAAAATCGCAAATTGCGGTTGATGAGAAATTTCAAACCACATGCCCTGATGTTTTCGCTATAGGAGACTGCGCCAACCGGCCCTATCAGCTGACTCCGGTGGCTCTAAGCGAGGGAATGTTTGTCAGCGAATATCTTTTTTCCGGCAAAAGCAAAGCCCGTTTCAGCTATGAAAACACGCCTTCAGCGGTTTTTACTCAGCCGGAAGTCGGCACAGTGGGCTTAAGCGAGGAGCAGGCTTTAAAAAAAGGCTTTCAGGTGAAGATCTATGAGAGCGATTTCCGTCCCTTAAAGCTCACTGTGACAAAGTCGCGGGAAAGAGCTTATATGAAGCTGGTTGTCTGCCAAAAGACTGATCAGATTTTAGGCTGTCATATTATCAGCGAGAGCGCCGCGGAAATTCTGCAAGGCTTTGCTGTGGCTGTGCGAAACAAACTGCGCAAAGCGGATTTAGATAAAACCATTGGAATACACCCCTCCAGCGCCGAAGAGCTGGTCACCATGCGAACTGCCAGCGGCTAAACGGAAATTCTGCAAGGCTTTGCTGTGGCTGTGCGAAACAAACTGCGCAAGCGGATTTAGATAAAACCATTGGAATACACCCCTCCAGAACTGAAGATCTGGGCGCCATGCGAACTGCCAGCGGCTAAACGGAAATGTTGCTCTAGGCGATGGATTGTGGGATAATCAGCCCCGCCAATGAAAAGAGCCTGCAATAAAAACAAAGCGCTGGGGAAATTCGCCTCCAGCTTATCGCTGTTTAAAAAAAAATCGCCAGCTAAAAAAAAATCCCGGCCAAAAAGCCATAAAAATTTAAACCCGGCCAGCGCTTTTTCTCTTATAGAAATTCTCCTGATATTGTTTATTTTGGCTTTTGTTTTCACTTTTGTCTCAAAAAGCGTTTTTAGGAGAGATCAATCAGTCAAAGCCTCTTTTGAAAAACTGGCTCGCTTAAACCGCCGCTTAGCCACTTTGTCCAAACTGAATAACAGCGCTTACCGTTTAGCTATACAGATCAGCCGTGAGGGCCCTGAGCGATATTGGGTGGAAAAACAGACAAAACCCAAAAGCCCCCTTCCATCCGGCCTCCCCGGTGCCCCAACAGAGGAAAAAACAAAGAGACAATTTGTTTTAGACGCCTCTTTTTACTCTGAGCCTGAAACTCTTATGCCTCTTTTAGACATCACACGGGCGGAAAGCCCCGCCTGGGAAGAGGATAAAACCGAAGGCGTGGTTTATATTTATTATCATCCTAAAGGCTTGGCTCAAAGGGCCGACCTCCATATTTTAAGATTAGACAGCCAGGCCCGCTGGACTCTGCATTTAGATCCGGCGACAAAAAATCTTCATCTCCTTAAAAAGCCCAGCCGCCTGGAATAAAAAAGCTGGGCGCGCGGCAATCAGAGCGAGGCAATTATTTCCTAAAAGGCTTAATTTGATGCTCATAAACCGCTTTCTTATGCTCCTCATAGCTTTTTGAAAATTTATGGCTTCCATCATTCCGACTCACAAAATACAGATAATCCGACCGCTCCGGCAAAAAAACAGCCCGCAGGCTTTTTTCTCCCGGATTAGCAATAGGGCCCGGCGGCAAGCTAAACGGCAATCAGAGCGAGGCAATTATTTTCTAAAAGGCTTAATTCCCTGCTCATAAACCGCTTTCTTATGCTCCTCATAGCTTTTTGAAAATTTATGGCTTCCATCATTCCGACTCACAAAATACAGATAATCCGACCGCTCCGGCAAAAAAACAGCCCGCAGGCTTTTTTCTCCCGGATTAGCAATAGGGCCCGGCGGCAAGCTAAACGGCAATCAGAGCGAGGCAATTATTTCCTAAAAGGCTTAATTTGATGCTCATAAACCGCTTTCTTATGCTCCTCATAGCTTTTTGAAAATTTATGGCTTCCATCATTCCGACTCACAAAATACAGATAATCCGACCGCTCCGGCAAAAAAACAGCCCGCAGGCTTTTTTCTCCCGGATTAGCAATAGGGCCCGGCGGCAAGCCTTTAACAACATAAGTGTTATAGGGCGAGGGAAACAGAATATCCCTTTTCCTGATGTTGTTTCCCCAATCAAAGCCCCGATCCAGATAAAGAGCGTATAAAATGCTGGGATCGGTTTGAAGCCTCATATTCAGTTTGAGCCGATTATAAAACACACCGGAGATTAAAGCGCGCTCCTTATCTTTTCCGGTCTCTTTTTCAATCAGGCTGGCTAAAATAACCGCCTCCCGCCGGCTCCAGCCATTGGGCAGCGGCAAAGAGGAGAGTTTTTCATAAACCTCAAAAAATCTTTTGGCCATAAGCTCAATCAAACTCTCCGCTGTCATATATTTTCTCAAGTGATAGGAGTCAGGGAACAGATAGCCCTCAAAAGAATCAAAGCGCTGACGGAGTGTTTTTTGAATAAGCGCTTTGTCCCAAACCGCTTGGAGAAAGCGAGCAGTCTCCGGCCAGCTATGGCTTTTTAAAAGCTCCCCCATCTCATAATGATTAAGCCCCTCTGGAAAACGAACCAGAAAAGCCCTCTCTTTTCCCTGTTTGAGATCTTGAAATATCCTCCAAAGGGACATTTGAGGGGACAGCTCATATTCTCCTTGAGGGAGGCGGGGCCGGCGAAACAGCCGCACAAGGGCTTTCATATCCCGGCGGGAGCGGATGATTTTTTTGTCCTCCAGCTCCTGAGCCAGCTTATAAAAAGTCCGCCCCGGCGGAACATCCACCAAAAAGGATCCCCCTTGAGAATCCAAAGGCCAAAGCAACCTGTAAGAGGCAAAAAGCGCAAAACAAACCAGCGCAAAACCTGTTGAAAAAAAAATCTTCCTCATAATGGCAAGTGAGCGTCTCGGACCAATTTTTCAGGCTTATTTTAGCATTCATCAGAGGAAATCGCAAATGGGCGAAGATTAAGCTTTTTGCCCTTCTTGGGCTTTTCAAATTTCAGCCGGTTTATCCTGTCAGCCATTCTTATGCGAATATTTTTTAAGATTTTATTGCCGCTGATTCTGCTGATTCCTGAAAAAAGCTATTTGCTGAGCTGGCTGAGCGGGAGAAAAAAGCTTAACAATTTCCCTAAATTTAGGCTCAAACATTTTTGAGCGGAGAAACTTCCTGTTTTTTTACAGTCATTTCAACAATTTAACCTCTATCAAACAGATCTTAAGCTGCCCGCAGGCTTTAGCTTTTCCAGTCTAAATAAACAAAGGCTCTCCAATATCAGACTTAAGCCTTGATTTTAGCTTTTAATTTTTCAGAGGCGATCCACAGCCTAAAGGGCTGAAGTTTTATAAATTTCAGCCGAAAAGCCTAAGATTTTTTAAGGTTTAGCCTTCAAATTGCCGATTTTTAATCTGTAATGAAACATTTGAATATCTTAGGACAAGCGCTTTGTAAGATTTTGACAGGATGCCTTTTTAAAAAAATCCCTGTTAAAATGCTTAAAGAGGGTTTGTTTATGATGAAAGCGCTTTCTTTTTTCAGCTTTTGGCTTTTGAGCGGGGTTTTGGCTGGCCCTCAGGCAGTATACGGCTGGAACGGGGCCTGTTATTCGCCGGTTCAAATGGCGGCCTTGCTGGCTAAGCCAAAAAAGAGCGGCCCAAACACAAAGGGATTGCGCAAACAAATCAACCGGCTGGAAAAAGGAATAGAAAGAGCTGTAAACCGGCTGGATGATCAAGAGGGCGATTTAGCCGGCTCCTTAGATAAACAAAAATTAGGCGATAATCCCTCCTCTGTGGCTGGGCAAATCAGATCCTATATGGAAGCCGAGCAAAGCGGCTGGGGCTGTGATAAAAAAACAGCTCAGCTTTTTCTGCAAGATAGGCATCCTCTTCTCGCTCAATCCCCTTTGCTCTTTGAAATGTTATGGCAAGCCCTCATTCCTCCCGCTTGGGGGGATGCCTCAACTCAAAATCAATTTCAAACCATTATTGGCCTCATTCCTCCCGCTTGGGGGGATGCCCCCACACCAACAAAAGGAGAGAATAATAGCCCGCCTAGTGAGCCTGCTCCAGTCACCGTCAATACAAAAGCAGAGCAATGTGTAAACAGTGGCAGATTATGGACAAACAACACATGCGTATGTCCAAAGCATACTGATCAATGGAACGGAAAAAAATGCGTTCCAATAGAAGCAGAAAAGGGAAAAGATCAGCGCGAGGAAAACTGTAGAAAAATCGGCAGAGTGTGGGATGTGAACACAGAGACATGCAAATGCCCTGACGGCAAGATACTGGTTGACGGCAAATGCCTTGTTCCTGGAAGAGCGCTCTGCGCAAAAGCAAAGGGTATGGTATGGCGTAACAACAAATGCGTTCCCAAAACAAAGAAAAAAATGAGCGAAAAGGCGCAATGCAACCAACGCAAAGAAACTCATTTCTGGGATCCTGAAGAGGGCTGCCTCCCCATCTTACAAACAGCCTGCGCAAACAACGGCGGAAAATGGAGAAACAACACATGCCAATGCCCTGACAATCAAAAATGGAACGGCAAACAATGTATTAAAAAGAAATCAAATAACACACAGGAAACAGCCTGCGCAAACCATGGCGGAGCATGGCAACCACAAAACAATCACTGCCAATGCCCCGGCGGACAAAAATGGAACGGCAAACAATGTGTATGCCCTAAAGGGCAAAAATTGAATGAAAACAGCAACCAATGCGTATGTCCAAAGCACACTGATCAATGGGACGGAGAAAAATGCGTGCCAACAGAAACGCCGTGGGCAAAGGCAAAAGATAAGCGCGCGGCAAACTGTAAAAGCATCGGCAGAGTGTGGAATGCGCAAACAAAAACATGCAACTGCCCTAGTAAAGAGCAAAAGATAATTAGAGGCCAATGCAAATGCCCTAAAAAAGGGCAAAAACTGATTGGCGGCAAATGTCAATGCCCTACAGGACAAGTGTTAAAAAGCAACCAATGCGTTAAGCCAAAAAGGGCGAGCCAAACTTGCGTCAACATGACAAACGGTGATTGTGTTATTACAACCACAAACATAGACAACTCAACAACAACAATAATACAGAATACATCTCAAATAAAAAACCCTGAAGACTGCAACAAAATTAAAGGAGTGTGGGATACGAGCACGAAAACATGCAAATGCCCTGAAGGACACGAATTAAAAAATGGCGCCTGCCTGCTCACATGCGAGCAGGGAAAGACCCTGCAGGACGGCAAGTGCATTGCGGAAAAACAGCCTCCCAAACCCTGTCCGGAATGGAAAAAGCATTCCGCTTTCGGGCCAAATGGGCGCGTCAATAAAAGCTTTTGCGCGGAATATGCCAGAGACAAAAGAGCCTGCTCCAAAGCGCTGAGCCGGATGAAAAAGATCATAAGGGCTATCTCTAAACTGGAATCCAGAAAATCCAGATTGGAGGACAGTTTACAGCGAGCGGAGCTTTCCTCCTTAGAAGGCTCTCAAAAGAAAACTGAGGCCGGAGGATTATGCTTCAGCTGCCTGAAAAGAGTTTTGACAGCCAGCCAGCCATCCACAGGCCAGCAAATAGGAAATTTTTTAACAGCCCTGGCCGGCGGAGGGATAGGCTTTGGAGGCTATCTAGCGGGAAAAAAATCACAAGTCAGCGCCAACATGCTGAGAATACAACAGGGCCATCCAGCCCAAAGCGATTATTACTCCTTGATGGGCGCAAGCGCCGGATTTCCCTATTTAGCCCAGGGGCTTTACGGAATGACAAGAGCCAACACTCCGGTGGGCGGCTGGTCTTGCAGTCCCACAGCCAGCCCTTACGGCCATCCCCACAGCTATCAGTATGGGCAAGGCTTAAACATGGTGTATTACTGAAAAGGCGGGAGACAATGCAAAAAGGCGGAACACATATTGAACGGCGCTTAAAAACTCATGGCTTGGGTTTTTTGATTTCCGCCTATCAACAGATTGACGGAGCAGTGGGATTAAGCTGGCGGGAACAAGCCAAAGGAAAAGTGAAACTTAGGGCGGATAAACACAAACGGGATAAACTGCTGACAAAGAAAGCCAATCTTTCAAATCCAGTCAGTCTTGTTTCAGCCTTGTTGAGGATTTGTTTGCCTGAAATAGAATTTTGCGCTAAAGCTTTAAAAGCGGGGCTATTTGCCACTGAAATTTTTTTATGCCGCCAGGCGCTCAATTATAATTAGGAGTTTTATTTTTTAACTATGAGGAATTACAGCTTAAAAAAGCCTTTGGCTTTTGTTTTCTCTTTATCTCTGGCTCTTAGCGCTTTATCCCAAACCGCTTTTGCCAATGTTTGCCTTCACCCTTTGGAGATGGCGGCTTTGCTTCACGGCAAATCTAAAAACACCTCTTTAAACAAAAGAATTGAGCAAGCTGAGGAAGCCGTTGCAACGCTGGAGGAGCATGTTGAAAGGGAGGAGGAGATAATTGATGATGAGATATCTAATCTGGCCAACGCCTTTAAAGAGGATATCTTCACGGTCATAAAAGCGGAAAAGCTTGAGAAGCAAAAGGAATTGGCCGCGGAACAAATATCCCTCTATATAGAGGATCAAGAATCTCATTGGGACTCAGAAAAAGAGGGCTACAAAGATATTTCTTGGAATATAAATGATGATCTTAGCGCTTATTTTAAAAGCCGCGGCAAAGTGAATGAGAGGGCTTTTTGCGCTAAGGCCGCCACAAATATAAAATCCTGCAAAGAGGCTATCGCAAAACTTAAAAAAGCGCATAAAAGATTGGAAAGAGTGAGAAAGCTGGGCTTGGCCAAAGCGGATGAGATTGACAGATTGCAGGAAGAGCAAATGAATAGAGAGCTGGCCCGGCTGAGCGGCGAAGAGAGCGAAGAGGATACCGAAGCCGATGCTCCCTGCTTTGAATGCATTGACGAGTTAAGAGAGTTAGGCAAACCCACGGCCGGACAAAATTTCGGCAATATTTTATCTATTTTGGCCGGCGGAGCTATGTCTTACTTTGGATATCGGGGGGGCAGAAGAGAAGCGCGGACAATTAACAATTTGAGAGCTAGACAGGGGTTTGATCCCATAAGCTCTGCGGGTCTGTCTTGGGCGGGAGCCAGCCTGGGTCTTCCTTTTATCAGCAACGGAATTTATGGATTGGCCGGGGGCAATTCCCCGTTTGGAAGTTTTGCCTGCAACGATGGCTTTGCCTCTGGATCTATGGCCTACAGGCCCTTTGGGCATTATGGCATGAACTCTCATGCGAGCGCGGGAGCTATGGCCGGCATGCACGCGGGCGCTCAGTTTGCCAGCCCTTATATGAATAATATGGCCGGCATGCAAGCTGGCATGCAGTTTGGACATCCTTTCGCAGGACCCGCGGCCGGCATGCAGTTTAGACATCCTTTCGCAGGGCCTATGGCTGGCGCGCAAGCTGGCATGCAGTTTGGACATCCTTTTGCAGGACCTATGGCCGGCGCGCAAGCTGGCATGCAGTTTGGACATCCTTTCGCAGGACCCGCGGCCGGCATGCAGTTTAGACATCCTTTCGCAGGGCCTATGGCCGGGATGCACGCTGGCATGCAGTTTGGACATCCTTTCGCAGGACCCGCGGCTGGCATGCAGTTTAGACATCCTTTCGCGGGGCCTATGGCCGGTATGCACGCTGGCGCTCAATTTGGAAACCCTATGGCCGGTATAAATTTACAGGCTCAATACCAGCAACAGCAATATGCTCAACATTTACAGTTTCAACAACAGCAGTTACAGGCCAGAATACAGGCGCAACAAGCTTGGCTCCAACATCAGCAAGCCATTCAAAAAGATTGGATGCAAAGACAGCAAACTATCGCCGGCCTGACTCAAGAAATATTTAAGATTCGCCAGCAAATACAAATTGTGGCTTCAGGATCTATGGGGGGCAATGCCGCCTTGGGCGCGAACTCGTCCAGCTTAAGCGCCGGCGTCAGTCTGGGATATAATTTGTCGGGATCTGGAGCTAATCCTGGAGGGGCCGGACCAACCGGAGGGCCTCAGCACAGCCCCGCGCCAAATACAGGCCAGAGCGGCGCCGGCGGCTCTCTGCCGGTCGTTGAAGGCCGATAAATAAATAGCCTGTAAAATTCAGCTTTTCTGATTTTAGAGGGAAAAAAGCTCCGCCCAGCGCAAAATCTGTCAATAAACATCAAACTGAGCTGGCTCTTTTAACCTAAATGTCATTATGATCTTCAATAAACATAATCTCCGGGAGGCGTTTGCTCGCTTTTTTGGCTCAATGAAACCGCCAAAGAGAACACAACAACTCCAGCTCCCAATATCACCCATGGGGGAATATCTGAGAGCCATGTTTTCTGTGGAGAAAATTCCCTAAGCTTATCTTGCAGGCGCGCGGAGGAATGCAACTGGTATACCCCTTGGCGCAGGGGATTTTGCTTATCTTGAAGGCGCGAGTGGGAAAGAGGCGAATCCACTGCTGGATCAGAGTCTAAATTTTGGAAAGCGCTCAACTGGCTGTTTTTGGATAAAAGCTCTGTTTTTATGGCCCCGCCTTGTTTAAAACGGAGCGCTGGAGGCCGAGGACAGTCTGAAAAAGGGAGCGCCCGGACATTATCCGCCCCCTTTAATACAACACGAAGATTTCCACAAGGCCCCGCGGTCAGCCTTTTGGCTCTAATTTTTTGTGTGAGCAGCTCAGACAAACTTATTTTTTTGAGCCAAGGCCGATGAGAAGAGCTGAAAGCGCTGATTCGATAAAAAGCCTCCGGCAATTTTTTCCTTTCATCATTTTGCATAAGCTTTCCATTAATTAAAATGATTTCGTGATCTGGAAAAATCGTTTTCCAATGAACTTGAAAGCTGTTGGATTGGGTTTGAAGCGCCTCCAGCTCTTTCATCAGCGGGGGAGGGAAAAGATGATAATCGGGATAATTCAGCCCGCTGATTTTTAAAAGGAAAAAAGCGCTGGCCGAAAGCAACAGGGCCTTTCTCTTTTCCGCGTCCCTCTCGCTTTGCGCCTGCCGCAAAAAAGAATATAAAATAATCCGCCGATCCTCCTCATCCCAATCCGCCCGAATAGCCTGCCGGCTGATGGCTCGAAAAGCCTCCAGAGCCTTTTCCCCCTCGCCGGAGAGATAAAGATCCTGAGCGGAGAGCAGGCGGTCTTTGAGCTGGAAAGATTTAGCCCGCTCTCTGGTTTGAGAGAGCTGGCGCTGAGCATAGCTGATATGAGGATAGCCCATAGCTTGAATATAAGCTCTAAATTTTTGAAAAGGCATTTGAGGAGGCTTAACCCAAACAGCGCCTTCATCTTTCTGGGCGGACAAAGCCGGAGAAAAAATAAATAAGCCGGAAAAAATTAAAAAAACCCGCCGGACGCGGCCGAGCGCCGGCTGTTTATTGATCCAAAAAACTATCCTTAAAAAAACCATAAATACCCCCGGCCGGTCTACAAAGGCTTATTAAAAATTCTCCTCGATGACAATAAGATTTTTCCGACTCCGCTTTTTATAGATTTTTGAGCCTTTTTTTTCAGGATTTTGAATAACAGCATAAAAAGGATCAGAGTATCCAAACAGACGGGGCGCCTCTTTGGCCGGCGCCAGGGCGGAAAAGCGGCCATCCTCTGTATCCGGGGGCAAAATTTTAACAGCGGAGGCGGCTTGCTGTTCCGGGAGGCCGGTCTGCCCGGAGTAGGCATACAGGTCAACCACTCCATAACTGCCAATGAGACTGATAATATCCTTTCCATTGCTTATTTCTATAGGAAGCAAAACAAAACCTTTTGGCACAAGGCGATCTAAAGACAAAGGCTTGGCCGGCTGTTTCGCCAGCTGGGGCAAAAAGGCGGAGATGAGAGATAAAATCGCAAGCCCTAAAACAATAAAAAAATGCCAGCTGTATTTTTTAAAAAGATATCCCCATAAACCGCCCTCCGCTAGAGGCGCTTTGGCAAAAAAGCTGTCCACAGCCTCTTTGTAAGAGAGAGCAAAATAATATAAGCGCCTTTTAATCAGCTCCCGCATTTTATTCCTCTTTCCTCACAGGCCGGAGCCAAGGGGCCTTTTTGTCCGCTGAGGCCTTTTTTTCAGCCAGCCGATTTTTTTGAATTTCCCTCCGCGCCACAGATTGAAATATCTGAACAAGCAGAAAAAAAGACAAAATACAGCTGATAAACAGCAATCCCTCCGCCACAGCCTGCCCTTTTTTTAGCAGAGCGAGCCGGCGCCGGCCAGCTGGTGTCCATCGCGGCCACGCTGAAGCTCTCCCGCTCAATGATAGAGAGCGCTGATCCATCTGTCCCCCTCTTGTTTTAAAGAGGCTGTGCAAGTGTGATTTGATGTTGCTCCAGAGCCGGCGGGCAGGAGCCAGCGCGCGTTAAAATCCAATGGATAAAAAAGCGGGAGGCTCCATATAAAACGGCTTTTTTGATGATTGACAAAGTCCGGCATAGGCTCATAAATATAAGCCTCGTCTCCTATTTTCTTTTGTTTGACAGCCAGGGCTTTTTTGTAGAAAGCCTCTTCCCGGACATGAAAAGCTTTGATCGTCTTTAATTTTCGCTTGAGGGCTTTTAAGGTCTTTCTTTTAATAAAAAAGCCTCGAGCCAAAAGATAATTTTGCCTGGCCCTTAGGGCTTTTTGAGCTTTTTTAACAAACTCCTTTTTTTTATTTAAAAACGGCAGAAGAGGCAGAGCGCCGGTGACCACAGCCGCAATGATGGCGGCGGAGACAGCTTTTCTGGTTTTATGCAAACTTTTAACCTGAGTGTTGAGAGCGAGGATTTTTTTTAACAAAGCGCCCAGCTCCTTTTGCCCTTGAAGGCTGGTTTGAATGCAATAAGACTGAGCTTTTGTGATATTTTTAATCCCCAAGCTCAATGAGGACAGGCCCATCAGGGCTGTTATCATTAGAGCCATGATCGGCAAAAGCAAAAGGCTCGCGAAGCCTTGCGCCCCGCTTTTTACCGCGGGAGGCTTAAAATCTGTTGGATTGAAAATTTTTTGTTGTAAAAAATCCATATAATTTCTCCTTTCCATTGGTTTTGAAAATTTTTGATTTTTAAAAATTTAATCCGGCCGGGAGGATTGAATTTTTTGATTTGACTCAAAAGAGCCTCTTTGCAAAAGCGCATGTCCTTTTGCTGAGCGGCGCAAATCAGCCCCTGATAAAGCTGGTGCTCTATCCAAATGATGTTTGTCCAAATCCAAAAGATCAGCAAAACAAGGCTCATCAGGGAGATTAAAGCCCAAGATAAAATTAAAGCTTCAATCAAGCTTTGCCCTTTTTGCAAAAAACCCCTCCGCCGGCAAACAAACCAGCGCTGTCCGCCAGCCTCCGTTTGAAATATCAGCCGAAAAGCCTGTTTCGCCAGATCTTTATTGATGATTTTTGTAAAAATGCTTGGCATAATTTTCCTCCACGCGCTTAAAGCCAGCCTTAACTCATTAATTTAAGCGCCGCTTTGCGGTCATTTGTCTGTTTAAAAATCATCTCTTTTTCCTGTCTTTTTTATTATCCGCGCTGGCCGATCCGGACATAAAGTTGCTGAGGTCGCTCCTTTGATACTCCTCTTTTTTTAGAGTGTGGGTTTTGGCTTTTTGATTTTTGCCTTGCAGAGCGTAAATGGCGTTGGCAAAGCGGGATTTGACAGTTTGATTGAGTGTCCTGACAATTCCAATAGTGGCCACCCCCATTAAGGCGACAAGTATCAGATACTCAATCAGCCCTTGCCCCCGCTTATTTAAAAAGGCCGTTTTTTTATTTAAGCCAGGCTGTTGCCCACGAGCGGATAGGCCAGCCTGTTGCCCACGAACTGATGAGCCAGCCTTTTTTCGCTTTAAAAAGATCCTGGCCCGCTGGCCTCTTTTTTTAAAAAAAGCTGTTGGCGCTTTATTTTCTGTTAAATTCATTGTTCCTCCTTTTGTTGTTTGTGTGATTCAATCAGACCCATGGAGTGAGCTGACTGACAACCCGCTATATATAGAGGCAAAAAAGTTTCTTAAAAGCAGTGGGTTTTTTTTAAGTTTTAGATCATACTGCCGGACAAAAGCGCCGGCATCCGGCATTTTTAAGCGCTTTTCAATCTGTGGAATTTAAAAAATCCGGAAAGCAAAAGCGCCGGATCAGCTGGACAATTCCGCAAAAAGAAGGCTCAAATAATGAAATGGGAGTTTTTAAACCTATTTGTCTCCACTTAAATTTTGTGTTTAAAATGAGCGGGGGGGCGGATGCCCACCGAAGCAAAGGATGAAATGAGCGGGGGGGCGGATGCCCACCAGAGCAAAGGATGAAATGAGCGAGGAGGCGGATGCCCACCGAAGCAAAGGATGAAATGAGCGGGGGGGCGGATGCCTACCGAAGCAAAGGATGAAATGAGCGAGGAGGCGGATGCCCACCAGAGCAAAGGATGAAATGAGCGGGGGGGCCAGCAAAAAAGATTGGAAATTTGAGCCAGAAATCAGTATAATTAACAAAATGAGCGCAAAGCGGCGCTTAAACTAATGAGTTAAGGCCGGCTTTAAGCGCGCGGAGAAAAATCATGCCAAGCATTTTTACAAAAATCATCAATAAAGAAATCCCGGCGGATATTGTCTATGAGGATGAGCATTGCCTGGCTTTTAAGGATATCAATCCTCAGGCTCCCGTTCATATTTTGCTCATCCCTAAAAAAGAGATCTCCTCCACACAGGATATAAAATCAGAGGACAAAGAGCTTATGGGGCATTTGATGATAAAAATTCCTGAAATTGCGAAAAAGCTAAATTTGACCGCTTATCGTTTGGCGGTCAATACCGGCGCGGGCGCCGGGCAAACTGTTTTTCACTTGCATATTCATATTTTAGGCGGGCGAAAGCTCAGTTGGCCTCCGGGATAATGGGCCGCCAGCCTGAAAAAAACTCAGGCTTTCCCTCTAAAAAATGGATTGCTGATGTTGTAGCCAAGCTTGTTGCGCCTGTATTCTGGCCTGTAACTGCTTTTGTTGAAACTATAACAGAGCACAAACCTTTGCGGCTGGCTGTTAAAAAAGCCTGCCAAGCTGTTTGCGCCAGCCCATCAGGCTATTTTAAAAACCTTAAAAAGCCTTCCGCATCTCAACAATACAAATCCTCACAATATATCATAAAATTGACTTCACCGGAAGGCGAGGGTTTTCAGCCAGCCCTGAAAGAGACAATAAATCCGGCCTGCCCGATCCTGATCTGTCTGTCCGTCCATCCAGTTTCAGCCAGCCCTGAAAGAGACAATAAATCCGGCCTGCCCGATCCTGATCTGTCCGTCCATCCATCCAGTTTCAGCCAGCCCCGAAAGAGACAATAAATCCGGCCTGCCCGATCCTGATCTGTCCGTCCATCCATCCAGTTTCAGCCAGCCCTGAAAGAGACAATAAATCCAGCCTGCCCGATCCTGATCTGTCTGTCCGTCCATCCAGTTTCAGCCAGCCCTGAAAGAGACAATAAATCCGGCCTGTCCGATCCTGATCTGTCTGTCCATCCATCCAGTTTCAGCCAGCCCCGAAAGAGACAATAAATCCGGCCTGGCCGATAGAGCTGGATTTTTAAAACAGCTTGTGGCATGATGGCCTTCTACATGAAATCGCATATTTTAAAAGTTTATCCCTCCAAAAAGCCTCTTCCCAAGGAGGAGCAGTTGGCCTGGAAGCTCGCTGGAGCGGCTTTGGATCCCGCTCCCATCTCTTTTGAGGCAAAAGAGATGGCTATAAACCGCATCATTGACAATGCCGGGGTGGCTGTGGCCTCTCTTCACAGAGATCCTGTCGCTCACGCCAGAGATCAGGCTTTGGCTTATCCAAAAAAAAATGGAGCTTGTGTTTTTGGCCTCAACAACAACCTTGGCTTTAGCGCGGAGTGGGCGGCTTGGGCCAACGGAACAGCGGTTAGAGAGCTGGATTTTCACGACACTTTTTTAGCGGAGGATTACTCCCACCCCGCGGACAACATCCCCCCTCTGCTGGCTGTGGCTCAGCAGTGCGGGAAAAACGGAAAAGACCTCTTAAGGGGCATTTTATCCGCTTACGAAATCCACATCAGCCTGGTGAAAGGCATTTGCCTCCATAAGCACAAGATTGATCACATCGCTCACCTTTGCCCGGCGCAAGCTGGGGGGCTTTCCGCCTTGCTCAATATCGATCAGGAGCGGGCCTATCAGGCTATTCAACAGGCTGTTCATGTCTCTTTCACCACGCGCCAATCCCGCAAGGGGGAGATCTCCAGCTGGAAAGCTTATGCTCCAGCTTTTGCCGGAAAAATGGCCATTGAGGCTGTGGATCGCGCCCTTCGAGGGGAAAATTCCCCCTCCCCTATTTATGAGGGGGAAGATTCAGTTGTGGCCTGGCTCTTGGATGGGCCAGAGGCCTGTTATGAGATTCCCCTTGTGGAGAAAGGGGAGGAAAAGACAAGCATTTTGGAATCCTACACAAAAGCCCACTCGGCGGAATATCAAGCTCAGGCTTTTATTGACTTGGCTTTTGAGCTGCGGGAAAAAATCCCGGATCTCTCTCTTGTCCAAAGCATTGCCATTTATACATCCCACCACACCCACTTTGTCATTGGAACAGGCTCAGGAGACCCCCAAAAAATGGATCCCCAAGCCAGCCGGGAAACTTTGGATCACAGCCTCCCCTATATTTTTGCTGTGGCTCTGGAGGACGGAAAGTGGCGGCACGAAGAGTCTTATAGCCAAGAGCGGGCCAGACGCCCTCAAACTGTGGCGCTTTGGCATAAAATAAAAACTTATGAGGAAAAGGCATGGACAGATCTCTATAAAGAGCCGGATCCCGCTAAAAAAGCTTTTGGCGGCAGAGTGAAAATTGAGTTAAAAAATGGAGCGATCATTGAGGGAGAGAAAAAACTGGCGTCTGCCCACCCTGGCGGCGCAAAGCCTTTTAGGAGAGAGGATTATATCAACAAATTCCTCACTCTCAGCGAAGGCTTTATCTCCCCGCAAGAGGCGGAGAGGTTTATCAGCTTGGCGCAAAGGCTGGAATCTTTGCTGGATGAGGATATCCGCCAGCTTAACCCGCAGGCCAATCTTTCTCCCGCCTCAAAAAACCAAGGGATTTTTTCTGTCTTTTAATGAAAATCTGGGAGAAAAGGAGGAGACATGTCTGACGAAAGCCATTGGACAAAAGAGAAATTGATAGAGCAAATTCGATGTGTTTATGAGACAGACATAGGAGACTTTAAGAGGAAAGCGGCTTTGTATCTGAATCGCTGGGCCCAGAGCCAAAAAGATCAGAAGATCAAAAAGAAAATTCAAAATCTGAGAGATATTGCCCTTTATGCGGAGATCGCCTCAAAACATGAAATGGACAACATTGACCGTTTAAGGCTTGAGCTTTTGGATCGGCTAAAAAATTTATAATGTTCCGCGCCGCTGTTTTCGCTCCTTGGCCGAGAGGGCTTTACTTGGCCCATCAACTTTCCCTAAAAGAGGGAAAAACAGCTTATATTGAACTTTTGCCCCGTCTAAAAAATCCCTTTGGCTGTTTTTTAGATGAGCGCTTCCAAGAGGAAAAAAAGCTCTTAAGCGCTTTGGGCTTTTTAACCCATCAAAAGGGAGGCTTTTGCCTTCTCAGCCCGGAAGGTGTCTGGCCCCTTCAGGATATGCGGGAAATGACAGACAGACATTCGGTTTTAAAGAATCCGCTTGGCCCCGGCTCTTTTAAAGAGCATTGGCTGGCTTGTTTGTCTTGCAATTTAGCGGGAAAGGCTTTTGAGCAAAACCGCTTGCGGCTGTCAAATAAAAGTTTGAATCTTTTTTCTGATTACTTCTTATTTGAGCCTTCCTTTAACAAAGCGGAGCGCTTTCAAAAGGAGCGCCCTCAGATTTCTTTTCACAGGCTTTTTTCTAAAGACATATCTTTTGATGAAAACAAGTCGGTATTTTTAATTCAAGGCCATCCTCTGCCGGCGGAAAAATATTTTTGGCTGGGAGAAAGCCAACAGCCTCTTCTCAAAAAACAGATAGCCCGTGAGCCTTATTGGCGCTGGACAGCCGGCTTTTTTAAGGCGGATTTTAAAAGTTATGAAAATGTCATCCCCTCTCATTTTGTGTCCATTAAAAATATTTTTCTGCCCTGGAGCCATGATAATTTGCTCAGCGTTTTTCATACAAAAGGGCAGTTGGAGGTTTGGATGAGGCAGCCGGACAGGGCCAAACAGCCGGCTTTTTTAACAGAGGCGAAAAATCATCTGGAATCTTTTTTCCCGGGGGCCTCTTTTTCCTCTATGGAAAAAAAGCCCTCGCAAAGCTTTGCGGTTTATGGCCGGGAAATTTTAAAATCCTCACCGGCCGGCGGAAAAGGCAAACTTTACATTGAGGATTTGAATAATTTTTTTCAGGGGGATCTGGCCAGCGAATTGAGAGCGGAAAAGGAGCTGTTTCAGGCGCTGTCCAAAAACACATCTGCCCGCCGCAAACAGCGGGAGCGCAAACTTTTTGGCTGAAAACGCTGTCCAAAAACACGCCTGCCCGCCGTAAACAGCAGGGGCGCAAACTTTCCCCAAAAGAGACAATAAAAGCGCCATATCTCCAGCAAGAAGATGCCTATTGGCTTTAGATAGGATTGAGTGTATAGTTTAAATGGTTTTGAGACGGAAACAAAAACACGGGAGGAATTGTGATTGAGCGATACAGCTTAAAAGCCATGTCATATCTATGGCGGCCGGAAAGCCGTTTTCATTTTATGCTGGAGGTGGAGCGGGCTGTCGCCAAAGCGCAAGGGGAAATGGGCATCATTCCCAAAGCCTCAGCGGAAGCTATTTCCGGCAAAGCCAAATTTTCTTATAAAAATATATTAAAAAGAGAGCGATCCAGCCGGCACGAGGTTACAGCTTTTGTGGATGAGACAGCCAGCCATTTAGGCCCTCACGGATCTTATTTTCATTATGGCCTCACCTCTTCCGATGTTTTAGATACAGCCTTAAGCCTGCAAATTCAAGAATCCGCTCGGCTTTTAAGCGATCGATTCCGGTCTTTAAAAACCGCTCTAAAAACTCTGGCTCATAAACACAAAAAAGACCTTTGTGCCGGCCGCACTCATGGAATGCACGCGGAGCCTGTCACTTTTGGCTTTAAAATGCTGGGCTATCTGGCGGAGCTTTCCAGGGCTGAATCCAGTTTTAAAACGGCGGTTTCCCAATGCGCGGTGGGAAAGCTCAGCGGAGCTGTGGGGGCTTACTCCTCTCTTCCCCCTCAACTGGAGCGCAAAGTGTGCCAACAGCTGCAGCTGAAACCGGAAACTTTAGCCACTCAAGTTGTTCCCAGAGACCGTTTGGCCCGGCTGGTCTTTTCCCTCTCTCTGACGGGCGCTTTTATAGAAAGGCTGGCCATTGAGCTGAGGCACCTGCAAAGAACAGAAATTGGAGAGGTCACAGAGGCCTTTTACAAAGGGCAAGCGGGGTCCAGCGCTATGCCTCATAAAAAAAACCCTGTCTCAGCGGAAAATCTGACAGGCATTGCCCGCCTTTTGCGCTCTTATGTCTCTCCGGCTTTGGAAAATATTTCCCTCTGGCATGAAAGGGATATTTCCCACTCCAGCGTGGAGCGGGTTATTTTGCCGGACGCTTTCATTTTGCTGGATTACGCTCTCGCCCGCCTCAGCGATCTTTTAAAATCTTTAAAGGCCAATACAGACAAAATGAAAAAAAACTTAGAGGCCGGAGGGGGGATTTTATACTCCTCTCAGGCCCTTAACGCTTTAGTGAAAAAAGGCCTGTCCCGCAAAAAAGCTTATCCTCTGGTTCAAAAAATAAGCCAGGGATTAAAGCCGGGCGAGCATTTAAAACAGGCCCTTCAAAAAGACAAATGGGTTAAAAAACTCTTAAGCGCCAAAGATCTGGAGGAAATTTTTTCCGGAAAACAAAGGCTGGCCGCTCTGTTAAAACATTTAGAAAACACACTAAAGCAAATAAATTAAAGCAAACTGAACTGGATTTCTTGACCTATTCACGAAGCTAAATTTGTCTTTATCCCAGAGTCCAATCTGATTTTTATCGGGACGGGCAGACTGCCCTCACCCGTTTTTTGCCATCCGTGGAGCGGGAGCCTTCAAAAAACAAGCTTGGACTCTGGAAAATTGAAGATCATAATGGAATTTAGGCCCAGAAAGCCAGGCCAACTTAAATGAAAGGGGCTGTTTGGCTCAATCCGCTTAGCTGTGCGCCTCTTCCGGGCGGGCGCCTTGAAAACGAGTCAATTCCTCTTTGCTGAAGAGATAAACAAGCTTGAGATTTTCCTTTTCCAACGCCAGCTGGCTTTTCCCTCTAAAAATCACGGCCAGCACAGAAGAGACAATCGCCCCCTCCGCCCGCAAATGTTTAGCGGACTGAACAGCCTGCCCGCCGGAAGTGATCACATCCTCTATAAGGCAAAGCCTTTTCCCTTTCACAGGCCCTCCTTCGCAAATATTCATTGTCCCATATTTTTTAGCCTTTTTTCTGACAAAGCGGATGGGCAAAGCGCTTTTTAAAGACAAAGCCGCGCCTAAAGGAATGCCGCCCATTTCCAAAGCGGCCAAAGCGTCCGTCTCTTGAGGAATAAGGGGGAGCATAAAATGAGCCACACTGGCTAAAAGCTCAGGATCCGACTCCATGCGGTATTTGTCAAAATACTCCTGGGAGCGAATGCCGGAGCGAAGCAAAAAATCCCCTCTCAAATAGCAGGCGGAAAAAATTTTTTTGGCCAATTTATCTTTGTTTAAAATCATCAGCTAAAATACCTTTATCCTCCTCATCCGGCTGATGCGGAGCGGAATAAAAAACCTGAACTTGCTTGTCTTGCCTGTCGCATTTCCATAAGCCTTTTTGCAAATTAGCGGCTGTCTGTTCAGCTTTTTTTTCACAAAAAGAGAGCCAGCGGCCCTTTGAAATGACCTGATCCCGCCCTTTAACGGAATAAATGACCGCGCATTTGTTTTTTTCAGGAAATTGATGGATGCGGACAGTGCGGGCCTCAACAGCTGTGGCTTTTTTATGCTGGCAGAAAAAAAAGGATTCAGCTGTTATCTCTTTAGCCGAAAGAGGGGGGGGCAACGCAAGCGCCAAAAAGATCAAGATCTGTTTGATCACTTAAAAAGCCCTTTTTTAGCTCCTTTTTTGGATTTGACAAAGCTTTTTGCCGGAGCCGATTTTATCAGTTTGACATTGGAGCGGTCTATAAAGCCCTCCCTCTTGAGGATTCCCTCTTTTTTATCAAAAAGCGTTTGAACACGCGCCCCCTTTACCCGGATTTTCCTTTTGAGAGGCTGGACCTCTAATACAGAGCCTTTTCTCCCCTTATCGCTCCCCGTGATCACCTGAACTTCATCGCCAACTTTAATTTTTAGCCTCATTGTCCGCTTTCCTTTTGTTTTTTGTTTTTTTCAAAATCCGCTTTTTCACTTTTAAAGCTCTGGACGACAGGCGGCTATCCTCTTGCTGTATAATAAAAACATCAAATCCGCCCGCCTTATCTATATCCCGAATGGCGCTGGAGGCCACTTTAAATCTAAAAGAATCTTTAAGCTGCCCGCTGAAAAATTTTTTAGATTGAATATTGGGAAAAGCTTTGGATTTCGTTTTAATATTGGAGTGGCTGACAAGATTTTTAGACACAGGGGCTTTGCCGCTCAATTCACATCGGGCCATTTTTTCTCCTTTTGGGCTGTCTTTACCAATTTTTCATTTATTAGGCAAATAAAAACCGCTTTTTTTGACAATAAAGCGGGCGGAGTTATTATTTGCTGGCCTAAAACATTCTTTTTTATAGGGAAAACAGCGTTTTTTTAAAGGAGCGCCAGACCCCGCTAAAGCCAGCCCAGCTGAAAATAAAGCCTTTTCTCTAAAAGGGGGCTTGACTTTTTTATCTCCTCTTTGTTAAAAAATGAAAGCTCGAAAGAGCGCCCAGTTAAAAGGAGGCTAAAAAACCAATGCTTGAAAAAAAAGGCCCATCCAGAAAAAAGCAAATACCGGCTTTGGATTACAAAGACCCTTTAGCTTTATACAGCTTTATTGAAGGGGGGAAAATTATCCCTGCCCGAAACAACGGGCTGACAAGCAAGCAACAGCGCCAGCTGAAAAACGCCGTTAAAAAATCCAGAAATCTGGGACTTCTTCCCACTCATTATCAATCTTATGATGAGTTTGGGCGGCCGGAGCCAATTTCGCCAAAGCCTTTTGATTACAAATAAATTAGGGCGTATGGCGCCTTGAGCCAGCCATTGTTATTAAAAATATTAAGAAATAGGCCCCTTTTAAGTCACCATAAACCTTTTTTAATATAAATTATCTATAGGCCAGGCAAGAATCTGATAAAATTGTATTTTTCTTTATATATTCCAGCGGAGCTTTTTGCGCCATAGGCAAAAGCCTTATAATATCTGTCTCCAGCTTATTGTAGCTTTTTTGCCCATAATTCATTATGTATTTTATTTTCAGCTCACAAAATAAAAATAAGTCCGGCTCAGTCAGCCAGTTGCGCTTGCTGACCTGTCCTGTTAGAGCCTCCTCTCTCCAAGCCAAAGCCGTTATCAGCTCTAAAGCGGAGGAAAAAGCCTTTTTCATATCAGCTGTGTTATAAACTTGGCTGAGGCACTCCGGGGAGAGAAGGCGCAAATCTTTTAAGAGACGCTTTAAATAAGCAAAATACTCATAACAGGCGCCGGGCGCGCTTTCTTTTCGGCAAACCTCATATTTTCTCTGTAATCCAACTTTTTCCTTGCGGAAATCTTTTGGATTTTTATATAAAACTCCTGTCTGAGCTTTTTTAAAATGATCCAGCTGAGTGTCGCAAAAATTATGCGGAGGATCGCTCAACAAAATAAAAACAATTCCCCCTCCTATCAAAAGGCTGGCTAAAAGAGGCCGGGGAAGCTTATAAATGTCATTCATCACTAAGGCCCTTTATAACATACTGGAGCGCGCATCCTCAATCTCTCTCCGCAGGCTATGGGCTAAAGCTCTAATCTCCGCTTTTGAAAAAATCTCCGGCTTATAAGAAAAACTCAATAAAACTCTTTTTTCCGACAAAATAATAAACAGCGCTAAATCCAAAAAAGATTTTTGCCAGCTAAAGTTTTGAATCCGGCCTAAAAAGCCTTTTTCTGTGTAAGGCATATAGCTCATGGACAAACTGAGATTTTGATTTTTCCGTTTTGAAAAGCTGTTTAAATTCCAGCCGGCCCAAGGGGGAGCGCCCATTATCAAGCGCTCCCGCGCCGATCGCGACTGTTGTTGAATGGATAGAGCCAACCGCTTTAAATCTTGCGAGGGATCACATATAAAAAGCGGAGCGCTTCGGCTGAGGCTCGCTAAAATCTCCTTTTGCTTTAAATGATAGCGGGCGGAAAAAGGAACTCTCAGGCAAATAAAATCCATGCCTAAAGATTGATATAAGGCCTTAGAGTAAAGAGACGCAAAAAAATAAAACAATCCGACATTGGCCTGCGCTTGAAATCGGAAAATTTTTTTTAAATGCTTTCTCTTTAAAAAAAAGCTCTCTGAGCCTTCTTGGCGCTCTGGGCTTTCAAAAAAATAGGGGAGCTGATCCTCAGATCTTGTTTTAGAGTTTATAGCCGGCTCATGGCCCTTTCCGCTTATTTGCTCTTCTAAAAAAGGATGACTTTTCATCCTCTTTTCTTCCGCATAAGCTTTCAGGCGCTTCTTCCAAAATTGGGCTTTTATCTCTTTATCAGCCCTCTCCCGCTCAACAGTCTCTTTCAGCAGGCGCTGATAGCTTTTAAGGTCTGTTTCCGGAGGGCTTTTTAATTCCCCGGACAAAGATTTGTAATAAGCTGTTGTCAATTTTTTAAAAAAAAGAGCCAGGGAAAAGCCATCTAAAATCAAATGATGAAATTTAAAGCATAAAATGGATTTAAAAAAAGTCTTATAAAGAGCCATTTCCCGCAAAGGCCCTGTTTCAAAATCCAAAGATTTATTTTTCCACAGCAAAAAAGCCTGTTTGCTCTTAAACTCTTTAATGTCTTTAAAAACCGGGGGCTGAAGGGTTTTTATAAAAATGTTTTCCCGCTTTTCAAAAAGCAGATGAAAAGCTGTGTGGCCGGAAATCACTGCCTGATAAGCCTGGCTCAAATGCTCCTTATGGATGCGCTGTTTAAGGCAAACTTCAGCCAAGCCAACAAAAGGATCCTGATGGGGGCTAAAGCCCCTAGCCGCCAAAAGGCTTTTTTCAGACCCTAATAAGGGAAGGTCTTGATTCCCGCTCAAATTTTTTTCCGGCATCTTTTCTTAAATATTTACACTGGTTTGATTTTGAGATTTCATGGATTTTTTTCTGATAACTTTCTCTGCTCTGGACTGACAATTCCCATTTTGGCGCTTAATTTATCCCGACTTTGGCGCTTAATTTGTAAAAGACAGCTTTTCCCTGTGCTCCGTCCAGCTTCATTTGTCCCGACTTTGGCGCTTAATTTATTTTGAGGAAATTTAAAAGCCAATAAAAACAAAAAAAAATCTTTCAGAAAATATGGCCTTAAAAATAAGCCAGATTGCCCTGTCCGGCCTAAAAAAAATTGTTTTTAGCGATTTCCTCTCCTCAAAAAAATATTTTTAGCAATTTTACAGATATCCTCAATGGCTAAAGCTCTGGCTCCTCTCATTTCAGCGAGAAAGCCAGAGCGCTTTGCGGAAAAAAATCAAAACTCAAACCGATTATGACTCACTCCCTCTTATAAATTTATTTAGCTCGTCATGCTTTTTTAATAATTTATCGATGACTGTTTGGCTGGGCATGCGATACATATCAAAACTTCTCTCATATTGCTTCCAGACTTTGATCAGCCGCTGAATAGCGCCTGTGGCATTTCTCTTAATGGATTTTTTGCTTTCATCGTAAAAAAGCCGCTTAGCCACTCTCATAAATTCCAAATTCTTTCTGATATCCTGATTTTCAGAAATCCGGCGGTAAAGCGCCCCATTTCTATTGACAGGATCCAATAAAAAAAAGCGGATTTCATTTAACCCGCCATCCTTGTTTTTGTAAAATTTGCAAATGTCATAAGGCGCTTTTAAAAAATGCCTTTTAGGCCAGCGAGAGTAATTTTCAGAAATAAACATTGTGTCTAACTCTCCAATTTTTTTGCCGCTGGCGCTCAGCAACTGCCTATAATAAAGAGCGGACAGCCAACTCCAAGTTTTTTCGCAGGGCTGAAAATCCTCCGGAAAAATATGAAGAAAATATTTTCCCACGGAAAACTTGCTCTCAAACTGTTTGTTTTGATTCACTTCAACACTGGGGATTTCTTCAGACTCATAGTCATCGATATTGATATGGGGACTGCTTTCCCCGCGAAGCCTCTCCAGATCCTTTCCCAGCTTAGACATGCCTTGAGCGGTTAGCTTGTGAAGTTTCATCAGTCTTTCTCCAGCCGTTTTTTCAAGTTTGCTATTGTCTTGCGCTTTTTTGAAAACTCATCCACAACTTTATCGATCCACTCTCTTTTATCCTCATTGCCCCATTCCTCTAAATTGTCCGGAAGATCTTTATGCTTTCCGGCAAATTTAATCCATTGATGATCCTCTAAATCATCATCAAAATCTTTATCCAACAGCAAGTTTAACAATATCTCCCTTAAAACAGCTTCCGCTAAAACCGGTTTTATATCCTTTAAAGATTTTGTTAACTTTTGACTCACAAGCAAGACCGGCTGAGCGCGATGGCTCCAATCAATTTTAAAAACAGTATTTATTTTGCTGTCTGTTTCGATGGGCAAAAAAGAATGAGCGTATTTTCCCTCTTTTAACCGCTCCGCAAGCCCCAATAAGCGCCATGTTTTTGTGTCTGTCACTTTTAAGCGAAAATTTATTTTTTTCCTCCTTGACGCATTAAAAGAGGAAAGCTTTTTTCTGGCTCTTGACTCAAAAGAGCCAATATCCCCTAAATCTATATGATCCATGTCGAGGCTGTCATAAGCCTCAAGGTATATTTTAGCCTTAGGAGGGAAATTATAATCTTGCAAATTCTCAATTTTTATATTTACAAACAAAGCGCCATCTTCCTCCAAAATATCCAAGGCGATATCCTGCTGTTTTATGTTTTTCCTTTTATATGGCCGTATTGTTCTTTTCATTTTTCGCGCCCTAGCGGCAAATTGGCTTTAAGAAATTTTATTCTGCCTCTATTTTTAGCTTAATCGCATGGGACGATTCCCTGCTCTCATCAAATTTAAAAAAATCTTATTCTACATCTATTTTTAGCTCTCTATCTGGATCAAAGCCTTGAAAATTGATAGAAAACTCTTTATCTGTTATGGAGTATTGAGCGCGATTTTTTTCACAGCATATTTGCTCTCCATGATTAACTTGAACTGTAATATTCTTGCCAAAATCAAAGTCTCTCTCATCATAGTTGTTAAAGGCGCTCCCTCGATTTGTTCCATACGCTGTTCTGACTGTGATTTGCTCCGGAGGCTCCTCTTTGTTTTTTACCCTTAATGTGAATCCATCTCCTTTTATATTTGGCCTATATGTGAAATTCTGAAATGTCGGCTCAATCTCAGGAGCTCCCGCCCCTCCTCCGCCGCCGCCGCTTCCTTTTTCAGAATGGCTGGCCGACTCCTCCGGAGAGGATGTTTCGGGAAAATACTCAGCAAAAAAATTTATGTCCCGATCAAGAGGCGGATGCTTTATCTGGCGGATCATTCCCGCCGGCAATTTTTTTACATACTGGATAAAATCCGGAATATTTTTATATTTTTCCTTCAGCTCATCTTTGATTTTTCCTGTCTGCCATTTTCTATGGCCAGGATCTTCAAGCCCTCGAAGCAGTTGGCTTAAAGGGCTGCTCTCGATTAAAAAAATAGCGGAATACTCTCTATCCTTTTGGCTATAGCCCAGGGCTGAGCTGATCAGCAAGCTGTCTCTCCAACAGTCTATGTCTTGATCTTTTTGCGCCGTCTCCTCCATTTTTTTTATCAGAAGGGTAGCTGAGCCATACTTAGCTGGCCCTTGTTTTACCGGCAACTCAATTTTAAACTTGATAAAAAGAGGCTGGTTTTGATTTTTCAGCTCTTGCTCCCCTAGTTGTGGAAATTTTTGCTTTTTCCAGTCTGCTTTTTTTACTCTATACTCTTTAATCTTTTCCGGCGGAGTTGTTTTATACTCCATAGCCAAGTTAATTTTATGTTTGATTATATCTATACTGGATTCGCCTATGTATTTTAATAGAGTGTCGTTTGTTATCTCTTCATTTCCCACAGTAACCGCCAATTTTTTATTGATTATCGGCATGTAAAATTGCTCCAAACAGCTCCGCTTTATATTTTCTATTGTTATGTCACAGCAGGGAATCGCGACAGAGAGCCCTTTTTCCCTCGCTTTTCTTTTAAATATTTCAGAGATCTGGCGCTCATAATCTTTGACAGGAATCTCTAAATCCCCGTAAGGGCGAAATTCATCTGGCCCTATTTTATGTGTTTTTAAAACCGCTCGCCCTTGAAAAACGCTTTGATTATCGCCAAACTGGGAATACCCTAAAAAAGCCCTTATCCGGCTGGAGATTGAAAAAACAGATTTTCCAATGCCGTGGCTCCCTCCGCCTTCAGTTTTATCAGTGATATTATCCGCTCGAAAAAATCTTTCCAAATGAGCGCCTTCCAATCCCTTTGTGTTAAAATCCTCCAAAACAACACAGTTTTGATTATAATCATCAATTTGAATATCACAGGCTTTTAAATGAAGCTTCAGATCATCAAACAAAGTTTTTAATGTCTCTTTTCTCGCTTGTTTTATGCGGATAACAACTTTTACCGGTTTTTTCTTGTCGCTCACAGCATCTAAAGCGTTTTGTATGAACTCACGAATTAGGCTGTCAGATTCAACCGCATCGTGAAAAAATTTATCACTGCTTGAATCTTGCCTTGTTGATTTTTCAGGATATTTCTCAAATGCCCATTCCATATATCTCTCTTGTCGCTTTTATGGCTTATTTTAAGCTCAACCGCTTGGGTTCATTCTGATTCCGTTTGATCTGGCCTGAAATAATTGCCTTTTGAGCAGACAGCTTTTTTCTGTTATAGCCTTTTAAGCTCAACCGCTTTAGGCTCTATTCTGATTCCGTTTGATCTGGCCTGAAATAATTGCCTTTTTGAGCCGACCTTTCCGACCCCCTAATTAAGCGGACACTTAAGACCAGTTTAAATCCGCCGGATAAGCTAAGTCAAACCCTCTTTTTAATATCTCAGCCACAGGCTCAAACAGACACAGAAAAGCCTTTAAATAAGCCCTCTCTTTGTTTCTTTTTAAACTCCAGCGGCTGAAAATAAAATAAAGAGCCATACAGCTTCTCGCTGTGATAAAAATCCATAAAATTCAAAGTCTGCTCATAAGCCACTTTGCTTTCCAGGCCAAGCTCATTTGTCGGCAGGCTTGTTTAAGTGAGGGAAATCCAGACCGGTAATTACGGAGGTATTGAGCTTTATCCGCCTTTGCGCCAATTCCCTTTGTTTTTTACAGTCATTTCAACAACTTAACCTCTATCAAACAGAGCTTAAGTTGTCATGAACCTTATTAAAAATATTGAGAAATAGGCCCCTTAAGTCACCATGAACCTAAAATAATAAGAAAAAGCTTGAATTTTCAAAATAAAATCAGTATATAAGGCTAAGGTTGATCTTAAATCAGCCGATTATTTGTATATGAGAGTATTTGCGTTTATTTTAAGTTTTGTTTGCTCCCCTAGCGCCGGAGCTGTGACTTTAGGCGAAGTGGGAGCGGCCGCGGGCATTGCCGGCGCTCTTCAGGGGACAGCTCAAACTCAGCCCCAAAAAAATTTAGATAAAGCCAAACAGGCCATTCAAAATTATGAGCAAGTCCAAAATCAAAAAATAAAAGAGGCTGAAAATATAAGATCTCCCGACTCCGCTCCCGCTAATCATTTGGACGGCCCTGCGGAAAATCTCGCAGAGCCTGCTCCCGCCAATCATTTAGAAGGCCATGCGGAAAATCTTTCAGAGCCTTCTCTCCCACCGGAGGACAAGAGCCAACATTCAGCAAAAGAGGAATTAGATGAAGATGAGGATTTGCGGGATAAGGAGGAGTATCAAGACGCTAACCCGGTAGATTATAAAGCACGAATGCTGGTTTTTTATAAAAGAAAATGCCCGCCATCTCAAAAGCGCTGTAATAGAGGGGCGGTTTTGACAAATATTAAAAGTGTGATTTTTAATTATGCTCACACTCGCGGCAGTTTTGCGCAACAGCAATAAAGGCCAATAAACACATTTTAATAGGCTGTGAGTTATTTTATTCATGGCCTGACATTCTAAAACTGGCGCTTTTTAAGCTGTGACATCCCCGTCTTTAAGACAAGCTTAAGCCCTCCGCTGGCGCCTATGAGTTGCTGTTGAAGAGCAGCATGGACAAGCTTAAGCTCTTACCCGGTCCGCGTATCCCATGAGTTGAAGAGCAGCATGGACAAGCTTAAGCCCTCCGCGAGCGGGATCGCCTTGATCAAAATACTAAAAAATCTTGCCTTGAGGCTTAAGCTCGCGAGCGGGATCGCCAGTATTCCCTCTGAAATGAAAAAAGCGCGAGGCCGCAAATAAGCGCCTCGGCTTATATTTTAAAAAAAAGAGCAGTAATTTTTTAAAGCGGAAACTTGCAAAACTTTTCTTTCCGGCAAAAAAATACCGGAAAGCTTATGGCCATAAACACAGCCTGTATCCAAGCCAATAGTGTTTTTTTGAACATTCAGCCCCTGATTGGCCCAATGCCCATAAACCACAGTTTTTTTGCCTTTGTAAAAAGAGCGCCATGCCGGGTTGCGCTCATTTTTTATGTCTTTGCCCTGTCCATCCCAAGTTCTGATATTCATTAGCAAATGAGGATCGGAATATTTGGGATGCTCCCCCGGAACCAGTCCGGCATGAACCACTAAAAAATTCTCGTCCTCAATATAAAAAGGGAGATCCTCCAGCCATTCCAGCCATTGGCTTAAATTGTTTTTCATATCCTTTTTAAGTTTCATAAGGGCGGGGCTTAAAAGGCCTCCCTCTTTGACTCCTTTGATAAAAGCCTGCTCATGGTTGCCGCGAGTCATTTCCACGCCTCTGTCTTTTACCCACTTCAGCATTTCCAAAGAGAAAGGCCCTCTGTTGATAATATCTCCAACTAAAATCAAGCGATGCGCTGTAGGCTTGTAATTCGCTTTATTGAGCAAAGCCATAAACTCCTTAAAACAGCCATGCACATCTCCAACGATAAAAGTTTTTTTAATAAGCTTTGTCATTTCGTATAGCCGGCTCCAATATCTTTTCTGTAATTCATCCCCGGCCAAGAGATGGCTTGAGCATGCTCATAAGCCCTGCGGACAGCTTCCGCTTTATTTTTTCCCACAGCCACAGCATTTAGCGTCCGCCCCCCTTGAGCGAGCCATTGGCTCCCGCGAGAGGCTAAAGAGCCGTGAATAAACCAGCTGTTTTCTGTTTTATAATAAACGGAGCCGCTGATTGGGGACTCTTTAAATGGGCCTTCTGGATAATTTTCAGCGCATAAAACAACACAGGCTGAGCTTTGATTTTTCCATTTGAGGCTCACCGGCCGGCCGCAAGCGGTTTTGTAAAACACATCCAGCCATGAGCCGTCCAGCAAAGGCAAGAGAGCTTGAGCCTCCGGGTCGCCAAAGCGCACATTGTATTCCAGCATTTTTGGAAAATTTTTATGAATCATCAAGCCAAAATATAAGACTCCGCAGTAGCCGTCCTGATTTTTTTTTAAGCCCGCCAGTGTGGGTTTGACAATTAAATCCTCAATACTTTGCAGAAGGCTGGAGGGAATGGAAATGGGAGCTATAGCCCCCATGCCTCCTGTATTAGGGCCTTTTTGGTTTTCATAAAGCCTTTTATAATCCTGAGCCACAGGAAGAAGGCTGTAGGATTCTCCATTAGTGATCGCAAAAACAGAAATCTCGTTTCCGGATTGAAAATCCTCTAAAATAGCTTTTTCCCCAGCTGCTCCAAAAACTTTTTTTTCAAACAAAAGCCGGCTTTTTTCCTCCAGCTCTGTCCGATTTTCACATAAAAAAACCCCTTTGCCCCCGGCCAAGCCATCCGCTTTGAGGACAAAAGGCGGGAAAAAATTTTCAGAAGCCCGCAAGACTTCCGGCACAGAGGACACTATATGGTAGGAGGCTGTCGGGATGCCCTGCTCCTTCATAAAGCGCTTGGCAAAAATTTTGCTCCCCTCCAGCCGGGCTGATTTTGCGCCAGGGCCAAAAACTTTCAATCCTTTTTCCCTTAAAAAATCAGCCAACCCCTCAACCAAAGGCTTTTCAGGCCCAATCACAACTAAATCCACCCCCTCTTTTTTTAGCCGTTTAGCCAGAGCCTCTTTATCGTTAAGAAGAGAGGAGGGCAGATCAGCCGTTTCCCTCAAGCTGGCTCTTTCCGGAAGAGAATAAACAGCCGCTGTCGCCTGATCCTCCCAAAGAGCTTTGGCGATGGCATGCTCTCTGCAACCGCGGCCTATAACCAAAACTTTCATTTAAAACCCTTTTTGATCATATTCCTTAGCTTATTTTAATTCCGCAAGTTTTTTTGACCTATTCACGAGGTTAAATCTGTCTTTATTCCAGAGTCCAAGCTTATTTTTATCAGGACGGGCGTCCGGCCCTTGAGCCTCACTGGCGCCATCCTTGGCGCGGGAGCCCTCAAAAACAAGCTTGGACTCTGGAAAATTGAAGATCATAATGGGATTTAGGTCAAGAGAGCTAGTCCAAATCTCTCTCTTTTATCAAATTTGAGTTAAATAAAAAAATGAAGGAAGATAAAATTTTTCAGCAGGCCCGGCAAAATCTGCAATCTGATGCGGCAGATAAAACCAGTTGGATTAAGCCGATTTTAATGATGATAGAATATAAGCAAACAGACAGTGAGAGCCAAGATTTTGTCCCGTTAAATAAAGGGATCCATTTAGAGCATATTTTACCCAGACAATATAAAACCATTTCAAAATGGGATCATATTGAAAAGGATACAGCGGATAAATATATAAATTCTATAGGAAATTTGACGCTATTAAAGGGTAAAAAAAATATTACAGCAAGCAACAAACCCTTTAAAAATAAACTCCGCATCTATAGAGGCAAAGGCAAAGATAAAGGGATAACCAGTTTGCTGATTACTCAACAAATAGCTCGTGACGCAAATGAGGGAAAAATAGAAAATTGGGATAAAAAAGCTATAGAAAAGAGGCGAAATTGGCTTTTAAGCGAGTTAGAAGATTTACTGCTATATGGCTTTTCCAAAAAGCCAAGCACAATAGAAGATATAAAAAAGCGATACTCCGACAAAAAATCCACCAGCCAAAAAAACAAGGAAATTGCTTAAGCGGGGTTAATTTTTAGCCGCTTTTTAAGCTTTAAAATTAGTTTAAGGCGCCATGAGCCAATCATAAATAATGGCTTTTTCGAGCTGGCTGTTTTTAATGTTTAAAGTCTTTATCTGTTCTGATCGGATCATTAGGATCTCCGGTAAAATAAGTCTTTCCAGCTGACTCCCGCTCTATTTTACGCAGATCAGAATCACTTAAAGGATGCAATAAAAAGCCAAACGCAATATCTTGCACCTTGTGAAAACACACTGTATATCCTTTTATATTTTTTGCATCTTCCTTATCCAAGAAAACGATTTGATCTGACTGATGAAAAAGCCAAACTAAAAATTTTGCTGTCTTTGTTCTCAGATTTTTGATCAAAGAGTCTTCACAGTTTTTTTCACTCAGCGGCTCCAATAGCCTTTCTATGGCGCTATAATTGATCAACAGGTTGTCCTTTTGAGCATTAGCCAACTGCAAACAGCTAAACATTTGAAAATTTCGATCTTCAATTCTGGTAACGGCTACATCAGGCATTTTTCCTCCTTAGTTTTCCATAATTTATATACTATATTATCATTACCTGCAACTATACACTTTAGTTTTATAAATTAAACAAACATTTCCTGGATCATCATTGCGGAAAGCGTCCCGCCCGCTTTTGCGGGGCCTCCTCTGCCGGCGCAAGGGCGCAGTCTCCAATAACCAGTTAATTTTTTATCCCTTTTGGCGCTAAAGCCTTTTCAAGCCGGGCAAGCTCTTTTCTCCAATAACCAGTTAATTTTGTATCCCTTTTAGCTCCTCCGCCGGCGCAAAAAGGCGCAGTATATAAATATAGCTCCCTCTTTGTTTTCGCCGCTTTAATATATTCTTATGCCCTCGCAGGCCGCAACCATGCGCTTTAGCGGGTTTAAAATAAGCTTATTCATACATTTGTAAGCTTTTGTTGTCAAGGCTAAAGTGAATCCCGCCTTTTTAGGCAATTTAAGGACAATATGTCCCTTAAATTTATTGTCACGGCCAGAGTGAATCCCATTTTTTTTATAGGCTCTTATCCGGCGCGCTTTTTAAAGCATTTTGCGCACATTGCCTTATGCTTGTCTGTCCGAATATCAAAGCCCGCCCGCTTTGGAGTGAGCCATCTCATGGCGGCTAGCTTTTAGCCAGAGGCTAAACCCAGCCGGCCCCTAAATAGCCCGCTTAGGCAAAAAAATAGCTGAAAAGCGCGCTGGGATTGACTTTGTTGCTCAGCGGGAGCGGGGCTTCGGCCAGGCGGAAAAAACTCAAAAAAAGATAAAAATATCAGGCAGAGAGGCATTTAAGCTTTTTTCAGGAGGATTCAGGCACAGACGGCATAATAAGCTTGAAAAGCCTCGACTGTTAAGCTCCATTTGATGGAAGACGCTGGCTAAGCTCAAAAAATCCGCCGGCAGAAAGGCATTTAAGCTTTTTTCAGGAGGATTCAGACACAGACGGCATAATAAGCTTGAAAAGCCCCGACTGTTAAGCTCCATTTGATGGGAGGCGATGGCTAAACTCAAAAAATCCGCCGGCAGAGAGGCATTTAAGCTTTTTTCAGGAGGATTCAGACACAGACGGCATAATAAGCTTGAAAAGCCCCGACTGTTAAGCTCCATTTGATAGGAGGCGATGGCTAAACTCAAAAAATCCGCCGGCAGAGAGGCATTTAAGCTTTTTTCAGAGCGAAAAATTCGCCGGCGGAGCGGCTCCTAAGCGAGGTATAACAATGAAAGATTCAACTGCGCTGAAGTCTATTAAGCCCAACTGGCAAGTGATCTCTGTTGGCCTTTTGATGAGAGAGAAAAAAGTTTTGCTGGGTTTGAGGCCATTTGAGGACAAAAAAAAAGGAAATGTTTGGGAGTTTCCCGGCGGCAGTGTGGAATGGGGAGAGCAGGCTCAAGACACAATGATCAGGGAGCTTAAGGAAGAGCTGAATATTCAAGTAAAAGAGTCGGAAATAGCCGGCGGTCTTTGTGATCACACAAAAGATATTTCAAGGTTTATTGTTTTGTTTTATGTCAGAAGCTGGGAAGGGAGCATTACAAACAATTACCATCAAAAGCTGGCCTGGATGTCCCTGGAAAGCTGTATTAAAAAAAGAGTTCCTAATATTAATCCTCAATTATTTGATCAAATTATGAGCCTTATTGATAAGGGTTTGGCTGTTTAAAGCCGATGTTCAGCTTTTAACTTTTTAGCTTAAAACATTGGACCGCCAGCAATAGAGTTTAAGGCTGTTGTCCCGTTATTAGCTTTTTAGCCGGCAGGCTATGCTATGCCCCTTATGGGTTTTTCGTTATTAGCTGTTTGACTGTGGGACGGCGGCAGGTTTGAAGGCAGGGATTAAAGAGTATAAAATAAAGCCTTGACAGCTATTTAGATTTTTAGCACAATTCAAAAAAGCCTTTGGCTTTACACAAAGTATGAAACGATTAGATTATGCCACGCGTGGGGTCAATTCAGCCGGCCCCCTTTACACATAATAAAAACTATGAAGCGGTTAGATCTTAAATATAAATGGAAATTTTTTGCGCAAGGAGCGGTCGCTATCAGCTTTTTGCTTAGTGTCATTTTTGGAGTTTGTATTATTTCAGAGTTAAGCGCAAGCTTTCTGATTTTCATTTTTGCCGGCCTGGAGATTCTTCTGATTGCTCTTATGTGGCTGTGGGCTAAATGGCATCACTATTTTTACCGCTGGGAGCTTTACGCTGACGAATTTCGAAGAGAGCATGGCGTTGTGTGGAAAAAATACACCAGCATTCCTTTTTCCCGCATTCAACACATTAATATTCGGCGGGGAGTATGGGATCGCTTATTGGGCTTATCCAGCCTCGATATTCACACAGCTGGAGCCAATGTGCCCTATTATCCAGAGGGGCTTCTTCCAGGGCTGTCTATTGAAACCGCCAAGCAGTTAAGGACAGATCTCATCCGCTTAGCTAATGAAAAAAACCCCTCCTCTGGAGGAGTTTAGCTCTTAACTCAATTTTTATCTCTATGGTGTATAGTTGCAGGATGTGAGGTTATAATATATAAAGGGGAGCAAACAAAGGAGGAATTATGGCTCTGATAATCAGGAATATAAGCGGTCGCTTATATTTGTTTGCCAGATGGCCATTGAGTCTTGAATAACCAAAATGGTTATGCGGCCCGCTTTAGCCTATTCATTTTGAGCGCTTGGTCCGCTTGCCCTCCCTGTTTTTGAGCTTCCTGAAAAAGGCGCTGTTTTTCTATAAAACCCTTTATTTAAAACGCTTGTAGCTGTTTTTTGGGACTGGCCTGTGGCCCATTCATTTCAAAAACTTAAATTTATAAGAAACTCTTATTGAAAGCGCTTTTTCAAGCTGAAATAGAAACTATTAAAGGGGCCGCTATAAAATTTTATAAAAAAAGCCTGCCCTTGTTTTTAAAATTTGATAGCCTTTAGCGGATGAGTCTCAAGCCCCAGCCTAAAACATTTTATCTCATAGATATAAGCTCTTTGTTTTTTCGCTCTTACTACGCCATTTCCCTCAACCTGAAAAATGACAAAGGCAGTCCCACAAACGCCCTCTATGGGGTTTTAAAAATGCTCCAGCAGTTGGGCCAGAGCAAATCTCCTGATTACTGGCTGGCCTGTTTTGACGCCAAGGAGCCTTCTTTTCGAAAAAGCCTTTACCCGGAATACAAAGCCAATCGGAGCGAGATGCCGGAGGATTTAGAGGCCCAAGCCCCAAACTTAAAAAAGATGATGGATAAATTTTTAATCCCTTATTGGGAACAGCCGGGATATGAGGCTGACGATTTGATCGCCTCCTTAACAGCTTTGGGGAAAAAGCAAAATTGGACTGTTTATATTGTGAGCGGGGATAAGGATTTTGCCCAGCTGGTGAGCGAGGGGGTATGCCTTTATGACACAATGAAGGATGTTGTCTATGATTCAAAGGGGGTGGAGGCTAAGTGGGGCGTCCGGCCCTCCCAGATGAGGGATTATCTCTCTTTGACTGGGGATTCCAGCGACAATATTCCCGGCGTGAGGGGCATCGGGCCTAAGGGGGCTGTTCAGCTTTTAAAAGCTTATAACAGCTTAGATGGCGTTTACAGCAATATAGACAAAATCAAAGGCGCGCTGAGGGAAAAACTTGCAAAAGACAAAGAGATGGCTTTTTTATCCAGGGAGCTTGTGGCTTTAAAAACAGATGTCGCCTGGGATAAAGATCTGTCTTTAGCAAAATATCAGGCGGTTTCTGGCTTTTCAAAAAAAGACAGGCAAAGCCTCAGGGAATTTTTGGAGGAGCTGAATTTTAAATCTTTTATAAAAAAATTTTTTCCGGAGCCGGTGGAGCGAGGCAAATCCACAGAGGATCTTTTTGCGCATTCTAAAGCGCCCTCCACCGGGCAAATTAGCTTTCGCTTAAGCTCAAAGCAAATATCGTTAACAGCTCAGTCGGCGGAGGAGTTTAAAAGCGCCCTCCCCCCTTACGCTGGAGTTTGGATGGGCCTTTTTAGAGACCAATTCTATTTAGCCTATGGCAAAAAGATGGTTTTGATCTCCGAGCGGGATCTTAAGGATTGGGCGGGCTTTTTAGATTACAAATGGGCGCGTTATTTAGGGCATGACTTAAAACGGCTTTGGAAAAAGCTGGAAGTTAAAAACCCTGTGCCGGAATGGGATTCTATGATCGCGGGGCATCTTTTGGATTCCAAGCCCTCTCCCTCTTTTCGAAAGCTTTGTGAAATTTATTTGAGCGTATCCGAAGAGGAGGAGCTGAATGCGGAGCAAACAGCGCTTTATGCGCAAGAGCTTAAGCAAAGGCTTTTCAACTGCCTTCAGCAAGAGGAGCTGTCCGCCCTTTTTCAAGATATAGAGCTGCCTCTGACAGCTGTCCTATATGACATGGAGAGGCGGGGCGCGCTGATCGATGAGCGGGAGCTTGAGAGGCAATCCGCCGGTTTGGCTCAGGACATACAAAATCTGGAGTTTCAAATTCACAAACTGGCGGGCGAGGAGTTTAATTTATCCAGCCCTAAGCAGCTGGCTGTTGTTTTATTTGAAAAATTAAAGCTTCCGCGGGGCCGGAAAACAAAGACCGGCTACTCCACAGACAGCTATGAGCTAATGAAAATTAAAAATCTTCATCCCATTTTGCCCCTGCTTTTAGAGCATAGAGAGCTTTTTAAGCTTAAAAGCGCTTATACAGACAGTTTGATTTCGCTCAGGGATAAGCGCACGGGCCGGGTTTATACAGAGTTTAAGCAAACGGGAACATCCACAGGCCGGCTGGCCAGCGCCAATCCCAATTTGCAAAATATTCCCATTCAAGGGGAAAGAGGGCAGTTGATTCGCAAAGCTTTTATAGCTGGGCCCGGCCAAAAGCTTATCAGCGCGGATTACTCTCAAATTGAGCTGAGAATTTTAGCTCACATCACAGAAGATCCTAATTTGTTGAGAGCGTTTGAGCAGAATTTAGACATTCACGCTATAACCGCCAGCGAGCTTTTTAGTGTCCCCGCTAAGGAGGTCTCTTCCGAGCTGAGGAGAAGAGGCAAAGCGGTTAATTTTGGCATTGCCTACGGGCAGGGGGCTTATGGCTTGTCGGAGGCGCTCTCTATCCCCCGCTCGGAAGCCAAAGAGATTATAGACAATTACTTTAAAAAATTTAAAAAAATTAAAGAGTATATTGAGGCGGTTAAGGAGGATTTGCCCAAGAGAAATTATGTCAAGACCCTTTATGGCCGAAAACGCTTTTTTAATCCAGAGGATTTAAAGCATCCCCGATGGAGAGCCGGGGCGGAAAGAGCGGCCATCAATGCCCCCTTGCAGGGCACAGCCAGCGACTTAGTGAAAAAAGCCATGATCGCCTTAAACGAGAGCCTTCCCATTCCCCTATTGTCTCAAGTTCATGACGAGCTGTTGTTTGAATGCCCGGTTGAGTCTGTAGAGAGGGAAAGCGGGGAGATACTCTCCATTATGGAAAAAGATGATTTGTTAAAAGCCCCTCTAAAAGTCAATTTGGCGGTTGGAAAAAATTGGCTCACAGCGCATAGCTAAACTTGGCGCACGGCTAAACTCAGCTCACAGCGCACGGCTAAACTCGGCGCACGGCTAAACTTGGCTCACAGCGCACAGCTAAACTCGGCTCACGGCTAAACTTAGCTCACAGCGCATAGCTAAACTTGGCTCACAGCGCACGGCTAAACTTGGCTGTTAAAAAAACTCCAACACTCTTTATCGACTCAATTTTTTAACAAGCGCAGAAAAGCCATGAGCTAAAGGGCGGGACATATAATCCACTTCAAAATTCAACAAATCTCCTGTTTTGACGGAGGATAAATTTGTTGATTTTAAAGTTTTAGGAATTAGGCAAAGCTCTAAAACCCTCCCTTTGATATGATTGACAGTTAAACTGACTCCATTGAGGGCGATATAAGCCTTCCTCCAAAAAAAACATTTAAACTCCGGCGGAATTTGTATTTGGATTATTCGGCTGTCTCCCCTTTTTTTAATATTTTTCGCTAGAGCCAAGCCATCGACATGGCCTGTGACAAAATGCCCTCCGATAGGGCTTTGCAAAGTGAGGGATCGCTCCAGATTAAACATTTTGCTTTTTAAGCCGGCCGCTGTCCAGCCGGTAATTTTTAAGGTTTCCGGGCCGGCGGAAAAAAACATTTTTTTGCTGTTATATTTTTCTAAAGTCAGGCATACGCCATCCACGCAAAAGCTGTCTCCCTCTTTTAAAGAGCGAAAAGCGGCCGGTCTTTTTAGCGCCAGCCGGAGATGATGATTTTCAGCAAAAAGCTCCAGCGCCGGACTGACTTGCTCCACTAAACCGGAAAACATACAAGCAATTCACAAAAAATAAGAGGATTTGTCAATTTTTAACATTTGAAAAGCCATGAAAAGCTATGAAAAACCGTGAAAAGCCATGAAAAACCGTGAAAAGCCATATTTTATAAATTCAAATAGCAAAAACAGAAAATGATTAAGCTGAGTCCAAAAGCGTGACAAATAGCTATTCAAAAAAAATCAATTTTTGGACTGCCTCCGCTTTAGCCTTGAAATGTTAGATTTTTTCAGATCGTAATTTTTCCGCTTTTTTTGTCCTCACCGTCAATCCAGCGGAATTTTCACAATCCCGGATTGCCTCCTTTTTTGCCTTAAAATGTTAGGTTTTTTCAGATCTGAATGGACATATTTATTTTTTAATTTAAAGTCTTGAAATAGTTTGCAGAGTGGTTTATAAGTTGCTGTAATGAGGTAAATTTTTAAAAATAACGCAACATGACAAAACCTTCTAAGCAAAAAACAACCGCTAACTTAAACATTATCCAAAATGTGTTAAGTGACAGCAATTATCATCTTTCTTTTTTTAAAAAATCAGATATTGATGAGCTGAAGAGCAAAATCTCAATTAAAACCATAAATAAAAAGGAGACGCCATTTATCCAATGTCTGATCAGAGACAAAGGCATTCAATTAAAACCTGAAGAGATTGTCAGACAGCTTTATGCTATGCGGCTAATTAAGAAATATGGCTATCCAAAAAAGAGATTGGCTTTTGAGCATGCTGTAAATTTTGGCAGAGAAAAGAAAAGCGCTGACATTGTTGTTTTTGACAAAGATCGCCCGGACACCCCTTATATTATTGTTGAGCTAAAAAAGCCAAAACTCAAAGACGGAAAGCAACAGCTTCGCTCTTATTGCAATGCCACCGGCGCGCCCATAGGAATATGGACAAATGGCGAGCAAATATCCTATTATCACCGAAAAGATCCTAACTATTTTGAAAGCATTACCGACATTCCAAAATCAAGCCAAAGCCTTCAAGATATACTCAGTGAGCGATTTACCTTAAAAGATTTGATGGCTAAAGATAAAATCACTAATGAGAAAAAATCTTTAAAGGATATAATTTTGGAAATGGAAGATGAGGTTTTAGCCAATGCCGGAGTGGATGTTTTTGAGGAGGTCTTTAAACTGATATTTACAAAGCTCTACGATGAATGCCAAAGCAAAACAGACAAATCAATAATAGATCATCACATTGATCAAAATCTCCCAGAGGAGGATAAAGGGGATTATGACAAACTGAAACAATGCCTTGAGGGTTTGAAAGATGACAAATTCCGTATTATGGAGTTCAGGAACACCGGGCAAACTGACTCTGAGCTGAAAAAGAAAATACAAAATCTGTTTGATCAGGCAAAAGACCGGTGGAAAGGCGTTTTTCCTGAAGATTCAAAGTTTAAGCTTTCTGACAGCCATTTAGCTGTATGTGTGTCCAGTTTGCAGGATATCAAGCTGTTTAACTCCAATCTTTTAGTTATAGATGAGGCCTTTGAATATCTTGTTTTAAAAACCGCCAAAGGGGAAAAAGGCCAATACTTCACTCCCCGCCATGTGATCGATATGTGTGTTTTGATGCTCAATCCAAAACGAGAGGAGTATATGATTGACACGGCTTCCGGGAGCTGTGGCTTTCCGGTGCATACTATTTTTCAGCTCACCGGCCGGCTTTTTACCAATACAGTCATTTCTGAAAATGATAAAAATCATATACTTAAAGTTTTTGGAATTGATTTTGATGAAAAGGCCGTCCGGGTTTCAAGAACTTTGAATCTTATTGCCGGAGACGGAGAAACTAACATATTGCATTTGAACACTCTGGATTATGAGCGCTGGAAAGACAAGGCGGAAAAAGATAAAAATTGGATCAATACTTACGGAAGAGGCTTTGAGAGGCTGGCAAAACTGAGGGTGGAAAAAGAGGATGACAAAAAATTCAAATTTGATCTTCTCATGGCCAATCCGCCTTTTGCCGGAGATATTAGAGAAAGCCGCATTTTGCATCAGTATGAACTGGGGTTTAAGCCAAATAACAAAAACCAAACTCAGGTTGGCCGTGATATTCTGTTTATTGAAAGGAATCTGAATTTTGTAAAGCCGGGGGGCAGAATGGCTATAGTTTTGCCTCAAGGGAGATTTAACAACACATCAGACAGGCGCATTAGAGAATTTATCTTAAAACAGGCTCGCATTCTTGCTGTGGTGGGATTGCACGGCAACACTTTTAAGCCTCACACAGGAACAAAAACCAGCGTCTTGTTTTTGCAAAAATGGAATGATGATCCAGAGGCGGGGCCTCTTTGCCCGAAAAAAGAGGATTATCCGATATTTTTTGCTGTATCCGATTCCGGAGGCAAGGATAATTCCGGGGATTACATTTATCTTAAAAACGGACATAACGGCCAATACAAGCTGGACAAAAACGGGCATTTGATTGTTCAGCATGATCTGCACAGCCACAAAGGGGAGCTGCCGGAAGGAATTGCGGAGACTTTCATTAAATGGGCAAAAAAAGAAAAACTTTCATTTTGGAATTAAACAACAAACAAAGGAGGACCAAATGAAAACACAGCTTAAAACAAAAAAGAAAGCGCAGGCTAAAAAAAAGGAGGCTCAAATGAAAAAACGGCTTAAAACAAAAAAGAAAGCGCAAGTCAAAAAAAAGGAGTTGGAATTTGAGTTCATATTCTCTGCTGAAAAAAATCAAAAAATTGTTTTGCAAAGATATGCTGAAGAATCAATGGTTTGGTGGGACAAAGGAAAGCAAAAAAAAGTTTGGACAGGGGATGCGGCTTTTTGCGAAGCCAGCGAGTTTGTAAAAGAAAAATGGCCAAAGCGCCGTATTATATACTCCAACTCAAGCTATAACCCGCCTCCACGGCCAACTGATGTTTACCCTTGAGGATATTACTCACAGATCAACAGCTTCGCCGGCCCGGCTAACTAATATTTTGCTCTTCAAAATATGTTTGCGCAGATCAAAAATTTCGCCCGGCCGGCTAACTGATATTTTGCTCTTAAAGGTATGCTGAAAGGAAAATGAGCTATGGGCGCAAAACAAAAAGCGGCGCCGCCCGCTTTGGAAAGCGGAGTATGAAACTTGCTTTAAAAACAAAAGGAATAAAATATGCAATATTCTATAGTCTGTTTATCTGAAATCAGAAAAACATTTGAGCTTAGAATGGACGCCGAGTATTGGCGGCCTGTTTTTATTAAAAACAGCAAATTAGTTTCTGATAAAAAGAGAATTAAAAATTTTGTCTTTTGGAATATACCCAACATTAAATCAAGCCCTATAGAAAGAAATTTTGAATATTTGGAAATCTCTAAAATCCCTCTCAATAGCTTTGGATATGAAACCGCGCAAGTTCAAAAAGGAGAAGAGCCGGATAGAGCGCATCATATTTTAAAAGAAAATGATGTTGTTGTCTCCACTGTCCGCCCAAATAGAAATGCGGTGGCTCTTATCAGTAAAAATGGAATTATTGGAAGCAGTGGATTAACAGTCTTAAGGGCAAAAAATATAGAGCCGGAGTATCTTTTTGCTTTTTGCAAAACAAACTATTTTATCAAACGCTTGTTAAGAGCAAATAAAGCCACCATGTATCCTGCTGTTTCCAATAAAGATGTTTTGGAAACGCCTTTATTTATTCCTTCTAAAGCTTTTAGGGAAACAATAAAACAGAATATTCAAAAAGCTGTTTCTTATATCACAAAATCCAAAGATATCTTTGAGGAGGCTCAATCCCTTTTGCTTTCAGAATTAGGTTTAACGGATTGGAAGCCTAAACATCAGTTGGCTTTTATCAAGAAATGCTCTGATGTTGAGCGGGAAGGCCGCATGGACGCCGAGTATTTTCAGCCAAAATATGAAGAGATCATTCAAAAGATTAAAAATTATAAAGGAGGTTGGAGCAGTTTAGAAAAACTAGGAAATTTTTCTAATGGCAGTTTTATCCCTGAAAAGTATTATTCGAAATCCGGTAAGAAGTTTTATATTAGAATCAAAGAGCTTTCATTAAATGCGCCGCTTAAAAAAGAAAAAATGATATTTATTAAAGATAGTTTTAAGACTGATAAGGAGACAACTGTTAAAGAAAATGATTTTGTTTTTTCGATTATAGGATCAGTTGGCAAAGTGAATTTAATCACACAGGACTTTGCGGGTAGCTATCTTTCAAACAATACTTCTAAATATACTTTAAATCAAACAGTCTTTTCTTTTTACTTTGAGTTATTGCTTAGAAATTTTTTAGTCCAAGAACAGATTAAACAGAGGCTAACCCAAACAGTTCAAGAAAAAATTTCTAATGATGACCTAGGAAAAACTATAGTTCCCATTCTTCCAAGAAGAACACAAAATCAAATCCATCAAAAAATATCAAAGTCTTTTAATTTACATGAGAAATCAAAAAAATTATTAGAGGATTGTAAAAAAACAGTGGAAACAGCCATTGAGAAAGATGAAAAAACAGCAATTCATTGGTTAAAAGATAAGTTTTCAGAATAGTCTTTTACAATCTAAAAAAGAGAGACTGTTTTGTTATTGGGCTATTTTTTTATACTATTCCGTTTCGTTTCACTTGCTCTCCATTGTAAGGTAAAGTTTATAAAAAAAAAATGCGTTCTCTCAAAATAGTTCTGTCTTCTAAAAATTGTGTAAAATTCTCGCAAAACAGAAAAAAATCTTGATAAAATCAGGCTCTAGTTTTTATGCAGTGAGTTATGAATGATTCTTTTTTTTCAGAGATTTTAATGGCCTATCTTGCAGAGGAGCAAAATAAAAACCCTTCCACAAGTGAAATGGCTATTCCCAGTCAACAGCAAAAGCCTTTTCCAAATTGCTTTTCTCCCTTAGCTAAGAAAAGCTGTCTAACTGGGCTTGGTTTTTTCCAAGCAAGGCATGACTCAACAGGAAAATATAAAAAAATTTTAGCTAAAAAAGGCTTTCAACCTTAAAAAAAACTTATGAGTAAAAATATATATTGTCTGAAGATAAAAAGAAGGTTATAAAGTGACAAAGAGAAATAAAGACATTATTATCAAAAGAGCAATTATAAGGATTGATGAGGGAGGGAGGCATCTCTAAATTTTCAGATATGCAAATGACAATGATGTTTATGCATGTTATTATCGGAGAATGATTGACGGATATATTGACAGTAAGAAATTAACAGAGAAAATTTCTTCATGGAGTAAAATAAAGAATGCAAAAGGAATGATTTGTAAAATATTTTTACTATAGCAAGATAATATGAATAACAGAAATAAAAATTTCCAAAAACAAAAATTTACTATATCCTATGATGGAAAGGCTTTAAAAAAATCACACTCAATGAGTGTTGAAGATTTAGCTCCCGCTTTATTAGCCTTGGATAAAATTTTTCAAATTTCTAACACATTATTGAATGGCTATAACAGTAATGTGCATCTCAAAGTATCTGGTCAGAAAAGCGGATCTTTTGAAGTAGTTTTAGCTTTATTTCAAAATTTACCAGAGATAATGTCTATAATAAAAACATATAATTCCAAAGACTTGCTACATATATTGTTTGGATCTAATGGATTTTTCTCTTACTTAAAATCTTTAAAGAGCATAAAAACACCTGCAAATAATTCAAACGAATCACAAAATCTTAATGTAAAAGGAATCATTTACAAACCTACTATTATACAAATATACAATAATCTTGAGATCAAAAAAGAATCTAAAAACTTTTTAAAACCACTATCTAAAGAAGGGATAGAAAAATTAAAGATTTCTGAAAACCAAGAACTGTTAACATCTATAAATAAAAAAGAAGCTGATTATTTTTTACAACAACCTGATGAAGAAGTGATTAATAAAACCATCAATCATTTTATAAAATACTATCATATCATAACACTTACTTTTGAAAAAGGAAAATGGAAACTGTCTGATAATAATTCGACAATAACTGTTTCAATACAAGATGAGGAATTTATTAAAAAGGTAGAAAACAGCAGTTTGTCTTTTTCCAAAGGAGACATATTGAAATGTAAAGTAAGAGAGGAGCAAAAAAAAGTTAATGGCAATCTAAAATCCTCCTATTTTATAGAGAAAGTGTTACAACATACACCTACTGCAAAACAATTAAATTTATTATAGAAAATTTGTTTTTAGATAAAAATTTATGGGACTTTTTGATTTTAATCTTTTAAAAAAGCTTAGTTTTAGCTCTTTTTTTAAATATGAAAAAAGATCTAAAGTCTTGATCAAAAATACATATCAAACTAATAATTTCATTTCGAGTAGTCAAGTAGCAAATGATATAATTAAACGATTGTCTCAATACAGACAAAATAACTTGATCAATATAATTTCAAAAGCAGAAACAAATATAAAAGGCACAAATATAAAATCTCCAGAATCTGAATGGTTAGGCCCATTTATAGATTATTCAAAAGATATTTCTAATGAAAAACTTCAAAATATTTGGTCTGAAATCTTAAAAGGAAAAATGAATAACAAAAATACTTCTATCAGAACTTTATCAGTTCTTAGAAATATGCACACTTCAGAAGCTCATCTTGCTAATCAGTTTTTAAATTATAAGATCGGTGATTTTATCTATTATGAAGAAGGTAAAATGCCTAGTAATTTTCCTATATACAGTAAAATATCCCTTTTATTGGAAATTGGTTTAATACAAGCAAGAGGTGTATTTACTATAATTGAGCGTTCAGAAAATATATTATCAAAGCCAATGATCTTTCCTTTCTTTGCTCCTAATAGAGGATATTTAGGTCATTATTGCGGATATAGCTTATTTTTTGATTTTCCGCCCAATGAAACAACTATTCATATACCTTCGATTGTTCTCTCAGAAGCTGGTAAAGAGATATCCCAATTTGTTGAACAGCAAGTGGATAATGAATACTTATCTTATGTATCTAAATTTTTAAAGTCAAAAAACTTACAATTAAAAAGAATAAAGCAACCTAAATTTTTCACTGTTAAAGATTTAAAATCACCACCTCCTGTGGAAAACATAAATTGAATGGATTATTCCCATTCTTTTAAAAAAATTTAGGCTCAAGATAATTTAAAGCGCTTTTTCAAGAGCTTGCCGTATCAGCTTTTGATAATGAATCCCCTGTTTTTTTGATTTGCTTTTTAAAGCTTTTAAAAGCCCTTCTGACATTCGTATCGTCACTGTTTGATTTTTTGGTTTTAATTCAAATCGCATGGGCTTAAAATTTTCAGAATGTATGTAAGGGGATAAATCCTGACTTAAAAGCTTTTCAGCCGCTTTATTTGTTTTAAGTTTTTTCAATTTCTTTTTCATATTTTTGAGCCTCCTTTTTATTTATAAAACGGGCGCTTATCGGCTCAAATAAAGTATAACAAAAATATTTACATTTGTAAATATAACTGATATTTTTATATAAATCCGTTTTAGAGGCTTTATTGCAGGGGCTTCTCACGCTTTTTTTAGAGGCCGAGCGGGATTTAGGAAGTTGATGAAAATTGTTGGAGCATTGGACTGCGCCTCTAAAGTTGGATAAATTGTGTTAAAAGCTATAGTCGCCATTTCTCCTGAAAGCTTAAAAATATGAGAGACAGCTATGCTTGAAACACGCCTTGTCCCAAAGCCCCGCTCCCAGCGGCTCAAATTCTCTCCCCTGTTTGATGAGCCGGCCCTTCCGGTTGTGACGGAGGGCATCAAATACAGCGGCTCCAAACTAAAGCTCCTGCCTTATATTCTCTCAGTCATCAAATCCCTGCCAGCAAACCCGCCTGTCAAAAGGGTTTTTGACGGGTTTTCAGGAACAACAAGGGTCAGTCAGGCTCTGGCTAAAAGCGGGTATCAGGTCATATCAAATGATGTGGCGGTTTGGTCAAAGGTCTTTGGCGAGTGTTATTTAAAGGGCAAAACGGGAAAAGAATTAAAGGAAAAAATTGATTATCTGAACAATTTAAGAGGACGGTCCGGCTGGTTCACAAAACATTATGGCGGGAAGGCCAATGGCGGATCGGCTGTCCATTATGGCGGAAAGGCCAATGGCGAATCAGCTGTCCATTATGGCGGAAAGGCTAACGGCGGATCGGCTGTCCATTCTGACGGGAAAAAGAAAAACTGGCAAATCCACAACACAAAAAAACTGGATGCCATAAGGCCGGAGATAGACAAAATATCCGATAATTCTATTGAGCGATCTGTTTTGCTTACAAGCCTTATTCTCGCCTTGGATAAAGTGGATAACACTTTGGGGCATTACGCCTCTTATTTGAGGGAGTGGTCCCCCCGCTCTTTTAATAAAATGAAACTGGAACTGCCTTTGATTGAAAAAAGAGGCTGCCCTCATCGGATTATGAGTGAGGATATTTTTAAGGCGCTCCCAAAGGTTAAAGCGGACCTTTCTTATTTTGATCCGCCGTATGGCTCTAACAATGAGAAAATGCCGCCCTCCCGTGTCCGCTATGCCTCTTATTACCATATCTGGAAAACAGTTATTTTAAATGACGAGCCGGAGCTTGTGGGAAGAGCGGGCCGGCGGGCGGATTGCAATGACCTAAAAGCCGGATCAATATTTGAGGAGTTTCGAAAAGATGAGGAGGGCCGGTTTATCGCCCTTAAAGCCATTGAGAGATTGATTGAGGAGTCCAGCTCTCCCTATATCCTGCTTTCCTACAGCAATGGGGGACGGGCTGGAAAAGAGGATATCTGCGAAGTGATTAAAAGCCACTGCTCAAATGCGCATGTCTTTTCCATTGACTACAGGAGAAATGTCATGTCCGGTATGCGCTGGACCCATGACTGGACTAAAAAGAGAGAGGGAAAAAACACTGAGTTTTTATTTTTAATGAAGAAATAACCCCACTATGAGCTTTTTTTATTACAAAAACCTCTATTATAATGTCAAAAATGCAACAGAGCCGATAGAAACAGATGGATTTATGATAATAAGGGAAGAGTGATAAAACTCGCTAATGCGGATGTATTAAAAAGCTGTTCTGAATCTGTGCAAAGAAAAGCTTACAGGATTTTATATAAAAAATATAAAGGCAAAAACCCTAACCAGCTGGGATAAAAATGAAAAAGCATATCAATACAATTATTCATGATGACGCTCTTCATTTTTTGCCAAAGCTAAAAAATGATTCTATAGATATTATACTAACAGATCCTCCTTATTTTTTGGATAAAATGGATCACAACTGGAGCGCTAAAAAAGTAAAAAGCCCTAAAAAGCCTTATGCTATAAAGCATCTGCCGGCCGGGATGAAATTTGACAAAAAACAAGGGAAAGTTTTTTATTCATGGTATCTGAAAATATCAAAAGAGCTATTTAGAGTTTTAAAGCCAGGGGGGTTTTTCTTCTCTTTCTCCAGCCCAAGATTATACCATAGAATGGCTTGCGCTATTGATGATGCGGGATTTGAGATAAGAGATTGCTTTATATGGCTCTATACTCAAAATCAGCCAAAAGCAATGAGCCTTCATCATTTCATTAACAAAATGGATAAATCTGAGAAAGAGAAAGAAAAATTAAATAAGCAATTTAAAGAGTGGAAAACTCCGCAGGTAAAATCCTGCCATGAGCCTATCGCAATGGCTCAAAAGCCCCTGCAAGGGACTTATTTAAAAAATTCAATGAAATACAATATTTCTTTAATCAACACAAATGTAAAACAAGGGCTGTATAAAAATATGTTCGCGTCAAATATAATGACCAGTCAATATATCAGCCATAGAATAGACAAAGTGTTTTTAGCGGATAAGCCAAAAGAGGATGAAAAAAGCTCTTTTAACAATCATAAAACAGTAAAGCCCTTGTCGCTATTCAAGTATTTAATCAATTTAACTACGAGAAAAAACAGCATAGTTCTAGACCCTTTTATAGGAAGCGGCACAACAGCCCTAGCCTGTAAAAAGCTGGGGAGAAAATTTATAGGAGTGGAAATCAATAAACAATATATTGACATCGCCAAAAAAAGGCTAGCCTCTCTAAAAAAAGTGAAAGAGCAGAAAAAACAAGAATTTGCCGCTGAGCAAACAGAGCTTTCTATAAATTAAGGATTTATTGAAAAATAAAATTTTTACATGATTTAATATGATTCAATTTGTTCTAGACCCCAAAATACAAAAAACGATTGAGCAGGCCTTAAGAAATGACAATTTAGTCTTTTTTTGCGGAGCTGGAATTTCTATCCCTTCCGGCTTGCCTTCGTTTAATCATCTGGTGGAACAAGTTTGCGAGGAATTAAAGGTGGATATAGACAATAATTCTCTCTTAGAATCAGCTAAAAAAAGAGGGGATTATGCCAGCATATTGGATTTGCTGGAGGGAAATCAAGAATTTTCAGTCCAACCGAAAATTTTAAGAAAAAAGATAATAAATATTTTAAGACCGCCGCGTAATGGCAAAACTGATATTCATAAAGCTCTTTTAGAGTTATCCGCTTTGCCGGACAATAGAGGGCACAGACTGGTAACCACAAATTTTGACAGGCTTTTTTTTGAGGCGGGACTGAAATCTCAATTCTCAGACTCTGCGCCAAAACTTGCCCCTCCCAAAAAAGGAAAATGGAGAAATCTGACTTTTTTGCATGGTGTAATTGATAAAGCAAATGATCCGAAAGGCGAAAATCTTGTTCTCACAAGATCAGACTTTGGCTTGGCCTATTTGCATGACCGCTGGGCCTCCCGGTTTGTCACTCAGCTTTTTCAAGAGTTTACAGTTGTATTTATAGGATATAGCGCCAATGATCCTGTCCTGAATTATCTGGTTTCAGCTATCAGTTATGAAAACAAAAGAAGAAGTGAAGCTGAGGAAACTGGGAATCGTAAAAAAAACCCCTCTATATACGCTTTTGTTGGGTATGAGGAAGGTAAAAAAGAGGAAAAAGAAAATCACTGGAAATCCATTGGAGTTAAGCCTATCCCCTATAAAATAAAAGACAATAATAATTATTCCCTTTTGTATGACATAATCAAAAAATTGGCTAAATCAAAAAGAATAAGCTTAGCGGAAAGAAAAATTTGGCTAAAAAATCAATTAAAAATTCCTTATAAAGAAGAAGTTGATAAAGAGAAAACGGAAACTGTTATTTCCGCTCTTAAAATAGATGACAGGCTGGCGGAGTATTTGCCGGAAATAAATTTATCCTCTGATCCAAAAAAAAGAAAGCCTGTAGACATTAGCTGGCTTAAAGCTTTTTCTGGGGAGAAAAAAGAATCTAAAAACAACAGTCAGAGCAATAACTCTTTACCCACATCAAACGAGCTAGAAACAAAAAATAGTTTGTTAACAAAGCTGACTGGTTGGACAGCTCTGTCATCGCCTCATAATTTGTGGAAGCCTTTATCGCCTTTAGAAAAAAATATAGCCCACTGGCTTCTTCATCATTTAGACAAAAAAGAGCTAATCCATTGGCTGATAAAACAGGCTCCCCCTCAAACTGGATTGATCTCTTTGCATCCTGAATTTAAAAATAGAATTAAATGGCGCCTAAAACGCATCCAAACAAATTCCAACGAAAAATTAGATCAAAGAAAAGCTTTATTTTGGGAAATTGTCACAAGCCAAAAAGATCAGATAAAGAACCTGCCTTTTTATGAGGGACAGTTGATAACTGCTCTCAATCAAAATTATTCTTACGCAAAAGCTAGAGATCTGCTGTTTTGCCTAGAGCCTCAAATTGGCTTTGAAATCTATTTTTACGATAAAAAATTTTCAGATTTATTAGGCTCTGATAAAATTTATGAGACAAAATTAGTCATCAATGCACATTATTACCCTGATAAAATTTTAACAAATGAAAAGACATTACTGTCCCATGCGGAGGATTTTTCTGATTTATTGAAAAAAGCTATGGAGCTGGCGGAATGGGCTGAACGATATGATTCTTCTTATATTCAAAGGCCATCTATCACTGCTCATCAACAAAACAAAAAATATTACCCTTGGACTTATCTTATTGATCTGGTTAAAGACAGTTTTGATCTGGCTATGGATAAAAACAAAACACTGGCTGAGCTTTTATTAAATAAATGGCGCTCTTATCCTTATTCCCTGTTTTATCGGCTCATTCTTTACGCCATCACAAAACATTCTGATTTAAAGGAGGAAATAGCTATTAAATTATTTGAGGAAAAGCCAAACCAAACATTATGGTTAAGCTCTTGTCGAAATGAAGTTTTGCGCTATTTAAGCGGCAGGCAACATGCGGAAAAGGAAACTCAAAAATTGCTTTCTCTGATTATGAAAGGCCCCGATCGATCTTTATACAAGGCAGACATTGATGAAAATTATTTTACAGAATTAAAAGAAAGAGCCATATATCTAAGATTGCATCACCTTAAATTCTCAGATGCCCAGTTTCCCGAAGATATAGAAAAATATTATAAAGAGATCCCTGTTAAATATTCATTTGCGCCTTCAAAAAAAGAATCAGCTGAGCGGGAAGGTTTTCCTGTCTACATGGAAGGGCCTAAACAAATTGGCTCTGAAAAGCACTACCACAATATGACAAATGAGCAAATTTTTAACGATATAAAATACACAAGGCCAAACACACTTCCCACTGTAGATAAGAAAGAACAGGAGTTTCGATCATTTTTTAAAGAACATCCAGATGGGCCGGAAAGAGCCTTTCAAATTCTATCTATGTTCCCGGATAATGATCTGAACAGCGCTCCCTATTGGAAGGCTTTTATATTTGAATCCTATGGGATGACTGATGCAAAAAAAAGCAAAGAATGGTTTTTAAAATCTTTTAACAAAATAAAATTTAATGATAATCTTCTTACAAAATGCCTCTGGGCGCTAATAGAAGGTTTAAAGCTAAAAAGCAAATTAATATATGCTCAAGATAAAGAGGATTTTAAAAAACGATGGAATAAATTATGGGATTTGAGCATAAAAGATAAAGAATATTTTAATTATTCTAATATTCCAGATGGAGCTTTAAATTCAAACTTAGGCAAGCTGTCACAGTCTGTTTTTGATATTTTATGGAGCACATTTCCCGATGGAAAAATACCGGAAAACGGCAAAATACCAAAAGATATAAAAACACATTATTTTAAAATTGTTTTGCAAAAGGGAAAAAAGAAAGATCCCTCAGTGCTATTTCATTTTGGATCTTATCTGCCTCAACTGTGGCGTTTAGATAAAGAGTGGACAATAAACAATCTTAAATCTTTAATGGGATGGGATGGACAAAAAACTTTTCCGGTCAAAAATAAGTCAGCCGGCTCTTTATCATCTTCAGCTAAAAAAAGCCCATCCCAAAACTCAACTCAGGATGAATGCGCATGGAAAGCTTTATGGCAGGGTTATTTATTTTATAATATGTTTTTAGGGCCTGATTTTTTAGAAGACTTTAAAAAAGAGTTTTTTCAGTTGATTTTAAATTATGAGAAAATTATCTCTAATGAAACAGATTATCTTTCAACTATTGCTGAAATATTTTTTATCACAACCGGAGGCAGAGAGGCAAAAAGCATTTTCACAGAAGAGGAGGAAAGCCAGCTTATTCAGAAAATAGGCATAGATATTTTAGAGTTTCTTTCATGGTATATATGGAGGTTTTTGGAAAATTTAGAAAAAGGCAAATCTGCTGTTTTATGGTCTGAAAAAATAAAACCCTGGATAGAAAAATTTTGGCCCCCGCAAAAAAATAAAATGAGTCCTAAAATAGCGAGAAATTTATCTTTGGCCATACTGCATTGCGGGAATAAATTGCCTGAAGCGTTTGAGTTTTTAAAAGACAAAATTGAGGGAGTCATTATTGAAAATTCTGGTTTAGATTATAATATAGCCGCACAAACTGGTTTAGCCGACTATGACATAATCGAGCAAATTGATTTAGATGAGCCTCTTAGCCCTCAATCCTCTCAAGCCGAGAGCTTGCAAGATAAACCCAACGATTCAACTAAAAACAAGCAACCAGAAGACTCTAGAAATAAGCTAAACCATATTTTTGATTACCCCAATGAATTGCTACAGCTTTTAAATTGGAATTTTCCTAAAAATAGGATAAGTGATGGCGAAAATATTAAAAAAATATTAAATAAATTAAAAGCTAAACATCCTGATATAGAACAAAATGAGCAATATAAGAAATTGCTTGATAAAATTACCTGATCTGATTTGAATTTTCACGATGGATCTTCTTTGAAAAAGAGTCCACTTTGTTTCCCTCATACCAGACACTTAAACCGACACTCAGACCGACACTCAGACCGACATCTAGACCGACACTTAAACCGACACTCAGACCGACATCTAGACCGACACTCAGACCAATACTTGAGCTGATTTTTTATTTAATAGCTTTTTTTAGTTTTTTGTATTTTGCGGTGACTTGGTATTTTCCAAATTTAGAGTGACCTTTAAAAATTATAAGTTTTTTGTCTCTTAAGAAGAGTATATCTCTTTCTACTGTTCTTGGATTGATGCGCTCTGTTTTAGAGAAATTAGCTGTCCAAAACTTGCCTTTCTCTATAAAGTTGAATTTTTGGGACTTTGGGAGAAAATCAATAATCCTGATTTTAACCGTGTCGAATTCGATATCTTTAAAAATGCGGCTGGAAGCAATGCCTTTGTTCTGACGCCGCAAAAATGGATTCAAGCGGCAAGGGCTGGCAGATCGGCTGAAAAAAAGCCCAACAATCTCCCTAAATTTAGGCTCAGAAATTCTTGAACGGAGAAAATACTTGTTTTTTACAGTCATTTCAACAACTTAACCTCTATCAAACAGAGCTTAAGTTGTCATGAACCCAAGAAAAGGAGTCTGGGGGACTGCTTTTCCTATCATTAAAAGCTAGCTTAAAGCGCGCCATAAACTTGCTTTTTAAGCATAAAAGCCTAAAATACAAAGCCTCTCTATTCTTCTGAGCAGAAAAAATCACATAAAAAACAGATTTTTTAAACAGGATAAGACAATCTTGCCTATTTTTAAGGCGCTATTTCCTAAAACCCTTGTCTTTGCTGGCTTTTAAATTTTCTAAAACAAATTAATTTATGTTTTTCAGGAGATGCGCCGATACGATAGAAAGAATAAACAAGGAGGCATAAAATGAAAATTGGAACACTTAAAAAAGTTGAGCTGCGGGAAATATGGTCTCGTGAAGATACAGATTTCACTAACTGGCTGAATGATAACCTGGATATTCTTGGAAAAGAAATTAATTTAGATTTAGAGGAATCAGAGACAGAATGCTCTTGGGATGACTCCAATTTTAGAGTGGATATTAGCGCCACAACAAAACAAGGGGAAAAAATTATTATAGAAAATCAGCTAGAGTCAACAGATCATAAACACTTAGGGCAAATTATAACTTATATGATAAATATGGAGGCTAAAAAAGCTGTATGGATTGCAAAAAAAGTCAGAGAAGAGCATATAAATGTAATTAACTGGCTCAATGAGTTTACAGATAAAGATTTTTATTTAATTCAATTAGAGAGCTATAAGATTGATAATTCAAAACCCGCTCCTTTTTTTAAAGTTATTTGCCGGCCAAGCCATGAAATGAAACAAAGAGGCCAGCAGAAGAAAGAGCTAAGCGAAAGAGGGCAGTTAAAGATGAATTTTTGGAAAAGCTTTTTAGAAAAAGCAAAAAATAAAACAGACTTTTTTTCCAATGACAAACCTCATTCATGGACGGAAAGACATAATGAAATTGAAAAAACAGGGTTCAAGATTGGCTGTTATGTAAACCAAAACAAAACAGCTGTATCTGTTCGCTTTAATCCATCTGTAAAAGATAAGTTTCTTAATTTCAAAAAAAATCTGGAATCTGAAATTGGCTTTATATTAGAGCAAACAGACAACAAAAGCGGAGGGTTTGTAAAAAGCGATAAAGAAAAATACCTAAAATGGTTTGACACAGGCGGCTACAAAAATCCAGAAAATGAATGGGATAAAATACAAGAGGAATTGATCGATCATTTTGTTAAATTGGAAAAAGCCTTGAAACCTTTTTTAAAACAGCTAAAACTGTCAAATAATGCCGCTTAAAGCTTTCTATAGAATCAATAAAAATTCCCCTCTTCAAGTTTTCCCTTTAGGAAACAGGCTATTTTGCTCGCAATGCTCAGCTATTCTTATACGGATATTTTTTAAGATTTTATTCCTGCTGTTTCTACTGATTCCTGAAAAAAAAGCTATTTGTTGGGCTGGCAGATCGGCTGAAAAAAAGCTTAACAATTTCCCTGAATTTAGGCTCAGAAATTCTTGAACGGAGAAAATACTTGTTTTTTACAGTCATTTCAACAACTTAACCTCTATCAAACAGAGCTTAAGTTGTCATGAACCTAATAAATTTAACTGTTTGCCAGAGTAATCATCTTCAATTAAACGGCCAATTCTCTCAGCCAATGTGTCAAAAGACTCTTTAAAGAGTTTCTGATTTTCCTTCATTTCCTGAAGGGATTTTCCAGTTTGAGCTATTTCCTCCTCTGTCAATTCAAATACAGGTTTGCCATATTTTTGAGATTGAGCAATCAGAGAGTTAAAATCACCAATGCTGATTAAATTATATGGCTTTTCGTCTTTTATATGACGAATAAAGCTTTCTTTATCAATGACCATATTGAGCTTTTTTAGTTTTTCAGCCAACTGATCATTTGAAGCTATTTGAATCTTATCAATCCACTCTTTAAAAGATTTAGCTATGCCTTTTTTTCTTTCTTCATATTTTTTTTCTCCTATAAAAGGAAGATGCTCTGCGAGCTCTTTTTTTCTAAGTGTGTAGGGTCTGTATTTTTGCGAAATTACACCCAACATTTTAGGAAGATTTATAGGCAAAGCATTTGGCAATGAGGGATCTCGAAATTTTTTAAAAGAATTATTCCAATTTATAAACATATCACCAAGATTTTGAATCGCTTGATAGGAAAAAAAATCCGGAGAGGTGGGAATTAAAAAGTAATCACTGCTCATTAAAATACTTCTGTTCATAGCGCCTGAACTGGGACTCATATCAATCAAAATGAGCTGACATTGATTCTGAATAGCTGTCTCCCTTACAACTTTATTTAAAGCGCCAACAAATTGCGCTGTAAACTGTAAAAAACCGCCTTCTGTGGAGAGAAGTCCTGCCGTAACTTGTATATCAAAATCCGACATGGAAAGATGGCCTGCCACAAGTTTTAAATTGTCATTCAATGTATCAGAGGGTTTTACAGCGTCCACTTGTAGAGTTTTACCGGATATTAAGGGAAGTAATTTTGAATAAAGATTGTCATTATCCACATCTTTATAAAATTCATCTATTGACTGTTTCTTTTGCAGCTGTAATACATACGCTGTCAGGTTACATTGAGGATCTGCGTCCACTATAAGAGTTTTTGTTCCCTTATTGGCAAAAGTCCAACCAAGGTTAAATGTGGTAGTGGTTTTGCTAACACCCCCTTTGTGATTGAATAAGGAAACTAAAATAGGCTGTTGAGACATATTTCCTTTTTTTTATTTTAGCATTTAGAACAGCCAATATCTAAAAGCTCATCCGCTTTCTCAAACACCATTTGTCACACTTTATTTATATTGTCTTCATTCCATTGCCGATATTTTTTAGTAAAAAAACAAAGGTTTTTCACAAACGGCTAATTAATTTATTTTAAAATTCTAAAAAGTCAAGTTTTTTTCTTTTTATCCATCCCCGCTTTGAAAAATCCTCACTGAAACATTTAGGACACATTAGGCTTTTCATGTTTTCCCTCATTTTTAGCCTTAAATTAGTCGAGTCCTTATCATTTTGAAATTAAAACTGTCAAATAATGCCGCTTAAAGCTTGGGGTGAGGGAAAAAGTGGCGTTCCCTACGGGACTTGAACCCGTGTTTTCACCTTGAAAGGGTGATGTCCTAACCACTAGACGAAGGGAACACTGGTGACCTGCCTAGGACTCGAACCTAGGACCCTCTCCTTAAAAGGGAGATGCTCTGCCAACTGAGCTAGCAGGTCTAGCCGGACTTTATTATTTTTCACCAATCCGCTGTTTTGTCAAACCTTAGACACAAAATAAGCTGAAAATTTAATAAATCAGCCCTCCCCTATCCCTCCAGCCCCCTAATTAAATGGGCGCTATTTAAGACTTGAAAATTTGCGGCTGGCCGGCCAATGCGCCGCTGATCCTCTAATTAAATGGCGCTTTTGTCAGTTATTGAAGGCTTGAAAAGGTCTTTTTTAGTGTGTTTCCGCTCATTAAGAAAACAGCCTTCAACAAAAAAAGGGCTGGCTCACAAGGCATCCTATGGGCCACTGTCTCAATATGCCTCCCGCTCTGCCTCTAACAGCAAAAAAAGGCTAGCTCACAAGGAGACTGCTACAGCCACTGCCTCAAGTAAGCCTCCCACTTTGCCTCTAACAGCAAAAAAAGGCTGTGCTCACAAGGAGACTGCTACAGCCACTGCCTCAAGTAAGCCTCCCGCTTTGCCTCTGACAACAAAAAAAGGGCTGGCTCACAAAAAAAAACCTACAGCCACTGCCTCAAGTAAGCCTCCCGCTCTGCCTCTGACAACAAAAAAAAGGGCTGATTAGCAAGGCCCCTCAATAAGCCCTGCAAAAACAGAGGCTGTCAAAAAGAGGCTTGTCATTTTTTTGATTTGCTGGCATAATCTTTGGCTTGAGGAGGCTCAAAACCTCAAAAGAGGGCTAAAAATGAAATACACATCCGCTTTTTTATTATCGTGTTTGGCCTGGACAAGCGTTTCCGCTGAGAATCATAAGAGCAAGCTGTCTCCTGTTGTTTTAGTGAAATGGGACTCTAAAGACAGCCAAGCCCGCCTATCCCGATCCGCCCACAAGAGGGATTTTTTCCCTTTAAGCAATCATTTTGTCAGTCAGGAAAACAAGCTGTTTTGCGGCTTGGCCTCCGCCGCTATCATTTTGAACGCCCTGCGGCTGGGCCAGAGGAAAAATTTGCCCCGCGATAAAAACTCCATAAAAAAACATGAGCGGGCTTGGCTGACGCCGGGCTTTGATCCTTTTTTTGGAAAATACACCGCCAATAATATTCTTACCGCCCAAACAAAAAAACGGCTTGAAGTCCTGGGCAAGCCCATTAAAATCAACGGCAAACTCAAAAAAGACTACGGTTTGCAGTTGAGGCAATTAGCCCGAGCGCTTCGCTCTCACCAACTCCATGTCACATTGCGAATTGTTGATAATCCCGCAAAATCAAAAATTTTTAAAAAGGAGATAATTAAAAATCTGGCGGAGCCAGGCGATTTTATTTTGGCCAATTATGATCGCAAAATTTTAGGCCAAACAGGGCCTGGGCATATTTCCCCTTTAGGCGCTTATGATCAGCAAAGCGACTCCTTTTTAATTATGGATGTCAACCCCAACAAAGCCCCTTGGGTATGGGTTAAGTCCAAAGATTTAATAAACGCCATGAACAGTTTTGACACCATAGAAAATCGCGGCTATCTGTCTGTTTCAGAGGGAAAATCCCAAAAAAAACCATCTCATAATTAAACTGGATAAAAGCTGTTTTTAAGGAGCATGATAATTACAAGGCTGGAGCCGCCAGCTATCCTCTTTTCACTTAATTAATTTTTTATGCTGGCTTAGAGAAAAAAATCTTGTTAAAAAGCAACCGGAGCTATTCATTATAGCCTGAACGCTGTTTTTCAGAGCTTTAGGCGGGGGCCTTTGGCCAGCTAAATGCCCATGAACCCGCTCTCAGCCACCCCTTTCAAAATGAGGACTGCCTCCCTAGAGCCAATCGATTAAAAGCACTGCCCATAAGCGCGCCGGCTTGAGATTTTTTAAAAAGGGCTTGACCTAAAAAGCAAATTCAGTTTTTTTATTGGCTTTTATGCTGGCGTGGCTTGAAATATGCGGAAAAGCGCAAACTTCAGCCGGCCCCAGCAAACACACAAAGGAGTTTTAGAGCGGCTAAAAAATGGAGCGGCTCACAAGCTAGAAGCATATTAAAATCTTGCAAAAAAACCTGATATAAATTACACTGGTGCAGTTTGAAACAGGCGGAAAAGCGCAAACTTCAGCCAGCCCCGGCAAACACACAAAGGAGTTTTAGAGCGGCTAAAAAATGGAGCGGCTCACAAGCTAGAAACATATTAAAATCTTGCAAAAAAACCTGATATAAATTACACTGGCGTGGCTTGAAATATGCGGAAAAGCGCAAACTTCAGCCAGCCCCAGCAAACACACAAAGGAGTTTTAGAGCGGCTAAAAAATGGAGCAACTCACAAGCTAGAAGCATATTAAAATCTTGCAAAAAAACCTGATATAAATTACACTGGCGCGGTTTGAAACAGGCGGAAAAGCGCAAACTTCAGCCGGCCCCAGCAAACACACAAAGGAGTTTTAGAATGGCTAAAAAATGGAGCATTTCACAAGTTAGAAACATAGGGATATCCGCTCATATCGACTCAGGGAAAACGACCCTGACAGAGCGGATTTTATTCTACACTGGCCGCATTCACGCCATCCATGATGTCAAAGGAAAGGATGGAGTGGGGGCTAAAATGGATTCCATGGAGCTGGAGCGGGAAAGAGGCATCACCATTAAATCCGCGGCAACCAATGTCTCATGGAAGGATATAAATATTAACATTATCGATACTCCGGGCCATGTTGATTTTACCATTGAGGTGGAGCGGGCTTTAAGAGTTTTAGACGGGGCGATTTTGGTTTTGTGCGGAGTGGCCGGCGTGCAGTCCCAGTCTTTTACAGTGGATCGGCAAATGCGCCGATATAATGTCCCCCGCATGGCTTTTATCAACAAATTGGATCGCGCGGGAGCCAACCCCTTTCGCGTGGCGGACATGCTAAGGGAGAAGCTGGGGCACAACGCCATTTTAACCCAAATTCCCATTGGCTTAGAGGAAAAGCATGAGGGAGTTGTGGATCTGTTCACAATGAAAGCTATTTATTTTGAGGGGGATCATGGAGAAAAGCTTGTGGAAAAGGGCATTCCTGAGGAATTAAAAGCTCAAGCCCTGGAATACCGCCAAAAAATGATTGAGGGGCTGGCTGATTTTGATGATGGCTTGGCGGAAAAGTTTTTAAATGAGGAGGAGGTCTCTCAGGAGGAGCTTTATCCTATCGCGCGAAAAGCCACTTTGGATTTAAAAATCACTTTGGTTTTTATGGGCTCCGCTTATAAAAACAAAGGGATTCAGCCCTTGCTGGACGCTGTGGGGGCTTTTCTGCCCGATCCAACAGAAGTTGAAAATACCGCTTTGGATCTAGATCAAAATGAAAAAAAAATACCGGTTGACCCCTCTCCCGAAAAGCCTCTGCTCCTGCTGGCTTTTAAGCTGGAAGACACCCGGTTTGGCCAATTAACCTACATGAGGATCTATCAGGGGGTTGTGAGCAAAGGGGATTTTATCGTCAACACCCGAACAGGAAAAAAGCTCAAAGCTCCCCGTCTGGTTTATATGCACGCCGATGACATGGAGGACATAGACAAAGCGGAGGCGGGAGACATTGTGGCTGTTTTTGGCGTGGATTGCGCCTCTGGAGACAGCTTTACGGATGGATCCATCAATTACGCCATGAGCTCCATGTATGTCCCCGATCCTGTGATGTCTCTGGCCATTGCCCCTAAGGAGCAAAGCGCCGCGGGGAATTTTACAAAATCCCTTCAGAAATTTCGAAAGGAAGACCCCACTTTTTTTGTCCATCGGGATAAGGAGTCCGGGCAAACCATCATTTCAGGAATGGGGGAGCTGCATCTCAACATTTATGTTGAGCGCATGAAAAGGGAATTTAACTGCGAGGCCGAAGTCGGAAAGCCGCAAGTGGCCTACAGAGAGACCATCAGCCAAGCTGTGCCTTACGATTACACTCACAAAAAGCAAACCGGCGGCGCGGGCCAATTTGCTAAAGTGGCTGGACAGCTGGAATCTCTGGGGGAAAACCCGGAAAATAATTACGAGTTTGTCAATAAAATCGTCAGCGGGCGCATTCCTAAAGAGTATATTCCAGCTGTGGATAAAGGCTTTAAAGAGCAAATGGCCAAAGGGCCGCTTATTGGCTTCCCCATTGTGAGCATTAAAGCCACCCTCTCAGACGGGGCTTATCACGATGTGGACTCCAGCGAAATGGCTTTTAGAATTTGCGCTATGGCGGCCTTTAGGGAAGCCTACATGAAAGGCCGCCCCATCGCCTTAGAGCCTATTATGAAACTGGAGGTCTCTTGCCCTAAAGAATTTCAGGGAAATGTGGTCGGGCAAATCAATCAAAGGCGGGGCATCATTAAGGGAACAGAGAACTTAGAGTCCTTTGCCACTGTGGAGGCGGATGTCCCTTTGGCTGAAATGTTTGAGTATTCCACAGAGCTTCGCTCTATTACACAGGGAAAAGGGGATTTTACTATGGAATTTGCCCGCTACGCCCGCGTGCCGGGGAATATTCAGGAAGAGCTGGTTAAAGAGTATCAAGCTAAAAAAGCGGCGGCAGCCAAATAACCAATAAAAAACTCATCCTCTATAATCCATCTTGTTTAGCGCGGGCGCATATAAAACTATCCGCAAGCTAACCCCTCTCGAATCGGCCTAGAATTTAGCGCGGGCGCATGCAAAATCATCCCCAAGCTAACCCCTCTTGAGTCGGCCTAGAATTTGGCGCGGACGCATATAAAACTATCCACAAGCTAACCTCTCTTGAGTCGGCCTAGAATTTAGCGCGGGCGCATATAAAACTATCCACAAGCTAACCCCTCTTGAGTCGGCCTAGAATTTAGCGCGGGCGCATATAAAACTATCCGCAAATCCTAAGCTCGCCTTTTACATTAGCTCAGCCGGAAAAGCGCTATAAAACGGCTTTCCATATAGGGATTCCGCCTTTTCTCTATGATATGCGCTTGAAAATAAAAAGAGAGGCCCTGACGGCCCCTCTTTTAAAGATTGCGGTTTGAGCGCAACTAAACAAAAATTAAGTTTTTAAATTTTTGTTAAGCCCTTTAGGCAGATCAAACATGCTGACGCTTCTTTTGCCCGGAAATAACTTTCCAAGAGCAGTGCCGCCCACATTGATTTGCCGGCGGTTTTTTTGATCCTGCAATTTATGCTTGCGGATATATTCCCAAACCTTTTTAGTCGCTTGAGGGCGGGAAATAGAAGAAGCTTTCACAATAGCCTGAAGAGCGGGAGTTGTTTTAAAGCTCCTCATAAAAGCGGGATTTGCTTTTCTCTTCTTCTTCTTAACTTTTTTGACAGGCTTTTTAACAGCCTTTCTTTTTACAGCGGTCTTCTTTTTAGCTTTTTTAACAGCTTTTCTTTTTGCAGGTTTTTTCTTTGCCATATTATACCTCCATTTAGTTTTGATATACCCCTTAACCATAGGCTTAAATATCTATGCTTTTCAAATAAAAAAATTATTTTTTTATTTTTTTAGGGCAAAGGCGGAGGGCGGGCTTAGCCTTTTTGTTTATTTTTCCCTGATGGGGGGCGGGTTTCCCTTTAAAAAAACCTATAAATACAGCTTTTTTTAACTAATTTTCCATCTCAATCCAAAAAAGCCCCCCTTGCTCCAGGGGATAAAAGATAAATTTTTACTCAGCGCCTTATCAAGACTTTAGGCTTTTTTTAGCGCAAGGCGGGGAGGAGATAGGCAGGCGCCCTCCTCTGTCCTCAAACTCTTTTTGAGTGAAAGTCTGCTGGGAAAAAGCGTGAATTTTATCTTTGATCTGCTCGGCGACCAGACGGTGAACCATCTGATGCCTTTGAACAAGGCTCAGGCCATTAAACCTCTCTGAAACAATTAAAACGCGGAAATGGCTTTCGCTGTCCTCAGGAACATTATGATTGGCGCTCTCATTGACGACTTCCAGGAGAAGAGGATTAAGCCCCTCCCGCAATTTCTTTTCTAACAGGCTCTGTATTTTCACTAAAAAGCTCTTATAAAAATTAGGGGAAAAAGTCAAAGATTTTTCAACCCCCCCGCTCTCGCCCTCTTTTAAAGGATGAAGCAGTCCCATTCAAGAGAAGGCGGCCAGCTTAAGTTTTTCAAGCCCTCTGCCGAACAGGGAAAGCCAGCCCCAGCTTTTTTCGCGCCCTCTCTTTGGATTACGGGCTGGCAGTCTCTTTGCTCCTATGGACGGCAAGCTCCAGCCGGAAAGCTCTGAAATCATCCTCCGCCTTACCATTGGCTATGAACCAGCTTTTTAATCTCATTTTGAATATCCTCAATTTGAGGGACAGCCGCCTTTTCCAGATTAGGATGCAGGCCCACGCCGGGCGTCTGCTTTCCGGCCAGCACAACAGGAGGCGCCAGCAGGCTGTAAAAAACCTCTTGAGCGGCGCGATAAGCCAGATGCTCTCCAAAATTGGCCACTTCCGTGTCCTCATTGACAAAAAGCGCCCGCCGGGTTTTTTGAATAGAGCTTTTGATCATCCGCCAATCGTAAGGATACAAACTTCTCAGATCAATCAACTCCACGCTAATATCCATATTTTTAACAGCCTCCCTGCAAAGATGCAGGGAGCGGCCAAAACTCACCACTGTAATATCCTCCCCTTCCTGAACAATCCGCCCCCGGCCAATAGGGACCTTATACTCCTCCAGCTTAGGCCAGCGGGGCCTCCAGTTTTTTCGCGCCGATCCAATGGGGGCGTCTATCATTTGCTTTAAAGCTTTCTCATCCGCCGGCTCTCCCGGAATTTTCTCCTGGGATTTAACTCTTAAAAGAGCTTTTGGCTTGAGGTAAAGAACAGGGTTGGGATCCAATATCGCTGAAATCATTAGCCCATAAGCGTCCAAAGCGCTGGAGGGGCAAACCGTTTTCCAGCCGGCCAGCCTCACAGCCCAAGAGCCAAAGCTGTGGCTGTGGTAAACTGAGCCGTGTATTCCCGCTCCGTTGGGAGTCATTAAAACAAGAGGCAAAGGAAATTGGCCATGACTGCACCACAAATTGTTCCCCCCCAATTTGAGGAGATCAATGGTGTTAAAAATGTAGTCCACAAATTGGATTTCCGCGACACATTTTTGTCCGGTCATGGCGATTCCCATCGCCGCGCCCACAATGCCCCTTTCATCTAAGGGGGTATTCCATGCTGTTTTCAAGCCTTGAGTGGCTGTAAAAACTCCGCCCAAAGGAGGGCCAACATCCTCTCCTAAAATATCCTTTAAGCCCAGACGCTCCTCTCCATAATGAAGAGCCATCCTTATTCCCTGAACCATAGTCGCCATACTCAGCTCTCTTTATATCGATGGGATTTGAAAATTCACGGAACGCCCTTTCCGCAAAATCAGGAATCCAGTTAAATTCCCCAAGCCTATTTTAACGCTTATCAGCAGTCCGTCCAAGCGGAATCATAAAAACTCAAATCCGGCCCGTGTAAATCAAAATTTTCTCCAATTAGCCTCTTCCCCATCGCAATAAATATGATCCCATATACTGTCAGGATGAGGATCTGGCTCCTCCATTGTCTCCCGCTGGGCTTTTTTAGCCTCCTCCTTATAATTCTCCCAAACCTTCTGAATTTGCCTCTCAGTTAAAACGCCCTCTTTTTTCAGCCGGCTCTCAAATTGCTTAATACAGCATATCTCCCCGGAAACATAGTTGGCCCCTGAGGCGGACGAGTGGCCATAGAGCCGGGAGACTTTAGCCTCAATAAAAACAGGCTTTCTTTTTTCACGAATGGACTTTATTGACTTTTCAAGAATCTGATAGCTTTCCACAGGATTATTTCCGTCAATCACATAGCTTTCTATTTGAAAGGCTTTTGCCCGGTCGGCAATGCTTTGGCTCCCGTGCTGGGTGGAGTGAGGAGTGGAGATTCCCCATTCATTGTTTTGAACAGTGATCAGCATGGGAAGCTCCTTTTTTGGCCGGGAGGCCCAAATCAGGCAGGAGGCAAAATCCCCCTCATGGGTGCCGGCGTCTCCGCCGGTGATCACAGTGAGGCTTTTCCCGCTCTTTTCCCTTTTTTGAGCGTGCGCCGTGCCTATGGCCATAGAGTATTGGACTCCGATAACTGAAGTCACAGGCGCCACATTCCATTGGGGGAGGCTGTAATGATTGACAAAATTTCTTCCGCCGGAGGATTGATCAGTCGCTTTATTGAGCATGGTTCTAAAAGCCTCTTTCATACTGAGGCCCATAGCCATTAAAACGGCAAGCCCTCTGTAGTGAAGGTATAGCCAGTCCTTTTTTAAGCCCTGTCCCTTATCGATGAGAAGACCTAAGGGGACAGAAAAAGCCTCTTCCCCTGGCCCTCCAATCCAAAAATAGCCCAGCCCCTGCTTGTAGATATGGATAAGCCTCTCCTCTGTGACACGGGCTTTCACCATAAGGCTATGGATTTTAATGAGGAGCGTTTTGGATAGGCTTAAATTTTGCGGCATACCAATCAAATAGCTTATAGAACAGGGGCGCTTTTCCTTTTGGAGTGAATCACAGTTTTTTGCAAAATAGCCAGCTCTCCCGCGATTTGCAGGGCCTCCTGAATATCCGGCCGCTCAAAGTAAGCTTTGTTATCTTTCTCTTGTGAGGAGAGGCTTTCCTCTTTCTGCTTGTCTATCTCCTCTTGATTCTCCTTATTTTCCAAAACCTCGGCAATAGTGATTATTTTTCGGCTTTTGGCTTGTTTCCTCATCTTGGCCAGCCGCTTTTTGATTTTTTGAAATTTTTTATTTTTCTCAATTCTTTTGCCGGAGGAGGCTTTAAGCTTTTTAATAATCCCGCCATTGACCGGCTTCCAATTTTCCTCCCTTTTTTTGGAAAATATCTCTTGAGAGGGGGATTTAAAGCTCTTAATTTGCTGGGAGGGCAAAGCGCGAGTCAGGTTTTTTTCGCCCAGCTCATCAAGGCTAAAAACGCTAGGGAACACAATATCGGAGTTAACGCCCTCTTTTTGTGTGGATCGGCCGCTGGGAGTAAAATACAGCCCCACAGTGGTTTTTAAGGCCCCTAATTTCCTCATGGAAAACGGCTCTATGGATTGAACACTGCCTTTGCCAAAAGTGTGATCGCCGCCCACAATAACGGCTCTCTTGTAATCCTGCAAGGTCCCGGAGACAATTTCAGAGGCGCTGGCGCTAAAGCGATTGACTAACACAATCAAAGGCCCTTTGTAAAAAATTCTTTTGTCTGTGTCTCTAAAAATTTGCGGCCGGGAATGGTGTTTTGCTGACTGTTTGACCACATTTCCCTGGGCAAAAAATAAGCCGCTCAAATCTATAGCCTCGTCCAAAGGCCCCCCTCTGTTGTAGGACAGATCTAAAACAAGAGAGTGAATATTTTTCTTTTTAGCCTCTAACAGAAGCCTTTTAACATCTCTGGTCACGGATTTTCCAAAAGCGCTGGAGCCGTAAAAAGATGGGGCTTTAATTAGGGCCACTTTATAATTTTTATTTTTAATTTTGATATTGTGATAGGAGATAGACGCCCTCTCCTCCTGAAGGTCCACACGATCCCGGACCAGCTTGACAACAAAAATAGTGTTTGTTCCGTCCTTCTCCTTTCTGGAAATTTTTAAATATACAGTTGTGCCTTTAGGCCCGCGAATGATAGAGACCACATCCTCCAGCCTCTCTCCAAAAATGCTGACCAGTCTGTTTTTAGATCGCCCTACGGCGAGAATTTTATCTTGCGCTTTTATTTTTTTGGATTTTGCGGCGGCTCCGCCGGGAACCAGCCTTTCCACAACAGTATAGCCAAAACGAGAGCTGAGTGTCGCCCCAATGCCCTCTAAAGCTAAATTCATCTCGATATAAAACTCCTCAAACGCGTCGTTGTCCAAATAGCTGGAGTGAGAGTCCAAAGACTGGCTGTAGGCGTTTAAATAGGTGGAGAGCCACTTTGTGGGCTTGCAGGCTTTAAAGCTGTTTTTGCTTTTTCTTTTGCATTCCCTGATCTCCCTGTAATTGAGCTGAGGCTTCCAAGATAAAACCTGTTTGTGAAGGTTATTCATTATATAGGACACCTGCCGGATAGATTTTTTTAAATCTTTTTCAACTGAAAAAACATTGGCGGTTTGATATTGAAGGTATTTTTTCATTTTGGCATTAGCGTCTTCAGTAGTTGCGGGGCGTTTTTTGAGCTTTTCATCCACAACATACCGCAAATCATTAATAAATGAAAAATTCTCGCTCAAATACTTAAAGGCGAATTTCATCCTCTCCCTCACTCTTTTAGAGTAAATGTTATAAATGTAATAAAGCCCCTGGCATTTTCGTTTTTCGAGATCTGAAAACAGCCTTTTATTTTTTTTTGTGATATTGGCAATGTCTGACTGCAGGAAATACATTTTTTCTCTGTCCAAGACTCGAATAAATTGCTCCAAGACTCGCTTTTGCAGGGCGGGAGTAAGCGATTCGCTCAAAATATGATATTTTAAAAACCGCTTCTGTATGTGGTGAATCTGCCGGCAGGAAAGCTCCTCGCCGGCGGAAGGCGGCGCCCAACAGATCAAAAGGCCAAAGACAGGCCAGACAAATATTTTACTCATTTGGAAATTGTATCGGCGGAAGCGGCTAAAAGCAACAGCTATTTTTAACTGCCTCTTTTGCGCCGATTGAAATTTTCATATTTTATCGCTGTTTTTGAGCTGTTGGATGCGCTCTAAAATCTCCGCTTTTCCCTCTTGAGGATGAGTGATCTGGCGCTCAAAGGCCAATTTGAGGGCTGAGGAGAATTTTTGCTGAGGCAGATCAGGGCAGAGCTTTAAAAGATCCCCGCCAGTCACAAGGGGAGCGGGCAAATGGCCTTTTTGCTCTCTTTTTTCAAACTCCCAAAGGATTGTTTTTAAAGGGCTGTCATCTAATTTCCGGCTTTTCAGCCAAACAGAGGCCAGCTCAAAAGCCTGTTTTTTTTGCCCATTTAAAGCCTTTAGCTTTTCCGCAAAGGGGGCGCGGGCGGTTGTGAGAGTCTGGACAGCTCTTAAATAAGACAGGCTTTTTTTTATATGAATGGAGCTGATGGGCAGGCTTTTTAAAAATTTTTGAAAAGCCGGTGGGTCTGAATAAAAAAAGGGCAAAGCCAAAACAGCCCAACAAAAGGCCTGATCCTCAAAAAAAGAGAAACGCCCATTCCAAAAATCAAAAGGATTTTTTAAATGCCTTTTGTCAGACAGGACAGCTAAAGCGGGAAGGGCAAAGGCAAAAACACGGCTCTCCCTTAAAATTTTTACGGCGGAGCCTATTTGGCCGGCGGAGAGCATTTGAATCAGCTCGCTTGCAATCCTCTCTTTTGGGAGGGTTTTTATTTTTTCCGCAAAAGAGAGGACGCCTTTTTTAGTCTCCTCCTCAATTTGAAAACCCAGCTGATGGGCCAGCCGCAAAGCCCGGATAGCTCTGAGATGATCCTCCTCAAACCTCTGCTGAGCCGGCCCCACAGCCCTTAATATTTTATTTTTTAAATCTTGCTCGCCTCCGGTAAAATCTATGAGCTTTTCTGTTTGAGGATCATAAAACAAGGCGTTGATTGTGAAGTCCCGCCGGCGGGCGTCCTCCTCCATATTGCTATAGGAGACAGAGCTGGGCCTTCTCCCATCTTTGTAGTCTGAGTCCTTTCTGAAACTGACTATCTCCAATGTCTCTTTTGTTTTGGGCAGGGGGACAAAAACCACGCCGTATTTGGCAAACTCCCCTTTGGCGAAAGGCAAAATTTCCAGCAAATCTTTGGCTTTAGCTGATGTGGCCAAATCAATATCTTTGGGCGGTTTGCGGAGCAGAGCGTCCCGAACAGCGCCCCCCGCCACAACAGCCTGAAAGCCGCTTTGCGCAATCCGCTCTATAATGCTCTTTATTTCCGGCCAGACGGCTGTTCGCTCCAGCTGTTTTTTGATCATTTGACTCATTTTATTTTCCGGGCTAATTTTGAAAGGGATAGATGTTTTTTAGCTCCAGCAGTTGGCTCAGCTCGTCTAAAGCTCTGCGGCTTTCCTCTATCAGCAACGGGTCTAAAAGATCATCCGGCGCCAACTGCTCCCTGTAATGCTTTTTAATCCAAGCTTTGATCCGCTCATACAATTTTTGATCCAAAAGAACTCCTTTGTGAACAGCCTGAGCCTCCTCCTCCGTTAATACAGCCCTCAATCTCAGGCAAGCAGGGCCTCCTCCGTTTTGCATGCTTTGCCGGATGGGGATAAAACAAGCCTCCCGTATAACGCTGTTTTGAGTTAAGGATTTTATGTAATTTTTGACAGAAGGCGCGCTTTCACACTCCTTGGGGGCTAAAAGCATCCATTCATTTTCCCCTATCGGCAAAAGCTGAGAGTTAAAAAGATAAGAGGCGACAGCCTCGCTTAAGGATATATCTTGAGCGCGAACAGGAATTTTAATCAAGGGAGCGGGGCGCAGTTTTTCCTCTATTTCCTTTATAACCCGCTCGGTGTCCGCAAAAGCCAGCTCATGGTAAAAAATTAAATTTTGATCTACAGCGCAAACGACATCATTATGAAAGGCGCCCTGATCCACAGCTAGAGGATTTTGCTCCGCCAGAACTGTTTTTTGAGGATTCAGTTTATGGCGAAAGGCCGTGATTTTTGACGCCTCTTGGGTTTGTCTGGGGTAAAATATCTTCGTTTTTCGCTCGGAGGAAAAGCCGTCTCTCCCATAGACAAAAACCTCCACTCCCTCTGAGCCATAGCTGCAGCACAGGCGATTGTGATTGGCCGCCCCCTCATCGGACAAAGCCGGAACAGAGGGAAGAGGGGGATGATGAGTAAAATAATCAGGATCTGAAAATATGCGCTTTAAGACAGCGCCGGTCTGCTTAGCCTCTAAACTGCGATGAAGATAAAATTGCAAGTTAGCCGGGGTCAAATGCGTTTTATGATCTCCTGTGTCCGCGCGGGGGGAAATGACAGCGCTGTTGGCTGCCCACATGCTGGAGGCTGAATAACAGGCGGCCAGCAAGGCGGGGGAAAATTTTTTTGCCGACCGGATAATTTTTTCGTTATCCCCTGTAAATCCCAATTCCTTTAAAAAACGAATATCCGGGCGCTCATGGGGCGGCAAAACAGCCTGCTTAAATCCTCTGTCCATGAGAAATTTCATTTTTTCCAGCCCCTCTAAAGCGGCCTGCCGGGGGCGGGATATTTGAGACTTGCTCTCCATGGAGGCTATATTGCCCCTAGACAGGCCGGCGTAATTATGGGCGGGGCCAGCCAGCCCATCAAAGTTATACTCCCGCGCTTTTGTGTTATTCATTGTCTCACCCGCTCAGGCTAAGCCTCCTCTCTTTGCTGTTTTGTTAAGGGCATTTTATTTATTTTTTAAATGGAAAATAAACTCTGAATAAGGGCTTTTATCCCTCTCAGTTCTATTTAACACAGGCCTTTTAAATTGATTGACAATTTTCATTCCGGCTTGCTCAGCAATAGAGGGATAAAGATTGTATTTGTCATTAGCCGCCAAAAAGACATTAAAATTTTTTGATAAAAATCTTTTGGAGTTTCGCAAAACAGCAGAAATCCCTTTAACATAGGAATCTCTCGCTATTGCGCCCTGCCCTTTATAAAGAGGGCCTATCTCCCCTTCATCTTTTCGCTCAAAACCAAACAAATCGTAAGCATAGGCATGCTGTTCATGATAGTCTATTTGGCCCACATAAGGAGGTGAGGAGAAAATCCCCTGGATTCTTTTCCTTTTCAGTTCCTTATAAAAAGCTCTATTTGTTTTTTTTACCTCATTATAGATGTCAATAGTTCTAGAATCAGCGGGAATAAAAGCAAAAAAAGCGTTTGTTTTTAATTTTGAAAAAGCCTCAATGCGGCTGACTGTATCCTTAGCATAGCGGTTAAACCACGACTTTATTGAAAACAGAGGCTTGCATATTTTTTTATGCTTCCAGCAATAATAGCTTGTGATTTGAGGCTCTTTTAATGTGGCCAAATCAGAATGCGCCGTGGCTCTGCAGGAGCGGACAGTACGGCTTAAAATAATAGCCAGAATCTTTTTATTGTCTCCGCCTCTCGCTCTCTTAATCTCTTGAAATACAAAATCAATTTCCTTCCTGACACTGGGGATGTGCCATTTATTCAAAAATGTTGTATTTGATTTAGAGTATAATGGAATGCCATGTTTTTTAATAAGATCGTTATAAATAGCTAAAAACTCTTTTTCTTTTTTTCTGGTATATTTTGCCTCATTGATTTTTCCCCTCTCCAGCTGATATTTAAAATCAGGGCTGGGAAAATAAGCGCTATTAAACTCAGACAATATACAAGCCAGGCTGTTTTCAAAGTCAGATAGCGCATGATTAGCCTCATAATTTGACAGAGCCTGTTTAATTCTCTTTATTTCCCCTTGAAGAGAGGCTAAGTCGTAATCCAGCAATTTGCTTTCTCCAATTAAACAATTAAAATAAGAAATATCTATTCCAATAGAATGCATGCCCATTTCGTGAGCTTGCGCAAGAGTGGTCCCTGAGCCGGAAAAAGGATCTAAAATAATATCTCCTTTTTTGAAATAGACCTCTTTTTTAAAAGCGTCTATTTTGCTGTCTATAAAATATTCAACAAGCTGGGGGATAAATTTCCCTTTGTAAGGGTGCAGCCTATGAATATGTTTTGTTGTGTCTTTTTCTCTAAGGCGCTCAAAAGACAAAGCCCAATTTAGATCAGCCCCAAGCTTTTTTTTCCATTTTTTTTCTCTCAACAAATGCTGGGATTGATAATATTCTTTTAAATCATCAATATTGACACATAAAGAGTTAAATTTATTATATTTTTTGATTTTTCCATACTGTATTAAGTAAGAAATATTGGACTCGCTAATGTCTCTTTTTAAAAAATTTTTGGCCCAAAAACTGGCTTCCCTAAGAGTTAAAAATTGTTTGGCCGGCCTCATAAGATGACTCATTATCAGTATAAATTAAATCCCGTATCAATGGAACAGCTTTTAAGACTTTAGGCAAGATAAATCTATGACACATTTTAGAATATCAAGCTCGATCAGGCTCCTTATTAGCCGGCAGGGGCTGTATGCCTGAGCCGAAGGCGCAAAAAATAGGCCAGAGGCGAATCAGCGCCAATCCGCCAGCCATTTTAGAGAGCGGATCTCCGCCCCAGCAATTCTCTAATATCCAAAGGATGAGTCCGATAATGAAAATACCGGCCGGCCAAAGAGTCTCCAAATTTTTTATAGACATTTAAAGAGGCGCTTCCTGTGACAACAAGATGAGGGGAATTTCCCTCTGTGTCAAACAAGCCCTTGAGCCATCTCTTCCAGCTCTTCATTTTATGAAGCTCGTCAAACACGATAAAATCCTTTTTCCTGTCCCAAGATTTTTCCAAATAAATTTGCCGATCCTCCTCGCTGTCATAATTCAAATGAGCGATGGTGCCTGAAAACATTTTGGCAATAGTGGTTTTTCCTACTTGCCGAGGGCCGGTAATGAGGATAATTTTTTTATGGGCAAACTCTTGAAAATAAGGAGTGTAAATTCTTCTCACATATTCATTATGCCTCATACTCCGAAAAAGTCATATTTAAAGCCGGGTTATTGATGGCCTGAAACATTCTGTTTCAGAGAGATCAAGCGTTTTTTGCGGATTCCCGCCGGCGCCGGCAAATGGCTGGCAGTGTGCGGCTCAGCCGCCGCTTCGAACGGCGGATAGCTTCAGTCTGCCCCAAGAATCAAGAATATGGAGGTCAAGCGCTTTCCCTAAAATAAAAAGAGCAACTGTTTAAATAAAATCACGAATAAGCGCTTAGCTTGTAAATTTATACTATCCCTGCCCTGAGTTATTAAACCTATATCTTCATGGATCCCTTTTAGCAAATCTTTCTTTCATTTCACTCTCAAGTTTTCGAGGGTCAGCATAGCCACAAAAAGTATTAAAATGCTCAAAAGCTCTCTTGCTGAATTTTCCGAAAGTGATGATTTCAGCTCTTGGAATAATAAGCTCCATATCGACAAGATCAGATTTATCTCTGTATTCAGGATAATAAATATTCCATATTACCTCTTTTGTTTCATCTCTGTATCCGCTTTTATAAGGTATTATGGAAATTGTTTGGGATTCATGTCTTAATTTTGGATTTTCAGGATATTTCCACAAAATAGCATGATAGGCTTTGCCATTTTTGAGAGTTAATAAAATCTCCTTATTTTCCCACTCTATACATTTTTTATAAAAATTGTCCTCTACTGGAAAAAATATTATTTTTGCAATGAGATTCCATTGAGTGATATATAACAGAAAAAGCATAAAAATTATAGAACCGAACAATGTAATTGCTTGCGTGTTTAGCTTTCCTCTAACATCAAATAATTCAACAACAATCCAATTAGAGGGAAACCAAGTAAGAGTTGCTACAATAACAAGGAAAAAAAGATAAGGCCAGCCTGAGAGTCTAATAGCTGTTGCGGTTGGAAGAGTGGGTCTGAATCTATTATAAAGATAAATAAAGATTACTCCGGGAATAACCCAGAGAACATTATGCAGTTCTAACATTTGTGATTGTTATGATCCGTTTCTCTTTTTGATTAACTCATTATGGTTTTGAATGGCTTTTTGCACTTCGGGATCATCCCAAAGATCTTCTGCTGTGGGCCAAGGCTCTGCCGCAGTCCCTTTTTTTCGAAACAGCCACCATCCATAACCATCATTTTGTTTCTGACTTTTTTTAATTTTATCTAAAGGTTTTTTTGAGTTTGATTTTTTATTTTCAAACATAAAATGCCTCCTGTTGTTTATATGAAAAGGCTGAAAACAGCCAAAAACCCTTATATAATTTGTCTCTTTTTAAATTGGTTTTTTCCAAATTAACCGCCAATGAGCGCTTCTAGTTTATCCCTATTATTATTCAAAAACAATCAAAAAAAGAGCCAGCAGGAGAAAAAAGCAAGGTTCATGACAACTTAAGCTCTGTTTGATAGAGGTTAAGTTGTTGAAATGACTGTAAAAAACAAGTATTTTCTCCGTTCAAGAATTTCTGAGCCTAAATTTAGGGAAATTGTTAGGCTCTTTTCTGCCGATCTGACAGCCCAACAAATAGCTTTTTTTTCGGGAATCAGCAGAAACAGCATCAATAAAATCTTAAAAAATATCCGTATAAGAATGGCTGAGCATTGCGAGAAAAATAGCCTGTTTTCTAAAGGTCAAATAGAAATGGATGAAAGCTATTTTGGGCCTCGAAGAATACGCGGAAAAAAAGGCCGGGGAGCTTATGGAAAAACTATCGTTTTTGGCGTTAAAAAAAGACAAGGGAAGGTTTATACCCAAATCATTAAGAATTGCTCAAAAAAGGAGGTTTTGCCTCTTATAAGAGATAAAATTGACAGAAAGACAACCCTATTTACAGACGGATTTAAGACCTATGATAGTTTAGTGGATTTGGGTTATAAGAAACATTATAGGGTGCATCACGGGAAGAATGAATTTTCTAAAAAAGAGGGGAAGATAAAAAGCCATATTAATGGCATAGAAAATTTTTGGGGGATCGCTAAAGTGAGGCTTTATAAATTTAGAGGAATGGATAAAAGAACATTCTATTTGCATTTAAAAGAATGTGAGTTTAGATTTAATTATAGACAAGATAATTTATATGTGTTATTATTAAAAATCATCAGAAATAGACCCCTTAAGTTGTCATGAACCAAAAAAATAATAACCCAAAAGAGTATGAGCTGATCGATGATCCGGTGCGTTTTATTAACAGCCGGAAAGAAGACGATAATAAGCATTTAGCAGTTGATGAATGGTGTGGCCCTTCTCCTGCCTGTTCTCACCGTCCGCCCAGCGCCTCAAGTTTAACATTTGGTGAATTGTGTGATATTTCTCCTGACATAAAATCTTTATATTTTGACGCTAATGTTTTTATTGTGACGCCAGAGCCTCTTTTCCATATAAATGCCGCAAAACGATTTGTTAGAAATACAAACATCTTTCGTTTGACCAATTTACTCCGTCGTGAATAAAGCCTGTCCGTTTTAACCAGCTTTTTTTGCTGTTGGCTCTCGCCAATTTTTACTAAAATCCAGTCTCTCTTTTCGCAAACTCCTCCGATGAGCCAAAATACACCCCTCCCTGATAGAACACAAAGATTTAGCGAAAGCGCCTCTCAAATTCCAAGCCACATAAGCGCGAGCGTCCGCCCTCTTCGACCTCTAATTTGCCGTTGTGTCCGAAAATCTGAACAAACGCTTTGGGAATCGCCGCGCCTCCTGCAGGCGTGAGCGTCTATCCGGCTATTACACTGGACAATATTTTGCCTCTTGTCAGATTTTATATTTTTTTGGCCTGGCGGCTGGCTTTGTTAATCATGAGTTCAAATGTAAATAATGGTTGCAAGTTTAGATAATATAGATTATAAAGAGGATAAAACAAAGGAGAAGTTATGAAAAAGGCGTTATTCCAAGTGATTTGCGGGCTGAGTTTGATCTTTGCGCCGGCGGGTTATTGTTTCTCAGAGGGGCTAAAAGGCCCTTTTTTGTGGAAGGCGGAAAAGGACGGCAAAAGCTCTTATATTTTGGGAGTTTTTCGCTTTGGTGTGGCTTGGAGCGATCTTCAATGCTCTGAGGAAATCGCCGGTTTTTTGGAAAAGGCGGAGGTTTTGCTTATAGAATCTGATCCGGCTATGAATCAAAAAGCCCATCAGGCTCTGCAAGCTCAGCTGGCTAAAAATCAAAATGACATCACAGCGTCCCTCTCCGGCCGGGAAATTAAAAGCCTCAGCCCGGCCAGCCAAAAATTTCTAAAGGATAAACTGTCTCAAGCGAGGGTCTTTGGATCCGGATGGCCAAAGCTGGAGGAAGTGAGTTATTTTGGCCTGTCTGTCATGCTGGAGTATTTTTGCTCTTTTGACAGCTTAGATTTGCAAAAATTTGCTGAGCGGATAGGAGAGTTTGAGGGGATGGCCATTAATTTCTCCTCCCGTGTTCAGCAAATTGCTCAATCTAAAAACATAGCTCAACAGACTTTGGATGATCTGGAGGATTTGATAAGCCTTTTAAAGGGGCCTGCTTATAACTACAATGTGTCGGCTGAGGACATTGAGAGTCAAATAAAGGCTTATGATAAAAACTGCTCTCCAAAAAATATAAAGAGGGCTTTAGATCTGACTTATCAAATGTTTTCCCGCTGGACAGAAAGATATAAAGCCGGCGAGCTTATGCGTCTGGAAAGCGATTTAGCGCGCTTGCGGGATAAGGATTTTCCGGATCATATAGAGCGAATGCTGAGAGGCCGCTTTGTCCAGACGGCGCTTAAAGCCCGAAAGGAGAAATGGCCGGAAAAAATCGCTTTCGCGCATAAACGCTATAACAGCGCTTTTGTCTCCGCTGACATATCTCCGCTTACAGGGGCGAACAATGTAATTGGCAAGCTGAAAAAAAAAGGCTTTGCCTTTAAGCGAATGGGGCCTGCCTGCCGCTTTTAAAACGCGCTGATATACAGCGCCGCGTGCAAAGACGCGCCTATGTTTTCCATCTCAATTCCGCCAAGCTGTGAATTGATTAAACTCCCGATGTGTTTCTGATTTTTTTGCCGTCTGCGGCTTTAATAAAAACAATAGTTTGCTCTCTGGCTTGAGGGTTTGTAATAATTTTTTTGCACATTTCTATAGCTTGTTTTGTGGCTTCCTTGGAAAAAGCTTTTTTAATTTCATTGCGAGAGGGCGTTTTCTTTTTATTTGCGCGTAAAAATTCTGAAAAAGATTTTCTTTCTTCTTGGCCAATAGATTTTTTTTCATTTTATACTCCTTATTATTTAAGGTTCATGACAACTTAAGAGGTCTATTTCTAATGATTTTTAATAATAACACATCTCTTAAATCAGGAGCTTAATTGGAAAATAATTTTGGATATATTGTTTAATGTTGGATTGCCATTTTTGGACAGTATTCTAAAAAGACTCCTTTTTGGAACACCCGCTTTTTTTGCAAACTCCTCTTTATTTACAAGCTCTAAATGAGCGCGGAGAATTTCTTTAAAACCGGCTGTATCATTAGCCGCTAAACATTCCAAGAGAGCTTTGGAGACATATTTTTTATTTCTTATTCTTTTTGAAGCTTTGAACTCAATAAACTGTTTTTTATCTTTAGCTTTCAAGGCCGGCATATCGCTTAAGAAGCGCGCGGGCCTCTTTAAGATTTTTCTTTTGGGCATGTTTATACCCTCCTATAAGCAATAAAATGATTTCATCTTTTAGCTTTGCAAAATAAATCCGTCTTCCGTTTCAAATCCGCCAAACCGGCGCCAAGATATTTCCAGTCTCCCAAGTGGTTATTTTCTTCAATTCTAGCAATGCGGGCATCCACTTGAGCTTTTTCTCTGAGAGGCGCTTTGTTATACCAGCTGTTAAACTCACTAGTGGATACAGCCCTCATTAGAGGGATCATGCCATATATAGCGCTGCCAGTCAACAGAAAAACCAAGAAAAATTAAAGATTTGATGAACTGGACTTGAGCAATTTATGCCTTTGCTCCATTGGATTCTCGCAGAAAATCGAGAACGACAAACTCCAAAAAATAACAGATTTTGCGGAAAAAACAGATTTAACGGCAAAACACACGCTGTCTTGACTTGAAATTATCGAAAAGAGCTATAAACAAAAACTAACATTGGGAGAGCTAAACATGAAAAGCCACCTGCTCTTTTTTCATAATATAGCCTAGGCAGTCTGATTTGGCGATTTGAGCGTTTTTTGTCAGCATGCAGGGGATAAAAGGAGATTTCACTGTCAAATTATTTTCAACAATCTCAAAAAATTGATCAAAAATATTCAAACCGCTTTTATCCAACAGCCGGATTTGTTTGGGATCGCTGATTTTCCCTAAAACCGCCCCCGCTTTTAAAAGCTTAAAATTAAATTCATCCAAGTGGCTGACAAAACACAAATGCCCCTCTTTGAGAAAAGGCCGGGAGTGAAAGCTTACAGCTGTATCCGGATCGATATGCAGCGCCGCGCGCGTATGATAAACAGAAATGTCTTTGATTTTGCCTTTTTTCCAGCGTTCCGCTGGATCCAAAATGGTTTCCATCAGTTGGACGCCAGAGGCTATGCCCGCTGAATCGCCGGGCAATCCGCACTCAATAACAACAGAGGGGCATATCTCAGAAAGAGCCATAGACAACACAGTATCCGGCTTTGTAAAATAAACAATCTTTTCAGAAAAAGCTTGAGCCAGCCGGAAAGCCTCCTCTGTTTGTTTATTGATGCAGGCATAGACAGGATTTTTCCCGGAGTTGTTGTGAATGTCAATAGCGCCCCGGATATTTTGATCCCTCGCGTATCGCAAAACAGGCTGAATGAGGGATTCCTCATAAAGAGATCCGCCTTTCCAAATGCGGTTAAAGTCCGGCTGTCCTTTAAGCTGGCGCAAGCCTTGAGCGCAAGCCTGGGGGTTGGCGATAAAAAGAATGAGGCTCATAGGCAGAGCCTGACGGCGGTATTTTTGCAAAATTCTCTGCAAAATAATCAAACCTGAAAACTCATTCCCATGAAGAAGGATAGAGATAAAAAAAGCCCTCTCCTTTTTCCCTCTCAAATGAATAAGGGCGGGGGCGCTTATCAGCTGGGTAATGTCTTTGGGCTTTATCTCCAAAAAGCCCTCTGGGATATAATCTATAATTTTTAGCTTTTCGGTCATGTTTTTAAACGCCTTATTGATAAGAGTTTACATCAGTTTAATTTAAAGTTTCATGTTTTTATTTTTATCTCCAAAAAGCCCTCTGGGATATAATTTATAATTTTTAGCTTTTTGGTCATGTTTTTAAATGCCTTGTTGGTAAGAGTTTACATCAGTTTAATTTAAAGTTTCATGTTTTTATCTTTTTGGCTCTGTCAGCCGCTTGGGATCAGCAAATTACTCTCTTTGGCTTAGCTTTTTCTCCGGCGAGGCTGTCTATAGCTTGAGATCAGCCTAAAATGCTTAAAAAGAGATCAAAAAATCAGCCTGTCCCGCATTTCAGCCATTTTCAGAAGTTTTCAAATTCCGTTGGCATAGCTTTAAATTTCCCATTGGCAGACTCGGGGGCGCTGTTTTTTTTAATGGTTTGTTGTCCCGTTGGCATAGCTTTCAAATCCCATCGGCATAGCTTTAAATTTCCCATTGGCAGACTCGGGGGCGCTGTTTTTTTTAATGGTTTGTTGTCCCGTTGGCATAATTTTCAAATTCCGTTGGCATAGCTTTAAATTTCCCATTGGCAGACTCGGGGGCGCTGTTTTTTTTAATGGTTTGTTGTCCCGTTGGCATAGCTTTCAAATCCCATCGGCATAGCTTTAAATTTCCCATTGGCAGACTCGGGGGCGCTGTTTTTTTTAATGGTTTGTTGTCCCGTTGGCATAGTTTTCAAATCCCATCGGCATAGTTTTAAATTTCCCATTGGCAGACTCGGGGGCGCTGTTTTTTTTAATGGTTTGTTGTCCCGTTGGCATAATTTTCAAATTCCGTTGGCATAGCTTTAAATTTCCCATTGATAGACAGGAATATCTTTTTGCTGATTTTGCCAATAGCTTTCTATCATTTTGTCAAACCGCTTTCCAAATTTGCGAATATAGGATTTTTGCCAAAAAGCGCCGTTTTGCGAAGAGACAGCCCTGTTCCTAATAACATCATTGATAAGATAATCGGCGCGGGAGCCGTTGAGAGACAGCCGGCTCAGCTCCTCCCCCACAGGAGCAATAAGCTCTTTTAAAATCAGCTGCCGGATGGGGCGTGTTTTGCCGTCCAGCCATTTTATTTCAGCGGAGAGTCCAAACTGCGCCGCCCGATAAAAGAGCCTCTCCAGCGCTTGAAAACTGATCTCCAGCCCTTTTTCGCTGATGTGTTTTTTTATCAAGTGAGTCAAGCCGATAAAAAACAAAATGTTAGCCTGCATGTCAACTAAAGTGGGGCCTGCGGAAGGCGCTCGATGCTCCACCCGAAAATGGGCATTTCCCTCCTCATCAAAGCCAATTAAAGGGCGATTCCATCTCCAAATAGTCCCATTGTGAAACAATAGATGCTGGAGTTTGTCTCTTGGCCCCTCGTGAATTTCCGGGAGCAAAACAGGATGCAAAAGGTTGTGATCAAAAAGCTCAGAGACACATTGTTTAACAAAGCCATGCCCTAAGCCCACACGGGAGATTTTTTTCTCATTTTGCTCCGCCTCTAATGAAATCACCTGCTCAAAAAGAGGGATGCGGGATTCATCCCAAAGCTCTTTGCCGCTGACAAAAGGGGAGTTGGCGCACAAGGCGCTCATAATGGGGCTGGCTATTAAGGAGGCGTTATAAAAATCTTTCGCTTCAGCAAAATTGATCTGCAAATGAATTTGCAGGGAAGTGGCTTCCGCCTCATATATGATGCTGGAGGCGCTTAAAGCCAAGCTTTCCCGCCCTTGAATCTCAATATGAGCGGGCTGTTTCCTAAGAGAGCGGATCCGGCTGTCGATGGCGTAATATCTGTTTCTCGGATAGATTTGCTCCATTCCAAAAGAAACTTTTGTCAGATCAGGATAAGTCCCAATAAACAAAATTCGCCCGCTCCGCTTAGCGGCTCCGTCAGAGCATTTTTTCCAATAAAAATGAAAATCCTCTTTCAAACAAACCGGCAAATTTTTATCCACCGGAAAAGGATTTCCGTTGATCTCAAAATTAAATTTGGAAAGCTCTGGCGTAATATGAGAATCCGCAACATCCTCCAGCAGTTTATCACTGCGGGCGGAGGGAAGCCCCCGCTCCTCAATGATCCACCCCTCCGCCTCATAGCCGCAAATCTTTGGAGATCTTTTAAAATGCCCCTCTTTTATCTTGCGTTTAAGGAGCTTAGTCTCCTCCTTCAGAAGGAGGCCAAAACGCCGCTCCTGCTGTTTTGTGTAATGTTGATTTTTTGTCTCCTGTCCCATAGCGTTTTTTAAAGGTTTGTTTTCCTCAAGCGATTCTTTCCCGCCCAAGAGATAATAGCTCCTTCAGTTTATATGGCGGCTCAGGGACTCAAGTCAAGCCGCTAAGGCTAAGAGATAATAGCGCGCCTTTAAGCTGTAAAATATCGAAAACAGAGCTTGTCTAGCTGAATAAGCAGTTATATGGATAAAGTTTTCCCGCAAAACAAAGCATTGGTCAATATAAAAATTTAAGCGGGGTTATTATTTGCGGCTTGAAGCATTTTTTCCAAAGGGAAAGCCGCGCGTTTTAAGGCGCTGGCAGACTTGTTTTTAGGAAAGGGAGGTTGCGGGGAGCGCTATTATTTGAGAAGAGCCATCGCTTAAGAGGAATAATAACCCCGCTTAAAAAAACACTTAAAAAGAGAGGCTGAAAAGCGCTTTAAACTCTTGCAGCTGTATAAACAGCCTGCTCAGAGGGAAAACTTGCGATTCCAATCAGTATAAGCTGGACAGCCTCCGATCTTTTTTATACAAAAGAGCAATGATTGACCACAGACTTTTGCTCACAGAGCTGGAAAGCTGTATCCAAAAGCTGGGCCGAAAAGGAGTCGCAAAAGAGGAAGTTGTGAAAGCTTATCAGCTCACTTTGGATAAAAACAAAAGCATAGAGGCGGTGGAGCGCCTCCGCCATCAAAAAAACAAGCTGTCTCAGCAAATGGCCGATCTCATGGCCCGAAAGGAAAAGGATCAGGCGGAGCGGGTGAAAAGCCAATCTCTCCAGCTAAAGGGGCAAACGGAGAAAGAGACAGCCCGCCTCTCCCATTTAGAAAAAGAGCTGGAGCAGGCGCTTTTAAATATTCCCAATTTTCCGGATGATCGAGCGCCTGCCGGAGATTCCAGCCAAGACAATGTGGAAATTTTAAGAGAAAATTTTAATTCCAAACTTTTTCAATCTAAAAGCTTTCCGCCTCATTGGGAAATTATGGAGGAGCTGGGCATTTTTGATCAAAAGCGGGCGGGAAAAATCACCGGCTCCATGTTTGCTGTGCTTAAAGGCTCAGGGGCCAAACTGCTTCGCTCTTTGATTGCTTTGGCCTTTGATGTTTTTGAGCGGGATTATACAGAGTTTATTGTGCCCTCTTTTGTCAATTCCGCCAGCTTAAGGGGCACAGGACAGCTTCCTAAATTTTCTGATGACGCCTACCATATCGAAAAGGACGATCTGTGGGCTATCCCCACTGGCGAGGTCCCCTTAACCGCTCTGCACAGGCGGGAAATTTTAGATGAAAAAATTCTCCCCTTAAAATATATGGCTTATACCCCTTGTTTTAGGAGAGAGGCGGGAGCCGCCGGGCAGGACAACAGAGGGCTGAAAAGACTGCATGAGTTCCATAAAGTGGAGCTGGTTAAAATTTGCAAGCCCTCCCGCTCGTCCGAGGAGCTGGAAAGCCTTTTGCAAGACGCTTTAAAGCCCATAAAGCTTCTCAAACTTCCCTACAGGGTTTTAGATCTTTGCGCGAAAGACTTAACTTTTAGCTCCGCCCGAACTTACGATATTGAAATTTACTCTCCGGGGACAAAATCCTGGCTGGAGGTCTCCTCTGTCGGGCTTTTTACAGATTACCAAAGCCGAAGATCTCAAATTCGCTGCCGTGAGGGAAAGAGAATTTTGCATCCTCACACATTAAACGGATCGGGGCTGGCCACTCCCCGAGCGCTGGCGGGCATTTTGGAAAATGGCTGGGAGGGAAAAGGGAAAGTCAAAATTCCTGAAGTTTTAGTTAAGTATATGGGCTCAGAATATTTATAACAGTTTTTTATTGTTTAAAGCCGGCCCCATTTTTAAAAACAGCTGTTATATGCATAGTTGCGGGTAATGATAATACTGAACCGGTCCAATCTCTATCGCTGCTTAAAACGACACGGCAGACACAAGAAGCTAAAGGAGAGCGTAAAAAGATCTTTTGCCCACTTTAGATCATGAATCCACTATCGCAAACATCCGCTTTGGTTTTGGCCTGTGACAAGGGCAAAAGCTACCCCAGCTCAAAAGCCAAAGAGTTTTTATCTCATCTGGATCTGTCTAAAGGGCAAAGCCTGTATGATAAAATCCGGCATCTCCAGCCCCATTTAGACGAAGTCATTCCCAACAGGAAATTTCTCATCCATAACTATATCAGAAAAATATTGAAAGAGAGCGGAGCCTCCGCTCAAGTTCTCACATTAGCTTGCGGCTGGGATCCCTTTTTAATCAAAATGAGCGAGGAGTTTCCCAAAAACCGTTTTTTTGGCGTGGACAGCGAGTCCGTAGAGCTTCAGGAGCGGCTCGCTCAAAAAATTATGCCGGACGCCCCTATTTTTTACATCCATGCGGATATCGCCAATGTCAAACATTTGATTCAACAGCTGTCCGCTAAAGGCTGGAGCGGGGAGCGGGCCACCTGCATTATTGTTGAGGGCATTAGCTATTACATTCCGCCAAAAATATTTTGGGAGTCCTTGAGTTTGCTCAAGCGGAGCATTCAGGCGGATTGTTTCATCTGCGGGGATTTTTTGCTGGATTGGACTCAGCAGGAGGTGTCTCAGGTTTCTCAAAAGCTGGCTGTGGAGATATTCGATATGATTAAGGAGGCTTGCTCTCAAAACTATTATCTCTCCGCCACTCGGCAAATGCGAAGTCATTTACACCGGCTGGGCTTTTCCAAAATTCATTTTTTCACGCAGGATCAAATGCAAAAGCGGCGCGCCGGCTCTAGCTGGCCGTGGAAGGCGGGAGAGGGGCATATTCAGCTTTTTACAGCCCAACATAAATTATGAGCGCGCACAAGAGACTGCTATGCCGGGCCATTGTGATTTGATTTTTATTGCCAATAAGAAAAATCAAAGCCTTGCAGGTTTTTTGTTAGGAATTTCCAATTTTTCACAAAACCGCCCGGCTTATCAGCCAAAAGCTCCAATGCGCCCGCTATATGCCTCGCGCTAAAGCCGTTATCTGGCAGTTCGGCTGAAGAAAAACCGCATAGCTTATTTTGATTTAAAAACATGGGAAACCAGCGCGCTGTGCGGGATATGAGCTTTTTTCCCCTCGCTGGTTTCAATAATGACGCTCAAACTGCTGATCTTTTTCACAGTTCCGCTAATGCCCTCAAACTCCAAATAAGAGCCTGGTTTAATTTGCTCTCTCACAGATAAACCGGAAACAATGTTTTTAGACAGCTCTTTTGTCCCCAGCCCCAAACTGAGCGCCAAAACAACTCCCACAGAGATGAGCGTGATTTCCATAATGCGGTTAATCAGCTCTGTTTCCAGCTGAAGCTGGTCAATGGCCAAAACGCTGACCATAACAACAGCTATGATATGAATCACAGCGGCTAAGGCTTTGCCATACCCTAAAACAGCCTTTTGGCTGACGCTCTCAATGATGTCTTTGAGAAAATGGGCGGCCATAAGGCCTAAAATCAAAATAAGCCCCGCCCCCAGAATGTTGGGCAAATAGCGGACAAAAGCGTCAATAGTGTCGGTGATTTTCTCCAACTGCAGAGCCTCAGAGGCGGAGATAATAAAAATCAGCATAATCAGCCAGAAGAAAACTTTGCCAAAGAGATCGGAGGATTTTAATTGAATGCCCATCCTCTGAAGGGCTGTGTGAAGGCCGACTTTTTCGCTGACTTTGTCTATTCCAACAGTTTGTAAAATTTTTATGGAGACTTTAGCTGTCAGTTTTGAGATAAAATACCCCACAGCCAGCAACAAAAGAGTGCCAAAAATGTTGGGAACATACCCGGCCAGCTTTGTCCAGAGAATTTCAGCTGAGTTTTCCAGACTGCTGGACCATGTTTTAGGGTCTAAAGAATTCATTTGCTCCGCTCCTTTTTAAAGTTGCCGATAAGGCCGGTGATGTCTAAAAAATCCATTTATATCGCTCTTTTTTTAGGGTTGCGGTTAAAGGCTATGCGCGTTTATTCCTTTTGTCAAGAATTGTCCAAATAAAAAATCTTTCCTCGCTTCAATACCGCTCCCGCCCAATCAGAGCCAGCCTAGCGGAGCCAGCGCCACAGAGTCGGCAGTGGAAGGGCCAGCCAGCAGTGCCTAAGCCTCATCCAGCCCGATCAGAGCCAGCCCGGCTTAATTTTCTCTTTGCGGAGGGCGGATTTTTCGATCTGGACTGGTATAAAAGTCTATAATTTTAAATTTTTCTCATAAAATGATGTTTAAAAGCTTATAATTTTAAGGGCAATGTCTAAAGGCTACAGTATGACCCATGTTGGCCATAAGCGAAAAACCAATCAGGATTTTCTCTTGGCTGACGAAGAGCTGAGTTTGTATGTTGTGGCGGACGGCATGGGGGGGCACAGCGGCGGGGAAGTGGCCTCAGCTTTAGCGGTTAAAACTCTCCATGATTTTTTGAAAGAGTCCATCCAGCAGTCCAATTTCTCGCCGGAAAGCTCTTTAATTAAGGCTTTTCAGGAGGCCAATGCGCGGGTTTTCAACAAAAGCCAGGAAAATGACAAGGAGCTGATTGGCATGGGGACTACGCTGGTTGTCTGTATGGTTTGGAAAAATAAGGCTTTTTTTGGAAATGTTGGAGATTCGAGGGCTTATCTTTTTAGAGACCCTTATCTTTGGAGGGTCACAGAGGATCACTCTGTAATCAACAGCCAGCTGAAAAAGGGGCTGATAAAGCCAGAGCAGGCCCACCTTTTAATGAATGCCAATGTGATTACGCGAAGCATTGGCTTTTTCCCTGAAATTCAAGCGGATCTGTTTCAAAAGGATTTAAAGCCGGGAGACCTGTTTTTGCTCTGCTCTGACGGCCTAAATGAGATTTCTGATCAGGAAATTTGCGAATTAGCCAAAAATTATTCCCCTTCGGCTTTGCCGCAACAGTGCATAAATAAAGCGCTTGAGGGGGGGGGGAGTGATAATATTTCCATAATTGTTATAGCCCCTTGAAAAAATCGGACAATTAATTTAAAGTGCGCGCAGAGTATGAAAAGAAAAAAGTTTTACACCTTTATTGTTGCTGAAAACAGCTCCGCGAATTTAAAAAAATTCACTGTTGAGGCAAAGTATATTTATGCTTTGTTGGGCGTTTTTGCCGTTTTATTTTTCCTGTTTATGGCTTTTTTGGCCGATTATTTTGGCTTGCATGTGGATCAATGGAGGCTGTCTCAGCTTAAGAGGGAAAATAAAGAGCTGTCGCAAAAATTTGTCCAAATGACCGGCCAAATGCGGGATTTAGAGCAAAAAGTCCAGCAGGTGAGTGATTTTTCTAAAAAACTCCAGCTGATTACAAATGTTTCCCCGGAATCTATCAATAAACAGAGGGGGTTTGGGAAAATACACACAAACGCCGCTATTTTAGCTCTTTCCAGCCATAGCCCCTCAAACAGGCGTCCCGCCGGCTCCGCTGAGCTTTCCCATGAGAAAAACTCCCACCGGCCAATAAATAGCGGTTTTTCACAAAGTGATGAGCTGGAGATGCGGATAGAGAGCTTAAGGGGCAAAAGCCAGTTGGTCAAACAAGACGCTTGGACTCTTTACACAGATCTTTTGGAAAAACAGGAGATTTTGCATAACACCCCAAGCATTTTGCCGGTGAGGGGATGGGTTTCCTCCAGTTTTGGCTATAGAAATGAGACGATTTATTCGGATCATGAGCCTTATTTCCATCGCGGTGTGGATATCGCGTCCACAGAGGGCAATCCGGTGGTCAGCACAGCGGACGGGAAGGTGGTTTATACCGGCTATGACGACTCAGGCTATGGCAATTTAGTTGTGGTGGATCATGGCTACGGATTAAAAACCTATTACGCTCATTTGGCGGAGATTCAAACCAAAACCGGAAAAATTGTTCAGCGCGGGGAAGTGATAGCCAGTGTGGGCAATACGGGGCGAAGCACAGGCCCCCATCTGCACTATGAAGTTCGCATTTACGGCGTTCCTGTCAATCCGGACAATTATATTTTAAACAAAAATGACGCCTTTTCCGCTAGCTCTATGGTCTGGCCATCGCAGTAAGGCGCTGAGCCTAAAACCCTTAATGTTATAAACTGAGCTAGCTCTCTTGGCCTATTCACGAGGTTAAATCTGATGAGGGGGGATTTTTTTGTCCAGGCTGCACAAAACTAAAAAAGCTTTTTACTTGGATAGGGTGTTTGGGCAGAAAGATGAGCGGCTCAAAAAAATCAGCCAAGCCGCTCAGGCTGAAGGCGTTGAGAGAATGCAAATCTCGCCCCATGAGGGCTGTTTGCTTTATTTTTTAACTCAAATTTCGCAGGCAAAAACAGTTGTGGAGATTGGCACTCTTTACGCTTATTCAACATGGCATATTGCCCAAGCTTTGCCGGAGGGAGGGCGAGTTTTCACTTTGGATATTTCCCTGGAAAGGCACAGCAAATCTCAAAAAATTTTAAAAGGCGCAAAAGAGAGCCAAAAAATCCAATGGATGAGCGGCAAAGCTGAGGACAGCTTGAAGGCTCTGAAGAGGCTGGCTCCTTTTGATATGGTTTTTATTGACGCCGATAAAGACGGCTATCTGGATTATCTGGATTGGGCGGAAAAGCATCTAAAAAAAGGAGGCTTGCTTGTGGCGGACAACACTTTGCTTTTTGGAGCTGTATATGGGGAGGCCAGCCGATCGCCCAAACAAAAAACAGTTCAGGCCATGATAGAGTTTAATAAGAGGCTTTCTGACAGCTCTCGCTGGACGGGGGCTTTAATTCCCACAGCTGAGGGCTTAACTGTGGGGTTAAGGCGATAGCGCCAGCCCCAGCTTAAAATTTTAAGCTGGCGCTTGATTTTTTGCCTGTATGATTTTACATAGATTTTTATGCCTCAACAAGAGCGATATTGGCTTATGAAATCAGAGCCTGGCTCTTATTCCATATCTGACTTAAAAAGAGATAAAACCGCTTTTTGGGATGGAGTGCGGAATTATCAAGCCAGAAATTTCATGATCCGGGACATGAAGAGAGGGGACAAGGTTTTATTTTACCACTCCAGCTCCAAGCCTTCCGGCGCGGCCGGCTTGGCTGTGGTTTGCGAGGAGGCCAAAGCGGATCACACAGCTTTAGACAAAAACTCCCAATACTATGATCCCCGCGCGGCTAAAGAAAGGCCCATCTGGCTGGCCGTCACTGTTCGATTTGTCCAGGCTTTTGATCGGATTATTTCCATAGGAGAATTAAGGCGGGAGAAAGCCTTAAAAAATATGGAGCTGTTGCGAAAAGGCCAAAGGCTTTCTGTTTTGCCGGTGACAAAATCGGAATATGAGCATATTGTTCAAATGTCGCGCCGACCGGCTTAAATTATTCCCCAGGAGGCGGATTTGACATGCTATGGCTCAGCTTGCGCGCGACAGGCTTAAATCATAAAATAAAACTTCAAAAACAGAAGACGGCTCTTTAGATTTTATTATGGAAGAAAACGGCAAAAAAACACAGCTCAACTGGCTCATCTCCGCGGGCATTGTCGGCGCGGATATTGGCACTTCTGTATTTTACAGCACAGGGGTTTTGTTTCCTATTGTCGGTTATTTTTCCCCTCTTTTTGTTTTGATTGTCTGTCTGGCCATGTGGGTTTTTAAAAAAACTTATGAGGAGGGCCTGGCCATGTCTCCCAGAAACGGCGGGGCCTATACTATGATTTTAAGAACAATGGGGCGGCGGGCCGCGGTGGCCGCTGGCGCTTTGACTTTTGTCTCCTATCTGGCGACAGCGGCTGTAAGCTCTCTTTCCGGCAGTTATTATATTTGCTCTCTTTTTTTTTCTGAGGCCCCTTTGAGCCAAGTTGTTTTGATAGCTTTTATCCCTATTTTATTTTTTGGATTTTTAAACACAAAAGGCATTAAAGAGCCGGCGAAAATTGTGACTGGTATCGCCTCTTTTCATTTTGTCTTTTTGTTTGTGATCGGCCTTTGGAGCTTGATTTATCTTTTAATTCATTTTCAGGATGTGAATTTGGGGAAATTTTTAACAGGCTTTGGAGAGGGCAAGCGGATGACATGGCCTCTTTTGGCTTATGGCTTTGCCGCGGCTTTTTTGGGCATTACCGGATTTGAGTCCGCCGCTCAAATCATTGAATCCATGAAACAGCCCCAGATGAAAACTTTGGAGAAGCTCTACAGGGTGGTCATTTTGGCGGTTTCTCTCACAGCCCCTTTAATTTCTTTTGTCTGTCTGGCTGTTTTAACTCCAGAGGAGGTGGATCAAAATATCAATCATCTCCTTTCCGGCTTAACTTATAAATTAGGGGGCCATCCCTTAAAGACTCTTTTGGTTATAAACGCCGGCCTCACTCTTTTTGCGGCCGCTAACACCGCTCTTGTGGGGTTTGTGGGGCTGGCCGCCACAATGGCTAAAAATGGAAATCTCCCTCAAATTTTTTTAAAGCGGCTTTCACATAAATTTCCCTCTATGGAGGGCTACCCTTACATTATTTTTCCTTTTGTGGTTATCACAATGGGAATGTCCGCTCTTGTGGCCGGCGAAGTCCACATTGCCGCTAAAGTTTATGGGATTGCCTTTTTAGGCGTGATGGTCAGCTTCGCGACAGGTGTTTTGCTGATGAGAAATAAAGGCTTAAAAAAATCAACTCCCAAGGAGTATTTGTCTGAGCATTATATTGTTTATAGAGGAAAAATTTTATCTTTGCCGGCTGTTTTGACCGCTTTGATTTTGGGTTTTTCCATGCTGGCTCTAATTGTTTACGCCAACTCTCAAACTTTATTTATGCTGACTTTTTTATTGTCTTTAACCTCTTTGCTTATGGCGTTTTACCGCTGGACAGTGTTGGAGCAAAGGCTGATCACCCATTCTGACTTAAGACTGGGGCTGGGAAGATACGCCAGCCAGTCCATGTCCGATTTGCCGGACAATCTTCCAAAATATATTTTGTGTGTGGGGGAGGCTAAAGCCCGCCGGCTGATTATGAACACCCTGCATCGAATCAAAAGGCTAAAAAAAGGAGAGCCTTTTGAGCTGATATTGTTTTACGCTGAAGATGAGGATTTAAGCGACAGCGAAATTTTTTATGAGCTTTTGCAAAGGGTGGTCTCTCAGCAAATTGCCCCCATTATAACAAATGATGTGATTTTGACAGTAAAAATTCTTCCGGGGAGCCTGTTAGAGGGCTTAAGCGCTCTTAAAAAAACTATCCCTTTTAATGAGGTCTTTTTTGGGGCAGGGCATGATCCGGTTCACACTTACGAGCTTAAGGAGGAAATTTCCAAAGAGCTGGAGATTTCCATTACCAGCGTTCACTAAGCGCTGGCGGGCTATATTGATCATCGGTTGAGGCATCCAAACAGTGAATCAAGTCCCAGACAAACAAATAAAAATCAAAGAGCTGGCCGCCATGCAAAAAGCTCTGGCAGATCCGCCCTCTTTAAAAAGACATTTAGAGGCATACTCCATTGACGCCCAAGAGGAAAATACCGGTTACACCCTTCTTCATCTGGCTGTTCAGCAGTTCAGCCAATCAAGCAAACCAAGCCAAAAAAACAGAGTCTCTATTATAGAATCTCTTATCATTCAAGGAGCCAGCCCTTATATCAAAGATAAAAAAGGCCAGCGGGCGATTGAATCCAAAAATTTTCAGAATAGCGTTAAAAAAATCCTGAAAACTCATAAGCCCAATTCCTCTAAAAAAATATACTATGTTTATTTGGCGGGACCGGAGGTGTTTCTCACTTTCAATCAGGCGGCCGGACAGTTTATTAAAGCTCAAACCCGGCTGTTTAGCGTTTATCATCTTTCATCCGCCCCTTACAGCATGGAGGGGCTTTACCCCTTTGATTCCGGCTATACCCCTAAAAATATGGATTTTCAAGATGGAGTTAAAATTTACAACGGCGATGTGGATTTGATGAATAAATCCCATGCGATTGTAGCCAATATGGTTAAATTCAGAGGGCCGGGAATGGATGGGGGAACGGCTTATGAAATGGGATATATGACCGCTCAAGGCAAAATAATTGTTGGGTATTATGATGAAAGGCCCTATTTTGACAACTGCCAAATGAACCGCCCTTATACACAAAAAGTCAAAGAGGATGTGGGGGAGCTGGCTAAAAAAGGCCCTTATGGCCTCACTTACGATAAAGACAATCTTTTAGTTGAGCCTTTTCAGATGCCGGACAATTTAATGATGGTTGTCCCCACGCTCGATTCAAAAGGGCAGTTAAACATTTCCGCCTCTTCCTGGGAGGCTTTATTTGTTTTAAAGGACAAACTGGCCGCTCTTCAAAAATCTCCCTAATGGTTATTTCACATAACCCATACATCTAGCCCATTGAACATCATCTATAGCTTGTTTTATATAATCCATGCCATAGCTTGTTTTTGTGCACATCTTAGTCGTATCAGAAATTTTCTTATTACCAGACAATTCTGTTTGTCCCCTAATGCTCACATGATCATGAACCCGCACATTGCCAGAAACTTGCGCGTAGTCATAAACTGCCGCCTCATCAGTAATGAGAGCGTTGCCATAAACTTGTGAGTTGCCGGAAACCTCCGCCTCTCCAGAGATTTTCGCGTTGCCATAAACTTGTGAGTTGCCAGAAACCTCCGCCTCTCCAGAGATTTTCGCGTTGCCATAAACTTGTGAGTTGCCGGAAACCTCCGCCTCTCCAGAAACGCGTGAGTTGTCAGAAACGCGTGAGTTGTCATAAACTTCCGCATCTTCAGAAATTTTCGCGTTATTACAAATTTGCGCAAAGTCATCAACTTTCGCAAAATCACAAACTTCAGCATTAGGCGCCACATAGGCGGTTGAGGCCGCCTCAGCGGTTTTAGCCACAAAACCTCCTCCATTAGGATGAGGCGCGCCCTCTGCCCCTCCACAAGGAGGATTCGGCGAAAGAGCTTTTATTGTGGATTTCCTGCAGCTGGAAAAATTATAATAGGGAGTTCTCCCGCGATCATCTCCAATAGTGACCCAGCGAAGAGCTTTATTTATACCAGCAAACGGATAACAAAGCATATAGTTTATACTCCCCATGATGCCCATTGCTGTGGTCTCCTTTTTCTCATGGCCGTTAGGGTCTACTATATCCATTCCCACCTGCATTACAGTGCAGATGGCATAATACCCGGCAAATATCCCAACTAAAGGCCCAGCTGTTTGCAAGGGGCGGGAAGGCAAAAGCGCGCCGGATAAAACTGTATGGGCTGTTTTATCAGAGCAAAGCTTAAAAGAGCCTTTCAGCCCCGGCCCATTTTTTATGTTAGCGCTGGTTTCCGTTTTGGGAACTAGGGCCTCTTGAATCTCCTTAAGCTTTATATTATGCTGGGATAAAAGCTCTGGACTCAGCTGGATCACACAGGCGTTTGGCCTTTCTCCAATCAGCAAAGAGGGAATCAAACTCTGGCTTCTCGACTCCAAAGAGCTTTTAGAAGTTAGCAGGGGGAGAGTCCAATCCTTTTCCGGGGAAACAGCGGAATGCGAAAGCCCCGATGTTAGGATTAAAGAAAGGGATATAAAAAATGTTTTCATAATTTTCTCCTTTAGTTAGTTTATTTTTTCCAGTTAGATTATTATAATCAACTTAATTAATCCGGTGAGTTAAATTTATTTCCAAAACTTTTTTCTTTTTCTGTTTGTTTGTATGGTTGCGGGATGTAAGCTTTTTCCAGTTTATAGGATTATGTTATTTTTTTCGGTTATAATAAGGAGTTCTCCCGCGATCATCTCCAATAGCGCCCCAGCGAAGAAGTTTATTCACACCTGCAACCGGAATACAAACGGCAGTAAGCAACAATATTCCCATAATACTGCTTTTTTTTGCGGCTGGGTTGTTAAAGTCAAAATTTACTCTATCCATTCCCACTTGCATCATAGTGCATCCGCCATAATATCCAGCAAATATCCCAACTAAAGGCCCAGCTGTTTGCAAAGGGCGGGAAGGCAAAAGCGCGCCGGATAAAACTGTATGGGCTGTTTTATCAGAGCAAAGCTTAAAAGATCCTGACAGATCCGCTTTTATATTAGCGCTGTTTTCTGATGGGGGAATCAGGGCCTCTTGAATTTCCTTAAGCTTTATATCATGCTGGGATAGAAGCTCTGGACTCAGCTGGATCGCGCAGGCGTTTGGCCCTTCTCCAACCAGCAAAGAGGGAATCAACCTCTGGCCCCGCAACTTCAAAGAGCTTTCAGGAGTTAGTGGGGGGGGGGGGGGGGGGGTCCAATCCTTTTCCGGGGGAACAGCAGAATAAGCAAGCCCCGATGTCAGAATTAAAGAAAGGGATATAAAAAGCGCTTTCATAATTTTCTCCTTTTGTTAGTTTATTTTCTTCCGAGAAACTGCCACATCGGAAATCAAAAAAGCTAGATCTTTTTGGCTCAGTCCAGAGGCCTGTTTTCAATTTAATAACACATATAAATTATTTGTCCATAATTAAATCTAAATTCATATTCTTTTATCCCGTTCCTCTAAAGTTATTTCAGCAAGAAAAGGCTGTCACAGCGGAAATCAAAAGCAAGAGCTTTTGTAAAAAAATGAAAAATTTTCATAGTGGATAAGTTAATTGTTCCTATTTCAGCCGATTTTTCAAGCTTTTCCCCCCCTGTTCTTAAATATCCTTAAATGATGTTAAAGCGCTATCTTCATAAAAAAATCCGTTGTTTCTATTGTCCCCTTTCCGACCCCCTAATTAGAGTGGACACCTAAGACCAGTTTAAATCCGCCGGATAATTTATGTCAAGCCCTCTTTTTAACATCTTAAGCACAGGCTCAAACAGACACAGAAAAGCCTTTAAATAATCCCTCTCTTTGCTTCTTTTTAAACTCCATCGGCGGCAAATGAAATAAAGAGCCATGCAGCCTCTCTCTGTATGGAAAAACTCAGTATTTTTTAGAGTATTCTCAAGATAGGCCAATGTTGGCGCAAACAGTTGACAATAGCGCTTATCTGTTGTATGTAAAAATATGCCAATTTCCGGGAGGATGATTGTAAAAAAAACTGCGCAAAGCCGGTTGGGCGCTTGTTTCTCAAACAGGCTCGCATATAAAGCTAAAAAGAGATAAAAAGATTGTGATAATTCCTGTTCATGGCAACAGGGATTTGCCTAAGGGAACAATCAAAGCTATTGAGAGACAAACAGGAGAAGAGCTGTTATGATTCAATATCAGGCGAAGATCCAAAAAGAGGATAAAGCTTATGCTGTTGTGTTTCCTGATTTGCCGGGCTGTTGCTCAATGGGCCATAGTTTGAAAGAGGCAAAAAAAATGGCTATTGACGCCTTAAGCTTGTATCTTGAGGGGGCCAATCCTTCTCATGGGAAATGGCCAAAGCCAAAACAAAGAAAAGGCAAAAATTATTATTGGATTCAGCCTCGCTTAAATGTGTCGATTGCTTTTTTGATAAAAGCCGCGCGTGTCAGGCATAAATTAACACAGGCGGAATTAGCCAAAAAGATGAGCCTGACCTCCCAACAAATCCGAAAACTGGAAACCCCCGGGCGCTCTAACCCCACAATTAAAATTCTTTCCCGGCTTTCTTCAGTTTTAAATGAGACTCTGACACTTCAGCTAACAGCTTGATTTTTTTGTTTGCGCCCCCTCATTGCCCGCGCGCTACTCAGCTTTATAGCCTAGCTTTGGATTTGTCATTGCCCGCGCGCGCCGCTCAGCTGGAAAATGAGGCGTATTTATGGGCTTTTTTCAAGAGAATATTAGACAAAACATGTAATCCGGCTCTTGACTGCCGGCTGGATGGGATAGGCTTGCTGGCGATTATTGGTTTGCCATTGCTTCGATTCAGCGGCTCGTCTGTCTATATATATAAGCCTGGATTGTCTCTAAAAAGCGGGAGATAAATAAACACGCGCCCTGAAGCCTAAAAAACTCATTTTTTCAAAAAAACCCTGATTTTATGCTGAAAATAGATTATAAATTTTAAGCGCAACTTCAAAATATCTATTTATTTTTAAGTATAACTTCAAAATATCTTATTTTTTTATTGCCTCTTTTAAACAGCCATTTTATACTAGAAGGCATGGAGTTCAAAAGGCTGGTTAATCTAGACTTATCTGATTGCAAAGCTTTGTTTTTGTTTGGCCCCAGGCAGACAGGAAAATCTTATTGGCTTCGCAAACAATTTCCCAAGTCTGTTTATTATGATTTGCTTTTATCCGATTTATTTTTCAAGCTTTCCCGCTCTCCACAGCTTTTAAGAGAGGAGATATTGGCCAAACAGCCTGTGGCTCAACCGGTCATTATTGATGAAATTCAAAAAGCGCCACAGCTTTTAGATGAGGCGCATTATCTTATGGAGAGGCATAGGATTAAATTTATTTTTACAGGGAGCAGCGCCAGAAAGCTAAAAAGAGGGAAGGCTAATTTGCTGGGCGGAAGAGCTTTGCGTCAACAGCTTTTCCCCTTAACCAGCGCTGAGATTCCGGATTTTGATCTATATAAAATTATGCGGTTTGGCGCTTTGCCGCCCATATACAAATCCAGCCGGGCTAAATCCCTTTTGCTGTCCTGCATTAGCGCCTATCTTAAAGAGGAAATATTGGCGGAGGGATTGGCGCGAAAGCTTCAGCCTTTCTCTCTTTTTCTGGAATCGGCTGGACAAACCAATACGGAGCTTATTAATTACAGCCATATAGCCGGTGATGTGGGAGTTTCCTCTAACACAATTAAAGAATACTATTTAATTTTAGAGGATACTTTTATCGGATACCTGCTTCCCCCTTACAAAAAGACTGTCAAAAGAAAACCTGTCAGTATGCGCAAATTTTATTTTTTTGATTTAGGAATAGCCAACGCTTTAACCGGGCGCTGGAATATTACAGAGGGAACAAAAGAGTTTGGAAAGCTGTTTGAGCATTTTATTTTTAATGAGATTCTGGCTTATCTCAGCTATACGGAAGACAGCAGAAAAATTTGTTTTTGGAGATCCAAAAATCATCAAGAGGTGGATTTTGTTATCGGCGACAGTCTGGCTGTGGAGGCCAAATCAGGGAAAGAGATACGCCCTAGAGATTTAAAAGGACTAAAGGCTTTGGCTGAAGAGGCGCCTATTCAGCATAAAATTATTGTGTCTCTGTCAGAAAAAAAAGCGCGCTTAATAGACGGGCAGTTTCTTGTTCTGCCTTATAAAGAGTTTCTCAAAAAATTATGGAGCAAAAGCTTTTTGCAAGGCTCATGACAACTTAAGCTCTGTTTGATAGAGGTTAAGATATTTATGAATGTAATCTCTGTGGAAAGACATTTAAGAGAAAGCGCATGAACTCAGCTCTCAAACCTCATAAAGATAAATTTGGATACCCTTATCCAGGCGAATAGGATATTATTTGGGCTAGGCGTAAAAACCTAGTGTTCGTGGCCTTTCTATTGGTTTGAGTATAAAAAGTCCCACAGCCACAGCCAGCTGTTTATTTGTTATAGGCTCATGGCGCCTTAAGGGGACTAATTCAGGGAGCTTTTTTAAAATTATCTTAGGCTCAATGGCGCTATGAGCTTTTTTTAATTATTTTCCAATGTCCGGTTTTATCAGATCCAACTCTTGCAATCCGCTTAGCTGTTTTTAATTTAGACAGATAATTCTCAACAGTTCGTTTGGCAATAGATAATTTTTCCGCTATGGCTTTGGCGCGTATGTCTGGATTTTTATGAATGAGCCAGGCGGTTTTTAAAATATTTACACCGAAAATAGACCGAAAATCACTAATATTTACACCGAAAATAGACCGAAAATCATCAGGATTTATATCAAATGGCGGCAGGCTCTCTCTAGAGATTTTCAAAATTTTCCGGCCAGCTCTTTGAGCTGTTTTCTGGACAGTTTCCGCCAGCTTTTGTTGAGTGATTTTTGCTCCGCTGTTAAAAGGCTCTGGCTCTTTTTGAGAATGCTCCGCCCATCCTGTTTGAGAAGAGGCCTCCGACAAGCTTTTTTTTCTAAAAGCGACACTGTAAAACAAGCTGTCATTGCTGTATTGAATGTCCAGATCCACTTTCTTTTTATGCTTGGCTAAGGACTCTTTGATGCGGTTAATCCCTGTTCCCGCTTTTTCTATGTAATTCGCTCTATGAAGCATTGAGGCAATCAGCAAGTTTCGGGGCACGCTTTTTGTTCCAAATTTTTTTGGATCTAGCCCGCTGGGCAATCCTCCTGGATTATAAATTTCCAGCCTGTCGGAAAAAACCTCCACAACAACATGGCATCGTTTTTCAAAATAGTCTCTGTGGCAAACCGCATTGACAATCGTCTCCCTTAAGGCGGTTTCAGGGTAATCGGGAATTTCCTCCCGGCGGGGCCGGCCGGTGATCACATATTCCGTATTGGTGTGCCTTTGAACAAAGGCTAAGGCGCTTTCAATGTTTTCAATAATATTTCCTTTGTATTGCTTTCTATCTAAAATCTTCACTTTATTTGCCCCTTTAAACAACACACAATCCACAAGGGCATAATTCATAATAAAATCTATGTCTTTGGCGAAAAACAGAGCGCCTAAATTTGTCAATTTTTTATCAGCCGTCAGGCAGTCTAAGTTTTGCAAAAGAGTCTCTTGTTTAATGGCTGGGCTAATGCCTGAAAGCTTTAAAAAATGTTTAAAAGCCGTTGGATCAAAATCCTTTTTAAAATTAGCTTTTTCATTGATCAGCTCCTCAAAATTGATTCGCCCCTCTTTTTTAAAAAAACTAATAATTTCATTTCTCGTCATCTTTTGAGAGTTAGCCCCCACTCTCATAAAAAAGCCTCTGGAGCCGGCGTAGGGCTTTTCCTGTCCTTCAGGAACATGAATAACAATAAGTTTTTTTTTAATTTCAATAGACATATCCAGCTTGGGCTGCAGCTGGCTCAATATATCTTGGATTTTTGAGCGAAACCGATTGCTTGTGTCAATGCCTTTGATTGTTTTGTCATCAGCCACTCCCATTAAAATATAGCCGCCGGAGGAGTTGGCAAAAGCGCAAGCCTCATCAAGAAGCGTTTTATCCAGAGACTGTTTAAACTCTATACGGTATCCCTCGCCGGTTAAGATAAGATTTTTGATTTGTTTATCTGTCATGCGGATTTGCCTCTTTTAATCATCCCATACATTTGATTTCCAAAAAGCTGACTCATTTCCCTTAAATGGCTCTCAGCTCCAGCCATCTCTTTCTATATGAAAAGAGCCTTAATCAGCTTTCAGACTATGTCATAACAGCTTGATTTTAAATCTTTTCAGATGTTTTGTCCAGCCAGACATAAAACAAGGGTTTTGCCCCTTAAAATTGGCTTTTTATGTTTAGAATTATCCAAGAGAGAGTTGTGTTTATGAGGCAATTTTTGATCCTTGGCCCTGATCTAACAGGGCTTTCACTAGCGAGTCAAGCTCACGCCAAAGCTTGGAGGCTTTGATTTTATTTTTTATTTCCCGGCGGGATTTTATAAAATTCCAGGAAGGCGTTAATTCCACATTGCGAGCCATTTTTTTTATTTGCCTCGCGATAGCGACAATATCCTTATGCAGGCGCTCTTTAGGGTTATATTTTGGAATGGGAGGTTTTAATATGTGTCTGTGTATGTCTCTTGCGCCCCATTGGCCCTGACTTTGCAATCCATGAATTTGCTCTATAAGGCAGTCACTATTTAAAACTCCCTCAAGGTATATGCCCTCATTTTTAGTTTCAACAGTGGTATAATATAATTTTGTATCAATTATCCCTTTGGGATCATCCAGCAAAACTGCCGCAACATGGGTCCCGGAAGCTGTATAAACAACTTTCAGCTTTGAAATAGGAAATTGATTTTCTAAAGTTCCATTATAATTTATTCTCATTTTAAAAGTCATTTTTCCACTGCTTTTTTTATTCCAAATTTCCTCAACTTTTTCAAGATAAGAGCTTAAATGTGTCCAGCCGGCCTGTTCCGCCTCTACAGCATTCATCACTTTGCTGTGTTTATTGTCCCAAGGGATAACTCCTGTGTTGCTGTTTAAAACTCTAAAAGGGGCAATGGATTGCCCTGTCCAGACCGGCATTAAAAACTGAGACTCTATTTTAGCCTCTAAAGGCTCAATTTCATTCCAAGGAGGTTTGTCCAGATTAGAGACAATTCCTTTCACTAGGGGAGTTGTGGAAGAGCCTCCCAGGTCGCCTCTGGTTATTTTTTCCACAAAAACAAAGCGTCTGGGAACTAAAGAGGCCCCTTGTTTAAATTTATCAAAATAATAGGATGGTCGGGAGAAATCAGCTTGCGGCCAGCTCTTTTTTTGAAATGACAAATGTTTTTCCGCCTCTATTAAATTGCAATTTTTCTCCGGCAAGGCCCCTTTAAAGGATATTATATTTGTTGGCAGGGCCCTGTCATCTTTTTTTCCTCTTTTGGAGAATAAAACACAGGAGGGAATGTTAAAAAGATTTTTCACCTTAGAGTCAAAAGCCCATGATTTTTCAAATTTTAGATAAATCTCACTGTCGGAAATTGTAAAATACCCTTTTCTAAAAACAGAATGATGCGCTCCATTTATCACCCCATAAGGCATAACAAAAGCGAGCCTTCCTTTTTTCCTCATGTAGAGATGGGCGGACATAATAAAAAAATAGGCTGAAATATCCTGGCTGGTTTGAAATTTTGAGGCGCTTATTGTTTGTTCCCAAAGCAAAGAGGACTTGCATTCGCTTTTAAATTTTGTCTGCATTTCCTCATTCATAGCGTTAAACCTCAGCCAAGGGGGATTTCCAACCACTATATCCGCTTTTTGATTTTCAGAGGAGAGCCATATTGGCCGGGTTAAATTTCTGGCCACATAGCCCCAAATATGATTTCTTTTTTCTTTTTGAAGCTCTAATAAATTTTTATAAGTTGTTGACAGAGGTTGCTTGTCTTTATCATCAATAGACTCGTTTTGAATCCAAGCTGAAAAAACGGACTGCTCTTTGAGTCTGCCTGCCAGCTCAATCATTTTTTGCAATATTTTATTAAAGTTGCTGGAGTCTTGGCATATCGATACAGGAAAGACCAGCTGTCTTTTTTTTGCTTTTGTTTGCGGGTCCTCAGGGACTGTTATTCTTAGCTCAAATTTTCCAAGGACTTCTTCTTTGCTCCATTGAAGAGAATCCCCTAAATAAACGGGAATGTCCACGCGGTCCGGCCGATCTGTTTTTATCTCATTCAACATCGCTAAAAGATAAGTGATCCTTGAAAAAATAACCGCTACAGGGTGAATGTCAATGCCGGCTATTTTCTCACACACAAGGCTTATCGTTTTTTTAGAGGATAGGTTTTTTTCTTTAGCTCTTTTGACAAGCCCTCTTATGGAATGAAATACAAATGTTCCAGATCCGCAGGCTGGATCAATAACTCTCTGCTCTAAAGGCTTTTTTATAACCTCTTTGCAGATCTTTTCCGCTAGCCAGTCGGGGGTATAATATTCCCCTGTTTTGTGCCTTTGCTCTTGCCTTATAAGCCCTTCATATAAGCCTTTTAAAATGTCCGCTTGAATGGTTGAAAAATCAAATCGCCTTATATGAGATGAGATCTGTCTAATTAAATCATTCCCTTTATTGCTAAAGGCGATCCAGCTAAAAAAATCATCCTCAACCACGCCAAACACATTGGCGTCTTTAAAGGCTTTGCCGCTTAAAAGGTGTTTTCCAAAAGTGATGGCGCCCCTCTCAAAAAAAGCTATATGAGCTATGGCTTTAGAAATGATTGTTAAATAAGTATGCTCAATAAATAAGGATTCCTCCGCGCCTTCCTTTCCGTATACGATATCAACGGATTTTTTCCATAAATTATATTTTAGCCTTATGTCCGGGCGAAGTTTAGCTTGTCCCCAAAGGCATTTGATTTCCATGAGCGCGTTTTGGCAAAGAGGACTGGACTGCCCTATCTCTTTGCATATAATGTCAGGAGACGCCTCCAGTTGATCCTTAATGAGGATCACACTTTCCAGCCATATTATAAACTCTGAGGGCTTATCCTTGTTTATGGCAAACTGATTGATCTCTTTCAGCTCATTATTTAACAGGCGATAAGCAATATATTTATACCCGTCTGTCGCGATGCCGGCATATTTTTCTCTTGTCTCTCTCTCTTTAGATTGAATGTATTTTTTAATTTGAGATTTAGCGTCAGCCAGCTCTTGTTTTAAATCTCTTTTTACTTCAAAAATAGTGCGGCCCCATAAAGTGTCAATTCGGCCTTTGCAAGTTAAAAGAGTGGCCTCCAAAGTTATCTCTTCATCTTTAGCCCCTAAACCCTCTTTTAAGACATTGCAGAGAATATGCCTGACTTTTTCATGCCCGGGCTTTTGCTGAAGCGCCGCGATTTGCTGTTTTAAGTTTTGGCCGGCCATATTGTGCTCCTATGTTAAAGGAGGCGCAAAAATGATTCCGAAACAGCCTATTGTCTGGATGTGGATTTAATAGCGGGGTTTTTTTTATAGATAATGGAGAAAGAGTTCCGCTTATAAAGTCCATAGATTGCTTTAATAGCTGATTTTTTATAAGCGTTTGGCTAAAAGCTTTTAAAATTGATTTCTAAAGAGAGTCAAATTATTGACATTTTATAGATTTTTGACACTTGGGATTTCGCTTTCTCAAGTTTTGGCCTGCGCCCCTGAAGTCTGGCCTGCGCCTCTGAAGTTTGGCCTGCGCCTCTGAAGTTTGGCCTGCTGCGCCCCTGGAAAGCTCCCTTGAAGTTAGACAGATTGTGTTAAAAGTTGAGTATCTTTTTGTCATTTCCCCAGAAAAGTTGAAAATTTTAGGAATTATATATATATGGTTCATGACAACTTAAGGGGTCTATTTCTGATGATTTTTAATAATAACACATATAAATTATCTTGTCTATAATTAAATCTAAACTCACATTCTTTTAAATGCAAATAGAATGTTCTTTTATCCATTCCTCTAAATTTATAAAGCCTCACTTTAGCGATCCCCCAAAAATTTTCTATGCCATTAATATGGCTTTTTATCTTCCCCTCTTTTTTAGAAAATTCATTCTTCCCGTGATGCACCCTATAATGTTTCTTATAACCCAAATCCACTAAACTATCATAGGTCTTAAATCCGTCTGTAAATAGGGTTGTCTTTCTGTCAATTTTATCTCTTATAAGAGGCAAAACCTCCTTTTTTGAGCAATTCTTAATGATTTGGGTATAAACCTTCCCTTGTCTTTTTTTAACGCCAAAAACGATAGTTTTTCCATAAGCTCCCCGGCCTTTTTTTCCGCGTATTCTTCGAGGCCCAAAATAGCTTTCATCCATTTCTATTTGACCTTTAGAAAACAGGCTATTTTTCTCGCAATGCTCAGCCATTCTTATACGGATATTTTTTAAGATTTTATTGATGCTGTTTCTGCTGATTCCCGAAAAAAAAGCTATTTGTTGGGCTGTCAGATCGGCAGAAAAGAGCCTAACAATTTCCCTAAATTTAGGCTCAGAAATTCTTGAACGGAGAAAATACTTGTTTTTTACAGTCATTTCAACAACTTAACCTCTATCAAACAGAGCTTAAGTTGTCATGAACCATTGTTATTTTAACACCCTCTCAAAAGCTTACAGATTTGCCATTTTACCAGTCTCTTAGGGGAAAAACAGCTGAACAGGTATTTGGATATCCCGGATATGATACGGTCATGGATGAAATTCCTTTCGAAGCCACAAGGCAAACTCTAATAATCAGCAAAAGCCATCTGTCCACATGCGTGACAGGCGGCTATAATTTTTTTTATCATGAATTTGCCCATTTGCTTCATCTTACTAGCCTGCGTGAGAAAGAGTTTTTGCATATTGAAAAGCTTTATAAAGCAGCTGGAGAGGAAAACCGCTATCTTGATGACTATGCCGCTATAAATTCTGCGGAATATTTTGCGCAAGGATTTGAGGCTTATTTCTCTGTTTCAAAATCAACAAACGAGACTATAGAATATTACAAACACACAAGGAAGGATTTAAAGAAAAAAGATCCAAAGTTAATGGCTTTTATTGAATCTTTGATTGACAGTAAAAGCGCTTTAAAGGATTTTGAAAGGCCTTGCCATAATTCTGAAAAGAAAAATTGACATGAAATATTTTTTTTATATTATAAAAACAGACTCTGGATTTGCTCCTAATCCATTTTATAAATTTTGCACATTAGCGACTTGCAAGCCGGAAATTAGAAAACAAGCTAAGGTGGGAGATTGGATTATTGGCGTAGGCTCAAAAAATCAGAATAATTTAAACTTGAATTGTCAAGGCCGTTTAATTTATGCTATGCAAGTGACAGAAAAAATGACTCTTGATGAATATTGGAGAAATCCAAAATTCTCAAATAAGAAATACAAAGAAAAATCAAAGAAAAGGAAATATGGCGACAACATTTACCGCAAAAACTCCAAAGGCCGTTTGATACAACAAAAAACTTTTTACCATAAAGACAAAGAGAATAAAAAAAGAGATATTAAAGGAAAGTATGTTCTAATTTCAAATTATTTTTTTTATTTTGGAGAGAACAATATTAAACTCCCAAATTCTCTTAAAAAATTAGCCCCTAAAACACAAGGACATAAATATAAGGGAATGGAAAAAGAAGGGAGGAAACTCATAAACTTATTAGAAAAAAAGTATAACAAAAAACAGGTTCATGGAAATCCTATAGAATGGAGTCAATCAAGCGAATGTCCTTCTAAAAACGGATGTTCTTGTAAAAAGCCCTCCTGTGTGTCAGTAAAAACTGCTCACCGAAAAAGAGAATTTATAAGAAGCCCCTTTTAAAAGCCATTTGAGAAAAATTGGCGCCCGCGGAGGGATTGAAAAAGGGTATTTCCCGTGATAAAACAGCAAAGGGATTATGGGGTTCAGGGTAACCCTTTTGTTATATGCTTTGCTTTCGGCCTAAGACCTGATAGTCTAAAACTGGTTATACATATTTTTATCGTAATGGCTTTTGTGCTCTAAGAGGATTAAGATTTTTACTCTGCTTTTCGGATAATCTTTAAAAAGGATAGAAAAGATAAATTTCAGCAGTTCTTTAACAAGCTTTGGGTCAGAATAGAAGAGTTTGAAAAAATTATCGTGAGTAAGTTTTGGTTTGTTTCTTTTTACTTGAGGGTTATTCTCTTTCACTTTTGACTGCTTTTATTTATTTAAACCCAATTTTTTGGTTTGGAAATTCCACTGACGACATCTGGAAACTGACTGTTTTTTAAATGATGTTCCTCTATACTAAGATTTACTTGTGAGAGTTTTCTTAATTCTATATGAGACTTAATAGGTAAAATGGGGTCATTTGGATTTTCCAGCTCTTTTGTGGGTGTGATAATGGCAACTTTCTTTCTTAATCTATATTTCACAAATTTTAAAGGGGTTTTTAAATCTGTGTCATTGGATAGCAAAACAACACAATCAATATTTTTCTTACAAACATCATAAACAATATGAGAGGCGATATTTACATCCGTTTCTTTTTCTTCTGGTTTAAAAATCTTCACTGTTTTATCAGTAATAATTTCTTTATTTGATTTTTGGTCATATTTTATCAACTTTCCTTTGATGCGTCTTTTTTTATGTTTTCCATATATAATTTCAATATTCTTTAATGTTTTTAGAGCTTGTAAATACACATCTTGTCTTTGGGTGGATTCAGATTTTACAGAAATAGCAGTGAAATATTTATTATTTAATATTTTATGTAAGGAAGGGTTTAATATATTCTCTGTTAGTTTTTTAATATTCAACCATTTATACGGAGTTCTTTTGAGAGAATAATAGAGATTTAATCCGTCAATATAAACGATTGTATTAAGAAGCTTGGAGCTTTTAGATTGCAAAATATATCTCTCAAAAAGACGAAAGCGACCTAAAAGGCCGCCTCGTGCCCCACCAGTCGAAACCAGAGGGGGATACTGATAACAGTATTGTATTAAATCGAAAAAAAATCAAGAATAAAATATGACGCTGAACAAAATACTTGAATTTTCTGGTTTTTTGATGAGTTTTTGTTGATTTTTTAAGCAATTTTTAGATTATCTATGCTATTTTTCTGCATTTTTAGCTATTTTTTTCATAAATTTGCGTGATTTTCTTTAAAAATGTAAGAAGGCTGTAATTTAATAGAAATTTCATTTATGGGCTTAATATAAGGAAACCTCCCACAGAAGGGAGGCTATTTTTTTGACTCTTTTGAATCTCATCTGTTGGTTCGCTTGCTTTCCCTAACAGTATTTAAAGGCGAGTTAATTTTAAATTTCAGAAAAATGAAATCAAATAGAAATGTGGTTGGCATTGAATCAAATCTTTCACCAAAACAGTATGTGTTAAATTCAGCAGAGCTTACTATAGTTAATAATGAAGGCTCTGCAACAATTGAACAAATCATGGAAGATTTAATTCCTAAATTATGGGAATCTGGTTTATTAGGAGCTGTTTCAAATGAAGTAGATGACATAAATAAAATTTTAAAAGCTTCTTTTGATTATGATACTGCCGGAAAATGGACATTAAAGAAGAAAACCAGATTAGGCTGTCATATTCCTCTTGAGAACCGAATGAAATTTTATCTTATGAGTTGTTTAAATAAAGCAAAGTCAGAAAATAAGAAATTAACAATAGATGAAATTATTATGGGTGTTATACCTTATCTAAGGAATGGTATTACACCATCAAATCAACAAATTATTACAGAGTTAAAAAAAATCGCCAAGAGTAGAGATGATCAAATATGGGAATTGAATATATCTAATCAATTAAAGTTGTTCTGAAAATGCATTTTATATTAAGAAACCGAATGAATATAGCCTCTTGTAAAAAAATATACAGACAATAGGGCTACTGTCCCTAAAGTAGAAAGGTATTGTATTATAGAGATTGTAATCTTTTCACTTTGTTCTTGCATATTTTTTTATCTATCCTTTTCAAAGTTTCACAATTAGCTTCTTCTTTTTCCATATAAAAAAAAGGATAATGTCCTTGTATTTCATAAACGCCGTTTGAGAAAAATTGGTGCCCGCGGAGGGAGTTGAACCCCCACGCCATAAAGGCACTAGATCCTAAGTCTAGCGCGTCTGCCAGTTCCGCCACGCGGGCTATGAGAATGCCCTGTTTTTACACTGATTAAGCTCAAATGGCAACCTTTTCCTTTAATATGCCGGGATCTTCCTTCTTATATCAAACCATTTTATGATTCACACCTTGAAAAAATCTACTTTGCTCCCTCGTCCCAAAGGCTTAAGCCAGTTTTTATGATAGGAAAAGCAATCCTCCACTGCTGGAAAACACTAAAACAGGCCGTTTATCCGCCCAGCCATATAGCTCAGCTCTTCCTCTTTAAAGCCAAACGGCCGTTCTTTTTGGAAAATCCAAGGGCTGAAAGCTCTTTTAAAGGCAGTTGGCTGAGAGCTTTTTCCACAGCGGGAATTTGACTTAACAGCTCCTCTTTTCCCTCTAAAAGATCAGGCCGTTTGAGCCATGTCAACAAAAGGCCAACATAAAATCTCAGCTCTTTTATTTGTTTATGGTCTCCGCTAAAAAGCAGTTGAGGGATAAAGTGCCCCGGAATTTCACGAGGCCTTGTCCATAAAGGGCCTTCTAAAAGAGAGTTTTCAAAGCTTTCATTTTGAGAGGATTCCTCATTCCCCAAAAAACCGCCTATAAACCGCGACAGGCTCTCTATCAACACAAGAGCCGCCGTCTCTCCGCCATTTAATATATAATCCCCAATGGAGATCTCCTCATCCGCAAATTCCTGAACAAAACGAGAATCCACTCCGGCATATCTGCCGCAAATCAAAGTGAGAGTTTGATATTTTTTGGAATAGCCTTTAGCTTTTTGTGCAGACCACTTTTCCCCCTGGGCGGACAAATAAATAACCCTCCCCGGACATTTAAGGGACTTAAAAGCGTCCCTTAAAGGCTGATAGCGGAGAAGCATTCCATCTCCCCCGCCAAAAGGGTAATCATCCGCCCTTCCATTTTTTGCGAACTTTTTTATATCCACCAAATCCACAGTTAAAAGAGATTTTTGGATCGCGCGATTTAAAATTCCAGCCTGAAGACAGGATTTAAAAAATTCAGGAAAAAGAGTTAAAATTTGAAATTTCATTTATGTTATTTAAGACAAACTGAAGTAAGGCTTTAAATATCGGCCCGTCCAGCTCTTTGGATTTTTTGCCACCCGCTCCGGGGGGCCTTGGGCCACAATTTCCCCTCCCTCCTCGCCGCCTTTAGGGCCTAAGTCTATCAGATAATCACAGGACTTTAATATATCCAGATGATGCTCTATAACTATGACAGTATGGCCCTGATCCGCAAACTTTCTCAAAATTTGAATCAAGCGCTCCACATCCTGAAAATGAAGGCCGGTGGTTGGCTCATCCAGGATATAAAAACTGGAGGAGCGGGTTTTTTTCGCCAGCTCTCTGGACAGTTTGATTCTCTGGGCCTCCCCTCCTGATAAAGTGAGAGAGCTTTGCCCCAGGCTGATATAGCCCAGCCCCACATCCTTTAAAAACTTCAACCGGTGATGAATATGGGGATGATTTTTAAAAAACCTCTCCGCCTCATCAACACTCATGCTCAAAATATCATAAATATTTTTTTCCTTATAAGTGATGTTTAAAATATCCGGGCCGTATCTTTTCCCATTGCAGATTTCACACACCGCGAACACATTGGGCAAAAAGCGCATTTCCAATTTTATGGAGCCGGCCCCTCTGCAACTCTCGCAACGGCCTCCGGGAACATTAAAGCTGAAGGAGCCGGGAGTCCATCCCCGCATTCTGGAATCAGGCAAATAAGAAAAAAAACTCCTAATCATTTGAAACACTCCAATATAAGTCACCGGGTTAGAGCGGGGAGTCCGCCCAATAGGCTTTTGATTGATTAAAAGAGCCTGCCCTATGCTTTCAAAACCGCTGGCGGAGCTATAGGCTCCCACAGGCTTTTCTGTTTTATGGATAGCATTAAACAGCAGGGGATAAATGGTTTCTGTAACGAGTGAGCTTTTCCCGCTTCCGGAAACGCCGCTTACACCCACCAGGCAAGACAGAGGAATATCCACATCTATATTTTTTAAATTATTCGCTTTTAAGCCCTTCAATTTAAGCGTGGCCTGCTTTTTGCTCCAACGGCTTTTGTAAAGGGGAATAGCTTTTTTTTTCGAAAGATAGGAGCCGGTCAGGCTTTTTTTGTTTTTTTTGATCTCCTCCACTGTTCCCTCAGCTGTCACATAACCTCCCAGCTGGCCGGCGCCGGGGCCTAAATCAATGATTTTATCCGCCTGGCGGATGCTCTCCTCATCATGCTCCACAATGATCACAGTGTTTCCCCTGTCTCGGATTTGCCGGACAGCGCTCAACACCCGGCTGTGATCTTTTGGATGCAGGCCGATGCTCGGCTCATCTAAAACATACAAAACTCCAATAACCGGCGATGAGATCTGTCCGGCCAAACGAACCCTTTGCGCCTCCCCTCCCGACAGCGTGGAAAGCGCCCGATTCAAGCTCAGGTAATCTAAACTGAGATCTTGCAAAAAAGACAACCGCTCTAAAAGAGGCTTTTTTATTTTGTCCGCAATCTGTTTTTTTACGCCAGAAAGCCTTAGGGATTGAATAAATTTTGTCAGCCGGAGAATATTCATGGAGCTGGCTTGATGTATGCTCAAATTTTTGATTTTAACCTGCAGGGCCTCTTTTCGGAGACGTTTTCCTTTGCACTCCGGGCAAGCCTCATTGATTTCCTCCTCTTCCTCTAAGTCGTCCCTTGGATAAAAAGCCTCCTCACCGTGCGCTAAGCCTGTTCCGTTGCAGGAGGGGCAAGCCCCTTTCGGGCTGTTAAAGCTAAAGAGCTTAGGCTCCGGCTCAAAAAAGCTATAATCGCAAAGAGGGCAGGAAAATTTTAGAGAAAAACTCTTCTCCATCCCTTTTTTGCTCTCTATTTTGACAAGAGATCCGCTCAGCTCCAAAGCTCTCGCAGTGGCTGAGCTTATCCTGTTTTGGCAGTCCGGACTCCAAGAGACACAATCCACAAGAATATCAATGTAATGATCTTTTCGCTTTTCCAGCTTATGAATTTGGCCTATGTCTCTCCATTGGCCGTCAATCCGCGCCTGATCAAAGCCCAGGGAGAGGCAATGCTCCAGCTCTTTGGCAAATTCGCCTTTTTTCCCTCTGGCTATAGGGCTAAAAATAAAAAGCTCTTCCGCTGGGGAGGCTTGAGCTGCTTTAACAATTTCGCTGATGATTTTTTCAGCCGTCTGTGATTTTAAAGGCTTTTTATGAGCGGGGCAGGCCACTTCGCCCACGCGGGCGTATAACAGCCTTAAAAAGTCATAAATTTCTGTCAAAGTCCCCACAGTGGAGCGCGGGTTAAAAGAAATTGTCTTTTGATTGATGGCGATGCTGGGGGACAGGCCATAAATAAAATCCACTTTTGGCTTTTTCATTTGATCGATAAAATATCTGGCATAAACAGACAGGCTTTCCAAATACCGCCTCTGCCCCTCTCCATACAGAGTGTCAAAAGCCAAAGTGGATTTGCCGCTTCCGCTCAGGCCGGTGATCAAAGTGATTTGATTGCGGGGGATAAAAACATTAATGTTTTTTAAATTGTGCTCGCGCGCTCCCAAAACTTGAATGCCCTCTTGGGAAAGCCTCTTTAAAGCGGACTGGCCAAAATAACCCTGTTGACTGTTTTTGCCCGTGGGAGGGATTTGATGTTTCATAGATTTTTCCCGCTAAAGAGCAGATCTGTTTTGAGCCGGCTGGGGCTTTTTTACACCGGTTAAAATTTTAAAAAATCCTAAAAAATAAAACATAGGCCAATATAAAATCCCGCAAAGAGCGCTTTGCTAACTGAACAATCCTCGCCTTTTAGACAGGGGGTTCAAATTTTGTCAATTGGAAATTGACTATCATCAGCCGCCGTCTCTCCTTCTTGATCATCTATATGCTTTTTAATCATCTCATCTGTAATATTTCCCGAACTAACTGCTCCTCTCCCGCAAGAATATTCCTCCTATATTTTGGAACCCATACAATATAAGCCTTCAAACCGCTTTTACTATGGGAGCCACCCTATAATGACGCATCTCAACAATATATCACAAATCCTCACAATGTATCACACAATTTACTTCGCCTGAAGGCGAGGGTTTTCAACCATCCCCGAAAGAGACAATAAAAACTCAAACAAATATAAAAACAGGTTTAGCAATAAAAGAGAGGGCGCGCTCTAAAGGCCGTCAAGCCATCCACCCTCCCTTTACTCCTTTAACAATAGAGCTTTCCACAGTAAAAGGATGGAGACTCTCATAATGCTGCACGCGAATCATGTAATCTTGAATATCCCGCCGGCCTTTAAATAACAAAGCCACTCGGCGAACAGCGTCTTCGCAAAACATCAAATGCCGGGCGTTGAGTTTGGCAAATTCCGCCTCATCCTCCCGTTTGACAGCTGTCTGAACCGGCGTCCCTAAAGTTTGCTCAATTTCATCAATGGTTTGAGCAAGGGAAAATCCGCTTTTTGATTTTTCAGAAAGCTTTAGCTTAAAAAAAACGGCGCTTTTTTGAGCGTGGGGAGTGGCTGACAAAAATTTTTTATCGCTGAGGTAATTCAAAACATCCTCTTTTTGAAGAGTTTTTTGCTTGGAGAATTGTTTGGCAAACTCATTTTTTATAATTTGCCGGGACAAGGAGGCGGAGCAGGGGCAGGTTGAGGAATAAAGGACTTCCCCTCCCGCGACATATTTAAAGGAATTAGCGCTTTTGAGATAGCTCAGCTCAAAATAAAAGGGATACTCTCTCCAGCCGGAAAGGGAGCTTTTGAGGGCCTTTCTGAGAATGGGCCATTTGGATTTTAAGCGAATGCGCCCGGAAAGAGAGTTCCCTTGCTGGCTTTTTATGGCTGATATTAAAATTTTTTTTAAGCCGGAAAAACTGACAACACTTTTGGAAAAATAATCATGCAGGCTCAAATAGAGCCGGGACATGTGTATTCCCCTCACTTGTTTATCCTCTAAAGAGACCAAAACAGACAGGCTGGCGCTGGCTGTGATTTTAGGGCTGAGGCGAACAGGAAGCTTGAGATCCTGTATGCCCACAAGATCGATGGGCAAACCGGATTTAGGCTTTTCCTTTACGACATCCGGAACGCCTTGAACAAGAGACACTCAAAATCCTTGGGGTAAAATCAGTTGGAGGAATAGGGCTTATTGTAATTAAAATACACTTTGCCGGCGGCCACTTCCCTTAAGGCTGTCACAACCGGCTTGTTTTTAGAGGGAACAAGCGGCTGATCCCCTTTTAAAAGCTGTTTGACCCGTTTAGAGGCGATCACAGCCAAAGCAAAGCGGTTAGGCACTTTGTCCAGACAATCCTCTACAGTGACGCGAGCCATACTCTCCTCTCCTTTTTTATTCCGCTCCGGTTTAAAAAACCCCGTTTTTTTCCGCAAAAGCCGGGGCCGTTTAAACGGGAATAGCGCAAGCCCCTTTTTTATTATAGATTTTTTCCCTTTTCAAGCGTTTTTTTGCCCCAAACTTAAATTTTTAAGCCCAGCGGTTAAATTCGCCTTTAGCATTCTTTTTGAGAGGCCCCCTCCATGCGCCAGGGATCCTTTAAATAAATGGTTTGCGAGCGGGATGGGCCTACAGAAATAATATCAATGGGAATATTTAATTCCCCGCTGATAAAATCAATATAACTCCACGCGGAGGGAGGGAGATCTTCCCGGGACTGAGCCTGGCTCAAATCCTGATCCCAGCCGGGAAAGCTTTTATAAACGGGTTTGAGCTTTTTAAAATCTCTCAAAAGAGCGGGAAAATCTGAAATGACTTGAGAATCCATCTCATAAGCCATACAGACTTTAATCTCATCTAATCCGGTTAAAACATCCAGTTTCATTAAAGCCAGCCGGCTGGCTCCATTTAAGCGAAGAGCGTATTTTAAAGCCGGAATATCCAGCCAGCCACAGCGCCGCTCTCTTCCTGTTGTCGCGCCAAACTCCCCGCCTTTTTCCCGCAAATGAGAGCCTGAGGGAGGCTGGCACTCTGTGGGAAAAGGCCCGGATCCCACCCGTGTTGTATAGGCTTTAGCGACAGCCAGCGCGCCCTTAAAATGATGAAATCCCAGCCCGCAGGCGGATAAGGCCGCGCCCGCTAAGGTGGAGGAGCTGGTCACATAGGGATAAGTGCCATAATACAAATCCAGCAAAGCCCCTTGCGCCCCCTCAAAGAGAACTTTTTGATTGCTCTTTAGAGCCGTATCAATTAAAAAAGGCATATCCCTGCTCCTGTAAACCCTCAAAATGTCGCGGCATTTCCTGATTTGCCCAAAGCTTTTCTCCAGAGAGACCGGCTGTTGGCTGTAAAGATGAGAAAAAAGGATGTTTGTCTCTTGAATGTGAGCTTTCAGCTTTTCAAGCAAAAGAGAGTCCTTTTCCTCAAAAAGATCAGCAAACAGCAAAGCGCCGCGGCCGGAGCGGCTTTCATAAGCGGGGCCTATTCCCCTTCCTGTCGTTCCGATTTTGCCCGGCCCCGCCCGCTTTTCACGGGCCTGATCCAAACGCTTGTGGTGATCTAAAAGCAGGGTCGCTGAATCAGAGATCATTAACTGGCTGTCCTCTTTCAGCAATCCCATGCTCTTCAGGCTTTGTATCTCTTCACAAAGAGCCGAAATATCTAAAGCCACTCCGCCGGCAATCAGACATTTAGCTTGGGGATGAAAAATCGCGGAGGGAATGAGATGAGTGATAATTTCATCCCCCCCAACTTTTAAAGTGTGGCCGGCGTTAGCCCCTCCCTGATAGCGGACAACAAAAGCAGCCTTTGAGGAAAGAATATCTATCAGCTTCCCTTTTCCCTCATCTCCCCATTGGGAGCCAATTACAACAAGAGCCGGCATAGTCCCACTGACAAAATGTCCTTGAAAAACAGCTCGCTGACAAGAGAAAAGCAAGACTTTCCGGCTGTTTTGATCCATAAATTTAAAGAAATTTTATTTTAAAAGCTAAAAAGCCGATATGATTTGTGTAATAGAGAGCTAATTTATGAAAGCTTTAAATTTTTTATTTTTATCCGCCGGCTTGTTTATCAGCCTCTCCTGCACCCCCTTGTCCTTGGACGGCAAACCCAGAGACAGAGATAGAAACAGAGATCCGGCCAGAGGGGCTCTCCGCTATGAGGACACTTCTCAAAGAGAGCCCATATCCTTAGATGAGTTAAGGCAAAAAACAGAAGCTTCAAAAAAAAACTGCTATCAATATACAAACTGCAGAGATTTCAGCATTTTGGGGAAACTTTCCCCTAACAAGCCATTTCTAAGATGTATTTGCAAAATGATAGACGAGGGCCTAAAACCCACTTGTGAAGAGGAGAGAGTCGCTAAAAACGCGCTGAAATACTATAAAGATAAGGGAGATGAGGAGAAAGAGCGGGAAATGGAGGAATATTTGGAGATAATTGAAGACATAAAATACGACCTTGAAGAGAGGATTTATGACCATGCCGACAGATCGGATGACATACATGGCAGAACGCAGGACGCGATAGACGAAGAGTGGGATAGTCTTAAACATCCAAACAGTGTTTGGAATCAACTGCTCAAACACGGGACTGAGATGCTGGTAGACGATCAAATAGGGGGCGTCACCCGAGCTATAGAGGCTAAAGCCCGCCTGGCCTGCCGAGGGCAAATTGACTGGGATAAATTTAAAGCCAAAAGACGCTAAAAAATCCTCCAAAGCTTGCCCTTCCAGGCCTTCAGGCATTTTCTCTGTTTAAAAATTGGCTTATAACAACTTAAGCTCTGTTTGATAGAGGAAATTATTGAAATGACTGTAAAAAACAAGTATTTGGACTGAGCCCCATTGATTGGACAGGAAAAGCTTGAAGTTTAGGTTCTGCCATTCCGCCTTTTTTTTAATTTAACTTCAAATTCATGAGGAGTCAAATATCCCAGGGAAGAATGCAGTCTTTTCCTGTTATAAACCTCCTCGATAAAACAAGGCAGTTGTCTCAATACATCCGTAAAAGTCTCATAATCCTTCAAATAGACTTCATTGTATTTCAAGGTCTTCATAAAGCTCTCCATAGCCGCATTGTCATAAAGATGGCCCTTGCGGGACAGGCTCGCCGGAAAGCCTCTCTACTCCAAAAAGCCCGCATAATCTGCCCCCCGCGATCCAAGCGATGGGCAAAGCCCTAGGAGGATTTCCCTCTCTATAAAAAGAGCGCCTCTGGTTAAATTCATCAGCCCCGCTTATAAAACCCAGCCGGCCGGGATAACCTCTTGAATAAAAAGGGCAAAAGCGCTACAAGCTCAAACAAGACAAGCTTAACAATGAGTTTTATAAAATTCCTTTTCAACAATTACGAGGCTGTTAAACAAGCGGAAATAGGGCCTTTGTCTTCTGTTTGCGCCCATTCCGGAAAGGTCAAAGACTCCTCTCTTTTTATAGCCCTAAAAGGAAAAAAAACAGACGGACATAACTATTTAAAACAGGCGATTGGCAAGGGCGCGTCCGCTTTGCTGGTTGAAAAAACAGATCAGATCCCCTCTGATTTTAAAGGGATTGTTTTAAAATACCAAAATAAACTGAGGAATTTGCATGAAATTTTAAATCAGTTTTACAATTTTCCAGCAAAGCGGCTTTTTGCTGTGGGAGTGACGGGCACAAACGGAAAAACCAGTGTTTGCTGTTTGCTGGAGCGCTGTTTTCAGTTTTGCGGCTGGCCGGCGGGTGTCATGGGAACAGTGGATCAACATTTTAACCAACACAGCTGGCCGGCGGTTTTAACCACTCCTGAGCCGGCGGAGATTTTTGAGCGGCTCAATGACTTTGTCCGCTTAGAGGCTAAAGCTGTTATCATGGAGGCCTCCAGCCACGCTTTGGACCAAAACCGGCTAAGAGGGATAGATTTTAACGGCTTGGTCTTCACCAACTTAACGCAAGATCATTTAGACTATCATGGAAGTATGGAAAATTATTTTCGAGCCAAGGCCAAGCTTTTCACTCAGATGGAAGACGGGACAAACAAGAGCTGCTTTTGTCTAGTCAACCAAGATGACGAATATGGCCAAAGGCTGAAAAAAATGACACAAATCCCCTGTTGGACCTATGGCGCGGACTCCGCCTCTGATTTTTGTTTTAAAATTAAAAGCCGCGCCGGCTTTGGATCCGCTGTGGAGCTAAAAACCCCCTACGGGCTTTATGAGTTTTTTCTCCCTTTGGCCGGGGACTATAATGTTTATAACGCCGTATCCGCTTTAGCCTGCGCTCTGCTGACCGGCTTTAAAGGAAAAGACTGCCTGCAAGCTTTAAAGGGCTTTCCCGGCGCTCCCGGCCGGCTGGAAAAAGCGCCGGCCAAAAATTTGCCCTTTGATATTTTTATTGATTACGCCCACACGCCATCAGCTTTGTCCTGCGTTTTGCAAGCCTTAAAAAATCAGGGGAAAAATGTAATTTTAGTTTTTGGCTGTGGAGGAGATCGGGATCAGGAGAAAAGGCCGGCTATGGCCGGTATAGCTTTAAAATTTTCTGATCGGATTTTTCTCACAACAGACAATCCCCGATTTGAGGAGCCGGAGCAAATCGCCCGGCAGGCTTTAAAACAATTATCCGCAAAAGACAGGGCTAGAATCACAGTGGAGCTGGATCGAAAAGAGGCGATAAAAAAAGCCATTCAGTCCGCAAATTCAGGGGATTTAATTTTAATAGCCGGCAAAGGGCATGAGCGCTTTCAACTGATAAAAAATAAAAAAATTCCGTTTTGCGACCGGGAAATCGCTTTAGACTGCCTAAAAGAGCTGGGCTGGCCTTCCGCTGTCTCTTAAAAGTAAGCTCTAAGCTTTTGAATTTTTTTCCAAATTGAGCCGGCCAGCAAAGGGGATTGGCTTTAAAAAAACCCTTAAAAAATAAGCTTGAATCCGGTTAAAAAAACACAAAGTTTTAGATAGAACCGGTATCGGCCTGACTGTCTTTAGAGGCTTATCTTGAGACTTTAGCTAAAAGCTGATCCAGCTTAGCCTTTATCTCTTTAAGCTCAGAGTCAAAACGAGCTTGATTGTCTTTAAGAGGCTCTATTTTAGCGTCAAAACTGTCTTTAAGAGGCTCTATTTTAGCGTTTAAAAGGGTGTTAAAGCCAGTCAGCAAAAGAGCTAAAAAGCCAATCAAAAAAATGCCGGCGATGAATAAAGGCGTAAATCCAGCTAAAATATCCATTATTGTCCCTTTTGAGTTATATTTGCTTTTATTATATTATAAAAAAATGGCCAGCGCAATTAAAATTATATCAATATATCCCCTGAATTTCAGGCTGCTTTAATATGCGAAAGCGCTAAAAACCTTTGTTATGCCTTATTTTCTGGATTCTGAATTTTTATTAAAAGCTGTCCGAGGCTCCTGGCTGAAAAAGGGGGAAGGCTCTTTTTCCGGCGCTGCCATTGACTCCAGACAAAAAATAAAAAATAAAGTGTTTTTTGCCATTCCCGGCGAGCGCTTTGATGGGCATGATTTTTTAACTCAAGCTAAAAATCAAGGGGCCAAAGCTTTTGTGGTTAGCGACAAGCGCAAAGCCCGCTCGTTTTTAACCGGACAAAATCTCCCTGTGATTTACGCTCCAAACACAATAAAAGCTCTCCAAAATCTGGCTCACAAATGGACAAAAACAATGGGCACAAAAGCCGTGGCTATTACGGGAAGCAACGGCAAAACCACAACCCGATCTTTCGCGCAAATTTTATTTTCCGGACAAACGGCTTTTGCCAGCCCCAAAAGCTATAACAACCATATAGGAGCGCCCCTGTCCCTTTTAAATGTGGACCGCAAAGAGGCCTTTTTAATTCAGGAAATAGGGGCTAACAGCCCCGGAGAGGTTGCCTTTCTCACCTCTCTTTGCCGCCCTGTGATCTCCGCTGTGACTATGGTCGGCCCCTCTCATCTCAAAGGATTTGGCTCTGTGGAGCTTGTGGCTCAGGAAAAACAGCAAATTTACCTCAAAAGCCCAAAAGCCCTTTGGCTTTTTAACAGAGATAATCCCCAAACGGAAAAAATGTTTCAGCAATTTGGCTCTTCCCATCAACCGGCGCTGACTTTTTCCTCTGTCAAAAACAATGTTGATATCAGCCTCCGGATCTCCAAAGAGGAGCCTGCGCTCTCTGTCATTGAGGGGCGCATTGGCTCTGTCTCATCACAAGCCAAAGCTCTGTTTTCCGGAAAACACAATTTGGAGAATTTAATGTGCGCCGGCGGGCTGGCTTTAGGGGCCGGCATTGATCCCCGCCAAATATGGGCGCTTATCCCTAAGTGCAGGCCTCCCAAAGGCCGGCAAGAGCGGTTTTATATAAAAGACAAAAATATTTCCATTTTATTTGACGCTTACAACGCCAATCCCTCCAGCATGAGCGTTTTTTTAAACTCCTGCGAGGCCTTTTCCAAAGCCAAGCGCCGGCTGTTTGTTATTGGGGATATGAAAGAGCTGGGCAAAGATTCCGCCAAATACCATAAACAAATGGCCGATCGCTCCGCCCTTTTAAATTCCCGTTTTGTCGCTTTTGTGGGAGAATATGGGGAGATGGTGGAGGAGCTGTTCAAACAAAAAGGCTTTAAAGGCCGATTTGTCAGGGCAAAAGCTTACAGCCAAGGGATTCTCGCAGAATTAAAAAAAGAGCTAAAGACAGGCGATTTCGTGGCTATCAAAGCCTCCCGCAGTTTGAAATTAGAAAGCCTGCTCTCTGATTTGACCGGCCAAACCATTCAATTTTAAAGCCTGCTCCCTTATTTGCCTGATCCCATCAAGATAGGAGCTTGACTATTAAAGTTTTCTCAAACATAATTTAGCTTTTGCTGAAGGCGAAAACTATCAGGGAGCTTAAAAAGCGTATTTGATGTGTGGCTGTGAGTTGAATATTATTCAAAGGATATTCTATCAGGGAGCTTAAAAAGCGTATTTGATGTATAGCTGTGAGTTTAGATAATATTTAGAGGGGATGAATGATAATGCAAAGGGCAAAAAAATTTCAGAGGCTTTTTAACAAAAAAGGGCTGAGCCTTATTGAGATGCTCGTTGTTGTGGGCATCTTGGCTTTTATTATGTCTGTAGTCGCCCGCTCCATCAATCAAAACAGAAAAAAGAGTCAAGTCAGCCAGGCAAAAATTCTCATTGGGCTTATCGAGCAAGCCATACAGGAGTTTAATTATGACTGCAATTATTATCCTGAATACTTGGAGGATTTAGTCAGAGCGCCGGCAGACTGTGAGGAATGGGGCCCCCAGCCTTACTTAAAAAATGGGAAAATTCCAAAAGATCCTTGGGGTCAGGACTTCCGGTATGAGTATGATGAAAATAATGGAAATTATGTGATTACCAGCTGGGGGGCTGACAGAAAGCCGGGCGGAAACAGCCGCTTTGCCAAAGATATTTCCTCTTCAGATTAAAATCATAACCGGGCGGAAACAGCCGCTTTGCCAAAGATATTTCCTCTTCAGATTAAAATCATAAGCGGGCGGGATTCCCCTATTTGTCCAGTCGAATTTTTTTAACTCCGGCCAGCCCGCACAAAAGCAAATGCGCGATCAAAAAGCCCAAAACATACTCCACTCCCCCAGATCCAAAGCCGTAGGAGTGCAATCCCGCCCCTAAAATAAAGTTTACTCCATACCAAGCCATGATCACTGAAAAAAACATCATCACAGCCCCAACCGCCAGGCCAAAAGCTTTTATCCATTGAGCCAGCCGGGCATGAAGCAAAGCCAAATAAGCCAGAAGGCTGATTAAGGCCCAGGACTCTTTGGGGTCCCAGCCCCAAAAGCGGCCCCAGGAGTAATCCGCCCATATCCCCCCCAATATCACGCCTCCCGCTAAAAACACAACTCCCCATTGAATGGATCGATAAATAGGATGAAATGTTTGCTCTGCCATTTTAAGGGGCTGAGAGGAGCGGGCCAGAAAGGAAATTAAGGCCATATCCCCTAAAACAAAAGCGAGAAAAAAGAAAGAATAGCTCATCGTAATAACTAAAACATGAGTGGCCAGCCAAAAGGAGGAGTTTAAAACAGCCTCTAAAGGCTGGAGGCTGGCATCCAAAATCTCTGGAGCCAGGCTTGTCAAAAGAAGACAAAAGCCGGCCAGCAAAGCGCTGGCTGAAAAAGGCGCTTTTGCCCCTTTTAAATAAAAAACAAAACCGGCCAGCAGAGCCGCCCAAGGGACCCAAACCACTGTCTCATACATGTTGGAGACCGGGGGGCGGGACATAATATAAGAGCGCAAGAGCAAACCCAGGCTGTGAGAGGCAAACCCCAGTCCCGCCAGAGGCATGATCCAAAAAAAATAATCCGCCCGTTTAAAAATATAAAGCCCCATCAGAGCCATTAAAAACAGAAAATAACAAATCCAGGCCTTTTGAAAAGGCTTAAAGCCATTATAAAAAACCTCCGCTTTCAATTTCAGAGGGTGAAAAGCCTCCTCCGCTCTAGTTAAATTTTGAAAATTTCTCATCTCTTTTTTGAAATCCGCGAGCCAAAAGCTTTGAGCGGAATCTCCTGCCTCCAGGGGATTTTTCTCTCCGCCATCAGGGTTTTTTAAGATTTGCGGCTTGAGTTTTCCGGTGGAGGCGCCCTTATCGCTCACTGATAAATCCTCTCCTCTTGGCTGAAGCCGGCCCAGCCCCTCCTCTGTCAATTTTTTATCAATAGAAGAAGGCCAAGACACGCTCGACGAAATCAAGCGGGCATAGCCAGCCAGCGCTTTTTTAAATTGCCTCTCCGCGGGCTGGCTCATCTCCGGCAAAGCCAGCCAAGCCAAGCCCGAATCCTGAGGCTCAATTTGAATAAGATGGCCTGTTTTAACAGCTGTATAAAGAATCAATCGGGTTTCCAGCTTTTCCAGATTTCGAAAATAAGGATCCAGAGGCTCCTTTCTCTGCCTTAAGGAGTCAAGCTCTGTCAACTGCAAAGCCAATTTGTGATTTCCGCTTAGCTCTGAGGGGCTAAACCTTTTAGATTTCACAGGAAGATCCAGAAAGCCTTTAATATCTTTTTCCTCAATTAAAATAAATTTTGTGTTTTCCCAAAAATCCGGCGCAATCAGCCAGGATAAAATAACCTCAACCGCTGAGCGGCTGTTGTAAGACTCTCGGCCATAGACTTTTCTCAAAATCTCACGGGAAAAAGTGTCAAAAGGCTTGATCCGCCCTTGATGCTGAATAGGGAGGCGCTTCCATATATCTTCCGCTTGGGAAAGCTCTGGGCTGGAGCTGTTAAATAATTCTTTTGCGCCTGCCGGGAAATAGAAAAAAAACAAAAAAAGAAAACTGAAAAAAAATCTTTTGCTCATTATTTCCTGAAACCGGCTTATTTTAACAATATTTTTCAAGCTGGAGTATTTTCTTGGCCATAAACAAACCAGCGAATAAACTCGCCGGCTTAACATTTTTCTCTCAAAATACCCGCAACTGTCCAATAAATACCGGCCGCACTCCAGCTTAAAACTCTGCTTTTAAGCTAATAGCAAATTCTTTATGCATAGCTTTTATAACCTGATTTAAAAATACCCGCAACTATCCAAACACAATGCCGTGCTAAACTCCAGCTTAAAGATCTGTTTTTAAGCTAATGGCAAATTTTTTATGAACAGTTTGAAGCGCCTGATCTAAAAGCTCCCGCTGGCGCTCATTTGTCCATGTCTTGTCTTCCGGCGCTAAAAATATTCTAAAAGAAACTGATCTCTCCCCTGTTGTCTCTGGCCTCTCATAAACATCAAAAACCTCTATGTTTTCACATAAGGAGCCTAGGCTTTTTTGCAGGGCTTTTCGAACATCCTCCACCGGCAAATGGAGAGGAATCATAAAGCACAGATCTTTTTCCACAACCGGAAGGGCGGAAAAGGCTTTAAATTTTAAAGGCTTTTTTGCCTCTTGAGCCAAAGTCTCCCAGCAAATTTCAGCCAAAGCCACATCTAAAGGGATTTTATATTTTTTCGCTAACTGCGGGTGAAGGCTTCCTAAAAAGCCAGCGGTTTGACCCTTAAAGCTTAAAAGCAAACTCTGGCGGGGATGAAGAAAAGGCTTTTTCCCATCCGCCCATAACCAGCCCTGCTCAAAGTTTTCAATCATTTGCGTTTTTGGCTTTTCCCTATCCGCCCATAACCAGCCTTTGACACGAAAAGCCTTAAACAGAGACTCCAAAACTGATTTTATAAAATAAACATTAGGCGGATCCCCGCTTTTCCAGACGCTCACCGGACGCCCCCAACAGGCTATTCCCAGGCTCTCGCTTTGCCGGTAGTTTTCGCCCTCTTGATAAAAAATAGGAGACAGCTCAAAAATTTGGCCAAATTTATTGTTATGGCGAAAGCTCCGGATGGCGTTTTTCAGCAAATCCGGAGCTAAAAGAGGCTTCATCAAAGAGAGCTGTCGGCTGATAGGGTTTTTCACAAAAAAAAATGTTTTGCCGGCGCTTTTTGAGCTTTCTCCCGCGTGATCTTTTTTTAAGCTTTTTTCCGCCTGATCCGGCCTTAAGCTTTTTTCCGCGCGATCTTGTTTTAATGAGCCGTCTATCCCTAAAAATTCCTTATAATAATCCGGATCGGAAAAGCTGTAATTGACAGCCTGATACAGCCCCCGGCCGCTTAAAAAATGAATCAGCTTTTGAGACTTTAAAAAACGCTCATCAGATTTTTTTGGCAAACTGGCCGGTGGATTAAGATTTTCCGGAATCTTATCATAACCCTCTAAACGGGCAAACTCCTCAATCAAATCCTCCTTGATTTTTAAATCCTGACGATAAGAGGGCGGCTCCAGCTTAAAACTTCTCTCATTGGCTTTCCCTGTGGAGGAAACAGATCTATGTGAGGGCGGCTCCGGCTTAAAGTTGGCTGGCGCCTCACAGCCTATTTTTTTCATCCATTTTTCAAACTGAGAGGATGAGACGGAATACCCCAGGCGATCTTCTAAATTTTTTAGGCGAATGCTGATGCGGACAGGCTTAGCTTTTTGCGGGAAAATATCATAACAATCCTCAGAAATTTTTCCCCCCGCTGTTTCCTGAATTAAAAAACAGGCCCTGTCCATAGCCTCTTTGACAGCCATCAAATCAACTCCTCTGGCAAAACGGTAAGAAGAGTCAGTCTCCATGCCAAAACGGCGGGAAGTCCGGCGGACGCTTTCCGGCGCAAAGCCGGCGGATTCTATAAAAATGCTTTTTGTCTTTGCTGTGATGCTGGAATCCATCCCCCCTATAACTCCGGCCAAAGCCAAAACTCTGTCTTTGTCTCTTATCGTCAGCTCCTCCCCTGTCAGAGTCCAGGCGCTTTCATCTAAAGCCAAAAACTTTTCCCCTTTTTGAGAAGGCGCCACAGTTAAAGTTTGAATTTGATCCCTGTCAAAGGCGTGCAGAGGCTGTCCCCTGTCCCACAAAACAAAGTTGGTTATATCCACAACATTGTTGATGGATTTTAATCCAACAGATTGCAGGCGCTCTTTCAGCCATGAGGGGGATTCCTTAACCTGTATTCCCTCTATCAGCCGGCCGCAATAGCGGGGGCAGGCGCGGATGTCTTTCACCTCCACTTTTAAGGAGCGCTTAACGCTAAGGGAGGAATCAAAAGGAGTGGCGATTGTATTTTGAGCCATCTTTCCCTCTTCTGAAACAGAGAGGCCATCAAACAGGCAGTTGATCTCTCTGGCCAGCCCTTTATGGCTTAAACAGTCTGCTCGGTTTGGCTGCACGCTCACATCAAAAATCACATCCTTTAAGCCCAGATAATCAGAAAGGCTTTGCCCAACTTGGGATTCCGCCGGCAAAATCCAAATTCCCTCCTCTTTCTCTTTCTCTTTTTTCTCTAAACCTAACTCTTCACGGCTGGCCAGCATGCCTTCGCTTTCCATCCCGCGAATACGGGTTTTTTTAATTAAAAAACCGCCGGGCAAAATCGCGCCCGGCTGAGCCAATACAGCTTTATCGCCGGCCCTGTGGTTTTTAGCTCCACAAACAATGGAATAGTTTTTACTCCCATCAAAAATTTTGCAAATGGTTAGACGATCCGCGCGGGGGTGTTTTTCCACTGAATTAATTTGCGCCACAACAACATTTTTAAAACAGGCTCTTTGATCCTCAAAAGAATCCACTTCCAGCCCCGACTGAGTTAAAGCTTCCGCCAAGCGCTCCGGCTCTTTCAGAAACGACTTGATATCTATAAAATCGCCCAGCCATTTCAGTGAAAACTTCATAAAAAATACAGCCTTTTCTACTGGATCTTATTTAAAAACTTCTAAAATAAAAACAAAAATTTTTCAAAATTCCAACCATACAATTATTATACATGATCCTCTGCTTTAAACTTTTTTCCGCCCGTTTCAGCCTAAAGCCTCTTATGCTTTTTTGCCTTCTGGTCTTCTTGCTTTTTTTGCCTTTTATGTCTTCTTTGCCTCTATGCCTTTTATGCTTTTTTGCTTGCTTTGCCTTCTTGCCTGCTTGCCTTCTGGTCTTCTGGTCTTCTTTGCCTCTATGCCTTTTATGTCTTCTTTGCCTCTATACCTTTTATGTCTTCTTTGCCTCTATGCCTTTTATGCTTTTTTGCCTCTATGCCTTTTATGCTTTTTTGCCTCTATGCCTTTTATGCTTTTTTGCCTCTATGCCTTTTATGCTTTTTTGCCTCTATGCCTTTTATGCTTTTTTGCCTCTATGCCTTTTATGCTTTTTTGCTTGCTTTGCCTGCTTGCCTTCTGGTCTTCTTTGCCTTTATGCCTTTTTTAACACAACCGCTTTTTACAAAGCTGAAAACTGCTTTAAAAAGCGAATGTCGTTTTCAAAAAATAGCCGTATATCCGGAATGCTATACAAAATGACAGCCAATCTCTCCACGCCCAAACCAAAGGCAAAGCCCTGCCACTGGGAGCTGTTGCGTTTTTTCACAGAATGAAAAACCTCTGGATGAGCCTTTGATCGTCTATCAATAACTCGGCCAGGCTTCTTGTTGCGTTTCACAGAACGAAAAACCTTTGGGTGAACCAAACCACAGCCTCCAATTTCAATCCAGCCTGATTTTTTGCAAACGGAACAGCCTTTCATGGAGCAAAAGGGGCAAGAGACATCATATTCAGCGGAAGGCTCTGTAAAAGGAAAAAAGCTGGGGCGAAAGCGCACTTGCGTTTTTGAGGATTGAAAAAGCTCTTTTAAAAAATAAGACAAGACTCCTTTTAAATCCGCCATAGACGCCTTTTTATTCACATACAGCCCCTCGACTTGATGAAACATAGGGGCGTGGGAAACATCGCTGTCACAGCGAAACACAGCTCCCGGAGCTAAAATCGCCAGAGGCGGGGCTTCTGATTCCAAAACCCGTATCTGCACCGGGCTGGTATGCGTCCTTAAAACATGATCCTCCCCAATATAAAAAGTGTCCTGCAAGTCACGGCTGGGATGAAAAGGCGGAAAATTTAAAGCGGAAAAATTATGCCAATCTGTTTCCACACAAGGCCCTGTGCGAATGGAATAGCCTAAAGGCTTAAAAATGCCCCAGATCCGCTCAATTACTTTTGTGATGGGGTGTATGGCGCCCGCCGGAAGAGCGGGGCCAGGAAGGCTTAAATCCATAGCCTCCTCTTTTATGCTTTTCTCCAGCGCTCTTTGGGAAAGCTCTGTTTTTTTTTCAAAATAGAGAGATTCCAGATCGCTTCGGATCTGGTTAAACAAACGCCCCCAAGAGGGCTTGTCCTCCGGGGGGCAGTCTTTGATTTCCCTCATAGCCAAAGACAAAGATCCTTTTTTTCCAATATATTGGACCTTTAAATCATAGAGCTGGCGCTCCCCCTGAGCTTTATGAAAAGCCCCTTTGGCCTCCTCAAAAAGCCTATTCACGATCTCTGACTTTTTTTGATCCATCTTCCTTTGCCTGCCAATCGCCGCTTATACAAATTTGCCGATGTGGCGCCACAGAGTTTTCGCTCTGCTGGAAATTTTGAGCGCTCTTAAAAATAAGCTCATATAAATTTTTTTAAAAAGCTCCTGAAATAAAATTCCATCTCACCGGTCTGTTGGCCTCACGGGACAAAGCCTCAATCCCAAATATACCGCTAATGTTTAAGCTCCCTTTTTTCTAAACAAGCAAAACAATCTCCCATTCAAAGCCTCAATCCCAAATACCGCTAATGTCCCAGATCTCTTTCCTCACTCTCCTGGGCTTTCTCCCGCCAATATATGGCCTCTTCGGTTTTTGCCGGATCCCCCCAGGCCCATAATTCCTCCCCCAACTCATACTGCGCATAATAAAAGCCGCCTTTTGCGGAGGCTCTTAGCCACACAATGTATTGATCATAATTTTCACGCTCCTTATATTGATGAGCCAAAAAGTATTGAGCTTCTATAATGAGTCTTTTTTCAATGACATTAGCGGGCAACCGCTCAGCCGCTTGTGTCATCCAGTAAAAGCCTCTCCTTATATCCTCCTCTGTTTTTTTCTCTTTAGCAAAATACATTCTTCCCAAACTGTATTGCGCATTAAGATATTTTAACTTTGCGGATTGCTCCATCCAATAAAAGCCCTGCTCTGTTTCCAAATCTGTTGGATTCGCTCTATTGATATAAAACAGCGCTAAATTATATTGAGCCTGGAAGTGATCTCTCGCCGCCGCCCGACTCCGCCAATAAAAAGCTATGGCCTTTTCCTCCCCAGATCTGTTTACAGGGACATGGCCGCTTTCATACAAATCCGCCAAGCGGTTTTGAGCGAGAATATGATCTCTCTCTGCGGATTTTTTTAGCCAGGGAATAGCAAAAAGAATATCCTCTTTTGTCAAATCTCTTTTTGAAAGGCGCGCCATAGCCAAACTGAATTGGCCATCCGGATGGCCTTGGCCAGCGGATTTTTCCAGCCACTGAACAGCCTCCTCCTCCTTTTTTTCTATTGCATCCAGAACATTCAGATCAAGCTCCTCGCTCTCGCGTATAGCCTGATCCGCATTCATGAGCAGGGTTTGAGCCTGATTATAAATGATCCGCCCTAAAAGGGATTGAGCCGGGGCGTAACCCCGCACAGCGGATTTTTTTAGCCATTTCATGGCCTCTTCCAAATTAACAGGCGTCCCATCATCTCCCTCGCTATACATTAGCGCTAAATAATATTGAGCTAAAACATTCCCCCGCTTCGCGGATTTCACCATCCATTGAAAAGAGGATGGCCTGTTTTTATCCGCGCCCTCCCCTCGATACAGTTTCATCGCCAAAGCGCCTTGCGCTAAAAAATTTCCCCCTTGCGCCGCTTTTTCCATCCAATAAAAAGCCTCCTTTTTTGAATCGCCCTTGGCCTCCCACAGTTTGCTGTCATATAAACGCGCCAAACTGTATTGAGCCTGATTGTCTCCCTTTTGCGCCAGCTCCTTGAGAGCTGTTACCTCTTTTTGAGCGCAAGCCAGCGCAGGTATTTGAGAGCAGTCATATCCTGTGTTTCCCTCAATTAAATTTTGGATTTTATTTGATTTTAACGCTTGGGAAATATTCTCAGCCGCTTGAGACAAAATCCCTATAACCAGCCCCCGCCTGTTAAACACAGGACTGCCGCTGGCCCCGCTGAGATAAAAATGATTCACAGGGAAAATATAATAATGGCCCTCATCAGTGACTCTCCCTGTCACTCGCATTTCCCTAAAACTCCCCTCTGGATATCCCAAAGCAAAAAGCTCCTCATTAAGATGAGGCCGCTCTTTCTCCAGATTGAAATAATCCTCAACGGTTTCTTCAGTCTCAAAAAGAGCCAGATCATGAAAAGCGGAGATTTGAAGAATGCGATGGGCAGTTAAAGCCGAGGAGGGATCGCCCTCTTGCCTCAGCGAGACACTTGAAACATGGCCTTGCCGCAGAAGAGGCAATAAAACATGAAAATTTGTCACAAAACGATTAGGCCCTATGGGAAAAGCTGTCCCGGAGACAGCCGCAACAGGCCCTCGCAGCTTTTCCGCCCGGCCGGACTCTCTGATCACTTGCCATACAAAAGAGGCATATTGCTGTGGGAGACTGCCCGCAGAATCCTCCGCTGGCGCTCCCTGGCTTCCTAAAGAGTCTGAGCTGGGATCAACGCCGCAGGCCAATAGAAAAAAATTTAAGATAATAGAACATAAAAAGATTTTAATGAGCGGCCCCTGGCTCGCCCCTTCCGTTGGCTTAAATATCATGGATAGCTCCTTTCCCGGCTGTTAGCTGTTTGCTGGAAGCGCCTCAAATTGAGACATTGCTAAAAATTAACAAGCCCATTTTATTTTTTCAAGAAAAATACAAGCCTTTAAGCCAGACTATGTTTATTTTGCTTAAAATGCTGTCAGTGGATTGTGGGGCTGTGTCTAAAATGCCCTTAAAAAATCTTTAATACACAGCTTTTTAAAAAATAAGACGGCGCGTTTATTCAAGCAAAATGGCTTTATTTTAGAGGGAAAGCCAAAGTTTTTGAAGGCTGGCGCGGACGGCAACAGCTCAAGGGCATAAATATCCGTCCTGTAAAAAATCCGGCTTTCCTCCTGAAACATAATGTTTCCGGTCCAGAATAATAATCCAGCCCGGCATGAAAATTATAAACCTCAAAACAGCGGAAAGACACAAACCGCCAAGCTATGTATAGCCAACATAAAAATTATATAAATCTCAAAACAGCGGCCCTTGCAATGGAGCGCGGTAAAGCGGATCTATACTGCCAGATCTGATGGAGGGGTTTTGAGTCTTTGAGTGAGCGGATCTGGAGAATTTTTCCATCCAATAAAAAACCCTCTCCATATTTTTTTCTATTCCCGCTCCAAAATAATACATATCCGCTAAAGCCAGCTGAGCCACAGCATACCCTTTTTTTGCGGATTTCCTCATCCATTTAAAGGCCAGCTGTTGATCCGCCGGCTTTTTCCCCTCGCCATAAAAATACATTCTCGCCAAACGGCTTTGAGCTGGAGCGTATCCCTGTTTTGCGGATTTTTCATGCCAAATAAAAGCCTTCCTTAAGTCCTTAGCTGTCCCTCTCCCAGTGTAATACATGCCTCCTAAATAATTTTGAGCCAGCTTAAAACCCTGTTCAGAGGATTTTTTTATCCAATAAAAAGCCTTGTCTAAATTTTGCTCCCCTCCTCTGCTCTCATAGCGCAAAGCCAGCCGATATTGAGCATAGGCATTCCCTTGTTCCGCCATTCTTTTGAGATTTTCTATAGCCTCATTCATACAGGCCAGCGGATCTATAAAATCAGAGCAGTTGAGATTTTTATTTCCGGCTAGCAGGCCGGTCAAACGCTTAGCTGGCGTCACTATAGATATGTTCCCATAAGCGAGAGACAGGATTCCCACAGCTTGCCCCTCTCTATTCAGCAAAGGGCTGCCGCTGGCTCCGCTGAGATAAAAATGATTTACGGGGACAATATAGAAATATCCTCTATCCTCAGCTTTTTCTGTCTGTCTCATTTTTTTAAACTTTCCCTTAGGATATCCCAATACAAATAACTCCTCATCAGGATCTAGCGCGCCCTCCGCAAGGCTTAAATGATCCCCCATGCTCTCCTCTGTCTCAAAAAGAGCCAAATCATGTAAAGCGGAGACTTGAAGAATTCTGTGAATTTTCAGGCGAGAGGGGTTTCCCTCCTGCTGTAAGAGAATGTTGTTTATTGAGGAGCCTTTTAACAAAGGCCTCATAATGTGAAAATTTGTCACAAAAAGGCGGGGGCCAATGGCAAAAGCTGTTCCCGATCCGCGAGAATCCCGTATTTTCCAAACAGATTTTTGAGCTTTCCGGCTCATCAAATCCTCTGGAAAAGAGCCGGGCGCAAAGTTTGGGCGCGCGAGATTCGCAAAATCCAGCTGGGAAACGCCGGCAAAGCCGGCTGGCTGGCCGGAAAGAGAAAAGCCGCAAAGCGGAAAATTAAAGAGAGCGCAGGCTATGAGCCGGAAAAGCGCCCGCCCGCCTCTTTTTTGTCCCATTGGCAAAACCGCCATTTCACTCATCTCTTGCTCCTGGATAATATATTAAAAGTGTCTCAAATTGAGACACTGCTGTATATGACAAATTAAGGTTTTTTTCAACAAAAATCACAAATAAAAGCGAAATATGGAATTTTTTAGATACCGGCCTTCTCTGTTTTCTTTCCGGCCTATATAATGAGAAAATTTTAGAAAACAGCCCTCTGCTTGGAGCTTTTTTTGAAAGCTTTTGCATGGGACAGCTTATCCGGCATTTTCATAATAAGGGCCAGCCCGCAAATTTTTATTATTTTAGGGACAGCCGAGGAAATGAATTTTATTCAGCCGGAGGGAAATCGCCTAAATATTTACGAGGCTAAACGGAGCTGGCAGAAAGGGGGGATAACAAAAAATATCGCCAAATTTCACTCTCTGGCCGGAGTGAAAAATATTAAAACATCAACGATTATCACAAGCTCTGAAAGGCCGGAAAAAATTGGGAAAAACAGCCGTGTGACAAATTGCATTGCATTATAAAGCCTTCTTAATTCCATTTAGCCGCTTATAAAAATTGTCCATTCAAAAAAAAGGCTTGCATTTTTTAAAAACAGCTGGTTTTATGGCTGGGCTGTGAGGAGGAGGAATGGCCAAAAAAGCAAAAACTCATAAAGGGGCTGTCAAAAGATTTCGTTTGAAGTCCAGCGGACTGCTCAAAAGGAAAAAAAGAGGATTAAGGCACATTCTCTCCAATAAATCCTCAAAAAGGAAAAGGCAGTTAGGCCAAATGGCTTTTGTTCACCCTTCTGACGCTCCAGGAGTGAAAAAGCAGTTGGCTGGCTGTTAAAAAAGGGAAAAATGCGTGTAAAAAGAGGCTTTAAAGCCAGAAAATTCAGAAAGAAAATTTTAAAGCGGGCCAAAGGGTTTTATTCCGCAAACAGCCGTTGCTTTTCAGTGGCTATTGAAAAATCTGACAGAGCCTTGTCTTATCAATACAGGGACAGAAGGGTCCGGAAGCGGCAATTTCGCCGGCTGTGGATTCAAAGAATCAATGGAGCCGCACGCCTCAATGGATCTAGCTACTCTGAGCTTATGAGCGCAATCAATAAAAAAGAAATGAGCATAGACAGAAAAATGATGTCTGAGCTGGCCACAGCGCATCCTCAAGCTTTTTCTCAATTAGTCCGGCAGGCTCTCAACTAAGGCTGTTTTAGATTGAATCTTCATGTTTTTATTTCAGGAGCGCTTAACAAAAGAAAAATATTGCGAGCCAGCGCCCTGTCCCATTTCAAACTTAGGCCGGTTGGGTTTAAATTTTCACAGCTTATTGTCTCTGCGGGCAGCGGATATTTCCCATCAAACCAGCGCCAATCGCTTTTTAGCCGGTTGGCGTGTAAAACCGCGCTTAGGGCTGGCAGGCCCTTTTTTCGGAATATTTTATAGCGGCTCCTGTTGATTTTGTAGGCCCTTTCAAGCGCTCAAACCAGTATAAAGCCAATGGAAAGCTCCTTTGAAAAGAGAAAAAGAAGCCATTTTTTTCTATCCCTAAAGGCTCACTCACAGTCTCCGGAGCCGGCGGGCTTTCATCGCATTCAGCTTATTCATAACTCTTTGCCGGATTTGGATTTAAAAGATGTTTCCATTCAGCAAAAATGGCGGGGGCATACATTAAAAACCCCTTTTTTTGTCAGCTCCATGACCGGCGGCTGGCTTAAATCAGCCGATTTTAACTTACAGCTGGCCAAAGCTTGCGAAAGGCGCTCATGGATTATGGGGGCGGGATCTCAAAGGGGACAGCTTTTAGATTCTTCAAAAGATCGGGAATGGCAAAAAATAAGAAAAGCCTGCCCTCAGCTGATTCTTTTGGGGAATTTGGGACTGCCTCAAGCTTTGCGGGCGCCCTTAAAAAAGATGCTTTCCCTTATAGATTCTCTTGAGGCAAATGGAATGATCATCCATTTAAACCCTCTTCAAGAGGCTTTGCAAAAAGAGGGCACAGCTCAATTTAAAGGAGGGCTTGCAGCTATAAAAAAGCTGGCAAAAACTCTTCCCGCCCCTTTGATCATCAAAGAGACCGGTTGCGGCTTCTCAGAAGAGGCTTTGGATCGGCTGACAGGGCTTGGGATTTCAGTTGTGGATTTAAGCGGAGCCGGCGGGACACATTGGGGCAGGGTGGAGGGAAGCCGCTACCGTGAAAAGGACGCTCTTTTTGGCATAGGGGAGACATTTTCCTCTTGGGGCGTTTCCACCTTAGAATCCCTGATGAACAGCAAAAAAAAGCCAAGAGACTATGATGTTTGGGCCTCTGGAGGCTTAAGGAGCGGATTGGACGCGGCCAAAGCCTTAGCCTTGGGAGCGAGCCTCATCGGGTTTGGCCAGCCCATTTTAAAAGCCTTGCGGAAAGGGGAGGAAATGCTGGATAAAACAATGGCCCGGTTGGAATATGAGTTAAAAGTCAGCTTGTTTTGCGCCGGCTCAGGCAGTATTAAAGAGCTGCAAAAGGGCAAAAAATGGAAACAGATGTTTTAAAACAATTTAAAGCTTTCTCAAAGCTTCATTATGAGGATCGTTTAAAAAAGCTCTTAGAGCTGAATGTGCTGTCCGAAAAGGATGTCCAATATTTAAAGTCAGGGGCTATTTCAGAAAAATCCGATGAGCGCATAGAGCTTTCACAAAGCTTTATAGAAAACGCTTTAGGCTATTTGCCTCTCCCTTTGGGCTTAGCCGTAAATTTTATTATCAACAACAAAGCTTATGCCCTCCCTTTAGCGGTGGAGGAGGCCTCCATCATTGCCGCGGCCAGCAAAACCGCCCGCTGGGTCTGCTCAAACGGCGCCATCACAACAAAGATTTTAGGCAGTTTGTCTATAGGCCAAATACAAATCCCTCAGGCTAATGATTACGCCAAACTTAAACTTTGTGTGGAGAAAAACTTTTCAGAATGGAAAAGCCTGGTGAATAAAAATGTTCTTTCCTCTATGGTGAAAAGAGGGGGCGGCCTTAAGGGCTGGGAGCTTCGCTCTCTCAGCCGCCCGGATGGAAAAACTATGGCGGTTTTGCATCTTCATATAGAGACCTGCGAGGCCATGGGGGCGAATATCATCAATCAGGTTTGTGAATATTTAAAGCCTTATCTTGAAAAAGCGAGCGGAGAGAAGGCTCTGCTTTGCATTTTGTCTAATTTAGCTGATAAAAGAATGGCTCAGGCTGAAGTTATTGTCAGAAATCAAGATGAAGATCTGCTTAAAAAAATTGAAGAGGCCTCTTTGTTTGCTGAAATTGATCCCTACCGGGCCAGCACAAACAATAAAGGGGTTTTAAACGGCGTGGATGGGCTTTTAATCGCCACAGGAAACGACTGGCGGGCTGTGGAAGCCGGACTGCACGCTTACGCCAGCCGATCGGGGCGCTACTCTTCCCTCACAAAATGGAAAGCTAAAAACGGAAATCTTTATGGGGAGATGAAAGGGCCTTTTATGCTGGGAACAGTGGGAGGGGCGACAGATATTCATCCGACTGCCCGGCTGTGTTTAAAAATCCTGGGCTTTCCTAAAGCCGAAGAGCTGGCCGGCCTCTGTTGCGCTTTAGGGCTAATACAAAATTTAGGAGCTTTAAGAGCTTTAGTCACAGAGGGAGTCATCGAGGGGCACATGAAGCTTCACATAAAAAATATGGCCTTAAAAGCCGGCGCTCAAACCCAGGAGGAGCGCTTTTTTTTAGAGGATCATCTCACTCATATTTTAAAGGAGACAAAAAGGGTTTCTCTCAGCTATGCCATTAAAACTTTAAACTGCTGGAAGAGGAAATCCGCTCCAGAAAAAAATTGGCATGAGGGTGAAAAAGCGGACCAAAGTTAATTGTCCACTTTAATTAGAGGGTCAGAAAGATGGGGACAGAGATTGAGGGAAATTCCGCGGCTGTCTTTCATGCGATTAAGCTCAAAATATCTCCAAAATCACTGCAAATATCTTCTGAAGAAAAAACCGCATTAAAAACCTGTTTTTTTTAAAGTATTACACTACAATCTTGCCTATTTTTTAGGCAATATTTCCTGAAACCCCTGTCTTTGCTGGCTTTTAAATTTCCTAAAATCAATTAAGTGTCAAAGTCGGGAATTAAGTGTATAGTTGCGGATAATTGTAATACAGATGGAGCTAAAAACATGAGCCTATTGGATCGCCCCTGAAAAATGGACAGTTCACTCTATAAAATAAGCGCAAGCCTTTTGTTGGCTTTATTGCTTAGCTCCTGCGTGAGTTGGGGCAAAGCCAGATCTGGATCGGCCGCGAAAGGCGCTTGCTGGAATGATATAAACTTTAAGAAAACAGAGCGCCTGCTAAAAACATCGCCTATTAAGGAAAAAATTCCCATTTACAAATATCCGGGCTTGCCGGAGGAAGAGCGCGAAAGACTATTCAAAAAATATACAACTCATCGTAAACATCGCCTGTATCCTTTGATCTTAGTCTTTGACGGGGGGACAAAAGCAATATTTAAAAGATTCTCAAAACAAAAAATGCGCTCTGGCGCGGAAAAAATCTGGAATGCTGTTTCAGCTTATGAGTTGGCTCAATTTTTGGATTTAAAGCTGGTTCCTCCCACAGTCGTCAGATATGTTGATGGAGAGGCGGGCATAGCCCAGCTTTTTATTGATCACTCCGCGCATGATGATAAGGCGGCTTTATTGCAAAATTTAAGCCCCGGCGCCAAAGGCAATATCTACATTTTTAATTTTATATCCGGAGACTGTGATTTTAACTATAGCAACCTGCTCTTCGGCAGAAACTGCGAAAAACCGGCTCTAATTGACAACGATAAAAAAAGGTGTTTTTTCCAACAGTATGGAGATTATCCTTTTCAGCCCCATAAGATTTTAGGCTTAAAAATCCAAGACTATATTGAGGATTACAGACAGTTTCCTTTTGATAAGGCGCAATCCATCCCCATGAGATCCTCCGCTCAAATGAAAGCTTTTTTGATCTCAAATAATATTGGTCAACATCACAGCTTTCTCATCAAAGACGCTCACGAATATGTTGATAATACCTTATATTTTGTCCGATGGAAAAACGCTTTTTGGATTAAACGAAGCCATCACTGGATGATAAATGTTGTTAAAAATTATTCGCCTATAGATTTCCCTCAAAAAACCATCCAGCGCTTAAAGGCGCTGAGCCGCAGACAAATCCATTTATTGATTGTCTCCTTAAAATGGCCTGGCTCATTAAAAAAACACATAACCAACAGCAACTCCTCAATTTGGCATAACCGAAATATTATACTGGAGGAGATTCTTAAAATTAAAAAAAACCAGGAAAATAAAAACCCGGATTCTTCAGATTGATAAGCCTCAATCAAAAACAGCGTTTTGCTTTTATAAGGAGGATAAATATATGAAACACAATCTTTTTACGATAGGCCATTCCACACACACTTTAAGCCGTTTTATGGATCTGCTCAATCTATATGCTGTTCAGGAAGTCTGGGATGTTCGATCTCAGCCTTACAGCAAATACAACAAAGCGTTTAATAAGGAGTGTATAGAAAGAGAATTAAGCAAAAATAACATGGTGTATTCATTTATGGGGTATGAGCTAGGGGGGCGAACAGACAATCCGGCCTGTTATGATGAAAACAACAAACTGCAATACCGCCGCGTGGCTCAACTGCCTGTTTTTCAAACGGCTTTGAGCCGGATCAAGAATAAATTAAAAACTTGCGGCACAGCTCTTATGTGTTCCGAAAATGATCCTTTAAACTGTCATCGGATGATTCTGATTTGCCGGGAGCTGTGTCAGAAAACTGATTCTTTGAAAAAGGAAATTAAACATATACTCTTTGATGGCTCTATCAGGACAAATAAAGAAATGGAAAGATTGCTCATGGATAAATTCAAACTCTATCCTGATATGTTCAGAACAGAAAAGGAGTGTATTGAAGAGGCTTATAACCGGCAGGCTCATAAAATCGCTTATACTTATAAAGAGTCCGCTTTTTCCCACACAAAAACGCGGATAGATCAATCAAAGTTGTTTGCTAAAAGTATTGAGAAATAGACCCTTAAGTCACACGATCCTATGAAAATAGGCTTATTCAAAGGGGCCGCTAGAAAAATTATTAAAAATTCTCTTTTTATCTTTGACAAAGCCTAATCAGTTGAAGATAATCTCAAATCTTATGCTGGGCGGAAAATTTGGCTCTTCCTATCAGGCTGAGCTTTTTGCCTCCCCGCGTTTGAATAATGCGGTTTTATACTGCTCGCTTTTAAAATTTCATGGATTTTTTGGATAAAATCCTAAATTTTCAATGTGATCCAGTATAAAAGATACTGGATTTTGTTTTGAGTTTTTGCAGGTTTTTCCCTGTAAAAAGCGGGTTTTTCAAGCAAAATCAGTATATTGAGACAAAAAAAGTAAGGAAAAATAAGCATGGAGAGCCAAAAAATAAGGATTCGCCTGACCGCTTTTGACCACAAGCTGTTAGATCAGTCCGCCAGAGGGATCGTGGACACAGCTAAAAGAACAGGAGCCAATATTGTTGGCCCCATACCTTTGCCGGTGAAAATCAACCGCTACACAGTTTTGCGCTCCCCCCATGTCAATAAAAAATCCAGAGAGCAGTTTGAAATCCGCAGTTTTAAAAGGCTTTTAGAAATTTCTGAGCCAAGCTCTCAAACTATAAATCAGCTGATGAAGCTAGATCTTCCGGCTGGAGTGGATGTTTTCATTTCCACACAAAATCAGGGAGAGGAAAAAGCTTAATTTAAGGCTTTTTAGGAGTTTTTAACATGGCTAAAAATCAAAAAGACTTAAAAAAGGCTCAAGCTCAACCGCCCGATCAAAAAGACCAAAAAAAAACTCAAACCCAACCGCCCAGCCAAAAAGACCAAAAGAAAGCTCAAGCTCAACCGCCTGAGCAAAAAGACCAAAAAAAGGCACAAACTCAACCGCCGGAGCAAAAGGATTCCAAAAAAGCGCAAACTCAACCGCCCGATCAAAAAGACCAAAAGAAAACTCAAGCCCAATCACCGGAGAAAAAAGACCCAAAAAAGGCGCAAACCCAGCAACCAGAGAAAAAAGACCCAAAAAAGGCGCAAGCCCAGCAGCCAGAGAAAAAAGACCAAAAAAAAGCGCAAACTCAACTGCCCGATCAAAAAGACCAAAAGAAAACTCAAGCCCAATCACCGGAGAAAAAAGACCAAAAAAAAGCGCAAACCCAATCGCCTGAGCAAAAAGACCAAAAGAAAGCTCAAACCCAACCGCCAGAGAAAAAAGACCAAAAAAAAGCGCAAACTCAACAGTCAGACCAAAAAAAAGACATTAAAACCAGGGAAAACGACTCCAATAAAATTAAATTAGATGGCCTGTTTGCCTTTAAAATGTCCATGAGCGCTTTTTATGATGAGGGGGGAAACAGAGTCCCCGTTACAGCTCTCAAATATGAGCCTTGTAAAATTTCTCAAATTAAAAGCCGCAAAAAAGAGTCTTATGAGGCTGTCCAAGTGGCCTTTAAAGCTCAAAAAAACAAAAGATGCTCTAAAGCTCTTATCACGCATCTCAAACCCTCCGGCTTTAAAGAGGGAGCTCGTTTTGTTCGGGAGATCCGCCAACAAGCTCCGGAAAATCTAAAACTAGGCCAAGAAGTCTCTATCGAAAGCCTGAAAAAAGGGGATTTAGTGAAAATTACCTCTTTATCCAAAGGCCGCGGTTTTTCCGGTGTGATGAAAAGATGGAATTTCGCTGGCGGAAAAGCCAGTCATGGCTCTAAAAGCCACAGACGAACAGGATCTATAGGCCAGCACACTGAGCCGGCCCGAGTTTTTCCGGGCCGGAAAATGCCGGGGCAATATGGGTTTAAAAAAGTTAGCCGGCTAAAAGCTCCTGTTGTTGATGTTTTCCCTGAGGAGGGGATAATTTTTGTCAAGGGGCCTGTGCCGGGGGCGAGAAACACTCTGGTTTCTCTTAGAAAAATGACCATCTCTCCGCTTAAAAATTAAGGAGGCGCTTAATGAATCACGCGAAAGTTTTAAATTGGGCCGGCAAAAAAGTTTCTGAAATTTCAGTTAAAGCTCCTCTTTGTGAGGAAAAGCCAAATAAATTTTTATTGCATCAGGCTGTCGCTTGGCAGTTAGCCTGCCGGCGGCAGGGAGATCACAAAGCCAAAACACGCGGAGAGGTCAGCGGAGGGGGAAAAAAGCCTTTTCGCCAAAAAGGCACAGGACGCGCCAGACAAGGCTCTATCCGATCGCCTCTCTTAAAAGGAGGGGGAGCGGCTCATGGCCCTAAGAAAAGATCTTACAGCTGGGCTTTGCCCAAAAAAATTCGGCAAAAAGCTTTAAGGAGCGCTTTGTCCTATGTTTTTCAGAGCCAGCGATTAATTTTTATTGAGGATATGCCATCCGCGGAGGGAAAAACAAAAGAGTTGAGCGCCCGTTTTAAAAAAATGGGCTGGGATAAGGCTTTGTTGGTTGATTCAGCCACCCCAGATCTGTTTAAAAGAGCTTGCAAAAATTTAAAAAATTTTAAATGCCTTCAGGCGGAAGGCTTAAATGTTTATGATGTCTTAAAATATGACAGAGTGGTTTTAACCCCTCGCTCATTAGAGGCAGTTTATAAAAAATGCGGAGCGCTCTGATGTCTTATGTGATTAAAAAGCCCTTAGTGACGGAAAAAAACAGCCTGAAGGCGGAAAAGGGAATATATGTTTTTAAAGTGGATCGCCGGGCCAATAAACTGGCCATCAAAGCTCATGTTGAGAAATACTTTAATGTCAAGACGGCGAGTGTGAAAACCGCTATTTGCAGAAAGCGATCCAGAAAAATCAGAGGAAGGGCGGGAGCCGTCAAGTATTGGAAAAAAGCTTTTGTCCGGCTGAAAGCGGGCGAGCAAATCACCGTTTTTGAGGGAAATTGATATGGCTGTTCGTTTATATAAAGGCGGAAAAAACTCCCGCAAGCATCGCTCAGTTTCAGATTTCGCTGAGCTGACCCGATCTCAGCCGGAAAAATCTCTCACACGGGGGCTAAAAAAGAAATCCGCTCGAAACAACTACGGCCGAATCACTGTCCGCCACCACGGCGGAGGGCATAAAAAAGCCTACCGGCTGATTGACTTCAAGAGAAATAAGCTCTCTGTTCCGGGAAAAGTTTTTGCCATTGAATACGATCCCAATAGAACTTGCCATATTGCTCTCATTCACTATAGAGATGGGGCAAAATCCTATATTCTGTCTCCTGTTGGATTAAAAAAGGGGGATCATGTAGTGTCTGACAACAAAAAAGCGGATATTCGCCCCGGCAACGCCTTTCCCCTCTCTCTCATCCCAACAGGCGTTCCCATTCACAATATTGAGCTGAGGCCGGGCAAAGGGGGGCAAATGGTTAGAAGCGCTGGCGCTCAGGCTGTGATTGCCGCTCAGCTGGGCAAATACTGTCAAATCAAAATGCCATCCGGCGAAAACAGATTGATTTTGTCGGCCTGCCGCGCGTCCATAGGCCAGCTGGGAAATGTGGATCAGGAAAACATTCGATGGGGAAAAGCCGGGCGCAATCGCTGGAGAGGCAAAAGGCCCAGTGTGCGGGGCATGGCCATGAATCCCATTGACCATCCTCTAGGCGGAGGAGAGGGGGTTGGAAAAGGAAACCATCCCATGACTCCTTGGGGAAAATATTGCAAAGGGCTAAAAACCAGAAATAACAAGCGGACAGATCCAATGATTGTCAGCCGAAGAAAAAGGAGAAAATAAAATTATGTCCAGATCCGTCAGAAAAGGGCCTTTTGTGGATTACCACTTAATGGAGAAAATTGAAAAAGCAAAAAAATCAGGAGACAAAAAAGTGATTAAAACCTGGTCCCGCCGCTCAACAGTCACGCCAGAGGCTGTGGGCTTGACTTTTGCTGTTCATAACGGAAAAAAGTTTGTGCCTGTTTTTATTTCTGAAAATATGATTGGACATAAGCTGGGGGAATTTGTCCCAACCAGGCAATTTCATGCCCATTCCGGAGATAAAAAAGCGCCTGTAAAAAAATAATGGGATTGAAAAAGCGCAAAAAAAGAGGCAGAAAGCCTCTTTTTCTTGTCAAAGAGACGGGAATGAGATAAAGGAGCAAACAAAAAGAAAGAGAAGCCGTTATGGAATTTAAAGCCCAATTAAAATACGCCCGCACAGGAGCTTTGAAGGCCAGGGAAATGGCCCGTCTGATTTCCGGAAAGAATGTGAACACAGCCCTCAATATTCTTTCTTTTAGCAAAAGAAAAGCCGGGGGAATGATGGCTAAGCTTTTAAAATCAGCTGTATCTTTGGCAGAAAAAAAGCAGGTTATTGATATAGACAATCTGTATGTGAAATCTGTATTTGTCAATCAAGGGCCGCATTTAAAAAGGCATCGCCCGCGGGCGAAAGGGGCCTCCGCTCCTTATAAAAAAAAACAAAGCCATATCGAAATGATTTTGGACGAGAGGTGAGAGATGGGGCAAAAAGTTAATCCTATTGGCTTAAGAGTGGGCGTGATTTTTAACTGGCGATCCCGCTGGCACGCTAAAGGCCGGCAATTCGCGGATAATATCCAAGAGGATCATCGCCTGAGATCTTATATAAAAAACAAATTGAAAGGGGCCGGTGTCTCTAAAATAGAAATTGAAAGAAAGGCCAGCCATGTTAAGCTTATCATCTACACTTCCCGGCCGGGCGTTGTGATTGGAAAAAAGGGAGTGGGCATAGATTTGCTGACAGCGGATATACAAAAGCAAACCTCCAGCAAGGCTCTAGTGGAAATTCATGAGGTGAGAAAACCGGATGTGGAGGCTCAGCTTGTGGCGGAAAATATCGCCCTCCAGCTGGAAAAAAGAGTCTCCTGGAGAAGGGCTGTTAAAAAAGCGATGGCTGGAGCCATCCGCCGAGGGGTTCGAGGAGTAAAAGTGCGCGTGGCCGGCCGTTTGGACGGCGCGGAGATTGCCCGATCAGAATGGTATAATGAAAAACAAATTCCCCTTCACACACTCAGAGCCAATATAGACTATGGCGCGGCGACAGCTTTTACCACTTATGGAACAACGGGAGTCAAAGTTTGGATTTATCATGGGGATGTTTACAAAAGGAAGGAGATAAAAAAGGAGGCCAATTTTGCTAAGCCCTAAAAAAGTCAAATGGAGAAGCCAGCATCGATCTAAATTTAAAGGCTTAACCAAAGGAGGATCAGAGCTGTCTTTTGGAGATTATGGCTTAGTGAGCTTAAGCTCCGGAAGAATGACTGATCGCCAAATTGAATCCAGCCGCATTGCCATTTCCCGCCATGTAAAACGGGGCGGCAAGCTTTGGATTCGTGTTTTCCCTGATCGGCCTATTACAAAAAAGCCTCTGGAGACTCGCATGGGATCAGGGAAAGGGGATGTGGAGTTTTGGACCGCCTCTGTAAAGCCGGGGAGAATTTTATTTGAAATTAGCGGCGTGACAAGAGATCAAGCTCGTGAGGCGTTTCGCCTAGCGTCCCATAAACTTCCGTTTAAATGCAAATTTTTAGAGAGAAACTTTTGAGAGGATGCTATGAAATTTTCAGAAATAGCCCACTTAAATGAGAAAGAGCTTTGGACTCGGCTGGCTCAGTCAAAAAAAGAGCTTTTTGACTCCCGCATACAGCTTAAAATGCAAAGGCTAAGCAATCCTTTAGCCATTCGTCTTTTAAGAAGAGACATTGCGAGGATTCAGACCGCCCTTTCTGTAAAGAAAAAATCCAAAACAAATCAAACAGGAGATAAACGATGAGCGGGACAGTCCGGCCCAGAGGCCGTAAAAATATCAGGATAGGCCAGGTGATCTCTGACAAAATGGATAAAACCATTTCTGTTTTGATCTATAGCTCTGTCAAACATTCTAAGTATAAAAAATATGTTAAAAAAACCTCTGTTTTTAAGGCGCATGATGAGAGCAATCACGCTAAAACAGGGGATATTGTCAAAATTTTTGAGACCAGAGCCTTAAGCAAAACCAAAAGATGGAAACTGATGGATCTGGTTCGATCCGGCAGCGCTTTAGCGGGCCAAAGGGAAGAGAAAGATTCGGATAGAAAAAAAAGACACGGCTCAGCCAGTGAAAGTCAAGCTTTAAAAAGAGCAAAACAGCCGACAGACAGCCCCTCCAGAAAAACATCAACCGGCGAGAAAAGTGAAAGCCAAGCTTTAAAAAAGGCCAAACAGCTGACAGACACCCTCCCCAAAAAAACCTTAGCCGGCGAGAAAAGTGAAAGCCAAGCTTTAAAAAGGGCAAAACAGCCGACAGACAGCCCTTCCAAAAAAACATCAACCGGTGAGAAAAGTGAAAGCCAAGCTTTAAAAAGAGCAAAACAGCCGACAGACAGCCCCTCCAGAAAAACATCAACCGGCGAGAGTGCAAGCCAAACTCTTTCTGACAAAAAAAGCTGGTGGAGGAATAAATGGCCCTGGCGGAAGAAAAGCCAACAAACTTCCCAGCCAGCCGGGCCGGCCAAAAACAGTGAAAGCGAGAGCCATGGAAGGGAAAAACAGCGGGCGGAGGCGCCGCCGGCCGGCGAGGCTGAAATCAATAAAAACAAAAGCCAAAGCCCTGATGATGACGGGAAAAAGCAGACATAAATTCAAAATGGAGCAGTTAGAATTATCTTGTGGATAAAATAAAAAGCGCTGTTTTGATAAGAGAATACAAAACATATAGAGGGTGAGTCAATTTATGATAAATGACAAAAGCGCTATCGCTCAAAGAGGCGATCCAGAGCTAAGGGAAAAAATTATGATACAAATGCAGAGCAAATTAAAAGTGGCGGACAATTCAGGAGCCAAGCTAATCCAATGTATTAAAGTCCTGGGCGGGACTCGCCGCCGGACAGCGGGCATTGGAGATGTGATAGTGGTGTCTGTTAAAGACGCCATACCTAACTCTAAAGTAAAAAAGGGGGATAAAGCCCGCGCGGTGATTGTGCGAACCACCCATCAAATTCGCCGTCCGGATGGAACAGCCCTTCGCTTTGATGACAATTCCGCTGTTTTGATAAACAACAATAAAGAGCCTGTGGGAACTAGGATTTTTGGGCCGGTGGCCCGCGAGCTGAGGCATAAAAGCTTTGTGAAAATCATTTCTATGGCGCCGGAGGTTGTTTAAAAATGTCTATTTCAAAAGAGCTTTATAAAAAAGAGGCGAGCGCGCGGCTGAGAAAAAAATGGAAGTATAAAAGCTCTATGCAAATTCCAAAAATCACTAAAATTGTTTTGAGTATATGTGTCAGCCAGGCGGTTCGCAACCCAAAAATTTTAAATTCTGTTCAGGAGGATTTGAGTTTGATTGCGGGGCAAAGGGGAGTTATCACAAAAGCCAAAAAAGCCATAAGCAATTTTAAGTTGCGGGAGGGGATGCCTATTGGAGCCGCTGTGACTCTCAGACGGGAAAAAATGTGGTCCTTTTTTGACCGCCTGACGCATTTTGCTTTGCCTAAAGTCCGTGACTTTAAAGGCTTATCGCCAAAAAGCTTTGACGGAAAGGGAAATTACAATATGGGGTTAAGGGAGCACATTGTGTTTCCGGAAATTAATTACGATAAGGTGGAATCCATCCGGGGAATGAATATATCCATCAACACTTCGGCAAAAACAGATGAGGAGGCTAGAGATTTGCTGGCCTTTTTGGCTTTTCCCTTCAGAGGAATAAAGGAGGATCGCTAATGGACACCATAGGAGATTTTTGCTCTTGCATCAGAAATGGCGCTTTGGCGGGAAAGGAAAAGCTGGATGTCCCCAGCTCCAATATGCGCCAAAGCATCGCGGGAAAACTTCAGCAGTATGGATACATTCGCGGCTATCGGGTTGTGAATGACGGCAAACAGGGCTTAATGAGAATTTATCTAAAATATGATGAAAATCGAAATCCGGCCATCCGCGCCATCCAAAGGGTGAGCCGCCCCTCTTGCAGGCGCTATGTTAAGGCAAAAGACATTCAGGATGTTCGCTCAGGATACGGTTTGACTGTTTTAAGCACTAATAAAGGGATTTTAAGCGGGCAAGAGGCTCGAAAGCGAAAAGCGGGCGGTGAAATTTTATGTGAAGTTTGGTGAAAAGCCTTTAAGAGTGATAAAAAATCAAAATGGCGCTTTTTTAATCTGGCAAAAAGAAAGGCTCTCGCTTATAAAAATTATTTTTGATGGATATAATAAAAACTTTAAAACAAATGAAAACGGAGACAAAAAAAGATTTTAAGCTTAAACAAGCTGTTGAAAGTTATGATTCAGTTTATGCCGGACATAAAACTGCAATCGAGCTTTCAAGATGAAAGGAAAAAACAATGAAAGCGCTGTTAAATAAATCTACAAGGGGGCTTTGATGTCAAGAATAGGAAATCAGGCGATTTCTCTGGCCAAAGATGTGCAGCTCAGCCTGAATGAGAGCCGTCAGGTTTGCGTTCAGGGGAACGGCAAAACCCTTCAAATCCCTTTGCCAAAAACGCTGGATTTAAAGAGGGAAGAGGCAAAAGTTTTTATTGTCAGGACAGCGGAGGACAATAAGACCAAAGCTCTTCATGGCTTAACCAGAGCTTTAATTCAAAACGCGGTCCTGGGAGTGTCGCAAGGCTGGAGCAAATCTTTGGAGTTAAACGGCGTGGGCTATAGGGCCCATTTGTCCGGCCAAAAGCTGGAGTTGAGTTTAGGCTATTCTCATCCTGTGATTTATAATATTCCCCCAGGGATTGAAATTAAAGTTGAGAAACAGACTAAACTGCATATCAAAGGGGCGGATAAAGAGCTTGTGGGCTTGACGGCTCATCAAATTCGAAGTTTCCGGCCAGTGGAGCCTTATTTGGCTAAAGGAATTAAATATTCTGATGAGCCAGTCCGCAGAAAAGCCGGAAAAGCCGGCGGAGGGAAGAAAAAATGATAAGAGTTCATTTTAAAAAAAGCCAGCCTTTAAAACTTCGGAAACGCTTAAGAAACAGAGCGCGGATTAGAAAAAAAATTTTTGGAACCCCTGAAATCCCCCGCTTAAGCGTTTTTAAAACCAGCAAACACATTTACGCCCAAATTATAGATGACAATCAGGGCCAGACATTTTATTCTTGCTCGTCTTTAAATGAAAAAGCGATAAAAGGGACTCCTGTGGAAAAAGCCAAGCAAGTGGGACAGCTGTTAGCTAAAAAGGCTCTGGATAAAAAAATCAGCCGAGTGGTTTTTGACCGCGGAGGGTTTATTTATCATGGGCGGGTAAAGGCTCTGGCTGAAGGCGCTCGTGAGGCCGGATTGAAATTTTAAAACCAACAGGAAGTTTGACAGAGGAGTTATGGCGGATCAATACACACAAGATCTTAATGAGCGGGTGGTGGCTATCAACCGTGTGACTAAAGTTGTTAAAGGCGGCAGACACTTTTCTTTTTCCGCTTTGGTTGTGGCCGGAGACGGCAAAGGGCAGGTGGGAATTGGCACAGGAAAAGCCGGAGAAGTTCCCGAGTCCATCAACAAAGCCAGCCGATCCGCAAAAAAATCTTTATCGTTTTACAATTTATCAGAGGGGCGAACTATCCCTCATCAAGTGACCGGATCCTTTGGGGCGGCTAAAGTGATTTTAAAGCCGGCGGCGCCGGGAACCGGGCTGATTGCCGGCGGGCCAGTCAGAGCTGTTTTAGAATGTGTGGGAGTTAAAGATATTTTATCCAAGAGGGTGGGAAGCAGAAACCCTCATAATGTGGTTAAAGCCGCTTTAGATGGCTTGTCTCAACTGCTGGCCCGCTCTCATCAAGATACTGCGAGTCCATCTTCAGATTATTTTCCAAAGATTGAAAGTCTTTATTTGCCCTTATTGAGGCTCATAAACGAAAAACAGCGTGTCCCGCTGGAGCCTCTCACAGAATCTCTTTCTGAAACTTTTAATTTATCCCAAAAGCAAAGGCGGGAAATGACTAAAGGAAAGAATGAAGCGAAATTACACGAGAGAGTCCAACAGGCGCTTTCCCGCTTGAATAAGCTGGGATTTATCGCCCAGGAGAGCAAAGAATATGCTATTTTAGAGGCGGGCCAAAAATTTTTAAATGACAGCCCGCCGGATCAAAAAAAGGCTCTTGAGGATATGATCAAAAATCTTCAAGAGGAAAACAAGAGGGGCTAATGGCTGAAATTAAAATCACTTTAAAAAAAAGCTTAGCCGGCGCGCAAAAAACACAAAAGCAAACCGCTTTTTGCCTGGGCTTAAAGAGGCCCCGTCAGTCCCGCCGGTTTAAAGACACTCCCGCTCTTCGCGGGCAAATTAAAAAAATCCGGCATTTGCTGAGTTGGGAGAAAGCGTGAGTCTGCTAAATGAATTAAAGCCCTATCCCGGCTCTAAAAAAAGCAAAAAGCGAAAGGGAAGGGGCAAAGGCTCCGGCAAAGGCGGAACCTCCACAAGAGGCCATAAAGGCCAGCGAGCGCGAAAAAGCGGCAATCTTCCCGCCGGCTTTGAGGGCGGAGCTATGCCCTTGGCCCGCCGCCTTCCTAAATTTGGATTCACCAACGCTCCCTTTAAAACATTGTATGAGATTATCAATTTATCCCGCTTTAAAAATTGGGACGGCGAAGTCAGCCCTAAATCTTTAGAGGCAAAAGGCTGGATTAAAAAGGGAGCAAAAATTAAAATTTTAGGCCAGGGGGAAATTTCAAAGCCTCTTCACTTTAAAGCGCATAAGTTTAGCAAAAAAGCTAAAGAGCAAATTGAAAAAGCCGGAGGACGGGCGGATATCCTGTAGATTGTTATGGAGCCAAAACTTCCCTCTAATTTCTCTTTTCCCAAAGAGCTAAAAAACCGGATTTTATTTACCATTGGAGTTTTAGTCATCTACCGGGTGGGCGTGCAAATTCCAACCCCCGGAGTGGATAGACAGGCGGTCATGGACGCTTTCGCCCAACGAGGAGGAGGGGTTTTTGGCCTTTTAAACACTTTTACGGGAGGAGCTTTAGAGCAGTATAGCATTTTAGCTCTGGGGATTCTTCCTTATATTACGGCCTCTATTATTTTTCAGCTGTTGCAGACTGGCGTTCCCTATTTGGAGCAGTTAAAAAAAGAGGGAGAGTCTGGCAGAAAAAAGATCAATCAATATACCCGTTACGCCACTGTGCTTTTATCCATATTTCAAGGCTATGGGCTGTCCCGCGGCTTTTTTGGAAGTGAATCCATCATCGCTATCAGCTATTTTGGCTTTATTCCCTTTGAAGTTTTTACCATTATGACTCTGACAGCCGGAAGCTGTTTAATTATGTGGCTGGGTGAGCAAATCAATGAAAAAGGCGTTGGCAACGGAGCCAGCCTCATTATTTTCGCGGGAATTGCCGCCGGTATCCCCCAGGGGACTGTCAATTTGTGGTCTATTGTTCAAAAAGGGGAGATGAGCGGAGGCTTGTCCATGGCCTTGCTCCTGTTTATGATCCTCATGGTGGGAGTGATTATCTTTTTAGAAACCGGCCAAAGGCGAATCCCCGTTCAATATTCCCAAAGAGCTTTAGGCAGTAAACAGCCAACCGCCCAGATGAGCCATTTGCCCTTAAAATTAAATTTTTCCGGGGTTATTCCTCCTATTTTTGCCAGCAGTTTACTGCTTTTTCCCATGACAATTTCTCAATTCACTCAAGCTGAGTGGGCTAAACAGCTGTCAGAATCATTTTCTTTTACAGGCTCAATTTTTAATATTTTATTTGTGGTTTTGATCATCTTTTTTTGTTTCTTTTATACAGAAGCGGTCTTTAACCCTAATGAGATGGCGAACAATTTAAAAAAATATGGAGGATTTATTCCCGGCATTCGCGCGGGGCAAAACACTTCTGATTATGTAAAAAGAATTTTAGATCGGCTCACTGTGGCCGGCGCGATTTATCTGTCCGCCGTGTGCATTATGCCAAACATTTTAATCTCTCAATTTAAAGTTCCCTTTATGTTTGGAGGGACCAGTTTGCTCATTTTAGTTGGCGTGGCTTTAGACACCGCCCAGCAAATTCAATCTCATCTTTTAACCGCCCGCTATGAGGGGATGGTTAAAGGGGTCCGCATTAAAAGCCGCCGGGTTCGCTTTTGATGAATATTTTGTTTATTGGCCCGCCCGGCTCCGGCAAAGGGACTCAAGCCCAAAAACTCATTTCAAAAAAAAAACTGAGACGCGTCAGCACAGGAGATCTGTTTCGCAAAAATTTAAAAGAGCGAACAGCTTTGGGACAGCGGGCAAAATCCTATATTGATAAAGGAGAGCTGGTCCCTGATCAAATTGTCAATGACATGGTTGAGGAGATCTTAAAAGGGCTGGCTAAAGCTCAAGGAGCGCTTTTTGATGGATTTCCCAGAAACCTCTCTCAAGCGAGAGCTTTGGATCAAATATTGGAGAGAGCCGGCCGCCAGCTGGATCGGGCTATTTTTTTGAGCGCTCCGGATCATCTGATTATAGAGAGGCTAACTGGCCGGCTGTGGGCGCAAAAAAGCGGCTGTGTTTATCATATAAAAAACAATCCTCCTCGGCGGGCGGGCTTTTGTGATCAATCCGGAGAGGCTTTGGTGAAAAGAGAGGATGACCGCAAGGAAGTGGTTTTGTCCCGCTTAAGGGTTTTCCATAAACATACAGCTCCCTTGCTGGAGCATTATAAAAAGAGGGGCTTGTTGAAAAGCGTCTCGGCGGATCTGCCGCCGGAAGAGGTGTTTCTACGCATTGAGCAGGCTCTGGGCTGATATAATTTTGCTATTTAGCAAATTGGTCAGAAAACGGCGTAAAATCCCTCCCGCAAGTTTTAGCGCAAACCCTTAATTTATCTGTGTTTATATCTTTTCCTCTCCAGCTGTTGGGGATTATTTTTTGAAAAAAGTCCCCTTGGCTTATGGATTCAATAGATTTTGTTTTGCCGCAGAGGGCTTTTTCCCCCTCTGCCAACTGAAGAATAAATTTCCAAATTTGTGAAGATCTTTTTTTAAAATACCAGGGATAAAGCTGATTGGCTGTCCAGCAACAGGGGAACACAAGCCCCTCAGCGCTGATGTAAACGCTTTTCTCCTCGCTCACACGGCAGGTTATGGACGTTTGATTAAGGTATGTCTCCAAACTTCCATGCTTAGCGCAAAGCGCGTTTTCTTTTTGCAGAGAAAGATTTTGATATTTTAAATTCTTTGGCATTTTTAGAGTATATTCCACTTCCCCTTTTTTATTCCAAACCTCTTGCTCTACTTTTACTTTGGATTTTTGATTGCTGAAAAACCGGCCGGTTTTTTTGACAACAAATTTTTGAAATCCCATTTTACGGGCCAATTTTTCAGCTTCTTCCACTTCCTGCTCATTATGGGCAAAAACAATATAATCCCAAACCGCATTCCCGCCGGCTGAAATATAATGAGCGGCGCTGGCCATAATTTTTTTAAAAGAGGTCCCCCGGCGATAAATGGCGTTTGTGTCCTCTAGGCCGTCAATGCTAAAATGCGTGAGATCCACAACTTGAGCCAGCGCCTCCCACCAGCTTTTAGAGCGCCCGGAGCCATTTGTAAACAAAGATAAAAACAGCTGGGGATTGATCTCACGAAAAAACTGAAGCGCCTTTAATGTGTCTTTGGCCATTATGGGATCGCCATAATTCCCGCATAGATAAATTTTATTCAACTGCTTAATAAAGGGAACAGGAAAAATTTGTTTAATATCCTCCAAGCTCAGCTCTGTAAGGGGCAGTTGAGGATTAACAGCTCCTCCGCACACTGTTCTCAGGCACATAGGGCAAGATGCATTGCATTTGGAGGTGATCTCCAGGTGAGCTGTTTTAATTTCAGAATATTTATACATGCGGATCAGTATAAACAGCTACTTTAAATCTGGCAATCCAAATCATTGCATTGAACTTTCCGGCTCTTTAGCTGTGTTTTTTATTATTCAGCCTCTTTTGGCTTTTTTTGTCATATATATTTGTTTAACTTTAAATTTCGCTCTTTTATTTTTGGAGTTTTTAAATCAGACTAAAACGCTTACTTAGTATACTTCAAGTTTGCGGCCACAATGCCAGTGAACTGCCTTTTTTTCTTTTTGGTATTTTGCTGTCCGCGCTGGAGACACAGCTGGGGGTTATGCAAATTTCAGGTTTGGAAAAAAGCTTAAACCCTTTTTCAATATGCCCTAAGGGCTTATCATGACAGCTGTAGCTTCTTTTTATAAAGCCATCCGGCTCTCTAATGATGAGGCTTCTAAAGCCGGAGGAGCACTCCCAGCCCTTAAAGCGGTTAAAATTAAAAGCGTTAAAGCGCTCCGCTTGATCTATAAACCACGCTTTGCCCTTAGAATCTGTCAACTCCACTTGAAAAACCTGATTGGAGGCAGATCTTGCCGGTTGATTCAATTTAGACTTGGGGCGAAAAGATTTTTTATGCTTCTCCTTTAAAAGGGCCTGGACATAATCTTTTTGAGCCATTCCCTCCCGCAGTCTGCTCAACATGGATGGCGTATAGCCGGAAACCACTTTTTGGGCTTTCTCATCGCTTTGAGGCTTAAGGGTGACATTGATGCCCCTCTGGTGAAAATAAAGGGCGTCTTTCCACAGCTCCTCAAATTTATTTGGAGTCATAACCATATTGACAGTGACATGAATCTCCTGCTCCTGCAGAAATTTAATTTTGTCCGCAAACTTCTCTTTTTGGGCAAACTCTTTGTGAAAAGACGCTGTCACTGTGGCGCGATGAAGGGGGCGGATGATTTTTGCGTATTTTTCCATCCATTTCAAGCCGGGGCTTAAATTGGTTGTCATGTGAACAGACTGATAACTGCTGTTAGGGGCATCCTCCGCGTAATGGCTGAGAAGCTTTAAATACCCTGTGTGCAAAGTAGGCTCTCCTCCGCTAAAGGAAAAATGAAAGGAGTTAAAGCCCCTGTCCCGGGCTTGTTTTTTTATCTCGCTCATTGTTTTTATCAAAAGAGCCAGAGGGCGATGATCCGGCGCGGAGGATCGGGCGTAAGGCCAGCAATAAGAGCATTTGTAATTGCAAAACCGGCCGAGGAGCCAGCTGACACAAAACAAGTCTCTGTAAAGCAGGCTGATTTGCCCCAGCCGCTCAATGCTCTCAAAGGGAATATCCGTAAAATTATAAGAGGAGGAATGATCAGCCATGCCCTCAGTATATTGATTTTATATTTATTTTTAAAGCCTTTTATACGGCTGGGTTTAATTTTTTAAACGATATGAGCAGTTTCGCCAGCGTCATCAGGTCAAGAGAGCCAGCCCCAACTTATAATTTGTTAAACAGCCAAAAAACCCTTGACCGCTATTGACAAAGCGGGCAAAAATCAGTATCTTTGCTCTCTCCAGCTGTGAAAAAAATAGCAAATAATTTATACCTGAGCTTATTTGATTTTCCCTTTGGGAAAACAAAGGAGGGGCCTCATTGTCAAACAGCGGCCTGCTTACTGGTAAATTCTTCAGGCAACACTCTTTTTTACAGCTCTAAATATATAGAGAGGCATTTTGATTTCATTTCTGAAAAAGGAGGTGTGTCTTTTCAAATGTTAAACCACAGGGACGAAGCTTCTCCTTATAGCGATAAAGTATTGGAGGCATTTAATGCCCCGTTGATATGCCATCATTTGGAAAAAGAAGCTGTTGCTAAGCAGAGTCAGGTAGGACAAACAATTTCCGGAGGAGAGGTTTTTGGAAATATAAAAGCCATGCATACTCCAGGACATTGCCCCGGAAGCGTTTGTTTTCTTGTTAATCGGCCGGATGGAAATATTTTATTTTCAGGAGACACCTTCTACCCTCGTGATGGGCAATGGAGTGTGACCATTTGGAAAAACAATCAGGAAGAGATGATTTACAGTTTAAAAAAACTGCGAAAACTGGAAACGCCTCTCCTTATTGTGCCTAGTTTGTCTATTGGTTGCCCCTTTTTTGAAAAATTTGAAGACAGAAATAAATATCAGGCAGTTATAGATGAATGCGTTGTCCGGTTGGAAAGAGGGGAAAAACATTAAAAAACTGGGATATCTGTTATGAGTGATCAATCCGCAATGGACATCTTTTTTCTCTCTTTTAATGAGGCCAACAGGGAGAGAAATTGGCAAATGCTAAAATCTCAATTTCCGAAAAGCCGGAGAATTCATGGCGTTAAAGGGCTGGCTTTGGCTCATCAAATGTGCGCGCAAATATCATCCAGCCCGTTTTTTTTTATAGTCAATGGCGATAATGAAATTTTGACAGACAGATTTCAATTCCAGCCACCGGAGCGCCCTTTAAAAGCGGCGGTTTATGTTTGGAGAAGCTTAAACCCTGTCAATCAGCTGGCTTATGGCTTTGGCGGTGTTAAGCTCTTCCCCCGCTCCGCTTTTCTCTCCCCCTCAAACTTTGTGGATCTCTCCAGCTCCTTAAAAGCGCCTTATAAGATTGTTCCTCAGATTGCCTCTCTCACCTGTTTCAACGCGTCTCCCTTGGACGCTTGGAGAGGGGCTTTTCGGGAATGCGCAAAGCTTTCCAGCCAATGCATCCCTCATCAAAAGCCTCTTGAAACAGAGGAGAGGCTTAAAATATGGTGTGAGAGGGGGAAGGAAAAGCCTTTTGGCCCCTACGCGATTTTAGGGGCGAGGCAGGGAAGAGATTATGGCCGCCAGCATAAACAAAATCAGCGGGCGCTAAATAAAATCAATGATTTTTTCTGGCTTGAAAATTTTTTTTGGAGCAACGCTCACAATAAAAATTCAAACTGAATAACTAAGCAGGGCCTGTGAATTGGATCGTCCCTGAAAAATGAACAGACAGTTTATTTGGAATACCCTTGTTATTCATAAATCAATAAGCTCTGATTGTCAAAACTGGAGTAAATCCGCCTTGTATTATAAAAGCCCTCAATAAAATTAAAGCATTTCTTTCCAAAATATCTGTAATGAGAGGGAGCTAGAGGCAACTATTAAGGAATCCTTAATTGTTCAAAAAAAGCTGGAAATTTCAAAAAAGCTGTTATACTTTAATTTGATATGAAAAAGCCCATTAAAGTCTCTGAGGATATCAGCCCCACATTTTGCATTTTGCCCTGGATACATCTTTCCACCCGCCCGAATGGGCACATGAGGCTTTGCTGCACAGCTAACGCGTCCAGCGCCGGCGCCTCCAATGATAAAAAATACGGCGGAGAAGTGGGCATTCTTAAAACAAGCGATGGTCTTCCGGCTAATTTCAATCATACAGATTTGAAAACAGCCTGGAACGCGCCCTATATGAGGAATGTCAGAAAAAATATGCTGAAAGGGAAAATCCCCCCTTCCTGCGCAAAATGCTTTAAAGAGGAAAAAGAGGGGTATCAATCTAAAAGAATGTGGGAAAATCGGCTGTGGATGAAAAGATTTAACATGGAAGAGCTGATCAGCCATACATCAGAAGACGGCGCCATTCCTGAAAAAATTTATTATATCGATCTTCGCTTAGGCTCTAAGTGCAACTTAAAATGCATTATGTGCTCTCCCCATGACAGCTCCTTATGGGTGAAGGATTGGAATAAGCTTTATCCTCAAATTAAAAATCCCTCTTTGAAAGAGCTTATGCAATGGCCAAACAAGGGCAAAGTGGATGGCGCCTCTTACAGCTGGCATAAGGACAACAAGCGCTTTTGGAATCAGCTGCTGGATCAAATTCCCAACATGCGGCAAATCTATTTTGCCGGCGGAGAGAGCGTTATCATTCCTGAGCATTATGAATTGTTGGAAAAATGCGTGGAATTGGGACACGCCAAAAACATTGAGCTGAGATATAACAGCAATGGCGTGGAATTGCCTCCGCATTTATTTGATTTATGGGATTCATTCAAAAGGGTGGTTTTTCATTTTTCTTTGGACAGCATTTATCAAATGAATGACTACATTCGCTTTCCCAGCTCATTTGAGCATTTAGAAAAACAGCTGGAGCGCTTAGACAAAACCCCTGACTCTGTCATTGTGACTATCGCCTGCGCTGTTCAAGCTTTAAACATTTATTATATCCCCGACTTTATAAAATGGAAACTGAAAAAGAATTTCAAAAAAATCAACGCTTGGCCAAAAAGCGCCGGATTGATAGACACTCATTTTGTCTATCATCCCGCTCATTTAAATGTAAAAATTTTGCCGCGTGAGTTTAAAGAGAAAGTGACAAAAAAATTTGAAGAGTTTTATCTTTGGCTAAAAGGGCGCTTTCAGGACAAAGAGGATTTTTCTTTTCATCCTTACGGGATTTCCAGACTTCAGGGAATGTGCCGTTTTATGAATGCGGAGGATTGGTCTAACCGCTTGCCGGAATTTCAAGAGTATATTGTCAAAATGGATAAAATCAGGGGAACAAATTTTAAAGCTGTATTTCCGGAAATGGCGGATCTCATACCCTCTTGAATTATTAAATGAGATTCATGGCTCTGTTTAATCTGAGGGGCCTCTTTTTTTATCATCATGGCCAGCGCCGCCATGAGCCAAAAATTAACAAGTTGAGCGTTTAGCCTCGGTCCCGCTTAAGCTTTGTTCGTTTGCTTTGAGCTTTTATTTTGTCTGGATTTTAAAAATCTGGAAATTTTTTTAGAGGCTTCAGGGCTTTTTCTTCTTTCAGCCAGAGCTTGAGCCGTATACTCCTTGGCCTCCGCCTCTGAAAGCTCCGCTAAAGCGCCTATAAGCTTTTTTGTTTGTTTGAGAGCTGTTTTATCATAGCTCAACAATTGCTCAGAAAGCTTTTTGATATAATCATCGCATTCTTTCGCGTCACCAAAAAAATGAACCAACGCTAATTTTTTAGCCTCCTCCGCTTTAAAAACGCGGGCGGACAGCATAAGCTCTTTAACATTTGAAAGGGGCATTTTTTTCAACACAAAAGGAGCTATCAAAGCTGGAACAAGAGCCAGCTTCAGCTCACTGAAGCAAAACTGAGAATCTTTGTGAGCGACAGCTATGTCGCAAAGCGCCGCCAGCCCCAATCCTCCGCCAAACACTGAGCCTTGAATTTTCCCAATCACAGGCAAGGGGAAGCTGGAAAGGGTATAGAGCATTTTAGCCAAAAGCTTAACTTGATTGATATTTTCCAGATCAGAGCTGTCCGCATTTAAAGACATCCAGCGCAAATCCCCTCCCGCGCAAAAATGCCCTCCCTTGCCGGAAAGAATCATTAAATGCAAGTCTGGATCCTGTTTTAGAGTGTCTAAATGGGAGGTCAAAGCTTGAATCATATCCAAAGACAAAATATTTCTTTTTTCCGGCAAATTCAGCTCCAAAAGAGCTATCCGCCCCTCTTTTGTTTTTTTAACAGTGATCAATGACATGGCTGGCCTCCTTTTCCCTCACATTCTGTAAATCCCTTTTTGCCTTTTGGCAAGCGGAGCGCTCCCCGCGAGGCTTAGCCCCATAGCCAAAAATTTTCGCGTGTCCAACGGATCAATCAAGCCATCATCCCATAGCCGGGCTGTGGCAAAATAAGGATCGCTCTCTTTCTCATATTTTTCCAAAATGGGTTTTTTAACCTCCTCCTCTTTAGCCCCTGTTCCTTTTTTTAAAGTCCATAAGACACTGCCCGCCTGCTCTCCCCCCATAACAGAAATGCGGGCGGAGGGCCAAATCCACAACAGACGAGGCTGATAAGCCCTTCCGCACAAGCCATAATTGCCCGCTCCAAAAGAGCCTCCCACTATAACAGTCAGCTTGGGGACTCTGGCTAAGCTTACAGCTGTAACCATTTTCGCGCCATCTTTAGCAATGCCCCCCTCCTCATATTTCTTTCCAACCATAAAACCTGTGATGTTTTGAAAAAAAATCAAGGGGATTTCCCTTTGATCACAGAGATCAATAAAATGACTGGCTTTTAAGGCGCTTTCAGAAAATAAAACTCCGTTATTCGCCACAATGCCAACCAGAGAGCCGCAAATATAAGCCCAGCCGGCCAAAAGGCTCCGGCCATACTCCGGCTTAAACTCTTCAAATTCACTCCCATCCAGTATAAAAGATAAAATATTTCTCATATCCAAAGGCGCTCTTAAATCCGGCGGCATCATTCCATAAAGATTTTCCAAAGGGTAGAGAGGATCTTGAGGCTCCCTTTGAGGCCATGATTTTTTATGAGAGGCTTTTAAGCGGGAGACAATTTGACGGGCTTTAGCTAAAGCCTCCTCCTCTGTTTGAGCCAGATGATCGCAAACTCCAGACACCCGGCAGTGCAGATTCGCGCCGCCCAGCTCCTCAGAGCTCACTTTTTCCCCTGTGGCGGCCTCCACCAAAGGAGGCCCCCCTAAAAAAACAGTTCCCTGATTTTGGACAATCACATTTTCATCCGACATGGCCGGCACATAAGCGCCGCCGGCTGTGCAACTGCCTAAAACAACTGAAATTTGACTGATGCCCCTAGCGGAAAGCTGAGCCTGATTATAAAAAATACGGCCAAAATGATTCTTGTCAGGAAAGATCTCCGCCTGGAGAGGCAAAAAAGCCCCTCCGCTATCCACAAGATAGACGCAAGGAAGATGGTTTTCTAAAGCCACCTCCTGCGCTCTTAAGTGTTTTTTTACAGTCAAGGGATAGTAAGCCCCTCCCTTGACACAAGGGTTATTGGCCACAATAACGCACTCTTTACCGGAAATTTGGGCGGCGCCTGTAATTAAACCGGCTCCGGCTGGGGAATTGTCCCCATAAACTTTATAACCAGCTAGAGGCGAAAATTCCAAAAACTCTGTTTGAGGATCCTTTAAAAGCTCAATCCTTTTGCGGACAGAGAGCTTTTGCCCGGCTTGTTTACGGCCTTCTGAAAAAACGCCGGCTGATCTTTTTTTCAATTCAGCCACACGATCCCGCATAGCTTTTTTATTTATTTTAAATTCCTCTGAGGAGGGGTCAATTAAAGGCTCTAATATCATTTTCCTGTTTTCCGTTTAGGCTTTGTCAGCCCTTTGCTATATTTAGCCAAACTGTTTTAAGTATGTCAAGGCGGGCGCATTCAGAGCGCTTGAGCTATATTGAGGGCTTTATAAGGCCCGGCGGATTTATTCACGGCCCTGTTTAAGCGATGGCTGATTCCTAAGAAAAAGCTGGAGCTGTCAAATTAGCAGAAAAAAGCTTAACAGCCTCCCTAAACTTAGGCTCAGAAACTTTCTATAATCTTGGATCAACAGGCTCAGACTCTAAAGCTATGATTCCATAAACACATTCATGAACTTTCCTCAAAGGCTCTTTATTGACAAATCTTTCCAAAGACTCCACCCCTAAAGCAAACTCTCTTAAAGCCAGGGAGCGTTTTTTGCCCAAGGATCTGCTCTTCAAAATTGTCATTTGGCGCTCGTTTGTATATTCAGGGCCATAAATTATCCTGAGATACTCTCTGCCCCGGCATTTAACTGCGGGCTGAACAAGGCCTTTTTTCCCTATAACTGTAAAATTCAGCGGTTTTACAACCATGCCCTCCCCTCCTTCTTCCGTTATCCCCTCCCACCAGTGAACAGCGGACTGAATGGATTTTTCATTATCCAGGTCAACCTCCTGATAAGAGCTAACAGTCAAAAGCTCTGAATATTCAGCAAATTTTTTAATCATCTCAAAATGCCAAAGATGATCTTTTTTATTGTGCGCATGGCCTTCACTGGCCAAAATATGAAACGGGGCCACTTTAATATCAGCCAAACTGTTGAAGTCCCAGCAATGCCTTTTATAAGCTTTTATATATTTTTCTATAGAATCGCTTTTAGCTTTGTAATTGTCCAAAATCTCTTTTACATCTCCTCCTCTTTTATAGGCGGATGATAATTCCTCTATTGCGCAGGCTATAGAGGTTTGGGCGGATGAGCCTGTCGCGGCGTATTGGCCGCGTATCAAATCGAAAGCCTTTAAAGACCAAGGCATGATTTCCGCATCAAGAAATATCCAATTTGTATTCAGCTCTCCCCATGCGCCCGCTTTATCCAGCGCTTTTTTTATGTTGCGGATCAAATCTTGCTCTAAACTCTTATCTTTAAAAAAAGGCCTTCCGGTTCTGGAATAGCATATACCGATTCCCTCTTCCTGTATTCCAAATCTTTGTCTGGCTGTATCCTCATTTTTACAAATGACAATCAAACCTCTGGATCCCATTTGTTTTTCCTCGCAAATAACTTTGGTTACATTCCGATTTTTGTAGTAAGACAGAGCCTCCTCCGGCCGCTCCAAATAATCCTCCCTCTGTGAAGTTTCACAAGGCGGCATAGTGGGCGGCAGATGAATGAGCCACTTGGGATTTACAGAATATCGGCTTATAAACTCAAGAGCGGCCAAGCTATTTTCCTGATGGATGGTGACAGTTCCTCTTAAGCCAGTATTTATGAGAATTTTTCCTTTGAGATCATCATAATCCAGAAGATCGTCATAAGCCTGTTGAGAGGACAAGATGGTTTTGTCAGGCTGTAAGGGTTTGACTGGCTTATAGTATTGTTTTGCCGCTTTAACTGAAACAAGCTCTCTTTCAGGATATCTAAGCGCTGTCAGCTCTCCTCCAAAAACACAGCCTGTATCCAGGCAAATCGTGTTGTTAAAAAATTCCGCAGAGGGAACCGGTGTGTGTCCATAAACAACCAAAGCCTCGCCGCGATAATCTTTAGCCCACTGATACCTTACAGGCAGGCCAAATTCGTCTGTTTCTCCTGTTGTTTCCCCGTACAGGCAAAATTCACGAACCCGGCGGGAGGCTCTTCCCTGAAGAGACTCTTTTAGCCCAGCGTGAGAGACAACCAGTTTGCCGCCATCAAAAACAGCATGACTGATAAGCTGAAATATCCATTTTTTTATCTTTTCTTTAAAAGCCTCATCATAATTTTCAAGCTGCTGGACTGTGTCCTTCAGTCCATGCGTCAAGCGCGCATTTTTCCCGTTGAGATATTTATTTAATTTTATTTCATGGTTGCCGGGAAAACAAATAGCTGTTCCCGTATTTGTCATATTCATGGCCAAGGCCAGGCATTTTGGAGAATCAGGCCCTCGATTCACCAAATCACCGACAAAAACAGCCTTTCTCCCCGCGGGAGGATTTACAGCCGGCGCTTTATCGCTGAACAAATTTTCCTCGTTAATTTGATAGCCCAATTTTTCAAGCAATTTTTTTAATTCAAAATAACAGCCATGCACATCTCCAATAATGTCAAAAGCCCCTTTGTCTTCTGATCTATCTGTCCACAGTTTGACTCTTTCAATTTCAACGTTGTTGATCTCTTCTTCAGAGTTTAAAATTTTTATGGATCTAAAGCCTTCTTCTTTTAGGGATCTTAAAGCTTTTTTCAGCTGAGCGCTTTGACCCCGGATTATGTGTTTGCCAAAGCTTCTATTGGAGCGGCTTTCATTGCGCTTCTCACAAATTTTTACGGGCAAATTAAAAACAATGGCCGTGGAAAGGCAATCATAATCTTTCGCCAGTTTTAATATAGGTTTGCGGGCGTCTTTCTGAATATTAGTCGCGTCAATAACAACAAGCTTTTTGTTTTTCAGCCTTTTAGCGGAAATAAAATGCAAAACCTCAAAAGCCTCTTTCGTCGAGCTTTGATCGTTTTCATCATCACTGACCAGGCCCCGACAGCAATCTGAGCTGATCACTTCAGTGGATTGAAAATGCTTTTTCGCAAAAGAGGATTTCCCTGAGCCGGAAATCCCCACAAGCGCCACTATGGAGAACTCGGGGATTGAAATTTTCATTTCTTAAACACTCCCATTTGAGTGGGAGAGCCATAAGCTTTATGCGCCGGCCCAACAGAAAAAAAATTTACTTGATAGCTGTATTTTTTGGCTATCTCCTTGGCCCAATTTTCAAATTCTTCACGGGTCCATTCAAAGCGATGATCATTATGCCTCATTTGCCCCTCTCTTAAATTTTCAAAGTTTTTATTATATTCCCTGTTAGGGGTTGTAATAATCACTGCTCCCGGAGACGCAAACTCAAACACCGATCTTTCCAAATGGATCAGCCTGTTTAAATCAATATGCTCTATGACTTCAATTAAAGTCATGGCGTCAAAGCCATTGAAACGTCTGTCACGGTAAATGACAGAGCCTGCTATAAGATCAATTCGGCTTTTAACTCTATCGGGGAGGTCATGCCATTTTAGTTTGGCTTTGGCAATATTCAAGGCGCGCGCCGACACATCCACCCCCAACATTTTTTTAAAAGATTTATCACTTAGAAGAGATTTTAAAAGCTTTCCCTCTCCACAGCCCATGTCAATAAGACGGGAGACCTCATGCTCTTTAAGCTTTTCAATAACCATGCTCATTCTAATTTCATCAAGAGACAGCTCTTTTTCAATAATTTGCTCTTTCTGGCTGTTTTCCCTCTCAGCTTCAATCATTGTCTCCTCATCCTTTTCCATGAGGATAGCTAAAGCGCTTCGAACAAGCCCTTTTAAATTAATGAGATAGCGTGTGGTGATTTCCTCCTTGAGAGGATGCTTTTTCAGCCACTCCCCTCCTCGGGCTATCAGTTTTTCAATTTCTAGCTCATTGATCCAATAATGCTTTTGGCTGTCTAAAACAGGGAAAAGAATATAAAGATGATTTAAAATATTTTGGATGGTGTGATTTCCTTTTAAAGTAACTGAAAAATAGGGGCTGTCTCCCCAATTTTCGCGCTCCTTATCCAAAGGAATATTTTGCGGAAAAACTTTGTATTCTAAAGGCTCAAAAAGCTTTCTCAAAAATTTTTCTCCTCCTCTTGCCGGAACAGCGGGAAGGAAGATTTGAGCGGGCCATATTTTATTCACCAAATCCGGTTTTTTTTTGCAGTTGCCGTTTAAAGCTGTTCCAAACGCTTGAGCGATAGCCACTGACATAAAAGAGCTTGTGACATAGGGGCGATCATTTACATAGCTATAAAGCGGATAAGAAGGGCGCCCGGATCTTCCACGCGCTAGCGCCAAAGGATCAATATCCAAAAGAAAAACCATAGAGCAGATATTGTTTTCCGCTATCGGATAAAACACATAGCTTGTGCCAAAAGGCAGTTTTTTTTGATGGACTTTATTTGGATTTTTATGAAGCAAATAGCCTATATCAGGAGCGTTTTTTGCCTCTACTTTCAAGTTGAATATCATTTTCCTGTTTTCCGTTTAGGCTTTGTCAGCCCTTTGCTATATTTAGCCAAACTGTTTTAAGTATGTCAAGGCGGGGGCATTCAGAGCGCTTGAGCTATATTGAGGGCTTTATAAGGCCCGGCGGATTTATTCACGGCCCTGTTTAAGCGATGGCTGATTCCTAAGAAAAAGCTGGAGCTGTCAAATTAGCAGAAAAAAGCTCTATTGATTTATGAACAGGGTTATTCCAAGTGAACTGTCCATTTTTCGAGGACGATCCAGCTTTTATTGATTTATGAATAAAGTTATTCCAAGCAAACTGTCTATTTTTTAGGGACATCCAGATTGCGGAAAGAAGGGCTGGGGCTGTTAACCGGCCCCCAACAAGTTTAAAGGCGCTCCGGTTTGCCGGGGCATCAAAATCCAATCATCATAAAAATTCTTTTAGAGCTTTAACAAAAGCTTGAGGCTGATCATAGTGAAGCCAATGCCCGCTGTTTTTTATCTCTTTCCCGACAATTAAAGGGTTGAGCTTTAAAGCCTTTTCAAAATCAGAGCGCAAAAAGTGTGTGGAGCGCTCCCCCCTCAAAACAAGGGCTGGCGCCTGTAAAGCCTGAATCAAAGAGGGAGTGTCATTTTCCCTCACACTGTCTAAAAGCCTCAAAAGCCCTTGCCGGTCAAACATAAAATGGACAGGCCCTTGAAAATTTTTTGTCAAACTGGCCATTAAAAAATCAGCCATAGATTTGGAAAACATATTTGTCTGAGCAGGTTGCTTAAAAAATTCTCTGGCGCTTAGCCGATCGGGAAATGAGGCGGGAAGAGCGAGGAGTATATTTTTTATCCTGTTTTTTTGCTCTTCCAGCGGCCAGGGAGAAGTGTCCACAACAACCATTTTTGAAACACATCCCGGATAGCGCCGGGCAAACTGACAGGCGACATAGCCCCCCAAAGAATGCCCGACAAGGACGGCTTTATCCCATTTTAAAATCTCTAAAAGGCCCTTTAAATCCTGAGAGAGCTGTTCCGCCGTATATGGCGCTTGATGAATGGACTGCCCATGCCCCCTTTGATCATAGAGCAAACAGGAGTGAGTGGCTGTAAAAGCCTGGCTGACGCTGTAAAAATTTCTCCAAAATCCCAAAATTCCATGAATAAACACTAGAGGCGGGCCTTTTCCTGTCAATTTATAATAAATTGGACTTCTCATAAAAACTTAGATCCATATAAAATAGCCATAATACACTTGATCCTTCTCAAATCCCGGCCAAAATTCATCTTATATCCATATAAAATAGCCATAATATATTTGACTTCATTATTCAAAGGGCTTATATTTAAAAAAATCAAAGGAGTTCATTATGGGGCCTTCTTTTTGGCAAATTCTGATTGTAGTTGTGGTTGTCTTGGTTTTTTTCGGCCCAAAGCGCATCCCCGGTCTGGGAAAATCGCTGGGAGAGGCCATTAAAGGCTTTAGAAAAGGCATCAGTGACGATGACAAAAACAGCGCTGAAAATAAAAAATCCTCTGACGGCCAGTCTGACAACAATACAGCCTAATTTTTAAAAATTGAAAAATAAGCTTTTTAAGGCGTGTCCATAAGCCTTATTTGTTTAGGATAGAGTATAAATTTCACTGGCCTTTTTTAGCCGATAAAAGCCGGACAAAGCTTCGGGGAGCCTCTTGAAGAGTGAGCAAAAATTTTATCAAAGGGGCTGATAAAACCCCTAAAAACTGAGACTTTAAAATTTCAACAGCCGGAAGCTTAGCCAAAGCTTTTACCTCTTCTGGGGTTAAAGCAGCGCCGTCCACAACAGCTCCCTTAATTTTAAACACTTCATTATCTTCAGAAAATTGATCAATAATTTTAGCCACTTGAACCGGATCGTCAAAAGCCAAAACAAAGGCGTTAGGCCCTTTCAGGCGAGGGCTGTATGCGCTTTTTAAAGTCTCATGCTTTTCCATGGCCCGCAAAGAAAGAGTATTTCGAATCACTTGAATATCCCCTTGGTTTTGCTTCAAATTTTTTCTCAAAGCGGTCATTTGCTCCACATGAAGGCCTATGCAATTCACTAAAAAAGACGCCTTCGATCGGGAAAAATGATCGGACAGCTTAGCCATTTGAGATTGCTTGGCTGAGCGATTTAACATGGATTACTCCCCCTCGCTTTGCGTTTGCATGGGGTTTACACGAATGCCCGGCCCCATTGTGGATGAAAGGGTTATCGCCCTAAGATAAACCCCCTTGCTGGATTTAGGCTTTAGCTTCACAAGCTCTTCCAGCAAAACCATATAGTTTTGCTTTAATTTTTCAAATCCCATGGATTTTTTCCCGATGGAAGTGTGAAGAATGCCGTTTTTTTCCACACGGAAAGAGGCTTTGCCCTTCTTTTCCTCTTGAACAGCAGGGCCAATGCGAGATGTTACAGATCCCATTTTTGGGCTGGGCATTAAGCCTTTTGGCCCTAAAATTTTAGCCGCTTTGGCCACTACCGGCATCATATCCGGGGTGGCCAGCGCCCGATCAAACTCCAGCCAGCCGGATTTAATTTTTTCAACCTGATCTTCCGCTCCAACAAAATCCGCGCCCGCCTTTTGAGCCTCCTCCTCTTTTTCCCCTTTAGCAAAAACCAAAACCCGAATGGCTTTTCCCAAGCCATGAGGCAAACTCAAAGAGCCGCGAACCTGCTGCTCAGCCTGCTTAGCGTCCACACCCAGTTTGATGGCCACATCGATGGATTCATCAAAAGAGGCTGAGGCTGTCTCTAAAACCAGCCTGATTCCCGCCTCAACATCATAAATTTTATCTCTATCCACCTTTTCCAAAGCTTTTTTATGCCTTTTGTTAAGCATTTTAAATCCTCTCCTGAGCGCCTTTGCCTTTTGCGCGCTTTTTTAAAAAAATTCCATTTGAATACAGTTTCAGTATTGATCCCATATTGCTTAGCCAATTTCGCTATGCTCTTTTGGCTGTTTTGTATATTTTTGCGGGCCGTCTCTGCTCAGCTGGCGCAAGGGCGCTGTATTTGAGCCATAATTCCTCCTTTGTTTTCTCCCTTTATATATTATGCCCTCACATCCTGCAACTATACACTAACCAGCGCTTTCCTTTTGAAAAGCCTCTTCCATTTTATATCCGGCCGCTCCTTTTTATCTCACACATTTTCAAAATCCCCGGCCAGCGCCTAATTGAGCGCTGTTTTATCTAAAAATCAAGCGCCATTTTATTTTTTGCGTAGCGCCCCCTTTAATAAAGGCTATTTCAGCTCTAAAAAACGCTTTTAATAAGAGTTTCTTATGCATTGCTTTGAAATAAATTGTCCAAAGGCCGGCTCCAAAAAAACAGCCTGAAAGCATTTTAAATAAAGGATTTTATAGAGAAACAGCCGCCGCTTAAGGGGCGCTATATATTTTTTTCTGTCCGCCATTTTATTTTTCCACCTCCAGCCCCATGCTTAAAGCTGTTCCGCGAATTTGAGACTTAGCCGCCTCTAAATCTAAACAGTTGAGATCCTGCAGCTTAATTTTAGCGATCTCCTCCACTTGAGCTGATGTGATCTGGCCCACTTTGTCCTTTTGAGGCGTTTTAGAGCCGCTTTTTAAATTTAAAGCTTTTTTCAAAAGGACAGAAACCGGCGGCGTCTTTATCACAAAAGAAAAAGAGCGATCCTGATAAACAGTGATAATCACCGGCACGACAGTATCCCCCGCTTTTTGTGTTTGGCCGTTAAACTGCTTGCAAAAGTCCATAATGTTCACTCCATGCTGCCCCAGTGCGGGGCCTACAGGAGGCGATGGGTTTGCTTTTCCGGCGGGAATTTGAAGCTTAATATATCCTTGAATTTTTTTAGCCATTAGAGTCTCCTTTGGCTTCAATCATTTTACAGCCGATAGATAAATAGAGAATGTGATAAATAAACCCCGATCCAATAGCGCCCATAGCGCCGTTAATAACAGAATGAAAATCCACAAAGCCAGCCAATTGCCGCTTTTCCGGCCACAGAAAAGATACAGCCACACTCAATAGAACCACAAAAGCGATAATAATAAAACAAGATGATAAAATAAAAGCCATCTCCTGATATGATAAATCTCTTATCCTTTTTGAAGTCAAAAAAACATGGCAATTTTGGCATTTCCAAATGGCCTGGGCTTTTTTGAGCCAGCCGGCCAAAGAAATGGAGCTTTTATCGCATGATGGGCAGTATTTCATAATAAGCCTCTGAGTTATTCAGCTTTCTCTGTGAACCTGGGAAAAATCAAACTCAACCGGTGTGGGGCGGCCAAAAATGCTCACTGAAACCTTCACACGGCCTTTTTCCTGATTCACCTCCTCCACTGTGCCATTAAAATTTTTAAAAGGGCCGTCAATAACCAAAACTGTCTCCCCTTCCGAAAAAGAAATTTGCGCCTGCGGATGGGCTGAGCTTTCCTCCATCTGCCGGTCAATCATCCGCAGCTGCTCCTCAGGAACTTCCAAAGGCTTAATTTGCCCGCCGACAAAATGGCTCACGCCAGAGACATTTTTAATAACATGAGACAGCTTATCGCTCAATTTCATTTGCACAAAAATATATCCCGGATAGATTTTTTTTGATCGAACAACTTTTTTGCCTTTTACAATTTGAATCACATCCCTTTCCGGAATGAGTATCTCGCCAATTTGATCTTGAAGATTTTTGTTTTCCGTTAAATCCTCAATCATTTGCTTGGCTCGCTTCTCATAGCTGGTTTTTGTCCTTAAAACATACCATTTAAAATCTTGCACTTTACAGCCTCCTAATTATTCCAGAAAAAAACCGACACTTGTGTCCGCAATCAAATCAAAAACCCCCAAAACCAAGCCAGAGACAACTAAAATCACACAAACCAAAATGGTCATAGCGTAAAGCTCTTTTTTGCCGGGCCAAACCACCTTGCGAACCTCTGTCACCACTTCGTCAGCCAGTTTTCGATAAGGCTTATGAAGCTGAAAAATAAGAAATGCGGCCACACCCGCGCTAATAGGCGCCCCATGGCGAAAAATATCCATGCTATATAGATGAGCGACAGAGCCAAAAGCCACAGAAAGGGTTTCAAAAATAACCCGCGTGACAAAAGCGGCTAAAAAAGACAAAGCGATAAAGCTGACAGTGACTATTTTTAAATTTTCCTCTTTTACCATAAAACCCTCTCTGTTTTTTTAATCCTCATAAATTTATGCCCGTTCTTTCCGGCCCCCTAATTAATGGGGGGCTTAAGACCAATGTAAATCCGTTTGATTTGAAAATTCATGGCTTTTCAGCCAGCCCCAAGCTTTTGCCAAAGAAAATCCCGTCAAACCCCTCAGCCTATTCCAATGGCTGTCCAAAAACCCCCTTATAAAAACTCCGCCCAACTAGCGATAGGCCACACTGCTTTTTTGAGCTTTCCGCAATATCCCCTTCAGCAAGCCTCCAGCCAGCCCTAAGCTTTCGCCAAACTCCTCAGCCTACTCCAATGGCTGACCAGCCAGCCGCCTTATAAAAACTCCTCCCAACTGGCGATAAGCCACTGCTTTTTGAGCTTTCCGCAATATCCCCTTCAACAAGCCTCCCGCTCCTTTATACGCTATATCAAGCTGGAGCAACAGACTCAGCCATAAGCGCCGGCTGTCCATCGGTCTATATAACTTTACCCCTCTGTCTCTAAGCTCAAACATGGCCTCAAAAGCAACAATTCGCAGAATCAATCCCATAGCAAACTCACAAATCAAATAACATACAGCGTTAAATATTCAAATACAAGCTTTTTTTAAAAAATAAAAATTTTTTATATTTTGCTCCCTCAAAATGCCGGCTGGCGAATCTTCAGGCGGATCGCTCCATTTCTTGACAGCCCCGCAAAAAAATTATGGAAAGGCCTCTTTTTAAATGATAATTTAAGCCGGCGCAACAAAGAAAGGAGCTAATCTATGCTTACAAAAAAAATCAGAGAGCAAAAAAACCAGCTGTCCCCCGCTTTCTTATATTGGAAGCATGATGGGAGCATAAGGCAAAAAGAGGTCAAAGACTTCCTAAGCATTGGGCGGGAAGACAGGAATCTTCTTGTTTTAGATGACAGCTTTGTGTCTCGAAGCCATGCCCGGATTGAAAAAAAGGCGGAAAAGGGCGTCTATCTTTTAAGAGATATGAACAGCCAAAATGGGGTTTTTTTAAACGGCTCCCGCGTTTATCAGGCCACACTCACTCACAATGACAGCATTCAAATCGGAAAAACCCAGCTCACATTCTCCTCTGAAAGGTTTAACCAAAAATGGAAAATCATATCTCAAAGCCTCAATAGAAAATGGAATGAGGCTTTAAGCCGCATCCCTCATTTGGCTCTCAGTGAATCTCCTGTATTGATTTTAGGCCCTTCGGGAAGCGGCAAAGAGCTGATAGCTCGGATGATTCACAACTGCTCTAAAAGAAATCAAGCCAGCATGGTCAGCATCAACTGCAGCGCCTTGACAGAAAGCTTGGTGGAAAGCGAGCTTTTTGGGCATAGAAGAGGCAGTTACACCGGCTCCACAAGCCACCGCAAAGGCGCTTTTTTAACAGCCAGCAAGGGCACGCTGTTTATGGATGAAATTGGAGATCTGCCCTTGCATCTCCAGCCTAAGCTTTTGAGAGCGATTGAATACAAAGAAGTGAAGCCTTTGGGGAGCGATTTTTCTTTAAAAACAGATGTGAGAATTTTGTCCGCCACTCATCAAGACTTAAAATCCAAAGCTGAAAAACAGGAGTTTCGGAAAGATTTATATTTTCGCCTGAATGTGGTCACAATCACAATTCCCCCCTTGCGGGAAAGAATGGAGGATTTTGATCATTTGTTTCAGTATTTTTGCCTGATTTATGGGACGGCCTTCTCCCCAAAAGCCATCTCCCTTTTAAAAAGCTATCATTGGCCGGGGAATATCAGAGAGCTGAAAAACACTGTGGAAAGGGCGAAAGCCATGTTTCAATCCACAGTTGTGGATAAAGAAAAAACTTTGATGATTTTAGACAGCATGGAGGAGGAAAATAAAAAAGAGCCTCTTTGGCTGTTGGAAAAAAGGTCTATCCTCAAGGCTCTAAAAACATATCAGGGAAATCAAAAAAAAGTGTCTTATTTTTTGGAAGTGCCCAGAAGCTCTCTTCATGATAAAATTAAAAAATATCAAATCAACCCTGAAGATTTTAAAGCTAACCGGCAGAGAGAGAAATAAAAAGCCAAGCTTTAAAAACACTTGTTTTTTACAGTGATTTCAATAATTTAACCTCTATCAAACAGATCTTAAGTTGTCATGAGCCATAAACATTATGTTGTTTGCCGGAGTTTTTCCTGAGTTCGCCCATTGGGAAGTGAAAAAAGCTTGAACCCCTTGGAAACAAGCCTTTTTTTGAAATCTTCTCAGGAATTTAGACATACTAGGTTTTTTCCCGCATTGTTGGTTTTCTTCCCTTTATATGTATACTATGCCCTGACATCCTGAAACTATACATTTTATCCATAAAAATTGTGTTGCTTGTTGGAGTTTCTTGTTGAGCGCCTCGCAGATAGCACTCTCTATAGCGCTTACAGCCATCAGGGCTGAAAAATAAGCGCTCCGCCTATTTTTTTAAGTTGGACTGGCTTCTCTTGGCCTAAATCCCATTATGATTTTCAATTTTCCAGAGTCCAAACTTGTTTTTGAGGGCTCCTGCTCCGCGGCTGGCGCCAGCAAGGCTCAAGGGCAAGACGACCGTCCCGATAAAAATAAGCTTGAACTCTGGAATAAAGACAGATTTAGCCTCGTGAATAGATCAAGAAAACTAGCTCCGCCTATTTTTTATCAATGGAGGTGATGGCCGGATTTGAACCGACGTAAACGGATTTGCAGTCCGCCGCCTAACCCCTCGGCCACATCACCTGAAATTCTAAACGCTATTATTCACATATTGCTTTAAAAAGTCCAGACTTTTGCTTTCCAGAGCGCCGCTTTCTATGATAAAAAATCAGCCAGCGGCAATAAGCCCCATCCATTAATGCTGATTTTTCTCGAAATTTTACAGCTTATTGTCTCGCTGGCGCCAATACAAACGCTTTATTTTTCTGGAATTTTTAGAGCAGTATACACTTGAAACTGGAAAAAAGCCCGATTAAAAAAATAATTATGGCTGAACAGGATTTTTATTTTTTAGGGCGCGCGCCTCTTTCAAAATCTTTATTGAACAGAGCGCTGATTATTAAAAGCTGGTTCCCCCATTTTGCCATTCAGGGGACAAGCTCTTGCGATGATATTTTAATTATGACTCAAGCTGTTGAGGATCTGCGGCTAAAAAAGACGAAATTTTATTGCGGTTTAAGCGCAACAGCTTTTCGCTTTTTGGCTGTCCGGCTGTCCCGCGAAAAAGGGGATTTTTTTTTATATACAGACCCCGCCCTGCTCCATAGGCCCCTCTCAGACATTTCAGCTCTTTTATCCCAGCTGTCTGTATCTATAAATCAAAGAGATAAAGGCTTTTTAATTTCCTCCAGCGGCTGGAAATTTCAAGGAGATTCTGTCCATGTGCCCTCTCAAATCACCAGCCAATATGCCTCAGCTCTTGTTTTAAACAGCTGGAATTTAAACCAGGATCTTTATTTTTCCATAGAAAAAGGGGCGGTGTCTTACCCTTACTTTCAAATGACTTTGGACTTTGCAAAAAGCTTAGGACTTTCTGTCCAAGGGGATGGCGGGGAGTTTTTTATTCCTAAAAAGCAAACTTTAAAGCGCTTTTTTTATACTCCGGAGCAGGATAAAAGCTGTTTATTCGCTTTGTCCTGCTTTTCAGCCCTTAAGGGCCAGGCTGTTTTTTTGGATTGGGAGGAAAACAGCCTTCAGCCGGACAGCATTTTTCCAAAAATTTTAAAAGACATGGGAGTCACAGTGAGGCTTGCGGATAAAAAGCTTTCTGTCTCTAAATGCGATAAATTAAAGCCTTTAAGCCTTAGCTTAAAAGGCCTTCCGGATCTGTTCCCTCTGCTCTGTGTTTTATGCGCCAAAGCGGAGGGGGAAAGCGAGCTAAAAAATACGCTTCATCTGGCTTTTAAAGAATCGAATCGCTTAAATAAAATAAAAGAGCTTTTGGAATCTTGCGGGATAAAAATTAAAATTCAGCAAGGCGATTTCTTGATCCGTGGGAAAAAAATATGGCCAAAAGTCTCCCCTTTTGCCTTTGACACAGAGAAAGATCACCGGATGGCGATGGCCGCGGAGCTTGTCTCTGCCCTTAACGCTCCTGTCACTGTTTTAGGGAAAGAGGCTGTCAATAAAAGCTTTCCTGAATTTTACTCCGCTATCCAATCAGTTTCGCAAAAACCTTGAGAGATAGCCTGTGAGCTTGAGGACTTGAAAGCTTGGGAAAGCCTTGAAAGCTTGGGAGGGCTTGAAAGCTTATGAACTTAAAAGCTTGGGAGAGCGTGAATGGTAGGAGGCGCCGGATTCGAACCGACGACATCCACCTTGTAAGGGTGGCGCTCTGCCAACTGAGCTAGCCTCCTGGATTAAACAATATACTGGCTGTATTTGATCACAAAAAGATTTAAAACCTCAAATAAGATTCAGTATAAATTAAGGCTGATCTGATTGATATATAACTTAAAAAGCCCCACAAAGCAAGAGCTTTTAAAAAGGCTTGCTCCCGCCGCACAAAGCCCTGACTTCCACATTTTGGCCTGAAAAGCGCTAAACAGGCGCTCCTGCCGGCCCTCGCTGTTTCCGCCTCCAATAAAAAAAATACGCCCATTCCCGCAAAACAGCGCTTAAAGCCCGCTCTTTTCTCTTTAAAAGCAGCTCAAGCTTTTTTAAGTCCTTTTCCGTCTCTTTTATAAGGCGGGTGTTGATCTGATCAAAAGCTTTAACCTTTTTCTCAAAATCAGGAAACAGCTTAAGCAGAGCGGAAACAGATCTGATTTTTTTCAGATTTTCCTCCTTTTGTGGCGAGGAATCTTTGAGCAGAAAACAGGCGAAAGAGTTAAAATGCCTCTGTCTTATATCCGAAAAATACGGCTTTTTATCCCTATTTCTGACAGAAAAATCCATCAAATCATCTGATCTTTGAAACAGCAGGCCCAAACGAAATCCTATGCGATCTAAAAGCTGATAAAGCTTTAGCCCGCGCCTTTTTTTATAAATAAAGGGGGCTTGCAGGCACCATTTAAAAAGGCTGGCTGTCTTCAGCTCGCTCACTTTATCTCTTTTTTTTAAATCCTTGTCTTGAAAGCCAAACAGCTCTCTTTGAAGAAACTCGCCTTCCGCCAGCTGGCAAATGGCTGTGGCTGTTTTTTGAATAAGCTGAAGATTCTTCTCATCAGCCAGATGGCTATTGACTTTAGCCAAAAGATAATCGCCGGCCAAAACAGCTTGAGCGGGGGAAAATTCCAGCCAGGCTGTTTTGCGGCTCCGGCGAATGCGGGAATGATCGATAAAATCATCATGCAATAATGAGGAGTTGTGTATATATTCCACAATGCGGGATAAAAATAAAATTTCCCTTTGATTGCAGTTAAGGGCAGCTCCCACGAGAGAAGTCAACTGCGAGCGAATCCCTTTGCCTTTGTGAAAAATGGCCTCACAGATTTTTTTAAGCTCCGCCGGCTGTTTGCTTAGATCTTTTTGATCTAAAAGATAAAACAAGCCTCTAGGCCCTCTAGGCATATTTTAACTCCCGCTTTTATAAACTAAACAACCCTCGCCTATAAGGCGGCGGATTCAAATTTCGTCAATTAGCTGTCATTCCAAATTATGATTTTATCCTCATTTTGCCGCTCCACGCAAAAATTTTTTTTCGGGATTTTTTCCGCCTCCCGGATTTTTTTGATCCTATCAAGGGATTTTAGTCCAGTTTTCCCTGGGTTTAGCTCTCTTTATTTTTTTCCTTATAAACCAGTCTTTTTTTTACCCGATCTGTATGATATTTTAAAGCTATGGGAGAAAAGCTATGTCTTTAAAAATGAGATTGGGCTTTAATCAACAGCTCACAATCTCACACAGGATGAGGCAATCTCTAACTGTTTTGTCTTTATCCTGTGAAGATCTCAGCCAGGCCATTCAAAAAGAGCTATTGGAAAATCCGCTATTAGAGACTGTGGAGGAAGCCGGCCCCTCCTCGTTTCAAAAAAAGATCTCTGAAGTCTCACACTTTAGAATGTATGATTTTTTAGAGGCGGATTATAAAAAAACCACAACCGGTCATTCGGATTTTTCAGAAGAGTTTTTAAGCGAGACAGCCTCTCTTAAAAGTGATGTTTTAAAACAGGCGGAAATGTCCTTTTTTTCAAAAGAGGTTAAGATGATTTTGCCGGTTTTAATTTCTCATTTAGATGAGCGCGCTTATCTGGATCTGGACATAAGGGAGCTGGCTAAAAAAGAAAATATCCCCTTTTCCCTTTTGACAGAGGCCTTAAAAGCTCTGCAAAGCTTAGAGCCGGCCGGATTAGGGGGAAGAAATCTCCAAGAATGCCTCTTGATTCAGCTGAGGCGGAAAAAAGCGCCTGAAAAAGCCAGTTTAATTGTAAAACATCACTTGAGCCATATAAAAGATAAAAAATATAAAGCCATCGCATACAATCTCAACATTTCAATGAAAGAGACAATGGAGCTGTGCCGTCTGATTCAGTCCCTGGAGCCAAACCCGGCCAGAAGCTTTTCCTCTCATCCCACTGTTTTTATTCGCCCGGATCTTTACATTTATAAACAAGGCTCTGAGTATTGTCTCACTCTAAACAACGAGGATTTTCCCCAATTAAGGTTTTCTTATGAATACGCCAGAGCCATTAAAAACTCCGGAAAACTCAAAGATCGGGAGAAAAAATATTTTAATGAAAAACGCTCTTCCGCCCATTGGTTTATTCACGCTATTGAGCAAAGGCTGGAAAAACTTAAAAAAATAGGCTATTATCTTATTAGGCGGCAAAAAGATTTTTTTGAACACGGAATATCTTATCTTCAGCCTTTAAAAATGCAGGATCTGGCGGAGGAGCTGGATGTGCATGTTTCCACAATCAGCCGCGCTGTCCACAACAAATACGCGCATACTCCTCAAGGAATGATATCGTTAAAAAGTTTTTTTCAAAAAGGCTTTGAGAACACAAAAGGGCGCCGGGTGTCTATGGCACAAGTTAAAGAATCTATAAAACAATGGATCAAAGAGGAGGATTTAAGCTATCCGCTCTCCGATAAGCAAATCCAAGAAAAAATCCAATCAATTTTTCGCATCCAGTTATTGAGAAGAAGTGTCAGCCAATATAGGGCGTCTATGGGCATTCCTCCCTGCAGAATCCGCAAGCTAGGCTATCTCAGCTCTCAAGAGCTTGGGGGTTAAAAACAGGCAGGCCCAAAACCAGCTCCTTTAGAGCAAATCGCGCATTTTAGGCTCCAGGCTTGGGGGTTAAAAACAGGCAGACCTAAAACCAGCTCCTTTAGAGCAAATCGCGCATTTTAGGCTCCAGGCGCTTGGGGGTTAAAACAGGCAGACCTAAAACCAGCTCCTTTAGAGCAAATCGCGCATTTTAGGCTCCAGGCTTGGGGGTTAAAAACAGGCAGACCTAAAACCAGCTCCTTTAGAGCAAATCGCGCATTTTAAGCTCCAGGCTTGGGGGTTAAAAACAGGCAGACCTAAAACCAGCTCCTTTAGAGCAGACCCGCGCATTTTAGGCTCCAGGCTTGGGGGTTAAAAACAGGCAGGCCCAAAACCAGCTCCTTTAGAGCAAATCGCGCATTTTAAGCTCCGGGCTTAGGGGTTAAAACAGGCAGGCTCAAACTTTTGCGGGCCTTTGTCCCAAAATTATTGCGCATAAAATCTATTTTTTCTCAATTTTTTATGGATGGAGGCGCTATTTGAGCCTCTCTTGGGCTTTATGTGCTATATTTTTAAAGTTTATCTTTTAAAAAACCGATATTTTGTGTGAGTTTGACAGGGGCCTCTCAAAATGGCTCAGAGCTAATTTAAGACCATGCGAAAAAGGCTGGCGATAAAAATGAGAGCTTAAACAGCGGACAAAAAATGAATTTTAAAAAATTTGGCAAATACACAATCATTAAAAAGCTGGCCTCTGGAGGCATGGCTGATATTCTTTTAGCCTGTGAGCTAAGCCCTACAGGCTTTGGCCGGTTTGTGGCGCTTAAAAGAGCTTTATCTAAATTTTCTGAAAATAAAGAATTTACGGAAATGTTTAAAAATGAGGGGAAAGTGGCCTGCAACCTCAAACACAGAAATATTACCCCTATTTATGAGTTTGGGATAGAAAAAAATCAATTTTTTCTGTCCATGGAATACATTTCCGGCAAAAATCTCAGGGAGCTGATTAAAAAATTAAAAACATATAAATTCTCGGTCAGCATTTCAAATTCTGTCCATATTATTAAGGAAATCGCCTCAGGGCTAAATTACGCTCACAACGCCATTGACAGCAATACGGGGAGCCCTTTGAATCTCATTCATAGAGATGTCAGCCCCCAAAACATTATGTTGAGTTTTGATGGCGAGATTAAGCTTATTGATTTTGGCATCGCAAAAATCGTGGACACACATTTAACCCGCGCGGGCCATTTGAAAGGAAAATTCAGCTATATGAGTCCAGAACAGGCTCATGGAGAGATTTTAGATGAAAGGACAGATATTTTTTGTCTGGGGATTATTTTATGGGAGCTGCTCACCGGCAAAAGGCTGTTTGCCTCGCAAAATGAATTAGCCTCTTTAAAAAAAATAAAAAATTGCAATATTCCCAACGCGCAAACCATCAATCCTAAGATTCCCACGGAGTTAAATAACATAGTTAAAAAAGCCTTAAGCAAAAACAAACATTCAAGATATAAAACCGCCGCAAAATTAGAGCAGGATTTAAGCGTGTTTTTAAATAAAAATTATCCGGAATATTCTCATTATGATTTCATTTCTCTAATGAAAACAACTTATAAAAGAGAAATCATGGAGGAAAGAGAGAAGCTTAAAATTTACTCTTCTGAATTTAAAAAATATCTCAATTCATTGAATATAGAGGAAAGCCCGCAAACTCAAATCGATTTAAGCATTCCCGATCTTTCCACTCTTGCGGAGGGCCGTCCGGAAACAAAAAGCCTGCCGTCACAACAGGGCCACAGCCTCACATTGGAAGCTCCATCAGCGTCTTACCCCGCCAGTCATTTATCCACAGAAATGACAAATGAAGGCTTATCCTTAGCTCCCGCCAGCCAGGTTGTGGAAGAAAAAAGCTCCACTTTGATACAAAAAAGAGAGCGGGACACAACAGTGGAAAAAAACACAAAAAGCGTGAAAAATGAAACGGCCAAAACAAGCCCTGTTAAACAAGATCCCTCTCTCACAAAAGAAGGCTCTCTGGCTTTAAATTTGCGGTATAACACCCAGTTGACAGCCAAGCCAACGGATTATTTTAAAGAGGGAACACTGAGCCAGCAATCTTTTCAGCGCTCCAAGCTTTATAGCGCGAAAGACATTTTTTACAGCGAAAGCCTATCCCACAAAAGCCAAAACAAAAAGAAGGCGCCTTTCGCCCTGTTTTTGATTATTCCCGCGTTGCTGGCGGCTTTCTCCTTCACTGCTTATTGGCTTATAAAAAGCGATCAAAATATCAAAAGCGGAACCTCTCCCTCCCTCACACAACCTGTTAAACATACACACAAAGCGCTGTCGTCCGCTCCCGCCACAGCTGAAATGGAGGGAAGACATCCATCCTCTGCCCATAAAAGCCCCGCCCCCCGGCACAGAAAAATTCTTATAAGCTCAAAGCCATCCGGCGCGGCCATTTTTATAAATAATCAATTCTCCTCAAAATACACGCCCTCTTTGATAACATTAACAGTCCGCCAAAATACACATATCAAACTAAAAAAAGAGGGCTATTTGATTAAAAACATCATATTTGATCCCAAAAAACAGCGCAGGAGCTCTTTAAACATCCCCTTGACAGTGAATCAAAAAGACATGCCCTCAGACACCATTCATTTTATTCAATAATAAAATATCAAGCCCGAGCGCTTTAAGCTATGTTTGATATGAGCCTCAAACTCTGAGAAGTGACTAAAAGAGACAAATATAGATTAGGGCTAGGCTTTATTTGATAGGGCTAACTAATCCAATAAAAAATATTGAGAAATAAGCCGCTTAAGTCGCCATGAGCTAAATTTATTTAGTTTGCGTTTTTTTGAGTTGGAGCTATAAAATCAAATGTGCAATTTGACATTTCATCTTTTGTCCATAGCCCATAAGTGACATGCTTTGAGGGATCCGGATTGACAGGATTGCCCGCGCTGTTGTCAAACCAATTTCTGCATACAAGAGTTGAGCCTTTAAGGATCATCAAAGGTCTAGCTAAGGTATATTGTCTCTGAAAGTTAAAATTATATGAATTTAATCTGAAGATTTCTTGAGTTTTTCCCTCAGGATCTATAATAGATATGGAGCTGGCCTTCCCTCTAAGATGCATGTGAGAGCGGACACGTGTGAGCAGTCTGTTTTTTTTAATTTTTTGCCGACTCTCAACTAAATAATTGGAGTGATGGGGAGGTATGATAAATTTCCTGTTGGGCATTCGAACAATCAAATGAGAAAATTTTGGGCGGGAAGAGTGAAATTTTAGTTTAACCTGAGTGAGGGAATCTATAACCTTTTTCCCTATCGGCTCATAGTGTATTGTCAGCGCCAGAAGCGCGCCTTTATTTATTTTTACCCCTTTATATTTTCCATAGTTTATGTAGAGTTTTGATCCAGGGGCCCACACCACTAAGCTTTTTGATCGTATAGTATGGGGTAATCTGCCCGCATAATGATAAGGTTTTTTTACATGCAGGAACCTATTTCTATCTATCTTTTTAATTATTAAATGATGGATAACCTTGGGTTTCCGCACAAACTCCATCTCTTTAATCCATTTATCCTCCTTAAAATTAGGATCAAATATAAAAACCTGATACGGAAAAAAACCAGTCGCGGGAACTTCCACAGGCCGGGGAAGCCTCATCACATAATCCGGATTTTTAATGCTTTTCTCAGCTTGAGGATAAAAAAGCTTAATATCCCTCTTATAAGGCAAGCCCTCATCCAGCCATTTTAAAAACAAGGCTTTTTCAGCTGAACCCAAACTTAAATCATTCTTCCATGAGCCGATGCGCTTATCCACATCCCAAGGCGGCATCAAATCCCTCTCAACCATATATTTGATCATAGCCCGCCGGCCGTAAATGGACTCGTAGTCTGTGAAATTGATGAGTGTTTTGTCCGCAGAATGGCAATTTACACATTTTGCGTTGATGATGGGGGCTACATCCTTAAAAAAGACTTTTTTAGCGCGATCTTCTCCACGATCCAGAAGCCCTATTTTAGAGTATGAGGAATGGTCATTCCAGCTAATAATAGCGCAAGAGTTTATCAGCAGGATGACAGCCAGCCATTTCATCAAAAAAGGGCAACCTTCAAAACTCATGTTTTTTTGAGATTGGAAACTATAAAATAAAACACGCAAACTGACATTTCATCTTTTGTCCATAGCCCATAAGTGACATGCTTTGAGGGATCCGGATTGACAGGATTGCCCGCGCTGTTGTCAAACCAATTTCTGCATACAAGTGTTGAGCCTTTAAGAATCATAAGCGGTTTTTTTAATTTATATCCTCTCTGAAAGTTAAAATTATATGAATTTAATCTGAAGATTTCCTGAGTTTTTCCCTCAGGATCTATAATAGATATGGAGCTGGCTTTCCCTCTAAGATGCATGTGGGAGCGGACACGTGTGAGCAGTCTGTTTTTTTTAATTTTTTGCCGACTCTCAACTAAATAATTGGAGTGATGGGGAGGTATGATAAATTTCCTGTTGGGCATTCGAACAATCAAATGAGAAAATTTTGGGCGGGAAGAGTGAAATTTTAGTTTAACCTGAGTGAGGGAATCTATAACCTTTTTCCCTATCGGCTCATAGTGTATTGTCAGCGCCAGAAGCGCGCCTTTATTTATTTTTACCCCGAGTCTCTTTCCCCAGTTTCTGTAGGTGGTTTTTCCGATACCCCATCCAAATAATCTTTTTGAGTAGACTTCTATGTCATGAATTTTTTTGCTTTTATTCTTTCCATAATTTCTGTAGTAATTCGTTCCAAAACCCCATTCAAGTAATCGTGTTGATTGGATTGGGACAACATGGAGTTTTTTGCTTTTGGCCGCATTCAACAAGATTTTTACATGCTGGTAATATTTTTGATCTATCTCTCTAACATTTAAATGATGAATAACCTTGGGTTTCCGCACAAGCTCCGCCTCTTTAATCCATTTATCCTCCTTAAAATTAGGATCAAATATAAAAACCTGATATGGCAAAAAACCAGTCGCGGGAACCTCCACAGGTTCCGGAAGCCTCATCACATAGTCCGGATTTTTAATGCTTTTCTCAGCTTGAGGATTAAAAAGCTTAATATCCCTCCTCCTATAAGGCAAGCCCTCAGCCAGCCATTTTAAAAACAGGGCTTTCTCAGCTGAAGTCAAACTTAAATCATTCTTCCATGAGCCGATGCGCTTATCCACATCCCAAGGCGGCATCAAATTCCTCTCAACCATATATTTGATCATAGCCCGCCGGCCATAAATGGACTCGTAGTCTGTGAAATTGATGAGTGTTTTGTCCGCAGAGTGGCAATTTACACATTTTGCGTTGATGATGGGGGCTACATCCTTAAAAAAGACTTTTTTTTTATAGCCGGCGGAGGAGAAATGACACACCCGGGAGCCGGCCGCTCTTTAGGAACAAGCTTTTTTCCAGACACTAAAAGCGTCAAAGCGTCTGAAACATAATGGTTTTTTGCCTGAAGAGCTGATTTTAGCAAATGATACTGATCATCTAAAGGGCCTTTATAAACCACCCGGCGATCCGGGGTTAAAATAAAAGCGTCCCCTGTTGTTTTTGCGGATAGAGCCTGAACAGCCTTTTGCTCTTTGTCAATCACATAAGCCCCTTTAAAGCCAAACTTTTCTAAATCCGCTTTCGCGCTCATTTCCATTTTAACTTGTCCGACATAGTTATAGATAAATTGGACGCCTTTTGGAGAGAATTGTTTTTCCAGCTCCCGCCAGCGGGGGCCATATTTTTCAGATATAGGGCAGTTTTGCTCCCTCATCACAAAAACGATGGCGCGTTTATCTTTCAAGCCAGAAAGACGAAATGGAGGAAGATTTATGGGAGAAAGGCGCAAATCTGGAATAATCTGATTTAAAGAGGATGAACTTTCCGCTCCTTTAGAAAAGGGAGAATGGCCGCTCCGGCTGATAATGGCGCACGAGCTTATAAGCAAGATGACAGCCAGCCACTTTTGAGAGAATAAAAACAAAGAGATGCGCATCATTTTATTTTTTAGGATAGCTGTATGGCCTCAACAATAAAATTAAAGCATAAGCGGCGCAAAACAGTCAAGGCATAAAGCCAATTTTGTTAAAAAATTAGGCGGAGCGCTTATTCCCAGCCTTTTTTAGGCGATTGCTCAGATCACGAATAATAACCCAGCTTATAAACTGTTTCATCCTCTCCGTCTGATAAGCCAAAAAAATTATTGCGCAAAGGGGCCATGCCTGTTAAATAAGGTTTATGATTATTTACAGCATGAGATGGATTCCCCCCAGACTTGACCAAAACATGAAGAACCAGCCTCTGTTATTTTGCAACACGAGATGGACTTTCTCCAGCTTTAACAATAACCCCTCCCTGATTTATGAACAAGATTATTCCAAGCAAACTGTCCATTTTTAAGGGGCTATCCCTGGGCAAAAAAGTGGGCTGAAGCTAAGATGTGTTTTCCATCATTTTTTCAAACTCCAAAGCGCTTTTATAGTCTAAAGCGGAATGAAAAGGATGAGTAGATGAGCCAGCCTATTTTAAGCAAGCTGTCCGAATATCAGAGACAAATCATGTCCATTTTTCAGGGACAATCCAAACTACCTCTCAAAATACAGCTATACTGGATTCCTTTTATCATCTTTGCGCTATCCTTTCATATCTATTTCATGGAGTTTTTTTCTCAAAATGAGCTGATTTTTGATGGAGTTTATAGCAAAAGCGCCAGCTATGTCTATTTTAGATATATCAGCTATTTCTTTCTTTTAAGCGCTTGTCTCTCTCTGGCCCTGCTTAAAACAACCCGCCTCAATAAAAACCATGTCTTGCCCCTTGCAGGGATCATCGTGTCCCCTCCCCTGTTGGCCTTTAGACATCTGATCATCCAGCCATTTGAGCTGGCGGGAAGCATAAATATTGCGCTGGAAATAGCCGGGGCGCTCGCCGGAGTTTATATCCTGCTCTTTCCCCTCCCGCTGGCAGTTAAAAAAATCCTTAAAATCTCCCTAAAGGAGGAGGATAAAGCGGGCATGCTCATTATAGCCAGCGCAGTCTGCCTCTGGGGATTTTATTTAGACAGCTTTATACCAATGGGTGATGCTTGGAAAGCCTTTGGAGCCGGCAAACATCCTTCAGCCCACACTTTTGATTACTGGCTTCATATCTTCACACAGCCGATCCACGGGCCGCAATATCGCCCCCTGTCATATTATGTGATATTTTATTTCTTTGGAAAGCTCTTTGGGCCTGTGGCCTGGCCCTTTCAATGCCTCGGCATGATCCTTGTAATCCTCTCCGGCTGGCTCTTTTTTTATTTGATAAGGTTCATGACAACTTAAGCTCTGTTTGATAGAGGTTAAGTTGTTGAAATGACTGTAAAAAACAAGTATTTTCTCCGTTCAAGAATTTCTGAGCCTAAATTTAGGGAAATTGTTAGGCTCTTTTCTGCCGATCTGACAGCCCAACAAATAGCTTTTTTTTCGGGAATCAGCAGAAACAGCATCAATAAAATCTTAAAAAATATCCGTATAAGAATGGCTGAGCATTGCGAGAAAAATAGCCTGTTTTCTAAAGGTCAAATAGAAATGGATGAAAGCTATTTTGGGCCTCGAAGAATACGCGGAAAAAAAGGCCGGGGAGCTTATGGAAAAACTATCGTTTTTGGCGTTAAAAAAAGACAAGGGAAGGTTTATACCCAAATCATTAAGAATTGCTCAAAAAAGGAGGTTTTGCCTCTTATAAGAGATAAAATTGACAGAAAGACAACCTTATTTACAGACGGATTTAAGACCTATGACAGTTTAGTGGATTTGGGTTATAAGAAACATTATAGGGTGCATCACGGGAAGAATGAATTTTCTAAAAAAGAGGGGAAGATAAAAAGCCATATTAATGGCATAGAAAATTTTTGGGGGATCGCTAAAGTGAGGCTTTATAAATTTAGAGGAATGGATAAAAGAACATTCTATTTGCATTTAAAAGAATGTGAGTTTAGATTTAATTATAGACAAGATAATTTATATGTGTTATTATTAAAAATCATCAGAAATAGACCCCTTAAGTTGTCATGAACCTTGATAAAAACTATTGGATTGCCCTGCTGGCCAGCCTTTTCCTAATGGCTCATCTGACTGTTATTTACGCAACTGTAAATCCCTCTTTGGTTTTAAAATATCTTTTTCCGCTGGCTTTTCTGATCTTTGGAATACTGCTGGTTAAAAAAAAGCTCCATACAAAGCCTTTATACGCCTTGCTTATTATTGGACTGTCTGTTCTCAGCATCATGTCCCATGAAGGCTCCTTTGTTTTCCCGATAGTTTTTATTTTATTTGATTTCTTGTTTCATAGAAGAATCAGAAAAGAGCATTTGTTTTTCATTATCCCCGCAGTGGTTTATTTATTGGCCCGATTGTTTTACTTTGGAGCGCCGAGCAAAGGCTTTATGCAAGTGGATTTGCTAAGCTTTACAGATATGTTCCCAAAATACATGGATTACGCTATTCTCACCCATCCTCTCACTCGAGCTTGGAATGCTGTCCCCTATCTCCCCAGCTTTAGCATAAGTTTCTTTTTGGCTCTTTTTTTGATATGCGCCTTTTTCATAAATAAAAAGCGCTATTTGAATATTGGCTTATTATTTTTCTCCATCCTGATTCTCATGGCGCCTTTCTCTGTCTTAATCAACCATTTTTTAAAGGTGCGGGAGATATGGGCTGTCGCTCCAACCATCCTTTTCATTATTTTTGTCGCTCAACAAGTTGACAAACAGCGCAGGAGATATCTCCTTTATGGAGCGCTACTGGCGGGATTTTGTGTTGTTGGCTCGTCTAATGTTCAAGATGCTCAAGCACAAAAAAGCCGTCATTATCGCAAAAAAGAAGTTGAAAACCATTTCAAATCAAAAATCAGCAAACAGCTCATAAAAACAGCTCCGGCTGAGATCCTTATAGATTGCAAACAAGCGACGCGTTTAAGCCTCAGCCGATTAGCGGGCATTTTATCCACTTTGTTTCCAATCCAGACCTTCATTATCAAAAACACACATGATCCAAAGCCACTGTATTTTATTAAAAATGGCTTGCTTTATAGAAACTATGGAAAAGCCGGCTGGAAAGACTGGTTTCAATATCCATCAGAAGTCCAACTGCCTGAAAAGGCCATAAAAATTAAACTAAAAATTAAAAAGCTGGAGGAGATTTTAAAAAGCATATATTCTCATCCTTGTGTTACAAGTTAAGCCTGAAAACGATTTATTTCTTCAGCTAAAGGGGAATGCGACAAAAACAAGTGGCGCTATTAGCTATATTGAACAGCTAGCTTGCCGGTTAAAGATCCTAAAATAACACCTTTTAGCGGTCAGCCGGGATTATGAAAATTCAACCCAAAAAAAAGATATTGGCGATGAGCTGATTTATGACCTCTTTTAAGCTTGTCCCAAAGACAAAGCCGCCGCGCCCTTTACAAGCGTCCGCCTTATCCCTATAAAAAAGAATGTTTTGAGCCAGCAAATAATATAATCCAGCTTATAATAAAAAAAACAAAGCCTTTGACGGGCAAAGCCTTTAATTATAAAAAATAAGCTATGCCAACAATCAAAGCGGAGGATCGGCTCTCCAGAGCCAGTTTGGACTATTCAGAAGAGCTTTACAGGGCTTATCTTAAAGACCCCTCTCAGGTGGAGGATTCCTGGCGCTGGTTTTTTCAGGGATTAAGCTTGGGCCTGGACACCGGTTCGGGGCTAGGCTCTGATTCTTTGAAAAAAGAGCTGAAGGTTTTTCAACTGCTTCAGCATTATAGAGATCAGGGGCGCTTAAAAGCCCAGCTCAACCCCTTAGGGGACAATTCCAACAAAGGCTTTCCAAAATGGGAGGATTTTCAAATTACAAAGGAGGACTTGAGCCGGCGCTTTGGCGCCAGCGAAAAGCTTTTTGGGCTGAAAAAAGATTTAAAGGATGCTCTGGCTTTTTTAGAGGAAAAATATTGCGGCCCTTTAGCCCTTCAGGCTGAAGTTTGCTCTCCGGAGGCCAGGCAATGGCTCTTTAATGAGTTTGAGCAAAAAAATTTCCAGCTTTCTAAAGAGGAGAAAACGCAAGCTTTTAAAGAGCTGGCCCAGGCGGTTTCTTTAGAGGAGTTTCTTCATTTTCGCTTTCTGGGCAAAAAGCGATTTTCCCTGGAGGGCTTGGACGCGCTGATTCCCATGCTGGACTATCTTTTGGAAAAAGGCTCCGGCCGGGAAATGAAAAATCTTGTTATCGGCATGTCCCACAGAGGGCGGATCAATGTTCTCATAAACATTTTAAAACAAGATCCTCAGGTTATCTTTTCAGAATTTACAGCCTCCCCCAACAGCTTATTTAGCGAAAAAAGCTGGACCAGAGATGTAAAGTATCACATTGGCTTTTCCTCTCAAAGACAAACTAAAAATGGGCTGTGCTCACTGCATTTAGGCTATAATCCCAGCCATCTGGAGGCTATTGGCGCGGTCATTTGCGGAATAACCCGCGCTGTCCAGAGGCAAAACAAAGACACTGATCGGAGGAAATCCGCTGTTCCGGTTCTCATCCACGGGGATGCCGCCTTTTGCGGACAAGGCTCAGTCAGCGAGACCCTCCAGCTGTCCCGGCTGAAAGGCTACACTATAGGGGGCGCTATTCACATTATTTTAAATAATCAGCTGGGCTTTACAACAGATCCGGAGGAGGGGCGCTCCAGCCTTTTTGCCTCAGATTTAGCGAAATCCATTACAGCTCCCGCTCTTCTGGTGAATGCGGATCACCTGCCCGCTTGCCTCAAAGCTATGGATATAGCTTTTCGCTTTCGCCGCGCCTTTGGCTCAGATGTGTTTATCGAGCTGATAGGCTATAGAAGGCACGGCCATAACGAGGGAGACGAGCCAGCCTTCACACAGCCCTTAATGTATAAAAAAATAAAAAATCATCCCAATCTTTTAACGCAATATAAGGGACAGCTTTTAAAAGAAAATATTTTGAGCGATAAAGAGGCCTCAGCCATTATCAAAGAAGCTGAAAACCGCTGGGAAGGCCAGCTGGAAAAGCTAAAGCAAACAAACAAAAAATTTTCAGAAAAGGATTATACAGGGGCGGAGAGCAGGATTTCAATAGAGCCTTTAAAAAGATCTCAAATTCAAGCGGAGCCTTTAGAGGAGATTTTGCAGGCGATCTCCCATGAGCCTCAGAGCATAAGCCTTCATCCTAAAATTAAAAAAATTCTCGCCAACAGAAGACAAGCCTTATCTGAGGATAAATTGGATTGGGCGGTCTGTGAGCTGGCGGCTTATGGCGCTTTGCTTAAGGAGGGATTTTCTGTCCGCCTGACCGGGCAGGATTCCAAGCGGGGGACTTTTTCCCATCGCCATGCTGTTTATTATGATTATAAAACCAAAGAGCCATTTTCCCCCCTGAAACAGCTGGCTGAGAGCCACAATCAAGAGTTTTGCCTGTATAATTCCCCTCTGTCAGAAATGGCGGTATTGGCCTTTGAGTATGGAAACTCCTGCTTGGCTCCTGATTTTCTCACCCTTTGGGAGGCTCAATTTGGCGATTTTGTCAATGGCGCTCAAATCATCATTGATCAATTCATTTCCTCCGGAGAGCTGAAATGGATTCAAAAAACGGATATTGTCCTTCTTCTGCCGCATGGGTATGAAGGCCAGGGGCCGGAGCATTCCAGCGCCTATATGGAGCGTTTTTTACAGCTTTGCGCTCAAAACAACATGAGGGTTTGCAATTTCACAAAGGCGTCCAATTTGTTTCATGCCCTCAGGAGGCAAAAAACTCTTCTCCATGAGAGAAAGCCTTTAATCATAATGACCCCTAAATCCCTTTTGAGGCGGACGGATGTGTCCGTCAGCCGTAAAGAGCTGATCCAAGGGAAGTTTGAGGAGATCATCTGGGATAAAGAGATCACTGACGCCAGAAATGTTGAAACTTTGATTCTTTGCAGTGGGAAGGTGTATTACGATCTCAAACAAGCCCTGTCACAAGAGGAAAACTCAACTCAAAAGAAAAGAGCGGCTGTATTGCGCATAGAACAGCTTTACCCTTTTCCCGATCAGGCTTTAGCGCCGGCTCTCAATGGCTTTCCCTGTTTGTCCCAGATCATCTGGCTTCAGGAAGAGCCAAAAAATCGAGGCGCCTGGCTTTTTATAAAAGAGCAGTTGGAGCGGCTGTTAAAAAATCTAGGGCAGAATTTGGAAATCCATTATCACGGAAGATCGAAAATGGCCGCCGCTTCCGAAGGCTCGGAACAGGCCCATAAAGCAGAGCAGGAAAGAATTATCAAAAATTGTGTCTCCGCCATTTAAAATAAGTTGGGGCTGGCTGTTTTAGATCACAAATAATAACCCCACTTGAAAATTTAAGGCTTTGACAAATAAAAAGTCCATGACATTTTAAATAAAATAAGTGTAAAAGTGATAAAATGAAATTGGAAATCAAAATTCCCGATGTGGGAGAGTCCGTTTCCACAGCGGATATTGGAGGCTGGGAGAAACAGTCAGGCGCCTTAGTTCAAAAAGGGGATATTCTTGTCATTTTAGAAACAGACAAAGCGTCTATGGAAGTTCCCGCTGAGCAAAGCGGCATTCTCAACATTCTCAAACAAACAGGGGAAAAAGCCGCCGTGGGCGAAGTGATTGGCTTTATAGACGCCAGCCCCTCAGCGCAAACCGGCTCACAGCCTAAAAAAGATCAAACTCAAGCTGGCGGCGCGGCCATTAAACAGGAGACGCTGAGCGATAAAATCCCCGCAATGCCAACCGGCTCACAGCCTAAAAAAGATCAGCCTCAAGCTGGCACGCCTATTAAACAGGAGGCGTTGAGCGATAAAAGCCTGCCGGAGAGGCCAGCGCAAGGATCTGCCGGAGGGAAGGCAAAATTTCAAAACACAATGGATCGGCTAAGCCCCTCTGTCCGGCGATTAGTTGAAACCCAGCGCTTAAACCCATTAGAGCTTGTGGGAACAGGCCGAGGCGGCAGATTGACAAAAGAGGATGTTTTAAAACCCCTTCAACAGCCTCTTTTCGCCCCTAATCAGCCGGAAAAAATTTCTGATCAGGCTTTGCCTCAAAAAGAAAAGAAAATCACAAGAGCGGGCCAAAGGCGGGAGACTATGACCCGCATCAGAAAAACAACAGCCCAAAGGCTTGTGCAGTCCCAGCAATCCACGGCCACTTTAAGCACTTTTAATGAGGCGGACCTCTCACGAATTATTGAAATCAGGAAAAAATATCAGGAGGAATTTACAAAAAAACACGGGATCAAGCTGGGCTTTATGAGTTTTTTTGTCAAAGCTGTGGTGTCGGCCCTAAAAAAGTATCCCCAAATTAACGCTTTTATTGAGGGAACAGATATCATTTATAACGATCATCAGCATATAGGAATTGCTGTCAGCGCTAAAAAGGGGTTGGTTGTGCCTGTTCTTTTTCACGCGGAAAGCTTAAGCTTAGCAGATATAGAGAAAAAAATTTTAGAATACAGGGATAAAGCTTTGTCCCGAAAATTAAATCCAGACGATCTGTTGGGAGGGACTTTTACAATCAGCAATGGCGGGGTTTTTGGCTCTTTGCTTTCCACCCCTATTTTAAACCCCCCTCAAAGCGGCATTTTAGGAATGCATAAAATAGAGGAAAGGCCTGTCGCCATAAAAGGGCGAGTGGAAATTCGCCCCATGATGTATATCACGCTCTCTTATGATCACAGAATAGTGGATGGAAGGGAATCTGTTGGCTTTCTAGTTAAAGTGAAAGAGGGGCTGGAGGAGCCGGCCCGGCTGATTATGGACATTTGATTGAGCTTATATTTTTATTGGCTCAGGTTTTTATGCTGGTCTGGTTTGAATTTTCAGGTTTCGATGATATGAAAACTGCCAGTCTTGAGCATGAGCAATTATTAGACAAACAGCCATGAGCTTTCAAACCAGTAAAAGCTCAAACATATAGAAGGAGCGGGGCTGAAAAAATTTAAACTCTGGAAAGCAAAAGAGAAATCAAGGGCGCATGGCCCGGAGAGGCAAACTGCAAACATTTAAACTCTTTCGCTATGGCATGCAAGTTTAAAGAGATTTCTGAGGGAAAAGCCCTTATATGTATAGTTGCAGGATGTGAGGCTTAAATGCTGATTTTCAGAGAGTTTTATCGCGCCAGCGCCTCTAGGGGAGGAGTTTTTAAAATAAGAGCGGTATAAAAAACCGAGGAGGAGACGCTTATGAGAGAATATGATTTAATTGTTATCGGCTCCGGCCCTGGCGGGTATGTTGGGGCTATTCGAGCGGCTCAGCTGGGGCTAAAAACCGCTGTTGTGGAGCGCTCTAAAACTTTTGGAGGGACTTGTCTCAATGTGGGATGCATCCCCTCAAAAGCTTTGCTGGAGTCCAGTGAGCATTATGACTTTGCTAAGCGCTCTCTAAAGGAGCATGGGATTCTCTGTGAAAATATCCGGCTGGATCTTAAAGCGATGATGAATCGGAAAAACAAGACGGTCTCTGATTTAACTAAGGGCATACAGTTTTTATTTAAAAAAAACAAAATCACGGCTTACAGAGGCCGGGGAAGCTTGAAATCCAACACGGAAGTTGAAATTTTCTCAGACACCGGCAGAGACATTATTAAGGGAAAGCATATTTTGCTGGCGACTGGAAGCTCCCCCGTGGAATTGCCTTTTGCAAAAGGGGATGGGAAAATTATTGTCTCCTCCACAGAGGCTTTGAGTTGGGATTCAGCCCCTAACAAATTAGCTGTGATTGGCGCTGGCTACATTGGCTTGGAGCTAGGCTCTGTTTGGAATCGGCTGGGGAGCCAAGTCACTGTGATCGAATCAAATCCCGCTATATGCCCCGCTATGGATAAAGACATTCGAAAAGGCCTGCTGGCTGTTTTAAAAAAACAGGGGCTGAATTTTTATCTGCAATCCAAAGTGACAGCTATTCAAGCTAAAAACAAAACGGCTGAAATTCAATTTATAGACAAAGAGGGAAAAGCCCACTCCTTAAAAAGCGATAAAGTTTTAGTTTGTGTGGGGCGAAGAGCTTGGACAGAGGGGCTGGGCTTAGAGAATGCGGGCTTAAAAACCAATTCTCTAGGACAGTTGGAGGTGGATCAGCGCCTGCAGACTGCCGCAAAAGGCGTTTTTGCCATAGGAGATCTGATCCCTGGCCCGATGTTGGCCCATAAAGCGGAAGAAGAGGGGGTGGCTGTGGCTGAATTTATAGCCACCGGCTGGGGGCATGTCAATTATGACACTATTCCCAGTGTGATCTACACTTGGCCGGAAGCGGCCAGTGTGGGAAAAACAGAGGATGATTTGACAGAGCGGGGCGCCCCCTATCGCTCCGGCTCTTTTCCCTTTATGGCCAATGGAAGAGCAAAAGCTATGGGGCGCGCGGAGGGTTTTGTAAAAATTTTAGCTGATCAAAAAACAGATAGGGTTTTAGGCGCTCATATCTTAGGGCCTCGCGCGGGGGATCTGATAGCCGAAGCTGTTGTGGCCATGACATTTCACTCCAGCTCTGAAGATTTAGCCAGAAGCTTTCACGCTCATCCCACATTAAGCGAAGCTCTTAGAGAGGCCAGCCTGGGAGTCCATAACCGCATTCGGCAAATGTAATGAGGCTTCGATTAAATGGCTTTTCATATTTGATATTGAATGAGAGACCGGCGGTTTTTTAAAAAATACAGTTTATTTGCCCTTTTATTTAGCTTAATAACCATTTTTTGGGGAGCTTGGGTGAGGCTTTCCCTTTCTGGAGATGGCTGTGGGACAAGCTGGCCTTTGTGTGAGGAAAACATTTTTCCGGAGAGCAAAAAAGCGCTCATAGAATGGATCCACAGAGCCAGCTCCGGCCTTTCCCTTATCATCATTTTGGCTTTATTTATTTTAGCCTGGAGCATTTACCCTAAAAAACATTTGATCCGAAAGCTCTCCACTGCCAGCCTGGCGCTGGTCTTGATAGAGGCTTTGATAGGGGCTTTTTTGGTTATAAGCGGTTTAGTTGGCCTAAACACATCCAGGATTCGGGTTGTGATTTTAGCCGGACATCTCATCAACAGCTTGTTGTTAGCGGGAGCTTTAAGCCTCTGCTGGAGGGCAAGCCTTTGGAATCATCTCACAGTCAAAAAGCCTCACATTTACTTTACTGTTTTCTTCCCCCTGCTGGCGCTCACCGGCAATATCGCCTCCTTGGCGGGACAGCTGTTCCCCAGCCCATCTCTAGCTCAAGCTTTGGCTTTAGATTTTTTGCCGGCAGGGCATATCAGCCTTCAACTGCGGCCCTTTCACCCCTTGCTGGCTGTGTTATTTGTGATTGTTTTAAGCCTTGTGTCTGTTTCATTTAAAAATTTAAGACTGCTCGGGGCGGCCAGTTTGGCCGTGGCTGGTTTTGGCTTTGCGACTCTTTTGTTTTTGTCCCCTTTGTGGATGAAAATGGGGCATTTAATTTTAGCCTACGCTTTATGGATCTTTCTTGTCTGCTCCAGTTTTCAAGCCAAGCAAAAGCCGCTGGCTAAGAGCCATATAGTTTGAGGCATTCTTTAAAGAGCAACGATCATGTCTCCATCCGCATTGTGGAAAATAAAAGAGAAGGCAAAAAGGCCAAGTGGAAGACAGTCTGCTGTGTCGGCTATACCCATAAAGAGAACACAGAAAAGATTAAACTGCTTAACCGGCCTTGAGAGCTTTTGCACATTAAGCGCGGGCTGATAAAGGAATTGAAGGCTCCCCTTTAGTGCGCTCAAAATAGCTTATCTCCAGAATCCGCGTATATAAAAACTAATCACTGTGTCTGGCTGGACAGTTTTTTAAACAAATCTGTTTGAATAAAATCTTTGTTTTTCCTCATCCAATCCAAGGCTGTTCTCCCCTTTTTATCTTTGATGGAGATATCAGCTTTATAATCTAACAGCAGTTGAATGGCCTGGGGATCGATAACTGAGATTTTCCGCCTTTTATGTGGGATGGAGGCTCGCATAAGAGGAGTTGTGCCCTTGTTATTTTGAAAGTTGGGGTTTGCCCCTTTATCCAATAAAAGCTTAATAAGCTTAATATCCGCTCTATTAAAAAGCGCCGCCATTAAAGGGCTTGATTCCCGCCGGCCGACTGGCGCGTCAATATCCGCGCCGCTCTGTAAAAACGTCTGGGCAAACTCATAAGATTTCTCTCCTCTAACAACAGAAAAAAGAAAAGCTGTTCTATTTTTTTTATCCTTCAGAGTTATGTCCGCCCCGGCGGAAATCAAAAGAGAAACCATCTCCGGATGTTGGCCATAACGGGCCAGCAGATGGAGCATGGTTTGTCCATCCGGCCGGGCTTCGTTGATATTTTGTATGCTTTTAAGCTCCTTTTTTAATTGCTCTGGAGTTATCTCTTGCCAAAAATTTTTAAGAAGATGGCGGATTTCCTCTTTCTTTTTAAATGAGACTTCCACAGGGCCTTTCTTTTCAGCTGTGGCGAGAGCGCCGCTTTCTTCCCTCATTTCAGGCGCTAAGGTTTCCACAGGGGCGCGCTTTTTGTCAAACATATATAAATAGTAGCCGGCATAGGCTAAACTCAGCGCAAACAAAACAAAGACAACAAGGTATTTCATTTTTTAAAGCCTGCCTGTATAGAATTCAAAGCGCTGAGCGCTAAAAAGTCAACAGAAAACTTCAGCTTAAAAGCGATCGCATATCTTCTTAAAATCACGGATGTCGCCATATTCACAGCTCTGTGAGCCGCATTGTTTTGACTCAATAGCTCTTCTGTATTCATTTTTAAAGCGCCTATTGTCAAAAAAATCCTCCAGATGGCTGGAAAGAGTCTTCTCAAAAATCTCACAGTAATAATCTAAAGGCTCTTTACAGGCGGAATCTCTATTACAGCGGTAAACCAGATAATCATTGATCCAAATCCACGCGTAATGGTTATGATATTTATTTAAAACAATTAAAAAATTTCTTGTGCCAGATCCTGTCTTTTGGACAGCTGAGGGGGCGCGGCCGCTAACCTTCTTAAAAAGGCTGTGCAAGATAGGAAATTTCCCTGTATCCTCTTTTGAGAGATGAAAAGCCAGACTTGGATTTTTCGCTATCTCCTCCAAAAAATCCAGAGTCTCCTCACGGCTGAATCTTTTAAATAAAGCGGTCTTATCGCCCTCGGAAAGATGTATAAAGCATTTCAAGACTTTAGGCTTAAGATTTTGAAAAGGCTCTGTTCTTATTGTGATAAACAGCTCTCTAAAATCCTCGTATAGGGATATAGGCCATTGATAGCATATTTGCCGGGCGCTTTTGCCCAAAAACGCCTCATCGCAAAAGGCTCTGCATTCCGGAAATTCCCAACAGCCTTTTCCCTTTTTTAAACAAACAAATCCCTCTTCCTCACTCTCCCCGGACAAAAGATGGTTATCCTCCTCATCAGCGCTCACCACTTCCGCTTGAGACTGGGAGGGCAGAAGAGAGGGAGATGGCCGGAGCGATCTAAAATTGCAGGATGAGGCAATGAGACAACTGACGGCTAAACAGATGATTTTTTTAAAGCCTGACATAATTTCAGGAATTTTTGCAGGTTTTAATGGGCGCTCTTTTTCTTTTGAGCCTCTGCCAGCGGCTCCTCACCCCTTTCAGATATGCTCACTTCAAAATCTCCAAAATGGGCCACCTCATTGATTGATTTATGGCTGGGGCTTCTTCTCACTTTTCCGGCTTTTAAAGGGCTCTTTTGAGCGCCTAGCTCTTTTGCCAGCTGTCTTTTAACACGATTTTTAAGCTTGCTCGCGTCATTTAAAGCGTCTGATAAAGAGGGCGTCCATTCCTCCTCCTTCACTGCCTCTTGGGCCGGAGCTGATTTTTGCCCCTCGGCAAAAACAGGCCATAACAAAAAAGGCGCTATAAATAAATTCAGCGCAATAAATTGACTCATAATTTCACATTATACCGTTGCCAAGATAAAAGCAAAGGCTCTTGCAAATTACTGGACTTATACTGGTTTTATTTGAATTTTCAGTGAAAATTTTTCCTCAGCTGGACAGGCGTCCAGTCCCTGTCCGCATTCCTTACAGCCATAGCTTATTGTTTGACTATAATCAAAACCCGCAAGCTGTCGCCCGCTTTCCTTACAGCCATAGCCCCAAAGACAAGCTTGGACTCTGGAAAAATTGAAGATCATAATGGGATTTAGGCCAGAGAGCCAGTCCAGCTTAAAAAGCTCAAAAACAACGCTGTTAATCCCATTGAGGGGCATAAGGCGGATCAATGATTCGCCGGCTGTTTTTGTTTAAGTTAAAAAGCCGCTCTTTATCCTGTGACTCAAGATCGAAATCAAAAATGTTAAAATTCTCTTGAATATGCCGCTTATTCCCAGACATAAACAAAGCTGTGACATTTTTTTGCCCTATAAGCCAGTTTAAAACAATTTGACTGGGAGTTTTTTTATATTTTTCAGCCAGATGAGTGATTTGCTGAATTTTAAAAACTTTGCCCCGCATCAAAGAGCTGTAAGCTGTCAAAAGCATATTCTCTTTATCCAGCAAGCTTAAAAGCTTTTTTTGAGATATAAGCGGATGATACTCCACTTGATTGGCCAGCAGATCCGGACAAATTTTTTTAGCCTTTTTCACAAGAGCGCAGGTAAAATTGCTGACGCCAATATAACGAATCTGGCTCTTCTCTCTCAGCTCCATAAAAGCCTCTAAAGTCTCCTCTAAAGGAACATGGGGGTTTGGCCAATGAATAAGCAGAAGATCCGCATAATCTGTTTTGAGTCTTTTTAAGCTGGCCTGAAAAGACGATCGGACGCCTGTGGAAGTTAAAGAATCTCTCCATATTTTTGTTGTTAAAAAAATATCCTCTCTTGGAATCAGGGACTCTTTTATCCCCGCGCCCACAGCCTCCTCATTAAAATAAATTTGAGCGGTGTCAATATGCCTAAATCCAATTTCCAAAGCCTGCCGTATTGCGGAGACAGCCCTCTGGCCTTGCAGCTGAAAAGTTCCAAAACCCAGTTTAGGGACTTTTAACCGCTCTCTTATCCAATAATCCATTCATAGCCTCTCTTTTAAAAAAATTTAATCTCCGCCCTCTCCTCATTGCTGTATTCTCTCATTTAAACTTCCTTATCCAATGAGCAAAAACTCAAAAAAAGCCTTTTCAAATCCTTGACTTATTAGCCTTAAGCGCCGGCTGGCTTAGAAAGCCAAAAGCTCTTTTTGGCATGAGATAAAATCAAGCGGCTTTCAAGTCCTCTTTTTCCACCCGGCTCATCAGCTTGCCTCGCAGCCTTTCTATCGCTTGGGCATGCAGTTGAGAGACACGGCTCTCTGTGACTTTTAAAATCCGCCCTATTTTTCTCAAATTACACTCCTCATAGTAATATAAAGACAAAACAATCCTCTGCCTTTCCGGCAATTCCTTAATAGTGTCAATAATAATTTGATGGACAAATTTTTGATTCAGCTTAACCATGGAGGAGTTTGTGTCCTCCAGCATCTTCAGCATAACGCCTTTTTCTGTGTGATTAAAAATAGAGCTTTCATCTATCGATACAATACTGGCCTCCTGGGTTTGATTCAACATAGCGTGATATTCCTCTAAGCTCACTTGAAGAGCCTCAGCGATTTCTTTCTCCTTGGGCGGGCGGGAAAACTTCTGCTCCAGAGCTTTGATGGCTTTATCAATTCTTTTGGCCTTGTCCCTTATTGAGCGGGGCGTCCAATCCTGAGATCTCAGGGCGTCCAAAATAGCGCCCCGGACCCGAAACTCCGCATAAGTTTTAAATTTATTGTTGCGCTTGGAATCATATTTTTTAATAGCGTCCATTAAGCCAATCACTCCGCTGGAAATTAAATCATTATAATGAATATGGTCCGGCAAACGGGAGGATATTCTTTTAGCGACACATTGGATCATAGGCAAATATTTCTCAATAATTTTATTTCTCTCCTTGATGCTTAAATTTTTCTTTCCCGCGTTTTTCTCTTCTCTTTTTTTATTAAAATCAATAATGTTGCCGGGGATGGCCTTAGTTTTTTGAGTTTGTTTTGTCATACTGCCCTCCTTATAGCAGAGTCAATTCAGCGCCTCTGCTTGAATGCGAACTTTATGGATGAGATTTCCTGTTAAAAAAGCGTTAAGCTGAGATTGGATCCGCCTTTCAAAGTGGCCTTTTTTTTCGCTCAAAAAGGCTGTAGGCTGGCCGGACAAAATAAATAAAATATGCTTTTTAAACTGGCTGTCTCTGGACAAAAATTTTCTGTCCAAAGCCTGCTCGTTAAGAGTGATATGCACATGAATATTGGCCAACTGCGGGCCTTGCTCTCCTTTTAGATTCACTAAAAGGGGAACAACATGAGCCTCTTTAGCAGTTCTATTTAAAAAGGAGCTTGGGCCAGACGGCTTATAAAATGGCCATTTGCCCACACTAAGAGGCGAAACATTTTTTAATGCCCAAAAAGCCAAACAAATGAGCAACAAACTGCCAGCGGCTAGCTTTTTAATTTCTTTTGAGGATAAAGGCTCTTTTCTGGGAAGATTTGGAAGAGGCCCTTGATTGCGGAATGAGAATTTTATGTTTTTCATACACGGATAACATACAAAAAAGATTCCCACACAGACTTTAGGGCATAACTTCACCTAAAAGGAGATAAAATAGCCCTTTAAAACAGGGCTTTTCCAGCTGAATAGAGCAGTTGAGCTTATGATTTTTTGAAAAAGACCCGGCTCTATAACTGTCAAAAAACTGGTATAATTTCCCTCAAAATGACAATTTTTTGACAGCTTGCCTTATATAAACATTTAAGCTGGATTATTTGTGGCCAGGGCTTTATCGCTATGGGGCTTCATGGCGCGGGGGATTTATGGCGCAGGGGCTTCATGGCGGGAGGGCTTCATGACGCAGGGGATTTATGGCGCGTGGGATTTATGGCGCGGGGGATTTATGGCGCGGGGGATTTATGGCGCGGGGGCTTCATGGCGGGAGGGCTTCATGACGCAGGGGATTTATGGCGCGTGGGCTTTTCATACAGTTCCCCCAAAATTTTCAAATCCAACCGGCAAAGCTCTTTCAGACATCCTGAGCGGAAATTTCCAAGAAAGCATTAGCCCCGAACAGCCCGCCACAATACAGGAAACAAAGCCGGCCAAAGACAGCCAGAAATTTTTTTTACAGAGTCCCAAGCAGATTGAGAGGGAGATAAAAAATTTCACTTTTCCTTTTAAATTTTGTGAAAACAACTTAAAATAAGCGCGCTAAAAAACAGAATATGTTGAGTTCAATGCGCATTAAAAAAAATGAGCCGTTAAAAAACCACAGCGGATGGAGAGTGGGCGGATCGGCTGATTATTTTTGCCAGCCGGAAAATCCCGATCAATTAAAACAGGCTCTTCAATGGGCGGAGCGGAATAAGCAAAAATGGACAGCGCTGGGCGAGGGAACAAATGTCCTGATAAGCGATCAAGGTGTGGATGGCCTGGTCATTTCCACAGACAAGCTCAATCAGATCGCTTTTGCAAAAAATCAACACAGTCTGATCGTTGACTGCGGGGCCGGAGTCCTAAAGTCCCGGCTAATGGCCGTTTTTAAAGCCCACAAACTTCTGCCGGCGCTTTTTTTATCAGGGATTCCGGGAAATGTGGGCGGGGGCATTGTCATGAATGCCGGAGTCCATCGGCCTTTTAAGCCTTCTGAATTTTCTGAAATTGTTAAATCTTTTGAGGTTATGACTTCCACAGGCTCAAAGTTTTATGATCAAAAAGACATTCAGTGGAATTACCGCCAGACATCCGGCTGGGGGAAGGGGATAATTTATAAAGCTCAATTTGAATGGCCTTTAAAAGAGGAGAGAGCTTTGAGCGGGCAACTCAAAACAGAGCTCCTGCGAAGGCGGTCTACTCAGCCTTTAAGCCAAAACACTTGCGGCTCAGTGTTTAAAAATCCCTATCCGAAATTTGCGGGGGATTTGATTGAGAGGGCCGGGCTAAAAGGCTTAAAAAGAGGCGAGGCTCAGGTGTCTGAAAAACACGCTAATTTTATCCTCAACCTCGGCCAGGCCACAGCAAAGGATATTCATAATCTCATTCAAGATATTCGCAAAAGGGTTTATGATCAGTTTAATGTGTCTTTAGAGTTGGAGGCGCATTACATGGGGCGATGGAATACAGCTTAAAGGAGCGGCCCTCTTTGTCAAAGAGATCCGCTGGGGGCGCATTATATGAGGCGATGGAATACAGCTTAAAGGAGCGGCCCTCTTTGTCAAAGAGATCCGCTGGAGGCGCATTACATGGGGCGATGGAATACAGCTTAAAGGAGCGGCCCTCTTTGTCAGAGAGATCCGCTGGGGGCGCATTATATGAGGCGATGGAATACAGCTTAAAGGAGCGGCCCTCTTTGTCAAAGAGATCCGCTGGAGGCGCATTACATGGGGCGATGGAATACAGCTTAAAGGAGCGGCCCTCTTTGTCAAAGAGATCCGCTGGAGGCGCATTATATGAGGCGATGGAATACAGATCTTTGAATTTTTAAATCAGACTTATATAATCAAAACATCGGAGAATCTATGAAGAAAACAAATATAGCTCTTATTCAAGGAGGGCCAGGCCCGGAAAGCCAGATCAGCCTCCTGAGCGCTCAAGCTGTGGCCCAAGCCCTGGAGCGGAGGGGCTATGCTTATTTTACGGCCACAGCTGATCCAGATCTTCCCCAGCTTTTAATATCAAAAAAACCAGAGGCGGCTTTTTTAGCGGTTCATGGAGTTTATGGAGAGGATGGGGGGCTTCAGTCCCTGTGTGAGTATTTAAAAATCCCCTATACGGGAAGCGGTGTGTTAGCCAGCAGTTTATGCATGGATAAAATTTTTTTAAAAAAATTTTTGCTGAAACATAAAATTCCCACTCCTCACTTTCAGATTGTGGATGAGCCTGAGCATTTAAAAAAAACAGTCTCTTATCCCGCAGTCATCAAATCCTCACATGGGGGATCCTCTTTGGGAACTTATATCGTGCGGGATGAAAAAGCGCTGGCGCCCTCTATTGAGAAAGCGAGAGCGCTGGGCGCTCCGGTTTTTATAGAGGATTATTTGCCGGGCTGTCAGGAGATTGCTGTCTCTTTTTTAGATGGGCGAATTTTGACCCCTGTGGAAATTGAGCCTAAAGGGGGATTTTATGATTACAAAAGAAAGTATGTTGCTGGGGAGTCCTCTTATTTTGCTCCTCCCCGAGTCGATCCTTTTGTTTTGGAAAAAATCAAATCTCTCGCGCAAAGCGCTTTTCAGCTGACAGCCATTCGGTCCTACGCCCGCGCGGATTTCCTTTTGCAAAAAGGCAAATTCCCCTGGCTTCTTGAAATCAACACTTTGCCGGGGCTGACTGAGCATTCTCTTCTGCCAAAATCAGCTCAATATGATGGCATAGAGTTTTCGCAGTTGATTGAAAAAATTTTGCATTTGGCTGATACAGACTACAAACCATTTTAAGCTAATCTTTTATGGCTGAAGTTTTGAAAAATCACAAGCTGGGAGATTTGCTCTTTCTCAGAAGAATGGCTGGCGCTCTCGCTGTTCCCGCCGGCAGAGAGCTTAAGCCGGCTCTAAAGGCAAGAGAGCCTGCGCTTTTTAAGGCGCTGACATCTCTGTCCTTGGGACAGGCTGAAGCCAGCCGTGAAAGAGGGGCGCGGGAGCGCTCCCTCTGAAATGAGAATCAGACCTCGCTTAAAGCCAGCTGGAAATAAGCGCTCCGCTGTAAAAATCATGAAAAATAAAAACAGGATTTTTCAATTTAAGCCAGTATAATAGACAAGCGGGCGCAAAGGGCAAGGGTATGAAAAATTTTTTTTTAATAGCGTGTGTTTATTGCGCCCTGTTTTTGATGTTGACTCCTTTTTCCAAAATTTCTGTCATAAAACTGCAAGCCGATGACAAACTTAAGTCCGCTCAGTCCTATCAGCTTAAAGAAAAAGAGATTTTATCTTATTTAGAGAGCTATAAAGGCCAATGGCTTTGGCAGACGCCTTTAAAGGAGCTGGCAAAGGCGGTGAGCGCCATGTATTTGGAGGCCGATGTTTATACAGCTCGAAGATTTCCCAGCCGTTTGATTGTGATTTTGAAAAAAAAAGACACAGCCCTTCTTTTGCTCCGGGAGGGGGAGTTTTTTTACTCTGTCTCTTACAAAGGGGATATTGGAGCGAAAAAAAGCTTAGGGGAATCTTTGGATTTTCCCATTTTAAGAGGGGATGTGTTTTGGAGCGACTCGCGTTTAAGAAAAAGAGCGCTTTCCGTTTTTTTGTCTATCCCTAAAAACAGCCGGCGGGCTTTTGCCCCGCAAAATATATCTGAAATCTCCTATAATAAAGCAAATGACAGCCTGTTTTTTTATCTCATGCCCGGCCATTTTATTGTGGAGCTGGCTGAGCGGGCGTCCCTTAAAAAAGCGCAAAACATTGATTTTGTGTTAAACTACTTAACTCAGAGAAAAGCTCAGGGGAAGCTTATTGACGCCCGTATGGATAAAAAAATTATTGTCAAAAATCAAAATTGAGTTTAACCTCAAACTGAGTTCTCATTAACAGCTTATGCCGGACACCACAGAGAATGCTATGGCCTTGTTTAAATTCAATGATAACCGCCTTTTAGCCAGTTTGAATGCTGGCTTTTCCGCTATTCACAGCGCTGTTTTTAAAAAAAGCGGGAAATGTCCTTTAGAGCTGTTGGCTTTTTATGAAAAACAATCTTCCGGTTTAGAGGAATCCAGAGGCGCTGATTCGGAGAGTTTAAGCCTGGCCTTTAGTGAAGTTTTGCAATCAGGCGAGGATTTGCGCAAAAGCTATTTTTTTGAAACTTGGCTGGACTTTAGCCCGGATTTTCATTTTTTTCGATCCCAAGGCCTGACGGCCCTGTATTTCAGAAAGGCGACTCAGGACAAGATGAGCTTGGATGGCAAAATCCAAGGCTTGGCGGCTCTAAACTTCGGAAAAGCGCCGCAGAGAAATTTAGACAGGGCTGTCAAAACCGCTAGCGCTGTTTCCAGCCTCCGCCTGCCGGCGCTGTTGCGCGGCCTTACGGATTCTTTTCATATTGACACACAAGAGGATGTGTTAAATCCTTTAGGCTTGTCAGGCCTTCATCTAGAAACTACAGTTCGCTTTGTGTTTGGAGGAGCGCCGGCCTTTCATCCGCAAAATTTATATGGGAATTTTAAATCAACCAATAATTTAGCTCTCATCCAACAGGCTTATTTAGAAAATAAATTAGCTATTCCAAAACAAGACGCTGTTTCAAAATGGCCTGTTTGGAGAGATTTATTTTAAAAATTAGGAGGAGCTTATGTTTATCATGGAAGAAAACAAAAAGACGGAAAACAAAAAAGCGGATATTCGCATTGTCGGCGTGGGAGGCGGGGGAAGCAACGCCATAGAGACGATGATCAAAGAGGGCATTCAGGGAGTTCAATTTATAGCTGTCAATACAGATAATCAAGCTTTAGAGCGCTCTTCCGCAAAAATAAAAATTCAACTGGGATCTAAACTCACTAAAGGCTTGGGCGCGGGAGCTAACCCGGAAATCGGGCGGAGGGCCGCTGTGGAATCTTATGAGGAGATTGTGCAGAGCCTTCAGGGAGCGGATATGATTTTTGTGACTGCCGGCATGGGCGGAGGAACAGGCACAGGAGGAGCGCCTTTGGTGGCTCAAGCCGCGGAGGAATTGGGCTTATTGACTGTGGGGATTGTCACAAAGCCTTTTATTTTTGAAGGCCATAAAAGAATGAAGCAAGCGGAGAGAGGCATTAGAGATTTGAGAAATTATGTGGACACTTTAATTGTGATACCTAACGAAAAACTGCTGAGGATTTCGGGAAACGGCGCTCCCTTGCTGGAGACTTTTAAAATCACTGATGATGTTTTGCTAAAAGCTGTTAAAGGCATAGCGGAGCTTGTTAGCGTTCCCGGGCTAATCAATTTGGATTTTGCGGACATAAAAACTGTAATGAAAAATAAAGGAATGGCGCTTATGGGAAGAGGCATAGCTGAGGGTCCCGATCGAGCTGAAAAAGCCATTCATTCAGCTGTCTCATCCCCTTTTTTAGAGGGCGTGTCCATTAAAGGGGCGACAGGAATGATAGTCAATATCACAGCTGATGACAGTTTGTCTTTGAAAGAGGTGCATGAGGCCAGCTCTATTCTCACTCAAATGGCTGAGGATAATGGAGATATTATAGTGGGAACTGTTATTGATGAAAATATGGGCGAAAAGCTGTCTGTCACAGTGATAGCGACAGGCTTTAAGCATGAGGAAAAAGCCAGCTCGGCGCTTTTCCCTTATAACCCAGCGCCAAAGAGGGCGGAAGGCCAGCCTCTCGCTCATTCGACAGATAAAGCGGAGAATCAGCCCCTCACTCATTCAACAGATAAAACGGAGAATCAGCCCCTCACTCATTCAACAGATAAAGCGGAGAATCAGCCCCTCGCCCATTCGACAGACAAAACGGAAGGCCAGCCTCTCGCTCATTCGACAGATAAAGCGGAGAATCAGCCCCTCTCTCATTCAACAGATAAAGCGGAGAATCAGCCCCTCGCCCATTCGATAGACAAAACGGAAGGCCAGCCCCTCGCTCATTCGACAGACAAAACGGAAGGAGAGGGCGAGGATTCTCACACACAGCCGATCCATTCTGAAAATCAGGGCTTATCACAACAAAAGCTATCCCATAAAACAGAGGAGACAGCGCGCTTTTCCCCGGAAAAAGCTGAAGAAACAAAACAAAAAGCCGCTCTGGATTCAAAGGAGAAGAGCCTCGCGTTTTCTGATAATCAACATTCTGCGGATTGTGAAGAGGAAAATCAAGAGCAAGCGCTCTCAAAAGCGGAAAACTCCGCAAACGACTCTTCAAAAAACAAAAAAGAGCTTTCTGTAAAAGAGATTCTTTTGTCAAAAATGAAAGAGTATAAGGAGGCTCAAAAGAAAAAACACAGCCCGCCGGCCGATCCGGATCATCAAATGAGCATAGATTGGCGGGAAACTCAATTAGACGAACAGCCCTCCTCCCCTTTTGACTCTTCCATAGATTTTTCCGATGATGATATGATTTAGAGCGCAAGCTGACCGTTTATTCATAACCTCTTTTAAGCGATGGCTCTTCTTATTTCAAAGAGGAAGGCTGGCGGCTCCCCGCCGCGCCCAGGCAGACACAAAAAAAGCGAGTCCCCTATACAACAAGCTTTAAAGACAGCTCAGCGCCCAGACGAGCGCAGCGGGCGAGGGCATATCTGCCATGCCTCAAACTATATTTTGCGGATTTGTTTTAATCCCTTTGCCCGAATTTTAGCTTTTTTCTTAAAAGCGCAAACCCTGTCTCCTCTTTTTCAGCAACAGACAGAAAAAAGTTTTTGTCTTTTGTGATAACCGCCGCATTTTGATCGGAAAGCTCTGATTGAGCGGATCCGTCTATTGTCAAACAGGCTTTTGTGCCCGTGGCGAGGCTCAAGTGGATTTCTGATGAATCCGGAATGACAACAGGGCGGCTGGTCAAGCTATGAGAGCAAATAGGAGTAATAACCAATGAGGAAACCTCAGGATGAAGAATAGGGCCTCCGGCGGCTAAATTATAAGCTGTGGAGCCTAGCGGAGAGGAGACAATCAAGCCATCTGATTTTAAAGAGTAAATATGCTTTTTGTTAATAAAAATAGAGACATTGATAAGACGGCTAAAAGCTCCTCTTTCCACAACAATATCGTTTACAGCATAAAAAATTTGTTTATCTTTTTTTAGCAAGGCGACAGACAGAGCGGGCGGAATGTTGGATCGGCTATTTGCGGGCGGAGTCTTTTTTTTATAGACGCGGGCTTTTATAAAGTGGCTCTTCTTTAAAAACATTTGCCCATTTAAAGTTTTTTCTAAAAGCGAAAGGCTTGTCTGAGCCTCATAAGGCGTTAAAAAGCCCAGAGATCCCATATTGATTCCTAAAATAGGGACAGCTGGCCCATATTTAACCGCTTTAAGATACGCGCCATCCCCTCCCAGACAAACAATTAAATCCGCTTGTTTAAAGGCCGGACTCTCTTTTTGAAACACTAAATCAAAATGTATATTTTTTTTCTTTAAAAAATTGCTGATTTCTTGAGCTTTTCTTTTTATTTTCCGGCTTTTAGAGCGATAGAAAATAACAACGCGCTTAATATTTTTTTTAAATATTCGCTTTTGCATTTTAGCTCATTGGCGCTGATCGGATTTTAAAATTATTTTTCATCATGATCTCCGCAGTTAAGCTGGTTTGATTTTAAAAATTTATGGATTTTTTCTGATAATTGCCCCGGCTCAGGACTGACAGCTCTCATATAGCCAAAACCTAAAAATTTAAACAAAACCAATATCATAAAAAAACTCTAAAACCAGCCATCCCGTTTTGCCCGCTCTTTGCGGGACAAAAAACCAAAGCCATTTTAAAAACCGGAAATAGACACGCTGGGCAAATCCATAAAATAATTAAAAATCCATTTGTCAACAACAGGAACAGCAAAGCAAATCAAAATGCTGGCGTTGATCCATAAAAAAAACGCCAGCCAGCGGGAGGGGTTATAAAAATATTGGTGAAATTGATATAAAAGAATAAAAGCCAAAGGAAGCAAAATAGCTATATACATTAATCCCGCTGTTAAAAACAAAGGGGAAATTAAAGCCAAGCCGACATAAGCCAACATGTAAAAGCCCATTTGATAAAGCGCGCTTTCACAGCCGGCCAAAACAGGCAAAACAGGCAAACCCGCAGTTTTGTAATCCTCCCTGTAGCGGATGGCTAAACTCCAAAAGTGCGGCATTTGCCAGAAAAACAACAGCAAAAACAAATAAACAGACTGCCTGTCAAAAATACTCTTTCCCTCCAAAGAGTATCCTATGACAGGAGGCAAAGCTCCCGGCAAAGCGCCTAAAGCCGCTCCATATTTTAATCGTTTTTTCCACAAGAGCGTATAAAATCCGTTATAAAGCGCCACAGTTAAAATAGCTAAACTCGCGGTTAAAGGATTTAATAAAAATAAAACCCCACTGCCAAAAGCCAAAAAGAGCAAAGACAGCGCATAGGCTGAAAAAAGGGATATTTTCCCCGATGGAATGGGGCGGCTTTTTGTTCGTTTCATTTTTTGATCCAAGCGCCACTCCTGCGCTTGATTTAAAATAAAGCTCCCGGCGCAAACCAAGTAAAATCCCACGATAAAAGCTGTGAATATTTCAAAAGAAAACTGAAAAAAATGATCCAGCGACAGCAGATAAGACAAACAGGCTGTTAAAAGAGCAAACAAAGTGATGCCCGCTTTTGTGAGCTGACAATAGCTTTTAAAAGAGGCTTTGATTAAATGGCTTTTCATAATATCACTCCATCATAAAACGCTATTCTGTATGACACGGGTTATAATATCCAGTTTAGAGAAAAGAAAAAGCACAATAACAAAGAGCACAGCGCTTCCGAAAATTACACTGTAAAGCCTGTCATCATATTTAAGATTCATAAAGTAAAGCAAAACCAGGCCGGCTTTAATTGTGGCAATCAGCATAGCAAAAAAAGCGTTAAAGGCTCCAAAATCAATTTGCGCCACTCCCACAGTAATCCCGGTTAAAGCCAGCAGGGCCGCTAAAACAAAAAAATACACTTTAAACCCTATAATATGATTTTCAGACATTTTGAGCCTCCTCTGATCAACAGTCACTCCACAAGATAAAGCAGGGGGAACAGATAAATCCATATCAAATCCACCAAATGCCAAAAAAGCCCCACATACTCCAAAGGCATATAGTGATGAGCGCCGATTTGCTTTTTATAGGCTTTAAGCAGAATCCAGCCAATTAAAATTAAGCCCATCAGAACATGGATAGCGTGTAAACCGGTCATCAAATAATAAAAAGAAAAGTAAAGCGGCAAGCCCTCCACAAAGCCTTCGCCTGTGTAGGAAAAAAACTTCCCCGGAAAAATGCCCTCATGGAATTTATGAGAGTATTCCATATACTTAATGAGCATAAACAGCAAACCGCAAGCCAAAGTCGCGATTAACATCCAACAGCAGTTTCGCATTTTGTTTTTTTGAGCGTAATAAATGCTCATCGCCATAGTAAAAGAGCTGAACAGCAAAACCACCGTATTAATAGCGCCCTTTTTCCAGTCCAGAAAATGAGCGCCGGCTTTAAACACCTCAGGATACTCCGCGTGATAAATCAGATAACCCACAAACAAGCCGCCAAACATCAAAATTTCTGTAGCCAAAAACAGCCACATTCCCAATTTTTCAGCTGAAACCTGCTGCTCATAGCTGTCAAAGTGATGAGCTGGTTTTTTGCGCTCTTTTTCTATAGATGAACTCATCCAGTCTCCTTTAGCTCTTATTTTTGCCGGCGGACACAATTCAACTGACCGCCTTATTTATAGCCTTCCCTCAGCCGGCGGCTTTCGCCTTTTAAAAGGAAATCCGGCGCTCCCTCCAATAGCTTAAACTTGTTTAAGGGCAAAAATGCCGCGCCTTAAAAAGCGCATACACCCTCTCTGAAAAAGAAGGCCCTAAACTGAGCTTATAACATCTTGTCACAGTCACTCATAAGCCTCCTTTGGCGCTTGAGGCGCTTGCAAAAAATTCTCATGAGGAGGCGGTGAGCTTGTCCGCCATTCCAAAGTTTTAGCCCCCCAAGGATTGTCTCCGGCTTTTGGCCCCTTAAATATGCCTCGAATCAAAGCTGTAAACGCCACAATAAAGCCCAGAGCAATCAGCCAAGACCCCACCGTGGACACTTGATTTAAAGGCTCATACGGAGGAATATAGTCCGCATAGCGCCGGGGCATGCCTGAAAAACCCAAAATAAACTGAGGGAAAAAAGTCACATTAAACCCAATAAAAATAAGGGCAAAGCTTATTTGCCCGGCCAGCTCGCTGTAAAGCCGCCCAAACATTTTTGGAAACCAATAATAAAAGCCCCCCATAATCCCCATAATAGTTCCGCCCACCATCACATAATGAAAATGCGCCACAACAAAATAAGTGTCATGGACATGTATATCAAAGGGAAGAACAGCCAGCATAATGCCGGTCACCCCTCCAATTAAAAACAAAAACAAAAATCCCAAAGCGTAGAGAAAAGGAGTGTCAAATTTGAGAGAGCCTTTATACATGGTTGCCACCCAGTTGAAAATTTTAACCGCGGTGGGAACGCCAACCAAAACAGTGAGAAAGGAGAAAATAACGCCGGCCCACTCTGACTGCCCGCTGACAAACATGTGATGGCCCCAGACAAAAAAGCTCACCGCCGCAATGCCCAGGCTGGCAAAAACCACAGCTTTATAGCCAAAGATTTTTTGCCTGGAAAAGGCGGCTATCAGATCGCTGACAACCCCCATAGCCGGCAAAATCATAATGTAAACCGCCGGATGAGAGTAAAACCAAAAAAAATGCTGAAATAAAATGGGATCGCCCCCTTTGTCCGGGTTGAAAATTCCCACATCCAGCATTCTCTCTCCAATTAAGAGCAAAAGGGTAATGGCTAAAACCGGAGTGGCTAAAATCTGAATAATAGCTGTGGAGTAAAGAGACCAAACAAACAGAGGCATGCGAAAAAAGGACATCCCCGGAGCCCTTAATTTATGGATAGTCACAATAAAGTTCAGGCCGGTTAAAATGGAGGAAAATCCAATAATAAAGGCCCCTAAAACCACAGGGATAACAGCTGTGCCGGTCTCGATGCTGTAGGGAGTGTAAAATGTCCAGCCGGTGTCCACGCCGCCTAAAAATAAAGACAGCAAAGCCACAACAGAGCCTATAACCAAGCAATACCAGCTCAAAAGATTGAGGCGGGGAAAGGCCACATCCTTGGCTCCAATTTGCAAAGGCAAAACAAAATTTCCCAAAAAAGCGGGTATGCCCGGTATAATCACCATAAAAACCATAACCGCTCCATGATAGGTCATAATTTGATTGTAAAGAGCGGAATTCATAATAGTCTCGCCCACTTTAAAAAGCTCCACGCGGATTAAAAGGGCAAATACCCCTCCCACAAAGAAAAAGGAAAAAACAGTGATCATATATAAAATGCCAATTCGCTTGTGATCCAAAGTGAATAGCCAGGATTTGATTCCGGTTTGCCAATTCAAATAATTTTTCTCTTCCGCCATGCTCTCTCCTTTTACTTTAATGATTTAATATATTCAATCAAACCGGATAACTCCTCTTCTGACAAGAGGCCGGCAAAAGGCGTCATTTGGTTAGGGTAGCCTTGGAGCAGTTTAGCTCCGGGATTGAGTATAGACTCCCGTATATAATTTTCATCCGCCTCAACTTGTTTTCCATTTTGCAAAACTCTCATCGCTTTGTAAAGCCCGGCCAATCCCGGCCCAATCAATTTTTCAGAATTGACTTTATGACAGACTGTGCAGCGCCCCTGAAAAGCCTTAGCTCCAATTTCCGCCAAAGAAAGCCCTTTATAGGGATCGGACTTGAGCCAATTTTCCCACTCCGCCAAAGGGATAACATTTAGTTTAGCGCCCATATTGGAATGGCCGGTTCCGCAAAGCTCTGCGCAAAAAACATGGAATCGCCCCTCCTGTTTGGCTTTGAGCCAAAGGGAGCTATACCGGCCGGGAACAGCGTCCTGTTTGATTTTAAAAGCGGGAATATAAAAACTATGGATGACATCTCTGGAAGTGATAATGAGGCGAACCGGCCGGTGGGAGGGAATATAAAGCTCGTTTGTGGTTTTTCTTCCATTTTTATAGACAAACTCCCAGTTCCACATTTGCCCGTAAACATGTATTTCCAGGCTGTCTTTAGGAGCGGAGTTAAAATCCCTATAAAGGGCCCAGCCCCAAACAAAAGCGACAATAAAAATCACAAAAGGGATAAAGCTCCATAAAACCTCCAGCGGAAAGTTGTGATGGCTTTGGGCATGGCCCTCTTCCTCAGCTGTTTTCCTTCTATACCGAAACGCAAAATAAACAAAAGCTATAATGATTAAAACACAGGCGATAAAGCTGGTGAAAATTAAAAACTCCTCCAACCGCTCCAGCCGCTCCACATAGTCAGAGACCGCCGGCCTTTTCTCTTGGGCAAAAGCCTGAAATGGCCAAAATAAAATAAGAAAATTAAGCGGCGCCATTTCTCTCTTTTATCCAAGCCGGTATCAGCAAAAACATTAAAGCTAAAATGATCAGCGCGCCCCCGGCTTTCATTATATTGGCCGCATAAAGGGTATATTTATTTTCCGCCGGATTAAACCGATAGCAAAAAAGCAATATCCGATCAATCATATTTCCTATTTTGCCATCTCCCGCCTCTAAAAGAGAGAGCTTTAAGGCCCTAGGCTCAAATGCCACTCCGTAAAGATAGCGGGAAATCAGGGCCTGAGAGCTTAGCGTGTAAGCCACAGGGCTGTGGGCAAACTGCTCCGTCTCCTCATCCCAGCGAAAAGAAAAGCCTAAACTGTCAGAGAGCTTTTTAATGGAATCTTCAGAGCCGGTTAAAAAGTGAATATTTTGGCCCTTAAGGCTTTTAAACCGATTGAGATAATTGGCCTTTTTTTCCTGAGCTAAAGCGGGGCTTTCTGAATGATCCATGCTGACAGCAATGAGCTGATAGGGAGCGGGCCAGTCAGATGACAGCTGCTCCAGCCCCTCAAACAAGCCATTTAAGTGAAAATTGCAAAGGCTGGGGCAATTATAATAGACTATGGTCATTATCACTGGGGCTGAGCCAAAATATTCTTTTAATGCCAGCCTTTGGCCCTGCTCATTGACAAATTTCAAATTGAGATCAATAACAGCGCCCAGCCTCTCTTTAACAGTGATGCCTTGCAGAGGATGAGGGGCCTCATCTGCCCGATAGCTCTTTTCAGCCCAGGCGCCTAATGGGCCAGCCCCACATAAAAAGCCAGCCAATACAGCGCTATAGAGCTTGGCCAGCAAACTCTTCCAATTCTTTTTCATTATCCGGAACCTTATTTTTTGTGATAGAGCGAACATAATGCGCCACCGCCCAGCGGTCAATTTTTGGCAAATGTTTAAATGAAACCATAGAAGTCCCCTCTATCCCTTTTTGGAGGGTAATAAACAGAGTTTTTGAATCGCCCCCAATTTTCCACTGGCCCTCAACCAAATTTCTGGGAGGCGGAATCAAGCCAGGCGTTCCATCGCCTAAGCCTTTAGCTCCGTGGCATAAAGCGCATTGAGCAGAATAAACTTTATGCCCATGAGCTATTAAATTTTTTGTGGCCCGCCAGGGCTGGGCCCGCTCCTCAAGGCTCAAGCTGTCCGATGTTTGAGCTTGTCTGGCCAGCCCCTCATACTCTCCTAAATCAATGGTATTTTTTGCGAACAGGAAATAGCCCGCCCATATACAGCTAAAACTGAGGGTGGCTAGAAAAAAATAAAACCCCCATTTATTATAAAAATTTTGGGGCTGGGGCTGATCTGCGCTCATTTGGCCTAAAAACTCATATATCCGCTAATGTTTTTTTTTGTCAAGCTTAGTTTTCACTCTCTTTATTTTTAAGCTGAGCTGGCTCTCTCGGCTTAATTCCATTATGATCTTCAATTTTAGCTTATCTTTGAAGGCTGGCGATCCGCAGCTGGCGCCGGCAAGGCGCAAGAGCAGGACTTTATCTTCGATCCCCTTCTTTGGAGGCTGACGCGCGCCACAGATGGCGCCGGCAAAGCGCAAGAGCAGGACGCCATCCCGATAAAGATAAGTTTGGACTCTGGAAAAAAAGACAAACTGGTCTTATGAATAGGCCAGGGAGCCAGCCATATTAATAGCATAGAAAATTTTTGGGGTATCCTAGAAGCGTATTGTTTCATTCTGATAGGGGTTCTGAGTATAGCTCTTATCGGGTTCAAAGGATATTGCAAACACATGGCTTTACGGCAGGTATGAGTCGGACAAGAAATTGCTGGGATAATGCTGTGGTTGAGAGCTTTTTTAAAACTTTGAAGGTGGAGTTGATAAACCGGATCAACTCAAAAGGACTTGTTTTAGAAGACATTAAAAAGGAATGCTTTAATTATATTGAGGGCTTTTATAATACACGGCGGATTCACTCTAGCCTTGACAATCAGAGCTTATTGAGTTATGAACAGGGTTATTCTAAGTGAACTGTCCATTTTTCGAGGACGATCCGGAATTTCGATTTAATCATAGACAAGATAATTTATATGTGTTATTATTAAAAATATTGAGAAATAGGCCCCTTAAGTCACCATGAACCTTATTAAAAATCATTAGAAACAGACTTCTTAAGTTGTCATGAGCCTGTGTTATATTAAAAATATTGAGAAATAGCGGCAGGCGCCTATAAAATATCAGCATGAATTTTAAAAAAAATATTCTATTCAGCGCTCTCTTTATTTATCTTAGCTCTTGCGCGCACATCAGCCAAAAAATTCATAGTCTGCCTATTCGATCCAATAAATCAGCTATTTTAAAAACATTAGGCCAGCCGTTTAAAATACAGAGACAAGACGGGCTAGATCGCTGGGTATATAAATTTGTGATAGACGGAAGGCACTACACACGAGCCTTGATTATAAAAGAGGGGATGCTTTATAAAAAAGAAAAACTTAAGCCTTACTCCTTAAAATCCTTTTAATGGAATCATCCGGCGGCGGGGGCGAAGAAGACACGCTTAAGCCTTGCGGGTTAAAATCCTTTTAATGGAAGTTTTCCAGCCAAACAAAATATCAGAGCTGGTTTTTTTTGAATTTTATATACATTTGCAAAAGCTTTATATAAGCTTCCGGCCTTAAGTTGTATTTATTGATTATTTTATAAAGATTTTCCACCTCTTTTAGCTTCAAATACTCTTTTTTTGTGAGATGGGCTGGGGAAATCTTATTCATAAAAAAACGGGCCTCCCCCTCTCATACTTTTGAAGATATTGGCTTATCAACGCAAACCCTTCCATGCCGCCCTAGCTTTCCGACTCATACTTTGAAGATATTTGCTTGTCAACGCAAACCCTAAATAATTTAAACTGAGCTAGCTCTCTTGACCTATTCACGGAGCTAAATCTGTCTTTATTCCAGAGTCCAAGCTTATTTTTATCGGGACGGGCGTGTCCTGCCCTCACCCGCTTTTTGCCGTCCGGGGAGCGGGGATTTTTAGGCCCTTTCTTGACATCATGGGTAAAGGCCCGTTCTTTCCATTTGAATACGGTTTTAGGGCTGATCCCATATTGCTTAGCTAATTTCGCTATGCTCTTTGGACTATTTTGTATATTTTTGCGGGCCGCCGCTGGTCAACTGGCGCAAGGGCGCTGTATTTGAGCCATAATTCCTCCTTTGTTTTCTCCCCTTTATATATTTTATGCCCTCACATCCTGCAACTATACAATTTAGGCCAAGAGAGCCAGTCCAACTTAAAATAATTTTGAAAGAAGCAGTAGGCCCCTCTCTTGGCTGGCCCCCGCTTTTTATAAATGAGCGCGCCACAGTATGGATTTCAGAATGGAGTTTTTTATGGGCTGTCGGCAATATGGCGCTGTGTCCAAAAGACACGCAAAGGAAGGCCCATAAGCGCTGTCACAATGACATAAGCTTGAACAGGGGAGATTTTTTCGAGGGCTATTTTTCCATTTTTTATAGAGGGTCCGCCCTCTTCAGAAAGAAGGCTTAAGCTTTCATCCTCTAAAACAGCCAAAACCTTTTCTTTTGTGTCCTGAGAGTTAATTTCGCTTAAAATCAAATCATATAAAAAGGGGCCTTGCTTATCTTGATCCGCTGTGTTTCCAAACTCGGCCACCTCAACAAAATCCTCTTTTTGTGATGGGGGGGGCGGCTCTTCCGCCGGATTTTCCTGAAAGGGAAAATCCTCTTGAGAAGAATCATCAGAGGGACTGGCCTTTTGCCCCTCTGCAGGTGAAGGGGGCTGAGCCTCTTTGTCCAGCTCCTCCGGTCCGGAGGGGGTGGCTGCAAGCTCCTGTTCCGGAGCGCCTAATTCTGGAACCTGTGTTGTCTCATTGGGAAAAAATTCCTCCTCCTCCTCATTAGAAGACTCAGCCAGATTAGACTCCGCTGGATTAGACTCCGCCTGATTGGACTCCGCCTGATTGGACTCCGCCTGATTGGACTCCGCCTGATTGGACTCCGCCTGATTGGACTCCGCCTGATTGGACTCCGCCTGATTGGACTCCGCTGGATTGAACTCCGCCTGATTGGACTCCGCCTGATTGGACTCCGCCTGATTGGACTCCGCCTGATTGGACTCCGCCTGATTGGACTCCGCTTGATTAGACTCCGCCTGATTGGACTCCGCCTGATTGGACTCCGCCTGATTGGACTCCGCCTGATTGGACTCCGCCTGATTGGACTCCGCCTGATTGGACTCCGCCTGATTGGACTCCGCCTGATTGGACTCCGCCTGATTGGACTCCGCCTGATCAGCCGGCTCCTGAAAAGCGCCAACAGCCTCACTGGTTGAAGAGCCGCTTTCCGATTCCCCCCGGCTATTGCCTTTAGAAACAGGATCTGTTTCGCCCGGAAATCCCACCTCCGCCGGAGGATTTTGAGGCTCTAAATCTCCAGGCTTTCCCTCATTTAAAACTTCACATTGGCCCTTGTTAAACAAAAGGGAAGAGTGGCAATGCGGGCAATCATAATAAGCCTCCTCTAACTCCGTGATGGGAAATTCCAATTTAACTTTACAAACCGGGCAGTCCATAAGCCTCCAACAAAGCGTTAAATTTTTATCCTCTGTTTTCTCAAAAGCCTGGATTGCTGTCGTCTTTGGCGGCGGTTTAAAGGCTTGTCCGCCGGAGGAGAGGACATGGCCTCCTGTGGAGGGGCTGAAAAAGCAAAGCTCTCTGACTCCCTTTCATTATAGATCAGCCGCTCGCTGTCTCCAGATGGCTTTTCAAATTCAGCGGAGGGAGAGATTTGAATTTTAAAAAACTTCTCCACAGCCTCCATAGCGACAGCCATGTTCAAAGATTCAAACATAAGAAAAGTCTCTTTTTTATATTCCACAAGAGGATCCTTTTGCGCAAAGGCTCTCAAATTGATCCCCTCTCTCAAATGATCCACATTTTCAAGATGCTCCTTCCAGCGGGTGTCTGTGGTTTGCAGGAGCAAAAACTGAATCAAAGGCTCAAAATGCTCCTTTAACTCTTGCTTTTTTTCATCAAATTTTGCCTTTACGGCCAGCTGAACCTTGGAGTTAACGCTCTCTAAATCCAGCTCCTCAACAGCCGGAAACACAACATCCAAATCAAAGCTTTGCTTTAAAAAAGACCGCAAGGCTGTCAAATTCCACTGCTCCTTTTTAGTATTTTCATTCACTGTTTGATCCAGCCTTTCAGAAATCACATCCGCCAGGCGATCTAAAAAAAGCCGCTCCAAGCCCTTCCCCCTCATAATCTCCTTTCTCGCCTTATAAATGGCTGTCCGCTGTTGATTCATCACATTGTCATATTCTAAAAGATGCTTTCTGATTTCAAAGTTATGCCCCTCCACTTTTTTTTGCGCGTTGGCTATGGCGCGAGTGAGAAGCCTGTCAGTAATAGGGGCGTCCTCATCCATTCTTAAGGCGCTCATCACTTTCTGCATTCTCTCCCCTCCAAAAATCCTCATCAGATCGTCTTCTAAAGACAAATAAAATTTTGAGGCGCCGGGATCTCCCTGTCTTCCCGATCGGCCCCGCAGCTGATTGTCAATCCTTCGAGCCTCATGCCTTTCTGTTCCGATAATAAACAAGCCTCCGGCGGAAACAACCTCCTTCCTCTCTTTTTGGCAAAGAGTTTGAAATGCCTTTAAGCGAGCCTGATAATCCTCCTCCGAATCTTGCGCTGTTTTTGGCCCGCATAAAAACTCAGGATTGCCGCCGAGGATAATATCTGTTCCCCGGCCCGCCATGTTGGTCGCAATAGTGATGACTCCTTTTCGGCCGGCTTGAGCGACAATCTCCGCCTCTTTCTCATGGTATTTAGCGTTTAACACTTTATGGGGGATATTTTCTCGGCTTAAAATTTGAGACAGCCGCTCTGATTTTTCAATGCTGACGGTCCCCACAAGAACAGGCTGTTTTTTGCTGTGCAGATCTTTAATAAAATTTCCAATATGCTTATATTTTATAGCCTCTGTCTTGTAAATCACATCGTCATGGTCCACCCGGCAAACCGGCTGATTGGTCGGTATAACCTGAACTTTTAAATTGTAAATTTTCCTAAACTCCTCCGCCTCTGTCTCCGCGGTGCCTGTCATGCCGGAAAGTTTGTTATACATGCGAAAGTAATTTTGAAAGGTGATGGTGGAAAGAGTTTGATTTTCTGTTTTGACTTTGACGCCCTCTTTAGCCTCAATCGCCTGATGAAGCCCCTCTCCCCATCTTCTCCCCGGCATCAAACGGCCCGTAAACTCATCCACAATGACAATCTCACCCCCCTGGATCATATAATCCACATCCTTTTTATAAAGGTAATGAGCTTTTAAAGACTGATAAATGTTATGCAAATACTCAATGTGCGCGATATCATAAAGATTTTTTATCCCTAAAATCTCCTCTATTTTTGTGTTTCCCTCCTCTGTTATAGAAACTGTTTTGGACTTTTCCTCCAGAGTGAAATGGCGCTCTTTTTTTAGATGGGGGATGACTTTTTTAACAGCGTGGTATTTATCCGTGGAGCGGTCCTTTGGGCCGGAAATAATCAGAGGGGTTCTGGCCTCATCTATCAAAATGGAGTCACACTCATCCACAATAGCGAAGTTCAGCTCTCTTTGCGCGCAGGCGGAGAGGGAATATTTCATGTTGTCCCTTAAATAATCAAAGCCAAATTCATTGTTTGTGCCATAAGTGACATCCGCGGAGTAGGCCCGCTGTCTTTCCGCATCATCTAAATCATGGACTATAGCCCCTGTCGTCAAACCCAAAAAATGATACAGCCGGCCCATCCACTCCCGATCCCGCTTGGCTAAATAGTCATTGACTGTGACGATATGAGCGCCTTTGCCGGACAGAGCGTTCAGGTAAACAGGCAAAGTGGCCACCAGGGTTTTCCCCTCGCCTGTTTTCATCTCCGCGATTTGCCCTCTATGAAGAACCACCCCGCCAATGAGCTGGACATCATAATGCCTCATTCCCAAAACTCTTTTAGAGGCCTCCCGACACACCGCAAAGGCGGAGGGCAATATGTCATTCAAGCTCCGGCCTTGGTCTATTTGCTCTTTGAATTTTAAGGTTTGCGCTTTTAGGTCTTGATTGTTTAAGGAGGAAAAATGTTTCTCCAAGCTGTTGATGCTCTCTACAAGGGGCTGTATTTTTTTTATATCCCGCTCATATTGCGTTCCAAAAATTTTCGCTAAAAAAGCAAACATAGAGGCAGATTATAGCTTTTGCGGGAAAAAGTCCATACACATATTGCCGATGGGGTTTGTGAGCTATTAAGGCCGATCGAAAGCGCGCTGTTTTAGAGGGAAAGCTTAAGCCTTTTAAGGCGCGGCGCCCTAGCTCCTGAGCTTGGCTCAAGCTTTTTCAGGCGCGGCCCCTCTTGGGCTAAGCTTCAAACCTTTTAAACCGCTGGCTCCATAACCTCAAGCCTTTTCAGACGCTCTCCCTGATCTTGAGCTAAACTCAAGCCTTTTAAGGCGCTGACTCCATACTCTTGAGCCTTGTCAGACGCTCTCCCTGATCTTGAGCTAGACTCAAGCCTTTTAAGACGCTAGCTCCATGACCTTGAGCCTTGTCAGGCGCTCTCCCTGATCTTGAGCTAAACTCAAGCCTTTTAAGGCGCTGACTCCATACTCTTGAGCTTTGTCAGACGCTCTCCCTGATCTTGAGCTAGACTCAAGCCTTTTAAGACGCTAGCTCCATGACCTTGAGCCTTGTCAGACGCTCTCCCTGATCTTGAGCTAGACTCAAGCCTTTTAAGACGCTAGCTCCATGACCTTGAGCCTTTTAAGGCGCTGACTCCATACTCTTGAGCCTTGTCAGACGCTCTCCCTGATCTTGAGCTAAACTCAAGCCTTTTAAGGCGCGCCTCCTGCTTTGGAGTTGAGCTTGAGCCTTTTAAAGCGCTCCACCCGCTCTGGAGCTGGGGGGCTTAACCTTTCTCTCTAGCCAGCGCTTAAATGAGGCTGGAAACAAGCCAAGCAGGGGCTGATTTTTTAAGGCTTTAAAGGCGGAAAACTGGATCTCTTCAACAAGGCTGGTCAAAAAGGGGCGCCTTACTATACTAAGGGCTTTTATAGGATAAGGCGGCGGTCCAGCCTTGACAATAAAAGCCCCTTTGATTTATGAACAAGCAAACTGCCCATTTTTCAGGGACAAGCCAAAGCAATGATGCGCAGGGCTAAAAACAATGTTTAATAATACTCCCCTTGATTTTATAGCTGATCCGGCTGAAAAAATTTTAAATATAGAAAATACGGCTGAGCTATTGGGGATTTCAACAGCCACAGCCCGCAATTGGATAAAATGCGGGCGCCTCCCCGCGCATAACCAAAATAACAAATATTTTTTTTATAAAGCTGATGTGGAGAGCGTTAGGTCAAAACTTCTAAATGGGAAATTGAAAAAATTACATAAACGAGCCAATAAAACAAAAGCTAAGAGAGCCTTTCTTCCTAAAGAATATATAGAAGATCGAGTTTATCTTAATAAATTCAGCCATATTATTAACTTTATACAGAAAAACAATATAGAGGCCAAAATTGCCCTTTTCCTGCTCAGCCTCAATTTTTTAAAAAAAGAAAAAATATTATTAACAGCGGATATTCAAGATATTTTAAACAAGCGGAAAAATATTTTTACAAATAAACAAATTCAAAAAGAAATAGATTTATGGCTTTTAGAAATCAAAAGAGAGGATATCAAACAGCATTTTCTTTTTTTATTGCGTTGTGAGCTTCCGGAGCAAAAAGACATTTTAGGGATATTTTATCAATCTCTTTTATCTGAGGGAAAAAAGTCTCAAAGCGGATCTTACTACACGCCCTCAAATATAGTAAATGATATAGTAAAAGATTATGTGAGAAAAGACTCCAAAGTTTTAGACCCTTGTTGCGGAACGGGCCAGTTTTTGCTGGCTTTCGCTCAGGCCGTGGAAAATCCATTAAATATCTACGGCGTTGACTGTGACACAATAGCGGTTAAAATCGCCAGACTGAATATTTTAACAAGATTTAAAAGCAAAAATTTTGCTCCCAATATTTTTTGCGCTAACGCTCTTTTTGATATCGCCGGCGATGATTTGTTTAGCTTTTATAATCATAAAGGCATAAGAGATTTTGATGTTATAGCCACTAATCCGCCGTGGGGGGCGCATTTTTCTAAAACAGAAATTAAAAGGCTTAAAAGCCTCTGCCCTCAAATCACCTCTTTTGAGTCTTTCTCTTATTTTCTCGCAAAAAGCCTGAGCTGGCTGAGCCATTCCGGAGCGGCTTCATTTATCTTGCCCGAATCTATTTTGAATGTCCGGGCCCATAAGGATATAAGGGGAATGATTTTAAAAACCGCTCAAATTAAGAAAATTATCTGTCTCAATCGCATTTTCAAAAATGTTTTTACTCCTGTTATCCGATTGGATTTAGAGAAACATAATAAAAGAGCAAAACAAACAGTTATTCATAATGCAAATAAAAAATATAAAACACGGCAAATAAGATGGATGAGCAGACAAGATTTTATTTTTGATATTCATTCAAATAATTTTGATTCTAAAATTATAGATAAAATATATAACACAAAACATACCACCTTAAAAAATCAAGCCAGCTGGGCTTTAGGGATCGTCACTGGAAATAACAAAAAGTTTATCACTGCTGAGGGCCGGCCCGGCTTTGAGCCTATTTATAAAGGAAAGGACATTAAAAAATTCATTTTAGACAAGCCTTCCTCCTACATTCAATTTCAGCCTGAGAAATTTCAACAAGCGGCTGATGAGAAAAAATATCGAGCTAAAGAAAAATTGATTTATAAATTTATTTCAAAAAATTTGACTTTTGCCTGCGACAGCCGCAAAAGGCTGACTTTAAACAGCGCTAATGCGCTTATCCCTGAAATTCCTGATTATCCCATCAAAGTTATCGCCTCTCTTTTTAATTCTTCTCTGTATCAGTTTCTATTTCAGAAAAGATTTTTCAGTATAAAAGTTTTGAGGAGCCACATTGAGGATTTGCCTCTCCCTTTATGGGATAAAAGAGCTTTTTCCAAAATAATAAAATTAGCGGATAGGGTCATACAGGATCAAAATGAGTTTCAGAAATTGGACAGTTATATCATCAATCAATTTTCACTTTTAGAAAAAGAAAAAAACTATATCAAAAAAACCACAAAATAATTATGGAAATTTTAAAGAAACATTTAGAGAGGCTTGTTAAAATGCTGTCTTCTCAGCATAGAGGAAATATTGGCGAAGGCCAGTTGCATTTAACACATGATAATATAAAAGAATTTCAGAAATATTCATCTAAGCCAAACGAATTGCTTAAAAAGATTGTCCAAGCTTATAAAAGACAAAAGGCTAAATAGCAAGGCCAAGATAAGCTATGCCCCATAAAACTAAGCTTTTCCATATTGCCGCTGTCTCACAAAACAATGTGATTGGCCGGAATAACAAGCTTCCCTGGCGCATTCCAGAGGATTTAAAATATTTTCACAGCGTGACAAAAAACAAGGCGCTCATTATGGGAAGAAAAACCTTTCAGTCCCTGGGGCAAGCTTTGCCCAACAGGCTGAATGTGGTTTTAACCAAAAACAAAGCTTTTCAGCCGGAGGGTGCTGTTGTGTTTGACTCTTTTGACAAAGCTCTCAAATATTGCCGGCAGGATAAAATTTTAAAGCCCTGCGGCCGGGAGATTTTTATCACTGGCGGCGGAGAGATTTACAGACAAACCCTGCTCTTGATGGATGGCCTTTACATCACGCGAATCCATAAAGAGTATGAAGGGGACGCTTTTTATCCTGACATCCCAATGAATCAATTTAAAGAAGTCAGCCGGATGGACAGATCAAGCCCCGTTCCTTTTTCCTTTTTAATCTATAAAAGAATCTATCGGAAATAATACAAGCGGAGGCATTATCCATGGGCCGCAACATTCTGTTTTAGGGTCAAAAGGTCAAATCAACGGCCAGTCTGTCCAAGTCTCTGGGCCACAGCATTCTGTTTTAGGATCAAACTGTCAAAAGCCTCTCGCAAAATGCGGGAAAGACATAGATCCGCAACAGAAAGCTCGGCTAAGATTAAAGCCATTGCCCGCTCTCGCTAATTATTTTTAAAAAGGACTCTCCGTAAAGCGACAGTTTGTGCGGGCCGACTCCATTTATCTGAGACATTTCCTCTAAATTCTTGGGTTTAAAATGAGCCATTTCATTTAAAGCTCTGTCTGAAAAAATAATAAAAGCGGGGCAGTTTTTTTCTCTAGCCAGTTTGAGCCTGTGTTTTTTGAGTTTTGAAAGAAGTTTTGCGCTCTCCGGCGGATAGCTGGTTTTAGCTCGCGGCTCCGCCCTCTCTTTCTTTAAAACAGGGGCAGCCTGCGTGATTTCCTTATGCCAAAATTTTTTTCGGCCATACAAAATATCCTCTCCGCTTTTTGTTATTTTTAAAGCTCCAAAACTTTCAATATCTATGTTGATATTTCCAGAAGAAACCAACTGCCGCGCTAAAGTCCCCCAAAAGTGTTTAGAGCGATCGGCTCCTTTTCCAAAAGTGGGGAGCTTGTGATGCCCTTGGTTTTTTGTCTTATCGGTTTCCGCTCCGCGAACAATATCTATAATATGAAGCGCGCCAAAGCGCTGATGAGCGCGATAAATGGCGGAAAGAAAAATTTGCGCCGGAATGGTTCCGTCAATCCGCTTGGGGGGCGAAAAACAGTTGTCGCATAAATGGCATTTGTCAAAATCCTCTCCAAAATAAGACAGCAAAGACTTTTTTCTGCAAGAGAAGGATTCACAATAAGCCAGCAAAGAATCTAATCTTTTGTTGGCTTTTAGTTTATATTCCGGGCTTTCCTCTCCGTCTCGAATCATTTTTCTTCTCGCGCTTATATCGCTTAGGCCATAAAAAAGAAGAGAGTCCGCTCTTTTTCCATCTCTTCCCGCCCGCCCAATCTCTTGGTAAAACTCCTCCATAGATCCCGGCAAATTAACATGGACAACAAAACGAATATCCGGTTTGTCTATCCCCATGCCAAAGGCTGTGGTTGCCGACATTAGCGCCCCATTTTCTGTCATAAAAATATCTTGAGCCTTTTGTCTGGCTTTTGCGGATTGGCCGGCGTGGTAGGGTCTGCAAAAAAATCCTTTTTGTTTTAAAAATTCAGCCAAATTTTCTGTTCCTTTCCTTGATAAAGCGTATAAGATGCCGGACATTCCCCTCCTTTGATCTAAAAACTCTAAAAGCCTTTTTTTCCAGTTTTTTTTTGGCTCTACGGATAAAAAAAGATTAGGCCTGTTAAAACCTTTAATAATTATTTTGCACCGATTATTTGTAAGCTTTCTAGCAATATCCAGGCGTGTGGAAGAATCAGCTGTGGCGGTAAAAGCGGCCAATACAGCTTTAGGGAAAACCTTTTTCAGTTGTGATAATTGCTCATATTCCGGGCGAAAGCCAGCGCCCCATTTTGAGACGCAATGGGCTTCATCAATGACAAACATGTCAATCGGCAGAGCTTTAAAATGATTGAGGGTTTTTGCGCTCATGAGCTTTTCCGGAGACATATATAATATTTTTATTTGCCCTTTTATAAAAGCGCTTAAAGTGTCTTGATTTTGCCTATAATGGCAATGGGAGTGCGCTTTGCCGGCGGGAGCTTGTAAAGATTGCAAATAAGCGACTTGATCATTCATTAAAGCGATTAAAGGAGAGACAACAACGGCTCTTCCTGGAAATAAAAGGGCCGGCAGCTGATAACATAAAGATTTTCCGGCTCCTGTGGGAAGAATGGCCAACACATTTTGTTTTTTTAAGAGAAGCTGAATGATCTCCTCTTGACCCGGACGAAAGTTAGAAAAGCCAAACACTTCCTTTAAAGCGCCTTTAGCGTCCATCATGGTTTTGACTATAAAGGCTTTGGGAAATTTTTACAAAAAGATAATGGAGAAAACAGCCTATATAGATAGGGGAGAGCCTTTTATTTTTCGCCAAGCGGAAGGGAATTTGCGCTCGACTCGGCATACAGACTGCGCCGGTTGCCCTGTGTCTATTTAGCCTGCGGCTGAGGCAAATTGCTTTAAAAGTTTAATTAGCTCCGCCATTTCTCCAAAAAACTTGAAAATATGGATTTTTCAGGTTTCTTATCTATTAAAGAGTGTTCATTCAGCTCACTTTTTTGGGAGTTTGTCTTTATTGACTTTTAAATTTCCTAAAATGAATTAAGTGTCAAAGTCGGGACGATCCGCTCCTTTAAAAAAACTCCCAAAGCCTTTTTTCTAATTTTCGGGGTGAATTGTCAAGATTTTTTAAAGCCAAGCGGAAACTGTTTAATTTTTGAACAGTGAAGAGAAAAAAACTCACAACATATCTCAAAACCGGCGAAAGGGATCGCTTTTTCAGGCGCTTTATGCTATGTTTCAAATAATTTTTCGCCATTGTCTCATTTTGAGGCCATTTTGAGACAAGGACAAACAATTTTTTAGCTATCCATTAAAAGGAGGGAGCGCTCTAAATGAAAATTTTATCGATTTTTTTGTTTTTTTTTGCTGGATTGAGCAGTTATGGAGCGGAAAAGAATTATTATGATATTTTAGGAGTCGACAAAACCGCTGAGCAGGAGGAGATCAAAAAAGCCCATAGAAAGCTGATATTCAAACATCATCCTGATCGAAATTTCGATTCTAAAAAATATAAAACCATTGAGGAATATAGACAATCTAAAGACTACAAAGAACATAATAAAAAAATTATTGAAATCGAACAGGCTTATAAGGTTTTAAGCGATCCTTTAAAAAGAAAGCAGTATGATGATTTTGGCCATGGGGCGTTTGCCGAGTCTGGAGCTTCCGACCGCTCCTCTTCACACTTTAAAGATATATTTAAAAAACAAGAAGAGCCAAAAGCTCATCGAGCGGCGCGGTTTTACTCTGAAAAAGCTTACTATCTCTTTTATTTAATTTTAACCGATAAAACGGCTTTTCAAGCTGATGTCTCCCGCTCCAGCTTAAAACACAAAAAACAGCAAAAATTAACCAGAGCCGCTTTGAGGGAGCTTTTAAAGGAAACAGGATTTTCCCATCTCTCTAAAGGCGCTCTCCAAAGGATCCTGAAGGATTTTTATATAGAGTTTCCGGACAAAGAAAGGACAGACTTAATCAAAATTATCGATACAACTTGGAAAAATGCGGCTCAGCGCAGGTCAGTTCCCAACCCCGGCGCGTTTCTCTCTCATCCTTCAGAGGAGCAAGAGCTTTTGCGGCTGGGCCTTCAAAGATTTATAGATCATATTGAAGACAGATATATTGTTCAGGGAATTAAAGGAAAGGAAAGGCAGGCTGTTGAGCTTTTTCATAAATTATCCTTTTTTCATCAAGCTCCGAAGGAATACATAGAAAGCCGAAACAGATATTTGGAGCTGTTGAGAAAAAAAACTGAAGCCAGCAAATGGGGAGAAGGGGAATTTGCGGAGCTTAAGGCTTTTGAAAAACAGGAGAGAGCGGATATTAAAAATTTTAGAAAAATACTTCAAAAATTAGGGCTTCCTCAGTCCGCCCAGCATGAAATTTTGCTCAGAAGCTATTTAGACGGCTTAAAACAAGAATGGATGGATTTTCAAAAACATCGCTTTTCCTCTCAGCCTCTGCTGACAGAAGCCCCTGGTGAGAGGGCGCCCCATGGCAAAAGCTATCATAATGGCCAATACACGACAGATCAAAAAACAATAGAGCTTTTAAGAAAAACAAAAAATATTTTTGATGAGAGCGCTTATGAAGGCCTAAAAGAAAGGAGCAATCCCTTTAAAACCAATTTTTTAAAGGGGTTTCCGGCGCAATTTATTCTTTTCCAAACAGTTATTGGAGCCTCTATATACAGACAATCTATGACGGATCCCTATTTTTACGGAGCGGAAAGAAATCCCGAAATGCTGGGAGAAACCTTAAGCCACGCGCTTTCCCCCTCTGGGATTATAAGCTTTTATATATTTGTCGCTGTCAGCCAGCAGCTGCATTACCGGCTGTATGGGCTGGGCCGCCTGATGGACGGAAAGTCTTTAAAAACTCCTTGGGGGCCAGTCTCTTTTAATGGAAAATGGGGAAGACTTCTGGCTCCCGGCGTTGGGCTGGGAGCGGGTTTTTTTGTCTCCGCTTTATTTGACGAGCTGTTGCGCGATCCGGATCTGCAAAAGTGCTCCCAGCAGCTGTTTTCTAAAAACGGCTCAGAGCAAAATAAAAACTCTCATTCTAATCCCTGTGAGCGCTTTTACTTAAATTGGATCAACTCAGATAAATGGCAGCATTATGCGGTGGACATTGCCACGCTAATTGGCTCTGGAATCCTGTCTCAAAAATTTTTGAGCTATGCCCTCCAGTTCACCCGATCCACAGCGCTTGGCTCTCACGCTTTAATGCGGGCAGGAAAATTTGTGGGATTGAGAGGCTCCCTTTGGGCTGGTTTTTTTGTTCAGTGGCTGTTATTTATAGAATTTCATAAACTGCTGGATCAGTGGGCCGGACAGCCTGTAAAAGAGCTGTTGACAGCCGGCGGATTGAAAAGCCCGCTTATAGAGCTGACAGAGAAATTGAATACAGGCTTGTCGGACTTGCCTTCTTTGATTCAGCCCCGCCGGCTGTCACAAACAGAGAAGGATCAAATACAGCCGTCAACAGCGGAAATTTTGATAAAAAAAATTGGCCATAAATTTCATAAATGGTCTGAAGTGAGCAGTATGGCGCAGATGCAATCCTTCGGACTTTGGAGCAGAAAGCTGAATCAAGTTTTGGCGCCTTACGAAGGCTCCAAAAAATGGCTTGAAAAGCTGTTTTTGCTCTCTCATTTTAATTATGGCCTGGAAATTGCCAGCCAAAGCGCGCAAAGCTGGGATTCCCATCAAACCATCAGCAAAAACGAACAATGGGTATGGAATGATTGGAACACGCCGGCTTTGTTTTTCACTGAGCGGGTGGTGATGGAAGGCAATCAGTCGTTTTTTGTGAATAAGTATTGCCCGGATGTCACTGACGAAATGCCTGAATGGAAAAAAATTTGTGATGAGCAGATGTTTTTTATCACCCAGGAGAAACCAACGCAGTTATTTTTTGAAACCAGCCAGCTCATTTCTAAATATTTGGATTCCATCCCGTTGAATGACTTACACTATAGAGAAATAAATTTTATGAATTATATCGGAAAAACATTTAATGAGATATTTTCCTCTGACCCTAACTTTTCCCTTCAAAAGCTTTCGTATAATAAAAGATTGTATTTATCCAAGGCATTGATTAAATCTGGCTTAAATGGGCGGAACAGCCTTTCTCTCTTTAATCCCAATGATGTTTTAAAATTGCAAGAGGCTTATTGCGGTAATGTTTTTCCCAAAAATAAAACTGATGGAGATCACGCCCGGTTTTACAGCCATTGTCTCTCTCAATTAATAGATCGTGATTTTAAGCAAAAAATAGCGTTGCTAGAGTATTGCGGGAATCAGAATAAAACTGAAACTGATTACGAACATTGTCTCTCTCAACTAGTATATCGTGATTATGATCGTGATTTTAAGCAAAAAATAGCTTTTAAGCTTTTAAGCGCCGGAATTTACGCTTTAAAAGATTTAATAGCTGATCTCGGGCCGGGGAATCATTATCCCAGATCTTTATCCGATTACAAGCCGGAAAGCTTGACCCTTTTCTCTCAATCGCTTTTTGAGCCTATACGGTTTCTGATGGATATACTCCAAGTTTACAAAAAGGGGGAAAAGCATTTTCTTTCCGCCAAAGAAAATCTTAACAATTTTATGAATAGCTCCGACCTCAGCGATGAGGAGAAAGAGGCTTTCAAACAGCATTTTTCCCTATCTCTCAATTTCTCCATGTTTGCGGAAAGCTTAATCTGCGGAAGGAAAAAATCTGATAAGCTCTCATTTTCCGCTCCTCAGCTCTTTCCCCACGCGCAAATTGAAATTTACAATTTTCGCTTAAGCCGATACGAAAGCCTGGCCGATATATGCCATAATCTTTCCAGCATTCCTCGCGTATCCAGAAACTGGGAAAAAAACTTTCACGATATTTTATTTGACCGGCCGGCCCAAACTCCAGAGGCCCGCTATGAGAATCTCTATCTGGCTTTAGAGAGCCTGTTAAAAACAAATTTTTCGTCCAGCAGAGAGCTGGAGAGGCGCTTTCAAAGCCTGTCACAAGATCAATTAACCAGCATTGGCTCTCAAGTGGCGGAGCAGTTGGAAAATCTAACTGATAATTACTACAAGCAGTTGATCAATTTTAACGGCAAAAGCGCTCAACAGAAGGATTTTGAAGATTATTATCACGAAGACCGCATATTGTTTGATATTCGCAATTTTACAGGAAAGCTCAAAGGTCTGGAAATTCCTTTGTTTCAAACGCATTATTGGCTGAACAAGCTGGGGCGCCTGCTCTCCGCGGGAGATCAAAGGGATGGCAAAAACCCCTGCTTAAGTCTGAACAGCCAGTTTTCACAGCCAGAAACCACAGCCGATAGACAAAGCTTAAACCAGAAGCATTTGATAAACTGGGAGTGCTTTGACCGGAGCGCTTTTGAAAAAATGCGGATTGAAGTCCTTTCCTTATTGCAGTCTTACCATGACACCTACACTTTAGAGCAAGGCCCCTATCTCACATTTCCCGATTCGGAGCTTATTGAACAGCTCAACTTTACTTTTAAAAACAAGGAGTTGGAGCTTAGCAAAGATGCCTTAAACCAGAGGTTTGACAGCGAGAAGGTGAGCCAATGGTTTGGCTCTGATGAAACAATTAACCGTTTTCTTATCTTAAAAAGAGAACACTCTCAATCTCATTTGCCGGTCTTAATGTCCCCTGAGATTATTTTGTCTCATATTTTAGATTCTTCTGTTTACCTTTGGAACAATACCTCACAAATAAAGTTTATCAAGGAAAATAAAACAGCTTTTTATGACCAGGGAGAAGAATGGCCGCGGCTCATTTATTCTGTTGTGGTTGAGCTAAATAAAAGCTTAGACAGCTTTTTTGCGCAATTACAGCCTCTGCAAATGAAACAGAGCTTTGAGCAAAGCTTAAGCCCTCAATAATTCCCTGATTTTAAAAAACCAACAGAAAGCTTTTAAAAGGCCGGCTAAACCAACTGCACAACAGCAAATCCGCTGTTTTCCTCTCTGAAATTTGTCACCTGCCCTTTATAACAGCGGGCTGTAAACTGCTGAATTTGATCTTCATAAGCATAAGCCCTGAAATCTGTTTTCCATTCATTCCCCTGAGAGTCCAATGTTCGGGAGGGAGGGATAAACTCCTGAATAAGGCTTTTTAAATGAACCAGCTCATCAAACTTTTTTCGAGTAAGGCTGGCCCCTTTATAGACAGCCTTCCCGCCATGCCCCTGGCGGATTTTAAAAAAATATTTTTTGCGGTTGGCCCAGGCCCTGTCTTTATTTTGAAAATTTAAAATTTCTGAAAAGGGAATATGGCGGCGGATAGGCTCTAGCTCCGGTGCTGTATTCCTTTGGCCAGCCCACTCACACAAACGATCTTTGTCTGACAAAAGATAATATTCCCTGGGGTTAGGGCTTACAGCGCAGGCCCCCTTTAAATAAGCCGCGGCTAAAAGAGGATGATTTTCAAAATAAAAATCAACGCTCCGATTGTAGATAAAATCCACTCGCTCTCCCTTTGCGGTATATAAGCGCCCTTTGTCATCCGCTTTTAAAGAGCGGGAATCGCAAATTTCAAAGGGCCAATTTAGGGATTGAAAAAAATCCTTATACATAAAAAACTCCAGAGCCATCTTTTGATTTAAAGGATCTTCATCTATTAAAATAACTTTTCGGGGAGGAAGGATTTTTCCGCCGGTCTTAAGAGGCTGGCCGGCTTTAGCCTTTTTAGATTCCGGGACCGCTTTAAGCGCAGGGCTTTTTTCGCGCGCCGGCCGCTCTTCCGTGATAGATCGGCTGTCCTCATTAAACTTTGCCCATTCAGACTGAAAAGCTCTCCTTAAACTCTCTTTAGCCTCTTTATAGGGCCTATTCTTAAATTGATAGAGGGAGTTGACCAGCAGGAAGCCGGAGCCGTTTGTGTTGACCTCAATCAGCTTAGGCTCTCCCTCCACAATATGAAAATCATAAGCCATTAAAACAGAGCTTTGGCTTTGCTCCTTAAAAGCGGTTGCCGGGGCTATAGCGGACAAGCTTTTAGGATAATCCTTTTTGCTTTTTAATTGAAAAAGCGACTGGGCCACTTGGCTGATCCGCTGATAAGCCTCAAGGGGCAAAACAACCGGCTCCGGAAAAAACACAGGCTTTATGGAGCAGGTTTGCAAAAACTCATAAGCGCTGGGGTATTCTCGCTTTAAAAAATGTTTATAAGCTAAAATGTCCATCCCCGGATAATTTACACAAAAAAGACAAAAAAAGCCAGTTCAGAAAATATCTTATACCGCCCAGCGCCTGCTAAATAACCAGCGCCCCCTGAATATGACCAGCGCCCGTTAATGGCCAGCGCCTGCTAATGACCAGCGCCTCCTAAATGACCAGCGCCTGCTGAATATGACCAGAAAGAGGCCCTTAATAAAAACCCAAAATGTCGCAGATCAAGGCAATTTTTTTAAGCTGAGCGCTTTATTCACGGCCTGAAACATTCTTTTCCAAAAAGGAAACTCGCTCTCCCGATTTTAGCTGACTCCGGCAAGTCCCAAAAACAGGGCTGGCGCAATGGTTTAAACTTGCGGCGGAGCAAGGGCTGACAACTGGCTCCAGCAGATCCCAAAAACAGAGCTGGCGCAATGGTTTAAACTTGCGGCAGAGCAAGGGCAGGCAACTGGCTCCAGCAGATCCCAAAAACAGGGCTGGCGCAATGGTTTAAACTTGCGGCGGAGCATGGGCTGGCAACTAGCTATGGCAAGTCCTAAAAACAGGGCTGGCGCAATGGTTTAAACTTGCGGCGGAGCAAGAGCAGACAACTGGCTCCAGCAGATCCCAAAAACAGGGCTGGCGCAATGGTTTAAACTTGCGGCGGAGCAAGGGCTGACAACTGGCTCCAGCAGATCCCAAAAACAGGACTGGCGCAATGGTTTAAACTTGCGGCGGAGCATGGGCTGGCAACTAGCTATGGCAAGTCCCAAAAACAGGGCTGGCGCTCCCTAAAAAACGCGTATGTTCACCTGACATGAGAAGGCCAACGCTCAAATAGGCCGCAAATAATAATCCAGCCTACAATTTTTGAATAAAATCAATAATGGCCGGGCGGACAGATTCAGACTCTAAATTGTCATTATGGCCGGAATCCTCCAGCCATATATGCCTCTTAGGCGGATGGCCAGCCTGAAATAAACTCTCCGCCAGCCGAAAAGGAACTACAGAATCCCTTTTGGAATGAATAAAAAGCAAAGGGGATTTCACCTTCTGAATGCGGGTTTTGGAGTCCCATTTGTCTTTTAGCAGATAGCGAATCGGGAGAAAGGGATAAATAGATTGCCCAATCTCAGTGAGAGAGGAAAAAGCGCCATCAAAAATTAGCCCTTTGACCGGATATTGAGCAGCCAGCGCTATGGCCACAGCGGAGCCTAATGATTCTCCAAAAAGAATCACTTCTTTTGAAGACAAGCCTTCCTTTTGAAACAGCCATTCCAGAGCCAAAGCCGAATCAGAAATTAAATTTTGCTCTGTTGGCCGGCCCGGATTGCCTCCATAGCCCCGATAACCGATCAATAGCACAGAATAGCCCTGATCCGCTAAAAACTGGAATTTATAAGCTCGATGCTCAATATTTCCGGCGTTGCCGTGCAAAACAACAATATGAGTTTGGCCTCGCCGGGCATGCCAATGAGTGAGAGTCAGATGATCCTTTGTTTGGGTTTGAGCTTCAGTGTAAATCCCACTTAAGCTGTCCAAAGAGGGCGGGGCTTTATGAGGAAAATAAATAAATTTTCTCTGGAGAGCATACAGAACAGCCAGCAGAGTGATATAAAACAAAATAAAAAATCGGAGCGCATAAATAAAATAGCTCATTTTTAATAAACTCCTCTGATGGGATATGCTCTTATCTATATGCTTTTATAAGCCTTCAAATCGCTTTTGCTATGTGAGCCAGCCCTATATACTGCCTATAAATGACAAACCAAAAACCTTCTTCAAATAGGGAAACTCCTGAAACAAAACTCTTAAGCCAATGCCCAGCAGGCATTGAGCTATCTTGCTTGCATTGTGATGCGGCCTATAAGACATAAAAACATGATCCCTCTAAGGATCGTCCCTGAAATTTCACTTGGAATAGCCCTGTTCATAAATTAATAAGCTCTTATTGTCAAGGCTGGAGCGCCCTCGCCTTGTCCTATAAAAGCTTTTTAAAGCGCTTTTTTTGATCTTTTCTAAAACAAGCCCTTTTGTTTTATCATTTTAAAAAAGCTTCTCAACCACAGCATTATCCCAAAAATTTCCTGTCCGACTCATGGGTTTTGGACAAAAAAGCATTCAAAAAAAACAAATCCACAGCATTATCCCAGCAATTTCTTGTCCGACTCATACCTGCCGCAAAGCCCTGCGCTTGCAATATCCTTTGAATCTGATAAGAGCTATACTCAGAAGCCCCTATCAGAATGAAACAATACATCTCTAGGATACCTCTTTTTTAAAGCCTCTTCCAAAATATATCAAAAAACGCGGCTTTGCCTGAAAGCGGGGTTTTTTAGCCATCCTTAAATAAATCCCTAATAGCGCGCAACTTCCCGCAGTATATTAAAAGCTTGGGGTCAGCCATCCCCAAATAAATCCCTAATAGCGCGCAACTCCCCACAGTATATTAAAAGCTTGGGGTCAGCCATCCCTAAATAAATCCCTAATAGCGCGCAACTCCCCACAGTATATTAAAAGCTTGTCTTGGGGTCAGCCATCCTCAAATAAATCCCTAATAGCGCGCAATTTCCAGCATTAAAAGCTTGTCTGGACGGATTCTTTAATGTAGGTTTGGCTCATGCTGTTTTTTCTGTATTTTGCTTTAGGCTTTATTTTAGGCTGTTGCGCTCTTATTTTTTTCCGGCCCAGTAAAAATCAATATCAGCTGAGCCAATTTAAAGCGGAAAAAGAGCGCTTGCAACAAGAATTGGACAGCCAGAGAGAAAACTATGAGGAGAAAATCCGCTGGAGAGATAAGGGCTGGACAGAGCAGTTGAATGATCAAAAAACACACAATGAGAATCTGGAGAAAAAATTAAGCCATTTAACAGAAAAAACAGAGGATGGGATTAAAAGATCCTCTTCTCTTGAAAAAGAAAACGAGCAGTTTAAAAAAGAGTTGGGCGCTCAAAAAGAGCGCTTTGAGGAGCAAATCCGAGAAAAAGAGAAAAATTTTAGCGAGCGAATGGCCAGCCAGCAGAAGCTTTACAAAGAGCTGGAGGAAAAATCAAAGCAGCTCACAGAAAAAACCAAATTGGATTTTCAAAATATCGCCAACAAAATTGTTTCAGAAAACAGAAAATCTTTTGGAGAGGAGTCCACAAAGAGCCTCTCTCAAATTCTCAGCCCTTTTCGGGATGACATTGAAAGCTTTAAAAAATCCATTCAAACTTTTGACAGCAAAGGAAAGTTTTTGGATGAGACTCTAAAAGACTTTAAAAATATAAACACACAAATGAGAGATGGCGCCAAGGAGCTGACACAGGCCTTGCGCGGAGATATTAAGGCTCAAGGGCAATGGGGAGAGTTTGTTTTGGCCAATATTCTGGAAAAATCAGGCTTAAGGGAAGGGGAGGAGTTTATCATTCAAGGGAAAGGGCTGAAAGACGATGCGGGAAATTTTATGCGCCCGGATGTCATTGTGAAACTGCCGGACAACAAGCATATTGTTATAGACTCCAAAGTGTCCTTTTCGCATGATTATCATTCCCTTCACACAAAAGAGCAAAAAGAGGAGGCTCTGAAAAAAATTTTACACTCCCTTCGATCGCATATTGAAAGCTTATCCTCTAAAAAATATACCTCTTCAGCCGATTTGCAAACTCCTGATTTTACCCTGATGTTTGTTCCCAATGAGGGGGTTTTTTCCCTAGTGACACAAACGGCAGATCTTTTTGAGCAGGCATGGAAAAAGTCCATCGTCATCGTCAGCCCCACAACTCTATACGCCTCTTTAAGAACCATCGCCTCCATCTGGAAAATAGAGAAATACAATAAAAACGCCAAAGAGATAGCTAAGCGGGGCGGCGCTCTGTATGATAAGTTTGCCGGATTTTTAAAGGATATGGGCAGTATAGGCGGCAGTTTGAATAAAGCGAGGGATTCTTATGATGCGGCTATGGGAAAACTTCAAACCGGCCAAGGCAATCTTTTGCGAAGAGCCGAGCAATTAAAAAAGCTGGAGCAAAAACAATCCGCAAAATCCTCTCAGGTGTTGAATTCTGATAGAAATGATCAGGACACAAAATGGCAGTCATCCATAAATTCAAAAAAAACAACAGCAGAGGAATTTGATAATAGCATCGCTGAGGCCGTTCATGACCTCAAAGAGCTTGGAGTGGAAAACAACAAAGAAATGCCATCAGATTTTGAAACAAAAATCAAGTGAGTTAATCCTGTTTTAACAAAAGAGAGGGCAAAGCCGCGAAGCTATCCGCCGGAGGACAAAAAACTTCTTTCAAAACTCAAAAAACACAGACTCAAACTGGCTAGAGAAAAAAACTGCCCCGCTTTTATTATTTTTTCGGATAGAACTTTAAATGCAGCAGCTCATGTTAAATCCAAAACTTTAGAGGAAATGTCTAAGATAAATGGAGTCGGCCAGCGCAAACTGCCGCTTTACGGAGAGTCCTTTTTAAAAATTATCAAAGAGAGCGGATAACGGCACATTTGATAGAGAAAAGAGGGAGCTTAAAGGATTTTAAAAAATTGGCTTGACTTTTTAATAATGTAATTTTAAAAATCAGATTTTAAGTATGCATGGTTATATTGACAGAATATGTCTGCGCTCTATTTTTTGCCAGCTTAAGCGATACCCTCTTGTGGCTTTGCTTGAGCCTAGACAGTCGGGAAAATCCACTTTAGCGAAAAAAACTCAACATCACATAAAAAAATCATCCATTAAAAAGCCAAAGGAGGATCCTTATGAATTATATTAAACCATTTGAGCTGCTCTGTCTCATGGCGCTTTCCATATTTAATTGCTCTAATTGCTCTAAGAGCAATCAATACCGGCGCAATGCTTTGGATATTAGCGGCTCCTATCAAACAAAGACGGATTCTAACTTGAATATGAATTTTGTTATTGCAAATGAGGATAATAAAAAATATGACATTCTTATCACTTTAAATCGCCAAAGCCCGATCACAGAAGAGGAGAAAACTCTTTTAAATAGAAATGGCTTTAACCCTCAAACTTTGAAAAGCCGCTTTGCTCAGCCTTTTATTTTAGGCTCAGGCTTTGAATCTGATCTAAAAAATGGAGAAAATTATTCTAAGGATGGAGGGGCGACTAGCCAATTTTTTGTTTGCTCCGCTGAGCCGGACACTCAGTCTGATGCCAGCGGCGGCTTGCTGGAAGCTCGTTATTGTGTCTCCGGCCAATTTGATCGGGAAAGCCGTGAAATATCTGGAACATTAACTCTCTATTTAGTTTACAACTCCTTAAGGCAAAAAGCAGACGGATCTTTTGTCGCTGAAAATAGAGGTGAAGCTCAAATCAAATACAAAGCTCAAGCCATAAATTGAACAATTGTTGAAGCTTTTTATGCTGTCTCTTTTATATCCTTTTTTGGATTTGATTCCAAAAAAGTCTTGACTTTTTGGGAATATGATCCAAAAATAGCTCTATGAGAAAATCTCCTTTTTATCGTTTAAATAAAGCTGTTTTATTGAGAGATCTCAAACAAAAAATGGTTTTTTTGACAGGCCCCCGCCAAGTTGGAAAGACATGGCTGGCTAAAAGCCTGATGAGACATTATAAAACCCCCATTTATTTGAATTATGATTCTTTTAAAGACAGGAAAATTATTGAGGGGCAATCTTGGCGAGAGTCTTCAGATTTTCTTGTTTTTGATGAAATCCATAAAATGGATCATTGGAAAAGCTATATAAAAGGAGTTTTTGATTCTCGCCCCCGCCGGCAAAATATCTTAGTGACAGGGAGCGCTCGCCTTCAGAATATCGCTCGGGCGGGAGATTCTCTGGCCGGCCGGCTCCTTGCTCATACTCTTTTGCCTTTTTCAGTTTTTGAGCTTAGGCAAATTGGCAAATTTTCCTTTAACAAGCTGTTTAATAGAGGAGGATTCCCTGAGCCTCTTTTGATTTTAAAATCAGACAGCTCAGCGGAGAGATGGAGACAGCAGTATATGTTTTCCCTGTTGAGAGAGGACATTCCTGATTTTAAGAATGTTCAGAATTATAAAAAACTGGAGACTCTTTTATACCTTATAAGGGAAAGTGTCGGCTCTCCTATTTTTCTCAACTCTTTTTCCCAAAGTCTTAAGCTGGATCATAAAACAGTTTCAAAATATATTTCTGTTTTAGAAGATCTTTTTGTTATTTTTCAAATCCCAGTTTTTTCAAAAAATATTTCACGTTCTCTCTCTAAGCCAAAAAAGATTTATTTTTATGACTTTGGCTTTGTTGAAAAAAAAGGCCCTCGGCTGGAAAATTTAGTCGCCTTGCATCTTTTAAAACATTGCCTTTATCTCAAAGAGAACAAACCCTTTCAGGCTTTAAATTTGACTTATCTTAGAACAAAGGAGCAAAAAGAAGTGGATTTCCTTTTGACAAAAAAAAATTCCCCCTGTCTTATGATAGAAGCAAAGACAAAACTATCCCCTTTTAGCAAAAATTTGATTTTTTTCTATGATCGTTATGGCATAGAGGGAAAACAGCTTTGTTTAAATGTGAGCAAACCGCAACAACTGCGAGGGAAAAAGATTTTTCTTGAGGATATGGAAAAGTTTTTATTGAGCTTAAAAGCTTAAGCTTTTAAAGAGAAAGATCCGCTCCCCCTTATGTTAAGCGGATTATTATTTGCGCCGGCTTTTTCAGAGAGAAAGCCCGCGGTTAAAAAAACTTGCCTGCGCATAGAGGCCGTCTGCTCAGATTTTAAAACAAAATAGAGGAAAGGAAAGCTTGCCACCTAAAACTCCGCAGTTAATGGACTATTTTATACCCTATTGATAACTGGTCTTGACTAATTATCAGTATGGTATAAAATGGAAATATGCTAAAACAGCGTTATTTAGAGTCCGCTGTCCGCAATGACGCCTTAAAAGATGGAAAAATGGCGTTTATAAGCGGCCCCAGACAGGTTGGAAAAACCACTCTGGGCAAACAGCTGATAAGAGATAAAAATAATTACTTCTCCTGGGATCAAACAGCCTTTAAAAGAGCTTGGGCCAAGTTTCCGGAAAAAACGCTGGAAAAAATTGGCAAAGGCCCTGTTCTGTTTGACGAAATTCACAAAGACAGAAAATGGAAATCAAAAATTAAAGGCATCTATGACACATACTCTGATGAGTTGGCTATTATAGTGACTGGAAGCTCAAAGCTTGACATTTACCGCAGAGGAGGCGACAGCCTTATGGGAAGGTATATCCCTTACCGGCTCCATCCCTTTTCAGTTTCTGAATCCCTATCCCCTCCCCGTCCAGACAGCATTTTACAAAAATTTACAGTCTCCTATAAGTGGAAAGATCTTATGGCTCTTGGAGGCTATCCTGAGCCTCTGCTCTCTGGAAAAGAGCAAAAAGCCCAAAGATGGTCGCGACTCAGGCTGGACAGGCTAGCCTACGAGGAAACAAGAGATATAAAAGCTCTGTCTAATCTCAATGCTTTTAGAGTCTTGCTGGATCTTATTCCGGAAAAGGTGGGATCGCTTTTTTCATTTAATTCTCTAAAGGAGGATATTGGAGTGGCTTACGCCACAGTGAGAGAATGGGTTTTGCTGTCAGAAATATTATATTATGGCTTTTTTGTCAGGCCTTACTCAAAGGGCTTAAAAAGATCCATTAAAGCTGAGCCTAAATTTTATCTTTACGATATACTTCAAATTCCAAAATCTGAAAACCCCAAACGCTTAGAAAATTTAACAGCTCTCCATCTTCTAAAAGTTTGTCATTTTTGGACAGACATCGGAGAGGGATTTTTTGATTTGTTTTTTGTAAGAGACAAACAAAAAAGAGAAGTGGATTTTTTAATAACCCGGAATAAAACTCCCTGGATGCTCGTTGAATGCAAATCAAGATCAAAGGGGCTGTCATCGGAATTGCTGTATTATTCCAAACAGCTAAAAACTTCATTAAACTTTCAACTAGTTGATGAGGAAAAATACGATAAAAAACACCGTCTTCAAAACGCAAGGGTTATGGGGTATGAAAAATTTTTTTCAGGCTTAATTTAATTTTTTAGATTTTTATATCACGCGGAGCAGAGCCTCCGTTTTTAGTGGATGGGGCGGCAGGATTCGAACCTGCGAATGACAGAACCAAAATCTGTTGGCTTACCGCTTGCCCACGCCCCATAAAACCACAAAAAACTATTTATAATTTTAGCATAAAAATCAAGAGTTTTTCTCATTCTTTTTCTGCTTTAAGTCAAAATTTTCCATGCTGGGGTATTATTCTTGACCTGAAAATTCTTTTTCAAAGAGAAAGCCATCGCTTAAACGATAATATCCCCCAATCTAAAATTTTCTGAAAATAGGCAAAGCATGGGCCTATTTTAAAATCTTGCGGCGGAAATAGCAAAATGAGCTTGTTTTTTTGAGCAGAGCCAGCTCCAAAAGGCGGCTTTTGGCGGCGGACAACAAAAATAGTAAATTGAGCTAGTTTTCTTGGCCTATTCACGAGGCTAAATCTGTCTTTATTCCAGCGGCCAAGCTTATTTTTATCAGGACGGGAGGCCTGCCCTTGAGCCGTCCGGCGCCAGCCGTAGAGCGGGAGTCCTCAAAAACAAGCTTCTGGAAAATTGAAGATCATAATAGGATTTAGGCCAAGAGACCAGTCCAACTTAAAACATAGCCTGATTTTTATGCTTAAAAAGCCCTAAAATAAAGCTTTTTTTAGCCATTATCCCACCTAAGCGCTGTGCGGACAGCTTAATTTTAGAGAGAGCCGATCGTTTTTTGAAAGGCGCAGGATTTTTGTCCTCAAACAGACTAAAGCTATACAAATGGCGGAGAGGGAGGGATTCGAACCCCCGAGACCCGTAAAGGCCCGCCGGTTTTCAAGACCGGTGCAATCAACCGCTCTGCCACCTCTCCAATGTTTAAAAAATTATACTGATTTGAGTTGAAAATTCACGGGTTTTTTCAGTTTGGCGACAATAAGTTTGTATCCCGCATGTATTCCAAACTGAGATCTAATGCCAGTTGCCTTGTTCCGTTGCGATCGGATAGGGTGTCAAAAAGGGGGCCTGTTATGGGAAGCTGAGCTTGATAAAATATATCGGGACTGGGGAGAAACTAAGCTGGCGGCTCTTGTGACAAAATGAAGGCGGGAAAAAAACTAAGCTGACGGATCAAACTCTATGGAAACTGAGAAAAAACTAGGCTGGCAGATCAAACTCTATGGAAACTGAGAAAAAACTAGGCTGGCGGATCAAACTCTATGGAAACTGAGAAAAAAACTAAACTGACAGCTCTTGTGACAGGCTCTATGGGGGCCGGGAAAAGCGCTGTGACAGCTTACTTAAAGGCTAAATCTCATTCTGTTTTTTCGGCAGACGCTCAAGCAAAAAAGCTTTTAAGCTCAGATAGCCCCTGTTATAGCCGGCTGAAAAAAGTTTTTAGTGAGGATTTTTTTACTTGCTCCAACGGAGAATTTAACAAAAAAAGGCTGGCTCAGGAGATCTTTAAGCGCCCAGAGAAAAAAAAAGCTATGGAGCGTATCATCCATCCCTTTGTTCAAAAAGCTTTTGAGAAGTTTTTAAAGGAGCGGGAGGCTTTGGGCCGGCCCTTGGCTTTTTATGAGGCTCCTTTGATTTCAAGCTCTCTTTTTAATCGTTTTGACAAAAAAATTTTAGTGATTTGCCCTAAAAATATAAAAATAGAAAGGCTTATAAAAGCCGGATGGACAAAACGGGAAGTTGAAGAGCGATGGGCCGCGCAAATTCCGGATTCTCAAATGCTGGATCAGGCGGATTTCATTATTGACAATAAAAGCGATGAGGAAAATTTGCGCCGGCAAATAGATCAAATTTTGCCCTTGATCTCCCCTTCGCCGGCGGAATCAGGAGCCTGTTAAAAAATGACCCAGAAAAATGCAACAGCAAATAGATCAAATTTTGCCCTTAATCCTCCCCTTCGCCGGCGGAATCAGGAGCCTGTTAAAAAATGACCCAGAAAAATGCAACAGCAAATAGATCAAATTTTGCCCTTGATCTCCACTTCGCCGGCAGAATCAGGAGCCTGTTAAAAAATGACCTGGAAAAAAGCCCGGCGCTCCAGTTTATTTCTCTGGCTGATCCGCCGATTTGATCACGGCAAAATTCATCTCTTTAACGCCGGCGGAGGTTAAGGTATACATGATTTTTTTAATGTCTAAAAAATTTGTTTTCTCATCCGCTTGAATTGTGACGCGAAACGGAGCCTCTTTCACCACGCTGTCGTCCTCTAAATTTTTTTGAATCTGCCGGAGCTGAGCCAGCAAAAAACCGCTTCCGCCGGATTTTGAGACCTCTAAAAGCTCCTCCATTTTTTCCCGCAAAGGGGCAAAAACCCACTGATCCTGAGCGGTTTTTTCATTGAGATCCCCTAAAACATTTTCATTTAAGGTTACAATCCCTTTAGAGAGTATAACAACATGAGAGGGCTTTAAGGCTTTAACCTCCTTAGCCTGAGGCAAATCTATTTTCTCAACGACAGGAAGAATTTGGTTGGTTGAGGCGTAATTTTGCAAAAGAAAAACCACCAGCACTGTAAACATATCCACCATGGCTGTCAGCTGTAAAACCGCCACAACATCCCTTTTCATGCTTTGAACATAGCGTCCTTTCCGAAGGCCGGGGGCGTAAATAGGCATCTTACTCCACTCCTGTTGTTGTAATGGACACTTGAGGAAACCCCGCCATGAGCAAAGCGTCCATAGCCTCAATCAAATGCTTGTAATACACATCATCCCGGACAGAAACCACTCCATCTATTTTATCCGGATACTTCTGTTTAGTTTGCGCCAACTGCGAGGCCAGCCGATCTTTGTCATAAGATCCTTCAGACAGCTTTGGTATAGATATTTGATTTGTCCCGACCAGCAGGCGAAATCCACCGGGGAGAACATCCACCCTCAACACAACCTCTGAAAAAGGAGGAGGCTTGATAGGCTCATCTGAGGTTTTTTTAGAATAAATGGAAGAGCCTAGCTGAATCATGGACACTTGAGTCCAAACAGCTGTGAGCAGTAAAAAGATGATGCACACGCTCATCAAATCAATGAAAGGGACTAAGTTCAGATCCACATTGGACTTTCGCCCTCCCTGTCCATTCATTTCCTCAATATGAGCCATAAAACTTCCCCCTAGCGATAGATCCCACACCTTGAAAATTTAATAACAAAAGCCTGAAAGCCATATAAAAACCTAGCCAATATATCCCACACCTTGAAAACCATCACAAAAACCTAGCCAATATATCCCACACCTTGAAAACCATCACAAAAACCTAGCCAATATATCCCACACCTTGAAAACCATCACAAAAACCTAGCCAATATATCCCACACCTTGAAAACCATCACAAAAACCTAGCCAATATATCCCACACCTTAAAAACCATCACAAAAACCTAGCCAATATATCCCACACCTTGAAAACCATCACAAAAACCTAACTAATCAATCCCACAGCCTGAAAGCCATATAAAAACCTAGCCAATCAATCCCACACCTTGAAAATTTAACTCTCTCAAGCTATGCCTCTTTACAAAATACATCAGTCTCAAGATTTCCATTCTCTCAAATTCCGCTTGCCCCGCAAATTCGCTCGGCCTCTAGTTTTTCATCTTAATCTTAAGCAAAAACAATTTATCACCGCCACAAATATTTAACGCTGGCGCTATGACATGCGAGCCTCAATTTTGTCCCTGTTAGAGACAACCACATTCATAAGATTCATAGAGCTTTCTGTCATTTCTGTAATAGCCCGGCCAATTAAAGTTTGAAAAATGGCATAGCCAAAAATAGCTATAATGGACACCAGCAAACCAAAAGCTGTGCAGTTTAAGGCTTCTGAAATACCTTGGGACAGCATAGTCGCCTTAGTCGCCGCGTCCGCCTCGCTCACCCCGCTAAAAGAGGTGATCAATCCAATAATGGTTCCTAAAAGGCCAATTAAAACGCTCATATTGCCAAAAACCGCTAAAAAAGAAGTCCATCCCTCAATTTTAGGCGTCTCCCTCAAAACAGAGGCGTCCATAGCCACCTGTATCTCCTCATCCGGTCTCTTATTTAAAACCTGAGCCAAGCCAGCTTTCAGGGTGTTTGTAATAGGGGCCGGCTGGCTGTCGCAATAGGCAATAGCCTGCTGAATATCCCCCCGCAAAATCATTCCAAACAAATTTTCAGACAAAGCGTCTTTATCTATGCTCATCTTTTTCAGGCTAAAAGCCCTCTCAAAAATAAGAAATAAAGTCGCACAGCCCACTAAGGCTATGAAATACATAACAGGCCCTCCCTCGCAAAAAGGTTTGGCCAAGCCAGTCACCGTCTCACATTTGTGCATCATTTCCACTGTTTGCGCATCCATTTGTCACCTCCTATGGTTTTGTTATTATAGACCAAATCTAAAAGTAAAGTTAACTTTTGCTGTTTGCCCCGCCGGTGGTTTAGGAAATTTCAATCCATCCAAAACTCCCGCCACACAATTCGCCAAGGCCCCGCTCCCTGTTCTATTATTAACAGACCTGGCCCTTTGTCCCCTTCCCGCAGGGGAAATGAGCCATTGCATGCCCAAAGCCCCTTGAACAGAAGCCTGCTCATTTAAACTCCTCTGATAGCATAGATTAAACCGGGACTGATTTCTCTTCAAAGCCCGCAAAATGGCCTCTCTGTCGATTTCTCCAGCCACATCAATATCCTCCGATCCAAACTCAATGCTCATGCGCCCTCTTTTGCCTAAGCCTCCTGTGCCCGTGCCGGCATGCCCTAAGCCTTTGCCTTTTGTTTTAATTCCGCTAATGCCCACAAGAGCGCTCCCTTTCCCTCCGGAGCCAAGCTCTTTGGTTTTTGTGCCAATTCCCTCTCCTCCATAAGATTCCTCTGTGCCGGCAAAGCCTGTGGATTTCTCAGCCAGGCCTAACAGCCCGCCGCTTCCAGAAGCTCCCTTGTCCAGCTGGCTCAGCCTTCCGCCGCCTCCAAAAGCCCCCAGCAAACCGACTTTGCTCGGATCAGGGGCGACAGTTTTAGCCGAAGAGCCTTTTTTTCCCGTCTTTAAAGATCCGCCTGGGCGAACAGAACCGACAACAGTTTTTGGCTTTTTAGGCTGTTTTTTGCCGGGCGCCTGTCCGGCCATTTTTCCTGTTTTTCCGGGCCGGGGAGTTGTTTGCCGCTTAACTTTTTTTACCGGCTTTTTTATGCTTTTCACAACTGGCTTTTTGCGGGCCGGCTTTTTCTTTTTTGTTTCCGCTTTTTTTGTTTTTGAGCCTAACTTATACTCCACAATTTTTGTCCTTTGAGGAGGCTTGAATACCACCTTCGCGATTCGAATGTCTTTTTCAATAAAATCTGTCTCTTTAGCCAAAAAGGCGGGGGCATACAAACTGCCGTAAAAAATCAAAAGGCCTGTCAGCAAAAAAGCCAGAAACAAAGCCATAGCCTCAGAGAGCTTTAAATTGAAAAGCCCAGCAAAAGGAATGGCGGAAGGCTTGTCTATCAGACGAATATAAACTTTTAAAGAGTTGGGAAACTCCAGCTTAATCATCTCATAGGGCTTTAAAACAACAGTTTGCCCGCTTTTCAATTTATGGAGAGATCTGGCGGATTTGCTTTTCCCTTGAAACAACAGGCCCTGAATGCCCTGACTCACATAAATTTTCGCTCCAGACGCGATAGTCATCAATTTATAAGAGGCCTTCCCCAGCATATTGGGGAATTTCACCTGACAATTCTTACTGCCGCCCAGCAAAATATCGCCGCTTTTAAAAAAGTGATAAACAGAAAGCATCCGCTCTTTCCAACAGACAATCACCTCAATCAAATTGCCTATAGACGGCACAAGAAAATCATCTAAATTCTGAATTTTGCTGGGAGGGGCATAAGCGCTCCAAAACCCTTTTTGAGCCGGCTTGATGGGCCTTTGAATGACAGGCTGGCCTTTCGCTGGGGGGGCAGGATCGGGGGATGATTCTTGAACAGAGGGAACAGACACGGCGGGCGAAGCTGGAGGCTGAGCTGGAGTCACGGGCGGGGCTGAAGCTGGAGGCTGGGATGGAGTCACAGGCTGGGATGGAGCCGCAGGCGGGGCTGAAGTTGGAGGCTGGGCTGGAGTCACAGGCGGGGCTGAAGCTGGAGGCTGAGCTGGAGTCACAGGCGGGGCTGGAGTTGGAGGCTGGGCTGGAGTCACGGGCGGGGCTGAAGTTGGAGGCTGAGCTGGAGTCACAGGCGGGGCTGAAGTTGAAGGCTGGGATGGAGTCACAGGCGGGGCTGAAGTTGAAGGCTGGGACGGAGCCGCAGGCGGAGCTGAAGTTGAAGGCTGGGATGGAGTCACAGGCGGGGCTGAAGTTGAAGGCTGAGCTGGAGTCACAGGCGGGGCTGAAGTTGGAGGCTGGGCTGGAGTCACAGGCGGGGCTGAAGTTGAAGGCTGGGACGGAGCCGCAGGCGGAGCTGAAGTTGGAGGCTGGGCTGGAGTCACGGGCGGGGCTTTTGCTGGCGGCTGGGGCGGAGTCACAGGCGGAGTTGGAGCCGCTTTTTGCTCCTCAGGGGGGCCTATAAAAAATTGAATGTCATACGATCCAATTTTAATCCAAGAGCCGGAGGCGATGGGGGTTTCATCCACAACCTTTTTCCCATTTAGCCAAGTCCCTGTTTCTGAATTTAAGTCTAAAACACAAAAGACATTGTGTTTCCTCTCTATAAGAACATGCCAGGGAGAAGCCTCATCCAGCTGCAGGCTCAGCCCCTCACTGCTCCCTATGCTGATTTGATCATCCGTAAAAATTTTTGTTTTAACCAGCCGGCCCTGCTTAAAAATTTTCAGCGATAAATAAGTCAATTTTTTGCTCCTTTTAAGTTATTCTGCCAGAGGGATTGAACAATTCGCTGGCCAGCAAAATCACTTAATATCCCCCACAGTGGCTCTCATTTCCGGCAGAAAATTTTTTCTGGGCTTTATCAACTTTCCAAACTCCACATTTCTTTTCTGGTAAAGCGTAAATAAGCTGGGTCCTAAAAGCTTCCCCTTGATCAACAGCTCATCATCAAAATTCACTTCCACAATTCTTTTCCTTGTCCCCTTTTTTTTAGGAGCGGAAAATCCCCACTCAGGGGCCATCACAAAAAATATCAGCATAAAAACCGCCGCTCTTTTAAAAATCATTTTCCCCTCTCTCTTTTAATCCTTGTCCCTTGCTTTTTAGGAGCGGAAAATCCCCGCTCAGGGGCCATCACAAAAAATATCAGCATAAAAACCGCCGCTCTTTTAAAAATCATTTTCCCCTCTCTCTTTTAATCCTCTGATTTTACTTTAAGCCCGCCTCTTTGAGCCTTTTCAGCCTTTCATTTACAGATCGGGCCAGCTGGCGGGCTTTCCTCTTTAAGCGGGCGGAGCCGGAGGAGTATAGCAACTCGCCCGCAAGCTCTTTAGCCCGCAAGAGGGTTTCTCTGGCTGGCTCTTTATCCTCTCCCTTGCTCTTTTCGGCTAAAAAAACAGCATAATTAAATAAAATTTCCGGCAAAGGAGAGGGAGCCTCAGTTATTTTTTTAAAAACAGACAACCCCGCGCTCCACTCACTCACGCCGGTCAAAGCCGATCCATAGTTATTTAAAAGGGCGGCCGCTTTTTTATCTGTTGAAGGCCATTTTTTGAGAGCGGATCTATAACTGCCTTTGTAATAGGCATACGCGCTCTTATAATCATACTGCTGAATCAAAATATTGGCCAAATTAACCCGGGCAATGGCATAAGAGCGGTTGGCGGACAAAGCTTTTTTCAAATAAGCCACCGCCTCCCGGACATCTCCATAGTTGAGGGAAACCATAGCCAGGTTATTCATTATAATGGGATCATTGGATTTTTTAGAGGACACACGGTTTAAAATTAAAGCCCCCAGCCCCCAGCGATTGCTGAGCAAATAGTAAAGAGCCAGAGAATTGATGGCCACAATGTTGTTTGGATCTTTATTTAAAATAGCGGAAACCGCTTTTAACACAGCCCCCTCCCTTCTTGATTCTATCGCTTGAGAGAGGCTCTCAAAATCAGACAGGGACACTCCATACCTTAAAGATTTTTTTAAAGCTGAAAAAAGGCCCTCAGTCACAGCGCCTGTGTTGTCTAAAACCTGAAAAGGCAAAATCTCTTGGAGCGGAGCCGGCGGTAAAAAGCGGTCAAAATGCCCCTTAGACAGCTGAATGCTGAACAAGCCCTTATAAGCTTTTTCAATGTCCTCGCTATATATTTTCAGCTCAGAGGATTTTTTTAGCGCCAGCTGATAATGCTTAATGGCCTGTTTGATATAGGGATCAATAACTTTTTTAATGCCGTCTCTATATTGAGCTTGGCCTTTTTTGCCCAGCCCCTTAGGGATGGGAGCCTTATAAATGGCTTGGGCCATCTCCTGATTGGCTTGGCCTATTAAAGCCAAAGAGGCGATGATCTGCTCTCCATCGTCATATCTTATAATAGGCTTTAAAGCCTGCTCCAGCTCTTTCAGCAGTTTAATTTTTTTCTCAACAGCCACCGCCTGTTTTTTAGAGGCCGCGGGGATCTGAACCTTCGAAAAACGGGTATAAAACTCCCTGGTCAAATAAAAATGAGATCGAGCGCCATAAGACACCCCCGCCCTTAGCCTTTTATACAGATTTAAAGTTTTTTGATGCCAAACTTTGGCCTGTTGCGGATTCCGCAGGCGATTCTCATAAATATCCGCGACATCAAAAGAGGCTTTCATCAAGCGAATTTTATTTGAGGATGGGCTTTTGAGATATTGGCTGTATGACTCTATAGCTTTTTGCCATCTTCGACTCCTTTTATTCATTAAGCCAATCAAATAATGAACTTCATGGCGATCCCGCTTTCCGCTTAAGGCGGAATGCCGCTTATAAGCGTAAATAGCGCTGGCCGTGTCATTGAGCGCGTCAAAAATAACACCGGCGTTATACCAAAAATCAGAAGACTTAGGATCAGACGGATGTTTTTTGGCAAAAGAGATATAGGCCCGCGCGGCTTTCCTGTAAAAGCCCAGCTTTTCATACAAAATAGCTAAAAACTCCTGCGATTTTTTTTGAATTTTGACATTTCTCCTCCCCTTATAAGACAACACAGCGGAATACATGGAAGCAGCCTTTAGGCGATTCCCGCTTTTTTCAAAATTGAGGCCGGCGTTGTAAAAAGCTGAGGGAGCCAAAGGGGATGTGGAGTGCGCTTTGGCAAATTTTTCATAAAGCGCCGCGCTTTCCCCATATTTTTTGTTTAAAGCCAGATCTTGAGCTTTTTTAAAGGAAATTTGCTCCAAAATAGAGCGCGCCTCGCGCAAAAGATCTTTCTTTACATGCTTGTTTCCCGCGAGCTTAATGGCCAACAGCTCCAACGATTTGTAATCTTTGTTTTTGCTGTAAATCTCTAATAAAATCCCTCCGACATTGCTGGCCAGCTTAGATGTGGGATATTTATCAGACATTTTTTTAAATAAGGCCGCGGCTCCGGACATTTGATTAAATTTGTAATGCAACGCCGCCATTCTATATAAAATGGAGGGGCTATTTTTGGCTCTGGGATATTTTTCAACATACCGGCCAGCCGCTTTTATAAAGCTTTGGACAGAGTTAGGGAACTCCACCGGCTCATTTCCCTTTCCCACAAGCTTTTGAATATGCCTGTCTGACGGCAAAACTTTTTCCAAAGCCAAAAGCTGATTGATAAAAGCCGCCTTAGCGTATTTGCTTGTGGGAAATCGGCTAATCACCTCCTCATAGGATCTGGCGGCGGACATGTATTTCCCTGAGTCAAACAACAGCTCCGCATAATGGTAGCGCATTTGATCTAAAAATTTTGAGTGATTAAAATGCTCAAAAAAGATTTTATAAAAATGAAGGGCCAAAGCCTTTGCTCTCCCGCTTTTCGCGCTTTGAAAGCTCTTGTGATTTTTCAAGGCATAATTTTTAACTGTCTCCTCCTGCAGTTTAAGGGAATGCTCAATGCCTCTGTTGGCTTGGAGCCACGGACTGCCGGGGCCATAATTTTTAACCCACTCATTGGTTTGCCGGATAATGTCAGAGATTTTTCCAAAATTATACACGGTTTCAACAATTTGATATTTGTATTCAAAAGCCTCTTTAGCCAGAGGATCGCGCTGGATGAGATCCTCAAACAAAACCATGGCTCCGCGGGCTTGGCCGGTGTCGCGATACAAATAAGCCATTCTTTTTAATGAGGACCAGGCCCTCTCATCCCCCACAAGATTTAAAAAAAAGGATTTAGCCCGCAAGGGAGATCTTTTGGAATAAGTGTAAAATAAAACCAAATCATCCACAGCCTCTTTGTTAAAAGTGAAAATTTGATCTCTGTCAGAAATCACCTTAAACGCTCTGGACTCCAAAATAATCTTCCTTAAAAGGCCCAGCCCCTGTGAGGCCCGGCCCATCTTGTAAGACGACCACGCCATTTTATAAAGGGCAAAAAAGTAAAATTTCCCCCTTTTATTCCGGATCACCTTGCTATAATATTTAAAAGAGTTTTTCCAATCGCCCAGCTTAAAATAATGCTCTCCCAGCTTAAAGCGGGATTCATAAAGATAAGGGCTTTTGGGAAAGCGCTTTTCCAGATCAGAAAAATATTTCATCCCCAGCTTGATATTCTCAAGCTGATAAAAGTTAAAGCCTAGAAAAAACAAAACCTCATCCATGCGCTTATGATTCGGGAAGCCGGTTTTAAAATCCTCAAAAAGCTTTAAGGATTTTTGGTTATAGGCTTGCGCCGGCTTTAAATTCAAATAGGGCTTTGATCTCCGCCGGCCCTCATTGTAATCCCTTAGCTTTTTTTCATAATCCGCTTGAATTTTAAAGGAAATCAAACGGGATTTTTCCACATACAGACTCCCCAGCCTCAAGGTTAAATCAGCGTTTCTGTCCTTTTTTAAAAGGCGAAATAATTGTTTGATTTCTGAATTGATGACCTTCTCCAGCTCCGCCTCATCACTGCCGGAATCATAATAGAGTCTGGTTCGGGAGGGAGGCTGAATATCTCTGAGGCGAATCCTGCGCTTTTTAGGGGCTTTGGCTTTTGTTTTTGGAACTTTAAAGCTTTTGTCCCGCTTGATTCTGGTCCTTTTGATCTTTTTTAAAGAGGACAGCCCGCGCTCTTTAGAGTCCCTGTCCTCATTAAAATCCTCCAGCTGAGCCTCAACTGTCCCCGCCGGCTGTTGAGCCTCCTCATTGAGGCCCCTTTGGGGCTGAGCCTCATTTTGAAGATCGGAAATAACCGGCGCCGGCTTTTCCCCCGCATCCTCCAAAGCCCAAGAGGCGCTCAAAAAAAGAATTAGCAAAAAACCCGCCATTAGCTTACTCACAGTTTTGTTTCCCTAAATAATGATAGTTGCCCAGCTCATCCAGCCAGGCCTCACCGGCAAAAGGCCAGTATTCATAGCCATTTTGAATATAATAATTCCGGCTGATTCTCTCATCAATCCGCAATTTGTCCAAATGCCTCCGTGAGATTTTCTTTTTCAAATATTCCCTCTTTCCTTTGAGCATATCATACCTTAAATATTGCTCAGAAGTGGAAAGCCTTTTCAGCTCCTTTTGAATTTCCAGCAAAATACCGCGGATTTCCTGTCCGGCGGCTTTTTGCGCGGAGGCAATCCGGCGGCTCAAAATATAGCTCGCGTTGCGCCCCACACGATCCCTCCGCCAATCAGAGGGCAGGCTGTCCAGCACAGTTTTTTCCTTTCGCAGTTTATCTAAATAATGCATAAGATAGCGAAAACCGGCGCTTTTAGCCACACGATTCATCACCACTGCCGGGAGCGCGCTTCCATCGGAAAACTCCAGCCCCCGCTCTCTGTTTCGGCGGGCGCTCAAAACCGCCCTCACATAATATTTATAAGAGGCGCCCCATTTTAAAGTTTTATTCACATCCTTTAGCAGGGGAAGATAAACCGCATTAAAAAAATTCAGCACTTTCTCCATCTCATAATATTTGCAAATATATAAATAGACATAAGCTCTTAAAATGAGAGACTCCGGCTGATAGCGATCCTTATAAAACACCGAGTGAAGAGTTTGAAAATTGCTGAGAGCCGATCGAAATTTTCCCGAACGGAGATAATTCCAGCTGTTTTCCATAAGGGCATCATGAAAATAAACTGTGTCTCTGGGAATGGATCGATAAACTTTTATAGAATCCTGAAACCGCCCGCCTTGATACAAAACCCGCGCCAGCCCCATCAAGCCGGCCACACGATTAGTGTCTGTGATTCCCTTGCGGCGGGAGGCTAAATCCCTAAATATATCCACAGACTGCTTCACATAATTTTGCTCCGCATAAGACAAGCCCCGATAATACAAAGCCTGATCATGAAAAGAGGACCTGGGGCTGACCCTCGCAAAATGAGCGCGCGCTTTTCTAAACCGCTTTTGGGCCATAGCGCATTTTCCAAAATAAAAATTCAGGCGATCCTTAACGGTGAAGGGAAAACCGCTCTCCCGGACATGAGAGCTTAAAGGGCAAAAAAGCGGATCATCCTTAAAATGATCTAAAATCAAGCTGAGCTTTTCCAAAGATTTGTCTCTGTAGCTTCCTCTTTTAGCGTGCCGAATCACATAGACAAATTGAAGGGAGGCCAAATGATAAAGCCGCATCTCTAAAAAGGCGATGCCCAAAGTGTATTTGATTTGCTCCTTTTTTCCCCTGTAAGCTGAGCCGCGGCTGAGCCGGTAAAGCTCTCTGGAGCCTAGCGTGTAATTCCCTTTTTCAATAATGTTAATCACTTTCCGCAAATAAGTTCTGGGAGACACTTTGGCCAAAGCGGAAAAAGAGACAGCCGGCAAAAAAAATAATAAAGCGCAAATAAAAGCTTTTTTTATCATCTGTAGCCGGCTCCCGGAAAATAATAGTTAACGCCAAAAGACAGATCAATATCCACTGGAGTGTAAAGCTCTTGGCTTTGATACTGAACAAAGGTGTAAAGCCACTTTAACTCCCAGTTAAAAGCCCAGTCCTTGCTTAAAGCGAACACTTGCCCCAAACTCAAAAGCATGGTGGGGAAATAGTCTTTAGCCAGATTGGGATCCGCCGCGCCGGACTTTAGCCGCTCTCGATCCTCCTTGCTTTTGCCGTCTATTATGCGGCTCATTCCGGCTCCAAAAGTCATATACATATCAAAGTAAATGATTTTGTTGTTTAAAACAGCAAATTTTCCAAAAACAGGACTCCACTTATAATACAATCCCCCATAAACCTGAGGAAATGTGTAGGAGGAGGGGGCGACACCTTGGCTGGTTATCTCTTGAGCCTCCGGCTTGCGCAAAGCGGGCAGGAAATAAATGCCCTCCGTCCCTAAGCCGTGATCCTCTCTCAAAAAAAAGCCCAGGCGGGCGGACAGCCCGCCCAAATAAAAATATTTATGATTGATCACAGAGGCAAAAGCCAAATTAAGCTCCCCGCGAAAAGTTTTAGGCAAATACCTTTTTTGAATGACAGAAATCGACTCATAAGGCGTCAACCGCTGTAAATCAGACAAATTCTTTATTTTTAACCGCTTGACTCGCCCCACAGAATCAGATTTTCCAATAGCCTGCGGCTCTCTGGCTAAAAGGCTCGGAGACAAAAAGACACATAAAACAATCCAAATTTTGGGAGTCTGTCTCATATTAAAATAATCACTCCCAAATTGGCCACAACATGAAGCATCAATCTTTTGTCCTCAGGCTTTAATTGGCTGTATGTGAGTTTTGTCACATCCTGGCCCAATTTTAGCCGGGCCGGCGCCGGGCCATAATAGCCGTAAAAGCCTAAATCCCCCCGAATGCCCAGCCATTTATTAAAGTAAAGCTTTTGGCCTATGCCAAAATTTCCGGCCGGCCATTGATCATTTTGATTGGAAACAACTAAACCCAAGCCGGCAAAGCCATAGATGGACAAATTCATCACCCCGCTTTTTGTCAAACTGATTTTGCCGTAATAAGGAGTGTATTGATAATTTAAAAAGCCGCTGTATTGAGGATAAGGGATTTTAAGAGGATCAAAAAAAAATTTTTCATCTTCTATTTGCACCCCTTTGCTCAATTCAACTCCATCTTTAGAGCGCCAGGGAAAAAAATAAGCCCCCACCGCGCTGACAGCATGAGCCTCCGCAAAGTGAAAGGCCAATATCACTGAGGGATGAAAGGGGTAATAAAAAGGCTCCGTCAAGCCAAATCCAACTCCTATCCCCGCCTCCGCTCTAAATGTTAAAGGGATGTTTCTGTTTAAAACCATGCGGGCCGGCTGAATGAGGGGAAGCACAGACTCAGAGGCCAGCTCCTCATCCGGAAACTGAATGCTTACCGCCTCAGCCGGGAAAGCCGCGCCGGCTAAAAAAAAAGCTGTAAATCCCCGCCTTTTCAGCGCGGATAAAAAAGAGCCGGTCAGGCTCCACGCCCTTTGAAAAAAAATAGAAAAGCCCATGGTGTCCTTATAGAGCAGTATAATATAATTTATAAGAGGGGAGCAAAGCAGGCTCTTCCGTCCCCGCTGAATACAAGACATTAGTCTAAGTCCCGCGGGCGGGATTTGAAAATTTCGCGCTCGCCGGCGCTGGATTCGATGGATACGGCCTTTTTGAAATGCCGACAGCGGGCTGTAAATAGACTTTGAGAGTGGGAAAATAATTGACAAAGAGCTGATTTTTTCGCATGATATAAGAATGCGCTTTATTTTGTTGGCCGGCTTTATTCTCTCCAGCTGTATTCACAGCTCTAAACAGGGAAAAGAGGGGGCCGGGCCTAAATTTTATTTTGATCAAGCTGTCCGCTATAAGGAGCAAGCCCATTACAGCCGCGCCTTGGAGAAATTAAAAGAGCTGAGGCAGAGGTTTTTTTACAGCCGGTGGAATCAAAAAGCTCTCCTGCTGTCCGGCGATATTTATTTTGCCCAAGGCAAATACCCTCAAGCTGTCCAATCCTATGAAAAGCATCTCTCTCTCTACCCTAAAAAACAGCCCGACTATGTCCTCTATCAAATAGGGCTGTCTTACAAAAGCCAACTGCCCTATCGATCGGAGCACGATCTCAGTTTGGCGGAGCCGGCCTTAAAAGCTTTCAACAAGCTTTTAGGCTTAAAGCCTCCGTCCCCTTACAAGCCAAAAGCTCAAAAGGAGAGGCAGAGCGTTTTAGACAAAAAAGCTGATAAAGAGCTGAAAACAGCCCTTTTTTTTAAAAGCCAGGGCTGGAGCGCCGCCGCCTTTAAAAGAGTTCAATATTTTATAAAAAATTACCCGAAAAGCCCTTTATTGCCCAAAGCCCTTTTAGCCGGATTTCAATTAGCCGGCCAGCTGAATAAAAACCCAAAAGAGTTTAAAAAAACCCTCCTGAGCAATTACCCTAATTCTCCAGAGGCTCAATCTATTTCCGTGAAAAAACAAAGCTCCGGCTTTTTTAAATGGACACAAAAGCTGTTATGAAACAAACCATTGTTTTTTTAAAAGAGGCGGACATACAAAATTTGGTCAAAGGCTTGGCTAGGCAAATTGATCATGATTACAAAAATGAGAAAAAGCCTTTGACGCTTATTTGCCCCTTAAAGGGATCTATATTCTTTTTCGCCGATTTAACCCGCTATTTAAAAACCCCTGTGGTCTTGGATTTTATCTCCATTGAAAGCTCAAAAGGGGATTTTAGCATCTTGAAAGACATCAGTTTGCCTCTAAAAGATCGTCATATTTTAATTGTCAAAGAAATTTTAAATGTGGGCAGAAAACTTGTATTTTTAAAAAAAAGAATTGAAGCCTCCTCCCCAAAGTCCGTCAAAATTGCCGCTTTAATTGACAAGCCCTCGCGGAGAGATCTTGATTTACAGCCGGAGTATTTTGGGATGGCGGCTGATGACCGGTATATTTTTGGCTATGGATTGGATCATGAGGAAAAATATCGCCAGCTCAGGGATATGCGCCTTTTTGCCCAATAACCCGGCCCCTCCCTCCCCCGCCGGCGGAAAAACTATAAATTGAGTTAGCTCTCTTGACCTATTCACGAGGCTAAATCTGTCTTTATTTCAGAGTCCAAGCTTATTTTTATCGAGACAGGCAGACTGCCCTCACCCCGCTTTTTGCCATCCGTGGAGCGGCCAGCCCTCAAAAACAAGCTTAGACTCTGGAAAATTGAAGCTCATAATGGGATTGAGGCTAAGAGAGCCAGTCCAACTTAAAAAATTAACGGTTGATTTTTCAATTTTTTATGGCACAATCCGCTTTATGGCCAATAAAACAGCGTCTCATTCCATTCAAAATTTGACAGTAGAGGAGTTTACAACTCCCTGCGTCCATGTCCTTCAGCCGGAAGACACAGTCCGGCAGGCGGAAAAAATAATGCATGAAAACGGCATTCGCCATCTTCCTGTTTTGGATTCTAATAAAAAAGTTGTGGGCATTGTCAGCGAAAGGGATATTTACCTTTCTTATAAGCTTCACGCTAATGCGGAGGATGTTCTGGTCCAAAAAATCATGAAAACAAACCCTTACTGTGTGCCGGCGCAGACAAAAATCTATGAAGTGGCGATGGCCATGTCTGAAAATAAATATGGAAGCGCTCTTATCTTATACGAGGACGACAGTCTGGGCATTTTTACCTCAACCGATGTTTTAAACGCTTTAATTGAGGTGGCTCGCGGAGATTTTTAAAAAATCCGATGGAAGCGCGCTCCCGGCAGTGGTGATGAATCGTGTGGCTAAAAGCGCCGGTTAAGGATTTGCGATGAGTTATAATTTTTACAGCAGTCTTCATTTATTGTCGCTTTTCGCTTTGGCTCTGGCTCTGGGGGCCTTATGGGGGCTTTATAACAGCCCCTCCCCGGACAAAGGGCTGAAAAAGCTTTTGCTGGGCGCTCATGGCCTTTTTTTGCTCCTTATTTTTTTAGCGGGCTTTGGCTTGATCGCAAAAATAAAAGCCCCTTTTCCCTGGCCTTTTTGGATTTACGGCAAACTGGCTGTATGGCTTTTGCTGGGGGCGTCTCCTTTTTTTATTAAAAAAGCCAGCCGCAAGCTGGGCAAGCCTTTCCCGTATTTCCTTATTCTTCCGGGATTGTTTATGCTCTTTTTGACCGCTTTTTTATTTGTGAGGCTCAAATAGGGCCGCTCATAAAAAGAGCGCTATGGAGACCAAGCCTTGCCTTTAAATCCTCTTGATTTTTTAGACACACAAAGCCTGTTTGAGACAGAGGATCTCATGGTGAGGGACGCTGTCTCTGATTTTATCCGCCGGGAGGCCATGCCTCTTCTGCAAAAAGCCCACCGGGAAGAGATTTTCCCCCAAGATCTGATCCCCCGTTTTGGAGAGATGAATTTGCTGGGATCCAACATTAAGGGCTATGGCTGTCCGGGACTAAATAATACAGCTTATGGCTTAATTATGCAGGAGCTGGAGAGGGCTGACTCCGGGCTTCGATCCTTTTGCTCTGTCCAAGGGGCCTTAGCCATGTGGGCGATCTTAAGCTATGGCTCAGAAGGCCAAAAGCGGAAGTTTCTGCCGGAATTGGCGCAGGGGAAGCAAGTAGCCTGCTTTGGCTTGACAGAGCCTGACGCCGGGTCAGATCCCGCCAGCCTGAAATGCTCGGCTAAAAAAGCCAAAGGAGGATGGATTATAAATGGAAATAAAATGTGGATAACCAATGGCTCTATTGCTGATTTAGCGGTTGTGTGGGCTAAAAATTCTGAAACCAATGATATTCAAGGATTTCTTATTCAAAAAGATTTTAAAGGCTTCTCCAGCTCCCTAATGACCGGCAAATTTTCTCTTAGAGTGAGTGTCACTTCTGAGCTTCATTTTCAGGACTGCTTTGTGCCGGACAGCCACATCCTGCCCTCGGCAGTGGGGCTAAAATCCGCTTTGGAATGCCTGAATCAGGCGCGCTATGGAATTGCCTGGGGGGCTGTCGGCTCCGCCATGCAATGCTATCAAACAGCTCTGGAGTATGCGGGGCAAAGGATTATTTTTAACAAACCGGCCTCATCCTATCAGCTGGTCCAGGCTAAATTAGTTGAGATGGCCCAGGAGATCAGCAAAGCCCAACTGCTCAATCTCCATATTGCCCGCCTTAAAGAAAAGGGAGATCTAAAACCGGAGCAAATATCTTTGGCTAAAATGAACAACTGCAAAATGGCTTTGCGGACAGCCCGGCAGGCCAGAGATATTTTAGGAGCTAATGGAATCATAGATGAGTATCCCATCATTCGCCACCTTTTAAACTTAGAGACTGTAAACACTTATGAGGGGACAGAGGACATCCACCGTTTGTCTGTGGGGCGAAGCTTAACCGGCTTTCAGGCTTTTAAGCCCTGAAAATTCCATAAAAAACTAAACTGAGCTAGCTCTCTTGACCTATTCACAAGGCTAAATTTGTCTTTATTCCAGCGGCCAAGCTATTTTTATCGAGACGGGCGTCCGCCCCTTGAGTCTCGCCGGCGCCAGCTCTGGCGCGGCCAGCCCTCAAAGTTTGGACTCTGGAAAATGAAGATCATAATGGGGCTTAGGTCAAGAGGGCCTGTCCAATTTATAAAAAACTGCCGGTATCTGAATTTTGTCCATAACAAAATGCCTAAAACTCAATTTTTGTTGAGCGGTTTTGTCCTATTTATTTGCTATATCTATAGGGCAAATGAAATGGGCGGACTATTTATCTCTTCTCAGCTGGCAGGGCTGTAAAATCTTTTGGCGGGATTTTATTAATTTAAAAAGCCAGCCTGTCAAAAATCCGGAAAACTTTGTTTCCCTAGTCTCCTCGCCGGAAACAAAAGAGTATCTCACACACAACAAATACTGGTGGAAAAAAGCGGAAAAAGACTATAAGCATTGCCAAAATCAAAACTATCAAATCCTTCATCCCGGAATAAAAGCTTACCCTAAAAATTTTAGCCATTTTTTTGAAACAGCCCCCATTCTCCTTATTCTGGGGCAATGGCCTTCCGAGCCGGCCGGTTTTTCTGTCACCTGTGTAGGGAGTCGAGTGGCGGATGAGCAGGCTTTAAATTGGATGGACTTTTATCTCTCTCCTTTGATTCAGGAAAAACAGCTCCGCGTGATTAGCGGAGGGGCCAGAGGCATCGATCAAAAAGCCCACAAAATAGCTGTTCGCTCCCAAAGCCCAACATTATGTTTTCTCCCTTCCGGCTTGGATCATTTTTACCCGGAAAGCCTTAAAACATTAAAAACCGATATTTTGGACTGCGGGGGGGCTTTTATCAGCTGCTTCCCTCCTTGGCAAAAAATGAATAAGTTTTATTTTCATATCAGAAACAGCCTTCTGCCCCTCTGCTCCTCCCTGGTCTTAATACTTCAGGCTCAAATTCGAAGCGGCACAATGCTGACAGCGCAAAAATCTTTGGAATACGGAATCCCTCTAGCCGTTTTGCCGGGGCCGGCTTTATCCGCCCGCTGGACAGGAAACCTCCAGCTTCTTTATGATGGAGCTTATTTAGTAAGAGACAATTTAGACTTATCTCTTTTGATTGAAAGTCTCAGAGCCGCTAAAAGCCCATCGATTTATGAACAGGGTGATTCCAAGTGAACTGTCCATTTTTCAGGGACAATCCACTTTTTTTTACAGGGATGGGCTGGAGTTGGGGGGAATCAGCCGGGTTTTAATGGACACTTGCAGTTGCGACATTTTTTGGAATATGCCTTTAACATTCTTGTTTTCCAAATCCATGATCACATAGCCAAATGGATCCATTAGCCGCCAAGCATTGAGCTTTGATATTGACGCTGGATTGCGAAACCGTTGATTTGCCTCTTTTACAGGGATGGGTTGGAGTTGGGGGGAATCAGCCGGGTTTTAATGGACACATTTAACTGCGACATTTTTTGGAATATGCCTTTAACATTCTTGTTTTCCAAATCCATGATCACATAGCCAAATGGATCCATTAGCCGCCAAGCATTGAGCTTTGATATTGACGCTGGACTGTGAAACCAATTTGTTTATCTCTTTTAAAGGGATGGGCTGGAGTTGGGGGAAATCAGCCGGGTTTTAATGGACACTTGCAGTTGCGACATTTTTTGGAATATGCCTTTAACATTCTTGTTTTCCAAATCCATGATCACATAGCCAAATGGATCCATTAGCCGCCAAGCATTGAGCTTTGATATTGACGCTGGACTGTGAAACCAATTTGTTTATCTCTTTTAAAGGGATGGGCTGGAGTTGGGGGGAATCAGCCGGGTTTTAATGGACACTTGCAGTTGCGACATTTTTTGGAATATGCCTTTAACATTCTTGTTTTCCAAATCCATGATCACATAGCCAATGGATTCATTAGTCGCCAAGTATTGAGCTTTGATATTGACGCTGGATTGCGAAACCAATTTGTTTATCTCGCTTAAAACCCCCGGCTGATTTTTATGGATATTGGAGATTCTGGTCACATCTTCAGGGACAGGAGGGACAAGCAGGGGGGGGAAATTAACAGAATTTTGGATGGTTCCTGTTTGCAAAAAATCTTTCAGGCTTTTGGAGACTTCAAAAACAATAGAGATTTGAGCCTCCTGAGTGCTTCCTCCCACATGAGGAGTCAAGATCACCCGATCCATTTTTCGCAGAGGGGATAAAAAGCGCGCCCGGCTGGTTTTAGGCTCTTGGGGAAAAACATCTATAGCCGCGCCGGCCAAACGCTTGGATTCCAAAGCTTTTTTGACAGCTAAAATATCCACAATGCTTCCGCGGCTGGTGTTGATCAAAAAACTCCCTTTTTTCATCCATCCTATTTCCTTTGGGCCTATTAAATTGACTGTCTGTGAGGTTTCCGGGATATGCAGTGTTAAATAATCCGCTGTTTTTAGAAGGTTTTTTAGGCTAAAAGACGGTTTGGCGTTTCCAATGGGCAATTTATTTATTATGTCATAATAAAGAACCCTCATTCCCAGCGCTTCGGCTAAAACACTCACTTGACTCCCAATATGCCCATAGCCAATAATGCCCAGAGTCTTCCCCCGCAGCTCAAAACAGCCCTCAGAAAATTTCTCCCACCGCCCTTGACGCATATTTCTGGCGTGATCAAAAAGGGAGCGGGAAAGGGCAATAATCAGCCCAATGGCCATTTCAGCAACGCTTCTTGTGTTGCCATAAGGCGCGTTAAAAACAGGAACTCCCCGCGCGCAAGCTGTTTTCAAGTCAATTTGATTGACGCCAATGCAAAAAGCCCCTATGCAATCCAGATCTGAATTTAAAAGAGTCTTTTTATCAATATTTGTTCGGGAGCGGGAGCAAAGCGCATTTACATTTTTTAAATTTTTAATAAGCTCCGCCGCGCCCGGAGCCTTTCTCAATCTTTTGATTTTTAGCCCTTGAGAGCGAAGGGCTGTTTCCGCTTGTTGATGAATGTTCTCTGTTAAAAGAGCGGTTAGCGTTTTTTTACTCATTTTTGCCATCCTCGCAGGAGGCGCCTTCAAAGATAAGCTGGGAGTCTGGAAAATTGAAGATCATAATAAAATTTAAGCCAAAAGATCTGGCCCAGCTTAAAAAATTATAAACTGAGCTGGATATCTGGGTCTATTCACAAGCTTAGTTTGTCTTTCTTTCAGAGTCCAAGCTTATCTTTATCGGGACAGGCGGCCTCAAACCCGCCGGCGCCCGCCGTCCAGCAATAGCCCTTAAAAATCAAGCCTAAAGCCTGTTTTTAAGCTTATTTTTTAATCGCAAATATTTGAGATTCTTTAGATTCTGTTAGAAAGCTCTAATTCCAGTTGATATTGACATTTCATAGAAAGCTTGCTTTTAGGCGGGAAATATGCCAAATTAACTTAACCTCTATCAAACAAAGCTTAAGTTGTCATGAACCAAAATTTTTAAAAGGCGCTCTCGGCTATGAAACATCAAATTTTATTTTTTCTGTTATTGTCCCTATGCTTTTTCATTCCTGTTGAGGCGGACGCCAGAAAAAAAAGAAGGCTAATAGTCAGCCGGAAATGGTCTATATCTATTGTCAATGGATGGACCTTTGCAAAAGCGCCCAAAGACGCCACTAAAGAAACCTCTTCTACGGAAACATGGGATCTCGATCTGGATGGGCAAATGCTAACTTATTTTTCCTCTTTGGAAATTTCCAGAAATTTTGGCTATTATGAAATAGGAGCTAAAATTCAGCAGACAGGCTTTAACTTTGTCTCCCCTTTTTTTACATGGAACATATTTAAAAACAATTCAAAAGCTCTATTTATCCCCTCTCTGACTGTGGGAATCACGCCCTTTCATGTTTTTGGAGGATGGATGCGAGCGGGCTTAGGCTTGTCATTTAGCCGTTATTTTAGCGCCACTCCCTTTGTTGGCTTTTTTGCGTGGCGCAAAATAACCAGCGAAATCTCTAAAGTGAATGCAAAAGGCCGTCATTGGAATACAGGAATAAGAATCAGCCTGTATTATTAAACTTGGTCTCTTGGCCGACCTGTCTTTTTTTCGGTCCAAACTTAACGGCTCAAGACAGGCCCTCATCCGCTTTTGGCCCTCAGAGCGCGGGAGTCTTAAAGATAAGCCCGGACTCTGGAAAATTAAAAATCATAACGGGATTTAGGCGATATGGCAGTCAACGACAGAGTTGCCTTCGCGCTCTGGAAAATAAAAAACCATAACGGGATTTAGGCGATATGGCAGTCAACGACAGAGTTGCCTTCGCGCTGCTCTGGAAAATTAAAAATCATAACGGGATTTAAGCGATATGGCAGTCAACGACAGAGTTGCCTTCGCGCTCTGGAAAATAAAAAATCATAACGGGATTTAAGCAGGCTAAAAGAGCCACAGCTTATATTAAATTCTATCTGATCGGGGCGCTATAGCCTTCAAGCCGCTAAAAAGAGAAAAAGCTGGCAATGGAAAAAACATATTTATTGGGATCGAGCCAGCCGACAGGCGCTATCTTTCGAATCTCCTTGTTTTTGAGGTTATAAACATCCACCCGATCCTTCCAGCGAACAGAGACATTGAGATAATGCCGCTCTCCCATTTTCCATGACGAGGAGGCGCTCAAAGTCAAGTCATGGTAAAAGGTTTTGTGTGTTTTGCTTACTCCCAGATAGTAGGACGCCCCCGCTTGAATACTGGAGGGCAGATATTTGCTGGCGCTTTGCCTATAAGATAAATTTCCGCCATGAGTGGTTTCCGCCAGCATATTTGCAATTTCGCCCGAATCATTCGCAAAAGATTTATCATACTTATTGAGTCCCAAATAGTGGGAGAATTGAGCCAAAAAACTCCATTGCTGAGCTTTTTTAAAGAAATAGACTGAGCTAATGTCCGCGCCCAATGAATAGGATAAACCGGCTATTTGAGAGAATTTGGACAGGGGATAAGGCATAAGAGCCAGAGAAAAATCGCTGAAGAATTTTTCTGCCCTATACACTGGAGCTATAAATCCAAATGTGATGTCTCCCAGCCCATAATGAATATAATCTGTCCAGTCATAATTTTTGTTTATGCCGGAATAATAGCCGGGAACAGGCGATTGAAAAAAGCCATTTGCAAAAAGAGTTATATGCTGTAAATCCTGATGATTTTTCGCGAGATCCGCTAAGGAGTGTTTGAGGCTTAAGCCCACAGAGTAATAGAGGCTGTGAATATCCAGAAAGGATTTTTCCCCTTGCGGGTTAAAAATTTTTTTTAAGAGATCAGCGCCTGTGTTGTCTGAAAAGCGGCTGTTAAATTCCGCATTTCTTTTTAAGGAAAAACTCAGATCCGCCCGCCAAGCTTTTGGGGAGAGGGTTTTTTTGCCGGAGGACTTTATGGATTCAATCTCTGTGTCTGAAAAGCCGGCGCTTAATAAAGGAAAAAATAAAACAAAAAAAGCGAGGGGAAAAAATCTCATTTTTGCCAAAATAGCCCTAGAGGGGGAGGCGGATGGCTCTCCCCTCTTTTTAGCTGTTTTCCGCTCACTAGTGGAATTTTTTAAATTCTATAAAATCTGCTAATTGAGCAATCTCCAGCAAAGTCTCATTATACTGAATAAGCCCCTTATGCTCTATTTCCTCTAAAATAGATTTAGATGATTTTTCCTTCAGAGCGGAAATGGCTTTAAGATTTTGATTGTATGTTTTAATCACCTTTTCCATCAAACTGTGTTCCGCATAAGGCACAGTGAATGCGTCTCCATCTCCCATTCGCAAAACACTGGCCTGATCAGTGAGATACTCCTCAAAACTCATGTTGGCTTGTTGTGGCTTTGCTCTTTTGTAATCCTGATAATTTTTATAGGATTGCCTTATAAAAGGAATAGGCACACTCTCTATGGAAAAATGAGGATTCGCCAGAGGCTCTGACACTAATTTAAAAAAAGAGTCAGGCCCTGTTCCCGTTTTATATGTCACAGAAAAAAAGCTGATTAAATTCTTTTTTATTTCAACTCTTATATCTGAGGTGGAAAATTGTTGAATATTGTTCATAATGTTTTGCATCAGAAAACCAAAATTTGAGCGCAAAATAGAAAGCTCAAAGCTGGATTTATGCGCTCCCTCATGAAAAAGCTCTTTTTTCAGGCGCTGTAAATAGGAATTTAAAAAACCAGGCTCACGATCCAAAGGCATTAGACTGGCTATAGGCCAAATCTGAACTTCCTTAGCGTTGAGCGTTCCAATGCCATTTTTCTTCACAGTTGCCTTGTAAAAAACTCGCCTTGTATGCTCCACCCAGTTGCTTAACATACTCGGCTCTGGAAATAAATCCCTATCCTTATTGCGCCCTTTGCTATTATAAGATTCAAAATGCTCCACTCCGCTTTGAGCGGCAAGCTCTAAGCCGTGTTTCTCTAAAAAATCCCGGACATGTGGAGAATAACAATCCCGCACATACAAATCATCCCCGTGCTGGGCAAGCAATAAGGGCCTTATGGATTCCAAATTGAGATTTTTCTTTTTATTCTCCGTTTGAACGGCGCATTTCATGGTTTTAGTGAATATCATATCCATAAAAAAATCAAAAATCTCCTCACGAATGGGATAATATTCCGCATACTCCTCGCTGGTTCCCCCATCAGCAATCTGCTGAATAGCCTCTTGATAATTGTCTATTCCTCTCTGCCTAGCCTCCTCTATCTCCTTTAATTCCTTATCAATTTGATCAATGTTATCATCTGTCGCGACAAAGGGCGGCACAATTAATTGAGAGGAGAGCTGTTTATCCATGCTGTCTGAAAAAAAGATATTTCTTAAGCTCACCCATTTGCTGTAAAAAAACGGTATCTTGGACATCGCCATCCCTAGATAAATTGCGGCAGCTATGGGATACAAATTGCCGCGGTCATAGCGGTATTTGAATTGATTGACAGCGCGTTTCACGCTGTCAATCTCATGTCGGACAATTTCCAAAGGGTTGGATCCATAATCATGGGTTAAACAAAGAAAATCCTCAGCATCTGTATTTAACCCCGAAACTCTATACTCCTCCTTGCCTGCATCATCAAAAAGAACTATTCTTATATCATTCAAAAGCTCGTGCGCGCAGTGAGCATAAGGCTTCATTTGAGATGAAATCTCCGAGCCAAGCGCTTTCTGCTTATCCGGATCCTCTGGGGTGTTTAAGGCTAAAAACTCCCCCTTTTTTGTTTCCACCTGATCCATGTAAAGGTATCTTAAAGCGCTTAAATCATATTTCCCAGGAACAACAGGCTGAAGCGTGTCCATGGGCAAATAATCCATGACACTGGATGTTTTGGAAATCTCCCCAGCCTGAGCCATCGGAAAATAGCTTTCCATCTCATTTATTGATTGATAATAATTATCCTTATCTGTAGAGGCCCTAAAATTATGCCCTAAGCCAAAGCTGTGGCCCATCTCATGTATAAGCGTAGCCAGTATTTGATCCCTTGAGATCTTTTTTTCACATGAGCGGGAGAGCGCTATGTCGCCTAAATTATCCCTTGGATTTCTGTCACGCCTTCTCTGCTCTTTAATAAATTCATCCACTTCCGGGCATTTTGTTTGGATTTGTGTTTTTATGTAGGGGCTTACACTGTGGATCTTATTTTCATCCTCTGTGGCCTTGTTTTTTCGAAAAATTTCATATCTTATATAGTCTTGCACATATTTGTTATATATATGCTTTATGTTTGACATATTAACATTGGCGGTTGTCCCAATAATTTGCCCTGTTTCAGGGTTGGCAAACGAAGGGGCTATGCCAAGCAAGCCTCTTTGAGAAACCATATCTTTTGGCTGAATCATGTTAATAACATTATAGCGCATATCCCCAATGTCTTTTTCCTCTTTTTCCTCTAAAACCACTTTTATTTTTGTGTCAGATCCTTGAGTGATAATTTTAAACGCTTGGTTCCAAATATCGACAGCCTCACGGCCTATTTGACGGTAAAACGGATCTTCTGGAGTTTTGTTTGAAAAATGCCATTTGATAACTGTCTCTGGATTGCTTGTGTTAAAGTGAATGAGACGTATGTCTTTAAAAATCGCCTCTCTTGAAAACTCCCCTATTTCTTGTGATTGTTGGGGCATCACAGGCAAAGAGGCAAATTTATGCTCATAATCCTCTTTAAAGTATTTTTTCGCATGAAAATTCTCTTGATCCACAGCGCTTTCTTTTAAAAAAGAGACCTTGTATTTTATTTTCTTTGTTTGTTCTGTGTCTTCATCTTTAACTAGCCTTTCCACAACAAACGAAAAGAAGTCATCCGCAACCAAAAAATCCAGCGGCCGGTTAAACGCTTTAGATCTTGGAAAATCAATCATCAGATGAGATCTGGCTATTGGATTTTTGGCGTGTTGGCTCTCTCTTTCTCCAAAAGAGTTAAATTTAGACCCTTTTATATCCATTTCATATTGAACCCACTTGACAGAAATTTGGCCCAACAGCTCTTGATTCCGATTCTCCACATCTCCGCTGACATTTCTTATCTCTAAAAAATTCGAATTTTTATCTAATTCAACAAGCGTGGCGGGGCGAACAACATAAGTCAGATCCGCGGTAGCTGGCGTTTCAATAAACTCTGCCGTATAAAACCAGCGCCCCTCAAAATATTCCGCGGGGAATAAATCCTTCTTGTCCTGATATAAGAACACATGTCTGGCGCTTTTATTAATCCTAATGTATTTCGCATCGTCCGGATTCACAGCGTCACATTGTGTTCTGTATCTGTATGTGTCATGCCCGCTGGCATCGCTAAAGATTTGTGTGGCATTGCAATATTGAACGGGATAGCCTAAAAAGGGAACCATGTAGAGGCCGTTTTTTTCCCTCACTATGTTGCGCTCAGTATAAGGCAAATCTTGAAGATTTTTTGAGGCTTTAAATAAAATAAGATAATTGGCAACCAAATCGAATACAATTTGATATTTATGATCCAATAAGCCAAAAAACTTTTCATGATCATTCAAGTCGGACGGCAAAAACTGCCGGGCGGCCTTAGAGCTGTAGTCCCCCTCCTCCAAGATTGTATATTTTGTATCATAAAACTTATTTATAAAGTCTACCTCTTCAGGCTCGGATCTCTCTACTCTGAGGCTGGGTTTTCTTTTTTTATTTATAGCGTGAGTGGTGGTGACCGGCGGGTGGCCTGTGTCTTTAGCTGTTTGAATAAAGAGCTTTTTTCCGGCCAGGCAATCTTTTCCATAGAGATTGTCATCCTCTCCCTGCCTAAACCAGTCATTAATACAGCTTGTTGCGGAAGGATCTGAAATGTCATTTGGCTTAGCGGGTTTATTTCCAAAACTGCAAGCCATTAAGCTCAGGCTCACAAAAAATAAAGCGAATATTTTTTTCATTATGTTCAGCCTCCTTTAAGCAATTAGCAAAATTAGCTTAATAGTTACTTTAGCCGAGCCTTTTTATCTATATAATAACATGACTTTCAAAAAAATACCTGTAAAACAGCTAAAATAAGGCAAACAGCCAGCATATCTAGCCGACATTGTTTATAACTTATATAAGATCTCCTAATAGTTGAGGCCTTTTCAGCAAAATAGATTTGATTTTTACTGATTCCTTTATACTGCAAGCTGAAAATAACAAGCCTTAAATATTATTAGGCATCATGTGGCGAAACTCCTCATAGCCCTCCAAACAGTGGCTGTTGTGAAAAAATATTTTTGCCGACAGCCCCACCAGCTTGCGTTTTAAAATATCTGAGTCAGAAGGCTCTGAGGAGCGAAACAAATGATAAGTGTCAATCGGATTAAGCTTAAAGCGAAAGCCGGCTTTATACAGCCTATAGCCTAAATCTGTATCCTCAAAGCCATAGCAGGTGTGATTGACGCGAAAGCGCCCCGCCCGCTTAAAGGCGGAGGCTTTTAATCCCAAAGTGTTTGTGGATATGTATTTCCAGGCCAGCTTTTTTTCGCTCCAATTTTTTGCGGAGCTGTAAAACTCCTCCCAATAGCCGGAGCCTTTAATAAAGGTATGCCTGCTTTTGTCAATTTGGCTGTAGTCTGTTGGGGCGGAGGGAGTGAGATGGTATCTCGGATGCTGAATCACATCATATTTCTCCAACTGCCTGCAAGCGGAGGACAAATAAAAAGGCGGGGTTAAAATATCAGAATCTAAAAATAAAAGATATTTTCCCTGAGCCTGTTTGACCCCTTGATTTCTGGCTATGCCCGCCCGAAAGCGATGATCCGCAAAGCTGTCCCGCTTGCGCTGTCCGGGCAAAAACACAAATTTAAAATTGATGCGGGACAGAAAATCCAAGCTTTTTAAAGTTTGAGCGGCGCTGTCATCACTGCAGTCATCCACAACAATGGCCTCCCACTTCGCTTTAGCCAAGTCTTGCCGGAACAGGTGCTCTAAAGTGAGGCTTAGCTCCCGTGAGCAATTATAAGACGGGATAATGACAGAGGCGATGGGGGTTTGGCTTGAAACACGATAAACAAATTCCGGCTCCAGCTCCGGCTCTAATTTCAAATCCTCCGGTATGGACAAGTTGTAAATATCCGCCAGAGGGGGAGGATGGAAATCGCTTTTTAAAAAGGCATACATTTCCTCAGAGCTGTAAAGCTCAGGGCGCTGTTTATGGCTGAAGGGAAAATGAACGCGCGCCACAGGGGGAAAGCCCTTGGGCTGAAGCGATGAGTCAAAAGGCTTTTTTTGACGCGGGGCTTTTAGGGAAAAACTCCGAACAGATCCAGAGTTTTGCGCTCCCTCCCCAGATGGAAAAAGCGAAGTGTTATCCCCGTATTGATCAGACCCGCTGGGCGAAGACAGACTGCTAAGGCTAGGGGATGTGAGGTTTTTTCGCTTATATCTTTTTGAAAGATTTTCGCTTAAGCGCTTTAAATTGACTCCTCTATGGGCCGGAATTGTGATTTGAAAAGGCCAGCCTCGGCTTTCCAGATCATCCAGAAATGGCGCGTCATAGCTTTCCAGAAAACAATCGATAAACAGGCTGGACGGCTGATATTTTTCAAATGTTTTTTTAAATTCAGGCCAAGATTTTTTATGAGCGGACAAGGCAAAGAGCTGAGGCTTTTCACTAGCCCATCGCGCTAATTTATCTTTTTCCGGGTGAAAAACAAAATTCCAAGCTAAAAGAAGCCGGCTATAGCCCGCCCGCCAAGCTTTTTCCCCCTCCCGCTCTAAGCTGGAAAAAGGCTTTCTATTGCGGGAAATTCCTCCAAAGAGGGACAGGGAGATCTCCTCCGAGCGCTCAGCGCCTGTCCTTAAAAAATACCAGCGGGTATTTTTCTCACCCTCTTTTTTATCGGCCATAGCTCCCCCGGTTTAATATTTTGTTGTCTAAAACGTCTCATAGCGGGAGTCCGCTTTTTTAGCGCGATCCATAAAGCCATGCGCTATTGGAATTTTGAAAATTCTCACACAGAGTTTAAATCGTTTTTTGTGGCCTTTTCCAGAGTTTTTTAAGACTTAAGTCTGGTTTTTTTGTCCTGTATTTTTGTTTAATTTCCGGGCCACTTATTTTGTCCCGCCTATTATTAAAGGCTTTCGCCTTCCCGCAATCAAATGAAGCGCTAAAAATTGGGGACTGCTCTGTAGACAGGAAGGAGGCAAATGGCCTTTTTGCTCTGCTTAAGCTTTGTAGACGGGAAGGGGAGATAAGCCAAAAAAAGCTTATTTTTTTAAGACTTAGGTCTTGCTTTTTTGCCCTGTGTTTTTGTTTAATTTCCGGGCCTATTATTCTGTCCCGCCTATTATTAAAGGCTTTCGCCCGCCCGCCATTCAAATGAAACGCTAAAGCCAAGTCAAATTTCCTAAATCAAATAAAGCGCTAAAAGCCGTGAGCTATTGCCAGAAATAAAGCCCGGCGATAGGATAAAAAGCAGTTGAATTTTTATTTTGAAAGTTTTTAAAAAAAGCTTTATTATGTTTATTGAGTTTTTAAAAAAGCGTTTTTCACGGAAAGAAAAGCTGTGAAAGCTTAACGCAAGACAACTCATTTTTAAAAAAAGCGCCATGCTCAGCCCCGCCGTGTTTTTAAAACAAGCCTTTGTTTTGCTCTTTTTACTTTTAGCCCCTTCCGCCTGCTATTTCAGCTGGAGCGGAGGAGGAGGGCTGCTGGGGCAGAGCTTGCCCTCCTATGGCGGTGATTTTGCCCCCTCCGATTCCAATTATTTCTATATTGATTTAGATGTTGATAAATATGATGATGACCTTGAAATTGAGAATTTTTATGAGATCAGCACAACAGAGGATTATGGCTCATCGGCGGACAGGGACAGCCCCTCTAATTGTGAGATAGAGTATATTCCCTACGAAGAGGGAGATGAGGGGGAGGAGACCAGCGAAACCTTAATCTGCATTTTAGATGTTCCGGAATGGCTTTTTACTCTTCAGGATTTGAATTTATCTGTCAATGTCCCGGAGGGCATGTGCTCCTCCATCGCCTGGTCTCTTCCCTGGCATTTTAATTTCCCTATAATAAAAGGGCCCAGCTCTATAAAATGCCCGGTAGAGGTGGGCGAGGAAAGTAAAGATTTGTATTGTGCATCTACTACTAATACTGGGTCAAAAGAGTGCCCTTCCAACGCCAGCGAAACCACTTGTTATGAAAAGGAGGCTGATCTTTGCGCTTCCTCAAGGGGAGCGCCTAAATGCTGTTATGGGGGGGAAAAAGAAGACGGCAAAAAGTGGAAGCCTGACCCAAGATGTTTTGGAGGCCCCGCTCTTTACGCGACTTTTGCGGGGCAGAGCATTGCGGACTCATTTTATAAGCGCCATCTCACAGAGGCGCCGCAAGATACAGAGGGCTTCCAGCTGGAGCTTACTATCCCCAGCCTGATTGGCGGCATTCCCGGAAACAGCGGCGAGCTGGGGAGCCTGCCCTACGCCAACTATTTAAACGCTTTGGATGGGCCGGCGGAAGATTTGGAAGACATATATAGCGGCGCTTTGCCTCTCTTTGCGCGGGAAGAAGGCTCTATAAATGACCGTATTTATAATCATATCCCTAATTTATTTTTTAAATTTGCCTGCTTGGACGGGGCCGGAGAGGTTTTGCATGAGCTTTTATTGATGATCAGAGAATGGAACACTATGGAGGAGTTTGTTTCCTTTTGGGAGGATGAGGATGGGGGGAATGACTCCGCTGATCCGGATGTGACAGGAGATGAGGGGGATGAATGCGAATATGAACAGCGCTTTAATTCATCAGGCGCCCCTGAGCCATGCAATGATTGGCTGGATTTGGATGATATTGCTGAAGATAGAGACTATCCAGGAATCACCATAGACGAAAATGAAAACGAAAACGAAGAATAGCGCTGAATAATATAGCGCGCACAATGAAATCTTTGAACTCTTTGAAACCTTTGAACTCTTTGAAACCCTTGAAACCTTTGCTCCGCTCCGCTCTTAAAGACATTCCGCTTTCTTTTCCCCGGCTGTCTTATATTCATCTGGCTTATCTGGCCACAACAGCAACAGGCTTTGCCTCGCTTTGCGCGCAAGTGGCTTGGCAAAAATATTTAACTATCTTGGTTGGGAGCGAAACCTGGTCCATAAGCCTTGTGATCGCGATCTTTTTGCTGGGGCTGGCTTTAGGCTACTGCGCTTTTGGAAAAATCACAGAAAAGCCCTGGAGCCGCTTTCGCCTGTTAAAAATCTATGGCTGGATTGAGCTGGCCACAGCTGTTTATATTTCCGTTTTTTACATCTACTTTGATTTTTTAAAGCTCTTAAGCTTTAACGCTCCCTCTAACATGCTCATAGATATTTTTATCTCCCTGCTGGCTTTGCTTCTGCCCACTTTTCTTATGGGAGCCTCTATTCCCATTTTGACATCTGTTTTGCCCCGGACGGACAAAGAGATCAACGCCTGTCATTTTAAAATTTACGGCTGGAACACTTTAGGCGCGTTTTTAGGCGTTTTAATTTCCGGGTTTTATCTTCTTCCGGGCTTTGGCTTGGCAGTGACTTTAATTATAGCCGGCGCAGTGAATTTGATAGCCGGCCTAATATTTATGGGAAATAAATTAGATGGGGACATTCACAGGCAAACTGAGCTAAGTTTGATTCCCACCCGCGCCCCAAACGGGTTTTATCTGGCTTTCAGCTTTCTCACAGGGGCGATTATCATCTCTTTTGAGATTTTGTTTGTGCGCCTTTTGCACCTCAGCGCGGGGGCGGGGGTTTATAATTTTCCCATCATCTTATCTTTGTTTGTGGGCGGGCTGGCTGTGGGAAGCCTCTCGGTTAAAGCTTATAAAATCTCTCCCGCTTTTCTCATCCGGCAAACTTTAATCACAGCCATTCTTCTGGGGGTTTTATTTATTATATCCCCTTACTGGTCTATATGGATCAGCCATATCCGAGTGAGCCTCCTGTCCATTCCCTCTAATTATTTTGTGTTTAAGGCGGCTCTGTATGTTTTTATCGCCATTTGCCTTTTGCCCGCTGTGTTTTTTATGGGCCGGCTTTTGCCATTAAGCTATGCTTTGCTAAAAAAGAGCAAAGACAATTACGGAGCGATTTGCGGCTCATTGTATTTTTTTAACACTCTGGGAACTGTTTTTGGAACTATTGTTATCGGCTATTTGGCTTTTTATGCGCTCAATTTAGATGATCTGTTTAAAATCAATTTGTTTCTCCTGATAAGCTTGGCTTTTATCGGAGCTTTGTATGAGCGGAGGAGGCTTTCCGCCGTTTTGTCTGTGTGCCTGGCCCTTTCGCTGGCATTTCTCCCCGCCTGGAATCGGCTAGGCCATCATTTGGGATATTTTAGGATCAGAAGCCCTTTGCCGTATCATTTTAAAAAGCTTTTTCTCATTCCGAAAAACCATGAGGGCGAAGTTCTTTTTTTTGAGGATGGCCCTAATGTCTCTATCTCTTTGATCGGCTATCCTAATAAATCCGGCCAGCCGGCTGTGGGGGCTATGGAGGCTGGATCGGCTGGGGTGAATGGCCCGGCTATGAAGGCTGGAACAGCTATCGCGGATGGACAAGCGGGGGCGGCTATGGAGGCTGGATCGGCTCTTGTGGCTGGAACGGCAGCTGCGAATGGAACGGCTACTGCGGCTGGCTCAGCTATCGCGGCGGGACAAGCTGGCGCGGCTGACCCGACTCTTGCGGCAGAACAAGCTGGCCCGGCTATGACGACTGTTGCGGCGGGACAAGCTGGCGCGGCTCTTGTGGCTGGAACAGCAGCTGCGAATGGAACGGCTACTGCGGCTAAAATCCTTTTTCCAGCTTCTAAGCACAAATCCGTCTCCTATATTGTAAACGGCAAAGGGATTGGAAATAGCTTGGGCGATTTTTCCACTGTGTTTTTGCTTTCCAGCTTGGCTTATCTTTACGCGCCAAAAAAAGAGGCGGGGCTGTCTTCAGCTGTGATTGGGCTGGGCATGGGCATCACCGCGGGCATTTTGGCTCGGCTGGAAAAAGTCAAAGATTTGACAGTTTTGGAGATTGCCCCTGAAGTCACAGACAATGTCAGGCGATCTCCGGCCTTCAGCTTTGGACTGCTCACAAACCCAAAAGCTCAAATCATTGAGCAAGACGGATTTAAATATTTTACAAAGACCAAAAAGAAATTTGACATAATTGTATCAGAGCCTTCCAACCCATGGATTGTCGGGGTGGAAAATGTGTTCTCTTATGAGTTTTATGAGCTGGCCAAAAGCTCCTTGGCGGATGATGGGGTTTTAGTCCAATGGGCCCAGCTTTACAGCATTGACCCTTCCTCTTTAAGAATTATGTTTCACACTCTCAGCAGAGTTTTCCCCTACGCCAAGGTTTATAGAGTGGGCGGAGGGGATATTGCGATTGTCGCCAGCCCGCGCCCTTTTCAGAGCAAGCTTTTGCCGGAAAGGTTTTTTGATCCGGAGCTTAAGCCTTATTTTTCAGCCTTGGGCTTTGAACAGCCGGAAGATCTCGTTTTGACTCAAATTTTTTCAGAAAATATGTTTTCAAAATTGGCTGAGTCCAAAGCTTTTGGCCTTCACACCTTAATTACGCCTAAGCTGGCTTACAGAGGGGATAAAACTTTTGTGGTCGGCAACTCTGTAGAGCCGGAAAATCTAGCGCCTTCGCATTGGCCTGAATCCGCCGGGACAGAAAATAAAAAAATCAGCGCCTTTAAAAAATACAGCCAAATGAGCGACAGCGCCATCCGGAAAAAGTGCATGAGGGAGATCAGCTTTTTTTGCAATGCTTTAATTCAAGCTCAGCGGAATCAAAAAGCTTTTGAAAATGAGAAAACAAGCCCTCTGCTCCGACTCCAAAACTATATTTATTTGAGAAGGCGGGGGCTGATAGAGCGCCAAAGCCAGTTCTTGGAACAGCTGAAACAGGAGATCATTAAAACAAAAACTAAAACGGCCTCAACATTTTTAGCTTATTTGAGCCAGCTGTTTAGCGCGCGCCAGTATGAGCAGGCTCAAAAAGACATCCTTCTTTTTCACAAAGAACAGCTCTTAACAGAGGAGCTTTTTTCCGCTTTAAAACAGCGCATTGAATCTGTTAAGAGGGAAAATCCCTAGCCCCCTGATATAGCAGGCGGATGAGCAGACTGAAACTGCTGGCGTTGGTTGGGACTGCTGGCGCTGGTTGGGACTGCTGGCGCTGGTTGAGACTGCTGGCGTTGGTTGGGACTGCTGGCGTTGGTTGGGACTGCTGGCGCTAGTTGAGACTGCTGGCGCTGACTATTTGTCCGGCATTTTCATGCGTGAGAAAAAAATAAGCTTTTCATTTTTAAAGCGGAGCGGTATAAGCTGAAAAAGTGAAGAGTGATCGCTTGCGCAAGCCTTGGCTATTTTTGCCCGCTGGCTGGACGCGCTTTTTAAGCCCTTGGGCCTTAAAAATTTATAGCCGCTGTGCCGGCGGAAAAGATTGCCGCTGGAAGCCTTTCCATTGGCGGAATATGCATTTCCCCAATCCTTTGGGAACTGCCGGAGGCATAGACAAAAACGCTCTTCAGGTGAGGGACTGGCAGTCTTTGGGGACCGGCTTTGTGGAAGTGGGAACAGTGACTCCTGAGCCTCAAAAAGCCAATCCCGGTAAAATTTTAGATCGCAGTTTAAAGCATGTTTCCCTTTGGAACAATATGGGCTTTCCCAATAAAGGCTTGGAGTTTGTCCGGCAAAGGCTGTCTCTTTTAAGAGAGGAAGAGCGCTTGAGCGGGCGGGCCGTTTTAAATAAAGCCTCTGTCTATCAAACAGAAGAGCGGGCAGGCTCACATAAAGCCTCTGTCTATCAAACAGAAGAGCAAACAAGCTCACATAAAGCCTCTGTCCATCAAACAGAAGAGCGGGCAGGCTCACATAAAGCCTCTGTCCATCAAACAGAAGAGCGGGCAAACTCACCGGCGGGTGGGTTTATTCCCATTTTTGTAAATATAGGAAAAAACCGGCAAACTCCTCCGTCTCAAGCAGTGGAAGATTATAAAAAATGTATGGCTGGCTTATGGGGACTGGCGGACGCTTTTGTGATCAATATCAGCAGTCCCAATACAGAGGGTTTAAGGGAGCTGTTTGGCGAGAAGGCTTTGCCGGCTTTTTTGAAATCTCTAAAAGAGGCGTCCCAAAGCTTAGCTCTTAACCAAAGAGCCGATGAGCAGGCAGTTTCAAGTTTAGCCACTGGACAAACAGGATCAGCTTTAGCTAATGAACAAACAGGTTCAGCTTTAGCCGATGGACAGGCTGGCTTAGCTTTAGCCAATAAACAGGCAGTTTCAAGTTTAGCCGATGAGCACGCAATTTCAGTTTTAGCCAATGAGCAGGCAGTTTCAAGTTTAGCCACTGGACAAGCAGGCTCGATTTTAGCCAATAGGCAGACTGGCTCAGTTTTAGCCTATGGGCAAGCAAGCTCAGCAGAAAAGCCATCGCCGGACAATCAGGAAACTTCTCCGGTGGAAAAGCCAGCGCCGGAAAAGCGGGAAGCCTCCCCGGCAGGCAAAAGAGAAGAGCCTCCTTTAATTTTAAAAATCAGTCCTGATGAAAAAGATTTTTTCCGCATTATTGAGCAATCCTTAGAGGCGGGGATAGATGGATGGTGCATTTGCAACAGCACAGCTAAAAGAGCTATTCCTAATCTGTTCCCTAAGCGGGGAGGTGTGTCTGGAAAACTTCTGGCTCAGCAGTCCCTAAGCCTTTTAAAAAAGCTCAACAAATATCTGTCTGACAGAAAAATAGAGGATAAGCTCGTGATTTCCTGCGGCGGAGCGCTGACCGCGCAAGATGTTTGGGAGCGCCTTCAGGAGGGGGCAAATTTAGTTCAAGTGTACTCCGCTTTGGTTTTTGAGGGGCCAGGCTTTTTTCAATCTGTCTCCAAAGCGCTCTCTCATTTAAACAGGAAAAATCAAAAGCCAGCCGGATAGAATATTTTCAGCTGTTGGCGGGGCGCTTGGCGCTGGCTCTCTTCTGGCGCTTTTCAGCCTCTCTGTCGCTTCCGCCATTTGCTTTTCAGCCTTAAGAGAGGGCTTGTTTCAATCTGTCTTTAAAGCGCTCTCCCATTTAAACAGGGAAAATCAAAAGCCAGCCGGACAGAATATTTTCGGCTGTAGGCGCTTGGCGCTAGCTCTCTTCTGGCGCTTTTCAGCCTCTCTGTCGCTTCCGCCATTTGCTTTTCAGCCTTAAGAGAGGGCTTGTTTCAATCTGTCTTTAAAGCGCTCTCCCATTTAAACAGGGAAAATCAAAAGCCAGCCGGACAGAATATTTTCGGCTGTAGGCGCTTGAGCTTGCCGGCTGGAAACATTATCCCTTAACGCAAACGACCTGCCTCAATTCAGCCACAATTTCAATAAGATCAGACTGCGCGGCCATCACTTTCTCAATAGGCTTATAAGCTTTTGGAATTTCATCAATAACGGAGGCGTCTTTTTTGCACTCAATTCCTTGGGTTTGCTCTTCCATATCTTTTTCATTAAAAGATTTTTTAGCTTGATTTCTGCTCATTATTCTGCCCGCGCCATGAGAGCAGCTTGTAAGTGAATCGGCGCTGCCTTTACCCCGCACAATAAAGGACTTAGCTCCCATAGAGCCGGGAATTATCCCTAAGTCCCCTTTGTCCGCTTTTACAGCCCCTTTTCGGGTCACCCACAAATCTTGATTATAATGATTTTCCTTTGTGACATAGTTATGATGGCAATTAATGGCTTTATCTATAATGCGAAAGGGAGTTTTTACACTGTCCCTTACCGCTTGGATAGCGCTCTCCATCATCAGCTCCCTATTTATTTTCGCATACTTTTGCGCCCATAATAAAGCGCGAAAATAATCCCAAAAGTATAAGCTATTCTCAGGGATATAAGCCAAATCCTCATCCGGCAGATTGATAAAATATCTCCGCATGTCTTGTTTGGCCAGAGAGATAAAATAATTGCCGATGCGATTCCCCACCCCTCTTGATCCAGAGTGAAGCATAATCCAAACTGAATCTTTTAAATCCAAGCATATCTCTATAAAATGGTTGCCGCCGCCCAGAGATCCCAGATGATTAACATGGTTGCTTTTTTGGATTTGGGGATGCTTTTCGCAAATGCCCTCAAAATCTTTTTTAAGCTGTCCGCTCCATCTCCGCTCCACCTCTTTAGGAATATTATTTCTCCAGCTTCCCTTATCCCCTTTGCCTCCGTGATGAGACCGGCCATGGGGAATCAAAGATTCAATGCTCAATCTCACTTTTTTTAGCGACTGCGGCAAATCCTCCGACTTTAAACTGGTCTGGACAGCCATCATGCCACAGCCAATATCAACGCCAACCATCGCCGGTATGATAACTTTTTGTGTGGCCACCACTGATCCCACAGTAGACCCTTTGCCATAATGAGCGTCAGGCATCAAAGAGGCATGAGTCACAAAAGGCATAGAGCAATATGTTTTAGCCTGCTGGATTGTTTGCTCATCTATAGGAGCCTCTCCATTCCCATCAAAAACTTTTAACGGGCAGGTCATTTTCTCTTTGTCATAAATAACTCTCATAACTTTTTTACCTCAATGCTTTATTACCCGCAACCAAAACCGCTACAGCTGTCCCGCTCCCAAGCTTATCATTACAGCTGCCCGCAATTATAATTCATAATATTTCTCTTTTTTAGGCGGATTTTTGGATATGCTGGAAAATATACTCTTCCGGTTTCAATGAGCTTTCCTCCTGATGCCGGAACTCACGCACAATCCGGTTAAGAGCCTCTCTTCGTATAAAACCCTTATCGCACAATTCAGAAAAATCATCCTTGCTTATTCCCGTGACTGTTTTAAAAAAATCAGAGTCTGGACTGAGCCCCATTAATTGGACAGGAAAAGCTTGAAGTTTAGGTTAACCATTTCCAGCTGTTTTTTGTTTTTCTTTCAGATCCTTCCAAGAATATTTAACTACTGTTTTATCGGAATCAACAGAAAAAACAAATAATTTTAACTCTTTAGCAACTTTCCATGGCAACCGCCTTACAGCAGTTTTTGTGCTTGTATGAGGCAATCCAAGCCCATAGTAATATCCTGTGTTTGGTTTCATCCTTGTAATAATCTGCCCTAACCCAACCAAAAAGCTATTGGAATCTGAAGCTACTTGCTGTCTCTTGCCATGTCCTTTCGCTTCAATTAAAAATCTTCTTGAATATTTAGAATATTCCGCTATTATATCAACTCCTTTTTCATGCAAAGTTTTAATTTCTTTAATTTTCCAATCATTTTTTGAGAGATATGAAATGATTGCATTTTTGACAAAATTTTCACTTATTATTTTTCCGGTATTGGTATTTTTTAATTTTTTTCTGGTATTAGCGGTTTTTATTTTTTTTGTTTCTTTAAATTTGCTATTGAGATAAAAAACAGATGGGCTTGTTTTTATAAACCGAGACTTTTCTTTTTTGGAGTTTATATCACGGATAAGCTGTGAGTTCATTGTCAATTCAGGAGTTTGCCCTTTCGGCTTCAGCCATCCCTCTTTTATGGCGATTTGAACAATTTTCCGGCTGTGAAGAGGCTTTTTTCTCATTTTCAAAACTTTGTAAGCGCTGTCTTTATAATTCATAATATTTCTCCTTTTTTATGCGGATTGTTTTTTCTGAATATGCTCCGATGATGGGCTAGGCGCAAAATATCTTCAATTGGAGCCATGACACAGAACTTATCGGCCGATTTATATGCTAATTTGAATCTTTGGAGGCGCCCCTAAGCTCAGCCTCTGGCTATTGGGGGCAACGGCAAGCAGTTTTAAGGGACGAAAGGCGGGAAAAAAGGAGTATTTGCTGGGGTTTTTTTGCGGGAAAGCAAAAAAAACAGGTTTGTTGAAAGAGGGATTTGACTCCTTTCAATAACTATTGTAACTTGTTTAGAAACCGCCCCTTCTTATTCGGGCAGGGCGCAAGGCTGTGGTTTACGGCTACAGCCTTTGCTTTTTTATCAGGTTGTCTTCTTAAAAATAGATATTATTTTTCCGGCTTCCTTCTGGTGTAATTGTGAGAATATCCATAAAAAGGCCCTGATGTCTTTGGCCCTCCGGGATGCTGGTTTCTCTTTGTATTTTCCCAGTTTTGAGCCGCTGTTTGGCTAGGAAACTTCCCTTCCACTTTAAAATTGTTCAGGCCAGAAAACGCGTTTTTCAATTCCCTTTCCCGTCTCTTTGGATCATTTGTAATCCCATATCTTTTTTTCATAAAATTCTCCTTTTTGTTTTTCTTATAGAGCTTATAATTCACATAATGGGTTCATTTTGTGAAAAAAGCAAGTTCATTATCAAATAAACGAAGCGGTTAACAGCGGCGGGCCAGAAACCGGCAAGCTCAACTTGAATCTTCAAAAACTCCCAGCGCTTTACAGATTTTTTTCCCGCTTTTTTGAAAAAAACCCGCTTTTTTTCTTGCCATTCCTCCTAAAAATAGCCATTTAATAAACTTCTCCCCACTGACTTTGACCCTTCGGGGTTCTCAGCCGGGTTTTTTTTATGGGAAAGCCAAAAAAACGGCTTTTCGCTTTACAGATTTTTGCTTTGACCCTTGACTTATCCTGAGAAGCGCCGATACTGAGTAATGACATCCCTCTTCGGCTTCGACTGGGAGGCGCTAGGCGGCCTTTTTGGCCGCTTTCGTTTTTTTTTGAGGAGGGAAAGCAAAAAAAGCTTTATCTTTTTTAAAAAAAGCCGTATATTATGAAACAGGGGGTGAATTGGCTTCGACGCGGGTCAAGACGCTTTTAGGAGCATATAGAGGACGCTTGAGGACCTCTTAAAAAACAAGCATTTTTTTAAACGGCAACGATTCAGTTGCTCTTGCTGTTGCCTAATCGGCCCAGCAACACGGAACCCGTTAAGATGGCGAAACGGGGGAAGTGACGACTTCAGCCATCTCGGTTTTTAATTTTTTCTGTAGATTAAAAGCTTAAACTCATACAGAACAAATTAAAGAGGATTTGTTCTTGGAGCCTTTTTAATTTATTAAACAAGAACTAAATATGTAGAGCCTAAAAGAAGAAGTCTTGCGGACACGGGTTCAATTCCCGTCACCTCCACCATTTTTTAGGCAAAACTTTAGAATAGGTTTTTTTAGCAGAAAAACTATGATGTTGGAGGGATTGAGAGAAGAAGAGCCTGATGCTATGAGTTATCCCTTAATATCCGATAAAGTGTCTCAAAATAGGTCAATTTTGCCCTTTTTTAGCAGGTTTCTGCAGTTTGACCCTTTTGACTTATCCTGAGAAGCGCCGATACTGAAAAGTGACATCTCGACTGGTGGACACGAGGTTGCCTTATAACATGTCATGTTATACACCATCTGTCAGTTAAATGATTATTTCTGTTTTCTTATAAAAATTAGGAATTATGGAAAAAAGAATCTATAAAAGGCCTCCTATTAACGAAATGTATATGGGTGTGCATTTTGAAGCTAAACCTTCTATAGGAACGCTTGATTTTCATGAATTTTCCCATCGGGTTAATTCTGACTTTATAAAGACAGATTATATTTTTCCTATTATTGAAAAGATAGGTAATTGAGAAAAAATTTTAATAGAGCCGGAAAAAGTATGGTTTTTAAATAATGATGGAACAAAACTTTTACAATTTATAAAGGATCGAATGGTTTATAACTGGCGAACTAATAATAAAAGCGCTGAACAGTTTATATATCCAAAATATGAAAGTATAAAAACAGATTTTTTTAAGTACTGGGAATTGTTGTCAACTTATATAAGGCAATATAAAGATAGAAAGCTAAAGATAAAAAGGCAGGAGCTTTATTACTCTAATGTTCTTTCTATTGGTGAAGATCATTTTTTAAAAAATAGCAGTGATTTATTCAAAGCTTTTAGCATTATCTCTCCTTATCCTGAAGGTTATGTTAATATAAATTCTCAAATAAATTTGCAAATTCCTATAGAAGATAATCTTTTATTTTTGAATTTGAATAAAATCAAAATTGAAAATAAAGAAGAGATTGCATTTGTGTTAATGATGAGGAGTAAAAATGAAATAGTTGAAAATATAACTGAAAATTGGTATAATGACGCTCATCTATGTATAAAAGATTTTTTTAAAAAAATAACTACGGAAGATATAAGAAACTATTGGAAAGGGGGATATTAAATGAGGAGCTTTGACAACTATAACCAAACTGTCTATCAGATGATTCAATATAAAGATTTTTTTTCTGATTTTAAGGCTTATGAGATTGATGTAAAGTATTCAAAGGAGCTTAATTATATTCAGGAAATCCAAAATTATGAGGATAATTGGGATAGTTATGATGGAAAAATGCCCAAAAAAAACTCTATATTATTTAGTATTGATTTTTTATCTAATTTTGCCGACACTGTAAAAAATCTTGATGTTCCATATAATGATCATTTTCCTGAATTTTGTCTTGCGGGAGATGGAATTTTAGGTCTTGAATGGGATTATGCTAAAAATGCAAATCTTTTTGCAAGAGTTTATTCGCCAAATAAAATAGATTGTATTCTTACAGAAAATGATCAAAAACGACATCTAAAGGAGATGAAAGGTGCAGATTTTATTGAGATGTGCAAAAGAAAGCTACAACTATATAGTCAAGCTGCTTAAACGAAATGTTCCCTTATTATTAGAAGACACCGAAGGGCTTGTTAGAAGATGTGAAAAAAAAGCTATCAAGACAAACGGAGAAATACATAAGAATGCTTTTTATTTTGGGTATAATAAAATTTCAACAGACAGATCTAAATATCGAACTTACAAAGAAACTTTTAAATATATTCCGGCAGGCGCGAATCCTGATAAATGGGGACTCATAAAAGGTATTGTAAAATATATTAGAGGAACAACTGGTGTCATAGAAGTAATAGCTGATCGTAAAAAAGAAAACCTTGCTCACGCTTTAATTGTTTGTGATCCAGATGATAAAAAAAGACAGACATAGCGAGCAATTTATCTAAAATTTTTACAGAAGTTCCAGATAAAGAATACAGGATATAATTTAGGCCCCTATTCACCATGAAACTTTCCAAAAATAAGAGCTTATGACAAATCATTCAAAAAACAAAGACAAACTTTTAACAAATATCAAGAGCTATATAGCTGAAAAAATAAATAACAATAAGTTATCTGATGACCAAAAAGCTCATCAAGTGATTATTTATAGCTCCATCTTTTGCGCTCTTATTGCTTTTCAGCCTCTTCCTTTTGCTGACATTTTTATACTCACTCCCATTCAGCTGTTTATGGCTGGCCTTATTTTAAAAATCAGAAATAAAACCGATCAGAAACACAAAAAATCCAATGACATAATTAAAGAGTTGCTGGAGGATGTGAAATGGGTTGTTTTAGGAGGGCTAGCCGCTCAATATAGCATTATTGCATTATACAAACTAGGACTTCCTTTTTTAGGCGGCTTTATGACTATCCCTCTGGTTTTCGGTTTCACTTATTCTATAGGAAAAGCTTTTGATTTTTATGTCCACATCCTGAAACAAAAAAACTGGGATGGAAGTGTGGAAGAGGCAAAAAAGAGATTAGATACAAACAAGGAAGAATTGAAAAAAATCTTCAAGAAATCTAAAGCAGAAGCAAAACAAATGTGGAAGAAGCTTAAAATCAAACCAATACTAAAAGAAATTAAAAAAATATATAAAGATAAAAACTTGAATTATTGGGACAAGCTTAAAACAGCTTTTGAATTTTTAGCTGAAAAAATAAGCCCCAATGACGCTTGATTTGTTTTAGAAAATTTGATCTGTATCGTCCTGGGAACCCGTCACCTCCACCATTTTTTAAAACCTTTGCCCTTTTTTAAGGGTTATCAAAAAGAGCAAAAAACAGCGGCAAATGCCCTTGAGCATTCCCCTTTCAAAGTCTCAAATAAATAGCTTGCATTTTTGTTTAAACGGCTTTAGCCCTAGTATGCGGGGCTTTTAAAAACAAATTAAATAGATTTTTTTATTGTATTTTTATTTCAACTGCTTTAAACTTGAAATTTACCCTTAATAAGGGCTTTTAAAAACAAACTATAAAAGGATTCTTTATGGAAAAACGCAAAAAGAGCAAACCTCAAGCCCAGAGGGAAAAGCCAAAGCTTACCCACGATAACTTCTTTAAACTCTTTTACTCTGACCCAAAGCTTGCTAAAGAGCTAATAAAGCTTATCTTTTCAAAAAAAGAGCTGAAAGCCTACAATTTAAACAAACTGCAAATAGAAAAAGACACTTTTGAGGCCAAAAGAGCCGACCTTAGCTTCTCCCTCCCTTTTAAAGATCAGCCAAAAATAAAGGCAAAAATCTTTATTCTTTTAGAGCATAAAAGCCATTACGATAAAAACATGCATAGCCAGCTTTTAGATTATCAGGTCTTAGGCCGAAAGCTCAGCATTCAGCAAATAGGCTACGCTCAGCCCATAATCTCTTTGCTGTTTTATCACGGAGAACAGCCCCTCAAGTGGAAAAAATCCCTGCAAGAAGAGGATTTTGCGCCTTTTTTTTCCAAAATTCCTGTTGAATCCAGAAAAAATATGTTAAACTATGAGCCGAAGATAATAAACACGCAAGACCCAAAAATCCGAAAAGCCCTTAAGGGCGGGAAGTTTAAGGGTTATAGTGTGATAAAGCTATTATCTGAGATATGGAGTTTAAAGAGGAAGCCAACTCCATTAAAAATAAGGGACGCTTATGCTGAGTTTGAGGAGATATTGAAGGATTTAAAGGGGAAGGAGAGAAAGACTGTAGAGTTAAGGATATTGGAGTATTTAAGAGATAATACAGGGTTAGATTTAAGGGTTTGGGAAAAAGCGGAGAAACTGCTTGTAGAGGCAGGGGTATTAAACAAAGGAGGGCTTATGCAAGATGTCAGAGAAATTATCAAAGAGAAAGGCCGGTGGGAAGGACGACAGGAAGGACGACAGGAACGGGATAAAGAGGTTGTCCTAAATATGCTGAAGAAAAAGCTGGATACTTCTTTGATCTCTGAAGTGACAGGTTTGTCTGAAAAAGCCATAAAAAAGCTGAAAAACGGCTCTTAATGCCTCTTCACTTTTCTTGACAGTAAATTCTGCGGATTGACAGGCCCGTTAGCGCTTTGACGCTTATTTTGCCCCTATTCACCACCATGGAATCCAGAATCTATATTTATTAAATTTATCTATTCGGTTTAAGATTTTTTGCCCTTCTTCACCGCCTATTTTGCGCGCCATTATAGCCACAGCCTCTCTGACATATTCATCTTTATCCCGCGCCAGACGGTTTAAAATTTTCAGCCTATTTTTACTGTCTATTTTGCCCGCCGTTTCAGCCACAGTCTCTCTGACATAACTAGATTGATCCCGCGAAAGCCGGCTTAATATCTCCGCTCCCCCTTCGCCGCCTATTTCACCCGCCGTTTCAGCCACAGTCTGTCTGACATATTCCTCTTTATCTCCCGCCAGACGGTTTAAAATTTCCAGCCCATTTCTACTGTCTATTTTGCCCGCCGTTTCAGCCACAGTTTCTTGGACATAACTAGATTTATCCCGCGAAAGCCGGTGTAATATCTCCGCTCCCCCTTCGCCGCCTATTTCAATCGCCGCGTAAACTATATACGCGTAAACTATAAAATAGGTGGTGGATTCTTTTGCCTCCACTTCTATTAGATAATTTAAGACTTCCAGCCCCCCTTCGCCGCCTATTTTGCCCGCCATTTCAGCCACAATAGCCCCTATCATATTCCGGCCCTGGCGCGCCATCACTTTAAGGATCTTCAGCTCATCGCCGCCGCCTATTTCACTTGCCGCGCGAGCTATGCCATCTCTAACAAATTCAGAGTAATTTAGCTTGAGCGCCAGCTGGTTTAGCTTTTGCAGGCCTTTGTCGCCTGGCGCCTTTTCAAGCTCCTCCATTGTTTTGCCCTTGCCTGAACTCTGGCCTTGAGCCTGCGAGCCGCCTGAAGTGGAGAGAACAGCAGTCTTGCATTTATCCTTATTAGGGAAACGAAGTTTAGAAGATAAAATCTCCCTTAATTTTCCGGCCTGAACGGCTCCCGCGACAGCCGGCAGACTTAAAAAACAAAACAGAATAATAAAAATAACTGCGGATTTCATAATAAATAGGAATTATAAGCTGTATGTTAAAAAATGGCATTTTTTTTTATTATTAAGGAAATTTTTTCATAGTGGATAAGTTAATCCCGACTTTGACACTTAATATGTTTGAGGAAATTTAAAAGTCAATAAAGACAAGGGTTTCAGGAAATATTGCCTAAAAAACAGGCAACATTGTAGTGTAATACTTTAAAAAAAAGGGGTTTTTAATGCGGTTTTTTCTCCTCAGAAGATATTTGCAGTAATTTCGGAGGTATTTTGAGCTTAATCGCCTGAAAGACAGCCGCTGCATTTCCCTCTATCTCTGTCCTCATCCACAATATGCGATCCCGCATTTTCACTGGAACAGCCCGAACCTCCAACAAATCCCTCATAGCCTCTTTAGCGCTCAAAGGGCGAGCCTTCACCAGCCCCTTCTTTATAGCGGCGCTCTTTAGCTTTAAACCCTTAATCCTAAAAGCCTTGGTTAAATAAGCCTCGCATAAATAAGCTATAAAACACATCAGCAAATGCCCCACTATGCGCTTGTCTGTCCAATGAAACACAGGACGCGCTTTTAATGTTCCCTTCAGCTCGCCAAAAGCGCTCTCCACCTTCCATAGATCCTTATAATGGCTGATCAAATGCCCAGCGCTCATATTCTTAACATTCGTAATCACTCCAAAAAAGCCATCTCTTTTAGCCTCTTCCTCTATCGCCTTTTTATTTAAAACCGCAGGGCCTTTTTGGGATAAGCGCACATACTTTTTATAAGCCTCTTTCCCTCATACTCTGTCTCATACACAGACAAGCCCTCTTGAACTCTTTTAAACAGCTTTTTATTATAAAAATCCTTATGCCGGCTCTTTATAACTCCCAGCTTCATGCCCACAATAAACTCCCCTTTTCCCCGATCTAAACTCTCTAAATTCCTCTTGGAAAAAAGGCCTCTGTCCCCAACAAAAATAAAGCGCCCCACATTAAACTTTTTCCTCAGCTTCCTCTCTATATCAAACACTGTCTTTCCCTCAAAAGTGTTCCCTGGATACACCTCAAAACCCAATGGCATTCCCTCCCTATTTACTAAAAGCCCTAAAACCACTTTTCAGGGACAATCCCCACATCGACTTATAAAAAGGATTTGACAGATATTATCTTAATATGAAACACTTAAGACTAATTAACTAGGTCACTATAACCAAAGAGAGAAAAATGTCTGAATCAAAATTCACAATTCAATCGAGAAGGCGCAAAGTAATAAACTGGAAATTATACAATTTGCATTAAGGGAAAAAAATGAAAGCTAAAGAATATAGGAAAAAAATAAAAGAGTTAATTCTTGAAGAAAATTTATTATTACCTGATTTTCAAAGAGATTTTGTATGGAAACCTCAAGACCAACAACTAAAGTTAGCATGCTCTTTGTTTTTAGATATTCCTATAGGAAGCATATTGGTTTTAGATAAACTGGATGACATAGGCCTTCGCAAATTGTGTTATAAAGAAGAAAGAAACGGTATAAATCTAAAAAATTCTAAGCTGTTAATGGATGGACAACAAAGAATATCTGCCATAAAATCTATTTTTAGTAATTTGTACGATAGCGCGAGTGAATGGAAGAGCATACATAATGGTTTGCATAATAATTTACAATATAGATGGTTTTTAAATTTATCTTTGAAAGATCATCCTTCCAGCCAAAACCTTTCAGGTGATGAGTTAAAGAGGAAATTAGACTTGCTGTATGATTTTTATTGGAACAGAAAATTTGAAAATTATGATATAGAAGATATAAAACCTTTTATAGTAAATAAAAAAGCGCTCTTAACAAATAAAGATGATAGATGGCATCCTGCGCAAGAAATAGATAAAATTAAAAATTATTGTGTTGAAGAAAATATTTTACCTTTGTTTTTTCTTTTATCAGAAGATAGTTCCACTTTAACACCAATAATAAGAAAAATTTGTAAAAAATATATAGATTTCCTTAGAGAGAGAAAACAAGAGGATCCTATTAAAAGCCATCTTGACAAAATTAAACAGAACTTTGGAATCATAATAGAAAATCAACAAGATCCATCAACAATACAAGATAAAATGGAATCTAATATAAAGGATTTTTTTGACAATCATATTATTCATAAAGAAATCTATGGAGTAGAGTATGAAAAATCACAGCTAAACAAAGCTATAGTCGCTTTTAATACAATGAACAAGGCTGGGATTTCACTAGGAGTATTTGATATTGTGTCTGCAAAGTATTCTAGTTTAAAACAGGGGAAATTATCCAAAAAACTTTTTGAAATTTCTAAAGATTTTATAAACGAAAATATACATGATTCAGCTGTAAAAGAATTAATTAAAAATAAATTTATAGACTATGATAAAAATGTAATTACAAAAAGTTTCTCAGATATGTGCTTAAATATGCTTTCTATTTTTATAAAAGAACCCACTAATGAATATATAAAATTAGATTGGATTAAACAAAACTCTCTGTTAAAAATAAGCGCACAACAAATAGAAGAACATTCTAAAAAAGCTGTAGAATCTCTTTTATTAGCTTTTCAGTTTTTAATAAAACGATGTGGTGTTCCATCTATAAAACATATAAAATATAAATTAACGATTATACCCATAGCTTATAATCTATATAAACATCAAAACAACCAAAAAGCAGAAGACAAAGCAGAATATTCATATTGGATGAGCTTGTTCTCTGGAAAATATGAAAAAGGGCAAAATGCTTTTTCTATAGAGCATTTAAAACAACTGAATGAATTTATAAAACAAGAAACAGATAATCCATTTAAAAAATATGAAAGCGATCTATGTGCTAAAAAAGGATATTCTGACTTAGAGGGTTTTAAAGCTTTTTACGAAAACAATAGCTACTCATATTCTACTAATATTGGTGAATATTTTTTACAATTTATATTGAGTTATGCCGTAAAAGAGAAAACTCCTATTTTTAAACACAGCGCCGAAAAAAAGATAACAATAGAGCATTTTGACAGTTTACATAAAGATCATATTATTCCTTCTAGCTGGATAAGCGCTGATAAAACAAACAGTCCAGTCCATAGTGTATTAAATAAATTTTACTCTCCGAGTAAAAGAAATCGAAAAAGAGTGAATAATCCTATTGATGATGAATTAAAAAAAGACGGCATGAAAATACTATGTATTGATACACAGTTAAATTATAAGAAAGAAGAATTTAATTCTGAAGATAAAATTAAAAGCAGTTTTTTAAATAAAAGATTTGAATTATTTAAAGCAACAATAAAAAACCATCTAAAAAAATTAACAACATATACATAGAGCAGCTTGCTATTATGTTTAGGGATAATTAAAAATGCAAATGATCAATCTAGAAGCAATACATTTTGATACTGTGACTGTTTCACAGAATGCGCTAGACATAGTAAATAAAAAAAGGTCTAACCTGTTGCCCTGGATGGGGCAATTTTCACCTCAACTTATACAATCTTTGTTGAAAGCCTATTCTAGAAAAACTGATAAGATACTCGACCCTTTCATGGGAAGCGGCACAGTTTTATATGAAGCCGCCTTAATGAATTTATCTGTGACTGGCATCGAATTAAATCCGGCCGCTGTAAAAATGGCTCAAATTTATTTGTTTAGCCATATTGCTTTAGCTAATAGAAAAAAATATATAGCCGGTGTTGAAAAAAAAATCAATCCTATTATTTTAGAAGATCTGCCGCTATTTAACAGCTCTTCTAATGCCTCTAACGGAGGCTTAAGCTCTTATGATCTTTTTTACAAGGCGCAAAGAGCGCTGGATGAGACAATAAAGCCAGAACACCGTTTAATTTTAGAAACTTACCTTATTTTAATTGATCCAAAAGAGAGCCAGCTGACAAAAAGAAAAATGAGAATTATTTGGCAAAAAATGAAAACCTTGATTATCAACTTGCCTTACACAAAATCCAAATTGAAAATATTCCACGGAGACTGCCGCAAAATGCCTCTCAAAGAGAATTTTATTGATTTAGTAGTAATTACCTCCCCTCCATATATCAATGTATTCAACTATCACCAACAAAAAAGAGCTTCTGTAGAGGCAATGGGATGGAATATTTTATCAATCGCAAAATCAGAAATAGGATCAAACCGAAAATATAGAAATAATAGATACCTTACAGTTATTCAATATTGTTTAGATATGGCTATGGCGCTTTATGATCTAGGCAGAGTTTGCAAGCCTAAAGCCAAGTTAATTTTTGTAATTGGACGTGAATCTCAAGTAAAAAAACCAGCTTTTTTAATAGTGAAATTATAGCTAGTATTGCCAAACAAGTTTTTGGATTTAACATTGATTGCCGGCATGAAAGGCTCTTTAAAAACCGTTATGGCCAGATGATAAAAGAAGATATACTGCTATTGGAAAATCCTCCCTGTCCTTTAAAATATAATATCGATCCTAGACAAATTGCTTATCATGTTTTAGCCGGAGCGGCTAGCCGCTCTCCCAAAGAAGAAAAAAAATCTCTTTCCTTTGCTTTGCTATCGAATTAATCGACTCAGTCAGTCATTCACCAATATATGAGCCTAAAAAACTCAAGAAAAAGCCTTTAATTAATCTGAGGAGAGGGAAATAAAATAATGATTAAATATCCAAATACTTATCAAGATAAGCTGATGGCCGCCATCAACAACAACAAACTGCCTGAGTCCGAAATACAGCCCTTACAAAAAGCCTGCGCATTATATAAAAAATGGATTATGAAAATTGAAAAAATTTATAAAGCTAAAAATATTTCTTCTGACAAAAAAGTATATCTCTTGGTTCAAGATCTTAATAAATATAAAAATTACATAGACATCAATCTCATTTACGACTCACAAAATGATTTTCTATATCGCCAAAAAGGCCAAATGAAACTGGCCAGCAGTGTAATAGAGGAGTTTTTGCCTCGATTAATTCATCCGTCAATTATTGTAAATTTTAGCAAAAACCAACTGGCTGTGGGCCCAACTAAAGCCTTGTCTAATGTGCAGTTTAAATCAAATATTTCAGGAATCTATATTGGCGGAGGATTATCTGTAAAAGAAAAGGATCAAGATTTTTCCATATCCAAGAAACTATTTTTAAAAGCTTCGCACAATAAGGATTACTCTGATTCATTTGAAATTAAAACACATTTAAGTTTTATTGCGGCTGAATGCAAAACTAACCTTGATAAAACAATGTTTCAAGAGGCTCTAGCTACAGCCTCTGATTTAAAAAAATTGGTTTTGGGAGCTAAATATTTTTTAGTTTGTGAATGGCTGGATATGCGTCCAACTGACACCTCTATCACAGACATTGATTCAGTTTTGATTTTAAGAAAATCAAAAAGAATTCCTGAAAATATAAGAAAGCATTTTGACAAAGCAAAGGGAAGACAAAAATACAGAAGCGCTTATTTAAAACAACTAAGCTCCAATCCTATATATCCCGAAGTCGTTATGGAAATCGTAAAACATATCCGAAGTGCAATAAACTCACAAAATGCCGATGAAAAAGAAACGCTAAAAAGAGGATTCTTTTGAGGCCAAAAGAGCGGATCTTATCTATTCCCTTCCTTTTACAGATCAGCCAAAAAACAGAGCTTGACATAGCTTATCCGGCGGATTTAAGGTGGTCTTAGGTGTCCACTTTAATTAGGGGTCGGAAATAAGAGCTTATGACAAATCATTTAAAAAACAAAGACAAACTTTTAACAAATATCAAGAGCTATATAGCTGAAAAAATAAATAACAATAAGTTATCTGATGATCAAAAAGCTCATCAAGTGATTATCTATAGCTCCATCTTTTGCGCTCTTATTGCTTTTCAGCCTCTTCCTTTTGCTGACATTTTTATACTCACTCCCATTCAGCTGATTATGGCTGGTCTTATTTCAAAAATCAGAAACAAAACCAATCAGAAACACAAAAAATTCAGCGACATACTTAAAGAGTTGCTGGAGGATGTGAAATGGGTTGTTTTAGGAGGGCTAGCCGCTCAATATAGCATTATTGCATTATACAAACTAGGACTTCCTTTTTTAGGCGGCTTTATGACTATCCCTCTGGTTTTCGGTTTCACTTATTCTATAGGAAAAGCTTTTGATTTTTATGTCCACATCCTGAAACAAAAAAACTGGGATGGAAGTGTGGAAGAGGCAAAAAAGAGATTAGATACAAACAAGGAAGAATTGAAAAAAATCTTCAAGAAATCTAAAGCAGAAGCAAAACAAATGTGGAAGAAGCTTAAAATCAAACCAATACTAAAAGAAATTAAAAAAATATATAAAGATAAAAACTTGAATTATTGGGACAAGCTTAAAACAGCTTTTGAATTTTTAGCTGAAAAAATAAGCCCCAATGACGCTTGATTTGTTTTAGAAAATTTGATCTGTATCACCCTGGGAACCCGTCACCTCCACCATTTTTTAAAAGCCTTTTTTGCCCCTACAAACTATCTTTGAAGAATAGACTGCACAATAAACCTCACAAAAAAAGACGAAAGCGGTCTTTTTAAGACCGCCTCGGGCCCCATCGTTCGAAAACTATGGGGGATGTTGCTTTTAGTATTATACGATATTTTAAGAAAATCAAAAAAATTCCAAAAAAACCTCAAAGCCGCAATATCCTGTCATTTTTGACCGTTTTTCCATATTTTACAGGTAAAAAGTTTATATTTTTTACATTTTTTATATTATTTATTGTATTTTTGTGATATTTTTAAACCAAACGAGGACAAAACTATGAAGAAAAAGTCTATAAAAGACCTATTGTTCCTTAATTGGAAAGACGAAGCCGTCCATACACATTTTTGGTTTAAATCTCATGGCATTAGTCACCCCTCTATTCAGCAATGTTTAAAAAACAAACTTATTAAAAAACTCGGCGGAGGGGCTTATATAAAAGCAAAAGACAAATTAAATTGGCAAGCTGGTATATTTACCGCTCAAAAAGAATTACAATTCCCTCTCCATGTTGCTGGACAAACAGCTCTTGATCTGCAGGGGTCAGGACATTTTGCAAAAATGGGAAAGAAGCCTCTTTTATATATAATTAAAAAGGAAAAAGCAAGAACTCCTATATGGCTGACAAGAAATAACTGGGGAGTGGAGTTTCATTTTAAAACATCCTCTCTATTTTCCTCTGATTTAGGCCTTATAAAATACAGCAGGTCAAAGTTTCATTTTATCTTATCATCAAAAGAGCGGGCTATCATGGAAATGATAAATGATCTTAATTTAAAAGATTCATTTGAAACATTGGAAAGATATTTTGAAGGTCTTTTAGGGTTAAGGGATACACTTGTTCAAAAACTTCTTGAAAACTGCTCTTCAATAAAAGTCAAAAGGGTTTTTCTTTATATGACTAATAGATTAGAGTTGCCCATAAGAAAACATTTAAATATTCGCCGAATTTATTTAGGGAAAGGAAAGAGAATGATATGTCAAAAAGGGAGGCTGGACAAAACTTATAATATTACCGTGCCTATATATGATAATTATTTTAATTGAAAAATAAATTTTATCAAGAGGAAAAACTAAATGAGAGAAAATTATATACATCAAGTTGAATTGTTGCTTGATGTTTTGCCTATTGTGATGAAAGATAGCCGCTTGGCCTTAAAGGGAGGGACAGCGATAAATTTTTTTTACAGAGATACACCAAGACTGTCAGTTGATATTGATCTTTGTTATCTTCCAATAGAAGAAAGAAAAACAAGTTTTCAAAATATTCATGGAATTTTAAAAGAAATAAAATTGACTTTGGAAAAGCTTAACTTAAAGGTCAAACCCTCACATCCTTTGGAGGCGCAAAATGAAGCTAGATTATTTGTGACAAATAATTTAGCAGAAATCAAAGTGGAGCCAAGCTTTATTCTTAGAGGCTCAGTTTTCAATCCTGAAATAAAATCTGTGTCTAAAAACATTATGAATACATTTCACAAAAAAGCAGAGGTTAAATGTTTAAATTTTGCAGATCTTTTTGCAGGAAAAATAATTGCGGCCCTTAGCAGACAACATCCAAGAGATTTGTTTGATATAAAATACCTTCTTGAAAAAGAGGGAATGACTGACAAAGTAAGAAAAGCATTTCTTGTTTATCTAATTTCCAGTCCTCGTCCTATTCATGAAATTATTAGACCAAATTTAAAAGATATTACAGAGACTACAATGTATGAGTTTCAAGGAATGGTGAATACTAAAATAACACCTGAAGATCTAAAAAACACAAGAGAGCTTTTAATAAACACAATAAAAAAAACTCTCACAGTTGAAGAAAAACATTTTTTAATCGGATTTAAAAAACTTGTTCCTGATTGGAGTCTTCTTGGGTTTGAACAAGCTAAAACTCTTCCAAGTGTTCAATGGAAAATTTTGAATCTCAAAAAAATGTCATCTAAAAAAAGACAGCTTCAATGCAAATTATTGGAAGACAAACTGTTTAAATAAAACTATGGTTAAAATAAACAGCTTGCATTGTCTGAAAAAGCCATAAAAAAGCTGAAAAACGGCTCTTAAGGCCTCTTCACTTTTCTTGACAGTAAATTCTTCGGATTGACAGGGCCGTTAGCGCTTTGACGCTTATTTTGCCCCTATTCGCCATGGAATCCAGAATCTATATTTATTAAATTTATCTATTCGGTTTAAGATTTCATCCCCCTCTTCACCGCCTATTTTGCCCGCCGTTTCAGCCACAGCCTCTCTGACATAACCAGATTTATCCCGCACCAGACGGTTTAAGATTTCCAGACCATTTTTACTGTCTATTTTGCCCGCCGTTTCAGCCACAGCCTCTCTGACATAACCAGATTTATCCCGCGCCAGACGGTTTAATAGCTTCACTCCCCCTTCGCCGCCTATTTTGCCCGCCGTTTCAGCCACAGCCTCTCTGACATAACCAGATTTATCCCGCGCCAGACGGTTTAAGATTTCCAGACCATTTTTACTGTCTATTTTGCCCGCCATTCCAGCCACAATCTCTCTGACATATTCATCTTTATATCCCGCCAGCCGGTTTAATATCTCCGCTCCCCCTTCACCGCCTATTTCAGCCGCCGCGGAAGCTATATAATAGGATATGATGAACCTTTTTTTATTATTTTTTGCCTCCACTTCCATTAGATAATTTAAGACTTCCAGCCCCCCTTCGCCGCCTATTTTGCCCGCCATTTCAGCCACAATCTCTCTTATAATCCAGTCCTGGCGCGCCATAAATTTAAGGATCTTCAGCTCATCGCCGCCGCCTATTTCAGCCGCCGCGGCAACTATATCATCTCTAATGAATGTAGAGTAATATAGCTTGAGCGACAGCTGGTTTAGTTTTTGCAGGCCTTTGTCGCCTGGCGCCTTTTCCAGCGCCTCCATTGCTTTTCCCTTGCCTGAACTCTGGCCTTGAGCCTCCGCTTTAGACTGGCCCTGCGACTGGCCTTGAGCCTGCGAGCCAGCTGAAGTGGAGAGAACAGCAGTCTTGCATTTATCCTTATTAGGAAAACGCAGTTTAGAAGACAAAATCTCCCCTAACTTTCCGGACAGCCCGGCTCCCGCGACAGCCGGCAGACTTAAAAAACAAAACAGAATAATAAAAATAACTGCGGATTTCATAATAAATAGGAATTATAGGCTGTATGTTAAAAAATGGCAATTTTTTTTATTATTAGGAAAATTTTTCAATAAACTTACAAAATATTAAACGAAAAAGTTCAGTTGCTGGGAATAGACAAGAAAACTTTTTATCTTCATCTCAAAGAATGTGAATTTCGATTTAATCATGGACCTTTCCAGCGCAAATTTTTCTTTCCGCCATTTATCCGCGCTCATCAGCGCTTATAATAAAAAAAGGAGTCTGGAGGACTGCTTTTCCTATCATTAAAAGCTCGCTTAAACCCGACTTTGACACTTAATGTGTTTGAGGAAATTTAAAAGTCAATAAAGACAAGGGGTTCAGGAAATATTGTCTAAAAAACAGGCAACATTGTAGTGTAATACTTTAAAAAAAACCTGTTTTTAATGCGGTTTTTTCTCCTCAGAAGATATTTGCAGTAATTTTGGAGGTATCCTAAGCCCAATCGCCTGAAAGACAGCCGCTGTATTTCCCTCTATCTCTGTCTGGATCGTCCTCGAAAAATGGACAGTTCACTTGGAATAACCCTGTTCATAAATCAATAAGCTCTGATTGTCAAGGCTAGAGTAGTAAATCCGCCTTGTCCTATAAAAGCCCTCAATATAGTTAAAGCATTCCTTTTTAATGTCTTCTAAAACAAGTCCTTTTGAGTTGATCCGGTTTATCAACTCCACCTTCAAAGTTTTAAAAAAGCTTGGAGAGCTTTTTAACGCTTTTCAATAGAAATTTTTATACGCCTCAAGGATCAAAACTGAAATAAGACGGGAAGCATCTGTATAGGATAAATCCTCCCAACTGTCCGGATCGCTCCACATACGATAACGCAAAAATGAGGCCATTCCTTTAATATCTTTGCTGGAATGAGGAGGCAGTTTCTGATATTTAATAATATAGTTTGTGATGGCTTTTGGATCATAAAAATCCTGTATAAGCTTTTTTATTTGCTGAGGAAGGCCGTTTAATTTATCTAATTGAGACAAAACAAGGGGAGAAACCAAAGGAGTGAGGACACAAGATAAAAGCTCTAGCTCCGCGGGGTTTAATACAGAGTCCTGATTGATATCATAAACAGCAAACAAGCTGTTGGTTATATAAATATTCAGCATAATGTATTTGATATTTTGAGCCGTCAAACGCTCTGAAGATGGCAAAGGCAGTTGAGCCATATCCCACAAAGGCTGGAAGGCGCTGTCCAACTCTTCTGTTTGCGAATCGCTATTTCTCCAAAATTTCCACCAAGCCGGCGGTTTCTCTTTTGCAGTGAGAGCGCTCGCCCCCTCTCCCGCAGTGAAAACGCTACTCCCCTCTTTTGCAGTGAGAGCGCTCGCCCCCTCTCCCGCAGTGAAAACGCTACTCCCTTCTTTTGCAGTGAGAGCGCCCGTCCCCTCTTTACCAGTGAGAACGTTGCTCCCCTCTTCACCAGTGAAAGCGCTGTTGCCCTCCCTCACAGTGAGAGCGCTAATCCCCTCTCCCGCAGTGAGAATGACTGTCCCCTCTTTACCAGTGAGAGCGCTGATCCCCTCTCCCGCAGTGAAAGCGCTGTTGCCATCCTTCGCAGTGAGAGCGCTGATCCCCTCTTTACCAGTGAGAGCGCTGATCCCCTCTCCGCCAATGAAAGCGCTGATCCCCTCTCCCGCAGTGAAAGCGCTGTTGCCCTCCCTCACAGTGAGAGCGCTGATCCCCTCTTCAGCAGTGAAAGCGCTGTTGCCATCCCCCGCAGTGAGAACGCCCGCTCTCTCCTCTGATGGCGGAGCGCTCTCCTCCTTTAATTGGGGGCTGAGCGTCTTTTTTCCGATCAAGGCGCTTTTTAAAAACCGTGAATAAAAGGGAAAATCTTTTTCCAGATCATCAGATAAAAAGGAAAGAAACTGATATTTAAAATCATCATCTTCCCGCAAATGAGCTTTGGAAAACTCTTGGGCGCGGCTTTTGAAAAATCGCTCAAACGCGCTGTCCGCTTTTTGCTCAACTTGAATAAAAAAATCAGATAAATTCCTTAAAAAGCTTATCAGAGCGTCCGCATCCCGCTTGGAAAAAGCCACATCCTGAACCTCTTTCTTTTGACAAACAGCCTGGCCTAAGCGGACAGAGCCGGCGGGCTTTCCCTCAATTAAATCAACGATTGAGTTTTTAATTGAAATATAGCCATCAAAATAATCCGGATGGGTGATATGGCCTATGACAGGCTGTATGTCTGTGGTTTTAATAATGCTTGTGTTTAAAAAGTTTAAAAAATTGATCATCTCCTGTTTTTCAAAAAACGGATGAGCAATCAAATTTTTAGCCCTGTCTATCTCCTCAGCCATGCAATGCAAGATCTGTCCGACGTTTTGCCCGCGGGCCGGGCCATCCCTATCCTCCGCAAAGTAAGAGCTAAACCCCTTTTTATAATCCATCTGGGAGCAAAGCAGCCCAAAACTGCCCGGCATTTTATATATGGGAATATTAGGGGCCGGCTCACCTAGGCGCAAACCGCAATGAGACAGCAAAAAAAAAGCGCAAACCGCAAACAAACGGCTGTGTCTCCTCTTAAAAAACATACGCCATCCTCCATGAAAAATAATCGTTATGGCGAAAGCGGTTAAAAAAATAGCTGGCGCTGTCTTTTGCCCCTAAAATGTCACAGGTGACAGACGCATAAATTTTTGGAGAGAGGTAATAAGAGGCTTTTCCAAAAAGCCAGGCTCCCCGCCCTAAAAAAGAGTAGCGGTAATTTAAAGCGAAGACTCTGGGCAAGCCTTGGGCGGATAAAATTTTCGTCTGCCAGTCCAAGCCAATGCCCTCTAGCGCTTTATACCTGGATAAAACGGAGGGAGGCTTTTTAGCTTTTGTATTTACGCCGTTAATGTTGTAATGCTTAAACCAGGATTGAATATATGCCAGCTGCGCAAAACTGTTGGGCGACAAATTATATTTCAACAAAGCGGAAAAGTAAGTCAAATCATCCCTGTGATATAAAAAGCCCCAGCCCGCGGGGAGAGCGTCCGTTTCCCGCATTTTTATATTTTCCAAAGTAAAGGCTGTGGACATCGGGCCATAATCCAGCCCCCACTCCATAGATAAAAGCCTTTGCCTCACCGGAAAAAAATCCACAGATTGATGCGCTTCCCCCTTGTCTCCCTTTTGCCCTCCTATCTTTAAAAGCCCCTCTGTGTTTAAAACATAAAATAAATGATTGACAGGCTTGTCCGCCGCCGACCACTTCATCCAATAATAAGCTGCTGGAGCTTTAGACCATGTTTTTAAACTCAGCAAATAACTGGATTGAAATAAAATATCAAAAACAGATGGAGAGCGCAAAAAATAGCGAATGTCTATATTTAAAGGATCCACTTGATTGGGCAAAGGGTAAAACCAGCGGGAGCGGGAGTAAGTCTCTCCATTTTCCTCAATAAATTGAGCCTCTTGATGAGGCAAATGCAAAGCTCCCAGAAAAAAATCAATAGACCACTGAGAGGATATAAGAGTCAAAAAAGCGCCTGTCAGCCCGCTGGCCGCCGGATGAAGGGGATTCCAGCGGTTTAAGGAATTCCACAGCCCCATATTCCAATACTCATCAGCCAAACTCCAAGATTTGATTTTTCGCCCCATATTCAGCTCAATGGATTCAATGCGGTAAACAGGCTGTTTAAAATTATATTTATAAAAAATATACAGCTCCGGAATGTCAAAATAGCGAAACTTGCTTCTATCCAAGGCATACTCCGCTTGAATTTGCGAATCAAAGTAAAGCGGCCCATAAAAAAAATCCGCTTGTTGATCCCATCTCACAAAAACATAATCCCGCAGTTGAGTTTTTAAGCTGGGCGAAGAAGTGTAATGCTGCCATTCCAGCTCCAACTGAGAGGCTGAAGAGCCAAAGACATAAAACAAAGACAGAACAAACAAGCTAATATTTCTTGCGGACATAAAAAAAGCTCCAGTTTAAAAACTTCGATAAATATCATAAAAATCAAAAACAAGAAAATGAAATTTATTGGGGGAGATGACAAATGGCCGGCGGCTTTTGGAATCTAAATGCCATTGGGAGAATTTTAGCGGAGTGAGCATATCCCCTTTAAAAAAAGGCGCAGAGCCTGTTTGAAAGCTATACATTAAAAAAGATCGGGCCTGCTCCCCGCTAAAAAGATAAGGTATCTGATAGGCTAGCTGCTCCTCAAATTTTTTGGCGAATGCCAAAAGCTCATCTGACTCCAAATTAAAAGAGTGATTTTTGTCTATAAGCTCATAGTTCAGCTCCGCAACTTGTATTAACACAAACAAAGGCAAAAGGCTGAAAGGCTGAAGAGGCTTTTCCGGCCCGCCCAAAACAGCTTCCGCCCGACTCAAATATTTATCCATTTGAGTGGGAAAAAGATAATGCTGAAACCGGGGATAGGCTGCCAGTATCTCCGGATCTTTAAATATCTTTTCCACAGCGCAGGCGGAATGAAGACAGCGATCCTGAGACAGCCGGTTTTGGGCTAATTTCACAGTTTTTACCCCCTCCAAAATATGAACTGTCAAATCCATCAGCTCCCGCCCGCTCAAACGCTCGTCCCTGTTGGAGGAGTATAAAAATGAATCCGCAAAATAAAATAAATTATCCAAAGACGCTCTCCAAGAGGGGTCATAGCCTCCTTTTCCCTGAAGAACAGCCAGCGCTGGAGAAATCTCCCGCATCATGCTTCTCCATGTTTTAAAAGAAATGGAGGGAGAATCTTTTTGATCTGAAGAGAAAAATCCATCCGGCAAATAGGAAAAAAACAAAAGAGGCAAAAAAGCCTGATAGCTCAATAATTGATAAAATTTTTCATAATTTTTTGAAGAGTGAAAAGCGCCAAACTCCACTCTGTGGTTTTTGTCCCACCCGAAAAAAGGGCTGAGCCAATGCTTAAATTGACGAGCCTTCGCGACTGACAGCGCGTTTCCAGAGTGAATCTCCCAAACGCTTTTTCTATAATCCGCCAGCCAGCGCTTTAAAAACTCCAGCTGTCTCCTTTTGATAAAAGCCGATGAGCGGGAGGGAGGGCTGGCTGTTATTCGATCAGAGAAAATCTCAAACCGGCGATCCTCAAACTGCAAGGCCACAACAGGAGCAGAGGCGCGGGAGCTCCATTTGCTTTTGCAGTTTTTTTCAGAGGATTTATCCAGGGAAAAGCAGCTCAGCGCTCTAGTCAAAAGGGGAATAGACTGGCTGTGGCGAAAGCTTAAAAAAGAGCGATCCTCAGCTGGCCCGGCCCCATCTAAAAAAGAGGCTATAACAGATAACATTTGATCCAAATTATTTAAGGGGAATCCCTCGGAGCGGCGATGGCTCCCCAAAGAGGACAGCAAAATCTCCCCGGCCCTCAAAATTCTGTAAGTCCGCTCGCCGGGGATAAACGGCTTGTTTTTGACAAGATAGGCTTTATAATAAAGAAAAAGATTAACAGCCTCGTAAACAGAGCTAAGCGCGGCATTCCAGCCCTCTTGTTTGATGGCTTTTTGGGGAAACAGCGCCCCCTCCAGCAAGTGATGTAAAAATAAAGCGCTTTTTCGGACAGCCGGCTGATCATTTTCTTGGACCAGTCCGGCCCTCTCCAGATATTCCCCATACCTATAAAGATCATGGGTCTCATAGACAATATTTTCCCGCTTATAGGCTTTCCCTAAAATCTCAAAAGCTTTCCTGATTTGCCTTAAAGCCTGTGATCTTTCCGCGGAAGAGAGTCCGGCTGATCCGGCTAAAGCTTTTTTAAAGACAGGCAGGCGCTTATGCAGGAGAAAATAAATATCCTGATAATCATACATCAAGTTATAGAGAGAGCGAAGCTCCTGATCCTTTAATTTATCCATTGAGCCGCCAATTAAAATTTTCTTTATGGCAAATACTTGAGCAGTCAAGCGCGTGGCAAGGCTTTCCGGGTATTCAAAATACATATTGAACATTCTGAAGATTTCCTCTTTCGTGAAATAATCTCGGCTGGAATCGTGAGTGAAAACCTCATGCCTCACAACAAGCTCTAAAGAATCATGAAGGCAGCGGAAAAATCTTTTTTGCTGTTGCCGATCTAAGCTCCCCTCAGCCAAATAAGGGTAATATCGCTTGATATCCTGAAAGCAGGTAAATTCCGAAAAATTAAAGGCCTGTGAGGCCAAAGGACAGAAACAAACAAAAAACAAAACTTTTTTAAAAAACATATTGCGCTCCTAAAAGAACACGAGACAAATTCTTATATTTTTCAATGGCGGAGCCGCCTTTGGGAATAGCTCTTTCGGACAGGCGAAAAATCAAATCTCCTGACAAATACATTCGAAGGCGGGAAGTGAGATAAAAATAATTTTCTGAAGCTAAGCCATAAAAGTCATTGTCTAAAGCGTAATTGGCGCGAAAACGAAATAAAACTTTCTTCAGCCAGTTTGTGTTTTGATGCTCTATAGAGGCGCTTAAAGCCTCTTTCCATATAAAGCTCCGGCCAAAAAATCTCTCCAAATCATCTGTCACTGTGTTGCTGGCCCGTTTATTTAAGGAGCTGTTTATTGTTTTAGTGTAGCCCACAGTAAACAGGGTTTCGGACTCGTCAGTCAGCTTTTCCTGAAAATAAGCCAGAAGAGAAAATGTCAAATGAGATTCAAAGTCATCGCTCAGCCAGCCTTTTCCATAGCTCTTTTTCTCCGGGCTTTCATAAAACAAGCTGGCAAATAAGGACGCGTGCTCAGCCAAAGCTATCTCTCCCTCAAAATTGGCTAGGTGATGAGACAGGATAAAATACTGAAAATCATTGACCTTCAATAGTCCCTTTTTTTCGCTGGACAAGTCAATTCCCTGAACCAAAAAAGCATATTGAGGCTGATTGACAGGCTTATAAGCGTAAGCAAAAGAAATATTGGAATCCCCTATAAAGCGCTTGATTTGAAAAGCCGCAACCGGATGAAAAAAGCGCTCGATCTGAAACAGCTCCAGCTTGCCGATATTCCATTGAATATTTTTAAAGCCTGTAACAAAAAAAGGGTTTTTTGAGGTGATTTGCCTCCCTTGCAGTTTAGGGGCCACAATAATATCCGGCAGATAAAAATAAGAGAGCAAAAACAAGGCGGAAATATCCCCCTCATAACTCAAATAAAGCCCCGGCAGGCCCATTTGATCGGGGCGAAAGGCGTCCAGCATATAGCGGGACTGCCACAGCCCATAATTCCAATACCTGTCGGCTTCGCTCCAAAGAATGTCCTTAAAGCCCAAGCTCATTTCCCACTCTTCGGAAACAAAGGGAAACATCACAGCTAACTCACTCATCCGGAAATAATGCCTTTCCTCCAAAAAAGAGTAGTTATATCCTAAATTGATATTAATGGTGGGGATCTGGACATTCAGCTTGATGCCGGACAGCGCGGTGATCTGGCCGCCTTTAAAGTGAGAGACATGGGTATCCAACTCCACAAAGCCAGGCCTCTCAGCCTCTCTGAAAAACATCCAAGGATAAGCCTGCGCGGAGAGGGGAATCCCCGCAAATAAAATAATAAGCCCCAGCCAAGCTGTTTGAAATCTCATATTTACAACCCTTTTGTTAAATTAAATTTGCCGGTTATGGACAAAACTTTGTTTCGCTCTAACTGTCTCAATCGGAAACAACGCTCCCTTTTATTAACAAAAAACTGGAAAAAAATCCAGTTTTAATCTAAAATTTGGAGCTTTTTTGCAAAATTTTCCGGCTAAGCGCTCAAAAACTGATCGCTTGCTTCTAATCTTTTAAAATCGGGAGCCGATCCTCATTTCAGCGGGCGGGGGCAAACACGGGCGCCGGCGGAAGGCTCAAACCTGCCTCCAAAGGCAAGGGCGCGGGCTGGCCCTGGCGGTAAAAGGAGGATTGTTTACAGCCTGCCCCAAAGACAAGAGCGCGGGGACTGTAAAAGCGCCAAGCCATTTTGCGAAAGGGCATTGTTTGAAGTCTGCCCCCAAAGGCAAAAGCGCCTGTCAGCCCGCTAAACAAAAATGAGTCAGACTGTAAATAACGGTTTTGCGCCATTTCAATTTTAAATATTTTCAGGAAAAATAAAAATTAAATCCCCCTCATTAGCGTAATCCAGCCGCTGTCTCGCCTCTTTTTCCACAAAATCAGGATCAGAGGCCCTTTTAATTTTGTTTTTCAGATCCAGATTTTTTCCCGCCATATATTCAATGCGATAGCGGATAAGCCTTAAATCCCGGTTTAAGCGAAACACTCGAAACAAAGTCCCGTCAAAAATCAAATTGACAAGCAGAAACAGGAGACACAGCAGACCGGCAAAATAGGGCCTGTAAAGAGCTTTAACAATAAGGAGCTTTATTTTGAGCATGCTTTATTTTCTCAGAAGATTCAAATCTCGCCGGCGGCGCTAGAGCGGAAGTTTGTTTTTAAAAGCTTTTTTCCCCCTAAAAGAGGTTTGCCCTTTCAGCTCCTCCTCTATGCGAATCAAACGGTTGTATTTAGCTGTCCTCTCTCCGCGGGAAACACTGCCTGTTTTAATTTGCTCCGCTCCCCAGGCTATGGATAAATCGGCAATGCTTGTGTCCTCCGTGTCTCCGCTTCTATGGGACAGGATGCAGGAGAGTCCGGCGGACTTGGCTTTTAAAATAGCCTCTTTGGTTTCTGTGATTGTCCCCGCCTGATTGTATTTGACCAGCAGGGCGTTGCCCGCTCCCCGCCGGATTCCCTCAGCCAGGCGCTCCTTTTGAGTCACAAACAAATCATCCCCCACAAGCTGGAGATTTTTCCCCAAGCGCTTGGTCAAGAGCGCCCAGCCTTCCCAATCCTCTTCAGCCAATCCATCCTCTATGCTGATCAGGGGATACTGCCGGGACCACTTTTCATAAAGAGAAATCATCTGCTCGCAGTCTCTTTTTTTCCCCTCAAAACAGTAGCGCTCATCTTTGTAAAATTCTGAAGAGGCGCAGTCTAAAGCCAAAGCTATCCTCCCTGTGTAAGAGCATTTTTCTATAGCGGATAAAATAAAGTCAAAAGCCTGATCCGCGGAGGAGAAAGCCGGAGAAAATCCCCCCTCATCCCCTACAGCAATGGAAAAGCCTTTGGCTTTCAGCTCTTGCCTTAAATGATAAAAAACCTCACAACCGGCCCTCAAAGCCTCTTTAAAAGATTCAAAATCCAAAGGGGCGATCATAAACTCCTGAATATCCAGGCTGTTGCTCCCATGAAGCCCGCCATTGATAATATTCATCAAGGGAACAGGCAGAAGCAAAGCCTGCTTGTCCCAAGCGGCATATTTATAAAGAGGCTGTTTTTCAGCCAAAGCCGCGCCCCTTAAGCAGGCTAAAGAGACGCTGAGCAAAGTGTTGGCCCCTAAATTCTCTTTAAAGGGGCTGGAGTCTTTGTCTAAAAGAATTTTATCAATGGCGGATTGATCTTGAATATTCAATCCCTTTAAAGCGGGAGAGAGCGCGCGAACATTTTGACAGGCTTTTTTTAAGCCCTTGGCAAAAAAATAACTCTTATCTCCATCCCTCAGCTCTTTGGCCTCAAAACGGCCGGTGGACGCTCCGCTGGGGACTGTCCCACGAGCCACCAGGCCATTTTCGCAAATGATATCCGCCTCCAATGCGGGATGGCCGCGGCTGTCGATAATCTCTCTGGCTTTTACATCCGCTATCACAGCGGGCGGGAGAGAGCGCTTTAAAAGGGATCCTTTTTGCGGATCTTTTAAAGGGAGGGCAAGAGTCTGCTCCTCTATGTAATAAATTTTAACCGCTGAATCCCCCCAATGCGCCTCCGTTTGCTCTCCCCCTAAAAAAACAGGCAGAGTCTCCAATATGGATTGAAGATAATCTTTTACTATGGGATATTTATTTTTATTAAAATCTGTCTGAAAGGAAAAAAATTTTTTATGGCTCTCTTTGCTGTAAATAGAAATGGAGGGAGATATAAAAAAATTTAAAAACTTATCCAATTTTTCATAAATGGCTTGAGGGCTGTCAAAAAAACAAAGAGAGCTTTCCAACCCTCCCCAAGATTTTAAATGCGGGGCATTGTGCCCCACAGTGGTCACCAGATCTTTATCTATAAATCTCTGTTGGTAGGCCCTTTGAATATTTCTCAACAGCAATTCCACTTGCTCCGCGTCCATCCAAGAGTAAGGATCTCGAATAAAATCAATCTCCAGAGGAGTCATTTCAAAAAACCGGCTGGTGTCCAGCTGGTATCGGGTTAAAAAAGCAAAAAAAGAATTGGTGATTTTCCCGCTAAAATACATTAAATAAATTTATAACATAATTTATAAATAAAAAAAATTATTAGGCCATTTTAAGCCAAAATTTTTTTATAATCATTCACAATGAGCTATCAGCCAGTGGATTATCTGTCTTTTTCCCCCCAGCCTGTTGTTGGCGTGGATGAGGCGGGACGGGGCTGTTTGGCCGGGCCTGTTTTTGCCGGAGCGGTGATTTTAAAATTTCCTCAAAAATTTAAAGATTCTAAACTGCTCAGCCCCAAAAAAAGACAAAGACTCGCTCAAACAATTAAGAAAAATCATTTGTTTGCCATAGGGACAGCCAGTTTAGAGGAAATTGAAAAGCTGAATATCCATTGGGCCAGCCTTTTAGCCATGAAAAGAGCGGTGGATAAGCTTGGCCTCTCCGGCGGGCATCTCTTAATTGACGGAAAAGCCTCCATTAAACAGCTCTCTCATTTCTCTCAAACAGCTATTGTTCAAGGGGATAGGAGGGCGAGTCCTATTTCAGCCGCGGGCATTTTGGCCAAGACTGAAAGAGACAAGCTGATGTTAAAATATGGAAAGCTCTATCCCCTGTATGGCTTTGAAAAGCATAAAGGCTATGCCACAAAAAGCCACAAAGCGGCGATAATAAAGTATGGCCCTTGCCCTATTCATAGAAGGGGCTTTTCCGGAGTGAGAGAATATATAATCCCCCGCAAATAACTCTTCCGGCATTCATATTGCTATTTCAGAAGCTTTTGATCCAGAGGAAAATCCCTCAGCGCTCCGCCGAGGCTGGGAAAGCTCCGGCCAACAAACTCCGGGCTTGTGGCTGTAAGTATAAGCCTTTGGCTCAGCCAGAAAAAGCGGGCATTTAGGAACATTACTCCCTCTCCAATGCATCAGCGCTCAGACGGCGGAAGGACAGCGGGCATTTAGAAACATTGCTCCCCCTCCAATGCAACGCTCCGCCGAGGCTGGGAAAGCTCCGGCCAACAAACTCCGAGGGCGAAAAAAGCGGGCGCATTTTGCCTAAAAAGCAATTTAGGCGGCTGAAGATATTTTTTTGCGATGGGATTGAAAAAAGCTGGAGACAGCTCTTTCTATGCTTTTAATTTTCTCTCTGTTTAAAGGTGTGACGCTGAGACCGGCAAAAATCTGTTTTAACTCCTGTTTTTCGCTCTTTATGGGGATAGCTGTAATATGCTTGGGATAGCTGTCCCAGCCAATGTTGGAGAAAAACTTTTTATTAGCCGGAACATCCACAATAAAGCCGTGATAAGGATGGCCTTTTTGCACAATCTTAAATAGAGAGTGATCTTTCATATCCGCAAGCTCTTTATCTTTTGTCTCCACTTTAACACGGCCAAACCAAGCCTGATGGAAAATTTTGTCTCCCTGGACTTTTAACAGCATGAAGGCGCAAAAGACGGGCTGAATTTTTTTCCACAATTCCTCATAACACTTCTCTTTATTATTAAATGTGAATCGGGTCACATCTGTTTGCGAAAAATCCTTATCTTCCGTTGAGAGAGAAGCCTCCGTCTGTTTGGAGGAGACAGGAGTCTGTGTGACAGAGGAGAGATTCTCCAGGGCGGAGGCTTTGGGCTTAAAATCTTCCATAACTAAAATATTGCTCTCCTCTTGGGGCGCGCGGCCGGGGAATGTCTCATTTTCTGACTCAACGATCCTCTCCTCCTCAGGCTCCGGAAGGGACAGTTTGAGATTTCCAGGGCGGATTGGCGCTGGGCCATCCTCCAAATTTAAAGCGGACAAAATCTCCTCTTGAGGGACAGCTGTATCGGCGGGCCGGCCATCTAAAGAAGGTTTAGCCTCCGCGGAAGAGACTGAAAAAAGAGCGGGCTTTTGAGGGGATTCCTCTGTCCCGCCTTTTGTTTTAGGCAAAGAGCCAGACGGGGGCGGAGTTGAGCCTTTCTCCAGAGAAAGCAAGGCCGTTTTGTCTTTTTTAAAATTTGAGCTTGTCTGAGCGCTGTTTGCGCCAGCTGGAGGCAGGGGCAGAACTGAGCCTTTCTCCAGAGAAAGCAAAGCCGTTTTGTCTTTTTTAAAATTTGAGCTTGTCTGGGCGCTGTTTTCACTCTCTGGAGGCAGGGGCAGAACTGAGCCTTTCTCCAGAGAAAGCAAGGCCGTTTTGTCTTTTTTAAAATTTGAGCTTGTCTGGGCGCTGTTTTCACTCTCTGGAGCCTGGGGCAGTAATTTATTTATGAATTTCCAATGAGTTTGCAGGGCCAGACTGCTTGTTAAAACAAAACGGCTTTGCAGGTTAGAATCAAATTTCGGCTCGCCGGAGGGAGGCGGCTGAACACAGCCAATAAAAACCATGTCCTCCCATACAGCTACAGGCTGAGCTTCCATCGTCCACCCTGACAAACCTCTGATTTGCTCCCATTGCTTTTTTGTCATAAGGCGCTTCTCAAAATACATATTTTCCAGAAAAGGGATTTGATAATGCTCCATGGCCCAATCAAAATAAGGCTTTTGGCTGATAATTTTATTGTTTAAAGACCAAAACACAAAGCTTTCGCCTGTGGAGCTGGATTTCCATTTTTGAAAGCTCTCTTCAGGGGCTTTTAAATTTTTCATCCAAGGATATTTTTCGCCTAAATCCATATTTATTTTTTCGGAATTTTGGTTTAAAAACTTAAATTATATGCTCCCCTCGCCAAATATTCGCGTTTATCTGGATTACAACGCCACAACCCCCCCTCGGCCTTCCGCCCTAAAAGGGGCAAAAAAAGCTATGGAATGCTGGGGCAATCCCAGCTCTATCCATCAAAGCGCCGCCCCAGCCAAAGCTTTGCTGTGGTCCGCCCGTCAAAATCTTGGCAAATTTTTAAATTGCCATCCTTTGGAAATTATATTTACAAGCGGAGCCAGCGAATCCAATAATCATGCGCTAAAAGGGCTTTTTGCGCAAATTAATGGCCAAAGAAATGAGCTTATCATCTCCGCGGCAGAGCACCCCAGCATTTTGTCTGTGGCGGATTTTTTGTCCCGCCAGGGGATAAAAACTCATAAAATCCCTGTGTCCAGACAAGGGGCTTTGGATATGGAATATTTTGAAAAAAGCTTGAGTGAAAAAACCCTTTTGGTCTCTGTTATGGCCGCGAACAATGAGACAGGGATTCTTTTTCCCATTAAAAAACTCGCAAAAAAAGCGCGGGAAAAAGGAGCTTTTTTCCACAGTGATATGACCCAGAGGCTGGGCAAACTGCCGGTGGATTTAAAGGATTTAGAGGCCGATCTAGCCAGCTTTTCCGCCCACAAATGCTACAGCCTGAAGGGGTGTGGAATACTGTATTGCAGGAAAGGGGGCCATTTGGAAAATTTGATCCACGGAGGCCCTCAAGAAAGGCAAAGGCGGGCGGGAACAGAAAACCTGCCCGGCATCGCAGGCTTTGGAGCTGTGGCGGAGGAAAAAGATGAAATTTTAAAAGCCAGCCATAAATTAAAAGCTTTGCGGGATAATATGGAAAGTGAGATTTTATCCTCTCTTTCCGGTGTTCAAGTGATTGGATCTGCAGTTCAGCGGCTAAATAACACTTCCTGCCTTCAGATTTCCGGTGTGGAGGGGGAGACTTTGCTCATCAATTTAGATTTAGAGGGAATTTCAGTCAGCGTAGGGTCAGCTTGCGGCTCCGGAAAAACAGATCCCAGCTCTGTTTTAATGGCTATGGGCTGGACCGAAGAGGAGGCTAGAGGCTCGGTTCGAGTCAGCCTGGGCCTGGAGACCACAAAAGAGCAGTTAGAGTATTTTCAAAAAAAATTAATAAGCTCTGTGAATAGGCTTCGAAGCCTGGCCCTTTAATGAATTTCAAGCCATTGAGATTTGAAACGGCTTAAAAAAACTAAGCAGGGCCATTGTAATTATTCATGGCCTGAAACATTCTTTTTCCAGCGAGGGCGCTAATGCCCTGTTCCTTGCCTTTTGCCTTGCCTTGACTTGACTTGCCTTTTGCCTTGCCTTGCCTTGCCTTGCCTTGACTTGACTTGACCTGCCTTGCCTTGCCTTGCCTTGACTTGACTTGACTTGCCTTGACTTGCCTTGACTTGACCTGCCTTGCCTTGCCTTGCCTTGCCTTGACTTGACCTGCCTTGCCTTGCCTTGCCTTGCCTTGCCTTGACCTGCCTTGCCTTGACCTGTCTTGCCTTGCCTTGCCTTGCCTTGCCTTGACTTGACTTGCCTTGCCTTGACTTGACTTGCCTTGCCTTGCCTTGCCTTGCCTTGCCTTGACTTGCCTTGCCTTGACTTGACTTGCCTTGCCTTGCCTTGCCTTGCCTTGCCTTGACTTGACTTGACCTGCCTTGCCTTGCCTTGCCTTGACTTGACTTGACTTGCCTTGACTTGCCTTGACTTGACCTGCCTTGCCTTGCCTTGACTTGACTTGCCTTGCCTTGACCTGCCTTGCCTTGACCTGTCTTGCCTTGCCTTGCCTTGCCTTGCCTTGACTTGACTTGCCTTGCCTTGACTTGACTTGCCTTGCCTTGCCTTGCCTTGCCTTGCCTTGCCTTGACTTGACTTGCCTTGCCTTGACTTGACTTGCCTTGCCTTGCCTTGACTTGACTTGCCTTGCCTTGACTTGACTTGCCTTGCCTTGCCTTGCCTTGACTTGACTTGCCTTGCCTTGACTTGACTTGACCTGCCTTGCCTTGACCTTGCCTTGACCTTGCCTTGACTTGCCTTTTGCCTTGACTTGACTTGCCTTGACCTGCCTTGCCTTGACCTGTCTTGCCTTGACTTGCCTTGCCTTGCCTTGACCTGCCCTGTCCTTTGGCCGGCCGCTGTTGACGCGGGAGCCTTCATTTTCCCACTGAAATGAAGAGAGCCGGCGCTTAAATAAGGCCGCAAACCACACGGGCTATAAAAAACATAAGCTGAGCCTATTTTACGCGGCCTAAATATAGTCGACTTTCTAAAGCTTTATGCTATAAGTGAGTTTTATATGGAAAATTTGAGCATCAATATCGCGACAGCCAATGGCACAGGAAGCCTCTCCGCCAACCATCTGCTAACCAAAACGCTTTTTCGCGCCGGCTGGCCTGTTGGCGCTTATAATTTTTTCCCATCCAATATTGCCGGTCTGCCCTGTTTATACAGCCTGCGGCTAAACAGCAAAGGATATACCGGCTTTTCGGATATGGCTGATGTTTTAATAAGCCTCAATCCAAAAAATCTGTTTGATGATCTCAATTCCCTTAAGCCTCAAGGGCTTTTGGTTTCTGATGAAAAAGATAAAACGGAGCAAATGCTAAACGGCGAAACTCCCGCCAGCCAAAATTTCTCCCAGCCCCAGCGCCCTTTTCAGGGTTTGCATTGGGCCTTGCCCATCAGCCAAGCGCTCAAAAAAATGGAAAATCTCAGCCTTAAAAAAAAGATCTGGCTTAAAAATATGATTTACGCGGGGATTATTTGTGAATGGCTGAAAATAGAAAAAGAAACTGTCCAGCGCTCCATAAAAGAGTTTTTTCAAAAAGCTAAAAGCGAGGAGATTATCCGGCAAAACTCACAAGCTGTTGAAATAGGGCGAAGTTTGGCTGGGGAGCGCCCCTTCCCTTTTTCCCCTCCGGCAAAAACATTTTTGGCCCCAAACTCCAACTCTCCGGCGCCCGCCCATAAAAAAAATAAAGCCCCCTCACCGCCCCTGGAATCAAAACCGCAGATTTTAATAGACGGCAATACAAGCATGGCTTTAGGGGCTTTGTTTTCCGGCTGTCAATTTGTGTCTTGGTATCCTATCACGCCGGCCACATCTCTGGCGGAGAGCTTTTCAGCTTTTGCCCAGCGCTATCAAAAGGATAAAGAGGGAAAAAGAAAATTTGCGGTTTTGCAGGCGGAAGATGAGCTGGCCGCCGCGGCTCAAGCTATTGGCGCGGGCTGGGCCGGCCTTCGGGCCATGACAGTCACCTCCGGCCCCGGACTTTCTTTGATGAGCGAGGGGGCCGGGCTTTCTTATTTTGCGGAAGTCCCGGTGGTCTTGTGCAATATTCAAAGGGCTGGCCCCTCCACTGGCTTGCCCACAAGAACTCAACAGAGCGATCTTTTGTCCGCCTGTTTTTTGTCCCATGGGGACAGCAAACACATTGTGCTGATGCCGGGGACGGCTAAAGAGGCTTTTGAGCTAACCGCGCGGGCTTTTGATTTAGCGGAGGAGCTGCAAACTTTAGTTATTGTGTTAAGCGATTTGGATTTAGGAATGAATTTGAAAATGTGTGAGACATTCACAATGGACAGCGCTCCTCTTAAAAGGGGAAAAGTTTTAAGGGAAAAAGATTTGCGGAAGGGGAATTTTTTGCCTTATAAAGATCTGGAGGGGGACGGCGTCTCTTGCCGGACATTGCCGGGCGTTCGCCATAGCGGGGGAGCCTATCTCACCAGAGGCTCCGGTCATAATGAAAAAGCGGAATATTCCGAAAGGCCTCAGGATTACGCTTGGAAGCTGGACAAGCTGAAAAAAAAATGGGAAACAGCTAAAAAGATGCTGCCGGAGCCGGTTGTGGAGTCTTTTCCGGATCGGACAGCCGGCTTTGTCACTTTTGGCCCTAATGAGCAGAGCCTAAAAGAGCTGAGGGACAGTTTGGAGCTAAAAGGCATTTTGACAAATTTTATGCGCATCCGGTCTTTTCCCTTCCCCCAGTCTGTGGAGTCTTTTTTAAAAGAGCAAACAGCCATTTTTGTTGTGGAGTTAAATAGAGACGGCCAGCTCAGGCAGGTGCTGAGCGGGGAATTCCCTGAGCAAAGCCATAAAATGAAATCCCTTTTGCAGTATGATGGCCGCCCTTTGGCTGTTGATTATATCAGAGAGCGTTTTTATAAGCTGTATTCAAAAACAAATGGGGCGAGGCGCAGTGGGGCAAAATAAGGCAAAATTTGATAAAAGCGATTATGAGGGCGCCGCCCCCTCCACTTTGTGCCGGGGCTGTGGCCATGATCAAATCAGCAAAAATATTGTTCAGGCTTTTTATGAGGCTCAGGCTGATCCTTTTCAGATCGCCAAAATTTCAGGGATTGGCTGTTCCTCTAAGACGCCCAATTATTTTTTAAAGGGGGCGCGCGGATTTAACACCATTCACGGGCGAATGGCCTCTGTCGCCACAGGAGTAAAAATCGCCAACCGATCCCTTAAAACAGTGGGCATCTCAGGAGATGGCGATACGGGAAGCATTGGGTTAGGCTCTTTTTTGCACACCGTGAGAAAAAACATTCCCCTGATTTATATTGTGGAAAATAATGGAGTTTATGGCTTAACCAAGGGGCAGTTTTCCGCCACAGCGGAAAAAGGCAGTTTTTTAAAGCATAGAGACACAAATCCTTTTTACACAATGGATTTGTGCCGCTTGGCTTTGGACGCGGGCTGTGGCTTTATCGCCCGCTCCTTTAGCGGAGACACAAAGCAGCTCAGCCAACTGCTTAAGCTGGCTTTAGCCTATGATGGCTTTGCTTTGATTGATGTCATATCCCCTTGTGTCGCCTATGGAAATGAGAGAGATTTCCCTCACAGCTTTTCCGCCATGAAAGAGGGGCAGTCCCCTCTTCACAATTTGGATATTATTGAGGAGCGGACAGCGCCGGACAGAGAGCTTGAGGAGGGGAAAACACAAAGCATTCCCTGGCCGGATGGCCGGGTTCTGCTGTTAAAAAAAATAAAAGATCATGATCCGACACAAAAAGAGGCGGCGGGGCGTGTTTTGGAGGCCTCCTCTCAAGGCCAAGAGACAGCGACAGGGCTTATCTATTATAACCAGCGGGAAAATCTTTTGGACAAAATAGAGTTGAGCCTATTGCCCCTGGCTGATCTGAAAGAGAGGGAAATACGGCCTGGGCCTGAAGATTTGCGGGATATTTTAAAAGATTACGCCCGCTGCGCTCCTGCCTCTGATTAAAATCCGGCGGGCCTAAAAACAGCCGGAACAGATAAAAATCTATTGAACAGCGGGAGCGCTTCAAGTAATCTTCTAAGGAAATTATGCAAAAATCCCAAGGCTTTTTCGGCATTTTTAGAAGCATTTTCAGCTCTTTTCTCACTACAGAGGCTGTCAGCAGTTTATTCCTCCTGTTTTTTGCCGGTCTGGCTTTGTTTTTAGCCAATTCCAAATGGCATGCCCTCTATGAGGCCATTATCCATTATCCTGTCTCTTTCAGCTTAGGAAATTACACTATACAGTCCAACACTCATCATATCATCAACGAGGGCCTGATGGCCCTGTTCTTTTTTGTTGTGGGCATGGAAATCAAAAGGGAATTTATGGAGGGGGAGCTTTCCTCCGCAAAAAAAGCCAGCCTTCCCCTTATAGCCGCCATTGGCGGAAGCCTAGTCCCCGCTTTAATCTTTTTTGCTTTTAATCAGGGGCTGAACACAGAAAGAGGCTGGGGAATCCCTATGGCCACAGATATAGCCTTTGCTGTGGGAGTGATGAGCCTGCTGTCTCACAAGGCCCCCTTTTCCTTAAAAATCTTTTTGCTCTCTGTGGCCATTATTGACGATATTATCGCTGTTTTAGTGATTGCCCTTTTTTACAGCCAATCCATTTCCGGGCCTTTTTTAGCCCTCACCTTTATCACATCTTTTAGCGTTGTCCTTTATTTCAAATTGAGCTTAAACAACAGCTTTCTTCTCACAGCTTTAGCCCTGTCTTTATGGCTGTGCGCTCTTCATAGCGGCATTCACGCCAGCCTAAGCGGAGCGCTTTTTGGCTTTTTAATCCCCCACAAAAACCGCTGGACAAAAAAACAGGCTTTGGACGCCCTCAAAAAAACTTTCTCCAAAAAAGAGGAGACCTCCCTGGGGGAGCTTAATCGCTTAAAAGGCATGGTGCATGACACTAAATCCGTCCTGCAAAGAATGATCTCTTTTTATCATCCCTTTGTGAGCTATATCGTTATGCCTCTTTTCGCCTTTGCCAACGCCGGCATTCCTTTGAGCGGCATTGATATTCCCAACTGGATCCAAAGCCCTGTGTCTTATGGCGTTTTGCTGGGGCTTTGTCTGGGCAAGCCCTTTGGAATCGCCGCGTTCTCTTGGCTGGCTTGCCAGGCTAAGCTGGCTGAAAAGCCCCAAAACACCAGCTGGCCGCAAATTATCGCCATTGGCTTTTTAGCGGGAATAGGCTTTACCATGTCCCTGTTTATTATGAATTTGTGCTTTAATCCTTTTAGCGAGCCTTACTCTTACGCCAAACTTAGCATTATCACAGCCTCTTTGGCCTCTGCTGTTATAGGCTTAATCCTCTTGAGTCTGGGGAAAACTGTCCCCTTAAGCCAAAGAAAAAAGCCCGCTTAATCAAAGCCTTGAAACATCTTTTTCAGCGGGAAAATCCGCAAAAAAAGTATGGGGCGGCCAGCCTAAAATTTTACAAAAATAAACGGGCCAGAGAGCCTGGCTTGGCGCGCAAAACAGCTTTAGGAAAATTTACGCCAAAGCCACAGCATAATAATTGACGACATGCTCTAATTTAAAAAAAATCTTTGAAATGCTCCAGCCTTTGGGTTATATTTCCGCTTGAAGGAGGAGCGCAAAATGGCTGTTGTCAAAATCTACACAAAAACCCACTGTCCGGCCTGCAGTTTGGCCAAACAGATACTCTCTCAAAAAGGGGCCGCTTTTCAAGAATTTGTTATGGACGACAAACCGGAAGAGCTGAAAGCCCTGATAGAAAAAACACAAATGAAAACAGTGCCTCAAATTTTTATTAATGGGCATTTGATCGGGGGCTGTTCGGACATGATGGAATTAGACAAAAACAACAAGCTGGACGCTCTCCTGCAAGCTGAAGGCCATTGAAATCCATTGGCATTTTAGGCGGAGGCCAATTAGCCAAACTCTTAGCGCTGAAAGCCTCAGAGCTGGGGCTTAAGGCTTTTGTTTTGTCAGCCTCAGACCGGGATCCGGCCGCCCAAAACAACCCTTTTTGGATTCAGGGAGATCCTCGCCAAGCCAAAGATCTTAAGGCTTTTTTTTCGCTGGCTGACGCGGTCACTTTTGAAAGCGAGTTTTTCTCCACAAAACATATCGAAAAAGCCTGGCGCGCTGTCCGAGGCAAAAAGCCGTATATAGCCCCCTCTTTAAAAGCTCTGTCTCTTATTCAAGACCGCTGGACACAAAAGAGGCTTTTATCCCAATATAAAATCAACACATCGGATTTCTTTAAAATCACATTAAAAACCGGCGGGCGAAGACAGCTTTACAGCCTGTGGGAAAAGCTTGGGCCCTTTGTTTTAAAAAGCCGGACAGGAGGCTATGACGGCTATGGAACTTTTATGATCAAAAAAAAAGCTCAAATCAAAACCAAAAGCCTGCCATCCCTTCCTTTTATTGCTGAGCGGCTTGTCCCCTTTAAAAGAGAGCTTTCTCTTCTCTCGGCCCGCAATAAAAAGGGGCAAATTGTTTTTTTCCCCTTAGCGGAGAGCTTTCAAAAAAATTTCCGGTGCTTATGGGTGAGGGGGCCAGCCCGGCACATCAAGCTCCCCGCGCTGAAAACGCAAATTAAAACATTTCTAAAGGGGCTAAATTATCAGGGGGTTATGGCCTTTGAGCTTTTTGACACGGGAGATGATTTGATGGTCAATGAGCTGGCTCCCCGAGTTCACAACACTGGACATTATTCCCTGGACGCTTTGAGCGAAGATCAGTTTACAGCGCAGGTGAAAGCGATAATCAATCGCCCTTTGGCAAAGCCGCAAGCTCTGGCAAAAGGCTTTGCCATGCTCAATCTATTAGGAGAGGGCTGTCAAAATCCATCTTTAAAGCTCATCAAACAAAAAAAAGCCTTGTATTTAAACAGCCTCAACAAACCCTCCTTAAAAATAAGCCAAAGCATAAAGCTTTGGTGGTACGGAAAAAGCGTGAGCCGGAAAGGCAGAAAGATGGGGCACTTGAGCGCTGTCGGCCCTTCAGCTCAGCAGGCTCTTGATAAATTAGCCGGAATACGCGCTTTTTTTAAAATTTAATTGCGCCAGCCTCTCCTCTTGTTTTATATCGAGATTTTTTCATGCCTTCACCTATAGGAAGTTTAATTGCCCTCGCCTGCCGCTTGTTTTGGAAGAGATCAAAAAAAATGCTTTAACTCTATTGAAAGCTTATAATACAAGGCGGAGACGCTCCAGCCTTGACAATCAGAGCTTATTGATTTATGAACAGGATTATTCTAAGTGAACTGTCCATTTTTCGAGAGCGATCCAAAGGCTATGCCAAACAAATTGTCTATTCTTCAGAGACGATCCAAATTCTTGAGCGGAGAAAATACTTGTTTTTTACAGTCATTCCAACAGCTGAGCCTCTATCAAACAAGGCTTAAGCTGTCATGAGCCTTTGTATATATGTGTACAGAAAAGCGATAAGGATTTATCAAGATAATGAAAGATAAAATGTTTCAGTTGATTTGGGCTGTTGGACTGCGCCTTTTCCTTTTGATTTGCTTCTTTCTCTGTTTCCTTCTCTTGGGCTTTTATCTGTATTATATTTATAAATATCCTGATCCATTAAACAAAAAGCTTAAGGATTTAAGCAAGCATTATCCCCCTGATTTAATTTTGAAAACAGGGGCAAAATTACATCCGCCAGAAAAGAGATTCCAGCATTTTTTGAATTTCCCCCCCGCCAAGCCAAAAGGGGCGCTTCGCATAGGGGCTTTTGGAGATTCGCACACTTATGGCAAAGAGGTGTATAAAACTGAAGCCTATCCCTATCAACTGCAAGAGCTTTTAAACCAGCGATTCCCCAATAAACATATAGAGGTCCTTAACTTTGGGGTGAGCGGGGCCGGATTTCATGAGCAATTCTTTTTATATCAAGAATACGCTAAAAAATTTGAGCTGGATTATATTCTCCTGGGGCCTAAAGGCTTCTGGCCCCGGAGAGATTTGAACTTCCGGCGATCTCGTCTGCTCCCCTTTTTATCCTATCCAAAAAGCCGATTTATTTTATCTCAAGATAATGGCTTGCGCTTGGCTCATATAAAAGGGGAAACTCTCGAGGAGAGGCGCAAAAATTATTATAGCTTTTTCCCCTCATTCACAGTTTTTCGCTATAATAGGGAAATCTTCCCTTTTTGGCAATATCTTTACCCTGCTCTATTAAAAACCCCCAACCCTTTTTATTACACCCCGCTTTCCATGGATGAGGAGGCTTTTCAAATCAATAAGCGCCTTTTAAAAAAGATAGAAGAGAGACATCATAAAAAAATTCTTTTTTTCACTAGAGACGAGCGAGTATTCCGCCGCTACCAGCCTCTCGCGCGGTTATATAATATAAATTTAATTTTAGAAGGCCGTGAGACAGGCGCCTATAAGCGATTCAGCCATGGAAGCTCTCTAAACAATGAGCTGCTGGCCAATATTTACTTTAACGCCCTTTTAGGCCATGAGCGGCTCTCTGTTAAAATTATCGGCTGCTCTTTTTTTAAAAAACCCCTTTCCCGCTTGGAAAAGCCGCACGGCCCAGCTTTTGACGCCATTTCATCTATACAAATTATGGGAGGATCAACCGCTCTGGCCAGCCTAAACCGCAATACAAATTACTATCGCTCTTATTCAGGAGCAACACTCAAAGAGACAAAAAGCCTGCTCTTTTTTTCCAATAAAGAAGATCTTATAAAAACTGTTTACTTCTCTTTGCCCATTCCGCTAAGGGAGGGAATGCCTTTGGGCATTAAGCTAAAGAATGGGGAAAGTATAAAATGGGGCGCGATAAGGCCTCTCACATCCGCGCGGAAAGTTTTTGGCTTTTACACAAAGTCTTTAAGATACTGGCTCCATAAGGTGAAAGGAGACAAAGATTCGTGGAGAATCACATTTAACCTCTACCCTTTATTGAGAGAAATAAAAGCTCTATCAAAAAAACCTGTTTCACAAGATGATTTAGCGGAAGCCAGACTGCTTGTGGGAAATCATGAAATTGGACATCTGCGCCTCAGGAGGAAAAAAAGAAAAAGCGTTTTGGTTTTTGTGCCTTCCCAAAAAAATAAGAAGACTTTTTTAATGATGGGGCCAGGATCCGGAAAAGTCAGAGAAAAAAATTTTCCGGACGAATTTGCTTTGTCCCTTAAAATCACCGGGGAGGGCGGAAAAGCTCTTAAAAGCCTGATCCCGGACTGGACCTGCAAAAAAGAAAATCTAAAAATTCACCTGTCTTTGCCAAATTTTGAGCCTTTAAAATAGGCGTCAGGCCTATATGGCTGAGCGTTAAGTTTTCCTGAAAAAGCGCCTGCGCTAAGGCAATGAATTTTTGGACATTTCCGTGAGCTTAATATAAACTGCCGGTTATGTTAAATTTTTCCTCTTTTGAGACAGCCATAAGCCATTTAACCGATCAAATCAAAGAGCGGTCTTTAGCCTTAACCCAGCCGCTTCCCCCCGATCCTCAAAAAAAAGAGCGCTTTGACAGCCTTTTAAAGTCTATTGCCGGTTTTCGGGGGCGATCTTTATTTTACCCCTATTTAAGCTCCGGTTTAGGCCATGGGCCTTTAGTCCAGCTGGCGGATGGAAGTGTCAAATTGGATTTTATCTGTGGAGTGGGGCCTCACATTTTAGGCCATTCCCACCCGGAGCTGCTTAAAGCGTCTGTCAGAGGGGCTTTAGAGGATACAGTTATGCAGGGCAATTTGCTGATGGGCTTAATTTATAAAGAGACGCTGGAAAAATTGATTAAAATTGCCGGAAGGAAATCCCGCTTAGCTCATGGCTGGATTTGCCCTTCCGGCTCTATGGCTAATGAGAACGCTTTAAAAATCATTCGCCAAAAAAAACAAGGAGCCCGAAAAATCCTCGCATTTGAAAGAGCTTTTGCCGGCAGAACAAGCCTGATGTGCGAAATCACAGCCAGCCCTGCAGCTAAAGAGGGACTGCCCTCCTATAACGAGGTTTTGAGGATTCCTTTTTGCCCTGGCCAGCCGGATTTGGCTTTGCGGGCGCTAAAAAAGCATTGGGATAAGGAAAAAGGCGACATTGCCCTTTTTATGCTGGAGCTGATGCAGGGGGACGGCGGTTGTTTTCGGGCGGAGGCCGAGTTTTTTATCCCTTTGTTGGATTTTTGCAAAAATCAAGAAATCACTGTTTGGTTTGATGAGATTCAAACTTTTGGCCGGAGCGGGGAGTTTTTTGCTTTTGAAAAGCTCAACTTGGGAGAATATGTTGATGTTTGCACGGCGGGAAAGGCTCTGCAGCTGTCGGCCGCTCTATGGACAAAGGAATACACTCCCCGCCCCGGACTGGTTTCAGGGACTTTTTCCTCCAGCTCCGCCAGTTATCATTCCGCTTTGGCTGTATTAAGCGCTCTTGAGCCTTATATGGGAAAAGGCGGGCGCATTCAAAAAATAGAGGAGGCTTGGCTTTCCCGATTGAAAAGTCTGGAAAAGGAAAGCCTGCTTTCACAAATAGAAGGCTGGGGGCTAATGTGGGGAGCCACGCCTTTGGACGGCCGGCCGGAGCTGGTGTCCCGCCTTTTGCAGCTGCTGTTTCAAAAAGGATTGATTTGTTTTTCCTGCGGACATGGAGAAGTCAAGCGGTTGAGATTCTTATTGCCGGCTGTCACAGAAGAGGCTCATTTAGATCAGGCGACAGCTATCTTAAAAGAATCCCTTTTAGAGCTTAAAAACACAACAGCCGGCTGAGATTTAAACAACCTGAAAAAACCAAGCCTGGGCGCGCTGATTTGCGGCCTCCTCAATAATTCAACGGGATGAATGTTTCAAAATTACAAGCTGAAAAGCTCAGGGCGGCCTTTAAGCTTTGAGAGAATACGGGAAGAGTTAAGCGCAGTTCAGTTCAGCCGTGTCTGGGATGAAAGGACTGGGCGGAGGTTTCTTCTTCCCTCAAAAGCCATAAACACACAGAGAGCTATCTACGAGGCGCTCAACAAGAAACTCCAACAAACAACTCAATTTTTATAGACAGCTAAACAGGACTTTCAGAGAGGTATGTAGTGACCCCACGATCCCTGGAACCCCTGTATTCATTGGACTTTTCAAACCAAAATGCGGAAGTCAGGACTAGGTTTGTCAAAAAAACTAATAAAATCAAAGCTTTTAACTCGTTATATTAGCCCAGGGGTGAACTCAAGTAAAAATGAAAAACTGCGAGCGCTGATTTAGCGGCCTCTTCTTAGCGAGATTTATGCCTGAAAATTAAAAGCTGAGCGCTGATTCGCAGGCTCTTCATAAGCGATGGCTGTCTTCAGGCCACAAATAATAACCCAAAAAATTACAAGCTGGCGTATTATTCTGAGCTGGAAGCGCTCTTTTTTCGGGAGAAAGCCCGCTTTCTTGCAGGGCGGACATTCCTGTCCTTGCGGGTCCGCCGGAAAGAGCCTCCTTTTAATTTTTTTCTTGTTTTTCAGCCAAATCCTGTGTTATTCAAGCCCTCTATGAGTCAAGAGGATGAATTGAGATTTTATGAGCAAGTTTTAGTCTTGCGCCCGGATAGCTCTGAGAGCCGGCAAAAAGAGATTTGCCAGCTCACATCAAGCCTTGTGGAAAAACAAAAGGGGGAAATTTTTAGAATGGACACTTGGGGATCCCGCCCCATCGCCAATCCCAAAGCTAAAAAAGCGTCCCGAGGCTTATATTTTTATACGCTGTTTTCAGCCCCTGGGGGAGTGATTGCGGAAATTAGAAGGCAGTTGTCCATCAACAGCCATGTTTTATATTTTCATCAGGAAAAACTGCCCAAAAAGACAACTCCAAAAGATCATATTCAAAAATTTTTGCAAAACTTAGAGCAAACAGCTCAGAGAGAAAAAGAGAGAATAGCCAGAAATCAAAAAAGGCCAAGATTTAGCTCTGGCAAAACGCCCTTTCACAAAAGCCATAGCGAAAAAATTGGCTCATGAAAACCATACACCCCGGCTGATTGTATAACTGCGGGATGCGAGGGCATAATATATAAAAGGGGAGCAAGAGGAAGCCATGAAGCTGATTTTACAAAAAGATATAAAAAATTTGGGCAAAACAGGAGATCAGATTGTGGTTAAAACCGGTTACGCGAGAAACTTCCTGATCCCCAATGGATATGCCCTGCCCTTAAATAAAGCCCGCCAAAAACTTTGGAAGCATCAACAAACGATTATTGAGGCCAAAAAAAGAAAAGCTGTGGCGGAGCGGGCGGATCTGATTAAAAAGCTCTCCTCCATAAAACTGGAGTTTGAGAAAGAAAGCCTTGAGAATGGAAAGCTTTTTGGCTCTGTGACAGCTTATGAGATTTCTCAAGCTTTGGAAAAGCTTCACAAAATCCATGTGGATAAAAGAGACATTATATTTAATCCATTAAAAACCACAGGAGATCACACCATAGCCATTGAGCTGGATTCACAGAGCAAAACCAACATTACTTTGAGCATCAAAGGGAAAATTGCCAAAAAAAGCGATCAAATAACCGCCCCTGATCCGGCCCCAAAGCCAGAAGAGCCTGAGGAAAAGCGGGAAGATTAAATAGCTAAAATTTTGACAGTTTTGTCATTTTTTTGACACAGCTTTTGCTCTTTTTTATACTGATTGCATTTAAAAACTCTTAAAAAAGCTTATTTTTTTAAGCGGATTGTAGTGAGGAAAAAAAGCGGCCTCTGTTAAGCGATGGCGATTTTCATTTCAGAGAAAAAGCCTGAGCTTTAAAAGGCGGACATCCCTGTCCTTAGATCCCGCTTGAGCCATCCCTAGGCGAGAGCTTTCAAATTTCAAACTTTCCCGCTAAAATGAGAAAAACTATCGCTTAAACAAGGTCAGAATAAGCGCTCTGGCTGAGGATTTTATGGCTTTTTATCCCCGGCTTTTATCCAGTCCGGAATGGCATTTGCGGCAAACTTAAGGCATGAGGCAAGAGTGTAATAAACAACAGCTTATTTTGGAATCTCAATTTTCTGAGTCCGCGCGTCTTTTATCCAGTTTGATAAGCGACTCCCATGCGAATGTCAGAATTTTAGAGTGGGCCGGCTTTGTGGCTTTAGAAAATAAACAATGGGTGATAGCGGAGAATGTTTTTTCCTCTCTTTTAGAAAGAAGAAATAAGCCCTTGGATTTAATTGGCTTAGCCAAAGCTTTAAAAAAACAGTCCCGCTTAGATGAGGCTGAGGAGTGTTATTTAGCCGCTTTAGAGCGCATTGCGGAGCCTTGCGCCCTATTATTTATAGCCTATAAAGCCCTTGGGGAAATGTATCTTTTAAAAAGCAACTTCCCTATGGCTGAAGAGTTTTGCAATAAAGCCAGCACATTGAATCCCTCTTGCCAAAGCCTTATTTTTTATCGCGCCATCCTGCGCTTAAAAGAAAAAAATTACATAGAGGCGGAAAAACATTTTCAAAAATTTGTCCAAACTGACTTAAATTCCGCTAAAGCTTGGCTGGGGCTGGCTTTAACAAGGAAGGCCTTAGGGGATGAGGATATGGCTTTAGCCTGCCTGTATCGCTCTTTAGATATAGATCCTCAATACTCAAGAGCTTTGGAATTAAAAAAACGATGGCTGTTTTCAAATTTTTCTCTAACCCCCCCTTCCTCAAAGAAATGGCTTTTAAGCTCTTTAAGCTTTTCAGCTTAATCATTGTTTATAAGCGCCGCGCGCTTATTCCCAGCCTGAAACATTCTTTTTTAGAGTTTGCTCAAACGGCTTATTTAAGGCTCGGCTTTAGCTGGAGGCTTTTGGCTCTGTGTTGCTCAAACGGCTTATTTAAGGCTCGGCTTTAGCTGGAGGCTTTTGGCTCTGTGCTGCTCAAACGGCTTATTTAAAGGCCCGTCTTTAGCTGGAGGCTTTTGGCTCTGTTGTTGCTCAAACGGCTTATTTAAGGCTCGGCTTTAGCTGGAGGCTTTTGGCTCTGTTGTTGCTCAAACGGCTTATTTAAGGCCCGTCTTTAGCTGGAGGCTTTTGGCTTTGTGTTGCTCAAACGACTTATTTAAAGCTCGGCTTTAGCGCTTAGGTGAAGGGGGGGCTTTAAAAGCGCGTTCTGTTGGCGCCGGAGCATTCCCCCTAAAATAAAAACAGCCGGCGCTTAAACAAAGCCACAAATAAACTCTCAGCTTTAAAAAAAATTCTATTAGCCGATTTAATAATTTTTTTGGCTCATTGGCGCCTTAAGGAGCCTATTTCTCAATATTTTTAAAATAACAGTTCTAAAGCCCTTTAAAATCAAGGGGTTTTTCTAAAAAAAACTATTGACAATTACCCCCCCCCCCCCCCGAAAATGAAGGCAAAACCAAAACAAGGAGGACTTTATGAAAAACCTATTTTTACATGTTGTTTTAGCTCACTTCGCTTTTGCGGCTTTTGCCGATCCATCCCCAGACATTCAAAATAATAAAAAAGAGGCTGGACAGTATCAAATAGAGGATTCCCCTCCCCTAAAAGAAAAATCTGATATAAGCTCCTTAATCTCCGCCATCAGCAATTATTTTTATCCTAAAAAAGAGGACTCTGGCCCCTCTTCTGTAAAAGAAAAGCCAACTCTATCATCCGATAAAGCCCGCAGTCCGGCCAGCGCTGGAATCCGCTACTCAAAACCCCGATCTTTTGCGCCAGCCAGCGCGCCTCAAGTGGTTTTTTTTCAGAAACATAATGGACATCTTGTCTCAAAATGTCAGGTTTCTGTTAAGCGCTATCCTAAAATTTTGCCTTCCCAGTTAGCCAAAAAAATGGCTGACAGACTGGCTTTAACAAACAGACAAAGAATGGGAAATAATGCTTTAGATTTGAAATTTTGCGATTCAAATTCAAGCTTGCGTTTATCAAAATCCACGCGGGATTTTGGGCGGACACAAACAGCGATGCTCCCGGTGGCGGCGGCGGCTGTCGCTTGCGCAATGGGAGGATTTTCGACTTATATAGGAGTCCGCCAGTTAATGAGCAAAAACCCTAATATAAATAACCGTGTTCAAGGGGTTGTCTTTGGAATTGCCGGAGCGGGACTTACAGCTACAGCGGGGGGAGGCTTAGCCAATTTGATATTTGTCCCCAGCCAATTTAAGGGGACATATACTATAGCCACACTTGAGAAGGCGCTTGTTAGAGCGATGGCTGGCTCTGCTATAGGAGCTTTATGCGCAACAGCCGGCGGAGTTTTAGGTTATATCTATGAGCGTTGAATTGATCTTAGCGCTCTCACAGCAAAATAAACCGCATGAGCGATAGAAAAGGCCGGAGTCGCCCCCGGCCACAATTCAGCTGAGCCTTGCCCGATTCTTATATCTCTCCGGCTGGCCAGCTTTTTCCGCCGGGCATAAGCCTGATCTTAGCGCTCTTTATGATTAAGCTTATTGAGTCTGTCTAAACTGAATTGAGCAAAAGGATTGCCCGTCTCTGCCGCGTGTTTAAACCACAGGTAAGCCGCCTTATGTTTTTGTTTTATGCTTTGGACTTTTTGCGCTTGTGAGTCTCCGCCTTCCGCCCCGGAGCTAAAAAATTACATAGTGGATAACTTAATGTGCCTCTTTTTCTCTAAAACCCTCTGAAACCCGCATAAAATCAAGCTTTTTTTTGAAAAAAAATTTAAGCCGCTTGATTTTGGCCTAAACTATTGTATAATAGCCGATAAAGGATTGCTATGTCTGATCTAATAGATAAAGAGAGCCTTGATCCCAGAGGTCAAAGAATGCTTAAAGCTATCAAAGAGATGGCCTTTGATCCTTTGGAAAAAAGGCTAACTAAAAACTTAAAGTCAATAGACGACAAACTAGACAATCACATAACAGACACAAATCAAAAGATAGATAAGCTTGACGCCAAGATTGAAAATAAAACAGCTAAGCTTGAGGCTGGACAAGTCAAGATTGAAAAGAGAATGGACGGCTTAGAGACTGGACAAGCGGAAATAAAACAGCTCTTAAAAAAGTCTTAACTGCAAGGGGAGGCTTTTATGCCCTCTTTGTAAAATAATATCTTCTTTAAACTTATGGAAGCTCCTGTCCATCGATTAAAAAAAATCCATGAGCGCTTTATTAGCTCCGGCGAAAGCCTTTGTGTGGCTGAAAGCTGCACAGGAGGCTTGCTCAGCTTTTGGCTCACTCATTTGCCGGACTCTTCAAAATATTTTAAGGGCGGGCTGGTGGCTTATCAAACAGAAGTTAAAATTGAGCAGTTGGGGCTTGACGGGGAAAAAATTAAAAAAGAGGGGCTGGCCGCGGAATATTGCGCGTTATCTATGGCGCAAGGTGTTAAAAATATTTTTAAAGCTGATTGGGCTGTTTCTATAACTGGAATTGCGGGGCCTTCTCAGGGAGATTCAGGGGAGTCCGTTGGAACAGTGGCCTTTTCTCTCTGTTCTCAAGCCGGGCATAAAAGCTCAATAAAGCGCATGGAAGGCCCAAAAAGAAAAGACATCAGGCATCAAGCGGCATTTTTTGCTTTAGATTTTCTCATTTCTGAGTTCAAATAGTGAATCCACAGTTTAACAGCAATTAAGGAGGAAATATGGGAGTTATAGAAAACAAAGAGAGAAACAAAGCGCTGGATTTAGCCATCGCCTCTATTGAAAGGCAGTTTGGCAAAGGCTCAATTATGAAGCTGGGGCAGGGCAAAAGCCTGTTCGATAATGTCCCTGTTTACAGCACAGGATCTTTAACTTTAGACAAAGCTCTTGGCATTGGAGGCTTGCCCAGAGGGCGGGTTGTTGAGATTTATGGCCCGGAAAGCTCAGGGAAGACCACCTTGGCTCTCAGCACAGCCGCTCAAGCCCAAAAAGCCGGCGGAACAGTCGCTTTTGTGGATGCGGAGCACGCTTTGGATATTTCTTACGCCACTAAACTGGGCGTCAAAGTTCCAGATATGCTGATCTCTCAGCCGGACACCGGAGAGCAGGCTTTGGAAATCACAGAAACCCTCGTTCGCTCAGGCGCTGTGGATGTTTTGATTGTGGATTCAGTGGCCGCTTTAACCCCCAAAGCGGAAATTGACGGAGACATGGGGGATACTCATGTCGGCCTGCAGGCCCGTCTTATGTCTCAAGCTTTAAGGAAGCTGACCGGCTCCATCAACCGCAGTCAGACATTGGTTATTTTCATCAATCAAATTCGCATGAAAATAGGCGTTATGTTTGGCAGTCCGGAAACAACCACAGGAGGAAACGCCCTCAAATTTTATTCCTCTGTCCGCTTGGATGTCCGCCGTATTGGCGGCCTAAAAAAAGGAGATGAAGTTATCGGAAACCGCACTTTAGTTAAAGTGGTAAAAAACAAAATGGCTCCTCCTTTTGCCCGCGCGGAGTTTGATCTTCTCTACAATGAGGGGATCAGCCAATCGGGAGAGATTTTAGATCTGGCTTTAAAGGAAGGGGTTGTGGAAAAATCAGGAGCCTGGTTCAGCTTTGAATCTGAAAAACTGGGGCAGGGAAGGGATTCTGCCCGTCTGGCTATTAAAGAAAAAGCGGAATTGAGAAATAAAATTAAAAAAATATTACAAAAAGGCAAAAAAGCCCCAGCCGGCCCTCCTCCAAAAACAGCCAATCCGTCCATCAGCAAACACTGAAAATACAACTGCACAAATGCCATAAGCTGGGAGGCTAAAGATGCAAGTCAAAAGAAAGCCAGCTCATAAAGCCTATTACCTTCCCGCGATTTTAAAGGGAATGGCTTTAACATTAAAAAAGTTTTTTGTAAATTGGCTGAATAAAAAGCAAAGAATCACTTTAAATTACCCGGAAGAGCATTATCAATATGGGCCCAGGTTTAAGGGCAACCATATTCTCACTGTCAAAAAAGACGGCTCTTTAAGGTGCACAGCCTGCATGCTTTGCGCGACTAACTGCCCCGCTCACTGTATCAAGATCACAGCCAGCGAAAATGTTGATCCGGAAGTGGAAAAATACCCTATTTCTTATGAAATTGATATGCTTCGCTGTGTGTTTTGCGGCTTTTGCGAAGAGGCTTGCCCGGTAGACGCCATCCGAATGGGGCCTCAATGGCAAACTCCCGGCCTCTCCGGCGACAATTTAGTGTATGACATCAAAAAATTAGCTTATCGCAAAGAGCTGGGCAAATCCGGTGTTGTCAGCCTTGTGGATGACAAAGAGCGGATTAAAGCCGGCCTCTGATTTTATTATGTTATCATGCCCAAAGTCACAAAAACCATGTCGGACAGCTGAAAAAGCCAAAGTTTTTTCCGGTAAAAAACCCATTTTTAGAGATTTTCCCGGCCAGCTCAATCCGCCGGCAAAATAACTGTATGGACAAAAGCCAATGAATGGCTATACAGTTTTATATGATGAGTTTTTTTAAGCCCTCCGATTACCAGCCCGCTTTAAATCCGGAGAGTTTTATTATTCAAACAGAGGAAAGCCCCTCTGAAGACAGCCTGTCTCTTGACGCGCTATTTATTGGAGCGGGCCCCGCCAGCTTGGCCGGCGCCATTCATTTGGCTGACTTGGCCAAAAGCCGCAATTTGGATATTCAAATCGGCATTATGGAAAAAGCGGAGCAGGTGGGGGGGCACAGCCTCTCAGGAGCGGTGGTCAACCCCCTTGTTTTTCACTGGCTTTTTCCCGATAAAACAGCTGAGGAGCTTCCTTTCAGAAAAAAAGTCACAAAAGAGGCTTTTTACTACTTGAGCAAAAATCGCGCTTTTCCCCTGCCTGTTCCGCCGGGAATGAGAGGCAAAAATTACTGGACAGCCTCGCTGTGTGAGATAGTCCGCTTTTTAGGGAAAGAGGCTGCGCAAAGGGGCGTTCATATTTTCACATCTTTTCCGGCGGAAAAGCTTTTAGCGCGCAAAGGCAAAATTATAGGCGCTTTATCTAAGGCTTACGGCCTCAATAAAGACGGAGCGAAAGAGCCGAACGCGGAACCGGCGGAAAAAATTTTTGCTAAAGTGGTCGCTCTTTCAGAGGGCAGCCGGGGGCATCTCAGCCAATCCTATTGTTTATGGAAAAATATCCAAAGCCAATATCCTCAAACTTACGCTTTGGGGGTTAAGGAAATTTGGGAGGTGAAGGCGGAGCCGGAGGGCCATATTTTTCACAGCATTGGCTGGCCTCTGAACTCCAAGACTTTTGGCGGGAGTTGGTTTTACTCTTTAGGGGGCGGACTGGTCTCTTTGGGCTTGGCCGCCGGCTTGGATTCCCCTTCAGGAGATTTGTCCACTCATGATGAATTGCAAAAAATGAAGAGCCATCCCCTGTTTAAAAAATATTTAAAGGGCGGAAAATGTGTGGAATGGGGGGCAAAAACCATTCCGGAGGGAGGCTATTACGCCTGGCCGGATAAACTGCATGGTGATGGAGCTCTTATTTTAGGCGACAGCGCCGGTTTTGTGAATATGGCCTCTTTAAAAGGCATTCATTACGCCATGGCCTCTGGATATTACGCCGCGGAGGCCATTCTTAAATCTTTTGAAAAACAAGATTTTTCCGCGCGCTGTTTAAAAGAGTATGACGAAAAAATTAAAAACAGCTTTATCGCCAAAGATTTGTATATTTATCGAAATCTCAGGCAATCTTTTCATAAAGGCTTGCTCTCCGGCCTCTTAAAAGCGGGACTGCTCACTTTAACCAGAGGTCTATGGCCTTTTGACTTTAAAAAATCTCTCCTGACAGAGGACGCTCAAGTGAAGAGGCAAATAAAATGGGATCTGGCCCCCGGCGGAGAGTCTCGCAAAGCGGACGCTGTTTATCTTTCAGGCAATCAAACCAGAGACAAAGTCCCCTCTCATTTAATGGCGGGCAAAAACATTTCTAAAGAGCTGGGGAAGTTTTATGAAAGAATGTGTCCCGCGGGGGTTTATGAGCAAAAAGAAAAGCTCCTTGTAAGCGCCCCAAATTGCATAGACTGCAAAGCCACAGATGTTTTAGGCCCCCGCTGGACGCCTCGAGAGAGGGGAAGCGGGCCTAATTATAAATTGATGTAGCGCTTTTTGAGAGGCTGTCTTTAAAAAATGCATGCGCCGGCTATCATTTGATTCATGGCCTGAAATATTCTTTCTCAGAGGAAAGGGAAAATCTATGATGCTTTTAAAGACATTGCGGCTGGCCTTGATGGCCGGCGCTATTTACTGGCGCGGGATTGCCCGCCTCCCCCTTTAATCACAACAAAGAGCCAATGCAATATCCAAAGAGAATTTGCTCTGCAAAAAATCGCCCGCCTTCCCCTCTAATAACAACCAAGAGCCAATGCAATATCCAAAAAAAATTTGCTCTGCAAAAAATCACAGTCTCCCCCTTTAATCACAACAAAGAGCTAATGCTTATCACAAATAAGCGCTCAAGCTATATAGTTTTTTTATCTTTTAATATCTGATCCAAAATCCCGTTTATAAAAGACACGGATTTTTTTTCTCCAAACTGTTTCGCCAGCTCCAATGCCTCATTTAATGCCGCCTTATCAGGGATCTCCGGACAAAACAAAATTTCAAAAATGGCCAGCCTCATAATATTCAAATCCACTAAAGGCATTCTCTCCCGCTTCCAATTTTTGGAGTGTTTTTTTATAGTCTCATCAATATCTTTTTTATGAGGCTGGATGCCCTTCAAAATGGCCAACGCGTATTGGCTGTCCGTCTGGCTTAAATTTTTAAAATAAAAACTTCCGCTTTCTTTTTTTGTTTGCTCAAAAAAGCCGGCATGAAATTCATTTCTGTAAAGAACCTGTAAAACCGCCTGCCTAGCTCTTCTTCGTGACATAAAAGGCCATCTCCGTCTTTTTTTTTCAGCCTGTTTTGTATTTTTTGATTCAGGCTATATGTTAGTTTTCCATAATTTATATACTATATTATCATTGCCTGAAACTATACAGCCATACACAATTTAAAAGCTGAAAATCAAGCCTCCCTGGCCAAAAGTTTCAATATAAATTTCCATCTCATTAAAAGGACAGCGCATTTGCAAATTAAGCTCTGCGGACAGGCCAAGATTATGATAAAGATCAAAAAAACGAAAGCCGGCAAAAAATTGAGCGCTCACGGATAGAGAGGGAATTTTTTTGACAATATAATAAGGATAAAAACCCAAGCCGGCGCCCAAACCAACATATAAAGGAAAAGCCAGGCGAGCTGGGGGCATGCTGAGCCGTGAAGCTATTTCCAGGAGAGCGCTGTTTTGTTTGGCCATCTTTGAGGAAAAGACAGACACTTGCAGGCTAATATCCCCAAAATCTTTTATCTCCCTCAATACCTGATTGAATCCCAAAACAAAAGAGGAGAGGGGCCCAAAAGACTGTTTCGCGCTTTCTCTATAAAAAGAGGCGCCGCCGGAAAGGACAAAGATTCTTGAAGAATCTGAATAAGATCTGGAGGAGGGCCTGTTTGAAAAATAATTGTCCACAGTGTATTTGTAGCCTTCCGTTTTGCTGGCGTTTTTAGTCTCCGCCCCTAAAGAGAAAAAAGGAATGAATAAAAAGGCCAAACAAATTTTTTTAAACATGTCTCTATTTATATTGGCTTGAAAATTTCGTTTCTTCTATAAGACAAAAAGCGGTTAAAATTTAAACGGGGCCAGTATAATCGATTTTTAAGCCAATTTTCAAGAGCATTTCCGCCCAGCCGAAGCTAAACATCATTAAATTGAATAAGCTATCAAGCTCTTGTGGCTAGCTAGCATTTCCCGCTCAACCGAGGCTAAACATCATTAAATTGAATAGGCTATCAGGTCCTTGTGGCTAGCTAGCATTTCCCGCTCAACCGAGGCTAAACATCATTAAATTGAATAGGCTATCAGGTCCTTGTGGCTAGCTAGCATTTCCCGCTCAACCGAGGCTAAACATCATTAAATTGAATAGGCTATCAGGTCCTTGTGGCTAGCTAGCATTTCCCGCTCAACCGAGGCTAAACATCATTAAATTGAATAGGCTTTCCAGAAGGGGATTTCAACAAAACCTCATCCTCCGCCAGCGCCATTTTCCCATGCAGAAATACAAACATAGGCCAGCCTTGAATATTCCAGCCCTCAAAAGGAGACCAGCCGCATTTGCTGGCCAGCCAGCGGGATTCCACTCGCCTTTTCATTTTCAAATCAACCAGCGTAAGGTTGGCCCGCCAGCCCTCTTTAATTTGGCCTTGATCTTTTATTTTAAACCTTTTAGAGGGGTTGTGCGCCAACAGGCGGACCAGCAGTTTTAAGCTCAGCCTTCCTTGATTGACATGATTCAGCATTAAAGGAAGAAGAGTTTGTGTCCCCGGCAAGCCTGAAGGGGATTGAGGATAAGCCTTTTGTTTTTCCTCTATAGTGTGCGGAGCGTGATCTGAGCCAATCATATCCACTAAGCCACAGCGGACGGCTGTCCAAAGAGCGGACTGATGAGATTCATCTCTGATGGGGGGATTCATCTGAACAAAAGATCCATATTTCTCATAACATTCCGGGGCTTTCAGGCTTAAATGCTGGGGTGTAACTTCCACAGAGGCAATGTCCTTATGATTCATCAAAAACTCCATTTCCTCTTTCGTGCTGACATGCAGAATATGGACAGGGGAATTATATTTTTTAGCCAGAGAAATTACTCTTTGGGTTGAGATCAAACAGGTCTTTGCGTCTCTCCATAAGGGATGATTTCGCGGATGCGGCGGAGGCTTATCGGCTAAATATTTTCTCGCTTTTAGGCGAGTCTCATCTTCTGAATGAACAGCTGTAATCCTTTTCCTGTTAGAGAACACATCATGGAGAGATTTATCGTCCTCTAAAGTCAAATTTCCCGTGGATGAGCCTAAAAAAATTTTCACGCCGGGGCAACAAGCGCTTTTTTCCAGCTCGCTTAAAGCGCTTTTGTTTTCCGTAACAGCCGCTAAATAAAAAGCAAAATCACACCAGCTGCTCTCCTCCGCAATTTTGATTTTTTCCTCCAAGCGCTTAACTCCCGATGTGGGCGGAGAAGTGTTGGGCATTTCAAAATAAGCCGTGATTCCCCCTTTGAGGGCGCTTAAACTGCCGTGATAAATATCCTCCTTATGCTGTAGCCCCGGCTCTCTAAAATGAACTTGAGTGTCAATCAAACCGGGAAGAAGAAATAAGCCTTTGGCCAAAAACTCCTTTTTCGCGGGCGCTTTATACAAAGAGCCAATTTGCTTTATCCGCCCCTCTTGGACGCCAATATCTGTTTGCTCCTCCACAACTTGATCCGGGTTTTTAGGATGGGGGAGCAGACAAACAGCCTTTTTTATAATCAAATCAAACATGGAGCCATAAATAAAATGCCACGCGGGCCAGCCGCTAATAATAAAAAAACCTGTGAGGATGCCCCCACAGGTTTTTTAAGCTCTAATTTTTTCAATTCAATCGATTAAAAGTGAAAAGTCAATTCGCCTACGGTGTTCCATTTGCTGTCATCACCGCCTAAGCCATAAGCCGCTTTAGCGACAAAATTAGTGTTGTCCCATATATTGTATTGCGCTCTGACAGCAACACCTTTGCCAACGCCTTTATCCTCAGCAGACTTAAGATCAACATTAACATAATCTCTGTTGGCAAGGCCTGTGACATAGTCGCCGGCTTTAATGTCATAGTAGCTTACAGCCACTCCAAAATCGCCGCTTTCACTGCGAGAGACAGAGCCTGCGCTTCCCACATACACGCCTCCTGTAAAGCTGTGTTGGCTTCCGAAATCAGAATTAGTCACATAGATGGCAAAAAGACCAACTGGAACAGCCATATTGTCAAAACTCAAGTTCAAACCCGCCTGAGCCAAAAGCTGTTGATTTGAGCTGTCTTCAGCCGGGCTGGCTGTGCTCTCACTCTCTGCAGGCTTTTCGCCTTCAGCCGGTTTCTCTTCTTTGGTTGCTGGATCAGCAGTGGCTGGGGCGGGATCTACTGACTCTTCACCCAATTTCAGGCCATCGTAATAAGCTGAGACAAAAACGCCTAGATCCATTTCATCGCCTATGGCAAATTTTCCTCCAACTTTTCCTTTAAGAACTGGGCCAGCTGTTAATGGCTTGTTGTAGTTATCACTCAAACTAGCCAAACCCAGCTTTCCATAAAAGCTCACATCCTCGTCTTCGCCTTGGCGATACTTTAAATATACGCCTTCATTGTAAAGCCTCTCATCATACAGAACTCCCACTTTATGAAAGTCCGGCGTCCAGCCTTTTTTACCGGCTGTAATGAACAGGCCTTCAGCTGGCAAATAAGAGACATAGGCTTGCTCTAAAAAAACAGCCTGCAATTTAGGGGACGCGAACGCTTGCTCTAAATCAGAGCTTACACCCACTCCAGCGCGAATGTCCTCTGTCACATCGCCTGTCCAGCCTAAACGGGCTCTGTAAGAAAAAGCGCCTGTTTGATGTTTGTATTTTAACCAAACAGATCCTTTCAAACTGCTTTCCTCCTTTACGGAGCCGCTCATCATATCAGACATGTGATCCATTGCGGGCATAGCCGCCTCTTCAGCGACAGCGCCAAAGCCACATACTGCTAATACGACGAAAATAAATTTTTTAATCATAACTTTACCTCCTTAGGTTAATTGCTTAGTTAGGGTTAGTTAATATAAGTCTCCACCGCTTGTCAAATGCCTAAAAGAGCTTTTTAGGACTATGGACAGAAACCTAAAAAAAATCTAAAATGCCTGAAAATATAGGCTTTTTATGGGATTTTTTTAGCCTAAAACCGAAATTTTTATGTTTTGCGGCATATTTTTTGCCTTATTTTAATGGATTTTTTATAAAAAACCTTAAAAAAATCATTTTTTTCAAAAAACCTTTAAAAATAGCTGTTTTTAAGCTGAATCTCCATTTTTTTTACCGCTCCGGCTTTGATTGGTCACCAGCTGAGCCGCGTTTTTGTGAAAAGTGAATTTTTGCGCGACAGCGCGCCTCAAATGATATGCGGCTGGACCAGAATGAAGGCTGCTTAAATTATCTACCCCTTCCGGGGAATGGCTCCCTTAAATGATATGCGGCTTGGGCCTCCGTCTGCCGTGTTTTTTTTGCGCGGGCCGGACGAAAAGTTATATTTCGCCAGAGGAATTTCAAGTTATGGCTTAACCAAAAGGAGGTCTAGTCATGGCTATAATCAAACGATATAAAATCAAAAACAAAAAAAAGAAGGCGCTTTTTCAGGCTCAAACGCCTGCCAAAAACGCCTATCTGACTGCTAAAAACGCCAACACAAAAATGGAGGCTGTTATCCAGCATGAGGAGAAAAACAAGCCATCAATCCCAAGCCCTCAAGCGCTGTTTGAGCAGAGCCTGCCGGAAATGTATTTTTCCGATTGTTTCAAAAAGTATATTCGGGAGGCTCTTCCGCTGGTGAGAAGATCCAGCCGTGAGGCTAACTTCGCCCGCGCTTTCAGCCCGCCGGCTGGGGAGAAGCGCTTTATGAGGCTTTAGCGGCAGCGTGGGCTATTTTATCCTGAGTTCGCCCTTTGAAAAGAAAAAAAAGCTTAAAACTATTACAAGCCTTTTTTAAAAATCTTCTCAGGAATTTAGACATACTAGGTCTTTCAAAAAAACTAATGAAATCAAAGATTTTGACTCGTTATATTAGCCAAGGAGCAAACTCAAGGCGCTGGCTGTTTTATCGGAGCAGGCCACACTATTATATTTTGGCTAAAAATTAAAATTCAGATCTGAGGCCGGCCGGCCGATAAGTTTTATGCCGCTGGAGTCCGCTCGGAGGAGCTAACCAGGGGAACAATCAGAGACAATAACCGGGAGAACAAACAGGGAAAACAGCCAGAGACATTAACTGGGAGAAATAACTAGAGGAAACAATCAGAGGCATTAACCGGGAGAAACTAAACAGGGAAAATAACCAGAGACAATAACTGGGAGAAATAACTAGAGGAAACAATCAGAGGCATTAACCGGGAGAAACTAAACAGGGAAAATAACCAGAGACAATAACTGGGAGAAATAACTAGAGGAAACAATCAGAGGCATTAACCGGGAGAAACTAAACAGGGAAAACAGCCAGAGACATTAACAAGGAGAACTAACCAGAGGCAATAAATGGAAAACCGCGCGTATTCTTATAAAAATCTTTTTAAAGATCCTTTAGAGGCTTTTTTTGAGGGATTTGATGAATTGGAGATCAGGCAGGAAATCCAAAGCGCGGCCGGCGACAGCGCCTTCAAAAGCTGGGTCAAATACACCAGCTATGAAACGCCCCACAAATACATTGTCAGCAGAAATAGAGAGGAAATAGGAGAGATTACAGAGCAGATAGACGGCTGGATTCCCTTTTCCCTTAAAAACTCAATTTTGCAAAACAGACGGCCGGCTCGGTTTATCGCTCAAAATCAGGATGGAGATATTATTTTCCGCCTCTATCGGCCTTTTTCTTTTTTATTTTCCAAAATGATTGTCAAGGACGCGAAAGAGCGCCCATTAGGCTTTGTGAGACAAACGGTTTCATTTTTCTCTTATGAGCTTTTTGCGAAGGGGCCACAGCCTTTTGCCTCTATAAACAGCCCCGCCATCCGGGAAGCATGGACTGTGCCCGTTTTAAGCGGGAAAAAACGGCCTATCGGAGCCATTACAAAAAAATGGCGCGGAGTTAAAAAGGAGTTTTCATCCTACGCTGACGCCTTTTCCATCAAATGGGGGCATTTGAGTCTGGAGCAAAAAGCGGTTTTGCTGGCCGCTGTTATCAGCATTGATTTTGATTTTTTTGAGTAAAAGCTCAAGCTTTTATAGGATGGAAAGACGCTGACAATAAATACGGGGAATTTGCCGAGTTTGTTTCACTTGCGTTTATGACAGATTTTTTTGAGGGATTTGATGAATTGGAGATCAAACAGAAAAGGAAAAGACATAAGCCCAAAGAGAGCTGTCCACTTTAATTAGGGGTCGGAAAGGATCCAAATGATGAATGGGAGCTAATGCGCTTTAAAGAAGGATATATCACATGAAAGCCACTGAAACAAAACTATTGAGCTTCCTTCACAAATCTCGCCAATTTACCATTCCCATTTATCAAAGAGCCTACTCATGGACTGACAGGGAATGTAAACAATTTTGGGATGATATTTTAAGAACAGGGAAAAATGACAGCATACCTTCACATTTTATCGGATCCATTGTTTATATTGAAGAAGGCATATATCAGGTGTCCCATCAATCATCACTTCTTGTTATTGACGGACAGCAAAGATTGACAACTGTTTCGCTTATTATCGAGGCCTTGGCTCGACATTGCGCTAATATAGAGCCTCTGCCGGGTTTTTCAGCTAAAAAACTTCGCGAGTATTACTTGCTTAATCCACTCGAACAAGAAGAGCTTCATTATAAATTGTTGCTGACAAAGACGGATAAACAAAGCCTTTTATCTCTTGTCAAACAAAAAGCTTGGCCAACCCATTTCTCCATAAAAATAAAAGAAAGCTTTGAGTTTTTTGAAAGAAAAATAAAGGAGCTCCCAGATTTAAAGCCTTTATGCAGAGGGCTTGAAAAACTCATCATTGTTGATATTGCCCTTAGTCGTGATCAGGATAAGCCACAGCTTATTTTTGAGAGCATGAACTCCACAGGCCGGGAGCTTAGTCAAGCGGATCTTATTCGAAATTTTATTCTTATGGGGCTGGAGACAAAACATCAAAAAAATCTTTATGAAAATCACTGGCGGCCTATGGAGCTGGCTTTTGGCCAGGAAGCCTACTTTGAGCATTTTGATCAGTTTATGCGCCATTATCTTACAATTAAAACTGAGAATATTCCGAATAAAAACAAAGTATATGAGGTTTTTAAAGAATATTATAGCAAAAGCGGCAAGAGCGCTGACAATATTATGAAAGAAATGCAATCTTTTGTGACCTACTACTGCTCTATGGCTCTAGATAAAGAAACAGATAAAAATTTAAAGACTGCTTTTAATGACTTAAAAGAATTAAAAGTCAATGTGTCTTACCCCTTTTTACTCCAGGTATATGCTGATTATAAAAAAGGAAATTTGTCGGCAAAGGATTTTGAGTATATTATAAGACTGATTGAAAGCTATGTTTTTCGGAGGGCGGTTTGTGGCATTCCAACAAACTCACTTAACAAAACCTTTGCGGCATTCAGCCGCGCCATTAAAAAAGATCAATACATAGAAAGCGCTGAGGCTCACTTCTTTTTACAAACATCTTATCGCCGCTTTCCAAAAGATAATGAATTTGTTAAAGAGATTAAAATTCGTGATCTTTACAATTTTCGCAGTCGCAGTTATTGGTTAAGAAAATTGGAGAATCATAACCGCAAAGAGCAAGTGAATGTTAATGAATATACTGTTGAGCATATTCTGCCTCAAAACGAAAATTTATCGAATGCATGGCAGAAGGCGCTTGGCCCTAAATGGAAAAAGATACAAGAAGACTATCTTCATACTTTGGGTAATTTGACTTTAACCGGTTATAACTCTGAATACAGAGATAAATTTTTTCTGGAGAAACGCGATATGAAGGGTGGATTTAAAGAAAGCCCTTTACGCCTTAATGAAGATTTGCACGCATTGGAAACTTGGGATGAAACAACCATTAAAAACAGGGCTGAAAAGCTGGCCCAAAAATCTTTGAAGGTATGGATCTCTCCCTCTCTCTCATCAAATATATTGGACAATTATCGATCAAGAGAAAATAAAAAGTCTGTTTGCTCTATTGAAAGCTATTCGCATCTTGCGGATGATTCCATGAAATCGCTGTTTAAATCCTTCCAAAAAGAGATTTTAGCTCTTGATCCTTGTATAAAGGAGTCTTTTACATCTCATTATATCTGCTACGAGGCGGAAAAGATTTTTGTATACTTGCTTCCTCAAAGCAAGAAATTAAAGCTGTTCCTTGGATTGGAAATTTATGAATTGGACAATTTGCAAAAAATAGAAGTTAAAGACGCAAGTCATAAACATTATGGCTCTTGTAATGTGGAGCTATATCTAACCTCTTTAAAGGATCTGCCTCATATCATAGGCCTTGTTCGCCAAGCTTTGGAAAAACAAATGATATAAACAATAATATTGTAAAAAAAAATCGATTGTATTGCTTGATTATCAAATGACACTGATTGAATAACCATTTTAAAGTTTGAGAAAATCCTGGAGAAATACAGCTAAACCAGCATACTCTAACTATACAATTCAACAGTTCAGATGAATTAGCAGGGGCTAAAGGCGCGCAGACGGAGGCTTTAAAACCCTGAAAAAACAAAATAACTTAACAAAAACCCTCTTCTGTATCCTTTTGATAACCTCTCATAACCGGACAATCCCGTTAAAATCCCGTCAAATTTTTCAAGCGAAAAGCCATTTCAAAAATGGATTTTTTTCAATTTATCCTGACAATTTATCCTGACAATTTATCCTGACAATTTATTCATTTCTTGGATTCTGTTTGAATTTTAGATATTTTTCAGTAACAATATATTTGCCCTCTTTCCGAGAGCCTCTAAGCTGAATAACCCCTTTTTTCTTTAAAAAATTTATGTATCTATATACACTTCTTAAAGAAATATTTTGGCTTTTAGAAAAAGAATTGCTAGAAAACCTCTCTTTTTCTATACCATTAAGAATTTGCAATAGTTTGTCGGCCCTGTGTTTTGAAACATTGAATTTTTTTATGAATCTCTCACTGATTGTCTTTTCTATTGTTTGAGGCGGCCTGACAAAAGCGCTTTCTCCCGGAAGCTGTTTTCTATAAAATGTGACTGTTGTAAAATCAGTAAATTCAAACTTAATGGGAGGCAATCCCTCTTTTCTAACTAGCCTTCTCATCTTTTTAATGCCTGTTCCCATTTGTTCGGTGTATTGCGCTCTTAACATGAGATCGGCAATGAGCTGATTTCTGGGGACGCTTCTCCGCCCGAACTCTGATCTTTTCAAACCTCTTGGCAAGCCTCCAAAATTGGAAATTTCCACTCTGTCATCATAAACTTCAACCTGTATAAACGGACTGCGATTTACATAGTTTCTATGGGTTACAGCATTTGTCAAAGCCTCTCTTAAGGCTTTATCGGGAATCTCCAAAACATCTCTCCGTCTGGCGGTTCTTGGGATGATTTCATGTCTGGCTCTCAAGCTTCTCCATAAAAAACTCATGGCGCCGTCTATATTTCCGGCCAAGTCTTTATTAAATCTGACACTGTTAAGAACATGCACTTTCTCCGTCCCCTTGAAAAGCCCACAACCTATTGCTGTATGAAAAAAACTCCGGCTTAAATCCTTGGAAAAAAACAAAACCCCCGCGTTGTTAAGGGTTGTTTTTGATCCTTTTCTTTTTGCAACCTTAAGGTTTTCCAATAACTGGATATGATTTTTTCTGCTGTATTTTGTTCCGGTTCTGTCCATAAAATTAAACAACTTCTCTTTATCAAAATCTTTTTTAAAAGAAAAATCTCTGCAAGTTTGCCTGTCAAAATTTATCATGTCCTCTTTTTCCGCAAAATTCAAAATTTCATCTCGAGTAAGTTTTTGTGAAGACGCGCCGGATCGGACATAAAATCCGGAAGAGCATCTGTGAGGCTTGTTTTCGCTTTCCGGGACTTCCACTATTAAAATTTTATCGCTTTTTAAAACTTGAATTGAAATTGAAATTTTAGGGTCGCAATTTTTAGCGATATCCTCTATTTGGCTTTTCAACTGATTTGTAATATTGATCCCTTTTATTTTTCCATCATCAGTAATTCCAATGTAAATTTTCCCTCCGGAAGAGTTTGCAAAAGCTGTTATTTCCCTGTCTAATCCCACATCCGGTTTTTGTTTGAATTCAGTTTTGTAATCCTCGCCGTTTTCAAGAACAAAAGGAATGTTAAAATAAGACGGATTGTTCATTTTCTGATTTCCCATAGAAGTAGAAAAAATTTCAATGCTCTTTGTCTTTTATAGAAACAGGATCATTGCCAAATGAATCCTTGGAGCGGATTTTGCCGTCCAAACTATGAGTCACAAGCTCAACTCTATCTTTCTTGACAATTTTCCTCCCTGTAATTTTCTGTGGCTTTTTGGGTTCTGTGTGTTGATAAAGTCTGCCTAAACTGTGTGATCTTCCATTTCCCGTCAGAACTTTTGTTAAGGGAAATATGAATATTTTTTGATTTTGGCATTTTTTTCTCCTATTGCTGCATTATATGCAATGTTTGTTAGTTTGTTAATAATTTTGGTTCATGGTGATAATCATTTTTTAAAGAAGCGCAAAATAAAACTGCTATAAAATGCTTTTTTGAGCGATTTTTCAGAGAAAAAGGTAGCTTTATTTTAAGCTTTTTTAGCGCTCAAATAAAAAAATAGGTTCATGACAACTTAAGGGGTCTATTTCTGATGATTTTTAATAATAACACATATAAATTATCTTGTCTATAATTAAATCTAAACTCACATTCTTTTAAATGCAAATAGAATGTTCTTTTATCCATTCCTCTAAATTTATAAAGCCTCACTTTAGCGATCCCCCAAAAATTTTCTATGCCATTAATATGGCTTTTTATCTTCCCCTCTTTTTTAGAAAATTCATTCTTCCCGTGATGCACCCTATAATGTTTCTTATAACCCAAATCCACTAAACTATCATAGGTCTTAAATCCGTCTGTAAATAGGGTTGTCTTTCTGTCAATTTTATCTCTTATAAGAGGCAAAACCTCCTTTTTTGAGCAATTCTTAATGATTTGGGTATAAACCTTCCCTTGTCTTTTTTTAACGCCAAAAACGATAGTTTTTCCATAAGCTCCCCGGCCTTTTTTTCCGCGTATTCTTCGAGGCCCAAAATAGCTTTCATCCATTTCTATTTGACCTTTAGAAAACAGGCTATTTTTCTCGCAATGCTCAGCCATTCTTATACGGATATTTTTTAAGATTTTATTGATGCTGTTTCTGCTGATTCCCGAAAAAAAAGCTATTTGTTGGGCTGTCAGATCGGCAGAAAAGAGCCTAACAATTTCCCTAAATTTAGGCTCAGAAATTCTTGAACGGAGAAAATACTTGTTTTTTACAGTCATTTCAACAACTTAACCTCTATCAAACAGAGCTTAAGTTGTCATGAACCAAAAAATATAATGAAAAGCTTTGATATACAAAAAGGGGACTGTTATAAGCTGTTAAAACAACTCCCCGATCGATCTATAGACCTGATTTTAACCGATCCGCCCTATAATCTCAACCCCTACTCCACAGGAAATTTAAAAATGAAGTGGAGGAAAGATTTTAATAATGATATTGCGGGTTGGGACAAAGAGTCCCTAAATGTGGAAGCTCTGCTTGAGGAATATAAAAGAATCCTCTCCCCCACAGGAAATATTTTTATTTTTACAGCTTACAATTTAATAGGAAAGTTTCATAAGCTTTTTGATCCTGTTTTTGACACTTTTCAAATCATGGTATGGCATAAGACAAACCCCGCCCCTAAATTAAGAAAAACGAGTTTTCTTAATTCCTGCGAGCTTATATGCTGTATGTGGAATAAAGGGCATACTTGGAATTTTTCTAAACAAAACAAGATGCATAATTTTTTTGAAAGCCCTATATGTATGGGAAAAGAAAGGCTAAACCATCCCACACAAAAGCCTGTCCGGCTTTTAAAGCATATTGTGGCTATTGCGAGCAATGAGGGGGATGTGGTCTTGGATAATTTTATGGGCGTGGCCAGCACGGGAGAGGCAAGTTTGCGATTAGGAAGACAGTTTATAGGTTTTGAGCTAAACGAAAAATATTTCAGCCAAGCGGGCCAAAGACTGGACAGAGTGGAAAAAGAGCTTGCGGGAGGCCATTTTAAAAGCAAAGCCCTTTCCTCTCAAGCCTCTCTTAACTTTAACCTGAGTTCGCCCTTTGGAAAGTGAAAAAAGTTTGAAACCCTTGGAAACAAGCCTTTTTTTAAAATCTTCCCAGGAATTTAGACATACTAGGTTTTTTTCTGCATTTTTGGTTTTCTCCAAGTTTTTTTTAAAATAATAAAGCCCTAGCCTAACTTATAAGGTTTTGTGGGATATTTTTTATTAAAAGCTGTATAAATCTGCTGAGTCGCTTTAGGCAAAGCTCTGGGAACACAATAACAAGCCCTTGTTTTTTATCTTGTCTTGAATGATAAAAGATTCCACTTTCTTTAAAATATCAATCAGCTCCTGACTGGAGATTTTGGAGCGCAAAAGGAGACTAAAATATGTCTTCTTGTCTGGCCCCTGGGATTTCTCTGCCTATTCTGACAGCTGGGCTTGCCCGCAGTAAGGCTTTCGGCGGGATTTGTCCTCTGATTTTTGCTGGAAAGCATATTTTCTATAAAATTATATGCGCAAAGAGGGCTTGACATAGCTTATCCGGCGGATTTAAATTGGCCTTAGGCGCCCGCTTTTAAGCGGCTCAAACCACTTAACTATAAAAGGAGAAGTTTATGAAAAATGGACAAATACTGCTCTTATGCCTGGGGCTTTTCAGTTTAGAAAGCTATGCCGGTCTGTGCCGTCCGGATGTCCCTCTGCATTGTGTTTCACCCCACTCTTTTAATGAGAGTTTTAACCATTTTAAAAAAGTGTTAACTATGGAGCGAAAAGCTATCTCCAAGCGAATTTCCGGATGGCGAGTCTTAGCAAAACGCTGTCCTGATGAATCAAAACAATTTGATAAGGAGGAGAAAAAATTGGAGCGGCGTCCCCTTCCTGTTCCACCAAAGTCGTTGCCAGGTCTCATTTGCAATGAATCTTTTGATTGTGTGCTGTCTGCTCTTAAAACAATGAATCACGATCTTCAACTTATAAAGGATCGTGTGGAAAGTGAAAAAAAGAAAGTACAACCAGTCCTCAAAAACCTCAAAAAGATTGCAAGCGAATGCAATGTCAAAAAAGGGAAAATGCCATTATAGGCTCATGGCGCCTTAAGGGGCCTATTTCCCGAACGATGGGGCGCAAGGCTGTCCTATAAAGGATTGGTTTCGTCTTTTTTATGAGGTTTATTTTCAGTCTGTCTCTTTAAATATATGTCTGGATACACTAGGGTGGAAAGAAAAATTCAGCAGTTTCAAGGGGTTCAAGATTGGCAGGCGCTGAAGGCCAGCCGCGGATAAACTTAAAAACCAACTTACAATAAGTGAAACAAGTCCTGTCTGGCAATTTCCTAAAGGCCAGCCCAGACGAACTAAAAATTGCCTAAAACAGGGAAAATCCTCTAAAATCAATCATTTATCGCCAAAGCTTTGTCCTTGAGCCTGCCCGCAGTTTCCCGCTCTGTCCCGAAAAAGCGCCCCTAATTTAGAAGAATATGCAAAAAAATTTCTTTGTATTTATAAAGAATATGAGTTTAGATTTATACAGTGAAAAAGATGTATAGCCTGTTTCTGAATGCATGGCATCAAATATCTCTTAATCAACCAGGAGCCTTGCTTAAAAACCATTAAAAATAACCCGCTCAAGCCACCCTGAGCCAGCATTATAATCAATAGAGGAAATGTTGATCAATGAAGCAAACAATCAGCGCTGTATTTAAACAATGCGTGGAGGCAATAGAAAGAGGCGAGCTTATTAAGCGAGCCAGCCAAGCTGATAAAGAATTTCATTTTCAAAACTGGTTTGCCGATCGTTTGAGGGAAACCGGATTAAATTTTGAGATTGGCGGAAGAAACAGCTATCCGGATTTCAGAATGGTCAGCTCAACAGAAGGCTATGAGTTAAAGGGACTGGCTTATCCCGGCCGTGATGCCAGTTTTGACAGCAACAGCCAAGCTCCAACCGGATTTCATAATGGGAGAAATATTTATTATGTTTTTGGCAGATACCCTAAAAATCCTGACGAAAACAGCTATCCTGTTATTGATTTTGTGATTTGTCATGGAGATTTTCTTAATGTTGATCATGAATACACTCATAAAAACAAAAGCATAAAAGGGTTCGGAGCTTATGGCGATATTATGATTCGTGACAGAAAAATGTATGTCGCGCCCACTCCATTTCATTTGGTAAAGGGATTGGCTCATCAGAAGACTCTCATTCTTCCCTCGAAAATGAAAGTTAATAAAAATATGGCATCCTTAGGAAGTCTCATAAGAAAAGAGTCTTCTCAACTGATAGTCGGTTATTCCTTTAACTTGAGAACAAACAAAATCAGCCCAAAAAAAATTCTAAATCCGTCCGCGGGGAAAAAGCATATTTTTCAAGCTTGGAGGACAGCTCGCTCCTCTCTCAATAAAATTTCTCTAAAAGAGGATTAAAATGCGGCTTATTGAGACAGATAAATTTGATTTTGAGTTCCTCTCCCGTCTGGCGGAAAGGGAGAGCTGGCGAAAAGAAATCCATCGCCCCATTTATTATCTTCATAAATGGTGGGCAAAAAGATTAGGTTCTGTTTTTCGAGGCATTCTGCTTGGCGGCCTGCTTCCGGAAAAGGAAAATCTGCCTGATAATTTTTATTCTTCGCTCAGTTTTCCAAATACAAGTGTTTTTGATCCCTTCATGGGTTCCGGTGTAACGGCAGGGGAAGCTCATAAACTGGGTTTGACCGCTCTGGGGAGGGATATTAATCCGGTGGCTGCTGAATCCACAAGGATCGCTTTTGGCCCTATGGACAAAAAACAAATAGATCATGAAATGGAAATTTTGAAAAAAACTGTTGGACAAAGAACTCTCAATTTATATCGCTCTCTTGACGCCAAAGGCTCTCCCTGTGATGTGTTGTATTATTTTTGGGTTATGCGGGCGGATTGCCCAAAATGCTTTGAATCCATTGATCTGTTCTCTTCCCGCATTATCGCAAAAAATGTTTATCCCAATTTAAAGCCGATCGTGCAAATCCTTTGCCCTGATTGCGGCGATATATTTCCCGGAATTAAAAATTCAAAACGGGTTATTTGCAATTCCTGCCATTCAGTTTTTGATCCAAACGAAGGAAATGCCAATCTTTCAAAAGCGACATGCCGCGCTTGCCATCATGTTTTTCCCATAATTTCCGCTTTTGGAAAAAATAAAAAGCCAAAGTTCAGACTCTATGGAAAACTGGTCCTCACAAAAGAGGGAAAGAAAAAATACTTAAAAACTGAAAAAGAAGATCTATCTAATTTTAACAAAGCTAAAGAATATTTAAAAAAAGAAATTAAAGAGGGATTGATTGATTTGCCCGCTCTAAAACTGAAAAATGGCTATAACACCAATCAAGCTATAAATTACGGATTTGAGTCATGGAGGGATTTTTTTAACGACAGACAACTGCTGGGTCTTGGGCGGCTTCACAGAGCTATTACAGAAATTAAGGATAAAAACAGCCGCGATTTGTTTCTTTTGGCTTTTTCCAGCGCGCTGGAGTTTAATAATATGTTCGCCTCTTATAAAGGCGAGGGCACGGGAGCGGTCCGGCATATATTTTCCCACCATATCCTTAAACCGGAGCGAACTCCGATTGAGGCTAATATATGGGGGACAGCCAAAAGCTCCGGCTCATTTTTCACTCTGTTTCAAAACAGGGTGAAAAGAGCGGCAATCTATCGCCAAGAGCCAAAAGAAATAAATCTCGCAACCGGCGCCAAAACCTTAACATGCTCCCCCGCTTTTTCCGGAAAAGTCAGCGTTAAATGGCCGGCGAAAAAACTCTTGTCACCCGGTAAAATCTATCTTTCTTGCGGGGATTCCTCTAAAACCCGATTGCCGGATAAAACCGTTGATCTTATTGTGACCGATCCTCCTTTTTTTGACAATGTTCATTATTCAGAGCTTGCCGATTTTTTTTACTCTTGGCAACAGCTTGCTCCTAGGGGCTTTATAAGCGGAAGCGGGACGACAAGGCGGCCGGATGAAGAGGCTCAGGATCAGGATCCTGCTAATTTCACAAAAAAATTGCATTCTGTATTTTGTGAATGTCATCGTGTTTTGAAAGATTCCGGGCTTCTGATTTTCACTTATCATCATTCCAGAAAAGAGGGATGGCAGTCTGTCGCGAAAGCTGTCCTTAAATCAGGTTTTTTCGTTGTAAACTCTCATCCGGTGAAATCAGAAATGTCTGTGGCAACTCCTAAATCTCAGGCAAAAAATCCCATTCAACTGGATATTATCATTGTGTGTCGAAAAGATAAGATCCAAACGCAAAGGCGGAAAACTGAAGAAATTTTAAAAACAGCGGAGGAAAAAATAAACCGCCTGGAGCTGTCCGGTTTTTCCCTTTCTGAAAATGACAAAAAAACAGTGAGATACGGACAGCTGTTAACCGCTTTGCGGGCGGAAGAGGAAACCGCTTTGTTGCCTTCTTTTTTAGAAAAAGCGCGGGAAAAATCCGCTCAGCCTCCTTTACAGTTATGATTTTTTCAATATAGAAGATTATTATACAGCGAAATACAATTAATTATAGATCTCATTAAATGTAAGCTGGAGATTTTTATGAAACACGGAAAAAAGCTGTTAAATAATAGTTCAAGAGCTTGGATATACAATAAGATTCAAGGGCATTACAGGCGTGAGTTATATTTTCAGGGATTGGACATTCCTTTTTATCTTTCCAGTTTTAAATTTTGCTTATCTAAATCTGACAATTTTCAAGATTTGAAATCTTACCTTAAAGAATATAGCGCAGATAATCGTCTGAATTTTGTCAGAAAAGAGATAGAAGACGAGAAATTATATTTTTCTTATCCAAATTTGTCTTTTCAATCAGAAAGCCTTTTCTTTTGTTGGGATGAAATTTTAAAAATTCAAGAGCAATCCGGGGAAGACATCAGCAAAGCAATAAAGTATCAAAGAGATTTAAAGTTTATAGAAGATGATGAGGATGAAATGGAGGATTCTCTGCTTGACACACAAAGATTCTGTTATGGAAACAAACCTAATCTGGTCGTGCGATTAAACCCATTTCTGGATAAAAGCCTTAAAGAAAATGAAGAGCGAAAAGTCTTTCCAATTTCAACAGATTTTAAATATGAGTATAATTCCTTTCGCAAAGCTGTTATTTCAAAATGTGATGATATAATAGAAAGAGAAAATAAAAATGTTATTTTTATACAAACAGATATAAAAACTTTTTTTCACAAACTTAAAATTGAATCTTTAGCTCAATTTATTAAAAATAAATTCCCGGATGCAAAAAACTTATATAAATATCTGAAAAAATTAAAAGACGAAAAACAATATGACACACTGCCGATTGGATGGATATTAAGCCGATTTGTGGCCAATATAATTGCTCAGGAGTTTCATTTATTATTTAAAGAATCTCTTTCCAAAAAATTTCAAGATAATGATCTCATCAAAAAATGGCCTATAGAATTAAAATATCAAATAAGTTTTGTTGATGATTTTATCTTTCTTATAACAATTCCTGATGACCAACAAGATAGGACTGAAAAAGAAATCAAAAAAATCACAGAAATTCTTTTGCGGGAAGCGAATAATCTATTAAAGCGTTTTGGTGTAAAATTTCATGAAGTGGATTCAGAGAAAACAAAATATCATCTGTTTAATAAAAACAACATTTCAACTTTAAAAACAAACTTCGCTTTTTTTAATACAGCAGATGATTATTTAACCGGGGATTCAGAAATTACAGCAAGAGTAAATGAAATTTTTTTGCCTATGGATAATGATATTGATTTAAATGAAAATCAACAGTTCTACAAAAAATTAAAAAATCTTCAAAAAATAATTATAGGAAATCATCTTCCTAGAGAAAAGGAAGTGAAAGATCTTTTAGCTCAAATACAAATTAAAGTTGAAAAAACCGAATCAAAATATATAAGAAGTGTATTTAAAGTATTTTATTTATTAGAATTAAGCGATCTTTCTGACAAAATAAAGGAAAACATACGAACAAACGAAATCCAAAAAATATTTGAAAAATTAAAAAATAATAACAGCCATTCCTCTGAATGGATAAAATTTTTTAACGGCTATTTTGATTTTTTGAGATCAACAGAATATCGAGATACAGATAATTTTTTTGAATTACTAAAGGCAGTACCTCGGTGGATGGAAAGTCATTCTGAAATGAAAAGTCATTCTGAAGATGACAAAATGTTGTTTCGTCTATTAAGAAATGAATATATTTTTAAAATTATTATCAATAATCCTCATTTGCAAAAGCTTAAAAATAAATCTATTGATGAATTAAAAAAATCTAAAAATGACAATACATTATTAAATCTGTCAGATCAGAGAAATAGATCAATTAAATTTTTATGTGAAACAATCTCTACTCAAAATAAAGATAGCCAAAGCGCAAATGTTTCTGAGTTAAAACCTGTGGATTTGACTTGGATGGATATTGTATTGCGTCAGATTCTAAAAAAACATAACATAACCGCAACTCAAATATTTTTAATGACAGAAATTTTTAAAAATGATGCAACCGGGATTTTAAATTTTAGCCTCTCAAGAATAGCAACTGCCTATCTTCCTTTTAGCGGCAAAGACAATCCATCCTTTTTTATTGAAACAGTGAAAAAATATAATCTAAGAGAAACTTCTTTTTGGAAAATAATCAAGAAATTGATAAGTTGCCGGAAAGAGCTTGCGGATTATTATAAATTTAATGAAAAAAGAAGATTAAAGAACATATTAAAAGCTCTAAAAGAAAAAGAGCAGGATATAATTTGGCATTTCATTAAAAAGTCTTTCTCTTCTGAGCAACATCAAATTTGCGCATATTTTATAGCTAACAGCTTTAACAATGAAAACGAATTTATAAAATATATTCTGACCGCTCATTTAGAAACAGAGTATTCTCAATTAACACCTTGGTCAGTGATTCCGTTAACACTGCAAAAAACAGGCATTTATACTAATTTAATAATTAAAAAATTGTTTGAAGTAAAATATAATGAACAAAATAAAATTTCAGACATTATTGAAGATATTGGAATAGTTAGCCTTTTAAAAAAGGCTCTTAATGAAATTCAAATTAAAAAATTGGAGAAATTTATCAATCAAAGATGTTTTAGTGTTAATATTGTAAATTTAGATTTGTTATCACAACAATTTGAAGATAAGAAACTGGAAAAGAAACCTTTTAAAATCACCATTGCTCCATTATCTTTAAATTGTAAAGAAGATCTCGATTTAAGCAAAGGCTTTAGATTTAAGAGCCAATCAGAAAAGAAAATTGATTTGCGCGTTAAAGGAGCTATTGCTGAAGCTGTCAGACAAGAGTCTTCTGTTTTAATTTTCCCGGAATTATCTATTCCAAGGAGTTATCTTAGATCATATTTAAAATTAGCAGGTGGACATCATATTGTTTTAATCGGAGGACTTGAATATTTTACTGATATTAGAAAAAACGCATATAACTCCACAGTTGTTTCAATTCCTATTAAACGATCACTAAATCCAGGAGGGCGAGAATATTTTGCTTTTGAACAAATAAAAAATTTTCCCTCTTCTGAAGAGAGCTATCATTTGACCAAGCATAATTTTAAATACCAAAATGGTTCTGGAGTGTTTATATTCAAATCCAATTTTTGGGGTGATTTTGCAGTCTTAACTTGTTCAGATTTTCTTTCTTTAGGTCTCCGTTGGGTATTACAAGGAGAAGCGCAAACGGTATTTGTCCCAGCTCAAAATAAAGATTCTGTGACTTATGATCATATTTCAGAAACAAGTATCCGTGATCTGCATTGTTTAACAATTGTTTGTAATAATCCAGAAAAAGGAAGCAGTCATTGTTATGCTCCTTATTACGATCATAGAAAGCGACAAATATTTAAAAAGATTGGTGTTTCAAAACCTGAATATCATACTTTTACAGTTGATTGTTTGAAGGAGCTTAAAAAAACACAAAAAGAAGCCGATCCTGCCAAGCCCTTTCGCAATCCAGATTCTGAAGAGGATAAAGGTGAATATCCTTTTTCAAAGTATAAACAGTTGCCTCCTGACTGGAGATTTTGGAACACAGAAGGAGACTAAAATATCTTTCCGACTCCTTAATTAAGGAAACACTTGAGACTAACTTAAATCCACTGGATATAAAAAGGTGGTAGGGGCTAAAGGACTCGAACCTTTGATCCTCCGGTTATGAGCCGGATGCTTTAACCAACTAAGCTAAGCCCCCATAATTTTTCATATTATATAGATCTAATGATTTGCATGAGCATGCTCCATCCGCCAAAAATTTTATACCGGCAATTTTTATAATGATAATTTGGCTTTCTCGAAAAAATATGGTTAAGCTTTGTAATATTTTTCCATTCTGGCTCAGACGCGTAAGACCATTCCTCATAACCTGTTTTGTCAGTATATCGATAAATAGTGTAAACATCCACAAGCTTATGCCCTTTACAGGCTAGATGAATGTTTTTTTTCATCTCCTCGCGGTTGTCGCAATGAACTGTTTTTTGGGCTGACACCAGCAAAAAGCCATCGCTTTTGACAATCAGTTTTTTAACCCAGCTGGCCCTTGAATGAGCCGTGGGATAAGCCCCTATATCCACTGTTTTTAAAAACGGATCAAAATCAAAAAACAATCCTTGATTTGTGCTCCCTTTAGAGCAAAGCATAGAGCCGCAGGCCGACAAAAACAAAGAACAAAAAGCCAATAGGCAAGCTAATCGGGAATAAATTTGAGCATTCATAATCAGCGCGCTAGGATTACCGCAAATAAAATTTATTACAGGCCAGATAAATGAGCATTTTCAAAGCGGGCGAATAAAAGCTTTTTGAGGCCATTTTAAAAGATCTCCAGAGAGGGTAAACCTTGTCATTTGTCTATAAAATTCTTTAGCTTTCCGGAGCGGCTGGGGTGGCGAAGCTTCCTGAGAGCCTTGGCCTCAATTTGCCGAATCCTCTCTCTGGTCACATTAAAATCCTGCCCCACCTCCTCTAAAGTGTGATGGCTCTCCTCTCCAATGCCAAACCTCATTCTCAAAACCTTTTCCTCCCGCGGCGTCAAAGTGGCTAAAACCTTTCGCGTCTGATTGACCAAATTCAAATTGGACATGGCAAAAGAGGGATTGATCACATTTTTATCTTCAATAAAATTTCCCAAATGCGAGTCCTCCTCCTCCCCCACCGGAGTCTCTAAACTGATAGGCTCTTTGGCAATCTTCATAACTTTTCTCACCTTATCCACAGAAATGTCCATCTTTCCGGCAATCTCATCAGGAGTCGGATCCCGGCCCAGCTCTTGAACTAAATAGCGGGAAGTCCGTATCAATTTATTGATAGTCTCAATCATGTGGACAGGGACACGAATAGTTCTGGCCTGATCGGCGATAGCCCTTGTAATAGCTTGGCGAATCCACCAAGTCGCATAAGTGGAAAATTTGTAGCCCCGCCGATACTCAAATTTGTCAACGGCTTTCATCAAGCCAATGTTGCCCTCTTGAATGAGATCTAAAAACTGCAAGCCGCGGTTTGTGTATTTTTTCGCGATGGAGACGACCAGCCTCAAATTGGCCTGCACCAGCTTGGACTTGGCTTTATCCGCCTCTTGCTCCCCCTTCCAAATTTCTGTGGAGACACGCTTCAGCCAAACTTTATTCATCTCTGTCTGCTGAGCCAATTTCCTCAAACGGGCCTGCGCGTCTTTCCCGCCCACATAAAGCTCTCTGAATTTTTGAAAAGAAAGGCCCGTCTCTTTTTTCGCCTTCTCTAAAGCTGACTCGCTTTTGATGATTTTATAATAGCTCTCCTCAACCTGATCAAAATTTTCAGATAAAGTTTTGTCAATAGCTGTTTTCACCCGCTTTTCCAATTCATATATGCGATTTAAAGTGTTGCGAAACTTTGTGATAATGCGATTGATGATTTTTCTGTTAAAGTTCACTTTGCTGAGCTTTTTCGCCAATTCCTCATTCAAAGTTTCCACTGACTGCATGGCTTTATCAAAAGATTTGCCATTTTCAGCGCTCTCGTTAATCGCCTCAAAAAGCTCTTTTGCTTTGTTATAATACTTCTGAACATACTCCGCTGTTTGATTGATGGACCGGACAAAGCCCTCCTCATTGGCTTTTTCCTCATCCTCCTCATCTAAACCGCGAATCATATTTTTAACTTTAAAGCGGGTTTTTTGCAGATGCTCCTTAAAGCGGATCACCTCCCGCGCTCCTAATGGGCACATCAAAATAGCTTTCATGATCTTTTTCTCGCCTTTTTCAATATGCCGGGAAATCAAAACTTCGCCCTTGCGATCCAAAAGGGAAACGCCTCCAATCTTTCTTAAATAAAGCCTCACCGGATCTTGAACTCGGCTGAGATTAGCCTTCTCCTCTGTCTCTGGCCCCTCCATCTGAAAAAGCCCTGAATCGCCTTCCGCCTTGTCCTTTTTCTTTTTTAGCTGAATGTCAATGCCCTTGGCTGTGAGCGTCTCCATCAGCTTATAAAGAATATCAGGATGAGAAATCTCCGGAGAAAAAGCCTCATTCAGCTCTCTGGCGTAAATCACATCCCTTTTAAAGAATCCCCTTTTCTCCAAGTTTTGAAATTCCATCAAAAACAGCTTTTTTTGAGCGGTTAAATTTAATTTTTTTAATTCTGTCTTGCTTTGCATATATTCTCCTAAGCTTTTAGCTTATTTCCTTTGTCCCCTTGCTTTAATCTCTGTTTTGTCAGTTGAAAAACCTTTTCCAAACTGCGCATATCCTCTTTTTTACTCTCCATTTTCATTTCCGCCACCGATTTACCGGCTTCAAAGCGCTGGCGCCTTTTTTGCAAAAAATGGACGCAATCCTGAAATATCTTTTTTCGGCTCTCCGGGCCGGCATTATTAAATATCGGATAAGACTCCTTAAAAATTAAGCGCGGATCAGAAATCTCATTGATTATTAAATGAGCTAGTTTATCAAAATCTTTGGGGTTTTGTCCATAAATTTTTTTGATTTTTCTAAAAATCTCAACCATATCTTTGGTTTCCAGCAAGGACATCATATTCAGCGCCAAAAACCGCTGGAAACAGCCCTCCGACTCCAGACACAAAACAAGAGCCAGCCGCTCAGCCTCTAAAGCTTTAGCCAAAGACACAGCCGCCGGCGCGGGCTGGGGCGAAGAGGACACAGCAGGGACAGAAGAAGAACCCGCAGGGACAGGAGAAGAAGAACCCGCAGGGACAGAAGAAGACCCCACAGAGACAGGAGAAGAAGAACCCGCAGGGACAGAAGAAGACCCCACAGAGACAGGAGAAGAAGAACCCGCAGGGACAGAAGAAGACCCCACAGAGACAGGAGAAGAAGAACCCGCAGGGACAGAAGAAGACCCCACAGAGACAGGAGAAGAAGAACCCGCAGGGACAGTTAAGGCCTTCCGGGAAAATTTCCTGATGTTTTCATCTAAAGCTTTTTCCAGCAGTTTAGAATCTCTCCCAAAAAGATCTAAAACCCTTTGTTTATAGACAGCCCTTAAAGTTTTATTTTGAGTTTGAGCCAATAAAGGGGCCATAGCCTCAATCAAATAAAGGCTGTCCCGCCCTTTTTCTTTAAAATCCTCATATTTTTGCTGAAGAACAAAAAAGAAAAGGTCTTTCGCTGATTGAATGAGGGACTGAAAAGCCTGTTTGCCGTTTGAGCGGATAAAATCGTCCGGATCTTGCCCTTGAGGGAGAGACAAAAATTTCACTTTCAGCCCCTCGCTAAGCAAAAGAGGCAAGCTTCTCTCGCTGGCGCGAAGTCCGGCTGTGTCCCCATCAAAAACAAGGATAGCTGTGTCAACATACCGCTTTAAAAGGCTGGCATGATGCTTTGTCAAAGCAGTCCCCAAAGTCGCCACAAGATTTTTAAATCCCTCCTGCCAAAGAGACAAAAAATCTGTATAGCCCTCCACCACAAGAGCAAAGGACTCCTGCCTTAAATAGCGGGCGGAATGATTTAAGCCGTAAAATATCCGCCCTTTATGAAAAATCCGCGACTCCTTGGAATTGATATATTTAGGAGGCGAGTCATCCAAAGCCCTGGCCCCAAAGCCAATAACCCGCTTTCGCTCGGACAAAATGGGAAAAATTAAGCGATGGCGAAAATTGTCATATTTGTCCCTTCCATCCGGCTGATTGAGCAGTCCCAGATCCAACCCCGATTGTTGCTCTCGCGGATCTTTCAAAAAAGAGAGAAGAGCGCCGCCGGAGGGGGCATATCCCAAGCGAAAATGTTTGATAATATCCTCAGTCCATCCTCGTTTTTTTAAATACCTCCAAACCGGCTGATGCCGGTCCAATCGGCTCAGCCTCTGCTCATAAAATTTACAAATTTTTTCGCTCAAATTTAAAAGAGCCTGACTCAAATGAGGCGATTTCACAGCACGGGATTGAGGGATGGACAGCCCCTGTTTTCGCGCCAGATACTCAACAGATTCAGAAAAACTCATCCCTCTTTGCTTTTTAAGATAAGTAAAAATATTTCCGGAGTTTTGACAGCCAAAACAGTGATAAAGCTGCTTGCTTTGGGATACGGAAAAGCTGGGAGTCTTCTCGTTGTGTTCGGGAAAAGGGCAAATCCCTGTCCAGCGGTCTCCAGCGCCTTTAAGCGCGGTGTCCTCCTCAATTATAGACACAATGTCGCTCGCGAGGCGAACCTGCTCCACAAAATCATTGGGATAATATCTCATCGCTTTAAATATCCGGGGCTTTGCAAAATAAGGCGGTTATTTACAGCTTGGACAGCTCATGGCGGGCTATCTCCGCCAGCATTTTTCCGTCAGCGGAGCCTTGGGCTTTAGCCATAGCTCTTTTCATAACCGCTCCCATATCTTTTATGGACTGGGCCTTTAGCTCCGCAATCGCCTGATGGACAATTTGCCTTAACTGCTCTTCAGATATCTGACGAGGCAAATAAGACTCCAGCACAGAGAGCTGAAACTCCTCCTCTTCCGCCCGCTGCTTATATCCGGCTTTTTTGTAATGCTCCAGAGATTCCTTAATTTGCTTAATCTGTTTTTTTAAAACCCCTAAAATATGATTATCCGCTAAAGGATCCGGGCGAATTTCAATTTCTTTGTTTTTTATGGCTGAATAAAGAAACCTCAAAACTTTGACACGAGCGCTGTCTCTGGCCTTCATCGCGCTTTCCATATTTTTAGCGATTTGATTTTTTAAAGACATGTCCAACTCTTTTGATTATGTTGAGATCTCTCAAAATTTCCGGTTGGCCGGAGGCCAGCCTTCCGCCCATTTAACCGCTCCCTCCTAAACACAAATGGGATCATAAAAAAACAAAATCTTACATCTATGGCCTTGTTTGTAAAGCCTCCGCATCCCGCGCTATTTAAGCTGTGGCTTGCTAATTTAAAGCCTTTCACACAAAAGATCTGGTTTTTCTGAGAGATCTTTTGCGGGCCGCGATAGATTTCTTTTTTCTGGCCACACTGGGCTTTTCAAAATACTCCCTTTTTTTAAGCTCTGAGAGAATCCCCAGCTTCTCACAGGATTTTTTAAACCGGCGAATAGCATATTCTAAATTATCGCCTTCTCGAATCCTCATTTTTGGCATAAGCGCCACCTCCCTTTATGGCCTACTCTATAACAAAACTTACAAAAAGAGACAAGCCATTTTCTTTTAAGCGGATCTGCTGCCGGCTTATTGACAAATCCGCTCTCCGCAAAATTGGCCCATTTAAAACATCAAAATCTCGGCCGATGAGAGTCCTCTGTTTGGGGCGCGGCTCCGGCGCCTCTATCTTCTGAAATGGCGGAGCCGCTAAACAGATCAATAGGCTCCTCCTCCTCATTTTTCTCAAACGCTAAAGGATATTGATGATAAGAGGAAAAAACCGTTCCAGCGGGTATGAGCCGCCCCATGATCACATTCTCTTTTAAGCCAACCAATTTATCCTCGCGGGATTGAACAGCGGCTTCTGTAAGAATGCGGGTGGTTTCCTGAAAAGAGGCCGCGGACAGCCAGCTTTTTGTGTTCAGAGAGGTTTTGGTAATGCCCAATAATAAAGGCTTACAGCCGGCCGGCCGGCCGCCCTCCTGAATAACTTTTGCGTTGACAGATTGAATTTCAGAAGCTTCCGCCTGCTCTCCGACAATATAGTGGGTGTCCCCCGGATCAACAACTTCAGATTTGCTGAGCATTTGCCGAACAATCAGCTCTATATGCTTATCGTTGATGGAGACTCCCTGCAAACGATAAACCTCCTGAACCTCATCCACTAAATAAGAGGCTAAGGCTTTGGGGCCGGACACATTTAAAATATCATGCGGATCTGTTGTGCCGTCCATTAGAGAATCCCCTTTGTTAATAAACTCTCCCTCCCGAACAGCGATAAACTTTCCTTTTGGCAGTAAATATTCCCTTTGCTCCCCCTCATTGGAAGTGACAAGCAGTTTTTGTTTTCCCTTCACATCCTTTCCAAAACTCACATAGCCGCCAATTTCAGAAATAACAGAAGGCTCTTTTGGCCGGCGGGCCTCAAACAGCTCCGCCACGCGTGGCAAGCCGCCTGTAATATCCTTTGTCTTAGCGCTCTCCTTATAAACTTTGGAAATAACATCCCCCGCATGGATTTTGTCTCCATCCGAAACCATAAGCTGTGAGCCTATAGACAGCACATAAGCGGCCGGAATGTCTCTTTCCGGAAAAGGAACAGGCTGGCCTTTGTCATCCACAATCGCCACAATGCATTTTTGCTCCCCTTTAGATTTTGATTCAGTGATAACCTTTGTTGTAAACCCGGTTACAGGATCCACCTGCTCAGCCACATTTACGCCCTTTTCTATCCCTTGGAGCTGAACTGTTCCGGAGACATCAGCCACTACAATGTTTGTGTAAGGATCCCACTCCGCAATCAAGCTGTCCTTTTTTAGCTTATCCCCCTCTTTAAAATTTAAAACCGCGCCATAAACCAAAGAGAGCCTTTCCCTCTCCCGCCCGGTGTCATCCACAATAAAAGCCTCTCCCCCCCGATTCATCACAGTCCATTTGCCCTCCCGGTTTTTAGCCGCTTTGACATTTTCAAATTTTAAAACTCCCGGATAGCGGGCTGTATGAACAGACTGCTCCACAGCACGGGACGCTGTTCCGCCTAAATGAAAAGTCCTCATAGTTAATTGAGTGCCCGGCTCGCCAATGGATTGAGCCGCGATAATGCCCACAGTCTCCCCCACATTGACTGTTCGGCCCAGCGCTAAATCCCGCCCATAGCACTTCATGCAAATTCCCTGTTTTGTGGAGCAGGTGAGAATAGATCGAATTTTAATCTTATCGATTCCAGCGGAAGTGATTTGCTCCACAGCCGCCTCATCAATCTCCTCTCCCGCGCGGACAATAATTTTAGAAGAGCTGGGATCGTCAATATCCTCAAAAGCCGTTCTTCCCAGCGCTCTTTCGGAAAGAGGCTCTATCACTCCGCCGCTTTCTATAAGAGCGGATATTTCCATAAAATCAGCGCTGCCGCAATCCTCCTCTGTCACAATCACATTTTGAGAAACATCAACCAGCTTTCTGGTCAAATATCCTGAGTTGGCTGTTTTTAAGGCGGTGTCGGCCAAGCCTTTCCTTGCGCCATGGGTGGAAATAAAATATTGGGACACTGTCAAGCCCTCCCGAAAATTAGCTGTGATGGGCGTTTCAATGATCTCGCCGGAAGGCTTAGCCATTAAGCCTCTCATGCCGGAAAGCTGGCGGATTTGAGCTGTTGAGCTTCGAGCTCCGGAATCAGCCATAATAAAAATAGGGTTAAAGCTCGCGGCCTCTATCTTCTCGCCTTTTACCTCAAAGGTCTCCTTCTCCAGATAATCCATCATCTCCCCGGCGACCTTGTCGCCGCAGTCCGTCCAGGTGTCAATGACCTTATTATATCTTTCCCCCTCTGTAATTAAGCCCTCGTCATACTGCCGGCGGATCTCATCCACCTGAGCGCGGGCGTCTTTCAGCAGATCCTCTTTGCGGGAGGGGATTTGCAAGTCATTGACGCCAATGGAGATTCCCGCCTGTGTGGCATACTTAAATCCCGCCTGCATCAACTGGTCAGCTAAAACCACTGTCTTTTTCCCGCCGCATAAGCGAAAGGTTTTGTTGATCAGGTCAGCTAAAGAGCTTTTGCTCATAACACGGTTGTAAAATTTAAAAGGAACCTCTTTGGGTATAATAGCGCTTAATAAAACCCGCCCAACTGAAGTGTTTTCCAGCTTTCCGCTGACTCTGCATTTGATCTCCGCCTGCAAATCAATTTGATCCATTTCAAAGGCGTATATCACTTCATCCGCATTAGCAAAAACTTTGCCCGCGTTTCTGGCGCCGGGGCGAATCCGGGTCATCCAGTAGATCCCCAAAACAATATCCTGCGTGGGATTGATAATGGGCTGTCCGCTGGCCGGGCTTAAAATGTTGTTTGTGGAGATCATTAAAACTCTGGCTTCTGTTTGCGCCTCCACAGACAAAGGCAAATGGACAGCCATCTGATCGCCGTCAAAATCCGCGTTAAAGGCTGTGCAAACTAAGGGATGAAGCTGTATCGCCCGGCCCTCATGCAGAACCGGCTCAAAAGCCTGAATGCCCAGCCGATGCAAGGTGGGCGCGCGGTTAAGCAAAACAGGATGCTCCTTGACCACTTCAGATAAAATATTCCAAACCTCGTCTGTTTGCTCCTCAACCAAAGCTCTAGCCTGTTTGACTGTCACGGCCAGCCCTCTTTTTTCCAGTTTGTGATAAATAAAAGGCTTAAAAAGCTCTAACGCCATTGTTTTAGGCAATCCGCACTCATGAAGCCGCAAGTGGGGGCCTACCACAATCACTGACCGGCCGGAGTAATCCACCCGCTTTCCCAAAAGATTAGATCGAAAACGGCCCTGTTTTCCCTTTAAAATTTCACTTAAAGAGCGAAGAGGCCTTTTATTTGGGCCTGTAAAAACCTTTCCGCCCCTTCCATTATCCAACAGAGCGTCCACAGCCTCTTGAAGCATGCGCTTTTCATTTCTTATAATGATTTCCGGAGCGTTAAGCTCTTTGAGCTTTCTCAATCGGTTGTTGCGGTTGATCACTCGGCGGTAAAGATCATTTAAGTCCGATGTGGCAAAACGCCCGCCCTCTAAAGGAACCAAAGGCCTAAGATCCGGAGGAATAACCGGCAGAGCCTCCAGCATCATCCATTCCGGCTTATTGGCTGATTTGTGAAAATCCTCCATCACTTTAATTCGCTTTCTAATTTTTTTGATTTGAGCCTCAGATGAAGTGTCCTCCAGACTCTTTCGCAGTTTTTTTGCTGTCCAATCCACATCAACGGATTTAATCAAATCCCTGATGGCGGAGCCGCCCATATCCACTTTAAAATGCGGGCCATACTCTTGAATCGCCTTTTCATGGTCGTCCTCTGAAAGCAACTGCCCCTTTTTTAGATCCGTGTCCATAGGATCCACAACCACATAATATTCACAGTAAAGAACTCTTTGAATGTCTTTGACGGACATCCCTAAAAAATTACCTATCTTGCTGGAGGCTGTTCCTAAAAACCAAATATGGGCGACTGGGCTGGTCAGCTCAATATGCCCCATTCTCTCCCTTCGCACTTTAGAGCGGGTAATTTCAGTTCCGCATTTTTCACAAGTGACTCCTCGGTATTTCATTCCCTTATATTTTCCGCAAAGGCACTCATAATCCTTAGAGGGGCCAAAAATTTTACAGCAAAAAAGCCCTTCCCTCTCCGGCTTAAAAGTCCGGTAATTGATGGTCTCCGGCTTTTTAACCTCTCCATAGCTCCACCGGCGAATCATGTCTGGAGAGGCAATGGAAACACGGACAGACTCCAGCGCCAAAGGATCTTTTGGCTTGTCAAAAAAATTCAGCAAATCTCTCATGCGCGCTTCTCCTCCTCCTCATCATCAGCCACTTCCTCAGTTAAAATATCCGATTCAAACAGCTCCACATTTAACCCCAGGCTTTTCATCTCATTCACAAGCACATTAAAGGATTCAGGAATCCCCGGCTCCAAAATGTTTTCCCCTTTAACAATGCTCTCATACATGCGAACCCGTCCGGCCACATCATCAGATTTTACTGTCAAAAACTCTTGCAGACAATAAGCCGCGCCGTAAGCCTCAATGGCCCAGACCTCCATTTCCCCCAGCCTTTGCCCCCCAAACTGTGACTTCCCGCCAAGAGGCTGTTGAGAGACAAGCGAATAAGGGCCTATGGATCGAGCGTGAATCTTTTCCTCCACCAGGTGATGCAATTTCATCATATACATAATGCCCACGGTGACCGGCATTTCAAAAGGCTCTCCAGTCCGCCCGTCAAAGAGAACAGTTTGGCCTGTTTCCGGAAGCTGGGCGTGTTGTAAAACATTTTTCACATCCTCTTCTCTCGCGCCGTCAAAAACAGGGGTGGACAGATGAATCCCCCGGCTGGCTTTTTGCGCCAATCTTTTAACAGACTCCTCATCAGCTGAATCAATGGCTTTTCCTATTTGATCATCATTTAAGTAGGCCCGCTTAAGGGCTTTTCTCGCCTCCGCCTCTTTAAACTGATCAGCATATTTCTGAATTTGCTGGCCTAAGCTGACAGCCGCCCAGCCTAAGTGAGTCTCCAAAATTTGCCCAATATTCATACGAGAGGGAACGCCCAGAGGATTTAAAACCATATCCACAGGGCGGCCATCCGCTAAGCAGGGCATGTCCTCTTCCGGCAAAATTTTGGAAATGACCCCTTTGTTCCCGTGCCGGCCGGCAAATTTATCCCCGACCTCCGCTTTTCTCTTTACAGCCACATAAACTTTTATCATTTTCACAACACCGGGCAACAATTCATCTCCGGCGTAAAGGCGGTTGATTCTCTCCTTGTAAAGCGTGTCCAAAGCCTCCACAGAATTTTGATGCTCGTCAATAATATTTGTCAACTCTGTGGAAAGCTCCTCTTTCTTTAAAGGGATATAGGGCAGAAGATCAAAAGGGATTTTTTTAATATCCTCATCAGTAATTTTGTGATTTTTTTCCAAAAGCCGCTCTGATCCATCATCGTTTAACAGCGCATCAGAGCTTTGCTCCCCTATCAGCAAATCCTTAATTTGATCCAAAGCGCTGTTTTTAGCCGCGCTCTTTTGAATCTCCATATCTTTTTGCAGTTTGCTTTCCTTTTCTTGGATAATGCTCTGAAGCCTTTGGCTTTTCTCCACTCCTTCCCTAGTGTAGATTTGTGTGTCGATCACTGTCCCTGACACTCCAGAGGAGACCCGAAGGGATGTGTCTTTCACATCACCCGCTTTTTCGCCAAAAATAGCCAAAACCAGCTTTTTTTCCGGGGAAATTTGATTTTCAGCCTTAGGAGTGACTTTGCCGACAAGAATATCTCCTGATCGGACTTCCGCCCCTATTCGGACAATGCCCGAAGAGTCCAAATTCTTAAGAGCCTCATCCCCCACATTAGGAATATCCGCTGTAATTTCCTCCCGCCCCAGTTTAGTGTCCCGGGCCAGGCACTCAAACTCCTCAATATGTATGGAGGTATAAACATCCTCTTTGATCAGCCTCTCCGAAATCAATATGGAATCCTCAAAGTTATAGCCGGCCCAGGGAGTAAAAGCCACCAGCACATTTCTTCCTAAAGCCAGCTCCCCCATCTCCATAGCCAAGCCGTCCGCTATCACATCCCCTTTTTCCAGCCGATCGCCGATTTTGATGATGGGCTTTTGATTAAAACAGGTGTTTTGATTGGTTCTCTGATATTTGATCAGATCGTAAATATCCGCGCTGGCTCCGGGCTTCCCTTTTTTATTCAACCGGCGGACAACTATGCGGGAGGCGTCCACATCCTCCACAATTCCGGCGGACTTGCAAACCACGCTGTTGCCTGAGTCTTGAGCCACCAGCTTTTCCATTCCTGTTCCCACCAGGGGGGATTCGGCAATCATCAAGGGAACAGCCTGCCTCTGCATATTAGATCCCATAAGCGCCCGGTTAGCGTCATCGTGCTCTAAAAAGGGAATCAGCGCGGCCGCGATGGACACCAGCTGGCCGGGAGAGACATCTATCAGATCCACCTGATCTTTTCTGACAGTCTTATACTCCCCATTCACTCGGGCGGTTAAAAAACTGCTGTCCCTCATTTCATCAAAGTTAAACCGGGCTTGGCTGATCACATGAGACTGCTCCTCTAAGGCGGAATAATATTTTATCTCATTTGTGACGCGGCCGTTTTTGACTAAACGATAAGGCGTTTCAATAAAGCCATTGTCATTGATGCGGGCGTAGGCGGCCATAGAGGCAATCAGGCCAATATTTGGCCCTTCCGGTGTCTCAATGGGGCAAATTCGCCCGTAGTGAGTGGGGTGCACATCCCGCACCTCAAAACCGGCGCGCTCTCTGGTTAAACCGCCGGGGCCAAAGGTAGACAGCCGCCTTTTATGGGTTATTTCCGCTAAAGGGTTTGTCTGATCCATAAACTGGGATAATTGGCTGGACCCAAAAAACTCTTTGACAACAGAGCTTACAGATTTAGCGTTGAGCAGATCTTGAGGCATCATAGTCTCAGTGTCCTGAAGACTCATTCTCTCCCGGATCACTCTCTCCATTCGAACCAGACCGATGCGATATTGATTCTCCAAAAGCTCGCCCACTGAGCGAATCCGCCTATTTCCCAAATGGTCAATGTCATCCACTTGGCCTTTCCCATTTCTCAAGTCAATCAAATGCTTGAGCGCCTTCACAATATCTTTAGCGGTCAAAACGCCTTGATCTTCCGGTATATCCGCAAATCCAAACCTGTGATTGATCTTAATCCGCCCCACACGGCCTAAGCTGTAAGTCCCCTCATCAAAAAACAGGCTTTTAAAGTAATACTCCGCGGCCTCTAAAACAGCCGGCTCCCCCGGTTTCATCCGCCTGTAAATATCTAAAAGAGCCTCCTCTCTCGTCTGGATGGAGTCAATTAAAAGCGTATTGGACAAATAGGGCCCAGAGACCAGGCTTTCAAAAAAGATGGCTTGGAGGCTTTTAACTCCTAAAGCCCTGGCCTTTTCTATCAGCTCTAATGAGGGAGTCTGATTAGACTCCAGCAAGACCTCTCCTGTTTCCGGATGAGCCAAGGGGCGGGATAAAACGCTGTTTTGCAAATCAGCCTCCTCAATTTCCATCTCTCGAATGCCCGCCTCTTTGACCCGCTTGATCACAGATCGGGTCACCCTTCGGCCGGAGCGAACCGCAACAGCGCCTGTTTTGTCTTTAATGTCCCGGCCAACCCGCTGGCCTTCCATCTGCTCAATATCAAATGTTCTAAACAGCTTTCCGCCTTTTAAAAACAGCTGATCCACATGATGAAACTCCTTTAAAATCTCATCTGCCGCAAACCCCAGAGCTTTTAAAAAAATAGTCGCTGGAAATTTTCTTTTTCTGTCAATGCGGGCGTGAAGAATGTCTTTTTGATCAAACTCCAAATCCAGCCAAGAGCCTCTGTAAGGGATAAACCGAACAGAGTAAATATATTTTCCGCTGGCGCTGTTTTTCCCCCCATCGTGATCAAAAAAGACGCCGGGAGAGCGATGAATTTGAGAGACAACCACACGCTCCGTTCCGTTAATAATAAAGGAGGCGTGATCTGTCATCAGGGGAATATCACTCAAATAAACCTCCTGCTCTTTGACATCACGAATAACCTTTTCTTTTTCATCCCCCTCCCCTGACGACTCAAAAAGAACCAGCCGAAAAGTGACTTTTAAAGGGGAGGCATAAGTCATTCCCCTTTTTTGAAGACACTCCCGCACATCATATTTGGGATGGGACAGGCTGTATTGGACAAACTCCAAACTGACAGTGTTATTGTAGTCTGATATGGGAAAAACGGATTTAAAGATGGCTTGAAGGCCGCTATTTTCTCTTTTTTCCGGAGGCACATCCTTTTGTAAAAATTTTTGATAGGAGGAGCTTTGCAAGTGGATGAGATTGGGAACCTCCACAAACCGCTTCATAGTTCCAAAACTCTTGCGAAAGCGCAGATGGGACCCTGTGAGAGATTGTTTTTTCATTCATTTCCCCTAAAAGCCAGTAAAAAACCCGCCCGCCGGTTTTTTGCCAATTTCCGCCTTTTATAAAAAGCCAATTCCTTAAAACCGGCCCATATAATATTGGCCTCACCCGCCGGGAGCGCCATCTGTTTTTTTGCCAATTTCCGCCTTTTATAAAAAGCCAATTCCTTAAATCCAGCCAATATAATATTTGCTCCGCTCACTGGAAACGCCAGCTTTTTTCAGAAACGCCTTTATACTGGCCAGTTTTACGCCTTTCGTCCCTCGCGGAGAATAACGCCCTGAAAATTTAAGCCTAACCTATAAAAGCTGTCAATCACAGGCCAGCTCCTCGTGAAAACCAAAGCCCTGAAAATTTAAGCTTAACCAGTTAACCGCAAGCCCCTCACAAATAATAGACCCCTTCCTTTAAAAGCAAGGGGCGGATTAAAAAACAAAATATTTGATTTTTTATTTTACTTCCACCTTGGCGCCCGCTTTTTCCAAAGCGGATTTGATCTTGTCGGCCTCGTCCTTGGACACTCCTTTTGCGACAGGCTTAGGAGCGCCTTCCACCAGCTCCTTTGCCTCCTTAAGCCCTAAATTGGTCACAGATCGAACCTCCTTAATAACAGCAATTTTATTGCCGCCAATGCTGGCCAAAACCACATCAAATTCTGTTTTTTCCTCTGCGTCAGCCGCCGGAACAGCGCCACCGGCCGGCGCTGGGCCAACAGCCATTGGAGCGGAGGCGGAGACTCCCCACTTATCCTCCAGCTCTTTGATAAGCCCCGCCAGCTCCATCACCGGCATTTTAGAAAGATAGTCTATAACTTGCTCTTTATTGATTTGCGGCATATTTCCTCCTCATAGTTTACCAGCGCAGGCTTTGTTTTTAAGCCGTATAACACAAAATAAAAAAAATCCAAAACAATCTCCAGCGGCTTTTAACCGCAATCGCCAGAACAGTCAAGCCTTTTTGATGCGCAAAAAACCCCGCTTTTTGGCATACGCTAGGCGCCCGGCCATGAACATAACATCCGCATCAGAAGACGATCCACGCAAAAAACCCGCTTTTTTTGCATACGCCAGGCCCTTTCATAAAGTGAATGGCCGATTTTTAGCTGTAATGGCCAAGCAAGTCAAGCTTTAATTTAATAATATTGCTCTTTTTTATCAAGAAATAAGGGTTTTCGCCTTTTTTGGCAAAAAAAATAAGCTTTGCGCTGATTTATGGCCTTTTAAAGCGGTTGCCCGGCGGACAGGCTCAGTTTGCGATAGACTATTATGATCAGCGCTTATTTCCAGCCTCATTTACGCGGCCGCCTCTCATTTAGAGAAAAAACCTTGTGTTTGGGGGCCGTTCCCACCCACTTTTGGCTTTCAGGCAAGAAACAGGCCGGCCAGATCCTTAAAAAACGCTAGCCTCTATTTTCAGATCACAAATAAAAAATACACCTATTATAACAGCTTATATCTATAGATTGCAAAATAACTGAAACCTGGATTATTATGTATCAGATTAAAAAAAATTTCTAATCAATAAAAAAAATGGCGCAGAAGCAAAAATTATGAAGATTACAGAATTTCAAACAAAATTAAAAAGCGTCAGAGATAAAGGTTTTATTCGCTCTAAAAGAAAAGGGCCAACAGGCATTGGCTATACTTTAGAATCCGAATTAGGGATTAAAGAAAACAATATAGCTGTCCCTGATTTGGGCTTTGCTGAATTAAAATCTCACAGAGAAAATCATACAGGCTTGGTTACCCTGTTTACTTTTAACAACAAAGCTTGGAAAATAAAACCTTTACTAGCCATAGACAAATATGGAAGTTATGACGAAAATAATAGGAAAGGAATGTATTATACAATCACTCAAGAGCCAAATAGCGCTGGATTATTTCTTACTTGTAATGATGATACTATTCAAGTTCAACACTCTTCAGGAGAAATTATCTTACAATGGACAATAGATTCCGTGGCTAAAAAATTTTCGCAAAAGATAAAATCCTTAATTCTTGTATCCGCTAAGACAGAGTTAAGAGAAGGACGGGAATACTTTTATTATTATCGGGCCAGACTCTTAAAAGGAAATATGAATAAACAAGGTTTAATCAACGCTTTTATATCGGGCGATTTTGTAATAGATTTAAGATTGCATGATAAAATAACTATGGCTAGAAATCACGGAACAGGTTTTAGAGTTAAAGAAAATAAACTGATCAATTTGTTTTCAAATATATCAGAAATAGAACTATAAAATTGGAGGGAATTATGTATGAGATACAGATAAATAACAATTATGATTTTAAAGGGGAAAATTATTCTGATTATTTCCCCAATCTCCATAGATACCCCGCAACAATGCTGCCTCAAATTGGCATTGAGCTTTTTAAAGAGCTGAACCTTAATAAAAATAAGCTATTAGATCCTTACTGTGGGACAGGCTCTTCTGTCCTGGCGGGGATGGCCGGCGGATTTTCAGAATTTCATGGTTTTGACATAAACCCTTTAGCTATTTTAATTGCTAAAGCGAGATATACGAAATTGAACGCAAAAAAACTTTTCAATTATAGAAAAAATGCGGAATGCGCTGTCTATTATGAAGAGGAAAATATTTTGCCCCCTCCTGTAACAAATATTGATTTTTGGTTTTCCAAAAGAGCCATTAAAGATTTATCTGTTATCAGAAATTCTATATTAGAGGAAATTGACAACACAAAATACCAATATTTATTTTGGCTGGCTTTTTCTGAAACAGTGAGATTTGTGTCTTATACTAGAAATAGCGAATTTAAACTTTATAGAATGCCAGAAGAAAAAAGAAAATCATTTCATCCTGATGTGTTTGAGCTGTATTTCAAAAATTTAGATAAAATTTTAAATGCCTATGTTGAAATATATCTGCCTTTGCTGAAAAAACAAAAGTTCTATTTTCACAATAAAGAGTTTTTGTCTAAAAAAAACAAATATGACGCGGTCTTAACCAGCCCTCCTTATGGAGACAGCAGAACAACAGTAGCCTATGGACAATTTTCCGCCCTCTCTAATGAATGGATGGGCTTTCCAAATTCCAGAAAGATTGATTCTCAGCTTATGGGCGGGAAAAAAGCCAGAGCTTTATATAATAAAGGAGCTCTATCTTCATCTATTAAAAAAATAAATAAAGCCGATCCAAAGAGAGCCTTAGAGGTTTCCTCTTTTTATATGGATTTAGAAAAATCTATTGAGGAGGTGTCTCAAGCTATAGCGTATAAGGGTTTTTCCATTTATGTTGTGGGAAATAGAACTGTCAAAAATGTCACTTTGCCGACAGATCAATTTATTGCGGAGCGCTTTGAAAAAAATGGATTCAGGCATGTTCTGACTTATGAGCGATCTATCTCATCAAAAGCTATGCCGTCTCAAAACTCTCCAACAAACGCTGTTGGAAAAAAGGCAAATACTATGCATAAAGAATATATTATCGTTTGTCAAAAACAATAAACAGGAATTATAGTGGATTGAGCCTTATTGATTGGACAGGAGCTGTATGCCGGCAATTAAGCAAATCCTTAAAAAAATAAAAAGATCCTCTTTTCTTTTTAGCCGCTTTTCTATTTGGATTATCCTTTTGGTGTATATTTCCATTTCCCATATTGCTTTGCCCATGGCCGGCAAAGGAAACTTTTTATTTTTTTTCACTTGGGATCTATTTTCATTTATGCCTTCAAACAAGAGGACGGTTGACATCACCTGGGATAATGGAAAAACTTTTTTGTTTAGAGATCATAGAAAAACAGCTAAGCGAGCCGGCATCCAACTTCACAGACTTTACTCCCTCAGGCGAAAACAAAACACAAAGGCTATAAACCATTTTTTTCGCGCCCGGCTGATTGATTTATGCCAATGTCAAACGGTTTATCTTGTTAAATTAAAAGGAACTTTAGCCCAACATTACATTTTTAAACAACAGCTAAAAATAAAGTTAATGCCCGAAAGCTTCAGTCAGAAATCTGATAGAGTTTGCCCATTTTTTCCAGTGTTAGCGTTTGATCATAGACAAACTCGCAGCATTTCAGCAACAGCTTGTGACGCGAGATCGCCGCGCGCCTATTTAGCTTTTTAGAAGACACTTTGCTTATCAACAAACCGCCGGCTTTTTTCAGCTGCTTGCTTACGAGGGAAAAAACATCCTAAAACTTATTGGATAGATGTGCAGTTTTCATTAAAGATGAAGCTTTTTCATTTTTATAAGCCGGCTCTAAAAAATCGATAAAATCCGGCATTTAAAACAGCCAGCGCTCCGGCGCTTGGGATAAAAATTTTTCAACGGAAATTCCGCCAGGCCCCACAATTAATTGTCCTGTCGTTTGAAATGCGTCCGCAAAAGCTTTCATACCGGAAAAAGCGCTAGGGCGCTTTTGACTCTTGACTTCTATGGCTGTTAAATTTCTCCCTTGGCGCACAACAAAATCCACCTCTTGATTATTATGCCTCCAATAAAGAGGATGTTGTTGGGAGGCTTTTTGGAAATTAAGGAGGCTTTTGCGGCTCTTTTTGCTCCGCCTTGTTTTTTGAGTTGGAGGAGGAAAAAATATTGAGGCTAAAAATCTCATCCAGAGATTTTTTAGGGACGGCTGTCCACTCCGGCCATAAATTGGTTTTCACCCAGGAAAGAGCGCCGCCAGCGGACGCCTCTTTTAACTCAAAAACCAGATCCCCTTTAGCAGTTGTCATTTTAATAAAGCGCGGATTTTTTCCCAACACAGCGGATTTTTTGTATTTTTCCCCCCTAAGCTCTTTAATTTGATCCAAAAGCTCTTCCGCTTTTTCCACAGAAACAGCTTTATCTTTTTCGCCTAAAGCCCGCCAAACTTGACCCTCTTTTTTGATGGCTAAGCTCTTTTTGCCGCTCCGCCTTTCCACTTGAGCCACGGAGTCCGCTTTGTAGTTAAATGGGAAAGCGTGATCCCGAAAATCCTTTTTGGACAAAAGCAGTTTTTTCGCGTCCTCTTTTGAGATTTCCAAAATAAAGCGCCTGTGAGAGACAAAGACAAAAGCTTTTTCCCCCTGAAAGGGGCTAAGCTTTAAAGTCACGCTCTTGTCTTTTTCCGGATAGCTGAATTGGATTTTAAGCTGGGGCTTATTTAACCCGTATTTTTTGAGGGACTCTGGGCGGACACGCTCTTTAAAAGCGGAGGATTTGATGCTGTTGATGTCAGTCCAAAAGCCATCCAAGCGGCTGGAGTCCAAAGGAAAAGATTGATCTTCGCTCAGCGACCAGCTGTAATTCTCCCAATCCAGCGCAAAAGCTTCCGGGCCCTGAAATTGAATCTTTGTGGCGTGGCCTAGAGGCTGGAGGAGTTTTCCGCTTCTAAAAGAGTCAAAGTCCACCTCATTCACTTCTGAATAAAAATAAGACTCGCCCAGCAAAAGATCCTCCCCTTTTTTTATAAAATATTTCCCATCAAAAGAGCTTTTCCCGCTGACAGAAAAAGACAGGCTTTGGCCAGAGGAAAACTCCAGCCGGACGAGCGGGGCTTTTTCTAAATAGTAGTCTTTCCAGCTGATGTCTTTGTCTGTTTGTATTTTTTGGACTTTTTGATTTTTTATTTCATTAAACCAGCGGGAAATCTCCGCAAAATCAGCCAGATCTTGAATAGGCTGTCTGACCAGCCAATCCTCACCCTCTTTTTTGACCTCTAAAATTTTGCCGCCGGCTTTTGTGACACGAAAAGCTTTTAAACTCTCCAGCTCCCTGTCAAAAAAAACCGCCGCCCGCTCCTGTTGCTCCCGCTCTTTTTGAGATTGTTTATATTCATAAAAAGCCCAGCCGGCTAAAGCCAGAGCTAAAAAGGAAAAAAAGATTCGGCTTAAATTTTTCCGCATAAATAAAATTTAACAGCCTGTTTTAAAAAACCGGCGCCATAAGCGCATTGATTGTCTGCCATAAAGCCAATCCCCCTGACTGAAGCTGGTCAAAAGAGAGAGATGGGCCAGCTAAAAAACCCCAATCTCAAAGCATTGATTTTCCGCTCATTTTTTGCCACAAAGCCGCCCCGCTTGCCAAAAGCATACGGGAGTGAGAGGGGCCCCGCCGGCCAGCCAAAAAATGGCCAAAAAGCTATGAATTTTCAAAACTCAAAGCCATTAAACAGCTTAAGCCTCCCCTCCTTTTATGCCATAGCCATAACCCTTTTGCTTCGTGGCGGACTTCAACTCCATTAAGCATCCCTTCTTCTGTGCCATAGCCATAACCCCATAAACAAAAACAAAAGGGGCAGGGTAATGTAAGCCATAACTAAAATCATCTTGTGCTGCCTGTGAAGAGTGATTTTTGTCCCTTTGAGCTTTTTAGGAGGAATGCTGATCAGCTCCTCCTCCCCCGCCAGGGAAATAAAGCTGTTTAAAGCCAAATCTCTGTTTGCGCCATCATAAATATAACGATTGGCTAAAAAATCACTGTCTCCAAAAACCACCAGCCGAAAGCCCTCTTTTTTAGAGGGCTGGCCCTTGTCCGCAGAATCTTTTGAGGACGCTGTTTTTGGCTGAGCCTCTACAGCCATAGTCAAAGCGCCTTGGTTTTTCACTTCCATCTTTTCTTTGAGCTGAGGGGCGGAAAAGCTTTGCCTATGGCTTTTAATCAAATAGGAAAACTTAAATTTCTCAAAAGCTGACGCGGAAATGTCCCAAGAGCTGGCTTTTTCAAAAAGAACAGGCTGCCGTTTTTCAGACAGGCTTTTAGTGATAGGACGCTCTCTGTCAAAAGAAACGCCCAAAGCTTTTACAGCGCTGCCATAAAACAAACCGCTCAGCCGGCTAACGATAAAATCGTTTTTAAAGATCAATCCATAATGCCTCAGCCAAGCGCTCAGCTGATGCCGGTCTTTGGGATCAAGGCACAACATCACATTTCCCCCTTGGGACAAATAGCTTTTAAGCCAAGCTTTTTCCGCGTCCAAAAAGGGCTTTTGAGGGCCTATGCTCACAACCAACGCGGGAGGCTTTTGAGGAGGACCCTCTTTTTGCAAAAAATTCCACTCTTTTGGAACAAAGCCTGAATCAGACAAAGACTGAGACAGGATTTTTAAGCCATCCGGCTGGTCATCGCTTAAGCTTTTTTCCCCGTGCCCGGTGAGAAAAAAGATCTCCTTAAACTCTCTCTTTTGGGCTTTTATAATGGCGGAGGTCAAAGATTCCTCCATAAAAGGAAAATCCACTCTGATTTTACGGCCTTTATAGACAGCAAAAACAAAAAGCTGTTGATTTTTGTCCGGCAAGTCAGACAGATATTCCTCAGCTTTTGCGGGGCTTTTGTAGGCGTCTATAAAAACAAATTTGACTTTAGAGCTGGTTTGCCTGTAAAGGCCCAAATCGCTTTTGAGCTGCTGTTTGCTGGTCCTGACATCACCAGCCATTTTATCCCCTTTGTAAAAAATGTAAAACACCAGATCAGAATCCAAATTGTTTAAGGCTTTTGCGGTTGGCTCAGATAGAGAGTGAATGCCCTCCTCAGTGAAATCAAAAACGCGATTAAAGCGATGGCCTAAATAGGAGACAGCTGTGAGGAGAAGAATTAAAATGAGCAAAGACCAGCCTAAGCTCAATCCTTTTTTAGCGGTTTTTACAGATAAAACTTCAAGATACAGCTTGTAATCCAGAAGGACAGAGACAGCCAGCCCCAACACAAAAAAAGCCAAAAAGCCATAAAGAAGAGGATGCCAGGCGCCTAAAATATAGCGGGCGCCGGCCATGACAATAAGGCAAAAGCCGCTGCTTAAAAGAGCAATTTTAGCGCCGGCGCTCATCTAATGCCTCCACCTGGCCATTTCAACAGTTTTAAGAGCTAAAAAAAGAAAAAGCGCAATCAAGCTGAAAAAAAAGACCAAAGAGTTTATGGCCAATGAGCCTTTTATAAAATTGCCTAAATGCTGAACCAAGGAGAGATAGCTCATAATGTCTGTTAAAAGCGGGCTGGCGAAGGCTTGGCCGGGAGGAGACAAAAACCAAAAGCTAATGTTTAAAATAACTCCGATAAAAGCGCTTAAAAATAAAGATTGAGTTAAAGAGGAGGCAAAGAGGCCGGCGGAGCAATAAGTCAGAGCCAGCAAAAAAAGCCCCAGATAAGAGATCAACAAAAGACGGAAGGGCAAGTCCGCAAAAAAACCGGTGGACAGAGGATAGACGAGAGAAAAAGCCAAAAACAAAAGAATCACCGCTAAAAGGGAGAGATATTTCCCTAAAATCAGCTGTAAGGAGGACACAGGGGATGTCATCAATAAATCAAAAGTGTGATTGCGCTTTTCCTCCGCTAGCAGTCTCATAGCGAAAATCGGGACAGTCATAAGAAAGAGCAAATTAATATAAGAGATATGGCCCACAAAAACCTCAAAGTGAATGTTCCCCTCTTGGCCGGGAGGCTGGCCAAAGCCGGAGAGCGCGTAAGAGGAGGCAAAGCGAAACAGATCTCTCGGAAAATTATAGCTCAGCAAAATAAAAGAGATCCCCGCCCAGAAAAAAAACAAAGGGCTTAAGACAAGGCGCTTAAAATCCTGCCCGGCGATCAATAGCGTCTGCCTAAAAAATAATTTTTTATCGTTTAAAAGGAGCCTCATTTTTCAGCCTTTTTATTGGTTAAGCGAATAAACACATCCTCCAAGCTGAAAGCGCTGTCCTTCAGCTCAATCAAGCCATAAGAGCCGGAGAGCGCCGCTTGAGCCACCTCCTCATTTATTCCCTCATCAGGCTCCACACCCAGCTCCAGAACTAGCCCGCTGGACTGGACAGATAAAACCCCTTTAATAGACTTGATTTTTTTTATCAAGCTTTCATCACAGGGTTTTCTGATTTTTAACACAATTTGCCGGTTTGTCCGCATTTTTTGGCTTAAGCCCGCCAAGCTGTCCTCTATTACAATTTTTCCCTCATTGATAATAATCACCCGATCACAGCTGATTTGAACTTCCGATAAAATATGGGTGGATAAGATAATAGTGTGCTGGCCTTTTAATTGCTTTAAGGTTTCCCGTATTTCAATGACCTGTTTAGGGTCCAGCCCCACAGTCGGCTCATCTAGAATTAAAATTTTAGGATCGCTGACCAGAGCCTGAGCCAGGCCTGTCCTTTGTTTAAAGCCTTTGGACAGGTTTTGAATGAGCCTTTTTCTGACACTTTGAAGATTGGCTTTTTCAATAGCGCTCTCAACGAGCCGGGGGATTTTCTCTTGAGGGCAAAGCTTGAGACGGGCCGCGTATTTGAGATAATCCTCCACTGTCATGTCCAAGTAAATGGGAGGAGCCTCAGGAAGATAGCCTAGATTTTTTTTGGCGGAAATAGGATCCTGAAAGACATTTATTCCATCTAAATGCGCCTCTCCTTGGTTGGGAGCCATATAGCCTGTGAGGATTTTCATGGTTGTTGTTTTTCCGGCTCCATTCGGGCCAAGAAACCCCACAATTTCCCCCGCATTGATGTTAAAGCTCACATCTGAAATCGCCTCGCGGGAGCCATATTTTTTTGTCAAAGACTGGGCTGTGATCATGCTATTTCCAGTAATTTGAGCGTTTTAAGGGAGATTGTCAAGCCCCCTGATCGCTAAAGCCTTTATTTTTTTCAAATAGGCGGTTGACAAGCTGAAAAAAAAATTATAATAAGCTTAATATGGCTAAAAAAGGGGTAAAAATTATCACTTTAGAGTGCTCAGAGGCTCGAAAAGAGGGCCAGCCCCCATCCCGCTACACGACAGCTAAAAACACCCAGACCCACCCGGAAAAGCTTAAGAAAAAGAAATACAATCCTTTTTTAAAACGGCACACTCTCCATCAGGAAATCAAGTAATCCGGCGCGGGCCATGCCCACAGCGCCCCCTTTCCGGCGCGAAAAGCCTTGATTTGCTGTCCGGCGCGTTTAACCGGCGCCCGGGAAACTCAAAAATTGTCTCCTGTATAAAAAAAATTTATTTGTTTTCCCTTAAGAGCCGATAAATTACCTGTCATGGCGGAAAATAAGCTCAAAGCTCTTATTGTTGATAATGACACACAGCTGATGGAAGTGATGAAGAGCAATTTAGAGAGCAAGGGCTGTCTGGTCCGATGCGCCTCTAATCAAAAAACAGCTCAGTCTCTTTTAATCAACGAGATTTTTCATATTGCCTTTATAGATTGTGTTTTAGATTCTGGAGAGGGAACAGAGCTGATTCGGCAAACCAAAAAAATTATTGGCAGCTCTGTTGATATTATTATGATGAGCGGAATTATTCCGGAAAAAAGCTTGTCAAGATATATTGATATGGGAATTTGTGATTTTTTATCCAAGCCTATTTCTGATAAAGAGATTGAGGAAAAATTAAGCCAAGCCAGAGAAAAATATATTTATGGAGGCAAAAAAGGCGCTTTGCTTAAGCTGTTTAACGATCATCATTCTGATATACAGCGCCTTAAAACTTTAATTTCCGCAAAAAAAGCCAAAGGCTGTGAGCTGTTTCTTTATTTAGGCCAAGCCTTGTCATTAAATGAATCCATTAGCCTGACATTTCAGCTCAATAATAAAACACACACTATCATTTGCAAAAAAGGAGCCATTGCCCATTATGAGTGTGACAATTCAGAAAATTTTTTAAACAGACTCTTGTCCTCTCAGCTCATCACTCATCAAGAATTTGAGCAGCTGAAAGGCCGAAACGAGGAGGAGTGTGTCCATCTTTTGCTAAAGGGCTGTATATTAAGCTCGGGGCAGATCTTAGATGTAAAATATGAGCTGGTCATGGAAACATTAAAGAGCGTCTCTCCTGATGCGGATATTTCTCTGGCTTTTAATTTAGTCTCACACAAGGAGGAATCTTTCGATCTCCTTAATCAAAGCGAATACGCGAGCTTAATGCTGGCCTTATTGCGGGAAAAATTCAGCCAGCCTCTGCAGGCTCTTTTTGATAAAGAGGCTATGGCCGCCAGCCTGGTTTTTAAAAACAAATTTTTAAAATATCCATCGGAAATACAGCCTCTTGTATCCGCCCTTCAATCCGGCATGAGGCTAAAAGGCGCTTACAGCAAGCTTTCACAAAATCAAAGCTCTTTTTACGCCTCTGTTTTCTGCATTTTATTAAAAGGAGCAGTTTATTTGTCTGAAAATACAGACAATTTAAAATACAATAATCTTTATGAGAGATTTCAAAGCCTGAATCGCTTTGTTGAGCAAACCAAACAGCCGGAGCGCCTGTTTTCGCATTTAAGCGCTCTTCCCCACTCATCCGCCATTTCCGCTCAAGAGATTAAACACGCCTATTCTTACTTTATAAAGCATAATCATCCGGATGTTCTGCCATCTCATCTTCCAAAAAATCTCTTAAGCCTGATTGACAAAACTCTGTCACAAATCAAACTATCCTATGATCTGGCCTGTGATCCGGACTCAAAAAAGCATGTGGATAAAAAATTGCAGGAGAAACAAATGGAAAAAGAGATCCTTGTCACAGAAAAGAAAAAAATCTGTGAAAGGCATCTGGAGGAGGAAAAATATGATCAAGCTTTCGCTTTAATTCAGTCTGTCCCTCCAGCCGTTTTGGATTCAGAGACTTATTGGCAGCTGCTGTATTTGTGGCTTTATTTTAAGGATAAAAGCCATCGCATAAAAAAAGAGGCGGCTCATAAACACATGAAACATATCCAAATAAAAAGAAGAGATCTGCAAAAAGACAAACTCTGTCAGTATGTTTTTGGATTATACCATGAGAGCAAACAAAATGATGAGCTGGCTAAAACTTTTTTTGAAAGGGCAAAGGTCCTGGATCCCTCTTTTCAGCCTTGTTATTCAGCCATAAAAAAATGCTCTTTGCGCCTCCTGCGGAAAAAACAGGAAAATCAAACGATTCTTGATAAAATTAATTTTTCATCTCTGGGCGAATTTGTCAAAAAATTAAAAAAACCATCCTGACATATAATTTAACATTAAAAACAAAGCCTTTTTTTAATGGCTCGCCCAGCTGTCCGCTAGGATTTTTTCTTGCGTCAGGGAGGAAAAAATGCTATAGGACAAAAAATGCTAAAAACTTATTTTATATCTCAATTTCAAGGGAGCAACAGCCCTCCTGAGAAAGTGAGGCGAAAAAGGCTGGCGAGGCTTTTTTTCGTTTTGCCCCCTCTCCTTTCCTGGCCTCTTTTTGGGGAGCCCGGAGCCTTTCCCTCAAAAGATATAAAATCCATCGTGATTAAAGCCACCCGCTTAAATTTAACAGTGAAACACAAGCGCTCCGGCTTTTATACTGTAAAAAGCTCGGGCAGTCTGTCTCTTCGAAAGGAAAAGGGCGCTCTCATTGCTCAATCTAAAAATTTCTATTCAAAAAAAGTCTGGCGGGACGGCTCTTTTAAACAAATCCCATTTCTGGAGATTTCCGGCCCTTCAGCGCCTGTGCGGGTTTTCTCTTTTTTCTCTCAATCCTCTTTTTTTCGTTGGGCCCAGCCTGTCTTTATCTCCAGCCTTAAAGGGCAAATTAAGGCTGTTCAAACAAAAGGGGCTTGGGAGATTAGCTTAAAAAGAGGCTCTGTGGATATTCACCGGCATCAGGGGGATCTCACTGTTCAGGGGTTTCATTTGCGGCACTTTCTCCGATCCAGCCAGGGAAAATTTAATTTTTACATCAACGAGGGGCTGTTGTCGGCGCAAAAATCCAAAGGAAAGCTGAATTTTACAACAGATAAAGCAAAAATTCAGTTGACTCAGTTTAAAGGAAGCCTTAAAGGTTTTAGCCAATCAGGAGCCATCATCGCTAAAATTCAGCCAAAAACAGCGGAATTATCCTCTAAAGAAGGCCCTATTCGGGTTTCTTTTATGGGGCAGGCTCCAAGCATTACAGCTTATACAGAAAAAGGGCAAATTTATGGCGCCTCCTATCTTCATAAACAATTTTCAGGGAAATCAACTAAAGTGTCCGGGCGGATCAGAGGCTCTTTGAAAAAGGGAAAGGCCTCTTTAAAGTCAGAAACGGGAAACATTTATATCAACTAAAAAATCAAAACGCTTGCATGTCCAAAAAGAAAAAACAAAGCTCAGCTAAAAAGACTGTTAAAAGCCAGTCTTCCGCAAAAAAAACCGCTGAAGACAAAGCTTTAGAGGGGAAACAATCTGCCCCAGCTAAAAAGACTGTTAAAAGCCGGACTTCCGCAAAAAAAACCGCTGAAGACAAAGCTTTAGAGGGGAAACAATCTGCCCCAGCCAAAAAGACTGTTAAAGGCCAGTCTTCCGCAAAAAAAACCGCTGAAGACAAAGCTTTAGAGGGGAAACAATCTGCCCCAGCTAAAAAGACTGTTAAAAGCCAGTCTTCCGCAAAAAAACCGGCTTTAAAAGAGCCGGCTAAAAAGAAAAGCCGCTCAGCGCTTAAAAAACGGCCGGCGAGAGCTTTAGCTCCCCCTCAAAACAGCCTCGCGGGCAAAAAACAAAAATCCGGCGGAAAAACCGCTATTTTCAGCCTGTCCGCCTGCGAAAAGGAATTGCAAAAGCTTTTGGATCAAAAAAAACAGGAGACTCTTATTTTAAAGGATATGAAGGGCAGAGTTTACTGCATGATTGAGAGCTGTGATTATCCGGCTGTTATTGAGGGCTATTGCAGAATCCACTTTTTTGGCTTATTTAAACGAATTAAAAAAAGGAAACAAATTTTAGAGGAGGATTTTTTGACAAAACAATATGATTTTTTAGTTAAAAAGCGCTCTCCCGCTGTATTTGATCATCTTTTGAAAGATCTCCACTCAGATAGGCATTTTCAGCAAGCTATAAAAAAAATCACAGATGAGGAGACAGAAGGCGCTGAGGCGGAAGGCGCCTTTCCCGATTAAGGCCATAATGTTGAATACAGAGCGCAAAAATTTTTTTATCTCCACTTATGGCTGTCAAATGAATGTCAATGACAGCGAAAGGATGGCCAGCCTTTTGGAGATGGCGGGCTGGGCTTGGGCTCCGCGGCCGGAAATGTCTGATTTGATTTTAATCAACTCCTGCAGTGTGCGGGAAAAACCGGTCCATAAAGTCCGATCAGAAATCGGACGATATAAAAAACTGAAAAACAGCAATCCCCGGTTAAAAATTGGAGTGGCGGGCTGTGTGGCCCAGCAGGAGCGATCCCGCCTTTTAAAGCAAATTCCCTTATTGGATTTTGTGTTGGGAACAGACGCTATTGACGAATTGCCCCGGCTGGTCTCCCAGCTGAGCCACAGCAAAAAAGCGGTCTTTGCTCAGCAAAAGTCTAAAGAGCCTTATCATATACAAACTTTAATTGGCCAGCCCGGAGTGTCCGCCTTTGTGAATATTTCCAAAGGCTGTGATAATTTTTGCAGTTTTTGTGTTGTGCCATTTACTCGAGGGCGGGAGAGAAGCCGCCCCCTCGAACATGTTGTGGAGGATCTCAGCGCCCTTATTCAAAGAGGCGTGCGGGAAGTGACTTTGCTGGGGCAAAATGTCAATTCCTACCGCTCTCCCTGCGGCGCGGATTTTGCCAAACTGCTGAAGTCTCTGGCAGAGCAAACAGATATAGAGAGAATAAGATTTACCACTTCCCATCCCAAAGATTTTGACACAGCCCTTGTGGAAACCATGCAAAATTATAGAGATAAAATTATGGATTTTATCCATTTGCCTGTTCAATCCGGCAATACAGAGATTTTAAAGCGGATGAATCGCGGCTACTCCCGTGAGGAGTATATCGAGAAAGCTCAAATGATTTTGGAAAAAATGCCTGGCTCTGTTTTATCAACCGATTTGATTGTGGGCTTTCCCGGGGAGAGCGAAGAGGCTTTTGAAGACAGCCTGACTCTGCTTGACAAAGTGCCTTATGAAAGCGTTTTTTCCTTTAAATACTCGCCGCGCCCTTTCACAAAAGCCTCCTCCTATAAAGAGGCTGTTCCGGAGCGGGTTAAATCCCGCCGCCTCGCGGAACTGCAAAAAAAACATAAAAAGATTGCTTTTTCATTAGCGCGGAAATATAAAGGCGCTGTGTTAGAGGTTTTAACGGAAAAACAAGATCCTAAAACCAAGCTGTTTATGGGGCGGTCTACACAAAATAAACTGGTTTACTTTGCCGGGAAGCCGGAGGATATAGGGAAAAGCCTCCCGATAAAAATAAAAAAAGCAAACGCTTTAACTTTTTATGGAGAAAAAGCTTTATGATTAAAAAAGAAAAAATCAACAGGAAAAAATGGATTGAAATTGTCCCTTATGGGATTATTGGAGGGATGATTCCTGACGCCTCCACCATGCTTTTTAAAAAGAAAGAGGGGGAAGACCGCTTTGTGGTTTGGTTCTCAGAGCTTCAAAGCAAGATTGCCATTGATCAAAACCTCAATAAAGAGAGAGTCTTTGATTTTGTCCAAAAAATTCTTAAAGCCAGCGGCAATTTGCCAAAATATTGCTTTTTCATTCGCACAGATCAAGGGCGCGATATCGTCAAGCTCTCATTTAACAGCTCTTTAAAGCCCCTTCAATTTTACGCGGATGAGGTCATTTCCTTTTGCATGATGAATAACTGCCGTTTTTTTTGCACAGACGAGTTTTTTAAACAGCAGTCCAGAGGGGAAATACCTAAGAGGTTTCGGGATAAAAAATCATTGAGCGCCAAGCCTCTTTATTTGAATTAAATTTTGCGTTTAACCGGGCCTTTCCCTTTCAAAACTATCAAAACATGGTCTTTTAAAAGCGCTCTGTTTCATAAGGAGGAAGGAAAATGACAGACAGCCTCAGCCAGCAGGCTTTTACTTTTGACGATATCTCCCTAGAGCCCTCTTATTCAGAGGTTCTCCCTTCGGAGACAAATGTCTCCATTCATCTTTGTGATCGCCTGACTTTAGCCATGCCTATTATCTCAGCGGCTATGGACACAGTCACTGAAAACAAAATGGCCCGGATTATGGCTCAAAAAGGCGGCTTTGGCGTGATTCATAAAAATATGAGCGTCTCCTCTCAAGCTAAAGAGGTGGAAAAAGTCAAAAAATATGAAAGCGGAATGATTTTGGATCCTGTGACCTTATCCCCTGATGATCTGCTGGAAAAGGCCCATGAAATTATGAAAGCCCACTCCATCAGCGGCGTGCCTCTGACTCAAGGCAAAGAGCTGAAAGGCATTATCACCAACCGGGATCTCCGTTTTGAGACAGATTTAAGCCAGCCCATCAGCAAATTTATGACTGGGAAAGAAAAACTGGTGACAGCTGAAAAAAATATTGATCTTCCAACCGCCAAAAAAATTCTTCATCGCCATCGCATAGAGAAACTTCCTGTAGTAGATAAGAATTTTAATTTGATTGGCCTCATCACCATTAAAGATATTGAAAAAGCGACTGTTTTTCCGGAAGCCAATAAAGATTCACATGGCCGCCTTTTTGTCGGAGCGGCGGTGGGAGTTTCTCAAAATACCGATCAAAGGCTGTCCGCTTTAACTCAAGCGGGGGCGGATTTGCTGTGTGTGGATACAGCTCACGGGCACTCTAAAAGAGTAATAGAGATGATTCGCCGCATTAAGAAAAATTATCCTCATTGTCTGGTTATGGCCGGCAATGTGGCCACAGCCGAAGGGACAAAAGCTCTTATTCAAGCGGGCGCGGACATTGTCAAAGTGGGAATAGGGCCTGGCAGCATCTGCACAACTCGGATGATTTCCGGTGTGGGCATTCCTCAAATTAGCGCTGTTATAAATTGCTCAAAAATGGCGAAAAAAATGGGGCGGTCTGTAGTGGCGGATGGCGGCATTAAATACTCCGGGACATTGTTAAAGCTTTGGCCTTGGGAGCTGGCGCTGTGATGCTGGGCGGGCTTTTAGCCGGATCGGATGAAAGCCCGGGCGAAACGATCCTTTATAGGGGGAGGGCTTATAAAGTTTACAGAGGCATGGGCAGTTTAGCCGCGATGAAAAAAGGCTCTAAAGAGCGCTACGCCCAAGAGGATACAATGGATTTCTCAAAACTAGTGCCGGAGGGAATTGAGGGGCGCGTGCCCTATAGAGGCTCCGCCAGCGCTTTGCTTAATCAGCTAGTGGGAGGGCTAAAATCCGGCTTAGGATACACAGGCTCAAAAAACATTCCAGCGCTTCAAAAAAATGTCAAATTTGTCCGCCTCACCGCTCAGAGCTTAAGAGAGTCTCATGTTCATGATGTGGCTATTACCAAAGAGGCTCCTAATTACCGCATGGAATTTCATGATAATGATCCAGTCTAAATTTTTTAACCGGAGTTAATCATTGCAGTCCCATTTAGCCAACTAAGGAAGCCTTCCAAACAGGAATATCCAATATTTTTGGATGGATGGGCGGAGCGCCTAAAACACTGGAGAATTTTACATGGAAATTTTTAATATGAATTTTTGAAAAGCGATCATAAAGAGTTTTCTCATCTAAATGGCAAAAGGGAAATGATCTATTTTTGATTAACAGCAAGGCTCCGGCACAGCCCGGACAGTTGAAGAAAATAAAAAAAGGAAAAGCTGTGAAATTAATATAAATCGGGCTTTTGTAGTGGGCTTAATTGCTAGACAAACTGTTTCTTAAAAGCCCTTTTTCTCCACAAGAGCTATAACATCGTTTTGTGAACATGGGGCTTTTTTTGTCCCATAGATCAGAGAGATGAAAATAGAAATTATTCGAAAAAATAGAATCCAGCTCTTTTTTATAAATAGAATTCCAGCCAGCAGTTGGAAAATTTAACTCCATCTTTTTATAAAAACCTGTAGATTTTCTTATGTATTCATCCCATAAAAAACAGCAAGGCCACACTGTCCCGTCACAAGCTAAAAAAAACTCTTTTCCATGAGTAAATTTACAATTTATAGAATGAGGATCATAACTCTCTATTTGATCATTGAGAACTTTTTTATAAAAATCTATTTTTTGGTGAGGCGCTGTTTTATTTGTGGTTATCTGATACTTTTTATTAGATAATCCTTCTGTAACTGTCCAGCTTTGGATATTTCTTGTAGCGCGTCTTATATAAAAATCCAAATTCATGGACTGAGCCATGTTTCGCGCTTGGTCTTTCTGATGCAAATTATGATCAAATTCAATAAACAGCCATCTTCCTGTGCCGCCGGCCGAAGTATAAGCTTTCATATTTCTGATTATCATTTGGAAATTTGTATTAACACGGTACACAGAATTTGTGTCTGCCAAGCCATCCACAGCAAATATAATATCCAATGACTTTGTTTTTGCGCTTAATTTTCCAATTTCAACCCAAAAATTTTCTGATCTTAAAGAGGCATTTGTTGAAATTTCAATTTTATATCTGGCCCTCCCCTGATTCAAAAACCATTTAATAATATCCAATATTTTTGGATGGATGAGCGGGTCGCCTAAAACGCCGCAGAATTTTACATGGAAATTTTTAATATGAATTTTTGAAAAGCGATCATAAAGAATTTCCTCATCTAAATGGCAAAGGGGGAAATACCTGTTTTTAATTAACAGCTGAGTTCTAGCACAACCTGGACAAGAGGCGTTGCAATGGCTTGTCAATTCAATTTCAGCTCTGTTGAATCCAATCATTTTGTTGTTCTGGCTAAAAAGCGCTTTTAAAAACCGAGCAATCTATATGCCGGGGCAGGATTTTTTTAAAATCCTCCATCTTAGCCGCTTTTGGAGCGCAAAGGCCACAGCCGCAAAGATTGTTCGGACAGCTGATAACAGGCATTTTTTGTTTTTTTAAATTTGTTTTTAAATTATTTAAAATTTGATCAGCATCTTTAATAGCGCCTATCGGACCGCGTGTTCCATCAAACCTGGCCTGACAAGTTTGATGATGATAAATTAATCCTGTTTGTTGTTCAATATGAAGAAAAAACCAATTCACAGCGCATTTCCAATTTTTAAATTCTGTAAATTTTAAGAATTTTGCATGATGCCACTGTTTTGTTTTTGCGTCACAAATATTCATTGAATTTCCGCCACAACAGGGCCTGCCCAAATTTCTTGCTAGCTGAAGCTTTTCTGTGGCTTTTTCAACAGCTGTTTCTTTTTTTATTTGATCAGCCTCTTTGTGTCCAAACCAATATTCTCTTATCCATTTTAACTGCTCATTTGTGTATTTATGATTATACCGGTTATTATCTTTATGCTCTCCGATCATTCTGGGAATAAATTTAATTTCATTTGCTTTTAACAAATCACAAAGCTCAATACATTCCTCAAAATATTTAGGGGTTGAATGAAACATTACATTGCAACTAAATGAAAAACCTCTCTCCTTAAGATAAAATATATTTCTTTTAACTTTATTTTTAAGCCGTTTAGGAGCTTCACAATGATAAGAAATAACCGCAAAATTGTAATTTTCAATTAGATGATCACAAATTGTTTGGCTAAAAGCCCCATTTGAAGTTAAGCTCAACTTTATAGTATTCAAGCGCTTGCTTATGTATTTTTGTTTGATATTTTTCAGCCACATTCCCAACTCAATAAACTGGGGGTGCACAGTAGGCTCTCCTCCGGTGAAACTGAGGCCAACTGTTGACGAATGTTTAAAACTAACCATTTCAGAAGCATAATCTAAAGCAAAGCGAGCGGTGGATTTTAATTCTTCTAAATGAGCATGGGGGCTAAAATTATCATGCCTGAAGGGGGGGCAGTATGTGCAATCATAATTACAGCGGCGGCCCATGTCCCAAGTAATAGCCAATTCTGATGTGGTTATAGGATCAATAACAATTAATTCATTAGACATTAAAAGCAACCCCGCATGAAACTTCTAGTTTATAAAAGCTTCGTTTTTTTGCTCTTTACCATATTTTTTTAAAAATGCGCAAGGGAAAAACTTATTTTTTTGATTTTAGGCATTAGATTTGCCTTGAGTCCTTTAAAATCCAGCGCTTTAGACATTTAGCCTAGACAATAAAACAGAATTATAAGTATACAAGCTGAGGGTTTATTCGTGAGCCTCAGCTTAGCTTTATTATAAGATCTTATGTTGAGATGGGAAAAAGCGCTGGTTAAAATGGACAATAATCCAAGCCAAAATGTTTGATTTTTTTGAAAATGATTTAAAGCGGAAAAAGCGGCGCGGGCTGTTTCGCAAAATCTCTTTGCCTAAAGGGGAGGATTTTACATCCAATGACTTCCTCAATTTGAGCGATCATCCTGAAATCAAAAAAAAAATGCGGGATGTTTTAGGGCAAGGCATAGCTTTATCCTCTAAAGCGTCCAGGCTTTTAGGGGGAACTAGCCCTTGGCATATAAAAGCTGAAAAAGCCCTAAAAAAATTTATAAAGCGGCCGGCGGTTTTGAGTTTTCCCTCCGGCTATCAGGCCAATGTGGGGCTTATCCCCGCTTTGGCTAAAGAGCGTGTGATTTTTTCTGACGCTCTCAGCCACGCCAGCCTGATTGACGGCATCCGCTTAAGCAAAAGCCCTTATCATATCTTTCGCCACAATGACTTAAACCACTTGGAGGATTTGCTAAAAAAAGAGAAAAAGAAAAAACTGATAGTGACAGAAAGCCTTTTCAGCATGGAGGGGGATTTTTGCCCCTTGGAGGAAATCTCGCAGCTGGCTCTTGAGCATCAGGCTTTGCTGTTGGCTGATGAGGCTCACTCAACAGGCCTTTTTGGAAAGAGCTTAGGAGGCCGTGTGGGAGACTTAAAGGAAAAAGATCATATTGTCACAGTTCACACAGGAGGCAAAGCTTTGGGGAGTTTTGGGGCTTTTGCCGGCTCCTCCCGGCTGATAAAAGAATATTTAATCAACAACTGCCGCTCTTTTATTTATACGACAGCCCCCCCGCCCCTTTTGATGGCCCAGTGGCTGGCTGTGCTGGAGATTTTAAAAAAAGAGAGCCGGCGGGCCGTAAATGTGAGACAAAAGGCTATGCAATTTAGAAAAGATCTCTCTTTAGCTGAATCAGAAAGCCCTATCATCTTCATTGTTTTAAACGGCCCGGCCGAGGCTTTAAAAGCCGCTCAAAAACTTAGGCAGAGGGGGTTTTTTGTTCAAGCCATCCGTGAGCCAACTGTCCCTAAGGAAAGACAGGGGCTGAGAGTTCTGCTTCGCTTTAGCCACACTAAAGACCTGCTGGACAGCTTTAAACAAAATCTTTTAACCCTGAGCCGGAACAGCTAAAACGCTTTATTTTTAGGCGTGTCAATGATATAATGGCTCAACAGCCGGCTTATAGGTTTGATTTTTATAACTTCTTTTAAACTCAAAGAGGCTGGCAAATTTCTTTAAAGAAAAGCAAATAATGAAAAGAAAAGGCTTTTTTGTGACAGGGACTGATACAGGCGTTGGAAAAACTCTGGTCTCTTTAGGGCTTTGCCTGCGCTTTAAAGCCTCTTATTGGAAGCCTGTGCAAACCGGCCAGCCCGGCGACAGCGATTTTATCAGACAATTTTTGCCGGAAAACAAAATTCACCCCAGCGCTTATGAGTTAAAAGCCCCTCTTTCCCCCAATCAAGCCGGCGCTAAAGAGGGGGTAACTATAGATTTAAGCAAATTTTCCATTCCCTCCAGCCCTTTTTTGATTGTTGAGGGAATTGGAGGCGCTTATGTCCCTTTAAATGACACAGACAGCCTTATGGATCTGATTGAGCTTATCAATCTGCCGCTTATTGTCACAGCCCGGAGCGGGCTGGGCACGCTCAATCACAGTTTGCTCACTTTAGAGGCTTTAAAAAAAAGAAATTTTAAAATAGCCGGTGTTGTTTTGTCCGGCCTAAAAAATAATGCCAATAAAAAGGATATAGAGAAATGGGGCGGCACTCCGGTTTTGCTGGAAATTCCCCCTCTTTCCAAAATTACAAGGGACACAGTTCAAAAGACATTTCGAGATTTAAAAATTCTATCCCTAAAATAAGAGCAAACTTATAAAATTAAAGGTTTTTTAAGATTCATAAACTAGACTTAAGGACGGAATTTTAGAATATCAAAATGTCCCGGCTGAGGGAAAAATCAGTTTTTTTCTCTGGCTATTCAAGTTTTTCTTGTTTTTAGCTTATTTTCTCATTAGCCTTAAAGCAGACAGCCTGGGGCTGGATTTGCCAATCAGCTCTTTATAGGGAAGCGGAAAGCGCTAAAAATTTAAACCGGATCACAGTATAAATATCTATTGCCTAATTTTTATAACGGGTTAAAACTATATTTTTTAAGGAGGGCACGCCATGCTTAAAACAACACTTCTGATATTACCGCTTATTATGGGACAGAGTTTTCCCTCTTGGTCAGAGAAAAACACAGTCATTATCAATAATAAGGCGTCAGCCGGATCATCCTCTGAGGCTATAACAGCTCCCGCTTTAATCCCCTCAAAGGCTATCCAGCTTCGTGACGCCCGCAAAGAGGAGGAAATCAAGACAGAAGACACCTTAATAAAAAAGCTGGAAAAACAGCGCTTGCTGGACGAGCAAAAAAGAGTGGATGAGCTTATGGGCCACACGCCCCAAGAATCGCCCCTTATTCTCCAGCCCGCTCTTCAGCCAGCCCGCGCAAACCAATGGCTTTTTGGAAAAAAATCCTTTGTTTCTCTGGGCACAGGCTTTGTCACTTTTCCTTACGCGGAGAATGTAAACTCTTTAGAGGAGCCGGCTGTCTTTTTCTCTTTTGGAGGATATGGCTATAACGGAAATTTAATTGTGGATTTGTCGCTTTATTATGCCCGATATTATGTCAATGATAAATCTCTCTCGAAACTTCAAATTCAAGATGTTTTTCATAGAGTAAGCCAGCCGGAGCTGGCCATGTCTGTTAAATTATCCCCCTTTAGCGGCCAAATGAAGCCTTATGTGGGAATTTCCGGCTCTGTCAATTTGAAGCGGTGGAGTTTTGTTCATAAAACAGGGAGAGAGATTACAAAACAGGCGCATATTTTTAAAAAATTAAAAAATAAAATAGATAAAAAATGGTATCAGTCGTTTAATGCCGGTGTGGCTGTGGGGGCGGATATAGCTTTAGGAGAGCATTTTGGCTTGAATGCGGATATTTGCCATTATTGGAATTTATACACAGACAACAAAAAATCTATAGCAGACGCTCTTGAAAATAGAGTCATTTTAGAGGATTTAAACTCTTTAATCCTTTCTTTTAAATTAAGATATTATCTATAGTTTTTTTAGAATTAAAAGCGCTATATAAGAGCGAAAAAGCGGCCCCTTGTTAAAGCGCGGCTGTGTGGATTCCCGCGGATGGCTTTAAGTTTTGTGAATATGGCTTTTTTTGCCAGCGTGGCTATGCTCTTTTGACTATTTTGTATCTTGCGGCGGGTTTGTGGGCTGGTCTATTGGAAAAAGCAATGATTCGGGCCTTGTGGAAGAGGCTTTAAAACAGGCTCTTTACAGTCGGAGGCATCCTAGAGACGTATTGTTTCATTCTGATAAGGGTTCTGAGTATAGCTCTTATCGGGTTTAAAGGATATTGCAAACACACAGCTGGACGGCAGGTATGAGTCGGACAAGAAATTGCTGGGATAATGCTGGGGTTGAGAGAGCTTTTTTAAGACTTTGAAGGCGGAGTTGATAAACCGGATCAACTCAAAAGGGCTTGTTTTAGAAGACATTAAAAAGGAATGCTTTAACTATATTGAGGGCTTTTATAATACACGGCGGATTCACTCCAGCCTTTACAATCAGATCTTATTGATTTATGAACAGGGTTATTCCAAGTGAACTGTCCATTTTTCGAGGACGATCCAAATGGAGAAAATACTTGTTTTTTACATTCATTTCAAAAACTTAACCTCTATCAAACAGAGCTTAAGCTATCATGAGCCTGCTATATTATCATTACCTGAAACTATACACTTAATCCCGCTCTGTGTGGAAAATATATGAATCACTTAGAGGGTTTCCCTTTTCCGCGTCTTAGAGGCTGTTTTTTTGGCTTTCCGCTTTTTGGCTTATTTTTCCGGTAAAGAAAATAAGCCAGCGCCCCCAGCAGGAAAAGCGCCAGGCTGACAAATAACAAAAGCGGTTTTGAGCTGGACTTTTCTTTCAGCGCCCTTTCCTTTTTCCGCTCATCCTCAAATAGAATTTTTTCAATATAAGATATCATCTCCTCTCTGTGCTGTTGAGTCTGCTGTTTGATTTTCTCCAACACCTCTTTTATTTTTTCCGACAGCTTTAAGCTATTAATCGCTCTCAAAAATTCTCTGGAATATTTTGTGTAATTGGCTTGATGGGCATGAAAGCTTACAGAAATATGGATTTTTGTCTTCATATTTTTACAGCAAATTGTGGACGCATAACGGGCCCGCCTGTCATCCACCAGGCTGATTCTATAAAAACTATCTGTCCAAGTATGGCGATTGACTTGAACATTTTTTAATCGGATTTTGTGGGAAAAAACTGTCTGCGCCCCATTAAAAAAATAGCCGGAAGAGCTTAAAGGATCAGATTTGCCCCCCAGTCTTGCTGTAATAAGCATAAAAGCTGTTGGCGTGCCTTTATAAAGAGAGTGATGACAAAGCCACTCTACGCCAAAGCTTTTGCAAATCCATTTCCTCTGTATGTTAAATGAAACATAAGAGGACTTAAATTTTTTTTCGCCATATAATGGCCAACTGAGCAAAATAAGAAAAACAAAAGCGGATTTTGATATAAGCCTTTTGCCGGCAAAGCGGCTATAAATGTTTGCGGAGCGGATCAAATAGCTGTCTCCTCAACAAACTCCTCTCCGCTCAAACTCAATTCAAAATAAGGATTTTCAGCTCCCGGAACAAAACGAACTAAAAACTCATCGTCTACATGACCCTCATTAAAAAAACGGACATTTGTTAACAGCCAGCTTTCAGTCAAAGACACGGAAATATTGTAAAACCGAATAAAAGTTCTCTTCTCCGGCAACTCAAAAGATTTTTGTTCTGGATGAGCTAAAATTTCCTGATAAGGAATCCAAAAAGGGCCTACAAAAGCCTCGCTTTCCATATTGCAGGGAGATTGGAGAACCATTAACCCCTCATCACCGCTAAAATTAACCCCTATAGCGGAAAAGGAAAACTCCACAGAGGAAAAAATTTGGCAAATAAAGCGATGTTTTTTAAATTTTGGATTATGAACCAGAAAATTCCTCAAATAAAAGGCTTTTAAGCCATTTTTGTCAACAACACGGCTTTGGGAAAACAAGGCGGAACCGGCTTTAGGGGACAGCTGGCTATAGGAGAGATTTAAAATTTCCGAATCAGAATCCGCCCCGGCAACCCCTCGGCCTTGGGATGGATTCCACTGCACATAAAGATTTTTCTCCCAAGAGTTTAAGCCAAAAAACAAGCCTAAAGCAAAAACAGAGAATAAAACGCCAAAATTAAGAGCGGTTTTTTTTAATTTCTTTTTCACAAAACTACCTGTTTTTCAAAAAATTATGCCGGTGGCCCCCCGCTCAAGCTTTTATATGTCCGCCTGTCTATATCTAAAGCTTGTCAAATTCCGTTTTCCGGCGGACAAAGGCTAAAAGCTCAAACACAGCCAGTATAACACAAAAAAAATCTCATTCAAAAAAAAATCAACCATTAGGGCTCGAGGCTTTTCATTTCCTGAGAGAGAGCTAAAAAACCCAGCCGAGCCACCCAGCTATAGACATTTTCCATAACTAAGCCTTGAATTTTAATTTCCAAATCGCTGATACACAGCCGCCGAAACACAGCTCCCGGACTGTTCAAATTCGTTTTGCTGTCCTTTTTTTTATGACTTCTTAAAAATCCGCCAGCCACTTGAGAGCCAATCATATAAATAACCGGCTCAGCGCTTTGATTGTCCGGGCTGTGGATGGCCGTGGGGATTCCCTCCTGAATGATAATTTCATCAGCCTGAGTTTCCCCCTTGGAGGCTTTCATTTTTTTACGGGCTTTATAGCTCCATTGATTAAGGCTTTCCGGATCATTGACGCTCATTATGCCCAAGCCATAAGTCCCGGAATTGTTTTTTAAAAAAAGATAAGGCTCCTCCTGTATTCCCAAACGCTCCTGATGGCTTTTTAAAGATTGTAATACTCCGCCGGCTCGGGTTTTTAGCTTTAAAAGAGTCTCTTTAGATTCCATATCAAAAGGAGAAAAAAGCTCTGTCTCCACAGTCAAATGCCAGGGGTCTATCTTCAATAAAGAGGCAAACTCCTCAGCCAGCAAATTGTATTCTTTAAAAAAATGATGTTTCTTTCTAAAAAGCCAGCCCATTTTTAATGGAGGATCGCATTTTATATTTTCCGGCAATTCATATCGGGCGGAAAAATCATTGTTGCTGATGATCAAATCCCCTGAGACTGAGCTTAAAAGCTGGATAAAAACTGTCCGGCCAGCGGCCGTTTTGATTTTTTGGGAGGATTTAATTTGTTTTCCGGGGACACAAACAGCCGCTTTATAGCCCGCTTGCTCAATAAGGGACTTAATGACAAAGATATTGTCCCAATAATATAAATTTCTAGTGTGCTCCTCAGCCAGCAAAAGAATATGTTGAGCTGAGGGGTGGGTCTGGCTTAAATAGCTCTGGATGAGAGCGCTGGCTCTTTTTTGATCTTCCACGCAAATGTTGTTAAACCCAGCGGGAAAAACATTGGCGTCCACACAGGCTGTTTTAAAATTTGAGTTTCTAATGTCAAAACTGGCGTAAAAGGGAGTCGGTTGGCCTTTGGCTCTCTCCAATAGCCAGCGCTCCGCCTCGGGCAGATTGTCGATAATCTTCTGATGAATAAAATGACAAAAAGACAACTCTTTTGTTTTCATTTTTTAAGGGGCTTTGATAAAAGCTTTAGCGCTGTTTTGGATTTTTTAGAATAAAAAATTTCCCATTCTTTGGATTTTTCCCTTTGAATTAAAGCTTGAGCGTCCCGCAAAGCCTGAACTAACAGCTTTTTGTGTTTTTTTTGCTTGTCCCCCGCAATGGCCGCAAAAAGCTTGTCAAACAGCAAATCCAGCTCTTTTTTAGACAGGCTGGACCAGGTTTCATCTTTTAAAAACAGAGATTGCAAAAGAAAAAGCTGGTGATAGGAAAAAGCCTGAAAAAAAGCCTCCGGCTGAAGATTTTTTTTGGCCATATAGGACCGGCCCATTAAATAAAACATCCGGCTCACCCGCTGGCGCAATTCTTTCTCTGAGGAAAAAGCTTTCTTGGACTGAAGGACTTTTGTCAAGGCCAGGGATTTATAGCGCTCCGCCTGGGATATTTTCCCTAACCAGGCATAAGCGATAGCTAAACGAGCGGGATAGATGATCTGATTTAAAGCCCATGGCAAAGAGGAGCGAAATTTATCCGCGTCTTTTAAAGATAAAAAAGCTAATTCTGTGTTCCCTAAGCATTCATAAATATAGCTGATTTCCATAAGGCTTCTGGCTTTAAACGAAGGGTCCTTAAGGGAGCGATCCAGCAGGGCGCGGCCGCGAATCAGAGCTTTTTCACAATAACCAGCCTCTTTATAAGCCACCCCGGCATTAAAAAGCATAAGGCTTTTTGCGGATTCAGCCCGGACAGAGATGGCCAATTGATCATAAATTTTAGCTCCCTTGAGAAAGCCCTTGTTTTGCAGGAATAAAAGCGCCTGATTCATTTGGCTGATTTGCTCTTCACTGAGGGGAGGTGCTTGATCTTTTTTTGTAAAGGAGGCGCAGGACACTGTAAAACAGCAAATCCAAAGGAAGAGACAAATTTTTTGGCTTAAAAGCATAATTCTCAATATACTGGCCCTCTTGGAAAAAGTCTAATTTTTAACCGCTGCGGGCTTATTTTGCAATCGCCGGGCTTATAGCCCTCTTCCGCTCAGTTTAATTTTGGTTCATGACAACTTAAGGGGTCTATTTCTGATGATTTTTAATAATAACACATATAAATTATCTTGTCTATAATTAAATCTAAACTCACATTCTTTTAAATGCAAATAGAATGTTCTTTTATCCATTCCTCTAAATTTATAAAGCCTCACTTTAGCGATCCCCCAAAAATTTTCTATGCCATTAATATGGCTTTTTATCTTCCCCTCTTTTTTAGAAAATTCATTCTTCCCGTGATGCACCCTATAATGTTTCTTATAACCCAAATCCACTAAACTATCATAGGTCTTAAATCCGTCTGTAAATAGGGTTGTCTTTCTGTCAATTTTATCTCTTATAAGAGGCAAAACCTCCTTTTTTGAGCAATTCTTAATGATTTGGGTATAAACCTTCCCTTGTCTTTTTTTAACGCCAAAAACGATAGTTTTTCCATAAGCTCCCCGGCCTTTTTTTCCGCGTATTCTTCGAGGCCCAAAATAGCTTTCATCCATTTCTATTTGACCTTTAGAAAACAGGCTATTTTTCTCGCAATGCTCAGCCATTCTTATACGGATATTTTTTAAGATTTTATTGATGCTGTTTCTGCTGATTCCCGAAAAAAAAGCTATTTGTTGGGCTGTCAGATCGGCAGAAAAGAGCCTAACAATTTCCCTAAATTTAGGCTCAGAAATTCTTGAACGGAGAAAATACTTGTTTTTTACAGTCATTTCAACAACTTAACCTCTATCAAACAGAGCTTAAGTTGTCATGAACCTGTGTTTTTTTCCGACTGGCATTAGAATAGGCTGGAGAAATAAACTCAGCTGGCTTGTTTTTCGTGACTTATCGCCAAAGAGCTTTAGTGAGATCCCTTAATAAGCTTTTTTGCTGTCCCTTAGAGTTAAAATTTTTAGGCGAGAGCCAGCGGGCATGAGCCGCTCGAACAGCCGGCCATTCCTCTTGCTTAAGAGAAAACCAAGCTGTGTCCCGATTGCGCCCCTTGATGATTTTATGGTTGAGAAAGATTCCCTCATAGAGGAAGCCCAGGCGCAGGGCGGCGGAGCGAGACGCCACATTCCGCGCGTCGCATTTCCATTCTAGGATATTTGACTCCTCATTAATTGGAAATTAAATTAAAAAGGCGAAAGGGCAGAACCTAAACTTCAGGCTTTTTCTGTCCAATCAATGAGGCCCGGCAGAGGCTTTGCTTTTTTTTAGTTTTTATGCTGACATTTTCATATAAATCCGTTTTAGCGGCAAGGGCTGTGTCGGCTTTCAGCTTTAATTATGGAAATCAGAGATTCGACCAGTTTTAAGGAAAGCTGATAAAAATGTCCCTTGTTTGCTGGCTCTAAGAAAATAAAAATATGAGAGACAATCATGCTTGAAACACGCCTTGTTCCAAAATCCCAGCTCCAAAAAGCCAGATCCTCTCATCCAGATCAATTAAGCTTTTTTAATGAGCCGGCCCTTCCGGTTGTGACGGAAGGCATCAAATACAGCGGATCCAAACTAAAGCTCCTGCCTTATATTCTCTCAATCATTAAATCTCTGCCGGCAAACCCGCCTGTCAAAAGGGTTTTTGACGGGTTTTCAGGAACAACAAGGGTCAGTCAGGCTCTGGCTAAAAGCGGGTATCAAGTCATATCAAATGATGTGGCGGTTTGGTCAAAGGTCTTTGGAGAGTGTTATTTAAAGGGAAAAGCGGAAAAAGGATTAAAGGAAAAAATTGATTATCTGAACAATTTAAAAGGACGATCCGGCTGGTTCACAAAACATTATGGCGGAAAGGCTAATGGCGGATCGGCCGTCCATTACGCCGGAAAAGCTAATGGCAAATCGGCTGGCCATTATGGCGGAAAGGCTAATGGCGAATCGGCCGTCCATTCTGATGGAAAAAAGAAAGTCTGGCAAATCCACAACACAAAAAAACTGGATGCCATAAGGCCGGAGATAGACAAAATATCCAATAATTCTATTGAGCGATCTGTTTTGCTTACAAGCCTTATTCTCGCCTTGGATAAAGTGGATAGCGCCTTGGGGCATTACGCCTCTTATTTGAGGGAGTGGTCCCCCCGCTCTTTTAATAAAATGAAACTTGAACAGCCTTTGATTGAAAAAAGAGGCTGCCCTCATCGGATTATGAGTGAGGATATTTTTAAGGCGCTCCCAAAAGTTAAAGCGGACCTTTCTTATTTTGATCCGCCGTATGGCTCTAACAATGAGAAAATGCCGCCCTCCCGTGTCCGCTATGCCTCTTATTACCATATCTGGAAAACAGTTATTTTAAATGACGAGCCGGAGCTTGTGGGAAGAGCTGGCCGGCGGGCGAATTGCAATGACCTGAAAGCCGGATCAATATTTGAGGAGTTTCGAAAAGATGAGGAGGGCCGGTTTATCGCCCTTAAAGCCATTGAGAGATTGATTGAGGAGTCCAGCTCTCCCTATATCCTGCTTTCCTACAGCAATGGGGGACGGGCTGGAAAAGAGGATATCTGCGAAGTGATTGAAAGCCGATGTTCAAATGCGCATGTCTTTTCCATTGACTACAGGAGAAATGTCATGTCCGGTATGCGCTGGACCCATAACTGGACTAAAAAGAGAGAGGGAAAAAACACTGAGTTTTTATTTTTAATGGAGAAATAACCCCACTATGAAAAATATATACAAGGATTTTATTCAAAGATTCAAACTTTTGATAAAAAAGCGCCCGGATCTGATTGGCGCCACACTGAGCAATATTTTCACAATGCGGCTGATAGGGAATAAGACCCACGGAGATCTGGCTGAAATTGCCGTTGTGGAATTTATCAATCAGTATATGTATGATTTTCGCTCTGAGCATATAGGGAAAAAGCTGTATCGCTCTAAACATTATTAGGAGGATATAAAAATTATCAATGAAATGACAAAACAAGAGTTTTCCGTAAGTTTGAAGGCTTATGGCCAAGGCCCTTTGCAATTATCCACTGATAAAAAGCCCTTTATGCTCTCTCTGTTAAAAAAACAGGGAGGCCAAAAAATCAAAGAGGATATTAACCGCCTGAAACAAAAACCATGAGCTCTTAATTTGTGTTTTTTTTTGACTGACATTAGAATAGGCTGGAGAAATGAGCAAGGCTCTCATTTCACAAAGGATTGAGAAACTATGAGCGCTCAAATCCAACTCACGCTAAAACAATGGGAATCTTTTTTAAAAAAACCGCAGTAAACGCCGTGGTTGTTTTTTTAGCCGCCTCTGGCGCGTTTTTGATGATGTTTTGCATTCCCGGCGATCCGGTGGATTTTATTCTTAAAGATGGCGCAAGCCAAGAGGATAAAAATCTGCTCCGGCGGGAAATGGGCCTGGATAAGCCTTTCCCTGAGCAGTATGCCCGATTTTTGTGGAATCTGGCTCATTTAGATTTAGGGCGATCCGCTCATACAGGAGAATCGGTTATGGAGATCATCGCCCGGCAGTTTCCCTTTACATTTTTGCTCAGCCTGCTGTCTTTATTTATGGCTTTTATTTGGGGCCTGCCGGCGGGGGCGCTGTCGGCTCACCCTTTTTTTAAAAAATTTGAAAAATTCTTTGATCTTTTTCCTCTAGTTTTTCTCTCTGTTCCGGTGTTTGTGTCCGCTCCGCTTTTTATTTGGCTTTTTGCCGGACAGCTGGGCTGGTTTCCGGTCAGCGGAGCGGGGTCTTTCTCCCATCTGCTCCTTCCCGCCCTCAGCCTGGCCTTGCCTCTGGGAGCGGTTTTGATGAAAATCACAAGAGCCTCTGTTTTAGAGGTTTTATCTTCCGATTTTGTCCGCACAGCTAAAAGCAAGGGCCTGCCTTTTTCTCAAATTTATTTTCGCCATGTTTTAAAGAGCGCCCTCATTCCCATCATCACTGTTTTAGGCTTGCAAATGGGAGCCTTGTTGACCGGAACTGTGATCGTGGAGACTATTTTTGATCGCCCGGGAATTGGCAGTTTGCTTTACATGTCCGTTGTGAGCCGGGATTATCCTCTGATTCAAGGCTTAACCCTGTTCATTGTTTTAATTTATGTTTTTATCAACCGCTGGACCGACTGGCTTTACACTGTTTTTAACCCTTTTATGACAGCGCCCCAGGAGTCCTAGAGCAGATGAGCGATCCGCGGAGCCGCGGATGGGATATATCGGCATGAAGAATTTTTCTATTGGCTTTCTTTTTGTGATTGTTTTTTGCGCTGTTTTCGCGCCCTGGCTGGCTCATTATGATCCTTATGACATACAGCTTGCAAAAAGTTTTGAGCCTCCGTCTTTATCTCATCTGTTTGGTTTGGATGAAAACGGAAAAGATCTTTTTCTTCAAACGCTTTACGGCTCCCGGATCAGTCTGGCTGTAGCCTTTAGCGTGGTCGCTTTAAGCTGTGTCATTGGCTTGATTTTAGGGACTCTGGCGGGTTATTTAGAGGGCTATGCGGAAATTGTCATCATGGCTGTCGCCGATTTGGTTTTGGCTTTTCCAAAATTTCTCATGGCTTTAGCCTTAGTCGCCATTTTAGGAAGCTCTCTTTTTCACTTGATTTTCGCTTTGAGCTTTTCCACTTGGGCCGGTTTTGCGCGGCTGGTTAGAGGGGAAATCAAACATTTGAAAAAAAAGGAGTTTGTTTTGCAGGCCAAAAGCGCCGGCGCTCATTCTGTTTTTTTAATTCGAAGGCATATCTGGCCCAGCCTTTTTGGCTTGATGGCTATTCACGGGCTTTTTCAAGCTAGCGCTGTTTTAATCGCTGAATCCGGCTTAAGCTTTTTAGGGCTGGGAGCCTCCTTGGAAAATCCCTCCTGGGGCAGTCTTCTGGGAGCGGGGCGATCTTATATCTTTTCAGCTCCTCATATAGTTTTTTTTCCGAGTCTCATATTGTTTCTTTTTTTGCTGAGCTTAAATTATTTAGGAGAATACTTGAGAGAGCGCTTAGACCCGCGCTCCCCGAGCCACTGAGCCTCTGGCGAGGAAGCCAAAAATATCTGGAGCGGCTGATTAAGCCTTTGTGGTTTGCGGGCGATAAGGGCGGCTCTTCAGCCGAATCGGAAATATTTTTTTACAGAGAAAGCGGGGCCGGCGCTTTTTCAAGGCGGAAAGCCAAGCCATCAAATCCGCTCTTAAGGAAGATCCTAAAGCACGCACGCCTGTCCCGCTGACATGAAAAATTAAGCTGGCGAAAAGCGCCGCTGGGCTTTAAAAAGAGCAATAAAAGCTTGGCCTGTAAAAATTGAGCGCTCTCCAAAAGCCCTTTTGAAAACTTTACAAATTGATTTTTTTAGCCAGTCCAGCCTTAAACAGGCCAGCGGAAAATTTTACAAACCATCGCATAAAAGTTGAGTCTTTTTCAAGAATTTGATAAGAGATAAAAACTAAAATAAAGAAGGCAAAAAAATGACAGGGAAGAATATTAAATTATTTTCTTTAGGGCTGAGCCTTTGCTTTTTTAGCTCTCCGGCTATGGGAACAGCTGGGGGCCAGGAATCCCTGTCTCAAGCCTGCAAAAATGCTGTGGAGAGTTTATCTGACAAAAAAAACACAGATTCGCCTCGGCCTGAAAAAGCTGCCGCATGGAATGAAAACAATATTTTAGAATTAGCTGTATTAGCGGAAAGCTCTCAACAAAGAGCGGATCAATTATTCTCCGCTCATGGACGCGCCCAATATTCCCACATTTCCAATAAGCTAAAATACATAACAGACAAGCTTTTACAAAATAAAAATTGGACAGCGCCCGATCTGCAATTTCATCGCGATCAAATCCAGGGGCTGGATCAAAAATTGACAGAATATGAATTTATGGATTTAAATCCGGCGCCATCCGCAGTTTCGCTGACACCCTGGAGCGCCGCATTAGAATCCCCCTCTCTTCTTCAAGCGGACACGCCTTACGCCGTTCAGTTTCCAGATGGAGTCTTTTATATTGTTATTTTTAATCAAAAAGTCATTGATCGCTTTTTTAATGTCAACAACCCGCTTTACGATGAAAGCGCCGCTAAAAAACTTCTTAAAACCATTCAAAAAGGCTATGTCAGCCAGAAGCATTCAAGCGGCATAAAATCGCTGTATCAAAATAAAAATTCTGTTTACAATGATCTTTTAGAAGTCAAAACCCTAGGGAGACTTACCGGCCGCATTCGTCTGGGAGGATTCAGAAGGGACAGCTATATATATCTCTTCCATTATGTTGAGGATTCTGATCATTCTAAAATCAGAACACGGTTTATCAGTCAACTGCTCAATATCTATAAAAAAATAAAGGCAACAGGGGAAAATCAAGATCTGTTAGGGCAAAAAAAGCTATGAGACACAAATAATCAGCGAAAAGCGGCGGAGAGGCCCGGCTAGCCGCGCCATTATCCGGCTGGCTCCCTAAAGAGCGGCCGGCTTTTCCGATTCTTGACAAATCTATTCTGATTTGATTTAAAGCGGGCTGAAAAGCCAGGCCCATACAGTATAAAATCTTGGGAAAAAAGCGCAAAAAATAAGATCAATATAATTTTTTTAGGAGTGGGATTTGAAGCCTCAGCAAACAATTTTTTATCTTCTGTTTTGCATAGCCCTTTCGCCTTTGGGCTATTCTCATTCAGATAATTTGACCCTCAGCATACAAAAAAAAATTAAAGCCAAAGGCTTAAAAAAATCCTCCTTAGGCTTGATTATATCCAAAAAACAAAAGAGCGGATCAACAATTCCCATCTACAGCCTGAATGAAAAGCAGCTGTTTATACCGGCCTCTCTCGCAAAAATCGCCGTCTTGTCCGCTCTCTATCATTTTTATCCGCCCGCTTACGCCTTTAAAACCTTTTTTGTCTCCTCCGCGCCATTGGAGCGGGGAGTTTTAAAAGGAGATTTAGTCTTAAAAGGAGGGGGGGACTCCAGCTTTACATCAGAGAGCCTCTGGGTTTTGGCTAATGCCCTGACCCGCTCCGGCTTAAAGGAGATTCAAGGCGATTTGCTGGTGGATGACAGCCTCTACAGCAAAGATCTGTCCGGCTCTTTCTCTGAAAGAAGCTATCTAGCTCCGGCCAGCGCCAGCTCTTTTAATTGGAATTCCGCGGCTTTTTACATTCGTCCCGGAAAAACTTTAAAAAGCCCGGCCATCGTGTTTGCGGATCCGGCCAGCTCTTACATTGAAATTATCAACAAAGCGATCACAGGGACAAAAAATAAAATTAATATCAAAAGACGATCTGTCTCCTCTAAAAAAGAGATTTTTGAGATCAAAGGCGAGGTAAATATCCATGAAAAGGAGATTGTGAAATACAGACATATCACGCAGCCCGCTTTATGGCTGGGGCATAACGCCCTTTTCTTTTTAAAGCAAAGGGGAATAACAGTTTCAGGCCAGGCGAAAAAAGGATCATGCGCCGGCTCTTGCCGAGCGCTGGCGGAGCAAAACAGCCGGCCTTTTGCCTTCCACTCTTACAATTTAATGAAATATTCCAGCAATTTCACGGCTAAAATGCTTGTCAGCCATTTGCCTTTGCTCAAAGGGGCAAAAAAGGGGGGGTTGCGGAAAGGCATGAAATGGGTTAACTCTTATCTTAAGGGCGCGGAGGGGATTAAAACATTTGTCCTTCAAGAGCCGTCCGGCCTCAGCCGGAAAAACCGGCTGACTCCAAAGGATTTGCAAAAAATTTTAATCAGATCCCAAAATAAATTTCACAGCGCGGAGGCGCTGTTCTCTTACCCTTTAGCCGGCGGAAAAGGCACTTTGGAAAAGCGCTTTCCGGCGCTCCCCCCATCCTCTTTTGTTCGGGCTAAAACAGGCTCTCTTTCCGGCGCGTTGGGGCTGGCCGGCTGGGCCTCCTCCAAAAAAGCGGGAGACTATGTGTTTGTATTTATTTTTAACGGAAAAGCCGGAAAAAGCTTAAAGGCTCAAGCGCTTTTTGATGAAATTATTTTAGCTTTGCTAAAATAAACCTCTGAAGCTGTCATGAGCCTATATAATATATCAAATTATGGCAAAAAGCTTAAAAAGAAAAAAGGCTAAAACGTCGGCCGTTGTCACTCAAAAGAGCGCTCTGGCCAAAAGCTCCTCTTTAGCGCCGGAAATTATTCCCTCTGTTGTGGAGGGAGGAAGCGCTCTTCAAAATTATATGGCCAGAATTTCAAAAATTCCCCTGTTAACCAAAGAGGAGGAATACAAATTGACTGTGGCCTATTTTGAGACAAAAGACCCTGTGGCGGGAAAAAAGCTCATCCAATCCAATTTAAGGTTTGTGGTTAAAGTGGCCGCGGAATACAGCAAATTCAGCTCTAAAATAATGGACCTCATTCAAGAGGGAAATATTGGCTTAATTCGAGCGGCGCGGGAGTTTAACCCCTATAAAGGAGCCCGGCTGATCACTTATGCGGTGTGGTGGATTAGAGGCTATATTCAGGAGTATTTAATGAGGCATCACTCCATTGTTCGCCTGGGGGCCAATAAAAAACAACAAAGGCTTTTCTATTTATTGCAAAAAGAAAAGCAAAAATTAGAGGGCTATGCCCAGGGGCGGCTGTTGCCGGCTCTGGCTAAGCAAACCCAAACAAAAACTCAAGATGTGGAAAAAATGAAAGAGGTGGTTTTAAGAAGAGACTTAAGCCTGGATCAGCCCATCAGCCAAGAGAGCGAAAAAACTTTTTTAGATCTCCATAAAGATCCCTCCTCTTTTTCTGTGTATGAGGATTTATCGCAGGAGCAAATGAGCCAACTGCTAAAAAGCCAGTTAAAAAATATGGAGAAAGATTTTAATGAGAAAGAAAATAAAATCATACAAGACCGCCTGTTAAAAGAGCCTCCCAGAACCCTTCAGGAAATAGCGGATGACTTTAATGTCACCAGAGAGGCTATCCGGCAAAATGAGGAGCGGCTTATGAAAAAACTCAAAGAGAGGCTGGCCCCTATTTTTAAAAAACCCTATTAGAATCTAAAAAATAATTTTTTTCTTTCAAAGGAGCCTCTTTTAGGGTATATGTTATGGCCATGATTTACCTGATTTCCATTATACACGCCCTAACCTGCATTTTTATTGTCCTTTTCATCCTGCTTCAAGACCCAAAAGGAGGCGTTTTAGGCAGTCTGGGCGGAGGCGGCGGCAAATCCTTTTTTGGCTCAGAGGGGGCCTCCCCGTTTTTGGTCAAAATCACAAAATGGCTGGCTATTATTTTTGCCTGCTCCTCTTTTTATCTGTCTTATGTCAGCTCACATAAAAAAAGCAGTATAATGACTCCGGAGACAGCGCAAGACATTCAACAGCAAAGCCCACAGCCGGCAAAAACCCCAGAAAGCGCAAAATAACAGCCAAGGCATGAGCCAAACCCTAAAATAAGAAAAAGCGCCTCATATCCCCCGTCAAAAAATTATGGAGCTGTCAGAAATTTTTGATCAATTCCCCGCGTTTCAAAAATGGGCGGAAAACAAAAAGCTCGCCCCGCCGGAATTGGACATTTTAACAGAGTTCAACACCAGCCAGCCTCTTAAGCCTCTCCTGAGATGGCTGGAAACCCGCCAGCCCACTCACTCCCAAGGCGCTCAAATTTTGGAGCTGGGCGGAGAATTGCTTTTAATGAATAAGCCTTTGGATTCCCGCTGGCTCAATGAGGCGCAGGCTCCAGAGCTGATTAAAAAACTGCAAAAATTAAGGCTGGCGGAAACAAGCCGAAGGGATGAAAAAAAATCAAAAATTGTCCAGAGTCTTTCTTGGCCGCCCTCTATTCAAGCTCAATGGATTCGGCAAGGCGACAGAGGGGCTTTATCGGTTCAGTTTAAAAGCTTTTCCCTGAAGGATTTTCAGCAAAAAATACAAAAATTAAACTCTGTTTACAGCCAACTGAGCCAAGCGCCGGAAAAACTGTGGAAAGATCCGCAATGAGATCTTATAAGTTGGAATGGCTCTCTTGGCCTAAATATTATGATCTTCAATTTTCCATAAAAACAGATTTAACCTCGTGAATAAGTCAAGAGAGCTAGCTCAGTTTAAAATATTAAGGATGAAAAGCGAGGGGGCGGGCTTTTGAGATTTCAAAACGAAAATACTTTATTCCATTTGTTAAAAGAGCGGATTGACAAAAGGCCTTCCTCTCATAATCTGGCGGCGCTGGACGCTGATGGAACACTTTGGCCGGAGGACGCCAATGATATTTTATTAAGCTATGAGGCGCGAAAAGGCTTGCGGGATCTGCAGGATCTGCTAAACCCTGATTATTATACAGAGGCTAACCGCCACAAGCTCTGTGAGCTTTTTGCCATGAGGCAGGCGGGCTGGACTCTAAGCGAGTTTAAACAGATCTGTTTAGACGCCTTAAAGGAGACTCCTCTGCATCCCTTCCCCTTTCAAAAGGCTCTTCTGCAATATTTAAAAAAACAAGGCCTGACAGTTTATGTTGTGACAGCCTCTGTGACATGGCTGATTGAGACAGCTGTCGAGCTTTACGATCTTCCGGTGGATCAGGTTTTAGGCGTGGAGACAGATCTGGAAGGCGCTCTTATAACTTCAAAAATTATAAGGCCTTCCCCTGTATCTGAGGGCAAAGGGCCTGTTTTTTTAAAACACACAAAAGGGAGCCGATGTTTTTTAGCCGGAGGAAACACCTCTTCAGATATTCCCCTTTTAGAAATGGCCTCGCTGGCTTTTGTGGTTCATTCCGCTGAGCCGGCCAGTGTTTTTTTCCCCATTGAGAAAAAATTAAAAAATCTGGCTGTCAAAAATCATTGGCCAATATTTCAAAAGGCTGGCGGAGATTTTAGCTGAGGAAGATTTTAAAAAAGCGGAAGACAACACAAGTCCGCCCTCGCTTTACAATTAAGACAATTTTTGCCTTAAAAAAGCGTTGATTTTATGAGCCTGCTTTTGAATGCGGGACAGGCTATCCCCCTCCACAAACACCCGGACCAGAGGCTCAGTTCCAGAGTAGCGGACCAGCGCGCGGCCTTGGCCTTTCAGCTCTTTTTGAACATCGCTCATCATTTTCTTATAGCCGGGCAGGGATTCCAAATTCACTTTGCGCTGGACAGCTGTCTTCAAAAAGACTTGAGGCTTCTCCTTGATCATATCTCTTAAGCGGGAGAGCTTTTGATTTCTTTGTTTGATGGCCGCCAGCGTGTTTAAAGCGGCAATACAGCCATCCCCTGTTGTGCTGTGGCCTAAAAAGATAATATGGCCGGAAGGCTCTCCGCCCAAATGAATGTTATTTTTTCTCATGGCCTCCACCACATTGCGATCCCCAACCTCTGTTCGGATAAAAGAAATGCCGTGAGGGGCCAGGCTTTCCTCCATGCCGCTGTTGGAAAGATGAGTGATGACAGCCCGCCCCTGAGGCAGGCGATTTTGGCTTTTCAGATACAGCGCGCAAATCCCCAAAATATGATCACCGGTTAAAATGCGCCCCTTCTCATCAGCCATAATCAGGCGGTCTCCATCTCCATCTAAGCTGATTCCGGCAGACGCCTTTTCCCTTAAAACTGTTTTCGCCATTTTTTCAGGATATAAAGCGCCTGTGTCTCTATTGATGTTAAAGCCATCCGGCTGATGGCCTAAAGCTATAACTTGCGCCCCCAGCTCTTGAAATATAGCCGGAGCCGCTTTGTAAGCCGCGCCATTGGCGCAGTCCAAAACAATTTTCACGCCTCTTAAATTATTCTCTTTTGGAAAGCTATGCTTAGCAAAAACAATATATCTGCCGGCGGCGTCCTCAATTCTTTTAGATCTTCCCAATTTCCCCGGCTGGGTTTTAAGTCTGTCGGAAAAAACCAGATCTTCTATTTTTTGCTCATCCGGAGAGGATATTTTAAAGCCGTCCGCTAAAAAAATTTTAATGCCATTGTCATAATAGGGGTTATGAGAGGCTGAAATGACCACACCGGCTGAAACTCTCATATTTTGCGCTAAAAAGCCAATGCCCGGTGTTGGAAGAGGGCCTGTCAGCTGGACCCAAACGCCCATAGAGTTTAAGCCGCTGGCTAAAGCCTGCTCCAGCATATAGCCGGACAGCCGGGTGTCTTTTCCAATTAAAACTGTATGGCGATCCTCTTCCGGGTATTTCTCTTTAAGCAAAATCCCCAGAGCCTGCCCCACCTTTAAAGCGATGTCCGGTGTTATAGGAAAAACATTGGCCCGCCCCCGAATCCCATCAGTGCCAAAAAGCTTTTTATCTTTCAACAGCACAACAACAAAAGCTTTATACTGGACTGGGAAGAGCGGATCCGCCAATAGAATCGTCAGAGGATTTCTTTTTTTTCTTTGCGCCGTTGCCGGCTTGTCTCTCCTCATCCAGCTGATCGGATATTTTTTGCCGGTAATTGATAATGTCTGACAGGCTTTTCCCCTGCATGATCATATCCACTTCCTCTGAATCAATGGTTTCAAATTTTAACAGCGCCTCAGCCATGATATGAAGCTTGGCAATCTTTTCTTTGATTATGACCTGCGCTTTTTTATAGGCGTTTTGAATAAAAGAGCTGATTTCGCTGTCCACGCTTTTTGTGATCTCCTCAGAATACTCATGAGACTCGCCATAAGATTTCCCGACAAAAACAGGCCCGCTGGACCGGTTAAAAAACAAAGGCCCAATTTTAGAGCTCATCCCCCATTCACAGGTCATTCTTCTGGCCAAATCTGTAGCCTTTTGAATATCGTTGCTGGCCCCGCTGGTAAAATCCTTAAAAATCTCCTCCTCCGCCACACGGCCTCCAAATAAGAAAGATAAAAAATTCTTCGCTTTTTGTTTGCTCATATTCAGCAAATCCTCTTTAGGAAGAGTTTGTGTCACGCCTAAAGCCAGCCCCCGGGGGACTATTGTGACTTTATGAATGGGATCGAGGAGAGGAAGGCTTTTCCCCACAATGGCATGGCCGGCCTCATGGTAAGCTGTGATTTTTTTATCTTTATCGCTCATAATAAAGGATTTTCTCTCAGATCCCATCATGACCTTATCTCTGGCTCTCTCTAAATCCTCCATTTCCACTTGAGACTTATTATAGAGAGCGGCCATCAAACTGGCCTCATTGATAAGATTCTTTAAATCCGCTCCGGAAAAACCGGGAGTTCCTCTGGCGATTTTATTGAGGCTGGCATGGGCGGAAAGAGGCGTTTTTTTGGTGTGGACTTTTAAAATTTGCTCTCTTTCTTTGAGTCCGGGCAAATTGACCATCACTTTCCTGTCAAATCGGCCCGGCCTTAAAAGAGCCGGATCCAAAACATCCGGCCGATTAGTCGCCGCAATTAAAATAATCCCCTGCTGGCTTTCAAAGCCATCCATCTCCACCAAAAGCTGGTTGAGAGTCTGCTCTCTCTCATCATGCCCGCCGCCCAATCCTGATCCGCGGTGCCGCCCCACAGCGTCCAGCTCATCTATAAAAATCAAACAGGGGGCGTTTTTTTTCCCTTGATGAAAGAGATCCCGAACTCGTGAGGCTCCCACGCCCACAAACACCTCCACAAAATCCGAGCCGGAGATTGTGAAAAAGGGGACTTTGGCCTCGCCGGCCACCGCCCGGGCCAAAAGAGTTTTCCCTGTTCCCGGAGATCCAACCAAGAGAACTCCTTTGGGAATCTCTCCCCCTAATTTTGTAAATTTTTTAGGATTTTTTAAAAACTCAACAATCTCCCTTAGCTCCTCTTTGGCCTCCTTAATTCCGGCGACATCTTGAAAAGTCACTTTGCCCTTATCCAGCGCCAGGCGGGCCCGGCTCTTTCCAAAAGAGAAAGCTTTTCCGCTGGACAGCTGAATTTTCCGGATAAAAAATATAAAAATTCCAAAAAGCAAAAGCAGAGGAAACCAGCTGAGCAAAACAGAAGTCCAAAAATGCTTGTCCTTATTGGCGTAAGAGGGATGGATGCCTTTGTCCCTTAAAATCTCAAAACCTTTATCCCCCACATTTCCCTCTATGAGAAAATCTGTTCCCCCATATGCTTTTTGGCCCTCCTCATTTAATTTCCCTTTGATCTCCTTGGCTGTCTCATTAAAAACAATGCTGTCTTTTGCCAAATGCCCCTCTTCCAGAGCCTGAAGGAATTTAGGGTAATTAAAATCCTTGACTTGATTTTTGCGGGATTGCTCATAGAATTGAAAAAAGACCATAGACACAATAATTAAAGACAGCCAAAAAAGCAGAACTTTATGATGGCTTTTTAGTTTTTTCAGTTTCATAAGCTTTATAATATCTTACTTTAGCGCAAAAACCAAGCTTTTCTAAAAATTTCCTGTTGGCGGGTTTTTTCTTGATTTTATATATTTTTTGAGTTCAGACATTGCGCTGTGGCCGGCTAAGGCTGAAACTTCCTAAAAAATAAACAGTTAGTCAATAAAATTTTTGAGCAAAAAAGAAATGGGGGCTTTTGAGCGAAGCCGCAGTCAAAAAGAGCGGCAAAGCGCCCGCCGGATATTGGCCGGGCTGGAGCCTTTCTATTTCCCCCGGCCGCGCGGGCCGGCGGACCGGCTCTTTATTTTCCCGGAATTTGCAAAATTATACAAAAAAATCCGGGGTTTATTTTGCGGAAATAAATTTTGATGTGAATGTCCATGTTTTTTTTAGGAGGCTTATAGAGAATTTTTTTTCCGGCCTTTCCGCCTGCTTAAGGATTTCCCCAATATGAGACTGCCCGTAATTGGAAAGCTGAAGTTTTCTCATATAAAAGGCCAGCGCCCTTTTTTGCTCTTTAAGGGGCATTTCCAATAGCAAGCTCCTTTTTATCCCTTGGGGGCTGACAACAGCAAAGCCTAATTTGTCATTTTGAGAAAGGCAAAGAGACTCTAGCGAGCGGGCCAGGCTTTTAACAGCCCCCGCCCTTTTATTTTCCAAAGCAGGCAGCCATTTATGTCTTATCCAATTCCTTAAATAGCGGCTGTCTCGGTTAGAGGGATCTTCCAGCCATTGAAGTTTATTTTGCCGGGCATAGCTTTCTATCTCCTGTCTGGAAAACGGCAAAAGGGGCCTTAAATAAGGAGGGTGGCAAATTGGCAAAGCTTTTAATCCCGCTGAGCCACAGCCTCTGATAAGCTGAAGCAGGCGGGTCTCCAAAAGATCGCCCCTGTTGTGGGCTAAGGCTATGGCCTCCGCCTGTGTGCGCTTTAGCATTTTTTCAAAATGAGAGCGGCGCAGATTCCGAAAGCTCTCTTCGCTTTTTAAAAGCGAGGAGGGAGGGTCAGGGCATAAAAGCCCCAGCCCATAGGATTGGCACAAACGGCGGACAAGCTTTTGAGCCTCGCTCCGGTAAGTTTGAATGTCTTTTTGATCAGAGGGGCCGTGATGTATGTGCAAAGGGCAAAGCTCTAATTTGCAGGTGGCGCTAAGCTCCTTTAAAAGATCCAGCAGGACAACAGAATCTAAGCCGCCGGAGATCGCCACAATGATTTTTTTTCTCTGTATTTTTAGCTCTTTAAAAAGAGCTAAAGTTTGATTAAAAAATTTTTGTCTCATCGCTTTAAGGGATAAAAAGGCCCTTCCTGATTTGTCTGTTTTTTATATAGCTTATTGTAAAATTTTACAAATTTTCCGGCCGCCTGGGGCAAAATTCAATCTCTCACAAATAACGGCAAAGCCCCGTCCCCAGCCTATTCTATGCCTGTCAGTGTAGAGTTTTATTCCATCATTTTTGGCTTGACGGCAAAGCTCATCCCCCCAGCCTATTCTAATGCCGGCCAGAGGCCAACTCAAAGCTTAATCATAAAAATTCAAGCGGGAGCGCTCCTGGGCCGAAACCCAGCCGGCCAATAAACCCGCCGGCTTATAAAAAGCCAAAATCAGGCCAAATTCTGGACATTGCGCTCTGGCCAATGAGGCCGCTGGCCCCGCTTAAAATTAAAACGAAGGCTCATGACAACTTAAGCTTTGTTTGATAGAGGTTCAGTTATTGAAATGACTGTAAAAAACAAGTATTTTCTCCGTTCAAGAATTTCTGAGCCTAAATTTAGGGAAATTTTTGGGCTCTTTTCTGCCGATCTGACAGCCCAACAAATAGCTTTTTTTTCGCCTCCAACCGCTTATGGCTTTCCGCGCGCCCTTTAGACAAAAAACTTAAAATCTCCGAAAACAAGCCTTTTTTTTAAATCTTCTCAGGAATTTAGGCGCTCTCTTAAGCTGGCTCTTTCAGATGGAATTTAGAAAAAACACTATTTTTTATGTCCAAAATGGGGAGCGCCAATATCCTCCGCTCTCAAAAAACTAAAAAAAAGGGAATTATACACCTAACGCGGGCAACTCGCCTTCCGCTTGGCTCAAGCTAAAAAAGCGGGAATTATAGCCTAACACAGCAAAAAACCTGTGATAGCCTTTAAATATAAGGCTTATAGGAGGCTTTAATGATTCGCTCAAAAAACATCCGCAAAATATGGAATTTAATAAGAAAACAGATAGTTAATAATATAAAGTTTTGATTTTGCTTAACTTTTTCCGCTCATCAACCGCTCAGAGCTTAAAAAATGCTGTGTCAAATATATAATTCCCTATAAAACTCTTTAATATATGGCCTTATCAGAGTTTTTAATTTATAAACAGGCATTATGGCGTTTTTGGCTTTTGAGGGAATAGACGCCTCCGGCAAAAGCACGCTCCTTAATTTGCTGGGCGAAAAACTCCAAAATGACAAAGTGGCTTTTATCAAAACCAAAGAGCCGGGCGGAACAGAAATAGGCTCAACAATCAGAAACGCGCTGTTGGCAAAAACAGCCGCGCCTGTTGATCCTTTGGCGGAGGCTTTGCTTTATTGCGCTGACAGAAAACAGCATATTGAAGAGCTGATAAAGCCCTCCTTAAAAAAGAGCCTGTGGGTTTTATCTGATCGCTACTGGGCCAGCACTTCCGCTTATCAATGCGGGGGGCGGGGAATTGATGAGGATTTTATACAAAATCTCAAGCGGAAGATTTGCGCCGGCTGTGAGCCGGATCTCTGGATTTTGCTGGATTTGCCTGTGGAAAAGGCTTTAAAAAGGCTTTGCCTTTCAAAAAAAAATCATCGGGATCGCTTGGAGATGGAAAACAGCGCTTTTCACCAAAAAGTGAGAGAATATTATCTTAAATTAGCCGGAGAACAGCCCTCTCAATGGCTGATCTTAGACGCTGAAAATCCGCCGGAGCTGTTATTGGAGCGCCTGCTTTCCCATTTAAGGCAATCCGGCTTTTTAAAAATGTAAACAGAGTCATTCCGCGCGGCTTGAAATATTTTTAGAAAAAGGCTGGCTCGCGGAAAAGAGGGAGCGGATGAGCTTTAGCTCAGGCTAAAAAAAGCCGCTGGTATAAGCGGGGGGCGGGCGCTTTTGAGGCGGGAAAAGGCTGGGGAGCTATCCGGATTATGCGGACAGCCCCAGACTCAAAGCCTTAAAATTTCAACCCGGAAAAATTTAAGTTGAATGTTCCGCGGGAATTTAATATAACATCAAGTCTATGGCGCGTCAGGACAAATGGCCAATAAGAATGGCATCTATTGAATTTATTTTAGCCCAGGCTCTCCAGCCCGCCAGAGGAACAGCCCTGGCTGTTCTGCTGTCTCTTTTGATTTTGCCGGCTATGCTCTCCGCTGAGGCAGATCTCAGAGCGGCGCCGGTTTGTGATTGTGAAAAAATCAAAAAGGAGCAAAAATGCGACAATTTGAATTGCATAAAAATTTGCAATCTCACATCCGCATTTGCCTCTGCCGGCCGGTTATTGGAGGAGCAATGCATGCAAAAAATAGCGGGGAAACAACAGCTCAAGCAAAAAGTGTCTTTTTCAGCTAAGGGGATAAAAGGCTTGAGCATCAATGGGTTTGTAGACGATAAAGAGCAAGCCATTAAGGAGATCAATCAAAAAAACAAACAAATTTTGACGGAAAAATGCCCGGGCTGCTCCTTCGATTCTAAAGAGAAAACCCAAATCATTCCGCAAAAGGAAAAAGAGGCCTGCAATAAACATGTTCAAACACAAGAATATAAGAGCTGGAGAAAGAACAACAGAAAAGGCAGCGCTTTTTGCGGGTTCTTTTCCAGCAAAACAAAAGAGCAGGAAAAGATTTGCGAGAGGGAGGATGAATACGCGTATTGCTGTCCTCGGCAATATCTTAAAACATACACACACAATTACCGCATAAAAAGATCAAATCCCCAATTCCAATCTTATCTGGAAGGCCAATCCATCCCCGCGCAAAAAAACGCGCCCTCTTGCGGGAAAGAGTATATCAACGCGATGAACTCTTATATAGGAGATTACACAAAAGCCATAATGAGCCAAGACACTCAAAATCTCAGCTCTAAAGCCGCGGAGTTTTCCAAAACAATCTGGAAAGAGTGTCCGGATGGCTGTTCTTTTGGCGTAACTTCCGTGAGGCGCTTTGACAATGAGCAATGCTCTGGAGATATCGATCTAAAAGTCATGTGCACCCATCAAAAGAAAACAGAATGGAAAAACCCGTTTTATGATATACTTATTAGCTATGAGGGAAATGTAAAATGCCAATAGCGCCGGGCGCTTTAAATTTTTAAAACCAACCGCTTTAAATAAATGATTTTATTATTCTCAGCTGTTTTTTTATTGAGCCTTCATTTTAGCCCGCCGGGAGGCGCTATTATTCATTTTGCGGACGCCCCCTTATTGTTTTCTTCATCCGCAACGGCTAAAAAACCCGGCCATCCCCCCTTTTCCAAACGAGCAAAAAAACCAAAAAAAATCAGAAAAACAGCGGCCAAAGAGACGCCTGCGCCCCCGCCGGCCTACAACTGCTCAGAGACTTTTCAAGATGAATACTCTATTGGCTACATTCAGCTGGGCTATGCTTGTGATGGAGGAGCGGCGCTTTGTGTAAGTGTCTATCATATTGAGAGAAATCACTGCCGCAATGGCGAGTTAACCCGTTATTACTGTGATCCTAAGTCAGTGAGCTTGTTCTCCTCTGAAAAAATAAAATGCCCCACCGGCTGTGACTCTTCAGGGCTTTTTTGCGCCGGCCAAAAATAGCCGGCGGATCCTGTGTTTTTAAGGCCGGCGGGGCTTTGCCGCCAGCCCTCAAAGCCTTTAGGAAAGCAACCGGCTCCTGGGAACAGCCCTCGCCTCAAGAAGCCCCGCCAGCGATATGAGAAAGCCCTTAAAAACAGGCTTTCCATCTGAAATGGGGCTGGGAACAGGCGCTCTGGTTTAAAATAAAAGCTTTAAGCTCTTGATTTTGAAAAAGATTGGCAAAATATCCATTTTTTATTCTTGATTCTCCCGTTTATTTTTGATAAACACTAGCCACGCGGAGGGGCGCTAAACCCCTCTTTTTTTATCTTTGCTCAGTAAAGGGAGAAAAAATGAAAGAGGCTTTAAGAATTAAAGAGATTGCGAAAATCGCCGGCAAACAAAATGGCTGCCGCATTTATGATATTTATAAACACAGGGATCGCTGGCAAATTTTTATTGACAAACAATCAAAAAAAGCGCCTATCAGCCTGAAGGACTGTGAAAATATGTCCCATAGCCTTCAATTTCTCTTAGATTCAGAATTGCCTCATGTTTTAGAAAATCGCCGGCTGGAAATTTCCAGTCCAGGGCTGGAAAAACAGCTGCGGGAAAAATGGCATTTTGAAGAATCTGTTGGCCAAACCATGAAATTGACAACAACCTCTCCTGTCCAAGCTCAAAACAAAAAAACAGGAGCCTATTTTCTCTTCCGGTCTTTTACGGGCAGTCTCGCCTCCATCTCCAGCCAAGAGCTGTATTTTAAAAATGATTCTGCGGAATGCTCCATCCCCTTTTCAAAAATCAAATCCGCGCGATTGCTCGCGCCTTTCCCTCATTTTGAAAAACCGCAAAAGCCTCATGGGAAAAAAAAGAAATTAAAAAGCGAGGCCCATCATGTCTCTTGATTTTTTATCCGATTTAAGCCGTGTCATTCAGCAAGTCAGCAAAGATAAAGGCTTCAGCCAAGAGGTAGTGATCAACTCTGTGGTTCAAGGGGTCCTGTCCGCCGTTCGAAAAAAATATGGGACTTACCGGGACATTGAGGTCAAATACAATGAGGAGCTGGGCGAGCTGGAGCTTTTTGAGTTTAAAAAAGTGGTCCCGGACAAAGAGTTTGAGGATGAGCTGATAGAAATAAAATACAGCGAGGCCAAAGCTCTGGACGCGGAGGCTCAAATGGGGGACCAAATCGGCTCCCGGCTGGAGTTAAAAGACTTAGGCAGAATTGACGCGCAAGCCGCAAAGCAAATCATTATTCAAAATCTCCGAGGCATTGAGCACGAAATTATTTTTAATGAGTTCGAAAAAAGGAAGGGGGAAATCGCCAATGGCGTTGTTCGCCGTGTGGATCCCGGCATGATTGTTGTGGATCTGGACAAAACAGAGGCTTATATTCCCCGAAGAGAGCAAATACCGGGGGAGCAATATAAATCCGGTGATCGCATTCAAGGCTATTTGCTGGAGGTTCGGCAAACCACAAGAGGCCCTCAAATTATCATGTCACGAGCCCATGAGCAGTATCTCATTAAGCTGTTTGAAGCGGAAGTGCCGGAAATTCACGAGGGGATTGTAAAAATTGTGTCTGCCGCCAGAGAGCCTGGCCAGAGAGCCAAAATGTCTGTTTACAGCACAGACCCCGCGGTTCACCCGGTAGGCTCCTGTGTAGGCATTAAAGGGAGCCGTGTTCAAAATATCACTCAAGAGCTTAAAGGGGAACGGGTGGATGTCATTATATGGGAGGATGATCCGGCCCAGTATATTTGCAACGCTCTGGCTCCCGCAAAAATTTCAAAAATTGTTATGGATAAAGATCAAAAGCAAATGCAAATCATTGTTCCCGATGACCAGCTGTCTTTAGCTATTGGAAAAAAGGGGCAAAATGTCCGTTTGGCTGTCAAGCTTACAGGCTGGGATTTGAATTTAGTTTCAGAGCAAGAGTCTAAACAAGCCAAAAAAGAGGCTCTGTTCAACTTATCTCTTTTGTCAGATATATCTGAGACAAAAGCCCAAAGCCTATTCCAATATGGCTACTCCAATATTTCCCAGTTAGCTGAGGCGGATTCGGAAGAGTTAAAGTCTGTTCCGGAGTTTGAAAATGAAAAAGAGGCTAAAAAGCTCATCCTGTCGGCTCAAGCGCTGATCCAAAAATACGCCCAGGAGGGAAAAGATATTCCCAAACTGGAGGATGCGGAGACCAATAAAAAGCCTCTGTCCTCCAGCTTAAAAGAGCAGGCGGAGGAAATTTTAAAAAGAGAGCTGGCCCAGTTAGAGGGAAACAAGCCAGCTGGCCCTGAGGATAAAAAATCAGCCGGCCAGCCGGCAGAGCCGGCAAAAACAGAAAAAACAGCCGCGCCGGATAAAAACAGCCAAAAGCCGGAGCTGACAAAAACAAGTGAGAAGAGTCCGGCTAAAAAGCCCAACACAGAAAGCGAAAAACAGCTAAAGGAGGCTAAAACAGCTCATTCAGCCAAATCCAGCCAGACAGAAAAAACAGCCGCGCCAAATAAAAACAGCCAAAAGCCGGAGCTGACAAAAACAAGTGAGAAGAGTCCGGCTAAAAAGCCCAACACAGAAAGCGAAAAACAGCTAAAGGAGGCTAAAGCAGCTCATTCAGCTAAATCCAGCCAGACAGAAAAAACAGCCGCGCCAGATAAAAACAGCCAAAAGCCGGAGCCGGCAAAAACAAGTGAGAAGAGTCAAAGGGAGGCAGCCAGCCCAGAGAAAAAGGCCGGCAAAAATAAAAAAACTCACCCGGGCCAGCGGGATAAAAATTTATGAAGGTTTATGAGCTAGCCAAAAAATTAGAAGTCACCAGCGTCTTTTTGATGGATAAAATCAGAAAGGAATGGAGATTTCCTGTGAAAACACACATGGAGACCCTCACTCCTGAGCTGGCTCAAAAAATTCAGGAGAAATTTTACGCCTCCCGAAAAGCTCTGGCAAAAAAGCCCGCCCGCAAAAAAAAGGCCTCCGGCAAAAAAAAGCCGGATAAAAAACCGGCCCCAAAGAAAACGGCAAAAAAACAAACTGCTCCGGCGAAAGCTAAAAAAACAGGCTCAGTCCGAAAAAAGCCCGCCCTTTCAAAAAAAACTTTAGTAAAAAAACAAAGCGCCGGCCAAGAGCCAAAGCCCGCTCCCTCCACAAAAGAGGCGGAGAAAAAGCCCGCCCCCGCCCCGCAAAGAAAAATAATTATCCGAAGAAAATCGGCAGAGATAAAACAGCCGGTGAAAAGCGCCTCAGCTGGCTCCAGCCCCTCTCCGGCAAAAGAGGGGGCGCCCTCTCACGCGGCTGTTCCAACAGCCTCTTTCAAAAGCATCCGCTCAGATCTCATTTCTATTAAAACAGCGGATCCTTTAGATGAGAGCTTTTGGGGCAAACAAGAGGAGCCGGATAAAAAACAGCCAAAAAAAACCATAGTGGAAAAAGATGTCTCATCCAAATTTAACGCGACAGATTTTAGAAAAAGGGAGGTGATTTTTCAGCCCAGAAAAAAACGCATAGCCCAGCCTGGGGAATTTAAAAGCACTTTAATCACTACCCCTAAATCCCATAAAAGAGTTATTAAAATTCACGGAGAGATGGATATAGAAAGCCTGTGCAAAAAAATGGGATTGAAAAGGCAGGCTCTGATAAAAAAACTGAAAGAGGGGGGAGTGGACCCTAAAGGGCTTTTTAAACTGGATTTTGAGACCATTGCCTTAATCATCCCCTCTTTTGGCTTTGAGGCTAAGAACACACGGCAAACAGAAAAAGAAATTTTAAATAAGCTGGAGAAGAGCGTGTCCCAGGCCAAAGAGGCGCCATTAGCTCCAAAGCCTCCTGTGGTAACCATTATGGGCCATGTAGATCATGGAAAAACCACTTTACTGGACAGCATCCGCAAATCCAAGGTGGCTCAAGGCGAGGCGGGAGGCATCACTCAGCATATTGGAGCCTATAGCGTTTTTTTAGAGGAAAAGCCTATCACTTTTATTGACACTCCCGGACATGAGGCCTTTACAGCCATGAGATCCAGAGGGGCTAAAGCCACAGATATTGTTGTGATCATTGTGGCCGGCAATGATGGCGTCCAGCCGCAAACTGTGGAGGCTCTCAATCACGCCAAAGCCGCAAAAACGCCTATCATTATCGCCATCAGCAAAATGGACACGCCCGGCGCCAGCCCAGATAAAATCAAGCAGCAAATGTCGGAGCGGGGGATTGTTCCTGAAGATTGGGGGGGAGACACAAGCTTTATCCCTATTTCCGCCCTAAAAGGAGAGGGAATTAAAGAGCTTTTAGAGCAGATACAGCTTGTGGCTGAAATACAGGAGTTAAAATGCCAGCCCTCCGGCCCCGCTCAAGGCGTTGTTTTAGAGGCCCGCCGGGAAAAAGGCTTAGGATGCATTGTCAGCCTCCTGATTGGCCAGGGCGCCCTTCGCTGGGGGCAAAATGTGGTGGCTGGAGAATGCATGGGAAGAATCCGGCAAATGAAAAATGATCAAGGGAAAATAGTCAAAGAGGCTTTCCCCGGCTTCCCTGTGGAGGCTATAGGATTTCACAATCTTCCCCAGGCGGGAGACGCTTTTCACACTGTGACAGATGAAAAAACAGCTAAAGATCTTTTGGCTTTGAGGAAAGATTCGAGCCAGAGCGCAGAAATAAAGCCCGCCCTCTCGCCAGAGGAAATGCTGTTAAAAATGAAGCCCGCTGAGGAAAAAAAGAAAGAGCTTAATATCATTCTTAAGGCGGATATGCGGGGCAGTTTGGAGGCTCTAAAAAACAGTTTGGAAAAAATCAAATCGGAGGAGGTGTCCGCTCAAATCATTCACTCCGGGATTGGGGCTGTCACAGAAAGCGATGTGCTTTTAGCCTCCGCTGTTTCCGGCGCTGTTTTTGGCTTTAATGTTCGTCCAGACGGAAAAGCCGGCAAAATAGCTAAGGAAAAATCTGTGGATATTTATTCCCACTCTGTGATTTATGAGCTTTTGGATCAGGTGAAAAAGCTTCTGCTGGGACTGCTGAAAAAAGAATTTGTGGAAGAAGATCTGGGACAGGCTCATGTCCGGGAGATTTTTCATATTTCCAAGGTGGGGACAGTGGCCGGCTGTTATGTGGCCAAAGGGCATATCCCCCGCCGCTCTTTTGTCCGCCTGACACGTGATGGCCGTTTGATTTATGAGGGAAAGCTCTCCAGCCTGCGGCGGTTTAAAGAGGACGCTCAACAAGTGGGAACAGGGCTGGAGTGCGGCATCTCTCTGGAGAGCTTTAATGATATAAAGCCAAAGGATATTGTGGAAGCCTATGCTAAAAAGGAAAAACCCCGAACAGAGCTTTAGACAAGCCTGGCCCGCGGCCCGGCTTAAAGGCAGGCTCTCTAAACTTGAAGTTTAAAAAAAAACAGAGATGTAAGCGGCGGGCTGGCCACGCAAAAAACAACAATTAAAAAGCTATGTCTCCAAACACATTTAGCGGAATCCTGCTCATCAATAAAGATAAAGACTGCACCAGCCATGATATTGTTGATGAAGTCCGCAAAATTTTAAATCAAAGGGCTGTGGGCCACGCGGGATCTTTAGATCCTCCGGCCCGAGGCTTGTTAGTTGTCCTGTGCGGCATAGCCACAAAGCTTAGCTCTTATTTTGCAAACAATGACAAGAGCTATAAACTGAGCCTAAAATTTGGGCTGGAGACCAAGACCTTGGATCTTCAGGGGGAAGTTTTAAAATCACAAGAGGTCTCTTTAAGAACAGAGGACATTGAAAGCCTTTTAAGGCAAGAGGCCCGGGAGCTGGAAATTCCTGTCCCCATTTTCTCCGCGATCAAAGTGAAGGGGCGAAGGCTATACTCTTACGCCTTTGCCGGCAAAGAAAAGGAGGTGGCGCTCCCCTTAAAAAAAATGTCCTTTTGGGGCTTAGCCATTCATAGCATCCAAAAAGACGGCGCCAGCTTAACAGTGTCTTGCTCTAAAGGATCTTACATCCGCTCCTGGATCCGCCATTTGGGGCAGAAAACAAAAACAGGCGCTTGTTTGATGAAATTGGAGAGGCTTTCTTCCGGCGCTTTTCATGTTCATCAGAGTCTCACAACAGAAGAGCTTAGAGGCAAGCTCGCCAAAAATTTTCCCGCAGCGGAGGAGCATCTCAAATCCCTTCTGGGAGGGAGTTTTTTATTCCCCCCTGAGGCTTTAAGCCAATTCCCGCAAATGGATTTAACCGGCAAAAGCGCTAAAATTTTACAACAGGGAAGGCTTCCCCTGTATATTTTGGAGGCCAGCCAAAAAGATCAAACTCTTGTCAATAAAACCGGCCAGCCGCAAATTTTAAAAGCGGTTAAAGGACACAAACTAGCCGCCCTTTTAGAGATGAGGCCATTTAAAAAAATCAGAATTTTAAAAAATTTTCCCCACCAGGACTTTTAAAAAAGGCCCAGTTGATCTATAGTTGCGCCGGCTGTGTTTAAAAAGTCACAATTTTTTAGCTAATCTCCGGTGATTCATCAAAAAATCATGAAATTTTAAATCCCATCAGTATAGAATGAGGAGCTATGGAGCCATACAAAATAAAAAGCGTTGATCCCATTTGCCGGACAACAAGGGAATATCGCCAATCAGCCCTTCTGAAAGCCCATCTCAATGTGTTTTTTTTGGCCTCCAAAGATGTGATGATTGACCTTTTGACCGATTCCGGCACAGGCGCTATGAGCGCGCGGCAATGGGGGGCTTTAATGCAGGGGGATGAGGCTTATGCCGGATCTGAAAGCTGGCTCCAATTTGAAAAGGCCGTCCAGGATATTACAGGAATGCCTTTTGTCATTCCCACTCATCAAGGCCGATCAGCGGAGCGCATCCTTTTGCATTATTTAAAATCAAAAGGAGAGTATATTGTCTCCAACACGCTTTTTGACACAACACGGGCTAATTCTGAGGATTTTGGATTTAAAACTATAGATATTCCCTGCCCTGAGCTTTTCAAAAGCTCTGAATATCACCCCTTTAAAGGAAATATAAATTTACAGCTTTTAGATAAAAATTTAAAAGAAAAAAGCGTGGCTGGGGTGATCCTCACTGTCACCAACAATTCAGGGGGCGGGCAGCCCGTGTCTATGGAAAACATGAAAGCCGTCAAACAAATTTGCCAAAAATATTCCACGCCATTGATTTTAGACGGCTGCCGTTTTGCTGAAAATGTTTGGCTTATTAAACAAAGGGAAAAGGCTTTTAAAACTCAAACAACACAGCAAATCGCCAGAGCTTTGTTTGACACAGCGGATATTTGCTTTGTGTCCGCAAAAAAAGATGGCTTGGCTAACATGGGAGGCTTTATTTGTGTCCGGGAGGAATTTTTAAGCGAGTATTGCAAAAACCGCCTGGTTTTAGCTGAGGGGTTCCCCTCCTACGGCGGGATGGCGGGGCGAGATCTGGCGGTTATAGCTGTGGGTTTGCGGGAGGCTTTAGAAGAGTCTTATCTCCGCCACCGAATATCCTCTGTTGAGAGACTGCATAAAAAGCTGGCGAAGGGGGGAATCCCCCTGATTAGCCCGCCAGGAGGCCACGCTGTCTATATTGACGCAAAAAAGCTTTTGCCTCATATTCCCGTTTCCGCTTATCCGGGGCAGGCCTTTGTCGCCGGATTATATGAGCGCTCCGGCATCCGCGGATGTGAAATTGGCTCTGTCATGTTTGGCAAAACTTTAAAGAATGGAGAAAAAGCTTATCACACCCAAGAGCTGGTCCGGCTGTGTTTGCCCCGCAGAGTCTACACTCAATCCCATTTAGACTTTACCGCTGAATCTGTTGTCTCCTTCGCCAAAGAGGAGGCCCCCCGGCTAAAAGGCGTCCGATTCACAAAAGAGCCGCCCTTTCTCAGGCACTTTACAGGGCATTTCGCCTGGCTTTAATCAAAAACAGCCGGCTTATAAAATGCAAATCAGCCTATATTTTTAAGGCCGGGGCTTAGCTAAGCAACCGGCAAAAAAGAGGGGAGAATAAAAAAACCATATCAGCGGGATGGAGAGCTTTATGAAGACCTTGAAATGCGGCGAAGCTTATTTGAAGAATTATGAGACTTTTACGGATGTATTGAGACAACTGCCTTGTTTTATCGAGGAGGCTTATAACAGGAAAAGACTGTATTTCTCCATGGGATATTTGACTCATCATGAATTTGAAGTTAAATTAAAAAAAGGCGGAATGGAAGAGCCTAAACTTCAGGCTTTTCCTGTCCAATCTAATTAGGGGGTCGGAAAGCGGGGCTCAGTCCAGATAAAAGGCATTCTATTTGCTTTTGAAAGAATGTGAGTTTAGATTTAATTATAGACAGGATAATTTACATTAAAAATATTGAGAAATAGGCCCCTTAAAGCGCCATGAGCCTTATTAAAAACCATGAGAGATAAATCTCTTAAGTTTGTCATGAGCCCTGTTTATATTGTCTCCGCAAAAAGAACTCCCATCGGAAAATTTAAAGGGAGTCTGTCCTCTCTTCCCGCTCATCAGCTGGGCGCCATAGCGATAAAAGCCATTTTGAAAGAGCAGAGCGGGAAATTTGACGCAAAGGACATTGAGGAGTGCGTGGCGGGCCAGGTTTTGACAGCTGGCGCGGGGCAGGCTCCGGCCAGACAAACCGCTTTAGCGGCGGGGCTGCCCAGCTCTGTATCCTGCGCCACAGTGAATAAAGTCTGCGGATCCGGCTTAAAAGCTGTGATGATGGCTTGTGACGCCATTGAGCTGGGGCGGGCGGATCTGATTGTGGCCGGGGGACAGGAAAACATGAGTTTAGCCCCCCATCTTTTGCCAAAAGCCCGTTTTAGCGCTCCCGCTTTAGGGGATTGGCCTTTAATAGACAGTTTGCTGGAAGATGGCCTTATCAATCCATACGATAAAAAACACATGGGATCTATTGGAGAAATTTGCGCAAAAAAATACAAATTCAGCAAGGAGGAGCAAAACGCTTTTGCCAAAAGCAGTTTTGAGAAAGCCTTAAAGGCTCAAGAAAAAGGCTGGCTTAAAGAGGAGATAGCTCCTGTTGTTTTGGAATCCAAAAAAGGGGAGAAAGCTGTTATAGGCGCTGATGAGCAGCCCTCTAAAGCGGATTACAGCAGAATAGACACCGCCCGCCCTGTTTTTGAAAAAAACGGAAGCATTACAGCCGGCAACGCCAGCAAAATCAATGATGGCGCGGCCTTTTTGCTGTTGGCCGGCTCAAAAGCTGTCCAGCGCTTTAATTTAAAGCCTTTGGCCAAAGTTTTAGGCCAAAGCGCTTTCGCCCAAGATCCCCATTGGTTCACCACCGCGCCCATTCACTCTATTCATAAGCTGCTGAGGCAAACAAAATTAAGCTTAAAGGATGTGGATTTGTTTGAAGTGAATGAGGCGTTTAGCGCTGTGGCTTTAGCTGTGGCCAAAGATGTCCCCATTCCTTTGGAAAAGCTCAACATTCACGGAGGCGCTGTCGCTATGGGGCATCCTATTGGGGCCAGCGGCGCCAGAATTTTATGCGCTTTGACTCACGCTCTAAAAACTCATCAGAAAAAAACAGGAATAGCCTCTATTTGTCTGGGCGGAGGCGAGGCTGTGTCTCTGGCTATTCAAAGCCTTTCCGGCTGATGGGCGGCGCCGGCGGCTCTCTTATCCCTCTTCAGCGGGCTTTTATTATTTTTCCTTTTTGCCGCGGCCCCTATTGGCTTTTCCGCCAGCTAAAACACAAAATGAAACAATGAAAAGCCAATCAATCCGGCAAAAAACCAAACTTCATAGCCTTGCTTAAAGCAAAAAGGCAACAGGTGCGTAAAGCAAATGTAAATTAAAATTCCGGAGGAAAAAGCAATCAGCGCGCTGGAGGAAAAGCCTATAAACAGCGCTTGAGCCGCTAAAGCCCCTAACATCAAGGCGCCGGACGCGCAAAGAGCTAAAACCCAAAAAACTTGTTTTTTCAAGCCGGAAGACAGCCCTAAAACAGCCAATAAAGCCCCTTCAGAAAGCAAGTGGAAAAATAAAGCCCCAACAGTCACAAAAGCCGCAAACTCCCCAATATTCAAAGCCGCAAACAAACGAATGCCATCAAAAAAAGAGCATATAGAAAGACAGCCGGTCACTGAGCAGACAAAGCCGGGACTCAACGCGTGGGAATGCTCGTGAATAGCATGAGAATTTTGCGTTTGGATCAATTTGTCTAAAAAAACCAACCGGGGGAGAAGATATATATCCGCCAAGCCCTGCGCTAAAACTCCAGTTAAAACAAAAACAGACACCATTTCATAAGATTTGCTCTCCTCAAAAGCGTGAGGCAAAAATTCCAAAAAGCTAATGGACAGCAAAGCGCCTGAGCCTGTGGCGACCAGCGGCTTTAAGCTCCACTTTTGGCCAAAATACGCCACAAACAGGCAGGAGCAAAAAAGGCCGGCGGAAAAAAGAGCGATTATAAGGAGATTCATGCGTTGAGATAGAATTACCTGAATCAAGGGATTCTGGCAAGGCGCTCTTTGCTATAAAAACTATTAAAACTGAGCTATTATTTTGTGGCCTGAAACAGCCAGCGCCTTGGCCCCGCCGCTAACGCCATAAAAAAACATCAAACTGAGCCATTATTTTGTGATCTGAAACAGCCAGCGCCTTAAAAGAGGCCGCGGCCAGCGCTTCATTTAAAGGCTTAAATCAAATTCATATATTTTGAATTTTTCTCTTCTGATTTTTTATGGATGGAAAAAAGAATTTGGGAGAGGCTTTTAAACTCTTCTGACAGCTCTTTAAAAACATTGGGGGCTGGCCCATAAGCTGAGCTGACAAAATAATAAGCGGTTTGGCCCATTTGCTCATAATAGCTCAGATGAATAATTTTTCTTTTCACCGCCGAGCGAAAAAACCCGCTGATATACAAGCTTAAATCTCCCATTTTTTTAAAAGCGTAAAGCCTCTCCTGAGGCCCGGATGATTGGGTTTTTTTATAAAGATCAGCTAAAGCGCTTTCGTGAGATTTGGTTTGCCCCTCTTTTCTCTCAAAAAGCTGATCGGAGGGCAGATAAAGGCAAAGCAAATCAACAAGATAGCTTTTGACATGAAAAGACAAAGCGGAGGACGCCAGATCCAATTCTGCGCTAAGATATTCTCTAAAAGAAGGCCCTTTTGCAAGCGACATAATGTGATTTTATAACAATAGAGGCCCTCAAAACAGAGCCAGCGGAGCTTTTTTGTTGAAAAAACCAAGACTTTTGGCTAAAAACATAAAAAAATGGCGTTTATTTTTATAGCGCATATAACTAAAAATGACATTTATTCTAACTCACTGTCTGCCACAGAGGAGCCGGATATGCAAAACTAGGCGTCACATAAAAAGCGGGCTTTAAGAGCGGCGCTTTTGAAAGGGGAAGCATGAGCAAAAAAAGAATCATTAAAAAAAAGCCTTCCGGCAAAACTTTAGAGGGCCGACAGGCGGAGATCGGGCATGTTAGCCTAAAAAACAGCTCCGGCTCCGGGGAGGCTCATCAAAAAACTCCACAGAGCAAAACTCAAGAGAACTCTCCTAAAAAGAGCGGCCAGGGCCCCGCGGAGGGAGATGCCCAAAGAGGAGGCGCTGTTTCTCATGCGCTCAAAGAAAAACAGAAAAGCGAGGCCTGCTCTTTAGATTTGAAAGAGCTTTCCGCCATCCATAAAAAATTACAGCAGGCTTTAAATGATAATTTATATTTAAGAGCGGAGTTTGAAAATTTTAAAAGGCGATCCGCTGAGGAAAAAAGAGAGCTGGCGCGCTATAGCGGGGAGCGCCTGCTACTTTCTCTAGCCAATGAGGTTCTGGATGATTTGGATCGGGCCATGGCGTCCGCTCAGGAAAAGCCGTCTTTTGAGGGATTGAAACAAGGCCTGGAGATGATACAAAAAAAGCTCTCGCAGGTTTTTCATAATTTAGGGGTGGAAGTTTTAGATCCGACAGGACAAGCTTTTGATCCCTCTTATCAAGAGGCCTTGAGCCATATTCCAACCTCTCAGTTCCCGGAGGGCTATGTGGCTGAAACTTTTAAAAAAGCCTATAAGCTTCACGACAAGGTGATACGGCCGGCTCAGGTGATTTTAGCCAAAAAAGAGGATGGCCGCTAAGCCAAAGGAGGATCATTGAAGCCAAAGAATCAAGTTAATTTTTATCTTATTCTCAATGTTTCCCCTCAAGCTGATGATTTGGAAATTAAAAAAGCCTACTTCGATCTGGCGCGAGCCTATCATCCAGATAAAAATCGGGGAAATAAGCTGGCGGAAAAAAGATTCCAGCAAATCAATACAGCTTGGCAGGTTTTAAAAGATCCGAGAAAAAGAAAGCTGTTTGACGAAAGCCTCCAACAAATGAAAAGCTCTTCTCATTCCGCGGCCGCGCCCTTAAAAAATGAGCGGGCGCCGCCAGCTCAAAAGCAAAATAAGCCTATAGATTTGGAGGTTCCTTTAAAAATCTCTTTGGAGGATCTTTGCCAATCCCGCTCTAAGACAGTTCATTATGTTAAGCCGGTTGATGGGGCAAAAATACAAAGCTCTGTGGCGGTTCAAATTCCCGCGGGAGCCAGAGCCGGAGCGTCTCTTCGCTTTAAAGGCCAAGGAGGGGCTGTGGGCAAAAAAAATTTTGGAGATCTGTATGTGAAAATACAAATTCAGCCGCATAAAATTTTTCAGCTTATTCCCGGATCAAAGGATCTGGCTGTGGAGCGGCCGATCTCTTTTATTGAGTCTGTTAAAGGGCAAAAGCTGGAGGCTCCATCCCCTTACGGCTTATTGGCTGTCCAGTTAAAGCCGCCTGTCCGGCCCGGCCAGCTTTTAAAAATCAAAGGGCATGGCCTTCCTAAAAATCTTAATGGGGAAAAAGGAGATCTCTTTGTTCAAATTGTTATAGACTATCCTCTGAAAAACGGCGCGAAAATACAAAGAGAGCTGGAAAAAATGCCCTTTGACAAACAAAAAATTTATGTTGAAAAATTTAAAAACTCCTCTTTCGTTTATCCCCGGATTTTAAAATTTAAAAAAATCATGCAAGAGCTAAAAGAGAAATCTTCACAATGATTGACAAACCCTCATGGCCTAAAAGCTGTTTTTTTCCCGTCTTCCTTGTTTTTCCGCTCCTTTGGGGATGCGGGCTTTTAGAAAAACGCCGCTCCGCCGGCCACAGCTCAAAAAAAGCTATAGCTACAAAAACAGATCTGGCGGAAAAAAAGACATGGAAGCAAATCCAAAGCCAAAAAAACATATCTTGGCGGAAAAAAATAAAAGATATCGAGGCTTTTATTCAATCTCATAAAAGCCCCGCCAGAGCGGGGGGCGCTTATTTGTTAAAAGCAAAAATCCTTTTAAATAACGGAAAGCCTAAAGAGGCTTGCTTAAGCTATCATCAGGCGGCTCAGTCCTCCTCGGAAGACACAATAAAATGGGAGGCTCTCAGCGCTTCAGCAAAATGTCATGTTCAGGAGGGACGTTTGGATTTGGCCCTGGAGACTTTGGAGAGCCTCATTCAAAACCCAAAGTCCAATCTAAAAGACAAGAAAGCCTCAGCGCAAACGCAATGGAGCTGGCTCAAGAGCAAAAACGCGCTGATCAAGCGGAAACTGCTCAGTTTGTCTCATTTATTTTTTCTCTCCTCCCGCGTGGAGGAAAAGCGGAAATGGAGAGACCAAGGGGAGCGGCTAATTCAAAATTTATCTCCCGGCGATTTGATATTGTCTGTCAATCAAGCGGAAAATTTTGGCGTTTTTGAGGGCTATTTGCTATACAGAGCCGGAAAATATTTTATTGGCCAAAAAAAATTTTCAAAAGCCAGACGCTATTTTAAACGGTCTTTATCCGCCTCTTTGCCCTTAAGCTTAAAAAAAGAGGCTCAGCATTATTTAATGATGATAAAAAAATCCGGCCAAGTAAATCCTTATTTAATTGGCGCTATTGCCCCTTTAAGCGGACGAAGAAAAGCTTTGGGCGAAAAAGTTTTAAGAGGGCTTTATATGGGGCTGGGCTTGGAGAAAAATTCGCCTTGGCAAATTGCCGCTATGGACAGCAAAAGCCATCCGGATGTCATTCAAGCGCAGTTAGATGAGTTGTTTTATAAGCGGCATATAATAGGGCTTGTGGGGGGCTTTACCAGAGAAACAGCCTCCGCTCTGGCTAAAAGAGCTGAGGCTTTTGCCGTCCCGTCTATTTTATTTTCCCAAAAGAGAGATTTGAGCTTAAACCGGGAGTTTGTCTTTCAAAACGCTATCCAGCCGGAACAGCTTTTAAAGCCGCTTGTTAACAGAGCGATCAAAGCCTTAAAAGTGAAAAAAGCGGCGCTTTTGCGGCCGGATGATTTCTATGGAGAGGAATACGCCAAAACATTTTCGCAGCTGTTTCAAGAGGCGGGAGGGCAAATCATAAAGCATGAAGTTTATAAAGCGGGAGAAGTGGATTTTAAAAAGCATATTGTCAATTTGCTGGATTTGCGCCGGAAAGGCCGGGAAAAAGAGTTTGCCAAGCTTAAAAAAGCGGCTTTACAGGAGCGCCCCTCTTTGTCAGAGAGATCCCGCAAACTCACACCGGAAAATCTTTTACAGCCAAAAAAAGAGTTTTCCGCTCTTTTTATCCCGGACTCTTTGAATCAAGCTCTAAAGATAAAAAATCACTTGAAATATTTTGGAGTAAAAGAGGTTTATTTGATGGGAACAGATTTATGGAGGCCCCGTCAAGTGTCTTATTGGTCAAAAGATTTGCCTCTTGTTTTTATCAATCTTCCGAAAAAAGACAGCTCTCTGAATCAGAAATCTCTTTTTTATAAAGAGTTCGTGAGTTTATACGGCCATCCTCCTGGGATTTTTGAGCAGAGAGCTTATAACGCAGGGGCTTTTTTGAAGCAAGCTTTAGAGCGGGGGGCTAAAAATCGTTTGTCTTTACAAAGAGAGCTTAAACAAATTAGAGCCTTTCAAGGGGCCCATCATAAAATTTCTGTCTCAAAGGATGGAATCTTTAAATATCCTTTAAATGTGTATAAAACAAGCCGTGACAAAGCCCATATTCTGGACTCTATGCCAGTAAAATAAAATTTTCTCAATAATTTTTTAAAAAATCCGAAAAGTTTGTCAAGAGAGGCTGTGACATGAAAAAGCGCATATTTCTTCCCAAACAAATGCCGCTTGTGTCTTTAAAAGACACAGTGGTGTTTCCAAGCTCTATAATGTCCATCTATATCAATGAGCCAATGGCCAAAAAGGCTGTTCAAAAGGCGTTTGAGCAAAACAAATTCATCTTTTTAGCTTGCCTTCGCCCATCGGAAACAGACTCTCAACAGGTTTATAGAGTGGGCTGTGTCGGCTTCATTATGAAAATGAGGGATTTAGAGGATGACCGGACAAAAATTCTCATTCAAGGCATGGAAAGAGCGTCCATTGACAGTTTTGAGGAGGGGGATGTTTTTATAAGTTATTTTCAAGAAAAGACAGAAGGCGCGATTTTATCTGAAGATGACAAACAATCTTTGGAGGAGATTAGGCGCTTGCTAAAACAATTAGTTAAAATTAAGGAGTCTGTCTCTCAAGAGCTTCTTTTTCTTTTAGACTCCGCCGTAAATCCAGACCATTTTTGTGATTTGCTGATTAACAGCTTAGATCTTAAAATCAAAGATCAGCAAAAAGCTTTAGAAACCGTTAATCTGAAGGAGAGAATACAGCTGACTCTAAAAACCGTTCAGGATGATCTGGAAATTTCAAAGCTCCAGGGCCGGCTGAAAAAACTGATAAAAAAAGAGGCTCCCAGGCCCCTCTTGCCCGCGCAAGAGGCTTTTAAGCCTTATCAAGTGAACAGCTATAAAAAAGAGGAGGCGAAAGAGTTTAAGAAAAAACTGGATGAAAAACAACTGCCTCAAGAGGCGAAAACAGAGGCTTTAAGGCAGCTCGCCCGGCTGGAAAAAATGCATACGGAAAGCTCCGAAGCCTCTATGGTTAGAAATTATTTGGATTGGCTGTTGGATTTGCCCTGGAATAACCGCAGTGATGACAATTTAGATTTAAAAAACGCGCAAAACATTTTGGATCAGGATCATTTAGAGCTTAAAAAAGTTAAAGAGAGAATTTTAGAGTTTCTAGCTGTCTGTCATTTAAAAAAGCCTAAAAGCTTAAAAGGGCCTATTTTATGCTTTGCGGGGCCTCCGGGCGTGGGAAAAACCTCTCTGGGAAAAAGCATTGCCCGATCTTTGGGAAGATCTTATCATCGCATCTCCTTGGGGGGTGTCAGAGATGAGGCGGAAATCAGAGGGCACCGAAGAACTTATGTGGGAGCCATGCCGGGAAAAATCATTCAAGCTCTTAAAGCCTGCCAGACAAAAAATCCTGTCATTGTTTTGGATGAAATTGATAAATTGTGCTCTGATTTTAGAGGCGACCCCAGCTCCGCTTTGCTGGAGGTTTTAGATCCGGAGCAAAATCACTCTTTTAAAGATCACTATTTGAATTTGGATTTTGACTTGTCCCACATCTTTTTTATCGCCACAGCCAATTTAGCCCATAATATTCCTCCGGCTTTAAAGGACCGGCTGGAAATTATCCCTATTTCCGGCTATACCTCAACTGAAAAAAAACAAATAGCCAAAAAACATTTGATCACAAAAGAATTGAAAAACAATGGCCTGCCTAAAGATCATATTCATTTTACTGAGGAGGCTTTAGACATTTTAATCCAGTCTTACACCAGAGAGGCCGGCTTGAGAGGCTTAAGGCGGGAGTTAGCCTCTCTGTGCCGGAAAGCGGCTAAACAATTTGTTTTAGGGGCCAAAAAGAAAATGGCTCTAGGCCGAGAGCAAGTGGCGGCTATGTTGGGAAGCCCTCGCTTTTTTCCTGAAGAGCATTTAAAAAAGGCCTGCGTGGGCATTGCGACAGGCTTGGCTTGGACAGAAGCCGGGGGACAGCTTTTGCATATAGAGGCCCTTAAAATCCCCAGCCGGAAGGGAGGGCTTATCTTAACTGGAACCCTGGGCGATGTGATGAAAGAATCCGCTCAAGCCGCTCTGTCTTATGTGAAATCTTACGCGCAAAGCCTGAATTTTAATATGGAGAGAGAGTGGTTTGATAAAAACGAAATTCATGTCCATTTGCCGGGAGGAGCTATCCCTAAAGACGGCCCTTCCGCCGGGGCGGCTTTAGCCAGCGCCTTGCTGTCTTTAATAACAAATATTCCTTTAAAAAACACTGTGGCGATGACCGGTGAAATCACTTTATCCGGACGGGTTTTGCCGGTGGGGGGAATTAAGGAGAAAACTTTAGCGGCATTTAACAATGGCGTCAAAAATGTGATTTTGCCGGAAAAAAACAAAAAAGATCTGGAGGATATTCCAAAAGAGGCGAAAAGGGAGATGAATTTTATCCTGGTCTCCTCCTTAGATGAGGCTTTTAAAGAGGTTTTGCTGCTGGAATCTTTATCTCAAGCAGGGGATTTAAAAGAATCTTTAAAAAATAAAGAGCTGGACGGCGTGGCTTAAGGCTTTTCCCCGCAGCTAAAGCTCCGCGGCGGCAAAAGCCCTGCTGTCAATCAAATGGATCTGGCTTTATAAGAATTGAGCCGTGTTTTTTAAAGCAGGGCCGCTATTCTTAACCGGAAACAGCCCGCGCTGAAATGAGGACAAGAGCTCCTCTTGATTTTTCTAACAGTATGGAATCACAGCACGCCCAAAGGAGCGGTGTTTGGCAGGATCTTTTAAGCCGATAACTCCCCTCATTTCAGAGGGAATATTAACATTCCCGCCTTTAGCGGGGGGCCAAGGAGAGGATGATCTGCCTTAAAAAACATCGGCCTTTCCCTCTGAAAAAAGCGCTTTAACCACAAATAACAGCCCCGCTTAAATTTTATTGCATTATTCCAGCTGAAAAGGCAATATCATCTCATAATGAAAAAACTGCCGGCCATCGCTTTGCTTTTGGTGGCGCTGTCCTCTGTGGGGCATTTTTATCTGGCCCAAAGGGCCTATCAGCTGGACGCGGGAACAGCCTCCGCCAGCGCCATTTGCAATATTGGAGGCCATTTCAACTGCGATTCCGCCTTGCTTTCGCCTTACGCTAAGCTGTTTGGCGCTTCCCTTTCAGTTTTTGGGCTGGGCTTTAATCTCGCGCTGTCCGGCCTGCTCATATCTTTTCTTTTGTCTGGCGCCGGCGCTTACTGGAAAAACATGTCATTTTATGTGGCGGGCGGGCTGGCCTTGTCTTCTCTGGCTATGGCCATAATCTCTTTGGCTAATCATCTGTTTTGCCCGGTTTGCTGGGGGCTTTATCTCCTCTCTTTTTTGATTTTAGGGCTTTTGTTTTTAGCTTTTAAAGACGATCTGATCAAGCCTCTCTCTTTTGCCCTCAAAATCGCAAAACAAAAAAATTTTTATATTTTAGCCGGGAGCGCTGTTTTTATCAGTTTATTTTTTCATATTCGCTTTATAACAGCCTTTGATCTCAAAAATCAAAAACAAGATCTGGAAGTTCTGCTCCATGATTGGCGTCTCGCGGATACAGTAAAAATAGAGGCAGATCCCATTTTGCAAAAAGGAGTAGCGGATTCAAATATGCTCATTGTGGAGTTTGCGGATTTTTTATGCCCGGCCTGCAAAACAGCTCAAATAGCCTTAAGGAGGTTTTTAAGCTATTTCCCAGATGTGAGTTTTCAATTTTATGTTTATCCTTTGGACGGCGTTTGCAATCCCTCTATAAATATTAAGCGATCCGGCCTCACCTGCAAGCTCAGCCAAGCTCTTATTTGCGCCGACAGGCAAGGGAAAGGATGGCTCCTTCACGATTTAATTTTTGAGCGGCAAAACAGCTTTTTAGATCTCCAGGGGAATAAGAAAAAAAGTGAAATTTTATTAAATAAATTGATTGTCCAATCCCATCTAGACAAGGAGCGTTTGGCGGGTTGTATGACAGATCCCGATGTTTTATTAAAGATTCAGCAATCCGCTCAGGCGGGAAAGCAAGCCCGCATTCCAGGAACCCCCAGTTTTTTTGTCAATGGAAAGCCACTGGAATACTCATCTAAGCTCCTTATTTTAAAAAGAATTTATGATCATTTAAAAAAGGGGAGGGAATGATTATTTCCCCGCGCTTAAGGCTGAGTTATTTCCTCATGCTGTTTTAATTTGACAAGCCGGCGCGTTTATTTTTGGCCTGAAACATCTTTTTTAGATGGAAAGCCCGCGCTTTTTAAGGCGCCGGCCGGCCTTTTTTGGAACAGGCTTAAGCCCTTCGCCAACGGAAGCTTCGGGAGCCTTAGCATTCCTTCTGAAACAAGAGGAGCCAACGCTTAAAAGAGGCTGGGAATAAGCGCTCCGCCTCAAATATTTTTAAAGCTTGAGCCATTATAAAAAAAGAGCTGTTGCCCCCCTCCTTTTTATCCGGTAATCTTTTTTTATGAGCGCTTATCCTGTTTTAGCTTTAGGCTCAGGGGCCGGCTCCACGATTGAGTTTTTTTGCGAAAAAGCGCTTTTAAAAACATGCCCTTTTAAAATAAAAGCGATTATAACAGAAAACCCAAAATCCGGCGTTTTAAAAGCGGCTAAAAAATATCATGTGCCTTTTCATGTTGTTGAATATAAAAACAAAAAATTTCAGGAATGGGATAAAGAGCTGAGCCGGATTCTTTTATCTTACAGCCCTCGGCTGATTTTATTGGCCGGTTTTTTAAAAAAAATTGGGCCCGAGGCGCTAAGCTTATTTCCAAATAAAATAATTAACTCTCATCCCTCCCTGCTTCCGGAATTTTCCGGCCCGGGAATGTATGGATCAAAGATTCACCAAGCTGTTCTCCGCGCAAAAAGAGCGGAAACAGGAGTCAGCATCCATATTGTCAATAGCCATTATGATAAAGGGCCTGTGCTGGCTCAAAAAAAAATCCCCATCCGGAAAGGGGTTTCCGCCTCAAATTTGGAGGCTCAAATTAAAAAAATTGAAAAAGTTTTTTATTTTGAGACAGCTCTTAAAATAATTAAGGGGGAGTTGACTCTGCCTTAGCTCCAGCGCTTTTTTTCTCTGGCTTATAGCCGATGAGCATAAACCTTTTATAAGATTTAAGGTCAAGCTCGCCCTCATAAAGCAAATGCATAGGGGCTTGCTTTTTAAATTGCTCCAGAGAAGACACACAATTTACATGAGACGAATGTTGGAAAAAATTATTGTTTTGCAAAATAATCAGTTTTTTTGGCGGCAGTTTGCTCCACCATTTGGAAAAAGAGCGAATATGCTCACAGGAGGTGTTGATAATTGTGTCCGGGGAGGCTGTGAGAGTCTGAGCCTCTCCATTGGCTTTTAGCACGCTAAACTGGGCCTGTTGATAGTTTAATTCCAAAATATCTTTAAAAACAGCCTTAAATTTCCATTTGTCTTTGACAAATTCACGATTCAAATCCTCTGAGACATGAACACTTAAAAAATCCTTTTCAAAATTAAATATTTGGCCAATGGAAAAAATTTTGTCATTCAACAATAAACAGGGAAGCAGGCCATACCAGCCGGCGCAAAGAAACACACAGCCTAAGCTTAAAAGCCTCTTTTCCTTTAAAGCGCTCATCAGCCAAACTTTTGATTTTAACTGGCCAAAAGAGCTGAAGCTTTTTATATTCTGTATGATTTCATTTTGATGGGCGATAAAATATTTGGCCCGGAAAATCTTATAGATAGACTCTATAATCCCCGGCAGACTCCGCTGAGCCTCTTCACCCTTCAATGCCGCAGAAATCTTATAGATAGACTCTATAATCCCCGGCAGACTCCGCTGAGCCTCTTCACCCTTCAATGCCGCAGAAATCTTATAGATAGACTCTATAATCCCCGGCAGACTCCGCTGAGCCTCTTCACCCTTCAATGCCGCAGAAATCTTATAGATAGACTCTATAATCCCCGGCAGACTCCGCTGAGCCTCTTCACCCTTCAATGTGAACTTTTCAGCCATAATAATAATTTAAACTGGGCCAGCTTTTATAATCCCATTTATGTTTGCCCCGGCCCGGCGCTTAAGCCAGCCCAGGAGATTAGAGCCGGACTCTCTCTTAGTAAAACGCTGGAGGCTCTCTGAGAACAAATCAAAAAATTATAAATATTCAAATTAAACCGGCAATGGCTTGGCGGAGAGGATGATTTCTCCCAGCCAGCTCTTTTGCGAAGCTTCACTTAAACAGCCCGGCAAAAGCGCTGTAGCCCTCTTTTTCCAACTGCTCTTTGGGAACAAACCTCAAAGCGGCGGAATTGACGCAATATCTCAAACCTGTTGGAGGAGGCCCATCCGAAAATAAATGGCCGAGGTGGGAGTCCCCGTGCTGAGATCGCGCCTCTATCCTGAAAAAACCGTCTTTCTTTGTGATGATGTTTTCCTGAACCAGGGGTTTTGTAAAAGACGGCCAGCCTGTGCCGGAATCATATTTATCCAAGGAGCTGAATAAAGGCTCTCCAGAAACAATATCCACATAAATCCCAGCTGTTTTTTTATCCCAATACGGATTTTGAAAAGGAGGCTCTGTCGCCGATTCCTGTGTGACTCTGTATTGCAATTCTGTGAGTTTGCTCTTTATTTCCCTCACTGGCGGCTTGGAATATACACGAGAGTCCGCTCTTGGCTTTTGGCTGTGTTTGCCCAGTGGCTTGTTTATCGCCAAAGCGCCATGTTTGCTCTTTAAGCTTTTATGTTGACTCGACTCATTTTTTCCCGGGACTAAAAAATCCCTGTTTTGTTTTTTTCCGCCCTTGCTTGATTTAAGATTCGAAAAAGGGCGAAAATCTTTGAATGCCCCCCAAATTCTCTTCAAAAATTGATCTCTGCCGGAGCGATAGCGATAAAAAGAGTATTTTAATTTGCTCTTTTTATAATAATCCTGATGATAGCCCTCCGCTTTATAAAAATTTTTAAAGGAGCGAATGGATGTGGCAATGGACTTCTTAAAAGGGCCTTTTTCCTCCAATTCTTTTTTAGAGCGCTGAGCTGTTTTTTTTTGCTCTTCATTATGATAAAAAATAGCTGTGCTGTATTGCATGCCCCGATCCGCAAACTGGCCTCCTTTGTCTGTAGGATCAATTGTTCGCCAAAAAGCGTCCAAAATTTGAGAGTAGCTGATTTTTTGAGGATCAAAAAGAATCTGAACAGCCTCCAAATGCCCTGTTTCGCCGCTGGAAACCTCTTTATAAGAAGGGCGGATGACATCTCCGCCGGCATATCCGGAAATAGCCTCTTTAACGCCATCAAGCTTTTCCAGATCGGCTTCCACACACCAAAAACATCCTCCCGCCAATGTGGCTTTTTCCAAAACAGCCGGTTGGCCGGCCCGTGTTTTTTTAGGCTTTTTTGCGGAATTTTGAGTCCATTTCATGGGGCGCTCCTTTGGCTGGCTGACAGCGATGGATTTTTTAAGATCTGTTTGAAAAAGAGGGGAGGATTTGTTATAAATTTGAGGAATGTCCGGCCAGCCTTGGACAAAAAAAAGCGCAAAAAAAAAGAGCATGGCTGTTTTCATTTAAATAATGATTTAGCTGTAAAAATCAAGAGCGCAGTCTCTATATAACATAAGGATATTTCCCAAACATGAATATTATATCCGCCTCTCGATTTTCAGTCTATAAAAAACTGAAAATTTAGCATTTTTTAAAAAATCATAAGCTGGACTGGCTCTCTTGGCCTAAATCCCATTATGATCTTCAATTTTCCAGAAGTTTGTTTTTGAGGGCTGTGGCCGCTCCACGGCGGGCAAAAAGCAAAAAAATAAGCTTGGACTCTGGAATAAAAACAGATTTAGCCTCGTGAATAGGCCAAGAGAGCTAGCTCAGTTTAAAAAATCAGCATATCATTTGACTTTATTATTATTGAATCTTATGAAAGGAATTGAGAGAGGGAGGCTGTTTGGCGCTTTATTTCACTGGACGGCGATGGAGTTTAAAAAAGCAAGGAGAGGAATTATTTAAAAACTTTTCTATGTCTGTTTGTGAGCCTCTGGCTAAGATGTTAAAAAGAGGGCTTAACATAGCTTATCCGGCGGTTTTAAATTGGCCTTAAGCGCCGGCTTAATTAAGGGGCCGGAAAGCTATGGACTCGATCAGGGCAATTTACTGTGTTATCGGCAGGAATAATTCAGCGGCTTTTAAGATTTCACGCCATTTCACAAAGCTGAAGGGGCTTTTTTTGAGAATATCTATGTATTATTTAAGCGCTGCCGCATATATGCTTAAGAGAATTTTCAAAAGGAGCTTTGATTTTTTAAATTAAATTTTAAACGGGCTTTTAGACAGCCGGCTAAACAGCTGATTTTTAGACATTTATACGCAAAAACAGCGCCGGTTATTTAATGATATAGGCAAAGTATTTTAAAAATGGCTGACTGGCTTAAAAATAAATTTTCTTTTTTAAAAGCTTTGAGCTTTATAAATATTATAAACTTTTTTAAAATTTATAAAGCTCCGTTTTTTTCCGGCGGGCTTTTTGGCTTTGGCTTTATCCCTTTCCCTTTTTTCACATGGTTTTTCGCTTTAGTTCCCCTGTGGCTCTTTATCTATAGGCAAAACAGCTTAAAGCGAGTTTTGATAGGCTGTATTATATGCCAGACAGTGACCACTTTTATAGGCTTTAACTGGATGATTTACACCTTTCATAATTTTGGGCAAATGAGCTGGCTCTTAAGCGCCCTTTGTCTGATATTATTTTGTTTTTTGGCCAGCTCTTATATAGCCTTTGCCGGGTGCTTATGGTTTCTTTTGGCAAAAAAAGCCTCTTTTCCTCTCCCTGTTTTTGTTAAGCTGGCTCTTTTGCCGTTAATTTTCTCCATTCTGCACTCTCTTACTCCCACTGTTTTTCCATGGAATATGGGCTATCCCTGGCTTTGGGGAGGGCTGCCGGGAGCTCAAACCGCTGAGCTTTGGGGATTTCGCTTTTTAAACACTTTATTTTATATTTTTAATCTCCTGTTTTTGATCATCTGCGCGCACACCAGCTTTTTAAAAGCTGAAGCAAAAGGGGGATTTCGGCTGTCGCTCCCCTTGGCCTGCCGAATAGACAGCGCGGGGAAAAAAGCTCTCGCCCTGGCTTTTGTTTTGTTTATTTGTTTGAATTTGCTTGGATTTTTTTTAAAGCGCCGATTGCCTCAGCCCGATCGGCTCTTAAATGTTATTTTAATTCAAAACAACATTGGAGCTATTGCCCATCTCAACCAGCGCTCCCTCAAGCGCGCCAGAAAAAAAGCCCTCCGCGTTTTAAAATCCCTCACTTATCAAGCTGTGTTTAAACACGCTCGCAGCCAAGAGGAGCGGAAAAATATTGATTTTATTATTTGGTCCGAAGGATCTTATGGCTATGTCATTGATAAAAAAAGAAAAACAGAGCCTCCGCTCACAAAAATAGCCCAGAGGCTTAAAATCCCGCTCATCACCGGCGCCTCATCTCAACTGAATAATAAATACAGCAACTCTCTTGTTGTGTTTGATCGAGGGGGAAATATATTAAAGCCTATTTATGACAAAATAAAGCTTGTTATTTTTGGAGAGTATTTTCCATGGATTGACCGGTTTCCCATTTTAAGAAAAATGTTTCCTTACTTTAGCTCCAACCTCACTCCCGGAAAAGAAATTCAAACTCAGGAGCTGGAAGGCGCCCGATTGGGATGGCAAATTTGCTATGAGGCCTTATTTGATGAAATCAGCCGCCGGCAGGCTCAACAACAGGCTCAGATCTTAGTCAATATCACAAACGACCATTGGTATGGCCCTTGGCAAGAGCCTTATCAGCATCTCACAATAGGCTTTGCCAGAGCTATTGAGGTCCGCCGCCCTTTGGTTCGCTCGGCTAACACAGGCTACTCTGGCGTGATTCGCGCGAATGGAGAGGTGGATAAAATATCCCCCCTGCATAAGCCTTGGTTTCATTTGTATAAAGTCCCTTATTACAAAAACCCGCCAAAAACCCTGTTTATGTCTTGGGGCTATTATATCAATGAAATGTTTTTATTTTGTCTGGCCTTGCTGGTTTGCGCCGGCGCCATAAGAGCGCGGGGCTTTTCCAAGCTGTGAGAGCTGAAGGCTGTGTTTTTATATTGGATTTATTTTTTATTTCTTTTTTCCAGAAAAATTTTTGTGGACTCAGCGGATTTTTGATTTTGATACTTGCCTGTATAGCCTTTTTTGGATTCTCTGTCCATCTGAAACAAAAGCAGCTGGCATACCCGTCTTCCGGCCTCTAAGCGAATAGGAAGAATGTTGGCGTTGTAAAGCTCTAAAGTGAGCTTTCCCTTAAATCCTGGCCCCACTACAGAGGCGTTTTGGATAAACAAGCCCATACGGCCCACTGAGCTTCGCCCCTCCACAAAGCCGGAAATGTCTTTTGGCAGTTGAACATACTCTTTTGTTGTCGCCAAAATAAAAGAGTGGGGAGGAATGACAAATTCCTGCCCAAAGATTTTCTCATAGCTCATTTTTGTATTAAAATCCAAAATGCCCTGTGTCGTCCAATATTTTAAAAGGAGAGCGGACTCGCCTAAGGAGAGATCTATGGAGCTGGGCTGAATGGCGTTCGGGCTTAACCCTTTGATAAGCAGTTTTTTATCTTTTATGAGTTTTCTAATGCTGGTGTCAGATAATATCATTGTTTGCTCTTTTATAAAAGAATCGGGCAGGATCAAAGGGCCTGCTTCTCAATATTTTTAATAATAACACATATAAATTATCTTGTCCATGATTACATCGAAAATCATATTCTTTGATATGAGGATAAAAAGCTCTTTTGTCCATTCCTCTGAGCTTAGATAACCTGATTTTAGCGATCCTCCAAAAAGTTTCTATGCCGTTAATATGGCTTTTTATCTTCCCCTATTTTTTAGAAAATTCATTCTTCCCGTGACGCGCCCTATAGCGCTTCTTATATGTATAGTTGCAGGATGTGAGGGCATAATATATAAAGGGGAGAAAACAAAGGAGGAATTATGGTTCAAATACTACACCCTTGCGCCAGCACAACAGAGGCGACCCGCAAAAAGGGCGCCCAACATGCAGGCTTAAATCCGGCTCAAGCCTCAGCCAGCCAGCAAAAACACAAGCGATTTTTATTCCCTAGACAAATTTATCGAATGGCTCTATAAATATATGGAGCGGGTTTGATCTTTGTTCAGCTCTTTCCGCCAGAAAGCGAATTTTTAACCACTGCTCCTTATGACAAGCCTTTTAAACAAACAGCTTTCAGACAAAGAGGCTATGAGGCTGGCTATTGAAGAGGCTGAAAAAGGGCAAGGCTTTGTTTCCCCTAATCCTCCTGTGGGATGCGTGATTGTAAACAAAGACAAGCGATTTTTATCCAGCGGGTTTTATGCGCGCTATGGCGGCATTCACGCGGAAATCTCCGCTTTAAATAAAATACAGGACAAAAAACAGCTGGCTGGCGCTCATCTTTTTGTCACTTTGGAGCCTTGCGCTCATGTTGGGCAAAATCCCCCTTGCGCGGGCAGGCTGTTAAAATACCCTTTAGCCTCTGTGATATATGGAAGGGAGGACCCTAACCCTAAAACCAAATCCCAAGGCTTAAAGCAGTTGAGGCAAAAAGGGATCTATGTCAAAAAATCCCCCTTTTGGCGGGAATCCATCCAAAGATTATATGAGGCCTTTGCTTTTAATATGGAAAAAAATAGAGCTTTTTTTGCTTTAAAATCCGCCAGCTCTTTGGATGGAGTGTCCGCCCTCAGCCATGGGGAGAGCCAATGGATCACGGGGGAAGAGGCCAGAGGCCACGCCTCTTATTTGAGAGCCTGTTTTTCCGCTGTCCTGATTGGAGTAAACGCCTTTTTAGAGGACAACCCCAGGCTGAACTGCAGGAAAAAAGGCTTTGAGCCATTGGTCAATAAAGTCTGCATTCTCGATCCTCTGGGGCGATCTTTAGATCTTATTTCACAATCAAATTTAGCTAAAGTCCGCCCCGCTGAGAATATTTTTGTAATCACTGATAAACCCATAAATAAAAAAAAACATCCTTTTAAGGCTTTTTCCATCCCTTTTCTTCCGGATAAATTTCAATTTGATTTAAAAAGCTTGAGCCTTCAGCTTTACAAAGAAAAAATAGCCTCTGTTTTAGTGGAGGGGGGAGCAAAGACTTTTTCCGGCTTTTTAGAGCAAAAAGCCGCTCAAAGGCTGTATCATTTTATCAACCCTTGCCTTTTAGGAGGGGCGAGAGGAAAATATTGGACAGAAGATTTGTCAGTCCGCTCTTTAAATGAAAGGCAAAAAATAAAGTCCAAAGAAATTTTATGTTTTGGCGAGGATATTTTTATAACAGGCGCTCTTGAGCCAGCTTAAAAACGAAAGGAGCGACAAGCTATTGCCGGCGAGCGAAAAAGCGCTCTTATTTTATCGCCCTCAAAGAAAAGACAGGGGCAAAAAGCGCTTTTAGAGAGCCGGCCGCGCTAAAGATGATGGCGCGCCAGCCAAGCCCGGCTGTTAGGGAAGATTGAGGATTTGCCGCGCGACATTCTTATCTGACCAATCTTTAGGGCCTAGAGCTTTGATTTTTAAAAAGCCTTTTTTATTAAAGATATAAGTGGCGGGAAGAGTGTCTTCCGGAAAAATCTTTAGCCTGTCCGCAGCGGGCGCTTGAGCTATTTTAAGATAAGGGCTAAGATCAGAAAAGGAATGATTTAAAAAATCCGAAATGATCTCCGCCGGCTCAGAGCTGATGGCCGCAACAAACACTTCATCTTTGTTGTTTTCCGCCAGCCGGGAGAGAGAGGGCAGCTCCTTTATGCAGGGCGGGCACCAAGTGGCCCAAAAATTAATAACCACCGCTTTTTTTCCCCTAAAACAGTAAAGATCAATCACTTGGCCGTGAATGTCTTTAAAGAGCCAATCTATAGGAGCGCTCATCAGCTTTAGAAACTGTTTGTTTTTTTTAGAAGAGTGAATTTTTTTATAGCGGGCCGCGGTTTTTGCAAAATCCGCCCGGCAAGGGCTTTTAACTATTTCTGAATCAGATGGCGGGAGGGCAATCCCCGGCGCTTTAACGATCCTCTTTTCCCCTAAAAAATAAAAGGCTAAAAGCCCTGCCGCTAAGGAAAGCAGTAAAACCAAGCTGTTTCTCTTTGACAAATAACTCATATCCGCTTTTTCAACAAAAACCCTCTGTTCCGATTAGAGAATTTTTTCAAAATAAACCCAAGCGCATTGTCAATTATGCTAATCTGGCTTAAAACATTTTGAAATATCTTAAAAAAAATCATGAATTTTTAAAGCTTGATTCCGGCATAAAATGATATAAACGCTCTCCAAGCCCCTGAGCTTAACCGGAGCTTTCCCTAAATTCTCCCTCCGCCGGCAAATCCTCTTGGCCGGCTATGCTTAAAACAAGATGATCTCTTGGAGTATTCCCTTTATTCCAAGCGGAATGCCTCCAGCCCTGATTGATAAACCAGCAATGCCCGTCCGCCGGCATTTTAAGACAGTCTTTTTTGCCGCTGGCCGATCGGCGCACATACAGTCCACAGCGCTCATTGGTTTTAAGGGGAATATGAACCCGAATGCTGTAATCCGTGTTATAATCAATATGCTCATCTATTACACAGCCCGGCTCCATTCTCGCTAGACGCGCTCTGGTCACAAATCCTTGAAATGTGGATAAAACCTCCTCTAAATAAGTGTTTTTCACCCAAGGCTTAAGCTGGTTATATTGCCTTTCATCCAAACGATTTTTTGGAATTTTCGCTTTAAACTCATCCGGATTAAATTGCGGGTTATATTCTGTGAGATCCATTTGCTTATACGGATTGTTTTTCAATTTAACAGCTTGCTTGGATGTCCGGATAAAATCCCTGCCCCCCGGCTGAACGCTGTTTTTTCTTAAATAATTTTTGGCGCTCTCTATATTTGCAAACCTCAAACCGAACACTTCTTCCAGGCTGGGACAGGATTCAGCCACTTTTCCATAGCCCTCTTTGTCATTTAAAGCGTCAAAATCCTCTCCCGCCCTGTCCAGCGCCTTTAAAATTTTTGCGATATCAAAAATATACGGCAGTCGAATAAAATTAGGCAGTTGATTTCTTTTTTTTAGATGGCTCAAGATTTAGCTCTTTATTTAAAAGCCGGCTCACAGCGCAAACAGGGCGCCTTATCCCAGCAGCTCAATATGAATGGAAATATTGTTTTTTTCCAATTCCCTTTTGAGCCGCCTCACATCAATTTGCTGTGAAAACAACATTTGCTCCCTTGTGGATCGGAAATGGCTGCGGACGGCGAACAATCCATCCCTTAAACAATATCTGCTTTGCTGAAGTTTTCCTGATTTTACAAAATTTGATTTGATAGCTTGAAACCGCCTCCAATAATCAGCGTCAAAAGAATGGGGCAGTAAATCCTTAATAACGGGAAACTTTTTGGTTTTTGTTGGAATGCTGATGAAAGCGATGGTTTCAAAACAGCCGGCTTTCAGCCCTCCCGCCCGCCTCGCAAAAGGCAAAAGCAGCGGCAAAAAGAGAACTCCCATTGATTTGATAAAAGCTCTTCTTAATGTCACAGCCGGCTCCTATTCCGGCATTATCTCAATATATATAAAGTGAGTCAAGCGGGCGGGCTTATATTTTAATTTGAGGCGCTTATAGATAAAACCCTGTTTTTTCACAGGATTTTATTCCCGCTGATTTCTGAAAAAAAGCTATTTGCCAGGCTGTCAAAGCGGGAGAAAAAAGCTTAACAATTTCCTTAAATTTAGGCTAGAAACGCCTGAGCGGAGAAAATGCTTGTTTTTTACAGTCATTTCAATAACTGAGCCTCTATCAAACAGAGCTTAAGCTGTTATCAGCCGGATTCTCCAGCTAAAAAGCCTCATCAAAGGTGACTTCGCCTTTAACGCCTTTCTGATAAGCTGAAGGCCGTCTCTCAAAAAAATTGGTCAGCTCCTGTGTGTCCTGCAATTCCATAAAATAAAAAGGATTTTTAGACTTAAAAGGCCCGGGAATGCCCAGCCGCTCTAAACGAATATCCGCTATATATTGGAGATAAGCTTTCATGTCTTTTAAGCTCAGCCCTCCCACACCGTTGTCTAAAATCTCTTTGGCAAAGCTCAGCTCGCAGTCAATGGCCTCATGGAACATAGCCACAATATGATCTCTAAAGCCGGCGGAGAAAAGCTCCGGCTCCTCTTCCCTGATGACATCAATCAAAGCGTAAGCAAAATCAATATGACAGCTCTCATCCCTAAAGACCCAATTTGTTCCGGAGGCCAGGCCATTTAAAAGCCCTTTAGAGCGCAAAAAATACACATAGGCAAAGGCGGCAAAAAAGAACAGCCCCTCTATTGTTCCCGCAAAGCAAATCAAATTCCTGAGAAAAAGCTGCTTGTCCTCTTTATTGCTCAGCCTTTCCAGCTTAAAAATAGAGTTCATCCACTTAAAGCTAAAATCCGCCTTTTTCTTTATGGAGGGAATGTCGTGAATGGCGGAAAAGGCTTTAGTCCGCTCATGGACATCCGGAATATAAGTGTCTAAAAGCGTCAAGTAAAATTGAACATGGAGCATCTCCTCGTAAAGCTGGCGCCCTAAATACATCCGCGCCTCCGGGGAGTTGACATGGCGATATAAATTTAAAACCAAATTGTTTCCGACAATAGTGTCTCCCGTGGCAAAAAAAGCCACCAGCCTCTTAATCAGAAAGGCCTCATTAGCGTTGAGCCGAGAGTGAAGATCAGCAATATCAGACGAAAAATCCACCTCATCCACAGTCCAGGTGTTTTTTATGGCGTTTTTATACATCTCATAAAATAAAGGATATTTCATGGGCCTTAAAGTCAGCTCTAATCCAGGGTCTAAAATCATTTTGCGGCTCCTTGTTTTTTGATAAAGCTCTTAATGGGGTTTTTGATGGGGCTTTTTTGTGGCTCTCTCATTATTGGCAAGCCTCGCAAATAGCCGGATTTTCCAAATTTTGAGGCTGGCCTCCATTTAGGCTGTTGACCGTGACTTTTGCAATGTTTGTCGCGGGGCGGGAGCGCAAATAATAGCTGGTTTTTAAGCCCTTTTTCCAAGCATACATATACATGCTGGAAAGTTTATTGATGGTGGGGTTTTCCACAAAAAGGTTAAGGGACTGGCTTTGATCAATATAAGGCCCTCTGGCGACTGCCATATCAATTAAGCTTTTTTGGGAAATTTCCCAGGCGGTTTTAAACAAATCTTTAATCTTCTGCGGAATTTCAGAAATGTTTTGAGCCGATCCATCATGGGCTTTTAATTGCTCTTTAACGTTGGCTGTCCAAAGCCCCTCTTTTTTTAAAGCCCGCGCTAAATATTTATTCACTTGAATGAACTCTCCTGAAAGAGTCTCTTTTTTAAACAGGTTAGAGACCTGAGGCTCAATGGACTCATAAACACCCACAATAGAGGCAATAGTCGCTGTGGGGGCTATGGCGATAACCAAAGAGTTCCTTAAGCCTTGTTTTTTAATGCGGGCTTTTAGCTCATCCCAGCGTTTTGTGTCTTTAGGCGCTATGCCCCACAGATCAAATTGCAGCTCTCCCTTGGACGCCCGGGTCTCAAAAAACTTTTCATGGGGTTTGCGCTTTTTAGACAGATCACAAGAGGCGGATAAGGCGTGGTAATAAATTTCCTCCTGAATTTTGGCTGTCAAATCTAAAGCTTTCCGGCTGTCAAATGGCATTTCCATTTTAAAAAAGAGATCTTGCAGGCCCATTAAGCCCAGCCCAATGGGCCGCCAGGCTTTATTGGATTTTTTGGCTGTTCCTATAGGATAAAAATTCACATCGATGGCTTTATCCAGAAATTTGACAGCCATTTGAACATTCCCGGCCAATTTGCTCCAGTTGAGATCTTTTGTCCGATCATCATAATGATTGCTGATATTGATAGAGCCTAAATTGCAGACAGCTGTCTCTTTGTCCGAGCTGACCTCCACAATTTCTGTGCAGAGGTTGGAAAGATGAATCACATTTTCCGGATTGAGGGTTTGATTGCTTTTCCTGTTGCAGTGATCTTTGAAATTCATCCAGCCGTTTCCGGTTTCCGCGAGAGTTTTCATCATTTTAGCGTAAAGCTTGCGGGCGGGAACAGTTTGGACGGCCAAGCCCCTCTCCTCCGCCTCTTTGTATTTTTTGGCAAAATCCGCGCCATAGCTGTCAACAAGCTCCGACGTGTCTTTGGGATCAAACAGGGACCAGCTTTTATCGGCCTCCACCCTTTCCATAAATAAATCCGGCGTCCAGTTGGCAATGTTTAAGTTATGAGTCCTTTGCTGCTCATCCCCCGTGTTGTCTCTCAGCTCCAAAAAAGATTCAATGTCCTGATGCCAGGTTTCCAAATAAATGCAGGCGGCGCCTTTTCGCCTCCCGCCCTGATTAACCGCCGCGACAGAGGAATCCAAAGTTTTTAAAAAAGGGACAATTCCATTGGATTTTCCGTTAGTCCCCTTGATGAGGGAGCCGCGGCTCCGAATCCTGGAAAAAGACAAGCCTATCCCGCCGGCAAACTTAGACAAAAGGGCCACATCTTTATATTTATCGTAAATAGCGGAAAGATCATCTCTGGGGGAGTCCAGAAGATAGCAGGAGGACAGCTGCGAGCGGTTGGAGGCGGAATTAAATAAAGTGGGAGAGCTGGGCATATAGTCTAAGCTGGAGATCAAATCATAGAAGGCTTTGGCCGCTTTAAAATTGTCCGCCAGCCCGCAAGCCACTCGGAGGAAAAAAAACTGAGGAGTCTCAATGACTCGGCGATTTTCAGGATCCTTTAGCAGGTAGCGATCATAAACAGTCCGAAGGCCAAAATACTCAAATCTTTTTGTGCGGGAATCATCAATGGTAATATTCAAAGCCTCTTTGTTTTCTCTCACAAAATCATATTTATCTTTATGAATGAGGCCGGCTTTATAAGCTCTTTTAACTCCGGCGAAAAAATTGTTAATTCCCTGGTTTTCCACCTCCTCATGGATATAGCGGGCCAGCAATCGGGCGGAGAGTTTAGAGTAATCCGGCTCTTCGGCAATTAAAAGGGAGGCTGTCCGTATGCACAGGCGATCCAGCTCTTTAGTGCTGGCCCCGTCATACAGCCCGCTGATCACTTTTGTCGCCACACGCATGGGATCCACATCATTTAAGCCGGAGGAGCACGCTAAAACAACATTGATGATTTTATTGACATTCACAGGCTCATAGCTGTTGTCCCGTTTTTTGACTCTCATGATTTTCGGGCCAGAAGGGCTGTCATTGGGCCTGTTTTCCAAATGGCCGGCCAGCTTAAGGCTTGATTTTTTTTTCTCAATATTTAGATTTTGGCTTAACGCCTGCGTTTCGCTCATAGTGTTGTTTTTCCAATCTTGGCTTGCCGTTTTTACTGGATAAAGCGGGGGTCTGCCCCTGTCCCTTAAAAATAGATTTAGGCTTTTCCTTTGTAAAGCAAGAATGCAAAGAAAATAGAATAGACCCCTTGAAAATTGTCCTAAGTCTTGATTTTGCGCTTGCCGCTATGAATAAAAACTTGGCCGAGTCAGTGAGCCTCGCCTATTTTCTATGTGAAGAATCAGAAAAAAATTTTTATAATGCGTCAAATAGCCTTTGACTTTTGAAAATTTATTTACCCGGCCAAAAGTCTGGGCGGTTTTATCCCTCCCTTTTTTAGGGAATTATATACTTAAAGCCGCATAAAACCTGTGATGGCCTTTAAATGTAAGGCTTACAGGAGGTTTTAATGATTTAGCGCAAAAAGCGTGCATAAAACTAAGAAAACAGATAGTTAATAATATAAATTATTGATTTTGTTTAACTTTTGCCGTGCATAAACCGTTCAGGGTTTTACAAATGCGGTGTCAAATATATAATTTCCCTTTTTTATTGGCTTGGGCTATGAGGCTTATCTTGTTTGGATCATCCGCTCTGTGGATTTTTTGATCCGCATTCCCGTATTTTTTAACATATCCTGATCCGTCCGCCAGAGAGGATTTTCAGCTGTCAAAAGCCTGTCTCCTATAAAAATGGAATTAGCGCCGGAATAAAAACAAAGAAACTGGTCTGATTCTGTCATATTTAAGCGCCCCGCGCTTAACCGGATCATCGATTGGGGCATAGCTATCCGGCAGACGGCAATCACTCGGACAGCCTCTAAGGGGGGAACCGGCTTTTGATTTTCCAGAGGCGTTCCCTTTATGGGAGTCAACAGGTTGATAGTCACGCTTTCCGGCTGAGGGGAGAGAAAAGCCAGCTGCTGAATAAAAGAGACGCGATCCTCAGCGCTCTCCCCCAGCCCTAAAATGCCGCCGGCGCAAACTGTTAAACCGGCCTCTCTCACATAATTTAAGGTCTCCAGCCGATCCTCATATTTTCTTGTGCTGATAATTTTAGGATAAAATTCAGGAGAGGTGTCAATGTTATGATTGTAAGCGAAGAGACCGGCTTTTTTAAGCCGCTGGGCCTGCTCTAAAGTCAGCATGCCCAGAGAGCAGCAGACCTCTAAACCCAATTCGCTAACCCCCTTAACCATCTCCAAAACTCTGTCAAAAGCGGGGCCATTTTTGATTTCTCTCCAGGCCGCTCCCATGCAAAATCGGGTCGCCCCCTCGCTTTTAGCCTCTTTGGCTTTTTGCAGGACAACCGGCAAACTGAGCAGTTTTTCCCTCTTAATGGGGGTTTGATAGCGCGCGGACTGTGAGCAATAAGCGCAATCCTCCGGACAAGCTCCTGTCTTAATGGAAAGAAGCCGGCTGGCCTGAATAAGAGAGGGCTTAAAAAATTGGACATGCCGCTTATGGGCTTGCTCCACAATATCCATAAGAGGCTGGCTATAAATGCGCCGAATTTGTGATTTTTTCATAAGCTAAATTTTATAAACTGAGCTAGCTCTCTTGGCCTATTCATGAGGCTAAGCCTGTCTTTATTCCAGAGGCCAAGCTTATGTTTATCGGGACGGGCGCTCTGCCCTCGCCCGCTTTGCGCCAGCCGGGGAGCGGGAAGCCCTCAGAAACAAGCTTGGACTCTGGAAAATTGAAGATCATAATGGGATTTAGGTCAAGAGATCCAATCCAACTCAAAATTTTAAAGCTCCATGCTTATTTTGCTTTAAACCCGGGCTGTTTAGGCCATATAGCCTCTGGCCAGCGCCCGGCTCCATTTATAAGCGTTTTAAGCCAGGCTCAGGCCAGCGCGCCGGCTTATTAAATTTTTGCTAAAATTCAAAAGCAAAATTTGGGCGAATCCGGTTGAAGCGCCCCTATTTTTATTTGTGGAGCGGACGGAAAGCTTAAACTGTCCAACATCCTATAAAAAGGCGCAAAATGAATTTCAGCCTTACCGCTTTGCGGCAAAACACAAGTTTTTTGGGAATTATACACTTAAAACTGAAAATTTTTGATTTAGAAAGACTTTATAGCGGTCAAATTGGAGGTTTTTCATAAATTTATGGTGCTGCTAAACAAAGCTGTTTTTCCTGCCTTGTCCAAAATTTTTTTATCCTTTGTATGTAAGGGTTATATTGCTTTTGTGAAACTTTAAGCATATAATTTCCAGTTTTTTGGGTGGCGGGGCGCTTATCCATGTCCTGAAATAATTGAAACAGGCCAAACAGTTTGATATATCATAAAAAGGGAGAACCTCTTTATGAAAGCTTGGCTCACATTTCCTCTTAAAAAAGCCGGCGCGGCTTTTGGCCCGAATTCCCCCGCCATTTTAATAAAACCGGCGGTTTGGTGTCTTTTGATGGGGCTGTGTTTCCGACCCGGTTTGTCGTGGGGGCAAATGCAATACAGTCCCCTGTCCTCTGCGGAAAGGCATGCGCTCAGTTTTGCCGCCCCCATAAAAAATGATCCGCAAAAAAGCTGGACGGAAAACTTATCCACATTTGTTTTGAAATATGGCCTTTACTTTCCGGAAATAGAGGCTGCTTGGCCGGATTTCCATAAAAAGGCCATCGCTCCCAGCCTCCAGCTGGGAATCTTGCTGAGAGGAAAAAATAATGAAATATGCGAGAAAGGCCAAAATATAAAATCCGGCGCTTATCATCTGGGGCTAAGGGGCAAAAACTCTTATTTTTCATATCTCCAGCCCTTTGTGGAAGCAGGGCTGGCCCGATCTTTTTGCCACGGCAAAAAAATCTCCAGCTTTCGGGCGTCTCGAGTAAAGCTCAGCCATTATTTTTCTTATGGCCTGCTTTTAAGCTTAAAAATCTTTGACCGGGCCGCTATATACAGCTTGGATCAGGATTATGGCGTTAACGACATAGGGATTACAGCGGAATGCCGGCATTATTATCCCAAAATAAAAGGCCACAGTTTTTGCCAATTGGGCCTTCAAATGTCCTTTTAAAATTTATGAAAATTCGCCTTCTTTTGTCCTACAAAGGCAGCCGCTTTTTTGGCTGGCAAAAGCAAAAAGGCCAGCGCACTGTGCAGGGGGAGATAGAAACCGCTTTATTTCAGCTTTTTAAAAAAGATATTCCCATTGTGGGCGCCGGGAGAACCGACACGGGAGTCCATGCCTTGGGGCAAACCGCTCATTTGGAAGTGGAGGACAAAGCCTTAAAGAGGATGCCCCTCCAAGCGGCGCTCAATCATTTTCTCCCGGAGGATATATCTGTTTTAGGCTGCTGGAAAGCTCCGGAGGAGTTTCACGCCCGCTTTAGCGCGAAAAAAAAAAGCTATTGGTATTTCATTTGGACAGGAGACAGCCCTCCGGCCCTATTTAATGATTTAGTTTGGTGGAAAAAAGGGGGCTTACAGCTGGAAAAACTGCAAAAAATGTCAAAAGTGATTGTGGGAGTGAAAGACTTTAAAAGCTTTCAAAGCGCTGGATCCTCTGTCAAAAACGCTGTCCGCCGGGTTTATCAGTCTCAATGGACAAAAATTTCCCCCTTCTTTTACTGTTATAAAATTACGGGATCAGGATTTTTAAAGCAAATGGTGAGAAATTTAATGGGGGCCTATATAGATCTTTTAAAAGACAAAGCTCCTGAAAAAAAACTGCAAATCATTTTAGAGCAAAGGGACAGAAGGGCCGCTTTGGGAACAGCTCCCGGACAGGGCCTTTACCTAAAAAAAATCTTTTATCCCCCATCTCTTGACAAAGCCTCCAGCAGGCTTTAAAAAGCGGAGTCTATGACAAAAACTTGGACACAAAAAAAAGAGGATGTCCAAAGAGGCTGGAAAATGTTAAACGCCTCTGGAAAGCCCTTAGGCCGGCTGGCCAGCGCCGCCGCAAAGCTTTTAATGGGCAAAGACAAGCCTCAATTCACTCCCCATGTTATGGGAGGGGATTTTGTCATTGTGATCAACTCGGACAAAATCAAACTGACAGGGAAAAAGTGGACTCAAAAAGCCTATTACAGGCATTCCCGCTTTATAGGCTCCTTAAAAACGCGAAAGGCTAAGGACATGGCCTCACAAGAGCTGATTAAAAAAGCGGTTCAGGGGATGCTGCCTAAAAACAGCCATAGGCCAAGAGCCTTAAAAAGGCTGAAAATTTTTAAAGACTCCCATCATATTTATCAAGATAAAAAACCGGAAGAGCTGGCCGTTAAAATAAAAAGCCGAGGGGCAAAATAAATGTCAAAAAAGGCTGTTTATTTTTACGGGACGGGAAGAAGAAAAACAAGCTCTGCCAGAGTGTTTTTAAAGCCCGGCGCAGGGCTTTTTACTTTAAAAAGCTCTAAAAAAACAGCCTCCTCAGACCCCAAAGAGGCTAAAAAAAAGCGGGTGAGCTTACACGAGTATTTTGTCAAGCCGAAGCAAGCTCAGTCCGCCTTATCCCCTTTAAAAATATTGAATTTGCAAACATCCTTTGATGTTTTTGCCACTGTTAAAGGCGGGGGCTTTACAGGGCAGGCGGAGGCCATTCGCCACGGATTGGCCAGAGCCTTGATTAAAGCTGATGCGGGCCATCGGCCTTTGTTGAAAAAGAATGGGCTTTTAACCAGAGATTCCCGTATGGTGGAGCGAAAAAAATATGGCCATCACAAAGCCAGAAAAAGCTCCCAATTTTCCAAACGATGATGGCGCTTAATTTCGGAAAAAGCCTAAATTCGCTATTTGGGAGCGGATAAACCGCCTGTTTTTCCCAGCGCTTTGCAGGCTCTTTTAAGCGATGGCGGAAATTTTAGGTTTCTTGAAGAAATCGCCTCATATAGTAGCGGACTAAAACATTGATATTCACAAAGCCTTTATGATTTTCATGCGCCCAGTTGATAGACAAAGCCCCACCGGCAATGGCGTTTATAAAAGCGTCTACAAAAACCTCTGTCTCATTAAAGGGCTGTTGCCTCAAAAACTTAACTCGGACGCGTCCCGGGCGCACATAAGAAAAAATCAGCCTATAGCCTTTTCGAAAAAGCATAAACCCCTCCTTGTCCGCTAAATCATAAAGAGAAAGAGAGCCTTTCAGCCTCTCCTTGACTATTCCGGATGGAGGATGGGGGAAATCTCTAACATCCCCCCTTTTAAGCTCATTAAAAGCTTGGACAAAATGTTTAAAGGCCGCTCGAAGATCCGACAAAAACTCATGCGTCCAATCCTCAATATCCTCCTCCTCTAAGCGCAGGGAGGAGCCATTAGATTGTTGGGACGACAGACATTTATAAACCCATGATTTTATTTTTTCTGATTCCATTAGACTCCCAGCCAAAAATATTATATAAGGAGCTTATAATTGCCGGCCGCTAAGTGTCAAGAAGGAGGTGTTTATGCGCCATATAAGCTCAATTCCATATATTTTTGGGACAGCTCTGTTTTTGCTTAGCTTTCTCTCTTCCTGCGCTTACTTAAAAAAAATGACCGGCGGCTCTTCGGAAGGCCCTCAAATAGAGGGGGAAGGCGCTGAAAACATTGGCTTAGCGGACATTGATTCTGATGCAAAAGGCAGTGATTCCGGCCATATAGACGGCTTAAGCACTGTGTATTTTGAGCTGGATTCCTCCCATTTAACAGAAAGCGTTAAAAGCGCTCTCCAAGCCAATAAGGCCTGGCTGGACAATAACCCCAATGTCAAAAGAATTATTTTAGAGGGCCACTGTGATCCTCTCGGCTCAGAAGCCTATAATATCGGCTTAGGCGAAAGAAGAGCTCAAAGCGTCTTCAATTATTTGCGCTCCCTGGGGCTGAGCGAAAGCAAAATGAGCATTGTCAGTTACGGGGAGGAAAAGCTGTTTTCCGCCATAGATAATCATTTAAACCGCCGTGTGAATTTTGTTCCCCAGTATTAAGCCAGCATTAAATGCGCCAACTGTCTATTTGCCTGCTCATTTTTGAGGCTTTAACAGCCTGTGTCTCCACGACTCCCAATAAAGAATACGCCATAGCTCAAACAGCTCTTGCAACAGCTAAAAAATTTCAGGCGGACAAGCTTTTCCCTAAAACCTATTCAAAAGCTCTGTCTCTCTATCAGCAAGGGACAGCCCTTTATAACAGGCAAAACTATGACAAAGCGGCGACTCTTTTTGAGGAATCCATCCAATGGGCGGAAAAGGCGGAGTTTAAAGCCCGTTTTAAGCAGTTGAAAGAGGATGAGTAAAAAAACTTTCGGCTCATTGAGCGGAGGAGTGGAGGAGTGGAGGTTTTTAGGGCCTCTTTTGCAGGAGGATGGGTGAGAAATCCCGCTTTTTCCATTTGAATACGGCATTAGGGGCTATTCCGCATTGTTTGGCCAGCTTGGCTATGCTCTTTGGACTATCTTTGTATATTTTTGCGGGACGCCTCTGCTCAGCTGGCGCAAGGGCGCTGTATTTGAGCCATAATTCCCCCTTTGTTTGCTCACCTTTATATATTATGCCTCACATTCCGCAACTATACACATAGCCAACATGGGGCATTATGATGGACAAAAAATTTGATTTGCTAAAGCCCGCTAAAAAATCTTAACTTTCCGTCTCTTTTGCGTTTTTTAGCCTTTTCCGCGGCGGTGTGTTCGCCTAGCTGTATGAAGCCTAAGAACAGCTGTAAAAAAGATTGATTTTTGACGCTTGTTTGGCGGATGCCCGCTATAAAGGCTATGAGAGAAATAATAAACAGACATCCCGGCCCTCAAGCTGAAGCTATCCGGGGCGAAGAGTTTTAAGCCACCGTCTGCTCTTTCTGAAATTATAAAATCCAGCGCTCAAATAAAGCCCGGGAGTATTGCTCAGCTCATTATCTTATGTTAAAACCAGGCTATGCCTAAATATAAAAAGAGCTTTATCATATTTTTCAGCTTATTTTTCTGGCTCAGCTCTCTGACCGGCTGTATATCCGCTGAAAAAACAGCTTATGAAACAGACATCAGCCATCCCAGCGACTCTCTCTCTGAAGAGGCCGCCTCTAGCAGGGAAATCGCCCACTTAAAAAATATTTCTCTGTTTGAGGAAAATAATTTTCAATTTATAGCCAAACAAATAAAAGAGGTCATTAAAAATTATATCCGAATGAAAAAAAAACTGAGCCAAATTGAAGCCAAGCTGGATCAGCTTCTCCGCCAGCTCACCCTAAGAGATCAAAAAAGCAAATCGGCTGAAATCACGGAGGAGCCTTTAGAGCGTGAGGAGGATGGCCTGGAATGGGGCCAGCCGGCTCCCCAAGAGGAAGCGGCTAATAATGAGCCGTCCACTAAGCCGGAAACTGAGTCTCCTCTGGAAGAGAGCCTGACAGATGACACAGATACTTTGCCGGCGGAGAAAACCAAAGAGGGCAAATACCCTCAAAAACAAAAAAGAGCTTTAAATTCCATTCAAACGGACAGCCCGCTCTCAAATAAAAAAAGCTATTTGAGCTTGATTGAGGCCAAAAATCTCTTTAAACAAAAATCCTATGAGAGCGCCATTTCCAAGTTTCAGAAATACCGTGATGAAAATCCTCAAGGAAACCATTATCCTGAAGCCACTTTTTACATTGGCCAGTCTTTTAGAAACTTAAAAATGCCCATCGAGGCGGAAGTCTTTTTTAAAGAGATTGTCAAATCCCATCCTCAGTCTTTATGGGCCTCCCGAGCAAAAAAACTTTTGGAAAAATAAAATGGCTGTGGCCCTGGGCATAGAAACAAGCTGCGATGACTGCTCGGTCTCCCTGGTTAAAGACTGCGGGGAGGTTTTGTTTTTAAGCCGGAAAAGCCAAGATCAAACTCATAAGCCCTTTGGCGGAATTGTGCCGGAGCTGGCCAGCCGGAGGCATGAAGAGAGCCTCCTGCCTCTTATAGATCAAGCCTTAAAGGCTGTCCCCCTGTCTCAAATTGGCTTAATCGCTGTAGCTAACCGCCCCGGTCTTTTAGGCTCTCTTTTAGCGGGCTGTGTGACAGCTAAATCCTTAAGCATGGTTTGGAATAAGCCTTTAGTGGGAGTCAACCACATTGAGGCGCACATTTTTAGCCCCGCTCTTTTTCACGCGCAAACAAAAAACCCGCCGGCAAAACTAAAATTTCCCGCTTTGGCTTTTGTCGTCAGCGGAGGGCATAGCTCCCTGTTTCAAGTGGAGGATATTGGCTGGTCTTTCCTTCTGGCCTCCACAAGAGATGACGCGGCCGGGGAGGCGTTTGACAAATTCGCCCGAAAGCTGGGGCTCCCCTGGCCGGGAGGGCCGGCTGTGGATCGCCTTTCTAAAGAAGCTCCTCAGCGCTCAAATCTTAAAAAATCCTTTTTTTCAAAAATCAAAACAGACGACTTGTCTTTTAGCTTTTCCGGGATAAAAAGCCAAGGGCAAAGGCTGTTGGCCGGGCGCTCCTCAAAATGGATAGAGGAGCATAAAGCCCGCCTTTGCGCGGATTATCAAGAGGCTATAGTGGATCATTTAATGGACAAATTTAAAGAGGCTTTTAAAAAACAGCCGGTCAAACAAGCGCTTATCGGAGGGGGAGTCAGCGCCAACAGCTTATTCAGAGATCGTTTGAGGCGCTGGGCTGAGCGGGAATCTGTCCCCTGCCTGTTTCCGGAAAAAATGTTTTGCGTGGACAATGGGGCTATGATTGCCTTTGCCGGACTCCAATATTTTTTAAAGGGAATAACAGATGGCTTAGATATGCCTTGTCTTCCCATGCCATTAGAAAAAGATTTTTTCACAAAAAAACCGGCGGGATAAGGCTGTTTTTTGGCGCTTATAAAACTTCCAGATCAAAGCTTTCTATCAGATCATGGCTGAGTATATCCTGGGCCATCACGCGGGCCAGGCTTAAAGCCTTTTCAGCATCTGTCTCCTCTATGGCCAGCTCAATATATTTTCCATAGCGGCACTCTTTGATTAAGGGGCTTTTTTTTTGCAGGCGCTTTAAAATGGAGCGCCCGCGGGTGTCTAAAACCTCTTTTTTAAGCTGGATTTTAACGGCAATTTTTATCATGGCCTCTCTTCAGCGCCGGCTTTTCTCATCTTAGAGGGAGAGCTTGCGCGCCCGCAATTCCCGCCGGCGGATGGCTTAAGCCGGCCCTGAGGGCAAGGATGCCGGCCCTGAAAAAACGCGTGTCTTCCCTCTAAAAAAGAATGTTTCAAATCACAAATAATAATCTCGCTTATAAAATTGCCACAGTTTTTTTGCTGTCTCAAGCGGGCTTGAGCTTTATTTAGCCCGGCAAAAATCAGCCCATCCTTTCCGCTTACTTTAAAGCCTATCCGCGCGAAACGCAAACGGGATAGTAAAAATTCAACCCCCTGTAAATAGCGGGAGGGGCTATTATTCGGTTTTTAGAGGAGACTTTAAAAGAGGCTCAAAATCAGCGGGCGGGCTTAATCAATAGTCATCCAGCCTAAAACACGCGCTATCAACTGAAAACTCTTGTTTTTTTGAACAGCCTTGTTAAAAATGCCAATATTCCTTAAACTCAAAAGCTGAGGCTTTTTAAACAATATAGGAGGCGCGTATATGAAAAAATACCTTTATGTCGGATTGACCGCCCTTAATCTGATGAGCTTTGTCAGCTGCACAACACTTACGGCGAATGAGGCATGCGCCTTGAGCGGAGATGTTCATACAGCCTCACAGATAGTTGGCGGGTTCGCATACGAAAACAAGCGAGTCCTCTGTAGACCCGCTAAAACAGCTGAAGAGAAAGACGCTGTGGAAAAGTTATCGCCCATCGCCAAAAAAAAGGCTCAGCAACGGCAAAAAGAGTGGATTTGGGCTTATGTTATGTTTTTCCCAGCAATGCTGTTACTCAGGTATTTTATATATTGAATTTTAAATTTTATAGCTGTGGGAGGACGCCTTATGCAGGCGATCCCAAATGGCCGTCCATAAACCGCCGGTTTGTCGGCTTGTTTGACGGACAAAGATGAGACTGTCCGCTTTATCGGAAAGCTGTCTCAAGCGGGAGTAAAGAAGGCGGGCCGTTTTATGCGGGGAGGATTCTAATTTTAGCTCTCTTAAATTTTTGCCGGGGCATTTTTTTGATAAAAAGCCTCTTATCTCTTTTTCGCTTTTATGAGTGTCTAAAATATATAAAGGGACTGAGGGTCTGTAGTGGGATTTTTGCCCTCCGGGCTGGAGGGCGTCCCCTCTATACTCCACATCAAAGCCTATTTGCGCTTTTTTGAGAAAAGCCAGCAAATTTTCCCGGCTGATGATTCCCGGCCTTAAAATAAATATCTTTTTTTTTGAAATATCAGGATAAACAATGGTTGATTCCAGCCCCTTTTTGCAAACCCCTCCATCTAAAACCGGAACTTTGCCATTAAAAGAGGACAAAACATGGCGGGCGCTGACAGGGCTGGCTTTGCCATAAAGATTGGCGCTGGGGGCGGCTAGCGGAGCGGGAAGGGCTTTTAAAATTTTTCTCATTAAAGGATGCCGGGGAATGCGGAAAGCGGCTGTCGCCTTTCCCGCTGTAATTAACGGGGAGACGCCAGGGCTTTTTTTTGCGATGACAGTTAATGGGCCAGGAGAAAACCTATCCAACAGCTTTTCTATAATAGAGCCAGCGCCCGACATATATTTTAAGGCTTGATTTTTGTTATAGCAATGGATAATCAAGGGATCAAATAAGGGCCGCTTTTTTAATTGAAAAATTTTTTTTATGGCTCTTTCCCGATCAATTCGTCCGGCTAATCCATAAACTGTCTCCGTTGGCAAAGCCACAGCCTGTCCCTCTAAAAGAAGGGACAAGGCTTGCTCAAAGCTGACCCTTGCTTTCATATTGCGATTAAATTTGCCGCTTTTTCCAAATGGCGGGCGGAAGGGAATCAATTTCCGGCGCCTGATGGCGCAAAAGCTCCGCCGGGCCTTGCTGTTGGATCCACTCCACAAGCTCTTTTAAAGCCTCCCTTAAAGAAACCGCTTTTTTGTAGCTCAACAGCCGGCGGGCTTTTTGAGAGCTGCATAAGGCGTCTTTAATCTCTCTGGGCCGGAAGGGCTGATAGCGAGGAGAAAGCTTTTTGCCCATAATCTCATTTAAAATTTTTATCAGCTCATTTAAGCTGATGTTTTCCTCATCCGGCCCAATGTTGATCGTTTGATTTTTTGCTTTTGCGCCAAATAAAAGCCCTGGAAAAAGGGGAATCAGATCCTGAATGGGGGAAAATCCCCTCTTTTGCCGGCCATTTCCATAAATCACAGGAGAGCGATCTTTCAGCATTTGATTGATGATCAAGGACACAGCGTTTCTATAAGGATCGCTATACGCTTGCCGGGGGCCAAAAATGTTATGCGGAATGCAAATGACATACTCAAAGTGATGAACTTGAGCCAGGCTTTTCACCAAATTTTCTCCCGCCAGTTTGGATATGCCATAAGGGGTTAAAGGCTCTGGATCCATATCCTCAGTGAAAGGCGCGGGGCCGCTCCCGTAGCGGGACAGGGAGGAGCAATAAACAAAGCGCGGAACATTGTTGGCGATGGAGGCGCTTAACACAGAGGCTGTGGCGGAAAAAGAGAGGCCCGCGGATTTAAAGGGGGAAAATAAGCTGAAATTGTCATAAGGATAGGCCGCGCCGTGGAAGATCACATCCGCCCCGGCCATATATTTTTTGTTTTTTTCCAAATCCAAAATGTCATATTCATAAAACTCCACCCCTTTTGGAATATTGTCTCTATTTCCCAAAGAGAGATTGTCACATCCCGCCGTTTCATAGTTTTGAGATACGGCCCACTCCGCCACATGGCTCCCTAAAAAGCCCGCAACACCGGTTATAAAAATTCGGCTCATAATAATATCGCCCGCTGCTTTTGCCTGATTTGAGTTTTCACGGCTTTTTGCCTTTGCGATAAGCGGAGGGCTTCAAGCCCGTTAAACAAATTCCCCGGTAGAGGCTCCCGCCGGCGCCGCGCCCGCTTTATCATTGACGATGATAAATTTATCCGGCAGATCTTGTCAAATATTTTATAAAGGGCGGAGTTTATGTTTTCACAGCTTTTGCGATAAGCGAAAAACTCAAACCCATTAGACAAACTCTCCGGCCGGCTCTTGCTTTGATGGCGGGCCGGAGAAAACAAAGGAGGAATTATGGCTTCAATACTGCGCCCTTCCGTCGAGCGGAGGCGACCCGCAAAAATATACAAAATAGTCCAAAGAGCATCGCGAAATTGGCTAAGCAATATGGGATCAGATCTAAAACCGCATTCAAATGGAAAAACGGCTTTACCCATGATGCCAAGAAAGGGCCTAAAAATCCCCGCTCCACGGATGACAAAAAGTAAAAAAATAAGCTTGGGCCCTGGAATAAAGACAAATTTAGCCTTATGAATAGGTCAAGAAAACTAGCTTAAGGCGCCATGAGCCTAAGAATTTATAAGCCGGAGCGCTTTTTTGCGGCCCAGCTGAAAACATTTGCTCAGAGCAAATGGACCTCGGGCTGTTTTTGACTAAAAGCCGGTGTAGTCAGACGATTTTGGCTTTTTCCCAAAGAACATGGGCTGGTTTTCCGGTTTTTTGTCTCTGTCTCTTTGAGGAGCTTGGGGACTCGCAAGCTTTCTGTCAGGAGATTCCTTTGACAGCAAAACGCCGAAGGCAAACATCATCATCAGAGCCATGGCTGTCATAGCTGTAAAAGACATAGCCTCTTCGGTCCAGCTTTTTTTCGGTTTCGGAGCCTTTTTTTTGTCAGGAAATGGAACGATATTATCTATGTCACGGCTTTTGCTTTGGCCAGGGGATTTTTTATTCAAACCTCTATTATAATCCTTCAAATTGATAATATTCTCTCTTGGCTCTGTCTCTCCGGTTGGCGGGAAAGTTTTTTCCTCCCCCTCAAGCGCCGGAAGATTCTTCTTGTTTAAGTAATCGCGCATTTTATAGATTTGAGCGGGCTTGTTGTCTTTGGGAGCGGCTTTTGGGCCCTGATCCACAAAAAAATCATCTCTATTGTCACCTGCTCTCCTCTTTTTTCCCGCGCTTTCCTTTTGCTTTTTTTTGCGGAAAGCCAATAGAGATATCACATTGCTGTTTTTTTGCCTGCTCATGCCTTTTCCTCTCCAGCCGAAGCCGGATAAAATAATTATCGCCCTTTGTTTAAAAAATCTCTGTTAAAAAGCAAATAACTGGACTCCTGTCTTAAAGCTTCTTCCCGGAAAAACGCTTCTGTATTAAAAAAATCGGCATTTTAGGAGAAAAGCTTAAAACTTTTTTTGCTTTTTTAGCCGGCTCCTTTTAAAATAAGCGGTGATTTTTATGAAAATCCTGTTATTGTTTGTTGTTAGCCTCTGCGCTGTGCCGGCGGACGGAGAGGCGCCCTCTAAAGCCTCCGCCAGCTTAAAAGCGCGGAATAATATAGGCCAAAGCCCGAATAAGAGCGCCCCGGCAAGAGCTAAAGAAACCGCTCTCCCCAGAACCGCCTCACAAGCCATTAAAAAAGTTTTCGAGGATTTTGTGGAGATTTTAGAAAAGGAGTCTCTCCCCGCCAAAGAATACAAAAAACTTGTGCGGTTTTTGGAAAACTCTCTTTACGGCTCAGCCAGCTTTGAGAGCTTAAGGCTTTTGGCTAAAGTTTATGAGGAGAAAAAAGATTTTAAAAATCAAGTCAATGTTTTAAATGTCCTGTCTGTCAATTACCCCGACAATCCCGAATCTTTTTATCTGTTAGGCCTGGCTCATAAAAAGCTTTATTTGGCGGAGGGGGGCCTTAAATCCAGAAATACAAAAAAGCTCATTGAGGCTAAAGCTGAAAACAAACAAAAAGCTATTGAAAATATAAACAAAGCTTTAAAAATAAATAAAAAATACGCAGAGGCTTATGAGGCTTTGTTGGGTCTGCTTATGGAGGAAAATCCTCAGACCGGAGAGGAGATTCACACTAAAGAGTCTTTAGCTCGGGTGATAGATATGCTAAAAGCCCTAAAAAATAACAAACACTATATTTTGCTGTGCCGGGCTTACTATGATAACAAATTTTTAAAACAAACCCGCAGAGCTTGCGCTAAATCCGTAAAATATAATCCGAAAGATCCGGTCAGTCATTTGATTTTGGCTTTGAGCCATGAAAACAAAAAAACCATCAACGTGGAGAGTCTGAAAACAGCTAAAAAATTTAAAAATTCGTTTTTTGTCCAGTATAAAACAGCTCTTCACTTTATGGATCAAAATCCTCAAGTGGCGGGGGCTTATTTTAACTCCGCTTACAGCCTGCAGCCTAAACATATAAAGCTCAATCAAATTATGGCGCATTTCTTTTTTAACAGCAAAAAGGAGGAAAAGTCATATACCCATTTTTTGAGCGCCTGCAGGCTCACAAAAGGGGGCTTTTTAAAAGAGTTCAAAAAGGCGCTCAGCTCTCTTCGGAGAAAAAAAATGACGGAATTGGCTTTCAAGTTTCACAAAGGCGTAAAACAATGCCTTTCAGAGAGAAAAGGCAAAAGCCATTTTTAGCCGGCGGAGCTTTCTCGCTGTGATTTCAGGAGAATATTCATTAGGGCGGGAATGCCTGCCTCTGGCGCAAGCCCTTAAATTTTTCTTTCTGCGGTTTCAGAAGCGGATAAAAAACTTGTTTTTCCGGCTTTTCCTGTCATTAAGAGCCATAAAACCGCCAAAACGAGGCCGGCTTAAGCCGCTTTTTTGAAAGTTTTTTCTTGTTGTTTGATCAGTTTTTCCCTTTGTTTTTTTAAATTCAAGCCATACTTTTCCATTTTTCTATACAGTGTGGCTCTGGCTATTTTAAGAGCGCGGGAGGCTTTCATCATATTTCCATTAGTGTTTTGCACAACCCTTCTAATGGTTTCCTCCTCCACTTTGTCCAGAGAGGCTGTGGCGCGCGCTCCGGTGGGAAGGCTTATGATTTGCTTAGACAGCTCCTCCTCTTGAATGTATTGGTCAATCTCCTCTAAAGTCGCCCATTCCTCCTCAGAGTAAGAATGAAACTCAAAAAGATTGTCTTTAGCGAATTTTTCCGCTTTTTTACGCTGTTCTTTATTATCTCCGACCAGAATCAGCCGGGGCGAATAGGCTTTTTTATTTAAAGAAATATTTTGAATTTTTAGGGACATGTTTTTAACTCCTTTGCTATTCCGGTTAGACACTTTAATTTATCGGAAGCTCTTTTTAGAAAATTGAGCTTTCTATCAAAAATTCATATAAAAACAAAGAAATAAGCTGTTTTGACAGCCCTTTGGCGGTTTTATAGCTTAGAATGCAAGTTGGCCGGCAGGCTTTAAAACGGAGGGCTTGTTTATGGCCTGTTTAAGCGGTGGGCTTTTTTTTGGCTGATTCAACCCGCATTTATAGCCTGATTTAAGCGGAGGGGCTTTATTGTCTGGGATAATCACTGCCGAATTGAGGCTTCAGCTTTTCGGGCCTTTGACGTTTGGGCTTATTATCTGGACTCATCACTTGCCGGATTGGGACTTAAACTTCAACTGCATTTTGCTTATGAGCTGAATGGCCATCTTTTCGTGAGCCCTGCACATTTTCAGCTCATCTTTGCGGTAAGATCTTTGGCTGGGAGTGAGAGAGGCTGTCTCTAACTCCATTTCATAATCCATTTTGCTGGCGCGTATAGACTCCAGCTCTCTGGTCTGCTGCTTGAACAATTTATTGATTTTTTGAACAGGAGCTATATCCAGCCAGTCCTTCTTGCTTTTATACCAGCCCAGCTTTTTCTTAAAGCGAGCCTTATTTTTAGCCAGCGCAAACTCCGGGTGTTTGGACTCTTCAGCGTCCAATATATTTTTCATGCTGTTCAGGCTAATCATATCCTCCTCCTCCATCACAGATTCATATTTTTTTATCTGAGACAAAGAGGGCTTATAAGCCGGCGGAACAGGCTTTTTTGGGAAATTTTCTCTCACTTCACTCATTTTTCAATCCTTTCTCCAACTCAGCGGGCTGGCTCTGTTAGCGGGGAAAAATGAACAGCCCCGCAGTCAAATACAGGAACATTACAGGGAATCTTGAGATTTGTCAAATTTATGCAAAAAAATTACAGGCGGCGCCGGATAAATTCTTATAAATCCAGCTTAAAACAAGGCTTTGCCTGTCCCACCAGGGGGCTTAGTCCAGTTTTTCTTATTAAATTCCATATTTTCCGCCGGCTTTTTGAGCGAAATCATTAAAACATCATCTAAGCCTTATATTTAAAGGCTGTCAATCACAGCTTTTTTGCTGTGATAGGTGTATAATTCCCATTTTTTCACAGATTCTGTTGACAAAGTGAAGCTTTGTGAAAGACAGCTAAACAGGCGGGGGGCGAAAGCTATTCAAGATTTGGCCGCGCTCCCCTGGGGAGGCGTCCCGCTCCGCGCGGTTTTTTATTTTCTCAGCCGGCGGCGCGGGGGGCTGAATAGTCCGGCGAGGCTTAAAACGGAGAGGCTTTGCGCGTGGATTTTATTTTTTGGGGCTTTTGGCTTAATTTTAAGCGCGGCCAATACAAATAAACAAATATCATTTATGCTGAATCTTGTGTGAATCCGCAGAGGCTCTTAATAAAAGCGCTCTTCTTGAGCCTGAGCGGCAGAGATAGAATAGATATAAGGAGGCCTTCATGGCACAAAAATTAAAAGGCTGGGGAATTTTTATTGGCCTGATTGCGGGCTGTTTGATTGGCCTGCTGTTCAATTCCCTCAAAACCTCTCCAGAATATGGCTTTGCGGTTGAGGCCATTGTCGATAATCTTTTTTCCCCAGTGGGAAAAGTTTTTTTTCAAGCCTTATTCATGATTGTGGTGCCCTTGGTTTTTAGCTCCCTGGTTGTCGGCATTGCCGATATAAGCCATCCGGCCTCTTTTGGGCGGCTGAGCAAAAGGCTTTTTATATTTTATGCCATCAGCACTTTTATCGCTATTCTTATCGGTCAAATTTGTATGGGAACTCTGCGGCCGGGCGACTGGATTCCCCAAGATGAAGTTCAAAAAGCGGCTGTGGAAATGCAAGATAAAATGTCCTCCGTGAAAGCTAAAAGCTCTATGGTGGGAGCTGAGCTGTGGCCGGGAATTTTAACTCGAATTGTTCCCCGTAATATCATTGATCAATTTGCTGAGGAAAATATACTGGCTGTAATTTTTGTATCCCTTCTTTTTGGCTTTGGCCTGCTTTATATGCCTAATGGGCCTCCTAAAGAATCCTTCATCCATATCATGTCCGCCCTGTCCAGCTTGTCCATTACGATCATCCAGTGGGTTATGAAAACCGCCCCTTTTGCCGTAGCGGCTTTGGTCGCCACTTCAGTTTTTATATTAGGCTGGAATTTTATACAAACCATGATGTTTTATATGCTGGTTATGGCTTTGGGAATGGCCGTCCATCTCTTTGTGACTTATGGCCTTTTTTTGCGATTTCTTATCCGCATCCCCATTAAGGAGTTTTTTTTAAGGATGATGCCGGCTCTCTCAACAGCGTTTGGCACAAGCTCCTCCAGCGCCACTATGCCGGTCACTATGGACACTTTGGAGAAAAATTTTGGCGCCCCTAAAAAAATTGTGAGATTTTCCATTCCTGTCGGCGCCACTGTCAATATGGATGGAACAGCTCTTTTTGAGATGGCCGCCGCTGTATTTATCGCTCAGCTGGCTGGGGTCTCTCTCTCCTGGACAAGCATTATTATTCTTGCGTTTTTGGTTTTTATCACTTCCGTTGGCATAGCCGGAGTGCCGGGCGCCTCTATTCCCATATTGATGTCCGCTATAGTGTTTTTAGGCCTGCCGCCGGAGGGCATTGCTCTGATTTTAGGGGTGGATCGCCTGATGGATATGGGGCGGACTATGGTCAATGTGACAGGAGACTCCATTGCCGCGCTGTATTTGACCCGAAAGGAAGGCATAGATATTAACGGCTATATTAAAAATCATCCGCGCTGATCGGAAAACATTTAGCGGCGCGTGTTTGCGCCCGGGCTGTTTGGCCAATACTCTATGGATTTTCATAAAAGCGTCTGCTTTTTCCGCCCCTGGCCCGCCTCCATTTTTTGACAAGAGGAATTTTATATATTAAGCAAAAGCTGAGCAAAATTTATCCAGAATTCGCCCTTTGGAAAGTGAAAAAAGCTTGAAACCCTTAAAAACAAGCCTTTTTTTGGGAATTATATGCCTAACACAGCAAAAAATCTGTGATAGCCTTTAAATATAAAGCTTAGGCTTTAATGCTTGCGCTCAAAAAGCCGGCCGCAAAATATTGAATTTAATAAGAAACCAGATAGTTAATAATATAAAGTTTTGATTTCACTTAACTTTTTCCGTGCAAAAACCGCTCAGGGCTTAAAAAATGCTGTGTCAAATATATAATTCCCCTTTTTTTAAAATCTTTTCAGCAATTTAGACATACTAAAAACTAATAAAATCAAGGATTTTAACTCATTGTATTAGCCAAGAGGCGAACTTAGGAAAATTCATCGATGTTCCGCTCCGCTAAAATCCTATTTTTAAAAGCGCCTTTGGCTGAATGGGAAGCAGGCGTTTTCCACAAGGATAAAAACCCGTGAAAACTCAAATTCGATCAGCGCTTTTATTTGTTTTTTTTGTTTGCCCCTCTTCCGCCCAAAATGAATGGCTAAAAGAAAAGGGCTGGCTGGGCGGCGCTGGCGCAAGAGCGCCCCAATCAAACAATCAAACTTTAATTTTAAAAGATCAACAGGCTAAAAATCCTCCCCTTAGGGATTCATCTGGATCGTCCTCGAAAAAGAGGCTAGCGCCAACCGGACAGCACAGCCCGGGATCCATAAAAGAGCATAAACCGGAGAAATACTCCCGCGCGGACGAAGAGGCGCCTGATATAACAGAATCAGAGCTTGTAAACCCCGAATATTCTCGCGCGGATGAAGAGGCGGCCTATTTATTTGAGAGAGATTTTGGAGCGGCTGAATCCTCCCGCGCGGACGAAGAGGCGGCAGATAATGCCATTTGGAAAAGCCCTGCGGACAAATCCTCCCACGCGGGCGAAGAGGCGCTCCCCTCTTCCTCCCCCTTTGCTCCTATCCAAAATTTAGGCTGGATGAAAAGGGACACAGCTTATTATAAAATTCCGGTGATTAAAAATTTAGATCTCATTTACAGCGGGGATTTTAAAAGCTTTGCCTCCCTTTTGGCGGATTACGCGAAAAAAATAAACTTTAAATTATCAAAAATTTTTCAATCCAACCCTCACTTTAGGCAAAATATTATATATTTGCCCTCTTCCCGCCGCCAGATCTCAAACGCTTACGCGACAGTCGCCCCTTTTCCTTTTGTCGCAATATATCCCTCCTCCTCAGCTGATTTTATGGACAGCCTGTCTCTCTTTTATTGGGCCCAGGATATGCTGGCCCATGAAATGACTCATATTTATCAGCTGTCTCAAAATTTAAGCCTGGATCGCCGGCTGTGGAGAATATTAGGAAGTCTCTCCTATAGAAATTTGCTGTTAGGCTCCTGGATTGTAGAGGGGAGCGCGGTCTTAAATGAGTCCATTTATGGCTCTGGCGGAAGGCTGTTCAGCGGCTGGGCCAGAGCCTTCACATTTGCGCAAATTAAAAAGGGGCTGTCTCTCAAGCGAATGCTCCGGCCTTACGACGATCCCTTTTCCCAGACAGAAAAATATCTCCATGGAGGATATTTTTTCGCCTATCTTCACTCTCAATACGGCATGGAAAGCATTAGCCGCTTCTTTTCGGAAAGCGGAAAATTAGCCCCCCTGGATTTTTATGGCTTGAATTATCCCTTGAAAAAAGTTTTTGGGGCTAATCTCAGCGCTTTGTTTGAAAATTACAAAAAGCATTATGCTCCACTGGCGGAAAAGCAAAAATCCTCTCCGGAACAAGCGATCTTAATAAGCAAAGCCCATTTGCCTCTAAACAGCGATGAGCGAAAAATTTATTTTCTCATCTCTGACATGAAAGCCCCGCCCCAGCTGATTCTTTTCGATAAAAAAACAAAAGCCATTCAGAAAAAAAGAGCTGATCTTCCTTTGGGAAAAATTTTTCACAGAAAAGGGCGGCATTATTCCGCCGCGGCCGGGCGAACAGGAAGCTCCTCCATTGAGCATTCTCTTTTTGGAGAAAAATTTAAGCCTCTTCAGAAATACAATTCCCTGCATGTTATGGATTTTTATAAAGATCAATTTATCGCTTTGGACACAAAGCAAAGCCACATTCAAAACTCTCTTTTGCTGAACAAAGCTTTTTACGGCGCCGCTCACTCTTCCGCCATTATGGATCACAAGGGCCGTATTTATTATTTTAAGCAAAATAAAAATATAAGGACTCTTTATAGAGATAAAAAGCCCCTCATTGGCTTTCCCTCTTATTACGCTTATCCGGTGGAGGCGGATCAAGAGGGCGTTTATTTTATAGGAGCGACACCGCGCGGATCCAGTTTGTTTGTCTATAAAGAGCCGGGAGGCGTTTTCCGCCTCAGCGAGTCCGACACCATCAGCCAAGCCAGAAAAATTCAGGGAAATGAGTTTTTGGTTTCTGAAATCGCCCCCACGCGCTATGAATACAAGATTATTCAGACACGGCTTATTCCGGAACAGCCCGCTCTTTACACTTACTCTTTTAAAAAAGAGAGCGCTTTTGATGGCGGGCCGGAAAAAGAGCAACACGGCGCGGAGCCGGCTAGCGGATTAAAAGAGCAGGCTTTAAATTTAAAAGCTCAAAATTTGCCTTTTGCTGAGGCTGAGAAAGACGCGTTATCCGGCCCCCAAAGCCCCCCATCCGCCAAAAAGCGCCCAGCCGGAGCGCAAGATCCGCTTTCTCCCGGCTTTAAAACCAGCAAATCCCTAATCCCTCCCTCCCTCCCGGCGGAGCAGTTTGACTCTCATCAGTTTTATTCTCCTTTAAAAAATCTATCTTTGCAGGAAGTGTCTTTTTTAAAATTTGACGGCTGGAGGCCGGTTTGGAAAACCTCCTTTAAATTTTTAGATCCTCTTCAATTTAACAAGCTGAGCTTTTTTTATCTCTCCTCTAAAAAACAAAAATCTTTTGAGCTGTCTTATGCCTATCAAAAATACCGGCCGATTTTAAAAACAGCGTTGATTGGAGATAAAACTTATATTACAGATAGGGCTAATTTTGGCGCTCAAGCTTTTAAAGATATAAAAATTTTAAAAACAGATAATAATTTTGATCTCTTAAGCTCCCTGGCGGATCAATTACAGCCGGCTATTTTGATAAACCGGGCTTTTGATTTATCTCTGGCCTATCCTCTGGCAATAAGGCCCCGCTGGGATCTGTCATGGACAAACAGCCTGCGGTGGGGGCAAATTCAATTAATCGATCAAGATCATTTTTTTCCGTTTTTATCTTATAAGCCCGCCGGCTGGAGAAATTATATTCGGCATGAGGGGGGGCTAAAATACAGTTTTAGCAGAAAATACCCTTACGCTTACTCCTTTTATGACAAAAAAGATTTAGAGCTGTCTTACAGCATAATGAGCCTGGAGACAAAGCCGAAATCTTATAACCCCATCCTTAACGGGGAAATATACGTCGGCTGGACTCAAGAGTTTGGAAAAGAGTGGTTTGTGGCTTTAAACAGCGCGGGAAAAAAAAGATTATGGAGCCGGAAACCGATCCAGCCCTCTCCCGCCATTAAAAAAGACTCCTCCGCGGCCGCCGGCGATTTAAAGCGGAGCATTCAAGACTTATTTGTGTTGGAGCTGAAAATTCTGAAAGCGCTCAATCAATCCTATTACCCCTTAAAAATTCCTTTGGCCATAAGGCGCTGGGCCCCTTTGGCCGGCTTGGCCTTTTCAGCCTTTCAGCCAGCCTATAGCGCGTCTCAGCTTTTTATCTTCCCTTTTATCGGAGCGGAATGGGAATTGATGGTTTTGCATGAGAATAACATCTGTAAACTCGGATTTTCTATAGAGCGCCCCTTTAACTTGTCAAGCCTCTCCCAGCCGGCAAAGCCTCAGTTAAGCTTTTGGCTAAAAGGGAGTCTGTAAGCTCTGGATCCGCTCCTCCACTTTTTTGAGTCGGGCGGACAAAGCTTTTTTATAGTCTCCCTGAATGTCTTTTTTTATAGCTAATATAAGAATTTCTCTGGACAGCAAGAGCTTTCCCATTTCTCCATAAGTTTTAGCCGCCAAAGCGTAAAGCCAGTGAGGCCCGCCTAAGTCGGCTGCCTTTATTAACAGCCGGGCGGCTGTCTCCTCCTCTTTTAGCTCCACCAGATAATGATAAGCGGCGCTAAAATGAATCTTCCAATTTCCGGGAAAATTTTTAACCGCTTTGTCATAGATTTTTTTAGCTCCCCTTTTATCTCCCATAATGACGCTCATTATAGAGCCGGAAATTTCATAAGGCCTTAAAAATCTGGGAGCCAGCTCCGTAATAGCGTCTGTCATCTTAAAAGACCAGCCTTTTTCGCATTGATATTTGATCTTTCCGTCATATACGGGCCGGCCTTTCTTGGAGCCGCAAAAATCAATATCCTGAATGAGCCTCATCCATAAAATATCAGCATACAGCTCAGAAAAGCCAAAGGAAAAGCGCTCAATAAGCTCCGGAGGCGCAAAATAAAGGGGGGATTTTTTTCGCTCTTTCCATTTGGAATGCGGAAAAAAGACAGTTAAGCCGGCAAAAAAAATTACACTCAATAGAGCTAAAATTTGAGGCATCGCTAAAATCAGTTTATCCTAAGCGCAGGGAAATGAACAAGAGAGCTTTTTATCCTCACCTCAAAGAATGTGAGTTTCGATTGAATCATAGACAAGATAATTTATATGTGTTATTATTAAAAATCATTAGAAATAGACCCTGGAGCGCGCCCCTTAAGTTGTCATGAGCCTGTGTTATTCCTGAGTTCGCCTTTTGGAAAGTGAAAAAAGCTTGAAACCCTAGAAACAAGCCTTTTTTTAAAATCTTCTCAGGAATTTAGACAGACTAGGCTCTTTTTCCGCATTTTTGGTTTCCTCCAAGCTGTCTTTAAAATAATAAAGCCCTAACTTAACTGATAAGGCTTCGTGGGATATTTTTTATTAAAAGCTGTATAAATCTGCTGAGCCTCTTTAGACAAAGCTCTGGGAACACAATAACAAGCTCTTGTTTTTTTATCTTGTCTGGAATGATAAAAGATTCCACTTTCTTTAAAAGATCAATCAGCTTTGATCTCTTCTAAAACAAGCCTTTTTAAATTGATTCTGTTTATCAATTCCGCCCGCAAAGCTTTAAAAAAGCTTCTCAGCCACAGCATTATCCCGGCAATTTTTGACAATTCATCGATAGCGCGCTAAAATCAAAGACTGCTGGAGCTATGAACAGGGTTATTCCAAGTGAACTGTCCATTTTTCGAGGACGATCCACTATTTGATCGGAGTTGATAGAAAATTGTGGAAAATATGCCAAATTAACTTACCACTATGAAAATTTTTCCGGAAAAAGCTCTTTTAAAGCGCCTTTTAAAACAAGGATTTACTTTAATTGAGCTTTTAACCACTGTGGGAGTTGTGGGAACTTTGACTGTCTTAGGGATCAGATCCTATCAGACACAAACCGGCAAGGCCCGCAGCGCGGAGGCTAAGCACTCTCTGTCTTACATCTATACAGCTGAAAATAATTTTAGGAGCGTCTGGGGCGCTTACCATGAAAATCTTATGGTTATAGGGGCTGTTCCCTCCGGCTCTTATTACTATGATGCGGGATTTGGAAAATCAGCAGTTTTGAGCAAAACCGATGGCTCTTTAGGGGACTACCCATCTCACATGATCAAGAGCTTAGATGTGAAAGAATGCGCAAATTTTCATCAGATCTGCGGGGGCAACTGTCTGACTCAAGCCGCCTCCGCTGTGGGATCTCCTTATGACGCTTACTTTGATCCGAAAAGCCCGGAAAAACATGTCAGCGCGCCAAATTGCCGCGTTTCAGGCGGTCTTCATTTAAAAGGCTACACTGCCGCAGAGGGATGCGGGGCGGGAAAGAGCGGGGCCACAGCGAGTTGTTTTCGCGCTCTGGCTATCGGAAAAATCAAGAGCGATGATGTGTGGTCCATCGATCAGCAAAAAATTATCACACATGAAAAAGACGGCACAGAGTGAAGGCCCTTAACCGCGCAAGTTTAAAAAAAGCCTTATTCTTGAGTTGGCTCTTTTAGATATTAATTCAGCGGAAAAAACGCTATAAAAGGCTGTTTATATAGAGTTTTTTGCATAGCATGTCTTAACGGACAGCTTGACAAAAAAAGTTATAGTCCATAGTTTAAAAAACAGAGCCTTTGTCCGGGCCAGCTAAGCGGCCATTTTAAAAAGCCTTATTTTCTGTTTTTTTCCTCTTTCGCGTTAAAAAAGCGCCTATAGACCACAGGGTTAAACGCGACAGAAAAGACCCCAAATAAAATCAAAATGGAAAAAATTTTTGAATCAATATAGCCTTTTGCCAAACTTAAATTGGCCACGATCAAATCAAAAGTTCCTCTGGAGTTAAGTATCAGGCCCATTTGCAGAGCCTCGCTTTTAGAAAAGCCGGAGCATTTTGCTCCAATCCATGAGCTTAAAATTTTTACGCCATAGCCCGCTCCCAGCAAAGCGCAGACAAAAAAGCCGTCCTCAAAAGCCTCCACTTTTATAATCAAGCCTAAATAAGCGAAAAAGATAGGCGTTAAAAAATGACTGGTGATGGATCGAAGAGTTAGGGAAAGGGAATCAAAAAAATGTGTCCCCGTAATGTCCTTATTTAAAAGAAGCCCGCCAAAGAAAGCTCCGATAATGAAGTGAAAGCCCAGCGCCTCTGAAACTGTGCTAAAAATCAGGACAAACAAAACTCCCACGCCAAAAACAGCCTCTTCCCCTAAAGCTTGAATCAATCGATTAAAAAATTTCTGTGTTCTGTGGATATGATGCAGCTCCGAGCGGAGAATTTTATTGGCTGTCATAATGAGCAGGAAAAACAAGAACATGCCCGCTCCTTTTATAAAAACCAGCTGAATATACTCCAGCAGGCTAGAATCATTATTCGCCCCGGAGGAAATCCCTAAAACTAAAAGAGCTAGAATTTCAATAATTATAGCTGTTCCCAAAACAGTATGGCCGGCGGGAGTTCCAATCAACTGGACATTTCGGAGAAATTTTACAGCCACCGGGATAGCGGTGATGGAAAAACAAAGGCCAATGACAATAGAGCCAAAAAAGTCCAGCTGAAAAAAAGAGCCAAAAATTAAGCCGGCGCTAAAAGAGCCGATAAAGCCTATGAGGCCGCAAATCAAGGCTTTGCTCTTTAGAGAGGAGATAAAATCCTTAAAATCAACCTCCAAACCGGCGGAAAAAATCAAAAGAAAAATGCCCAGCTCAACAATCCCGTTTAAGCCATCAATTTCCGGATCTATAAGATTAAAAACAGCCGGCCCTAAGAGAAATCCCGCTAAGATCTCCCCGATGATGGCAAAATAGCCCATGGATTCAAATAGGCGGCTTAAAACCCGGGAGGCGGCCAGCAATATCAGCAAACTGGTAATCAAATACATAATTCCCTCACTTTACTGAAATATCTTAATTTTTGCGATTAAAAAATAGGGCGGAAACAAGCTTTAGGCTGGCCTGCCCGCCTATTTAAAAGACACTGACAACAGCTGAGCCGGCAGAGCTTTAAAAAAAAGAGAGGCTTTTTTTAAGCCTCTCTTTTATAGCCCTGCTGTTAAAAAAGCCAGTTTTATAAAGAAAGCGCAATCCATGCCTCGGCTTTGCCGGCTGTCTGGAGCACAACCGGCTGGGCTTTTTAAGGTTTAAATTCAGCGGAGGGTTGTTGGCGCCGCGTAAGCGCAATGTTTTTCCATATCTTGGATTTGTTTGCTGTTAGGATCCGCCTCGCCTTTTCTAAGGGCTTCCGCCAGCGAAACAATCTTGCCTTGGGCAACGGGGTCATTCCAGCCGGCTGATCGTATAGCCGCTCCCGCTAAAGCGCTGGAGACCAGTTGAGCTTTTTTTAGAGACATTCCCCGATTTTGAACAGCCACCGCCACATCTGGGGCTCTCGCGACAATTTGGCCAATAACATTTTGGCTCTGCTGGCCTAAAGCGTTCAGGCGCAAACTGTTGAGCGCCCTTAAAGTGGGCCGGTTGACTGTGCCTGCAGCCGCTTGAACACATGCGGAATCACAGCCTTGTCCAATTTCCTGATGCCGAAGAGGGACTTTTTGTTTAAAAGCCGGTCCCGGCAAAACCGGGGGGGCTGGCTTTACTCGCATTAGCACGGTTCCGCCTTTGGTGGCTGAAGATAGAAGCGGGACAGCCAAAAAAACGCAAAAAGCGGTTAAAATTTGAGTTTTCATAATTCTTCTCCTTGTTTTTAGTTTTGTTGAGCTTGTGATCTTTTATATGCTTTGCAAAAAAAAATCAAGGGAAAAAATTACACTGTGAAAATTTTACAATATCATTGATTTTCTGGCGATTTTTTCTGATTTTTTGCGCCTTTGCGGGGCCGGGCGATTTTTAAATCCGTGCGCTATAAGGCCCTTAAATCCGCCAGCCGTGTCTTTTAGGAACAGCTGTTTTTTAAGAAATGGCCTTTTTTCAGGCCACGAATGCTTATAAATTCAGGATAAACAATGGAAATCTCTAAGTTTAAGTTATTTCGCTAAAGGCGCTCCGGCTGGAAGGGACAGGGCGCCTCGGTTAAAAAGCTTTTAAAGCCCACAGCGCCCGCCGGCGGCGGGAGGAGATTAGTTTGAGCCCTTTTTTTGGCCTGCCGCCTTTTTTGGCTGTGGCTCCATCTCCCGCCCTTGATAAAAGCAAACCTCCTGAACAGCCGGCTGTAAATTATACTGATTGGCCATCACAAATCCATAAGCGCCCGCATCGGCTATAGCCAGCCAGTCCCCTGATTTTAATGGAGGCAACAGGCGGTTTTTAGCTATTGTGTCCCCCGTTTCGCAAATCGGCCCCACAATATCATAGATTTGCTGAGGCCCCTTTGATTTTTTTAGGGGAAGCGCTCTATGTTTTGCCCCATAAAGAGCGGGCCTTAAAAAATGATTCATTCCGCTGTTTAAAATGGCAAACTGTTTTGCCGGGCTTTTTTTTATATATTCCACCTGAGCGCATAAAACGCCAAAGCGCGCGGTGAGCAGGCGGCCGGGCTCCGCCAGCGCCTCGCCATGAAAATCGCCCAAAAGAGCCTTTAATCCTTGGCCAAATTGCCAAACCAGCTCTTTTTCCCCCTCAAAATCAGCTTTTTGATAATTCACAGCCAGCCCGCCCCCAATATCCAAAGTTTTTAAAGGCCAGCCCTCTTTTTGCAATTTCTCAAAAAGCGCTCTCAAGCGCTTTATAGCTTGAAACAGAGGATCCAAATCAAAAATTTGAGAGCCTAAGTGCATGCTTAAACCCTGAAGATGGATGAGCTTATGGGAGCGGATAAATTTTAAAAGAGGCGGCAGCTCCTCTTCCTCAAAGCCAAATTTATGCCCCCGCAAGCCTGTTTTAATATAAGGATGGGCGGAAAAATCCACATTGGGGTTGATTCTTAAGCCTATTCGGCAGGGCTTGGCTTTTTTCTCACAAATCCCGGCCAGTCTCCTCAGCTCCTCTAAGCTCTCCACATTGATCTGAAAAAACTCTTGCTCAACAGCCTCTTTTAAATCCAAAGCGCTTTTTCCAACACCTGAAAAACAAATCTTTTTTGGGCTAAACCCCGTTTGCCGGGCCAGACAGGCTTCCCCGCCAGAGACCACATCCACCCCACAGCCCTCCTCTAAAAAAGCCTTTAAAATCTCTCTGTTGCTGTTGGCTTTCATGGCAAAAAACACTTTGAGCCGGCGCCCTGTGGCTTGAAAAAAAAATCTCACCCATTCCCTCAAGCCCTGAATGTCATAAAGATAAAAAGGGCCGTCCCGGCCCTTCGCAATTTCATGGACAGGGACTAAAGCGCCGCCCTGCTCTAAAATCAGCTCGTCATTTTTATAAAGAAACAAGGCGGCCTCTGTCACTTAGACAGGCCAAACTCCTCATGCAGAGCTTTGGCTGTCTTCTCTAAATCTTTCTCATCAATAATGGCGCTGATTTTAATTTCAGAGGTGGTCACAAGATACAGTTTCGCTTTTGTTTTTTTAAGCGCTGAAAAAAACCGCCCCGCCACACCGGAATGGCTGGCCATGCCCACGCCAACAACAGACAGCTTAGCCACATGATCAATAACAGAAATATCCTTTTCCCCCACAAAGCGACGGAGGGCCCCCAAGCAGGCTTTTAAATCAGTTTTAGGAATTGAAAAAGCCAGGCGGGATTGGCCGGAAATGCCGCTATGGGAGATAATATCCACAAAAACGGCCTTTTTCCCCAACTCAACAAACAGATCAGAGAGAAAACCAGCCCCTGAGGGCAGGCTTTTAAGCTTGATGACTTGAGCGGTTAAATCGTGAGTGATGGCCGAAACCAATGAGCCTTCCATATCAGCCTCCTTTTTATCTGTGATCCATGTGCCGGCCCCCTCTTCAAAAGCGTGGCGAACATGAATTTTTATACCATACTTTGACGCCATTTCCACAGAGCGAAATTGCAAAGCTTTAGAGCCAAGATAAGACATTTCCAGCATTTCAGAAAACCCCAGCTCTTTTTGCTTTCTGGCCTGGGGAACTAATTTTGGATCGGCGGTAAAAATCCCAGACACATCTGTATAAATCTCACAGACATCAATTTTTAAGGCGGCGCAGAGGGCGACAGCCGTCAAATCGCTCCCGCCCCTTCCCAGAGTTGTGATTTGATTGCGCTTGGTTATTCCCTGAAAGCCGGCGACCAGCGGCATAGAGCCTTGATCTAAAATTTTCTCTATTTTAGCAGGTTTTATGGATTGAATACAGGCTTTAGAAAACAAAGAATCAGTCTTTATGCCCGCCTGATGGCCTAAAAGAGGGGTGTTTTTAACCCCCCGCTTTTCCAGAGCCAAACTCAGCAAAGCCACACTGACTTGCTCGCCGGAGGAGAGAAGCATATCATAAGCCTCCCCCCGCGCTCCGGGATAAATTTTATCAGCCATTTTTATTAAAGAGTCTGTTTGTCCAGACATAGCGGAAACCACAGCTAAAGCCCGCTCCCCTTTTTGACAGCCGCGGAGGAGACGCTGGGCTATAGCCTCTATCTTTTCTATAGAGCCGACTGAGCTTCCTCCAAATTTTTTAACAATGCGTGTGGGCATATTGATTTTTTAAAGTTTTTTTATATCTTTTTTTAGCGGGTTTTAAAAGATATATTTAACGGCTTGAAAAAACCCAAGCTGAATCGGTTTTAGGCATTGACTTTTTCAGTTTTAACCTCATTTTGTAAAGTATGAGCAAGCGCCTTAAAACACGAGAGAGACATTTTGAGCCGGCTCCGGGGGACAGAGCTTTTGTCTATCAAAAAGCCTGCGACTTGACTCAGCCGGTGGGAATATTGATGGACTGTAAAAAAAATCTCTACAGCGTGACTTTTATTTTAGATCCTCTCAATAAACAGATTAAAGTTGTTGGAGAGGGAAAAAATTTTATTTCCGCCAGCCTGAAAGCTAAAGAAAAAGCTCTCCAAAAAATCACGCTGGCTCCCGGCTATCATTATGACGAAAAAGAGCTTTTGATAAATATTTTAAAGCATAATGCGCTTATTCACTAAACATCTAAAAAAAGCGGGATCAAGTTTTATTTTGAGTTCGCCAGTGAAACCATCCTGTTTTTCTAAGGATTTATAGCGGTTTTTTCGCAAAATTTAAAAGGATGTTTTTTTGGCCGGCGCATTGAGGCCCCGGCGCTCTAAACGCCAAAAGAAGTCCCGCATCCGCAGGTCTCTTTAGCGTTGGGATTGGAAAATATAAAGCCTCTTCCATTGAGTCCGCCCTCATAATCCAAGGTCATGCCCATAATGTAAAGCAGGCTTTTTCCCTCAATGACCAATGGGACGCCATTGGATTTAAAAAATTTATCCCCCACAGCCTGTTTCTCATCAAAATCCAGCTTATAGGAAAAACCGGAGCACCCCCCCTCCTTGATGGAAATTCTCAGCGCTTTATCCTGGGGGACGCTTTCCTTATCCTTAAGATAGCCAATGTGCTCGGCGGCGGAAGATGAAACCTGTATCATGCCCTTAATTTATCAAATAAATTTATATTTTTCAAGCGATTTTAGAGGCCATAGGCTGGGCATTTATTTTGAAAAGCGCGGTTTTTTCGCTTTTTTCTCGGTTGGAGTTTGAAAAATTCCTAAAAATATAAACTGAGCTAATTTTCTTGACTTATTCACGAGGCTAAATCTGTCTTTATGGAAAATTGAAGATCATAATGGGATTTAGGCTAAAAGAGCCAGTCCAGCTTAAAAATAAGGCCGGAGCTGGATAAAATTTTTAAGCGGGGCTGGCCTCCTTCACAGCCTGCGGCGGGGGAGACTCCCGCCTTTAGCCGGCTGCAGCCGGCTCTAAAGGGCGGAGATGCTGTTTTAAAAGGATCTCAAGCGCCCTTTTTAGGGGCTGTGGCTCTAAGGGCCGTGATGTTTGTTTGCGCGGAATTGATTTTAACCGCTCAATCTGCTGTGGCCCAGCAGACAAAGAATCCTCTGCTCCGGCCAGCGCCCGCTCTTAAACAATCCGCCGCGGCCCCAAGAACAGAGATGTTTGCCTTAAAAAAGCGCTGATGATCTTTCCGCTAACGCCGCCGGTGTCGCCGCATAGCTCAGTTCACAAATTTTGCGAATAAAAACTGTGAGGCTAAACTCTTCCGCCGGCAATCTCCCTTTTAGTGATTGTCCGCCATAAATACCGATGGGGCTAAGCTCTCCCGCCGGCAGTCTCCCTTTTAGATTAAAGTCAGTAAAGATCGATATGATTAGATGTGTCGCTGTAAGCAAACACGCCATCCTCATTGGCCAAAGTTATGGCCTCCACGCCGGAGCGAATAAACGCTCTGGAGTAAATTCTGAAAGTGTCACAGTCGCATTGAAAGCTTTTGCCGCTAAACGCCGTTTTACAGCCGGCATGCCCGCTGGAAAAAGTTTGCGCGGGGAGGGCTGAGGAAAATTTCGCTGTGTCCGTCACTGTGCAGTGGCCGCCATCGCATATATGCCTGGCCCGTGTGGCGGAGTGTATTTTTGAGCTGTCATAGGATTGTTTTTTTATAGTGAGAAAGGGGGTAAAATCCCCTGTCGCCGCTCTGGGAAATTTCAAGCAGTTTGGCGCTGAGCCTCTGGCGCTCTCAAATCCCGCATCAGCCACTAAATTTTTATTAGGCTTATACCCCATAGAAAAAATATTATGATGGTAGCCGCCATCCACAGACTGGGCGTAATGCAGGAATTTGCTTAATTCAGAGGCCTCTGTTTTCATGGCTGTTTTAATGGGGGCCTCTTTGTATTTCTGATACGCGGGGATAGCTATAGCCGATAAAGCCCCCAATATCCCCACTGTCACCAACAGCTCTATTAAGCTGTAGCCATAAGAGCGAAACTTCATAACCGCATTTTACCAATGATCCCAAAGAAATGAAAATTTTTTAAAGTTAAAGGCCCTGGCATGAGACAGTTTCCGGCGGAAAATAGAATTTGCCGGGGGCGGAGGCTATTGGCCGGCCCCTCATTGGCCTTTTTTGGCCGGATGGGCAAAATCTCCTTTTTTGAGCAATTCTTAATGATTTGGAGCCCTCCCTTGGCTTTTTTTAGCGCCAAAAACGATAGTTTTTCCTATAGCGCCGGACGGAAGAAAAGGGGCCGGCGGGGCCGCTGGCCTTAAAAATCCATGAAAAATCTTTTATAAGCTCTCTTTTTTATTTAAACTGGCTTAAATGTTTGGTTTAGGCTTTGTGGAGATTCTTATATTGGCTTTAATCGCTTTTTTGGTTTTTGGGCCGGAGCAATTTCCCGTGGCCGCAAAAAATTTTATCAAACTCCTCAACGAGCTGAGACAAGCCTTTACGGATGTCAAATCATCCTTTGATGACACACAAACCTCAGCCGAAAAGCGGCTGAGGGAAATCACAAATCTTGCGGATAAGGACATAGAGCCTATAAAAAGCGCCTTAAAAAAAGAATGGGCGGATTTTAATTTGGAGTCCGCTCCCAAGGATAAAAAAGGCCAACCGGAAAATGAAAGCCGGGGGGCGGAAGACTCTCCCGCGGGAGATTGCTCAAAAAACAAAAACTCTGAAAGCAAATCTCAGCCTAAAAAAATCTCTAAAAACCGCGCCTAACAGCCGGCCGCTGTCTATATATTGGCTGTTTTAAAAACCGCGCCAATGAATGGCTTGTTCATCTTTGCAGGCGGCAGAGCCTAAAAAATTCAAAGCCAAATTATCCAACAGCTTTTTTGAATAAGCTAGGCCATATTCATAAACTGAAGCGCTCTGTTTCAGAAGGAAAACCCGCGCTTTTTAAGGCGCGGCGGGCCTGTTCTCAAACAAGCTGCGGCCATCCGCCGAGGGATGAGGTGAGGGAAAAAAGTGGACTCTTTTTAAGGTGTGAATCATAAAATGGGTTGACATAAGGAGGAGCCATGAAAAGAGCATAAATAGGCGCTCCGCTTGTGGTTTTAAGCTATTTTTACATCTTGGCTCATGCTTGCCGCTCATACTTGGCTCATAATGGATATGATCCCGCAAGCGGGAGAAATAGCCATTTCATACATTTTTTAACTGCAGCGCCGGGCTTTAAAAAAAGGCGGGCTGGACTTTCTTGGCTTTATAGCCTAACATTCACTCCAGAGGGGGAAAATATGATCTTTTTCATCCATTTTTCAATCCTATCGCGGGCTTAGCTTATGGAATTAAAATCCCTCAGCTGGACAGAGCATCTGGAAGAGTTAAGAGGCCGCATTATAAAAATTATTTTATTTATTGCGGGAGGATTTGCCGGCAGCTATTTTTTTAGCGAGGAAATTTTATCCCTTATCAGCCAGCCTATACGCCCTTATTTATCCGCCACATCCGGAAAGCTCATTTTTATTTCGCCATTTGAAAGATTTTTCTCTCATCTCCGTGTCAGTTTGTTTTCCGGCGTCATTTTATCCAGCCCTTTTTGGCTCTATCAAATCTGGAGATTTATTTCCCCCGCTCTTTACAGCCAAGAAAAAAAGCGGTCTCTTCTTTTTGTTGGCGCCGGCACACTGCTTTTTATCTCTGGAATTTTATTTGTTTATTTTGTGGTTTATCCTCTCTCTTTCCGTTTTTTGCTCAGCTCCGGAGAAACTGAAACAGCTTACATCTCCTTAAAGCCCTACTTATCCTTTTTCCTGAAAACAGCTTTTGTCTTTGGCCTTGTGTTTGAAATGCCTCTGTTTTTAGTCGCTCTTTTAAAATTAAATATTGTCACGCCGGAGGGGCTGGCTGGGGGGCGCCCTTATGCGGCGGTTTTGATCGCTTTTTTGTCAGCCCTGATCACTCCGCCGGATATATTCAGCATGCTGTTTATGATGGCTCCGCTTTACCTTCTGTTTGAAGGATCTATTTGGCTGGGCCGAAAATTTATAAGCTGAGCCGGGATTTTTTCCCTAAAAAACATTTCTCCCCTTCAGGCGATTAAGCTCACCGAAATTGCTGCAAATATCTTCTGAGGAAAAAACCGCATTAAAAACCCGTTTTTTTTAAAGTATTACACTACAATCTTGCCTAATTTTAAGGCAATGTTTCCTGAAACCCTTGTCTTTAGTGATTTTTAGATTTCCTCAAACACATTAAGCGCCAAAGCCGGGAGCTTTTTCAGAGGGAAAGCCGGCGCTCCCACTGGTGGAAGGCTGAGGCTTGTTTGAGGGGGGCGCCCAAAAAATCCTGTCATTGTTTTAGATGAAATTCTGCAGCCTGTTTGCGGGCGGTGGCGCTGGGCCTTAAAAAGCGCGGGCTTTCCCCTCCGCTTAAACAAGGCTGGAAGTAAGCGCGCCGTTTAAAATTTTATCCTTTTTCAAAAAAAGAGCGGCCATAAAGGCGTGGAAAGGGAATGGCCTCCCTCACATGATCTAAGGCGCAAAGCCAGCTGACCATTCTCTCCAGCCCCAAGCCAAAACCGGAGTGGGGAAAACTGCCATAGCGCCTCAAGTCCAAATACCACTTAAAATGTTTTTCCTCCAAGCCATGAGATTTTATATTTTTTATTAAAATATCCTCATCATCCTCCCTTTGGCTTCCGCCAATCAGCTCCCCATAGCCCTCAGCGGCTAAAAGATCAAAGCTTAAGGAGAGGCTGGAATCCTCCGGATCCTCCTTCATATAAAAAGCTTTTATATTTTTGGGATAGTGATGAATAAAAACCGGCTGATCAAACTCCTCGCTTAAAAGGCTTTCATCTGTCCCTCCCAAATCTTTTCCCGGGCGAAAATCCGGATTTTTTTTCCTCAAAATCCCCTCAGCCTCTTTATAGCTTAATCGGGGAAAGGGAGCTTTTATTTTTTCCAAAACGGAAATGTCCCGTCCTAAAATGTGAAAAGAGGCTGGGCCGGCTTGAATGACATTTTGAATTACATGCTCCACCAGATTTTCCGCCAAGGCCATAGCCTCTTGATAAGAGCAAAAGGCCATCTCCGGCTCAACCATCCAAAACTCCAAAAGATGTTTGCGGGTGCTGGATTTTTCCGCCCGAAAAGCGGGGCCAAAACAATACACCTTTCCAAAAGCCGCCGCGCCGGCCTCCATATGAAGCTGACCGCTTTGGCTTAAAAAAATTTGATCTTCCCCAAAAAAATCCACAGGAAACAAAGAGGAGGCCCCCTCGCTGGCTGTGGGCATTAAGATCGGGGCGGACAGCTGAATAAAGCCCTCTTTTTGGAAAAAACTGTGAATGCTCTTTATAATTTCATTTCGGATAGAAAGAATAGCTCTTTGCTTTTTAGACCTCAGCCAGAGATGCCGATATTTTAAAAGAAAATCCACGCCATGAGATTTTTTCGCTATAGGGTAATTTTCACTGGGAGAGAGAATGGCCATTTTGCGGGCTATAAGCTCAAAGCTGTCTTTCCACTTTTTGACTTGGCCCCAAATTTGAACCGAGCTTTCCAGACTCACTTGAGAGAAAAGCCTCAAGCTTTCCGGCTCGCTGGCTGTTTCAGAAAAAACGCATTGGCATTCCCCTGTTCCGTCCCTTAAGGCCAAAAAAGAGATTTTCCCGCTGGAGCGAAATTGGCAGACCCAGCCCCGCAGGCAGACATCCTTTCCCTCAAACAAGGGCAGGCTTTTAATAAAAACATTATCCAAAAAAAACCCTCGGGCCGGTTTGACTCCGGAATTATACGGTTAAAAACCACATGATTTAAAAGGCCGGCGGAAGCCAAAACTGAGGTGTTTCATAACTTTATACCCCTTTAGCTTGAGCCGGCAGAAGTTAAAACTAAGATTTTTCATAAGCTTATATCTTCTTAGCTTAAGCCGGCAGACGGATGAAAATCGCCTTTGCGGAAATAAGCGACTCAAGCTTGGAGGTTTCTTTTTTGCCAAGCTTTATATTGGCTTTCAAAAATTTTCAAATCAATAAAACTGCGAGCCTCGCCCCATCAAAAACGATATTTGATATCCAGGCCCACATAATGCAATAATTTTTCTTTCCAGTTTTCGAAATAACCGCCTTTAAAAGCGCTGGAATAATATGCGCCTGTTCTTAAAGACACTATCCATTTCCTATTCAGGTCAATTATGTCATGATAAACCCCCAGCCCCGCTCCGGTGGCCATATAATATCCGCCATACCACCATTCACCATTCTTCTCTTTTTTGGCGGGCGGATTTTTTAAATCGTCTGTCGTTCCGCCGGCAACCGGTTTTGAGGCGGCTTTTTGCGTTGTTTCAACCGCTTGCGCTCCCAACCCAAGAAACAGCTCCCAGCCGGTGGAAATAAACGCGCTGTGTTTAAAAACAGATCTGGCCGCTGTTAATTGTATGGCCGACTGTTTTGGATAGCTGTAAAGGCCTATATCTAAAGATGTTTGGCCAAAGTATTTTCCAAAAGCTAAGCCGGCGCCGGAGCCGACAGACTTCCACTCTTGGAAGGGATTAAAATAAAATCCTGCTTTGAAAGAGACATAATTCTCTCTTTCAATATCGGCCTCCATCTCGGCAAGAGCGCCGGAGGAAAAAAAAATAAGGGCTGTCATCCACAAAGCTTTCATAAGCCGCCTCCTTTAATTGAAATAATAAGTGAATCATAGGCCGGCATAAGCTGGGCTGTCAAGCTTGTTTCCAAAAAAGAAAAGCCTTCCGCATTTTGAAGCTATCAAACAGCCTTCGAAAATGGCGATTTATGGCCGGCCAAGCCAGAATTAAACCATGAGGCCGCCCGCTGAGTTCGCCCTTTGGAAAGTGAAAAAAGCTTGAAACCCTTGGAAACAAGCCTTTTTTTAAAATCTTCTCAGGAATTTAGACATACTAGGCTCTTTTCCGCATTTTTGGTTTTCTCCCGGTTTTCTTCAAAATACAACCCCCTAATTTAACTTATAATGCCTCTCAGGACAGGGAGAGGGCCATCGCTAAAATAAGCTGAGAATAAAAGCCTCGCTGACAATTTTTTGCTCTTTAGCTCACCGGCGCCCGCAGACAAGTTTGCAAAGGATAAGGATCTGCCATTGGTTTTGTCAGATCTTACAGCGCTTTTTATAGAGCAGACTCTTCCTCTTTGCCTTTTAAATAGCCTAAAAGCTCAGACTTTTCTTTTTCCAAAAAATCAACCAGCCGCATAATATCTTCTCTATCCTCTTTTAGCTTTTTTATATCTTTTTCCTTTTCAGCTAAAAGCTTTTGATAATAGCTCTCTAATTCCTTTAGGGAGGCTGAATATGCTTTTATTTCAGGAGCTTTTAACAAGTAGCGGCCATTTTTAAAAGTGTATTCGATCTCCCGGCCTTTGATTTTCCGGCGAAGAGTGGAAATGCTTAAACCCTGTTTGTTGGAATACTCTTGAAGTGTGAGCCATGATGTCATAAAAAACTCCTTTAAGTTAAATAAAACAGATTTTTCGATCTCTATTTTTTCTTTTGCATATTAAAAGTCAAGACAAGGCTAGTCAAAAATTCTCTTGAATAGCCAAAATCAGGTTTTTTTTGGATATTTTTCCAAAAAATTTATGGCTTATCCGAAAATGAATAGCCAATTATCAGCTTGAGTATTTAATTGAATAGCCAAATTGTTAATTTATGGAATATCTTGTGTTTAATTTGAGATATGATATGAATGAGCAATGGCTTTTTTCTCCGCGGCGATATTCTTTTTGATTTTAATTGGCATCTTGTTAGGGGGGATTGCTTTTTTTAATTCAAGGCCGGAGGGGCAAATGTATTATTTTTTTGCTGGTTATCAGCTGTTGCTTATTATTTTATATTTCACCGTGACATGGTTTATGGGCTAAATGGCTTATTTCCCCACGGCTATAAAAATATCTCACACAGCCTTTTAATCCAAGGATTCTTCGAGGCTCAAACCAGCTCTCATCCATACCTGCAATTATACATACAGCGCCCCCATGCCTTTCTGTAACTCCTGTATTTATTGAATTTTTTAAACTAAAATGTGAAGATCGGGATTTTTCCCCTATCGCCAATAAGAAGGTATAGCGCAAGAGCTTTGGCTATTCTTTGAGTAGTCAAGGATATTAAATGAATAGTCAAATTAAGATGGATTACTATCCCTGGCCTAAAACATTCTTTTTTCAAGGGAGGGGGCCGAGCCGGCTAAACAGGGCTGAAAAGCTAAATGTTTGCCGCCCCGCACGGCTGATTTTTCTTGAGTTCGCTTGGCTAATACAACGAGTCAAAATCCTTGACTTTATTAGTTTTTTTTGACAGGCTTAGTATGTCTAAATTCCTGAGAAGATGTTAAAAAAAGGCTTGTTTCCAAGGGTTTCAATCTTTTTTCACTTTCTAATGGGCAAACTCCGCATGGATGATTTTTAAGAGAAGCCGAGCCAGCCTGGCGGAGCTGAAAAACAAGCCTCAACTTATAATATTCAGGTTTTTTTTAAGGCTGAAGTGAGCTTTGGCACAATCTCAAAAAGATCTCCCACTAAACCGTAGGAGCATTTTTTAAAGAGAGGGGCGGAAGGATCTTTATTGATAGCCACAATCACACGGCTGGTTTGCATTCCGGCTAAATGCTGAATGGCCCCGGAGATTCCGCAAGCGATATAAAGCTTGGGGGACACTGTTTTTCCGGTTTGCCCCACCTGCCGGCTATAGGGCTGCCAGCCGGCGTCAGTGACAGCTCTGGAAGCCCCCACAACTCCGCCTAAAGCCTCCGCCAGCTCCTCTAAAAGCTTAAAATTCTCTTTATTCATCATTCCTCTTCCTCCGGAGACAATGATTTCCGCCTCGCTGAGATCTTGAGTTTTTTTCTCAGGCTCTTTAAAGCCCTCATGCTCTATAGGGTTTTCCCCCGGCCAAGCCAAGTCCAGTATTTCCGCTGTTCCGCCGGCTTTCCAAGAGCCTTTTAGCTGATTGGGCTGAGCCAGCAAAAAAACAGGGCTTTGGCCGGAAAGGGGAATTTCAAAATGTCCAAAAATTTTTCCGGCGCAAAGCGGCTTCACAGCTTGAACGGCCCCTCCCTTAAACTCCCATCCGGCAATTTCATTTAAAAAGGGAGATTTTAATTGAGCGGCCAAATAGGGAAAGTAATCTTTGGTCTTAAATGTCGCTGTCGCTATAACACAGTCCGCTTTCTCTTTTTGCAAATAAGCTTTCAATATCTCTGCGCGGGCGGTGGGGTTATAAAATTTAAGCCCCTCATGGAAAAAAACATGCTTAAGGCCGGCCGGCGCCTCTTTTTCCGAAAAGCTTTTTGGCCGCTCTCCAAAGGCAAAAGCTGTGACATCCAGCCCCTGCTCCTGAAAAAAGCCTAAAAGCTCCAAGTCCGGGGATTTTAAACCCTCTTTTGAGCTGTCTATAACAGCCAGCAATTTCATAACAGCTTTTCCCGCTCTTTTAAAATGTTAACCAGCTCTTGAGCCTGCTCATCGCTTGTCCCCTCAATCATATAAGGAGACTTCTTGGCCGGAGGGGGGCTGAGCTTAATCAGTTTTATATTTTCCTCCCTTTGCGGGATATTCACAGTATGAAATGGCTTTTTTTTAGCTTTAATAATGCCCGCCAGCGATGGGCAGCGCGGCTTATTCAGCCCTTTGTCCGCCGAGAGAATCAAAGGGGCTTTAGCTTTTAAAGCCTCTTCCGCCCCGCCGGCGCATTCTCTGATCAAATGGAGCGCCCCCTCTTTATATTGAAGTTTGCTGATGTTGGTCACAAAAGGGAGATTTAAAAGGCCGGCCAGCATTTGAGGCACAGCAAAATTGTTGGAGTCTGTGGACAGCTTTCCGCAAAAAACCAAAGAGAGATTGGGAATTTTCTCAATGTTTTCCTTTAAAATTTGAGCGGTCGCCAAGGGATCCTGGGGGGGCTTTTCTATGACCAGATGAAAAGCCTCGTCAGCCCCTAAAGCCAGAGCGGAGAAAAGAGCCTCTTTGGCTCTGGCCGGCCCTAAAGTGACAACAAACAGCTGGCCCCCCAGCTGAGCTTTTAATTTTAAAGACTCTTCAATGGCAAACTCGTCATAAGGGGATAAAACCCACTTGATGCCGGATTCATCCAGGGATCCGCCCGCTAAGCGCAAATTCATCCCTGTGTCAGGAACCTGTTTAAGGGGAACAAGAATGTTCATGGAATTTTAATTGTAAGCCAAAAAAATCTTTTAAACAAGCCTTAAGGCCCTGCGCGCCCAGCCGCGCCGAAGTCAAAGAACGCTTGAAAGCCTGCTGGCGCTCAGTCCACCTGGGCTTTCCGCCAAGCCTGAAAGAGACGATAAAAAAGTCTGGTTTTTTTCAAACCGTGTTGATTTCACTTTATTTTTTTCATAGCCTGAAGTGGTTATTTTGCTTTTTTAAGCGCCGGCTAAAGCCAGTGAATTAAAAAACAGCTGTCTGAGAGCCGCCATTATTGTGGGCATGGAAAAAGCCAGCGCATTAAAAAGGAGCTGTCATTGAGGCTGTTTATTTTTTTTCCGCTCATTCTTTGGCTGGCCTTTTCGCCTTTAAAAGCGCTCTCCTCTATATCCGTCCGGCCCCTTTCTTCAGCCTATCCCTCTATGCCTCCGCCAGCCTGGGAGCGCGCGGACAGGGCTGTATGGAGCGTGCGGGGAATCGGCGGCAACAGCGCCGTGGGGACGGGGTTCTTTGTGGGAAAGAGGCTTTTTGTCACAAATTTTCATGTTTTGCTGGCTTTGCTTGAGACAAATGAGGCCCATGACATTATTTTATCCCAAAAAGAAAGCTCCTCTGTTTTAAAAATCAAAAAAACTCTGGCCTTGTCGGCTCTGTATGATTTAGCCCTCCTCGAAATAGAGGGGAGCGCCCCTCATTTTTTAGAGGTAAAAAGCGAATTGCCCTCAGACGGCGCCGCGCTTTTTTTATCTTCCTATTTGGGCCATAGCGATTTTAAAAGGATCAAAAAAACAGGGAAAATTTTTTATAAAGACGATCAGTCTTATATATTTCCTGTTGACCATTCCCGTCTGGCCGGAATCAGCGGAAGCCCTGTGTTGAACAGAAAAGGCCAAGCTGTGGGCGTCTCTTTTCAATCTGAAGGGGAAAATATACTGGCTGTAATTAAGCCTTATTATTTAAAGAGGTTTATTTTAAGGCGGGAAGGCTCAGCCTGCTCCGGCTTCAAAGATATTGAGCTTTGCATCAAAAAAGAGATGGACAATTTAAAGAGAGCGGCTAAAAAAGGCCAGCCCGCGGCTTCGCATCATTTGTTCCGGCTCATGTATTACAGCGACAGAGGAAGCGATGAGGATTTTGATTTGGCTGGGGCTTGGCTTAAAAAAGCTGTGGATCAAAACCACGCCAAAGCTTTGCATCTTAAAGCTAATATGCATTATGCCGGCACATTGGCCGAGCAAAATATTTTTCAGGCTCTTTTTTTGTGGCAAAAAGCGGCAAAGCAAAATTATGCGCTCTCTCAATATAATCTAGCCATAAAAGGCGATCAGATAATGGGAGGGGCTGCGCTTATTCAATGGCTGAGGAGGGCGGCCGGCAATGGCTATGTCAAAGCTCAATATGATTTAGCTGTTATAAATTATAATGATGGGAATCGGAAAAAGGCTATCCTCTTGTTTAAACAGGCGGCGGAGCAAGGATACGCCAAAGCCCAAACATTTCTTGAAAAACTGTAATGGCCGGAAAGCGGGCGGGCTTAAAGCGCTCGGGGCGGCCTTTAAGCTTTGAGAGAATACGGGAAGAGTTAAGCGCAGCTCCGTCGTGCCTGGGATGAAAGGGCGGGGCAGAAGTTTCCTCTTCCCTCAAAAACCACAAACACTATAGAGAGCGCGAGGCGCTCAACAAGAAACTCCAACAAACAGCTCAATTTTTATAGACAGCTAAACAGGACTTTCAGAGAGGCATGTAGCGCCCCCGCGATCCCCACAGCCCTTATATTCATTGAGTTTTTCAAGCCAAAATGCGGAAGTCAGGAGCTTATCTATAAAATTTCCAACAGAGCCTCTAAAAAGATTGGAAAATCAGAAAAAAATAGCGTTATTTTTTATTTTTAAGTATACTCCTCTAAAGATTCATGAGCTTTTTTATCCGCTTTCTGCAAATAACAGTTGGCCAAAAAATTGTTGTGGGCTTGACCGGCTTAGGCCTTTGCCTTTTTGTTTTAATCCACATGCTGGGCAATTTGCTTATTCTTTCCGGCCCGCAGGCTTATAACAGCTACGCCCATAAACTGCATGAGATTCCCTTTTTCACTGTTTTTGAGCTGGGCCTTTTGGCTTTTTTTCTGGGGCATATTATTTTAAGCCTTTTGCTGGCGATAAAAAACAAAAAAGCCCGCGGGGAGGCGCCCCGGCGAAGCGAAACAAGAGGGGCTAAAGGCTTCTCTCCCATCCACAGCCTCTTGATTTTTCAAGGGGGAGCGCTTTTGATTTTTTTGATTTTTCATTTGCTGTCTTTTAAGTTTGGCCCCCATTACGAAACAGCGCTGGCGGGCGATTCCGCGCGGGATATTTATCAGCTTGTTGTGGAAAATTTTAAAAAGCCCCTCTATGTTATCGGCTACAGCCTGGCTCTTTTGATTTTATTCATTCATTTGCTGCGGGGGCTGACAGCCAGCTTTAAAACACTGGGCTTAAGCCACCCGGTTTATTTGCGCTTTGTGGAAAAATTGGCTTGGATTTTTTCCTTGGCTGTGACGGTTGGATTTCTCATTCCAATATGGTATGTTTTTATATGGGTTTAATTTTTGAAATTTTATATTGGCGCTTTTTTAAAACCCGCTGATTTATCTTAAAGAGATTCCACGCGAGGCTGCTATAAAAGAGCTAAAAATGACAGAGGCTGATAACTTTTTTAACAAGCGCAGATCCTCTATCCCGGAAGGCCCTTTAGAGGATCGGTGGGAGCAGGCCAAGTTTTCTTACAAATTAGTAAATCCATCCAACAGAAAAAAATTTAATGTGATTGTTGTGGGAGCCGGCTTGGCCGGCGCCTCTGCGGCGGCCAGCCTGGCGGAGCTGAATTATAAGGTTAAAGTCTTTGTTTTGCATGACAGCCCCCGGCGCGCGCACTCCATAGCGGCTCAAGGGGGAATTAACGCGGCCAAAAACTACAAAAACGATGGGGATTCCATCTTAAGGCTTTTTTATGACACAATCAAAGGCGGAGATTTTCGATCCAGAGAATCCAATGTTTACCGATTGGCTCAGGTTTCAGGAAACATTATCGATCAATGTGTGGCTCAAGGCGTCCCTTTTGCCAGAGAGTATGGAGGATTGCTGGCTAACCGATCTTTTGGCGGCGCTCAAGTTTCAAGAACTTTCTACGCCAGAGGCCAAACAGGCCAACAGCTCCTCTTGGGCGCTTATGGGGCCTTAATGAGGCAAACGCGCCAAGGCGCTGTGGAGCTTTTTGCCCATCACGAAATGTTAAACTTGGCTGTCGCTGAGGGGCGCGCGCAGGGCATTGTCACACGCGATCTCATCACAGGAAAAATCAAAAGCTTTAAGGCTCACGCTGTGATTTTATGCACAGGAGGATATGGAAACGCCTTTTATCTTTCAACCAACGCGATGAGCTCCAATGTCACAGCCAGCTGGCGCTGCCACAAAAAAGGGGCCTTGTTCGCCAACCCCTCTTTCACTCAAATTCACCCCACCTGCATTCCCCAAAGCGCTGCTCATCAGTCCAAGCTGACTTTAATGTCCGAATCTTTGAGAAATGACGGGCGGGTTTGGGTCCCCTTAAAAAAGGGGGACAATCGGCCGCCGGACAAAATCCCCGAGTCAGAGAGAGATTATTACTTAGAGAGAATTTACCCTAGTTTTGGCAATCTTGTTCCCAGAGATGTGGCCTCCCGCCAAGCCAAGTTTCAAGTGGACCGGGGGCATGGCGCCGCCGGACAAGCTGTATTTTTGGATTTTGAGCAGGCCCTAAAAAACAAAGGCCAAAAGGCTATATCAGAAAAGTATGGAAACCTTTTTAGCATGTATCATCGCATCACTGGAGAGGATCCTTACAAGCAGGCTATGAGAATTTATCCGGCCTCACACTACACTATGGGCGGGCTTTGGGTGGATTACAATTTGCAAAGCTCAATTTCCGGCCTTTTTGTTTTGGGAGAGGCTAATTTTTCAGATCATGGCGCCAACCGGCTGGGAGCTTCGGCTTTAATGCAAGGCTTGGCGGACGGCTATTTTATTATCCCCGGCGCTTTAGGGGATTTTTTGGCGCAAAGCTCCGGCGCCAGCTTTAAAGAGGAGGCGTTTCGGGAGGCGGAAGAGGAGACGCAAGAGTTTTTACAAAAGCTTTTAAAATTAAAAGGCTCTCAAACTGTGGATCAAATTCATAAAAAACTGGGCCAGCAGCTTTGGGAGGATGTGGGAATGATTCGCTCCAAAGAGGGGCTGGAGCGGGCTTTGAACAGCATCAGATCCTTAAGGCGGGAATTTTGGGCTGAAGCCCTGGTTTCCGGCGAGGACAGCTATAAAAATCAAGAGCTGGAAAAGGCCGGCCGAGTCGCTGACTTTTTGGAGCTGGGGGAGCTTATGGCTCTGGACGCTTTGACCCGGGAGGAATCCTGCGGGTGTCATTTTCGTGTGGAGCATCAGACCAAAGATCAAGAGGCGCGGAGAAACGACAAAGACTTCTCTCATGTTTCCGCCTGGCAATTCCGCCCAAAGGATCATTTGAAAATGATGTGGACGGAGCGCAGGGAAAAGCTGTCTTTTGAGAAAGTCCAGCCCAGCCAAAGGAATTACAAATGATTTCATGCCGGTTTAATAAAAATTTTAAAAAGGAGTTTAAATTTCAGTTGAGGCTTAGGCTTTTTTGGCGGGCGGAAAAACCCGGCCTTCAAGCGAAACAAGTTTTGTGATATATAGCTGAGATGCGGCGCTTTAAGATTGGCTCACATAGCCCCAGCGGATTTAAAGCTCATTACTGAGAGCGGAAAAAAGCTCTTTGGCTGGAGGGCGGAGAGTTTGTTAAGAGGGGGCTCATTAGAGCGGGCGCTCAGGGACAGGAAAATAACGGGGAATCAGGCTTCGCTAAAACATATTTAATAGGGGGGAAAGATGAATTTCACATTAAAAATATGGAGGCAAAAAAACCCCAAGGATAAAGGGTTTTTTCAAACCGTTTCAGTTAAAAATATTTCTTCAGATATGTCTTTTTTGGAAATGCTGGACATAATGAATCAAAATATTATTTTAAAAGGGGAAGATCCTGTGGCGTTTGATCATGACTGCCGCGAGGGCATTTGCGGAGCCTGCGGCCTGCTTATCAATGGGGAGCCTCACGGCCATCAAAAGGCTGTGACAGCCTGTCAGCTTTACATGAGGCAATTTAAAGATGGAGAGGAGATTTATATAGAGCCTTTTCGGGCCCAGGCTTTTCCCGTGATAAGAGATCTGATTGTGGACCGATCCAGTTTGGATCGCGTGCAGGAGGCGGGGGGGTATATTTCTGTTAATACAGGGAGCGCTCCGCCGGCCAACGCCCTGCCTGTTCCCAAAAAAAAAGCTGATGAGGCTTTTGCCTCAGCTCTTTGCATTGGCTGTGGAGCTTGCGTGGCCAGCTGTAAAAACGCCTCCGCCAGCCTGTTCACCGCGGCCCGAGTGATTCATTTTGCCAAACTCCCCCAAGGCCAGGCGGAGCAGGAGGAGCGGGTTTTAAACATGGCGGAGCAGATGGATAAAGAGGGCTTTGGGGCCTGCTCCCATACCGGATCTTGCTCTGCGGCCTGCCCCAAAGAGATCAGTCTGGAGGTTATTGCGGAAATGAGCCGGCTGTGGAGAAAAGCCTCTTTAAAGAAAAAAGCTTAAGCTCAAAACAGGCTTTTCCGTTTAAATTCGCCGGCGCAGGCGCCCTTTTGATAAATAAAAAGGCCCTTGTGAAACACAGGGGCCTTTTTTTTCTATCAAATAAATAAAGTGTCACATTTTTTTCAAATTATTTTAAAAGACTTTATTTATCTCCTTCTTCTGCGAGTCGCCTTCTTGCGAGTGGCTTTTTTGCGGGTCGCCTTCTTGCGAGTGGCTTTTTTGCGGGTCGCCTTCTTGCGAGTGGCTTTTTTGCGAGTCGCCTTCTTGCGAGTGGCTTTTTTGCGGGTCGCCTTCTTGCGAGTGGTCTTTTTCTTCTTTGCTGGCATATTAACCTCCTGTTGTTTTATGAAACTTGAGAAAACCCTCCCCAGTTTCATGTTTAATATATTTAGTGTTAACCTAAAAAAATACCCCGTCAAATCTTTTTTTCATTTATTTTGAAAAAATTTTTATCTCCGCTCAATTTCCCGCAAAGGCTTAATTGATCCTGTGTTTTTAAGCTTTAAGCCGGAAGAATCCCATCTTCCCGCGGGCCTCAGTCCCGCCCGTTTAACAAAGAAAAGCGGAAATCTAAAAAAACTCTTTGGCCTATTTTCCGCTTATTAGAAAAAAACACAAATGAGGATTATAAAAAGCTCTAAGAGATAATTATAAATATTGAATCTCTGTCTTTTCCAAAAATCTTTTTAAAAGGCGGGCTTTTCAAATTTTAAAATAGCCTTTAGCGGATCATTTTTTCACTAAAAAGGCTGTTAGCTTGGCGCGAGAGCTTTTTTGCCTTATAAAAGCCGGCGCCTTTGAGTTTGAGCGGAAGCGGGTTTAGCGGATGGCCGGGAAACAGCGCTGGCTTTTTCTCTCTCAAATAAGCCTTCCGGCTATAATTTAACCGCTGCTTTTAAAAAAAATCGCTTGTTTTTAATCCCACCGGCCCTTTGTGGAATCTTTTTTGCTATATCTTTTAAAAAGGATGTTTATTTTGCAAATAGCCTTTTTTGCCGGTCTTTCCCACAGCCTTATAAAAGAGCTGCTTTTATTAAAGCTCATTACTGAGAGCGGAAAAAAAGCGCTGGATAGCGTTTTTCCGCTTTATTTTTTATTTGTGTTTTTTTATTTTAAGGATGCTCCCTTTTATTTTCTTTTCCTTATTATTCCCTGCTTTTTGCTGTTGTTTTTATTATATTTTTTAAAGCGGGAAGAGGAAAAAGAGTTATTGTCCCAGCTTTATTCCCTTTTAATGCCCTTGGAGTCTCAAATGAAATTGGGATCAAGCTTTGTCAACGCGTGGCAAAAAACCCTCAAATCGCTGAAATCAGAAAAAACAAGAGATATAGCGGGCAAAATAACAGATGTTTTAAAGTTTCAAAATGAGTTTTGCCACTCTGACAAAGAGGTGGAGAATTTCACAAAAGACTTAATCATTGTTCATCAAAGCCCGCAGCCTTTGAGGCGGCTCAAACATCTTCAAAGAAAAATAAAAGTGGAGCAGTCCTTTCAAATAAAATCCAAGAGAGCGCTTCTGCAGATCCGAGTTCAGTCCGGCCTCTTAAGCCTTTTTTATTTTGGGCTTTTGGTTTGGACAGTTACAGCTTACGGCAGTCAATACATTCACCTCATTTTGCTGTCGTTTCTTTTTTTCTGTGTGGGCCTGATATGGATTCTTAAGGCGGGGAGGCGGATGAAATGGTCTGTTTAGCCCCTCCGCTAAAAGCTGTTTTAGAGATTCGCCTTCAAATAGAAAATGGGGTTTCTGTGTCTCAAGCTGTTCGGGTGTATGTCCAGAGAAACTTGCTGGATGCCTTTGCTAAGGAGCTGGGGCTTTGGCTCTTCGCCAAGGAGACAGGGAAAAGCTTTGATGAAAAGGCTTTTGAAAGGCTTTACAGGAGGAGGCTTATTGAGCTTTTAAATTATGGCTTAAAGGGAGAGCCAATTTTAGAGGCTTTGATTGATTTAGAGGAGGATTTGGTTTTTGCGGCTAATGAGGAGCTGGAGCGGCATTTGCAAAAACTGCCTTTAATTAGCCTGATTCCTCTTATGCTGCTTGAGTTTCCCGCCTTTTTTTTGCTTTTGCTTGGCCCTTTGCTTTTAAACCTTTTATCCGCTCTGCAAAATTAGGAGTCTAAAATGCCGATCCGGCCGGATTTCAAGAATCTTTTTTCCCCAAATATCTGTATAAAAATTATTGGCTTTTCCGCGCTGTTTATCAGTTTTTCTCTGGAGGCTTTGCCCTTGGATCGCATTTTAAAGGCTAATGACGCAAAAAGTCTAAGGCGATATGTCAAAGAGCGGGATCGCCAAGCTTTTTTGAAAATCCTCTGCAAACAACAAAAATCCCGGCGAAAGCCTCCCACAGCCTGTTATGAGCTGCCTTTGCCGGCTGATCCTTACTGCCTGAATTTAAAAGCTAAGGATTTGAGCCTTGAAATTTTAGGCCAGGCTTTGCAATCCTCTTTTTTATCCCCCCTTTGCCGCGAGCGGCTGAAGGATAAGCAAAAGCTTTTGCTTTATCGGAGAAAGGACTTTCTCCTGCCGGAATTAAAAAATTATTGGACAGCTCAAAAGCCTTTCTTTTACAAAAAGAGGGATGCCTCTCTTTTGCAGCCCTCCCCCCGGGAGGATCCTCTTAGCCCAAGGAATAAAATATCGAATCCTTTTTTCATTCAAACAAGACGGCTCAAAACAAGTTTTTAAAGCTTTGAGGGAGGACAAATCCTCAGGGGTTAAGCAGGAGGTTCTGCTTAAAATTTTTTTAGACAAAAGGCCTATTTATAAAGAGGAGTTTGAATCTTTATCTCAAACATTTTCCCCTTATTGTGTGCGGCTTTTTGGCTTTGAGAGTTTTGGCGATAAAAAAGCTTTGGTTTTAGAGTATATTAAAGGGGCCAGCCTTTTGCGGGTGATGAGCCATTTTTTTTTAAAGCCGGAGGAGATCCAATATATTTTATTTTCCATCTACAAAGGGCTGGAGGATTTAAGCCGGCAGGGCCTTTGTCACGGAGATTTAAGTCTGGATAATGTGTTGATAGATGAAAAGGCTCATATCAAGCTCATTGATTTTGGAAAGGCAAACTATGAGCGGGATGTTCAGGGAACTCCTCCCTTTACAGCGCCGGAGACTCTAAAAGGGGCCCGCTCCAATTTTCTGTCTGACTTATACTCTTTAGGCGTTATTGAGGCCCTGTTAAAGACGTCGGGCCCTCTGTCCTCCTTAAAAGATATGCGGGCGGAGGATTTTGCCGGCGACAGCCCTCTCTTGTCCTCTGATCCGCTGAAAAGATTTTTTCCCTATAAAACCTCTCATCAAGCTCCCGATCCGGCTGTTTTAAAATCCCTTTCCTATAAGGCGAGGGATATTTTATCTTTCATTGAATCCAAGCGCTGTCCCACCTTAAAAACCTCTCCGCCTAAAATCCGGCCGCGGCTCAAGCTGGCCCGGCAAGCTTTTTTGTTTTGTGTTTTAGCGATGGCGGGAATGGCCTCTTTCCAGCCTCATGGGCCGGCTTATGGCTGGATCAGCGCCTATACCAATGAGTGGTTTATTCTTCGTGTGGGGGGAATGGAATCTTACACGCCGCTAACTCTCCCTTTAAAAGCCGGCTGGCGCTCCATTCAATGGACCAGCCAAAAAGCCCAAGGAGAGACAAAAGTTTTTGTCTCAAATGGAAAACCCCTTTTTTTAAACGATGAAAGCTTTTTAATAAAAAAGGATATTCCCTAATGGATGGGAGCTTTGCCTTTTTTGGGCTTTTGCAGGGAATCACAGAGTTTCTGCCTATATCCAGCTCAGGCCATCTCCTTTTAATGGATGAGCTGTTAAGCGGCGCCCCGCTGTCTTTATCCCTTGTTTTGCTTCTTCATTTAGCCACTTTTGGCTCTGTTCTGGCTGTGTTTTTCAAAGATATAAAATCGTTTATTTTGAGCTTAAGCCAAAAAACAGGCCAAAAAATGGCGCTTAAAATTTTAACATCTCTCGCGCCCCTTATTCTTGTGGGCTGGCTCTTTAAATCCTTTGTTGAGCAAAGCTTTACAGTCAATATTGCGGCTTGGGGCTTTTTAAGCACCGGGGGGCTTTTGCTCTCTCTATTTTTTATTAGATCCCGCCAGAGGGGCCGCCGGGGGAGCGGGCGGGCGCAATCCTCTCAAGAGCAAAGCCTGTCTTTAGATAAAATGAGCTTTTCGCAAGCTTTTTTAATCGGGCTGGCGCAAACCTTAGCTATTCTTCCGGGCTTTTCCCGCGCTGGCTGGACCATCGCTGCAGGGCTTTTTTGCGGGCTTCCGCCCCGCGGGGCTGTATATTACAGCTTTTTAATTTCCCTTCCCGCCATAGCCGGCTCCGCCTTTATGGACTTCGCCTCTTATTTAGCTCAAACCCCCTCCGATCAAAATTTGAGCTGGCTCTTAGCGCCGGAGCTTTCCCGGCTCCTGGCCTTTTTGACAGCTTTTTGCGCCGGCTGGCTCAGTTTGACTGTTGTTTTAAAGACAGCCCAAAGCGAAAGACTGCATCTTTTCTCCTTTTATCTGCTGCCTTTGGCCGGATTTGTGTTTTTCTTTTTATAAGAGTTTTTTAGCCCGGAAGGAGGCTTTAATATAAGCTTTCTTCCCATAATTTTATCATTTCCGCTCTTTCTTTGATAAAATCATTGAGCCGGCTGTAAGAGATGAGCTTTAGGCCCTCTTGTTTGAGGAGCTGATGAGCGGGCATGTTGACGGAAAACATATAGTGCCTGTCCTGTATTTTGGCTTGCGCCTCTTTTGACAAAAGAAATTTCACAAACTCTAAGGCCAAAGCTTTGTTTTGAGATTTTCGGGAGACAGAAATATACTCCACTTGGTAGGCATGGCCCTCCTCAAAGAGGGAAAAAATATAAGGTTTCCCCTCCGGCTCTTTTTGATGATAAATCAAAGAGCTGAGGTAAGACAAACTCATATCTGTCTGCCCTCTTTGAAAAAATCCATAGGCTAAAGACCAGGAAAAGGCCGGCCCATAAATTTTATCTTTTAGCTTTTTTAAAAAATTAGAAATTTCTGTTTTATTTCCATCAAAAGCCTCATAAATCCAGTAATAGAGCTGAAGCCCCAAAACGCTCGATCGAGGCTCCGGAAAGGAAATCAGGCCATCTATTTTAAACAGGGATTTTAAGCTTTTAATATTTAAGTTTTTGTCCCGGCGCAAGAAGCCAATAGGGGCCCAATCTAAAGGCAGAAAATAAGGACTCTGAAATAAGGCCTCTTGGCTTAAATTGTTTTTTATTTTCGGGCTTATAATTTTTTTTTTAAGGGCTGACAAATCTTCCCACAGATTCCCTGGAGCGGACTGTAATGTGATTTGATCCCAGCCTATAATTATATCAATATCGGGGATAAGCGAAAACCGCTGGAAAAGAGCGGTGGAATCCTCCGCTAAGAGCCATTGCGCCTCACATTCACAAAAAGCCTCAAAGCGCTTTTTTAAAATTCGGCCCGGCCCATGCGCTCCGGCAAAGGAGCTGTAAGTCAATAGGCGCAAGGCTTTTTTGGCGGGTTTTTTTGGCGAAAAAAAATATCCGGCCAAAACAACAGCCAAAAGCAAAAAGAAAAGGGCTGTTTGGCGCCTCATAAGCCCGCCGGCGCTATAAGCCATGCTCTTTTCATTTTTTCAAATCCGCTAAGCTCTGGGCTTATCGCGGCTTTGCATTCCCTTTTGATACAGCTTTTCATTTTTTCAGCCCCATAAAGCCCTGCCCGGAAATACTCTTTTTCAGGGAGACAGCCCACGCGGGGAGGCGGCGCCCGGAAAGCCTGTTAAGTTTGGCTTTGCCTCAATAAGCGAAAAGCCTGATAAATTTCCGGATCTTTTAGGAGCGGGGCGCGGGCGGGAGTTTTTATATTTGACCGGGATTTTTGTTTTTTAATTTTAATGTGCGGCTCAATGCCTTTGTTGTGGATCAGCGCTCCGGATGGGGTTTGATATTCTCCCACGGTTAATTTTAAAGCATAGCCGCCTCTTAAAGAAAACAAATGCTGAATAGAGCCTTTTCCAAAAGTTTTTCTCCCAACAAGCGTGGCTCTTTTGTGATCTTTGAGAGCTCCGGCGACAATTTCACTGGCGCTGGCGGAATATTCATCAATCAAAACCACTAGCGGAAAATCAGGCAAAGAGCTGGAGCTGGTCGCGGAGATCTCTTGGGGGGAAGGCTCTGTTTTTATTTTATAGCGGACAATGAGGCCTTTATTTAAAAACAAATCAGCCACTTGAACGGATGGCTTAAGCTGTCCTCCGGGATTGCCTCTTAAGTCTAAAAGCAAGCCTTTAATTTTTTTATTTTTTAAAAAGCGGCTGATTTCAAATAAAGTCTTTTCCGCAAAATAATAGACACGGATATAAAACAATCCCTCTCCCATTTTATGGGATTCAACAGACTGAGTCTTTAAGCTCGCCGGGCGAATGAAAAAAACAAGCTGTCGATGGGGGTTAGATCTTAAAACTGTGAGCTTATATTTTTTTCTTCGGGATTTTTTAATCCAGAGCCGAAACTCGCTCACATTAATTTTTTTTACAGCTTTGTCGTCAATTTTTAAAATTTTATCTCCCGGCCGCAAGCCCGCTTTTTGCGCCGGAGAGTTTTTCATAACAGCGACAACTGTCAAAAAACCCTCTTTTTTATCCACCTCGGCCCCTAGCCCATACATCCGCCCTTGACCTGCCTCTTTGAGCTTTTCCGCCTCTTCCGGAAGAAGAAAATGTGAATAAGGATCAGCCTCTCGGAGAAGCCCTTTGACAGCCCCATGGACAAGAGTTTGTATTTTTACCGGTTGAAAATAATGAATTTTAATTAAATTTAAAGTTTGAGCGAAAAGCTCTAAATGAGAATAGCGATCCGCAAAAGCCAAAAAACCGGCGCCGATTAAGAGAAAAATATAAAATATTTTTTTAAAAGCAAACAGCCTCCATAAGCCCGGCATATCCCTCTCCTTATTTTAAGAAAATGTTAATTTTTTATCACAACAGCCGGCAATAAAATAATAAAAACCGGCTCAATAATCTGTTTTTTGAGCCGCTTTCAAAAGCTCCGACCCAAACATTCTTTTTTAAATGGAAGGCTCGCGCTCTTTTAGGACGGGCGCTTTTGTCCCGGGAGCGCCGCCCCGCGGGGGCTTGTTTCCTGAAGTTAGGCAAATAAGAGCTTTAAATAAGCGGACAAAGCCTCTTTTATAATTTTTTAAGCGGCTCGTCAATCCTGGAACAAGAAAAGCCCCCAGGGAGCAGAAGGCTTTTTTAGACTCATGGCCTCAGCCAGCTGATTTGACTCTCATTATAGAAAATATTAGCCTCTCCGGCAGGGAATCTTTTTAGAGGCCAAATACACACCGCTTTAAATTTCATGTTTTTATCTCCAGAAAACCCCGGCCCTATAGCTAAAAACGCTCTAAACGCGCATGAGCGATAACAGCCAAACTCAGCTTTCTAAAATTTTATCTCTCTGCCGGGGGCGCGGCTTTTTATTTCCCTCCAGTGAAATTTATGGCGGGCTTAACTCCTGCTGGGACTACGGCCCGCTGGGGGCGCAGTTAAAAAATAATATTAAAAAATCCTGGTGGGAAAATATGACCCGCCGGCCGGATATGGCGGGCTTAGACTCCAGTATTTTTATGCGTCCGGAAGTCTGGACGGCCTCCGGCCATTTAGAAAGCTTCTCTGATCCCTTATCCGATTGCCGGGACTGCAAACAGAGGTTTCGCCGAGAGGATGGCCTGGACAAATGTCCGAAATGCGGATCGGCTAATCTGACAGAGCCTCGAAATTTTAATCTCATGTTTAAAAGCTTTATGGGGCCTGTGGAGGAGGAAAGCGCCGTTATTTATCTGCGCCCGGAGACCGCTCAGGGAATCTATGTGAATTTTTTAAATGTCCAGCAAAGCTTAAGATATAAGCTCCCCTTTGGAATCGCTCAAATCGGCAAGGCCTTTCGAAACGAAATCACCCCCTCGCATTTTATTTTCCGCATGAGGGAATTTGAGCAAATGGAGATGCAGTTTTTTATTCCTCCTGAAACAGGAGACAAATGGTTTGCCTATTGGAAAGAGGAGAGGCGGCGGCATCTTTTAAGCCTGGGGCTAAAAGAGGAGGAGCTTTATTTTAAAGCCCATAGCTCCGGCGAGCTGGCCCATTACGCTAAAAGAGCGGAGGATATTGAGTTTGATTTTCCGATGGGGCGAAAAGAGCTGGAGGGCCTGCATGACCGGGGGGATTTTGATTTATCCCGCCACCAAAAGGCTTCCGGCAAGAAACTTCAGTATTTTGATGCGGAGCAAAATCGATCCTATCTTCCTCATGTTATTGAAGCCTCTATTGGCTGTGATCGCCTGTTTTTGGCTATTTTGTGCTCCGCCTATACAGAGGAAAATGTGAGCGGAGAGACTAGAAGGCTGTTAAAAATCAAGCCGCAAATAGCTCCCGTTCAAATAGCTGTTTTGCCTCTGTCTAAAAAAGACCCGCTCCTCAACACAGCGCGCAAAATTCAACAGGATCTGCGGGTGAATTGGCTTATAGAGCATGACTCCTCAGGGAGCATTGGCAAACGCTATCGCCGGCAAGATGAAATCGGAACGCCTTACTGCGTGACAGTGGATTTTGAAAGCTTAAATGATCAAAAAGCGACTGTTCGAGATCGGGACAGCATGGCTCAAGAGCGAATCCCCTTTTCCTCTTTAAAGAAATTTTTAAAGGAAAAGATGGGGGACTGCTGAATATGAGGGTTGAGCCTTAGCTGGCCAGCAGAAAAGGCTCTTGTGTTTTGAAACCCTTGATGGGGCTGTAATTTTTTGTCAGACTGCCCGTTAAGGCCTGCTATTAAAAAAAGAGACAGCCCCTGGCGATCGGGATTATAGCGCTCTGGCGGAGGAGCTATTGTCTAAAAAGGCCAGCTGAAATAACCGCTAAATGAAGATTTTGACCGGATGATTCATAACAAAATTATAAAGGCGGCGATTTTATGGAACAGCGGGAGCGCTCCCCTTCTGGCCCGGAGACAGCTCAGGCGAATGAAAAGCCTTTGCCTGGCAAACTAGCTAAAAAAAATCACAGGCCGATGAAGCTTCTTTTCTCTTTTTGGGCGGGAGCTGTCTTTATGATTTTAACAGCCTCCTGCCGGCCGGAGGCTTTGCCACAAGGCAACAGCCCCTCCGCGCTCTCCAGACAAACCAAGAGAGAGCCGCAAAAATCTCATCCCCCGGAAAGCTCTCTCCCGCGCCTCCGGCGGGCGCAAGGCGCTGGAATTTACTCCCGCCATTGGTTTGGCCGCCTGCCCCATCCCGCCAGCAAAAAAAACCCTCTTTTGATTCATGACATTTTTATTATCTCTTTTGACACAGAAAAAAAGCTCCCCTTTTGGATTGCTTACCATTTATCTCCCGCTCTGGTTTGGGGAGATCTGAAAGCGGCCAGAAAATATATTCCGGATCCTTTGCTTTCCCCCGGCCAATCCCTAAAGATTCAGGATTACAAAGGGTCCAGCCGCTGTGACGGCAAAGGCGCGGGGTATGATAAAGGGCATCTGGCCCCTGTAGGCTCTTTTAAAGCCTCTCCTCATATTTATCAGGCGCAATACTTAAGCAACATCGCCCCTCAAACCAGAAAGCTCAATCAAGGCCCTTGGAGAGCGCTGGAGGAGCAAGTGAGAGCTTTTGTTAAAAAAGGAAATGTTGTGCGGATTTTAACAGGGCCTCTTTATGGGCGGGAGGGAAAAAATAAAACCCCTCCCTGTTGGAAAGCGGCGCAGGGCCGGCTGAGGGAAATTCCCCATTCCTATTGGAAAATTATAGCCTTTAAGCGCAAATCAAAAATCAGCGCCTGCGCTTTCTTAATGCCGCAGGAGACAAAGAAGAGCCAAAAGCCTCAAAAACACATGGTGAAATGGAGGCAAATAGAGCGGGAGACAGGCTTAAAGCTATTTGCCGGCCTCAAGCGCCCTGTGATTGCAAACTGCGATTTTTTATTTGATTAAGCCTTGAAAAATACAGGCGCAAAACAGCATATTGGACAGTTTCAAACTGCGATTTTTTATATTAAGCGCCGGCGCTTAATCCAAACATAGTTTGCCAGTTTTTTAAACATTTAAAATTAATCGAGCGATTAAAAAAGCAAAAGGCATATTATATCGAGTTTGAGCCATTTTTAGTGAATATATTGATCCAAGTCCCAAAAGATCTTGAGGGAAGCCTATATTCTCCTTTTTTATTGGGATTATCTAAAATTATTTGTCTTTCTTTTAAAGCCTGTAAAGCATTGTTGATAGCGCTGACTTTTACATTAGAATGATTCACTATATCTGATCGGGTTATCCATGTTTTATTTCGTGAAGCCATGAATTGTAAAACCTTTCTGTAATCTCTAGAATCTATTTTATCGTAAAACATATTATTAAACAGTTTTTCCCCTAATTGTCTTAATGCTCCTCTGTTTGCGTCATAGATTCCTATTTTTATATCTTCCTCATCAATGGTCCCATCATCATCCACCTCAAAAGAGTTGTAACAAAATTGTTGCAAAAAATAAGGATAGCCCTCTGACAGCTGAGCAATTAAATCTTTAGTTGAATTTGTAACTGTCATCTGATTTTGATTTTTTTCATTAGCCTCTTTAATTCCTAAATCAATAACCTTTTTGCTGTTTTCGGCTGTTAAAGTTTTTAAATTTAAAATGTGAAAAATTCTTAATGAAGACTCATGGCTATCCCTCAGCTTATCTATTGTTTCCGGCAAACCGGCTATTCCTAAACAAACATTATTACATTCTATTGTCACTAATCTTTCAGTTAATAATTTAAAAAATGATCCCAGGCCAGTTTCAGCGCTGGGTTTATCCGCCTCATCAATTAACAAACAAACACCATCTATATCTTTTGTTTCACTGATCTTTTTTAACAAATCAGCTATCTGCGCTATCAACATGCTGGATGGAGTTTTTTGCGTTTTTATGGAAATATATGAAGTTTGAATGCTTTTAAGCATGCTTTTTATAGAGTCCAATAAATTCAATTTATTGATTTCCGCCTCTATTTCAGAAATAAGCCTCTCAGCGATATTGAAAAAAGTATATTTGGCCTCTAAATCAATTTTAATAACTATAAAGTTGTATTTTTTATGCTCTTCATTTAAAGAGCCGTTTGCCAGATACTTTGCATATAAAACCAAAGAGGATTTTCCTATTCCTCTTTCCCCTTGAATTAAGAAATTTTGTGGGCTTTCATATTTGGTTTGAAATAGACACTTTTTTATAATCTCTATTTCGTTTTTTCTGCCGGAAAACATTCCTGGCTGAACAACACTGCCTGGCTTAAATGGGTTATACCTCATCATCTTGCTTAATAATCGGTAATAATCGGTAATAATTGGTAATAATCAGTAATAATCGGTAATAATCAGTAATAATTTATTTAATGAACACAGGCTATTCAACTGTTTTATTGTGGTTTTTGCGCTTGCTGGAGTGTTTTTTTGAAAATTGGGTCTAAGAAGAGAAAAAAAAGCCCTCTCCGCCTCTCGAAAGGCTGGTAGCGAGCGCTCTTAGAGCGTTTTTCTTGAGTTTTATCAAGGCTTTGTTTTAAACAAGCTGGTTCGATTTGTCTGGGCGGGAAAAAAGCCTTAATTTGTAAGGTTTTTTAGTCTATCTTTTGTGTCCATGGGCTAAATCCCCTAATTATATTATGCAATCCGTCTTTTCAGCGGGGATTTCTGTATTTCAATCCTCAAAAAATAAAACCATCCTGATCTGTCCCTGGATCGTCCCTGAAAAGGCTGTTTATTCCCGCTTTTTTTATGGTTATTGAGGCTCTTTTGCTCCACCGGGTCTTTGACTTTAGCCTAAACTATTGTATAATCCTGAGTTCGCCCTTACAAAGGTCCTGTTCCTATAAGTTATTGATTTTACTATAATTTTTCTTGTCAAGCCATAAGTTAAGACATACTAGGAAAAAAATCAGAATCCACTATATTTATAGCAATTTTTATACTAAACTAAGGTCTAAAAGGGCGAACTCGGGGCGGGGTATGATAAAGGGCATCTGGCCCCTGTAGGCTCTTTTAAAGCCTCTCCTCATATTTATCAGGCGCAATACTTAAGCAACATCGCCCCTCAAACCAGAAAGCTCAATCAAGGCCCTTGGAGAGCGCTGGAGGAGCAAGTGAGAGCTTTTGTTAAAAAAGGAAATGTTGTGCGGATTTTAACAGGGCCTCTTTATGGGCGGGAGGGAAAAAATAAAACCCCTCCCTGTTGGAAAGCGGCGCAGGGCCGGCTGAGGGAAATTCCCCATTCCTATTGGAAAATTATAGCCTTTAAGCGCAAATCAAAAATCAGCGCCTGCGCTTTCTTAATGCCGCAGGAGACAAAGAAGAGCCAAAAGCCTCAAAAACACATGGTGAAATGGAGGCAAATAGAGCGGGAGACAGGCTTAAAGCTATTTGCCGGCCTCAAGCGCCCTGTGATTGCAAACTGCGATTTTTTATTTGATTAAGCCTTGAAAAATACAGACGCAAAACAGCATATTGGACAGTTTCAAACTGCGATTTTTTATATTAAGCGCCGGCGCTTAATCCGCCTTTGTTTTCTCCCCTTTATATATTAAACCCTCACATCCCGCAACTATACACTTTTAACAGCTCTCAATGGCTGTCCATTTTTCAGGGACAATCCCGGAGATTCTGGCTGGGGGCATATATAAAACAAACGGGGAACAAAGAGCCAGGCTCAGCGGGATTGGGGCCAGGGCTGGGAGGCAAAACAGGGGGCAGTTTCCGCCGGCAATTTACTCCCTGGCGTCTGCCTCTCTTTTGGGCTGGCGGAGGATTTATTAAGTGATTGATAAAAAAGCTTTTTTCTAGGCTGGACAAGCCTTTTAAAAAAAATGGCGTGTTTGCTGTGGTTTTTTGCGGCCACAGCCTCTATTGACATAGTTTGCGGATCTCTGGTATATTCCAGCTTATGAGCTGGAGGATAGATGGCAGACAGGGCAGAGGCGATAGCCCTCAAATCAGTTTGCGCATAACTGAGCAAGATTATTCCAAACTCAAAAAGCTGGCCCGCAAAAGAGATGTCAGCCTGTCCCGGCTTGTGAGAGACATGATTGACTCTGGCTTAGCCAAAGAGCGAAAAAAGCTCCGCCGCCGGTAAGGCTTTAAAGGGATTGCAAAAGGCCATTATGAGCAAGCGGGGGTATTCATTAATAGAATTGCTGATCATAGTCGGCATACTGGGAGTCCTGGCCAGTGTGGCTATTGTGAATTATAACAAATATCTTTTGAATGCGCAAAAAAGCAATTTGCACACTTCAGCCAAAGTGTTTGCCGCCTCTGTTAAAGCTTGTGTTGACGCCTCTGGCGGCTGGGAAATAACCCATCCGTCCGCTGGCGCTCTTACTCCATGTAAAATCACAGACAAAACAAAATTAAAGGAAAGGCTGGATTTTGATTGCCCGGAAAAAGCGACATGCAATGTCCGTCATCACGTCCTTCAGGAATATTATTGCTTAAGCATTGAGCTGGAGACTCAGGGAAAAAAGATTCAAATCTTTTCCCGAATCCCTCAAGACAATCCCGCAAATTATCAAATATTGTGTAATGATAATTTATCCGATTATGTAAAACTTTCAGAGGGCGTGGCTTGCAGAAAGGCACAGACCGGCTTGAAAAATAAAGGCTTTAAAAACCCTTGCCTATGGTGATATTGTGAGAGCGTCTTTTTCAAAGTCCGGATTTAGCCTCATTATAAAAATTTGCTATTGCATGGCCGGTTTGATAAAATAAAGCTTTATGTCCAGCAAACTAAAAAAGCTTAATCGGCAATCAATTTACCCCCCCCCCCCCCCCCCCCCCCCCCGATTTTTTCCGCTTATAAATAAGCTCTCTAAAACCCCATTACATGGCGGGTTTAGCCTGATTGAAGTTTTAATAACCGCCACAATCGGTTTAATACTGGGCGCCGGAGTTTTAAAGCTAAGCCAAGTCGCTATCCAAAATACTAACATTGTCCAGACAAGCCTTGTGGAGAGTGAGCTTAAAAGAGCGCTTGATAAATTTTTAAACGATCCGGATAATCCGACACAATGCCAAGATGTTTTAGGCCCTTTTCATGCCAGCGATTTGTCAGCCTCTCCCGTGTCAGTTTATCCCCAGACTCCAGTCCCAACCGCAGACCCGGCTAAAACAGCTTATGAGAAGTTAGGAAAACTGGCCGGAGAGACAGGGCTTATCTCCATTGAAAAAATAGAGCTTAAGGATAAGTCCGATCCAGTGAGACAGTTTATAGTTTATTATAAAAAGCCTAGACTGGGAAAGTATGAGACTATCGGCGGCGGCAGATGCACCGGCGGGACAGCGGCGGGAGATCAAAACGGCTGTTATTTTGTCAGCTGTGACATAAAATACAGATGCTCAAATTCAGTTTGCAATGGCGCTGGAGCGGACACTGATCCCGCCGTGACAGATGATGACGATATAAAATGCGCTCTTATAAAGTGTGAGGGCGCGGGAAAAAGCCTATCGGATGTTGGCGAATGCGAATATGATAAACACTTAATAGGTTTTGACTCCACAGGGAATCCGATTTGCCGGCAAAATTGTTATGGCGGGAGAACGTGGATTGAGTCTGTTCAATCTTGCGGCTGTCCCGATGGCCGGAAATGGAATCCGTTGATCAGGCAATGTTCCTCATGCTTGCCTAACCAAAGGCGAAAGCTGGACGGCAGTTGTGTTGATGCTTGTGATGGCAAGGGCAAAGTATGGAATGGGACAAGATGTATTTGCTCTTTTACCACAATGCGGACGACAAGCGGCGATTGCGAATGTCCTAAGAACACTCATGGCGGGAATTTTGGGGATAATCATCCTGTGGTTGATCCTGTTTGGGATGACGATAAGCAACGGTGTGTCTGTCCCTCTAGCGCTCCATATTATAAATATTCTATAGTCGCTGGCCAGGTAGCAGGATCCTGCTTATCATGTCCTAAAGGGCAATGGAAATATACCAACCCTGGTGATCTTGGCCCGGCTTATTGTAGATGTCCTTATAATTCAGGGATGGGATTTGGGAGTCATAACCACTGTTGCCTTTTGAGTGAGTATAATCCCGAAGATCAGGGCTGTTGGCCTATATCACAAGGCGACTGGGCCGGCGGTAGCGGGTCTGGGGACATATAATGTCTTGCGCCGGAGCAAAAGATTGAGGCCCGCGGCTGGGAGTCAATTCAGCCGGCAGTTTCCGCCGGCAGTTTCAGCCGGCAATTTACTCCCGGCTATTGAGGGAATCCTTTTGCTCAATTCAGTTTAGACAGACTCAATAAGCTCAATAATAAAGAGCGCTAAGATCAGGCTTATGCCCGGCGGAAAAAGCTGGCCAGCCGGAGAGATAAAAGAATCGGGCAAGGCTCAGCTGAATTGAGGCCCGCGGCTGGGAGTCAATTCAGCCGGCAGTTTCCGCCGGCAATTAAAGCGCCAGCCGGAGCCAGCCGATAAATAAAGCCGTCCGCCGCTTTGTTTGTGGCCAGCGGCTTAATAACCTAGTTTGTAAAATATTCACACTAGAGAGATTTAAATTTGCTTTTTTTTTTACTGTGATATAAAATCCTCAAATAAACCATAGGAGGATTTATGCAAAAAAATATTATAAGGCTTTTCTCTGCCTTAACCAAAGAGATAAAAATCGGCTTTATCGGAGTCTTAGCCGCTGGGGCTATCCTGTTTTGTCAAAGCGCTCTAGCCTCTAATAAAGTTCAATCGGCAGAGAGCGTAAAGCTTAAAGCGGAAGGCAGAGACCCACAGGCTCAAACTGAATCCGAGTTTGAATTTTTATTTGAGCCGGCGGGAAATGTTATCTTGATTGGCGAGAATCATACTTCGGCTTTGCATTCAGCTATAAACAAAGCTCTTATAAAAAAGAGCGCCTTTGGCGACATTTGCCTGGTTTCTGAAGGCTTTACACCTAATGAAGGAAGACATATTAGGGAACATGCGCCAAAAGCTTGTTTTTTTGGAATAGATGATAAAATTTTAAACCAGATGGGTGTTTTTTTAAAGGACTATATATTGTTGTCAAAACCAAATCAAAGGGATATTGATATTGGAGCGAAGGAGCTTAGGCTGATGCTTTCTCAATTAGAAAATGAAGATAATTTTATATTAAGGCATGCCGTAAAAAACACGCAAACTTTAAACTATGTGAATACGATTTTAAAAAACAGCCAGCCTTTTGACACAGAGATAGTAAAACATATAGCTCAGGAAATGTCTCGAATCGCCAGAGATGGCCAATTGCTTCCGGTAAGCCTTCTAGATGTATATGACGCCACAATTAATAATCCAAAAAGCTACAATTTGTTTGTTCAAGCTTTTCTTATAGAGGCCAGAGATTTATCTTTTGTAAAAAATATTTTGCCAATATACGAAAAAAAGGCTTTAGAGGAAAACAAACCAGTCATAGTCTCTGTAGGAGCGGCGCATCTCGATGGCTTATATGATCTTCTTACGGCAGAAGGCATAAAATCCAGACGGCTTAATTTAATTAATTTGTCTAACCAAGAGCTTATGAGCTTGTTCGATTTTATACTTGATGGATTTTAGTTTGGCAAATGAGCGGAAAAAGCTGGCCAGCCGGAGAGATAAAAGAATCGGGCAAGGCTCAGCTGAATTGAGGCCGCGGCTGGGAGTCAATTCAGCCGGCAAATCAGTTTGAGCCTCACAGCTCAGGTCTGGTTAGGCGGATTTTGTAAAATTTTCAAACTAGAGAGATTTAAGATGATTTAAGTTTTTTGCTGTGATATAAAATCCTCAAATAAACCATAGGAGGATTTATGAAAAAAATCATTATAAGGCTTCTCTCTGCCTTAACCAAAGAGATAAAAATCGGCATTATCGGAGTCTTGGCCGCTGTGGCTATCCTGTTTTGTCAAAGCGCTCTAGCTCAACAACCCCCAGACATTCAAAATAATAAAGAAGAGGCTAATTCACTGGCTGCTTTTGTTCCCTGCATGGGAGCGGAGGGCGCGCCTCACTCTAATGGAGGCGGTTTTGTGGCTAAAACCGCGAAGGCGGCCTCGACAGCTTATGTGGGTCCTAATGCTGAAGTTTGTGATTATGCGGTGTTGATGGATGAAGCAGAAGTTTCTGGCCATGCGCAAGTTTATGGGGACGCGCAAGTTTCTGGCCATGCGCAAGTTTATGGGGACGCGCAAGTTTCTGGCCATGCGCAAGTTTATGGGGACGCGGAAGTTTATGGGGACGCGGAAGTTTATGAGGACGCGCACGTTTATGGGGACGCGCAAGTTTATGAGGACGCGCAAGTTTATGGGGACGCGGAAGTTTATGGGGACGCGGAAGTTTATGAGGACGCGGAAGTTTATGGGGACGCGCAAGTTTATGAGGACGCGGAAGTTTATGGGGACGCGCAAGTTTATGGGGACGCGCAAGTTTATGGGGACGCGCAAGTTTATGGGGACGCGCAAGTTTATGGGGACGCGGAAGTTTATGAGGACGCGCAAGTTTATGGGGACGCGCAAGTTTATGGGGACGCGCAAGTTGCTGGCAGTAGCCGTATAAATAAACCAACCGGAGTATGCTCAAAAAGAAAAATTGTCCTGTCTTCCACATTCCGCGTAGCGGATTATCATATAGATCAAGCTTTTGAAGATGCGCGCTGGGCTAGATGTATGGGTTATGTGAGATAATCATAGAGTGAGGCCGCGACTGGGAGTCAATTCAGCCGGCAGTTTCCGCCGGCAATTTACTCCCGGCTATTGAGGGAATCCTTTTGCTCAATTCAGTTTAGACAGACTCAATAAGCTCAATAATAAAGAGCGCTAAGCTCAGGCTTTTGCCCAGCGGAAAAAGCTGGCCAGCCGGATAGATAAAAGAATCGGGCAAGGCTCAGCGGGATTGAGGCCGCGGCTGGGAGTCAATTCAGCCGTCAATTTACTCCCGGCCGTCCGCCTCTTTTTTTTGTGGCTACCGGCTTTATTGTCACAGGCTAAGCCGGCCAGTTAGCCTCAAAAACTATGAGCTAAGGACTCTCTGGAATTGAGCTATCAGATAGGGGGGGCTTATTCCCTCTGGCGCTGTTTCCCTCAAAATATCCGCTAAAATGCCCTTATTGGAGAGATTATTCCCTATCAAACCAGCAAAAAAAGTCAAGTTTTTTTAAAAAGCAGCTATCGGGAGGCAACAGCTTTTTTAGCTGGATAGCCAGAGAGACGCATGCCGGGATGGAGAGGATCATCTTTTTTTAAGGCAAAGCTTGATTTTTCGTCATCCTGATTTGCTCCGCAGCCCTCCCACCCCCGCTCTGTCTTCAAAAGGCTTAGGCTTTATGCCCGGCGGATCGTCTTTAGCTGGCTAGAGAGCCGGATTGAGAGGATTATTTTTCAGCCAAATCCTGATCAAAACTTCTTTTAGAATTTCAAACATAGCCAAGAGTTCCATAATGGCCAATACGATCAAAATCCCGCGCGCAAAGGAAATGTCAAATTTTTTTAGATAAGAGCTGTTTTATTTCAGCTATATCGGCGGAAAGCTTGGTTTGACCAGCCTCCAGCTTTGTAAGCCTTTGGTCAAAACGGGCCTGGTTATCTTTTAGAGGCTCAATTTTTGCATTCAAAATAGTATTCATGCCAGTTAGCAAAAGAGCCAAAAAGCCAATAAGAAAAATTCCAGCTGTGAATAAAAGAGTAAGCTCCATATCATCAGCCTATCAAACCAGCAAAAAAAGTCAAGCTTTTTAAGCTGGCCGGCCAGAGAGCCGGATTGAGAGGATTATTTTTCAGCTAAATCCCGCATGATATAGGCGCGCGGCAGAGCAAGGGCAGGCGGAAGCTCAACTGGTTAGGCAGAATGTATATGGATTTCCGCCACAACAAAGCTCGCTATAAAGCCTTTGCCGGCCCGGCGGGAATCTTATAAAAAGGTTTATTTTGCGGGCTTTTCCGCCGATCAGCCAATAATCAAGAAACATTTAGATAAATTTTTTTGCAAAAGTCAGAAAAAAGCTTGATTTTTCGGGGGGGGGGGGGGGGTAAAATTTGCAGTGTGTTTGGTTGCTTAGGGGGCCGGGCGGCTGATGGGTTTCAGCCTTTTTTGCTCCGATAAATGGCAAACAAGCGCTCAAATAAACCATAGGAGGATTTATGCAAAAAAATATTATAAGGCTTTTCTCTGCCTTAACCAAAGAGATAAAAATCGGCATTATCAGAGTCTTGGCCGCTGTGGCTATCCTGTTTTGTCCAAGCGCTCTAGCCTCTAATAAAGTTCAATCGGCAGAGAGTGTAAAGCTTAAAGCGGAAACCGGAGACCCGGAGGCTCAATACAAATTAGCATTTCTTTATTGGATAGGAAAAGGCGTGGAGCAAAGCCAACATGAGGCGGTTAAATGGTATAAGCTTGCGGCAAAGAAGGGGCACACAAAGGCTCAATACCAGTTAGGCAATCTTTATGCTGCTGGACTGGGCGTGGAGCAAATGGAGCAAAGCCAACATGAGGCGGTTAAGTGGTATACGCTTGCGGCAAAGAAGGGGCTTGCGGACGCTCAATATGCGTTAGGCAGATTTTACGAGTCTAGCGAGGGAAACTATAACAATGAGGCGGCGGTTAAGTGGTATACGCTTGCGGCAGAGCAAGGGGATACGGTGGCTCAAAGGCGGTTAGCCAAGAAGTATTTTAATGGCTGGGGCGTGGAGCAAAACAATGAGTTAGCTTTTAAGTGGTTTAAGCTTGCGGCAGAGCAAGGGGATACGGTGGCTCAATACCGGTTAGGCATGATGTATTTCAATGGACTGGGCGTGGAGCAAAGCCAACATGAGGCGGTTAAGTGGTTTAAGCTTGCGACAGAGAATGAGCACATGGAGGCTCAATACCAGTTAGGCATGATGTATTTTAATGGCTGGGGCGTGGAGCAAAACAATGAGTTAGCTTTTAAGTGGTTTAAGCTTGCGGCAGAGAATGAGCACACGGCGGCTCAAAGTTTATTAAAAAGCAGAAGTTTACAAGACATAAATTACTTTACTGATTGAGATAACAGAGCCGCAGACAACTAGGGAAGCGCTTTGCGGGCATAAACCGCCCTGTGCATTTAAGTTATTCCGGCCGCAGCGGGGCCGGAATAGCCCCTAATACCGCATTCAAATGGAAAAAGTTAAGCTTTTGCTAAAAAAGCCCGCTATAAAGCCTTTGCCGGCCCGGCGGAGAGCTGGGCAGTTAAAAAGCGCCTCGCTTATGGCCAAACTATAGTCATGCTTTCCGGCTCTTTAGGGTTTAGCGCATAGTTGGCAAAAGGGCAAAGGCGGAAGCCCGCAAGATTATGCCCGGCTCTAAGAGATAGCCCGGAGGCCGGATGGCTTTTATGGCCATAGCCTCTATTGACAAACATTGCGGCTCTCTCCGGCTTTAAATGGATAAAAAGAGAATTTTCCTTTTGAGACAAAACTTAAGAGCATGGATTAAGCCTCAATAACCCTCAGTGTCTTTTGAAAGCTCCCTGATTTTTCGCAAAAAACTATCTTTAAACAACAAGGCGGGAAAAATAAAAACCCGCTCCTCCCCTTTAAAGAAAATATAAAACGGAACGCCGGGCTGTCCATAGCCCCGCAAAAATTTTGTGATTTCCCGGTCTTTCACAGTCCAGTCCCCATAATAAAGCGCCAACCTCCGGCTTTTAGCCAGATCCTCAAATTCCCGCGTCTTAAAAATTCTCTCATTGAGCTTGCAGGTCAAACACCACTCCGCGCCAAAGGCTATAAAAATATTTTTGCCGGCCGGCTTGTCGGATAAAAGCCTTTCTTTGTCAAAAGCGCTCCAGTTTAAATCCCTCGCGGGGGGCGCTGTTTGCGGGCTTAAATTTTGATTTTTTTTATAAGCGCCGGAAAAAGAGCTTTGCAAAACAAAAAATCCCGCCATCAAAAGAGCAAAGGCTAAACCGGCCCTCCCTTTGCGAACAGCTCTTTTTTGACAAATGATTCCCCCCAGCAAGAGGGGGAAAACTCCTAAGCTGAATAAAAACATTTTAAAATCCAACTGCAAATAAAGGATCCGGACCAGCCATATAACTGTCAAAAACAAGGGCAGGGAAAAAGCTTTTTTTAAAGCCTCTGTCCAAGGGCCGGGGCGGGGGATATATTTTAAAGCGCCGGGAAAAAAAGAAAGAGCCAGATAGGGAAAGCTTAAGCCAACGCCTAAAAAGAAAAAAATAACAAAAATCTCCAACGGGCTGGCGGAGAGGGCATAGCCCACAGCGGAAACCATAAAGGGGGCCGTGCAGGGGGAGGCCGCTGTTGTGGAGAGCGCGCCGGTTAGAAAATGCGCCAGCCAGCGCTCATCTTTAAAAAAAAGAGAGACTTTAGGGGCGGGAAAAGAAATAACATCTAAAAGATAAAAAGCCATCAGGGAAAAAAGAAAAGCCAAAAAAGCCACAAAAACAGGGGACTGAAGGTGAAAGCCCCAGCCCAAGATTTCCCCTGTCTGCTTTGAGGCTAAAAGCGCGCCCGCCAGACATAAAAAAGAAAAAATAACTCCAAAAGCGTAGCTGAGGTTAAGAAATAAAATTTTTCCCGGCGGCAAATGCCTCAATTCCAAAACGCTGTAAAATTTTAGAAAAATGATAGGCAAAACACAGGGCATAACATTTAAAAGCAGGCCTCCTAAAAAAGCTAAAAAAATAAACCAAAGCCAAGCGAATTTTTTACGCTCATAAGAGGAAAACACAGCCGAGCGCTTTTGCCCTTTTTGGGAATAAATGAGCAAGCCGGAAATTTTCGGAAGGCGGGAGTGAGTTTGTTCAGCTTGAAAGGAGCAGGAGCGCGGGCCTTGATTCAATAGAGCCGGGGGGCTGGCGGAAAAATCCGCTTTCCCTTGCGGAAAAAGATCGGCGCACTGGACGCTCTCCTCAAAGAAAAAATCTATAATCAGCTTTTTGCCCTTTATCTGAAAATGGCTTTTTAAATTTAAGCTTTTAGGCAGTCTTTTTCCCCAAGCCTTAAAAATCTTTTTTGCGGGGAGATGAGGCTTAAAGGATTTTCCGATTTTTAAATTCAGCTCCAGGGACGCCTCTTTAGAAAGGCAAACCTCTTGGCAGACAAACCACTGCAAATCTAAAGCTAACGGCAGGCGCTCCTCATCATAATCCTCCTCTATAAAAACTTTAAAGGGAATAAAAAGCTCCGTCTCATAAATAAAGCTGTAAGCGGGCTTTCCATTAAGAGGAAAAGCCTTTCTCTCCGGAGCGGGAAAGGGCAAAGGCTCTATTCGGGCTTTTTTGAGGGGCCGCCACCGGATTTTTGGAGACTGCCCGAAATCTCCGGCAAAAGACCAATAGCTGTGCCAGCCCTTGGGGATTTTAATGTGGAGGCCAATTAAAAAATCTTCGCCTTTTTTAACTTGAGCTTTCGGGCTGATAAGCTGAGGAGCGGCTTCCGCGGTTTTGATTCTGGCAACCGGACGGGGCCTCTCCCCCGGAAGATTAAAGGCGGTTTGTTTGCCCCTGCTTTTTCCGCCGGGCTTTGGCCTCTCTCCAGAGGGCTGAGAGGCAAGCTGAAATTTGGGCCTTTTAAAGCTTTTTTGCGGAAAATCCCCCAGCGCGAAAAAAGGACAGAGCAAAAAGAGCGGGCTTAAAAAGAGTTTCCATTTCACAGGGCGCATTTTATATTCAATTTTAAAAATTTGCCATTTTATCTTAATTTTTTTAAGCTGGGGGCGGGAGCGGCACTTAAGACAAGCCTATGAAGCGAAAAATTTTAACAGGAATAAAGCCCACAGGATCTCCCCATCTGGGAAATTATGTGGGAGCCATTCAGCCCTCTTTGGCGCTGGCGGAAAATGAAAATGTGTCGGCGTATCTTTTTATAGCGGACAGCCACTCGCTCACCGCGCCCCCCCCCCCTCAAGCCTTAAAGGACTCTATTTATAGGGTCACAGCCTGCTGGCTGGCTTGCGGATTGAATCCGGAAACCGCGGTGTTTTATCGCCAATCAGACATTCCGGAGCTTTTCGAGCTGAGCTGGATTTTATCCTGTGTCACGCCTAAAGGCTTGATGAACAGGGCGCATTCCTACAAAGCGAAACGCGATCAAAATGAGCGGGCGGGCAAAAAAGACTTGGACGATGGGGTGAATATGGGGCTTTACAATTATCCAATTTTAATGGGAGCGGATATTTTGCTCTTCTCGCCGCGGGAAGTTCCTGTGGGGCGGGATCAGGCTCAGCATTTGGAAATGATCAGAGATATAGCCCAAAAATTTAACCGGGCCCGCAAAAAAGATTTGCTGGTTATCCCTAAAGCTTTTGTCCGGGAGGAGAAAATTTTGCCGGGCTTAGACGGAAACAAAATGAGCAAAAGCTATCATAACGAAATTCCCTTGTTTTTGGAGTCCGAAAAGCTCAAAAAGCTTGTCAGCAAAATCAAAACAGACTCCACTCCCGCAGATGAGCCGAAAGATCCGGGGAATTGCTTGATTTTTGAAATGTTTAGGCGCTTGGCCTCTGAGGGGGAAATCCAAGGATTAAGAGAGCGCTATGCCCAGGGGATCAGCTGGGGGGAGGCGAAGAGTGTTTTATTTGAAAAACTGGAGGATCATTTTAAAGACAAAAAGCCCATCTATGATCATTATATCCGCCAGCCGGGGAAAATGGAAAAAATTTTGCAAAAAGGCTGTGAAAAAGCGCGGGCGGAGGCGCGCGCTTTTTTAAAAGAGATTAAAATGTCCCTGGGGCTGTTATGATATATGAAGCGAGGGCGCTTTTAAAAGCGCAGTCCCTTTAAAGCCGATGGGCATGTCACCTGCTAACAACAGAGCGGAAAGTTTTTTTAGCGGCCAAATCAGGAAACTCCGCCTAAAAGCGCTCAGCCTCATTCCCTCAATTTGCAAAAGGCTTTAAAAAAATCTCATGGCCAGAGGCGCTTTAAAAGCGCAGTCCCTTTAAAGCCGATGGGCATGTCACCTGCTAAATCGGCCGGCCCAGGCGGGCCGGGGCAAATCCGCCCGGCGGAAAAGAGGTTTATGCCGGACAGAGCTATAAAAAGGCCCGGCGGGACAAAAAATTAAATATTGTCTGTGATGTGCTGATAGACAGCCATAATAGACACTTTGAGCGCGTTCACAAGGGGGATGCTGATGATCATCCCTAAAATCCCCATAAGCTGAGCGCCGGCTATAATAATGACAATCACAGTTAGGGGATGAAGATTCACAATGCGAGCCAGTAAAATGGGGACTAAAATCATAGAGTCAATCACCTGAGCGAAAAAAAACAAACCCATGACAAGAAGGATTTGGTTGGTCTCATACTCTTGAACTAAAGCCACCAGCAAAACAGGGATACTGCCAATGATCGGCCCCAGATAAGGAATCAAATTGGTCATGCTGGCAAACCCTCCCAAAAAAATAGCAAAGGGAAAGTCCAGCAGCGCCAGGCCGGTTCCCACAATCAAGCCCACAATAGCCGCCTCTAAAATGCGGCCCCGGATAAAAACGCCAATTTGCCTGTTGATTTTATAATGGATGCTTAAAAACATTTCAAAAACATGGTTCGGGACCAGAGGATAAAGATTTCTGGTTAAGCCCAGCCGGCTTCTCATCATAAAATAAGCAAAAAAAGGGGCCAACAGCAAAACGGTAAAAGACTGAGCCAAAGTGGAGGGAAGATCTTGCAAAAAAGCCGCGCCAAAGGAGGAAAAAACTTGCGTAAACCGCTCGGAAAGATCAAAGCCTTTCAGAAAGAAAAAATTGCTCTCCAGGCGGCTCTGCCAGTCATTGATCAAAACAGAAATTTGCTCAATATAATTGGGAAACTCCTCCTGAAGCTTATTGAGCTGCTTAGACAAAAAAGGCAAAGACCAAAAAATCAAAGCCCCCAGCCAGCCAAAAAAGCTGAAAAACACCAAAGGCACAGCCAGCGGCCGGGCCAGGCCCCAGCGGCATAAAAAATTAACGGGAGGCAAAAGGACAAAGCTAATCACAAAAGCTAAAAGCAAGGTGATAAACAGGCCCTTGATAATAAAAAGACAGGCCAAAAGGATGGAAAAAATCAAAAGGAAAAAACCCAGGCGAAAAAAATTTAACCGCCTAATGCGATTCTTTTTCTCTTGAGAGGAAATCATTGAGGGGAGTGAGCTTGTAAAATTTTCTGCTCCGCTTTGGCCAGCCTATGGCTTAAAATTCCACAGATTTTTCTTAAAATTTTAATGCCCATTAAGGGATAGTTTTCCAAAATCAACTGCAAATCAGGCTGAAAAAAGCCCAAAAGCCGGGAGTCGCCGGCCGATTGGGCAAACATATTGCGATAAGCCCCGGTGTGAACCAGCGCCAGCTCGCCAAAAAAGTCCCCCTCTTTTAAAGAGGAAATTAAGGACGGCTCCTCTTGAGACAGAGGAGAGCCTTGAAGGATATTAATTTTGCCTTTGACAAGGATATACATGCCTTTTCCGGAAGAGGGCTTAAAAACAATTTCCCCATCAGCGTAAATTCTCTTGTGGAGCAGATCTTTTAAAAAGCTCATTTCTTTTTTTGCCAGATCGGAAAACAGGGGGCATCTTTTAAGCAGTTTTAGCTCCCCCTCCTCCTCTTTTTTGAAAAAATTGTCAAAAAACACTTCCAACATGCTGTCTTGTAATACTCCCCGCCAGCCCTTTCCGGCAAGCTGTTTTTTTAATATCTGAATCGCCTGTTATTATTACTCCCGATCAGAGCTTTTTTTCAGAGCGGCAAATCGGAGGCCGCCAGTTTCGGGTTATTTTACTCCCGATCAGAGCTTTTTTTAAAAGCCTTGAGCTTAAAAGGGGTTTCAAACAAAGGAAAAGCCTCTCGCTTTAAGATCCAGCCCGTTTGCTTATCCGGCCCTCTCACTCTGAGCCAGCGCTCTGTCCGCTTTAAAACGGTTAAATCCGCGTTGGGATTTTGTGTGGCGCTGACAGACGCCTCCCTAAAAGGGGCTGACCTCAGCGCAGTCTCCCGCAAAGCGCCAATTTTATCCTGAGACAAAAAGATTTCAAAAATAAAAAACGCGCTGAAAATTCCCCCGCTGGACAAAAAAGCTCTCCAGCGGGAGGCGGAGGGGCTTTTGAAATATAAAACAAGAGACAGCAGGAAATAAAAGGCCAAGAGAACAATAGCAGTATACCACAAAAAAAACTTTAAAGAGACGGGAATCCCCAACTGCGCCAGCGCCAAATAAGAGGGGAAAAACCAATTTTGATAGATATTTCTTTTGAGCAGGAGGATGGCGGGGGCTTTTTGGCCGGCTTTTAAAAGCCGCAAAGCTTGGCTGTGAATTTTTAAACCCCCGCTCTCCTTGGCGAATTTTGTCAAAAACTCAACATTCAAATCCTCCTCTGGCGCGACGGGGCCGTCTTTTATAAAGCTATCGGCTAAGGGGGCCTGCCCAGAGAGCTTAGCCGACTCAAAGAGCTTAGCCGACCCAGAGAGCTTAGCCGACCCAGAGAGCTTAGCCGGCCCAAAGAGCTTAGCCGGCCCAAAGAGCTTAGCCGGCCCAAAGAGCTTAGCCGGCCCAAAGAGCTTAGCCGACCCAAAGAGCTTAGCCGACTCAAAGAGCTTAGCCGACTCAAAGAGCTTAGCCGGCCCAGAGAATTTGGCCAACTTCAAATAACCGCCCCGGCGGGCGGAAAAGCTTAAGCCTTTTTCAAGGACAGGGGGCTTTTTAAGAGAATGAAAAAAACCTGGCGGATTTTTTAAAGCGCCGGGCGATGAGGCGCTGGAAAAGATGAGAGCGAGCCATCCAAAAGACCCGCCAATCCCCCATCCAGAAGCCCCGCTAAAAATCCATCCAAAAACCCTCAAAAAAACCCCAACAAAAACTATAGAGAAAACCATAAATATATATGCTATAAGACCGATTATGAAAAAGCAAGAATCCGGCTCCGGCCTTTTCGGCCCGCCTCAACTTTAAAAATTTTATAAACTGGACTGGCTCTCTTAATCTATTCACGAGGCTAAATCTGTCTTTTTTCCACCGGCCAAGCTTATTTTTATCGGGGCGGGCGCCCGGCCCTTGAGCCTCGCCGGCGCCATCCACAGCGCGGGAGTCCTCAAAAACAAGCTTGGTCTCTGGAAAAATTGAAGATTATAATGGAATTTAGGCCAAAAGAGCCAGCGCCAACGGGTCCCTGAATTGGCGCTTATTGTTTTATATTGACTCCCGCTTTATTTTTTTGGAAGTTTTCAAATTGAGCCGGTGTGTTTTTAACCTAACCCCTCTGGGAGGCGCTATGCCCCAAAAAAAAGAAGTGGCTGTTGTTATGGGAAGCGCTTCCGATCTGAAGGTTATGCGGCCGGCCATAACTCTCCTGCAAGACTGGAGTGTTCCGGCGGAAGTCAAAGTGGTCTCCGCCCATAGAACCCCGGATTTTATGCGGGATTACGCTAAAAAAGCCTCGAGCCGGGGAATTAAAGTCATTATAGCGGGAGCGGGGGGCGCCGCTCACTTGCCGGGAATGCTGGCCTCCCTGACCGCTTTGCCGGTAATAGGGGTTCCCATCTCTTTAAAAAAATTAAGCGGGCTGGACTCCCTTTTATCCATAGCGCAAATGCCTAAAGGCGTTCCTGTGGCCGCTGTGGCTATAGACAACAGCTATAACGCCGGCCTTTTAGCTCTCCGCTTTTTATCCATCAAAGACAGCTCTTTGAAAAAAAAACTGCAGGATTTTCAAAAAAGGCAAAAAATCCAATCCTTAAAAGCCAGCGCCTCTTTAAAAAATCTCCTCTAAAGCTTTATGTTGACCGGCGCCGAAGTTTTTTTAAGCGATTCCCGATGGATTAAAAAACTTCAAAATAAAAAGATCGCTTATTTGGGGCATTCCGCCTCAGTGGATCAAAAAGCCTGCCCGATACTCTCTCTTCTTTTGAAAAAAAAGGGGATCCGCCTGACCAGCCTCTTTAGCCCCCAGCATGGCTGGGCGGGCGCAAAGCAAGCCAATATGATCACCACAGAAGACAGCTTTTATAAAGGCCTGAGGCTTTACAGCCTTTATTCTCAAAAAACCCGGCGCTTGACAGCTGAAATGAAAAAGTCCTTTGATGTTTTGCTCTTTGATCTTCAGGACACGGGCTGCAGGATTTACACTTATCTCACAACTTTGCTTTATCTTATAGAGGATTGCGGGGCGGATAAAACTCTCATTGTTTTAGACCGGCCAAACCCTTTAGGGCGCTATGTGGAGGGAAGCCTCTTGAGGGAGTCATTTAAAAGCTTTGTGGGGGCCGGCGCTTTGCCCATGAGCCATGGCTTGACTTTAGGGGAGCTGGCTCTCTGGCATAAGGCCCTTAAAAACTTAAAAGCGGATGTTCAAGTTGTCCGGATGAAAAATTATCAGCCTTATCGCCCTTGGAGCCTCAAGCGGCCCTGGATTTTAACCAGCCCCAACATGACCGGGGCCTCTTGTGTCCGATGCTATCCGGGAGCGGTCCTGCTGGAGGGAACAGCCATTTCCGAAGGGCGCGGGACAGCCAAGCCTTTTGAGGTTTTTGGCCGGCCCCATTTGGATGCCGGAAAAATTAAGCGGTTTATGCAAAGCCAAAGCCCCTCTTTTTTAGACGGCTGTTTTTTAAGGGAAATGGAGTTTGAGCCGACATTTGACAAATTTAAGCAAAAAATCTGCTCCGGCTTTCAAATTCATCTGGAAAAAGACTGGGCCTCGCCCGGCTCCTTTCGCCCCTATCGCCTCATGTCTCTCTTTTTAAAAGCTTTCCGGCATGTTCATCCTGATTTTCCCTGGAAATCCAAGCCTCCTTACGAGTATGAAATGAGGCGAGATCCCATTGATGTCATCAGCGGCGGCAAAGAGCTTAAAAATTGGGCGGAGGACAGCCGGGCGGGCGCCAAAGAATGGGATGAGTTTCTCGCCCATGAGGAATCCGCATGGAAAAAAGAGAGAAAGGATTTTTTGCTGTATAAATAATAGACAATCCGCCCGGCTTAAGCTAAAAACGGAGCCAGCTATGATCAAGCTCTACATTTATGACCACTGCCCTTACTGTGTTAAGGCCCGTATGATTTTTGGCCTTAAAAAAATTCCCTTTCAGCTGATCTGCCTTTTAAACGATGATGAAAAAACCCCGGTCTCAATGATAGGCGCAAAAATGGTCCCCATTTTGGAAATTGAAAAAGGGCGCTTTATGCCGGAAAGCCTGGATATTGTCTCCCGCGTGGATGAGCAAAATGGCCCGCCCTCTGTCTCATGGAAAGAAAATAAAAAACTGCTGGGCTGGCTGGATAAAAACAGCGAGCTGTGTTATAGGCTGGCTATGCCCCGGTGGGCGCAAGCCCCCTTAGAGGAGTTTAAAACCCAAAAAGCCAGAGATTACTTTCAAAAGAAAAAGGAGAATTACATTGGCCCTTTTAAAAATTGCCTGAGAGACACGAAGGCGCTGATAGCGGAGGCTAAAAAAGAGTTAAGCGCTTTGGAATCCTTTTTTGACACAAAACAAAAGTTTTTTGAAGACTCCTTAAGCGTCAATGATTTTCATCTGTTTGCTTTTTTGCGGTCTCTCAGCATTGTCCAGGGGCTTTCTTTCCCGGAAAAAACAAAGCATTACAGCGAGGCCATGTCAAAAAACGTCGGCATTCCCCTTCATTATGACATAGCCCTCTAGCTAAAGATTATGCCGGGGCGGGAGGAATATTTAAAGGTCTGCGCTCTTCCCTTGGGCTGGAGGCTGGAGGCTGAAAAAGGCCGGCCGCCTGTTCTTTGGACAGCGGAGGGACTCGCCTTTAGCCTGGATTTTGCCTCAAACAAGCCTTTGTCCCGCAAGCAGCCTTTTGTCAAGGCCATTGGCTTTAAAGGCTGTCCCTTAAGCGTCTTGGATATTACCGCCGGTTGGGCGAAAGACGCCTTTTTGCTGTCTCGGCTGGGCTGTTTTGTGACAGCTGTGGAATCCCATCCTTTTGTTTTTCATTTTGTTCAAGAGTCTTTAATGAGCCAAAAGGGAGCGGAGTCCGGATATTTTAATTTGGCGCTGGATGACAGCCTCCGCTATCTTCAAAATTTGAGGGAGGCGGATTGCCCGGATGTGATTTATATGGATCCCATGTTTAGCCGCCGGAAAAAATCATTGAGTGAAAAATCTTTGAGGATTTTAAAAAAGATTGTGGGCGAGGCCCAAGAGCAAAAAGCTCTTTTTAACTGGGCTTTGAGAAAGGCTAAAAAAAGAGTTGTGGTGAAAAGGCGGCGCTTAGATCCCCCTTTAGGGGCCGGCGGCCGGATCTCCTTTTCCGGCCGATCTGTCCGCTATGATGTTTTTGCGCCAAAGAGAGAGGCTATTTTATGAGAAAGCCTCCGGATTTATTGAAAGAAAAAATTCAGGCTTTAGAGAAAAAGCTGAAGAGAAAAGACGCTCTTTTAAAAAAATACAGGCAATCTCTCAATGATTCCCATATCCGAATTAAAAAAATCGCGCGGAGCCTAAACAGCAATATATCCTTTGTCCGGGAGATACATAAAAACCTTATTCCCGTTCAGCTTCCCCATATTCCGGGATTTGAGCTGAGCTGCAAGCTGTTGCCGGCGGAAAGAGGCGTCAGCGGAGATTTTTTTGATATTGTGAAAATGAAAAGCTCCATGAGCTTTGGGGCGCTGATGGCCAGCTGCGGGGCTTACGCTGTCAGCTCCCTGTTTTTATCCTCTTTTTTAAAATTCACGCCTCATTTAAAAAGCCATAAGACAGCCAAAGATTTTTTAGATTTTGTCTCTCAAAGCGTATCCCTCCCCTTAAGCCAAAAAGAAAAGATCCATCTGTTTTACGGCATCATTTCCCGAAGCTCTTTTGAGCTGGATTACTGTTTGGCGGGGGATATTTTTGTCGGGCATAAAACAGAGGGAAAAGAGTTTGAGATTTTGCCGGCCGGCGCTCCTTATCTCCGCCCGCCGAGCCAATTAAAATTAAAAGCCGGAAAGCGCGCCCTTCAGCCTAATGATATTTTACTGCTTTGCTCTCCGGGGGTCGCCGGCAGAATGAATAACAAAGGACAGCGCTTTGGGGCGGAAAATATTATCCGATCCGCCGGCAAAGACCCTTCCGCCGGGGTTTTGGAAATCCGCCAAAATGTTCTGTTCGCCTGCAATGAGTTTGGCCAAAACAGGCCCTCCACAAGAGATTGCGCTGTTTTAGCTCTAAAAGCTGATGAGCGGGTTGTAAAAGCTCTCCCCGCGCCCTCCTAATAAAAATCCCGCCGGGCGCTGGCGGATTTTTAATCCCCTGTCTCATTTTGGCCAATTCAGCCCCTTTTCTCCCCCCTTTCCCCCCCTTTTCTCAAGGATAACTGGACGGGCGGGGACATTATCCGTATAATAAGGAGAGAAAAAGGAGCGCGCTATGTATGACAAAGCTGTGGATAAAGGGCTGGAGGGGGTTAAAGTCTGCTCAACCTCCCTTTCCGTCATTGAGGAGTCCTGTCTTTATTTTAGAGGCTATAAATTAGAGGATTTAGCTGAGCATTCCCGCTTTTCCGAGGTGATGTATTTATTGCTTAAGGGAAAGCTTCCCACAGCCAGGGAGTTGTCCAGCTGGGAGGATAATATTAGCCGCCGGCTGGTTTTAGATCCTGAGATCCCTTTGGCCAGCCTTCCGACAAAAAACGCTCATCCGATGGCTTGGCTGAGGACAGCTGTGTCTCTTGTGGGCTTAAAAGAGGAGCAGGGCCGGGCCTTTTTTCAAGACAGCCAAGCTTTAGAAAATGCCGGACTAAGCCTTATAGCCCAAACTCCGCTTTTGATCTCTTTTTTTCACCGCCAAAGGCAAAACCTGCAGCCTTTAGAGCCGGAGAGGGATAAAAGTTTGGCTTGGAATTTTCTCTATGCCCTGCATGGAGAGGAGCCTTCTGAGGAAGAGGCCGGCATTTTAGACAAATGCCTCATTTTGCATGCGGATCACGGGTTAAACTGCTCTACATTTTCAGCTCGTGTGGCCAGCTCCGCTTTAAGCGATCTTTACTCCGCCATTGTGAGCGCCATTGGCGCTTTAAAGGGGATTCTTCATGGGGGGGCAAACGAAAAGGTGATGCGAATGCTGAGCCAGCTCTCTTCCAAAAAAGAGGCTGAAAATTTTGTGGACACTGCGCTGGCCAAAAAAGAGAAAATTATGGGTTTTGGCCATAGAGTGTATAAAGCGCGGGATCCCAGAGCTGTGATCTTAAAATCTATGAGCCAAAAACTCACCCAATCCAAAGGCAAAAAAGCGCTGTTTTTAATCAGCGAGGCCATAGAGCGCAAAGTGAAAGAGGTTAAAGGGCTTTGCGCCAATGTGGATTTTTATTCCGCCTCTGTCTATCATTGCCTGGGGATTCCCGCTGATCTTTTTACAGCTGTCTTTGCCATGTCCCGAATGGCCGGATGGCTGGCTCATATTAAAGAGCAATATCTCAACAACAGAATCTATCGCCCGGCCAGCCTCTGGAAGGGGGATAAAAATAAAAAATGGAAGCCTATTGGCCAGCGATCTTAAGCGCCCGGCCGCGGAGCTGTGAGCGCAGTATATGTATATAGCCGTGGGATGCGGGGGGGTATAGTTTCCTGATGTGAGGGTGTAATATATAAAGGGAGGAAAAGACAAACAGGCGCGCGGTCAAAATACTTCTAAAATTACCGCAAAATATCTTCTGAAGAAAAAAACCACATTAAAAAAAGTTTTTTGAAGTATTACACTACATCCCGCCGGGCTTTTAAGGCAATATTTCCTGAAACCCCTGTCTTTTAAAGACCCTAAAACAAATGAAGCGCCAAAGCCGCGTGTTTTGCGCTGAATTAAACTCTAAAAGGGCCGGCTTTGCTGTGATAAATAGGAGAGTCTTTTAATGGATATAATACAAGGCGCTCTAAAAGGGCCGGTTTTGCTGTGAAAAATGGGGAGCAGAGCTATTCTATGATGTGGGCCTCCGCTATAAGACAGTCAATAACTTTTTTTCTGATTAAATTAAAAACAAAGCTGTTCCAGCGCTGGGCTTTTTTAAGCTCTCTTGCCATTTCCTCCGGCGGTTTGGCCGGAAAGGCTAACCTCAGAGATTTTGTAATATCCTCTTTAGCCGGCTGGATTTTCATATCTTGAATCAACTGCTTCATCAGATAACTGCCATGAAGGCCATCCTTGGCCTCCCTCTCCAGCTCGGCGTCTCTCTCTTTAAGGAGCTCCGCCCGCTCCGCCGGCGGAAGGCTGTATTCCCTCATCCTTTTTTCCACATTGTCTTTAAGCCTTTGCTTTTGCTCTTGAATTAAAGATTCTGGAATCTCCACCGGATTGCTCTTTATCAGCTCCCGCAAAATATCTCTCTCCATCTCCTCTTGGGCTTTTTGCTCTCCGCTGGCTTTTAAGTCTTTTCTTACCCTGCTCTTCAGATCCTCTAAAGAGCTGAGCTTAAAGCGCTGAGCCAGCTTATCGTTTAAGGCGGGGGCTTTTTTCTCCTTAAAGCCCTTGATTTTGACTTTTACACGCAATTTTAAGCCTGAAATTTTGTGGAAAAAATGATTCTTTGGAAAGGCAAAATCAAACTCCTTTTCCTCATTTAAGCGCAAGCCCAGAAGATGGCTGTCAAAGCCCTCCCCCAGCATATTCTCGCCGGCCGGCAAAATAAAATGAGGATAGCTGAGCTTTTTTTGCTTTTTAGGAATGGAAAATCCCTCTATGCTTATATCAACAAAATCGCCTTTTTTAACGGGGCCTTTCTCTGGGGAATCCTCAAACTCAGCGCAAGACTGCCTTAACTTCTCCAGCGCTTTTGCGACATCCTCATCTGTTATATTAACCGCTCTTTTTTTTAATTTTAAATTCCTGTAATTTTCGACTTTCACTTCCGGGTGCGACTCCACCTCCAAAAGAAATTTGCAGGCGCTCCCCTCCCGCAAGCCCGCCTCCAAAAGAGCGGGCAGGCCCGCCGGGCGAATGTTATTTGTCTCTACAGCCTGAGGATAAAAAGAGCGGAGCAGATCATCCAGCACAGCCTCATAAACTTGAGCTTTATGGGTTTTCTTTAAAGTCTCAAGAGGAATTTTGCCCTGGCGAAATCCCGGCATTTTAGCTTTTTTTTGAGCCTTTTTATAATGCTTTAAAAAACAGCTGGAGACATCCCTCTCTGAAATTGTAAACTCCAGCTTATGCCTCAGCCCTTTTTTCTCTTTAATTAAGCTTTGCACACTTGTCCCCCTCTCCGGTTTTTTGAGGGCTAGAGTATAAAGGCTTTTAAAATTTTTTTCAAGAAAATTTATATACGGGGCTGATCATCCCTGAAAAACGGGCCATTTGCTTGGAATAGCCTTAATCATAGACAAGATATTTCAGGAGTTTTAGAGAGGCTTATGAGCAGACTTTGGATTTTATGGATTTTTATCACAGAGAGAGGCTGCATGGCTCTTTATTTCATTTGCCGCCGATGGAGTTTAAAAAAAAGAGAGGGATTATTTAAAGGCTGTTCTGTGGCTGTTTGAGCCTATGCTTAAGATGTTAAAAAGAGGGCTTGACATAAATTATCCGGCGGATTTAAACTGGTCTTAGGTGTCCACTCTAATTAGGGGGTCGGAAAAAAATAGGCCACTTAAGCCGCCATGAGCCAAAATGATTATTAACAGGGGTAATGAAAGACTGATCCATGCCATTGTGTTTTTTACAATAAACACAAACCATTGCTATGCCTTAAAATTATTGAAGCTTCTTTATTTTTTGGATTTTGAGCATTTTAAGCAAACAGGGGCGTCTGTGACCGGGCAAAAATATTTTGCTTGGAAGATGGGGCCTGTGCCTAAAAAGCTATATAATGAAATAGAAAAGCCAGCCAAGATAGTGCGGTTTTTTCAAGTTGTTCAAAATGAGCGGGAGGGCCTTAAGTCCACTCAGCTTTATCCCAAAATAGGGTTTAAAAAAGGCTTGTTTTCCAAAAGGCAAATAAAAATAATGAATGAGCTGGCCCGCGAATATAAAAACATCAAATCTAAAGATATGACCTCAGCCAGCCACAAAGAAAACAGCGCTTGGGATAAAGTTTTTAATAAAGAAAATAAAAAGAATGGCCTTATCCCTTATGAATACGCTTTAGATGATTCTAAAAAATCTATATCAAAAGATATGGCAAAAGAGTTAGAGCGGGAAAATAAAGGGTTAGAAAATTTTTTTGGCTCCTCTCCCAGCATTGCGTTTTGAAGACAGTTTTAAAAGCAAATGACACAAAAATTGACTGGGAAAGCTCGGCCAGCCATTATTTTTTTAACCCCCGGCACCCCTCCGCCCTAAAGCTCAAAAATCTGTCTTCCCGCCTCCCTTTTCTGCCCGGGCATATTTATCTTTGGACTTCCAGTTTTGGAAAAATCTGCATCCTCTCAAAAGAGGCTTTTTTAGCCTCCGCCCAAGCGGTCAATAAAAATCTTCAGGCTCAAAAGAGCGACAAATGGCTCGTCTCTCTTCCCCTGTTTCATGTATCCGGCCTGTCTATTTTGGCTCGGAGCTTTTGCGGGGGCTTTTCCTCTGAGCGGCTGGGTTTTCCCTGGCGGGCTGGGGGCTTTCAAAAGGCCCTGAGAGAAAAAAGAATTAGCCTCTGCTCCCTGGTCCCCGCTCAAATCTATGATCTCATACGGCAGGGCCTGAAAGCCCCTAAAACATTAAGAGCTGTCATTGTCGGAGGAGATCGCCTCTCCCCTTGGCTTTACAAAAAAGCCCGGGAGCTTGGCTGGCCGGTTTTAATCTCCTACGGCTTGACAGAGGCCGGCTCTCAAGTGGCCTCTGCGGGCTTGCGCTCTTTAAGCCACAGGGCTTTTCCAAAAATGAGGCTTTTAGATCACATTCAAATAAAGGCGCTCCGCTCAAAAACAAAATTAAAAAGCGAAAGCCTGCTGACCGCCTATTATGACATTCACAGGAAAACTCTTTATGATCCTAAAGACTCCAAAGGCTGGCTGGAGTGCCCGGATGAAATCCGGCTGGAAAACAGCGCTCTGACCGTTAAAGGCAGAAAAGATGAGGAAATCAAAATATTAGGAGAAAGAGTTTATCTGGGGAAGCTCTCCGCCCTGGTGGAGAGGCTCTCTTTAGATTTTGCGGGGGAATGCTTTTTAGCCGCCCTTCCGGACAAAAGACAAGGCTTTCATTTAGCCCTAATCGCCAGTCATTTTGGCTTTTTAAAAGCTCTGGGGCTGGCCCAAAAATTCAATAAAAAAGCCCTGCCTTTTGAAAGAATACAAAACATTTATTGGGTGGAGGAAATAAAAAAATCCAGCCGGCTCAAAACCCGCCTCGCCCCTATCCAAAAGCAGCTGGGCTTTTAAAACAATTTATTCTTTACATGGAGGAGCGGGCTTTGTTTCAGGCTTCAATAGCCGGGCGCCCCGTTATCAACTGCTCATAAGATCCGGCAGGCTTGGCTTCAATAGCCGGAAAACTCACGGCCTGGCCCGGAAATAATGATTAAAAAATCCATGATCTTTCCAATCAAAACCGCATAAAAGAAAAGCCGCCGCTTCCATTTATACCGCTCTTAAAAAGGCCGGCGCCTGGCTGACCAGTGATTGATAAAAAAATTCCCGCGCCCTAAAAAGAGAGTATGCCCAGCCAAAAAGGGCTCTCTCCGCTTTCCTCCGCTAAAACAGAGGCCAGATGGCTTAAATTCCTTTGAGGGCGGGGAATGTCTAAGAGAGAGCTTTGAGCAAAATCCCGGCTGATAAAAAGCAGGCGATCCTCCGATAAAACAGGAAAGCTGAAAACAGAAAAATGAGTGTCGGGATGAAGGCCCATTAAAGTGGAGGGCAGAGGGGGCAGGCGGACTCCCTCTTGAGAAAATAAAGCGGAAAAATCCAGAACATGCCCCAGCGCTTGAAGAGGAATGTCCGGCCGATCCAGATAGATAAAAGGATGGCCCGCCTGAATAAAAATAAGCTTTCCATTTTTAAAGGCCCCGACAAGCAGCTCATAGCCAAAATTATGCGCCTTTCCGCCGTTCAGCTCATTAAAAATCCACTCATTGCAGGCCAAAGTCAGCGAGCGCAAGCTGTTTTCCTCATCAGACAGGCTCTCCAGTTTGGAATAAACGCTTGTTTTCTCCTCATCAGCGGAAAAGCTTTCATAGTTTTGAGCTAAAAAGCCTAAAACTTTTTTGGTTTGATCGGCTGGCCCCCAAGGGGTGGCTATAGCGAACATTTGCAAACTCTCATCGATAAGAATTTCCGGCTGGGGCCTGAATATTTTTCCGGAAAAACAGCGCTGATCTAATTTCATAGCTCTGCTTTTACTATGAAAAGCTTTTCTCCCGCTGTCAAAGCCATTTGCTCTTTTTAAGCCTCCAGCCAGCTCTGTCCCTATCTCCCGCCGTCAAAGTCATTTGTATTTTTTAAGCTGGGCTTTGGCCTTTTTATAGTAATGGCCCCCTTCGACATCTTTCTCCAATATCTGTTTCCAAAGCTTCTTGGCCTCCTCAACTCTGGAAAAACTCTCCTCCTCAACGCTTTTCTCATAAATGGGCTTTAAATCCTTTTTAAGGGCGGACAGAGCCTGTTGGATAAAATTTTGGGCTTTTATGTCAGAGCTTTTAAAAAGCAGAGCTTTTTTGCAGTCATAATAAGCCTCTCTCATTTTCTTTGCCTGAATGAGGCTTTCACAGGATTCCAGCAAGGCGCTCAGCCGATCGTCATATTTTTTTTGAATTTCATCTCTTTCCTCTTCCGCCTGCCGGGAAAGCCCCTTCAGGGAAGAGACTGATCGGGCGGATTTTAAAAAAATATTGTAGGCCGCCACAGCTTTTAAAGGCTTGTTTTGATCCCGGATTTTTTTAGCCCTTCTGTAAAGCGCCTTTTTCTTTTGAATGAGCGTCCGAAAGGCCGCTTTTTTTTGCTCTTCCATAAGCTTTAAGCTGGCTTTTTCCTGTATTTTCATTCGGATAGCTGATATATCCGCGTTGGCCGGATCTAATCCTCCTAACAGCTCTTCCGCGCATTGATTTAAGCCCTCCTCTGTTTGGATTTTCTTTTCATCAAATTGTTTTTTGCAGTCCTCTGCGATTTTTTTAATCCTCTCCTCTGTCTCCCTTTTGATTTTCTCTTGAGCCATGCGCTCCTCTTTTTGCCTTTGCCTCTCTAATCCATTTCGGCAATTCAATAAAATCTGCCGGGAGTCCTTAAAATAGCCCACAGGAGACAGGATATGCAGCTCTGAGATTTGATCCACGCAAAACTGAAATTTGGATTTCGCCAAATAATCCATAGCCTCTTTGTAAAAAACCTCCATTTGATCTTCCCGCTCTTTTTCCTTATTTTTCTCCTGCTCTAAAAGCGCCTGTTTGATTTTTTTATCTGACTCATATTTAAAATATAAGCCCCCCCCCAGCGCAATCAGCAGGCTGAGCGCTATGAGAGCTTTTTTATTTAAAAATCCGCGCTTTTTGGAAAGCTTCTCCGCCTCTTCCGGCGGGGCGCTTTCCAGTATCACTTTGGGGAAAGCCATCTCTGGAGGATTTTCCGAGCCTTGAGAATCCTCCGGGATGACCGGCAGATTCTTTATGATTTGCTCATAGTTTTTGTTTCTCACCTCAAAAACAATTTTTAAATCAGAAACAGATATCTCATCATTTGCCCTTAAAAGAATCTCTTTATGCTCCTCCAGAGCCTGCCCGTTTAAAAAAGTTTTGTTGGAGCTTCCTAAGTCTTTGACATAAAATTGCCCGCCGGCTTTTGAGATTTGCAGATGTTTTCTTGTCAGAATATCGTAATCCAGCGAAATATCACACTCCTCCGATCGGCCAATAATCCAGCTATCCCCCTCGCTCAATCGAATATGATCAGAAAACTCCCCGGCGATATAAATATAGAGAGAGTAAACCAGATGAGAGTCAGAAAAAATCTTTGTGCCATCATTAAAAGAGCTGTTTGTCTGATTTTCCGGGGAAGAGCTGAGGCCGGGAGAGGCCGGCTCCCTCTCCTCCTCTTTTTCCCCCTCTTTCACGAACTCCAGCACATAGCTTTTTAAATTCAAAGAGGCCGGCTGGGCCAGCTCGACAGCTTCGATTTCCTCTCCATCTAAATACAGCCCGCCCCATTCAGAAACAATTTCAGCCACCCAATGCCCGCTCTCCTCGGACTGATAAATTTTGACATGTTTTCTGGACAGCCCGGTCTCCTCCGGAAGGGCAAAATCACAATCCTCCTGCCGGCCGATAAAATACTCGCGGCCATCCTCCAGAGAGCGCTCCGCTATAATTTTGCCAAAATGTTTTAAAATAAGCCTCATAAGCCTGTTTATATTTTATCACGCATTTGAATTTCACAAAGCTCTCTGTTGGCCTCCGCCTCTTTATAGACAGCCCTTTTAGGATCCTGAGCCATAATCTCCACGCTTTTAAAAACAGCCGCGCAGGCGGAATATTGCCGATTTTTTTTATAGGCGTTTCCCAGCCGAATCTTTTTTTGAATCAGCTTTTCTATTTGAGCTTTGGATTTTAAGGAATAGCTTTGGCACAGGCCGCTGCTTTTATGAAGGGTGAGGCATTGCTGAAACAGTTGAAACGCCCGGTGAAAATAGCCCTTCCTATAATCCCTAAAGCCTTTTATAAAGGCGGCTCTAGCCTCCCGCTCCATAGAGCTTAAATCTTTTTTTTCGCTTTCCTCTTTGCTGAGCGCCTCCATCTCCTCCGCCTCTTTTAAAATATCAGATTCTGTCCGCAAATTGAGGCCGGCTGTCTCATCCGGGGCTTTTTCCCCGCCGGATAAAAACAAAAATCCGCCCGCGATTAAAACTATAATGAGTATCAGGCGCGGAGGCGTCAGCGCGGAGGCCTTTTGCTTTTTAGCGCGGGGAGCGGAAGAGGCCGGAGAGGGCGGGCCAGCCGGCGGGCTGTTTTCCTGAAACAGCATCTCTATATTTCCTATTGTGACTTTGTCGTTTGATTTTAAAACCGCTGAGGAGACGGCTTTTTTATTAACTAAAACCGGATTTTCGGGGCTTAAGCTTTCAATAAGATAAGAGTTTTGCTCTTTTTTAATCCGGGCGTGGCGCCGGGAGCATTGAGGATTGTCTTTAAAAATCACATCACAGTCGCTGTGGCGGCCAATAATGATTTGAGCGCTTAAAAGGCGAAACCGCTTTCCCCGATGATCGCCGGTTAAAATTTTAAGAGCGGGCGATGGCCGGGGCGGGGATTGGACTGCTCCTCCAGGAAGATTTGTCATTTTAAGCCGCTCCCTCCTCCGCGGAAGGAGGCATAAAAGTCACAATAGCATAAGCCGGAGAGCTTTTTCCCATGACAAACAGACAGGCGCTTTGCAGTTTCATTTGGCTTAAGCTGATCTCCCCAAAGATAATCTCCTGGGGGCTGGCTTTCCCCTGCTCTATAAGGCTTAAAAGATGGCCCTTTAATTGGCTGTCGGCAATTTCCGACACCGGTTGATGCAAAATCTCTGAAAAGCCGATCTGATCCGTCCAATTGGAATTTAAAGAGGCCACTGTCTCCTCCTCCATATTGACAGACAAAGAGGGAAATCCAACAACCTCAACCAAATTGTTCATCTCATTTTGGCGGCTGATCTCCCCCTCTTTTTCCGGTTTTTCCTGATTTAACATTCTGTTTAGGGAGATTTGGTTTAACGCGCTATTGACATGACTGCAAAGCTCCGTCAAAACTTGAGATTGATAGCTCAAAGAGACGGAGGGGGCTGTTTCATCTTTTAAAGCCAGGCCCAATTGCTCATTTACGCTTTTGATGGGAAACTCTATCAAGCGGATAAGAAAAAAGAACAAGATAAACCCAATCAGGCTGGAAAAAATAAGAACTTGGGCTAAAAGGCTGATCACCTGTTTAGATCCCACAAGCAGAGACCCCATATCATAAATCACAACCGAGTAAGCGCGGGGAGAGCTTTCTCCTGTGTCCGGGTTGTAAAAGCGAATGGGAACAATAGCGGCCAGGGAGGAGGGGCTGGTTTTCTCCACTGTCGTTTGATCCCGCTTTCTGGCTTTATGGATCACAGGGCTTTTAGGGTATGTGTGCGCCAGATCCGCCGGAGCTAAAACTCTCCCGTCAATGGCGGAAATAATAAGCGCTTTTTTAACTCCCGGCTGGCGCTTGGCGTAATCCACAGTCACTGCGGCCCGCAATCCTTTTTTTAAAGCGTTTCTGTTCATCAAAGCCAGAGCGCCGGCTATATTTTTTACATGGCTTCGGCTTTCCCGCTCCACCTTGGATTTTAAAATAGAGACCATGGGGAAAAAAGAAAAAACAGTGGCTATGACAATAAATCCTATCACAAAACAGCCGACCAGAAACTTAAACTCCATCCATTCCGCCAGTTTGTAAACCCCCGGCAAAACCACATTATCCATATAGGACACTGTTGATTTTTGGATATTTGCCAAAACGGGCCCTTTAGCGGCCGGGGGATTGTTTGGATCTATGGCTTTTGCGTTTGGATTCAACGCGGACATGTCCGGGGGGGGCGCTCCATAGACCGGAGCCATTTGGGGATTCGCCCTTTTTTTCACTTCAAAAATCACATCATATAAAGCCACCCGCTCTCCCTCCGCCAGCTTTTGTCTGGTGATTTTTTTCCCTTGGATAAAAACGCCGTTTCGAGAATCCAGATCTTCAATAACCAACTCGCTGTCTTTCACTAAAAACTGAGCGTGCCTCTTTGAAATTCCGCTGGAGGGAAGGGAGATTTGACAGGAGCTGTCCCTCCCTAAAACAACCAGACCGGGCGAAAGAGCGATCTCTTTGCCGGCTTTTGGGCCGGATAAAAACTTAATGCTCCACATACAGCTCATCCCCCCTTTTTACATCTTGGGCCTCAATTTGCCCGGCCCTCATCTCAAAAGCGTTTCGGCTTTTTAAGCCTCCAAAACAAATCCGCCCCGGCGGAATATTTTTAAATAAAGAGACCACTTGAAATTTTCGATCTGTAAAAACCACATCTATAGGAAAGCTCATAAAAAAAGTATGAATGCCGGGGCAGGCTGAAATCCAAAAAGCCTCCTGAGCTTTTAGCTCAGAGCGGCCAATCAGCCCTTTAACTCTCTGTTTTAAGGTTTTAGCCTTAATCAGATGAGAGGCGATAAGCCCCTTGTCTTTTTTGTGTCTGAGCTTTGGCATTTTAATTTCCGCCCATCATTTGAAAAACCGCCGGCGCAAAAATAATAATAAAAACCGCCGGAATGATAAACACCATCATGGGAATAAGGATTTTTTGAGACGCTTTGGCGCCCGCCTCCTCCGCCCGGCTAAATCTCTCAAAGCGCATTTGCTCCGCTTTGGATTTTAAGGCTTTGGCCACGCTGGCCCCGGTCTCATCCGCGTCCCGAATAACAGAGACAACACTAGTCACTTCGGGAAGGTCAATCCGCTGATCCAGGCCGGCCAGCGCTTTGGCTCTTGTCTGCCCCAGCCGAATGTCCTTTAAAACTGTGTAAAGCTCCTCAGCCAAAACGCTGTCTTTAGGGGCCTTTTGGACTATTTTTTGAATGGCGCCCATAAAATCCAAGCCCGCCTCTGTGCTTAAGGCCAGGACATCAATAAAAACCGGAAGATCTCTCAAAATGAGGATGTGCCTATTCTTCTTGCAGGTATTGCAATAGGCGTGGGGAAAATAAAAGCCGATCCCGCTGATAAAAAAGACAGCTATAGGAGAAAAGCCCAAAGCCAGCGTGATGTTTAGGATAAAAAACAAAATGGGGAAGCCAATGCCCCATAAAATTTGCAGTCCGATAAACTCGTCCACATTCAGCTCTTTGCTCAATCCGGCGGTTATGATTTTTTGCTCTGTTTTTTTTCGATATTTCTCGCTTTTAATTCTCTTTACATGGCTTAAAGTGAAATTATGAACCAGAGGGCGGGAAAATTGAATTAGCGGGAATTTTGATTTTTCCGGCTCTTTTCCATCCATCCAGGACAAAGCGTCCGCCTCATCATTTTGCCTTAAAACAACAGACACCAAAAGATAAACAGACAGGGAGGCTAGAGCCAGCCCTGTCAGCAGCGCTAAAAAATCCATAGACATAAAAAAAACTCTCTTTCCCTCTGGCCCCTCTGGGGCCTCCGGCTAAACAATTATCGGCTTTTTAAAGGCAAAACCTGAATCTGGAAACAGCCGGCAAAAAATTTTCTCCATTTGCTCTGAAAAATCTTACAAACAGCTTTTTTTATGCTAATTTTATAGTGGAGGGCTGGATGGACGGCCTTATTTTAAACAATCGCTTTTCTGTTTTCAGGCCCAACGGATCATTGCCCCGCATAGTTTTATGCCCTATCCTTTTCACTCCCTGGCTTTTTTAGGCTGTGGGCGCATTGCCCAAAGCCTTATTAAAGGGTATTTGAGCCAATCCGGCGCGCCAAGCGATAAAATTTTCGCCTCCGGCCGAAATTTTAAAAAAACCCAGAGAGTTTGTGAAAAGCTGAAAATTCAAATGGCTGAAGACAATGAGGAGCTTTTAGACAAAGGCTCTGTGATTTTTATCTGTGTCAAGCCCCAGGATATGGAAGAGGCTTTAGAGGGCTTAAAAGCGCATTGGCGCTCCGATCACACGGTTTTTAGCCTTGCCGCGGGGCTTTCCTTTAAAACCTTAAAATCCTGGGGGCTTAACTGCAGGAGGCTTATTCGGCTCCTGCCTAACACAGCCGCCAGCCTGGGGCAGGGGGTTTTGCCTTTTTGCTCTCTCAACAATCAGGAAAGCCTCAACTCTTTTGCGGAAAAGCTTTTAGAGCCTCTCGGCCATGTCTTCGCGTTAAAAAAGGAGGATTTGCTGTTTTCCGCCACTGTGGGAAGCGCCTGCGGGCTGGGTTTTGCGCTGGAGCTGATGCAATATTGGCAGGAGTGGCTCCAAGGAGAGGGGTTTTCTGATGAGATGGCCCGCTCTCTGACCGCTCAAACTTTTTTAGGAGCGGGGGAAATGGGCCGGAAAAAGAGCGGGAAAAGCTTTTCGGACTGGCAAAAGGAGATTGCAAGCCCTCAAGGCGCAACCCTTGCTGGCTTAAGCGCCATGAGAGAAATGGAGCTGGAGAGGATTTTAAGATTGAGTTTTGAAAAGACAGCCTTAAAAATCAAAGAGTTGGGAAAGGGGCGGGCCTGATTTCCCGCGCGATAATAAAAGCTTTAAAAACGCTTGAAAGCTTGAGCTTTTAGGGGAATAATGCTAAGCAAAAGTCGGGCGGAAAATGTTTTGCCTTTTGCCTCTCTTCATTGATAAGGTTTCGCGGAGTGGAGTTTTCTAAAGACAACATTGCCTCTAAGCGCTTTTCTAAAAAGATTTTTGGCGGGCTGGATGAGTTTGAGGTTCGGGATTTTCTTCATGTTCTGGCTGAAGAGATCAAGCTCCTCGCTGAGCAGAGCGCCCGGCAAAAAAGCCTGCTGGAAGAAAAAGAATCTTTAATTAAAGACTACAGGGACAGAGAGCATATTTTAAAAAAATCCATCTCCTCCGCGGAGAAATGGGCCGAGAAAATTCGCCAAAACGCGGCGGAAAACAGCTCTCTCATTTTGGAAAAAGCCCACGCTCAATCTGAGGCTTTAATTCAGGAGGCCCGTCAGTCTCTTCAGAGCGTTTATAATGACATCGCCAATCTCAAAAGACTGCGCCTGCAGTTTAAAACCGGCTTAAAGGCCGCTCTTCAGGTTCAGATGGATCTTTTAGAGCAGGATCCTCTCTTTGGCCCCAACTCCTCTGTTCCGGCGGAAAACATGAAAAGCCTTTCAGAAAAAGAGGATTCCCCCTCTTCCCTGGACTCTCCTAAAAGCCCCGCCCAGCCCCACAGCCCCGCTTCAAAAGAGCGCTGGACTGAGCCTAAAATAAATGACAAGGAGCTTTCCTCTTTAAAAGAGTCCTTAAGCTCTTTAAATAAAAACTTTTCCTAGCTGGGGGCGGGAAAAGGCCCCGCGTCATTCAGGAGAATGTCCCGCAATGGCCACCAAGGGCTTTATGGGCCTCCCATTAAGTCCTGACTTCCGCATTTTGGCCATAGCGCCTTGCCCCAGGGTTTTGCCGGCCTCCCGTTAAGAGCAAGTTTTCAGGATAAAATTTTCCAGCCAGATATGCGAAGACAAAAAAGAGGACTTTAAAGCTTTATCCGCCTCTAAAAGAGCCTCCATTGTTTTATGAATCTGCCGCTCCGTCCACAAGGGCGTTTGTTTTAAATAATTATTTAAAAAATAAGGGGAAATGCCGGCCTTTTTGGCCAGCTGGGGCCGGCTGAGCTTTTGCTTTCGGCCCTCTTTCAGCTTAGACAAAATCCTTATATGACGGGCCACCACAGCTAAAGCCCCTATCTCATTTTGATTGCGCTCTAAAAGCCCGGCCATAGAGCTTAGGGCTTGAGCTATGTCTTTTTTTCCAATCGCGTCCGCTAAGTCAAAAACGCTGTCTATTTTTAATCTGGAGACACAGGCCAGCACATCCTCTTCTGATATTTGCCCGCGCGGGCCGGCATATTGCTTAAGTTTTTTAAGCTCCAGCCGGATTTCCATAAGATTTGTCCCCGCCAGCTGGCTAAAAAGCCTCTTAGCGCCTCCCGCAAGCCTCACAGACTCTTCTTTAGAGATAAAATCAATCCAAGGCTCTATCTCCCACTCTCGAAGAGGCTCGGCTAAAAGCGAGACGGATTTTTCCTTTAAAAGCTTAAAATGTTTTTTTCTCCCGTCTTTTTTATTAAAAAAACAAACCAAAACGGCGCTGGAGATGGGGTGAAGCAAAACCGGCGCGAGCTTTTCCCATTCCCGATCCGGCAATTTTTCAGCCTCATTGCAAAAAATCAGCCTTTTTTCCGACAGAACAGGCAAGGTCTCCAGCACAGCCATTAAATCTCCCGCGGTCATCTCCCCGGCGCTCACCTCATCATGATTAAAGGCTGACATTCCCCTCTCAAAAGCGGCGCTTTTTATAAAAGCCTTTTTGATTTCAGAAACAAGAAAAGGCTCCGCTCCCGTGACACAATACAAGGGCTTTAAAGGGGCGGGGGCTTTGAGCCATTTCATCAAATCATTAGACATAGCCGGCCTGTTTTGTTTCTCTTTTGGTTTCTCTTTTGGTTTCTCTTTTGGTTTTCTCTCTTTAAAGCCTTCTTTATAAATTTCCAGCAGGATCCAAGGCGAATTAAGCTTTAAACTGAGCTAGCTCTCTTGACCCATTCATGAAGCTAAATTTGTCTTTATTCCAGCGGCCAAGTTATTTTTATCGGGGCGGGCGTCCGGCCCTTGGGCCGCGCCGGCGCCATCCCCGGCGCGGGAGCCCTCAAAAATAAGCTTGGACTCTGGAAAATTGAAGATCATAATGGGATTTAGGTCAAGAGAGCCAGTCCAACTTATTAAATTTTACAAAAGCGCTCTTTTTAAAGCCTTATTTTAAGCTTTCCCCATAAAATTTCCAGATCAGTTGCGTTTTTTGGCCCCTTGGTCTAAGTAAAGACTGCTGATGAAACAAAAAACTCCCCTCTTTAGCCGTAAAAAATGGCGGAGCGCTCTCCCCGCGGAAAAAGCTCCTCTTCTTCTCACGCCTGGCCCTGTGCTTTTAAGCCCTTCTGTGAAAACAGCCTTGTCCCGGCCTATGCGGCATCATAGATCTTCAGAGTTTAACAAAATATTAAAACAGGTTTCCTCTGATCTCCAAGATATTTTTCAAACCCGGCAGGCGGTTTTAGTTTTGCACAGCACCGGAACAGGGGCTATGGAGGCTGTTGTGTCCAATATTTTATCCCCTGGAGATGAGGCAATCTGTGTCTGCGCCGGAAAATTTGGAGAGCGGTGGAAAGAAATCGCCCGGGCTTATGGCGTCCACGTCCATTCCATAGACGCCCCCCCGGGAGATTCTGCGCCCTTAAAATCTATTGAAAAAGAGCTGGAAAGCAAAAAATCCGCCCGCGCGCTGTTTATGACCGCTTGTGAAACCAGCACAGCCACAGAACAGCCTATAAAAGAAACATCGGAGCTTTTAAAAAAGCGGCCGGAAGTCCTGTTTGTTGTGGATGGCATTACGGCGCTGGGCGCCATGGAATTGCGGATGGATGAGTGGGGCATAGACGCTCTGGTGGCCGGCTCACAAAAAAGCTTTATGCTTCCGGCGGGGCTGGCCTTTGCCGCTTTGTCAGAAAAAGCCTGGTCCGCGAGAGAATCCTCGCGTTGCCCTAAATATTACTTTGATTTAAAAAAGGAAAAAGAGGCCCAGTCAAAAGGGCAAACCGCTTTCAGCTCCTCTGTCACCCTTCTTTTCGCCCTGAAAGAGAGCTTGAGCTTAATCAAAGCGCAGGGCCTGGAAAGCGCTATTTTAAAATGCCGCGCCTTAAAAGAATCCACGCACGCCTTTTGTGGGGCCCTGGGGCTGGCCCTTTACTCTAAACGGCCGGCCAGCGCTGTGACGGCCATTCAGCTTCCCCCGGGGCTATCTGCTGAAAAAATTAAAAAAAATCTTCAAGCGCGCCATAATGTCGTTGTGGCGGGGGGGCAAGGGGAGCTAAAAAACAAAATTTTACGGTTAGGGCATCTCGGCCCTATAGGCCCCGGCGATCAAATGAGAGGCTTGAAAGCGCTGGCGGAAGAGATGAAAAAAGAGGCCCCTAAGCTCTTTGATGAGGCTAAAATCAAGGATGCCTTAAAGCGGGCCGAAAAAATTTTAAAGGCTGAAAAAAGGGCTGGCGGGGCGGCGGGATGGCGCCGTTAAGGCTCGCAGCAAAAGATTGTGAGCAAAACAACTGACTTTTCGATGGATGGCGCCGGTTTCAAGGATATCAACAAAAGACAGCCGGCCAGTTTCCCGGTCAAGCGTGTCCGTCAAAAACTTTTGCCTAAAAAAGCGCCGCTTTTATATAAAGCTTCATAAAAATGATCGGGAAAAAGAAATGAGGCTTTGCCGGCTCAAAAGCGCGGGGCGGCGTGGCCTGATTTTGCGGCTTTATCCGCTCGTTTTAAGCCGGCTTTAGTTTTTTGCGGAGGGAAATATGGGGCAAAAACCAAAAAAACCCAACAGAAAGCTTTTTTTAAATCGGGAGCTTAGCCTTTTAAAGTTTAACCAAAGGGTCTTAAGCCAGGCGGAGGATCAAAGAGCGCCTCTTTTAGAAAGACTGCGCTTTCTGCAAATTTTTTACTCCAATATGGATGAGTTTTTTATGAAGCGGGTGGGGAGCCTGAAGCGCTATACGCTTTCTCCCTCCGCCCCTCTTCTAATAGACAACACTACAGCTAAGCATCAGCTGGACATTATCCACAAACAGGTTTTAGAGCTGAACAAACAGGCGGTTTCCGTTTTTAACAGGCAAATTCTGCCTCAGCTTTTAAAAGAGGGCGTTGAGCTTTTAAAATACAAAGATCTTCCTAAAAAGCAAAAAGCTCTGGCGGATAGCTTTTTTAAAAATAAAATGTTCCCTGTCTTAACCCCTATGGCTGTGGATCCCATTCATCCCTTTCCCTTAATCTCCACTTTGTCCCTGTCTTTAGCTGTTAAGCTTTTCTCTAAAAAAAACAAAGAGCCGCTTTTTGCCCGAATTAAAATTCCGGCCTTTTTTTCCGGCTGGATTCCCCTGTCTCCCGAAGATTCCGGCAACAAGCGCTTTTTAAGCTCCGCCTCGCTGGCCGCCACACATTTGCAAAGCCTTTTTCCAAAAATGAAAATTGCCGCTGTTATGCCCTTTCGCATCACGCGAAACATAGATATAGAAAGCGCTTTAGAGGAGGAGGACGCTGAAGATCTTTTAGAGTTTATCGAAGAGGAGATCAGAAGAAGAAAGTTTGCGGAAATTGTCCGCCTAGAGCATGGCCCTCGGCCGGATCCCTGGCTCCTCTCTTTTTTAAAGCAAGAGCTGAAGCTAAATGATCAAGATGTCTATGAGTTCCCCTGGCCTATGGAGTATATCTTTTTGAGGCCGCTGGCGGAAATGAGCGCCCTCCATTTAAAATACGCTCCCTTTAAGCCGTATGCCGGCCCGCAATGGGCAAAAGAGGAAAGCCTGTTTGATTTGATTAAAAGAGAGGATCAGCTGGCGCATCACCCTTTTGAAAGCTTCTCCGCGACAGTGGGGAATTTTATCGCTCAGGCGGGATCTGATCCTCATGTTGCCGCTATAAAAATGACTCTATACAGAACAGACAAAGACAGCTCTATCGTGAAGGCTTTGATTTCAGCGGCTCAAGCGGGAAAACAGGTGGTTTGTGTTTTAGAGCTAAAAGCCCGCTTAGATGAGGAAAAAAACATTGAGTGGGCCCATAAAATGGAAAAGGCGGGAGTCCATGTGGTCTATGGGGTAATGGGCCTTAAAACCCACGCCAAACTGGCTTTGGTTGTGAGAAAAGAGGGTGAAAATTTTAAAGCTTATCTCCATATTGGAACAGGAAATTACCACGCCCAGACAGCTCGGCTTTACACCGACATCTCTTTATTCACCTGCCACAAAGAAATCACTCAAGACGCTGTTGAGCTTTTTCACTTTTTAACCGGCCGCTCACGAAAAAAATCCTATAAACATCTCCTGATCTCTCCCGCTCAAATGGAAAAAAAGCTTTTAAAGCTCATAAAAGAGGAGCGGGAGTTTGCTTTAGCGGGCCAGCCGGCGGAGATTTGCGTAAAGGCCAACAATCTGGAGGCCCCTAAGCTGATTAAAGCTCTCTATGAGGCCAGCGCGGGAGGGGTTAAAATTAAGCTGATTGTCCGCGGGATCTGTTGCTTGAGGCCGGGTGTGAGGGGCTTAAGCGAAAATATTGAGGTCAAATCCATTTTAGGCCGTTTTTTGGAGCATTCCCGAATTTTCTTTTTTCGCTCCGGGCAAAAAGACATTTTGCGCTCCCGCTTTTTTATCGGCTCCGCGGATTGGATGAAAAGAAATCTCTATTCCCGTGTGGAGCTAGTCAGCCCGGTGTATGACAAAAAAGCGAAGAAAGAGCTTTGGAATTTGTTGAGCGATCTCTGGAGCGATAAAAGCTCCAGCTGGAGGCTGGACGCCAAGGGGGATTGGCTAGGCCCCTTAGAGCCTGATCGCCCCACAGCGCATGAGCGCCTGCTAAAAAATTTTAAGAAAAAAATAAAATCCCTATAAAAATCAATCTTTGCCCTGATATTCCATAATTTGAGAAAAAACAACAATGAAAATGATTATAATAATAACAGCCAGCATTAAATACTTTAAAAATCCGGCCAGCTGAAAGCCGGAATTTTCCTCTTCCAATTTTGTATCCTGATCCGATGACCCGCCGGAAACCGCTCGGCTTTTTTTAGCCTCAGGGCCCAGCCCCTCTCCAGCCCCTCCCGCGGAAGAGCTGTTAGCCCTAAAAACCGGCTGAGCTTTTTCTGGCTGGCCCGCCCCATGCCTTATTTCCCCTAGGTAGCCCTCTCCCAGCTCCGCCGCCTGAAAGCGCCGTTTCCGGCCATAACCGGTTTTCTTATTAAATGAGCTGGCGGACACACCCTTTCCGCCCGCTCTATGTCTAGCTTTTTTTCTGCGGTTTTGACTCCCGGATTTTTCACTGTTAGAGGAATGAGCGGAAAAAGAGCTGTCTAAAGCGCCGCTTTCACCAGATTCTTCCGCATCAGAGCCGGCAAGAGAAGAGGAGGGTCCGCCTCTTTTAGCTTTATGGCGCGAGGCTCTCCGGTTTCTGTTTCCCTTTTTGGAGTTTTCTCCCGCGCTGAACTTAGAGCTGTCAGATCCATCAGAGCCGGAACCGCTGGAGTCGGAATCAGAGCTGTCAGAGCTTGAGCCGGAGCTGTTGGAGTCGGAGCTGGCGGAGCCAGAGCCGCCGGAACTGCCGGAGCCTCCAGGGCCGGAAGAGGGAAACCCCGCTCCAGTGGAAATACTAGTTAAATGGCCTTGAGCCGCAGCTAACAATCCAGGGCACTCGGAAGAGATTTTAGGGTCTCCCGGGAGAAGCCCTTTTCTTGTCAAACAGGCATAATAGCCAGCAGGGCCAACCAAAGCTCCAGAAAATTGTGTCAAATATTTCCCTAAAGGCCGGCCAACGCTTAAAGCTATAGCTATCACCACACAAAGGAGCAAAATATACTCAACTGTGGCCTGGCCCCCTTTAAGGGCAAAAAAAGGGCTAAAATTTCCGTTTGAGCTTTTCATCTCACTTATTTATCGGCAAAAAACCTGTTTTTCAGAAGGAAAAAGCTCAAGCGCTCCTCAACTGAGCTTTGGATTTTTTAATTCCCGCCCTATTCTAAAGATTAATTTAGGGCGAAGGCCGGCCGGAAAAAATAACAAAGGGCAGACGATAAAGAGAGCAAAATTATAAATTTTTATAAGCGGGGATTTTAAGCTTAAGCCGGAAGCGCTCTTTAAAGGGAAAGCTTCCGCCTCTAAGCCGGCTCAAGACTGCCCGAAGGGCAAGGGCGCCCCTTCTGAAAAAGCGCAAGCTTTCTCTCTGAAAGGAGAAGATCGCCCGCCGGAGCGCGGGCTTTAAATCAGCGCTCCGCTTAAATTTTTTAAACCCGTCCGGCATAAAGCTTGATTTTTCCAAAAAAACTTGAGTAAAAGTAAAAAGAGTCGCCTCTCATGGGCCTGCGCTTGAGTTTTATTGGCTTTATCAGCCTGATTTTTCAAGCTCGGCCGGTATAAAGCGGAATAAATCATGTGGCCTATTCTCACTTTAATCCTTTTAAGCTTTGGCTTTTGCGCCGGGCTTATAGCCATTTCCCGCTTTTTTAGCCCCAGAAACATGTCCTCCCCCGCAAAAGCCGAAGACTATGAGTGCGGCTTAGCCCCTCTGGCCAGCCCCAGCTCTCGAATTCCCGTTCAGTTTTTTTTGACAGCTATTTTATTTATTCTTTTTGATATAGAGATTGTTTTTTTATATCCCTTTGCTTTGGCCTATAGAGATTTTTTGCAGACCGATCAGGGATTAGCCGCCCTGCTGGCCATGGGAATTTTTCTTTTGCTTTTTATTTTTGGCTTATGGTGGGAAATTAAAACAAAAGCTTTAGATTGGAAATAAGGCATGGGGCGGGATTTTTTTGAAATTTCCATCAATTTTATTAAGATCAATGTTATTTTTTTCTCCATGATAGGCTTTGTGCCCTTTTTAGTCTGGGCAGAGCGCCGCGTTTCCGCTCTGATGCAAAATCGGCTGGGGCCTAACCGCTATGGGCCTTTCGGCTTGACGCAAATGCTGGCTGATTTGATAAAGCCTTTAATGAAAGAGGACTTTGCCAAAGGAAAAAAGCATAAAGCCCTCTATTACATAGCCCCCATTTTAGCTGTTATCCCGCCGGCTGTGGTTTTTGGCGCCCTCCCCCTCTCCGCCCCTTTTTCCATTCCCGCCTTTGAGATTTTGGGCTATCCGTTTGGGCCTTACACTTTCCATTTTCAGGCTTTTCATCTGAATACCGCTGTTGTCTTTGTTTTGGGAATATCCTCTTTGGCCTCTTACTCTTTGCTGATAGCCGGCTGGAGCTCGGAAAGCAAATACCCTCTGTTTGGGGCTTTGCGGGCGGCGGCGCAAAATATCAGCTATGAGCTGGCGCTCAGCCTCTCTCTTGTGGGAGTCTTGCTCTTGTTTAACAGCTTGGATTTTTTAGAGATCATCCGCGCCCAAAGCGGCCCTTTAAGCTTTTCGCTCTTTGGAAAAGACTGGAGTTTTTCTTTTCTGCCAAACTGGGGAATCTTTTATCAGCCTTTAGGCGCTTTGATCTTTTTTATCGCCCTTCTCGCGGAGTGCAATCGCATTCCCTTTGATTTGCCGCAGGCGGAGGAGGAGCTGGTCGCGGGCTATTTTACAGAATATGGAGGCATCAAGCTGATTTTGTTTTATATGGGGGAATACGCCCACATGATGGTGTCCTCCGCCCTGCTGGTGATTTTTTATTTTGGAGGCTACAACCTTTATCCTGGGACAGAGGAGAGCCTCTTGAGCTTTTTTGGGAGCGAGCTGGCTGTGTCTTTGATTTTGCTTTTGGCTTTTATCGCAAAATTTCTTTTTTTTCTCTTTGTGTTTATATGGATTCGGTGGACCTTGCCCCGCTTTCGCTATGATCAGCTGATGGATTTGGGCTGGAAAAGCCTTTTGCCCTGGGCGCTGTTTAACACAGTTTTAACGGCTTTGCTTATTTTTTTCTCTCACTAAAGGAGCTTGGGGAATGGAGTTTTTTTTGTTTTGCCTTTTTTCCGCCTCAGCCCTTATAACCGCGCTTAAAACTGTCTCTCACCGCAACCCGGCTTATGGAGCGCTTTATTTGGCCTTGACTATGGTTTTGCTGGCCGGGCTGTTTTTCCTTATGGGGGCGCCTTTTCTGGCGGGGCTTCAGCTCATCATCTACGCCGGCGCGGTCATGGTCTTGTTTGTCATGGTCTTAATGCTGTTTGACTTTAAAAAAGAGACTGGCGCTTTTTTTAACAAATCCTCCTGGATCTGGCCGGCTTTTCTTTTTGGAGTGTCCTCCGGGCTGATAAGCTTAATGGCTTTTTCCAGCCTCCCCTCAAACACAGAGGAGGAGATTTTTTCCGGAGCCTCTATCGCCCTCAAGCTTTTTTCCAAATATGTTTTGATTTTCGAAATGATTGGGGTTTTGCTTTTGGTTATCGCTATTGGAGCGGTCGCCATTTCCCGTCTGGATAAGGATTAAATATGCTGCTTGATCCTTTGCTGTCTCTACAGGCTTTTTTGCCCCTGTTTGTGGCGGGGGGCCTGTTTTTTATCGGCATGGCCGGTGTTTTAATGAGAAAAAACCTTCTCGTTATTTTAATGAGCCTGGAGCTGATGCTGAATGGCGTAAATTTAAACCTGCTGGCTTTTGCGAAAATCTATGGCTGGGAAGACGCCCCCGCTTTGATTTTTTTCATCATTTGTGTCGCGGCCGCGGAGGCCGGTGTGGGGCTGGCTTTAGCTGTCCGAGTTTACAGACAGCTTAAAACTGTCAGCGTATCCTCTTTAACCTCTCTTAAGGATTAAAAATGGCTTGGCTCTTTTTTTTGCCTCCTCTGGCGGGATTTTTTCTAAACGGCTTTCGCTTTCAAAGCCCTAATAAAAAGCTCTCCGGAGCCATTGGAGTCTCCGCCTGCCTCTTGTCTTTTTTATCAATAGCCGGTTATGTCTCTCTTTTTGGCTTTGCAAAACAAAGCTTTTTTATCCGGCCCTGGCTCCATATAGCCGATCTCAGCTTCAGCTTTTCCTTTTCCCTCGATCCCTTAAGCCTTTTAATGGGCCTTCTCATTACGGGAGTCGGCTCTTTGATCCATCTTTACAGCTGGGGCTATATGTCCCAAGACTTAGGCTTGACCCGCTATTTTGCCTATTTCAATCTTTTTATTTTTATGATGCTGGTTTTGGTTTTTGCCGACAGCCTGCCTCTTTTATTTCTGGGCTGGGAGGGGGTGGGGCTTTGCTCTTATCTCTTAATTAGCTTTTGGCATAAGGAGAAAAAGAATGTCCATGCGGGATGGATGGCTTTTGTTGTCAATCGCGTGGGAGACGCCTGCTTTTTGCTGGGGATGTTTTGCCTGTTTTTTAATTTTGGAACAGTGAATCTCTCTGAGCTTAACGCTCTGTTCACCTTTGATCTCTCTCCGCCCCAGGAGTCCTCAGCGGGTTTAGGGATAGCTCTTCTTTTTTTAGGGGCCGCCGGCAAATCCGCGCAAATTCCCTTTCATTTTTGGCTGGAAAAGGCTATGGCTGGGCCAACGCCTGTCTCCGCCCTTATCCACGCGGCCACTATGGTCACAGCCGGGGTTTATCTGCTGATTCGGCTTTCCGCCATCTACAGCGCCTTTCCGAATATTCTTTTAGGGGTGGCTTGGATAGGGGCCATTACAGCTTTGGGAGCGGGGCTGGCCGCCTGCCGCCAGTGGGATTTTAAGAGGGTTTTGGCTTACTCCACAATTTCTCAGTTGGGTTATTTGTTTATCGCGATGGGCGCGGGGGCCTTTTCCGCCAGTTTCTTTCATCTTTTAACCCACGGCTTTTTTAAAGCCCTGCTGTTTTTATGCGCCGGCTCTGTTATTCACAGCTTAAGGGGAGAGCAGGATATTCGCCTTATGGGAGGGCTTAAAAAATCCCTGCCCATCACTTTTTGGGCCTATCTCACGGGAGCCTTCGCTTTAATGGCTTTTCCCCCCTTTTCCGGGTTTTTCAGCAAAGATCAAATTTTATGGTCTCTTTTTTCCAACGGGAATTATGGCTTGCTCTTTATAGCTTTTTTCACAGGGCTTTGCACAGTCTTTTATATGACCCGCCTGACTGTTTTGGTGTTTTTCGGAAAAGAGCGCTTTAAAACAAAGCCCCATGAAAGCGGCGCTTTTATGACAGCGCCCCTGATCGCTCTGGCCTTTTTAGCCCTGCTGGGGGGCGGGTTAGGCATTCCCCATCTCTTTTCAGAAATTCTCCCCGGGCATCCTCCTCATCTGTTAAATGAGCTTTTAAGGGATTTTTCCCCTTTGTCCTTTAAAGGCTCAAAATTCGCAGAGGGGCTTTTGATGATTTTATCCGTTGGAGCCGGCGGAGCTGTCATGATAACAGCCGGCGCTCATTATTTAAAAAGAGCGGGGAAGAGAAGCGCTCCGCCCGCTTTTTGGAAAACGGTTTTAGAGGAGGCTTTTTTTGTCCAAAGGGGCCTCAAAAAATACATCCTGTCCCCTTTTGAGAGAGGCGCTCTTCAAAACGCTAAAAAAATAGAGCAGGGCTTTTTTAATCAAGGCCCTGTCCGCCTTGTGGAGCAGATCTTTAAACTGCGGGGGGTTTTTGCCTCCCTGCAAAACGGAAACCTGCAAGCTTACGCCTTGTATTTTGTTATGGGTTTGGCTGTTATGACATTCCTTGTGTTTTTGAGGTGATGGGCAATGTTAAGCTTGCTGATATTTTTCCCTTTGGCCGCCGGTTTGATTTTATTTCTTCTGCCAAAAAATTTTTTAAGCGGGGGAGCTTTGGCTGGGGCCTGTTTGCAGGCTCTGATCTCCGGCGCGCTGTTTTTTCTTTTAGACTTTTCCAGCCCTCATTTACAGCTGGCGGAGCAATTTAAGCTTATCCCTTTATTTGGAATCCATTACTTTATAGCTATAGACGGCCTGTCTTTTTGGTATGTTTTGCTCTCCGGCTTTTTGCTCCCTTTAGCTGTTTTGTTCTCCTGGGGCCACAAAAGCCCTTTTTATTTTTTTCTTTTATTTTCCCTGGTCACATTAAGCAACGGAGTTTTTTTAAGCTTTGACGGCATTTTGTTTTACATTTTTTTTGAGCTGTCCCTTTTGCCGCTTTTCCTTTTAATTTTCATTTGGGGCGGGGAAAAGCGTGTTTACGCCAGCTTTAAATTTCTCATTTACACTTTTTTCGCCTCTTTATTTTTGTTGGGGGGATTTGTCGCCATGATGCTGCTGAACAAGGCCTCCACAGGGGAGATTTCCGCCCGGCTGACGGACTTTTATCTTTTAGACTTTGTCTTTATTCAAAACAATCCGCTCAGCGCGCAGGCTTTGCTCTTTTTTTGCTTTGCCTTTGCCTTTGCTGTAAAAACCCCTTTGGCCCCTTTTCACACTTGGCTTCCCTTAGCCCATGTAGAGGCTCCGACCGGAGCTTCTGTCTACTTAGCGGCTGTGGTTTTAAAAATGGGGACTTATGGCTGGCTCCGGCTGGTTTTGCCGCTCTTTCCGGAAGCCTCCGCTCATTATGCCCCCATTCTTTTGTTTTTAGCTGTTTTCTCTTTAATTTACTCCTCCCTTTTAGCTTTTGCCCAAACGGACATTAAAAAACTGGCGGCCTATTCCTCTGTGGCCCACATGGCTTATGTCTTAATTGGGCTGTTCGCCTTTAATATTTACGGCCTGTATGGGGCTTTTTATCAAACCTTGGCCCACGGGATTTCCTCCGCCGGTTTATTCTTTATGGCCGGCCTCATCCACAAAAGAACAGGAACAAGAGATATGCGGCTCCATGGAGGGCTGGCCAAGAGCATGCCTTATTTTGCTGTCAGTTTTTTTCTGATCAGCCTCTCGGTTATGGCTCTGCCTTGGACCGGCGGGTTTGTGGGGGAGTTTTTAGCTCTCCTCGGATCTTATCTTTCCGGAAAGCTCTGGGTTTGGCCGGCTATTTTAGCTGTCGCTCTGGCTGGGGTTTATATGCTCAACGCCTTTCAAAAAATATTTTTGTTTGAGGAGTCCAAAACAACAAAAAATTTAAAGGACTTAAGCCTAAATGAATGGCTCTATCTCAGCCCTCTAGCCCTTTTGACGCTTATTATGGGGATATGCCCCGGCTTCTTTTTTAAATACTCCCAGGCCTCTTTAAACCGCCTCAGCGAAAATCAGTCTCATTACTCTTTATCCCTTTATAAAGAGGCTCCGGAAAAAGACAGCCCGGCTGAAAAAAAGCCGGCGCCGGCCATTCCAAAGAAAAGCCTCCCTTTTTTAGAAATCTCCGCTCCGCCTCAAAGCCTCTCTCCGGCTCTTCCGGACGCCTCTATTCCAGCGGGCGGAGAGGACAGGCCCTTTAAAAAAGGAGCCGGCTCAAAAGCTCAAGAGCCTTTGCAAAAGGAGAGGTTATGAAAGAAAAAATAATGAGGCGGGGGGGCTTATGGACTCTATTTTAAAGGGATTTTTGCAGCTGGCGCCGCTTTGGTCTCTCTCTTTTTTAGCCTTTATCCCCTTAACCGCTAAAGTTTTAAGCGGAAACAAAGAATTGCGGCCGGGCGCGCTGGCCGGCATTTATGGGATGGCTATTTTAAGCTCGCTTTTTTTATTTATATTTGTAGGCTTTAATGACAGACAGGTTTTATCTCTCCGCTTTGACAGCTATGGAACCGGAGCTTGCGTTTTAGCGGCTTTAGCCAGCCTGATCAGCCTGGCTTTGTTTTATTTTAACTCTTGGGCGGATAAGAGGCAGCTGACAGAGATTTTGTTTTTTCTCTGCCAGGGGCTTTTAGGGCTTTATGTTTTTTGTCTGGCCCAAGATTTTATGACCGCTTTTATTGGCTTAGAGACCGCCTCCCTTATTATATACATGAGCTTGGCCATGAGCCGAAAAGATCTGTTTTGTCTGGAAGCCTCGATCAAATACTTTGTTTTGAGCGCCTTGGCCGGTGTGGTTTTTTTGTATGGGCTGTCCTTTGTGTTTGGAGCCGCCGGAACTTTAGAGTGGGATAGGTTTTTTCTTCCGGAAGGCGGCGCTTATTTTTACAACCGCTTTTTCTTTCTGGGCTTGATTTTTATTTTAGCCGGTTTGTTTTTTAAAGCAGCTCTGTTCCCCTTTCATTTTTGGCTGGCCGATGTCTATCAAGGCGCTCTTACGCCCATGACCGCTTTTATGGCTTTGGCGGTCAAAAGCTCTCTCATTCTTTTTATTGGAAAGATCTTTGCTCTTCCGTTTTTTGAGAGAGGCGCTCACGGCTCCATCTTTTTGTCCGGCTTGGCTTTGGCCGGCATTTTAACGGCTCTGTTTGGCAATATCATGGCTTTAAAGCAGACTCAGCTCAAGCGGCTGGCGGCTTATTCCAGCTTGGCGCATTCCGGCTATCTGATGATGGCCTTAGTGGGAATTTTAAGCTTAGAGACCGCCTCAAAAGATTTTTCCCCTATTTTTTATTATCTGCTGGCTTATATCTTGCTCACCGGGGGCCTGCTTTTAGCCATCCAAACCCTGGAAAGGCTAAACTCCCAGCCGGATATGTCCAGCCTTCGCTCCTTATTTCAACAACAGCCCTTTTTGGCCGGAGGGCTTTCTGTGTTTTTGCTGGGGCTGGCGGGCATGCCGCCCTCTTTTGGCTTTTTTGCAAAAATCGGCATTTTTCAGCCTTTAATCCTTAGCGGGAGCTGGGGAATGCTGTTTTGGCTTTTCGCGGGATCGGCCATAGGCCTTTATTACTATATAAAGCCTATCGCTGTTATGCTGGATTCCGGCGGAGCTGAACCGGCTGTGGCATGGCCTTTGCCGGTTAAATTCCTGTTTCTAGCTTTAGTTTTAGCCAGCTTGTTTGGCGGGTTGGCTTTTGGGGTTTTAAGCTTTGGCTGACCGCTTGAGCCAGAATATGTTAGGCTTATTTGGCTAATGGAGGGGCAATAAAAATGCCGATAAAAAGCGCAAAACAAATAGCCTTTAACCCCTTGTTAATCTCTCAAATCCTGGCCCACTTATCCCTTATTCCCATGCTCATTTACGCTGATGGGCGGGATTATTTGATTTCTCTCATTGTTTATTTTTGGACAGGATGTGTTGGCATGAGCATGACTTACCACAGGCTTTTGGCGCATAAATCATGGGACGCCCCCCGATGGCTTGAAATTTTTGGATCTGTTTGCGGCTCGCTGGGGCTTACAGGAAGCAGTTTGAGCTGGTGCTCTATTCATAGAGAGCACCATCAAAAAGCGGACACTGTGAAAGACCCTCACAGCCCGCTCTTTATGAAATGGGGCTATGTCCAGTTTTTCAGCATGCTAAGCCCTCCTAATTTGCGCTTTATGAGGCATAAAATCAAAGATCCTTTTCACCGGGCTTTGCACAGACATTATTTTTTGGCCAATATCGCCTACTCCGGTTTTTTGTGCCTCTTAGATCCTCTGGCTGTAGTGTATGCTCATTTGTTTCCGGCGGCTATTTTATGGAACAGCGGGAGCGCGGTTAACACTGTGGGGCATCTTTTTGGCTATAGAAATTTTAACACAGCGGACTCCAGCAAAAATAATGGCCTGCTGGCTTTATTGACTTGGGGGGAAGGCTGGCACAACAACCATCATCATAATCCCTCAAGGTATTATTTTGGATCAAAGCTTTATGAGATAGACCTGGCCGGATCTTTAATTTTTCTGTCTCTTTGGTTTATGGGGTTTGTGGGGGGTTGGGGGCTGAAAAAACGGCCTTAAAGCCTTATATTTAAAGGCTATCACAGATTTTTTGCCGGGTTAGGCCTATAATTCCGCAAAATAGCCGGAGCTTTTCAATTTATTTGATTCCCCCTTTTTTTCATGCTAATTTTTAAGGAATTACTTAAAAAAGGAGGCTTTATTATGAAATTTTTATGGGCCCTCGCTCTGTTAAGCTTTTCCGCTTTAGCTGAGGCTAAAACTTTGGCTAATTACACTTATTTAAAGGCTAAAAAGCCTGTGGCTAAAACCATCACGCTGGAAGAGCTTAAAAGGGCTTATGGCATTGTCAAACAATCCTCCTTTAACCCGCCGGGGCCCAAGGCTTTTTTTAATGACTATCTCCGCTTTAAAATGGGCGTGGAGGCGGGCCTGCATGAAAAAGCCCTTGTTAAAAGCCCTGATATTGACAGCAGAATAGCCAATCCTTTTTTAAAACAGGCTTTTCATCAAGATCTTTACGCCGCTCTGGCGGAGCTTAAGCTTAAAAAGCAAATGGAAAAACTGGACAAAACCTCCGCCAGCTTATCCTCCAGCGCTTTAAAAAAGCTCTATGCCAATGAGCCGGAGTTTAATATCTTCTTTATTGCCATTCAACACCCTATAAATCCCAGCCCTAAGCAAATCAATGAGGCGGAAAGAAGAGCCCGCCAAATTCACTCGCGGGTTATAAAATCCAAAAAACCCTTTTTAGAGCTTGTCGCCCTTTACTCTGATGACAAAAGCAACGGATCCCTCGGCATTAACCGCTCGCGGGCCACTATTTTGCCTAAAGTTTATACAAAGCTAAAAAGCATGAAAAACGGCGCTGTCAGCCGGCCTATTCGCGCGCTGAGCGGCTATATGATTGTGAAGCTCAACAAAAGAATCCCTTTTTCTGAAGCCAACAAAGTGGCTATAAAAGCCAATTATTTTAACAAAGAGCGCGCCAAAATTTTTAACGGCTATTTTAATGGCCTAAAAAAATCTTTCAAGGTGAATGTTGTCCAGCCATCCCTTATTGAAAAAATTTAAGCTGTTGGCTCTTGGCTTTTTATGCCTCTCCTGCGCTAAAACCCGCGACAGCGATGTTGTCATAAAAGCGGGAGAGAGGGCCTGGACATTTAAAGAGACTCAGGATTACTTTCAATTTCGCCTGAGCAGATCTTTTCCCTCCGCTCAAAAGCCCGCTCTTCTTAAAAAGGAGATTTTAAATGAAATCCTCCTCATATCTCTTGTGGAAAACTGGGCCAAAAAAACCCAGACGCCGGGCAAAAAAGCCTCCCTCACCAAAGGGGAAAAACAAAGATTTTCGGCAAACAGCCGGTTCGCTCAAGCTTTAAAGGATCATAAAAACCACACTTCCCTTTACAGGCTTTTGCTGGAGGATTTTTTTAAAAAAACGCCAGATCCCCCTCTGAAAGAGCAAAGGGCTTTTTACAGCCAAAACAGAGCCTCTTTTTCCGCTCCCCCCTCTTGCCGGTTAAAACAGATCCTCGTGAATCAGGAAAATTTAGCTCAAACCCTCCTGCGGAGATTAAAGCGGGGCGAGTCTTTCAATGAGCTGAGTCGGCTATATTCTTTAAAAAAAAGCCCCGGATGGGTGAAAAAAGGGGATTTGGATGTTTTTGACCAGGCCTGCCGGCGGGCAAAAAACTCTTTAAGCCCTGTTTTAAAAAGCCCTTATGGCTGGCATATCTTTCTTGTGGAGGAGAAAGAGCTTGGCCGGAAAAAGCCGTTTAAGTCCGCTCAAAAGCAAATCATTCAAATCCTAAAGGGCGGGAAAGCCAAAGAGCAGTTTCAAATATGGCTTAAGCGGGAAACCCTTAAAACGCCTGTCTGGACAAACCAAGGCCTTTTAGATAAAATCCGCATCCAATATAAAGCCAAAGAAATATGAGACAGCTATTTTGTTTAGGCTTCCTTTTCCTCAGCTTCAATCTCTCCGGCGAGATTGTGGAGAAAATTCAAGCTCAAGCCGGGGAGGAGATGATCTCTCTTATCGATCTTAAAAACTTTCGCCGGCAAATAAGCTCCGGCCTTCTGCCCTCTTCCCTTCTCGCAAAAAGAGCGCAGGAAAAATCCCATTTTTTAAAGGACAGAAAAAAGCTTTTAGACTTTATGATCGATCGGAGCATGCTCTATCAAATAGCGCAAAAAGAAAAGCTCCCTAAGGTTTCTGAAAAAGCCATCGAGGCTAAATTTCAGCAAATCAAAGGCTCTGATTCTCATAAAGCCTTCGCCAGAAAGCTCAAAAAAGCCGGCTTAACCTCTAAAACCCTCAAAGAGCAAATTCTCATAGGCTTAAAAAATGATCTTTTGATCTCTCATTGGACAGCCCCTAAAAGCGCTGTGTCTGAGCAAGATATTGAAAGCTATCATTTTAATAAATACGGCCGCCCCTTGTTTAAAAGTTTTGAGTATGAGTTTGTCTCTGTCCGATTCCCGGAAAGCCATAAAGAGGCGATTTTAAAAAAAATTAAGCTGACCGGCTTTTCTGATCTGGAAAAAGCGGCTCAGGCTTTAGGGCTGGAGCCTAAGATCTCAAAGCTTAAACAAAGGGACATTCAGCCTGTTTTCAAAAAGGAGCTGGACAAGCTTTCTGTTTCTCAAATTTCGCCTCTTCTTATTTTAGGGGACTCCTATTATATTCTCCAGCTCAAATGGAAATACCCCAGAATAAGCCCTAAAGAGCAAAAGAAAAAAAGTCAAATAGAGCGGATTTTATTTCAAAAGAGACAAAAAGAGGCAGTCCAGAAATGGATACAGGAAAAAAGGGCGGATTTTTCCATCATTCGCCATTCCCTTTAAAAAGCCGCTTAGCGATTGCCACAGGGGATCCGGATGGCGCGGGGCTTATTATCGCGCAAAAGGCGCTGGAGGAACTGGGGCCTCAAAAAAATTTCCAATTTTTAGTTTGGACAAAAACTAAAGCTAAGGCCTTTAAAATCCCTCCCTTTCAAACGGAGACTTTTAAAAACAGCTGTCCGGCCTTAAAAAGCCCCTTTAAGAGCAGCCATATTTTACAGATCAAAAACTCCGCCGGACCCGCTGGACATCTGGAGGACATTGCAAAGCTTTGTTTAAGCCGGAAAATCTCCGCCCTCATCACGGGCCCGGCCAGCAAAGCGGAGATGAAAAAACATAAATTAAAAGCGCTCAGCCAAACCGCTTTTTTAAAAGCTTTCTGCCACAAGCAAAATGTGTTTATGTGCTTTAGGGGGGCTTTTTTTAATGTCCTTTTGCTTACCGATCATCAGCCCTTAAAAACAGTCTCCATTGACCCGGCAAAATTAAACCGGCTTTTGCGCTTAGCTTTAAAGGCCCGATCGCTTTTAAAGCCTTCCCTGCAAAAAAAGCCTTTAGGGGTTTTAGGGCTTAACCCTCATGCGGGAGAAAAAGGGCTTATTGGCGGGGAGGAGGAAAAAATCCTTAAGCCGCTGCTGCGAGCCTTTTCTCCAAAAGATGTCCAAGGGCCTCTTGTTCCTGACGCCGCTTTTTTAAAAAAAAGCTGGGGGCTTTACAGCTTTTTTATCGCCCTTTATCACGATCAAGGGCTTATCCCCTTTAAAATGGCGCATCAGCAAACAGGCTTTGCCCAAACCTTGGGGCTGGGTTTTTTAAGATTGGGAGTGGACCATGGAACCGGACGGGGGTTAAAGGCGGGGGAAATTTCGCACAGCTCCCTTTTGAGCGCCATTAAAGAGGCCATAAGGCTTATAAAACAGGGCCGGAAAAACAGCTTTTAAATTCCGCTGGGTTTTTTTGAGCGTCTTCATCAAATTAAAATTTAAGATTTTTTATCAGTATGATAAAGTGTATAATTGCAGGATGTGAGGGCATAATATATAAAGGGGGGTCTCTTTTTTAAGGAATTATGCTTAGAGCGGAACAAAAGCGATAAAATCCTTTAAATACAAAGGGCAAGATTTTTTTGGACAAGGCAGAAAAAACGGCTTTGTTTAGCGAACATAAATTTATGAAAAACCTCAACTTTGGCGCTATAAAGTTTTTTTAAATCAAATTGCGGTTTTAAGCGTATAACTTCCCTTTTTTCTCGTTTTTTAACTGCTCCGGCGAAAAAGGCAAATTTAAGACTCTTTTAAATCCGCAGAAAAATGTTTTCCTTTTCTATTTTCCGGGCTAACGACATAAGGGGCGTTTATAATAAAGACTTTGATCGGCTCTTCACAAAAGATTTGGCCTTCGCCTTGGCGGAGCTTTGCCGGCAAAAAGGGATTTCCGGCGGGCGCTTTCTTGTTGGCCGGGACGCGAGGCTCTCCAGCGCGGAGCTGAGCCAAACTCTTCTCCGGCATTTAAAGAGCCGGGGGATGGGCATAGCCTCTATTGGCCTGGCCCCCTCCCCCCTTTGCTATTTCCTGCTCTATCATTACAATTTAACAGCTTGTGTTGTGATCACAGCCAGCCATAACCCCTTGGAATACAATGGATTTAAAATTCTCTTCCACAAAAAGCACAAAATTTTAAAGCCCATCCAAAATTTAAAAAACATTTTGCTTCAAAAAAAGCCCCGCCCTAAAAAAAAGCCTAAAAGAGGCTTTCAGTTTGAGGCGGAAAAAGAGGGGCCTTATATCTCCGCCCTAAAAAAAGAGTTTTCTTTTGATTTCCCTTATCCTTTTGCGGTGGACGCCGGAAACGGCGCATTAGGCCCTTTGGCGAAAAAGGCCTTTTCCGCTTTAGGCTTAAAAGCCAAATATCTTTTTTGCGATCCCAATGGCCTGTTTCCCCATCATCATCCAGATCCCACAGTGGAAAAAAATCTCATCCATTTAAAAGCTAAAATCCAAAAAGAGTGTTTGGCGCTGGGCTTTGGCTTTGACGGGGATGGCGATCGCTTAGCTGTTGTCGGCCCGCGGGGGGAAACTGTTTTTGGAGATGAGTTTGGCAGTTTGTTTTTTAAATCCCTTTTAAAAGCCGGAAGAGATCAAAAAAGGCCGGGGCTGATTTTAGCGGATGTCAAATGCTCCGACTGGCTCTTTAACTTAGCCAAAAAATCCGGCTTAAAAGCTTTAATGACAAAAAGCGGGCATGGCTGGATGAGGGCGCAGATGGAAAAAACAGGGGCTTTGATGGCCTTGGAGTTTAGCGGGCATGTTTTTTTTAATGATCGGCCGGGGAGGGGGCAGGATGACGCCCTTTACGCCAGCCTTCGGCTGTTGGAGCTTTTGAGCTTTCAAAATAAAAATTTAATCGCCCTTTTGCCCCGGATTTCCGGCGCGCGGACAGGGGAAATTCGCCTGAGCCTGCCCCGCGCTAAAATTTCAAAAAGCCTGGCCGGCGCTCGATCTTATTTGAGGCAACAAAAAGAGCCTTTTCAAAATATCGACGGAATCAGAATCTCCCGGAAAACCGGCTGGGCGCTTTTTAGAGAATCTAAAACCCAAGAGGCTTTAGTTATGCGCTTTGAGGCCCGCTCCCGGCCCCGGCTTTTTCAAATGAAAGAGGAGTTTTCCCAAGCGATGAATATCCCCATCCCTTAAAAAAGATTCCAAGCTTTGGATCATTCGGGGAGTTAAACGATACTTGAAAGCCATTTTTTTCCGGCCCGGACATAATCCGGGTTTATCTCTATCCCTAAAAAATCTATTTCCAGACTCTTAGCCATAGCGCATTCTGAGCCGGAGCCGGCAAAAGGAATTAAGGCCTTTCCCCCTCTCCCATTGATTTTAGATTTTAACAGCCGCGCGGAAAGCTCTAAAGGCTTTTGTGTCGGGTGCCTCAAAGGGCTTCTCTCAATCAGGCCTTTGCCTCCGGCCAGAGCCGAAACCCTTAAGACATCTCTGGGCAAGGCCCCGTTTGCGTGTCCATTATAAACAGTCTCTTTCCCTCCAAACCGGCCGGGAGTTCCCTTTCTTTTTTTGCCAATGCATTTATGATAAGCCGCTGTGTAAGGCTCTCTTATCTGATCAATCTCCAAATCTGGCTTTTTTCCCCTCCAAAAGCAAATGATGGCCTCGTGGCTTCTCTGCCAAAATTTAAGAGAGGGAACAGTCTTGTTTGTATAATGCCAGATCAGCCATTTTTGCTTTTCCAAGGGAAATTGAACCGCAATATGAGCCAGTATTTCCGCAAAGCCATAGACATACAGCAAGCCGCCTCTTTCCAGCCGGGACAGGCAAAGCTTTATCCACTCCGCCGACCAGCTTATATACTCCTTTAAAGCCCGGCTGTCTTTATTGTTTCCAAAATCTTTGCCTATGTTATAGGGCGGATCAGCGATAATCAGATCAAACTTCCAGCGGGGGGGAAGAGTTTTTATAACCTGAACACAGTCCCCTAAAATAATGTCGTTTAAAACAGGGGCCGACGTTTTGTGATTTTTATAAGCGCCGGCTTTAAATTCTGTCCCGCAAAAAGCCATACACCCTCCAGCTATGCGATTGACAACAAGATAAATATACTCGGATTTAGGCAGGGGGCGCAATTTATAACAGCTTTTGTCAATTTTTCTCTTTAACTTTTAGCTTTGTTTGCTGGGATTGGGGGGAGCGAGCCAGACTAAAGCCCCTGTGATTTTTTGTCTCGTATAAAAAATTTAGCTAGATGCCTCTACTCCCTAAAAATAATAAACTGAGCTAACTCTCTTGACCTATTCACAAGGCCAAATCTGTCTTTTTTCCAAAGTCCAAACTTATTTTTATCAGGACGGGCATCCGGCCCTCATCCCGCTTTTTGCCATCCGTGGCGCGGGAGCCCTCAAAAACAAGTTTGGACTCTGGAAAATTGAAGATCATAATGGGATTTAGGCCAAGAGAGCCAGCCCCAGCTTAAATAATAAACACAGGCGCTTGGCCCATAACATTTGACGCGCTCCGAGTCCGGCTGTTAGAAATCAGCTGATGTCTCATTTTACATGGATTGATCTTTTTTCGTGGATGAGCCACAGCTCTTATCATTGGGTTTACAGCCTTTTTTGCGGAGCCGGGCTTTTAGCGCTGGGCTTTATGGCCAGACAGGCTTTAAAAGCCCCCTCCGCTCATGTTCCGGAGGGAAAATTTAACATTAAGGCTTTTCTTGAGGTTTTCGTGGAGCAGGTGGGCGAGCTTTCTGATTCCATAGCGGGGCCGGCCGGCCGCCCGATGCTCCCTTTGTTTTGCTTTTTCTTTTTATTTATCTGGATTCAAAACCTTTTAGGGCTTATCCCCGGATTTTTGCCCCCCAGCCAAAACATCAACACCACAATAGCCCTGGGGGTTTTTTCTTTTTTAGCCTATAATTATTATGGCTTAAAGGAGCATGGCTTAAGCTATTTTAAGCAATTTTTAGGGCCTGTCCTGCTTTTAGCCCCTCTTTTTGCGCTCATTGAGATCATCTCCCATGTATTTCGATCCGTCAGCTTAGGCTTTCGGCTTTTTGGAAATATGATGGGCGATCATATTGTGATCAGCATATTTTTAGATATGGCTCCTTTTTTAATCCCTGTGATATTTTATTTTTTAGGCTTTTTTGTCTGCACGCTTCAAGCCTTTGTTTTTACCATTCTCTCAATGGTTTATGTGTCTTTAGCCATCTCACATGATCATTAAAAAGCCCTGTTTTCTTAACCTAAATCCCATTATGATCTTCAATTTTCCAGAGTCCAAGCTTATTTTTATTGGGACGGGCATCCGGCCCTCATCCCGCTTTTTGCCATCCGTGGCGCGGGAGCCTTCAAAAACAAGCTTGGACTCTGGAATAAAGACAGCTTTAAGGCGCCCGGCTTTTCCGGGCGAGGTTTTGGGCAAAGTTTTAAGCGGGAAAGCGCTTTTTTATTGCCAAATCATAGAAAAACATTTTAAGGAGTTAAACTAACCAACACTAACAAAGGAGAAAAATATGAAATCTTTTATTATTGCGCTGGCTGTGGGCTTTTTGCCTTTTTCCGCTTTAGCCGCGGAGCTGGCTGAAAGCGCGGGCGGAAGCGCCGGGCTGAAGGCTTTGGCCGCGGCCTTAACCATTTCTCTGGGGGCCTTGGGCGGCGCTTTAGGGCAGGGGCGTGTCGCCGCGGCGGCTATGGAGGGAATTGCCAGAAATCCCCAGGCCGGAAAAAGCATGTTTGTTCCTTTTATGGTGGCTTTAGCCATGATTGAGTCTTTAGTTCTCTTTTGCCTGGTGATCGCTATGATTAAAACATAAATTTTTAAGCCTTTTGAGCTATGGCGGCGGAGCGCCTCTTTTTCAATTTTTCAAAAGCGAGGCTGAGCCAAAACGCCGGCAGGCCGCTTAATCCCAACAAAAAAGGCTTTCCCTCCCATATCCACAAAACAGCCATTAAAGCTAAAAGCAAAACCAGCCACTTGCCAAACAGAAGCGCCAGCCCCAGGGTTTTCTTTTTTCCCTCAAAAAGAAACACCGCTGAATAAAAAAAGAAAAGCGCGTAAATTTGGGAAAAAACAAATCCGGCTAAAAAGGCTCTCTGGCTCCAGCCTAAAAAGAGCGCCAGGGCGGATAAGGCCCCGCAAAGCCCCAGCAAAAAAAACAGGCTTTTAGCGCCTAGCGGAAATGTCTGTAAAAATTTAAAAACCATAAAACATAAGCCGCAGCCAGACAAAAAATGGTGGCCCAGCCCTCCAGCAAAAATTTTTTATCTAAAAAGCCTCCTATTAAAAAGCCAAGCGCGACAAAAGAAAAAAGCTCCGCGCTCAAAACAAAAAGCTTTTTCATTCCGCTTAAAAGCCCGGCTGATTGTTTTGCCTTTTTAGCAGGCGATCGATTTTTTTAGAGAGGAACGCGCGGGGCGGCTTAATTTTTTCCAGCTCTTGAGCGGCTGACAAAAAATCTTTTTTAGCCTCATATATAAAAGCCAAATATTCTCTAAAAAAAGCCTCTTCCTCCGGAAATTTTTCAATTTGCCTCTTAAAAAACAAAATGGCCGGCTCAAAACGCCTTTGAGCTATAAAAATGCGGCCCTTTAAAAGGCTGGCTTGTTTTTCATCTGAAAGAGAGGCCCCGCTTAAAAAACATTTTTCAGCCTCCCGCAAAGCCTGGCTGTATTTTTTTAAATGAAAATAGCTCTCCGCTATGCGGTATTGGATAAAAAATTTTTCTCCCGGCTGAAGGGGAAAGGGATCGGATATCAGCCCTGTATAGCGCTTGAGCGCTTTTTCATAACTCTTGAGCTTATAAAAAACATCACCTGCCCTCCTCTCCAGGCGCTTGATCTCAAGGACAGAGCTGTCCCTTCTTTTTAATGCCTTAAGCCCCGCCTCCAGCAAAAGCCCCGCCCGCCTCTGTTTTTTCTCTTTTAGGCAAAGCTCCGCCTGCTGTATAATTTGATTGGCTTTTGGCGCAAATTTTTCCGGCGGAAAGGCTGTCTCACAGCGCAGGGGGCTTTTAAAAAAAGAAAAAAGCTTTAAAAAGCCCTTCTCCGGCCGTCCGCCCCCGCTAAAAGAGCAGGCGGCCAAAAGCAAAAACACAGCTCCCCGCATACAGCTTATAAAATTTCCTCTTGATCCCGCTCATCAACTAAAGCCGCCCCGGTCACTTTTTCCCCCTCTTTAAGATGAATGAACCGAACCCCTTGAGAGACTCTTCCAAACACAGAAACCCCGGAGAGGGCAAAGCGAATGGACTGCCCTTGATTGGTTGTGATCAGCGCCTGCTTTTCCGGAGAGACCAGCCGGGCGCAAACCACCTCTCCTGTTTTTTCTGTAATTTTTTGGCCTATTATGCCTTTTCCCCCGCGATTTTGCGCTTTAAACTCATCGGCCCGGACTCTTTTTCCATAGCCTTTTTCTGTAATAACTAAAATCTGCTTGTCTTCGCTCTCCGCCAGCGCCTCCATGGAGACCACGCCATCCTTCGCCGCTAAGCGAATAGCCTTAACGCCTCTGGCGGAGCGGCCTGTGGGCCTCACATCCTGGCTTCTGATCCTTATCGCCTGGCCTTTTTGGGTATAAATGAGAAGGCCCTTTTTCCCATCCCCCAGCAAAACATCCTGCAGAACATCCCCTTTGTCTATAGACAAAGCGTTCACCCCGCCCTGCCGGGGGCGGGAAAATAAAGACAAAGCGGTTTTTTTCACTGTTCCTTTCTTGGTTATTGTGCAAATAAAGGAATTTTCCTTATAAGGCTCTTTGAGGGGCAGAGCCAGCCGCGGCTCCTCCCCCTCTTTAAAAGCTAAAAGATTGTTTAAAGACCGGGCTTTGGTTTGCCGCAATCCAGAGGGAACTTTATAAACATCCAGCCAATGAAGCCTCCCCAGAGAGGAAAAAACAAGAAGGCGATCCAAAGTGCTCACGCTCCAAAGCTTCCAGACAAAATCCCCCTCTGTTTTTAAATCCCAGCCTTTTAACCCCTTGCCTCCCCGCTTTTGAAGGCGGTATTCCTCCAAGGGGATTCGCTTCACAAGCCCCTGGTAGGTTAAAAACAAAGCCACTTCCTTTTTTTCAATCAGGTCCCGATCCTGAATTTCTCCCGCGCTGTCCTTTATTTGCGTGCGCCTTTTTCTCGCGTATTTCTCTTTAATCCCCTTCAGCTCCTCTTTTAAAATATCCTCTATTTGCCTCTCGCTGGACAGCGCCTCTTTTAAGCTGTTGGCTTTGGCCTCTGTCTCCCCCCGCTCTTTTTTCAGGCTTTCCCTCTCTAGGCCGGTCAGCTTGCTCAGCCTCATTTCCAAGATAGCCTGCGCTTGCCTGTGGGAAAAGCTCAGCTCAGAGATCAGCCGGCTTCGGGCCTGCTTTCCATCGTCTGCCGATCGGATGATGGAGATCACCCGATCAATAGAGCTTAAAGCTTTTTCCAAGCCCTCCAAAATATGAAGCTTTTCCTGAGCCTTTTTCAAATCAAAGATCAGCCGGCGGGTTATTACATTCTTTCTGTGCTCAATAAAAACAGCGAGCATTTCTTTTAAATTAAAAACTTTGGGCTGGTTGTTTTTATCCAAAGCCAAAAAGATGATTCCAAAGCTGGCTCTCATCTGGCTGTGTTTTTGAATTTGATTTAGTATGATTTGAGGGTTGGCCCCCCGCTTAAGCGGAATGGCTATTCTTAAGCCCTCTCTGGAGGATTCATCGCGAATATCAGAGATGCCCTCCACCTTTTTATCCTTAACCAGCTGGGCAATGGATTCAATCAAGCGGGCTTTGTTGACCTGATAGGGTATCTCGGTAATGACTATTTGGACCGGCTGTTTTTCCGGCTCTTCAATTTGCGTGACAGAGGATATGGCGATGATTCCCCGCCCTTTGGCATACGCGGAGTAAAGCGCCTCCCGCCCCTCCACGATTCCCGCCGTGGGAAAGTCCGGCCCGGGAAGAATGGCCATAAGGTCTTTCACTTCAGCTGCGGGATGATCCAGCAAAAACAAACAGGCGTCTATCACCTCCCCTAAGTTATGCGGGGGAATGTTGCAGGACATGCCGACAGCAATCCCTGAGCTGCCGTTGACCAAAAGATTGGGATATCGGGCCGGCAAAATCAGGGGAATGGAGAGCGTGTCATCATAGTTGGGCCCAAAAGGAACTGTCCGCTTGTCTATGTCAGTTAAAAGCTCTTCCGCTAAAGCGGTCATCCGAATCTCTGTGTATCGGGGGGCGGCCGCGCTGTCCCCGTCAATAGAGCCAAAATTTCCCTGCCCATCAATTAAAGGCGCCTGCATGGAGAAATCCTGAGCCATCCTGACAATAGCGTCATAGACGGCCATTTCTCCGTGGGGATGGTATTTTCCTATAACATCCCCCACCACGCGGGCGGATTTTTTAAAGGGCTTGTCATGGGTGTTATTCAAATCCTTCATGGCAAAAAGGATTCTTCTGTGAACTGGCTTTAAGCCATCCCTAATATCAGGAAGCGCCCGCCCCACAATGACACTCATGGAGTATTGGAGATAGGATTCCCTCATCTCCTTATTTATATCCACAAGAGAAACTCGGCTCTCCCCGTTATAGCTCATACATCCAGCTCCTTGACATTTAAGGCGTTGTTATAGATGAAATCCCTCCGCGGCTCCACCCTTTCCCCCATAAGAAGGCTAAAAGTGTCATTGGCCGCCAAAGCGTCATCTAAATTGATCTTTAAAATATGGCGGCGGACAGGGTCTAATGTGGTCTCCCACAGCTGCTCTGGATTCATTTCCCCCAGCCCTTTATACCTTTGAATGTAAAGCCCTTTTTTGCAAATCTCTGTCACCCTTTCCGCAAACTCTTTATAGCTTTGAAATGTCTCTTTCTCTCCTTTAAACTCCATTTCAAAGGGGAGCCGGACAAAGCTCTCCAGGGCTGTATAAATTTTTTTCAGCTCTTTCCATTTTGCGGACAGGGCTAAATTTTGATCAAAAAGGCTTTTTTGAACATGGCCAAAGCGGACAGTTGTGGCCAGCAGGCCCTTTGGCTTTTCCAAAATCTCACAGTGAATTTGAGAGAACCCCAAGAAAGACCGCTTTTTGAGGCTTTCTCCAAACTCCTCTATCTGTTTTTTAGCCTCCTCCGGGCTTTTTAAAATATCCTCTAATCTTTTTGAGCGGGACAGCACAAAAATCAAAATGTTTTCCTCCAGCCGGCCGATTTTTCCCAGAGCTTTTTTGTAGGCCTGGCTTTGAGACAAAAACTGTTTGATCTCCTCTCTGGCTTTGCCCTTAAACTGAATGGCGTCTAAAGCTCTGTCAAAAATTGCGCTGTTTAAATCCTGCTCGTCTTTTAAATAGTAAACCTCTTTTCCTTTTTTAAGCCGGAAGAGCGGCGGCTGGGCAATGTAAACATGCCCCCTTTCCACCAGCTCCGGCATCTGCCGGTAAAAAAAGGTCAAAAGCAAAGTTTTAATATGAGAGCCATCCACATCCGCATCTGTCATAATGATCACTTTATGATAGCGAATCTTCTCCACTTCCATTTGCCCTGGCCCCACGCCCGCTCCAATAGCGGATATAATTGTCCGAATCTCCTCATTAGACAGCACTTTGTCAAAACGGGCCTTTTCCACATTGATTATTTTTCCCCGGAGGGGCAAAACCGCTTGAGTTCTTCTGTCTCTTCCCTGTTTTGCGCTTCCGCCCGCCGAATCCCCCTCGACTAAAAACAGCTCGCAAAGACGGGGATCTTTTTCCTGACAGTCCGCCATTTTGCCCGGCAGAGAATTGCCGTCCAAGGCGGATTTTCTTCTGGTCAGCTCTTTGGCTTTTCTGGCGGCCAGCCGGGCCTGAGCCGCGCCAATAGCCTTTTTGACAATTTTTTTGGCCTCTATTGGGTTTTTATCCAGCCAGCTCAGCAGTTTTTCGCTAAAAAAGGACTCCATCAATCCGCGAACCTCATTATTCCCCAGCTTGGTTTTGGTTTGCCCCTCAAATTGAGGCTCTTTCAGCTTGATGGAAATAATAGCTGTCAGCCCCTCCCGAACATCCTCCCCCTCTAGGTTGCTTTTCAGCTCTTTTAAAAGCTTTTCATTGTGGGCATAGCTGTTAAGAGTTCTGGTTAGGGCTGTGCGAAATCCGGCTAAGTGACTTCCTCCCTCTGTAGTTCTGATATTGTTGCAATAGCTAAATATATTCTCTTTATAGGAATCACTCCACTGAAGGGCTATTTGGAAATCCGTCTCGCTTTTTAAGCCCTCAAAAAAAAGAATGTTTTTGTTTAAGCGGTTAACCCCTTTGTTGATGTAAGAGACAAACTCTTTTAGCCCCTCTTTGTAGCAAAAAATCTCCTCTCGGCCGGATCGCTCATCTTTCAGCTGAATCTCTAAACCCTGATTAAGGAACGCCAGCTCGCGAAATCGGGCGGCCAGAGTGTCAAAAGAAAAAACAGTCTTTTCATCCTTAAAAATTTCCCGATCCGGCTTAAAGCTGGTTTTTGTTCCGGTTTTTGAGGCCTCTCCCAGTTTTTCAATAGGGGTAATGGCTTGGCCTTTTTCATAAGACTGTCTCCAGATAAAGCCCCCTCTGTAAACTTCCACAGAGCAGAAACTGGACAAAGCGTTGACAACAGAAGCCCCCACACCATGAAGCCCTCCTGAAATGCTGTAAGAGTCTTTATCAAATTTCCCTCCTGCGTGAAGCACTGTCATAACCACTTCTAAAGCGGATTTTCCCTGTTTATGCTCATCCACAGGGATCCCGCGGCCATTATCCTCTATAACCACTGATTCATCTTCAGCCAAAGTGATGCGAATTTGAGAGCAAAAGCCGGCTAGGCTCTCGTCCACTGAGTTATCCACAATCTCATAAATAAGATGATGATACCCCCGATCTGATGTGTCTCCCACATACATTCCCGGGCGCTTTCTGACAGCTGTCAGCCCTTCTAAAACTTGAATAGAGCCGGCGTCATAATTTGCCGGAGACACAGTTTTTTCCATTTCAGACATATTATTTCCACAAAAAACAGCTCTTTCCCGCTTTTAAAAGCGGCAGGCTTATAGCTTAATCAAATAAAAGCCTATCGCTTGTTTAGATGATCGCTCCTTTCGCTTTAGAGGGAAAATCTCACGCTTTTTAAGGCCTAACATCCCGGCTTTAGGATAGCTTAGCCCTCCCGGAGGCCAAAGCTTTAAAGCGCAAATCCCCCCTAAAAAAGAATGCTCTAAATCAAGGATAATAACCCAAATTTAATTTTTTTGACAATAATTTTTTTAAAGAATTTTAAAACAGCCGGCTTTAAGAGGAGATTTTAAAAAGCCCTAAAGCTTCATGGGCATAACCAAGCAAGTGTAGTGGCTTCCGGTCTCCGGCTGGATCAGCCCTGGAGAGCGGCTGTCGCTTAAAGTGATTTTTATATTTTCCTCATGGACAGACTGCAAAACATCTAAAATATACTTGGAGTTAAAGCGAATTTTAAGCTCCTTTCCTTTGTGTTTGCAGGACAGAGTCTCAAAAGCCTCTTCCCCCGCCTCCGGATGAGAGAATTGAATGCGCAGGGCATTGCTTTTAAAGGTAAAATCCACGCCTTTAAACCGGGCGCTTGTTAAAACAGAGGCTCTCCTTAGTGAGGATAAAAAAGCCTCTGTGGGAACAATAATCTCACGGCCCTTTTTCTTAGGCAAAAGGCTTTTATAATCCGGGTATTCCCCTTCAATCAAGCGAATATTAAGGGTCTGATTTTTAAATTTAATAAGAAGCCTGGGCTTTTCCACACAAACCTCAAGCTTATCCCCCTCTTCAGCTTGAGACAGCATTTTTCTCACTTCCTGCAGGCCTTTTTTAGGAATAATAATCCCCTGTTTCAGCTCTTCGCTCTTTTCCCCTTTAATCTCCACAAAACTCATGCGATGCCCGTCAGTGGCCACAAACCGATAAAGAGGGGAGATAAACTCCAAAAAAACGCCGGTCAAATGATAGCGGGATTCATCTAAAGAGACACAATAAAGGGTTTTATCAATGGCTTCCAGCATATCAGACGCTAAAAGACTCTGTTTTTTCTCTTTCTTTAGGGGAGGGAAGGCGGGAAAGCTCTCTGGGCTTAAGCCATGCACTTTAAAATGGGATTTTTGCTGTTTTATGGAGATTTGATTATTTTCCACTAAATGGATTTCAAAAGCCTCCGGAGCAAGCTCTCTGACTATTTCAAACAATTTTTTTCCGTCCATCACCATAGAGCCCGGCTCTTTGACATTTCCGTCCAGCCAAACAGAGAAACAAAGCTCAGAATCAGAGGCAAAAAGCTGAATTTTATCTTTGTCTTCAGCTGCGATTAAAATATTAGCCAAAATAGGCAAAGTGGATTTTTTTTCTAGTATTCCCTGAATTTGGGATAAAACAGGGAATAGGCTTTCTTTTTCGATTTGAATGCGCATATATATCTCCTTGATTCTAAAAGTTATTGTTTTTTATAATCTGTAAATTTAATAGCCTTTATTATGTGGTTTTTGTGGAAAACCTTTAAAACCCTAGATAATAAAGGGGATTTTTTTCACAAATTTTATTTTTTATTCCCCACTATCCCCTTCAGCTCTTTAACTCAATTTTTATCAGAAAGTTATCCACAAAGTTTTACTTTTTAGAGGTAATTTTGGCTTATGTCTCTTTGCAGCCTCTCTAAAAGCTTTTTAAAATCCCGATCCTCATATTTTAGCTTTTCCACTTTTTTTAAAGAGCTTAAAACTGTTGTATGATCTTTTTTATTAAAAATCAAACCAATATCATTTAAAGATTTTTTTAAAAATTGCCGCATAAAGCGCATCGCGGTTTGTCTGGCTATCACAATAGGCTTTTTTCTGGAGGGGGATTTTAAATCCTCCTCCGAGAGGCGAAAGGCCCGGGCTGTTATTTTTATAATTTCCTCCGCGGTCAGCTCTTTTTGAATGGTTTGGAGTATTTTCTCTATTTCATTTAAAGACAGGCTTCCCCCATAAAGCTCAGTCATAATTTTTATTTTATTTAAAACCCCCTCCAGCTCCCTGATAGATTGTCTGCACACATGAGCGATTTGATCTAAGCTTTTAGAGGATAAAAACAGCCCTTTTTGTTTTGTTTTGCTCCTTAAAATAGCCAGGCGGGTCTCTTTATCCGGGTAGGATATATCCGCCATCAACCCTCCCTCCAGCCGTGTTTTTATCCTTTCCTCTAAATGGGGTATATTTCCGGGGCTTTGATCGCAGCAAACCACAATTTGCGTGTTTTGGCTGTAAAGATCGTTAAAAGTGTGAAAAAACTCCTCTTGAATCCCCTTTCCTTTGGCGATGATTTGTATGTCATCCATTAAAAGGAGCTGGCAGTTTTTTCTAAACTTTTTTCTAAATTGATTCATCTGTTTGTTTTGAAGGGATGAAATATATTTATTTAAAAACCGCTCGGCGGATAAATACTGTATACTGTGCCGGGGATGGCTTTTGAGGCGCTCTTGGCCTATAGAGTTCAGCAGATGAGTTTTGCCGGAGCCGGATGGCCCATAGATAAATAGAGGGTTGAGGCTTTTTCCGGCTGTTTTATGCTGAGCGACCGCCAAACAGGCGGAATAAGCTAAATGACTGTTGGCCCCCACAATGAAGTTTTTGAATATATAGTCTGGATTGAAAAATATATTTTGTTTTTGCGGGGGAGAGAGAGGGCGCGGGGGAGGCTGAGGGAGAGAAAGGCGGGAGTCTGTCTCTAAACAGATTTTGCAGAGGCCTTGATTCATTTCCCGCAGATGTTTATAAAACTCCTCTAAAAAATTTTCCTCCAGCCATTTTTTATGCAAATCCGAAGGGGTTTGAAGTGTCAGATAAAGCTTGGAGCCTTTTTGCTCCATTTTGGACGGAACAACTGGCTCCAGCCAATGCCTATAAAGCCGCTTGTTTCCGTTTTGCCTCAAAAATTCTGATTTAAAATTTAACCAGAAAGCCTGCGCTGTTGTCTTCAAAAAGCCTCCTAAAAGCGGTTTATCTATAAAAAAAGAAAAAAGGGCATCTTTTTTATGGGAAAATATTTAACATAACTTTGAGCTTGACGGAAAGAGAAAAAATCAGTTTTATTATGCGTCAAAACTTTGAGAAAAAAAGAGAAATTTTATGAAAAGAGCTTATCAGCCCAGCAACAGAAAGAGAAAAAGAAGCCATGGCTTTAAAAAACGGAGCTTGACGCGGGCGGGCAAAAAGGTTTTGACGCGCCGGAGGCGAAAGGGAAGAAAGAGCTTAACAGTTTCCATTGGCCAAAAATAACACTTTACAGCCGCTGAGCCGGAAAAAAGATTTTGATCTTTTGCGGAAAAAAGCGCGCTCTTTCTCTTTTCAGTGGCTAAAAGCGCTTTTTTTATGCGGGAAGAGCAGTGGAAATCTTAAGATAGCCTGGAGTTTGCCCAAAAAACATGTTTCTGATTCTGTGACTAGGAATCGCTTAAAAAGATGGGGGCGGGAAAATTTGAGGCAAAGGGATTTAAAAGGCTGGATTTTAATGATTTTTTTGAAGAAAGATAAAACATTTTATAAGAGGCTCAAACGGAAGGATTTTGATCATGTTTTTAATAGCGTTTTGGAAAAAATGGACTCAAAAACTTAGCCGGGCCAGCTCTTTTTCAGCCCTTTTCCTTTTGGCTTTTTACAGATCTGTCCTATCCGGGGCTTTAGGGCTGGGCGGAGGGTGTCGGTTTTATCCCTCCTGCAGCGAATACGCGGTTTTAGTTTATAGAAGCCATTCTTTTTTAAAAGCCAGCGCTTTAGTTTGCAAAAGGCTGCTGGCTTGCCGCCCTCTTGGGCCGAGAGTGAGATGGGAGCCGGAGCTGGCAAATAAAAAGCCGGAGAAAAAAGCAGGGGCTTTTAAAAAAGGCGGGCTGTATGAGGGATGAAAGGGAAAATTTTTTAGATTCCAGAACTTTAGCGGCAGTGGTTTTTTTAATAGTGTCCTGGCTGGCCTGGGATCATTATATGAGGAAAAAATATCCTCCGGCGCCCAAAAAAACAGCCCCTCTTCTCTCTGAAAAACCTAAAAAACTTGAAAATCAGGAGCCGGCGCCTCCCGCCTATCAAGCCTCACACAAAAAACATCCGGAAAAAACCCTTAAGTTTGAGGGAAAAAATATGGAGATACTCTTCTCCTCTCAGGGGCTGGGGATCAAAAGGCTCAAGCTGATAAACCGCTATGACAGGCAAAAAAAGCCTATTGTTTTTGCCTCAGAGGAGAATCCTTTGTTTTCCGCCAGATTTTTAAAAGCCACGGAAACGCCCATTCCCTTTGAAATCACAAAACAGGGAAAAGAGCTTTTTGTGGGCCTTTTTGCCGGCCCTCAGGGGACAATCAAAAAGACCGTTCAGGTGGATGAGGAGCGCTTTATTTTAAAAGGGCGCTTAGAGATAAAAGCCAAGAGCTTAAAAGGGCTAAGCTTTGGCTTTTCCCACCCTTTGCCCAAAAAAGGGGAGAGCTCGGGCTTTTTTGAGAAATTCCTTTTTTATGGCCAAGAGGCTTTAAAGGGATTTGTCTCTTACAGGGGAGATCAGATCCAGCGGATAGACGCGGAGGAGATGAAGGGCGGCCTCAGCTATGAAAATGTAAACTCAGCGGGTTTAGGGGGAAAATATTTTGGGAAAGCCTGGATTAACAATTCCCCCCTTTTGCCCTCCGCGGTTTTCCAAAAAAGCCAAGAGCGCGCCTCCGCCCGTGTGGATTATGAGTTTTTGCGATCGGCCCCTAAAAGCATAAGCTATAAAATTTTTTTAGGCCCGAAGTCGCTCAAAAGCCTTCAGGGATTAGGCGGAGACTTGAGCCACTGGCTGGATTTTGGCTTTTTTGGCTGGCTGGCGCGCCCGCTTTTGCTGTTTTTAAACGGGCTTTATAAAGTATGCCACAACTGGGGCCTGGCCATTATCCTCTTAACTGTTGTTATAAGACTGCTCCTTCTTCCCATCAACATGAAATCTTATAAGTCCATGAAGATCATGCAGAAAATACAGCCGCAGATTAAGGAGATAAAGGAAAAACACAAAGATGACCCTAAAAAAGCAAACCAGGATGTTATGGCTTTGATGAGAGAGAATAAGGCCAGCCCCCTGGGCTGTCTTCCTCTTTTTTTGCAAATCCCTATTTTTATAGCCCTTTATCGGGTTTTAGGGGAAAGCATTGAGCTTTATCAATCCCCATTTGTTTTATGGATAAAAGACTTGAGTTTAAAGGATCCTTATTACGCGCTTCCTATTTTGGCCGGACTGGTTTATTTTATACAGCAGAGCATTACGCCCATGAGCCTTCCAAAAGAGCAAGCCCGGCTGATTAAAATCATGCCTTTGATATTTTCTGTTTTTATGCTGGCTCTTCCCAGCGGATTGACTTTATATCTTTTTGTAAGCGGATTATTTGGCCTGGCCCAGCAATTCTTTTTTGTGAAAATAAGCCCGTCTCATTTATAAAATAATAAGGAGGCAAAATATGTTAAATTTATTTGGCGGAAAAAAAAAGCCCATCCAAACGGCAATATCGGAGATTTTATCGGAGATCTTGGAAAAAGGGGGCTTGCTCCTGTCTTTTCAGGTGGAGCGGGATAAAGATCAAGCTTTTAAGCTGGATATTTTTGGAGAGGACGAGGGCCTTTTAAAAACCAAAAAAGGCAAACTTCTTTTAGCTCTTCAGACCTATATTTTACAGGCTCTATATAAAGAGTTTCCGGATGAGAAAATAAAGCTCACAGTGGATTCCAATGATTTTTGGAAAGAGCAGGATGAGAGCCTTTTATCCTTGGCCGATCGCCTGATACAAAAAGTTTTGGACACCCAGCGGCCTGTTGTGTTTAAGCAGCCTCTTTCCCCCTATCAGCGGCGGCTGATCCACAAAAAAGTGTCAGAAAGCAAAGGCGTTAAAAGCCAATCTTTTGGAGGCGGGTTTTATAAAACCCTGAAACTCGCGCCGGAAGCTTTTAAAGATGATGATAAATGACAAAAGACACGATATGCGCCCTTTGCACCCCCAGAGGAAAAGGGGCCATCTCCCTTATTCGAGTCAGCGGGCCGAAAGCTCTTGAAATTACCCGCCGGGTGGCCGGTTTTTTGCCTTTAAAGCCGGAAAGCCATAAAATTTATTTTGGGGTTTTAAAGGATAAAGGCCATTTTTTAGATCAGGCTTTGGTCTCTTATTTTGCGGAGGGGCGATCTTTTACCGGGGAGGAGTCTTTGGAAATCTCCTGTCATGGCGGAGAGGCTTATAACGGGGTTTTAAAAGCCCTTTTAGATCATGGCGCGAGACCGGCGGAGCGGGGGGAGTTTTCTTTTCAGGCTTTTTCCAACGGAAAAATGGATCTTGTGCAGGCGGAGGGGCTTTTGCGGCTGATAGAGAGCCAAAGCCAAGCAGCCAGAGAGCAGGCTTTTAGCCAGCTGCGGGGCGCGCTTTCTAAAAAATTGCGCCAGCTGGAGGAAAAATGGCTGTATCTTTTAAGCTGCTTAGAGGCGGATATTGATTTCCCCCTGGAGGGGCTGGACGCTCTTAATGAGAGACAGATAGAGGAAAGAGCGCGAGAGCTTAAAAGCGGGGTTTTAGATTTGCTTTCCCGCTACCGGCCCTTTGAGAATTTGCAAAAAGGCTTGATTATAGGGCTTTTTGGCCGGACAAATTCCGGAAAATCCTCTCTGTTTAACGCTCTTTTAAAAGAGGATAAAGCTATCGTTTCAAAAGAGGAGGGCACAACGCGGGATTTAGTGGAGGGACAGCTCTTTCCCCCTCAGGGGCTGGCCATCACATTAAAGGACAGCGCGGGGTTTCGTGAAAACTCTGGAGATGGGGAGGCTCAAGGGCGAAAAAAAGCCCAAGAGCTTTTTTTGTCCTGTGATTATAGGCTCGCTCTTGTTGATTCGGCTTGTGTCAAAGAGCAAAGCCCGCCCGCTTTTTTGTTTGGCCGGCCCTCAGCCACTTTTTTGGTCTTCACAAAGAGGGATTTAGCGAAAAAAGGCTTTAATTTAAAGGAGGCATTAGGCTTTTTAAAGAAAAAGCTGGGGCGGACGGCGGCCTTTCCCCCTGAGGATCACATTTTTTTTACAAGCTCCTTGACCGGAGAGGGAATAGATCTTTTAAGGGATAAAATTCTCTCTTGCGGAAAGCTCCGGCAGGAGGGCTTTTTAATCAGCAATTACCGCCACTATAAAGGGCTGAAAGTTATGGAGGAATCTTTAAGAGACTGCCTATCTGTTTTAAAAAACTCTCAAGGGGAAAGGGATCTTATGGCCTTAGAGCTGAGGAGGGGCCTGCTCGCCCTTTATGAGATTTTAGGCCGGCAAATAGATGATCAAATTTTAGATCGCGTTTTTAAGGAGTTTTGCATCGGAAAATAAGCCCCTATTTTTGGCCTAAAGCTGTTGGCGTCACAAAATATTAACCGGAGCGTTTTGCAGGCTTCTTTGGGAAAAAATCAATCTTCCGCCGCAAACAAAGCCTAAGTCCTGCCATCGGGTTTTGTTTAAAGCCTGAGCCGCTTTTGATAAATTCATCTTTTTTTTAGGAAAAAGGGCTAAAACAGATCCGTCATAAGCTTGATCTGAGCTAATAAAAAAAGGATCTTTTTGTCTGGTTTTGCAATTTACATAAATCCTTTCCCCCTCTTGGCGCTGATATTTCCGGCCCCATTCCCACCAATTGTTTTCATTAAATTTTTTAATCTTTCTGCTTAAAAGCTCATCTTTAAATCTTTTTAAGGGGCCGCATTTTTTATTATAAATCATAACTCTTTTATTTTTTGTTCTCCTGGTCTCAGAGCACACCATTTGGACATTCCCATATTTTTGATTTGAAAAAATATGATCAGCGCCGCTCACCGCGCCCACTTTTACATCAAAATAATCCGAAAGATGAGACTTTAATTTATATTTTCCGAACCAAATTTGCCCTTGAGAATAAAAAAAAGCTCTTCCACAAGATAATTTTCTGTTTTTAAGCCCTTTTTGCCATCTCCAAATTGCGCAGTTAGGCGAATAGCCTTTAAAAATTTTATCGTCTCCTAACTCATAAAAATCTGTAAAAGAGCCTTCCTCATACAAAAGCTTGTTTAATTTTATGGAGTTTGTTGATTTTAAAAAATCCCTGGGTGTTATAAAAATCAGCTCCCCGCCTTTGGTTAAATGCTTAACGCATTTTTCTATAAAAAATAAATAAAGATTGCTTCTTTTATCAAATAAATCCATTGACAATATTTTTTTAGTCTCAAAAGGGATGTCTTGAAACCTTACATAAGGGGGATTCCCAATAATGGTTTGAAATTGATTTTGAGTGGAGTATTTAAAAAAATCACAAACTAAAGTATTTTTATCTTTGACTATATTTTTATCTATTTCTATGGAGACAATGTTTTTAAATTTTGAGGAAAAAGCCCCTTTTCCGGAGGAAGGCTCAAGAAGAGATCCTTTGTTTTGTCTTAAGCTGATCATTTTTTTTACCACCCCAGGAGGAGTAAAAACTTGACCCAAACGTTTTACATTAAACCCCGCTTGCTCTTGAAAAAACATAATAAAGCTAATTATAAGCTAAGCCCATTGTTTTTTATTTTCAAGCTTTTTACTGTTATTTGAGAATAAGCCAGCCGATTGCCGCAAGGAGGGCATAGTCTCGGCCCGCTCGATGTTTTTGCCCCCGGCCGTGGCGCGCTATGCTGAAAAATTGTGAGTGGCATACTCCGCCCGCTATCATTAAAACCGCTCCTCCAGCTAGGGATGGAATAGACTCGGCCAGCAATAAGGAGGCTAACAAAATAGCTCGAATAACCAGCGCGGCTCAAACACAAAAAGCCTATTTTTCAGGACTTAAGGGTTGCTTTTTTGTCTCGCATTTTCGGCAAATTATTTTGCGCCGACCAGCATTAAGGCATTCGCTTCCCGCTAATCAAAGGAGGAGACAAAGCCGGAATTTATGTTCCACGCGGAACAATTTAGCGGTCAGGGCTTTTGCTGGAGGCGGGGCTTTAGCAGGATATTGACTCTTCCCGCTGTTTTTTTAGCTCAAAATAAAGCTGAGCCTTAAGCAGCAAAAAGAAGCAGGAAAGATAAAAATCCACAATAAAGATCAAGGCTTTAGACAAAAACACAGGAATAAGAAAAGCCAACAAACCTATAACTGCGCTCACAAAAAAAGAGAAAAAGACATAAAAGATTAAAAACAGCGCAACCAGCCAAAAATAGCCCCTGGTTGTTTTATCAGCGGCTTTCAGGGCGGATAAAGGCCCTTTCTTGTAAAGCGGGTCAAAAAAGACGCTTTCCACAAGAAAAGTATAGCGAATCATTTTATACAAACCGGGAATAAACAACAGGAGAAAAAAAAGCAAAACCACCAAAACAGCCTTGATTTGGTTTAAAACAACCGGCCAAACAGTGTCTCTTATAAAACTCCAAAAAGGCGGGACAGCCCCTTGGCTGTGCTGATAGGCGTAATAGGGAATTATAAATGCGGTAAAGGCCATGGCTAACAGGTCCAGCGCCATCGCCGCAATACTCAACGAGGAAAACAGGGGAGGGGAATAGCTGGAATCAGAAGGAAAATAAAGGCTGAAAGCATATAAGCCAGCCAGGCCAAAGCCTATAAAATAAAAGCCAAAATAGCGGTTGAGAGCTTTAAAAACAAAGGGCGCGCTGTGAAGGCTCTCTTTAAAAGAGGAAATAAGAATTTTCATTTAGAGCACTATAGAGTTTAAGTCTTCTAACTGTCAACAAGCTTTATTTTTTGTCTCTCAGCCTATCTGCGAGAAAGAGAGCGCTGGTCTTATCGGCTGGCTTTTAAGAGATTTGAAAGCCCAGACAAAAGCGCATTAGGCTTGGCGCATCATTTGTTTTTAAAGTCTTCAACACTGTTTTTGTCCACAAGACGCGGCCATATATTTCTAGCTGAACAATTTGAATTGCCAACAAACCCTTCATATACCGCAACTATACATTTAAAGTTGTTGCGCATTAATTAAGGAAGTTGCTATATTAAATCAACCCCTCACCATTTAAATCCAAATGACAAACCAAGGATTTTTTGTGAAGAATCATTATGTGAAGAATTATTATAAGAGTATAAAAAAGGAGCAATGTAAAAACTATTTTCTTCTTCACGCCATGCTATCTTATGAGATGAGGGAAGCGACCAAACATCAATCAATTCCCATATCCTAAACCCTATTAACGAAATAGCGGAAAGAGTTGCCCATATTTCATTTCCCTGTGTTGCAAAAATATTCCATGCAAAAGCGCCGCTTAATTGTGACACTGTAAAAAGCCAGCCATTCTCTGTATATCTTTCTTGGACAGCATGTCCGGCCCCTAACCCTATCAGCGTTCCTAAAATCCCACCCACAACATATTGGCCTGTGCTTATATCTGTTAGGTTTTTGTGTTTATTATAAACCATATTATCTTGTGATAAGCCAGCAGGAGATTGCTCGTCATCATTATTCTGCGATGTGTTTGAGGGAGTATAATCTTGTAAAAGGATCTTATAGCCCTTTTGAGCCGTGCCAGCAAAATTTAATACAGCTTTTTGGCCGTTGAGTTTAAGGAGCTCAGCTCTTCCAACTATACGGCCTTCTTTATTTACGACAGAAAACAAATCCCCCTTTCCGGCTTCTGAATTAAAGCGCTCGCCTAAGAGCGCTTTTAAAGGCGCCGGATAAACCATGTCAAGCCCTCTTTTTAAGAAAAGGCTTTAGGCTTAAAATCCTTTTGATTGACGATGCTGGCGCTGTCTCCTGTGGCGCGGATAACAAACAAGCCTTTTCCCTCCGCAAAAGAATCAGCTTTATCCTCTCTTCTTAAATAAGCCACAGCCCCATACAAAGTTTTGTTTTTATAGCCCGGAAAATACCGTGTAAAGCTTTGCAGGCTCTCCAAAAAATTATTCACTTTTTTTGGAGAGAGAACAGTTTTAACCTCCACAACCACAGCCTCCAATCCATTGGCGGCGATAATATCAGCCTCCTGTTTACGGAATATGCCCTTTTCTTTTTCTATTCTCCCCTCCGCATTGGGAAAGATTTGGGCCACTTGGATCCCCCGGCCTTTAAGAAGCTCTAAAAGACTTTCCGCCACTAAGGATTCCACCAATCGGCCCCAGCGCTCGTTAAAGCGGCCGCCTATCTTTTGTATTTGCCGATCGGTCTCTTTTTGGCTGGCTCTTAACTCTTTCATTTCCCGCTGGGCCTCTTGTTGAGCTGTTTGAATTTCTTTTTGAAACATTTTTTGATTTTTTTGAGTTTCCTTTATAATGCCCCAGATTTCATCTGAGGAGGATATGGTTGATTGGCGGCTCATATTTGGACTTCCTAATGCTTATTGGCTTTATGATAATACTATAAATGCTTTAAAGAGACAACTAAAAACAGCTAAAATTTCCCGTCCGCCTTCTGGCTGCTCAGAATCCAGCTGAAAATTCAGATTCATCCAAAATCACGGGCAAAAGCGCATAAAATCTTTTAAATTCAGCCCCGCGCTTTTAAATTGTTCCGCGTGGAACATTCGCTTATAGCCGGCTCTTGAGCGGCGTCCCTGAACAGCGCTTTTGCAAATCCGGCTTTTAAGCTTCAAGCAAACTTAAGAGCCAAAGCCGGGGCTAAAGCCGGGATAGGCCTGCTTAATTTTTTGGCTCATTGTGGCCAAGCCAACAGCGCGCGCGGTTATAATTGATACACAGAAAAAATTAAGTAAAATCAATAACTTATATTATTAACTATCTGTTTTCTTGTTCAAATCAATATTTTATACACGCTTTTTGCGCTAAACCAAAGGCTTTAATCTTTTTTAAAAAATCCTTATTTTATACAGGTTTCAGAGGATTTTTTGGGAAATGCGCGCTATTAGGCTAGGTTTATAAAAAAAAATTTGACAATCGGGGGGGGGGGTAAAAAACAAGAGGATTTGTTAAACCGCGTGGAGTTTTAGCTTTTTGCCTCAAGCAAAAAAGGCGTTTAGCCTAAAAACCGCCTGTTAGCCCCCGGAGCTGGGGCCCTTTGCTAAAGGCTTAAATCAGACTCGCGCAAAAATATAAGGAGTTTACTATGAAATCAAAAAAATTTTATGGCCTTCCGGCTTTAGTTGCGGGCTTTTTCGCTTTAGCCGGATCTCTCCCCGTAACGGCCGGCCAAGAGCCTGTCCAACAAGGGAGAATATGCATCGATCTTGAATTAAAGCCTTCGTCAAAAGAGACAAGCGCCAGCGGAGAGTTTCGCTATAAGGAGAGTAAAAACAAGCCAAATAAATTGAGCCGGACGGAGGACTCATCAATCACAGGGACTAAAAACAGGCCAAATAGGTTGAGGCAAAAACCCGCTCGCTATGATGAAAATTGCACAGAATATAAAAACTTTTGGGATTCCAGCATTATAGACAAGGCCTTAAAATCCATTGGCAAGGAGGAGAGAAACGCTAAAAATGCGCTGAAATACTATAGAGATAAAGGGTATGGAGAGAGAGCGGGCAATGGAGGAGTATCTGGAAGCAATTGAAGACATAAAATATGACATTGAAGAGACTGTTTATGACTATGCCGACAGAATGGATGATATGGCTAGGGATGCGCTAGACAGACAGCGGGATAAACTGAAACATCCAGACAGCTCTTGGAATCAAGCGCCCAAAAGCCTGCTCAAGCCATTGATATTGATAGACAAGGCCTTAAAATCCACTTGCGAGGAGGAGAGAAACGCTAAAAACATGCTGGAGCGCTATAGAGCTAAGGGAGATAAAGAGAGAGAGCGGGCAATGGAGGAGTATCTGGAAGCAATTGAAGACATAAAATACGACATTGAAGAGACTGTTTATGACTATGCCGACAGCGCGGATGACATGCTTGATAAGACGCGGGGCGCGCTGGACAGACGGTGGGATAAGCTGAAGCATCCAGACAGCTTTTGGAATCAAACGCTCAAAAGCGCGGTGAGTATATTGATAGACGATCAAACCCGAATTATAGAGGCGGCTAAAGCCCATCTGGCCTGCCGAGGAGAAATTGACAAAAATAAAAACAGCACGAGCTACACAGACTAAAGCCGGCCAAAAAATAGGCTGGAGCGGAAAACTAAAAAAGGGCGGGGAAAAATAAAGCCCCGCCCAAAATTTAGGCTTTCCACGCTCCCGCCGGCTTCAGCCAGCTGACATATATCCCTCATTTTTTGCGGCTGTCAATCCCACATTGCGCCGCAGATCTCAGCGCGCCCTTTGCCGATGAAAAAGCTTGAAACCCTTGGAAAAAGCTTTCTTCTACAATCCTCTCCAGAATTTGCGCATTAGGCTTTTCATCGCGTTTTTAGGCTCCTCTAAAATTATAAAGCTCCCGTTCATATAACAAAAATTTTGCTGTTTTCCAAATTGTTCCGCGTGGAACAATTTTAAGCTTGCGCCGGGGGCCGGCTCCGCCCGTTGGTTTTTTTAGCTGTCCTTTCAAATCCAGCCGATATAAATATAAGGGAAGAGCTATGAGGCTTTCAGACAGGCAAAAAAAGCAAATTAAAATTTTTAGGGAAATCCTCATGGAAAAAAACAGGCTCATCAACCTGCTGTCCAGAAAAGAGCCAAGCGCCCGCTTTAGCTTTTTGTTAGAGCAGGGGACTCTCGCCGGCCAAGCTCTCTCCCCCGTCTTTCAGTCATTTTCCGGCCCCGTTTTAGATATAGGAAGCGGAAACGGCTTTCCCGGCCTTTTGTTTGCTGTTTTTTTTCCAAAAACAAAATTTCTGCTTTGTGAAAAAAAAAGAAAAAAGGCTGAATTTTTAAAGCTCGCTTTGAGCGAAACCGGCGCCTCCAACGGCCAAGCCCTTTGTCAAAGGGCGGAAGAGATGAAAGGCCCCTTTTCTCTTATTTTATCCCAAGCCGCCTTGCCCCTAGATAAAATGCTCAAGCTTTTAAACAAAATTTTAGATAAAAAGGGCCAGGCTTTTTTGTGGCAAAGCTCCGGCTGGAGAGCTTTTTGGCCGGAAACACAAAACTTTATTCCTGAGGTTTTTAAAGCCTATAAAACCAGAGGATCTCAAAAAATCCTCCTCAAAGTGACAAAAGCTTGAGGGGCAGGCAATAAATCGCCCGGAGCTTATCCCCCTTTTTTCAAGCTGATAGGGCTTTTAAAAATTTTTGGCCGGATGTTTATTTTGACGAGCGTTTTAAAAAGCCCGCAAACTGTTCCGCGTGGAACAATTTAAATCAAAGGGCTAGCGCGGGGAGCTGTTTTTTAAACCGCCGGAGTTCAATTTTTTAACATAGATAAAAAGAGCTTGAAGAGCTGTGGAGCTTACTCCGCTGATTCGGCCGGCCTGGCCTAAGTTTTGAGGATTCACTTGCTCCAGCTTTTCCCGGTCCTCCAGCGACAGCCCCCTGATATTCCTGTAATTCAGCCCTCTCAGTTTTATTTGCTCCATTTTTTGCAGGCTCTTTATGATCTCCTCCTGCCTTAAAATGTAGCCTTGATATTTGATTTGGATTTCAATCCCCTGAACCGCCTCCCGGTCTAAAAGGGTTAGGCTCTCCGCAAAAAACTCAGGATTTTCCTTTAAAAAAGAGGGGGCCAAAAAAGGCTTTAAATCCCTAAAGCTAAGCTCCGGGCGCTTAAGGATTTCAGCTAAACTTTGAGGCTTAAGCAAAGGAGAGGACTTTAAATTTTTAAGCCGCTCCTGGACAGCTTTATTGGGAATAATTTTGCGCCCCTTAAGCTCCGCCAGAGCTTTTTTCCTTTTTTCCAAAACACTTTGAATTTTTTGCTCTCTTTCGGGGGATAAAATTTTAAGCCGGCGGGCTAGCGGAAAAAGCCTTTCCCAAACATTATCCTCCCTTAAAGCCAGGCGGCGCTCCGCCCGGGAAGTGAACATTCTATAAGGCTCCTTTGTGCCTTTGGTGGCCAAATCATCTATCAAAACCCCAATATAGGCCTCGTGCCGCTTTAAAACCGCCCCTTCCCGATCTAAAATTTTAAGGCCGGCGTTTAATCCCGCCATCAACCCCTGCCCCGCGGCCTCCTCATAGCCGCTAGTTCCGTTGATTTGTCCGGCAAAAAAAAGATTCTTTATTTTTTTTGTCTCCAGCGTGTGAAACAGCTCTAAAGGCTCAATAAAATCATACTCCACAGCATACCCCGGCTGGAGCATTCTCATTTCCTCCAGCCCCGGTATGCTTTTTAAAAACTCCTCTTGCGCTTTTGCCGGCAAACTGGTGGAAAGGCCCTGGACATAAATGGAGCTTGTCTTTAAGCCCTCCGGCTCCAGAAAAACCTGATGCCGATCTTTTTCCGCAAACCGCGTCACTTTGTCCTCCACGCTGGGGCAATATCGGGGGCCGGGCCCTGTCACAGCGCCGGAAAACAGAGGAGAATCCTTTAAATGAGAGCGAATAATCTCATGGGTTTTTTCATTTGTATAAGTTAAAAAACACTCTATTTGAGGCAGGAGGGGCTGATGGGAGCTTAAAACGCTAAAGGGGCAAAAAAGCGCGTCTCCTTTTTGCGGTTGGGTTTTTTTCCAGTCAACAGAGGCTTTTTCCAGCCGGGGCGGAGTTCCTGTTTTTAATCGGCGAACTTTAAATCCCAGCCTTAAAAACTGATCGGAAAGCCCTTGAGAGGACTGATCCCCCGCCCGCCCGCCGGGGCTTTGCGCTTTGCCGATATGCATGATCGCTTTCATAAAAGTCCCTGTTGTGACCACAACCGCGCGGGAGGGAATAAAAACAGAGTCTTTTGTCACGGCCCCTAAGCATTGGCCTTTTTCTATTTTTAAGGATGTGATTTCCGTCTCTTTTAAATGAATGCCCGGCTTTGTCTTTATAAAGCTTTTCATTATTTGGCTGTAGATGGCTTTATCGCATTGCATGCGCCGCCCGCGAACCGCCGGCCCCTTTTTTTGATTGAGCCTTTTAAACTGGATGCAGGCCCTGTCCGCCGCCCAGCCCATGGCCCCGCCTAAAGCCTCTATCTCCCGCACAATATGGCCTTTAGCCAGCCCGCCGATAGCCGGATTACAGCTCATAAATGAAACTCTTTGGCTGTTTGTCGTGGCCAGCAGGACTTTTAAGCCCAGCCTTTCCGCCGCGAGGCTAGCCTCCGCTCCCGCGTGCCCCGCTCCGATAACTATTAAATCGTAAGATGGGCCTTTCATTTTCCGCTCTCCTGAAAAATTTTGAGCCGGCCCCCGGCCGGATGATTGCCCGCTTGGCTTAAGCCGGGCCCTGTTTAAAAAACCGCTGCCTCCAGCAGGCCCCGGCCTATAATCGGCGGGAATCCAGCTTAACCGCTTAAAAAGCTCAACAGCCTATCCTTGAAGCCTGAGGACAATAAACGCAAATCCATTTCCAAACCCCATTCCAGGAGTTTTTTATATTGGATCTGGCCGGATTTTTCAAGCTGTGACAGGGCTTTTTTTAAGTGAGGAAAGGTTGCTTTTTGGCTGATATGATAAGAGACATAGCCCGGATTGTATGGCATAGCGGGGAAACAGCTGACTTGTCTCATATTGCCTTTGTGAGGAGCGCCCGGATTATATGGCAATAGCGGGATTAGGAAACAGAGGGGGATTAGACCGGGGTAATCTTCTGGGCAAATAAAGCATAGCGGCAAAATAAAAGCTCTCTGGGTTTTGACAGTTTTTTGAAAAAATCTTGACTTTTTGATCTGTTTTGGGGCAGGCTTAGGATATGGAGTTTTTTAATCAAGTCAGCTTTCTAATAATGGGCTGGATATTTTTGTCAGCTATCGCCTCAATTCTTATAGCTCTTTTCTCTTTTTTGGGCATAAGAACACAAAATCGATTATCTAGCCTTGAAGATGGCCAAGTCAAGCTGGAAAAGAGAATGGACAGCATAGAGTCTAAGCTGGATCAACTCTTAGCTAAGTCTTGAGTTAGCCGCAATTCCAACTGTCCGGCCAAAAATTTATCCGCCGCCATCCGCTCAACTGCGGGCTTTTATCTTGCTAATTTCCAAAAGACACAGGCTTTAATGTTTGCTCTCATAGTTTGTTTAAGTATTTATCACTCAATGGAGCAAAGAGGCTGAAAAAGATCAACCCCCCGCCGCCATGAGCAAACAAACACAGCCACAGGATAAGCCAGACTCTAAAAAAAAGCAAATTTTTTTGAAAAACCAGCCTCTTAGCCGGTGATATGAGACACTTTAAGGCCAAGCCTAATCCGCGGCTGATTTTTTTACACGATCAAAAAACCAAAAAACCAAAAAACCAAAAAGAGAAACACTAAGGCTATCACTATCAAACGCCATAATAAGGACAAGTCAAATGGAGCTTCCCCAACTGATAAGGGCTTGCGATTGTTTGCCGGCTGTCCCAGCTGTGGCTGGCGCCTCACTATGGGTTTTCTCCGCCGTGACATATAAGTGTTCGTAAGCTCTTAGCTTTATCCGACCTTCAGCCTCACTATGGGTTTCCTCCGCCGTGTGACATATAAGGCTTGGCCGGCTTTTATCTTAACAATCGCCCTTTTGCTCAGCTCACGCCCATTTAAGAGCTACTTCCGGCCGGGGCTTTCCCCCGCTCAGCTCTGGCAAAAATGACGGGCAAGCTCTAAGCCTATATTTTCGCCAAAATAAAATCTTGACTTGACGGGGGGGGGAGGGTAAAAAACAAGAGGAACTTTGTTAAACCGCGTGGAGTTGATTAAAGAGCTTTAGCTTTTTGCCCTGTCAAAACAAGCCTTAAAGCTGGCGGTTAGCCCCCGGAGCCGGGGCTTTGTTGAGGGCTTAAATAAAACTCGCGCAAAAAAAGGAGTATTTTATGAAATTAAAAAATCTTTTATATCTTTTAGCTTTAACTGTGAGCTTTTCCGCCACAGCTGAGGCCCAGGGAGATCTTTTCGCTGAATCTATGACGGCGGACAGGCTGTCCTCATCTTACGATGAGATGAAAACCATTTCAACCGGCCTATATTTTGGAGGAGGAGTGGCTTCTGTGTTTCTGGGCTGGGGGATAGGGCATGCTGTCCAAGGGCGATACGCGGAAAGGGGCTGGATTTTTACAGCCGGAGGGGCTTTGTTTTATGCGGGGCTGATAGGCTGGATGTACTCTGCCGTTTCAACTGCGGCTGAAAATAGTCAAACAGGCTCTGCTGAAACCATTTCTGGTCCCCAGGCCACAGCATTTCTTGGAATAGCGCTGCTCGGATCAGGGCTTAGAATATGGGAAATGATAGACGCTTTTTTGCTCCCCTCTAACTATAAAGTTGTGAGGGAAAGCCCTTTTCAAATTCAGCCAGTGGCTTTTTATAATAAAAGCGACTTAAATTTCGGTCTGTCCCTCAATTATAAGTTTTAGAAACAGAGCTTTGTTTATAAGCGAAGAGGCCGTTTTTAGCGGCCTCTCTTTTTAAAAAGCCAATAAGAGCTTTGTTCAGTCAGGCTTTAGCTTCATTTAAGCGGTATAAGCCCATTGTGAGAGAAAGGCTTGCCTCAAACAGGCTTTTTCCGCTGTTTGCTGTTTTTGAGCTTGTGTGTTCGCGGGAGAGGCTAAGGGCTTATTTGCCTTTTTCAATGAGCTTGTCCATTTAGCTCTCAAGCTTTTCCTGTCCAATCAATGGGGCTCAGTCCAAAGACTCCTTTAAAACATTTGTCTGAATAAACAAAAATATGAAACTTTAACTCCCCACCGGCGCAGGTGGTTAGTTTTTGAACAGTGAAGAGAAAAAAATACACAACATTTCTCAAAACCGGCGAAAGGGATCGCTTTTTCAGGCGCTTTATGTTATGTTGCCAATAGTTTTTCGCCATGTCTCACTTTGAGGCTATTTTGAGAAAAGGGCAAACAATTTTTTAGCTATCCATTAAAAGGAGGGGGCGCTCTAAATGAAAATTTTATCTATTTTTTTGGTTTTTTATGGATTGAGCAGTTATGGAGCGGAAAGGACTTATTATGACATTTTGGAAGTTTCCAAAACCGCTGGGCAGGAGGAAATCAAAAAAGCCTATAGAAAGCTGATATTCAAACATCATCCTAATCGACAGCCAGGAGGCCGCTTTGCCTCAACAGCTGACAGTGAAAATTTTATTAAACTCACAGAGGCTTATAAAGTTTTAAACGATCCTTTAAAAAGAAAGCAATATGATTGCCAGATTGCGTGGGATTCCCTTATCTCTGCGTTTCGTTTGTGAGGCTCAAACTGATTTGCGGGCTGTGTTCCGTCCAGCCGTCTATCCGATAGCCCTATACAGAGAGCCGCAATGTATAACAATGAGCCGGGCAGTTTGGCTATGCTCTTTTGACTGTTTTGTGTCCCGACTTTGACACTTAATATGTTTGAGGAAATTTAAAAGTCAATAAAGACAAGGGTTTCAGGAAATATTGCCTAAAAAACAGGCAACATTGTAGTGTAATACTTTAAAAAAAACCTGTTTTTAATGCGGTTTTTTCTCCTCAGAAGATATTTTCAGCAATTTCGGAGGTATTTTGAGCTTAATCGCCTGAAAGACAGCCGCTGCATTTCCCTCTATCTCTGTCCTCATCCACAATATGCGATCCCGCATTTTCACTGGAACAGCCCGAACCTCCAACAAATCCCTCATAGCCTCTTTAGCGCTCAAAGGGCGAGCCTTCACCAGCCCCTTCTTTATAGCGGCGCTCTTTAGCTTTAAACCCTTAATCCTAAAAACTTTGGTTAAATAAGCCTCGCATAAATAAGCTATAAAACACATCAGCAAATGCCCCACTATGCGCTTGTCTGTCCAATGAAACACAGGACGCGCTTTTAATGTTCCCTTCAGCTCGCCAAAAGCGCTCTCCACCTTCCATAGATCCTTATAATGGCTGATCAAATGCCCAGCGCTCATATTCTTAACATTCGTAATCACTCCAAAAAAGCCATCTCTTTTAGCCTCTTCCTCTATCGCCTTTTTATTTAAAACCGCAGGGCCTTTTTGGGATAAGCGCACATACTTTTTATAAGCCTCATTCGTTATAAAGCCCTTGACTGAAGATCCGCTGGAGCTTAACTTCTTCTCAATTTTTAACAAAAGCTCCTCGCGGGCCTTCCGATCTCTCTCCGCCCTTTTAGCCGACCAAGCAATAATAAGCCTCTTTCCCTCATACTCTGTCTCATACACAGACAAGCCCTCTTGAACTCTTTTAAACAGCCTTTTATTATAAAAATCCTTATGCCGGCTCTTTATAACTCCTAACTTCATGCCCACAATAAACTCCCCTTGTCCCCGATCCAAACTCTCTAAATTCCTCTTGGAGAAAAGGCCTCTGTCCCCAACAAAAATAAAGCGCCCCACATTAAACTTTTTCCTCAGCTTTCTCTCTATATCAAACACTGTCTTTCCCTCAAAAGTGTTCCCCGGATACACCTCAAAACCCAATGGCATTCCCTCCCTATTTACTAAAAGCCCTAAAACCACTTGAACTAAATCGCCTCTCCTCTCCTTGCTATATCCAAACTTCCTCAACCGCCCTAAGTCTGCCCTCTGACTCTCAAATCGCAATGTTGTCAAATCATACAGCACAACATCCACCTCCTGATTAAACAAATCCCGATCATGCCAATATAAAGACTTTTCTATCTCCTCCTTGTTTAGAGCTAAATAATCTAAAACCCTGTATATCTGATGAAGCTTTATATCCGGAGTGAAAAGGCCCGGATAAAAATTATTCTGCCAATGCTCATAAACTTTAAGCTTTGAGCCCGGATTAGCAAAACGGGAGGCCACAAGGGCAAACAGAACCTTCCGAACATCAAAAACAGCTTTTCCGCTTTTTGGGAGCTTCTCAAGCGTTTGATTTATCCCTAATGTCTCAAAAAGCTTTTCCAGTATAAGGAGAGGGCCTAAAGTGAAGGTTTTTTCAATGGAGAGTTTTTTGGCCAGCTCAGAGGCTGTCAAAAAACTGCTATGGCGGCGGACAGCTTCCACCAGGTTTTCCAGCCTTCCCTCTCCCGCTCGTCCGAGAGGCAGGAGAGTTCGTTGGCGGACTTTGCCTCCTTCACGATAGGATTCCACTAAGTGAAAATAGTCTGTTCCCTGGGGAGTTTTAATCTTGCGGATGAACATAATTCATTCATTACTTGATCCCTCGAACAAAGTCAATATGTTTTATTGAATAAAAAACAAAAAACTAGACCTTTTCCCTAAAAAATAATTCACTACATTTTTAACTCAAATCCAAAAAAAATCACAAAAAATCCTATATTTCCGGGGTTTTTATTTTTGCCACGCCAATTAAGTGTCAAAGTCGGGATGTATAACAATGAGCCGGGCAGTTTGGCTATGCTCTTTTGACTGTTTTGTGTCTTGCGCCGGGTTGCCGGCGCTGTCGTGGCGCAAGGGCGCGGCATTCGGCCCATAATTCCTCCTTTGTTTTCTCTCCTTTATATATTATACCCTCACATCCCGCAACTATACAATTACTCCGGAAACGACGGCGGAGAACCAGGGGACTGGTATAAACACTCTTTCCTTATAGGATCATATATGCTTCGGCTGGGGCAACATGACTCCAGCTGCACTCCTGCAGCCGAAAAGCACCTAAAACACTCTCCATAATCGGCCCGATCATAATCTCCGCCAGTGGGAAAATTTCTTGGAATGCCTCCAGCTTTACACTTATGGCAAGGCAAAGTATTGGCCAAGCCAGTCAAATAATAATTAGGCGGACACTCACAGCGCCACTCAGTTTCATTCCAAATAGCCATTATGCTTGTCTGGTAATAAGTCCCAATGGCTGGGCAGGAACATCCTACAGTACCCCCAAGGAGTGACCCCTCTGGGCATTCACATTTTCTGGTTAATGGATTCCATCTTTGTCTTAATTTGCATATATTAACGCAAGTCCCGGCGGGACTTTCATATTGATACCGTAAACAGCCGCATCGATGGTCATTCCATGTTTTCCCTGTCGGGCATTTACACTGTGGCGGGGAGCTTGTCTCATCCCATTGCTCTCCGGGTCTACAGCAAATAGTTTGGCCGGCGGAATTAAACCCGATTAACACCTTCCCAGCCTCACATTTTTGATTTGCGACTCCGGGAGCTTGAGTATTTCCCTCACAGGTTTTAAGCCGGCATTGATCGCTTGTCCCGCCGCAAGCATTATCGGAGCAAAAATAATCCATTTTGCATTTAACAAAATAACAGCCAGCCTGATCTCCAGCAGTTGTGCCGCTTGTGCATTTGCCGCCGCCTAGAGTCGCATATTTGCCCAGTCTGGGCTTTTTAAAATAAACGATATAATCGGCCTCTGTGTTAGCAGAGTCCAGGGGGTTAGGCGGGTCTAATTTTATTGCTTGAATGTTAATCAGGCCGGGCTCAAATTCTCCGATCTTTACTCCATATTTATAGGTTTTAGCAGAATCATTAGTGACGGAAATAGGCCGGTCTGTTTTTGAATGAAAAGGCCCTAAAATATCTTTGCAATGAGTTTGATCTGTTAAAGCGTCACTGACTGCTTTTTCAAGTTTTTGCTCTGCAAAGATTGTTTTGAGGATAAGAGTATTTTCAATAGCGATCTGGCTTAGCTTTAAAACTCCGGCGCCAAGTATTAAGCCGATAGTGGCTGTTATTAAAACTTCAATGAGGCTAAACCCGGCATGTAATGGGGTTTTGGGGAGAGTGGGTCCTCGAAAAATGGATAGTTTTCTTGGAAAAAATCGGGGGGGGGGGGGGGGGGGGTAAATTATCTTTCGAGATAGAGGAGCGCGCGAGGCGGATCTGCAGTCTCCGCCATTTTTGCAAGGCTTTATAAGTTTTTCATCTCTTCCGCTCATTTAAAAGATCCGGCAAAAAATTACTCTCTTTTTTAATTATCGGCCAAGAGCGGGAAATTCTTAATATTTTTTATCTAAAAACTTGCATAGCGGATAACTTAATTGTGCCTCTTTTTTCTAAAACTCCGCATAAAACAAATTTTTTTGAAAAAATTTAAGCCGCTTGACTTTGGCGCCTGCGCCATTGTATAATAGCCGATAAAGGATTGCTATGTCTAATTTAAAAGACACTTATTATTCCGAGAGGGATAAAAAAATAGTTGAGGAAACTTTAGGCGGAGTTAAAAACTTTGTTAAAGCTGAATTAAAGCCCATAAAAGCTGAATTAAAGTCAATAAACCACAAACTAGATAATCACATAACAGACACAAATAAAAAGATGGTTCATGACAACTTAAGCTCTGTTTGATAGAGGTTAAGTTGTTGAAATGACTGTAAAAAACAAGTATTTTCTCCGTTCAAGAATTTCTGAGCCTAAATTTAGGGAAATTGTTAGGCTCTTTTCTGCCGATCTGACAGCCCAACAAATAGCTTTTTTTTCGGGAATCAGCAGAAACAGCATCAATAAAATCTTAAAAAATATCCGTATAAGAATGGCTGAGCATTGCGAGAAAAATAGCCTGTTTTCTAAAGGTCAAATAGAAATGGATGAAAGCTATTTTGGGCCTCGAAGAATACGCGGAAAAAAAGGCCGGGGAGCTTATGGAAAAACTATCGTTTTTGGCGTTAAAAAAAGACAAGGGAAGGTTTATACCCAAATCATTAAGAATTGCTCAAAAAAGGAGGTTTTGCCTCTTATAAGAGATAAAATTGACAGAAAGACAACCCTATTTACAGACGGATTTAAGACCTATGATAGTTTAGTGGATTTGGGTTATAAGAAACATTATAGGGTGCATCACGGGAAGAATGAATTTTCTAAAAAAGAGGGGAAGATAAAAAGCCATATTAATGGCATAGAAAATTTTTGGGGGATCGCTAAAGTGAGGCTTTATAAATTTAGAGGAATGGATAAAAGAACATTCTATTTGCATTTAAAAGAATGTGAGTTTAGATTTAATTATAGACAAGATAATTTATATGTGTTATTATTAAAAATCATCAGAAATAGACCCCTTAAGTTGTCATGAACCAAAAGATAGACAAACTTGACGCCAAGACAGCCAAGCTTGAGGCTGGCCAAGCCCAACTGAAGACTGGCCAAGCTAAGATTGAACAGAGAATGGACGGCTTAGAGACTGGCCAGGCTAAGATTGAACAAAGGATGGATGGCTTAGAGACTGGCCAAGCTAAGATTGAACAAAGAATGGATGGCTTAGAGACTGGCCAAGCTAAGATTGAACAAAGGATGGATGGCTTAGAGACTGGCCAAGCGGAAATAAAACAGCTCTTAAAAAAATAGCCCCTAAAAGCGGTTGCCGTGGCGCTTGAAAAAACGGGAATTGGACTTAGCTTTCCATATTTTTAGAAAAAAGCTTTATTTCAGGGAAAAAATAAAGAAAGTTTTAAAGGTTATTAAGCTCTTATGAATATATCAGAAAAAGAGCTAAGAAGGCCAAAAATGCTTATGTTTAAAGGCTGTCATGGAATTTGTGGAAGGTTAAATATATAATTCCTGAAAAAACCCAGAAAGGGCTTGACCATTACCCCCCCCGAAAATAAAGGCAAAACAAAGGAGGGTTTTTATGAAAAAAAGTTTTGTGTTTTGTGCGGGGGTCTTATTTTTAGCTCAATCCGCCCACAGCCGCCCCGCCTGTGAGAAGGAAAAACAATTTTTCATTTTAGCGAAAAAAAATCATAAAAAATCAACGGAGCAGATGGAAAAACTGGAAATTAAATTTCTCCATTCTAAAGATCTGAGCCGGCTAAAACTCTCAAATGATCCTGAGCTTAAAAAATGGAGGCGGTATTTTAAAACTTGGGGCTCCGCTGTTAAAAAAGCCAATGACACATTTTCAAAAGCGACAGAGAAGCGAGAAACATATATGCAGTGTTTGATAAGCAAAAAATGGCTTAAAAGCAGAAGAGACAGCTGCTGGAAAGACGGCAAATGGGTTGCGTCGGGAACAAGGGCGGGGCCTTATGTATGTAAACCCGACGGAGTATGGGCGCCTATTGAATCTCTGCCGTGATGATGCTTGCTCTTAAAGCTGGCTGGCCCAAGGCTAGGGCTTTGCGGGGGCAAGGCACAGTCAATTATATTTTGAGAAGGCCGGCAAAAGTGTTCCGCGCGGAACAATTGCTTGGCCGGATATTGAGGGACAGGCCTTCTGTTTTTGCGGATTCAGCCTTTAATCTTCAGGCTGTTCCACACGGTCACAGCTAGCCGGTAGCTCATTTCTAAAATAACACCTGGCTTTGCCAGCCTCATTTGATTTGCGGGAAGTGAAAGCCTTTAATAATAGGCGGGATGGATCAGGACAGAATAATTTGCCTAAAAATTAGATAAAATGTGGACAAAAAGCAAAACTTAAGTCCTGAAAATAAGCTTTTTAGGCTCTAATTTCGCAAGGCTCAGGGATTCTGCTTTTTCCGCCCCCTAACTCAAGCTTGGCTAAGCAATTATAAAGCGATCAATAACCAAAAAAACAGGCCCCTTATTCCCTGATGAGCCGGCCAGCCGGCTAAAAGACAAATGGTTAGTCAAAATAAAGTTTTGCGGCAAAGCATAAAGCCTTGTTTTTTAAGCCTTTGAGCATGAATGGATATTCAAACTGGACCAAAGCCTTGATAGTCAAATATATTGTCTGGACAAAGCCATTTTTGAGTGTAAGAGTATTCATAATGGATATTCAGCTTAAGGAGAATCATCTTGGGGCGCATTATCAGCTTGGTTAATCAAAAAGGCGGAGTGGGAAAAACAACCAGCTCTGTCAATTTAGCCGGAGCGCTGGCTCTTAGAGGCTATAAAACCCTTGTGATTGATATGGATCCTCAAGGAAACGCCTCCCGCGCCCTCAACTCTAATTCTGACTATTCAACAATATATCAAGCTCTTTGCGATCAAGCCGCTATAAAAACGACTATCCAAAAAACAGAGATAGATAATTTATTTTTGATCTCCAGCGACAGCCATTTAGCGGGCTTGGCTGTTGAGCTTTTTAAGGAGCGCTCATGGGAGTTTTTTTTGAAAAACCGGATTAAAATTTTGGAAGAGGATTTTGACTATATTTTTATAGACTGCCCCCCCTCTTTAGGCCCGCTGACTGTCAATGTTCTCACAGCCTCTCATTGTTTTGTGGTGCCTTTGCAATGTGAATATTACGCTTTAGAGGGCTTGAGCCAGCTGACTGAAACTATCCGCCGGGTGAGAAAAAGCCTAAACCCCGATTTAGAGTTTCAGGGGATTTTGCTTACCATGTTTGACAGCCGAAACCGCCTGTCTAAACAAATTGAGGAGGAAGTTCGCCGGCATTTTGAGGATAAAGTGTTTCAAACCATCGTCCCCCGCAATATTCGCTTAAGCGAGGCTCCCGGATTTGGAAAATCTATTTTTCAATATGATCCTAAGTCTCAAGGCGCTGTCAGCTATTATAATTTATCCGCTGAATTTGAAAAGTCCTGTGAGACAAAAGGGATCCATTTCTCCGGAGGCGGAAAGCGGGCCGAAAGCCCTGCCCATTGTTGATTGGGAAAGCTCCCGCTTTTGGAGATAGAGACAAAATGACATTCACCAGCCGCACAACAGAGAAAAAAAGCTCCCGCTTAGGGCGGGGGCTGGAGGCCTTGTTAGGCCCCTCTAACAAGGGCAGTCAGATTTTGCTGCTGGATATTGAAAAAATTTATCCCAACAAAAATCAGCCGCGGGCTGTTTTTAGCAAAGAAAGCTTAGCGGAGCTTTGCGAATCTATAAAAGCCAATGGGGTTTTACAGCCGGTTTTGGTTCAAGAGCATAGAGGCGCCTATAGGCTGATTGCCGGGGAGAGAAGATGGCGGGCGGCCGGCTGGGCCGGGCTTCATAAAATCCCGGCCATTGTGAAACAGCCGGATTCCCATCAAGCCTTTATTTGGGGGCTGATTGAGAATATTCAAAGGGAGGGCTTAAGCCCTATAGAAGAGGCTAAAGCTTTTAAAAAGATCATGAGGGAGAGCGGCTTAAGCCAGGAGGCGCTGGCTAAAAGCTTAGGGCGATCCCGCTCCTCTTTGGCTAATTTTTTGAGGCTTTTGCAGTTGGACGGGGAAGTTCAAAAGCTGGTTGAGGCCAAAAAAATCTCTTTTGCTCAGGCGAGGGAGCTTCTTCGGTTTAAGTCTCCCGGGGAGCAGAGGAAAATGGCCCAGCGCTGTCTCAAGCGCTCCTGGACAGTTAAGCGGCTAGGCTTAAAAGCCGGCAAAAAAAGAGCGGGGGGCAGCGCCCCTTTTTGGGCCAGAAAAGCTCTGTCTCATTTGGAAAAGGAGTTTTCCAAAAAAATTAAACTGGAATATTCTAAAGGCAAAGGCCGGCTTGTTTTTGCCTTTCAAAGCGAAGCGGAGCTGAAAGCTCTTTTAGGCAAGCTTTGGGATAAATAATTTTTATCATTCCTTCGGTTTTGCCGGCTCATTCAATCAAAAGCCTTGAAGGTTAAAAAGCCCTCTTTTATAGCCGGCTGGCTGTTTTAAGGCGAAAGGAAAGGCTGAATGTCCAGAAAAAGAATGGCTTTATAGGCCAGAGGCGGAAAACCGCTCAGATCAAAGCTTTGCCGGAGCGGCTAAAAAACTCAAATAACCAAGGTTTTTTCAGAGACGATTCGCAAAATTAAAAATCATCCGTTGATGGCCGGCCATTGAGCGGTTTACAAACTTGACTTTTCCGCCACAAAAGGATAAGCTTAGGATATGGACACAATAAAAAATTTATCTCCGTTATTTCAGGCTATTCTTGCGTTTGTGGCCATTATTACAAGCTTAGGGCTTATCTTTAAACTTCTTTTAGAGCCTATAAAAAAGGATATATCCAGAATTGACGGAAAGCTAAAAGCCGGCCTAGCCAAGCTGGAGGCTAAAATTGATAAAATTTTAGCTAAGTCTTGATTTGCTCTTTGTGGCCAGTCTCTAAAAAATGAACAAAGAGGTTTTGCAGGTGGTTTTAGCTGAAGGGGCTTTTTTTGAGGGAGAGCTGAGGTTTAAGGGAACGGCCCGCATTGCGGGGCGGCTAAAAGGCTCAGTTAAAGGCTCAGGGAGCCTTATTATAGAGTCCTCCGCTCGGGTGAAGGCGGACTTAGAGGTGGATCATCTGGTTGTGTTAGGGGAGTTTTCCGGCCGGGCCAATGCGCGAAAAAGCGTTCTCATGGAGCCTCCGGCCCGCTTTTCCGGAGAGGTGCTCAGCCCCTCGCTAAGCATCAAAGAAGGGGTTTTTTTTGAAGGCTCCTCAAAAAAACCCTCTCCTTAAAAGGGATCTTTTTAAAATGCTCCCATTCAGACTTTTATTTGCCGGAAAAAATTAGAGTTTCCTTTATAATGCTGAAAAAAAATTTTATAACACAGCTGTTGGAAAAAGAGATCGCTGGATTTATGCTTCAGCATATAACCGCCCCTCGGCGCGGTTATTTAAAAGCAAACTCTCGGCCGCCGGTCACGATTTGAGCGCCTTTTTGATTTACGCATTTTGTGGAGCTGACGCATTTCCCCTTTTCCGGCCGGCAAAACAAAAAATTCTCTTTGCCATAAAAAGCTGTGCAATTAGGGCCTCTTTTTGGGCATTTGCTCTTTTGCCAGCATCGCGCCCAGCCAACACATAATTTATCTCCAGAGCGGAGAGCAAGCATCATAGCTTTTTTATTTGTGTAATTTCCGCATTCAAAACCTGTGTTTTGAATGACTTTTTTTTGAGATTTTGACTGGGCTTGAGCGGAAAAGCCCACAACTAAAGCCAAAAGATATAAAAGATTTTTTACTTTCATAAAATCCTCCTTTTTTTGCGCGGATTTTATTTAAGCCCTCAGAGAGACACCGCTCAAGGGGCTATCCGCCAGCTTGAGGGCCTAATGGCCTTTTTGCCGGGGCAAAAGCCGCTAAACTCCACGCGGTTTAACAAATATCCGCTTATTTTTTACCCCCCCCGAAAAATCAAGCTTTTATTTAGAGAAAAATTTATGGGAGCAAAAACAGTATAGCCTTGACCCGGCCTATTGAAAAAGCTATGTCAAAAGTCTATGGGCTTGCTGGCAAATTTCATTGGCGCTGTAGGGCTGGATCAAAGCTTTTTCTATCAGCTGGCTTTAGCCGGAGCGCTGTATTTTATTTCCAAGCGCTTGTTTTTACAGCCCTATATTGAAAGCGCTGACAAGCGGAGAGAGCTGACTAAAGGGCGCATAAAAAACAGCCAAAGCCTAGAGGAAAAAATAGAGAAAAAAAAGATTTTGTATGAGCAAAAAGCCAAAAAGGCGCATCAAAAATTTCAGGAAATTTTTAATGTCATCAAAAAAGAGGCTCAGGACAAAAACTTAAACGAGGCCTTAAAAATTCAAGCTCAGCAAAAACAGCTGCTGGAAAAAGAGAGAGAAAATTTAAGCCGGGCGATTAAAGAGCAGGAAACAGCTTTGGAAAAAGATCTGCCTTTGCTGGCGGATCTGCTGGCTAAAAAAATAAAGGGCGAAATATGAAAAAAGCTGTATTTTTACGGGGGACAGGCTCTTTGGCGGACAGAGCTTTGGTTTTTCCGCTTTTTTTTCCGCTTTTTTTTCTTCCGGGGCTGGCTTTTGCGGACAGGGCCCCTTTTCCGGTTCAGGAAATAACCGCTCAGGCTTTTAATTTTTCTGTTTTTGCGATAGCGTTTATTTTTTTAATCAGAAAGCCTGTCCAGCTTTTTTTTCATAAAAGGCGGGACGAGTTTTTGTCTTTTGAGAGGCAGGCTATGCAATTGGAAAAGGAGAGAAAAGGCGAGCTGAAGGCTTGGGAGAAAAAACTTAAGGGCTTGAGAGAGCGGGAAAAAGATATTGATCAAAAGGCCCGGTCTGAGGGGGAAAAGTTTATGTCGCAAAAACGGCGGGAGATTCAAAATTTGAGAGATCGCTTAAAGAGGGAGGCGGAGTTTTTTCTTCGCCTGGAGCGGGAAAAAGCTAAAAAAGAGCTTATGGGGCGCTGGAGGGAAAAAATCATTCAAGCGGCGGGGCGGAGCTTGAAAAATCAAGCCCCCGCCCGCTCCTTTCAACAGGCTTTGTTTAAAGATTTTTTTAAGCAGCTGGAGTCTCATCTATGATTTCAAAAAAAAGCCAAGCCTACGGCCAAGCCCTTTTTGAGCTAGAGGCCAGCGAGGAATGGCTCCAGCAGCTGAAAGCGCTGGCGGGCCTTTTCAAAGAGAGGGAAATACAAGGCTTTTTTCTCTCTTTAGCCGTGCCGGAAAAAGATAAAAAACGCATTTTGACACAAGCTTTAAAGCCTGTTTCCGGCGGTTTAAAAAATTTTTTCTTTGTGTTGGCGGATAACAGGGCTTTTGCCTCTCTCCCTCAAATCGCTTTGGCCTATCAGGAGCTTATGGAGGAAAAGGCCGGCCGCTTGTCGGGAACAGTTTATAGCCCTTGCGCTTTATCCACAGAGCAAATGCGGGAGATAGAAAGCCGGCTGGAGAAATTCTTTAAAAAAAAGACAACGTTAGATCAAAAAGAGGATAAAAGCCTTGTGGGCGGGGTTTGCGTTCACGCCGGAGGCTTTGTTTTTGACAGCTCCGCTCAGCGCCAGCTCCAGCGGTTTAAATTTTCAGGAGGTTGATATGTCCATGTTTCAGGCGGATGAGATTAAAAGCCTTTTAAAGGAGCAAATCCAAAATTATGAAAAGTCTTTGGAGCTTTCCGAGCGGGGGCGGATTATTTCTGTGGGAGATGGGGTTTGCCGGGCGGTGGGCTTAAAAAATGTCATGCTGGGGGAAATAGTCTCTTTTGAGAGCGGAGCGCAGGCCCTGGCCCTGAATTTGGAGCGGGACAGCGTCAGTCTCGCGCTCTTAGGGGAGGAAAGCGAGGTTAAAGAGGGGGATCAGGCCCGCCGGACAAAAAAAATCATTCATGTTCCTGTGGGAGAGGCCCTTTTAGGCCGTGTGGTGGACGCCTTAGGGAGAGCGCTAGATGGCTTAGGCGAAATTAAAGCCGGCCAGTTTGAGTCTTTAGAGAAAAACGCTCCTGGAATTATTGCCCGTGAGCCGGTGAGCGAGCCTCTTCAAACGGGGTTAAAGGCTATTGATTCTATGATTCCCATTGGCCGGGGGCAAAGGGAGCTGCTTATTGGAGATCGGCAAACCGGCAAAACAGCCATCGCTTTGGACACCATCATGAATCAGAGGGGGCAAGGGGTAAAATGCTTTTATGTGGCTATAGGGCAAAAGCGCTCCACAGTGGCTCAAGTGGTGGAAAAACTGCGACAAGCCGGGGCTATGGAATATACCACAGTCATTTCCGCCACAGCCTCTGATCCGGCCCCTTTGCAGTTTTTAGCCCCCTACAGCGGAGCGTCTATGGCGGAGTATTTTCGGGATAAAGGACAGCATGCCCTCATTGTTTATGATGATTTGACAAAGCAGGCTCAGGCTTACAGGCAGCTGTCTCTTTTATTAAGGCGGCCCCCCGGACGGGAGGCTTTTCCCGGAGATGTGTTTTATATTCATTCCCGCCTGCTGGAGAGAGCGGCTAAAATGAGCGCCTCTCACGGCGGTGGATCCTTAACCGCCCTTCCCATTGTTGAGACTCAAGCCGGAGATATTTCCGCCTATATTCCGACAAATGTCATCTCTATTACAGACGGGCAGATTTTTTTGGAAACAGATCTGTTTTATAAAAACATTCGCCCGGCCATCAATGTTGGAAAGTCTGTCTCCCGTGTGGGCGGGGCGGCTCAAATCAAAGCCATGAAGCAAGTGGCGGGGACTTTAAAACTGGATCTGGCGCAATTTAGAGCTTTAGAATCCTTTGCGGCTTTTGCCTCTGATTTGGATGAAGTCTCAAAAAAGCAGCTGGCCAGAGGCGAGCGGCTGGTTGAGATTTTAAAGCAAAAGGAAAGCTCGCCTTTGCCGGTGGAGAGGCAAATCCTTGTGATCTTTTTAGCTGTCAAAGGCTATTTAGATGACAAGCCCAGCTCTCAGGCCCTGAAATTTGAAAAGGAGTTTTTAGATTTCGCCCAAGGGCGGTATTCCTCATTTTTAGAGGCTTTAAAAAAGGAAAAAGCGCTCACTGAAAATTTGGACAAGCAGTTAAAAGAGATCATCCATGAGTTTTTGGCTGTATTTAAGGGATGAGGCGGGCTTTCAGTTTAGGCGCTCAGCTTGTCCCAGTGAGGCTCGGAGTATTTAAGGGGTGAGATCGGGCTTTCAGTTTAGGCGCTGTTTAAAAAGAAGAGGAGTTAATAAGAGCCGGTTTCTTTAGGTTTTTTTTAAAAGGGCGCGCTGGTTAAAAGCGCCCGCTTTGTTAAGCCCCCGCAGCCTTTTTGCGCCGGAGCAAAGGAATTTATGTCTGGATTAAAAGAAATTAAAACTCGGCTGGGAAGTGTTCAAAACACACAAAAAATGACTAAGGCTATGAAGCTGGTCTCCAGCGCGCGGCTTCGCTCCGCAAAAAATCGGATTTTAAATTTGCGGGGCTATGCTCAAGCTCTGGAGGAGCTTTTAAAAGATATAGTCCTCAGCCAAAGGGTCCAGCATCCCTTTTTAGAGCAAAAGAGCGGGCCGGAGCTGGAAAAAGCCTTGTTTGTGGCGGTGACCAGCGACCGAGGGCTTTGCGGGGCTTTTAATGGGAATATCTGCCGTTTTACAGAGGAGCTTTTAAAGGAGGAGAGGCATAAAACTCAAGAGCTTTTTTTTATCGGAAAAAAAGGCTATGATTACTTTAAGTTTCGCGGAGTTAAGCCTCAAGGCGTGATTTTGAATTTAATCAAGGAAATCTCCTACCCCTTATCCGCAAAAATCGCCAAAGAGCTTATGGAGAAAATTCTTTCCGGCGACTATGATGGGGTTTTTGTGATTTATAACGAGTTTAAATCGGTCATAGCCCCCCGCATTGTCTGTGAGAGATTTTTGCCTTTTGATTTGTCCTCAGAGAGGCTTTCCGGCAAAGGGAAGGGCCTTTTTTCCAGCGACATTCTTTTTGAGGTCTCGCCTCAAGAGCTTTTAGGCAGCCTTTTAGAAAGATATTTCAGCATTTCCATTTACCGCTATTTGTGTGAAAATGTGGCCGCGGAGCACGGGGCCAGAATGACAGCGATGGAAAACGCGTCAAATAACGCGGAGGACATGGCGGACAGCTTGACATTAAAATACAACAAGCTGAGGCAAGGCTCTATCACAACAGAGCTTATAGAAATTATTTCCGGATCGGAATCTTTAAAATAAAAAGGGGGATTGTTTATGCAGACAGGATATATCAGGCAAGTGACAGGCCCGGTGGTGGATGTGGAGTTTTCCAAAGATATTCCCCCGGTTCGGACCGCCTTAAAGCTGAAGGGGAAAAATTTGACTTTAGAAGTGGCCCAGCACTTAGGGGATGGCTTGTGCCGGACAGTGGCTATGGCCGCCACAGAAGGCTTAGTGAGAGGGGCGGAGGTTTTAAACACAGGGAAAACAATAGAGATTCCGGTGGGAGAGAAGGCTTTAGGCCGGATTTTAAATGTCACCGGAGAGCCGGTGGATGAGGCGGGCCCTGTGGAGGCGGAGGAGCGCTGGCCCATCTACAGAAAGGCGCCCTCTCTGGAGGATCAAAGCGTCAACAAGGAAATGCTCGTGACGGGAATTAAAGTCATAGATCTTTTAGCCCCTTATATGAAAGGGGGAAAAATTGGCTTATTTGGCGGCGCCGGTGTTGGAAAAACTGTGATCATTATGGAGCTTATCCGCAACATTGCCACCGAGCATGGAGGATATTCTGTTTTTGCCGGAGTGGGGGAAAGAACTAGAGAGGGCAATGATCTCTTTTTGGAAATGAAAGAGTCAGGAGTGATAAACAAAGCAGCCTTAGTTTATGGGCAAATGAATGAGCCTCCCGGCGCCAGATCCCGCGTGGCTTTGTCCGGTTTGACTGTGGCGGAGTATTTTCGGGATGAGAAAAATCAGGATGTTCTCTTTTTTGTGGATAATATTTTTCGCTTCACTCAGGCCGGATCTGAGGTCTCCGCTCTTTTAGGCCGAATCCCCTCCGCTGTGGGCTATCAGCCCACTCTGGCGACAGAGATGGGAGAATTGCAGGAGCGGATCACCTCCACAAAAAAAGGATCAATCACTTCAGTTCAGGCCATTTATGTTCCGGCGGATGATTACACCGATCCGGCTCCGGCCACAACTTTTTCTCATTTAGACGCCACAACCAACTTGGATCGGGAGCTGACAGCCCTGGGAATTTACCCCGCGGTTCATCCCCTGCAGTCCAGCTCCCGAATTTTGAGCGCGGAAGTTGTGGGCGAAAATCACTATCAAACCGCCCGCCGGGTTCAGGCTCTTCTTCAACGATATAAGGATCTTCAAGATATTATCGCCATTTTAGGCGTGGATGAGCTGAGCGAGGAGGACAAGCTTGTGGTGGCCCGCGCCCGCAAAATTCAGAGATTTTTATCTCAGCCTTTTTTTGTGGCGGAGACTTTTACCAATGTTCCCGGACGCTATGTGGAGGTGAGGGACACTGTGGAGGGCTTTAAGCAAATTTTAGATGGCGCGCATGATAAAATCCCGGAGCAGGCTTTTTATATGGTGGGAGCCATTAAAGAGGCTTTAGAGAAAGCGAAAAAGCTTTAAGCTCTATATCCGACAAAAACCGGAATATTCCGCTTGAGCCTTCAACAAAGCCCGGCTGAAAAACCCGCCGCTAAAGCTAAGTTTATAGTTGCGGGAAATATATAAAGGCAGCCGGGCGCTTGACTCCCTTAGCCGGTCAAAGTAGCTTTTTATTATTCAACTAACAGAGGAGGATAAGTATGAAATACGCGGTTTTATTTTTATTGATTTTTAATGCGGGCTTTTTCGCTTTAGATTTTAAGAAAAGAGCGGAGGCTAAGCCGCTTGCCGCCGGCTCATCAGGCAAAACAGCAAAATCCCAGAGCCAAGCCAAAACCCCTAAACGGGAGCCGGCCACAGCTTTAGCCCATCATGTTCATTGTAAAGGGCTTCCGCAGTCCTCCGCGACAGCGCAAAAATTTTTAAATTTTAACTGCAACACAATGAGACATTGGACAATAGCCACTTCAGCAAACGGCATGATGATTTGCTGTCACAGAAAGTGAGTGTCTCTTCAGATGAAACTCAGCCTTTTTACTCCAGAGCAAACTTTAATTAAAGGCCAGCCAGTGAGGGAGATTTTAGTCCCTTCCGTTAAAGGCTATCTCGGCATTTTGCCGGGCCACGCCCCTTTGATCTCCCTTTTGAGGGCGGGGCTTTTAAAATACCTTCCGGAAAAATCCGGCCAGTGGGAAAAGCTGGCTTTAGGCTGGGGCTATTTGGAGGTTCAGCAGGATGAAGTGAGAGTGTTGGCGGAAACAGCGGCCGTAAAAGACAGTTTGGACAGGGATCAAACAGAAAAACAGCTGCAAAAGCTTTTAGAGCGGTTAAACAGCTGGGATTTAGAGCCGGCGGAAAGAGAACAGCTGGAAAAAGAAAAGCTTTGGCTGGAGGGAGAGCTTGAGCTTTAACCCGCTTTGAGCTTGGCGGGGAGTTTAGCCTGTTTTTTTGGCTTAGCCTCTGCCAGAAGCTTCTTGTAGCCCTCCATTTCTTTCATTAAAGCTTTTTCCCGGCGGGCAGGGCCTTTAACTCTCCCGTTTGAAATTGCTTGCGCCAATAGGCTATGACTGCCGGGCTGATATCGTGACTTCTTCCAGCCTGAGCGGCGGCGCTTTGGCCAGATTCAATCTGAGCCGCTAATTGCCTCTTAAATCCTAACTCAAATCTATACTAAACTCTTAACACAATCTGTCCAACCTTAGGGGCGCGCTCCAAATTTGCTTTTTTTTGGAGCGCGCTTAAAGCTTTTCTATTCTGAAGCTTTCCAGATCTAAGCTCGGCTTTTCCTCTAAAAGAAGGCTAAGGGAAAGCTTTTTATTGAAAAACTCTAAAGTCTCTTTTTCCTCCTCCTCCATATATTTTTTAATCTCCGGCCGGCAAAAAACGCGGGCGCGCTGTTTTTTTCTCAGAGAAAAAAAACCGGGGGAAGGGGCCAGGCTTTCAGATTTTAAAAAAATATCCGTTGCGATTGTGGAGAAAGTCTTTTTTCTCCCTTGCCCATTGCAGGCGTGGCAAATTTTTGTCATAAAGTGAGACAAAGAGTTTTCGCTCCGCTTTCTGGTGATTTGCACCATGCCCAGCTCCCCCATGGGGAACACGCGAGGATAAGATTTGTCCCCCTTAAAGCCTCTTTCCAAACAGGAGACCACTTTTTTTCGATCCTCCAGATCCTCCATATCAATAAAGTCCACTAAAATAATTCCCCCTAAATGCCTCAGCTGAATTTGCTCCGCAATCACTTGAGCCGCCTCTAAATTTAATTTTAAAAGGCTCTTAGCTAAGTTTTTTCTCCCGGAAAAGCGGCCGGAATTAACATCAATGACTGAAAAAGCCTCTAACTCCTCAAAAATTAAAAACCCGCCGCTTTTTAGGCTCACTTTGTTTTGCTGGGTTCTTTGGATTTGAGACTCTAAATTGAATTTTTTAAAAAGCGGAATAGCCTCTGTGTATTGCTCTGTTTTTTTCGCCAAGTCCGGGCGAAAGGCTTTGATCCATTTTTGCACTTTGGCAAAAGTCTCTTTTTCATCCACAATCAGCCTGCTGATCTCCAGGCCCAAGGTGTCTCTTAAAAAAACCAAGAGCGGATCCTCCCCTTGTTGAATTTGCCCCAGAGTTTTTTGATTTTGAAAAGTTTTTTGTGTCTGCTCCCATTGGCTTTTCAGCCGATCTAAGTCTTGTTTCAACTCCTCCTCTGTCCGCCCTTGGGCAAAAGTGCGGACAATCAAAGCCCCCCTCTCCTTAAAGCCTTTAACTGTTTGGCTCAGCCTCTGCCTTTCCTCCGGATCGGCGATTTGCCTGGAAATGGTTGTTTTTGTCTCTTGATCCGGCAAATAAACCAAATAAAGGCCGGCCAGGCCAATCTCCATGCTTAAGCGGACGCCTTTCTCTCTAATGGGGTCCGCCTTGATTTGAGCCAGCACATTCTGTCCGGGCCTTAAGGCCTTAGCCACATCTTTGGCCGGCCCCGCCATATCTTTTCCGTAAAGAAAGCCGGAGCGCTCTAAGCCTAAATCCACAAAAGCGAAGTTCAGGCGCTTTGTGATTTTTGCCACACGCCCTTTGTATAAAGCTCCAACTAAAGAGGGGGCTTTGCTTCGGTGATAAAAGATTTTTTTAACTGTTCCCCGCTCCACACAAACCGCGCGGGTTTGATAGGGGCGGACATTGATAAAAATTTCCATAGATATTTTCCTTTCTTGATAAAAACCGGGTTTTTCACTCTGGATTAGCCCCTTCATTCATAAGGCTGGAGATTTGCTCATCATCTTTAGCCCGCTGGATGACTGTATAGCCGGATTCTTTTTTTAGCCAGAACACCTCGTCTAATTCCGCTGAATTTAAAAAATCCGGTGAGTGAGTGGAGACAAAAACCTGCCCTCCTCTGCGGGCATAAGAGCGAAACTCCTCCGCCAGCTCCGCCAGCAAACTGTGATAGAGCTGATTTTCCGGCTCTTCCACGCAAAGCAAAGGGTGAGGTTTTGGATCGTAAAGCAAAACCAAATAGGCCAGCATTTTAATGGTTCCATCGGAGACATAGCGGGCTAAAAAGGGATCTTCAAATTTCCCGTCTTGAAATTTGAGCAAAATTCGCCCCTCCTCTGTTGTTTTGGATTCCACTTGATTTATTCCGGGGACACGGCTCTTTAATTTTTCAACAATTTCATTAAAAGTTTCTCTATGATTTTTATAGAGGAACTCCACAACTTGCGACAAATCATGCCCCGATCGGGACAAATGCTCCGCATAGCCCGCCTCCCGCTCCGGCCGGGCCTCGCTGATGTGAAAATCAGAGATATGCCAGCGCTCAATCAAATCTCCTAAAGCCACAACCGCCGGGAAGCGCTCAAACTGCGCCAAGCCCTTTATGGCCAGCAGATCTGGCGATTTAAGCTTTTGCTCTTCTCTTTTGAGCTGGCTTTCATCTTTTACAGACTCCAGCTCATTGATGACCGCCTGGCCTTTTCCTTCTGAAAAATCCAAAAATTTCCAAGGCGCCCCTTTCGCGCCTCGGCGATATTTTAGAATTTCTTTATTCACCACAGCCCGTCCGCCTTTTTCTGAAAGGCTTAAAGTGTAAGTCACCAACTGCTTGATTGTTTTGGCCCGGAATTTTATCTCAATCTCAATAGGGCCTTGTTGATTCCGGCTGACAGCCTCCCTAAAGCCCCGGCCGCCCCCCAGCTGAGCCAAAGCGGTTGTCACATTAGAAGTCATGGCTTCCCGCAGAAAGCTAAAAACAGAAAACAGAGTGGATTTGCCGGTCCCATTCGCGCCAACTAAAATCGCAAACGGGGGAATATCCCTCATAGCCACATCTTGAAAGGCTCTAAAATTTTTAAGCTTGATCTGTGTAATTTGCATAACCCCTCCCCGCTTTATTCCCTTTTATATATTATTTCATCTAAGCCTTCAACAGAATGCCGGCCCGCTCTATTGATTTAAAAAGCTTATGTTTTAGGTTAATTTTAGCCGTGCTGTCTTTTCAGGCGAGCCGGCCAGAGCCTTTAATGGGCTTTTATTCGGCAGGATCTTGAAAAAATTTGTCTTCTCGCCTCAAAGGCTGGAGAAAGCCAAATCGCGCTTTTATCGTTTTGCTGATCAAGACAAAGAGGATTGCAAGCCTTTAAAAAAGAGAATTATAGAAAAGATCAGGAAATGCGCCGAGAGGAGATTTTTTGCTATAAGGAGCCTTTCTGATCCCCTAATTAAGCGGGCGCTTAAAGCCCCAATTAGTCAAGGATTTAAAAATGGTCTTTTTTTGAGTTTTTGCCCAGATCCGGGCGCGCTCCCCGCTTTGTTAACCGCTTAAACAACAATATCTTTTTTTGAGGGCTAAAAAATGAGATAGGGAGGCGCTTAAAGCCCCTTCACAAAAACGGGGAGCTGGGCCAGCCTATTTTGCGGAATGGCCAAATGTCCACGCATAAGGGCCAGAGCTTGCCCAGAGATGTCTTAAGGGTTTCGGCTCTCAAATGTCCACGCATAAGGGCCAGAGCGGCTTGTCTTTTTCCCTGCTTAAAATCTAAAAATTGTGAGATAAAACCCCTTGATGTTCAGGCCGGCGCTTTCCGCCCAACCGGCTATATATCTATAATTTGTTTTTTTGCGATCAGGTAGTCTCTTAAAATATGCTCCTGATCAGGAGCGGGCTTTTCCCGCGCCACAGAAAAATTTTTATTTGCGGACAAAACAGCGACTTTTGTTTTTTTGTCAAAAAGAGCGCCCAAAGATTTTAAAAGAGAGCGGGGCTTATAAAATGAGGGGGAAAACATTTTTTTTGCAAAATACTCTTCTGAGGCGATAAAAACCAAGGGCTTTGCGCTGTAGGGGGCAATCAGGGCTTTCAGTTTGTCTAAAGGCAGATCCGGAGCGGTTAAAATGGAAAACCCGCCTCTTTCCAGCCCTTGGAAAGGGCTGAGGCCCCGCGGGCTGGCTAAAAAGCGCTTTTTTGGAGCAAAAAAAATGAGAGCGGTTTTTTTTTCATTTAAAGACAGAGTTTTTAGGCAGCCCTTTTTTTTGCTTTTAAAATGCCGGGCTAAAAGCTTATCCCCGTAAAGAATCACTAAAGACTTGTTAAAAACGCTGTCAGAAAGAAACGCGCAGGTTTTTTTATCCGGGAAAAAAGCGAAGGAGCTTAAATTTTGAGAGAGAATCTCCAGGTTAATCGAGATGGGGGAGAGGCCTTTAAAGGCCGGGCCAGAGCAGGACATGCCATGAATTTCAATTCGTGAGCCGGACAAGCTCTCAATTAAAGAGGAAAGCAGTTTTTTAGGCCGGCTTTTGAAATAAAAGCCGGCATAGATGAGATTAACCCCCAGAACGCCTAAAGCCTCATGCTGCTGGAGCCGGTTTTTGTCCAGGCAGTTTACATGAAAAACAATGTCATTAAAATCTTGCCGGGGCTGAGCCTGAAATCGCAGGCCCATCCAAGCGTGCTGGCTGTTGGAAAAGCGGCTGTCTTTTTTTTTCGTGCTGGTGGCCGCTGTCACAGCAAAAGCGAAAAAGCGGGTGGTTTTGCCGATTTTTCTTTTCAGCCGCTTCTCCAGCAAGCGGTATTCATGATTCAGCATAGTGATCAGGCGCTCCCTGCAGACATAGCGATTTTGTTTGCCATAGATCTCATCGCTTACTGTCATGTCATAGGCCGACATGCTTTTAGCCACAGTTTGTGAGGCTCCGCCGGCCTTATAAAAGAAGTTGACAGTTTCCTGCCCGGCGCCAATTTCCGCAAAAGTTCCGTAAATGCCGTGATTCTTATTGATTTCGAAAGCTTTGCCGATAGTGGTTTGTGACTGTGTCATTTTCATTGCTCCTGTTTAAATGCTCTGGCTTGATTTTATAGGGCTTCAGTTGTAATTTAAAGCCTCCTTTAGCGTTTCTGCGGAAATTAAGCTCAAGCGCAGCCCCCTCTGTCCTTCAGTTGTAATTTAAAGCCTCCTTTAGCGTTTCAGCCCTTCAATCTGTTTTTTGCGGGTTTGAAAGCTCAGCTTCCAGATTTTGCGGGGGCTGGAGAGAGGCTGGCCAACAGCTTTATCCCGGCCCGCCGGAAAAACTTTAACAAATATCAGTATAGAATCCAACTCATAAATTTATCAAGCTTTGCCGGCCGCCGGGTTTGAAATTCAATCGGTGAAATCGCAAGGCTCGCGGGGGCCGGGGGAGTCTTTTAAAAGCCTTCTGAGGGGTTTGCCGATAATGTTTTTTGGAATTTGTTGAGTGAACACAAAGCGCTTAGGAATTTTGTAAGGGCTTAAATGCTTTTTGCAGTGGGATTTCAAATCCTCTTCAGTCAGCTCTTCCGCGTTTTTTACAACAAAAGCTTTAACCGCCTCTTCATTGTTTTTGTCTTTAGCCATTACGACAGCCGCGTCTTTGACCTCTTTTAGCGCCAAAAGAGCCTCTTCAACCTCAATGGGATAAACTTTTAGCCCGGAGATGTTGATCATGTCTTTTTTTCTGTCAATGATTTGAACCAGCCCCTCCGGGCTTATTTTGGCTATATCCCCTGTTTTCAGCCAGCCCCCTGGCCCCAGCGCTGTTTGGCTCTCCTCCTTTCGCTTGTAATACCCGTCCATAACCTGAGGCCCGCGGGCCTCTAGCTCTCCCTCTTGGCCTATGCCCATCTCCCGCCCCGCCTCATCCATAATTCTGATTTGAGTGGAGGGGAGAGGGAAGCCGGCAAAGCCCTCGCTGGGCTTGTCCAGCCGGTTACAGCACACCACCGGAGAGGCTTCGGTTAAGCCATACCCCTCAACCAAATAACTGCTTGTCCGGGACTGCCACATTTTTTGAACCGCCGGCTCTAAAGGCATGCCGCCGGAAATAAAAAATTTCCATTGGGAAAAATCCAGCTTTTTAAATTGAGGCTGGGCGAGCAAAGCTTTAAACAGGGTGTTAACTCCTGTCCCCAGGGTCAGTCTTTGCTTTTTCATTGTTTGGATAAGAGAGGGCATGTTTCTGGGATCAGCAATAAGGGCGTTGGCAAAGCCGTTTAGGAAAAAAACCAGGCCGTTTACCAAAAAAGCGAAAATATGATAAAGAGGCAGAGCGGCCAAGGCCCGCTCCTCCCCTTTTTCCAGCTGGCTGAGCATCCAAACCTCACATTGCTTGAGGTTGGATAAAATATTTTTTTGGCTGAGGCGGGCCCCTTTAAGCCCTCCTGTGGTCCCGCCAGTGTATTGAATGGATAAAGTGTCTTTAAAATCTCTTTCTTGAATTTTGGCTTTTGTTTTTGAGCCTTCCCGCAGAGCTTTTAAAAAGGGGATGGCGCTGTCCGGCCCCGCCCGCCCGGCGAGTTTGTTTTTATATTTAAAGGCAAAATTGACAATTTGTTTTTTTGGAAAGCCTAAAAGATCTCCGGGATCTGTCACCAGCGCTAATTGAATTTCTGTTTGGGAGATGATATTTTTTAACGCGGGAAGAGAGCTGGAAAGCAACGCGATCCCTTTGGCCCGAGTCTCCTGAAGGGGCTGGAGCATTTCTGAGGGGGCGGAGAGGGGATTTAAGTTGACAACAGTCAGGCCGGACAGGATAGAGGCCCATAAAACGATGGGGTATTGCAGGATGTTGGGGAGCTGAATAATGATGGAGTCGCCTTTTTTAAAGCCTCTGCTTTGCAGATAGCCGGCTAAATGGAGAGATTTTTCCTGCAGGCCTTTGTAGGATAGAGTCCGGTTAAAACTGATAAAAGCCGGCTGGCTTTTAAATTCCCCACAAGCGCTTTCAAACAGCTGAATAAGGCTTTTGTCCAAGGGGGGAATCTCTGTTGGAATATTGGGCGGATAATTTTTCAGCCAGATCTTTTCCATAAAAAATTTACTCCACAATCTCTTTTGAGAGGACGCGGGCGTCCGCGTTTAATTTATAAATTAAAGCCTGCCCGGTTTTAATTTCTAAAGAGGAGATTTGATTATCCGGAATGTTTTCCAAATGCTTGATCAGCGATCTTAAGCTGTTTCCGTGGGCGACAATTAAAACAGCTTTGTTGTTTTGAATATAAGGGAGAATTTCTTTTTTCCAAAAGGGGAGAACTCTGTTTTGGGTGTCTTTGAGAGATTCTCCAACCGGCGCGCGCTTTAAAGTTTTATACAGCTTGCTGTTTTTGAGAGCAGGGCTTTGCGGGAGAGGCGGCGGCGCGGCTGTAAAGCCCCTGCGCCATTTTTGCGTTTGAGCGGCGCCGTGCTTTTTTATGATATCCTGGCGGTTTTGCCCTTGGAGGGCGCCATAATGCCTTTCATTTAACTGCCAGGCTTTTGTGGAGGGAGTGGCCGGCGCATTCATCTTTCGCAGGATAATTTCCATAGTTCGAATGGCCCGTTTTAAAGCGGAGCTAAAGGCGTGATCAAAAACCAACAGCCTTTTTTTTAATTTCCGGCCGGCGGACAAAGCCTCTTTTTCCCCCTGCGGGCTGAGATCAACATCTGTCCAGCCTGTAAAGAGGTTTTTTTTGTTCCATTCGCTTTGTCCGTGTCTGATTAAAACAAGGCGTCCATCCGGCATGGCTTTCTCTATTTGTCCGCTATCCGGCGCTGTTGTCAAATTGTTTTTTTAAAGCGGGGCTGTTTCCCTGTCCGCCGGATTTGAAATTTCCGGCTCAAATAACAGGGAAAAGCTGTAAATTTTCAAAACAGCCCCGCTCAAAATGCGCCGGAGGCTGTCTCATGCATATACAAGAGGCGCGCTAAAAATCGAGTGAAAAAACAGCGGGGCTTTGATGCTGGCTTAAAGATTCATCTGGCTTTTTCGGATAATAGCTCCGCCGGCCGGCTCTCCGGCCATCGCCCGCCGGAAAGCTTAAACCAAACCAGCGCCCTTTAAAAAGCGCTTAAGGCCCCGCCGAGCGCTCCCCTAAAGCCTCAGTCAACTGCTGGATATATTTATAAATCCCTCTATAGGAAAGCTCTTGGGCGATATTTTTTATATGGGCTAAAGTGGGAGGGATATATTTTAAATGAGAGCTTTTTTGGCTCAGATTTTGAAAAGCCGCAAAACAGCCGCAGGCTTTAAGCCCTCTTTGCAAAAACTGCAGTTTTATCATTCGCTTTAAGCGGGCAAAAGAGCAAGCTTTTTTTTTAAAGGAGGAGGGGAGGCTTTCCCAGTAAAAAAGAGCTAATCGCTCTTGGGCGGAAGGCTCCAGCGGAACATAGCTGTCATAGAGCAGGCTTGTGAGATCATAAGGCCAAGGCCCCTGTCCGGCGTCTTGAAAGTCAATGAGGAAAGTTTGGCCGTTTTTTAGCAGGAGGTTTCGGCTGTGATAATCCCGATGGCAATAAACATAATCCTCCGGTTTAAAGTTTAAGAGAAGGCTCTCCATATCTTTTTTAAAATCGGCGGAGGATTTTTGGCTAAAGAGCGCCGCTTTTTTTTGGCTCCGCCGGCTGATATAGGCTTGCAGGTGATAAAGGGCTGTTTCATTTTCTTGGATAAAAAAGCTTTTATCAAACACCGGATCATTTTTAAGCGGCGCCATTTTGGTTTGAAGGCGAATCAGATGAGTCAAAGCCTGTCGGTAAAAGGGGAGACAGCGCCGCTCTCCCTTTTGAAGAAAAAAGCGCTCCAAGCTTTGATCGCCTAAATCCTCTAAAAGCAAAAGCCCCCATTTTAAATGAGCCTGAAAAATTTTGGGCACGGGAGCTATTGGCGACAGCCGTTTTTGCGTCTCTATAAAATGCTTTAAGCTTATGTCTCCCTCTCCGCAGGACATAAGCATAAAGGTTTTTGCGCCAGAGCGGATCCGGGTATATTCCCTATGCCCGCCATCTCCGGGCAGTTTTTCTGTTTTTAAGGCTTTTATCGAGGGGAAATAGCTTTTGAGAAATTGATCCATCCGCATGTTATAAATTGTTATAGCGGGCCATTAAAAAGCTTATTTATAAAGTGTCCAGCCTCTCAAACTCTTCCAACTCGCTTTTAGGCCTGTCATCCTCCCCAAAATCCTCTTCCTCCAGCTCCTCTTCCAGCCCCTCATCCTCTAAACTCTCTTCCCATTTTCCCTCCTCAAAGGCTTCCTCCAGCTCTTCATCCCGCTCTTTCATGCCCTCAGCCTCTTCCATGTCTTCGATCTCTTCCATATCCTCAGCCTCTTCCATGTCTTCGATCTCTTCCATGTCCTCAGCCTCTTCCATGTCTTCGATCTCTTCCATGTCCTCCGGCCCCTCAGCGGACTCTTTCGGCTGTTCCTCAACATCAATCAACAGCTCTTTCCCTTTGTCTGTGATTTCATACTCTTCAACCTTTTCATGATCCAGTGATTGATCCAGATCTTTCAGCTGGCTGGAATCCCCGGAAAAGCTGTCTCCCACAAAGATATGGGTTTTGGCCTCAATAATAATCCCTGTCGATGTGTCTTTGGCTGTGTGTATGATTTTTAATTTCCCCAGCAGAGGCCGATTATAAGTGTAAGGCCGGAGGAAGGTGTTATTTTTATTTGCGGCCCCCTGAATATAAAAAAAATCCCCTTTGCGCAGGCCATCATCCTCTCCTTGATCCAGATACACAATAGAGCCTAAGCTCAGCAAAGTTTGATTTTTGTCTGGAGTTCCAATAATTAAGCCGTTTCCAGCTCCCATCGGCCCTTTTTGGGAAAAATTATAAACTTTTGAAGCGCCGCTTAAGATAAAATCTCCCGGCTGCATTTTATGCATGGAGTCCACAACTACAGCCCTATACAAAGAATTGGCCCCCGCCAGATAAGCCAGAATTTTTATCCTTCCCTTAACCATGATTTCATTTCCATTTGAGCCGATCAGGCTTTTCAGCCATCGTCTAATTTTGCCTTTGTCCTCAAACACAGTGAAAACAGAGCCTATGGAGACTTCGCTGTCCAGTTGAACAATCAGGCTTTCGCCCCCTAAGCCGATGGAGCGCCCATAGCCGTCTTTGCTGATGATTTCTCCGGCTATAGAGGGGGCGCTGTCTGTTAAATAAAAAGGGACAAGAGTTTGTTTTTTAACCTCTATAGGCTGTATTTGGCTGATGTCTATTTCATTGTCTAAAACGCGAAAGTCTAAGAGGCTGGGGAGAGAGGAGGGAATTTCTGACACGCTCAAAGCTCTTTTAGCCGATTCATTGGGAGGCAGAGCCAGACCGGGAAATTGAGACAAAATATTGGCGCTGTATTTAGAGGCGCTGGCTTGGGACAAAGTGAGGGGATCAAATTTTAGAAAGCGCCCTTCGTAAATCAAATGAGGATTTTCCGCCTGCGGATTGGCGGCCCATATTTTGGACCAATATAAAGGATCTTGGAGAAGAGATCCGCTTAAATCCCAAAGATTATCTTTAAATTTGAGTTTGCGCTTTTCGGGCAGAGCTTGAATTTTAGAAGTCCATTCGCTGTGGGGCACAGGATATTTATAATGTTTTAGGTAAATATGATAGATTTGTTTTTCATAGCTTTCCTCAGCCTCCGCGGTTTTATGAGCCGGCCAGACAAAAAGACTAAAAAAAATGATGGAGAGATAAATTTTCATAAGCGCTCCAAGCTTTTTATAATTTTCTTTGTTTTTGGCGCAAATAGTCAAAACCTCTGAGGCTAAAGATTTTTTAGGACAGACGAAAGTCTGAAAAATTCAGCTCAAAACCGCTGGGAATCTTTTTTGCTAAATAAAAGATATGATTTTTTGGGCGGGCTTTTTATTTCTGGCTGTTGTTTGCTCCGCTCTGCTCCCTTTTTTCGAAATTTCCGCTCTATCCGCCCAACTGCACAGCTTATGTCTTGAAAAGCTGAATTTTAAAACATCTTTGGCGGATATTTATAAATCGCTTGTTTGCGGCAAAAGACTGCCGGATAGCGGCATGAGAGAGCTGTTTGCTCAAGGGGGGGTGATTCATTTGACAGTGGTTTCCGGGGCGCATTTGCTTTTTTTGGAAAAATTTTGGAAAAAACTGCCCGGGCCTTTGTTTTTAAAAACACAAGGGCTTTTTATTGTTTTGATTTTATACGCTTTGGCCAGCCGGCTGTATCCGCCAGTCACAAGGGCGCTGTTTTCCTTTTTTCTTTTTCGCCTGTCTCAATCCTTGAAATTATTTTGGGGAGCGCATTTTATCACTTTGCTGAGCGGCATTCTCTGTTTAATTTATCGGCCGGACTGGGTTTATTCCCTGTCTTTGCAGCTCAGCCTGTTGGCCTGTCTTCTTTATAACCTCTCCGCCAGCTCTATAAAGCGATGTTTTGTCATTTATTTGTTTATTCTTCCTGTTATCAACCGCTGGCAAAGCCTGCATCCTTTGACAGTTTTGGTGAATTGGATTTTTGCGCCTTTTATCAGCAGTTTGCTTTTTCCTCTGTCTTTTTTAAGCCCCTTTTTCCCCTTTTTATATGGCCTTTCCGACAGCTTGTGGACATTGGCCTTTCAGGCGCTTAAAATAGCTCAGGCGCTTCCCGCCCAGTCCCCTTTGATGAAATGGTTTATTCCCAAGGAGTGGATATGGCCCTATATTGGATTCATTTATATTCTTTTGTTTGCCGCGCGGCTCTTCCAGAAAAGGCAAAGCCTTTATTCCCGCTAAAACAGAAGGCTTATAATTTTTTTGAGCTCATGGCGCTAAATATAGATCTTAGAGCTGGCTTTTATAGAGTTTTGCCCGCGCCTCTCATTTTCAAAAGCCGGCGGGCAATTTGCCATCCATTGAGGCTGGCCCCTTTTAATAAATTGTCCGCCACAATCCACAAAAGCCAGGCATTGTCCCCTAAGCTGTCTTTATGGATTCTCCCGGCAAAAACATCTTTTTTGCCGGAGGCCATGCGGGCGTGAGGCGGCGGATCTAAAACCTTCACATAAGGGGAAAGAGCCTGACTCAGCCCCTCTTTTGTGGCGGGCTTTTTTAAAGAGCAGCGAACAATCTCCGAGTGGGCGTTGAGGCTGGGCGCTCGAACAGTCCATGCGGAGATGGGCAGATTGGGCAAATCTAAAATTTTTCGGCTTTCAGTCATAATTTTTGTCTCCTCTTTGCAAAAGCCATCCGCGCCTATAGGGCCAATATGAGAAATGCAGTTGAAGGCCAGTCTGCCGTCCTCCTCCTCATATAAAATTTTCCCGCTCAGTATGCCCCGGCTTTCCCTTTGAAACTCCTCTAAGGCCGGCTTTCCCGCTCCGCTAATGGACTGAAGGCTTGTCACCTGAACAGATTGAAGGCCAAAGGATTTTTGCAGGGGCTGAAGGGCTAAAGCCAGCTGAATAGTTGAGCAGTTGGGATTAGATATAATTTGAGGCTTATTTTGGAGGAGACAGCCGTTGATTTCAGGAACAATCAACAGCTTGTCCGGATCTCCGCGAAAAGCTGATGAGTTGTCAATCACAATCGCGCCCTCCTGAGCCGCCTGCGGCGCCCAGACACGGCTAATCTCCTCTCCCGCGGAAAAAAAACAAATATCCAAGCCCTTGAGGCGGTTTAAGCTTAAAGCCTCGGTTTTTAACTCCCGCCCTAAAAAAAGGCAGGATTTTTGCCGGCGGGAAAAAAGCCTCAGCTCCTGAGCGGAAAAGCCAGGCTCCTGCTCTAAAAGCTTTAAAAAACTTTGGCCAACCAAACCTGTGGCGCCCACAACTCCCAGCTTCATTAAGCCATGAATTAGTATAAAAAAACTTAAAAAGCAAAGCTTTAAAATCAGATGATTGGATTTTAACCGAAAATCATCAATAAAAAAAGGGAATATATATTTGACACAGCATTTGTGAAGCCCTGAGCGATTTATGCACAGAAAAAGTTAAGCAAAATCAACACTTTATATTATTAACTATCTGTTTTCTTATTAAATTCAATATTTTGCCCGCGCTTTTTGCGCGAAATTATTAAAACCTCCTGTAAGCCTTGCATTTAAAGGTTGTCACAGGTTTCTTGCTGTGTTAGGTGTATAATTCCCATAAAAAAGAGGCTGTTGCCTCCGACGTTTTTAAAAGGCCGTTAAAATCAGGCTATCTCTAAGCTCAAAGGAATGGACAAAAAAGCCAAAAAAAGACCTTTTTAATTTTTGGCTTATTAGCCCCTTAAGCGTCCATTTGGCAGTTTAATTTAAGGGGCCGGAAAGATCTCAAAGAATGTGGAATGTGAGTTTTGATTTAATCATAGACAGGATAATTTATATTTGTTATTTTAAAAGTATTGAGAAAAACCCGCCGTGAGCCTTTTTATATTTGGTTTGGCAGTTTGGCAGTTGAAATTTCCAGATCAAACAATAGAGAAAAGCCATGAGCTTTCAAAAAATCATTATAAAAATATTGAGAACAGAGGCTTTTTAAGCTGTTAGGGATTATTAAACATATTTAAAAAACCAGCCTCTTATTAAATGTCTGAGTTTTTATTTTAAGGGAAGAGCTGTTTGCCTGATCAAACAAAAACCCGCTCATGGCCTAAAGCTGTATGGATTTATACAGATGGGGCGTCTCGGGGAAATCCGGGCCCTTGCGCTCTGGGGATCCAGGTGTTTGACAGCGATCGGCGCTTAATCTATGAGGAGGCCTCTTATTTAGAAGACAGCAACACAAATAATTTTGCTGAATACAAAGCGGTGATAAGAGCCTTGAAGCTGGCAGTTCGGCATAAGGCTCAAGAGCTGTCTCTTTTTTCAGACAGCCAGCTTCTCGTTCGCCAGCTGGAAAAAAAATACAAGGTCAAATCCGCCCGCATTAAGCCTCTTTTTAGCCAATGCCTAAAACTGCTGGAGCAAATCCCTAAAGCGGGTTTTAAGCATATCCCCAGAGAGCAAAACAAAGGGGCGGACGCGTTAGCCAACAAAGCTCTGGATGAAAAAGCCGGAGGCTGTTAAACTGCTCTTAAAGAGGCGTATGAGGTTTTTAATTCGCTCGGCTGATTTTAAGGACAGAAAGGGCCTGCTGGCGCTGGCCCGCTGTTTTCCCTTGTGCAGCCTGCCCGCGCGCCTCTCCGCCATAGATCAAAAAATTCAAACCAGCCAAGCCTCTTTTCAAAAAATTTTGCCAAAAGAGGGCCGGAATTATCTTTTTGTTTTAGAGGATCGAAAAAAAAAGCAAATCATAGGCTCCAGCCAGATTTTGTCTTGCTTTGGCCCCAACAGATCTCTGTGCTATTTTTTGAAAAACGAAAAAAAGGGCGCTTATTTAAAATTGGAGAGAGCAAAAAAGGGCCGGCATCAAATTGGCGGGCTGATTTTGCATCCGGACTGCCGCAAGTCCGCGGATTTGCTCGGCCCTCAAATTGGGCTGGCCCGCTTTTTGTATATAAAAGCCTTTTTCAGGGATTTTTCTCCGGTTATAGAAGTTAGCCTCACGGCCCCTATTGACGGGGCCAGCAATCATTTTTGGAAAGAGACGGGAGCGAAATGCCTCAAAATGGATTACCGCTCCGCCCTTAAAAGCTTTCAGAAGAGCCGCCCTCAGTTTTTCTCCCTATTTCCCAAAAATTTAAAAATTGATTTCCGCCGGCTGAGCTATAAGGCTAAAAGCTATATGGAGCGAGTTCATCCGCAAACTTTTCCGGTTTATAGCGGCCTTTTAAAAAGGGGCTTTTATAAAACCAACTGCTTTCATGTTTTAGATGGGGGAATATATATGGAGGCGCGTTGGCGGGAGCTTTCTTTTTTAAAGCGGGCTAAAGCGCGCGTTTTAAAAAAAGGAAAAGTCATTAAAGCCTCCGCTTTTTTGCTGTGCCAACAGACTGAGCGTGGATTTTTTTGCGCTCATGGAAAGGGGGAAATAAAAAAGCAGGATCTGCTGGTCTCCCGCTTTCCCAAAGAGTTTGAAGAGGGAAAAAAAGCTCTGGCGGCGCCCTTTCCGTAGCGCCCGCTTTTAAGCGCAAAACTCAAGCCAAGCTTTGCGGGAAAAAGCCATTTTTTACAGAAAAGCTTTAAAAGCGGGGTTTTAGCTGAAAAAAGCTTGCTGTTCCCCGATAATAAAATATAATTTATAAAGAGGGGAAATGTATGAAGCGGCTTTGTTTTCTGTTGGTTTCTTTTTTATCGCTTCAATCTCAAGCGCAGACTTTGATTGAGCGCCCCGGCAGTTTGGATCAATTTGACTGGCCAGCGCTCAGCGACAGCGCTAAAACGGCCTCTTAACGCGCGCCTTCCTTTTAACTGAGTCAGCCATGCGCTCTGTAAATTATTTGGGACATTATATCAATGGGAGATTTGAGCGCGCTCATTCTTTCCGCCGGAAAGCCTCTTCTGTCAAAAAAATCCCCGCCAGCCAGACTCATGTCAGCCCAGCCGATTTTGATGATGTGATTTTAACCCGCCCTAAAACAGAGTCCGCTCCCCTGGATTTTGCTATGGAAAAGGGAAAAGAGGCTTATCTCCCTTGGGCTAAGCTCTCCCTTAAAGAGCGGGCGCGCCGGCTTTCCCCCCTCAAAAAGATTATAAAAAAAGACCGGCGGGAGATAGCTCAAATTATTTCCCGCGAGACCGGGAAGCCTCTTTGGGAAAGCGAGGGAGAGGCCCAGTCCCTTTTGGGGAAAATTGATTTTGTTTTGGGAGATGGCTTAAGCCGCATCAGAGAGAGAGCAGATCCTCAGGCGCCGGGGCGTGTTCGCTTTAAAAGCCGGGGGCTGTTGGCTGTGATTGGCCCTTTTAATTTTCCCATGCATTTGCCATTGGGGCAAATCCTGCCCGCTTTAATCGCCGGCAACTCTGTTGTGTTTAAGCCGTCTGAAAAAACCCCGGCCAGCGGGCAAAAACTGGCGGAATGCCTCCATAAGCTTAATCTTCCCGCCGGAGTTTTTCAAATGCTTCAGGGAGGGGCGAAAGTCTCTGAAAGGCTTTGCCGGCACAAACAGGCGGATGGCGCTCTTTTTACCGGATCTTTTGAGACCGGCCATAAGCTCCGGGCCAGCCTGCTCCAGGACTATTCCAAAATTTTAGCTTTGGAAATGGGCGGATATAACAGCGCTTTGATTTGGGACACAAAAGACAAGCGCAGATCTCTGTTGGAGACTCTTAAGGGCTGTTTTTGGTCCGCCGGGCAAAGATGCTCCGCCACATCGCAAATCATCCTCCATAAAAAAATAGCCGGCGACTGGATGCGGCGCTTTGTCCGTTTAGCTCAAAAAATTGAAATAGATCACTGGAGCAAAAATCCGCTTATGGGCCCTGTGATTGATGAGTCCTCCGTCCGGAGATTTTTCTCTTTTCAAAGGGATATTCAAAAGCGGGGCGGAGAGATTTTGCTTAAAGGGCAAAGGCTTAAAAAAGAGAAAAGAGGCTATTATGTGAGTCCCGGCGTCTATAAAATGAAATTTAGCCCCTCTTCAAATTTTGGGACAAAAGAAACCTTTGCCCCTCAAGCTGTTATTTATGAGACAGACGATTTAGGCGAGGCTTTGGAGATGATCAATCATTCCGGCTATGGCTTGAGCCTTTCGGTTTTTTCCGCGGACAGGGCTGTCCGGGAGGAGATGTTTTATCGGGCTAAAGTGGGTTTGATAAATTATAATTTGTCCAGCGCGGGGGCCAGCGGGCGTCTGCCGTTTGGCGGGCTGGGGAAATCGGGGAATGACCGGCCGGCCGGAGCTTTCGCCATTGACGCTTGTGTCAGCCCTTTGGCGGAAAGGAGCTTTTGCTATTGACGCTCCCCCATTCGGCAAAAAACAAGCGCTCCGCGCGGACAGTTTTATCTTGCCGGCGGGCCAAATTTCTTGCAAATTGTTTGGCCAGCTCATAACTTAAGGGAGGTTAAGAGCGGCAAAAAAATGTTGAAGGAATCTTTTAAAAAGAAAAAGCGGAGGCTGGCGCAAATTCTGTCTCTTTTAAAAGAGCATTATCCATCGGCGTCCTGCGCTCTCCGCTTTAAAAATCCCTTAGAGCTGTTGGTTGCCACCCAGCTGAGCGCCCAATGCACAGACAAAAGAGTAAACATAGTCACACAAGCGCTTTTCCGCAAATACAAAACAGCCAAAGATTACGCCAAAGCGCCTATTAAAGAATTAGAGACAGCTATTCAATCCACCGGATTTTTTAGAAATAAAGCCCGCAACTTGAAAAAATCCTGCCAAAGCCTGGATAAACATTACGGCGGAGAAGTTCCAAAAAACTTTGAGCAGTTGACACAGCTGGCGGGAGTGGGGAGAAAAACCGCTCATGTTGTTATGGGGAATGGCTTTGGCCTTCCCTCAGGGATTGTTGTGGACACCCATGTTAAAAGGCTCTCCAACAGAATGGCTTTAGCCCATACAGACAATGTCTATCATATTGAAAGGGAGTTGGAGCGGTTAGCCCCTAAAGGGCAATGGATCATGCTTCCTCATTGGCTTATAGAGCATGGCAGAAAAATCTGCTCGGCCAGAAAGCCTCTTTGCTCTCTTTGTTTTTTGTATAAGCTTTGCCCGCGAAACAATGTGTAAAAAACCGCCAGATCTGGACAGCGAGAGGCTTTTATTTTAAAAGATAGAAAAAAAGGGGCGCTTGTCCGCTGGACGCTTTCAGTTTGAGGGAGCTGTTTTTATGCCGGCCGGAAAAACACGCTGTCCTCTCAGGCGCCGGCTTATGAAGTCCCATCACTATTTGGCTAAAGGCGTATTATGAAGCGGGAAGAGCAAACCACAGAGTTAAAAAAAGCAGATCCGGAAATTTTTCATTGGATAGAAAAAGAGGCGGAAAGGCAAAAAGAGGGATTAGAGCTGATCGCTTCAGAAAATTACGCCTCCCCGGCTGTTTGTCAGGCTCAAGGCTCTCTTTTGACCAACAAATACGCTGAAGGCTATCCCGGCCGGCGGTATTACGGGGGTTGCGAGTATATTGATCAATGCGAGGCTTTAGCCATCGAAAGGCTTAAAAAGCTGTTTCAAGCCCCTTTCGCCAATGTTCAGCCTCACTCCGGCTCTCAAGCCAATATGGCTGTTCTTTTAGCCGCGCTAAAGCCCGGCGAGAAAATTATGGGCTTAGACTTATCTCATGGAGGGCATTTGACACATGGCTCTCCAGTGAATTTTTCCGGCTTTTTGTTCCAGTCTGTTTTTTATAGCTTAGATCTCAAAACACAAAGGCTGGATTTTAATCAAATTGAGGATCAGGCCAAAAAAAATCAGCCTAACATGATTATTGCCGGCTACAGCGCGTATCCTAGGTCCATTGATTTTAAGGCTTTTAAGGACATTGCCCAAAGGGCTGGCGCCTTGCTGCTTGTGGATATGGCGCATATCGCCGGCTTGATTGCCGGCGGGGCGCACCCCTCTCCTATGCCTTTTGCCGATTATGTGACCTCCACAACTCATAAAACTTTGAGAGGCCCTAGAGGCGGCTTTGTCTTGTGCCGGGAGGCCGGGCGGGCGAAAAAAATCAACTCTAAAGTTTTTCCCGGCATCCAAGGAGGGCCTTTAGAGCATGTGATTGCCGCTAAAGCTGTGGCTTTTGCGGAGGCCCTAAAGCCCCCATTTAAAGATTATGCCCGGCAAATTGTTAAAAACGCCAAAGCGCTGGAGGCGGTTTTTCATAAAGAGGGCTTAACGATGGTCACGGGAGGGACAGACAATCATCTTTTATTGCTGGATTTGTCTGACCGGCAAATCACTGGCCAAGAGGCTGAAACCGCTTTAGAGCGGGCGGGCATCACTGTAAATAAAAACACAGTGCCCGGAGAGAGGCGATCCCCCTTTGTGGCCAGCGGCATACGGCTGGGGGTTCCCGCCATTACCACTCGAGGCATGAAGGAAAAAGAGATGGAGCAAATTGGCCAATGGATCGCTCAAACGGTTAAAGATATAAACAGCCCCCGGCTGCTTTCCCGAATCAAGCGGGAAGTCAAAGAGCTTTGCTCTCAATTCCCTCTTTATGAATCTTTATAACAAAACAGCTCTTAGGCGCTGAAGATGTCTATGCGATGACAGCTTATTTAGCTTTATGAATTTTTATAAAAAACCAGATTTTAAGCTTGCTCCGCGGGGAAAGCCGGCGCCCGCCCTAAGCCCTTGGAGAGAGGCGCCTCTTTGCCCTCAATCGCGCGCCGCTCGATTGTTACAAAGGCTGACCGTTTTGGCTCTTGTTGTTTTTATCTTGCCCTCTTGCGCTTTTTTGCGCTCCGCTCCCTCGCTGGAGCTGGATTGGCCTTTAAAAACATACAAACTGACTCAAAAATTTGTCTCCACTGGAAAGCCCCCCCATTTAGGCATTGACCTTAAAGCGCCTGTTGGCGCAAATGTTTTTAGCGGCCACTCCGGAAGGGTTGTTTATGCCGGAAATAAGCTGACCGGCTATGGGAATGTTGTTGTGCTGGAGCATTCCTTCCGCTGGGCTAGCCTTTACGCCCATCTTCAAAAGATCAAAGTGAAAACCGGGCAAACAGTGAGGCGGGGGGATATTATAGGGGCTGTGGGCAAAACGGGGCGAGTTTCAGGCCCTCATCTTCATTTTGAATTGATATATAAGAAAAAACCAGTCAACCCTTTGCTTTATCTGCCTTAAATCCGTTTAATTTCATTATTCACGGTTTAGCTTTTTTGAAGGCGCTGTAGCCTCCTTGTTCTGAGGACAGGCTGTAGCCATCCGCCCGCCTCAGCGCCGCTTTAGCGCTTGCAATGCTTAACAATAGAAAAGCTTTAAGCCCTTTGCAGGCCATGGAGCTAGCTTTGCGGCTTAGCCATCAGTTAAGCTCCGGCCGCTCTCATTTTAGAGGGAAAGACCTGGGTGTATAGGCTCAAGTCCAGCTGCGCAAAGTTTATTTATGGATTTTCCGCCGGCAGGAGATTAGACTGCGCTTTAGCCGGGCTTTTTATAGCCCCCGCCTGATTTTAGATATTTGTCTGATTTTTGTCCTTGTTTTAAATTGCTGAAGGGCTTTAACATACACTTTATGAAGCTGTTTTTATTGTTGGCGGTTTTTGGCCTTTGCTCCTGCCTGCCGGCCAAGCCTCCTATTCAAGCCAGGCGCATTGGAGCATTTCAAAGGCCTGACTGCAGTAATGGGCGGACAGCTGCAGAGCTGGATCTGGAGAGAAAAAAACAAGATTTGTTTCGAGCTATTGAAACTTCAGTAAAATACTCTAGCGCGAAAAAGCGGGATGATGCGTTGAGGGCATACAAAAAGCAACTGGCTTTAAAAGAGCAGTTCGTTTGTCCTGAGGATGTGGCGCGATGGATGAAGAGCATCGCCGAGCAGCATTAAATAGAGCGCGCTTTGTGGTTCATTTCTTATTGAGATTTATAAAATGAGCGGGGGGTTAAAAACGAGGCCGGCAACTTGTATATCTAAACTCCAGAGAGGATTTTAAAAAAAGGCTTATTTCCAAAAGGGCTTCAAGCTTTTTTCATCGGATAAAGGGCGCGCTCAATGTCCCGGCTTTGGACCCGGTTAAAAACTTTTTAACCGCTTGACTTTTAATGGGGCTCAGTCCACAATATAGCAGTCTGTTTAAATTTAAGCGGTGAAAACCCCGGCGCCGGATGAGTTTGATCTGAGCGGCGCAAAGGAGGAAAAATATGGTTGGTTTATGCAAGAGAAGCCTTATTTTGGCTTTCACAGTTTGGTTTTGTTTTCCAGCCTCCGGACAGACAGGCGCTCTGCCCGGGGATTATGAGCTGGTTGGCAGGAGATGTGAGAACAACAGCAGAGATTTGATCCCTCCGGACGGCGACACCACACAGGAGATGTTTTTTGGCGGCAACGGCTCTTTTCGAGGAACATACTTCTCTCAGAAAGGCTCTTTTGATGAGGAGGAATACAGAGAGGTTCGAGAGCGCAGGCAAAGGGACGAAAGAGCCAGAGCATTGGAGTTCTTTGAAGAGGATAAAGAGAGGCATGAGGCGGCTTGTAGAGAGCATGGGGAGATGCTTTCTGAAACAAATGAGGATATGTGCAGCTCTCAGTTCAAGAAAAGGCTATATGAAAAATGGAGGCGGGACAGAGTGAAGGAGGCGGAGAGATGGCTGAAAGAGGAAGAGGAGAGAGAGGAAAAGGAGTTGGCCGACATCCCTCGAGGGCCTTGTTCTATGGAGCATAACGGGCGCTACACAGCGCAGGGAAACCGGTTAACTATATTTACGGGGGATTTTAAGGCTTCCGCCAGCTGCGGCGCTGATAGCTCTTTGCCTTCAGAGATAAATATGACTTATTACTTTGAAAAAAATGGCCAGACTCTTTATCTCGTTACGGAGCCTAATGAAGATAGCCGGGAGCATTGCGGCAATTCGAATTGGGCGTTCATTTTTTCCAGAAAATAACCCTCTTTGATATAGCGGGAGCTGGTGAAAAAAGCTTGTTTGAGCGGGCGCCCGCCCAAAAGCCCTTTGGCTAAAGCGCCTCTTTCTCTCAATCCCGCTCCGCTTGATTTTTTAAAAAACAGGCTCCTTTGGCTCTTGTTGTTTTTATTTTGCCCTTTTTTTGCGCTCCGCTCCCTCGCTGGAGCTGGCCAAAAAATCCAAAGATTTTAGCAAATACTGCCTTAAAATTAAACAAGCTTTCTCCTGAAATGAAGACAGCTATCGTTTAAACAATGCCAAAAATAAAACCCAACTTTGACCCTTAATTCCCGACTTTGACACTTAATGTGTTTGAGGAAATTTAAAAGTCAATAAAGACAAGGGTTTCAGGAAATATTGCCTAAAAATTAGGCAGGATTGTAGTGTAATACTTTAAAAAAAAGGGGTTTTTAATGCGGTTTTTTCCCCTCAGAAGATATTTTCAGTTATTTTAACAGAAGGAGAAAAGCTTTAGAAAATCAAAAGGCCAATGCTTAAAGCTTCAAAATGATCCGCTCCGCGCGAAAGCCAAAGGGCAGGCTCATAGATATAACCTAAAAATCCTCCGCCCGCTGAACCTAAAGCTCCATCAGCCTTAATAAAAATCAAAGTAATAGGCAAAGCCCAGGGATATATCGAGAGTGTGGCTAAATTGTTGAAAAGCGCCTTGTATAGGAGTTAGCAGTTTATAGCCCACAGTCACTATAAATGGAGTGCGTGTGCCGACAAATGCCTTTAAAGCTCCGTAAGCTCCGCCGGCAAACTCTGGCGGATTGCCCAGGGAGGAAAACTGTCTCGCCCCCGCGCTTAGGCCTATTGCGGGAATGTATGTTCTTCTTCCTCTGTTTTTTATGAAGTTATACTCGACCAACAGCCCCGCGCTCCATTTTTGCAGGCTGACGGGAAAAGCCATCTTCAGATCAAAATAAGGGCCAAACTCCAGAAACCCCCGCCAATTATAGGTGTAAGCGCCTTTAAAATCAGCGTCTCCAGTAATGCCGGTGCCAGCGGCAAACTGAAGGGGGACATTTCCCGCAAAACGGACTCCGTGCTCCCTTTTGATATAGCGGTATTTTTTAGCTGCGGCCGGCCAGGGATAGGCGATAAGCAGTAAAATAAACAAATTAAAAAATAAAAAAAGATTTTTCATAATAAACTCCTTCTTATTTGTGAGCCAGGTTATAAAGCTATTATCCTCTTTATTGCAAAGACTTTCAAGCGGAGTTTTTAAAAATTGACGCCAAACAAAATAATTAAATGGGCTAAATCCCCAAAAAAGCGGTATCCCTTGACTTGAGGCCTGTTTGGAAATCGCACCCTTTCCATGAGCGTCTGGCTGGGGCTGGACCTGGGCGGGGGGGGAAGATTCAACTGCGACAAATCCTCATCCTCATGGTATAGAACGGTATAGAGATAGGAGATTTCCACGCCTATAAAGCTTTGCTTAACCAAAGGAAACTCAATGCCCAGGCCCGCCTTTAGCCCAGCTGAATTATAAGAGCTGAGAGCTTGTCTCTCCTCCGCTGAGATATTGGCCTGCGCGGCGCGTGGATTTTGGCTGGGAGGGGCTGCGCCAATGGGAATGGGAGCGGATGTGGCGGAGGGGGGAAGCTGATATTTGATGTTAAGCCAAAAAGGGCCAAAGATGATATAGGGGTTAAAAAAGACCGCCTCTTTAGTGACATACTGCCTGTTTAAATAATATTTCAGATCAACGCCAAAGTGGGAAAATGGAAAAAAAGCGTTGTAAAGGCTGTTATAGTGGCCGGAGGGAAAAGCTCCGCTCACCTGAAAGGCAAAGCGCAAATCCAGAAAAAAACTGAGGCTGGCTCCCAGAAAAGGCGTGTCTCCATAGATTTGCCTCATGTTCATTGTGAGGGCTGAATAGCCGCCGTGGAGGGATATGGTGAGATAGCGCCCATGTTGGAAAAATTGGAGGCTTTCCTCCTCCGCCACCTTATCTTGAAACTCTCCGTAATCGATAAAAGGATCAAAGGCGCTCTCCGCCGCGCTGTTCTGGGCTAAGGCCAAGCCTTGCCGGCCCGCGGATGGATGACTCTCCGCAAAAAGAGGCCCTATAGCCCCTAAGAGAAAAATAGCTAATACCGCTCTCATTGGTTTCATTTTATCAGATTTTCGGCCAATAGGGACTCTGTTTTTTATTGGCCTCTATGTAAATTTTGATTTGAAAGTTTCAACCGCTTAAGTATGCTCTAAGGCGCTCTAAGCGGGACGGGGATAAGTTTTTATGCGGACAGGGCTTAAGGCGCGGTTTTTCATGCCCGGCGGCGGATGGGCAAAGCTTATGATATGAGGATTGAGACATTTGATTATGAAAAAAATAAGCTATAAAGCGTCTGGCGTGGATATTAAAAAAGCGGAGCGCTTAACTCAATGGATTAAACGGAAAGCGCCCGGCCGCTCCCAGTTTTTGTCCAGTGATTATGCTGGGTTATGGCCTTTTTTAGCCGGCCGCTACAAGCGCCCGGTTTTAGCCGCCAGCGCCGATGGGGTGGGGACTAAAGTCCTGCTGGCCAGTTATTTTAATGAGTGGGCGGGCATTGGCCAGGATTTAGTGGCCATGTGTGTTAATGACTTGATCTGCGTGGGGGCCAAGCCTCTTTTTTTTATGGACTACTATGCCTGCGGAAAATTAAGCCCCTCACTGGCGCGGTCTTTTTTTCGCGGCCTCCAGCGGGCTTGCCGGATGGCCGGCGCCCCTTTGCTGGGCGGGGAAACAGCGGAGCTGGCCGGACTCTATCAGCCTAAAGACGCGGATTGCGCCGGTTTTTGTGTGGGAGTGGTTGAAAAATCAAAAATTTTAAACCCGGCCAAAGTTCGGCCGGGCGATGATATTGTGGCTTTAAAAAGCTCCGGCTTTCACAGCAACGGCTATTCTTTGCTAAGGGCCATTTACAGCTCTCCCGGCTTGTTAAAAAAAAATAAGAAAATTTTAATGAGGCCCACAAGGCTTTATACTTTTTTAATCCCTTATTTGGATCAGATTAAAGGCTTGCGGGCGATGGCGCATATCACTGGCGGCGGGCTGGGCAATTTATCCCGCATTCTTCCCTCAGGCTTAAGAGCGGAGTTAAAGCCCTGGCCTGTCCCCTCTTGTTTTTTAGACGCTAAAAAGCGGGCGGGCCTGCCGTGGAGGGATTTTCTGGAAATTTTTAATTGCGGGCTGGGGCTTGTTCTCATCATAAAAAACAAAAGCGCTTTATCGTCTCTGCGTCCCTCTCGAGATATTATTTATCTCGGCAAAGTGGAAAGAGCCGTGAAACAGGCTCCAGCCTGGAAGCTGGATTGTAAAGCTATGGAAAAAGCCAATGCCTTTGGCCAATGAGCCGGCGGAGCGGGCTTTTCTTCTGAAAAAGAGGAGGCTTTCCGCTTGGTTTAAAGCTTTAGCCTGATTTTTTTAGAAAGAAATTAAAAATATTCTTTTTTTGCCTTAATTTTAATGTTTTCAGCTTATGCTTGATAAGAAACAGCTCTCTTTTCGCCTCTGGAAAAGCGCCTTGAACGGACAAACTCTTATTAAACAAATCGCAGGCTTTTTCATATTGTTTTGTTTGAGCGTAAAACAGCCCCTTGACATACCAAAATAGAGGAGAAGTTCTCAAGCTGATGGGGCAGGATTCAATAGCTTTTTGCATATCGATCGCTTTTTTCTGGTTTTTTGTTAGGTCCCCACAGCTGTCTTTGAGCTGGGCCCATAAAATATATAAGCGAGTGTTTCCCGGCGCCGATTTGTGATTCACAATTTGCCGGAGAATGGCCAGCCCCTCCGCATAGCTCTCTCGCTTGATTTTGGCCAGCCCCTCCTCATATTTTCCCATAACAGTTATAAAAGCCTCCTCTTGCCGGCTTTTCATATATTCCGCTCTCTTTTTCCCGTCTTTTAAAGCCTCATAGCTTTTTTGAAGTTTATAAAAAACCTGTTTGGCTTTTTCCTTAAGCCGGTCATCCGCATGAGGGGGGAGAAGATCGAGATGCGTTTTTTGAATCAGCCTCTTATAGCTTTTGTTGGCCTCTGCAGGGGAGGCTCCCCAGGGCAGATCCAGCAGAGCAAACAGATCTTCCGGATCTTTTTCTATAATGGAATCCAACAGCAAATTTATTTTCCGAATGTCCATAGGCTCCTCTCTTTGCTCTTTTAAATAGAGGGATTTGGACAGCAGGCCAAAGTATAAAAACAATCCGGTCTCATGCCTGTTTTTTGAGTTTTCCAGCGCCTCCTGAACGGCGGATCCGTTAGATAAGCTTAAGAGCCATCTGCCATATTTCCGCAAAAATCGCTTTTGGCTCATCCCTTTGTAATGAGGCGGGGATGATTTTTGTATCAAAGAGAATTTAATCTCTAAACAGAATTTTTTTATAAACTCCTCTGTTAACTCAGTTTGCGCGCTGTCCGCCAGCCAATCTATAAAGTCCGCCTCTGTAAAATCCACATCGCTGGAGGAGGGGCTTTTTAAGGCTTTTTCCACAATCCTCAATTTAAAAGAGGGGCCAGACATAATTTCAGACAGGCGAATCTTGATTTGCTCCTTAAGCATAAAATCAAGCATATAGGGGCTTAAAAGCTCTCGCTCCACGAGCCGCTCCCCAATCAGTTTAGACTCTTTGTCTTTTAAAAGGGCCTCAATATCCTTTTGAATGGACAGGCCGTGCTCCACTAAAATAGCGCCAAAAAAAGAATCTCCGCTGTTTGAGACAGCTTTTGTGATGTGGCCCTGGCGAAATTGAATCAAAGTCTCCAGCGTGTTATTTGCTGTGATTTTCAGCTCGCCGGTGAATTTTTTTAAGTGAGCCAAAAAGACAGAGAAAATTAAATCTTTTGAGTCAAAAGTTGTGTTGGGTGGAAGATAAAAATCCAAAGGCTTTGAAGGGCGGGATTTTTCAAAAAAAACAGCCTCTTTTTTGTCGCCGCTTAAAGGTTTGGCTGTTTGCAAAAATTTATAAAGCATTTTCTCATCCAGCGGTTTTTTAAAAAACACGCAGCGGGCTTTCCAGCGCGGCGGAATATTTTTTAAAGCGGAGGATTCTGTCATAAAGCCGCTAATGAGGATAATTTTTGCGGAGGGGCTTATTTTGTTGGGCGGCAAAAGGCTTAAAAGCTCCCATCCCTTTTTGTCGGGAAGGAGCATATCCAGCACAAAGAGATCAAAAAAGGCCTTATTTGTCAGACGGGAGGCTGACCTTAAGGAGGCGGCGCAATGCGTGGACCAGCCTTGCTCCTCCAGCATATCCCGCAAAGATTGAGCCAATGCTATGTTGTCCTCTAAAATGAGCGCCCGCATAATCTCTTTATCGGCTGGAGCGCGGGGAATCTCAAGCGGTTAAGGCAAAATAACCGGCGCTTTAGGAGAGTGTTTGGCCCAGTCGAGGCAAAATTTATGGCCGGACTGAAAGGCGTGGCCGGTAAATTCATTCGATAAATCGTGATTGGCTCCATAAGCGATAAGGACAATTCCTCTAAAGCTTAAATTTTGAGAGAAAAAATAGGCCACTTCCTTTCTAAGCTCCTCCTCTCTGAAATCAAACAGCCAATAGTCATTTCCCTTAAGGAGCAAATTGCCGTTAATGTCCCTTAAGTTGGCTATAGCTAAATGAAAGCTGTTGGGGGTGATCACTTTGTGCAGTTGGGGGATTTCGCCTAAAAGATATAAAACGAGGCTGGCCCCCACTTGGAACAAGGTGTCTTTTTGCGGAGGGGTTAAATGCTCATAAAATTCGGGAAAGCCGGTTTGAAAGGAGCGCGCTTGTGTGAGCATAGCCCCCATTGTGGAGTGTGAGCCATCTATTTTTTTATAGGTGTCATTCAGGCTTTGGCCGGCCAGCAAACCCTGAAAATAGGCCTCATTGTAGCCATCATGGATAATGTTTTCATCAAAAAGCCGCAAGGGCCGGGCGGATCGATTGTAATCTAAGAGGGTGTGCAAAAGCTGAAATTGGGATTTGGCCACATTTTCCTTGTCTTCTTTTGAGTAATGGCCTTCCGGCGGGTAATGATACATGGGGAAATGAGCAATTCGGAACTGGGGATCAAAAACACAGGTTTTTAAGTTTTGATCGTTGAGACTGAGGGGCCGGGAGCTGATGGCCTGCAAAGCCCCCTCTGGAAAAGCGCCGATGGAGCAATTTGTGAAAGCGAAGGCTAAGGCTGTGAGGAGGCAAATCCGCCATTTTTTCGTTTGTTGAGACATGCCGGCCGCAAAAATCATAAACGGAGCTAGTTTTCTTAATTTATTCACGAGGCTAAAACTGTCTTTATGGAAAATTGAAAATCATAATGGAATTTAGGTCAAGAGAGCCAGTCCAGCTTAAAAATCATTAAAATAAGTCTTTGTTTCTATAGATGGAGGCTGTGACACCTAAAAAAGCCATAGATGTCAATATATGGGATCCGCCGTAGGAAAACAAAGGCAAGGGGATGCCGACCACCGGAAAAAAGCCCATAGTCATAGCCAAGTTTAGCGCGGTATGCCATAAAAAAAAAGCTCCGGCCCCTATACAGCAATAACAGCTTAAGCGATCTCTGAGCTGGCCGGCCAAATTAAAAATAAAGGAAATCATTAAAAAAAACAATGCCAAAGTGAGACTGCTTCCTATAAAGCCGTATTCTTCGCTCAAAACACTGAAAATAAAATCCGTATGCCGCTCCGGAAGGAACTGCAATTTGTTTTGAGTGCCTTTTTTAAAGCCTTTTCCAAAAAATTGTCCGCTGCCAATGGCGATTTTAGACTGAATCACATTGTATCCTGTTCCCTGAGGATCCTCTCCCGGCTGGATAAAGCTTGTGATCCGGGATTTTTGGTAGGGCTTTAAAATTTTATTCCAAGCCAGGGGCCCGCTGATGAGCGCGATTAAAATAAGGCCGGCCAATGTTTTTTTCTCAATCCCATTGCATAAGAGCATAGTGAAAATCATCAATAAAAGAATCCCCGCCGTGCCTAAATCAGGCTGGAGAAAAACTAAGACAACAGGGGGAATCGCCACAGCGCAAAATAAGAGCAAATCCTTAAATTGAAGCGCCTGGCCAAAGCGCCTTTGCGCCAGCTGCTGAGCGGTCAAAAGAGCTAAAGCCAGCTTTAAGGTTTCAGAGGGCTGAAAGTGAAATAAGCCCAAATCCAGCCATCTTGTGGCGTTATGCGCCTCTTTCCCTATAAAAAAGACCAGAGCCAAAGCGATGATATGGATCCAAAAAAAAGGCCTTATGATTTTGGAGATAAAAGAGGCTTTGCTATAGGCCAGCAAAAAGAAAACCATCCAGGAAAAAGCGATCCATATCAGCTGGCGCTGAAATAAAAAAAGATTTGCCCCATCTGAGCCGTAAGCGGCGCTGTAGAGGGAAAAAAGCCCCAGCGCCTGCAAAGCCACAATGCAAAATAAAAAATAAGGGCTTATTTTTTTAAGCTGGCTAAAGATAAGCGGGTATAAAAATTTCATGTCTTTTTTTGACTGCGCTGAATTTTGTATATTTCATTGTCGTCTTTTTATGATAAATAAAGCGTCAGACAGAGCGGAATATTTCTGCCCGTCTCTCCAGCTGAAATTAATTTTAAATTCTTTCAAAAGAGCATCAAATTTATTGTCCTGATAAAGCTGTCTAAAATGATTAAAAGAGCTTTTTTCTTTATTATTCATAGCCTAAAAACAAATGTTCTTTTGTCCCTTTGCGGGAGCCTTTGCCGCCATAGTGATTTTGGCATTCGCTCTCAAGCCGCTCAACATTAGCTCGAAAATTATCCAAGCATTGCGCTTGATCTCTTTCAAAAAATACCCCTGTAAAAACTTTTTCTATAAAAGAATCCGCTTTTTTGTTTTTTTGAAACAGCGAGCTTATATCCTCTTCTGTTAAAGAGATGTTTGTATTTTCAATTAAAGATTTTGCAATGTGATAGTTAAATTTTAAAAAATCGTTGGCTATGACCCGCTTGCCCTGCGCCTTAAAATAATAAGCAACGGAAGATGTCCCGCTAAAAGCGTCAAAAAATGTCTCTATATTTTTAGGGGAGCATTTATAAATCCATGTCGCCAGTTTTTGCTTGCTTCCCAAATATTGGGTTTGCGGCAATTTATGAGGCTTTAGCCTCTCTCCAAACAAAGCCAGCTGCGCGTGGGAAAGCATATTTTATAATTAAATTATTTTTGCCGGCCTGTAAATTCAAAATTTTCAGCGAGGCTGTTAGGCCAGGCCTGCCGTCAATTATCATTTAAGCTTAAAAAGCCACAGTTTTTTTTCAAAGGAAATCACAAGCGGCGCTTTGGCCGGATCCGATTTGATCTGCTAATATCCTATCTCAAAATTTCTTAATTTTCCCGCCATCTTATTTCCTCTTTTAGGCCATTAAAAAAACCATTATTTTCAGCTTTTTAGGGAATATGTCAGTCTGCTAAACTTTTAACAAAATCTGTCCAATTTTGGGCGCGCAGTTTAATTTGTCAAGTTTTAACTGACCGCTCTAACCTCTTTCACTTTGCGCTTTGCTTAAACCCTGTCTTTGTCTCCGGGCGGCTTGTTTTTTATGTTGTTGTGTATTATTTTAGATTCATGTTTCGGTTAAACTGCCATATTATTAAAGCCTCAATAAACAAAGGCGCCCCGGCGGCCTCTCAGCTTTTATCAAGAGGAGCTGATCCTAATTTGAGAGATAAATAAAGCGCCCGGCCGATGAGGCGAAAAGGGGAGCGCCTATGATTGAATGCAAAAAACTTTCCAGAGACTTTAAGATATATAAAAAAAAAGAGGGTTTGGCGGGAACTATTCAGTCTTTTTTTAAAAGAGAAAGCTATATTAACTCAGCGGTTAAAAATTTTGACTTAAAGCTGGAGAGTCACGGCTTAGCGGGCTTATTAGGCCCCAATGGCTCCGGCAAAACCACTTTGATGAAAATGTTTACGGGCATTATTGTCCCCAGCCGGGGATCTGTCCAAGTGTTAAATCAAATTCCCAGCGAAAGGAGAAGCGCTTTTAAAAAAAGCGTCAGCTTGGTTATGGGGCATAAATCGCAGCTGTGGTGGGACATTCCTGTTATGGATTCTTTTTTGCTTTTCCAGAAATATTATGAGATTGAGGAAAAAAATTTTAAAAATCGGGTGAATGACTTGGGAGAGAGGCTAATGGCCCGGCATTTGTTTCATATTCCTGTCCGAAAGCTGTCTTTAGGAGAGAGGATGAAAATGGAGCTTATGGCCTGTCTTTTGCATGAGCCAAAAGTGATTTTTTTAGATGAGCCGACCATTGGCTTGGACATTTCCGCCCAAAAAAATATTCGGCGCTTTTTAAAAGACTATTACGCGGATAAAAAGCCGCTGATTGTTTTAACCTCCCATTATATGGCTGATGTGGAGGCTCTCTGTGAAAAAATCATTCTTATTTTAAAAGGGGAGAAGCGCTTTGAAGGCTCTATAGATGATTTCAAAGCCCGATTTCGCAAAGAGAAAACCATTGTTTTTAATTTTGACCGGCCCGTTTTGAATTTTCCGGAAAAATGGCGGAAGATGTTTTATTGTGAATGGAGTCAGGATAAAAGCCAGCTGAAAATCCGTGTTCCGGAAAAAGATCTCCAACAAACAGCTGTGGAGATTTTAAGCCAATTTTCAGTGAGCGCTTTTTGGACGGAAAAAGCGGGTGTGGAGGAGGTTATGGATGAGATCTTGTCCCATTCAAATAAAGAGCAGTTGGAATGAGGAGATTGGGGATACCTCCAAAATTACTGGAAATATCTTCTGAGGCAAAACCGCATTAAAAACCCCCTTTTTTAAAGCATTACACTACAATCTTGCCTAATTTTTAGGCAATATTTCCTGAAACCCCTGTCTCTATTGGCTTTTAAATTTCCTAAAACACATTAAGCGCCAAAGCCGGAAATTAAGCGCCAAAGTTGGGATTTTTATAGACTGCTAAACAGGACTTTTAGAGAGATATGCAGTGGCCCCGCGATCTCTGAAACCCTTGTATTCATTGAGTTTTTCAAACCAAAATGCGGAAGTCAGGAGGATTATGGCTCAACCGCATCACCCTTCCGTCAGCTGAGCGCAGTCGTCCCGCAAAAATAGCCCAAAGAGCATGGCTAAACGATGAGATTTAAAATTTTGCCTCTTTTATAAATGATTTTTTTGATGGGCCGGTCTTGGGCGAAGTTTTGCACGGCTTTTAGCTCTAAAGCTTTTTTTAAGGCGGCCTCCTCCCCCTCATTGACAGACACTTCAATAGAGCCTCTGGTCTTGCCATTGATTTGAACGCCAATGCAAACAGCCTCCTCTTTTAGGGCTTTTAGATCAGGCTCCGGCCAAGCCGCCAGGGAGACAAAGCCCTCCGCCCCTAACAGCTCCCACATCTCTTCGGCTAAATGGGGGGCAAAAGGCATTAACAACTGCGAAAATATCTTAGCCAAGCCCTCATTTTGGACATTTTGCCTGTAAATTTCATTGAGCAAAATCATTAAAGCCGAAATGGCTGTGTTAAAGCTCAGGCTTTCAATATCCTCTGTCACTTTTTTTATTGTTTGATGAAGGAGGGAGTGGAGTGACGGGGAGATTTTTTTAGCTTTGCTTTTGCTGGCTGTTGCGAATCGGCAATAGCGCTCTAAAAACCGCCGGGAGCCTTCAATGCCCTGAGAGGACCATACTTTATCTTTGTCAAAGGGGCCTAAAAAGCAAATGTAGAGCCTTAAGCAGTCCGCCCCGTATTTTTCCCTAAGCTCATCCGGATTGACGCCGTTGCCTCTGGATTTTGACATTCTAAAGCCGTCTTCGCCCAGAATAACCCCTTGATGGGCTAATTTTTTAAAAGGCTCCTCGTGAGACACCAGCCCCTCATCAAAAAGAGCTTTTTGCCAAAAGCGGGCATAGAGCAGGTGGCCTACGCTATGCTCGCTCCCCCCCACATAAAGATCAACAGGCATCCAATATTTTTGCGCCTCAAAGCTAAAAGGGGCTTTGTCATTTTTTGGATCGGCATAGCGCAAAAAATACCAGGAGGAGCCAGCGGAGCTGGGCATAGTGTCTGTCTCCCTTTGGCCTTGATCTTTATATTGGACAAAATTTTTCACTCGGGCTAAGGGAGGCTCCCCCTCTGCAGAAGGCTCATAGTCCGCCACAGAGGGCAGGAGAACAGGCAATTCCTCATCGGGAACAGCATGAGAGATCCCTTTTTTGCTGTGGACAATGGGAAAAGGCTCTCCCCAATATCTTTGCCGGCTGAACAGCCAGTCCCGCAGCTTATATTGCACGCGCCGCTCCCCCTTTTTTGCTCTTTCCAAATAAGAGATCATTTTTTCGCGGGCGGAGGCTTTATTTAAGCCTTTAAGGCTTATGTCTTTGCTCTCGGAGTTGATATAAGGCCCCTCCCCCTCAAAGGGAAGCTCTGGGCTTTGTATGACCGGCAGAATTTTTAAATTAAACTGAGAGGCAAACTCATAATCCCTTTTATCGTGGGCCGGGACCGCCATAATGGCTCCTGTGCCGTAATCCATAAGCGCATAATCTGAAATCCAGATGGGCAAATCCTCATTTGTCAGAGGGTGTTTCGCGTAAGATCCGGTCCAAACGCCGGTTTTGTTTTGATCGCTCATCCTTTGCACTTCGCTTTTGGACTGGCATTTTTTTTGATAAATTTTCACTTCCTGGCTTTGACTCTCTGTTGTGATTTGCGGGATTAAAGGATGCTCCGGCGCCAAAACCATATAGCTGGCCCCAAAGAGGGTGTCCGGCCGGGTTGTAAAAGCCTCAAGGATTTCTTTTGAATTTTTAATGGGAAACTGAATCAAGGCCCCCTCGCTTTTTCCTATCCAGTTTTTTTGCGCGGTTTTTGTTCTTTCCGGCCAATCCACATTATCTAAGCCTTTGATAAGCCTTTCGCCATATTGAGTGATTTTGAGCATCCATTGCTTTCTTAAAACACGAAGGGCCGCATGCCCCCCTATTTCGCTTTTGCCATCAATGACCTCCTCATTGGCTAAAACTGTTCGGAGGGCCGGACACCAATTCACAGCCATATTCGCCTGATAGGCCAGCTTTCTTTTGTAAAAAATTTTAAACAGCCATTGAGTCCATTTGTAATAAGAGGGGTCGCAAGTGGAAATCTCACGACCCCAGTCAAAGCTATAGCCAAAGGATTTTAACTGCCGGCGAAAATTGTCAATCGCCCGCTGCGTGGTTTTCTCAGGATGTATTCCCGTTCGAATGGCGTATTGCTCCGCGGGCAGGCCAAAGGCGTCATAGCCCATGGGATGCAAAACATTAAAGCCCTTAGCTCTTTTAAATCGGGCTATTGCCTCAGCCGGCGTGTAAGAGGCCAAATGCCCAATATGCAGGCCCGCGCCGGAAGGGTAGGGAAACATGCTGAGGACATAAAACTTTGTTTTGCTCAGATCTCTTTTACAGTGAAATAGGCCGGCTGACTCCCATTTATCCTGCCATTTTTTTTCTATTTGCAGATGGTTGTAGCTCAAAGCTTGGCCTCTTAGCTTATATTGGTTTGAGTTTTTGCCTTTGCGGAGGCTGTGGGGTTTTTCAAATCCGGCTGTTAAAGTATAAGCTCTAATCGGCTAAAAAGTCCATTTTTCCTGATCCGGTTTGAATTTTTTATTTTGAGGCTGCTTTTTGCCCGATGAAACAAGCTTAAAATCTTTGGAAAAAAGCCTTTTTAAAACCCTATTCAGAAGTTTGGTTTCCTCTAAGCCATAAAACAGCTTATTTTATGGGTTTTTAGCTGGAAGCGGATGAAATGGTTGCGGGTCAAGGTTTACACATAACTAGCTTTTGTTCGGCTGGCTATTCCAATGGTTAAGCTGGCCTTTAGCTTTGCGGCTAAGGGCCGCATAGCCAAAAAGTATTCAAAAGAGTCGGGAATTTAAGATTTTTTTAGGAGCTGATCAAGTTTGTTTTCAATCTTGGCTTGACCAACCTCCAGTTTGTTTTGACCAGCCTCCAGCTTTTCAATCTTGGCGCCAAGCTTGTCTATCTTTTTATTTGTGTCTGTTATGTGATTGTCTAGTTTTTCGTTTATGTGTTTAGTATCTTGGCTTATACGCACCAGCAAAACAGTCAGCCTAATAGCTATATAGCCAAAAAAAACCACTATTCCTAAAGGAATAGATTGATTTAAAAAATTTAATACATAGCCCATAACACAGCCTTTATCGGTTATTATACAATAGTTTAGGCCAAAATCAAGTTAATCCCTTTTGTTTGGCTGGAAGGGATGAAATGGTTGCGGGGGCAGGATTTGAACCTACGGCCTTCGGGTTATGAGCCCGACGAGCTACCAGACTGCTCCACCCCGCGTCTTCAGGCTATTATAACAGAGGGCTTTTAACTGCTCAAGCCTTTTTTAAAAGCGGGAAGAGTCTGCCGGCGGGATTTAAAAGCCTTATAAACTTAGCCTATTCACGAGGCTAAAATTGTCTTTTTTCCAGGGTCTAAGCTTGTTTTTATCGGAACGGGCGTCCGGCCCTCAAGCCGGCGCCGTCCGCTCAGCCATAGCCCTCAAGCTTGGACTCTGGAAAATTGAGGATCATAAGGGGAGTTTAGGCGATCAAAGCGCTCCCGCGCGGTTTATTTTCCCTCCATCAGGGCTGATCCGGCTGGCGGCTGGACAAGCTGGCGGGGGAGTGAAGGGATTTTGAAATCTCACGAAACAGCTTATCAGCCAAATGAGCGGAGCAAATATTTAAAGGCTTTTGTTTAAAATATTGAGCCAGGCTCCTCAATTTTGGAGATTGATCTTCGGGGTTTTGAAATAGCCCTCTCCCGCAAACCGGAGAGGAATGCGAGGATGATTCAGAATCCGGATCCAACGTTATAGGGATAATTCTCATTCTTTTTGCCAGGTCAGGGCCTAGCTGGCGCTTGAGCCTTTTCGGCGGAACATCAAATTTCATATCTTGAGTTGTGACAAGCACATACACAAGCAGGGAGTCTTCACGAAAAAAAGCGCTTTTTTGCTGGTTTTGAGAGTTTGCTGAAGAGTGAAATCCATTGCCTAGGGATAAAAGCATGGCCACAAAAGGGTAAGAATCTGATTTTTTCAGCACAGGAGCCTCAAACCCCCCATCAGCTGTCCCCAGCCGGAGGCTTTGGTCAAAAATAGAGCTGTAGCTCAAAACAGCTGGTGTCAGCGGGCTTTCTAATTTTGCCCCATTGTTTTCAAACGGAAGAAACGCGCCGTTAGCGAAAGCTTTTTGCTCTTTCTCTTTCTCTCCTGAGCTAAAATTTAAAAGAGAGGCGCAATCCCTCAAACCTGTGACTCCCGAATAAAAGGCGCCGTGGCCAAAAGGGCTTGTCACAATTCCCCAAGGTATCGAAAAAAGGCTATACAAAAAACTGCAGGACTTCTCTTCCTCTTCTTCCTCCGCCGGCTCTGACTTTTTTGTTAGGGTTATTTTCTGAATCATCCCCTCCTCCACAGACATATCTGTGTAAGCGTATCTCCCGTCATAATTTTGAAAGCGGCTTAAAAAGTCTGAGCCAAAAAGATTAGTCTGATAAAAGCTCTCCATGTCAGGGTGTGTGTCCAAAACAAAAACCAAATCCAATTTTTCGCTTAAAAATTTATCAGGAAATGTCTTTTGGCCATCAAAAAAGCTTGTGGAGGGAAGCGCAGACTTGACAGGGACAGCATCATAGCGCAAAGGCGAGCAAGCGGTTAAAAGCAAAAGGCAAAGCAAAAAATTTTTTAACATACATCTCCCCGGCAAAGCTTTAATCGGCTAGTTTGAGATTAAAATTTACCCTTTGGAGCGCTTAATTTTTAACGGCGGGCCAAATCGGTTTTCTCATTTCAGATCTGGAAATATCTTTAGAGGCAAAACCGCATTAAAAACAGGTTTTTTCAAATGAGGATGGATGATTTTCCGTCCGCCGGGGCGATCGGCGGCTCCGCTAAAATAGCCCAAAGAGAGCTTTCCGGCGGAGAGAAAAATCAAGCTCCTGTTCCGCGCCTCTTCTCTGTCCGTGCGCCAGCCTTTTTCCTGTATAGCTCAGCTGTGGCGCCCTTGGAAGACACTCAAAGGAGGCCCCCTCCGGCTGGGGAAGAGTGAAACACAGCCGGCCGGAAGATCTATATAAGAAGGGAGTTAAATATTATCGGATATTTTTACTTTGATTTTTTGGCTTTGAAAGCTCAGCCAGGAATCCAGCAGGCGGACAGATTTGTCCAGCTGGCGAAAAAAAGCGCGTTTTTGCTGTGAGCCGGCCCGCTCCTTTTTAAAAGCTAAAATTTGAGCGATATAAACTTGGCCATCTTGGCCAATCAGGCGGGGTATAAGCCCTGTGGCCGGAAGGCGGCGCATTAAAGCGTCCATTAAAGCTTGATTTTGAGCGGCGGGAACGTCAAAGGCTGCAAATAAAGAAAATAGCCCGGTCTCCTCCCATTTCGCATTATTGGCTCTTAAAAAATGATTGATGGCCTTGAGATCTTTGGCTTTGGCCAGCGCCGCCAACAGCTCTGTATCAATATCCTCCGCGCTCAGCTCCGCATAGCGAAAATTCACTTTATATCTTTGCCTTTGAGAGCTTTTCTCCTCCTCCAGCTTATTAGAGGGAGCGGCTTTTTGAAAAACAGCCGCCCAATTTTCAGCCAATTTCCCTCTTCGAATTCTCTCCTCAAAGCGGGCGGGGCTTAGGTTTTGATTTTTTAAAAAGCCCTGATATCGGGAATATAAAAATCGCCCGTCTTTTTGAAAGACAGGATAGGACTGAATTTCTGAGCGAAGCTCTCCATCGCTTAAAAAAAAGCCATTATTTTGAGAGCTTTGAGCCAAAAGATAGAGCTTCACAATTTCCGCTTGGGCTATGCGCCGGATTTCCTTTTGAATTTTGGAATAGCCCTCGCTATCCGCCTGCTCCAAGCGGCTTTTAAAGCGCCATTTTATATTATCCTCCAAAAAACTCAGCTCCCCCGCTCGAATAGGCTCGCGCCCCACATAGCCTAAAACGCCCTCCCCTATCAAGTTTGATCCTATGGGGGCTAAAAACACAAAAACCAGACAAATCAAGCCAAAAACAAAAAAGGAGAGCCATTTTTTAATTTTCCGGTCTTTTTGAGAGCGGCCGGGACGCCTTAATTTTTCAAACATAAAGCCTCTTTTCCCCAAAGGATGAGTTGGAATAATTTTTATCCTTTGTTAGTTTAGCCTCAGCAGGCTAAAAAATCTATGCTCATTTTTTATTTTAGGCGCGGTTTTTTCATTTTTCTTTTTTGTCTGATCTTGCTCACAGCCGGGATTCAAATATTGAGCCGTAAAATGGAGGCCGATCCCTTATTTCTTTTTTCTGAGCTGCAGGCTATAGGCTCTAATTTCACCAGAGAAGTTTCAGATATTGCGCAAAAATACTTGTTCCTTTTGAATTTGAGAGAGGCCAATAAGCGTCTGAAGGGCCAAAATCAGGAGCTTAAAGCGCGGCTGGGGCTGTTTAAAGAGATTCAAGAGGAAAATGACAGGCTCAAGCGGGTTTTAGGGTTTTCCCGCAATTCTCCCTTTGGCCTCCTTCCCGCCCAAGTTGTGGGGACAGATTTTTTGTCTAAAAATGAGCTGTTAACCATCAATAAGGGGCGGGCGGACGGAGTGAGAAAGCTTATGGGTGTTGTGTCTCCGGAAGGCGCTGTGGGCTATATTTTCAGGACAAGCCCCCATTCCTCTCAAGTCATTTCCCTGCTCAATCCCTTGTCCTCCCTTCCCGCCAGAAATAGAAGAAGCCGAGTTTCCGGCCTGCTTTCGCCTTATAGGCGGGGGGAGTTGATCTTTCATTTTTTGGATAGGGCGTTTTCTGAAGAGAGAGACGATTTAAAAATAGGGGACGCCATTGTCACAGCGCCAACAGAGCAGCTCCCCTCCGGTGTTTTGGCGGGCTGGATCTCCGCCATCCGAAGCTCTTCCGCCAGCCTTAACTCTGAGGCTTATGTTCAGCCCGCGGTCCGGTTTTACTCTTTAGAGGAGGTTTTGGTTGTTCTCCGCCCCTTTCAAAAAACTGATTTTTCAGCCCCTCCCGCCCCTCCGGAAAAAAGCCATGAGCCGGCAAACTAAAAAATCTTTTTGGCTCTGGCTCTTTTTTTTAAGCCTTTTAGCTCTAGCTCTGGCCATTCAAAGCTCTTTTTTGCCCTCATCAAAAAATTTTAGCTTAGTCCCTTATTTGGCCTGGCCGCCTTTGATGTTTGTCTTCTTATACCGCGACAGCTTTTCCTCCCTGAGCTTGATATTTTTTATAAGCCTTTTGTCTCACACGCTTTTTTCCCTGCCCCTTCCCGCCATTTTTATTTTGTATCTGTTTTGCTTTTTTCTTGTGTTTTTCGCCAAAATCTTTTTCTTTTCCAAATCCCCCCTCTTATTTTTTATCCTGACATTTGCCATCAGTTTTTGCTTTCCTTATATTGTGGATATGGCTTATGACTTTTCCATCAATGATTTTTCCTTGGCGGGCGGTTTGTTTTATTTTTCCAAAGCGCTGTCCACTCTTGTTTGGTCGATGGCTCTTTTTCCTCTTTTGAAAAAACACTTGCGCTCCCGCGCTGATTTTTGACTGCGCCATGGATCACAGGCAGGAAGCGGAGATTCAATCTCAAGCTTTTAAATTTTATCTCCTGACAGCTTTAACCGGGGCTTTGTTTTTTGTCCTCCTGCTTCGGCTGGCCTCTCTTCAAATTTATCAAGGGGAGAGGCTGAAGAGCTTTTCTGACAGCAATCGGCTGAAAAGACAGCTTTTGCCCGCTCCCAGAGGCTTGATTGTAGACAGGCATGGCCAAATTCTCGCCGGCAATAAAAAAACAGCCCAGCTCATCTTGCATCCCGGCTCCCCCCGCTCCTTAAAAGCCGGGCTGGAAAAAATTTCACAAATCATTCAAATCCCTTTAGAAAAGATCGAAGAGGGAATAGAGAAAAGACAAAAGCGCGATGGCCCTTTTTATCCTGTGATTTTAAAAAAAGATCTGTCTTTAATGGAAATTCACAAGCTCAAACAGGCGCTGTGGGATTATCCCGAGATTCAGGTTATGGAAATTGAAAAGAGAGTTTACCCTTTAAGCGAGAGCGGCTCTCAGGCGCTGGGTTTTATTGGCTCTATCTCCAAACGGGAAATTCGAAAATTTAAAAGGCAAAAAAGAGCTTTTCATTGGGGAGATCTGGTGGGGAAAAGCGGTTTGGAAAAAAAATATGATCAAAGGCTAAAAGGCCAAAATGGCTGGCTCTTGCTGGAGACAGACGCGCAAAACCGCCTCTCTGGAAGAGACATCTCCCAGCCGTTTGACTTTTTAAAAATTCACCCTGTGAAAGGAAAAGATTTGGCTTTGACTATAGATAAAAATTTGCAGAGGCTCGCTTTAAAAGCCATGCTGCGGGCAGACGCCATAGGCCCTCGATCCGGGGCTGTTATTGTGATGAGGGCTAACGGGGAAATTTTAGCCGCGCTGAGCGAGCCGGGCTTTGATCCCAACATTCTCAGCTCCAATATAGACAGCGCTTTATGGGAAAAATGGTCCGCCAAGGAGTCGAAAGTTTTTATCAATAAGGCTTTGCAAGAGCATTATTCCCCCGGCTCTTTATTTAAGCCTTTTGTGGCTTTGGCGGCTTTAGAGGAAGGGGTTATTACAGACAAAACCAAGCTCCATTCCGGCGCCGCTTTTAAAGTGGGGAAAAGGGTTTTCCATGATCACAGCCCCTTAGGGCATGGGGACATCAATGTTGTGACAGCTCTTGAAAAATCCGCCAACACTTTTTTTTATCAAGTGGCTGATCAGCTGGGAATTGAAAAAATTTACCGCTATGCCCGGCTGTTTGGCTTTGGGCGCAAGACACAAATTGACATAGCTGGAGAGCGCGCGGGGCTTCTCCCCCATCCTTCTTGGAGGAAAAGGCGGTTTAATGAAAAATGGCGCAGAGGGGACACCATTAATATATCGATTGGGCAGGGGGATTTGCTGGCCACCCTTTTGCAGCTGGCTGTGGCTTACAATGCGATAGCCACACAGGGCTTGGTTGTCCGCCCCTTTTTGGCGCGGCTCAATAAACCGGTGATTTTAGACAGTTTGACCGATCGGATAAAGAGGGAGCATTTTATGACCGTCAAAGAGGGCTTAAGGCTAGTGGTTGAGGGGGGCCAGGGGACGGCCCGCCGGCACAGGCTGGATTTTGTCTCTTTTTCCGGAAAAACGGGGACCGCTCAAGTGATTTCTCTGGCGGGAGACAAAATTTATCAAAAATGCCGGCTTATGCGAAAGAGGCGCCGGCACCATGGCTGGTTTGTGGGCTTTGCCCCCAGCCGCCAGCCGGAAATTGTAGTCGCTGTTTTTACGGAACATTCCTGCTCCGGCTCCGGCGGATCCGCTCCTGTCGCCCGGGATATTATGCGGTATTATTTTAAAAATCGGCGCCTCTAAAGGCTGTTTTTGAAAAAAAACAAGGGGCTGGGTTTTATTGAGTTTCAGATATGTTTTCCTGACTTCCGCGCTTTAAGCCGAGTCATTATAAGCGCTATGAGCTTGTGATTTCCATAACAGCATCAGCGCAGCTCAAAAAATGTTTAAAAGAATCCTCTGTTTCGCTTAATATTTTATAAGTTTATTGAAAAAACACAAGGGTTTGAGTTTTGTTGATCTGGACTTTTAATCCGCCCTTTTATACTATAGGCCCTATCATAGCGGCTCAGCTAAAAGCCGCTGTTTTTGGCGTGTTTATAGTCTTTAATTATGAGATTTTGGATTGACAGATCCTGTTTACAGGGCGGGAAGTTTCTCATAAAAGATTCCCTTTATCATCATATTTGCCGGGTGAGCCAGCTTAAAAAAGGGGATGTTTTTGAGCTGTTTTGCGAAGGCTTGCAAAAATATAAGGTGGTTTTAAGCTCTGTGTCCTCCTCAAAAGCTCTGGCTCAGGTTTTAGAGGCGGAGCCGGTTCCGCCTTTAAAAAAGCCATATCTTCATTTAGCCCTCTCACTGCCGCGCCTGTCTAAAATAGACTCCCTGATTGAAAAGTTTGTGGAGCTGGGGGTTAAAGAGTTTCATCCCTTTACCTCCGCTTTTAGCTTTTTCAAAAAAGCCAGCTCTTTATCCTCCGCGCGGAGCCGGCGGTGGAAAAAGATTGTAGAGCAAAGCCTGGCTGTAAGCGGGCGAACAGAGCCTCTGCTCATTCATCCTTGCCTCCCGCTGGAGGATATAGCTGTTCCCCGGGAGGGCCTGGCCCTTATGGCTTATGAGGGGGAAGCCCCCTCTTTATTAAAATGGCTGGACAGCTCAAAAAAGCCGCCCGCGGTGTGGCTGTTTATTGGGAGCGAGGGCGGATTTTCCCAAAAAGAGGCGGAAGAGTTTTCTTTGCGGGAAAATGGCTTTGTTTTTTCCATGGGGGATCAAATTTTAAAAGTGGAAACAGCTTGCTTATTTGGATTGAGCGCTCTAAAATTTTATTATCATTTATAAGGAGGACAGCCCGCTTGCAATTTCCCGATTCCCAATTAACAAGCGAAGATTTGGAATTTTTATTTCAGGAAAGCTCTATTATGGAGCGGAATTTTTTTCCCCGATCGGTTCCCCCCTCTCCAGAGTTTTTGGAGCCTTTGGAAGGTGAGTCTTGCGCCATAAACCCAGCTCTCAGCCATGAAGAAAAGCCTTTGGAAAAAAATTAAATCCTATACAGATATAGAGTTTGAAAAGACTGCGGAGGGGGTTGCCCGGATTACCATCAACCGCCCTAAACTGCATAACGCTTTTCGGCCTCTCACTGTGGGGGAAATGAAAGAGGCTTTGGATTTTTGCCGGGAAGACACGCGGATTGGCGCTGTGATTCTCAGAGGCAAAGGGGACAAGGCTTTTTGCGCGGGAGGGGATCAAAAAATCAGAAAAAAGGGCGGCTATGCGGATCAAAAAGGCGCTCCCCGGCTCAATATTTTAGATGTGCAAAAACAGATCCGCTCTTTGCCCAAGCCGGTTATAGCCAGTGTGGCCGGCTATGCTATTGGCGGGGGGCATGTCCTCCATGTAGTCTGCGATCTGACGATTGCGGCCCACAATGCCCGCTTTGGGCAAACGGGGCCTAAAGTGGGCTCTTTTGACGGCGGGCTGGGAAGCTCCTATTTATCCCGGATTGTGGGCCAAAAAAAAGCCCGTGAAATTTGGTTTCTTTGCCGCCAATACTCCGCTCAAGAGGCTTTGGCTATGGGGCTTGTCAATAAAGTGGCGCCCTTAAAGCGGCTGGAAAGCGAAACTTTAAAATGGGCCAATGAAATTTTAAAGCGCTCTCCCCTGGCTATCCGATGCTTAAAGGCCGCTTTAAACGCGGACTGTGATGGCCAAATGGGCCTGTTGGATTTGTCCGCTCAAGCGACACTTTTATATTATCTCACAAAAGAGGCCGAAGAGGGCAAAACCGCTTTTTTAGAAAAAAGAGAGCCGGATTTTTCCGCTTTCCCCCGCTATCCTTAATGAAAAAAACAAGTGGGATGTTTATATCCGCTCAATAAAGCGCTCTGTGGCTCTGGCTCGCCGCTTTTCCGGCCCCTGCCCTCTTTTAGCCTTGAAAAACATATAAAAAAAGCTTTAGCTTTTTTTATGGGAAAAATACCGGTTTTATCTTCTGATTTATTTTCTGGGCCGGCCATAAGGGGCGGGCGGGCTGTTTTAGAGGGGGCCCGGATAAAAACCCTTCCGGCGATTTTAATCCCTGTGGCTATGTCCGGCGCCTGGGCTTTTCATCAAACCGGAATGTTTAAAAAAGATATTTTCTTTTTCACAGCCTTTTCCGCTGCGTTTATTCAGATAGCTGTCAATTTTTTCAATGACGCCCTGGATTCAAAAGAGGGGATAGACAGCTCTTTAAGAAAAGGCCCCCTCCGGCTGGCGGACAGCGGGAGATTAAGCTTTTTACAAGTCCAGTGGCTGGGGATTGTATCTTGCGGGCTGGCTGTTTTGTTTGCCAGCCCTCTTATATTAAGAGGGGGCTGGCCTATTTTAATTTTGGGGATCCTGTCTTGCGCGTTGGCGTATCTTTACACCGGAACTCGTTTTTCCCTTTTAAAGACCGGGCTGTCGGAAATATTTTGTTTTGTGTTTTTTGGCCCTGTGGCGGTTTTTGGAGCTTACTATCTTCAAACATTAGCTCTGGACGCCTCTTTATTTTACTTAGGCTTTTCCTGCGGGCTGTGGGCTTTGTCTCTTTTGCTCATCAACCACTTAAGGGACGCCGAGGAGGATCAAAAAGGCGGAAGAAAGCATATTGTCACTGTGTATGGGCGGGCCCATTCCCTGTTTTTTCTGGCTGTCATTCAGGCTTTTATTTATCTGTTTTGCTTTTATTGGCTGGGGCAAGGATTAAAATCAGGGGCCTGGGCTTTTTTTGTCTGGCCTTTTTCCGCGGCGCTGGTTTATTTTATATGCGGACATCCCCCATCTAAAAAATACAATTTGTATCTCACCCTTTGCTCTTTGCTTTACACTCTGTTTGGAGGATTATGGATAGCCGGATTATTGCTTTGATGTTTAAGCTTGTCCTGTGTTTTTCTCTCCAGCCGGGCTGATTTTTATGTGGCCTCTTTTAGGGATGGCTGAAAATGCTGGCCCTGTCATTGAGAAAAATAACTGGTTTCCAGGTCTCTTTCGGGGATGGCTGAAAGCCTCGCCTTCCGGCAAAGCGGGTTTTTTGATATATTGTGAGGATTTGTGATATATTGCAGAGACGCGGCGCTATAGCCTGAGTTCGCCCTTTGAAAAGTGAAAAAAGCTTGAAACCCTTGAAAATAAGCTTTTTTTAAAATCCTCTCAGGAGTTTAGGCATACTAGGCCCGTCAAAAAAAACTAATAAAATCCAAGCTTTTGACTCGTTATATTAGCCAAGGGGAGAGCGCAAGCATAGGGGTGGCTCATATAGCAAAAGCTGAAATTTGAAAGCTTATAAAAGCGCATAGATGATCCAGAGGGCGGGCTGATGACAGCCCATCTCTAATGGACAAAGTTTGAGCTTTCCGCTTATAGGAGCGGGGCCTGTTCAGCGCGCTTGAAAAATGATATATTTGGGCTTGTAAACCATCCGGCGCCATGAGCTTTTTTTTAAAATCAAAAAACAAATTTAAGCTTTATATCTCCCCTTATAAGATTCATTTTAAAAATAAGCGGAAAGCCCCTTTAGAGGGGTCTCTGCTGGCTTTTGATTTTGGATGGGCCGGAATGGGCTATAGCGACTTTCTTCCCTGGCCGGCCTTTCAGGAGCTGTCCCTTTTTCAGCAGCTGGCGGACATGCGAAAGGGGCGCTTCAGCCAAAGATTTTTAATTGCCCGGCGCGGCGCTTGGATGGACGCTCAGGCCCGCGCTCAACAAAGAAATCTTCTGTTTGGCTTAAAAATTCCTCCCAGCCATTATTTGATAGAGGACATTTTAATTTTTAAATCGGAGGAGGAAATTGCCGCAAAAGGGTTTAAAGCTGTAAAAGTTAAATTAAAGCCCTATAAAGAAGCCGCGCAGGCGGAGAAGCTAAAAGCTTTTCACTCTCATTTAAGGGGAGTCAAATGGAGATTGGATCTCAATGGGCAAAGCTGGCCAGCTTGGAGGAGGAGGCTGGATTTTATAAGAGAGGGCTTGGATTTTGTGGAAGATCCTTTATTAAATCCGCGGGATATGGAAAAGCCGGATAGAAAAATTTTGGCTCAAGACTGGACACCATCGCCTTATTTTCAAATTAAAATTGTCAAGCCCTCCAGAGACGCTCTGTGGGATTTGCTCAAAGAGCTGGCTTTTTTTCGCTGGAAAAGGCTGATCTTTACTCATAGCTTTGATCATCCTTTAGGACAGGCTATGGCCGCTTTTTATGCCGGGGTTTTTTATAAAAACAGCCCCCGCTTTTTTGAAACAGGGGCTTTGACCCACTCTCTGTTTAAAGTCAGATCTTATCCTGTGGAGGAGGGGCCTGATTTTGCTCCTCCGGCCGGTTTTGGCTTTGGCTTTTCCGATTCCCTTAAAAGGGAAAAGTGGAAAAGATGGCTCTAAAAACCGCTTTTTTTAACTCCCCCGCCGGCTCATTCACCGCGAGCTGTCGCCTTTTGTTTGGCGGGAATCCTAAAAACGCGCGCCCAGCGGTTAAAGGTTTAAAAGAGAGCGGGAGGGCTTGGGGTATAGCCCGTGAGATTGCTGGATAAAAGGCTGGGGGAGAGTTTAAAAGGGAGCGGGTGGGGGTATTGCCGAAAAAATGAGGCGCAAAAATAAAAATTGCCCACGGCTGGCAGACAGCCATACAATTATAATTTTCCATGATGAAAGAGAAAATCAAGAAGTTAAAAAAAAGAGCCGGCCAATTTCCTAATCTTCCCGGAGTTTATCTGATCAAAAAAAAAGAGGAGCAGTTGCTCTATGTGGGCAAAGCCCGATCTCTTAAAGCCAGAGTCCGATCTTATTTTAATGAGGGGGCTGTGGGGTTAAAGGCGGAGGCTTTAATCCGCCAAATGGAGAATATAGATTATATTGTGACAGAAAACGAGGTGGAGGCTTTTTTGCTGGAATCCTCCCTTATTAAAAAACACAAGCCCCGCTATAATATTCGCTTGAGGGATGACAAGGCCTACCCTTACATTCGTCTCAGCGCTCGTGATGATTTTCCCAGATTTTATGTTGAGAGAAGGGTTCGGGATTCTCAGTCAGTTTATTTTGGCCCTTATACAGAGAGCGGAGCGGTCCGCTCCCTTTTAGATTTTTTAAATCAAAGCTTTCATCTCAGAGACTGCTCTGACTCTGACTTTAAATCGAGAAAGCGGCCCTGCTTATCATGGGATATGGGCATTTGCCCCGCGCCCTGTGTGAAAAAAATCACGCAGTCAGAGTATCAAAAAAATTATAAAAAGGCCCTGAGCTTTTTAAAGGGAGGCTCTCGAAAATGGCTGGAGCGGATCCGCTCTCAAATGAGTTATTATTCTAAAAAGCTTCGTTTTGAGGAGGCCGGCCGATTAAGGGATCGTTTAAGGGCCATTGAAATGATTGAGCAAAGCCAGTCTGTTGTTCAAAAAAGCGATAAAGACAGGGATGTGGCGGTCGCCCACTCCGGCGAGCCGGGGGCGCTGGCGGAGATTTTGCATTTTAGAAAAGGCCGATTGATTGGAAACCGCTTTCATTTTTTTAAAAAAGAGCCGGCGAATGAGGAGCTCCTCCTGTCCTTTCTCAACCAATATTATTCAGAAAATTTGATTCCCGATGAGCTTTTGATCCGCATGCCCATTAAAGTTTCCCGGCTGAGGCTTTTTGAAAAAGTTTTGCGGTCCAAAAAAAAATCCGCTTGCCGCGTTTTTCATGTTTTCAGCCGAGAGGACGCTCTGTTAATTCAGATGGCTGAAAAAAACGCGAAAAGCCATTTTCAAAATGAGGCGGACAAAGAGGATAATCTTGACAGTCTTTTAATGGAGATAAAAAAAAGATTTAAGCTGGCGGCGCTCCCCTGGCGCATGGAGTGTTATGATGTGTCTCATTGGCAAGGACGGCAAACTGTGGGCGCGCAAGCGGTTTTTGATGGCGCGGAGCCATCTAAAAAGGACTATCGCCTTTACAATCTCAAGCCCGCCGCCGGCGGGGATGACTATCAGGCTCTGCGGGAGCTAATCACCCGGCGCTTCCGCCATACAGAGTATGAGGAGCCGGATATGATTTTAATTGATGGCGGAAAAGGGCAGTTAAAAGCTGTGGAGAGCGCTTTAAAAAAGCAGGGGCGCCCTAACACGCCTCTGATTTCTTTAGCTAAGGACAGAGTAAAAGACACCGGCGCTTATTCCGCGAAAATCAGATCTTCCGGGGAGAGATTTTATCTTCCCGGGAGAAAAAATCCTATCGCTTTCCCCTCCGGCTCTAAAGCCTTAAGCGCTCTTTTGCGCTTAAGAGATGAGGCTCATCGCCTGGCCATCTCCGCCCACAGAAGGCGGAGGGATAAGGCGCTTTTGAGGGGAGCTGTCCGTCCGGCGCCTAAACCCCGCCAAAAGAAGGCGAAAAAGCCTTAATAAATTTGAGCTTTTTTTGCCCGGCGCTCCCATAATCCGGCTAAAACTCTGGATAGGATTTATCATTTAGGCTATACTCGCAGTATGAAGGACGCTTTTTCCCCCGCGGCCAGAGCTTATATTATGGAGACGCTGGGCGCGCGGAGCTATTTATGCCCGGAGTCTATTTACTCTCTTCGGGCTTTAAAGGGAGGGCTTCCCTGCCGAACTCTGGCTGTTGTGTTTAAGCCTCCCTCTCTGTCTCAAAAACTTTTGCTTAAAAAAATAATGGCTGGCATTGATATTTTGGAATTTAGCCTGCTGGAGATAAAAAGCCCTGCGGTTTTAAATGATTTGCTTTTGTCTCAAAAGAGGTGGGCGGATTTTATCTGTTTTTTTGGAGGCTCCCATTTTTTTGAGACAGAGCTTTTGACTCCGCCGCCATCAGCTCCGGCCTCCCCCCATCAAAAGCCGGGATCTGTTTTGCGGCTTTGCTCTTTAGAGGAGCTGGATGGCCAATCTCCGGAAATTATAGACAGGAAAAAACAAGCCTGGAATCAACTGAAGAGCTGGAAAGCGAAGATGCCAGCCTAGAGCGCGCCTCCCCTGTTTTTCCATAAGGTTGACAGGAGAGTTTTTGATCTATTATAATAAAGCCCTGTTGTTTTGCGGGCGCCTTTAAGGGGGAGGGTAAAAAACCTCCATCTGCGCGCTTTTGCTTTAATGGCCGGAGCTGGATAAAGATTTTTAAAGGGGCGCTCTATTCTTTTGTGTTCCCTGTTAAAATGTATAGCTGTGGGATGTATAAAGGGGAGAAAACAAAGGGGGAATTATGGCTCAAATACTGCGCCCTTCGGAGCAGAGTTAAAGCTCAAGGCAAAGCCCGGCCGGCCAAAACAGCGCCTTTGCGCCAGCCCGAAAAAATATATAAAAAAGAGCATAGAAAAATTGTCTAATTGTATATGTATAGTTAATGATAATTGTATAGTTGCGGGTAATGATAATACAGTATATAAACTATGGAAAAACAAAAGAGGAATTATGGGCCGAATACTGCGCCCTTGCGCCACGACAGCGCCGGTAAACTGCCGCAAGACACAAATAGCTCAAAGAGCATAAAGAAATTGGCTAAGCAATATGAGATAGCCCCTAAAACCGCATTCAAATGCAAAAACACAAATTTAGAAACCGGAAATTGAAATAGCTATGCGCCGGCTCAAAATATATTTTATCGCAAAAATTGTTATCTGGAGCGCCATAGCTTTATCCCCCCCGGCTGTTTTAGCCTGCACTGTCAGCTTAAGAGTCAACTCCGCTATCACTCCGGTCACTTTGGATTTAGTGAAAAAATCCATCCTTCTCGCTAAAAAGAAAGATTGCTCATCAATTCTTATGGAGATAGACACCCCCGGCGGGACTCTTTCAGCCACGCGGCTGATTGTGCAGGAGATATTAAACTCTCCTGTGCCGTTTTTGTGTTTGGTCTCCCCGAAAGGGGCGCAAGCCACTTCCGCCGGAGCTATCATTTTGCAGGCCTGTCATGTTTCGGGAGCTTTGAGAGGGACAAACATGGGAGCCTCAACTCCTGTTTTGATAGGCAAAAAGATGGACAAAGAAAGCGATATGAGAAAAAAAGCCATGAATAACACAGTCTCTTTTGTCCAGGCGATCAGCCGCTTGAGAAATCGGAATGAGCAGTTTGCTGAGGATATTGTCATTCAGGCTAAGTCTGTGACGGCCAGGGAGGCTTTTAGCTTAAAAGCTATAGAGTGGACAGGGGACAGGCCGGCTGATTTTCTGCGTTTTTCCAAAGGGCGGGAAGTGGAAATGAAAGAGGGGAAAAAAGAAAAAGTGGCTGTAGGGCCTCTTGTGGCTTTCCCCCGGGGCCTGCGCTATAATGTTTTAAATTTTTTTGCTGACCCTCAAATTCTTTATCTTTTGTTTTTAGGCAGCATTATGCTCATTTATTTTGAGTTTACTCATCCGGGGACTCTGGTTCCCGGCGTTGCGGGGGGAATTGGCTTGATCCTCTCGCTGGTGGGCTTAAACGCCTTTAGCGTGACTTGGGGGGCGATAGCTTTGATTTTAGCCGGCTTGATTTTGTTTCTTATGGAGATGCTGATTCCCAGCTTTGGAATATTTGGCGTGGGGGGGATTGTCTCTTTTGTTTTGGGCAGTGTTTATCTGTTTGACCCTTTGGAGACGGGAGGGTATTCCCTGCCTTTGCCTTTGATTTTAACAGCGTCTGTTATAGCGGGCCTTCTAATGTTTGGAGCCTGCTATTTGGCTGTAAAAACCTTTCGCATGAAGCGGAACATTACCGCTATGGGAGCGGTTCTCTCTCAAGAGGGGGAGGTCACAGAGATTTTGGATGATTTTGGAAAAAAGGGCTGGGTTGTTATTAACGGGGAAAATTGGAAATTTCGAAGCGCAAAGCCCCTTAAAGTTGGTGATCTGGTCCAGGCGATCAAACACAAAAGGATGACATTGATTGTGGAAAAAATCTCAGAATCTTAAAGATTTTTCTTGTTTATTGATATTGTATGCCCTATCATTTGAAAAATTCTTAATAAAAAAGGGGAATTTATACTAAAAATGAATGATTTATATGGCTGGAGCGGGTTTTTGGGCTTATCTCTTAAATTTCCCAGCGCCGGCGGAACAGCTAGCTTATATGAAGGGCGGTCGCCGGATAAAGATGTAAAGATATATGAGGATACGGATGAGGATGAGGATGAGGAAAATGTTTAGGGAAAAGGGAAAATTAAGCCGGTTGACAGTAAAATGAAATCCACGGCTTTTAGTGTTGTTTAATTAATTGTATTTCAGTTGATTTTCCCTTTGGAAAAAGCTAAAAGAGATCAAAATGTCTCATAAATATAAAATGGCGCGAGGAATGTTTTGAGCAGGGGTTTTAAAAATGAAATAACAGCATTTAAGGAGGCTTAATATGACAGTGATGCTTTACGCTATTGGTTTTCTGGTTTTTTTAGTTTTCACCATTGTTAAAATTTTGCCGGAATGGGAAAGAGGGGTTGTTTTAAGATTTGGCCGCTCTGTCGGAGTGAGAGGCCCAGGCTTGATTTTTCTGATTCCCGGAGTGGAGCGGCTGATCCGCGTGGACACACGGACTGTCACAATGGACATTAAGCCTCAAGATGTGATCACACGGGACAATGTCAGCATGAAAGTCAATGCGGTCATTTATTTTCGCGTTGTTGAGGCGGAAAAAGCGGTCACTCAAGTGGAGGACTTTTATTTTGCCACCAGCCAGCTGGCTCAAACCACCCTTCGATCTGTTTTAGGCCAATATGAAATGGATGATCTTCTTTCCAGCCGGGACAAAATCAACCACACTTTGCAGGATATATTGGATAAGGCCACAGAGCCTTGGGGGATTAAAGTCTCTGTTGTGGAGGTTAAGCACATTGATCTCCCGCAGGAGATGCAAAGAGCTATGGCCCGCCAGGCGGAGGCGGAGCGGGAAAGGCGGGCTAAAGTGATTAGCGCGGAAGGGGAATTTCAAAGGGCGGAAAAGCTAAAGGAGGCCTCTCAGATTATTTCCCAAAGCCCCTCAGCTTTGCAGTTAGCCTATCTTCAAGCTCTGCAGGAAGTGACAGGGGAGGGCAAGCAAACCATTATTTTCCCTCTGCCCATAGATCTTTTTAAGCCCTTTATGGAGATGATGAGCAAAAATAAACAGCGCCCTCTTTAAAGAGAAATTCTTTTCGGCCCGCTCTATAAAATGACCAGAGGCTGGATAAGCTCTTTTGCTCCCATTTGCTCCCATTTGCTCCCATTTGCTCCCATTTGCTCCCATTTGCTCCCATTTGCTCCCATTGGCATAATTCTACAGAGTCGTATGGCAGTTCAGAAACCTTTGAGATTGTTTTTTTGCTTCCAAAGCATAAGCTTTTAAAATATGGCTGAAAAGAGAGATCGAAATTTCACGCTCGTGATTAAAAATGTCCGGTGTTTTTCCGGCGAGCAAAAATTTAAAATCCGCCCTTTAACTTTTTTAACCGGAGAGAACAGCACAGGCAAAACAACTGTTATGGGCTGTTTTTCCACAATATATAATTTGATACAAGGGGAGCCTCTAAGCTTTAATAGAGATCCTTATTCTTTTGGATCATTTAAGGATATTCTCAGCTAAACAGGACTTTTAGATAGGCATGCAGCGCCCCCCATGATTCCTGTAACCCCTGTATTTATTGAGCTTTTCAAACCAAAATGCGGAAGTTAGGATAAACACCTCTTGGCTGAAAGCGCTTGCCGGGGCTGATATAGGTTAGAGATATTTTGAAAAGCCCGGACGTGATTTGAAATTTTGAAGAGCTGGAGCGCGAAAAATCAGACGAAATCTTTTTCTTTTAAGCCGGGAAGAGAGGACTCCAAACTTTCGTTATTTGCGCTTAAGCCGGTGTATATCTCCATTTGGCGAAAATTCACTTTCAGCTCCTTGATGTCTTTTTCCAGCTGAAACATTTTGGAATTTACTTTTCCGCTCCCATAAACATCTTCGGATATTTTTTCAATAGACACTCTTAAAGTGTCCATAAAACCGGCGATATGCTCATTGTGTTTTTTTAAGCTTCTTATGTTTTTTCTGGTTTCAAAGCCGCTCTTTTGGACAATTTTCCAGATAAAATAGAGAAAAGGAAGCTGTATGGTTAAAAGAAAGATAATATATTCCACGGCCGGCCTTTTTAAGCGTTTAACCGCATTATGAGGAATTTATCGAATAAAAGAAACCATTAACGCTTTATGTCAAGCTGGAGAAAAAGTTTTGAAAGCGGGAAATGGCTTTTTTTATATCTTTTTCAGAAACAACATAGCTGAGCCTCAAATAGCCGGGCAGGCCAAACTCCTCGCCGCAAATGCAGAGAAGCTTTTGGTCCATCAACAATTGCTCCATTATATCTTTGGAGCTGTTGAGGGTTTTCCCTTTATGCTTTTTCCCAAAAAAATTTTGCGCTCCCGCCCAAAGGTAAAAAGCCCCTTCCGATGGAAAAACTTTAAGCCCGGGAATTTGCCTCAAGCCCTCCGTTAACATATCTCTAATATGCCTCAGCTCCTCAACCATCCGCCGGATGTCCCCCTCGCACAGCTCAAAAGCGTCCGCAAAAGCTTTTTGGGCAATTGTGTTGGCGCAGCTTAAAGTTTGGCTTTGAAAGATGGATATGATTTTTATAAACTCTTTTGATCCGACTAGCCATCCCAGCCTCCAGCCTGTCATCAAATAGTTTTTAGACGCCCCATTTAAAGCCAAAATTTGGTTTTTTAAATCCGGGCAGACAGAAAGGAGGTGAGGGGCGTATTTGCCGGAAAACACAATGCGGTCATAAATGGCGTCAATGACTGTAATTACATGAGGAAAGCCTTTTAAAACCTCCCCAAGAGATTTAAGCTCCTCCTCAGAATAGACAGAGCTTGTGGGGTTGTTTGGGGAATTGAGCAAAAAGATTTTAGTTTTCTCAGAAATGTTTTGCTCCAGCTCTTTCGCTGTGATTTTAAATCCATTCTCCTCTTTTGTTGGAAAAATTTTAGCCTCCGCCCCGCTCAATCCAATGACCGGAGGATAGCTCATCCAATAAGGCGCCGGAAGCAAAACCTCATCTCCTGATTCACACAGGGTTTGAAAAATGCCAAACAGAACAGATTTACAGCCGTTTCCGACAAACACATTTTCAGCGGAGAGGGGCAAGCCAAATTGACGGCTGGCCTGCGCGCTTAACTTTTTTCTTAAAACAGCCAGCCCCTCTGACTGGGCGTATTTTGTATGGCCATCCTCTATAGCTTTTTTAGCGGCCTCCCGAATGGGCTTGTAAGTCTTCCAGGCCATTTCCCCAATGGCTAAACTCACAATATCCTCGCCTTTGTTTTTGAGGTCGTTGCTCCATTTTAAAAGCTCAAAGCCCACAGAGGGCTGTAAGCCCTGAACTCGTTTAGCTGTTTTCATAAACTTCCTCCCTTTAAAATCCTCTGTTGAATTTTTTCTTGCGCCAAAGGGGGAACTAAGCCTTTTAAATCCCCTTTATGAAAGGCGATCTCTTTGATCCATTTTGCGCTGATCCCCTCGGTCCCGGTCTCTGAAAAAAGAAAAAGAGTCTCCATTTCCGGAAATATTTTTTTATTATTGAGCGCCAGATCCCTCTCATAAGGAAAATCCGTGACAGAGCGAACGCCTCTTAAGACGATAGAGATGTTATGTTTTTTTAAATAATTTGCTGTCAAGCCCTCATATTTATCCACCTGAACATTGGAAAGCCCCCTCATGGCCTCCTGAGCCATCAGCGCTCTCTCCTCCAGGGAAAACCAGTATTTTTTATGAATGGAGGAGGCCACCAGCAGAGTCACCTTTTCAAATAAAAGAGCGAAGCGGCGGGCCATATCAACATGCGCGCAGGTGATGGGATCAAAACTTCCGGGATAAAGCCCGTGCTCATTTCTTTTGCCGCTTAAACTCATAAAACCATACTTTTTTATCACCAAATGTTTTTTTAGAGAAGAGATAACAGTTAAAATAATCGGTTTTTAAATTTTCCCCGCTGGCAGTCTCAATAACAGCCACAGCCCCTTTTGCGGTTAAAAAGCTGTTTTGCAGGCCCTCCATAATCCTGTCTCCCGCCTGAATGGCGAAAGGAGGGCCTGCTGTAATAATGTCAAAAGGCTTTATTTCCCAGGCCCGCCCGCCCAGATCTTTAGAGGCTTGATTTAAAAAGGAAAACACATTTTTTTTATGGAGGATCAATTTTTTAGCCAGGCCCAGCAGTTGAGAGTTGTTTTTTATTATTTTGGCGCAGAGAGGGCTTTTTTCCACAGCGTGAGCCTGGCGGGCGCCTCTGGATAAGGCTTCAAAAGCCAGATTCCCTGTGCCGGAGAATAGATCTAAAAAGAGGCAATTTTCAAAAAAATAAGGCGCCAGCACATTAAAAACAGTCTCTTTAACCCTGTCGGTCATGGGCCGCGCCGGCCCTGTTGTTTTCCCTAAGCTGAGTTTTCTTCCTTTTAAGGCTCCGCTGATAATTCTCATTTGGCTATTTTATATGTTTTTACCTTTGATAAGCTTTTCAGCTTGATCGATCAACAGAAAAATATCAGAAAAAGGCTTTTTTATAAAAAGATCAGCTCCCATTTGCTGAATGTCTTTTTCATTGATCTCATCATGAGCGGAGATAATGACTGTTTTTGCCTTTGAGCTTTCTGGAATTTTCCTCAACAGCTCCCGCCCGTCCATTTTGGGCATTAAAATATCTATAAAAGCCAAGTCTGGATTGAAGTCCGCCCAAAGGGACAAAGCGGACCAGCCATCACGGGCCGTTTGGACGATATGGCCGCGCGCCTCTCCCGCCAGCTGAATGGAGCGCCGGATTAAAGCCTCATCATCCACAACTAAAATTTTTAAGCCATTGGGAGGCGCCTGTTTTTCCCGCCCGCGTTCCACATCTCAAGCTTACATTGTTTAAAAAGGAAGTTTTATATTTTTTAAAGCCTCCCGCCCCGTTTAAAAAATTTAACCTGAGCTTAACCTAGTCACGAGGCTAAAGCTGTTTTTTTTCCAGAATCCAAGCTTATTTTTGAGGGCTCCCGCGCCCCGGATGGCGCCGGCAGGCTCAAGGGCAGGATGCCCGTCCCGATAAAAATAAGCTTGGCCTCTGGAAAATTCATAATGGGATTTAGGCCAAGAGAGTCAGTCCAACTTATGAAAATTTATGGAATACAGCGTTAAAAAGCGCCGGAGACAAAAGAAATGTAGATAAAATAGGTGACAATAAAAGCGCCAAAAACAGCTTTGGGAATGTTTTTAAAAATCAAAAGGGCGATATATAAAATCAATGTCACAGCCAGCATGAAAAAATAATCATAGTAAAGGGGCGCTGAAAAATAAATGGGGCTTATAGCGCCGGCGGAGCCTAATATAAACACAGTGTTGAACAGGTTGGAGCCGATAATATTTCCCAAAGCCATGCCCTCTTCTTTTTTAAAAGCCGCCTGCAGGGAAGTGGCCAGCTCCGGCAGGCTGGTGCTTAAAGACAAAATAAACACTCCGGCAAATCTCTCCGATAAAGACAAAGCTTGAGCGATGCTCAAAGAGGAGTCGACAGCTAAAGAGGATCCGGCAAATAAAACCGCAAAGCCAAAAGCTAAATCCCTCAGCGCTTTAAAAAGGGAGAAATCTGTGGCCTCAAAAGCCTCTTTAGGCGGGGCGGATTTCCTTTTTTGGAGCAAAAGGGCGAGATATAAAACAAACACTCCCAGCAGGAGACAGCCCTCCAGCCGGTCAATTTTTTGGTTGATGGAGCAGAGGCCTAAGAGCGCCGCTCCCAGTATTAAAGCCGGCATATCCCACCGAATAATTTGCCGGTCTCGGGGAAAGCTGTAAAATAGCCCTGTTAAAGCTAAAACTAAAAGAATATTGATCACATTAGAGCCGAGGATATTCCCTAAAGCCGCGTCAGGAAGCTCTTTAAAGGAGGCGGTGATTGTCACGAGCCATTCCGGGGAAGAGGAGACAAAGCCTAAAACCACAATGCTTAAAAATAGAGGCGTTAATTGAAAATAAAGGGAAATGGATTTTAAGGAGCTGACCAGCAAATGACTGCCTAAAATTAAAAAGCCCAGCCCCAGAGTTAAAAGAAGAAAATCCTGCATTGGAAAATTATACTGATGGAATTTAAAAATTCCTATTTTTATTTTTTTAAGCTTAATCCTTTGATATTTTGCAAGCTTTTATCCGCCGGGCAAAAATCACTCCCGCGCGCCGGCTAAGCTCCTAAAAACATGAATTTAAAAATTAGCTGATTTGATAACCGCCGTCTACGCGGGTGTCGGCCAATCCCAAAAACATGAATTTAAAAATTAACCGGTTTGATAACAAGCCCTTTCTGACCAAAGGGAGAGCAGGCGCCCTAAAAAAGACTCCCATTGGCCGGGGGCAATATCTTGAGCCTGCTCCGCCAGACAAGCGGCCTTTGCATGCTCCGGAGAGGAAAACACATTGAGGCCCAGCCCCGCAATCAGAGCTTTTTTGGAGCCTTGGCTTAAAGCCTCCAGAAGGATGCCCCCCGCTTTCCCCCGGCCCAGATAAAGATCATTGGGGGCTTTAACCCGCAAAGGGAGATCTGGCCAAACCGCTTTTAAGGCTTTTTGCAAATCCAGAGCAAAATCCAACTGGCTCTTTTCCGTGATTTTTTTCAAATTTTCCTCCCAGAGAAAAGAAATCATTAAGTCGCTGTCTTCCCATTTTTTGCCCGCCTGGCCCCGGCCCCGGCTCTGTTTCGCTGTCAAAAAGGCTGTGGGGCTGTTTGCGCCTTTAAAAGCCTGATCTTTCGCCAAGTCATTGCTGCTTTCCGCCCGCTCCGCAAAATAAAATGAAATTTTATTTTTTGAGAGCCAATGTTTTGTCCAAAAAGCGATTGTTTGTCTCATAATGAGGTTTTTTTAAGTTTGGCATTATGACCGATGCGGATGGCTCTCATATTTGTCTCATAATGAGGTTTTTTTAAAGCCCGGCCATTATACTCAGAAACCTCAATTATACTGGCCGGATCTAAAAACGCATAATTTTTTAAGCTGAGTGATTATTCACAGCCTGAAATAGCCAGCGCTTCAATCAGGCCTTGAGTCAGGCCAAGAATAAGAAGCGCTCCGCTTGTAATTTTTTTGGCTTGCCCTCCGCCCGTTTTAATTTTTTATGCCGATGGGATTTAAAGTTTATTTCCGAGGTTTTTAGAGCTTGATCAGCAAAATATTAAGCTGAGCGCTTGCCTATAACTTCATTTTTCAGGGGGAGAGCTTTTTAGCCCCGTCCGGCTGGCGCCTGTTTGGAGAATATGGAAATGGGCCGGGAGCCAGCTGAAAGCCATCCGGAAAAAGCGTGTTTCATGCGGAGCTTAATGTTTTGCCAAAACTTCAAATTCAGCCTCAAATGTCAGACTCTTAAATTTTTGAAAAACTTTTTTAACAGCCGGGAGCTTTTATCGGAGCCAATCCCGCGGCTGATTTTTATTTTATGCCTCCAAGAATTTTGTTTGTCTAAATTATAGCGGGAGGAAAACCCTTCTTTAGGGTCAGGGCAGGCGTAAATTAAATGGGAAATGCGGGATTGAAGACAGGCGCCTAAGCACATCAGACAAGGCTCCAGGCTGGCGTAGAGGCTGCAGCCTTCTAATCGCCAGGAGCTGAGCTTTTCCGCGGCGATTTTGATGGCCAAAAGCTCCGCATGGCCTAAAGGATTGTTATTCGCCTCTCTGAGATTTCGCGCCCGGCTCAATATTTTGCCGTTTTTTGTGATAACAGCTCCCACAGGGACTTCCTCTGAATGAAAAGCTTTTTCCGCCTCTTCCAGAGCTGAATTCATAAAAAAATCATGGGATTTTTTAGATTTCACTTGTTAAAATCTGTTGAGCGGCCCTAAGCTCTCCCGCCATTATTAGGCTTTTTATATTAAGAGGGGCTGGCAGGAGTTTTTTGCCCTGTAAAGCTCCAACTGCTCCTTATAGCATTTTGTAAAAACCTTTGGCTCAAGCATGTCCAGATTCATCATATTAAAGCTTGTTTTAATAATGGTGGGGCCATCAAAAGGGTAATTCCCCCCCAGGCAGGAATTCATCCGGCCGGTGTCCAAAGAGCTTTTAAATTGATTTAAAAGGCGCAAATACTTCCCCTCCACAGGGCCAGGCGAAGAGGGAGGAGATCCCGCCTGCAGATTTCCCCACACAAACCACCAGTTAAAATTTGCGCTCTCCGCCGGCGCTCCGCTGTATGTTTGAGGGGATGGATGGACATTCGCTCCCCAAACAGAGGCAAAGGCCTTTTTCGCGCATAAAACAGCTATGGTGTCTTTTTGCTGCTTGATTTTTGCTTTGAAAAAACCGCGCCGCTCATGGCAGTTGATGATTAAGGATTGCGCTTTATAGAATTGGCAGGCCTCAGAAGAGGCGGTTAAGCCGCCAGCGGGAGCGGAGCTGTCATCATCTCCCCAAAAATCGGGATTCTTGCATGACAATCCTGCTAAAATCACAACAAGGCTATAGAAAAATGGGTTTTTAAAAATGAGCTTCAAAATAATCCTTTTAAGGTGTTGTTTTTGCCATTTGGCTCCCTTGAGCTTATCAGCGGGGAGCTTTTCATCCGCCGGCAAAGCCTCCCCCATAAACTCTAGCTTATATATAATAAAATATTTTTTCAAAGCCCTCCAGCCTAAGGGCTTGAAGGCCCTCGCCATGAAGCAGTTTAGGCCGGCTGTCCAAAGGCCCATCAAAAATTTGTCGGGGAACACAGCCTCAAAGCGCGGAGGCTTTTTTTTAAAAAAAGCGTGTCAAACCGCAGTTAACAGCTCATACAGCGAAAAATAGCGCTATTTTTAGTAAAAAATGGGCTTAAGTTTTGCAAATAAATAGACGATAAAATTTGTGGCTGTGGAGCAGTTGATTTTTTAAAGGCAAAGGAAACCTGCTTGTGAAAGAAGAAAAAACAAATCCCTCATTTCCTATTCCCAAAGACACGCCAAAAAGCGTTATAGAGGATTTTTTGTCCTCTCCTAAAAACCTGTCTTTATTAGCGGTTGATGAGGATGAGAAGATCACACTCCTTCAAAGCCATGATAATAAGACTCTCTCATTTTATGAATCAGATGTTGATCGGGTTTTAAGGAGAAAAGACGTCGGCGGAGAGGTTTTTTTGCAGGTGAACTTTACAAACGGCAAAAAAATTCTTTTAACGGATGAGTTTATTGGGTTTTCTCCGGCTGTCTGCTCAAATATGGACATAAAAAGGCTTCCCAAGGTTGTGACGACAGTTGATCTTTTGAGTGTTATAGAGGCTTTGGAAAGCTCTCTTTATGGGACGGACTATTATCAGGAAAGCCTGCATGATGTGAAGCTCTTTTTTGAGGCTATAGCCAGCGGAGCTGAGGCTATAGGATTTAGCTTGACTGGAGAGAGGCTTTGGGTGGCCAAGCTTTTCCCCCAGTAAAGATTTTTATGCCGATCTGAATTGTGTAAAAATCAAGGCGAAAAGCTATGCCATATCAAATCAGAGCGATGCTTTGGGGAGAAAAAAACTGAAGGCCAAACAGATCTATGCAAATCCCAGCTGTTGGATTTAGCGGAAAAGAGACAATAGGCTTGGCAAAACAGCCATGCGCATTCCAGTTGTTAAACAGCTTTTTTGGCTAAGCCGTGTAATTCAAGGGAAATTATGGACACAAAAGAGATGGGAAAAACAAGCCAGCCGTTTAAAATGGATAAAATCCTCTGGCTGGATTTAGAAATGACAGGGCTTTGCCCGGAAACAGATGTCATCATTGAGGCCGCGGGCATTGTGACAGACAAAAATTTTAAAGAGCTGGATGTTTATCAAAATGTTGTTAAACAGGATCAAAAGCATTTATTAGGCATGGATTCATGGAATCAAAAATGCCATCGCAAATCAGGTCTGTATGATTTGGTGCCTCAGGGAAAATCTTTAGCGGCTGTGGAGCGGGATTTTTTAAGTTTGCTGGAGACTCATTTTCATCCGGAGGAAAAAATTGTTTTGGCGGGGAATTGTGTTTATCAGGATCGCAATTTTGTCCGGCGGCACATGCCTCGGTTAGACAAAAAGCTCTATTATAGGATGCTGGATATCACAGCCTGGAAGCTGTTTTTTGAAAGGGAGGGGTTTTTGTTTCAAAAATCCAACAGACACCGCGCCTTGGAGGATATAAGGGAAAGCATAAGGGAGTTTCAATATTATCTCAACTGCTTCGCTTTAAAAAAACCGGAAACTAAATGAATGCGGCATTCACTCACAAGATGCCGCAAAGGCTCTCCGCTTTAAAAAAACTAACCATTAAAAGCCCATTGATTTATGAACAGGGCTATTTCAAGTGAGCTGTCCATTTTTCGAGGACGATCCAAGCCGTGTGGACAGCCATAATATCCGCCAAGGCCCATAGACAGAGGAGCGGGAGTCGATTAGATGGAAAGCCAAAAAATAAGGGGCTTATTTATGTTTTAGCTTGGATGGCTTTGAGGGATTCTTTTATATCCGCAATGTCTTTTTTAAGCTCCGCCTGGCCATTCTCAAGCTTGGCTTGGCCATCCTCAAGCTTTTTAAAGCGCCCATTAGCCCAGAATAAAAAAACTGAAACTGCCGCAATAACAAGGGCTGTTAATGAGACTTGTAAGATCGCAATGCCTATCATTATTTGCATAACCGCCTAAAATAATACCGCCTCTTAAAAGAAAAAGTCAAGCTTTTTTAAAAAAGCCTTATTCCATCATCCTCAAAGCGCTGGTTTAGTTGTTTTTTGTAAGGCTCTTAGCCTGCGTTGAGCGTAATAGTCCCCTTTCCCCGCCACCAGCCTATACCACCTGATCGCTGTTTCAAGGTTTTTATTCACGCCCTGGCCCTTTCTATAAAAGTCGCCTAACTCGGCTAGAGCGTCCGCATGCCCATTCTCTGCCGCCAGCCTATACCACTTGATCACCTCTATATCGTTTTCCCTAACAATCTCATACATCTTGCCCAGCTGGTATTGAGCGTCCGCATGTCTTTGCCCCGCCGCCAGCTTAAGCCACTTGAAAGCCTCCTTATGGTATGGTTTCATGATCCGGTTGCCATACGCATAAATGTTGCCTAAGTTGTATTGAGCCTGTGAGTCTCCGCCTTCCGCTTTGCTCTTTATGATTGCTTGTGTGGCCAGCGGCATAATATCTAAACTCTCCGGCGATTGAGCTTTAGGTATTTGCTGATCAGAAGTCGCCTCAAGACTAAGACAAAAGATAAACAGCAAAAAAAGAAAAGCCAGCCTCATGGGCGCTCCGCTTTTTTTATCGGCTGGCTCTAGCTGGCGCTTTAATTCCCGGCGGAAACTGCCGGCTGAATGGACTCCCAGCCGCGGGCCTCAATTCAGCTGAGCCTTGCCCGGCTATCCCGTCCTCAATCGGGACATAACTGCGCTAGGCCATATTCACTTTTTAAACAACGGATTTGACCAACAGCTCTTTGTTTCTGGATCATATCTGTCAAAATCGTCCCCTAAACCATCTCCATCATGATCAGGATCAGTATAACTGCTCCCGCAATTTATATAATGGCCAGGGGACGGATCTCTCCAGCCGGATCTATACACTTTACAGGCTTCAGGATCCGGCGCCTCTCCAAGCGTGTCGCTGTCCCCTATCCTGTGTTGTCCATGAGGACAAGTCGTGCATCTCATTCCATTAAAGTATTTCCTGACATTGTTTTGCGGGCATTGACATCTTTGATGATCAGTATCCCAATAAGGATGGACTATATCCCCTAAGTTATAGACAGCCCTTGACCTTGGACATTCACACCTCCAATTTGTCCCGCTTATAGTGGTAAAAGGGCAAATACAAGAAAACCCAGTCCATACTCTCTTGATCACTCCAGAGCTTTTGCAAGCTTCAACACAACTGCCATCTAGCTTTTCTCTGTGATCTTGCGGGCAGGCGCATTTAAACCCATTCCATGTTTTCCCAGTCGGGCATTTACACTGTGGCGGGGAGCTTGTCTCATCCCATTGCTCTCCGGGTCTACAGCAAATAGTTTGGCCGGCGGAATTAAACCCGATTAAAACTTTGCCAGCCTTACACTTTTTATTTGCGACTCCGGGAGCTTGAGTATTTCCCTCACAGGTTTTAAGCCGGCATTGATCGCTTGTCCCGCCGCAAGCATTATCGGAGCAAAAATAATCCATTGTGCATTTAACAAAATAACAGCCGTCTTGATCAGAGGCGGAGCATGTATCGCCGCCTAGAGTCGCATATTTGCCCAGTCGGGGCTTTTTAAAATAAACGATATAATCAGCTTCTGTGTTAGCAGAGTCCAGGGGGTTAGGCGGGTCTAATTTTATTGCTTGAATGTCAATCAGGCCGGGCTCAAACTCTCCGATCTTTACTCCATATTTATAGGTTTTAGCAGAATCATTAGTGACGGAAATAGGCCGGTCTGTTTTTGAATGAAAAGGCCCTAAAATATCTTTGCAATGAGTTTGATCTGTTAAAGCGTCACTGACTGCTTTTTCAAGGCTTTGCTCCGCAAAGATTGTTTTGAGGATATGAGTATTTTCAATAGCGATCTGGCTTAGCTTTAAAACTCCGGCGCCAAGTATTAAGCCGATAGTGGCTGTTATTAAAACTTCAATGAGGCTAAACCCGGCATGTAATGGGGTTTTGGGGAGAGTGGGTCCTCGAAAAATGGATAGTTTTCTTGGAAAAAATCGGGGGGGGGTAAATTGACTGCCGATTAAGCTTTTTTAGTTTGCTGGACATAAAGCTTTATTTTATCAAACCGGCCATGCAATAGCAAATTTTTATAATGATAAAGAGGCTTATTCCATTTAAAAGACAGAGCTTAAGGGCAGAGCATTGCCCGATTCTTTTATCTCTCCGGCTGGCCAGCTGTTTCCGCCGGGCATAAGCCTGAGCTTAGCGCTCTTTATTATTAAGCTTATTGAGTTTGTCTAAACTGGATTGAGCAAAAAGATTGCCATTCTCTGCCGCGTGTTTAAACCACAGGTAAGCCGCCTTATGTTTTTGTTTTATGCTTTTTGCGCTTGTGTGTCTTTGCCTTGCGCTTTGCTCTTTATGATTGCTTGTGTGGCCAGCGGCATAATATCTAAACTCTCCGGCGATTGAGCTTTAGAGATTTGTTTATCAGGAGTCGCCTCAAGATTAAGATAAAAGCTAAAAAAGAAAAGCCAGCCTCATGGGCGCTCCGCTTTTTTTATCGGCTGGCTCTGGCTTGCTCTTTAATTCCCGGCGGAAACTGCCGGCTGAATGGACTCCCAGTCGCGGCCTCACTCTAAGCTTTTGAACCGTGATTGCCGCTCAAAGTTCAGACAACTGGAGGCGGTATAAAGCTTTAGCATGGCCTTGATCTGCCGCCCGCTTATACCATGTTTGAGCCAACACAAGGTTTTGCTCCATACCCAGTCCCTTTTCATAAAAATAGCCTAACCAGTATTGAGCCTCCGGTTGCTCCCCAATCTCTTTTTCAATTTTAGCTAGAGCAATAAGTCTTTGCTTACAGGCAATATAATAAGATTTTGTAAGCGCCCTAGCTCCATTTTTGTCAACATAATGAACTCTATACAGATCAGCGCAATCCTTTTTGTCTGTTAAGCTGTCTCTCACACCAGAATAGTAATCGGGGGGGCGCGGGATAGGATCGGGATGGGCAAAAGCGCTTTGGCTGAATAGGACAGCCACAGCGGCTAAGATTCCGATAAGGCCGATCTTTTTCTCTTTGGTTAAGGCAGAGAAAAGCCTTGAGATAATTTTTTGCATATTTACTCCTATGGTTAGTTAGATTGTTTTTTTATTATATTTCAATCAAAAGGAAAAGAAAACTTAAATTTTCTTATATAGTCTCCGCTGGCTGGCGTCTAAAAGAAAAGCCAGCCTCATGGGCGCTCCGCATTAAAAAAACCAAATAAGCGCTTGACAATTACCCCCCCCCCCCCCCGAAAATCAAGGCAAAACAAAGGAGGACTTTATGAAAAAAAGTTTATTTAGCGTGTTGCTCTTAATTTTAGCTCCCGCCGCGCTCGCTCAACCCAAGCAAAGTGGCTTCAAATCGGGAGAGCAGGCTCCCCTCGCCTCGCCAAAAAAGCTGGCTGAAGGCTGTAAGGATAAAAAGCGATCTTTTTTTCTCTATAGGAAAGCCCGAGAGAAGGCGCTGGAGGCGCTAAAAAAAGAGGAAAATAAAATTCTTTCCGGCAAGCTTTGGGAGGAAGCAGCCTCTGGCGACAATGTTAAGATTGAAAAATGGATGAATAATTTGCGCTTATGGGACAAAGTTAACAGCCAGCTCACTTCTGTATTGATAAAAGAGAAGAAGATGCGAATAGTGTATACAAAATGTTTGATGACAGGGTTAGGCGTTTTATCGGCTGAAAAGAAAGCGCGGGGCCGCCTGAAAAAATAGCCTATATTGATAGGCTCTTTATTTCGGCAAGCAAGAGTTGGAAATTTCAATTATATAGGGATAAAATAGGGGAAAAAGGCGAAGAGTGTATGTGAAAAGTTAGATGTTTTATCGGCTGAAAAGAAAGCGCGGGGCCGCCTGAAGAAACAGCCTATATGAAATGTTCAGCGCGGCTAAGTCTAAATAATGAGATCCTTGCCCCTCTTCACCAAACTTTTTCCGCATTGTTTAAGAATTGATTTTGCTTAAAATAAGCTTGTTCCCGCCGGCCTTCCTCAAAATCCCCTTTAAAAAATTGGATACAGTCTTGAACAGACACAGCCTGAAAATTTACAATTTGCGTTTTTTTGACTCTTTGCTGGAGATTTTGATGGTTTGTGTAGGATCCATCCTTCTCAAAAAAAGATTTCATGGGGATCTGAAAGACATTTTTTCCGGGAGTTAAAAATTTATTTTCAGCCAGCCCCATCCACACCAACTGCCCGCAATGGGAAAAAATTTCCGCTTTCTCCCTCATGTCAGGATAAAAATCAAGATTTTCCGGGCCTAAAACAAAAAGCAGTTTTATATTTTTGACATTTTTCTCAAAGTCTTTAAACGGCTTTATTTTTGGAAAGGCTTTTTTTAAGCCCTGAGTGTTAGGGTTTCTATCCCCTCTAAGCAACAGCTTGTCAAAATCCTTAAAAGCTTTCTCATTGTTTATCCAATGGTAAAACCGGCTTTTTGAAAAATGATCCAAAAGAGATTCATACTCTTCATTAGTGTATTGACCGGTTAAAACAAAGGCTGGAAGCTCTTTTTCCGCCATCTGCTTAATTTGCGCCAAAGCCTCAATGACTGTGAGGCTTTTCCAGCCGGAGCCTTGCCCCCGCAAAGCCGTGCGCAGGCGCGCTTTTCTGTTTGTGTTTCTATAAAGCCCGCGCCCCTTGTCGCACATCCAATGCCCATTCACTTTTTTATTAAAGCGGGGGCGAAAGCGCCACAGCCCCTCCTCATTATAATCCACATAGATATTACAGCCTGTGGAGCAGCCTGTGCAGATAGAATCCGCTGTCTTAAGATACCAAACCCTTTGCTGAAAGCGAAAATCCTTAGAGGTTAAAGCCCCCACCGGACATATATCCACTGTATTGACAGCGTAATCGTTATCCAAAGGCTTGTCTTTAAAAACGCCAATTTCACTGTGATCCCCTCTGTTAAAAATGCCCAGCTCACAAGTCTTGGTGACCTCCTCTGTAAAGCGAACACATCGGGAGCACAAAATGCACCGCTCTGTGTCCAGCACAATTTTTGAGCCTAAATCCACCACTTTTCGCTTTTTGACTTTGGCTTCCGCCATAGAGGAGTCATAAGAGCCAAACTTCATATATTGATCCTGCAAAGCGCACTCCCCCGCCTGATCACAGATCGGGCAGTCCAGCGGATGATTGATCAAGTGATACTCCAGCCCCCAGCGAACCGCCTCTTTGACTGTTTTGGATTGATTGGAGATTAGCATGCCCTCCTGAGCTTTAGTGTTGCAGGCAATTTGAAGTTTAGGGTTTCCCTCAATCTCAACCAGACAAAGCCTGCACACCCCAGCCACACTCAAGCCGGGATGCCAGCAATAGTGGCATATATCCTGATCGAGCTTTTTAAAAGCCTCAATGACTGTTGTCCCCTCAGAGACTTGGACAGGCTGGCCGTTGATTTGACAGGTTAAAGTTTTAGGCATAGCTCTTTCCTCTCTCTTATACAGCCACAGCGACCGGGCCCTCTTGTGTCCGATGCTATCCGGCTTTCCTCTCTCTTATACAGCCACAGCCCTTTTTGTTCAAGCTTTTCATTCCCCCCGCTTATTTATCTTTTTTCAAAATGGCTTTTTGCCCATCTTTCCCTGAGCGCGATCCCGCCGGAGTTTGCTCCTTCAGCCTCTTTTCTTCAGCGCTATTGATAAACTCTGCGAGCGTATTCCTTTGTTTATCGGGTTTGATCCTTCCGCCCCTTCCCTCCAGCGCCCTTTATAAACAACAGCCACATAAGCTTTGCAAAAAGAGAGCCATAAAGCCAAGCGGATGGGCCGAGAGCTTGGATTCGGCCCGTTCAATAAAAAGCATTTACTCACAAACCGGCTCTTTATATATTCCTTTAGCCATAAGCTTTAGCCTATGGGATGGCTATTTTAAGCTCGCTTTGTTTATGCTCTTTATATATTCCTCCAGCCATAAGCCTCAGCAGTGGAGCGCTTACAATCTGTTGAGCAGTCCCTTTGAGGCGGAGGAGGGTGAGACATTTTCTCCATATATATTTTTCTCAAACTCCTCACGAAATTTTGTGACAAAACTGATAGCCGGCATAGCCGCGGCGTCTGATAAGGCGCATATTGTCCGGCCCATCATATTTTCGGAAATTTTTTGAATTAAGCTCCAGTCTCCCATAGAGCCTTCCCCCCGGCAGACTTTTTTTAAAATTTTGGAAAGCCAGCCCGTTCCCTCCCGGCAGGGCGAGCATTGCCCGCAGGATTCATGGCGGTAAAAATCCAATATGATGGATAAAATGTCCATCATATCGCGGGAGTTATCCAAAACGATCACCCCCCCGGATCCTAAAAAAGTTCCCATCTCATTCAGGGATTCATAATCCAGCTTAGCGCTTTTAGCCTCATCGGCTGTTAAAACCGGGACAGAAGAGCCGCCGGGAATGACCGCTTTCAAAAACCGGCCCGGCCGAAACCCTCCCCCTAAGCTATAAATCAAATCCGTTAAAGAATAGCCCAGAGCCAGCTCATAATTTCCGGGCTTTAAAACATCTCCGCTTAAGGAAAAAATTTTTGTTCCGGGAGAGCGCTCCGTCCCAATGGCCCTGTAGGCTTTAGCCCCGTCGCGAATAATGGGCACAACAGCCGCTAAAGTCTCCACATTATTTACAATGGTCGGCTTGTCTAAGTAGCCCTTGACCGCGGGAAAAGGGGGCTTGAGCTTGGGCTGGCCTTTCTTTCCCTCCAGAGAGGAGATCAGGCCGGTCTCCTCCCCGCAAATATAAGCTCCGGCGCCCAGGTAAATGTCCATTTCATGGGAAAATTTTGAGCCTAAAATATTTTTCCCTATCAGGCCATCCTCACGGGCCTCTTCCATAGCTTTCAGCAAAATGTTATAAGCTTTGTGGTATTCCCCCCGAATGTAAATATAAGATTTATGCGACTGGATGGCGTAAGCGGAGATCAGCATCCCCTCCAGCAGTTGATGGGGGGCGCGCTCCATCATCATGCGATCCTTAAATGTGCCCGGCTCCCCCTCATCCGCATTGCAGAGAAGATAGCGCGGCTCTTTGTTATTTGGCAAAAAGCCCCATTTAACCCCAGTGGGAAATCCGGCGCCTCCCCGCCCCCTTAAGCCGGACTCTTTTACTTCAGCCACAATTTTTTCCGGCTTTTTAGACAGCGCTTTTTTTAGAGTTTGATAGCCGCCCCTCTCCTTATAGCCGATCAGGCTTTTGTATTTGTCGCGATGATAATGCTCTGTTAAAAGTTTATGTTCCACAGCTAAGCCTTTAACTGATATTGAGCTTGGATTTTAAAAGCGGCAAAGCCCGGTCCTTTTTCATCTTCCCTATATACTCTTGATTGAGCTGAATGACCGGGGCCTCATCACAGGCGCCCAGACACTCCGCCTTAGAGACTGTCCAATTCCCGCAGGCGCTCACTTCGCCCTCTTTCACCCCAAAAGCCCGGCAAAGCTCCTGAATAAGCTCCCGCCCGCCATGCAAAGCGCAGGACACATTGGCGCAAACCTGCACATGATATTTCCCCACCGGCTTTTTATTAAACATAGTGTAAAACATCAAAACCTCATAAATTTGAGATTCGGGGATTTCTGTCTCCCGGCTGAGCCAAGGAACCGCCTCCGGCGGAATCCATCCTTTTTCTTTTTGAATTTGCCACAGACAGGGGATGAGGCAGGATCTTTTAGTCTCATAGCGGCTAAGCTCTTTTTTAATGACAGCCATCCCCTCTTGGGAAAGGGAAAAAGATTTTTTAGCGGAAGAGGATGGAGCTGTTGGCATTTTATGGCTGAATTATACGCCCGGCCATTCTAGCAGGTCAAACTTTTTGTTCAGTCTGTTTGCCAGCTGTTTGCAAAGCTTTAGGGCCGGCCTCGTTTTTGTTCAGTCTGTTTGCCAGCTGTTTATACTTAACATCCGGCTTTTTGCCGGCGAAACTTGAGCCAGTCATCACGGGAAAGCTCCCATATCTCGCTTTCCTTAAGCTTAGGATCAAGAAATTTTTGCGGACGGACTCCAATAAACCGGCAACCGGTTTTTTCTTTTATTCTTCGAGAGGCCTTGTTTTGAACAGCGTTGGCAAATATCATTTTTTGAAAGCCCAATTTCTCAAAAGCGCAGTCTAAAATTGGCTGAACGGCCTCCGTCATCAAGCCCTTTCCCCAATGCTGTTGCGCCAGCCAATAGCCTCTGTTGTCGGGATTTCCTTTCCTTCGCAAATCCACACAGCCAATCAGCTCCTTTGAATTCTCTTTCAAAAAAATGCCCCAAACCCAGCGATCTATTCCCTGATGAGGCAGGACACAGCTTTGTATAAAAATTTTCGCGCCATTAGGAGGATAGGGCCAAGGGACAGTGGAGCGAAGGAGCCTGACCACAGCCCAATGGGCATAATGCTTTTGATAGCTGGCGCTGTCTGATAAGCGCAAGCCTCTTAAAAACAGCCGCTCAGTTTCAAATTTTGGAAATTCTTTTTTCAGCCAATTATGGACCATCGTGCGGGAGAGGCCGCGCTTCCGGCAAACGGCGCGGATATTGCCGACCCCCTCAATCTCCCTAATAATCTCCGCCTTCTCCTCATTGCTGTATCTTCTCATTAAAACATCCTTTCTAGTGGACAAAAAACCCAAAAACCTTTTTAAATCCTTGGCTTATTGGCCTTAAGCGCCCGCTTAATTAGGGGGTCGAAAAGCTTTTTAAATGCTTATAATTTTATGAAACATCTAAAAAACTCTCAATAGGCCATTATCCTTTCCCGCGGGGCGCGGGGATCAAAAAGGCTTAACATAATAAACAGAGCTAGTTTTCTTGGCCTATTCACGGGGCTAAATTTGTCTTTATGGAAAATTGAAGATCATAATGGGATTTAGGCCAAAAGAGCCAGTCCAACTTATAAAATAAAGCCGGCGTAATTTTAGGAGTTTTTAACACTCAAGCTAGCGATCCAGCTCTCCGGCGATAATGTTCATGCTTCCGAGCAGAGTCACAGCGTCAGCCACCAGCCCTCCGCGAATACAATGGGGAAAAGACTGGTAAATGGCGAAACAGGGCGGGCGGACTTTTAGCCTGTAGGGCTTAGCTCCCCCATCGCTCACCAGATAAAAGCCCAGCTCTCCATTGGCCGCCTCTGTCGCGGAGTAAACTTCCCCTTTAGGCGGCCGCAAGCCATGAATCACCAGCATAAAATGATTCATCAAACCCTCAATATTTCCATAAACATCCTTTTTTTCCGGCAGAACAATATCCTTATCCCGGATAGTGTAATCTCCAGGAGGAACATTATCACAAACCTGCTCAATGATTCGGACGGATTGCCTCATCTCCTCCACACGAACAAGGTAGCGGTCATAGGCGTCCCCTGTAGATCCCACAGGGACCTCAAAGTCCAAAGTCTCATAGCCATAATAAGGCTCCGCCTTCCTTAAATCCAAACTCAAGCCTGTAGAGCGAAGACAAGGGCCTGTGTATCCCCAGGAAATAGCCTGCTCTGTGTCTAATGTCCCCACATTTTGATTCCGGCTCATCCAAATTTTATTTTTTGTCAAAAGGGTGTCGATCTCCTCAATGCCTTTTCGCATCTCTTTGCAAAATTGCAAAATATCCTTAAACCAGCCGGGAGGCGGCTCATTAGCCATGCCGCCCACTCGGGTCATGGAGACTGTTAGGCGCGCGCCGCAAAGCTTTTCAAATAAGGTGTAGACTTTCTCCCTATAGGTGAAGGCGTGAAAAAAGCCTGTCCAAGCCCCTAGATCAAAAGCGGCCAAGCCTATGCAGATGGTATGATCAATGATGCGGGAAAGCTCACAGAGAATAATCCTCATGGCTTGAGCCTTTGGGGGAATCTCCACTCCCAGCATTTCCTCCACAGCCCGGCAGTATCCCACATTATTCATTGGGGCCGAGCAGTAATTTAAACGATCAGTATAAGGAATAATTTGATTGTAAGGATGCGTTTCGGCCATTTTTTCAAAGCAGCGGTGAAGGTAGCCTATTTCCACATTCGCGCGATGGATTTTTTCCCCCTCCATCAAAGCCATAACCCTCAATGTTCCATGCGTGGCCGGATGAGAGGGGCCGATATTGAGGGGAATAAGCTCTTTGCCCTCATTTTTGGGGGATGAGCCGTCCGGCTCATTGTCCATGCAAAACTCCAGAGGCTCAGACAGATGCTGCTGCAAATCCGCCGGGTAATCCTTTCTCAAAGGATAGCCCTTAAACTGATGATGAGTCAGTATTCTCCTCATGTTGGGGTGATTTTTAAATCTCAAGCCATACATGTCATAAATTTCTCTTTCAAACCAATCCGCTGTGGGATAAATAAATTGGGCTGTGGGGATTTGCTCTGTTTCAGAAACCGGAATTTTAACTCTTAAGCGGCTGAGGCTTTTAGAGGAGAAAAGCTCATAACACACTTCAAACTGCTTATCCCTTTCCGGGTAATGCGCGCCGGAGACACACATTAAAAAATCAAATCGTCCGGTGTCCTTAAAATGCTGCAGAACAGGAGTCAGCCGCTCCGGAGAAAGGCGAAGAATGTCGGCCCGGAGCAGATTTTCAAAAGGAAAATCCTGGCCTGAAAATTTTTGCCTCAGATCCGCTTTTAACTCTTCAATTCCGCTCATCTTTTATATTGTTTTGATTAAAACCTGTCCAAGATCCAATACCGGGCCCGCAGGGGATAGCCGAGATTCCGGGGCTTTTCCGCTAAAATAAAGCTCGCCGGCCGTCATTGTCCGCTTTGTTGGCTTAATTTAAGCTCAAATTCATAAGGAGTCAAATAACCCCGCAAAAGCGGGAATTATATGCTTAAAGCCGCATAAAACCTGTGATGGCCTTTAAATGTAAGGCTTACAGGAGGTTTTAATGATTTAGCGCAAAAAGCGTGCATAAAACTAAGAAAACAGATAGTTAATAATATAAATTATTGATTTTGTTTAACTTTTGCCGTGCATAAACCGTTCAGGGTTTTACAAATGCGGTGTCAAATATATAATTTCCGCAAAAGCTCATATTCATAAAAAATCTTAAAAAAAGCGGGCTGGACTTTATCCCTGTTCTCATTCCTAAAAAAATTTAGCGCAAAAGCTCAGCGATATTTCAAGTGGGAATATTCATATAAACTTGGCTTTTTAGGCTGAATTTCAGGCGGATAGCCGGATGGCCGGAGCTGGGCCGTTGATTTTAAACAGTTTTATTTATGCGCCAAAACGCTATAATAAAAGCGTTTAGGCTTGAGTTTTCCAATAAATTTGATTTCTATCCAAATCTTGGTTAAAATTAGAAAAATGATATATAGACAGCTGTCCGCCAGCCTTCTTTTTTTGCTCTCATTTGCCGTTCTTGTGCTTGGCGGCTACCAATGCGCCACACAAAACATAGGCGCCCCGGGCCGGACAACCATTCCAATCCAGCCGGGAGGCGAAAATGGAGCTTATGGACAGGGAGAAAGCGGGTTTTATGACCCAGGGCCGGCTCATTCCCCCCGCTCTGAGGATAGGCCATCCAGAAGAAACTCTTTGCCCGATGATCCGGGAGATAAATGCGCCCGCTCCCAATACAGAGATTTGTCTAAACGCTACGGAGAGATATCCTCTTTTAAATTTGACATATCCAGTTTAGAGGATTATCGCATGGGAGTTAGGCAAAATTTTGATCTTCGGTGCCCCCGCATGTATTTGAGCATGAGCCGATACGCCAAATCAAAAAAAACCTATAAAGGGGCGCTGGCTATTTCTTTTGAGGATGGCCGCAGCATCAAGGTTCAAAAATACACATCGGGCTGGACGGAAAATGAAAACAAATACAACAAGTGGCTTGGCTCCTCATGGAAGCCGGATAAAAATGATAAAGTAAATAGAAGCTTTTATGCTATTTTTGAAAATAACGACAACGCTATTATTTTGCGTCTGGAGGACATAAGAGTTGTGGATGTGCGGGATGGCGAGACCGCTTACTGGGGCGCCGGGGAGCTATATTACAAAATGTTTCGCATCTACTCCGGCGACACAGGGGATGTGTGCTATTCCAAAGGGGCTTATGTGAGCCATGCGCCGAGTCGGCCTCCTAAGAGAGCCCGCTGCTGGCTGTTGGGAATAGGGCCTTTCAGCTGCCGGCCCAATGGGGTTTTGCCCCTTAAAGCCGCTGTGACAAATATCGATATCACAAAGAGCTTGAAATGTTATAATAGATTAGGGGAGTTTTTTGGCTTAGACATAGAGAGGGCTTTTAATGTTGGAGACGCCACACAAATTTAATTTTATAAAAATTTTTTTGATGGGGATGACAGCCTTTTTCCTGCTGTCCTGCGGGAACTCAGATAACCAACATAAGCAGGTTGTTCCCGGCAAAGCGGTGGCTGGAAAAACAGTTTTTGCAAAATCCTGTTCCGCCGGCTCTGTTAGCATAACTAAAAAAACCGCCGGGCCGGCTAAAACGGGGGACAAAGTCCGCATCACGGGGACAGTGGCCGCCTCCGCTTGCCACAGCGAGAAGCCTGTCGCCTTCTCTTGTGAGGCTGTGGCCGCCATTGACACCCACAGATCCTTTATTTGTCAGCAAGGCCAGGTGACCGGCGCAGGCCAGTTCATTCAAACCTCATCTTGGACACAACCTCATTCAGGGATTGGGACAGGTTTCCCCGCATCACAAACTATTCAACACGGGGTTATTTCAGTTTATGATAATGGCACAAAATTGGGTGTTAATATTCAAACCGCCCCTTCTGTTGGCAATCCTTATTTTGCCGCTCCCCCGTGTCCTTTTGGATTCTCGTGTCTATAATTTTTTCCGCTTTGATCTTTTTTTGTTGGAGTTGAGCATTCATGTTTCCAAGCTTTTCAGATGGATTGTCTTTTTGAGCGTTTAGCCTTTGGATTTTTTCTGTTTTGGTTTTTTTTGTTGGAGTTGAGCATTTATGTTTCCAGCTGTTCGGATAGATAGTCTTTTCAGGCGCTTAGCCTTTGGAAAAAGTCTGGCGGAGGGCTGTTCAGCGGAGGGCTGTTCAGCGGAGGGCATAAATCAGTTTGAAAAATATTTAAACTCCTGGCCGGCATTTTCAAACTGGAATAAATCAGTTATGGGATGGAGCTTTTGTGCTCTTATATGAGGAATTTTTAAGAGAGCTTCAGTTTGGCCGCGGCTATTCCGCCAACACGATTTCCGCTTATAAGAGGGATTTGGAATATTATAAAAATTTTTGTAAAGCTCGCCGGCCGATAAATGACTTTTATTATTTTTTAACAAAAAAAAACCTCAGCCCCCGATCTCAAGCCCGTATTCTCAGCTGTGTTCGAACCTATTTGAGGTTTTTGCAAAGCCGCGGCCGCTCTTCCGCGGAGATCAAACATTTAAAATTGCCCAAACTGCAAAAAAAGCTTCCCCGGCCCATCAGCTTGCGGGAGTTTTCAGTTTTATGGAAAGTTTGCGGGGAGGAGACAGCCGGCCGAAGTTTGAGAAATAAACTGGCTTTAGCCTTTTTATATGGCTTAGGCTGTCGGGTGAGCGAGCTGGTTTCTCTTAACATTCAGGATTTTAACGCGACAGAGGCTTGGATCAGTGTCATGGGAAAAGGCAGCCGGCAGAGGCTGTTGCCTTTGCCTAAAAATCTCTATGATCTATTACATGTTTATTTAAGCCAGTCCCGCCCCTTGCTTGGAAAAACGGCCAGCCCCTCTCTGTTTTTTAACAACAAGGGAAAGCGCCCCTCTCGAGTGGATGTGTGGCGATGGCTAAAAATTTGGTCTGTAAAGGCGGGATTTGATGAGGTTAAAAACCCTCACTCTTTTCGGCACGGATGCGCCACCGGTTTGCTGGAAAAGGGAGCGGATCTCAGATCCATTCAAAAGCTTTTAGGGCATTTGAGCATTCAAACCACGCAAATTTACACCTCTGTCAGCTCAGAGAAGCTGAAAGAGGCCGTGGATGAGTTCCATCCTCTCTCTCAATAAGCTCAGCTATGTGTGGGCTGTGGGATGTGTAGTCTGTGGGCTGTGTAGGCTGTGGGCTATGTGGGCTGTGTAGGTGTATAGTTGCAGGATGTGAGGGCATAATATATAAAGGGGAGAAAACAAAGGAGGAGCTATGGCTCAAACACTGCGCCCTCCGGCGATCCGCAAATGACAGCTCTAAAGCTGGCCGCGCCGGAAGGCGGGAATTTTAAGCCATTCCCAAAAGAGACAGCCATCGGCGCTTAAAGCCTTTATTTTGCCAGAGGGATGCTCAATTTTTTAATAGCTTGTTTGGCCGCCTCTTGCTCCGCGCGCCTTTTTTGATAGCTTGAGCCTTCTCCATAGCGCTCATTTTGAATAAAAACATGAACAAAAAAAACTTTTTTATGCTCCCGCCCCTCCGCTTTGCTGAGCCTATACACAGGAGGCTCTTTGTATTTTTTTTGACACCACTCCTGCAAAACAGATTTATAGTTTAAATCCGGAATATCCTGATCCATCATTTTTTGAAAGAGATGTTTCACCAGCTCTTTGACTGCTGCAAATCCCCCCTCTAAATAAACCGCCCCAATATAAGCCTCCAAGGCGCCCGCCAAAATGCGGGGATTTTTTTTATGGAGCGGCGCTCCCGCCCCCGCTCTTAAGCCTTCCGGAAAGCCCAGCTCTATAGCCATTTTGGCCAAATTTTGCCCGCTCACCAGCAGGCTTCGCCGCTTGGTTAAATCCCCCTCATTTAATTGAGGATGCTTGTCCATTAAAAGATCAGCAATAAGCAAGTTTAAAACCGCGTCCCCTAAAAACTCCAATCTCTCGTTATTTGCTCCGCTTTTTGTCCAGCTTTTATGTGTGAGCGCCTGCTCTAAAAGCTTTATATCTTTTATCTGTGTTAATTTTTGCAGTTTCTTCATTCCGCTCCGCCGGCTAAATTTTGTTTAAAAGCCTGGAAATAAAACGGCCCGCGGCCAGCCGGTTTATTTGCGATTGATCCGGCGGGATTTTTTTTGAATTAAGCGGAGATCTTTCTTTTTGCTGCCTCTTTTTTTAGCCGCCACACGGCGAATTTTTTGAAACTCCTTTGAGGCTTTGTATTTATCCTTTTCCTCCTTTGTTGGCTTAGGGGCAAACTGATAATCCACAAACTCTATCAAGGCTTTTTGAGCTTGATCCCCTTTGCGAAGCCCCAGCTTGACAATTCTTGTATAGCCGCCCGGCCTCTTTTGAAACCGCTGCGACAGATCATTCACAATTTTTGAAACTGTTTTGTTTTGGGGATACTTGGCTAAAAGTGTCCGGCGGGAATGTATGCCGCCTTTTCGCCCTAAGGTTATGGCTTTTTCCACAAGGGGCCTCAGGCTTTTTGCCCGCGGCAAAGTGGTTTTAATGCGCTCTTTTTCCACCAAAGAGCAAACCAGCCCTCTGAGCAAAGCTTTGCGGGGGCCGCTCTTTAAGCCAAAAGATCTAACATTTTTTCTTCTGTGTCTCATAATGGCCTCTCTTAAATGGCTGGATATAACCCCCTTGCTGCTCTTCTCCCTTTCGCTTTCCCGTTAAAATTTTTCAGCCAAAAATCCTCTTTGGATTTATTGTTCCGGCTTTTTATTCTCTAAATTCTCTGTATCCGGCGATTCCTCTAAATTTTTCTTGTCTTCGTTTTCCGGCTGGCTCTTATCTAAACCCTCGTTGCGGAGCGCTCCCTCTAAACTCCTCTTATCCTCAGGCTCCTCCGGCAAGCCGGACTCTGACAAAACAGCGCCTTTTGCTTTTTCCTCTTCATTTGAGCGTGGCTCTAAAGAGCTTTCCTCTGCCTCCGGCTGTCCAGAAGGCTGTTCTGAAGAGGCGGGAGAATGCTCCTCAGCGGAAGAGCTTGGCCCAGCGGCTGGCGCTCCCTCCGCCGGCGCTGTATTATTTGGAAACTCTTTTCTATAAAGCCCCTGGGGAGGCCAGCCCTCAATTTCCATTCCTAAGCTCAATCCCATGGTTTTCAAAATCTCTTTGATCTCATTGAGGGATTTTCTTCCAAAATTTTTTGTTTTAAGCATTTCCTGCTCTGTTTTTGTGACCAAGTCCCCTATATATCGAATTTTCGCGTTTTTTAAGCAGTTAGCGCTTCGGACAGAAAGCTCTAAATCATCAGCTGGACGGAACAGATTTTCATTCAGAAGATTGCTTTTCTCGTCTTTAGCCACAGGAGCCGGCTCAATATTCTCATTAAAATTCATAAAGACCTGAAGCTGCTCTTTTAAAATTTTATAGCCCAAAGGGACGGCCTCCTCCGGCTTTAGGGAAGCGTCCGTCCAAACCTCCAAAACCAGGGAATCATAGTCTGTTCTCTGCCCAATGCTGGCGCTGTTGACTGTGTAATTTACTCGGCGAATGGGGCTATGAACAGAATCCACAGGGATAAAGCCTGTGGGCAGATTTTTTGATCGCTGGCCGGCTTCCACATAGCCTCTGGCAAAAGAGACAATAATCTCCGCCTCCAGCTCTCCATTGGAGCTTAAAGCGGCAATGTGGGTTTCCGGATTGAGGACCTCTATGCCGCCAGCCAGCTGTATATCCCCGGCCTTGACCTCTCCCGGCCCTTTTTTTGAAATATGAAGGGTTTTATCTTTATCATCGCTTTGGCGAAAGCAGACAGACTTTAAGTTTAAAATAATGTCTGTCACATCCTCTAAAACTCCATCAATGCTTGTAAATTCATGCAAGACGCCCTTAAATTTAACAGCGCTGACAGCTGATCCCATCATGGAGCTTAAAAGGACTCGGCGAATGGAGTTTCCCAAAGTCAGGCCAAAGCCTCTCTCTAAAGGGCGTATATAAAATTTTCCATAAGTCTGTGTCAGAGAGTCCTTATCCACCTCAAAGCCCTTGGGGCGAATCAGATCTTTCCAATATCGGTAATAATGCTTTGGCAGCTCTATTTTTTGCTCCATTTTGCGCGCTCCCTTTAGTTAACTTAAAAAATTTGTAAAAAAATCAAACCCGTCTTTTTTTTGGAGGCCGACAGCCATTATGGGGGAGAGGCGTGACATCTTTGAGCACAGTCACTTTCAGCCCGGCGTGAGCAATGGCGCGAACAGCCATCTCTCTGCCCGCTCCCGGCCCTTTAATATACACTTCGACGCTCTTTACCCCATGCTCCATAGCTTTTTTAGCCGCGTCTTCCGCAACAGATTGAGCCACAAATGGCGTCCCCTTCCGACTCCCCTTAAAGCCCAGCAGGCCCGCTGAAGACCAACACAGGGCATTGCCGGCCGGATCAGTGAAAGAAACCATAGTGTTGCCAAACCCGGAGTGAATATGACAATGCCCGGCCGGGACATTTTTTTTAGCCTTCTTTTTGGCCTTCTTTTTTTTCTTGATTTCCTCAGCCATTATTTAAGCCTTTCACTTGCTCAAAATCAACCCATTAAACCGCTTTCTTTTTGTTGGCCACAGTTTTCCTGGGGCCTTTTCTGGTTCGAGCGTTTTGGCGAGTGCTTTGCCCCCGGACAGGAAGCCCTTTTCGATGGCGAATCCCCCGGTAACAGGACAAATCCATCAGCCTTTTGACAGCCATAGCCTTGTCCCTCCGCTTATCGCCCTCCACTTTATAATGCTTTTCAATAATGGAGCGGAGGCTGACCACATCATCATCTGTCAGCTCAAACACCCGGAGAGAATCCTTGAATCCCCCCATTTTGCAAATTTGATGGGCTGTTTTTGAGCCTAAACCGTAAATTTTAGTCAAAGCCACAAGCAGTCTTTTATTTTTTGGCAAATCCACGCCGGCAATCCGAGCCATAAAATCACCCCTGCCTCTGTTTGTGTTTTGGATTTTTGCAAATCACCCGGAGAGAGCCTTTCCTCTGAATGACGCGGCAGTCTTTGCAGATTTTTTTGACAGACGCTCTCACTTTCATATTGTTCCCCTAAAAAAAACGATAATCTAGCGCCCCTTCAAAGATAAGTCTATAATATTTTATGTTTTCTCTAATTTTTTTAGCTGAGCGCTTATTTGCGGCCTCTTTTAAATGATTGCTTTTCTCATTTCACCGGAAAAACCTAAGCTTTTTAAGCCCCGACATCCATGTCCTCAAACCGGCGTGAGCCTTCCGCGGCCGGGAGGCTTCCTCTGTGCCGGCAAAACCTGTGGATTTCTCCGCTTAAGCCCTTCCGCGGGGGGCGGGAGTCTGGCCATCAAAGCTCCTTTGCCTTGCGGCCGGCCGCTTAAGCCTTTTGCCCGGCGGGAGCGCAAGCTTTCTCTCTAAAAAAGAATGTTTCAGGCCACAAAATAATCCTTAAGTGGGAGTGATATGAAATAAGCGTAAACTCTAAAAAAGAATGTTTCAGGCCACAAAATAATCCCGCTTATTTTCAGCCATTTTGAGCCATTGCCTTTAATTTCATGGAAAAATCCCGCCTTCGGCCGGAGCTAAACAGTCAAAAAAATCAAAAAAATTTTAAATCCGGAATATAAACTGCCGAAAAGATTAGTGAAACTCAGGAGCGCAACTTTGTCTTTAGTCCCTATAGTTATTGAGCAAACCCCAAGAGGCGAAAGAAGTTATGATATTTACTCGCGCCTTTTAAAGGACAGAATCATTATGCTGGGAACTCCCATTGATGATAATGTGGCCAACAGCGTTATCGCTCAAATGTTTTTTTTAGAAATGCAGGACGCCTCTCAAGACATAAACCTTTATATCAACTCGCCCGGCGGGAGTGTTCACGCGGGGCTGGCTATTTATGACATTATGCAGTTTGTCCGCTGTGATGTGGCCACCTACTGCATTGGGCTTTCCGCCAGCATGGGCTCCTTGCTCCTTTGCGCCGGATCTGACAAAAAGCGGTATATTCTCCCTAACGCCAGAGTGATGGTCCATCAGCCGCTTATTTCCGGCTCCGGCATCTCTGGACAAGTGAGCGATATTGAAATTCACGCCAAAGAAATGTCTTATACAAAAAAACAGCTGACCAGCATTTATGCCCGGCACACAGGCCGCTCTGTGAGCGCATTGACACAAATGATGGATAGGGATCGCTATATGGGGGCTGATGAGGCTAAATCGCTCAATTTAGTGGATCACATTGTGGAAAACAGGAAAAATAAAGCAAAGGGCCAAAAAACCTAATGTTTTTATTAAATTATTTTTTTTGCCTTATGAGGGAAAATCAATCATAATAGCCTTTATATTTTGAAAATCAGGAAATTATTATGGCGGGCAGCAGTTGCAATTTTTGTGGAAAGAGCCAAAAAGAGGTTTTAAAGCTGATTTCAGGCCCTCAGGTTTATATTTGCAATGAGTGCATTGACCTCTGCCGGGAGATTCTGGCTGAAGAGGAAAAGAAAGACGCCATATCCTCCAGAAAAAAGCTTAAAGTCCCCACACCGGCGGAAATTAAAACCCGTTTAGATGAGTATATCATAGGCCAGGATCAAGCTAAAAAATCAATGGCGGTTGCTGTTCACAATCATTATAAAAGAATCAATATCTCCGGCCAATCCCAAAAAGACGGCGTGGAGCTGGCGAAAAGCAATTTGCTTTTGATAGGCCCGACAGGCTCAGGGAAGACTCTTCTCGCCCAAACCATTGCCCGCATTTTAAATGTCCCTTTTTCTGTATCGGACGCCACGACCCTGACAGAGGCCGGTTATGTGGGGGAGGATGTGGAAAATGTGATTTTAAATTTGCTTCAGGCGGCGGATCATGATGTGAAAAAAGCGGAAAAAGGCGTTATTTACATTGATGAAATTGATAAAATCACCCGAAAAGGGGAAAATGTCTCCATCACCCGTGATGTGAGCGGCGAGGGCGTTCAACAGGCCCTTTTAAAAATTCTTGAGGGAACAGTGGCCAATGTGCCCCCAAAAGGAGGGCGCAAGCATCCCCAGCAGGAGTTTATACAAGTCAATACCTCCGACATATTGTTTATTGTGGGGGGAGCCTTTGTGGGTCTGGAAAAAATCGTTCAAAACCGCGTCTCCAGCCGATCTCTGGGCTTTTCCGCCAATGTGGATGACCAAAACGAAGAGGCCAGCCGATCAAAGGCTTTAGCTCAATTAGAGCCGGCGGATCTGATCCAATACGGCTTAATTCCTGAGTTTATTGGCCGTCTTCCGGTGGTGACTATTTTAGATTCTTTGGATAAAACAGCCCTTATTCAAATTTTGCGGGAGCCTAAAAACGCTTTGATTAAACAGTATCAAAAGCTTTTTAGCTATAATGGCGTGGAGCTGGAGTTTGCAAAAGAGGCTATTGAGGCTGTGGCTGAAACAGCCCTTATAAATAAAACAGGCGCCAGAGGCCTGAGAAAAACTTTGGAGGACAGCATGCTGGAGATCATGTATGATGTGCCCTCTCATGACAATATCAAGTCTTGCCTTATCACTAAAGAGGTCATTCAAAAAACCGGAAAGCCAAAATTTGGATATAAGCCCAAGAAAAAATCCTCCGGCTCCAAATCCCAAAAGGCCAGCGCATAATTTTTTATCCCGCTGGGATGGGAGAGGGATATTGTATAAATCCCCGAAAACTTAGCCAAATGACGCTCAATTTGGAGAAAAATTCCACCGGAAAGATATTTTCCAGCTGGTCCTCGTTTAAAGTTTGGCGCTCGCTTTCGCGGGGCTTTATCTTAAGCAAGGCTTTTATTTTCCGAAAATGTAATTTTTAGGCTCTCATAAACATTTTTCCCGCCATAAATCAAACAGCATATATTTTGACCTTCTCCAAAAAATCAAATATACTGCCTTTAAACAATGAATAAGCCGTCCGCTTTAACTTTGCCTCTTTTGCCATTAAGGGATATGGTTATTTTTCCCTATATGATGGTCCCTATCTTCGTGGGGCGGGAAAAAAGCATCAACGCTTTGGAAAAAACCATCTCCAACAAAACAGACATTATTTTAGCGTCTCAAAGGGAGGCTAAAGTGAATGATCCCTCACCCGATCAAATTTATGAGATCGGGACTTTGGCCTCTATTGTGCAGCATTTGCGGCTTCCGGATGGAACTGTGAAAATTATTTTAGAAGGCAAACAGAGGGTCCGCATTAAAAAATACACAGAGACAAAGAGCTGTCTCACAGTTGAGGCGGAGGCGCTGGCTGAAAAACCGCCCGCCGGCATGGAGGCGGAGGCGCTTTTAAGGACAGTTTACGCGTCTGTGGAAAACTATGTGAAGCTCAACAAGCATATTCCCTCAGAGGCGATGGCTAAAATCTCCACTATTGAGGACTGCGGGGAGCTGGCGGATGTCATCGCCTCCCAGCTCAATTTGCGTTTTGAGGACAAACAGAAAATTTTAGAGATTGTGGACACAGTCCCCCGGTTAAAAGAGGTTTTAAAGCTTATCACCAGAGAGATACAAATCCTCAAAGTGGAGAAAAAGATCCGCACTCGCGTCAAAGAGCAGATGGAGCGATCTCAAAAGGAATACTACCTGAATGAGCAGTTGCAGGCGATTCAAAGGGAATTGGGGGACAAAGACGATTTTTACAGTGAAATTAAAAGCTTAGAGGAAAAAGGGGCAAAAAAGAAATGGAGCGCCACGGTCAAACTGAGATTTAAAAAAGAGCTTCAAAAATTAAAAATAATGTCTCCCATGAGCGCGGAGACAACTGTGATTAGAAATTATGTGGATTGGCTTTTAGACCTGCCATGGGGGGATTTCGCGAAGGAGAAAAACAGCATCAAAAGAGCGCAGGAGATACTGGACGCCGATCACTGGGGCTTAAAAAAAGTCAAGGAGCGGATTGTGGAATATTTAGCGGTATGCCGGTTAAGCCAAAATATGAAAAGCCCTGTTATATGTTTTGTCGGCCCTCCGGGCGTGGGGAAAACCTCTCTGGCTCAATCCATCGCCGCCTGCCTCAACCGCCCTTTTGCCCGCATCTCTTTGGGCGGGGTGCAGGATGAGGCTGAGCTGCGGGGCCACAGGAAAACCTATGTCGGATCCATGCCTGGCAAAATTGTTCAAGCTTTAAAAAAGGTGAAAAAAGGAAATCCTGTGCTCTTGCTGGATGAGGTGGATAAAATGGGCATGGGCTCTTTTAGGGGAGATCCCTCCTCCGCTTTGCTGGAGATTTTGGATCCGGAGCAAAATCATACTTTTCAGGATCATTATCTGGAGGTGGATTACGATTTGTCCTCTGTGTTTTTTATCTGCACAGCCAACACGACCCATTATTTAAAAGGCCCTTTGCTGGATCGCATGGAGCTTATTTCCATAGAGGGCTATATTGAGGAGGAAAAAATAAATATCGCCCGAAGGCATCTGATCCCCCGCCAAATGAAAAGGCAGGGAGTGAGTGATTATAAGCTAAATATGCCGGATGCTATTTTAAAAGAGATTATCGCGTATTACACAAAGGAGGCCGGCGTTCGGCAGCTGGAGAGAGCTTTAGCCAGCGTCTTTCGCAAATTTGCAAAAGGGATTGTGATTGAAAAGGAAAGCGCAAAAGAGAGCCTAAAAGGCCAGCCCTCTAAAAGCGCCGCTAAAAAAGATATGTCCCAAACCATTAATTTAAAGGACAGGCAAAAGCTGGAGGAAATGCTGGGCCCCAGAAAATACCGCTTTACTGAGCTGGAAAATAATAACATGATCGGCCTGGCCAACGGGCTGGCTTGGACAGAAACCGGAGGGGACACTTTAGCTGTGGAGACTCTTATCGTTCCCGGATCGGGGAAATACACTTTGACCGGCCAGCTGGGGGATGTGATGAAAGAGTCCTGCTCCGCCTCCTTAAGCTTTGTTCGATCTTTGTCCCCTTTGTTTAATTTGGATAAAAAATATTTTAAAAATAATGATTTTCATATTCATGTGCCGGAGGGGGCGATACCCAAAGACGGCCCTTCCGCCGGTGTGGCTATTGTCACAAGTTTGGTTTCCGCTATTTTGCGCGCTCCTGTTCGAAAAGATGTGGCCATGACCGGAGAAATAACTTTAAGAGGGAGAGTTTTGCCTATTGGCGGGCTAAAGGAGAAAATTTTAGCCGCCCACCGGGCAAAAATCAAAATAGCGCTCATTCCCCAAGACAATGAAAAAGATTTAAAAGATGTGCCGGAAAGGGTTTTAAAAGACATTAAAATACTTCCTGTAGAGCAGGTGGACAAGGTTTTAACAACAGCCTTGGAGATTGATGGGGAGATTTTTAAAACTTTGCATAAAGCCTGGCCGGTTAAAAAAGCCTCTCTTTCTAAAAAAAGGAAAAGCTCCCATCAAAGCGCTTTAAGCTCCTGAGATGTCTCGCCGGCCCCATTTGCTTTAGCGCATTGCGTGAAAATTAAAATAAAGCGCTTAATTTTAAAATTTTCTTAAAAAAAATTAAAAAAGGCTTGCAAAAAAAGCATTTTTTTTTTAGCTATAACAGCAAATGGCATTGGCAAACACGAAAAAAACCACTTTGCTTCTTTTAAAGATTTTGGAGCATATTGTTTCGGATAATGATCGGCATGCCCGCTGGCTGAATACTCTTTCTTATTTGGAGTATATTGGAGTCCGGAAAATGCTAAAAAGCCTGCCGGCTCATATCTTAAGCCGCGCTTTTTTAGATCATATTCACGAAGAGGCCCGCCACAGCCTCTTTTTTAAAAATCTCGCTAAAAAAATCTCTCAAAAAAATTTCAGCTTTAAAGAGCATGAATTGCTGGCTCCTCAAGCGGCCAACAGCTACTTTCAGCAAGTGGATCACTATAGCGTCAAATTTTCTTTTTCCAATCCGGTTATCAGCTATCTTTACACAGCTTACGCTTTAGAGCAGAGGGCGCTTAGCTTTTACTTTCTCTATGATGAAATGCTAAAAAGAAAAGATTTCCCCTTTTCCCTTCAGCCTATTTTAAATGACGAGCAAGAGCATTTGGAGTTTGTTTTTAAAAAGATTCAAAAAACTGATCCTCTTTGGGAAAGCGCTTTAGAGGAAATCAGCCACTTTGAGCATCAAAAATATTTTGCTCTTTTAATCGCATGGGAAAAAGAGGTTTTTGACATTCCCTTTGCGCCTCATTTGCATCAGATGGCAAAAAAAAGCTCTTCCCCTTATCAGCATAAAATATGACCTCCATTTGGCGGCCTTTTACACAAATGCAAAAGGCGCCTCCTTTTCCGCCCCAAGCGGTTAAAGCCAGAAAATCTGTTTTATTTTTAAAGAATGGCGCTTCAGCCATTGACGCTATTTCCTCTTGGTGGCTGATCACCCATGGCCACTGTGAGCCGTCAATTATGCGGGCCATCAGAGAGGAATCCAGATGTTTGGATCAGGTTTTGTTTGCCAATTTCACACATGAAAAGGCGGAAAAGCTGGTTCAGGAGCTGTCCTTTTTTTTGCCAAAAAATCTTAAAAAATTCTTTTTTTCCGATAATGGCTCCACAGCTGTAGAGATAGCTTTAAAAATGGCCGCTCAAAGCTTTGCTCAAAAGGGCCAGCCTCAAAGAAAAAAGTTTTTAAGCTTTAAAAGCTCCTATCACGGGGACACAGCCGGGGCTATGAGCGTAAGCGCCAGGGGAATTTTTACAAAAGCTTATCAGTCTTTTTTATTCCCTGTTCATTTTTGCTCTCAGGGGCGCTTGAGCCGGGATTCAGATCAAAAATTTTATCAGGATTTTGAGAGAAAAATGGAAAGGCATTATAAGCAAATTGCGGCTGTGATTATAGAGCCTTTGATACAGGGGGCGGGGGGCATGATTGTCTGGCCTCAAAAAGCTCTTCAGCGGATTTGCCGCATCACCAAAGAGGCCGGGGCTTATTTGATCTTTGACGAAATTATGACGGGTTTTGGCCGAACGGGGACCATGTTCGCTTGGGAGCAAATCAAAACAAAACCTGATATTCTCTGTCTGTCCAAAGGGCTTACAGGCGGGGCTTTGCCTTTGGCTTTAACAGTCAGCACAGCCTCTATTTATAAGGATTTTTTATCCTCAAAAAAAGAAAAGGCTTTGCTTCACGGGCACAGCTTCACGGGAAATCCTCTGTCCTGCTCCGCCGCTTTGGCCAATGTGCGGCTGTTTAAAAAAAACAAAATCAAACTGCTTAAAAAATGGAAAATGATTGAATCCATAAACAAAGAGAGGCTGTCTGTTTTAAAAGCTCATCCCCAAGTCAGGGATGTTCGCTTTAAGGGGACTATGGCCGCTGTTCAAAAAAGGGGAGACTTGGGCTATGGATCTTTTTTTGCGGAAAAATCCGCGAAAAAAGCCCTTAAGCAAGGCGTGTTTTTAAGGCCCCTCGGAGAGACAGTTTATGTGCTCCCCCCCTATTGTGTCTCGCCTAAAGAATTGCATAAGGCTTGGGATGTGATAGACAGCCTGCTGTGACTTCAGTTTATGGCAAAAAGCCGCTGTTTTTGAGCTTCCATCTTTATAAAAAGCCTTCATTTCCATTTTTAAAACAGGGCGCTTTTTTTGTTGAAGAATCTTTTGTTTCTCTCTTAGCTGAAAAGTGAGAAAAAGAGCTTTTTGACTCTTTATTTTAGGAAAAGGGAGATCTGGCGCAGTTGTCTTATAAACTTTTACATTAGGGACAATAAAGGAGTCATTCTTTTTGTGGCAATACATCGGAGGGTGAGAGAGTCATACAGAACAGCGTTTATTAAAAAGCTGAGCGCTTATTTGTAGCCTCTTTTAAGCGATTGCTGTTTTACAAATCCTTAAACTATCTTGGATTCAGATAAACCCTATGACATTGTTTTTTCACATCCCATTCTTCAGCTTTATGAAAACGAGGGGCAACAAGCTCAGCATGAGCCTCCAAAGCGGTTATTCGTAAAATTATTTCTTTGCCTTCAACGATTTTAATAACTCGTATCTCATGGCCCGCATTGTGGTAGGGAAGATACGCCATAACAAAAGAGCTGTCTTTATCATCAGACTTTAATCTTAAAGAGTCTTCTGCCAGCAAGTTATTTTCCTTATCATAGAGACGGACTTTAAAATTGCCTTTAAAGATTGATTCTTTACTACTGACAGATTTATTATAACAATATTCTATAAAGGAATATCTAAAATTTTCATCTCCTATATTTAAAAATTCCGGGTATTTTTCCCTAAAAGCCTCTCCTGACTTTAACCGGCTCTGTCTAACAACTTCTTTTTTAAAATCTTCTAATCTATTTGGATTTTTATATTGATAATATCCATAAATAATGACCTCCTCTAATTTTTTATCCGGAAAGCTTGATCCAATAGAAGGATCTCTCCCACAACTGCAGGACAATGCGGTTACGATAAATAAAACATATAAAAGCGTTTTCATACACATATGCTTCTCTCTGTTTTAATATCTGTTGTCAACCACATTTAATAATTGGCGCTTTTTAATTTCACTTAACTTTTTTGGAACTGGAGCGGAATATATCACATCCCCTTTAGGGCTTAAAATAGAAATCCGAAGCTTTCTTTTTTTACTGTCTTTAGGAAGTTTAAAAACAGCCATAACATGAGAGAAGTCAAAAGGCTCTTTTTTTGAAGATTGGCTCCTGTATAAAAGCTCTATTTCCATTTTAAAAATTGGCCTTTTTATTTCTTGAAGCATTCGATTTTTCTCTTTTAATTGAATGGTGACAACAGGAATATTTATGCCTTTTATTTGTTTAAAAGAGGGAGTCGTTAATTTTGTTTTGTAAATTTTTATTTTAGGGACTATAAATGCAGACTTCTCTCTATTATAAAAACCGGTTACAACAGCTCTTTTCCTTTCTAATCGCAAAGAGGAAGTTTGCTTATATAACTCCACACTAGATGATATTGCGGGTGAATATGTTGATAAAATCTTCATATTTTTTTGATAGGTGTCTCTATCTATCCATTGATTGTGGATATTTCCTTGATTACCCATAAAACTGTATCTATTTTTTGTTATCAATTCCCAGAACTGTCTTTTATTTTTAATTCCTGTATCTAAAAACCTGGGAATAAATTTAATTGAGCATGGAGCTTTTTGATTTATCATTAAATGTCGGCATCTTTCCTGTGAATGATAAAATTCTCTTCCTTGGCCTAAAAGATGAGCTAATTCATGAGATACAGTTCCCAGATTTTTTTCAGCGCTATTGATAAAAGCCACATTCCAGCTTCCTCCTATAAATTTGGGATTTTTAAAAAGCCTGAAAAACCAGTTTTTACCGGCTTTCATCCAAATAGGAGTAATTATTATACCTGCTGGCGGCGATATTCTATGAAATAAAAAATAGCTATCAGGCACAATAGCCATTATTTTGTCATATTTTAAATTCCATCTTGTAATTTCCAATTCATTAATATCCGACAAAAAACCCTCTGTATATCCAGATTTATATATAGATCTATTTCTATTGCAATGACCTTCAATATAATCATAGATTTTGCCTTTCCATCGATATTTTAAAGCATGAGCAGTTGCCTTTCTTATAGGAAACATACTTTTTATTTTCAAAGATACCTCGTCAGAACTCACAAAATCACTTACTTCGCTAAATGAAGATGCGGAATAACCTGTATTGACTCTGTTTGACAAATAACAACTTTTCCCTCCATCTATTCTTGTAAAAGTTAAATTTAAACCTCCTGTATCTACAGTTTATATAAAAATTGTTTTTCTTTAAACAAGCCGCAATTCTGCTATAACCCCGGGGATAAAGAACAACTGTAACATTAAATTTCCCTTTTTTATCTAAGATTTGCTCATGCATAGGCAGAGGGAAAAATTTAAAATCACTAGTTTTTGTAAAGTTGCTTCTAGTGAATGAGCAAACACTGTCGAGCCCCGCATTCATAATGCCAGAAAGAGGTTTATGAAAACATTTATAACGATAATTTGATTCACCTTGTATAAAAAGAGCCATCCTAAACTCTTGCCGCGCGCTCATATTTGCTTTATTCAGTTGGATTAAAATCCCAGCTGGCTTTTTTCTAGCTAAATCATAATCATTGTAGGGCAGATGAGTTTGTTTGCTCATAGATTCTATCTGGGGAGCTTCCACTGATTGAAAAACCACAGCGGATTTTATCTTGGGCATGCTTATAGGGCATTTTCCGGATTTGTCTCCCGCTTGAGCCAGTTGCGCGGGGCTGGAAAGCGGTTTTGCCTGACCTCCTGCCCTGTTGCCGGAGGCGCTTGTTTTGGCCTGCGGTTTTGTTTGACTGCCTGTTAAACTGGCAGAGGCATTTGTTTTAGAAGGGGAGGCGCTCTTTTTAAGCTTATCAGGCTTTAACCCTTTTACGGGGACGGCCTTTACTATCGTGGAAAGCTTTTTAGGCTTATCCAACTTTAACCCTTTCGCGGAGGAAGCCATTAAGCCCGCTCCCGCTTTTTTAGAGTTTTGTCCCGTCTTTTTTTGAGCTAAGCGCTTAACAGGCGCTTTTTTATGTTTGCCTTTAGCGGTCTCATGTTGTTTAACCAGCTCTTTCTCCTCTTTGCTTTTAACAATTTCCGGCTCTTTAACAGTCTTTTTATCATCCTCATCCTCAATAACGCCATATTTCTCAGTCTCTTTTTTTGTTTTAGGGATTTCCGGACCATCCTGCTCTAAACTGGATTTAACCTCTTTTTTTGGCCTGCTGCCATATCCTAAGACAGTCTCCAAAATACGCCTCATCTTTTCCTGCCGCTCTTCCCACTCCTCTATTCCAGAAGTCTGCCAGTCGTCTTGGCGCTCCTGCCGCTCGCGCTCCTCTATCGCTTTTAGCCTAGCTCGCTCCCTCTCTTTGCGCTCCTCTGTTTGCCCCTCTGTCCGCTCCTCACTTCGCCTTTTCGCTTGAGCCTGATAACACATATTTAAAGCCAAACGGCTCATATTCTTCCGGCTGATTTTTTTTCCCATATCCTCACAATCCACAATGTCCCCAGCTTTAATATCTTCACGAAATAAAGACCGCTTATTGAGGCTTTGCTTTTTATATCTCTCCGCTATAAATCTCATCCCCTGCCAGCAGTTTTGGCTATTTAAAGGCTTTTTAGCTTGTTTTAGCGCGCTATCGATGGTGTGAGGATGCTTAATGGAGAAGCAGGCTTTAAAATCCTGTTTAAATTGCTCCAGCTTATCTTCGCAGTGGGCCTTGCAATGCTCAGCCCCCGCTTGGCATATAGAGCTTTGACCGCTCAAAAAAAGGCTTATCAGACCGGATAAATTATTTAATTGGCAGGAGGCGGGAGCAGATCCTTTCTCCCGCAAGTAGATGGAGCTTGCGCTTTTTAAGCTTTGGCTCGCCTCTCTGGCATAAGCTGTAGAGCAGGCTAGAGGGTTAGCACAGCATTTTTTGGCAGTTTGATGATGGGACCTGCAAACCTGATAAAAGCTCTCTTCGGACTTTTTATTCAGAAGAGCTTGGGACAGGCGCTCTAAACACTCATTGTCTGTCTGGCAAACATATTTTTCTGTTTTCTGTTGATCATCGCTGAGCTGGGACAAAGCTAAATGAGAGAAAAAACACGCGGAGATAAAAACACGCAGAGCATAAGGCATAAATCTTTTGCGGTCTATATGACAAATTATCTTATCGGCTGATAGCTGAAAAAACTTGAATGTCAATTTTTATTGAAAAATAAAGCGCTGATTAGCTTATAGACTTGTGGGTCGCCTTTCTCTCAAAAAGCGCTGATTTTAAGCTGTATTTAAACAGCTATTTTTCTTATTTTAGAGGGAAAATTAATGCTTTCGCCTACAGCTGGATCAAACGAAAGGGCGTCACCCTGCCGGATTAAGGATCCCGCCCAAGGAGGGGCGCCGGCGATATCCCAAGGGACAGGCCTGCAGAGCTGTCCAAAGCCTCTCCCTCTATAAAAGGAATGCGGGTTTGAAGGTCCGGCGGCAACAAGCGCCTGCCGGGCTATAAAAAGCCTTTCCCTTTGTTTTTTGAGAGGCCTGAATTTGTCTGTTTAGAGAGGAAAAAGAGTTTAAAATCATTAAAAACAGGGCTTTTTTTAAATCTTCTCAGGAATTTAGACGCCAAAGAGCGCTTCCGTCCGCAAGCCAGCGCCTCTCTTAAATTTTTAAGCTGGGCTAGCTCAGTTTAAAATTTTTTAAAGAACAATTAGACTTTTTTATCTCTCCCCCTTATAATTTATACTGCTGGGATATGAAAATTCTTTTCCGCCGGAGCTTATATTGGCCTTTGCTGTTTAAAAATTTTCAAAACTCAAGCAGAGGAATTATAATTTTACCGCTCAATAAATAAACCCCAATGGATTGGCTTTTTTCTTTTTTTGATCTTTTGGCAAAAACGGCCTTTGCTGTGGGGCCTTTTTTTATTCTTCTGGGAGCGCTTATCTTTATCCATGAGTTGGGGCACTTTTTGGCGGCCCGGTATTTTGGCGTCCGAGTGGAGGTTTTCAGTTTGGGGTTTGGCCCTAAAATTTTAAAATACAAAAAAGGGGACACAGTGTATTGCCTGTCCCTTTTGCCTCTGGGCGGCTATGTCAAAATGTTTGGCGACAGCCCCCTAGAGGAGGTCCCTGACTCTGAAAAGCCTAAAGGCTTTCTCTATAAAAGAGTCCATGAAAAATGGCTGATTGCCTTTGCCGGGCCCTTTATGAATTTAATTTTCACCGTGCTGGCTTTTTTTATTTTAGCTCTATACGGCGTCCCTTCCCTGCCCCCGCAATTAGGGGATATAGATAAAAGCTCGCCGGCCGGAAAAGCCGGTTTTCGCTCCGGGGATAAAATTTTATCTGTCAATGGACAAGCCATTTTCCACCAGGATGAGCTAGACAAAATCATAAAAAACTCCATCAATGAGGAGCTTGTGTTTAAAGCTCAATCCCCGGCCCATAAAATAAGAGCTTTATCCGCCACAGCCCGCTCTATAAAAAATCCCAATATCTTTGAGCGCAAAAAATTTATAGGCGCTATTGAAGGCTTGAATTTTCACTCTGCCGGGCTTCGCATAGGCGTTATTCATGGCTCACCGGCTTACCAAGCCGGACTCAGATCTTTTGATGAAATCAAAAAAGTGAATCAAAAGGATGTGAGGTATTGGAGAGATTTTAAAGCCTTTGTCCAAAGCGCAAATCCTCCCTCTCTCTCTTTAGCCGTCAAAAGGGCGGCAAAAGAAAAGCTTATAACAGTGAAATTTTCCGGCCAACAGCTCTCCCGCTCGCTGAAAGTTTTGGGAATTGAGCCGGCGGAGCTTTATGTTGAGCGCGTGGGGCCGGACACGCCGGCTCAAAAAGCGGGTTTAGCGCCGGGGGATCGCCTGCTTTCCATCAATGGCCAGCCTATCCAAAGCTGGAAACAGGTTTTAGACACAGTGAAATCTTATTCCGGCCAGCCCCCGTTAAAAGTTTGGCCCGATAATAAGGCTTTAAACACAGCAAAGCCTTATTCCAGCCATCCTTTTTCCATTAAATATCGAAGGCGGGGGCAGGAGGGCCTCATTTCCCTTTCGCCAGAGCTTTTGTTTACTAAGGGGAGCATGAAAAAAAGGTTTATGCTGGGAATTGCCTCCGGCGGCCAAATCGCTTTCCCTGAGCGCATTGTCAAAGAGCGCTCTTTTTTTCAGTCTGTTGTTTATTCCGGACAGGAAACTGTAAAATGGCTGGATGTTATAGCCATATTTTTGGTCCGCCTCACCCAAGGAGAAGTATCCGCAAGATATATAGGAGGCCCTGTGGAAATTGGCCGAGTGGCCCATAGCTCCTTTCAAGCTGGGCTTCAAGAGTTCCTTTTTGTGATGGCTCTCATCTCCTTAAACTTATTTTTCCTAAACCTTCTTCCGATCCCCATGTTAGATGGAGGGCATATTTTATTTTTCACATTGGAGGGGATTTTAGGCCGCCCCCTCTCTGTCCAAAAGCTTATTGTGGCCCAGCAGGCCGGCTTGCTGATACTGGTCTCTTTTATGGGGTTTGCCTTTTATAATGATATTTACAACTGGCTTAAGGCCTGGTGATGTCTCTTTTTTTAACTCTGGAATGCTCCACAGCTAAAGGCTCGTTAGCTTTATTGGAGTCCAATGGCCAACAGCTCAACTGCCTTTATTTTGACAAATGGCTCAGCTCTTTTAACGGCAAGCGTGTGGAAAACTCCCACAGCGACAAGCTCCCCAAAGAGATTGATCACGCTTTAAAGGCTGTGGGCAAAGAGCTGTCTGATTTAACATTTTTGGCTGTGGGAAATGGGCCGGGCCGCTGGACCGGAATCAGAACAGCGGTCACTGCCGCCCGCTCTCTCGCTTTTGGCTTAAAAATTCCCGTTTATCCCGTAAATTCCCTTAGAGTCTGCGCGGAGGCTGTTTTATCCCCTTCCTCCGGCCCTGTTTTTGTGGCTGGAAACGGCTTTAAAAACTCTGTTTATTTTGCAAAATTTAACCCGGATGATTTAGAGGGGGAATTACAGCTCTTAAGTTTTGCGGAGTGGCTCAAACAAATGGAGGCCAGCCCATCTCTTAAAGGGAAAAAATCCATTTGCCTCTCCGATTTGGAGGATTTTTATCCGCTTCCCCCCAGCTTAAAAACAAAATTCTCTTTTAAAAAACTCAGTCCAGACGCTCTTTATCTGGCTCAAATTGTCTTTAAGCAAAAAGAAAAAAGAGAGAGCCAAAGCTGGCGGGAGTTAAAGGCTGTTTATCTTCGATCCCCTTTAGAGTAAATGAAAGAGCCATCTGCGGCCGCGGCGCCTTCTGTTAAAAAAATTTTAATCAGCCCTCAATTCGCGGGATTGAGGCTGGATGTTTTTCTGGCAAAAGTCAAACTGGCCCAAACCCGCTCTCAAGCCCTTAAGCTGATTTCTCAAAATCAAGTCTCTTTAAACGGCTCTAAACAAAAAGCCTCTTACAGCTTAAAGCCTGGAGACCGCTTGCAAGTGAGTCTTCCCCCTAAAGAGGAGAAGGGACTGCTTCCTTATAGCTTTCCCCTGCATATTCTGTTTGAGGACGAGGAGCTGTTGATTGTGGGCAAACCCGCCGGCTTAGTTGTTCATCCCTCTCCAGGGCATACAAAAGACACTTTAGTCAACATTTTGTTTCATAAAAAAAAGCTGTCCCCCGGCTCTCATCCTCTTCGGCCGGGCGTGGTTCATCGTCTGGATAAAGAGGTCAGCGGGCTTTTGATTTTAGCTAAAACAAAATTCGCCCAGGATCATTTAATCCAGCAGTTTAAGGAGCGCAAAGTCAAAAGAGAATATTGGGCCATCTGCATTCGCCCGCCCTCTCCCTTAAAAGGGGCGGTGGAGACTTGGCTGTCCCGCCATCCTGTCAATAGAAAAAAATTTATCTCTTTAAAAAATCCTCAAGCCTCCAGCAAGCGGGCCATAACATTTTATAAGCTTTATCGCCGGCACGAAAGCGGCTTATGCTGGCTTAAATGTTATTTAAAAACAGGCAGAACTCATCAAATCCGGGCTCACTTGTCCTCCCTCTCCTGCCCGCTGGCCGGAGATAAAGTCTATGGAGGCCGCCCCGCCCCCCCCATCAAGGATTTGAGCTTAAAACAGGAGATAAAAAAATTAAGCCGCATCGCTCTTCACGCTCATTTGCTGAGTTTTTTGCACCCTCAATCCGAAAAACAAATGATTTTTAAATCTCCTTGGCCATCCGATCTGAAAAGCCTGCTAAAAAAGCTGAATTTTTGACAAAGCTGGCGCTCGCCTTTAAAAGCGCAGATTCACTTTAAAATTCAAATTAAACTCAATTTTTTGGCTTGTTTTTCCGATAAATTACAAGCGGGATTTGCCAATGCGAAATTCTCTCTTTTAAAAAAAAGGATATGAGACTATGCTTGTTTTGCTTAGAAATTTAGTGGATTTTTATCAAATAAAATTTTGAGCTGGCGGGAGCGGCATAACATTTCAACCGGGGGCATTTTTGAGATTTTTAAAATTAAATTTTATATCCGGCCTTCAATGGGCGAACAGCCTTTTGTTGACGCAAAAAGGGCTATTTGCTCTGGCTCTTGTGTGCTTTTCCCTTTTCATAAACTTGATTTTTATTTTGTATCCGCTCCAAGGAAAGAGCTGGCTCTCCAAAATTTATAAAAAGCCCTTAAAGCAAACTCTTAGGATAATGGAGGGAACTCTCATTGAGGCCGGCATTAAAATTCGTGTCCTTAAAATTAAAGAGGGAGATAAAATTTATTTGCAATTTCTGTCTAAACAGCCGGATAATTCCTTTTTTCTCATCAACAAGTTGGAGCTGAAAGGCAGTCGGGAGGCTTATTACAGATATTGGAGAAAAGAGAAAGAAATGTATTCTCTTTTGCTGTTTGATGATGACGGAGATGGCCGGCTGGATGTGATTGCCCCCGCCTTTGATCAGCTTTTTATCCCTCAAAACAATGTAGCGGCCTATAACCAAAAGACAAAACAATTTGAGCTTAAGCTCAACTCTAATTACTCTCAAGTCGCCCGCCCGGCTGTATGGCCGAGGGGTTATTTCCCTCCCTCCAGAGATTAACCGATAGGAAGAGGCTTAAAAAAACATCACAGCTCAGCTTATTAAAATTTTAAGTTGGCCTGGTTTCTCTTGGCCTAAATCCCATTATGATCTTCAATTTTCCAGAGTTTCAGCTTGTTTTTGAGGGATCCCGCGCCGCGGATAGCGCAAGCGAGGCTCAAGAGCCGGACGCCCGTCCCGATAAAAATCAGCTTGGACTCTGGAAAAAAGCCTAATAATCTCCCTAAATTTCTTCTCTGCGATTCGAGAACGGATAAAATACCTGTTTTTCATAGCGCTTATAATAAGAAAAGGAGTCTGAGGGACTGCCTTTCTTATCATTAAAAGCTAGCTTAAGCCGCCATGAGCCTAACTTTAAAACAGCCCCGCGGATCAGTTCAGCAAGTCCGCCATGCATTCTCTGTAATACAAAGGGGTATTTTCCATAAAATCAACATTAATTTCAAAAAGAGTCTTTTTTAAGGGGCAAATTTTTGTAATGATTCCATAAAAGGGAATTTCATATTGGGACAAAAACAGCTCCACAGGGCAGTTTAAAAATTTTAAAAAATCCTTTTCCGGAATTAAGAAAAACTTTTTATCAGAATGAACAGTCAATCCTTTTTTTGTGGCGCCGGCCAAATAGCTGTGGCGGGATAAAACCTCTTGCTGGGCTAAAGACACAATATCTGTGGAAACATGGCGCTCTCTCTCCGCGCTCCGTCTTGTTTTTGAAATTCTCATATAATAGCTCCTTGGCAAAAACCGCTCTTTATAAAATTTATCGGAAGATTTTTTCAAATCCATAGCAAAAGTCTTAAATTGAGACAGTTTTTTTGCAAAAGCCCGGCAAAATGGATAAAAGCGCCTATAAACTGAACATAGCGCTGTTGAAAACCAGCGCATTCTCTCAACCCAAAGCGAAAAGCCAATTATCACTTGTTTTTTGCAGAGTCCATAAGCGCTCATCTAAGGGAAAGAGGCTGTGCTTGTGAAAGGCTGTGATTAAGGCCTCCTTTTCTTGGCTTAAGACTGTGGAGGGGGGGGTATAGCTGCAGGATGGGTAAAGGCCCGCTTTTTCCATTTGAATACGGCATTAGAGGCTATTCCGTATTGCTTGGCTATGCTCTTTGGACTATTTTGTATATTTTTGCGGGCCGCCCCTCTGCTCAGCTGGCGCAAGGGCGCAGCATTCGGCCCATAATTTCTCCTTTTTTCTCCCCTTTATATATTATGCCCTCACATCCTGCAACTATACACCTAAGCGGCCGCTTAAGGCCAAGCGGCCAAAGGTTTAAAAAGAGTCTTTTTTAGAAGTTTTTGTCCACTAAAAAGGAGGCTTGAGAATACAGCAATGAGGAGAAGGCGGAGATTCTTAGGGGAAATTGAGCCTGCCGGCAATATCCGCGCTGTTTGCCGGAAGCATGGCCTTTCCCGCACGATGGCTCACATAATTGGCTGACAAAGAGTGTGTGAGAAAAAGAGAGAGAAGAGCAAAAGCCCTCAGCCGCCGGATGCCAAAAAATCCTCACAAGCCCGCGCGCTTTAAATTATTTATAGTCAGTTTGCATAAATATTTTAAAGGCTCTAAAATAAATTGACCGGTTAAAGCGGAGCTTTCAAAATCTTTATTGTTATATTTATTTAAGTCTATTCTCAGATCTTTAACCGGGCGGGGATTTTGAATATCCCTTTTGTTGTATTGCAAAACCAAAGGCAGTTTAAATAAATTTTCGCCTCTCTCTTTTAAAGCCTCCTCCATTTCCAAAAAGGAGCGGACATTGTCTGGCCCATCCTTCAGATCTGAGCTGGCCACAAACATCACCCCATCCCCCCCTCTTAAAAGGCTCTTGTTGTCCTTTTTAGATTCATTGTTTAAATTGTAAAGATGAAAATAAGTCTGAAAGCCAAAAATCTCTCCAGCCGACAATATCAAACAACACACCTCTTTTTTAAACGGGAGTGTAAAAAAAACTCTTTTTTTTTCCTCAAATTGATCTCTTATATAAAGCAAAGAGCTTTTTTTCCCCGATCGGTCAGGCCCGCAATAAAGAATTTTACAGTGGATCTCTTTAGCGTTTGTGTTAATGACAGACATTAAAAATAATTTCTGTTTTCAATAGCTTGGCCTAAAGTTCTGTCATCCACGAAAGTTAAATCGCTCCCAAAGGGAATCCCCCGCGCCAAGCGGGAAATTTTTAAATGCGCGCTCTTAAAATTTTGCATGATATAGAGAGCGGTTGTGTCTCCCTCTAAATCTGAATCAATAGCCAATATCAGCTCCTTAACCCCTTGGGAGCGGATGCGGGCCTCCAGCTCTTTTAAAGTCAAGTCCTTGGGATGAATATGATGAAGGGGCGACAGCGCCCCATGCAAAACATGATAGCGCCCTTTAAAAACGCCACAGCGCTCTATTCTAAAAACATCAAAAGGCTGTTCCACCACACAGAGCGCCTCCGGCCGGCGGGATTCATCCCCGCAAAAAGAGCACAAATCCTGATCCTGTGTAAAGTGAAAGCACTCCAAACATTTTTTAATTTTGCTCTTTATCTCCAAGAGGGAGCGGGACAGCTGTTGAATGTCCTGATCTTTAGCTTTAAAAAGATGCTGAGCCAGCCTTTGCGCGCTGCGGGGGCCGAGACCGGGCAGTTTTTCCAGCTCACTAAGCAGAGTCTGAAGAGAGGGAAGGCCTTTCATGGATTTAATTTTGAAAAAAACAGGAGGCTGTTGTCAATCTTTTGCAGGCGCTTCATTTAGAATCTTTGACAACTGATTGAATTTCCCCGTTAAAGATTTCCTTAACATCATTGACAAAAGGATTTTTCTGGATTTGAGAGCGCGTCTCATCCTCCTCTCTTATTTTTTTCTCTTCCCTTAAACTAGGCCCTTGGGCCTGGCCATTGACAATCTCCACTTCCGCTTTTTCTCCAGAATTTAAAAATTCTGTCAAATACTCTTCTAAAAGCTTGCGAAAGCTTGGCTCCATGACTTTGTTTTTAAGATAAGAGAATTTTTCCGGAGCGGTAAAATAAAAATGCCGGCCGGATTTTCTTTTTAAAGTCAAATTTTCAACATGAGCGGTTAAAGCGGGATCCTTTTTTCTCAAAAATTCTATAAATTCAAACCGCTGGCCAAACGCTTTTCCGTCTGGGCTTTTAGCCGGCGAAGAGGGAGCCGGCGGGCCAGCCGGCGGAGGGGGAGAGGAGGAGGATGGATTTTTAGCGCCGGCGCCGGCGGAGAGAGCGGAGCGGCCGGATGGCGCAGTCTTTTTTTGAGCGGGTTTGTTTTCTGCTCCCCCTCCCTCTTTGCCCGCTAAGGGGACAATATCCTCCAGCCGGGGAGCGGCGCAAAGCCTCAGCAATAAAACCTCTAAAGCCAGCTGGCTGTCATGGCATAAGGCCATATCCTTTTCCCCTTTTAACAGCATATCAAACAAAAAATGCAGATCTTCATAGCTGATTCCCTCCGCCTCCTTTTTCATCCGCTCAATAGCCTCCCGGCTGGCTTGAACCAGCTCCGGCTTATTTTCCGGATTCTTTTTTAAAAACAAAAAGCGGGCCACAGCCTCTATCAGGCTCTGCAAAAACAGCCGCGGCTCATTTCCCTTTATCCTCAGGCTTTCAATGGCTTCTATCATTTGCCCCTCCTGTCTGTGAATCAAAGCCTGAAGGCATTGGAATAAAATATGAGGAGCGCTTAATCCTAAAAGCTCCGCGGCCCGCTCCGCGCTGGCCTCCTCCCCGCAAAAGGTGATGATTTGATCTAAAAGGCTTTGCCCATCTCTTAGAGAGCCGCGGGCCTGCTTAGCGGCCATCCACAAAACCTCTTCTGAAACAGAGAGCTTTTCTTTTTTGCAGATGCTCTCCAGCTGTTTTTGGATGAGGCGGGGGGAAATGAGATGAAAATCCAGCTTTTGCGATCGGGATAAAATGGTGGCGGGAATTTTTCGAATTTCTGTTGTCGCCATAATAAAAAGGACATGATCCGGCGGCTCCTCAAAAGTTTTGAGCAGGGCGTTAAAAGCGCTGTTAGACAGCATGTGAGCCTCATCTATTATATAAATTTTCCAAAGGCCTGTAGACGGCATATAGCTCACAGCCCCTCTTAACTCCCGAACATCATCCACGCTGTTATTGCTGGCTCCATCAATTTCTATAACATCCAGATGGCGGCTGTTTTGAATAAAATGACAGTCCTCGCATTGATCGCAGGGGATTCCCTCCTTTTGGCTTTGGCACCTTAAGCTTTTAGCTAAAATTCTGGCTGTGGAGGTTTTGCCCGTTCCTCTAGGCCCTGTGAACAGCAAGACCGGATAGAGGCGCCGGCTCTTTAAGGCATTAACTAAAGTTTGCCGGACGGCGGGCTGGCCGATCAGCTCAGAAAAATTTTTAGGCCGCCATTTTCTGGCTAAAACCTCATAAGCCATGACCACAAAATACTAATTGGATTTTTTCTGTTTGTCCAGCCAGTTGGACATTCTCAAGCCTTGGCCTCTGGGGATTCTCACCGGATAGGAATCCGCCTCTAAAGGAATCAGATGGCCTTTTAAGCCGGGGTTCAAGGCTTTTATACTGCTTAAGGAGATTTTTGACTCTTTAGACATTTTTTTTAAATTTGTCCCGCCCGGCGTAAAAAACACATCATATTTATAAGGGCCTAAAATCGGGAAATTATTTATGCCATAGCGCTCTGGGGCTTTTATGATTTGAGCCACAGCCAAAATTTTAGGAATATACAGCGCAGTCTCTTTGGGAAAGTCTGATTTTTTATACAGGACCCAGAAATCTTTAGTCTGATGCTTTTTAATTAACCGCCTTAAACGGCTCTCGCCCATGTTATAAGCCGACATGGAAAGAAGCCAATCCTCAAACTCCTCGTAGAGCTGATATAGGTATTTTGCGGCCGCCAGAGAGCTTTTTTGAAAATCCCGCCTTTCATCAATCCAGCTGTTGATTTTCAAGCCAAATTTTAAGCCGGTCGGCTTGATAAACTGCCAATAGCCCACAGCTTGAGCTTTGCTGACAGCTTTAGAGGACAGCCCGCTCTCCACAAGGCTCATGGCCACCAGCTCTTTAGGAAGGCCGTAGGATTGAAAAATCTCCTCCATAGCGGGAAAGTAGCGGTAAGAGCGCTTGAGCCAAAGCTTAATGTAAAAATTAGAGTTTTGGCTAAAAAAATCAATCCATCTTTTTATTTCCGGCCTGTAAATTATTGGAAAAGGCTTAAGATAAAGCCCTCTGGAGGAGGGGCGGGGCTTAAAATGGCTTTTTTTGTCCCCTCTTATGGAGCTGGAGATTGGAGGAGGGATTTCCCCTCTATAAAAAAGGTCTCTGGATTCCGCCGGAAATGAAAAAAGAAAAAAGAGAAAAAAGAGCAACATCCTGTTTTGCGGGTTTGAGTTAAAATTTCACTCAAACAGAGCTTTTATCCCAGCTCATTTCATCTTTGTTGAACAGCCATTTAGAAAAGGCGTCTGTCTTTTCCAGAGTCTAAACTGATTTTTATTGGGCCAACAGCCCCGCCCGCTTTTGGCCAAAATAGCTTGGACTCTGAAAAAATTGAAGATCATAATAGAATTTAGGTCAAGAGAGCCTCTCTGTTTATGATTTTTAGAGCCTCAAAATTGACGCTAAGCCCCATTTTTTAAAAATACTGTTTTAAGCGGAGCGATTTTGAGGGCGGGAGCGATTTCCGTATGGAGCAATTATTTCCGCTTTTAGAGCGCTTCCCACAATCAGGCGGTTTAATATGGAGCAATTATTTCCGCTTTTAGAGGGCCGGAAACGGCTTAAAAAAGCGAGGGCTATGTGAAAAAGGCTTTGTTTTAAGCGAAACAGCCGGACTGAGCCAGCCCGCCGGCTGTTCCACCGGAAAAAATATTGAGAAATCCTTGACTTTAAAAAATCCCTGCGCTACTAGTTTAAAGCTCTTGCCTGTATGATGCCCAAAAATCCTTCAGGACAAGCTCTAACTATTGGCTTATTATCAAGGAGGTTTCCAATGTTAGTTTTAACTCGAAAAGTGGGGGAAACCATCACTATTGATGGCAATATCGCCATTCAAATTGTCCAAGTTCGCGGCCGTCAGGTTCGTGTGGGGATTGAGGCTCCAAAAGACAAAAAAGTTCAAAGAGGCGAGCTGTCCGCTCATCAGCCTCCCGCCTTAAAGAAGGCGCTTTTATCCAAATCAGCTTCGCCATCCGCAAAAGCTTTTTAGCCATTTTATCCGCGCTTAAGCCGCCAGGGCTTTTTTTGAGAGAGGCCCTCAGCGCCTTTATGGAAAGGGGGCTTAGATCTCTTTAGGGTCAAAAGCGTCCCGCAGGCCATTGCCAATAAACGCGAGAGAGGCTAAGGAGGAAAAAAGGGCTAAAGAGGGGAAAAGGGCCAGCCACCAGGCTGTTGTGATATGCTTTTCAGATTGAGCGAGAAGCTCCCCCCAGCTGGGAGTGGGGGGCATTAAGCCAAAGCCCAGATAATCCAATATAGCCAAATAGCCGATAAAGCCCACTAGCGCAAAAGGGGAAAAAGTGATGATAGGGGTTAAAGCGTTGGGGAAAATATGCTTAAAAATAACTCCCCAGTTAGATCGCCCTAAAGCCTGCGCCGCCTCTACAAAAGGCCTTTTCCTGAGCCGCAAAAATTCAGCCCTCATATAGAGGGAGATGCCGACCCAGCTGAAGAGGGAAAAAAAACAAACCATAAAAACAAAATTTCTCCCTATCACTGTGGCTAAAGTGATTAAAATAATCAAAAGGGGCAGGGCTTCTATAATTTCAACAAGCCTTTGCCCGGTGATATCAGTCCAGCCTCCAAAGTAGCCCATCCAAGCTCCTAAAAGACTCCCCAGAATGTAGGACAAGAGCCAACAGCAAAGGGCAAACATACAGCTATAGCGATAGCCATACAACAGCCGGGACAGCACATCCCGCCCTCTGTCGTCTGTCCCCAGCCAATTCGACCAGCTGGGCGGGCTGGGGAATTTTTTAACCTCCAAATTGCTCTCATAAGGATCCCAAGGGACAATAGGCCATATCGCCCAATCTTTTTCCGCTAATTTCAGTTTTTTGTAATTGACAATGTATTGATCTTTTAAGCCGAAGCGCTCCGGGAGATATTTTTTAAAAACAGGAATATAAAAAGAGCCTTGATAATACAGCGCCAAAGGCTTGCTGTTGGCCCACAGCTCAGCTGTCAGGCTGAGAAACAGAAAAAACAAAAAGAGCCAAAGAGACGCCCAGCTGATTTTTCGAGATTTAAAAATTCTCCATCTCTTAAGGGTTAAAGGGCTTTTTATCCATCTTTCTATCATGAGAAATCAATCCTTGGGTCTATGAGGATATAAGCGAGATCACTGACAATCCGTCCGGCGATAAAGATAAGGGACTGAATAAATATGATAGCCATGAGCACATTGTAGTCTCTGGACAGGGCGGCGTTAAAAGTCAACAGCCCCACGCCGTCAATATTGAAAATTTTCTCTATGATAAGAGCGCCGGACAAAAAAATCCCAAAAATGCTTCCTATCCCTGTGGCCAGAGGGACTAAAGCGTTTCTGAGGGCGTGTTTGTATATCACCGTTTTTTCCGCCAGCCCTTTGGCGCGGGCGGTTTTGATATAGTCTTTGTTGATTTCCTCCAAAAGATTGTTTTTCATAAATTTTGTGAGTATTGTGAAAGCTCCGGCCATATAGCAGATCATAGGCAAAATAAAATGATGAAGGCGGTCCAAAATCCGGCCCCAAAACCCCTTTTCAAAATACATATCTGAATACAAATCCCCTATAGGGAGCCAGTCCCATCGCCCGGCTATAAAAACCTTTAAAAGAATGCCCAGCATGAGAGGGGGCATGGAATATAAAACAATCAAAATGACAGAGCTGTTAAAATCAAAAGCGCTGCCTTTTCGGACAGCCATGCTCACCCCCAAAATAATGCAAACCAAATAGGTTAATAGGAAGGAAGCCACTCCAAATTGAAGGCTGATGGGAATTTTCTCCAAAATTAAATCCACAGCCGGCATTTCATAGCTAAAGCTTTCCCCAAAATCCAAAGTGATGGCGTTTTTAAGCCAAATGGCGTATTGCGTGAGAAGGGGCTTGTCAAAGCCGTATTGTTTTTTTAAAGCCTCTACAGCCTCCTGAGAGACTCCATACTGCCCGGAAAAATCCCCTTCGGAGCCTCCGCCCGCGCCCGCAAAGCGGAGCTGCGCCAGTTTTTGCTCAATAGGCCCGCCGGGAGCTGTCGCGGTTATCAGAAAGCAAATCCCTGTAATCCCAATCAAAGTGGGGATGATCAGCGCCAGCCTTTTTGCGAAATATTTAAACATAAAAAATAGCGCCCCTCACACTAAAACAAAAGCTTGGAGGCCAATCATTATTATACTGGCTGAATTTCCAATTCAAACCCATTCAAATAATAGGGAAAAGCCGTAAATTTTCAAACAAAATCAGCCGGCTCATGGATTTTTTAAAAGCGGAGCCTGAAAGCTCCAATAAGGAAGCCCTAGCCCATAGTTAAAAGCGCTGGCGGGAGTTTTAATTCGCTTATTGACTCCATAAAATTTTTTGCGGCCGTGAAACAAAAAAATATAAGGAGCATCCTGAGCGATCAAACGATAAACCTTCCGAAAGGCTTTTATTCTATCCGGTCGGCTCAGCAAAGCCCGGCCTTTGTCTATCCACGCGTCCACTTGAGGATTAGAGTAGCTGATAAAGTTAGATCCTTTGTTTTGAGAGCTGGCGCTGTGCCAAAGCTGTTTAGGATCAAAGTCAATGGCGCTGCCTAACCAGCCCAGCATCACAGCGTCAAAATTTTTGTCATCAATGAGCCGCAAAAAGGACGCCCAATCCAAAGTTTTAAGGCTGAGCTTAATTCCCGCCTGTTTTAAATCCTCTTGATAAAGGGTGAGATATTTTTCACTGTCTGGATTAGAGTAAATAATTGTCCAGGCCAGCTCTGTTTTTATCCCATTGATGGTTTTTTCCAAAATTCCATTTTTATCCTCATCCCTCCAGCCGGCGGATTTTAAAAGGCTTGTGGCTTTTTTAGGATTAAATTTTATAGCCGGAATCTTTGGATCCGCATAATCGCTCCAAAAATACCAAGGCCCTCGGGCCAGCTCTCTTTGATTGTAGTTAAATTTTTGATTCATCAACTGCCGGTTGAAAAGATGCGCCAAAGCTTTTCTTGTTCTTCTATCTTGAAAAAGCGGCTTTTTCAAATTAAATCCAATATAGCTATATCCCGCCGGCTGTTGATTTTGAAATTGAATTTTTTTAATTTTTACTCCCCAAGGCTCTTTTTTTGTCTTTTCAAAAAAAGATTCTGGAGACAGCCAGTTAAAATCCAACTGCTCTTTCTCCATTCTCAAAAGAGCGTCCGCTTCTGTTTTCACAAAGCGAAACACCAGAGTTTTAAACAGCCATTTATTTTTATTAACCGGATGATTTTTTCCGGCCCATAAAGGGTTTTTCCTTAAAACCAAAAGCTTCCCTTTAATGTATCGGTCTAAAATATAAGGGCCGGAGCCGGCCAGCTGGCGCGGCAATTTTTTTTTAGGATCTTTATAAACAGGCTCAGGGATGATCATCAACATCCCGGCTATCACATCAAAATTTTTAAAATAAGGCTCTTTCACTTTAAACTGGATTCTTTTGTCATCCAAAATGTGAGCGGAATCCATCTTTTCAAAATAAGGGAGATATCTAATTCCCCCATACTTTGGGCTTCTATAAGCCTCAAAGGAGAATTTAACATCCTGAGCGGTCAGGCTCCGGCCATCGGGCCATTTTAAGCCCTTATGCAATTCAAAAGTGAAAGTCCGGCCATCGGGGCTAACTTCCCATTTTTTTGCCAAAGAAGGCTCCCATTCATAAGTATCCTTGTTTCTCTGGAGAAGCGTCTCCATAATATATCCCTGAACAATACTGGATGGAACATCTGTGCTTCGGATAGGGTGCAGGTTTTCCGGCTCACTGCCAAGATTATAAAAAAAAGTTTCTGATCGATTGATTTTTAGCGGCGGCTTTTTGTTTGTGCAGGAGCTTAAAAGCAAAGCCCCGCCTGCCAGCCAGACAGCCCAGAGCCTCAGCCGGGCTTTTATATTGATCAAGGCTGATTTTTTATTTAGAGCTTGCAGCATGGAGAGACAGCCGATTTCTAAAAATAGGCCCATATAAGATCGCCATTTTGGCCCTTTCTTAAGCCTTTTTTTTCGCCTTCCCGCCATCCTTTCTCTTTGATAACCTCTCTTGTATCCTGCATAATTTGCCCAATTCTCAGAAATTAAGAGCCGTTTTTTAATTTCTTTATGGCTTTTTCAGAAAGACCTGTCACTTCAGAGATTAAAGAAGTGTCCAGCTTTTTCCTCAGCATATTTAAAACGACTTGCTTGTTTCTCTCCTGCCGTCCTTTCTGTATGCCTTCCAGCCGCCCCTTTCGCAAGCCTTGTCTTTCGCCTTCCCAACGGCCTTTCTCTTTGATAACCTCTCTCACATCTTGCATAAGCCCTCCTTGTTTTAATATTCCTTCCTCTATCAACAGCTTTTCAGCTTTTTCCCAAGTTTTTGCGTCCAACTCCGTATTATCAAACAAATACTCCAATATCCTTAACTCTACAGTCTTTCTCGCCGGCCCCTTTAACCGCTTCTTTCCGACCCCCTAATTAGAGTGGACACCTAAGACCAGTTTAAATCCGCCGGATAATTTATGTCAAGACCTCTTTTTAACATCTTAAGCATAGGCTCAAACAGACACAGAAAAGCCTGAAGTTTAGGTTCTGCCATTTCGCCTGTTTTTTAATTTAACTTCAAATTCATGAGGAGTCAAATATATCCCCAGGGAGGAATGCAGTCTTTTCCTGTTATAAGCCTCCTTGATAAAACAAGGCAGTTGTCTCAATACATCCGCGAAAGTCTCATAATTCTTCAAATAGACTTCGTTGTATTTCAAGTTCTTCATAAAGCTCTCCACAATCGCATTATCATAAGGGTTGCCTGCGCGGGATATTCTCATCAAGCCTTAGCGGACAAAAACTTTAAAAAAACCTTTTTAAATCCTTGATTAATTGGCCGTAAGCGTCCGCATTTAAGGGGTCAAACCATGAACTAAAGCAAAAATCAGCTAAGAAAATATCTCACTAAGAGCTTTATCAATATAAATATCTTTACTGCTTAATTTTTTTTCATTAAAAGGAATATTCAGTCTTTTCAATATTGTTTTAAACCGCTGAAATCCATTAGTATCTCTTAAAGCCAGCCATTCCACATCCAGTTTGTCTAACTGTTTTTTATTCATGTCAGAAAGTTTATCAGCTATAAACACTTTACTGCCTCTTGCGATAACCACATCAGCGCTTTCAGGATTTCCTTTTCCCATCAATTTCACCTCGCATTTGTGCTCTTTATCGCCAATTAAATAAAAATCGATTTCTCTCATAAAATCATCTGAAGTTTTTGCTTTCTTTGTTTTTGTTCTATAATTTTTAACAGGAACATTATAAAGTTTGCACAATATTTGCATTAAAGGCTTTTCCACCCTTTTTCCGGCGGAGCTCCATAGCCCCCCTCTTAATTCTGACCTTTTTACAGCCAAAGTGTTGATCACAATTAAAGTCTCGCTAATGTTTAAGTCCACGCTGACATGATTAAATTTTAAAGTCAATTTAAGCTCAAGCTCCTTTTCCGCAGAAACAAGATTTTTGATGGACTCATATAGAATGTCATAATGCTCATGGGAGGCGTCTATCACCACCTCTTTTTTCCCCGAGTTAAACATATTGTTAATGGTTTTCATGTTTAAACCGGCATGAATAGCTATGTCTTTTGATTTCAGCCCGGAATGCAAAAATTCTTTTTTATACCAATCCGCTGTTATACTTTGATTGTTTAATTTAGAATCAATGACTTTTTTAAAAAAATCTATCGCGAACTGCAAAAATTCAACATTTATAAGACTGATGATCTCCGCTCTATAATCTTCACTGTTTAAAAGTTTTTTGATAATATTTTTAACAACTTGTTGAGCGAGTCTCATGTTTCAACAGCCTTTGCATATTCATTTAATGTTAAAAAAGCGCTGGAAAAATGTTTGTCAAATAAATTTCTCTCTTCTGAAAAAAAACTCCTCATATAATCAAAGTATTTAAAATTTTTTTCAGCAAGAAAAAAATAGCGATTGAGGCATTTGGCCGCGCGGCCAAAAGTCCCGCTTCCCGCAAAAGGATCAAAAACCAAATCTCCCTTAAAAGAGTAATATTTTATTACCCTTTCGCACAGCTCAAAAGGAAAAACAGCGGAATGAATTTTATCATGCTGGGGATCAATCCTCCATATATTTGAGCTTTCATAAGCTCCCTTAATTTTGCTGTTATGGACAACAGCTTTGTCATATTGGCGAATATTCCAATCTATCAGCCTGTCCGTTTGTTTTCTATAAACCATAAGATATTCTGTCACTGGATTTGGCTTGTAAGCTAAAGGCTTTCGATGCTGGCCAAAGCCCGCATTCCTGTTCTTAACGCTGGATTCCGGTTTCTCCCACACAATGTCATCAATAAATTCCCAGCCTATTTTGACTAAAAAGCTGTGAATATCAAAAGGTATAGGGTATCGTTTGCTGGAGTGGCGCCGGCTGACTCTGGGAAGAATAATCGGGGAGGTGTTAACAATCAAGAAACGGCCATCTTTGGTTTTTTGATGGGTGAGCAAAAAAACCTCTTTCAAAAAGCTTAAATATTCTGTATAGCTTTTATAAATAGAGTAATCTCTCGCGTTGTAATAAGGCGGAGATGTAAATGTCAGATGAAAGCTCTCGTCAGGAGTGTGTTTTAAAATTTCTCTAACATCTCCTAAAACCACAGTGTTTTTTAAAAAGCTGTGGGATTCTGAATGACTTTGTTTGTTGACAGCTTTTTCTTTGCTTTTTAAAAAGCATTCCTCCTCAATAATTTTTTGAACTGTCTCATTGGGATGCTTGGAGAGCTTTTTTAGCCGTTTAAAAACCTCTGTCTCTTTTTTAAAAGCGAGCAGGCCCCGAATGGCCTGCAAAATGATTTTTGGATCTGATTCATTTAATAGCTCCAGCAAAACAGGAATTATGATTTTGTTTTTTAATCGTCCAATAGAGGAGACGGCCTCTCTTCGAACTTCTGTTGATAGGTCTTCCTTTGCTGATTTTTCCAAAAGCCTCAAATTTTTTTTGTTTTTGGATTTTCCTAAAGTTTTAACCGCCCACAGCCGGATTTTTTGGCTATTATTAAAAGCCAAAGGCCGTATCCATCTGTCATCAAAGTTTTCTGGAAGCCGGCCCAAACTTTTTAAAGCGGAAAGCGCGCTTTTTCCGCCCGCCCCGCGCTTTAAAAGATCCTCTAAGCTTTTTGGGCTGGCTCGTGTCTTTTTGCGGGTTGTCTCTTTGGCTGAGGCGTATAGATCTTGGCCCATAAGCTCTCCTTTATCATACTTTTTAGGGTTTTTAGGCCGGTTCTATAGGCTTACTATAAATTTTTAGGTATTTCTATAAGCTTTCTAGAATTTTTAGGCCAGTTTCTATATACTTTCTATAAATTTTTAGGTATTTCTATAAGCTTTCTATAGTTTTTAGGCCAGTTTCTATATACTTTCTATAAATTTTTAGGTATTTCTATAAGCTTTCTATAGTTTTTAGGCCAGTTTCTATATACTTTCTATAAATTTTTAGGTATTTCTATAAGCTTTCTAGAATTTTTAGGCCAGTTTCTATATACTTTCTATAAATTTTTAGGTATTTCTATAAGCTTTCTAGAATTTTTAGGCCAGTTTCTATATACTTTCTATAAATTTTTAGGTATTTTATAGACCAGAATATAGAAAAAAATGAATAAACCAAGCAATCCTTTTAATCCCAATTCAATAGTAGCGCCGACATTATTTGCTGGCAGGCAACAGCAAGTTTTGAATGTTTTAAAAAAACTATCTAATGTTAGATCTGGGCAACATGCCAGCTTTATTTTACATGGAGAAAGAGGAATTGGAAAAACAGCTTTAGCCAAGCATATTAGGCATATTTCCTCTTCTAAAGCTTCAAAGCTGTTTAATTTGAATTTTGCCGCTAGTTATTACTCTGTTGAGAGAGGACAAAGTTTAAAAACTGTGATGGAATCCTCTCTTAATAATATTACAGAGTTGTTACATGATTCATCTTTAAAAAAATTAACTGATAGGCTTGGAGGGCTTTTTAAACAAGGAAAGTTTTCTTTTGGAGCTTTTGGAATGAATGTGGGTGTTGAAGCGGCAGAAAGCGGGGAAAAACAATTTTTTAAAGATCAAATTGTTTCCAGTTTGACCAATCTTATTCAAAGTTCTGTTGGAACAGATGAAAAATATAAATTTGATGGAATTTTAATCGTTATTGATGAAATCCATAACATTCAAGATTTGGAGGGAGCAGGTCAAATATTTAGAAATATTATCAATACACTTGATGTTAATGAAAAAGGCTTTTTTTCTTTTTTGCTAATAGGATACAGTGATAGTATTGATAAAATATTTAAAGGAGATCCATCTGCCAGAAGAAGTTTTGATTTGCTTCATCTTGATGTCATGCCTGATGATGAGGCTAAAGAGCTTTTAATTAAAGGCTTTAATGAAATAAAAAAATTAAAATATGATACATCCAGTTTGGATAGGTATGTGAATGTTGCCGGAGGCTATCCTCACTCATTGCAAACTTTAGGCCATCAGCTGATTGAGATAGATAATGATAATAATATTTCAAATGAAGACTGGAATAAGGCAATTATTATTTCCGCTAATGAGCTGCAAAGCAAAGATTTTTCACATTTGTACTCATTTAAAGGAAAACCTACATTAAGAGAGGAGATAATGAACTATTTAGCTCGTTCTAATGGAGATATTATAACAAAAGCGGATTTAGGCAAAAAAGTTTTTTCAGGTAAAAATATTTATCAAAAAACTGCTTTGCCTCAACTTCTGCAAACGGGAGCTGTTAAAGAAGATGTTAATTCCGGAAAATTATCCTTGCATTCAGAGCTTTTTAAATCAGCTATAAGATTTCATCTGCAATCCTTGAAAAAAATTGAAAGCTTTTAGCGCTGGCTGTTTCAGGCCACGGATAAGCGGTTGGGCTTTTTTTAATGAAAACCAGACAGCTTCAATATTATGAGAGCGAAAAAAACAAAAGCTTTTGGAGCGGAAACCTCTTTTGATGAGGCGGATTTGATTTTGATTCCCATCCCTTGGGAGGCGACAGCCTCTTATGGATCGGGAGCCAGCCGAGGGCCGGATTTGATAAGAAAAGCGTCTTTTCAGCTGGATTTTTTTAATCCGGCCTTAAGCGCCTCCTACAATGATAAACTGTATTTTGAGCCAGCCGATCCCCTGATTATATCCCTTAATAAAAAGGCTGGGAGCTGGGCTAAAGCTGTTCAAAAAAACTGGACGGAAAATAAAATTTTAAACAAGCGGGAAAAAAAATTAAGCGAAAAAGTCAACCAAGCCAGCCAAAGCCTATTAGACTGGATTTATGAAAAATCCTCCCAAGTCTTCAAAAAAGGAAAAATACCGGCTCTTGTGGGCGGAGATCACTCTATAAGCGAGGGGCTTATCCGCCGGATAGGGGAAAATTTATCAGGGGAATATGGCATTTTGCAGTTGGACGCCCATGCGGATTTAAGAGATTCCTATCAGAGCTTTAAGCGCTCCCACGCTTCAGTGATGCGCAATGTTTTAAATTTGCCTTATCCCCCCAAAAAGCTTGTTCAAGCGGGAGTGAGAGATTTGTGCGAAGAGGAATATCAAAAGATAAAAGATGATCCCAGAGTGGAAAGCTATTTTGATGAGGATATATTTTCCCGCCTGTTTTCCGGAGAAAAATGGGCTGAAATTTGCCGGCAAATTATCCATTCTCTGCCCTCTAAAGTTTATGTGTCTTTGGATGTGGATGTTTTATCCTGGAATTACGCTCCGGGAACAGGGACGCCTGTGCCGGGCGGCTTGTCTTTTAATCAAATTTTATATTTGCTCTCTGAAATCCGGAGACAAAAAAAACAGCTCATATCCTTTGATGTTGTGGAGACAGCTGATGGGGGCCAGCCGAAAGCTTTTGCCGAATGGAATGGAAATGTCTCAGCCCGTTTGATTTACCGCTTAGCCGGAGAGGCTCTGTCATCTAAATTATAAGCTCTAAAAAAGCGCCCGCCTCTCCCCCTCTTGAAAAAGAAGTTTCCCGCCGCCCTTAACGCGGGGCTTTTAAAAAAAATCAGCCAGCTGAGTCCGAAAGTGTGACAATTTTTATCACAAAAAACATAAAAAACTCTTATTTTAAAGACTTTGAAAAAAACAGGCTTTTTTTAGCCCTGAGTTCACCCTTTGAAAAGAGAAAAAAGCTTGAAACCCTTGGAAACAAGCCTTTTTTTAAAATCTTCTCTGGAATTTAGACATACTAGGTTTTTTTCTGCATTTTTAAAAAAAGGCTTGTTTTCAAGGGGTTTAACTTTCCAGCGGACAAGGAGGCGAACTCAGGATGAGCAAAAATAGGAAAAAAATAAGCTTCAGGAAAAGCGCTGTTTTAAGCTTCTTTCGCTCTCCTCTATTTCAGCCCCCTCAATGCTTAAAGTGGTCCAAGGCAAGGACTGCAGGCGATTAAGCTCAATCTTTTCATCTGTTTGCTCGCAAATCCCATAATTCCCCTTTTCCATTCGGGCTAAGGCCATGATCACGCTTTGGAGGAGCAGATCATCTCTTTGGATTTGCTCTGTGTATTTGGCCTCCTCTTGAAGGCGATTAACCTGATCCGCCTGATCTCCGCCTCTCTCTCCTCCCAGAAGAGAGAGCGCGTGTCTGGAGGCTAAAGGCCTATTTTGAACTTCCGCTTTTTTTCTAATGAGCTTTTGATAAAGCTCTATGGCTGTCTTTTTTGTAAATCTTTTAATCACATCTTTGTGAATGGGATAATCTTTATCAATAGGGACATTTTGTTTTTTTGTCATAAGCTCATCTCCTTATTTTTAATATTGAAAAATCCAAAGCTGTAGGACCGGCGCATCCGGCACTTCCGACCCAGGAGCCTTAGGCTTGGCGGGAATAGCTGTCCGAACTGACATGATCATGGCCTTATTTATAAATTTCATAACTTAATATGAAAACAAAATTCTAGACTTATTTGCAGTCCAGTTTTTGTTGTATATTTGAGCCTCCGTATTAAATGACACAAAATAAAAGCTTTAAAAGCCCTATATTTCAATTTGAAAAAAATACTAAAAAATATCTAAAAAGTTATTCTTTTTTTATAAAATGCGGGCTAAAGTATGATTTTTTTGATTTTTTAAAGACAATAATAAAGAAAAACTATTGTTTGCCATTAAAATTATGAATGTAATATTTTGTATTGTTAGCCGCTGGACGCTTAAATTATAGGTGACAGCCAGTTAAAAACCCTCTTAATACGGGAATTATATACTTAACGTCGCATAAAACCTGTGATGGCCTTTAAATGTAGGGCTTACAGGAGGTTTTAATGATTTCGTGCAAAAAGCGTGCATAAAACATTGAATTTGATAAAAAAACAGATAGTTAATAATATAAATTATTGATTTTGCTTAACTTTTGCCGTGCATAAACCGTTCATGGTTTTATAAATGCGGTGTCAAATATATAATTCCTCTTAATCCTTGTGTTTGTGTTGGATTAGAGCTTGGAAAGGGCTTTTCGAGCTGGCCCTCTTGGCTTGATGATCCTCAATTTTCCAGAGTCCAAGCTTATTTTTGAAGGCTCGCTTCCCGGAGGGCCTAAAGCGTGCTGAGCAATCTTGGGCTGGCTCCTCGTGAGGCAAGCTGTTGTTTTAAGAATAGCCTAAAGCAGCGGGTGAGGGCGCGGCGCCTTCATCCCGATAAATGTAAGTTTCCGGGCCAAGACAGATGAGTCTTATAAATAGGCGAAGAGAGCCAGTGATAATGCCACCGGTTGCATAATCCGCGGGATCAAGACAGATGAATTTTATAAATAGGCCAAGGTATAGAGCCGGTCAGCTTATAAAAAACTAAAAGGCAAAACTGATCCAGGCGGAGACTATAGGGAAGATCCAGCCTTTTTTTATCAAAAAACTCCTAAAGCTTTTTTCTTGCTCCGCGGTGAGCGATTGAGTGGCTGTTAGCGATGTTTTAGATGTAATGTCTAAAGCTAAAATTTTAATCAAGCCCGCTTCTATATTCAGTTTTAATTTTTCAAGAGGAATTTGGTAGCCAATGTGAAAAGTGGCGTTGTAAGTGTGTGTTTTAGCTGAATATGTGACAGATTCCTCAAAAGCGGCGCTGGCGAGAGTTTTGTTTAAAAATTTTCCTCTCAGATCCCCTTTTCCATACAAGATGCGGGACAGGCCAAGCTCCAAATAAGGCCCGCCGTCTGGGCTTTTAAAATAAGGGGACCAGGCCAGCCGGAAATCCAGATACATGGAGTTTTCAAAAGTGTCCGATATGAGACTAGCCTCCTCTTTAGTCAGCCAGCCAAAAACGGGAGACACCTTTTCAAAAGAGTCCAGAAAAAGACTGGGCATGAATCCAAGCCCCAGCCGAGCATAAACGCTGTCGTTGAGCAGATATTTTAAGTGCAAGCCAAAATTGATGGGGTATTCTAAGCCCATTTCCACAAAACGGCTGTCAACGTTTAAAATGCCCCCGGAAAGCTCTCTGTCTATCTCCTCTATGCGCTTCTCCATAGAAATATCCCGCTCTTTGTCTATATCCTCCCCCGGATAATCCTCCACAAAAATATCCCGCTCTTGGGCTGTTCCCGCAACAGCCTCTTTTTTAGCAGGCTCTAAGGAATGTTCGCCTCTTTCTTCCTGTAATAACTCCGCTGTTGTTGGAAGAGCTGTTTTATTTTTCCCGTGTATATGAAATTCTTTTGGCTGAGCTAAAAGAGCAAAGCAAAAACAGCTGGCTAAAGCCGGCGCAAACAATTTTATCAAGCGTGGTTTTTTCATCATTTATTCTTTTTTTGTCTGTTTAAAGCTGTTTTCTTTAACAAATAAAAAATCTTTTTACAAGCTAAAAAAACAGCCATTTTACAGCGTGTGGCCAAAAAAGCCCAATATTTGTCTGAATTTTTGAGAAAAGGCTTGTTTTCAAGGGTTTTAAGCTTTCCAGCGGACAAGGAGGCGAACTCAGGATGAGCAAAAATAGGAAATTTTTATAAGCGGGGCTTGTATAAAACCATCGCGGGCTATAGGGGATGGATTTGCGGATACAGCTGGATAAATTGTTGAGGGGAAAGCTCTTCCGCCCGACAAACTGCAGAGAGGCCCAGATCTTTAAAAATGTTTTTAGCTTTTTGGGCGGAACAGCCCTCCATTTTCTTAAAAAGCATCTTTCTTTTAAGGGAAAAGCAGTGTTTCACAAATTTTACAAATAAAGCTGAATCCCCGCCGGGAATCTTTTTTTTCGCTTGAAACTCCAAAACAGCCCCATCCACTTTTGGCGCGGGATAAAAATGCGATCGGGGGGCCTGAGCGACAAGAGACATATTCCAAAAGGTTTGAGAGACAACAGAGAGAAAGCCATAGTTTTCACTGCGGGGCTTAGCGAGCGCTCTTTGAGCGGCCTCTTTTTGCATCATAAAAACCATATTTGTTATTTGCGGCTGGCACAGACTGGCTTTTATAACTAATCGGGACGCTATCTCATAAGGGAGATTGCCAAACAATGTGAGTTTTTCCGGCAAAACAGCGGGCCAGTTTAGCTTTAAAGCGTCAGCCGCTAAAACCGCATAGCCCTGTTCTTTCCAATAACCAGCTAATTTTTTGTCCCTTTCGATAAGCGTAATATCCGCTTTTTTTGGAAAATGCCGGGTTAAAGCCCCCAGCCCCGGCCCAATTTCAACAAACGGAGGAGGGAGTTTTTGCACTCTGGCGGTGATCTTTTGAATGGTTGGCTGGTGAGTTAAAAAATTCTGCCCCCATTTTTTTATGGGATGAAGATTTTTTTGCTTTAAGAGCTGTTGAATTTCCCTTTTATTCATAATCGTCCGGTTCGCAAAAAAGCTATTTGTTGGGCTGTCAGATCAGCTGAAAAACAGCCCAAAAATCTCCCTAAACTTCTTCTCTGCGATTCGGGAACGGATAAAATACCTGTTTTTCATAGCTCTTATAATAAGAAAAGGAGGCTGGGGGACTGCTTTTCCTATCATTAAAAGCTAGCTTAAGTCACCATGAGCCTTTGGTTTTAAGGCGCGCCCCGGCAAAGCTCAAGCCATTGAATAAGCTCTCTGCCAAAAAATTGCTCCATCCCCAATCTGGATAAAGCCTCATCTCAGGTCAACTGAGCCGTGCGAAAAAAATTATAACACAGATCAAGCTAAAGGCCGGTATAGATTAAGCGCCTTTTAGCCGCTGTCCAGCTCAAAGCCATGGGATTGCAAATTTGAGATGGCCTTAAAAAAAACTCTAAGCGCCATCATCGCGCTGGAGTGAAAAGCCTATATGCCTTCCCAAGTGTCCTCCTCCTCATTTGGAGTTGGCACGGGGCTAAGAGTTGGCCGGATACAGCCAACCCTGGCAAAAACGCCAGCTGGCTCTCCCCTTTGCGATATCTGGATTGCCAGGAGCTGCATTTTTTGATATAATGTGTTTAGCCTCGCCGGATCACAATCCTCTTTTAGGCTTTCCTCGTTTATCTTTTGAGCTATATCGATGAGCTGTCCTCTTAATTCCTGTATCTTTTTAGCTGTCTCGAGTTTTTTAGCCTCCTCTGGCGTTAATCCGGTTGGAGTTGACTGTTGTTGCGTTAATTGTTTCGCTAATTCTGCGATTTGCTCCTGCAATTTTTTATGTTGCGCTAACTCTTCCGCTTTTTTAGCCTCCTCTGGCGTTAATCCGGTTGGAGTGTTCTGTTTTTGCTCTAATTGTTTCGCTAGTTCTGCGATTTGCTCCTGCAATTTTTTATTTCCGGCGCTGTCGGGGGGAACACAGGCAGTTAAAAATAAAATCGAAAAAGTTAAAGTTATATATTTCATTGATGAGCCTCCTTTAAGCTGATGTGACATTGGTATTTTAGCCTCCTCCCGGAATGGCATCAAGCTTTTTTGCAAATCCCGCGCGCTTATCCCCATTGGATTTAAGCTATTCCTCACAGCTCCCATGTTTTGGCTTAAAAAAACTCAATAAATACAAAGATTTACAAGAGAATGGCTCAGCCTCGTCCAGCTGGGCTAAAAGTCCTGTTTATTGATCTCTAAAAAATTTGTTTTTATGGAATTTTCCGGTTATATATGAAAACAGGCGCTCAAAAAAACAGATAGCCTCCCGCGAAAAAAAGCCTATGAGGGCGGATATATGAAAACAGATATTCAAAAAGGGAAACTGCTTTATGAGGGCAAAGGGAAAAAAGTTTATCAGGCGCTCCATCAAGCCCATCAGGTTATTTTGTTTTTTAAAGATGATTTGACCGCCGATCAGGGACGGAAAAAAGGCTTTTTTAAAGGCAAAGGCGCGATTTGCAAAAGCATCTCCTCTTTAATTTTCAGGCATTTAAAAAAAGAGAATGTTCCTGTTCATTGGATTAAAGATCTCAGCTCCAGAGAAAGCTTGTGTTGGAAAGCGCAAATTCTCCCTTTAGAGGCTGTCGTGAGAAATCGGCTGGCCGGAAGCACAGCCCGCCGGCTGGGCTTTGAAGAGGGGGCGGCAATTAAAGAGCCGCTTTTGGAGTTTTATTACAAGAAAGATGAGCTGGACGATCCCTTTATCAGTGAGGAGCAAATTCAAAAATTAAATCTCATAGAGGACAGCTCTTGGCTGGCTTTGGTGAGGCGGCGGGCTTTTTTGATCAACCAAAAGCTTCAGCCGTTTTTTTTGGCGGCGGGACTGGAGCTGATAGACTTTAAAATGGAGTTTGGCTTGTTTCAGCAAAAGCTGTTGCTGGCGGATGACATCAGCCCGGACAGCTGCCGGATTTGGGACAGCAAAACCGGCTATAGGCTGGATAAAGATCGCTTCCGAAGAGGCTGGGGCGCTGTGGATTCCTCTTACAAATCCATTGAGGCCAAGCTTTATGAGGCCTGGGGAGAGCCGGCAGGCCAGTAAGCGCCCGCGAAGTATAATGACTGGAAGAAGTGTTTGGTTTAAAGTTTGAAAGAGTCGGCGGGCCAATAAGCGCCCGTGAAAAATAACCCGGCGGAGTTTGTGGCGGGGGATTTTCCCGTGAAGAATAACCCGGCTGGCCATACCCTAGCCCCGCGCTCTTTTTTAATCACAGAGCGCCTCCGGGAGATTTGCGGCAGCTGGATGTTTTGTGATTTGCTGATTAACAGCTTATATCTTAGCGGATCCGGAAAATGTGCGACAGGGGATAAATGGAGATATAAAAGCAATGAATATTTTTAAATTTCCGCAAAGTTTGCTTGCCATAGAGCGGGGGGCTTCTTTATCATATAGGCGGAGCAAACAATTAAGAGCTGAGTTCGAAAATGTGACAATTTTTATCACAAAAAACATAAAAACTCTTATTTTAAAGGCTTTGAAAAAAACAGGCTTTTTTTAGCAGGCTATTGACATGTCACGCATTCGGACCCAGCTTAAAAAATTAAGAGCGTGATAAGCTCCGCGCTGGGTGAATGTTTACTGCCGCCATATTCAGGCCAAACACATGTTTTTGGCCAACAATAAATTGAGGGAGACTGCCTATCCAATTTAAAATTGAAAAGCTGGCTGTTTTTATCAACGCTTTTTTGCCGATCTTATCGGCGCTCAGCTGGTATTTTTTTTCTCTTTTCTCTTTTCTCACAATAGCTTTTTTGTGTCTCACTTTGCTTAATGTTTACTGCCGCCATATTCAGGCCAAACACACGCTTTTGGCTAATTTTGGGATATTGGCTTTTCTCCGCTACTTTTTGGAGAGCTTGGGGCCTGAATTTCGCCAATACCTTTACTCCAGCGACACGGAGGAAAAGCCTTTTAACCGTGTGGAGCGAAGGGATGTCTATATCAAGGCTAAAAATGAGGATAAGGTTTCCGCCTTTGGCTCTCTGCTGAATTTTGACGGGAGGGAATACAAGCTCAAGCACTCTTTTTACCCTGAGACTCAAAACGGGATAGAGCCTTTTTCTCTGACTTTTGGAGAGGAGCGCCAGTTAAAAAACAGCTGCATTATCGACAAGCCTCTTTTGGTTGGAGCGATGAGCTATGGCTCTTTGGGGAAGCGGGCGGTTCGAGCTCTGGCCCGCGGAGCGGGACAGGCGGGGATTCCCATGAACACCGGCGAGGGCGGCTTTCCCAAGTATCATCTTATGGAGAAGTGTGATTTGATTTTTCAAATGGGGACCGGCAAGTTTGGAGCGCGAAAAGAAAACGGAGAGTTAGATCCGGATCGGCTGGAGAGGCTTTGTAAAAATCCTCAAATTAAAATGGTTGAGATTAAATTTTCTCAAGGGGGCAAGCCGGGAAAAGGAGGCCTTCTTCCAAAAGAGAAAATCACGGAGGAGATTGCGGAGCTGAGAAATATCCCCATGGGAAAAGATTTGTTTTCCCCTCCCCGCCACAAAGAGTGTGTGTCGCCCCTTTCCACAGCCCGCTTTATTAAAAAGATTCAGGATATCAGCCGGCTTCCTGTGGGCATAAAATTTTGTTTAGGAAGAGAAAAAGAGATATATGAGCTTTTTTCCATTATGAAAAAAGAAAATCTTTTTCCGGATTATATAGCCATTGATGGCTCAGAGGGGGGGACTGGAGCGGCTCCTAAAACCTTTATGGATGACTTGGGCTATCCTTTAAATCCCTCTCTTCAAATTGTTCAGGGCATTTTGCGCCAGCTTTCTATTGCCGGCAAATTTAAAATTTTATGCTCCGGAAAGCTAATAAGCTCCGGAAAGCAAATGATGGCTCTGGCTCTGGGGGCGCAAGCCATTTACACGGCCAGAGGCTTTTTGCTGGCTTTAGGCTGTATTCAGGCCCTAAGATGCCACAACAACACCTGCCCAACGGGGATCACCACACATAACCCCCGATTGATGAGAGGCTTGAGCATTGAGGGAAAATCCGAGAGAGTGCGAAACTATGCCCTCAATTTAATCAAACACAATTACGAGCTGTTGGGCGCTCTGGGCTTAAAAAACTTTTCTGAATTAACGCCGGAGCATCTTATCCTGCCCGGCGCTTTTTCAGGATTTAAAGCCTGATTTATTGGGCCATTCCAGCTTCAGTAAAAACTGAGCGGCCAAGAGAGAGAATGGGAAAGTAAATATCTTGACCGGGCCAGAGTCATAATCAAATCTCAGCAAAAATGGCGCGCCCGAGAGGACTTGAACCCCTAGCCTTCTGATCCGTAGTCAGACGCTCTATCCTATTGAGCTACGGGCGCAAAGGACTTTCTATTGTTATGGGCAAAGCGGGCGGAAATCAAGGCTTTAATGACCGGAAAAGCAAAGAGCCGTTTTATATCTTGTTTAAGCGGGTGGAGGGGTTAAGCCTGTCCTAAAGGCAGAAAAGAATCCCAAAAATTTCCTTAAATTTAGGCTCAGAAATTCTTGAACGGAGAAAATACTTGTTTTTTACAGTCATTTCAACAACTTAACCTCTATCAAACAGAGCTTAAGTTGTCATGAGCCTAAAATAAAGCTTGGTTTAAGATTTAAAAATTGATAAAAAGCAACTGGTTAAAAGCGCCGGAGAGGTGGGTGAGTGGCTGAAACCAGCTGTTTGCTAAATAGCCGCGCGGCTAAAAGCCGTGCCGAGGGTTCGAATCCCTCCCTCTCCGCCAGCTGTTTTGAGACAAGCTGAAATTTAAAAGGATTTTTTTGCCCTGTTTTTTGAGGCGCTTGTCTAAAAGCCGGCCCTGAGGGCAAATCCGAAAAGTAAAATCTGCTGAGCCTCCAATAACTTGCCCAAGCCTAAAAGCCTGTCCTAAGGGCAAAACCTTAGAAAGCGCAAACCTTGCCTAAAAAATGTTTCAGCCAGCGGGCGCAATCCGGATTAAAAAATGACCATAAAAAACGGAAACAGGCTTTTAGAGTGGAGGATTTTTTAGCTGGTTTTAAAAAATCAGCCGCTATATGGTTTTTTTCAAGGCTGAAGGCTTATTGCAACACGCGTTATGAGCGATAAAACTTGAAAACTTCAGATAAAAAAGGGACACTTTGTTTAAAGCAGGCTCCATGCTAAATAGGGAAAAACAAAAAATCAGCCAAAAAAATGTGGCGCAAATGCGGTTTCCGCTCGCCGATCCGCCTCCTTTAAAATCATTGAGCTATCCATCCCCTCAGCGGAATGAGCATTTGCTCATTCAAGGCGACACGCTTAAGAGATCCCTCCTAAAAAAATCCAGTGTGGATTTGATTGTCACCTCTCCTCCCTATAATGTGGGCAAAAGCTATAGCGGAGACTCCGCGGATGACGCTCTTAGCTATAAGAGCTATTTAACATTCACAAAAACATGGCTGAAAAACTGCTTTTACTGGGCAAAAGACAGGGGGCGAATTTGTGTCAATGTGTCCATAGATAAAAACAAACACGGCAAACAGCCCCTTTCCGCGGATATCACCACAATAGCTATGGGGCTGGGCTGGAAATACCATGCGACTATCCTTTGGAATGAGGGCAACATTTCCCGCCGGACAGCTTGGGGGTCTTGGCGATCGGCCTCCGCCCCTCATGTTATCGCTCCGGTGGAGGTTGTTATTGTCCTTTACAAGGGGGAGTGGAAAAAGAGCGGGAAGGGCGAGTCGGACATCACCGGCGAGGAGTTTAAGAGCTGGGTTTTAGGCATATGGAGCTTTAATGGAGAGAGCGGGAAAAGAATAGGGCATGAGGCGCCATTTCCTAGAGAGCTCCCGAAAAGATGCATAAAATTGTTTTCTTATAAGGGGGACACTGTGCTGGATCCTTTTGCGGGAAGCGGGACAACTTTAATCGAGGCCATAAACAGAGACAGAAAGGCTATAGGCTTGGAGATTGAAAAAAATTACTGCGATCTGGCCAGGGAAAGGATAAAAAAAGAATGCAAAGCCTCATTTCAAAAATCACAAGCGGAAAAAGCGGGCAAATCTATAATAAACTGCTGGAAAATATAGAATACAAAAGCCCGCGCCTGTTTGCTCAAAGCGCTTATAATTTATACCAAAAAAAATTCCAAAATAACCCCGGTATAAATGGAAAAACTTTAACACCGGCGGGTTGGACAGCTCTATGACAGGCCATCACAATTTGGAAAAACTGATCTTTCAAAACGGATCTGAGCTTTTAAAGGAAAGCCAAAAAAAAGATTCCAGGCTTTTAGAGAAAAACTGGTGGTATAAAAAAATGCTTTCATGGACAATGAATAATCCAAAATTAAAGACCAGCCTGTTTCGCTTTATTGATGTTTTGCCCAGCCTTTCCGATGACCGGCGGTTTCTCTCTCATTTTAACGAGTATTTTAAAGATCAGGAAATGGGGCTTATCGCCTCCGGCTTAGGGCGAATAGCCCCCTCTTTAATGGCTAAAAATATAAAAAAGCAGGTGGGCCAAGTGGCTAAAATGTTTATTATCGGCGCCAGCGCCCAAGAGGCTGTCCGAGTCATTTCCAAAAATTGGGAGAGCGGTTTGGCTTTCTCCATGGATATTTTAGGGGAAGCCACCCTGTCTGAAAAAGAGGCGTCCGCTTATTTTAAGCAATATCTTCTTCTTATGGATGAGCTGGCGAAAGCCAGCCGGAGCTGGCCAAAAAAAGCGCTGTTGCAGGAGGACGCGTGGGGTCCCATTCCGGCTGTAAACATTTCTGTTAAGGCCAGCTCTCTTTTTTCTCAAATCAAAACAGAGGCTTGGGAATACTCTAAAAAGCAATTAAAAGCCCGGCTTCGCCCCCTGTTTCAAAAAGCGGCCAGGGATTTTGTTTTTATCAATTTGGATATGGAGCAGCATCATTATAAAGATCTCTTTTTGGAGATTTTTAAAGATCTGCTCATGGAGGAGGAGCTTAAAAATTATCCTCACTTTGGAGTTGTTGTTCAGGCTTATTTAAGAGACAGCTTCCAGGATTTAAAAGAGCTGGCCCGATTTGCGGAAAAAAGGGGGCAATCGCTCTCTGTTCGTCTGGTCAAAGGGGCCTATTGGGACTCTGAAGTTTTGCTGGCCCGTCAAAAAAACTGGCCTGTCCCTGTTTATACCCTTAAAGAGGAGACAGACGCCAACTTTGAAACCTGCGTCCAGTGGCTTTTTAAAAACCCCTCAAACATAAAAATAGCGATAGGCTCTCACAACATTCGCTCCATTGCCTGCGCTTTGGCTTGGCGGGAGCTTCAGCCTAAAACGTCTTTGGAGTTTCAATTTCTTTATGGCATGGGGGAGGGCTTGGCTCAGGCCCTTTCAAAAAGAGGCTATTGCTCCCGGCTGTATTGCGCCATGGGGGAGCTTATTCCCGGCATGTCTTATTTGGTTCGCCGGCTTTTGGAAAACAGCGCCAATCAATCTTTTATCTTTAACTCTTTTATAAAAAGCGAGCCTCCTGAAAAGCTCCTCCGGCCCCCTCAGGCTCATTTAGAGGATGACTCATCCGCCGGCCCGCCTAAAGCCTTTTTAAAGCCAGCCCGCCCCTCCGCTCAAAAAAATGAGAGAGTGTTTGCCAATCATCCGCTCTTGGATTTTAGCAAAAAAGAAAACAGGGATAAATTTAAAGAGGCTCTCGCTCACTGGAAAACAAAATTTCCGGTGGAAGTCCCTTTGATTATAGAGGGGGAAAAGATCAAAACCTCTCAGGCTTTTGAAAGAAAAAACCCCAATCAAACAGATCAAACAGTCAGCAGGAGCTTTTTTGCTCAAAAAGAGCAGGCGGAGCGGGCCATTCAGTCCGGTCATTCTTTTTTTGAGCGGTGGAGACTCAGCCCCTCTCAAAAGAGAGCGGCCAGCTTAAGAAAATTGGCGGATCTGATGGCCCAAAGGGAATTTGAGCTTTCCGCTCTTCAGGCGCTGGAAGTGGGCAAAGCTTGGGGGGAGGCTCAGGCTGATGTGGCGGAAGCCATAGATTTTTGCCGCTATTATGCCGGATCTTATGAGCGGTTAATGCAAAAGAAAAAAACAGATGAGATCGCGGGAGAGGAGAGCTATTGGCATTGGGAGGCTGTGGGCTTGACAGCTGTTATAGCTCCGTGGAATTTCCCTTTGGCCATTTTGACTGGAATGACAACTGCGCCCCTGCTTTGCGGAAACACTGTTTTGATAAAACCGGCGGAGCAAAGCTCTTTAACCGCCTATCAGCTGGCAAAAATGCTTTTAGAAAGCGGATTCCCCAAACAAAGCTTTGCCTTTCTGCCCGGGCGGGGGGAGGAAATTGGGAGCTATTTGGCTCAACATCCTAAAATTTCCATTATCTCTTTTACCGGCTCTTTTGAAGTGGGATCTCAAATCATCAAAACAGCCGGACGCATTGCGGATGGCCAAAAAAACATTAAAAAACACATTGTTGAAATGGGAGGAAAAAACGCCATTTTGATTGACAGCTCAGCGGATTTAGATGAGGCCATCAAAGGCATTTTGGATTCAGCTTTTGGCTTTCAGGGGCAAAAATGCTCTGCCGCCAGCCGGGTGATTGTTGTGGAGGATATTTACGACAATTTTATTCAAAGATTTTTGCCGGCTGTGGAAAGCCTGGCTATAGGCTCTTCAGAAGATCCCAGCTCCTCCTTAGGCCCTGTGATTGATGAAAGCGCTTTTAAAAGAATAAGAGAGTTTGTCCGGCGGGAAAAAAGCCAAAAACTGTTTGAAGGCTCTTTAAAAGAATCCGGCAAAGCTTGGCTTTTCCCTCCTGTGGTTTATTTGGCGGATCAAGCGGACTCCGCTTTAATGCAAGATGAGCTTTTTGCTCCCATCTTGGCTGTTTGTAAAGCGAAGGACTGGAAAACAGCCATAAAGCGAGCCAACCACACCCGCTTTGGCTTGACAGCAGGCTGTTATTCCCGTCATCCCGGGCATATAGAGGAATTTAAAGCCTCCATAGAGGCGGGCAATGTTTATATCAATAGAGCCTGCACGGGGGCTATAGTTAAAAGGCATCCTTTTGGAGGAATAAAAATGTCCGGTTTAGGAAGCAAAACCGGAGGGCCAGAATATTTAAAGCAGTTTTTGCGCCCCCTAGTTATAACTGAAAACACTATGAGAAGAGGCTTCGCCCCGGAGCTGTTTGAATCCAAATAATTTTGGCTCATAGCGGGCTTAAGCTAAATGTTTGCGAACATGTCCTCGCAAATTAAACAGATAGAGGAGCGGAGCTGAAGAGTTTTTTTTAATGCTTTTCCCGCCGACTCTTTAAAAAATAGCTGTCCTCAGACCTTGCAAGAGCGCTCCCCGGCCATTAAAGCTGGAAATAAGCGAGCTGGCCTGGTTTTTTTGACTCTGGGCCAAAATTTATAGTATTATGGGGAAAAAGGAGCGATGAGAATGAAAAAATCAAATATTTCAACTAAAGATGAAGTTTGGGATCTTATGAAAGAGATGCAAAAAAATGTGCTGAATATGCATAAGGCGCAGGATCGCATACAGGCTAGCAAAGAAGAGGACAAAAAGCGAATAAGAGAAATTGGCGAGCAGATGAAAGAGACTAGAGAGCAGATGAAAGAGACAGATGAGCGGATGAAAAAAACAGACATAAGAATCAACGCTATTGTGGGGGATTTTGGAAACCGCTGGGGCAAGCTGAGCGAAAATCTTGTTAAGGGCGGTCTGGTCCAGAGATTAAAAGAAAGAGGGATTGAGGTGGAGAAGTTTATAGCCAATCTCAAACATGATGACACAGAGTTTGATATTATCGCCATTAACGGGAAAGAGGCTGTGGTGTTGGAGATGAAAGCCATTTTAGATCCTTCTGATGTGGATGAGTTTGAGGAAGACATAAGCCGGTTTAAAACTTTATGGCCGGAGTTTAAGGATAAGACAATTTATGGGGCCTTGGGCTTTTTGATGAAGGCCAGCCGACAGGCCAATGAAATGGCTCAAAAGCGAGGGTTTTTTGTGATTGAGGCCACAGGGGATGTGATCATTCAAAACAAAAAGAATTTTGCTCCTAAAGTTTTCTCTTAGCAAAATGGCTATTAATAAAAAAGGCTTCACTATAGTGGGGATGCTTGTGGCCTCCGCTATTGGGCTTATTGTGGTCGCGGGCTTAAGCCAAATGTTTGCGAACATGTCCTCGCAAATTAAACAGATATGGGAGTTCTTTACGATTCTAATTGTCCCTGTTTTGCTTGTCTTTGGTTTGATAAGCTTTACTCGTTATCTTGTGCTGTATTGGTTAGGAATCCGTGTGGAGCGGAAAAGACAAAAAGAGTCAGCTTATGATATAGGGAATTTCATCAAGGAAATCAGAAATAAAAATGTTCAATCCGCCAGAAGGATCGGCTCAGCCTCAAGCTCCACAAATAAAGTCAAAAAACTCTCAACACAAATTGCCGCTGACACCTGTTATATCTGACAGTTTTTTAGCGGGAGCCAATGTCTTCCATCAGTATATGCGCATAGACGATTATATGTATGAGGGAATTTCCAGAATGTCAGGAGAGCAAATAGATAATTTTTCTAATTTATCCTCCAAAATAAAAGAGTATTCCCATAATTCCGGCGGATTGACAGAAGGCGCCTTAAATAAAATTAAAGGGCATGTTGCTGAAGGGCATGTCGCCGATCATTTTGAGTCAGCGGGTTTGAAAGCGGATTGGCCGGAAACCTCCAATCAGGAAGGGTGGGATTTGCTTTTAAATGGCAATGAAATACAAATAAAACTTGCCAAAGACGCCAATGCCGCTTTAACGGAACATTTTAAAGAGCATCCAGATATCCCTGTTGTCATTCCCTCTGACGCGGAAAATATCCCGGATACAGCTTTTTACTTTGATCCTTCTGAAGGAGTGGAAAGCTTAACGGATTTCTTGAGAGAAACACCTGAAAACGCTGTGATTGTCGATCCTCAGCTGTCTCATGCGGATTTGACGGAAAATACTGAACAGGCTGCAAATTTTCTTAAAGTGGATATTGATTTATTTAACATTCCTTTTATTACAGCAGCCTTTTCAGGTTTTCGGGAATTTCGCCTTCTTAGAAAAAATTACACAGATATTTTATCCTCTCTTAAAAACATAACTCTTGATGTCACAGGATCTGGAATAGGAATAAGCGCGGGAGCCGCTATAGGCTCTGTTATCCCAGGGATTGGCACAGTTGTTGGAGCTGTCGTCTTAGCATTAGCCGGCGGTTATTTTGGACGCCTGGCCACAAACAGAATAAAAGAAGGGCCTCTGAAAGAAGCTGTGGAAGATTGTAAAAAATCAGCTAAAAATCTAAAGGAGAAAATCGAACAAGCGGAAAAGAAGTATAAAGATAAGTTTAACGAGGAGAAAAAAAGAGAGCAAAAAAAAATGAATGAGTTAGCTTGTAAGATAAAAAAGAGCATTGATGAAAAAATAAGAAATCTCCGTAAATGGACAGCGGACAAAGAGAAGCCTTCAGAAACCTTAAAAAATAATCTTGTCACAACAGTATCCGCTAAAGAAAAGGAAAATCCAATCTGGATTGAATGGTTTTGGCCAAAACGAGAGACAATAAACCGCCGAATAAAAAAGAAGAGCATAAAGAAATTTTTAACAGAGCAATTTCTGAAAAATAAATTTACAGACAGAGGGCAACTGTTTCAAAAATTTGCTGAACAGGGCTTATGCTGTGAATATATCCTTTCTGAAATACAAAAAACGGAGGAAGACAGGCTGAAGCGCGAGAGTGATCTAATAAAAGAAATTACGGAGCGCAAAAAACAAGTATTGTGTAAACGATCTCAAAGCTTGAAAAAACTTGCGGACAGAATAAAAGATTACGCGCGGAAAATAAGGAAAGAATTATCCCCCTGTATTAAAGAGGTTGAAAATTGTCAGAAGCTTGTAAAAAGAGCGGCTAAAAAGTTAGGCAAAAATGTCGCTTAGGCTAATAGTTTGTCTGATATAGAAAATTTAGATTCATGTCGCCTTGAACTGACTTAAATATAGCTTGATTTATCGGAAATGAGGCTTCCTTGTGGCAAGCCGCGGAGAATTAAATCCGAAGTGATTAAAATTATACTGATCGTGTTTGGATTTTCAGAGTTGTTTTGAGTTTTTTTCAACACGACTAAGTGATCCTGACGCTCTCTCAGAGACTGTCTCAAGGGAAGCCGGCGATAATACCCGCTTGTTGAAACTTGTAAAACCTCACACATCAAGCTGATACTTCATTTGTTTTTATGAACAAAAATAAACTCATATCTTAGCCTTCGTGGCTCGCAAAAAAACTGCCGGCTTTTTTTTAAATATCTTTGTCATCCTGGAGACACTTTATTCTTAACTTCTTTACTTCAGCATCTTCCTGACCAAAAACAGAAAGAGCTTTCCTGTTTTGACCCATTTACTGTAAAGTGGGCGGGCTTAGGCCTGCTCCTTGGAAGCGCTGTGTGTAGAGGAATTTTGCCCCATTACACGCATGACTGCCTTTTTTTGAAGGCTTTCGAAGAGCGCTCTCTTTTGCTGTCTTTCATTGGTATCCCTCCTCACCAGATTTTAACGCATTGCCTGATGCCTATCAACTGTCTATATTTGAGGGATATGCCATTCTTTAAAGCGACTCGGAAATTTTTTGCTTAAGAGTTTTTAGCCACTCCCAGGCTTGCTCAAAATCAAACTCCTCAAAGTCCTTTGGCCGGAGGACTGGCTTTAAAGCTGTTTGTAATTGATCTAAGAGCTTTTCTTTTCGTTTATCAGATAAATCTATCGTTCGATTCAAGGTTTTTAATTTGTATTTAACCATTGGAGCTATCTCATGGACTTTTATGAAACCCTTGTTGGTTTCTTCTATAAGACGCCGTTTTATAGCGTAATGAATGTCAAAAATATCTCTGATGGCTGGTTTTTTTCTAGAAAATACTGCCCTTATTTTTTCACTATAAGCCTCCTTTAAACTCAAACCCACTACAGGAAATTCACGAAAGACAGGATTATGAGTGATAGAATCCATAAGAATAGTTTTTGCCATTAATATCTCCCTTTCCCAAATCTTTTCATGGATTCCAAACTCTATTTTAATTTCCCTTTTATCTTTAACAACTACAGAATTATATTCAACTTCGGCTGAGTAAAAACGATTTTCATTATGTCCCTCAAATTTTTTTGAAAAATCAAGAGATAGCCTTTCAACAGCATCAATTATATATTTTTTAGCGGATTGAGCTATAGCACGTCTTTTCTCCCTCTTGGAAATCTTTGGCTCATCTGAAATAGAAAAATCTAAATCTTCACTTAGCCTATAAAATCCAACATGAGCTTTATTGAGAAGAGTTCCTCCCTTAAAAACCAGAGGACAATGAAATGACTTAAAAAGCTCATTAAGAATAAGCGAGCAGTAGTAATCTTTTTCTATTAAAAATCAGAAAAACCTGAAATATCAGAAGTTGCCCTAATAGATTGCAAAAAACTTTCTTTCTCTTTATGGAAATTTGACATTTTCAATTACACCCCATTTTCTGTTTATAGAGCCTTTTCTATTTTTTGGGTTAAGTGGTGTTAAAAACTTTGGTTTAGACACTTTTTTTCGCAGAAGACTAATATTTTTTTTTGGTGTTTTTAGCTTGTCTAAAACCCAGCCTATTCTCTTCTGGCTGATTTTATTTCCATATTTAATTGTTACATTAATCAATTTTTTTGAATCAATCTTTTTATTCCTCAAAGAGTCAGCTATCCAATTATATGCTTTAGGCAAAGTTCCAAATTTTTTATAATCATGGACAGCGTCAAGAATGGCCTGTTCCGGAGAGCTGCGCCTTGCCCAGACAAATTTACCGCCATCTGTATAAGATTTTATTTTTTTTACAGCTCCTAAACGGCTTGAAACAACCTTTGTGAAATCCAGGCGGTACTGAAGAATATACATTTTTTTAGAAATTTTATCATTATAAACAGTAAACCAAGAGGACAGCTGATCTGTATATCCATATTTGTTAAATACAGCTGGGCCGCTGATATGAAATTTTGCCGCTCCGGCATTTTCCATATACTTGTTAATAACCAAATAAGGTGAAGGCGACCAAACCCCCTGGGAAGGAATTTTTTTGGGAATCAGGTAGAAGCCCCGCCATAACTTCACAATAAATCCACTGGAAGATAGATTATAGAGCAGATTTGCTTCCTGCTTGGGGGATAAATTTATGGCTTTTACAAGATCTCCTGTTTGAACCTGGTCTTTGCTCTTCAACTGAGTCCATGCAAAAAACTGCACCTCCATTGGCCCCAGCATTGTGCTTTTAGTTGTCATAATTTTTATTATACTCGCTATTTTGACGAATACAAGAAAAAATATAGCAATATATTTTTAAACAGCCAACAGCAGTTTAAAAATGACGAAATAACTCTATTTAAAACCTATTTTTCCAAAAAATTTTTACAGGATACTCCGGCTATAAGAGGTCTTAAGCGGTTATCAGCGGGACGCAAGAGCGGATTTTTGTTTGGTTTTGCAGTTATTTCAGTGTTTTGAAACCCCTCCCATCTGGCTTCTCAGGCTTCCCATTCACTTTACAGAAAGACAGCCTTATGGACAGGCGGATTTAAGGCTTATGACAGTTTAGCGGATAAGAAGCGCTATAGGATTCATCACGGGAAGAATGCATTTTCCAAAAAAGAGGGCAAGATAAGAAACCATATCAATGGAATTGAGAGCTTTTTGGGGATCGCTAAAGCAAGGTTTTATAAATTTAGAGGAATGGATAAAAGAACATTCTATTTTACATTTAAAAGGATGTGGATTTAGATTTAATCATAGACAAGATAATTTATATGTGTTATTATTAAAAATATTGAGAAATAGGCCCCTTAAGTTAACATGAGCCAATCTAAACTCACATTTTTTGAGGTGAAAATCAAAATTTTTAATTTTTAAAGGGGAGCAAAAAGCGGAAAATTTGATCTGCGCAAGCTTTGGAATAAAGCCATGTTTATAAAAATCTTTAAAACCTTTAACACAATTTGTCCAACTTTAGGGGCGCACTCCAAAGGCTTCACTATAGTGGGAATGCTTGTGGCCTCCGCTATTGGGCTTATTGTGGTCGCGGGCTTAAGCCAAATGTTTGCGAACATGTCCTCGCAAATCAAACAGCTGGAGGAGAGGGGCGGGCGAATTTTTTTTAATGAGTCTATCGCCAACTATTTAAGAGCTGGCTGTCGCGCGACCCTGCGGGGAAACGCCGGCGCTATTAAAGCGGGAAATAGGGTGGAGTTTACACAGATTAAAGGCTCCGACGGCCGAACTGTTTTAGATCTTCATGCGGAGAAAGAGCGGCTAAAATCAGAGTATGGAATCAGAGGCCATACTTATTTTCAGCTCACTTGCAAGGAGCCTCCTGGCAGTCCTCCTTACAACTGTAATTATGTCTCTAATTGCCACATCCCCACCGGTTGCGAGTACAATTGGTCGTTAAGCTTAATCTCCCAAAGCATGGTCAATGGCCTTCTCATGTATAACAGAACAGCTCATTTTAATCTCAGAGTTGCGCTTAACCCCAGTAGCGCGCATCCTTATGGTTTGGCCTGCCGTATCACCAGCGTTTCAACATCTAATAACCCTATTTCCAGCGGAGACTGCATCAAGCTGAATAAAGCGGATGATCTGGCTTTAGTGGGATGCGGGACAACCACAAACATCAATGAGAAGACGACAACAGCTTATGGCTTTGACGCTGGCAAGTTAGGAGCGGGAAAATTTAATACTTTTATAGGCTATCAGGCCGGGAGCCAAACCACCGGAGAGCAAAATACTTTTTTAGGCTATCAAGCTGGGACATCCAACACAGCCGACAGCAATACTTTTATAGGCTATCAAGCTGGGCGAGACAACACCACCGGGGAAGGCAATACTTTTGTAGGCCATGACGCCGGAAGATCTGCCACAGACGGCAAGCAAAATACTTTTATAGGCTATCAGGCCGGGCGAGACAATATCACCAGGGGAGAAGACAATACTTTTATAGGCTATCAGGCCGGGGCATCCAACACCCACGCAAAGCAAAATACTTTTATAGGCTATCAGGCCGGGACATCCAACTCCAAAGCTGGCTCACACCCTGACAACAATACTTTTATAGGCTTTAAGGCCGGGACATCCAACACCGCCGGGGCCCGCAACATTTTTATAGGCTCAGAGGCCGGGCAAGCCAATACCACGGGGCGAGAAAATACTTTTATAGGGGCTGGGCAAAACAATACCACCGGCTCCATCAATACCTTTATAGGCTTTCAGGCCGGGAAAGCCAATACCACAGGGAATCAAAATACTTTTTTAGGCCGGCAGGCCGGGGCATCCAACACCCACGCAAAGCAAAATACTTTTATAGGCATCCGGTCGGGATATAAAAATACCACCGGAGAGCAAAATACCTTTATAGGCTTTCAGGCCGGGCAAGCCAATATCACAGGGAATTATAATACTTTTTTAGGCTATAAGGCCGGAAGAGCAGCCACAGAGTCTAAAAATACCTTTATAGGCTTTCAGGCCGGGCAAGCCAATACCACAGGGGAATCCAACATTTTTATAGGCCATCAAGCTAAAGGGGGAAGCAATACTGGCTCCAATCAATTAAATATCGGCAATTTGATATTAGGGAAGACGCCAACAGCCGCTCCCCCGGCCGGCAATTTCCCAGCCAGCGATGGAGTTTACATCCATGGAGCGCTTACCACAAACAACAAACTGGAGGTTAAAGCCGGAGGCTTAACTGTGACCGGAGGCTTAACTGTGGACGGATCGCCCATCCCCGGCCCATCCTCCCGGACGGTTAAGAAAAACATCAAACCCTTTAACAGCTTTCAAAAAGCTTTGGAAGACATATTAAAAACCCCTCTTTTCACTTATGAATACAAAAAAGATCATCCCGAAAAAAGCAGAATGGGGATCATTGCGGAAGATTTGCCGGAGCGTTTAAAAATCAAATCAAAGCCTCCCGCCCCTGACTGGCCCACTATTTACGGAACTCTTTGGGCCGGCCTCAAAGCCCTTTATAAAGAGCTTTCGGATTTAAAAACCAGCTTTTTAAATTTTAAAAAAAGCGCGGAGCAGTCTTTAAAATCATTGAGGGGCGATCTGTCATCAAAATTTAAAAGCATAGCCTTAACCTTAAAGAGCGTAAAAAACTCTGGGCTTCAGCTCTCTCAAAAGCTCTCCCGCTTGACAAAAAATTTTAAGCGTATGGACAGCTCCCTTGCTAAAACTAATCAAAATCTGGACACCGCAAAAAAAGAGCTGGCCAAAGAGATCTTCCGCTTGAAAGCGGAGTTTTCCTCCGGCCTTATAAAATTGGAAACCGCCAACAAACAACTGAAAGAGAGCGCCAACAGCCTGTCAGCTGAAAACAAAAAGCTGGCCCTCCAGCTGTCCGAAACAACAGCCCGGCTGGATCAAATCAGCCGGGAAATGAAAACAAACAAGGAGGAGCTAAAGAGGCTCAAAGCTCTTAAACTTGCCCCGCTTAATCAAAAATAAGATCTAAAATTTTATAGGTTGGACTGGCTCTCTTGACTAAATCCCATTATGATCTTCAATTTTCCAGAAGCTTGTTTTTGAGGGCTCCCGCGCCGCGGATGGCGCCAGCGAGGCTCAAGGGCAGGCTGCCTGTCCCGATAAAAACCAGCTTGGACTCTGGAATAAAAGCAGAGTAAATAGGTCAAGAAAACTAACGCAGGTTAAAATTTTATTGATTGATTATGGCTTCAGCTTTTTATCCACACGTCCGCGCAATATTCCGGGGCTTGAGAAATCGGCGGAAATATGCCAAATTAACTTATCCACTATGTAAAAGCATTGCCCTCGCCTGTGGCGCTGTTGCGCCCGGCTGGACTGCCGATAAAGGTATTTTCTCCTGTCTCGTTTTTGCTCTCCGCCTGATAGCCTATAAAAAATTTTACATGCAAGCCTTTTTAAGCCTCCTATAAATTGTCATAGTCAATAGACACAGTTTTTGACAAAGGATAGCATTGGCAGGTCAATATCTCCAGATTGCTTATATTTTCCTCATCTAAAACCCCCATCTCCAGCTGAAAGACTTTTCCCTCCTTGAGCTTAGCCATACAGGTCATGCAAGAGCCGGAAGCGCAGGAAAAGGGGGGGCTATAGCCTTGATCAATCAACTGCTCTAAAAGTGATTTTTCCCGATTAAGGACAGCCTCCACGGTTTCCCCCTCTAATAGCGCTTTCAGTTTTTCAGGCTCTCCCTCCTCAAAAATTTTGGCCTCCAAAAAAACAGAGTTTTTATCCGGCTTTGGCCCGCGGACAGGCGCAACCTTAAAATCCTCTGTGTGAACGCGATCGAGGCTTGCGCCCGCGGACAATAAGCCGGCGGAGATCATCTCCATATAATCCTTTGGCCCGCAAAGGTAAAACAGGCTGTTTTGTAAATTGAGGGGCTTGAGAAATTGAGAGAGCTTTTCAGGATTAAGCCGCCCCTCCTTTGTGGACAGGATCAGTTTAATCTTAAATTTTCCCTTAAACTTTTTTTCCAGCTCCTCCAGCTCTTTTTGATAGATAAAATCCTCCGGCCGGCGAATGGAAAAAATCAAAATGGCGTTTTTTGCCAGATTTATCTCCAAAACAGTTTTTAAAATGGAGAATAGGGGGGTGACGCCTATGCCGGCGGAAAACAAAATATAGCTTTGAGCCTGCAGGCTTTTCGGCGGGCGAAAGAACTCTCCCAGAGGCGTTTGGGAATAAATGACATCCCCCTCCTTTATTTTGGAAATCATATAATTGGAGACCGCCCCTCCCTCTAAAAGCCCCACTGTGACTCTCAATGGCTCATCTAAAAACGGCGAAGAGGCAATGGAGTAGCTTCTCACAAGCTCTTTTCCGTCCAACTTAAAGCGAAAAGTTAAAAATTGGGCGGTTTGATAAACAAACAGGGCCTTATGCTCCTCCGGAGCGGACAAATAAAAGGAACAGCTTTTTTTTGTCTCAAAGCTTTTCTTAATCACTGTAAGAGGATAGTATGGGACAGGCATATTTGATTGTTATACTGCTTGAAAATTCCCGAAAAATAAAGCATTAGTCAATAATATAAAATAAGTTGGGCTGTCTCTCTTGACCTAAATCCCATTATGATCTTCAATTTTCCAGAATCCAAGCTTGTTTTTGAGGGCTTTCGCCAAGGCTGGCGCCGGCGAGCTTGAGGGCCGGGCGCCCGTTCCGATAAAAACAAGCTTGGCCTCTGGAATAAAGATAGCTTTATCCTCGTGAATAGATCAAAACAACGGACTCAGCTTAATATAAAATGAAAAAATCATTATACCTCATAGTTTTGGCTTTAAAAGGCTTTATTTTGGGAATCTCTATGGCTCTCCCCGGAGTGTCCGGCGGGACTATGGCTTTTATTATGGGCATTTATGAAAAGCTCATTTGGGAAATTTCCAAAACGCGAATGGAGCATTTCAAAAAAATACCTTTATTTCTGACATTTAAAAAGAGCCAAATTCAGATGGCGGCGCGATTTTTTAGATCTGCATGGGATTGGAGCTTTCTCATCCCTTTAGGGCTGGGCGCGGTTTCCGCCGCGGCTTTGTTTGTGGCTTTTGCCTCCCCTCTGATCGAAAAATACTCTTTAGAGTTTTACTCCATCATTTTTGGCTTGACGCTGGCCTCCACTTTTAAGCCTTTTAAAGACATGCAAAAATCCGCTCGGACGGCTGTTTTGTTTTTTGTGTCTTTTACAGCCAATATTTTGTGTTTTGCTTTTGGAAAAAGCTTTTTTCTCTTTCCCCAGGACCTGCCGGCTGTTGTGTTTTTGCCTGTCGGCTTTGTGATTGCCATGGCGCTCATGGTTCCTGGAGTTTCCGGCTCCTACCTTTTGCTCATCTTTGGCTTATATGAAAAAACCCTTTTGTCCCTAAAACAGGGGGAATTTTCTGTTATTTGCTTTTTTCTTATTGGCGTGGCGATGGGGGTTTTTTCAACCGCCCGGCTCATGCGGAAGATGATAAAAAACTATTTTAATGAGACAATGGCCGTTATATTGGGGCTTATTTTAAGCGGTTTGTATGCGATCTATCCTTTGCCTAAGGGATCGGCGGAGGAATGGCTTAGCCCTCAAACAGAGATATTTCTTTTTTATGCCATAATGTCTCTCTGCGCTTTTGTCGCTCTCAGCTTTTTTTATGAAAAAAAAGCAAATTTTCCGGCCCAAGCCAGATTGCCTGTCACATAAGCTGAAAAGCCTATTTCCGGGCCATTTAAAAGAGTCTCATGGGCTGTTTATTTGATAGGGCTTAGCCAGTTGAAACGGCAATCAAAAATTTGCTTGTTTTCATCTTTCAGAGGAAACCGCGCTTTTTGCAGATTCCCGCCCCCCAGGAGGGCTAAAGCGCCCGCCTTTTTTTGGCCCTAAAAAGATTCAGGGCGCCGGAAAAAGCGCTCGGCCCTTCCCGCTAAAAATAGCGCTTTAGCTGTTGCTAAGCGGCTCCGGCTGGAAAATTAAGGGATTTTTCTTTCGTCTCAATTTTCAGGCCCTGCCCTTGACTTTTGAAAAAACTCCTATATAAGCTGGAAAGCATGAAAACAGCTTTAATATTTTTAATTGTTTTTTTCCCGCCCGCTTTTTCAGAAGGGAAAAAAACCGCGTTTAAATTAGACCCCCGTTTAAAGGAGGCTTACTTGGCTCTTTTAGAGCAGGCGGGCGATTTTCATAAAGCTCTGGATAAAGGGAGCGCGCCCGCCATCCAAAAAAAAATCAAAGATATTCAGGAAATCATCGCCAAGCTGTATAAGCAAATTTCATCTGTTCCCCAGTTTCATCATAAAATCCACTCTTATAAGCTTTTAAAATCCATTGAGGAGCAAATGGCTGTTATACATTTCAACAGCCGTTTGGATAAGAGGAAAGAGAGGAAGAATATTAAAAAGCTTTTTAACTCTTTTTTTGAATTGGCTCAGGTCTATAATTTAACCAAAGACATAAAAGATAAAGTCTTTTATTGCTCCAGAGACAAAAGCTTATGGTTTCAAAAAAGCGGGCTGGCGAAAAATCCGGTAAGCTCAAGCCATAAAAATTGCGGCCGGCTGATTTTATAATAGCTTTTATGATTAAAAAATTTTTAAGCTGGACTGGCTCTCTTGGCCTAAATTTCATTATGATCTTCAATTTTCCAGACTCCAAGCTTGTTTTTGAGGGCTCTCGCGCCAAGGATGGCGCCGGCGAGTTTGAGGGCCGGACGCCCTTCCCGATAAAAACAAGCTTGGCCTCTGGAATAAAGACAGCTTTAGCCCCGTGAATAAGCCAAGAGAGCTAGCTCAGTTTAAAAAATTAGCGTTATCTGCATATCGGTTATTCTGTTATGATTAAAAAATTTTGCTCTGGCCTTGTCCATGAGGATTCACAGTCCCGGCTAAAAGATTATTTTAGCGTCATCTGCATATCGGTTATTCTTCTGGATTTGATTATCCTTCCGCTGGAGACTGTGAGCTTTTTCTCCATCTACTCGCGGGAGATGTTTATGATTCAAGGCTTTATTATCGCTGTATTTTCTTTGGAATATTTGATTAGGATTATTGGAGCCGCCCGCCCGCTTAAATTTGCGGGAAGTTTTTATGGAATCATTGATCTGTTGGCTATAGCTCCCTTTTTTTTGACTTATGGCATGGCGGACACCAGCTATTTAAGGATTGTTCGGCTGACTCGGCTGTTTAGAATATTCAAGCTGACCAGATACTCTAAAACTGTGAGAAAGCTGATACAGGCGATGGCCGAAATTAAAGTGGAGCTTTTAACTGTGCTCACAATCGCTTTTTTTGTGGTTTATATTTTTTCAGCCTTTATATACGCGCTGGAGCATGAGGCTCAGCCGGACAAAGTGGCCGATATGTTTGACGCTTTTTGGCTGACTTTTGTCACTGTGACGACTTTAGGCTACGGCGACATCACGCCTATTACAGCCGGCGGGCGGGCTTTGACTGTGTTATTTGTGATTTTCTCTATTGGCATTATAATTATGCCCTCGTCCATTTTAACCGCTCATTTGATGGAGAAGCGAAAACAGGAAATCGCAAAAAAAGATTGGCCAAAACAGGATTATTGATTATAAAATAATCCAATATTTTGGGCCTGTAGCTCAGTTGGTTAGAGCACACGCTTGATAAGCGTGGGGTCAGAAGTTCAAGTCTTCTCAGGCCCACCATTCATTTTGGAAGGCTTTAATGTGAGGGCTATGTTTTAATTGGGGCTGGCTCAGCAGGGCTAATGGCTGGTTAAGGGGCCTGTTTTTTAATAATTTTAATCATATAAAATAGCCTTATTCCATGTCTCAGAGCATCCATCTTCAGCACAAACTGCTCTCTTTAGGCGCTATCGCTCTTTTAAACAGCGAATATACAGCTTATCCTTCAGACACTCGAAAGATTATCTTTGATTATCAAGAGCATTTTAAAGTTTATAATCCCAGGAAGCCGGGATACAATCGCTATGGCTTAAGCGTCACAAGCCAAGATGGCGGCTTTTCCGGAATCCCGGATTTAGATTCTCTTCGCGAGTATAACAGCTTAAACGGAACAAATTTGGATGAGCCGGATTTTAAAAAGTGGACTCCCTTTTTTAAAAACTGCGCGCCTCTAAAGAGCGCTCTCCGCCCCTTTCATAATTATATGGGCCGATCCCATATTTTGCGTCTGGATAAAGGCGGTTTCTTTCCTCCTCACAGAGATCTGTCCAGCTCCTCTTTTAGGCTTTTTATCTCTTTGTGCAAGCAAGCGGAAAATTATGTTTTTATCTTGGATAAAAACAGAGTTTTTTTTCAAGCCGGGCGGCTTTATTTTATCAATACATGCTTGAGCCACAGTCTATTCTCTTTTGAGGATCAAAGCTTTTTTGCTGTGTTCAATATTGATCTATGCCCAGAGGCTGTAGACGCTGTTTTTCAAAATTTAATGGCTATATAACGGATTCAAACACAGTCCTGTTTAAAGCCCCGCCCAACAGGCTGGAAAAGCCCTATTTTTTTAGACAAGACAATGGGCTTATATTTTTTATAAGCCGACGTGTTTATTTGTGGCCCCTTTTAAGCGATGGCTTTAGCTCAGAGGGAAGCTTGCGCTTTTGAAGGCTCCCGCGCCACAGATGGCGCCGGCGAGGCTCAAGGGCAGGGATGTCCATCCTTCAAAAGTTCTGGCTTTCCCTCAGAAAAAGAATGTTTCCGGTCAAGAATAAATCGGCTTTATTTTTTATTATTAAAAATACTGAGGGGACAGGCTCCACTAAAGCGTCTTGAGCCATCATTGACACTCTAAGAGCAAAAGCCTCGCAGTCCAGGGACACAAGCTGGCCGGAAAAAAGCCAATTTTTAAAGGCAGAGTATTAAGATCTGTCGTCAATGGCGGGCTTACATGGCGGGCGGGCGCGGGACATTTAAAATTTCCATCCCCCTCATCAGCGCGCGCCGGCTAAGATCCGCTAAAAGCAGTAAATCCGCCTCTCTGGGCTGGCCTAAAATTTTTTGTGAGACATAAAAACGGTTAAACTCTTTAGCCAGCCGCAAAAGATACCGGGCCAAAATATGAGGCTTAAAACGGTTGAAAGACTGAAAAACAGCGTCATCAAAGCCAATGAGCCTCCAAGCCAGCTGTTTTTCCTCCTGAGTCTCAAAAGGATGGGAGAAGCTTTTCGGCAAACTGCCGGAGAATTTCCTTAAGAGGCTTTGCGCGCGAACTAAGCTATACTGAACAAAAGGCCCTGACTGGCCATCAAAATCCAAAATCTTGCTCCATTCAAAGTCCACATCCTTTATGCGATCATTCATCAAGTCATTAAAAACTAAAGCGCCAACCCCCACTTGCTCACAGATTTTTTTCTTGTTTGGCAGATCTGGATTTCGCTCATCAATAATGTTTTCCACCCTTTGAACAGCCTGATCTAAAATATCTTTTAGATAAACCGCATGGCCCTGCCGGGTAGACATTTTCCCCCCTTTAAACCGATACATTCCAAAATTCAAATGAAGGCTTTTTTCTCTCCATTCCGGGTTGAGCTTGCCGGCCACTTGAAAAATTTGCTTAAAATGCAAAATTTGATCAGATCCGGTGATATAAATATTTTTATCCGCCTTTAATTTTTCAAAACGATAGATTAGGCTGGCTAAATCTCTGGCGGAATAAGTGGAGGCTCCATCCCGCTTAAAAATCAAACAGGGGGCTAAGCTCTGATTTAGGCCAGCGCCGGGCTTTTTGCCTCCCGCCGCCTCATTGTCCGTGCGAGAGCGGGCTAAGCTTTGCTGGGGGCCAGCGCCGGGCTTTTTGCCTCCCCCCGCCTCATTGTCAGGGCGGGCGGTTTCACCCCCGGATTCCTCATTTAAAAAAACAACCTGCGCCCCATCGCTTTTTGTTAAAAGATTTTTTTCTTTTAAACGGCTCTTTAAATCATCTAAAAAACTAAGTGTTTTGCCTGGGGCCAAATCAGAGTATGGCTTTTGGCTGGAGCTTTCATTTTGTCCCTGATCACTCCCTCCGCCGGATTGTCGGCCCAATGGGAAATCCCCGCTGTGGCTGGCGGCTAGGCCCGCGTAAAATGATTCCTCTTGATCGCTCCCTCCGCGCTGGCCCAGCGGAAAATCCTCGCGGCAGCTCCCGGCTAGGCCCGCGTAAAATGATTCCCCTTGAATGAGATCATGCTTGATATTGAGAGCGGCCCAATATTTTTCATAATTTTTTAAAGATAGCTGAACAAAATAACTCCAAAGCTTTGTCAGCTCCGGGTCGCCCTCCTCTAATTTTTGGAACAAATCTCTAGCCTCTTGCAAATTTTTCTCATCCTCTTCGGCCTCCTTGTGAAAACGGACATAAAGCTCCGCCAGAGAGGCAAAGGCCTGGCCTTTAAAATCATACTCTTTGCCCCATTTTTTATAGGCCCAAAGGAGCTTTCCAAACTGGCTTCCCCAATCCCCTAAATGATTGACAGCTGTCACATGGATTCCAAAAGCTCGAGCCAAATTCACCAGAGCCTGGCCTAAAGCTCCGGCCCGCAAGTGGCCTATGTTAATATGCTTGGCCACATTAGGAGAGGCAAAATCCACCAGCCAATGCTCCTGGCCAGCGCCTCTTTGCGAAAAATTAGCCAGCTGCTGTTGAGGAATAAGGCTCTCCAGTTTGTTTTGCAGGTATTTTTCCTGAAATTCGAAATTGACAAAGCCGGCCCAGGCTTTGCAGGATTTTAAAATGGGAGAAAGATTTTTATTGATTTGCCGGGAAAAGCTTTTAGCCAGCTCCTGAGGAGAGGTTTTTTTTTGTTTGGCTAGAAAAAACAAAGGAAGGGCTAAATGGCCGTGGTCCGGATGGCGGGGCCGCTCTAAGACAGACAATATCTCCTCTTCTGTCAAAGGACAGCTTGTTTTTAAAAAAACGGCCAGCTCTTTTTTTATTTCCCCTAACAGGCAGAGCTTTTTAATATTCTTCAGCATAACTGTTTTTTATTTCATAGAGCTGAGGTTTAGGAACAGCCCGCATTCTTTAATATTCTTCAGCATAGCCGTTTTTTATTTAGCTGTATTTAAGCTGTCCTGAAAATAAAACCATGAAATTTTAAATCAGGCTAGTATAAAATAGCCAAGGAGCCTTATTCTTGGCCTATAAGTTGGGGCTGGCTCTCTTAGCCTCTGGAGTAAAGACAAACTAAGCCTCGTGAATAGATCAAGAGAGCTGGCTCAATTTAAAATAAAGCAAGCTGGACTGGCTCTCTTAGCCTAAACCACATTATGATCTTTAATTTTCCAGACTCCAAACTTATTTTTATCGGAACGGGCATCCTGCCCTTGAGCCTCGCCGGCGCCAGCCGTGGCGCGGGAGCCTCTAAGTGTATAGCTGCGGGTAATTGTATAGTTGCAGGATGTGAGGGCATAATATATAAAGCGGAGAAAACTAAGGAGGAATTATGAGTTGAATGCCACATCCTTGCGCCACGACAGCGCCGGCAACCCTCAGCAAGATACAAAATAGCCAAAAGCGCAAATCTCAGCCGGCCAAGCAATACGGAATAGCCCCTAATGCTGTATTCAAGTGGAAAAAACGGGATTTTACCCATCCGGCCAAAAGAGCCGGCCTTCGCTTGTAAAAAATGAAGAGGAGATTTATAAGCTTTAAAGCGCTCTCTAAAAGAACGGATAAAGATGCCTCCCCAAAAGCCTTTGTTTAAAGTGGCCCTCATTGAGCCGGAGATTCCCTCAAATACGGGAAATATTGGCCGAACTTGTGTGGCTGTAAACAGCGAGCTGGCGCTGGTTGGCCCTTTGGGATTTCAAATCACTGACAAGCGCTTAAAACGGGCCGGTCTGGATTATTGGCCTCACTTAAAATGCCGGCGCTACAAAAGCTTAAAAGAATGGAAAAACAGCGAGCGGATAGAAAAAGCCTGGTTTTTTAGCGTCAAAGGAGAGCGCTCTCTCTATGACTGCTCTATTCAAAAAGGGGATATTTTGGTTTTTGGAAAGGAGACTCAAGGGCTGGGGCGGGAGCTTTTGGAGTCATTTAAAAAACAAACTGTGTTTATCCCTTTTACCGGAAAAGTCCGAAGCTTAAATTTGTCAAACGCCGTGGCCATAGCCTTGTTTGAGGCCTTCCGGCAAAACAGCGCCGGCTCAAAAAAGCGCGGGAGCCTTTCTCGCTAAAAAAACTTGTCAAAACTATCCCGCCGCCGGCGCGTTTATTCGCAGGCTCTTTTAAGCGCTGGCTCTTCTCATGTCAGAAGGGAATACTGGCCTCCCGCTGGCCCGTTTCTGAGAGAAAATTTTTAGGGAAATTATCCGGCTATAGCTTTTGAAAAAACAAAGCGTCCTTTTGCCTCGCCCAGCCTTTTAATGAGGGGTTAAAAATTTTAGAGGCCAGCTTTTTTTTAGAGGAGAGGCTTTTTATGTGAGCGGAGATTTGCCCCCGCTTTTTTAAATTTCTGATATAAATTTTATTCAGCCGGCCCCTTTTATATTTCCATTCGATTTCCAAGCTCTCCGCAGGGCATTGAAGAAGATTTTGATTAGGCTCTGTTCGCTCGCAATTTTCCGGGGCCCTCGCTCTTAAAAGAGCTATAAGCTCAGAGCCGGCAAAAGAGGGAAAATGGGGGAAAAACATTTCAGAATTAAAGTCCCCCTCGTAGTATTGCTTGCGCAAAGGCGCTAATAAAAGCATTTTTTGATCTTTTAAAATTAAGCTGCCTATAACGCCTATAAACGGCTGCAGAATATCCAGCCTCAGTTTTTTGTCCCTCTGAGCGGAAACTATGGATAAAAAAGATCCCCTCCCGCCCGCTAAAGGAGAGGAGTATTTCCACTGTATTTTAAAAATTAAATTTTCTGACTGAAGAGAGATTTTTTTAGAGGCGGAGAGGCAGGCTCCAGCCAAACACAGGCTTATCCCCCCGCATAAAAGCCGGCTGAGGGATGACAGTTTCGCTTGATGGGTGAGCTGACTCATTGTGTTTTTTCAGGTTTTTCTCCAAAATTAAAGCCTTTTTAAAAAAATAGCCGCTTTTTTCAAAATTTTTCAACTGTAAATAGACTTTTCCCAGCCGGACAGCAATCAGCCGGCTCCCGCTATTTTTAGAAAAAGCCTCTTTTAGGTAATGAAGAGCGGATTTGAGGTTTCCCTTTTGAAAAAGCGTCCAGCCTAAAGTGTTTAAAAAATAACTGGATTGAGGCTGAAGAGACAGGGCCTTGCGAGCCATTTTTTCCGCTGTGTCCAAGTGGATTTTTTGCTCCGCATAATAGGAGGCGATAAAATTTAAAGCCTCTTCATGATTATTTTGTGTTTTTAAAATTTTCCGCATGTCCTTTAGAGCCAGTTTCAAATTTCCAGACTGTTTAAAATACCACCCCCTTAAAAATAAAAGATCAGCGTGATGGGGAAGGCGCTTTAAGCCTCTTGTTAAAGCCTCAAAGGCTTTCTCTTTATCCCCAAAGCTCCAGAGAGATTCCGCATAAAGCAAAACAGCTTGCGGGCGGATGGCCCCATTGAGCGGAAAGGACAGCTGGTTGAGCAGGGCAAAAGCTCTCTTTTTTTGCCCCATTTTTTGCAGAAGCCGGGCGGATTCCAGCTTGGCGGCCAAAAAATGAGAGCTGGACGATCGCACTTGGCTATAAGCCTTTAAGGCCTTTTGCCACTCCTTTGTTTGCTCGTAAGCCTCAGCCAGCAAATAAAGATATAGGCCATTTTCCGGTTTTTCTTTTGTGAGGTCTTTTAAAAACAAAAGCGCCCGATCATATTTTTGCTCTTCCATCAGCCAGAGAGCCATATAAAAAAAATACTGATGATCCTCAATTCCGCCCAAAACCCGCGCCTGCTGGATGTGCCGGGCGGCCTCCCGCCAATTTTCAGAGGAGAGATAATAGCTGAAAATGGCCTGAGAGACAATTTTTCCCGCTCCATACGCCCTTTGAAAGCTCTCTAAATAGGAAAGAGCCGCTTTATCCTTTCCCAAAGATATGTAAAGGCCCGCTATCTTTAAAGCCTGCTCCTCTTTATGAATGGGGAGCTGGATCAGCCGGTTGATTATTTCCATGCTTTTAGAATTATTATTGAGCTGGGCGAAAACGCGCGCTTGAGAAATAAGGGCTTGCGCTTTTTCCTCCGGATCGCCGGCTCTGTTTTCCGCCTGCTTAAGATATTTTAAAGCGAGCCGCCAATCCTTCTGATGGATGCAAATAAAAGCCTGTTTAAACCAGAGCTGGAAATTATCAGGCTTTTGCTTGAGAAGGCGCTGATTTTGCTTAAAAGCTTTCTCGTCCAGCCCGCTCAATAAGTAAAAGCCGGTGATTTTGTTGTTTATCTCTATATTTTTTTCTGTTTTTTGCGATAAAGCCTTATAATGGTTGAGAGCTTCAGCGAAAAGGCCCTCCCGCTCATAAATCTCCGCTAGGCGAAATCGCAAATGAAAGGAGTCTGGAGCGAATAAAAGGGCTTTTTTGAACTGCTTTAGAGCCTCTGTATTATCTCTCGAAAAAAAGGCTGTTTCCGCTTTAAGATAGGCGCTGTCCGCCTGAACTTCAAAATAATGGCGATCAATGGCTGGCGAGTGAGAGCGCCTCAAATCCTTAAATTTTTGAGGGGCTGAGCCTTTTTGAGCGGCCTTCGCGCGCTGAGGCTGTTTGGCGGTTTCTAAATTTTGACAGGCCAGACAGAATAAAGCCATCAGGAAAATTTGAGCGATTTGAAAAAAAGGGTTTAAAGGCCTAAAAAAGAATTCCATGTAAAATTCTTTTCGGAACAAACGGAAAAAATCTTGAGCAAAAAACAGCTGGGCTGTGTTTCTCCCGCTCCCGGAGAGATTATTCCTCTCCATCGTCCGCCTAAAGCTCTGTTTTTTAAAAAATTGATTAAAAAATAATCAAAAAAATCTTTTAAATAAGGAAATTCCTTTGACTTTATTTATTAAAAATAAATAAAGAAAAAGCATTGACAGGATTCTTTTAGGCGGGTTAGCCTATGAGACGCAAAAAGGCTTTTCATGGAGGAAACTCCTTGGTTTTACAGCGTAGCAAGAAGCTTAAAATCAAAAACTAAAGTTAGGGGGGTAATGTGGGCTATTCTTCATTTCCAAGCGCAAAAAAGCTTCAAAGTCCAAAGGTGATAAAAAAATACGGCAACAGAAAGCTTTATGACACAGAGCAAAGCTCCTATGTTGTGTTAAAAGACATCGAAAAAATGGTTCGCAATAAGGAAGACATCCAGGTCATTGACAACGAGACAGAGAGTGATATAACCATTTCCACTTTAACCCAAATTATTTTCAGCTCCGAAAAAAAGTCGAAAGTCTCCCCTCCTATACATGTTTTAAAGTCCATTATCAGGGAGGGAGATGGGAGTTTTTCCGCCTTTTTAGCCAAACTGGGGCTATTTGAAGTTTCTGAAAGAGGGGCAAAAAATGACCACAAAGCCTCCAGCCATTCCGCTGGAGATTTGCCTCGCGGCAAAAAAAAGGACGCTTTGGAAAAAACTCAAAGTTTAGAGCAAAAAATCACAAGCCTTATAAGCTCTGGCGATTCAGGCCATGATGACACTGTCCCGGAGCTTCCGGGAAATCGGCTTAGTTGATTAAATCAGTTGAAGTCATTGAGCTGGGCCAAATGCTTTAAATTGCGGCCCTTATGGCTGTAATCTAAGCCATATCCTATAACAAAAACATCCTGATCAACCTCAAAGCCTTTAAAGTCGATTTGGACTTTTTTAAGGGCCGCGGGCTTAACAATTAAAACCGCTGTTTTTATAGAGTGAGGCTCTCTCTGCTCTAAATGCTGTTTGATAAAATGAAGGCTATGTCCATGATCAGCGATGCAGTCAATCAGCAAAATTTTTTTCCCTTTGACGGGGCTTTTTATATCCAAAGACAAATGAGCTGTTGAAGAGGCTTTTTTCAAAGAGCCATAAAAAGAGACAGAGCAAAAGTCACAGGTGATTTCCTGTTTTAACTGCTTGAGCAGATCGGTGTAAAATATAAACGCGCCCCTTAAAATCCCTATAGCCAAAATTTCATCATTTCCATAAGCTGTATTGATTTGCTGGGCCAGCTCATGGACTTTTTTTTGAATTTGCTTTTCAGAAAACAAAACAGAAGAGCTCACAGTTTTTCCTTTCCTGCGCTTTATATCGGCTAAGCTTGAAAAATCCGCTGTTTATAGAGACTGCTCAGTCCCCATCCTCATTCAGTATAGCTTTCCGGCTTGACTGCCTCTATTTTTTCACTCAGCCCTTATCTCCATTTAGTATAGCTGTATTTCCCGCTCCGCTCAAGTCAAAAAATCCCTTTTTCAAGCTGGCGCCTGAGCTTTCTCTGCTGGCGGCCATCGCTCAGAGGCTTTTTTTGCTCTGCAGCCCCATTCAGTTTGTGTCATCTCTTGCAGGCTGTGCCATATAGCTTATTCAGTTTAGCGGTCATCGCTCAGGCTTAGCTCCATTTTTCTCATATAAAGCGCCCCGCCCATCAGATTTTATTTTACAAACTGGCGTGTTTATTCGTAGCCTTATTTAAGAGTTGGCTGAGTTTGAGATTCAAATTAGCCTATAATATTAAATGGCTGGTTAAAAGTAAGATCAATATAAAAATTTAGGAAAAAAGCTTAACATTTCAGACGTCGGCTGGTTTAATTTGAAAATTTCTGCTTTTATAAGATAAAAAATAAAAATTTAAAAAATCCTGCTGAAAGATCAAAGAAAAAAATGATGCTGCAAGATCAAAGAGAAAAGCTCCATGAGCCGGTTTTAGTCTCTGAACTGCTCTCTTTGTTTTCTGAGGAGGCTCCGCCTCAAGAGATTTTGGATTGCTCTTTTGGCCGGGGAGGGCATAGCCGCGCGCTGTTAAGCCGTTTCCCTCAAGCGCGTGTCACAGGGCTGGACTGGGACAGACAGGCTATTGAATATGGCTCTTCCTTAAGGGAAGCCAAAGAGGGAAAAATTAAATTGCTGAAAAGAAATTTTTATGAGTTTGCCAGCTCCTCTAAAAAGCGGGAGACTTATAACATGATTGTGATGGATTTAGGCCCCAGCTCCCCCCAGCTGGATGATGGGGAAAGAGGCTTTAGCTTTTATCAAGATGGCCCTTTGGATATGCGCATGGACCGAGAGCGAAAATTGAAAGCCGGCGATATTATCAACTCCTGGAGCCGGGAGGAGCTTATCCGGCTGTTTCAGTCTTTTGGAGAGATTAAAAACCCCCGCCGGACAGTGGAGGCGATTATAAAGCAAAGAGGGGAAAAAAAATTTGAGAGAACTCTTGAGCTTTCCCGCTTGATCCAAAAGCGCAACTCCCGAAACAACAGGCGAAAACACCCAGCCACAGCTTGGTTTTTGGCTTTGCGCATAGCGGTCAATCAAGAGCTGGAGGGGCTAAAAGCCTGTCTGCCGGAGTTTCCGCCTCTATTAAAAGAGCGGGGGCTTTTGGCTGTTATCTCTTTTCATTCTTTAGAGGATCGAATTGTAAAGCGCGCTTTCCGGCAATTAGCCGGGGAGGGAAAAGGCCGGCTGTGGAACAAAAAAGCCATTCGCCCCGGCTTAGAGGAAAAAAAACAAAATCCCAGAAGCCGCAGCGCTAAAATGAGAGTCTTTCAAAAAATGCCGGCCTGAAGTCCAAAAGCCAATGATAAAAAACAGCTTTTTTCAAAATAAGGAATGGAGGCCGCTCATAAGCCTTCTCCTCATCTTATGCGCTTTGTTTATAACCGCTTTTTTTAAAATCACTGTCCGGCGGCTCAGTTATTCCATCTATCAGGAAAATAAAAAATTTGATCAAATTCAGGATGAGTATTTCTCGCAGCTTAAAGTTTATGGAAAGCTGACACAGCCTAAAAGGCTGGAAAGCTTGGCTAAAAAGCGCTTGCTCGACAAAAAGAAAAAAGGCCAGATTATACAGGTCATAAACGGCAAAGCTCTTGTCATTGATTAAAGCGCGCGGGAGCTTAAAAAAATTAAACTGAGCTAGCTCTCTTGACCTATTCACGAGGCTAAAGCTGTTTTTATTCCAGAGTCCAAGCTTTGAGAGATCCCGCTCCACGGATGGCTCAAGCGAGGCTCAAGAGCAGGACGCCCCGTCCCGATAAAAACAAGCTTGAACTCTGAAAATTGAAGATCATAATGGAATTTAGGCCAAGAGAAGCCAGTCCAATTTATAAAAATTAGGTTCATGACAACTTAAGCTCTGTTTGATAGAGGTTAAGTTGTTGAAATGACTGTAAAAAACAAGTATTTTCTCCGTTCAAGAATTTCTGAGCCTAAATTTAGGGAAATTGTTAGGCTCTTTTCTGCCGATCTGACAGCCCAACAAATAGCTTTTTTTTCGGGAATCAGCAGAAACAGCATCAATAAAATCTTAAAAAATATCCGTATAAGAATGGCTGAGCATTGCGAGAAAAATAGCCTGTTTTCTAAAGGTCAAATAGAAATGGATGAAAGCTATTTTGGGCCTCGAAGAATACGCGGAAAAAAAGGCCGGGGAGCTTATGGAAAAACTATCGTTTTTGGCGTTAAAAAAAGACAAGGGAAGGTTTATACCCAAATCATTAAGAATTGCTCAAAAAAGGAGGTTTTGCCTCTTATAAGAGATAAAATTGACAGAAAGACAACCTTATTTACAGACGGATTTAAGACCTATGACAGTTTAGTGGATTTGGGTTATAAGAAACATTATAGGGTGCATCACGGGAAGAATGAATTTTCTAAAAAAGAGGGGAAGATAAAAAGCCATATTAATGGCATAGAAAATTTTTGGGGGATCGCTAAAGTGAGGCTTTATAAATTTAGAGGAATGGATAAAAGAACATTCTATTTGCATTTAAAAGAATGTGAGTTTAGATTTAATTATAGACAAGATAATTTATATGTGTTATTATTAAAAATCATCAGAAATAGACCCCTTAAGTTGTCATGAACCAAACACAAACTAAGATGATCTGTCTATTTTTTAGGGATGATCCGATGATCCAATGATCCAAGGCCCTAAATTCCCTCGCTTGACATTAAAAGCGGTTGTTTGTATTTTGGGAGCTGATGAATTTATTGAAAGCTTTATGTTTTAGCCTTTGTGTATTGTGTTTGTCCGCCTGCTGGACAATGGGAAAGCTCACGCGGGATTACTGCCAAAACATGAATGCTTATGAAAAAGGCCGTCTGGAGGCCTTGCACGGCCAAACAGGAAAAAAGTTTGATCAAGATATAAAAAAATGCGCTCAATACGGAGTGGCCTTAAATCAGGAGCAATATCAGCAGGGGCGGGAAAAAGGCCTCAAGCTTTTTTGCTCTTATGACAAGGGTCATGAGTGGGGCTTAAAGGGCAATAAATATCTCAATACATGCCCTAAGGGGCTGGAGCCGGCGTTTTTAAAGGGCTGGAGGCATGGCGACAAAAAATGCGCTTACAATGCGGGGGAGGCTGACGGCGCAAATGGAAAAACAGATTCCTTTTCCTCTGTCAAATGCCTTAATCTAAATAGCAAGCTGAGCCGGTCTGAGTATAAAAAAGGGCGGACAAGGGGGCTTAAAAGCTTTTGTGTTTATAACAAAGGCTATGAGCGGGGGCTGGCCGGCAATCCATATCTTAATGTCTGCCCTAAAAATTTGGAGCCGGCGTTTTTAAAGGGCTGGAGGCAAGGTGACAAAAAATGCGCTTACAATGCGGGGGAGGCTGATGGCGCAAACGGAAAAACCGCCGCCGCTTTTTCTGATATCAAATGCGCTCAGGCGCATAAAAAGCTTAGCCAGAGAGAATACACGAGAGGGCGCAATAAGGGAATCAAGCTTTTTTGCTCTTATAAAAAAGGGTATGATTTAGGGATTAACGGATATAGATATGCCAATGTGTGCCCTAAAGAGCTGGAGCCGGATTTTTTAAGAGGCTATACTCTGGGCTTTCAGGAATATAAAAAGGAGAAAAGACATCAGGAAAGGCTGTCGATGGAGAGGCGGAGAATTGCTGTTGAGCGGGCTAGAGTGAGAGCGCAGGCAGAGGCGCTGAGGCTGGAGAAATTGCGTGGAAAAGCGCTTTGCCGGTTTGATTCTGACTGTGATTCCGGAGGAGATTGCCGATATAATTATGTAATAAGGGGATACGCGTGTCATTACTAAAATCTCAGCCCGCTGAGGGGCATTCACGCGATCCAATAAATTTCAATAAAGGCGCTTTTATGAGGAAAATGAGAAAAATAAGCTGGCTGTTTTTTATCGCTCTGTTTTGTTTTTGCGGATATAGCGAGGAAAAGTTTTTTTCTTCCGAAGTTTCATCTCAGTATGATCATCTCCCGGCTCATATAGAAACAGCCCGCCTGGGATGGAGGATAGGCTTGCTCCAGCTCTTTTCCGCCAATAAAACCGTGACGGTTGAGCAATCCTTGGGGATCAAAAAAAGCTCAGCCTCCAATAGAATCACCTCCTCTCGTCTGAAATTGCGCAAATCTGTTAATGAAAGCTCATTGACAATGGCGCCTTTTATGGTTGGATTTCAGGCTCCGGTTAATATAAAAAATCAAAATTTGAAGTGGCTGTTTCAAATCGGCGCCGGTTGGGCCTTGGCGAAATCCCCGCGTGATATCTGTAATCCTTTTTTCATCCCTAAAAAGCCAGAGCCGCCGTTTGACACCCCTTTTTTTCTTGGCACTTATGAGGAAAATTATAAAGAAGCCACAAATATAGATACTTGTAGAACAAAAAGCGAACTAACCTTCGATAATTTCCCCTATTTAGTTGTTCAGCCCGGTTTGGCGCTTGGATTAAGAAATAAGTTTGGATTAGGAGAAATGTCGTTAAGCGCCGGCGCTTTGTTGGCAGGGCCAGAAAAAATGGGGGCTGTGGGAAGTTTGCTTTTCGGCTGGAGCAACAAATTGGAGTACAGATTTGAGTTTGGATTTCAGGCTTTATATCTTGAGCGCTTTTATTATGGACTGGTTATATCGTTTGGATCCGCATTTAAAATATGGCGGGAGGCCAATCCCTTTAAAGAGAATTTATTTGAAAGGCTTTAGATGGGCTATCGGCCCGTCTTGATTTTTTCTGGCCGGCTGTTCGAGCGGCTCATGCCCGCTGGCTCTCGCCTAAAAATTTTAACTCTAAGGGACAGCAAAAAAGCTCATTAAGGGATCTCACTAAAGCTTTTTGGCGATAAGCCACGAAAAACAAACCAGCTGAGTTTATTTCTCCAGCCTATTCTAATGCCAGTCAGAAAAAAACACAAATGAAGATAATCTGCCTATTTTTCAGGGATGATCCGATGATCCGAGGTCATAATTTTCCGGTCTTGACATAGCTTATCCGGTGGATTTAAACTGGCCTTAAGCGCTTGCTTAATTAGCAGGGGGTCGGAATGATGAATTTATTGAAAGCTTTATGTTTTAGCCTTTGTGTATTGTGTTTGTCCGCCTGCTGGACAATGGGAAAGCTCACGCGGGATTACTGCCAAAACATGAATGCTTATGAAAGAGGCCGTCTGTCAGCCTTGCACGGCCAAGCGGGAAAAAAATTTGATCAAGATATAAAAAAATGCGCTCAATACGGAGTGGCCTTAAGCCGGGAGCAATATCAGCAGGGGCGGGAAAAAGGCCTTAAGCTTTTTTGCTCTTATGACAAGGGTCATGAGTGGGGCTTAAAGGGCAATAAATATCTCAATATATGCCCTAAGGGGCTGGAGCTGGCGTTTTTAAAGGGCTACAAACAGGGCGACAAAAAATGCGCTTACAATGCGGGGGAGGCTGACGGCGCAAATGGAAAAACCGCCAGCGCTTTTTCTGATATCAAATGCGCTCAGGTGAATAAAAAGCTCAGCCAGAGGGAATACACGAGAGGGCGAAAAAAAGGCCTTAAGCTTTTTTGCTCTTATGACAAGGGTCATGAGTGGGGCTTAAAGGGCAATAAATATCCCAATATATGCCCTAAGGGGCTGGAGCTGGCGTTTTTAAAGGGCTATACCCTGGGCTTTCAGGAATACCACAGGCTGGAGATGGGGAGGCTGGAGGCGGCCTGGGCGAGCGCCGAGGCCGCGGCCAGCTCAGCTATGTGGGAAGCCAGCAGCGCCGAGGATGAGGCTAGGAGAGCCAGGGATGAGGCCAGCTCAGCTATGTGGAAAGCCATCAGCGCCGAGGATGAGGCTAGGAGAGCCAGGGATGAGGCGGATGGTTTTTCGCCTCGTTTTGGGCCTTGTGTTGGGCCTTTCTGCCCGTAAGCTTAGAGAAGAGTTCATGAAAGCCGGGAAAGGCCGTTGAGGCTGGAGAAATTGCGGTGAAAAGCGCTTTGCGGTTTTTGACTCTAAGGGACAGCAAAAGAGCTTATTAAGGGATTTCCTAAAGTGGCGCTAAATCTTAGAAAACAAACGGGTTGAGCCTCAATATCCTCTTATCTTTTGGGAAGGGCGCAAAAAGAGATGGGGATTCCCTTTAAATCCCAGTTCTCTTTTATTTTGTTCACAATAAAGCGATTGTAAGCCGGAGTGACGCCTTGAGGATAATTGGCGAAAGCGATAAACTCCGGAGGCTTTTTATTGGTTTGATTGATATAATAAAATTTAACATCACTTGTCCCATAAACCGGAGCCGGAGCTTTCCTTATCGCCCGCATAAAAAAATCCCGACTTTGACACTTAATTGGCGTGGCAAAAATAAAAACCCCGGAAATATAGGATTTTTTGTGATTTTTTTTGGATTTGAGTTAAAAATGTAGTGAATTATTTTTTAGGGAAAAGGTCTAGTTTTTTGTTTTTTATTCAATAAAACATATTGACTTTGTTCGAGGGATCAAGTAATGAATGAATTATGTTCATCCGCAAGATTAAAACTCCCCAGGGAACAGACTATTTTCACTTAGTGGAATCCTATCGTGAAGGAGGCAAAGTCCGCCAACGAACTCTCCTGCCTCTCGGACGAGCGGGAGAGGGAAGGCTGGAAAACCTGGTGGAAGCTGTCCGCCGCCATAGCAGTTTTTTGACAGCCTCTGAGCTGGCCAAAAAACTCTCCATTGAAAAAACCTTCACTTTAGGCCCTCTCCTTATACTGGAAAAGCTTTTTGAGACATTAGGGATAAATCAAACGCTTGAGAAGCTCCCAAAAAGCGGAAAAGCTGTTTTTGATGTTCGGAAGGTTCTGTTTGCCCTTGTGGCCTCCCGTTTTGCTAATCCGGGCTCAAAGCTTAAAGTTTATGAGCATTGGCAGAATAATTTTTATCCGGGCCTTTTCACTCCGGATATAAAGCTTCATCAGATATACAGGGTTTTAGATTATTTAGCTCTAAACAAGGAGGAGATAGAAAAGTCTTTATATTGGCATGATCGGGATTTGTTTAATCAGGAGGTGGATGTTGTGCTGTATGATTTGACAACATTGCGATTTGAGAGTCAGAGGGCAGACTTAGGGCGGTTGAGGAAGTTTGGATATAGCAAGGAGAGGAGAGGCGATTTAGTTCAAGTGGTTTTAGGGCTTTTAGTAAATAGGGAGGGAATGCCATTGGGTTTTGAGGTGTATCCGGGGAACACTTTTGAGGGAAAGACAGTGTTTGATATAGAGAGAAAGCTGAGGAAAAAGTTTAATGTGGGGCGCTTTATTTTTGTTGGGGACAGAGGCCTTTTCTCCAAGAGGAATTTAGAGAGTTTGGATCGGGGACAAGGGGAGTTTATTGTGGGCATGAAGTTAGGAGTTATAAAGAGCCGGCATAAGGATTTTTATAATAAAAGGCTGTTTAAAAGAGTTCAAGAGGGCTTGTCTGTGTATGAGACAGAGTATGAGGGAAAGAGGCTTATTATTGCTTGGTCGGCTAAAAGGGCGGAGAGAGATCGGAAGGCCCGCGAGGAGCTTTTGTTAAAAATTGAGAAGAAGTTAAGCTCCAGCGGATCTTCAGTCAAGGGCTTTATAACGAATGAGGCTTATAAAAAGTATGTGCGCTTATCCCAAAAAGGCCCTGCGGTTTTAAATAAAAAGGCGATAGAGGAAGAGGCTAAAAGAGATGGCTTTTTTGGAGTGATTACGAATGTTAAGAATATGAGCGCTGGGCATTTGATCAGCCATTATAAGGATCTATGGAAGGTGGAGAGCGCTTTTGGCGAGCTGAAGGGAACATTAAAAGCGCGTCCTGTGTTTCATTGGACAGACAAGCGCATAGTGGGGCATTTGCTGATGTGTTTTATAGCTTATTTATGCGAGGCTTATTTAACCAAAGTTTTTAGGATTAAGGGTTTAAAGCTAAAGAGCGCCGCTATAAAGAAGGGGCTGGTGAAGGCTCGCCCTTTGAGCGCTAAAGAGGCTATGAGGGATTTGTTGGAGGTTCGGGCTGTTCCAGTGAAAATGCGGGATCGCATATTGTGGATGAGGACAGAGATAGAGGGAAATGCAGCGGCTGTCTTTCAGGCGATTAAGCTCAAAATACCTCCGAAATTGCTGAAAATATCTTCTGAGGAGAAAAAACCGCATTAAAAACAGGTTTTTTTTAAAGTATTACACTACAATGTTGCCTGTTTTTTAGGCAATATTTCCTGAAACCCTTGTCTTTATTGACTTTTAAATTTCCTCAAACATATTAAGTGTCAAAGTCGGGTTTCCTAAAGTGGCGCTAAATCTTAGAAAACAAACGGGTTGAGCCTCAATATCCTCTTATCTTTTGGGAAGGGCGCAAAAAGAGATGGGGATTCCCTTTAAATCCCAGTTCTCTTTTATTTTGTTCACAATAAAGCGATTGTAAGCCGGAGTGACGCCTTGAGGATAATTGGCGAAAGCGATAAACTCCGGAGGCTTTTTATTGGTTTGATTGATATAATAAAATTTAACATCACTTGTCCCATAAACCGGAGCCGGAGCTTTCCTTATCGCCCGCATAAAAAAATTGTTCAGCTGTGAAGTGGAGACGCGAAAATCAATTTTTTTCTTTAGGCTTTCAATCGTCTGAAACAGCTTGTTTTTATGATAGCCTGTTTTCGCGCTCATAAACACCACAGGCAAATCAGGATAAAAATGAAAGACTCTTTGAATCTCCTCCTGCCTCCGCATTTTCTCTTCCGGAGAGAGATTTTTTAGCAAATCCATTTTATTGGCCACAAGAAGAACAGGCTTGCGCTTATCCAGACATAGCCGAGCCAGTCGGGCCTCTTGCCTCCCGGCGCCAACAGCTGTGTCCAGAGCTAAAAGGGCTATGTCCGCTTTTTCCAATTCTGATCGGCTTTTTGCGAAAGAGATTTTTTCCCTTTCCTCCCGGTCCCCTCTTCGGGAGCCGGGGTTGTCAGAAATGGCATAGTCTTTTTGATTGTGGGAGAAAAACTCTGTCACAGTGTCTAAAGTGGTCCCCGGCTGGGAGGAGACAATCATCCGATCTGTCCTCAAAATTTGGTTGCAAAGCAGGCTTTTCCCGCTGTTGGCCCGGCCCATCACAAACAGCCGAGTCATTTTCTCTCTCTCTTTGGACACGGGCTTTTCAAATAAAAGGGCGCTGTCTTCCGGCTTTTTGGCCAAATGGCTTTTTTCTTTTTGGGAGATGATCCAATCCACAATCTCATCCACGCCATAGCTCTTTTCAAAAGAACCGGATAGCAAATCCGCCCCCAGCTCAAAAAAAGGGGCTGTCCGCCCATCTGTTTGATCCGGCTGATCCACTTTATTGACAAACAAAAGAAAGGGCTTTCCCGTTTTGCGGGCCATTTGGACCGCTTGAAAATCTCCAGAGCGCAAGCCGGCCCTCCCATCCACAACGATAATAAAACAGCGGGCCTGCTCCACAGCCTGATTGATTTTCTCCAAAATTTTTAAAGACAGCTCATCCGCCCGCGGGCTGTCCGGCAGTCCGCCAGCGTCAATCACCTCAAATTTATGCCCCCACCACTCCGCCTCTTCCCTTAAGAGATCTCTTGTGATTCCCGCCTCATCAATAATTAGAGATTTTTTGCTCTTAACCAAGCGATTAAAAAGAGAGGATTTGCCCACATTGGCCCGCCCTAAAATTAAAACTTTCATAAAAATACTCCAAAGCCTTTCAATTATACTGATTTGATTTAAAATTTCATGTTTTTATGATCGAGCAAATGATAGCCCCGCTTTAAAAGCGCTTGAGATGGGCTGGCGCAAACAGCTTGTCCGGCTTTTTTTAAAAACTCCACCACAGCTTTTTTCTCAGCCGCCTCTTTTTTCAATCTTTTGACCTCCTTTGAAGGCGGAGGATGTCTTGAGATTTTTTGATGGGGAGGCTCTTTTTAGCTTTCCATCTCTGGAGATTGTTTGGATGAATGCCTAATTTTTCAGCTGTGGCGGAAACGCCGATCTTTTCCGCTAATTTAACGGCGTTTTGCTTAAATTCCAGAGAAAATCGTCTCCGATTTTTTGTTCTCTTTATGGCTCCTCCTTATGTTAAGCCATTTTATGATTCACACCTTAAAAAGAGTTCACTTTTTTCCCTCACCTCACACTTTTCTCCCCAATACAGGGGTAAGAGCAAGAGCAAGACAAGAGTAAAAAGGCAAGGCAGGGGTCAGGCAGGGCAGAGGGGTCAGGCAAGGCAGGGGTCAGGCAAGGCAGGGGTCAGGCAGGGCAGGGGTCAGGCAAGATAAGGCCAGGCCGCAGAGCCTTTAACAGTGTATATGATCCCTTGGAAAAAGAGCGCTTAAGGCTGTAATAGCCCTCGGCTTATAAAAAATGATTGAATGACAGCTGTTGAGAGAATAAAGTCAGCTTATGCCGCGCCGGGGTTTAAAAATCCTCTGGATATAGAGGCAAAGAGCCGGTGAAAACTCTAACCGAATGAGCTGAAAAATGAAAAGCTATCTCTCGCTTCTTGAAGCCATTTTAAAAGAGGGGGCGGATCGCCCCAATCGGACCGGCATAAGCGCCCGCAGTCTTTTTGGCCGGCAAATGAGATTTGATCTTCAAAAGGGCTTCCCTTTAGTCACCACAAAAAAAATTCACTTAAAATCTGTCATTTATGAGCTGTTGTGGTTTTTGAGGGGGGACACAAATGTCAAATATTTGCAAGACAACAATGTGAGAATTTGGAATGAGTGGGCGGATGAGCAGGGAGAATTAGGGAGGATTTATGGCGCTCAGTGGAGAAGCTGGAGAACTCCTAAAGGGGAAACAGTGGATCAAATATCAAAAACAGCTGAAGGCTTAAAGAAAGACCCCTTTTCCAGAAGGCATTTGGTTGTGGCCTATAATCCCGGGGAGCTGGATGAGATGGCCCTTCCGCCATGCCACGCCTTTTTTCAGTTTTATGTCGCTCAGGGCTGTTTAAGCTGCCAGCTTTATCAGCGAAGCGCTGATGTTTTTTTAGGCGTTCCTTTTAATATTGCCAGCTATTCGCTCTTAACCATTATGATGGCTCAAGTTTGCGATTTAAAGCCGGGGCATTTCATCCATAGCTTGGGAGACGCTCATATTTATCACAATCATTTAGAGCAGGTGAAGACACAGCTGGCCCGTCAGCCTTATCCTCCTCCCTCTATAAAAATCAAGCCCTCCTCCAGCTTGTTTGATTATAGATACGAGGATTTTGAATTGGTCAATTACCAATGCCACCCGGCGCTTAAAGGCTCTGTGGCTGTATAAATTTTTAATCTGCGGCGGGTCCGCTATGGCGCGCGGGCTAGGCTCAAAAGCTTTGTGGCTGTATAAAATTTTAACCGCTTAAAATGAGATAAAAATGGCATAATTGTTTAATGGATGATATATTCAAAAATCAAAACGGAATCATTAAGTCCATTAGCTGTCTGAATAGAGGGGGCGTAGCTCAGCTGGGAGAGCATCTGATTTGCATTCAGAAGGCCGCAGGTTCGATCCCTGTCGCCTCCACCATATACAGCTAACTCAAGGCTTAGCTAAGAGCTTATCAATCTTTTATATTGAGGATGGCTAACCGGTTTTGAGCTATCACATGCCCTTGCTCTCCAGCAAGCTTATACCACTTGAGAGCTGTCTTATAATTTTGCTCCACGCCCCAGCCAAGCTCATAAAAGACGCCGGCCATGTATTGAGAGTCCGCATGCCCTTGCTCTCCAGCAAGCTTATACCAATAGAGAGCCGTCTTATAATTTTGCTTCCCGTCCAAGCCAAGCTCATAAAAGACGCCTAACCAATATTGAGAGACTGTATGCTCTTGCTCTCCAGCCCGCTTAAGCCACTTGAGAGCTGTCTTATAATTTTGCTCCACACCCTGGCCATGATAGTAAAAGACGCCTAACTGAAATTGAGCCTGTGGGTCTCCGCCTTCCGCTTTAAGCTTTAAACTCTCTGTCGGCTGAGCTTTAGAGGCTAAAGCGTTTGGACAAAACAGGATAGCCCCAGCGGCCAAGCCTCCGATAAGGCCGATTTTTATCTCTTTGGTTAAGGCGGATAAAAGCCTTATAATCATTTTTTGCATAAATCCCCCTATGGTTTGTTATTGAGCTTTTTTCGCTCATTGGCCAAGCCAGAGTCAAGTTGAGGCTGGAATATATCAGAGCCGCAAACAAAGTCAATAAAAAGTCGGGCAAGCTTAAAGGGAGTCGCTGGCTTTAAAGCGCAAACTTCTTATCCCTTTTGTTTTAGCCGGGCTTTTTGGGATGGCTTCTCCTATGATAATAAAGCCAGTGGCCACAAAAAAAAGAGGCGGACGGCCGGGAGTAAATTCCCGGCGGAAACTGCCGGCTGAATTGACTTCCAGCCGCGGCCTCAATTCAGCTGAGCCTTGCCCGACTTTGACAAATAATCTAAATGCATTTGAGCGCCTACATGCCCATTCTCTCCAGCAAGCTTATACCACTTGAGAGCCTCCTTAAGGCTCTGCTCCACACCCTGGCCAAACTCATAAATCCAACCTAACTGGAATTGAGCGTCCGCATGGCCTTGCTCTACGGCCCGCTTAGTCCACTTGAGAGCCTCCTTATAGCTCTGCTCCACACCCCAGCCCGACCCATAAAGCCTGCCTAATGTATACTGAGCGTCAGCCTGCCCTTGCTCTCCAGCAAGCTTATACCACTTGAAAGCCTCCTTACTGCTCTGCTCCCGGTCGAAGAAGCCCTCCTTCCAATAAAATTCACCTAACTGGTATTGAGCATCTGGGTCTCCGCTTTCCGCTTTAAGCTTTAAACTCTCTGGCGGCTGAGCTTTAGAGTAAGTTTTGCCCCGCTGGCCACAGAGGCATTCATTAAGCTTTAAACTCTCTGTCGGCTGAGCTTTAGAGGCTAAAGCGTTTGGACAAAACAGGATAGCCCCAGCGGCCAAGACTCTGATAAGGCCGATCTTTTTCTCTTTGGTTAAGGCGGATAAAAGCCTTGTGATGATTTTTTGCATAAATCCTCCTATGGTTTATTTGAATGTTTTATATCACGATAAGAAGGTTAAACAAACTTAAATAATCTTATATAGTTTGGGCTTATCCTGTGGCAATAAAGCCGCTGGCCATAAGCCAGCGCTGGGCTGGGCTTAGCGCTATCAGGGCTGTTCGCTATTGGGACATGCCTTCGCCAATCGCCCATTCGCCTGCAAACCGCAATAGCATTTGTTTGGAAAGCTGCTATTATGCCCCAGCGCCGGCGGTCTAGGAATCGGCTGTGCAATTACCGGAACACAGCCTCCCTCGATACCAAAATTCTGCGCGTGTTTCCAACTCACTCCATCTTCCGGAGGAATAAGATCACAGCGGCGGCAGGGGCTGGTTTGTTTATCTCTTCCATAAACACTAAGCGGGCATTGGGTGACACAGCGTTTGCCATTCCATACCAGACCCCTCGAACATTTATCTACGCAACTGTCACTCGCGCTATTCAACTGTTGTCCAAACAGACATCGCTTAAAACATCCAAAGCCTCCGCCGGATTTGCCACACCATTTTTGCCCCGCGGGACAATCGCATATATTATAAGACTAATTCAGCTGTTTAGCGATAACCAAGCGCTTGCCAACAGCTTTATAAATTTAAAGGAGTTGTCATAAGCCAATTTTTAATTGACAGCCATTAAAGGGTGGATATATCATTGCGGCTTATAAATAAAAAAAGGAGGTAAAAATGAAAGCGATTTTGATGAGTTTGAGTGTCTTATTTCTCTGTTCTTGCGGTCCCAATTCTGCGGTTAACATTCAAGAAGCTAAGAATATTTCTCAAATTGAAAGTGTAAAGGCCACAGCCAGAACAGCTTTGCAAGAGGCTAGAATTTTTTTCGCTGAGGCGGAAGCTATAAAAACTGGATTGGCCCAGTCGAATACATATAATTTTTCGGAAAAACTGGAAATAGAGGGGAAAATTCACAGTTTAGCGGCTGTTTTGCAAACTCAAATGGAGACAGCTGAGCAAGCTTATAAAGCGGTAAGAGCGGCCTTGTCTCAAGCTGAGCTGGCCACAAATCCAAAAGAGGTTAAAGCAGCAGGCCAGCAGGCCATCTCAAATAGAGATCGTGTGATTTCAGCCAGAAATAAAGTCAAGGAAACGCTGGATCAGATTAAAGCTATTATCGACTCATAAATGATTGAGCCTTAACGGCCTATTTCTTTTTTTCACCGGCCGCGGTCCGGGAGCTTTTTTACAGGCCAATCCAGATCAATCGATCCGCAAAGGGGAGTTATGCGGACAAAAGAGGTTTCAACGCTAGAGGAGCTTAAAACAATTGGCTTGAGCTTGGCCCAAGGGTTTAAAATCCCCCAGCTGGTTTTGCTGGAAGGCCCCTTGGCTGTGGGCAAAACTCAAATGACTCGCTATATGACATCAGCTATAGGATGCGAAAAAGAGAGTGTCCGCTCTCCCGCCTTTTCTCTGATCAATGTTTATAAAAGGCCGGACAGGGCCTGTGTCTATCATGTGGATCTCTTTCGTTTAGAGAGCGAGAGGGAGCTGGACACCATCGGATTTTGGGATATTTTTTATTCTCCCACAGCGGTATTTATTGAATGGCCTCAGCTGGTTATGGGCCAGCTTCCCCCTTTTTGGAATAAGCTTTATATTGAAATGAGCTTTTCTAAAAATAAGTCCTCCAGATCTCTTCGATGGAAAACAGAGTGATAAGCCGCTGAATAATGCCCAGGCGAGGCTCTCACCAAAGCCAGCGGATCTTTTGCTCCCGGCTTCTTTTAAGCGAGCGCTCTTCTCATTGCGGAGGGAAGGCCGGATGTTTCATCAAATCAGAAAAAAAAGAGCCTCAAGAGTTTTCCGGCCAATCGCCGGCCTTGATTAGAAAAGGCTCTGAAAAATTCACAACATTGTCTGTGATTTGAAAATCCTGAACAATCCAAAGCCTTTTCTTTTCAGAAGACTTTTTCAGCAAAGCTTTTCCCTCCACCAACAGGTCTCCTCCGGCTTCCCCGCCTGTCCGCAAAGAGTAGCTGAAAAAAATTTGCACTTCACTTGGATCAGACTCGCTTTTTGTCCAAAGCTTATGAAAAATGATTTGAGTCACCTCAGGATGCCTTTTCGCCACAAAATCAGTTATTAAGGTTTGAAATCGGTTTTGCAAAATTCCATGAATAGCCGTCTCGTCATTATTTCGCAAAGACTGGGACAGGTAGAGCCAAGAAAGGAATAAAATGAAAATAAAGCCGGCTAAAGTAAACAGGGGAAGAACAGCAATGCTCTTTTTAGCCATAGTTTTTATCTTTTTTACAGTTTTCACGCTTTCACCGCCTTTTGCAAAATTGTTCCAAAAATATTATGGCCTTTGTTGTCCAGCATTTTAATTTCCACATAATCCCCCGCTTTCATAAAAGCCTGCTCAGCCGCTCCGGTTTGGAGCTTTTCCAGCATTCTTTTTTCCACCAAGCAGCTGCTTCCTCTTTCCGGCGCCTCATTGGAGACAGTTCCACTTCCGATGATTGTGCCCGCCGTCAGCCTTCTGGTTTTAGCGCAATGGGCGATCAACTGCCCAAAATTAAAATGCATCTCTCCCGCGTGGGCTTTTCCAAAAAACTTTCCATTAAAATCCACATGCAGGGGGAGATGAATTTTTCCATCTTTCCAGCTCTCTCCCAACTCCTCTTTTGTGACGGCAAAAGGGGCAAAGGAGGAGGAGGGCTTGCTTTGCAAAAAGCCAAAGCCTTTTTTTAGCTCTTCCCTCGCTAAAGCCCGGAGGGAAATATCATTAACTAAAACAAATAAAACAATATGATTTAAAGCCTCTTCAGGGGTCAGGCCCATAGGGACATCACCCAATATAACTCCCGTTTCCCCCTCAAAATCCAAGCCATGCGCCACATCCCTTTGGGGCACATCCTCTCTAGGGGCTAAAAAGCTGTCTCCAGATCCCTGGTAGACGAGAGGAATTGTGGTCAAAGTCTCCGGCAAGGGGGCGTTTCTGGATTTTCGGACAAGTTTGATATGCTGAATAAAAGCGGATCCGTCAATCCATTGAAAAGATCGGGGCAAAGGAGATAAAAAATCCTCCTCCTTCAATTTTTGAGAGCGGGCTTTTCCCGCGTTGAGATCGTGATAAAGCTGGGCCAAGCTCTCTTTAACTTCCGGCCAATTCTCCACGGCCTCTCTTAAGCTGGGGGCAATGGAATCGGCTGGCGCCCATTGGCTGTTGTCTTTTGAGACAACAACAAGCTGTCCATCTCTGGAAGAGGATTTGAGAGAGCCTAGTTTCATTTTGCCCCTTTCTGAAATGCCCGGTTTGTTGCCTTGTGAATGTTATATGGGCTGTAGTTTTGAAAAGCCCTGTTTTTATCTTTTAGCCTGCCCTGCTCCAGGGGGTTTTTAACCCTAATGTTTTGAAAAATCATGTTTTTATCTTTTAGCCTGCCCCTGTTATTTTATTCAATATAGCCCAATCTCTGGCTGGAAATTCGCTTTTATCCGTTGGAGCAAAGGGCCAAAAAGATAAATGATCGCCAGCATGAGCCTCTCTTTTTAAAGCCAACAGCCTATTATGGCTGTTTTTTTCAATTTTGAAAAGCTTTTTGTGAAATTTTTAATAAACTTAAGGATTGATTTTCCGCAAAAAAGCTATCTTTTATTCCATTTATGAAAAAAACAGCTGTAATTCAAGCTCAGCTCCTGTTTCAAGATGTATGCTAAAGGCTGTCTCATAAGCCTCATAGCGCCCGCCCGCTGAAGCGGCGGTTCTGGCGGAAACGGCTGTCCGGCCGCCTTTTTTTATGTGTCAGTCTCGTATTTAGCATGAAAACCAAACTTTGTGTTGAATGGCCCTGCCGTTTTTGCGCGCTTTTTATCTTTATTAGACAGCCTTTTGCAATGCCGATCAGGGAGAGTTTATACAAGCGCTAAAATACAATGAGATTTTGGCTGAAACTCTAGGGTTTTTGCCTGTTTTTATAGAGGAGGCTATAGCTTAAAAAGGATTTGCCTCGCATTTGAAAATTTGACTCCCTCAAGCAAAATTTGATATTCAATATATTAATAGGGAGTTTTTGAAATAGCATCCAGTTATAATTTAGAGGCTTTTTAATAAGCCTTCTCCATCAAGAGGCTCCGAGCTGTAAAAACATGGCTAAACTATATTCAAAAGATCTTCTTCAATATCATCGTCCGCAAGCCATGTATGATTCTGAGACGCATCATTATATTTCTGAATTGACAAAATCAGGAGAGAATTTTGCCGCTGAGCCAGCCGCGCTTTTTAAAAATTTTAAAGATCAGTTTCATCAATGGATATTGGGAAGCGAGTTAAATACAGCCAAAGGGTTAGAGGCTTTTCCTGATCGTGATATTATTATTGGAGTGACACAGTATTTGGATGATCTTCATCAGATGAAAAATACAGCTGTTTTAAAAAAGGAATACAGGTATCATTGGAGGCTATATGGAGCCTCTTTAAATGTTAAAGAGCCTTTACAGCTTGAGAAAAACTCTCATCTGATTATCAGTTTGCCTCACCCTTATTATGGTGATGCGCATCCTGAAATGGGGGCCATTTTAAATATATGCGGCTCAAAGGCAATTTCAGTTCATATTGACGCCTGTTGGTTTGGCTGTTGCCGGGACATTCATTTTAATTTTGATCAGCCTTGCATCCAGAGTGTTGGCTTTAGCCTCAGCAAATCTCTTGGTTTGGGGGCTAATCGCATTGGCGTTCGTTATTGCAAAAAACGATGGAAGGGGCCCGTCAGTTTGATGAATGACTTTAATATGAGCCCTCAGATCTTAGTGTGGATGGGGTTGAAATTTATTCAAAAATTTGGCCCGGATTTCTGGCAAAAAAAATACGGAGAAGCTTATAAAAAAATCTGCGCTGATTTTAATCTCAAGCCAACAAAAGCCATACATGTTGTGAAAGATGGCGAGCGCATGGCGGGCATCCGGCCTTTATTGAGGAGACTGGCTCAATGAATGGCTCTTTCTGCTCATTAGCTTGGACTTCTCTGGGAATGAATCCTCATGGGCGAGTCAAAGTATGTGGAATAAGCCAGGCCAATATCAAAAATCCAAGCCTTAAAAAAACATCTATTGAAGAGGCTTGGAATAGTGATTACTATAAGAAAATTCGCTTGGCGATGCTAAGGGGCAAAAAGACTCCTAATTGCAAAAGATGTTATATTCAGGAACAGCTGGGAGGATTGAGCAAAAGAGCGGAATCAAATCTTATGTCGGGGCTTTCAGAGCGGGAGGCTTTGTGTTTGACCCGCGCAGACGGATCTGTTGTCAGGCCTCCCCGGCATATTGACTTAAGGGTGGGGAATATTTGCAATTTAAAATGTGTTCATTGCTGGACAGGCAATAGCTCTAAGTGGCATGAAGACAGCCTTTTGCTGGATAAATATGAAAACACACAAAATCTCCCCATAGACAACTCCTGGATTTCTCACAAGGGAAAAATTTGGGCTTATATTAAAAAGCATATTCGGCAAATTGAGACATTGTCTTTTCTGGGAGGAGAGCCTTTTGCCAGCTCGTCTCATAATTTATTTTTACAGTGGCTGATTGAAAATAAATGGACCCATTTGTATCTTAAGTATGTCACAAACGGAACTTTAATAAATAGAAATTTTATTGAGATATTAGAAAGTTTTAAGAAGGTCACTTTAGGAATCAGTTTGGATGCTATAGGGAAAAGAGTTGAATGGCTGAGATATCCCACCCAATGGAGCAAACTCAAGACCAATCTTGCTGATCTGAACTCTTCCGGCTTGGATGATTTGTATTTTAATTGGACAGCGTATAATACAAATATTTTTTGCTTGCCGGAGACTTATAAATACTGCCTTAAAAATTTTCCAAACATTTCTTTTCGCCTTTCTAATTTTGTCAGCCAGCCGGCTCACATGAGCATCCAAAATTTGCCTCTTTTTTTTAAAGAGAAAACCGCGCGCAAGCTTGAAAAATTAAAAATATCCAATTTGGCGGTTTATTTAAAATTTATGAATCAAAAAGATCTTTGGAAAGATTATAAATTCACTTTCTATAATTATCTGGAGGACTTAGATAAAGCCAGAGGATTAAATTGGCGGGCTGTTTTGCCGGAAATGGCAAATCTATGGAAAATATAAAGATGGAAAGTCAGGATTAAGAGCATGAAGCGCGACAACAGATATCCTGTTCTCATGCCCTCTTCGCTCATTTCACTTCAACTTTGCCGTTTTGAAAAATTTTAAAAGCTGAGGGTTTATTTGTGGCCTTGTGTAAGCGATGGCTGTTTTCATTTTAGGGGAAAACCTGCGTTTTGAAGGCTCCCACGCCAAGGATGGCTTAAGCGGGTCTCAAGGGCAAAAATGTCCGCCCTTCAAATCCCCTATGCTTCTGGTCCAGAATAATACCCCAGCTTGAAATTTTGAGCTGTATTTGCCATTCTATCTCTTGACAACAGGTTTTGTTTTCCAGACACTGCTAAACAGAGCTTTCTTTATTTTAAGCCGCAAAGAGACCCATAAAGAAACCATGGCGCTTTTGAGCAAAATCAGCAAATATTTTAATAAAGACATAGCCATTGATCTGGGCACAGCCAATACTTTGGTTTTTTCTCCAGGGGAGGGAATTATTCTCAATGAGCCTTCTGTGGTGACCATGCAAAAGGATTTTCAAAATGAAAAAAGAGTTTTAGCGGTGGGCGCCAGCGCCAAGCACATGCTGGGCCGGACTCCAGGAAATATTGTGGCTATCCGCCCTATAAAGGATGGGGTTATTGCCGATTTTGAAATCACTCAGCAAATGTTAAAGTATTTTATCTCCAAATCCACAGAGCGGTCCTCTCACTTTATCCGGCCCAGAATTGTGATTTGTGTCCCTTACGGCATCACTCAAGTTGAAAAAAGGGCTGTTCAGGAGTCGGCCCTGTCCGCCGGAGCCAGGGTTGTGCATCTCATTGAAGAGCCGCTGGCCGCGGCTATGGGAGCGGGCCTTCCCATTACAGAAGCCACAGGGAATCTCGTTGTGGATATTGGCGGCGGGACAACCGGGGTGGCTGTTATCTCTCTGGGCGGAATTGTTATTTGTGAGTCTATTAAAGTGGGGGGGGATAAGTTTGACGAGGCTATAATCAACTACATCCGCAGAAATTTTAATCTTTTGATTGGCGAAAGAACGGCGGAAAATATAAAAATTAACTTAGGCACAGCCTTTTGTATGGAAAACGACAACAAAAGCTTGGCGGTTAAAGGGCGGGATTTGGTTTCTGGAACGCCTAAAACCATTACTTTAAACCGATTTCAAGTCAATAAAGCTCTTATGGATCCTTTGGAAAAAATTATAGGGACCATTCGGCTGGCTTTGGAAAAAACCCCGCCGGAATTGGCTTCTGACATTGTGGATAATGGCTTGTTTCTCACTGGAGGAGGAGCTCTTCTTCATAATATGGACCTTTTGCTGAAAGAAAAAACAGGCCTTCCGGTTTCTGTCGCTGAAGAGCCGCTTTTTTGCGTGGTTTTAGGAGCGGGAAAAACTTTGGATCAGCTGGATCTTCTCCATCAAATCACGATTAAATAGCTGATCTTTTAAAAAAACCTCACTTTATCAGACTGTTTTTTATAAACTGAGTTAGCTCTCTTGGCCTATTCACGAGGTTAAATTTGTCTTTATCTCAGGCCCGCACGGGCGAAAGGGCGATCACAGCCAATAGAGGCTTCAATAACACTTTATCCCAGGCCCGCACGGGCGAAAGCGCAGGCCGTCTCTTAGCCTATTCACGAGGTTAGATCTGTCTTTATTCCAGAGTCCAAGCTTATTTTTTCACTTTTTGCCAGCCGTGGAGCGGGAGCTTTCAAAAACAAGCTTCTGGAAAATTGAAGATCATAATGGGATTTAGGCCAAAAGAGCCAGTCCAGCTTAGTTTTTTAGGGCGTGATATCTATATCTTGAGGACAGAGCTGCAGCCATCTTTAGGCGGATAGGTTTAAAATTCGCCCGCAAGGCCTTAAGAGGCAATTCAAGAGGCCAACAGAGCTTTTATACTGATTTTGTGTGAAAATTCATGGCTTTTCCCTATTGTTTGAGCCGAAAAATTTAAACAAAGCCGATAGAAGCCCTTATTTTTTGGGAATTATACACCTAGCTTTCCATATTTTTAGAGAAAAGCTTTATTTCAGGGAAAAAATAAAGAAAGTTTTAAAGGTTATTGCCTCTTATGAATATGTCAGAAAAAGAGCTAAGAAGGCCAAAAATGTTTATGTTTAAAGGCTGTCATGGGATTTTGTGGAAGGTTAAATATATAATTCCTTATTTTTTCCCTTTTTTGTAAAAAACTTTATTGAAAAACTGAACTTTCCGATAAATTATTAAAGATATGAAAGCTATCCGAAAAAAAGTTTTAGTTATTCTTCTCAGTTTTTCCAACTTAGCGGTTTTAGGCTTGGTTTTTTACACTTATTTTGACAGCCAACAGCCCTTATTTTTGCTCTCCACTTCTGAAAGCATGGATGATCTGAGAAAAAAGGTCGAAAAAGAATGCAGGCAGTATTTACAAGAGCTGATTGATGGAGGCCGATCCAGTTTTATATGCAATATCAAGGTCAAACAAAAACAAAGAGGCTCCTCTTACACATTGAGAACAAAAGTCACAGTGATCAAAACGGAAAACGGGGACTTTGTCATTAAAGGGCAGGGAGCTATGAGGGAAAAAAAGCGATACGCCACAGAAGCTGATTTTTGCAATGACTGCTCTGTTGAAAAAAACACAGTGGGAAAAAATGGCGGTTTGGAGGAAATCATGTCACAAGTTGTGGATGTGGCGGAAAAATTTTATGAAGAGGCCCGGCAATCTGTTCAGACAGCTCAAAAGGAATACAATAAAAAAGATCGGGAAAAAAGAATAGCTAAAATAAAAGAGCGGCGCTGTGAGGGCCGGTGGAATAAAGCTGATGAGAGCTTTGAGGATTTTGATTTTGAAGAGCGTTTAGGCTGTAAAATGAATCGCATCTCTGAATTGGATATGCCTTTGGATATTGAGCGGTTTTATCATACAGATTTAAAAAAAGATCTGTGGAGGACAGCTCTTTCTGACGATTCCTATTTGCTTGAGGATTTGGATGTATTGGACAAATTTGATGATCCTTATAGATACTCTTTGTCTGTCCGGGCGTCCGCTAAGCTTTTAAAGAGCTATTTAGGCTGGAAAGATAATTTTGAAAGCTTAAATGCCCTGCCGGGAAAAATAAATTTTTTAAAAAATATTCAGCCCGGGGTGAATAAAATGACAAGCTTCATGCCAAAAGATCAAGCCCAACAGGACTTATATTACTTAAATAAAGGATTTGACGGCTTATTTGTCCGGCTCAATCAATCGACAAGCGCTTTGCCTCGCCTGTCTTCTCCCTCAACAAATCCCTCTCCAGCGGGCGCAAACACACAGCCCATCATTACAGAAAGATAAAAAAATTTATTATTTTGAGTAAAAAAACAGGCCGCCGTCTCACAAGATGCAAAACAAGATGCCAGCTTCAATGATGCCCTAAGATTCAGAAGCTGACGGCGGCCTGAGCCAATAAAGCCAAGCGCAGTTTTTTTGTGTAAAAAGCTCCGCCTGTTAAAGAAAAAAATAAACTTTCCCCAATTTGATATATCCCCTCCAAGTCAAATTCGTAATTAAAGCGCTTTTCATTTAAGTCTCTAGCCAGCAAGAACAGCGGGCGGATTTTTAAGCGATCATCCCAAAAAGAAAAAAGAAGGCGGGGAGAAAAATATATTCCTTTTTGGATCTGGCCGGAGGCAATTTGCAAAATATGTTTTTCCGGCGAAGCGCTGCCGGCAGTATCCTTTTCCCCTTCCGCGCTTGGAGCCGGCTGGGGTTTAGGGGCGGAGCTTTCACTGCTCATAAGCCTGTTCCAAAAGAGCAAAGCCACATCATAATTAGGATGAAAAAGAGAATCTCCAATCGCCGCGCCAGTTTTAATCTCTATTGTGAAGGGCGCTTTGAAAGGCGATGGAATAAAAGCCTCTAAAGCCACCAGCATGCTGGTTTTATCCGCAAAAACATAAGAGGCTGAGCCTTGCAGGCTCCAGCTCATCTTTTCATATTTCCCAAAGGCCTCCGCAAAAGATCTGTCTTTAAAGCTGTATTGATAAAAAGCCTCCAGCGACCAATCCTCGCTGGAAAGCCCCGCTTGTAAAATAGGAGCTATTTGATCCCGCTCCGTCAGCAAAAGCCCCGGCTGAACATAAAGCTGAGAATACTCCACATATAAAACAGCCTGATTATACGCGCTGATCCAATGCTGAAAAGGATCTTGAGAGGCGGAATAAACAGCCCCCAATCCAAAATGATACGGCGCCCGCCCCAGCCGGAGTTTTAAAAACTCATTTTGATACTCTATGTAAATTTGCGAGGGCCTGAAAAACAGCGGTTGATCAGAGGGGACTGCTGGTTTTTTTGAGCTGTCAATAAAAACAAAGCCTGTTTGCCTGTCCGGACGGCTGGCGTCCAAAGAGGCGGACTGGTTGAAAAGGCTGAGGTCCAAACGCCCCGTGACGCGGACGCCATCTATAACATGAATGGAAGGCTGTAAAATCAGATGATAAGATCCATAATAGCTGTGCTCCGGTGATCGCTGAAAATAGCTATCCACTCTAGTCCATCCAGACCAATCAAAACTGACCGGCCAAGCTGGAAAACTGACAATAAAACAGATCAGGGCGCAAAAAAACTTCAGGGGCATCAACTTTAGGCTAGCAAAAATAAAAAAAACCCGTCAAGAAAAACATATGTTGCCATACATTAACATTGCTTTTCCACAAAACGAACAGGGTTTTCCACATATCTCTTCCGGCCAGCGGGAGCTTTTTAGGCCCAGATCAGACGGTTTTAGCTGAAAAATCTGAGCGGAATCATAAAAATTCCAGCAGAGCGCATGATTTATGGTTTAAGAACAAGCTCAAGCCGGGCAGAGTGAGGCAACGCCGGCTGTCCCTTTCATCAAAATATTTCAGACTGAGAATAAATGTGCCGGCTTTTAAAAACTCAAATTGAATCAGTATAAAAGATTCCGCCAATAGAATGGGCTGGTTTATGTTTTCACAAAGAGTCGGCTTTTTTTTCTAAAGCTTTCCTCTAAAAAGCGGCCATACAGCACATCCCATTCTGAAGAGCCCGGATGGACGCCTCTTTTAATAGATTGAATTTTATGGGAGATTTCCCGATCCATTTCCTCCCACTCTTTATCGAAAAAGCTAAAAGCCTGTTTGATTTTTTCAAACAAAATCTCACGGGAGGGCGCGGTGGCAAAGCCTGACTTTAAAAGGTCCTCTAAAATGGCATTGGCCAAATAATTTTGCCGATCGGGAGAGAGTGTCATAACACAAAGCCTTTCTTTTTAGCCCGCTGTCTGTAGGCGGGCGGTTTATCCATACTTCCGCAAAAGCCTCATAGCACAAAGCCTTTCTTTTTGGCCAGCTGGGCCTTCAATAAGGGAAACATTTTTCTCCGCTCAAAGGAGCGCCCCTGGCTCTCCAGCTCCTCCATCATCTGATAAACTTCCCGCAAAAGCTCTTTTTCCCGCTTAAAATTTTCTTTAATTTTATGCTCTATTCTCTGGCGGATAATCTCTTCGCCCTGTTTAAGCTGAATGCGATTATCCCGTATAATATTTTTAAGAATCAACTCTGAAATTCGCAGGCTTACTAACTCATTCCATTTCATATTTCAACTATCATGCAAAATAACTTCACTTGTCAATGAATAACTTTGTGGATAACCCAGCGAAAAAGATTTGAATTAAAAAACTCTTTCCCTCTGTTAAAAAATTTTTATATTCTCCTTCTATGCCTTTTCGCTCCCATTACCCTAAGCCTGTTGTTTTAAAAGCCCTTCACTGGCTCAAGGAACAGCCTGATGATTGGATAGAGCGCGTCAAAGATGTCAATGTGGCTGTCCGAATGTATCTTAAGTCCCAAGGCCAAAACAAGGAGCGCCCCTCTGATTTTTCAAAAGAAATCAAACAGCTTTTAAATGGCGCTCCTGCGGGAGCTTGTTTGGCGGACAAACAGCCGGATGAGCATTGTCTTGCGGAGAGGAAAGCGTGTGACGATAATCTGGGGGCTTGTTTGGCGGATAAACAGCTGGATAATTTAGAGCCAAAACAGCATTTTTGGCCTTCAGAGGGGAAAGCGCGTGACGACAGTTTGGGGGCTTGTTTGGCGGATAAACAGCCGGATAATTTAGAGCCAAAGGAGCGTTTCCGGCCTTTGGAGGGGAAAGCGCGTGACGACAGTTTGGAGGCTTGTTTGGCGGATAAACAGCCGGATAATTTAGAGCCAAAGGAGCGTTTCCGGGCTTCGGAAGGGAAAGCGCGTGACGACAGTTTGGAGGCTTGTTTGGCGGATAAACAGCCGGATAATTTAAAGCCAAAGGAGCGTTTCCGGGCTTCGGAAGGGAAAGCGTGTGATGCCAGCCTCCCGCCAGAAAAAAATGAGCTGTTTACAATGGCCAATCCCGCTACCGGCGGAGACCGCTCATTCGCTTTTTTCTTGGACGAAAACAGCCTTCAATCTATTGAAAAGACAAAAAAAGAGCTGAATTTAAAAAGTGATCAAGAGGCTTTAAGGCTTCTCATTCAATTAGGGCAAGTCACCGTTGGAAAACTCCTGGCCCCTCCTGTTTGATTTTTCACCGCTTTTGTGTTATCCATTTCAAAGAGTTGGCTAATTTGAACACTGCCTTAGTTTGATTTTCCACCGCTTTTGTGTTATCCATTTCAGGAGCTTGGCCTCTCCGCTGTTAAAAATTTTGATTGTCAAATGGACTTCAAAAATTTATATGGTAATCTCATGCTGTGGGGTGGTAGTTCAGCTGGTTAGAACGCCGGCCTGTCACGTCGGAGGCCGCGGGTTCAAGTCCCGTCCACCCCGCCATTTTTGACCAACACAGCTTTTGCTGTGTGGATAGGGGTTTTTTTGGCGGCATAAAAGGTTGTTTTGTATAAAGGGGCCTGTTAATTTAGGAATATGTTTGAGCCTTATTATCAGGATGACTGTTTTTTTCTTTATCATGGCAGTTGTTTGGATATATTAAAATCTCTTCCGGAAAACTCTGTGGATATGATCTTCGCAGATCCGCCCTATAACTTATCCAATGGCGGCTTTTCGGTTCATTCCGGCCGGCGGGTGGATGTTCATAAAGGGGACTGGGATAAAAGCTCTGGCGCTGATGAGGATTTTGCTTTTCATTTGAATTGGATAAGAGCCTGTCATCGAGTTCTCAAACCGGAGGGAGCTATCTGGATCAGCGGGACTTATCATTCCATTTATCAATGTGGCTTTGCCTTGCAAGTGGCGGGCTATAGGATTTTAAACGATATTGCATGGTATAAACCCAATGCTCCGCCCAATATTGGGTGCAGATGTTTTGCGGCGAGCCATGAGACTTTAATTTGGGCCTGTAAGGGGCTAAAGGCAAAATACACTTTCAATTATGAGGAAATGAAGTTTGGCTTTTGGGGAAAAGATTTTATCAAAAAACCAGAAAAACAAATGCGGTCAGTCTGGGCGATCAATACATCTCCCCCCTCTGAAAAAACAGCTGGAAAACATCCCACACAAAAACCTTTGGAGCTTTTGAGCCGAATTATTCAGGCCAGCACAAAAAAAGGGGATTTGGTTTTAGACCCTTTTACAGGAAGCTCCAGCACAGGAATCGCCTCTTATCGCTTAGCCCGATCTTTCATTGGCATTGACAAAAACCGTCAGTTTTTGAATTTATCCATTAAAAGGCTCAGAGAAGCAAAACATATAACTCAGCTTGAGCTATCCCCTTAAAAAAGCAAATGACACAGGCAAGCAGTAAATCATGGAAAAAGATATTTGATGATTATAATATCCATCAACATATTTTTGAAAAAAAGCCTTTTAGCATTTCCGCGGCTGAAATTAAGGCAGTTTGTCAAAATTTTAAGGCGACAGGTGAAAAAGAAGTGCGTATATTATGCACACAGACTAACAGAGAAGCTCGTCCAGACATTTTTAAAGAAAAAGGCCTTTTTTTATTACCCGTTAAAAACGGTCATTACTGTATTGTAAAAGGTGAAGGATATGTTGATATTCCAAGCATTGATGAGGAAGCCGCTGTGTATAAATCAAAACTAAAATTTGCTTTAGACACTTCAAAAGTTGGTCAATCTGAAATGCAACATCTTGATTATGCTTATGCTTCCAGTTTAATAAAAAATTTTATAAATGATAACAGCCTTGTTTTAACAATTCGTGGAAGAAAATATACAGAGAAATCATTTGAATTTTTTGTTAATAAGCAAAAAATCCAGGTCAAGGGAGTTCAAACAGAAGTAGATGCTGGTTATGAAGGCAAAGATAAGATTGTTTTAATAGAAGCAAAAAATATCAAAACAGATAATGTAATTATCAGACAAATGTATTATCCTTTTAGAAAATGGAGACAAGAAACAAAAAAACAAATTATAAATTTATTTTTTTCAAAAAAAGAAAGCACATATTCTATTTGGCAATTTGAATTTAAAAATGAGAAAGATTATAATAGCATAAAATTAAAAAAAGCAAGGAAATTTAAAATAGCGTAAGTTTTCCTGGAGATTAAGTTATGAATGATTATAAAGAACAAAATATTTTATGGATAGTATGTTGACAAAAAGATTTGAGCCGAACCTTTTAAAGATATAGAATTAAAAGATTAAGGCTTTTAGAAAAATTAAAGGAAAAAACATGGAACCAGAAATATTAACACATTGTGAAATAAAGGCAGGAGAGCAGCCAAAACAGTATCCAAAAGCTCCGGCGCATTGTTTGGCTTATATACAGATAATAAATGCTGAGAATGTGGCAAAAATCAGTGTGTCTCAAATAAAACAACTGGCTAAGAAATTATCATTTGACGATGTATTTTCGCAAATTGAGAAGTTTTCTGATACACAATTTCAGGAGTTAGCTGAGAAGCTGATTACTATTAACAATACAGAATTTTTATATATCTTATGCACTATTATTTTTATGTGTTCAGATGAGGGTATTGATATTTTAGAACAATGTGGCGGCAATATAAACGCAGAACATCAAGGCGAAAAAGCTGTAACAGTATATTTGAATAATCCAAACACATTTGAAATCGCTTTAGATCGCTTATTATTTACATCAGTAGCTGTAGATAGAACCTATCATGTTTTCCAATCTAAAGAACAGATTCCTGAAATGCAAGAGCTACAAACTGCTATGCAATATATAACAGGCGAATGTAAGAATTATTTTCAAACCTTAAAGCGTGGAGATTTTTGTCAAGTTAAATTGATACCCCCTATTACAAAAGATAGGCGGCTAGGTTTTTTTATTGAGCATGCAGGTAACTTGAAATCTAAACCAGTCATTGATTTAAAAGACAGGGTATCTTTATTTTATGGGAGAAACTTAATCGGAGATTTTGCAATGTACGATCCCTCCCTTAAATTAGTCTTAATTTCATCTAGATCAACAAGACATTGTGAATTTTATTCTAGAGTTATCGGGAAAGCCTTTTGGGACAATAAAGATCTTTTTAACACTCAAGCTCAATTAGACTTATCTTTTCTTAAAAAGCAAAATATTCAACAATTATTAAACAGTTGCTGTGTTAAGAAGATAAGACAAATCCAAATAAAGAAAATTCAATCGGTGATTAAAAATACAAATAAGCATAAAACTACTGTTTTCCAGCCACCATTAGGGAAAAACTGTCTCACCCATGATAATAACCTTGAGATTGAGGGCAACATCATGGAAGTGGAATTGAAAATAACTTTAAACATGGATGGAAAAACCAAATCACAGAAACTACTATTAAAACCAAAATCAGTGAAATCAGGTCAACTCATCTCTCCTTTTGAAATTCAACACATTTTCAAACAACTAGGGCTGATTAAAAATGAGAATCCTTGAAAGCAAATTTAATCCTCTGTGCGTTTCATTTTATACTAAAGAAGAATGGTCAAAAATCTTGAAGCCTCCTATAAGTTTTTGGATAGATGAGAAAATTTTGAAAGTTGTTGTCCCCAGCATATTAGAAGAAGAGGAACTTTTACTAAATCTTGGCAAAGGGGAAAAGACTTATCAATTTCAAAAAACTGATTCTGGGATATTAGCTTTTCCCAAAGATCAAATTGGAAAGCCTATATCAATTACAGATCAGATTTACCAATTCTGCACAGATAATTTTTTAAAACTTCTTGCCCGTAAAAATGGTTTTAATTTTTCTGGCCAACAGTTGCCAGAAGGTGATTATATAATCGGTGATCAGTCTATTGGAAACAAAAAAATTATATGGATTTGCTCTTTTAATACGGAAGGTTTTCAGAAGTATAAAACTAAACCTTATTTCGAACAATTAAACAAGGAATATGCTTTTATTTTATTATCGGACTGCGTTAATAGTTCTCCTTATATTAAGGATAGCGAACAAGTAGATTATATTCCTTTACCTTTTGAACTACAGAACTTTGAAATAGATTTTCATAAATTTATTAAAAAAGACAGTGGTATCGATTCAGATGAAGCTAGAAATTACTTAAAAGACAAAATTACTTTTTTTATAGATAATAAACTTGGAAAAATTTACTACAAGAATAAACTCTGTAAAATAAAAAAAGGTAAAGGCGATGGCAGTTATACATATAAGTTTTTTATTGCTCTTCTACAAAAACCATCAGAGGAATATGAAATAGAATCTTTTGTTGAGAAAGAAGTTGGCTTATCCGCACAACATCCAGGTCAGGACTTAGCAGTTAGAGGTAGAAGGTTTAAAAAAAATATAAAAGACGCATTAAAAAAAATAGCTCCTAATGATGATATTGACAAACTTTTACCAGATGCTACACAGAAAAATAGAGGAAATATTAAACTACATCTTTTAAAAAAAGATATATTTTTCTTTTAGTTGCACGAGTTTTGCACGAAAAAAATAAGTAAAATCAAATAATTATCCAAATATTGTCTAATTTTATCAAGAAAGGTCTTATTTTCTGCACGATCTTTGTCATAGAAGTATTTTAAAAACAGAATATCCTGAAAAAAACACAGACAAGCTGTGTTTATAAACTTTACGCCATAAGGAGGTGTGTTATGAAATATATTAAAATATTTATCCAGGAGAAAGGCCATGAGGTGAAATCTGGTCTTGTGCAAATAAAGGACATACAAAAGCTTGCAAAAATGGAAAAAAATCAGATTCTTTTCCTTAAGCAAAAGAATGAGATTGATATTCCATTAAGTCAAAGTGATTATATCCTTTTAAAAGGAGAAGAAAAGTTTTCTCTTTCAGATAAATCAATTAAAATTGATGATAATCCTTGTCTCAGAGTTCCTCTACAGCCTATTTTCAATGGCAACGCTATAGGGGCAGACAAAGCTCTTGTTACTCCAAAGATAAAAGGCTGCTCTTTAAAATGTTTGGATTCTGAAGCTAAAGATAGCGATCTCCTGTATGCGGATACAGATGGTTGCCTAGATGCCTTAATACCAGAAGAGATTATTTTAGTTGTGCAAAAAAATGACAGGTTTATTACTATCCCTTGTGTAGATGATGCCATTGACATAGAAGAGTGCGCTAAAAAAAACCGTAAGCCCCCCAAAGGCCAAAAGTTCTATAAAATCAAAATTGACGGTGAAAAATACAAGATTAAAGCAGAAAAAATGAAAGGCGCTGAAATTTTAAGTCTGGCGGGGAAAACTTATAATGAATGGTCTCTTAATCAAAAGTTTTGTGGAGGACAGAGAGCGCCCATTAAAGCAGAAGATTTTGTCGATCTAACTCAAAAAGGTATTGAGCGGTTTGAAACCGTTAGAAGGCAAGCTCAACAAGGGACAGAAATAGCAAGTTTTCCTCTTCCTAATGAAGACGCAGAATATTTAAAAGTTAATTTTCCCAAATGGAAACGACTCATTGAAGGGCCTAAAAGAGGACTTGTTATTTCAGATTATCGGCTACCCAAAGGGTATATGCCAAAAGAATCAGACTTAATGATTATGATTCCAGACAATTATCCCACGGCAAATATTGATATGTTCTACTTTTCGCCTGATGTAAAGAGGGAAGATGGAACAGCTATAGGATCTTTAAATAATGAAGCTCACTTTGGAAGGAACTGGCAAAGATGGTCAAGGCATTATGACTGGCGTGTTGGAATCGATAATATTGTCACCCATATATCCTATGTATATAATCAACTGAAATTTGAGATAGATAAAGGATAAAACACAATGAAAAAAATTTCACTCACTTTAAAAGAAAGCGCTTATAAGAGCCTCAGAAAGCATCTTTATCCAGGAATTAACCTAGAGTTTGCAGCCATAATGCTTTGCCATTATGGACAAGGGAAAACTGGTTTTCGGCTCATGGTTAAAGAATTAATTTTAATCCCAAAGAACAAATGCAACAAACAAACATCTAGCTATCTATCCTGGGCTTTTTCTGAATACATGACACCGGAAAAGATAGAACAAATAGACAAAGAAGGCTTATCAATTTTTACTATTCACAGCCACCCCAGCGGTTATGATCGTTTCTCTGAAACAGATAATAAAAATGATAAAGAAATGTTTCATGCGATTAACCATTGGTTTGATGATGGGCGGCCTAATGGCTCAGCCATTATGTTACCGGATGGTGAAATCATTGCCAGGGTCATTTATGGCAAGGAAAAGTTTAGCCCTGTTCACAGAGTCTCTGTTGTGGGAAAAAACATTAAAATATGGCAACAATCTAAGAAAAAAGACACCATTCCTGGCTATGGTTTAAGAGTATCTCAAACTTTTGGAAAGGGAACCTTTAATCTTCTTAGAGAATTAAAAGTTGGCGTTGTAGGGTGTTCGGGAACAGGGAGTATCATTGTCGAGCTTTTAACGCGAAACTGTATTGGGAAATTAATTTTAGTGGATCCTAAGATTGTAGAAGAAAAAAATCTGAATCGTATCATAAATGCCAAGAAAGTAGATGCTGAAGGAAACATATATAAAGTAGAGGCTCTTAAAAAAGCGATTTTAGAGACAGGAATAGATATACAGGTAGATACTTATATGAAAGCTACTGACAATAAGGAGGTTATAGAGGCATTAGCAGATTGTGATGTCATTTTTGGTTGTGTGGATTCAGCCACAGGAAGATATCAATTAGAGTGTATAGCGACAGCTTATTTTATCCCTTTTTTTGATATTGGAGTTTACCTTAAAGCTGATGGCAAAGGAGGAATCACCCATGCGGATGTCGTTGCTCATTATATACATCCAGAGAGCAGCAGTTTAATTACAAGAGGGGTTTATACAAGCGAGCAACTAGCTTCAGAAGGATGGCAGAAAGATGATAAAGATTATTACGAGAAAAATAAGATGGCTGGATATTTAGAAGCCGTTGGAGAAGATCAGCCAGCAGTTATATCGGTTAATATGCAGGCTGCTTGTTTAGGATTTAATGATTTTTTAGCTCGGCTTCATAAATTCCGATTAGACGATAATTCTCAATTTAATATCCAAAGATTTCAATTAGTTCACGGAGCTTATTTGAATCAAAATAGTGAACAAGAGCCAGCCCCTATTTTTAAAAAATATTTAGGAATGGGGGAAAAAAGTTTCCTTATCCAGAATTTAAAAAGGAGTAAAGAAAATCATTAACAAACTTATTTTGGCAACAATCAATTTACTTGAGCGTTTCAGGACATACAGAACTGAATGGATTGAAGATTTGCCTGAAAAAACATGTAAAAATACGGTTTATGTTATAGGAGGCCATGAATATCCTTTTTATGTTGCTGTTACCTGTCCGAAAAAGAAATGCAAAAAAATTATTTATTTAGAAATTTCCAAACAATTTGAAAAAAGGTGGTTGATTAAGAGAGAAAAAAACAGCGCCATATCTCTCAGTCCATCTATACATGTAATTGATTCACCATGCGGATGTCATTACTGGCTTAAAAATGGACATGTAATTTGGCATAGTCTGCCGCCTCTGTTTGTTCCTAAAATCAACAGAATCATTTAACTGTCACCTATACTAAAGTCTATAAAAATTGGGAGAAAAAACCTTTTTAAAGAGAATGTCGTTTGAAAGGGCATAAATTCCAGCTGGAATGTATTGCTTTTAAGGCAAAAAAATATAAATACTTAATGCATCATGGCTGTCCATCAAGAAGAGCGCCAAGAGAGAATTAAAGCTTTTTTAGATTGGCTCAAGAGCTGTAGAGGCTCTGAAAAAGGAGAGGGTCAAATATTTTTTGACCGCCTTCTTCAGGCTTTTGGCAATACAGGCGTTCTAGGGGCAGGAGCTGTTTGTGAGCCGCCGGTTAAAAAACAGAAAGGGAAAGGCGTTATTTTCCCTGATCTTGTTTGGAAGCCTAGAGTGATTATTGAATTAAAGAAGAGAGGCGAGCCTCTCCAGAAGCATTATGATCAAGCTTTTGATTATTGGATTACTTTAGTCCCTAATCGTCCGAAGTATATGATTTTATGCAATTTTGATGAATTTTGGATATATGATTTAAACAGCCAATTACATGATCCTGTCCATAAGCTACATGCAAAAGACCTTCACACTGGCTGGGGAGCTTTAAAATTTCTCCTGCCAATAGAAGAAGAGCCGCTGTTTGACAACCATAATACAGCTGTCACAGAGCAGGCCGCAAAAACTGTCGGCGCTATTTATCTGTCTATGGTTAAAAGAGGCGTGTCAAAAGATAAAGCCCAAAGATTCACTCTGCAGTTAGTTATAGCTTTGTTTTCAGAAGATGTTGGGCTAATGCCTCAATACACATTGCATGAGATTTTGAAAAAATGTCTGGCTGATTTTCCAGATCAAAAGGATTTATCTCTTTTATTTCAAGCTATGGCCATCAAAAACAAATTTGATAAGCCGAAAAAATATAAACACATTGGATATTTTAATGGAGGAATTTTTAGAGAAACAAAGACGGTGGAGCTGTCTTATAAAGAAGCGGAGCTGTTGCATGACGCCTCAAAGCATAATTGGGAAAAAGTGAGGCCCTCTATATTTGGATCTCTTTTTGAAGGGAGCATGGATCCAAAAAGAAGGCACGCCCATGGCATCCATTACACCCATGAGTTGGACATATATAAAATTGTTGGGCCTTCTATTGTCCGGCCATTTCAAGAAAAAATAAACAAAGCCAAAACAAAAAAAGAAAAAAGAAAATTGTTAAAAGAAATACAGGAATTTAAAGTTTTGGATCCCGCTTGTGGCAGTGGGAATTTTCTTTATATCGCTTTCAGGGAGTTAAGAAAACTGGAAATGGAAATTCTGGAGGATTTAGGAGAGGGAGAGCAAGTCCGCCCCACAGAGCTTGGATTGCTTGTCTCCCCCAAAAACTTTTATGGCATTGACACAAATAAATTTGGTTTAGAGCTAGCCAAGGTGGCTTTGTCCATTGGCCGAAAGCTGTTGGCTGATGAGTTTAATGTCCAAGATCCCTCTTTGCCTCTGGATGATTTAGACAGCAATTTTTTATCTGAAGACGCTCTCCTGACTGCTAAGTGGCCTAAAGTGAGCGCCATTATTGGCAATCCCCCATTTCAGTCAAAAAATAAAATTAAACAAGAAATGGGAGTTAGCTATATCCATAAAATTCGGAAAGCCTATCCCACTGTGCCAGGACGGGCGGATTACTGTGTGTATTGGTTTAAAAAAGCCCATGATCATCTTTCAGCAAAAGGCCGGGCCGGGCTGGTCGGAACAAACATAAGTTATATAAAATTATAGAAAAATTGGTTTTGCCACAAAGAAGAAAAGAGGCAAAAAAAGAAAAAGACAGAAACAGAGCCTTGTTAAAATCAAACCCTAGCGCCAAGGTAAATAGACATCATCAGAATTTTTTAAAAACATGGTGGCGGTTATCTTATCCAAGAGCAGACTTAATGAAAAAAATTAAAAAGATCAAAAGGTATTGTGTTTGCGGGCAAGTCACACAAAGAGGCATTTTTGAGTTTGTCCATTCAGATATAAATCCAAATGACGCTTTAATCGCTTTTGTTTTTGATGATGATTATTCTTTTGGCATTTTACAATCCAGCATGCATTGGAGTTGGTTTATTCATAGATGCTCCACTTTGGGAACAGGTTTTCGTTACACGATTAACACAGTATACGACACTTTTCCCTGGCCGCAAAAACCGGCTCTGGCTCAAATAAAGACGGTGGCTAAAAGAGCGGAAGCATTAAGGAAAGCGAGAGCAAAAATTTTAAAACAGGAAGGGATAAGCTATCGTGATCTGTATCGCTCTATGGAATTGCCTGGAGATCACGAACTGCTAAAATATCATAAGGCTTTGGATATAGCTGTTTATTCCGCTTATGGCTTTAAAAAAACTCAAGATGAGCTTGATTTTCTTTTGAAGTTGAATTTAGATTTATCTCAAAAAGAATCCAGAGGGGAGAAGATCACAGGGCCAGGTTTGCCGCATATTGTCAAAAACCCAAAAGAATTTATTACAAGAGATTGTATTTCTTTATAAACTGGGTGAAATGTTTTTTGTTGTATAATGGTGTGGTTTTGTGATTAAAAGGGCGGAGATTTGGAAGCCAATCAGATGAGGGGCAAAGCAAAAAGGGCTATTGATTAAAAGGGGAAAATTGGAGTTTTTGCTATGATGAAAGAGCCTATATTGGAAGTTATAGGGGCGGGAAAAGGAGCTATTCGGCGAGTGATGCCGGAAATTGGCTTTGGCGCTATTTGGGATAAAAAAAATAAACAGGATGTATATTTTTCCACTGTGACAGAGTTTATCAATACTTCTTATAAAGAGCTTAACGAAGGCGATATAGTGGAAGTCTTAGTTGTCCGAACAGCCAGAGGCTTATTTGCCAAAAATCTGTCTTTAAAAAAAGCCCGCCCTCCTCAAGAGGCGGAAGTCAGATCAAGTTTATAAAAGAGCTAATCTCAAAAACATTCTGAAACAGCAAAGAGTTTTTTCACTTAATGCCAGTCTTCATTTTCCGGTTCAAATAATAGAGAAAAGCTATAAATTTTCAAACTGAGCTAGTTTTCTTGACCTATTCACGAAGTTAAATCTGTCTTTATTTCAGAGGCCAAGCTTATTTTTATCGGGACGGGCGTCTAGCCCTCAAGCTTGCCGGCGTCATCCCTGGCGCGAGAGCCCTCAAAAACAAGCTTGGACTCTGGAAAATTGAAGATCATAATGGGAGTTTAGTTCTAAAAGAGCTAAGTCTAACTTATAAATTTTTCAAAAAAATCGGTATAAAAGGCTATTTTTAGCCGGATTTCCGCAAAGGGGAATCTTTTTTGCTATATAAAATATTGTGATACAGCTCTCCATTTTGCTGGTTTGTTTTTTTCGTCGTGGTTTAGAGTTCTCTGCTCAATATGCGCTGAGGCTCTCAAAATGGCGGGCCTGTTTTTTTCGTCGTGGTTTAGAGTTCTTTGCTCAATATGCGCTAAGGCTCTCAAAATGGCGGGCCTGTTTTTTTCGTCGTGGTTTAAGCTTTGCTCGATATGTGTTGAGGCTCTCCATTTTGCTGGTTTGTTTTTTTCGTCGTGGTTTAGAGTTCTCTGCTCAATATGCATTGAGGCTCTCCATTTGGCGGGCCTGTTTTTTTCGGCATGATTTAAGCTTTGCTCGATATGTGTTGAGGCTCTCCATTTTGCTGGTTTGTTTTTTTCGTCGTGGTTTAGAGTTCTCTGCTCAATATGCGCTGAGGCTCTCAAAATGGCGGGCCTGTTTTTTTCGGCATAGTTTAAGCTTTGCTCAATATGCGCTGAGGCTCTCAAAATGGCGGGCCTGTTTTTTTTGGCATAGTTTAAGCTTTGCTCAATATGCGCTAAGGCTGTCAATATGGCTGGCCTGTCCGCTCTGTGCTCACACAAGCTTTTCTGAAAGACTGCTTTTATCCCCGGCGGAAAAAATATATCTGCCTTTGCCCGCCAATCACAAAGTCCATATTGGAGATAAAAGTTTGGTGTCTGTTCAAATGGAGGGAGGCCGGCTTTCCCTTTTAGCTCGAAAAGAGGGCAAAACTCTGATTGTCGCGGGCAGTAAACGATATGAAATGCTTATTTTTAACAAGGGCAAAAAACTGCAAGCTAAAAAACTCCAGAAAATTTTAGAGGGCTTTTGGGGACTCCGCTGGTCTGTTTCCGATAGCGGCGCTTTTCAAGTGACTGGCCGGTTAAATCGCCTTTACGACTGGGCCGTTTTGGCTCAAGCGTCTCAAGCTTTCAATATCCCCTATGAGTTTAAGGCGCTCCCCGGAGAAGGGCTGAAAGAGCCTATTGAGCATTTTTTTAAGAGCCGGATTCAAAACCGCCCCCCGCCGGCCATTGCCTGGCGCCAGCTTCCGCTGGCTTACATTCCTCAAGGGGCTGATCTTTTAGAGTATCAAAATCTCCTTTCGCCTTTTGGCTTAAAGCCGCAGGAGGATCCTTTATGGCTGTTTCCGGCCCCTTTTATTGAAATAGAGGTGGCTGTGGCAGAGGAGCTGTCCTCTTCCGGGCTTTCTTTTGGCGGAGAAAAAAATTCTGAAAACGCTCTCTCTCAATATTCATCTCTTCTGGGCTTCTTAAATTTTTTAAAACAGTCCGGGCGGGGAAGAGCGCTTCATCACTCCTCTATTATCGGGCAAAGCGGACAAAAGCTGGAAATTCAATCCGGCGGGCAAATCCCTTTTGCCAGCTATAATCTCAAAACAGAGCAGTCATCTGTTCAATGGAAATCTCACGGACTACGGCTCAACATCACTCCCCGATTGGGAAAAAACAGACATATTGAGTTAACAGTTAAAGCTCAAATTTCTGAGCCATTGGCTTTTGCCTCTCCCTCCAGCCCGCCTCTTTTAAAAACACAAAGTTTGGAGAATAAAGTGATTTTAAAAGATGGGCGGATTTTAAAGCTTTTTCAACTGCAAAAGAAATCACGGGGAGGATATAAACAAGGCCAGCTAGGATCTCTTTTAAGCGCTCCTCTGTCTTTTATAACCGGAAACAATGAGTATAGCATGGCGCAGTTTGTATTTATTCAAGCCCGGATCCAAAAGGGGAAACAGGAGGCGGTTTCTCTTCGGTCCGGCCATTCTCCCAAAGCCGGCGGCAATGTTCGGTCAGGCTATTCCTCTAAAATCGGCGGGGCGGGTTATTTTCCTCAGCCTTTGGATAAAACAAGGGGCTTTTAATGTCAGAAAACAGCTATTCTCCAGCAGAGTCCCACCCTCTTCGCCAAGAGTTTGAAAACATACTCCATCTTTTTCAAAGCAGTTTGACCAGCGCCCATTTGCCTCTGCGCCCCCAGCAGGAAAAAACAAGAGACAAAATCATCTATAAAATTATCAGCGAAAACAGCTCTTTGGAAAACAGGGAGAGAATCCTGTCCGAGTTTTCCGATTTTGGGCCTTTGGGAGCGCTTTTTAATCAGCCGGACATTAGTGAAATTATGGTCAACGGGCCGGAGAATATTTTTTACGAAAAGCAAGGGCAAATTTTAAAGCTAAAGGATAGTTTTTTGTCAACGCTCACCTTTCATAATATTGTGGAAAAAATCAGCGCGAAGGCCGGCCTTTCTGTGAATATAAAAAAGCCTTTTGCGGAGGGGAAGTGGGGGCCTTTTCGCCTGCATATTTTGCGCCCGCCTGTGGTTCAGGGAGATTTTCATCTCTGCTTTAGGCGGCCAGCCAAACATCTTTGGACTTTTGAGAGGCTGGAAGAGAGGAATTGGGCGCCTAAAAAAGCGATTGAAATTATCCGTCAATTTATCAGAGACAAATTGAATTTTTTAATTGTTGGCTCAACCAGCTCAGGGAAAACCTCTGTCCTCAACGCCTGCCTTCAGGAGACAGCCGCCCATGAGAGAATCCTCAGCATTGAGGATATAGATGAAATTATTCTGCCCAACGGGGCCAGCGCCAAACTTTTAAGCCAAACAGATCCAGAAAGCGCAAAGGATCTGATAGGGCTAGAGCGCCTCGTTCGGCAAAGCTTGAGATTGAGGCCCGATCGGATTGTGATAGGGGAAGTCCGCGGAGGAGAGGCCAAAGATCTTTTAATGGCTTTAGCCACAGGGCATAGAGGAAGCATTAGCGCCCTTCATGGGCAGGATCACCGGCAGGCTTTGTGGAAATTGGAGACTCTGGCGCAAATGGGCGCTCCCCAATGGCAAAGCTCCACTATCCGGAAATTGATTTTTTCCAGCTTAAATGGCCTGCTGGTTTTAGATAAGCGGGATGGCGCTCGGATTTTGCGGGGGATTTACAGAATCACAGCTTTGGAGTCTTCCGGTTTTTTATTTGAGAGTTTGTTTGAGAGAAACTGTTAAGCTGGCCTTTATCCAGCCGGATTACGGATCTTTTAACAAACCTTTATATTTATGTTTGGATGTCATTTTTTTGCTCAGCTTGTTTCTAATGTCTGGATTACGGCTGTTTTCAGATGTGGCATAATATGCAATCCAAAGCGCCAAGAGGCCCTTTATCCAGCCGGATTACGGATCTTTTAAAATAGATTTATATTTATGTTTGGATGTCATTTTTTTGCTCAGCTTGTTTCTAATGTCTGGATTACGGCTGTTTTCAGATGTGGCATAAGATATAAGCCAAAGCGCCAAGAGGCCCTTTATCCAGCCGGATTACGGATCTTTTAAAATAGATTTATATTTATGTTCGGATGTCATTTTCTTGCGGAGTTTGTCTCTAACGGCTGAACTGCTATTTGTAGAGTTAGCATAAGATACAATCCACAGCGCCAAGTGATCCGCTTTGCCGCGGCTATTGCTGAGATCCAATAAAATCTTGGCCTTTTGCTCATTTGTTTTATGTTTCAGATGATAAAAAAGAGCGTCCATAACCGCTTGGCGGGAATGATCTAGCTTGTTGCCCTTGCGGTTTGTCCTAATCCAATCAGCTAATTGGCGAAGGCTCTGTTTGTCTCTTCGCTCTAAAAAAGATTTAGATCCAAAATGAATCCGGCTGTTTTGCCTTAAATCGCTGACGCCTCCTTTTTGAATGGCGGAAAGCATCTCCCGGGACGTTTTGTTTTTAAAGCTCAATTTTGTTTGAACATTGACAATAAAAGGATTTTTTGTGTCATTGGGAAACAGTTTTCTGTTTTTTAGCAGATCTTCAATTTGAGTCTCGTGCAGTAAATTGTATTGATCCAGCTGATCCACCGCGGACACCGCCAAGGCTCTTCTAGCCTCAATGTCTAATAGCTTCTTCCTTCCTGTTCGAGGAGATCTTAACTCTGAAAAAATATTTTGAGCTTTGCCCAGCAAACGGCTGATTTCCTCTCGGATAAAATGGCCGGCCTTCAATTTCCTTATATTCAAATCATGAATTTCAGTGTAAAATTTAATATAATCCCCTTTTTTTAGAGAGGCTGTATAGGGGGACTCAATTCTTTTTTGAAGGGATTGGCTAAAGCTTTTTGTTTGAAATTCTGATTTGACACGGCTAAAAAAATCGGAGTCTTTTGTTTTATATTTTTGAGCTGTCCGCCAAGTGTCATATATGTTGTTAAATAACAGATGGGAATAAAGCAGTTTAGTCTCTGATATGTTTTTATCTTTCTCATTGACAGCTTTTAGAGCGCTGATAACAGAAAGCTTAGCCAGCTCAACCGCTTTTTTAGAGCTGGCGTTTTCTAACAGGCTGTTGGCCAGCTCCAGAGATTTTTTATTTTTGATTATTTCCCGGGCTGTGGCTTTGTCGCCCGGCGAGGATAGCGGATCGCTTAAAATATCTTGCGCTTTTTTATGATCTTGTATTATTTTTTGAGCTAAAGCTTTTTGCCCGGCTGAAGATTTTGGATTATCCAAGACTTGTTTGGCTAAGATAAGATCACAGCCCAGCCGCCGGGCATTTTTATAATCCTGGCGCTCTACAGCTTTAAAACGCGCTTGTTTGCTGGTATCCTCCCAGACTTTTATGCTCTCCTCATCACAGGGATCATCCGAAAGCAGGGCGGACAGCCCTCTTGTCCATTTTGCCAATTCGCTTTTGGCTTGATTTTGGTTTTTCTCCTGTGATAAGGCCTGGCCCAATTTGGTCAGATGCTGGTAAATAAAGCTTTGCTGGCCCACTTGCTTTTGGCCCGCCGGCGCGGCCCCGTTAAAGCCATAGATTTGAGTGTGGGGGAACATTCTTAAATAGCGGGAGCTAAGAGGCGTGTTTTCATCCAAAGAGGCGGAGTAAGCCTGCTGATAGCTCTGTATATGTCTTTTTTTTATTTTGCTCTTGTACTCCTTTCCAACCACTCGGGCTGTTTCTGAATCAGCTGTTTTTACTATGCCTTTGGATTCAATAAATTTATCTGTCACAGTGTTGCACCCATCCAGCCAAAGCGCTTTAATTTTATCAAACCAGCCTTTATACTCTTTTTTGCAGGAAAGGGACTCCATGTCTTTAAGCTTCAAATTGCCTGTGCTTCCAGACCAATTTCCGGTATGATGCCCTGAAATCACTAAGCTATCGCATTTTTCTTTGTTTTTAATGATGGTTTGAATCATCCGCTCAAAAGCTTGAATGCCGTTTTCGTTGTTTCCCGGCTGGGGCTGATAGCAGTGAATGACCGCGTTTTCAAACTCTTGTCTGGTTTTGCATAGTTTTATCTCCTGATCGGGCTGGGCTATTTTTCTTTTAAAGTTTTGGCTTGTGAGAGTGTTGTCAAATTCAAAATAACAGATATGGGGTTTCTCAGTTTTGGCTGAAACAGTTTTTGCTGAAACAGACAGACAGATCAGCGCAAATACCGCCCCCAACAGAGTTTGGCGGAAAGCTTGCCAGCGAAAAGAGGCTTTGTGTCTCATTGGCTCATCCTTTTGGCTTGCCGGTTTTTCCGGCAGTTTTTTTATTTGGCTTATTTGGCTTTGAATAAGCCGCAAGGTTTAACTTGTTCGCCGGTTTTTCCGGCAGTTTTTTTATTTGGCGCTGTGTTTCCGCTTGAAAATTTATAGTTAAACTCCTGAGAGCGGAGGGGATGGCAGTTTCCATGTCCGCTAATCGCTCAGTTAAACTCCTGAGAGCGGAGGACATGGCAAAAGTGAGCAATAAGCTTTTGAGATTCTGGGTTAAACTCCCGCGAGCGGGGGAGATGGAGTGAGAGGGAGCCGGAGGCTGTTTTGATTCGGTTAAACTCCCGCGCGCGCGGGAGATGGAATGCCACACAGAACTTGAGAAGGGGGGGGGTGTTAAACTCCCCCGCGCGGGGGAGATGGTTTGCATAACCCCCAGTTGTGTCTCCAGCGCGGTGAACCTTTCGCGCGTGGAGGATATGGAAAAAGATTGTATAGAAAAGCTGGAAAAAAAGGTTAAACTCCCGCGCGCGCGAGAGATGGAATGCCACACAGAACTTGAGAAGGGGGGGGGTGTTAAACTCCCCCGCGCGGAGCATAAGGGCCAGCCTCCCAGCGCCATCGCTTTGGAATAAGCGGAATAGCTTAGAAAATCCTTTGGCCTCATTTATTCCCCTCCTTATAAAATTATCGGTTTTTAAGCGCTCACATTAAAGTCCGGCGGGCGCAAAATGGGCCATTAGCCCTGTCCTGGTTGCATTTTTAGCGCCCGGCCAGCGGGAGCGTGCGTTTTTTTAAGGCTCTGTGCTTTGTTTTTTGTGTTTTGCCGGTCAGCGGGAGCGTGCGTTTTTTTAAGGCTCTGCGCTTTGTTTTTTGTGTTTTGCCGGTCAGCGGGAGCGTGCGTTTTTTTAAGGCTCTGCGCTTTGTTTTTTGTGTTTTGCCGGTCAGCGGGAGCGTGCGTTTTTTTAAGGCTCTGCGCTTTGTTTTTTGTGTTTTGCCGGTCAGCGGGAGCGTGCCGGCCAGTGGACTGGACGAGGGAACAGCCAGCCTTCCGCTCTGAAAAGCCCCCAGCCATCACTTAAAAAAGGCCACAATACGCCCTCCTTCGCTTGCCATAGAAACCTTCTCTATAAAGGGAAAAGACACCTAAAAGGCCACAATACGCCCCTTCCCGCCCGCCATAGAAACCTTAAACTCTGTCAGATGGGCTGTTCAGTTTGCTCCCAGTGAATGGCCTGTGAATAGCCAGTGAATAGAAGGGTCCCCGCCGACTTTGCGGGTTGTTGCGCGCTATAAGAGGAATGGCCAGTGAACGAAAGGCCCCGGCTATTCCCCTGATGTGATTGGCGACACTGTGGGAATGGCCAATGAATGAAAGAGGCCCGGCCTCCGTTCCGCTCTGCGCATAAAAAACCCGGTGGAATTTGAAAAAACAATGCAATGCAACAGGGAAAGGCCCATAACAAAAGTCCTCTTTTTGCGCTCAATCCCCCGCGCGCCTTTCAGCCGGCCGGGCGCTCCCGGCAAAAACCTCATTTTAATCGCTCTTTTTCTCAAAAATTTTATAAGCCGAAGCGCTGATTTTAAGCCTCTTTTAAGCGGCGGCTGTTTTAGGCCGTGAATAACAGCCTCGCCTAAAATTTTATATTGACCAATGCTTTATTTTTTTGGAATTTTCAAATCAAACCCGTATATTTTGATAATGCGATTACACCATAGCGAGAAAAAATATATTTATCATTTTGGCCCGAATGGGACGGAAGGCTCAGCAAAAGACAGACATCTCTTAGGCAACAAGGGGGCTAATTTGGCGGAAATGTCCCGCTTAGGCCTGCAAGTCCCGCCCGGCTTCACCTTGACAACAGAGCTTTGCCAGAGCTTTTTGGCCAACGGCGAAAGGCTCTCTGAAAAAGTGAAGGCCCCTATAAAGCAAGCTGTCAAAAAACTGGAAAAAGCGAGCGGAAAGACATTTAACGGCAAGCAAAGCCCCTTGCTGGTCAGTGTGCGATCGGGAGCTCCCGCCAGCATGCCCGGCATGATGGACACTATTTTAAATTTGGGCTTAAACGAAAACACAGTGAGGGCTTTAAGCCGTTTGTGTCAGGATGAAAGGTTTGCTTGGGACACTTACCGCCGGTTTATACAAATGTATTCCTCTGTTGTGATGCAAATGAACTCTTCCCTTTTAGAGGTTTATTTGGAGGACTATAAAAATCAAAAAAACTATCCTGATGATTCCGCCATTCAGGCGGAAGAGTGGAAAAGCATTGTGCAGTATTTTAAAGAGGCTATTTTGCAAAACACGGGCCAGCTGTTTCCTGAAGATCCTTGGGAGCAGTTTTGGACAGCCATAGAGGCTGTGTTTAAGAGCTGGAACAATCCCAGAGCTTTGGTGTATAGAAATATGAATGGCGTCCGGCAGGAGCTGGGCACAGCGGTCAACATTCAAACAATGGTTTTTGGCAACAGAGGAGAGGATTGCGCCACAGGAGTTGTTTTTACCAGAAATCCCTCCACAGGGGAAAAGCGCCTTTTTGGCGAGTTTCTTATCAACGCCCAAGGAGAGGATGTGGTTGCGGGAACAAGGACTCCCTCTCTGATTGAAAACACAAAACCGGATGGGAGCAAAGACTTAAAGTCCCTTATGCCTAATGTGTTTAAGCAGTTGGCTGAGCTTTGCGGCAAATTGGAAAAGCATTACAAATTTGTTCAGGACATTGAATTTACTGTGGAGCAGAGCAAACTTTGGCTTTTGCAAACCCGAAACGCAAAATGCAATCCCTCCGCTCAATTAAAGATCCTTTTTGATTTAAAAGAGGAGGGGCAGTTAACAGAGGAGGAGCTTTTGCAGGCTGTGGACACCTCCTCTTTAAGCGCTCTCCTGCATCCCTCCTTAGACAGCTCGGAGAAAAAAGTCACATTAGCCAAAGGCTTGCCGGCCAGCCCCGGCGGCAGTATTGGCCAAATTGTGTTTGACAATGAGAGAGCGCAGGAGCTGAGCAAAAGAGGCTTGTCTGTGATTTTAGTTCGGGCGGAAACCTCTCCAGAGGACATTAACGGGATGATTCACTCTAAAGGCGTTTTAACAGTGAGGGGGGGGATGACCTCTCATGCGGCTGTAGTGGCCCGAAGCATGGGCAAGCCCTGCATTGTGGGCTGTGAGACCGCCCGCATAGATGAAAATAAAAAGGAGCTTTATTTTAAAAATCAAATTCTGAAAGAGGGAGACGAAATCAGCTTGGACGGCTCCACCGGCGAAGTTTTTTTGGGAAGAATCAAAACAAAGCCGGCGGTTTTAAACGAGAGCTTTTTTAAGCTGATGAAGCTGGCCGATCAATATGCCCGGCTGGAGACACGCGCGAATGCTGAAACCCCGGCGGATGTTAAAAAAGCCAAAGAGTTTGGAGCTAAGGGGCTGGGCCTCTGCCGGACCGAGCACATGTTTTTTGCCCCTGATCGAATTAACATTATGAGAAAAATGATCATGTCTGAAAGCTTTGAGGAGCGACAGCAAACTCTGAAAGATCTGTTTAAAATGCAAAAAGAGGATTTTCAGGAAATTCTGGAAATCATGTCTCCCTATCCCTTAACTGTCCGCCTCCTCGATCCTCCCCTCCATGAGTTTTTGCCCCACAGCGAAAAAGATATAGCCGGGCTGGCCCGCAAAATGGATATGAGCGAGGAGGATTTGGCTTTTAAAATACAAAACTTAAGGGAAAGCAACCCTATGCTGGGCCATAGAGGCTGTCGGCTGGCCATCACCTGCCCTGAAATCTACTTGATGCAAGTCAGAGCTTTATGCTCCGCCATGGCTCAGCTCCTAAAGGCCAATAAAAAAATACAGGCGGAGATCATGATTCCGCTGGTTTGCGCTGTGAGGGAGCTGGAGGTTTTAAAGAGCCTTATTCAACAGGAAATTCAAAAGGCTGAAAAAGAGTTTCAGATACGGATTCCTCTGGCGATTGGAGCGATGATCGAGCTTCCCAGAGCTTGTTTGGAGGCTGATCATTTAGCTCAAGCGGGGGATTTTTTTAGCTTTGGGACCAACGATCTCACACAAACTGTGTTTGGCTTTTCCAGAGATGACAGTGGGAAATTTTTGCCCTCTTATGTTCAGGAGAAAATTTTGGAGGCTGATCCCTTTTCTCAAATTGACCGGACGGGAGTCGGCGAGCTGATGAGAATAGCTGTTCAAAAAGCGCGGAAATCTAAAAAAGGAATTAAAATTGGCGTTTGCGGAGAGCAGGGCGGCGATCCTCAGAGCTTGTCCTTTTTCCATGAGCTGGGTTTAGATTATATCAGCTGCTCGCCCTATAGGGTGCCTGTCGCCCGGCTGGCGGCCGCTCAGCGCGCGATAAGAGAAAAAGAGAGTTAAATTATGTTTATTAAACGAATAGAGATTTTTGGGTTTAAGTCTTTTAAAAACAAAACTGTATTGGAGTTTGCGCCGCAGGAGATGGCGGGAATTGTGGGGCCTAACGGCTGTGGGAAATCTAATTTGGCGGACGCCTTGCTGTGGGTCATGGGGGAAAACTCCCCCAAGCGATTGAGAGCCGGTGAGCTGTCAGATGTCTTTTTTTCCGGCACAGCTAAGGAGCCGGCCGGAAATTTGGCAGAGGTGAGTTTAATTTTAGATCCGGGCAAGACCGGTTTTCCGGAGGGCTATAAGAGCTTCTCTGAGCTGATGATCGCCCGCCGGGCTTATCGCGGCGGGAAAAGCGAGTGCTTTATCAATCAACAGGCCTGTCTTCTAAAAGATATCCGGGAATTTTTTTTGAACACCGGCGCCGGCTGTCGGGGGTTTAGCATTATTGAGCAGGAGGCTATAGAAAAGCTGATAGCGGCCAAGCCCTCCGGCCGGCGATTTATTATTGAGGAAGTGGCTGGAATCTCAAAATTTAAAAGCCGCAAAGCGGAAGCTATAAACAAGCTGGCGCTGGCCAATCAAAATTTGCAAAGGCTCAATGATATTTTAAAGCTCCAGGAATCCCAGCTCAATCAGCTGGCCCATCAAGCTAAACAGGCGGAAAAGTATAAAAAGATCAAACAGGATATAGAAAGCGGAAAAAAACAGTTGGAAAAAAGAGAGCAGGAGGAGCTTTTTCGCTCTTATCAGCGCCTGCGGGAGGAGCGAAATTCCCTAAAAGCCGGAAAACAGGAGAAAAAAAGAGTCCTTCAGGGTTTAAAAAAGCAAATAGAGGAGGGGGCCCATAAACTTCAAGAGGCCAAAGCTCGGATAGAGGGGCAAATCAGCGCTGTGGAAAAGGCCAGGCAGTCTCTCCTGGATAAAAAAATGGAGGAGGCCGGCTGGCTGGATAAAAAGAAAGCTTTTGAGATGGCGGAAAATATAGAGGGCAGAAAAAAAGATCTCCAAAAGAAAGAGCAAGCCATCCGGAAAGACCTGTCAAAAATTCAGGGCTTTTTCAGCCAGCTGGACATTAAAGAGCTAAGGAAAGAGGCGCAGCACGCCGAGAGCCATTTGAGCGAGATTAAACAAAACAAAAAAGAGGCTGAAATTAAAAATGAGAGCCTCCTCCAGCAGTTGGGCTTTGTTGAGAAGGAGATAAAAATTTTAGTCCATGAGAAAAACAGCGCTCAAAAGAGCATTCAAAAAGCCATCCATGCGAAAAATAAAATCAGCGCGGATTTAAAAAAGCGCCGGCAGGCCCAAAGCGCCTTAAGCCAAGAAAGAGATGGCCTTTCTGAAAAAGAAAAAGCTATGGAGAGCGAAAAGCTGGAGGCGGAGAGTCAAGTTCAGGCGCTCCAGCAAAGCTCTGCCGCTCTTCGATATAAAATAGAGGAGATGAAAAAACTGCTGGCCCGCTTTTCAGCCGTCAATGAGGGGGCGAATGATTTGATCCAATGGAGCGCTGAGGATTTTCAGCCTCTATTTCAAAAATTAGAGGCGGAGGATAAATATGCCACAGCTTTAGGGGCCGTTTTAGGCCATTATGATCAGGCTTTAATCCCAAAAAATGGAACAGAGGGCATCCTGAAAGCCGCCCAAAGGCTCAAAACCCGCAAAATAGGGAAAACCGGTTTTTTAAGCCCCCTTCCCAGCCCTTCCGCTCCGCTCTCTTTAAGGCGGGAGATCAGCGCTTATCCCGCTTTTATTTGCTTTTTAGATGAGCCGGTTAAATGGAGCGCCAGCTTGGCCCCTCTCAAGCCCCTTTTGGGGCAAACAGCGGTGGTCTCTGATTTAAACTCCGCTTTTGAGCTAAAAACACAATTTCCGGCTTTTCAATTTGTCACTCCAGAGGGAGATCTGGTGACCAGGGATTCCTGGGTTTACACAGGATCCTCAAATAAGGAAACCAGTTTGCTGGAAATTCGCTCTCAAATTCGCGAGCGCTTAAAGGAGCTGTCCGCGGAGGAGCGCCTGCTGAAAATTGCAAAAATGGACTTAAAAGCCCGCTCGCAAAAATTAGCGCCCGTTCAGGAGAGGGCGAAAATCCTGCAAAGCCAAATCGCCCAGGGAGCGGAGTTGTTGATTGTCATGCAAAAAGACCAAGATCAAATGGAAAAAGATTTGTTAAGGCTTTTAGACAGCCGGAAAAAAAATAAGCAAAGAGCGCAAGATTTTGAAAAGGAAAAACAAAATATGCTCCTCCTGCGGGACGGCTATCATCAGGAGATTCAAAGCTTAGAGGAGGATGTGTCTTTTAAGGAGTCCCGCTTGCAGGCTGCTCAAGAGGCCATCAGCGCTTATGAGGCTCAAAACCTAAAAAAAATGAAATGGTCAGCGGAATTGATGGAAAACAGCAAAGATCAAAAAAATGCGGACAAAGAGATTGCTCTTTTACTGCATTTGATCCGCCCCTCCTCCGCCCCCGGCGAGCCGCTGGACTGCCAAACCGCCCGCTTAAATTTGGATAAAGAAATTCATCGTGTTCGGGAGGAGAGACAACAGCTGGCCGATCGCCTGTCCCAGATTCAGCAAGATCTGGAGCGGGAGCGGGGGGAAAAAGAGCAGGGGGAAAAACACAGAAAAGATCTGGAGGATCGCCTGTTTCAGGCTAAATTAGATGAGAGCCAGCTGAAATTAGAGGAGGAGAAAAATAAAATGGAGGGGGAGCATTTGGAAAATAAATTTTTAGAGAGCTATCAATTTCCCATTCACCGCTTTGTGTCCTCTCCAGAGGAAGCCCCTTTAGAAAAGCTCAAAGAGGAAATTCTGCGCCATGAAGAGCGCTTAAGCCGAATTAAAGAGATTAACTTTTTAGCTTTAGAGGAGTATGAAAAGCTGTCCAAAGAAAACTTTTTTTTGATTGAGCAAAAAGAGGATTTGGCTCATTCAAAAAAAGAGATTTTAAAGATGATTTCCCATATTGACAAGCTGTGCGACACTCGATTTAACTCCATGCTGGAGGAGGTAAACAAAAGGTTTTCAAAAGTTTTTCCTATTGTGTTTCAAGGGGATCAGGCCAAAGCTCAGCTTTTATTGTGTGAGCCAGCTGAGGGCCAGGAGCCCGGCGTGGATATTTTGATACAGCCGCCGGGCAAAAAGCCGCAAAGTGTGAATCTTCTGTCCCGAGGGGAAAAAGCTTTAGCCTCAATATGCCTGATTTACTCTTTATTTTTAGTCAAGCCCTCTCCTTTTTGCATTATTGACGAGGCGGACGCCCCTTTAGATGACGCCAATATCTTTCGGTTTCTCTCTGTCCTTAAAGAGATGTCGCGAAAAAGCCAAATTATCGCCATCACTCATAATAAATACACTATGCAGGCCTGCCAAAAGCTTTATGGCGTGACGATGGAGCGGCCCGGCGTCTCTCAAATTGTTTCCGTGGATATGAAAGCCCCTAAGCTTTCCCCCTCTTGATTTTTAAGCGGGCTGTGGCAGAGGCATTGTTTATAACCTGATCTGGGAGAGGAGCTGTGCGGCCTTAAGCTTTCCCCCTCTTGATTTTTAAGCGGGCTGTTTTTATAAAGCTTGCCAGCTTTCTTTATTTTGCGCTACGCTTTTTGTTGAAATGACATTCTCTGATTTATATGGCCCTCAAGTTTTGCCGGGCCTTATCCTTTTGATCGCGCTGATTGACGATTTTCGCTCTCGAAAAATTCACAACAAGCTGATTCTTTTTTTACTTCCCCTTGTTTTGCTGGCTGTGGCCCTGCTCAAAGGCGTGGATGGCCTAATGGCCGGAAGCTTGTCCGCCCTGTTGGCGGCGCTTGTCGGCCTCCCGCTCGTTTTAATCAAGGCCATTGGCGGGGGGGATTTTAAGCTGTTGATTCTTTTTGCCTTCGCTGTGAGCTGGCCGGAGCTGTTGAAAATTCTAATATACTCTTTTCCCTGGGCGCTGATTTTAGGATTTTTTAAAATTATTTTTGACAAAAAATTGAAAGATTTTTTTTTCAATTTGTTTTTTTTACTGCGCTATCGGACAGCGAAAGGCTTGGAGTTTCACAGCATCCCATTTTCTTTAGCCCTTTTTATGGCTTGGCTGAGCTTTTTAACTTTGCGGGGCTTGTCCGCTCCCAGCTTTTTGGCCTGGTGAGGATTTTTGAGCTAGATCTCTTGATCTATTCACGAGGCTAAATCTGTCTTTATTTCAGAGTTCAAGCTTATTTTTATCGGGACGGGCATCCAGCCCTCACCCGCTTTTTGCCATCCGTGGAGCGGGAGCTTTCAAAAACAAGCTTGGGCTTTGGAAAATTGAATGATCACAATGGGATTTAGGCTAAAAGAGCCAGTCCAACTTAAAATTTTATAAGCGGAAAGCTATAAAAATCAGCCGGACTGGCAAAAAGCCGGGCGAAAAAGCAAAAAGCCGGGCGGAGAGGCAAAAAGAAAAACCCTTATGGCGCTCAATCTCAAACTGTTGTATACTGAATCTGTTGGAAGTGGCAGATCTAATTTTCCGGATTCCCGCAAAAAGGGAGTCTCCGGCTGTCCGCTTAAAATAGAGGCCATATATAAAGCCATGTATCAAATAACAAAAAGAGCCGTCCTATCGCCTTCTATGTTTTTATATCGAGCCCTGTGTAAAAAAAATGTATGGCGCGGGCGCATTCAAAATAAAAAAGCATTAGGGAGCGGGGCCGCTCAAAATAAAAGAGCCTCCGGGCAAATCACAGTGGAGTATATTTTGCTGGCGGTTGTCCTTATCGTTATATTTCAAGTAGCCACAAAAACTTTAAGGGATAGCAACTATTTAGAGCATTTTCAGAAAGCCCCCAATCAAATTTTTGTCAATCTGATAGAAAACGGAAATTGGGAGCCGAATACATTTCAGAGCAAGAAACACCACCCCAACTATCTTAACAGGCATTATTCTAGTGAGGGAGAGCCTCTATGAATGATCTAAAAAACAAAGCGCCCTCTCTCCCTCCGCAAAGCCGGAGGGGCTTTATAACCATTCCTTTTCTCTTGGTTTTAATTATCATCTTATTTTTTATTTTGTCTTTTTTTGGCTTGGCTATGACTTTTGCCCATATCAGCGTCACTCAATATATGTCTTACTCCACAGCCAGACAGCTCTCTTTAGCTGGGTTAAACAAAGACGATCAACAAACCTCAGCTCAAACGCATTATAAAAGATTGCGAAAAAAATTTTTTTCCCAAAACGCTTATACTGATCAGGACGGAAGCTCAGGGGGCTGGTTCTATATTGCGCCAGTTATAAAACCGGAAAATCTTGGCGTTGCGAGCCAAAGCCCTTTTCCTGGAGGAGGAGATTCCCAGCGCTTACACCAAAGATTTTATGGCGCGGCTATAGTATTTCAATCCCATTTCTTTAAATTTAAGATTCCCGGTCTGGCAAAAGAAGATATCTCCCCTCCAAAAAAGGCATACATCATGTCTTTTTTAGGAAGAGAGCCTTCTGAAGAGGAGTGTAAGGATTTTAATGCGGATAGAGCCGAAAAAATCAAGAAAATTCCAGCATTTTCAAACTTAGATGGTTTTCAGGTTAAAACTGGAGAGGGAGACAATGGCTGTTAGCGCACAAAAGATAAAACTAAAGGCTTGGCCTCTTTTAAAAGATCAGCGGGGCGTGGCTGTGGTGGAGATGCTCCCCTTGCTAGCGATTTTTATCACCGTGTTTGGCCTGGCCTTTGGCTTTTGGACATCCATTCACTCTGGGACTTTGCAGTCTATCGCCGCCCGCCGTTACGCCTTTGAGGTCATCAACAATCGCTCTGATTTTGTTTATCACAGGGATACTAAAGAGGCTGCAAACTATAAGCAATATTTTCAAAAAAACGGAAACCGCTTTTTTGCTGTTGTGCAACAGCAAAAAAACCCTGAGCCTAAACTGCAAGCTGAAGGCAAAGATCTGAGTTTGTTTAACAAGAAGGATCCGATGAGCATCGAGAAAGTTAGACAGGAGGGAAACAAAGTCAGCCCCATCTGGCTGAAGACAGGCTACGGCATCTGCATTGACTGCAAGTGCGGAGAGGTCACTTGCCCTAAATGCGATTGCTAGCCCTTGCGCTGGCCCAGCCGTTAAACTTGCTCTAAATGCCCTGCCTGAGCCGGGCTAAATGTGACTTGCTCTAAATGCGCTGGCTAGCCGGCCTGCCATGATTTTGTCCTAACAAAGGCCCTGTTTTTTTTAAGCTATCCAGCCGGAGCGCTTATTTGCAGGTTAAACCAGTCTTTAAATATTTAAAATTCAGTTTTTTTAAAAAAATTGATCTATTTTGCCGATAAATAGGCCAGAGCGTTTACAGCTTAGTTTAGGCTTTTCCGCTGTATTGAGCCGCCAGCTGTATTGAGACGCCAGCTGTATGGAGCTGGCTGATTTCCCAGAGCGGAGGATAGGGAAGGGGAGAAAAACAAAGCTGGCGGGGGAGAGAGTCTCCGCTGGCCCGGAAAGCCAGCCAGTCAAAGCGCCTGAAACAAAGGAGAGCAAAAATGAGCAGAAATGAAACCTTAAGCCTTTGGATATCTGTAGCGGCCGCTGTGTTTGCCGCCTTTTTGATTTTTAGCTATACAAATGAGAAAACCAAACAAATTTCAAAAGATTTTGGCGCTCAAACCTCTGTCGTTGTGGCGACTCAGCCTATTCATGAGATGCAAACTATTCAAGAGAATATGGTGGATCTGACGAATGTTCCGGAAAAATTTGTTCAGCCGGGCTTTGCCGGAAACATTGAGGATGTTGTGGGTTTAGTGGCTTTAGCCCCCATAAACAAAGGAGAGCAGGTTTTAAGAAACAAGGTCATTTTGCCGGGGCCTGAAACTGGTTTATCCCTTCAGGTTTCCCCCGGCAAAAGAGCCATCACCATCCCCATTAGCGAGCACCGGGCCGTGGGCCGTCTTTTAAAGCCGGGGGATCGTGTGGATATGGTTGTGGCTGTTGATTTGAACACAGGGGCCAGCCAAAAAAGATATATCAAAACTTTGATTCAAGATATGGTTATTTTAGCCACTGGATTGAGGGTTGTTAATGAATTGCCGCGGATCCATGAAGAGGTTGGCGGAGAGGATTATATAAAAAATCTTCGAACAGAAAACCAATTTTCCACCTTGACTATTGAGGCGTCTCCTGAAGACACTCAAAAGATTATTTATCTTCTCTCCACAGATCCGGAGAGCATCTTTTTTACCCTTCGCCACCCTTCAGACAGCAGTTATATATCCCATTTAAAGCAAACAGAGATGGCCGACATACTGGGCAGTGGGGTTAAAGTGAGAGCTCCGGCGGCCAAACCCGCTTTAGACCGCTAAACCGGGCCATATAAAGAATGATATGACAAGACACACAGGCAAAGCGCTTTTTCAAACTTTTCAAAAAAGAGCTGTTCCGGCTTTGAAGACAGCTGTTCCGGCTTTGAAGACAGCGGCGCAAGCTTTCTGGCTTTTTCAAATTTTTCCAAAGACAGCTGTTCCGGCTCTTCTGCCCCTTATGCTGTTTAGCTTGGCCAGCCCCGCCTCTAAAGTGATTAAAGACATAGATTATATTTATATGCATATCGGCCTGCAAATGGATTACCCTCTTCCGGAAAGCTTTAAGAGGGAAAAGCTTAAGTTTGAGGGCAATTTCAAAAGATACACCTCTTTTGTCTATAAAAAAACCGACAACAGCATTCGCTTTACACCCCTTCGGCGAGGCTCCGCTGTGATGATCATCAAAAATCAAAAAAACAAAATTATTAAAAGGCTTCACATCGATGTGCAAAAAGACAACTTGCATAAAATCGCCGCGGAAGTGAGAGATCTCCTCATCACTATTGATGGAATAGAAATCAAAATTAACAACAAAAAAGTGATCATCGATGGCCAAGTTCTTTTGCCCGGAGAAATGGATCGGATAAAAAAAATTGAGGCGCAATTTGGCAAAAGGCTGGTTGAATCTTTAGTGACTTACAGCCCGGAGGCTCAAAGAAAAAACGCTGAGCGAATCCAGGAAGAGATTGGCGATACTAATGTTAGAGTGAGATACGCCCATAACCGCTTTCTTCTGGAAGGCTGTATGGATCAGCCGAGCGATGTGCGCAAAGCTTTGAGCATCGCCAACCTTTACACCCAATTTGATGTGTCCGCTGTGGGGGCGGGGGCCAGCAGAAGAGGAGTGTCTATAATCAAAAATGATATTCAAGTGCCCTGCGAGGAGACCAAAAAAAAGGAGGCGGAAAAAAAAGAGAAAAGCCAGCTGAAAAAGCTCATTCAAATAGTGGTTCATTTTGTGGAGATGACAAAGAAATTTAACAAGGGCTTTTTATTTCAATGGACTCCGGCTATTTCGGATGAGGGAACTCAAGTCACAGGCTCAGTGGGAAACCAGCCGGGCTTGAGCCGAGGGGTTACAGCTGTCTTAACAGCCACAGTGGCTAATTTTTTCCCTAAGCTGAATTGGGCTAAGAGCTTTAATTTTGCCCGAGTCCTTCATAACTCCAGCTTGTTGATTGAAAACGGAAGAGGCGGAAACATTTCCGCCTCAATAAACGCTCCCATGAAAGCTTTAGGAGACGGCACGCGGATTTCCGGCGGAATAACCGCCCAGGTTACAGTGGATGTGAAAAAACTGGAAATTAAAAGCGATCAGTTTATTCATATGGACCTGGCAATTACCATCTCCAGCCAGCAAACTGGGGGAGTGAGCAACCGAAGCATTAACACATCCCTTCATGTTCAGGACGCGTCCAGCGCGGCCATTGGAGGGATTATCAGCTCTATCCTTAACAGAGGCTACAATAGCGAAGATCCCGCCCGCACAAGCGGACAGCCTATTGTGAATTTGCATTCCTCAAAAAATTATGAAACCTCAAAATCACAATTTGTGGTTTTTGTGACTCCTAAAATATTAAGCCAAGCCAGCGCGGGCGTGGAAAGAATTAAAAGAAAATTTAAACTGAATGAATAAGATGATTTATTGGCTGAGTGTCCAGCGTTTTATAGCGCTTTTATTTGAGTTTTTAAGGCTTTTTGCCGGGAGAGAAAGCGGATTTTTTAAATTCAGACAGGCTGTTTTAAGAGTTTTGAGCCTCAGCGGAATTTTAAAGACAGCTCAAGCGCTTTGTTTTCCCGCTGGCGCGGCCCGGGAGGCTGGAGCGTCTCTGCGCCGCAAAATGAAGTGAGAGGGCCGAGTTTAAAAAATAAATTGGGGAGTTAACAGCAGAGGAGACAAAATGAGCCTATCAGAAAAATGCCATTTGATTGCCGTCACCGGCGGGAAAGGGGGAGTGGGCAAAAGCGTCCTTTCCGCCAGCTTGGCTTTGGCGGCCCAAACAGAGCTTAAAATCCCTGTCCTGCTTATTGATTTGGACAGCAAAAGCTGTGGAGATCAAAATGTGATTTTGGGCCTTCGCTCGCCTTTAAATGTGGAGCAGTTCAGCGTTTATAAGCAAACGCTCAGCCAGCAAAGCTTAAAAAAAGTTTTAGCCTATCACCCTACAGGCCTGGCTTATTTGAGCGCGGTCTCCGGCATAGATCAAAAATTAAGCAGTGATATCGCCATGTTTAAAAAACAGCTGTTCCATTTGTCTCATTTTTTTAATTATATCGTGGCGGATATTGGCTGTGAAATTTCAGCCCTCCAAAAAGAGATTTTAAATTTGGCCAGCGGCGCTCTTGTGGCGGTCACTCCGGAGATTTTAGCCCTCAACCAAAGCAAAAGGATTCTTTCTGATCTGTCTTATTTGCCCTCCGCTTTGTTTTATTTGGCCCTTAACAAAGAGTCCCGCATGGGATTAAGCCCCGCTCTTGTCAGCAAAAATTTAGGCCGTCCTATTTTAGCCTCTTTCCCGGAAGAGCCGGCTATGCCGGAAAGCCTGCATAACTCTAAGCCCTTTGTTTTGTCCCAGCCTAATTCTGTTTGGGCTAAGAGCTGTTATGAGCTGATCCGGAAGCTCTCCGGCGGGATTTTGCAAAAAGGAAAGCAGTTGGGGCGAAAAGCCCCTCCACTGGCAAAGGCTGGCCCTTTATCCGCGGGGAAAAGCGATCTTCCAGACTCCGCTGGGGATGAGGGCAAAAAAATAGATCCGCTGACTCTTTTTAAAATGCAAATCCACTCTGAATTGATCAAAGAGATGGATCTCAAAAAAGATTTGACAAAAGCCAAAGATGAGGCGTCCAAGAGGGAATTGAGGAAAAAAACTCAAGTGGCCATCGCCCGTTTGGTGGACTTAAAGGGGCAAAGTTTCTCCCGTGATGAGAGAAATCAAGTGATAGGCCATGTTTTAGATGAGTCTTTAGGGCTGGGGATTTTAGAACAGCTTTTAGCCGATACGGCGGTTTCTGAAATTATGGTTAATGGCTGTAATCAAGTCTTTTGCGAAAAAGGCGGAAGATTGCGGTTAAGCCCCCTGAAGATCACCTCTAATAGGCATTTGAGAAATATTATTGAGAGGATTGTCACCCCCCTGGGCAGAAGAATTGATGAAAAAACCCCTTATGTAGACGCCCGTTTAGCCGATGGAAGCCGTGTCAACGCTATCATAGAGCCGCTGGCTTTAGATGGCCCCTCTCTGACCATCCGGAAATTTCCGGCGGAAAGAATAGTCATGCGGGATTTAGTGTCCCGCTTTCAATCTTTGACAGAGGAAATGGGAGGCTTTTTAAAAATTTGTGTGGAGCAGGGCTTAAATATTGTGATTTCCGGCGGAACAGGATCAGGTAAGACAACTTTTTTAAATATTTTGTCTGGATTTATTCCCTCCGGAGAGAGAATCATCACCATAGAGGACGCGGCGGAGCTTCAGCTGAAGCAAGAGCATGTTGTTCGCCTAGAGACCCGTCCCGCAAACATAGAGGGATCAGGAGAGGTGAGCATCCGAGATCTGATTAAAAACTCTTTGAGGATGCGCCCCGATCGAATTGTTGTGGGGGAGTGCCGGGATGGAGCCGCTTTAGATATGCTGTCCGCTATGAACACAGGGCACGATGGCTCTTTGACCACGGTTCACGCCAATAACCCCAGAGAGGCTGTCTCCCGGCTGGAAACTTTGTGCTTAATGGCGGGAATGGATCTTCCGGCCAAAGCCATCCGCGAGCAAATTGCCGGTGCTGTGGACATGATCGCTCAAATTGGAAGGCTGAGTGACGGAAGCCGAAAAGTGAAAAGCATTACAGAAATTGTGGGCATGCAGGGGGATGTGGTGACTTTGCAGGAGGTGTTTCGCTTTAAGGAGGAGGGCTTTACAAAAGATGGAAAAATCACAGGGCAGTTTCAAGCCTCCGGCATCATCCCCAACTGCATTGAGAAATTTGAAAAAAGAGGGCTTAAAATTCCCCGCGATCTTTTTACAACAAAAGCCTCAACAGAGATGAAATCCCCCTCTGTCGGCCTCAAGCCCTCCATCTCCCGGCCCGCGGGCGTGATAAAGCCGGGCCTCAAAAAGGAAGGCCCCTCATCCCCTCAAAAAATAAAATCTCCAACTGTCAGCCCTAAGCCCTCCATTTCCCGGCCCGCGGGCGCGATAAAGCCAAGCTTTAAAAAGAAAGGCCCATCATTCCCTCAAAAAGCGCCGGAAAAAATCTTGATCAAGAGGAAAATCTCATGAGTTTTTTTAATAATGTCTGGGTTTTGTCCTCAACTGTTGGTTTGATGGCCTTTATGATCTCTTATTTTCAGTCGCATAAATTTTTAAGCTTTATGGGCGCAAAAACCTTTGGCGCTCAAGAGGAGATATTAAGCATTATGGATCGCCTCCTGATCACCCACGATAAAGCCAAGGTGAAAAGAAATGGATGGATTGTATCCGCATTATTGAGTTTGCTTCTTTTTTTGCTCTTTTGGCCCAATATAATACTCAGCCTTTTAGCCTCTTTGACGGCGTTTGTGGGCGTCTGGTATCTTTTAAAAAAAATTTTTCAAAATTTATGGGAGAGGCATTGTGATAAATCAGTGGAGCAAATGGTGGAGGCTTTGACCATTATGTGCAACAGCTTAAAGGTGGGATTAAGCCTCAGTCAGGCTATGGAGCGTGTGATCAAAGGCTTTCCTGGACATTTGGCTAAGGAGTTTGGCTTGGTTTTAAACAAGACACAGCTGGGGCAAAGTTTAGAAGAGGCTCTGGAGGAAATGGCCGGCCGGCTACAAAGAGCGGAGACGGATATGCTGGTCAGCACAGTGACCATTTTAAAGGAGACCGGAGGGAATTTAGCGGAGACTTTTTTTGTTATGGCGGAAACCTTGAGAGAAAGGCAAAAAATGGAGAAAAAAATCAAAGCTTTAACCGCTCAGGGCCTGATGCAGGCAAAAATTATTTCTTCCCTTCCCTTTATATTGATAGGCATTTTTTATGTTTTAGATAAAAATTATGTGGCCCCCCTTCTTTTTAAGCCTTTAGGCTGGGTATGCCTTTTTGTTGTCCTGATTTTGGTTTTAGTTGGCGGCGCTATAATGAAAAAAATGGTGGAAATTAAAGTCTGAGCTTCACAAAGCTCGAAACATCAGGTTAAAATAAGGGCCATTATTATAAAAGGAGATTAACTCATGAGAAAAGCTTTCATTTTATCAGCCTGCTTGGCCTCTTTTAGCGCTTTTGGAATTGTGGACACAAGAAGCGCCGGCTATTCTAAAACTTTTGTGGATTTTAAGTCGCAAGGGCCGGGATCTGCTTTGGAAATCAAAAGAACTTATAACAGCCGGTCGCTTTATAATGGGCTTTATGGCTTTGGCTGGTGCTCTAATTTAGAAACCCGCCTAAGCGCTTTGCCGGATGATTCTCTAAAGGCTGTGGAATGCGGCGGCGGCATGGAGGTTGTGTATCACCCTAAGGGCAAAGCTCCCAACATCAAGCTTTATGTGGAGAGCATTATGGCCAAGCTAAAAACACGAAAATTAAAAATGTCTCAGAAAGCTTTGGCAAAATTAAGGGCCGACCTTCTGCAAAGCCCTAATTTGAGGGCTGAATTTCTGGACGCCTTGGATATTAAAGGCCAAGCTAAAGCCGGCATAAAATATTACGCCCAAGGCCGTGTGAAAGAGTATATTGCTGTCACTTCCAAAGGCTACACGCGCCACTTGCCCAACGGCATAAAGGAAAATTTTGATAAACAGGGCCGTTTGATCCGATCGGCTGACAGGAATGGCCATATTGAAATTGCATGGCAGCCGGCCAGCATAAGGATTATGAATGAAAGAGGCCGCCGGCTGACGCTTTCTTTAGATAAAAAAGGCGGTAAAATCAAAGAGGCTGTTTTTAGAAATAAAAAAGTGGCCTCTTATGCGCATAGCGGAGAGGATCTGATTAAGGCCAGAAACAGCCATGGGGAGACATTCCGTCACCGGTATGACAGCCTCCATAATTTAACAGAAAGTGTTTATCCTGATAAAAGCTCGGAAAAGCTGGCCTACAATGTGAAAAAAGACTGGGTGATCAGCTTCAAGGATCGCAGAAACTGCAAAGAAACTTATACTTATGGGGTCAACCAAAAAAACGCCAATCACTATTTTTCTCTTGTGAAAAAAAAATGCGGGAACAGAATTGTCAATAACAGCAAATATGAGTTTTGGCATAAAACAGGGCTTAAAGGGGGCAAATATCTTCACCGGGCCAGAGCCATGATCAATGGCCGTTTAGCCACTGACGCGATTTATCACCCTATTTTTGGAGCGCCGGTCTCTTTTTTCAAAAATGGAGTGAGAACAACAAGAAAATATTACGCCAATGGCTTCTTAAAGGAAAAAGACAATGCTTATCAAAATGTCAAGTATTCCAATTATAATCAAAAATGCCGCAAACCGGAGCAGGTCGCTGTGGGCTATAAAAATGTCTCCTCGCCTAAAAGCAAAAGCAAGAAAAAATTTGTCCGCAAAGAGATCATCCGATTTCAATTTGACAAAAAGTGCCAGCTTCTCCAAGCTAAAAAATCTGATGATGAATGGATTAGAGTGATTCATGACTCCAAAGGGCGGATTCGCTCTATGGAGGATCAAACTCGAAAAAAGATCACTTTAACTTGGCATAAAACTTTAAATAAGCCATCGGTTGTGACCCGCGATGGAGTGGGATCTCTTCGCATTGTCTATGATAAAAACGGAACTGTCACTGACATTAAAGGCTTTCAAGATGGCCCCACTGTGATCACTCAAGTGACAGCTGTGTTTAACAGCTTTTTAACAACTCTTTCCCCTGTTTCAGAGGAGATGGTGATTTTATAAGGAGATAGGGAAAGTTTGTATGCGGATTACATTACATTGGATTAGGTGTTAGGTTGGATTAAATTGGATGATTAGTTGGTTGGATGATTAGTTGATTAGTTGATTAGTTGATTAGTTGATTGGATGATTGGATGATTGATTGGTTGGTTGGTTGGATTAGAGCACGCTATTTATAAGAGGTCAAACCAGAAAAAATGAGATTTTTTTTAATTTTAGCTTGTTGCTTTTTTTCTTTAATGGCGGGCGCCAAATTTAAGGGAGTGGATGTCACAGAAAAGGATGAGGAAAGCGAAGCGCGTTTTAAAAATGACATTCTTCGCTCTGAATTTTGCTGTGACAGGGAATACACATCTGATTGGGCGCAAGGCCTCTCGCAGGAGGAAAGCCAAAGGATTGTCAATAAAACGCTCGCCTCTCAGGACTCTATACCCACCCCTTCTCCCAGAAGAAAAAAGCCTCCCGCCGGATCCGGACAAAGATAAAGCCGGCCTCAGCCAGTTCTCTCTCCCGCCTGATCTTTCCGCTCTTTCCGCTCTTTCCATTTTTTCCAAAAGCATAGTCTGCCATAAATAATATCCCATTCCGGAAAAAATTAAAAAAAGCTTGTCTCCAAAAGAGATTTAAACTGCTTTCATAGGGCAAAAGGCATAGGGCAAAAGGCATAGGGCATAGGGCAAAAGGCATAGGGCAAAAGGCATAGGGCATAGGGCAAAAGGCATAGGGCAAAAGGGCAAACTTAAGGAGACAGCGCCGGCCCTAACAACACAAAAGGGCTGTCAAATATGGAACATCAATAACAGGGCTTGCTGATAAATTTTTCCGTTCTGCTGGACACTGTATTCTAAAGAGAGCTTAGGGCTTTGAAAAGCCAGCCCTCCGGAAATAAGCCTTTTTTTCTGTTTCTCGATCCAAACTCCCCCTAAGCGAATAGAGAAAAAATCAGAAAAAAAGCTTTCCCATCCCCCTCTAAAAACCCAGCCTTGATGATCTGTTTTAGACACATCCAAGCTGGTGGAAAAAATCTGTTTCCAGTTATAATGGCCGGCCAAGGCCAAAACTCTTTCTTTTTTTAAAAATTGATTTACAAACAAAGCCAGACTGAACCGCTCTTTCAGCCGGAAAACAGAGCCTATGTTTGCGCTCCAAGCTCCCGCCTTCAGCGCTTTTTCCATAGAAAGCCCTAAAGATAGATAAGGAGAAACTAAAAAGCCCCAGCTGACAGTCATTTTATCTGGCCCGCTTTTTTTGAGGGAATTATCCCATAGCCTTTGATAAGTGAAAGCCAGAGGCAAATTTGTTTTTCGATCCAAAAAAGACAACAGAGCTGTTTGTTTAAAAGGGTTAAAAGAGTATAAAATCGCTCCTTTGCTTGTTTTTTGAAAGCCTATGACCGCCGGGTTTACAAGATATGAAATATCCTCTTTTAAGGAGGCCCCTCCCGCCCCTCCATAAGAAAGAAGCGCTGGCGGGGAAAGCTTATAGGCCAGACTGGCCTGCGGAAACACTAAAAAGAAAAATAAAAAATAAAATCGCCTCATCGGCCCCATTCACCGCCTTTTGCCTGTGCCGGCGGGCGGAGCGCTGGCCTCCATGTTAGAGAGTAAACATGAGCCAAACCGCATTGCTTTTTTTAAATTTATACTGTTTGATTTAACATTTCAAGCCGCCGCGCTTATTCCAGTCTGAAACATTTTTTGAGAAAAAGAGGCAGGGCGCTTGAGCCGCTGTAAAGCTAAGCTTTTGCTAAGAGCTGATCCAGCTTGCTCTCTATGCCGTCCATTCTCTTTTCCAGTTTGACTTGGCCGGCCTCCAGCTTGGCTATGTTTTTTTCCAGTTTGACTTGGCCGGCCTCCAGCTTAGCTTGGCCGGCTTCCAGCTTGGCTATGTCTTTTTTAACTGGCTCAATCTTTGTGTTTAAAAGAAAATTCATAAAAAAAGCAAAGAAAGCAAAAGCCAAAGAGAATGAGGCCACAACAACAATAATAGTGGTCAAAATTAATTGAAAATGTGTCCAGTCCATATCCTTAAAATAGCTTATTTTTGAAAAAAGTCAAGATTTTTCCGGGAAAAACCCGCTTTCCGGGGCGGCAACTCATGCCGCCGGAGGATTATTAAGGCTGGATCTAGTTTGAGGATAGAGGCTGTGGGACATGGTTGTGGTTTTTCATGGTCTGATTACACCGGGCTTTCACGGCTTGATTTTTTGCGCCGGTGGGGCATTGAAGGGGCTGTGGGATATAGTTGCCGGCTTCCGCCGTCTGATCCGTCCTCATAATCTCAGTCGCTGGTTCTTAAGTCTCTATAGCAAACAGATAAATAAGCCGGACAGATTTTATAAAATTCCGGATTGCTAAAATGCCTGTTTTCAATCAAATGGTTTCTCTGACAGTTATTCACTTTCTCCGGATCAAATTCAATTCGATAAAACCCGCCGCCGGCGTAACAGCCAGGAGTTTTAAATTTTATACAAGGCTGACCGGTGTTAACAAATCCATTGTCGGGTCTATACACTATGGTATTGCCCACTTCAAAAGGCAGTTGCTCCGATCGGGCAAAGCCAAATTCACGCCTAAAGAAATCCGCTTCAGCGCCTGTAGGTCTTCTGCCAGTCTGACAGAATCCCTCCTGCAACAGATCTTGAGGCATTTGTGAATTAGATTTATACTGATCATACGCTCTGTTAAAGTGGCTGTCTTTCTGACTGGCCGCGCGATGCACCATAAATTTAAGATATTCGGGGCAATCCCAGCGCCCTTCTCTTTGTGTGGTCTCTAAATTTTCCTCTTGAATATCACGCATGTAATTGGCTTGATAGGGATCCGAAAAATCCAACTTATAGCTTCTGCCATAAGGCCTTCTGTTTGAGCTAAAAATCAAGCTTTTCCCGTTCAAGGTATAAGTCAGCGCGAGAAGAGCTTTCCCGGAAGTGCCTGGAGCCAGATCAGGAGCCCAGGCGACAAGCTGTCCTCCACTTAAGGGCAGGCTGGCTCTAAATGGCCCGCTGTTTTGGACACCAGATCTATTAGGGCTTCTGGATGTAAATACCGGCTGGAGCTGGCTGAGAAGGTCTAAGGAGACAACATTGTCAAAACGCGGAAAAATACTGCGTATAGGATTTCCTGCAGTGGTCATCATTTGATTGATGTCGGATTCGTCATGAAGAGCTAAACTGGCGCGGGCGCGCCTAAAAGGGGATCTGTCAATCAACTGCCGGATTTTTTGAGGAGGATCTCCGTTTTTGATGCTGTGGCTATCTATAAAATCATCTGAGAGCAGGAGGCCGCGGGAGTAATAAGCGCCAGCGGTTAAAGTCAAGGGTTGACTGCCAATATTTTGATGTTGGGGGCATGTTAAAGCGGTTATGGTGTCTGGCGTTAAATTATATAAAAACGCATTATCCCGATCTGAGTCTAATGAGGCGCTATTAGAATAGGGATATGTGTTGTCAGATCTGCCTGAGCCTGGGGCGCCATAGGACGGATATTGACCCGCGCCGCCAAAGCCTTGGGCGCTATAGGGCGACTGGCCTGTTCCGCCGGAGCCGGGAGCGCTGTATGGCGTCTGTCCTGCGCCGCTGGAGCCAAGGCCTCCCGCGCCGCCATAGCCTGGTGGGGGGCCATAAGGTTGTCCGGTTGAGGGCAGGTTGCTAGGGCCTCTGGGAGAGCAGGAGGAGAGCGCTCCCGCTGTCAAACTTAACATAGCCCATTTCAGCAAACTTTTCATGGTATAGTATTCAATCGGATCATTTTCATTTATTCTTAACAATTTTTTTAAAAAATTCTCATTTTTATTGTTTTGCTCTCCAAAATTTCACGCTTGGGGGATTGTTTTTGGGGTCAAGCGTTATGCCGCTGTTGGCTCCAAAATTTCACGCTGGGGGTATTATTTTTGACTAAAAACAGGCTATTTTGCCCGCAATGCTCAGCTATTCTTGTTCAGATATTTTATTGATTGTTTTGCCGATTAGTTTTGGATAAAAAAGCTATTTGTTGGGCTGTTCAGAGGCTGAAAAACCCCCAATAATCTCCCTAAACTCTGAGTTCACCCTTTGGAAAATGAAAAAAGCTTGAAACCCTTGGAAATAAGCCTTTTTTTAAAATCTTCTCAGGAATTTAGACATACTAGGCCTGTCAAAAAAACTAATAAAATCAAGGCTTTTGACTCGTTATATTAAGCTCAGAGGCGAACTCAAGAATAATCTCCCCAAATTTCCTCTCTGCAATTCGGGAGCGGATAAAATACCTGTTTTTTACAGCAATTTCAAAAATTTAACCTCTATCAACCAGAGCTTAAGTTGTCATGAATCATAAGAAAAGGAGTTTGAGGGGCTGGCTTTTTCTATCATTAAAAGCTAGCTTAAAGCGCGTCATGGAGCTTAAATTTTCCCGAATTTCCGCTTTGTCTTATGAAATTTTTCCAGCGCCTGATCTAAACAGCGCTGATTAAAATCCGGCCATAAGGTGTCTGTAAAATAAAGCTCAGAGTAGGCGGAGGACCACAGATAAAAATTGGAAAACCGGACCTGCCCGCCAGTTCGGATAATCAAATCCGGAGGCGGAAAGCATGAAGAGCAAAAAAAAGAGGCTAAAGCGCTTTCATCCAGCTCATCCGCCCGCATTTGGCCTTGCTCAATTTTTTGAGCCATCTTTTTCACGCCTTGTAAAATCTCCTGTCTTCCGCCGTAGTTTAAAGCGACAATTAAGCTCAAGCCCTGATGATCTTTTGTTTGCTGGCAGAGCTTACGGCAAAGGATTTGCAGGCTGGGGGAAAAAATAGACAGATCTCCCAGAATATGAAGCTTAATTTGCTCTTTCATTAGGATATGAGAGCGCTTTAAAAAAATTTTTTCCAATAGATTTTTTAGGCTTTTAACCTCCACTGAGGGCCGTTTGATATTTTCTGTGCTTAAAGCGAAAAGGCTTAAAAAAGGGATTTTCAGCTGAGAGCAATGCTGGATCAGCCAATGACTGGTTTTTGCCCCTCGAACATGGCCAAAGAGCCGGCTGTGTTTTCGGCTTTTAGCCCATCGGCCATTGCCGTCCATAATCACAGCCAAATGTTTCAGCGGAGGCGCAGGAGGCAAAGCTTAAAACTCCAAAATTTCTTTTTCTTTCGTTTGGATGATTTGCTCCGCTTGTTGAATAAAGCTATCTGTGATTTTTTGAATTTCGCTATTCAAGCGCTTTTGCTCATCCTCGCTCAAATGTTTATCCTGAACAGCTTTTTTGATGGCCTCATTAACCATTCTGCGGCTGTTTCTCAAATCCACCCGGCATTTTTCCGCCTCTTTTTTCACTTCTTTGACCAGCGCCTGTCTTCTCTCTTCGGTCAGGTCTGGAAAAATTAAGCGGATCGCTTTTCCGTCATTTTGCGGATTGACTCCCAAGTTAGCCCGTGCCAAAGCTTGCTCTATATCCTTTAGGGCTTTTAAGTCCCAAGGGGAAATCACAAGAGTTTTTGGCGAGGGGGAGCTGATATTGGCCATTTGAGACAGCTTTGTTGGGCTTCCGTAATAAGGGACTTGAATAGAATCCACAAGAGAGGAATGCGCCCGCCCAGTTCTAATTTTTCGCGCTCGGGAGCGAAAAGCCTCTATATTATCCCTCATTTTGCTTTGCGCTTGCTGGATGTATAGCTCATCAGACATAAACCCTCCTTATTTTAAAATTCAAACCGGTATAAAAACTATTCTCCATGGATGAGTGTTCCTATCTTTTCCCCGCAAACCACGCGTATCAAATTCCCCTTTTTCTTTAAATTAAAGGCGATCAGGGGCATTTTGTTGTCCCGACAGAGGCTTATCGCGGCGCCATCCATAATCTTGAGATTCTTTTTTAAAATGTCTGTATAGCTGATTTGATCAAATTTTTTGCTGTTTTTGTTTATTGTCGGATCTTGATCAAACACCCCATCCACTTTTGTGGCTTTTAACAGCACATCAGCGGAGATTTCCATAGCCCGGAGCGCCGCCGCTGTATCGGTTGAAAAATAAGGATTGCCTGTGCCGCCGGAAAAAATCAAGAGTCTATTTTTTTCCAAATGGCGAATGGCGCGGCGGTGAATATAAGGCTCCGCCATGTCTGAAATTTCAATAGCCGAAAGAACCCGTGTGATCACTTGGTTTTGCTCCAAAACGCTTTGCAGAGCCAAGCCGTTGATGCAGGTGGCCAGCATGCCCATGTGATCAGAGGTTATTCTATCCATTTCCCCAGGAGCGTTGTCCACCCCGCGAAAAATATTTCCCCCGCCAATCACCAGAGCGATTTGAACTCCAATGTCCACCAACTGCTTTAAATCCTCGGCCACTTGTTTGAGGACGAGAGGCTTTATGCCAAAGCCATCTTGCCCCGCCAACAGCTCTCCGCTGATTTTGATGAGAATTCTTTTATAAACAGATTTTCCAGACAAAGCCTTAGCCTTTATTTTGATCGGTTTCCCCTAAAGCAAATCGGACAAACCGGCGAATCACAATATTTTCCCCTACCCGCGCCGCTAAATCGTTTAAAGCCTGCTCCACAGTTTGCCGGGGCTTTGCGCTCTCCCGGACAAACTCCTGATTCAGCAGGCAAACCTCCGCCAGCCATTTTTTATAAAGGCCCTCCGCAATTTGCGGAGCTTTTTGCTTATTATTTGTTTTAGACAGAGCCTGCTCCTCAAAAATTTTTCTTTCTTTTTCTCTCACATTCTCTGGAATGCTCCGCTCCCCGATATAAATAGGGCGCATGGCCGCAATGTGCAGGCTCAGCTCCTTCACAAAAGATTGGAAGCCCTCATTTCTGGCCACAAAATCGGTTTCTGAGTTGACCTCCAACAAAACGCCCATCCGGCCCTTCCCATGAATATAAGAGGCTATAAGCCCCTCATCTGTTGTTCGGTCCGCTTTTTTAACAATGGCGGACAGGCCTTTTTTTTTCAGCCAGTCTACAGCTTTGTTAAAATCGCTGTTAGACGCTTGAAGGGCCTGTTTGCAGTCCATGATTCCGGCGCCTGTTTTCTGTCGGAGCTTTTTAACTTCCAGAGCTTGAATATTGGTCATTTGCCCCCCGGAGTTTTATTTTTTTTTGCGGCTTTTTCTTTGCCCAACTGGCTTTTGCCGGAATCCTTAGCTGTATTTCCTTTGCCCAACTGGCTTTTGCCGGAATCCTTAGCTGTATTTCCTTTGCCCAACTGGCTTTTGCCAGAATCTTGAGGGTTTTTCTCTTTGCTCAAATGGCTTTTGCCGGAATCCTGAGGGGCTTTTTCTTTGCTCAAATGGCCTTTGCCGGAATCCTGAGGGGCTTTTTCTTTGCTTAAATGGCTTTTGCCAGAATCCTGAGAAGATTTTTCCTTTTCTAACTCCATTTCAATTTCCATATCCTCGGCTGTCCCAGCGGCTACAAGTTTCCTGCTTTTGTTTACGCTGATCACTTGAAGATCCGGATCCGCGGCGGAAAATTCAAATGACGGATCTCTTTTTTGGCTGAAGGCTTGACGCTCCCTCAAGGAGCTTTCCCATTTTTCCCATCCTTTTTTGCAAGCCTCCCCGGCCAGCTGGGTGAAAAATCGGATGGAGCGGGAGGAGTCGTCATTGGCCGGAATGGGAAAATGCGCCAGACCAGGATCACAGTTGGTGTCCACAAGAGCCACTATGGGAATGTCCAGCTTCCGAGCCTCATTTAAGGCGATTCTCTCTTTTTTAATATCCACAATAAAAAGGGCGGAGGGCAAATCTTTCATTTCTTTTATCCCCCTAAAACACTCTTCCATTTTATTATATTCCTTTTCAATGCGGCTTTTTTCTTTTTTGGAGTAGCGATCCAGCTCAAATCGCTCTTTGATTTTTTGAATTTTTTTCATTCGATCAATGCTGACCTTCAAAGTTTCAAAATTAGTCAATGTTCCGCCCAGCCACCTTTTAGTCACATAAAATTGCTGGGAAAGCTCCGCGGCCTCTCTGGCCGGAGCTAAAGCTTGAGGCTTTGTGCCCACAAAAATCACGCGTCCGCCTTGAGCTGTTGTCTGCTCTAAAAAATCCATAGCCTTTTTTGCGCAAGCCAGCGTTTTTTGAAGATTGATGATATGGATGCCGCCCTGCTCGCTGTAGACAAAATCTTTCATTTTGGGGTTTCGCCTTTTGACCTCATGGCCAAAATGAGCGCCCGCTGTCATTAAATTTTGAATATTAAGCTCTTGCATTTTTATCCTTATTTTTAGCGATTTTCTTATCTATCACACTTTAAAAGCAAAAAGCAACCCTATTTTTGCCTGCTTGAGCCAGCGGGGCGCTAAAATCAGTATTATTTTGCCGGGCGGAAGAGTTTAAAGGCTTGTTCTGGGATGATCAGGCGGGCGCTTGATAATATAGGTTTGTGTTATTGAGGGATTATCCGCATAAGGCTTGTTCTGGGATGATCAGGCTGGCGCTTGATAATATAGGTTTGTGTTATTGAGGGATTATCCGCATAAGGCTTACTCCGGGATGATCAGGCGGGCGCCTGTCAAAAGGACAGATTTAAAGCTTAGAGAATTGACTTTCATCAGCTTGGGCAAAGAAATATTGTGTTTTTTGGCGATCCCGATCAAAGTGTCCCCTTTGCGGACAATATGGTATTTTCCCTCTGGAGGGGCCGAATGGGGCTTAGCTTTGACTCTTAATTTTTGGCTGGGATAAATGATAGGGTCTCCCTGAATGTTGTTCAGCTGCTTGAGCCGGGAAAGCTTGAGCTTATAGGCGCGGGCGATTTGGGACAGTGTTTGCCCTTGTTTAACAACATGAAACAATTTTGTTTTTGAGGAGGAGGAGGAAACGCCTCGATTTTTGGAAGGGGCGGATCTTTTGGCCGCCACCAGCCGTCTTGTCGGAATTTTTAATTTTTGCCCTATGCGGAGAAAAGATCTGTTTCTTAAATTGTTTGCCCTTTGGATTTTTCTGACAGTGGTTTTGTGCCGGCGGGCAATTCTATACAGGCTGTCCCCGCGGCGCACCCGATACCAATAATGATAATGATAGCTGTGTTTTGGCGCGCTCATTTGACTCGCCGGCAAACCCGCTTGAGCTAAAGGGACAGATCCTACAGGAACGCGCAGAACGGTTTCCCTCTCATAGATGGGAACATATTCCCCTTTATACATGGGATTGAGCTTTTTTAGCTCCTCCCAGGGCTTATTCATTTCCTGCGCCAGTTTGGCGAGAGAAATAGGCTTTTTTATCGGCAGCAAATCGTATTTGATAGGCTCTTGATAGGCTAAATTGTCAAATCCATATTTTTCCGGATGTTTGGCAATATGAATAGCGGCGATCAGTTTGGGGATATAATTTCTGGTTTCTCTGGGAAGGGATTTTTTAGCGCTCAACAGCCAAAAATTTCTATTATAATGCCTTAATACAGCGCGATTGACGCGGTATTCTCCAGAGTTATAAGCGGCTAAGGCTAAATGCCATGAGCCGAAGAGGGAAAAAAGGTCTTTAAAATAATTGGCCGCGGCCCTGGTGGACAAAACAGGGTCTCTTCTCTCATCCACAAAGCCATCTATCCTTAAGCCATACCTTTTGCCGGTTCCATATATAAATTGCCAATAGCCCACAGCGTTGGCGCGGCTTAAAGCTTTAGGGCTAAATCCCGATTCAATCAAGGCGACATACACTAAATCTATAGGCAAATCATTTTCTTTTAAGACAGATTTCATCAAGGGGAGATAGCGGGAGGATCGCTCTAAATAAGCGCGCATGCGCTCTTGGCCGCCGGAGGTAAAATATTTTATCCACTTGTCCACAGCAGTATTTGGATCCAATGGAATTTCCCCATAAGGGCTTTGATAGGGCTGTGTCAGCTCTTTATAAAGCTCGGCGGAGCTAGACTCCTTATGGGAGATGGGAATTTTGGTCTTGATAAAATGAGAGCAGGAGCTGAGGATAAAGCAACTGGCTGTCAAAAGCATTAGGCGAAACATTGTCATTTTCCTCCCGGCCTCTTGTGGCGGAGCATAGCGGAATTGTAATTCAAATAAAACGTCGGGTCAGCTATTTTTTATAAAACCAGCCTATTTGACGAGCAAAATACAGCCAAAAAGCTTTATTTACAGCGGCCCCTTGAATAGTTGCTGTTTTTCTATAAAACCCTTTATTTAAAATGCTTGCAGCTGTTTTTGCGGGACTGGCCTAAGCCTGCTCCAAGGACAGGGATGTCAGATCTTGAAAAGCTCTGGCTTTCCAAATGTTTCCGCCCGCAAATCATAATCCAGTTTATTATTTTACAAGATGGACTGAGACTGCTGTTGAATGAGAAGCCTTAATATTTCTATAATTTTTTCTTTTTTTTCATTTGGCCTATAATAAAAGTTCACATTGACGGAATAGCTGAAGTCCTCCAGCTCAATGATTTTTAGCCGCCCCAGCCGCACTTGTTTGTGGATGCTGTGGGACGGCAAAAAGCCACAGCCCAGTCCGGATTCAATAGCCCTCTTCACCGTCCCCACATTGTCGCATCGAAAACTTGGCTCCAGGGATAAATGGCATTCTTTGGCTTTTTTTTGAAAAAGGTTTTGAAAAGCCAGATAATGATTTTCAACCTGTATCAAACGAAACTTTCCAATATCCTTAAAGGGCAAAATTTTAGGAAGCGTTTGATCTGTTCCGGAGCCGACAAAGCGCAAAGTGTCCTTAAACAGCAGAGTCTTTCTAAACAGGGGGAAATCTCGGCCATACTCCTGTCTCAGATCCGGCATAATGACAGCGTCCAGCTCCCCTCGCTGCATGCGGTGAATAACGGCCTCTCCTGTTCCATATAAAAGGGACAGCCGCATTTTGTTATTGAGCTTTAAAAACGCGCCGATGACAGGGGAAACCAGATGCAGGCCAATGGAATTGACTGTGGAGACATTGATGGATTCTCCCGATAAATTTAAAGAGATGGCTTGGATAGAGTTTCGGACTTGTCTGATAAGGGATAAAATTTTATTGGAGGCCTCATAAAAAATTTGTCCCTGAACAGTGGGCTTAACTTTTCTGGCGCTTCGGGACAGCAGTTTGACGCCTAAATCCCTTTCCAGCTGGCGAATCTGCTGGCTGACAGCCGGCTGTGTGATATTCAGCTTGGACGCCGCGGCGGTCATGCTTCCCTCTGAAATGACTGTGCAAAAGACTTGAAGATTTTGGAAATCCATAAAATACAGGGATTAAACTAACCAAAAAATCAAAAATTTTCAATTTTTTTAAAGAAAAAGCTTTATTTTTTGCTTTTTTTGGCTATGCTGTAAATGATAGGCAGTTGTGGCTGTTGATTCAGGGAAGATATTATGAGGCCATATTTTTTTATTTTTAGCGTCTTAGCCTTTTTTTGCCTTTCGTCTTACGGCCAAAAATTCAAGCTGTTTCAAAACAGCTATGTCAGCTTTGAAATCCTCGACGGGTGGGACTGCAAAGCTTTTGGAACAGATTGGGTTTGCCACAGCCAGCTTCAGAAAAAAAAGGTTGAGGCTTTAATCACCTCCACCGCTAAAATCGCCGGGCAATATGACACATTGGATGAGTATTTGTCTTATTTGCAACAGCCGAAAACTTGGTCTAACTCAAAACAAGAGCAGCTCACTTCCCAAAAAATAAAAGCCGGAAAAGTTTTTATCAATAAATTTCCTTGGGTAGACAGCATTCATAAAAACAGTGAGATCAAATCCTATATTAGCCGCTATGCGGGCACAGTGTGCTGTAAAGACAGCTCTTCCCAGCTGGGGATTTTGGTTGTGCTGAGCGCCCATCAGGAGCATTATAAAAAATACTCTTCAGCTTTTATCAGAACTGTCAACAGCTTGAAAGTTATGGATATTGAAAAGGCCCTGTCTAAAGTTCGGGAGGCGCAAGCTGTGGGAGCCGGAGACGGAATGGCTCATTATTTGGAGGGCTTGTTTGAGGACGACTCTTCGGAAAATTTAGATGGATATGGCGCTGGATCAAACTCAATCCCTTGGGGAGGCGTGCTGGGCGCCAGCGGTTTGGCCGGCTTAGGCTATTGGATCATGAAAAGAAGAAAAAAGAGGCGGCCCGCCAAAAAATCCCGCCGCCGCTAACAATAAATCCGTTTCCGCCCTTTTTTCAAATCGGAAATTTATGGGCGATGGGGTATTTCCATGAATCCCCTAAATCCCTTTCGCTTATTTTTAAAATGGGCGGAGCTTGCGCTCTTTTAAACTCCTGCGCTTGAATGAGCCGCCTAATTTTTTTCTCCCTTGGAGATTGCGGGGGCTGATTTTTCAGAGCTTTTTTCAACATAGGATCCAGACGGCTGTAAGGAGGGAGGTCATCCCGATCTTTTTGCTCAGGAGCCAGCTCAGCGCTAGGCTCTCTTAAAAAAAGGGATTTTGGAAAAACAGGGGATCGCTTATTTATAAAATGAGCCAACTCATAAACTTGAGTTTTTAAAAGATCGCCAATGGGGCACAAAGCCCCGGACAGGTCCCCGTATAAAGTGGAGTATCCCGTGAGCATTTCGCTTTTGTTCCCTGTGGCTAAAAGCAGGCTGGAGGATTCATTAGCGAAGGACATGAGGGCCAGCATCCTCAGCCGGGCTTGAAGATTTTGAGGAGTTAGAGGGTTTAGAGCAGGGCTTTTATCAAACAGCCGCTTTGAAAAACTGTTAAACAAAGAGGCTATATCTTTTTTTATTACAGGGATGTCCAGATTTTTTTTCAGCTGGCGCACAATTTTAAAGCTAATATTTTGAGTGTGGGGCCCCGGCAAAAAATAAGCTTGAATATTATGTTTGCCTAAAGCTTGAATAGCCAGATAAGCCGCTAGGGCGGAGTCTATTCCTCCGCTCAAGCCCACAATAGCTTTTGAAAATCCGGTTTGGAGAAAAAAATCTTTTATTCCCAGAATCAAAGCGCGCTCCCTTTGCTCCGGAAGGCTTAAAAAATGGTTTTTTTCGCGGGTTTTTTGGTTTTTTGCCTTTTGGCTTTTATTTGTTGGAATATTGAGAATTTTAAAATCCGGCTGAAAAAACGCTCCCTGCCATATCACATTTCCATCCCGGCTTAAAGCAAAACTTCCTCCATCAAAAATCAAGCTGTCCTGGCCTCCCACACGATTCAAATAAATGGAAGGGCATTTGTATTGTTTGGCCAGCGCTCTCATCCTTTGGAGGCGAAGCTTTTGCTTTTGATCTGTATAAGGAGAGGCGTTGACAGCAATGAGCAAATCCCTGACTCCCTGCGGGCGGGCTTGCCAGAGATCCTCACAGATCAGCATTTGTATTTTCAGGCCTTTCCACTGGAAAAAATTTTTTTCCGCCTGGCCCCTTGTGAAATAGCGGGATTCAAAAAACACTCCCTGATCCGGCAAAAACTCTTTTGCAAAAAAAATGGCCGGCTTGTTTTTTTCCAGAAAAAAAACGCCGTTAAAAGTTTGGCCTTTGCTCTTAACAAAAGCCGGGAGAATAAGCCCCAGCTCTTTTTCCAAATGTTTGTTTATGAGCCGGATCTTTTTTTCTTGAAGCTTGAAATAGGCGCTTTGATATAAAAAATCTTTTGGAGGATATCCCCAAAGCCCGCCTTCCGGGAAAACAACAAGATCGGCCCGATGGCCGACTCTTTTTAAAATTTCTAAAACTTGCTCACAGTTTTTGTCGAAATCCCCTGAATAAGACTTAATTTGAGCTAAAGCTGTTTTCATAAACAATCTGTTTTTTGCTTAAAGGCATAGGGCTTGTTTTGATATGGATTGAGTTTAGCGGTTTTGATCATTGCCAGCTCTCTTTGCCTCAGTCCTTTCAAAGGCGCATTTTGATATAACTGCCGCGTAGCTGTTTTAGGCATTTTTATTTTTTCTTGTGTAAAAAGCTTTATTTGTTTCTTAATTTTAATCTTTCAATCTCCGCCCCTTCTAAAATAAAGGGGATTTTATAGCGAACCCAAGTTTCCTGACGGACTAAAAACTCATAGCGCGCCAGTGTGCGAATGACAAAATTATCTAATTCTGAATGGCCGGAAGAGGACTCCAGCTGAATTTTGTCCACTAAGCCCTGCTTGTTTACAAAAAACAACACAGAGACTGTTCCCTGCATTTTTGCCCGTCTGGCAAAATCTGGGTAAGTCAAGGGGGGGTTGCCCAGCTTTTGCGGAAGATTTTGAAATTTTTGGATGGAAGAGTCTTTACCGACATTCCCGGCGCTCGGGGAAGGCTCTTTTGGAATTTGGTTTTGCCTGTTCGTTTGTGGCGGGGCGGTTTCCACTTCCTCAAAGTCCTCCAGATTAGGCGGAGCCGGCAAGGCGTTTTGAGCCGCTTGCGTTTTTAGAGGCGGATTTTGCCTGTTCGTTTGTGGCGGGGCGGTTTCCACTTCCTCAAAGTCCTCCAGATTAGGCGGAGCCGGCAAGGCGTTTTGAGCCGCTTGTGTTTTTAGAAGCGGATTTTGCCTGTTCGTTTGTGGCGGGGCGGTTTCCACTTCCTCAAAGTCCTCCAGATTAGGCGGAGCCGGCAAGGCGTTTTGAGCCGCTTGCGTTTTTAGAGGCGGATTTTGCCTGTTCGTTTGTGGCGGGGCGGTTTCCACTTCCTCAAAGTCCTCCAGATTAAGCGGAGCCGGCAAGGCGTTTTGAGCCGCTTGCGTTTTTAGAGGCGGATTTTGTCCGCTGGGGTTGTCTTCTCCCCCCTCTTTAGATCTGTTGGAGCTTTGCCCAGCGGATTTATTGAGCGGGACAGGCCCGTCATCCTCTGTTATTTCCTCCAACTGCAAATCAACAGGAGAATCTTCGGTTTCCCTAAAAGGCTCTTGGCTCCCGCCGGCGGAAAGCTCAGGGCCTTTTGATGATCTCTTCTGGCGCTTTAAAGTTAGATCCTCTTTATTTTTGAGGATGTCAGCGGGAGTTGAAATTTTCTTTTTTGAGAGGCCGCTAACCGCGGAGCTTTGTTTTTTTAGCCAAGGGGCTGGCTGTTTTTTTGGCGGATCTGCTGATTCCGCCGCTGGCAAAATTTCCGCCAGCTCTTCCGCCTCTTGATTTTCTTCCAGCTGTTGAATGGGCTGCGGGGACAAAGTTATGGGATTATAGTAAAAATAGAGGGCCAGCCCGCCAATAATATGTATAATGAGAGAGGCTGTCAGAAAAGATTTTAAATTCATAAAATATCAAAAAATTTTGTTTTCAGGCTGTTTAAAGCATATATCAAAAGCTGAGCTAAACACAAGAGCTTATCGCCAGCCAATAGATTTTTTTTTAAGCGGGGTTATCCGGCGCGGCGGGAAATATTCTTTCGCCCTCCTCATAGCTCCGGTTGCTTGTTTAACAGTCTTTTTGATACTTGGGATGGAAGTATTGTTTGTAGTTTTTAGGCAGATCCCTTTTATGGCTGAGCATGATATTTTTCAAACTGGGACAGCTGTCAGATGAGGACCAGGGAGATCCAAAACAAATAGTGTATTTGCATAAGGGGCTGTTGTTGATCATGCCATGCGGCCAGCTTCCATCCATTATAAAAGGCTTTTCTGTCCGGGGAGCGTGCTTTTTGCCTTGGCGGGTTTCAAAGTAAAGGCTGTTGGAATAGCCTTGTATCACTATCCTGAATTTATGCTGAACTTGGGAAAAAGTTTGGGGAGAGCAGTCAATATGGATAGAGTTTTGCCCGCCCGGCGGAGTTTTGATAATGATGATTCGGCTTCTCATTTTGGTCCAGCTAAAAACATAATCCTCAAAATATTTTCTAATAAAATCAGGGGTGTGCCTGGCCCATAAAAACTCTTTTTCCCTCTGCCGATGCTCCGTGTCCTGTCGTGTGATTCCCCCATTTTTAGTCATCAGGCTCAGCATTTTGCAGTTTCTGTAAGAGTCAAAAAACCAATGAGATTCTGGGACAGTTTTTAGCCATTTTATAGCCTGGCCTTTGTCAATGACAGGCAAATCCAGCGCCGCAAATAATATATTCTTTTTATCGAGAGCCGGGGCGGGCCTAGCCAAAGTGTTCAACATAAAGCCTCTGAGTCAAGACAGCTTATTTTAACTGAGCTAAGCTGTGTTGTCCAGAATCAAAAGCATGTTTTTTAAGGGGAAAGCTTAGCTGTTTGGAAGAGCAGGGTTTAAGTTTTATGAATCACATTATGATATACAATCTCTGATTAGAGAGCCGAGACAATATACAGCCTCAATCCCGCCCGCGGATGGCTTAAGCGGGCAGCGTCTTAAAAGCCTGGGCTTCTCCCTTCAAAAAAAAGCGCCTCAAGCCATGAATAAACAGCCCAGCTTAAAACTTGAGGGGAAAAGCGCTCTCCGGTCAGAGGCGGTTTTGAAATTGCTCCAAAATCAAGCCATAGCGAACTCCAGTGGCTGAAACAATAAAATTTTTCCGCCCCATGGCTTTCAAGATCTCCTGTAAAATGCTGAGGCCGGAGATGATCACATCCGCTCGGTGCTCCGGCAGGTGAGGGATGGCCTTTCTCTCCTCCACATTGAGGCCAGCCAGCCTCTCCAGCCAAAAATGAGCCTGCGCCTCTGTCATGGCTAAGCCATGCGCTTTGTTAAAATCAGAAGTTTGTTTTTCCATAAAGGCTAGGGTGGTGGGCGTTCCGGCTGTAAAAATCAAAGAGTCATAGTCCTCTTTCAAAAGAGATTTTACATTTTTTAGTTGAGATCGAATAAATTGGATAAGGGGCCGGCGATCGGCGGAGGATAAGGCGCTGGAATGCAAAAAACGCTCTGTGAGCGAAACGCTTCCCATGTTCAAACTCCAGCTTTTTTGTGAGCTGACCAGCTCCGTGGAGCCTCCTCCAATATCCACCACAAGGGGCCGGGAAGGCTCTTGCCCCAACCCAAAAAAAGCCCCTATAAAAGTCAATTCAGCCTCCCGCTCAGGGGAAATGATCTCTATAGGGGACAGCTGATATTTTTGGCCTAATTCATGGAGGCGATTTTTGTTTTTCGCCTGTCGGCTGGCGCTGGTGGCCACAATAGACAGCTGCTTCACCTGCCATTTGTTTAAGGTTTCTCTCATGGAGGAAAAAGCCCCCTCCAGCCTTTTTAAAGCGCTCTCGCTTAGCTCCGATCTCCGCTCAAGCCCTTCCGCTAAGCGGGTAAAATAAATGTTGTCAGACAGCGCCTCAAAGCCCTTGTCTGTTTGCTCCGCAATTAAAAGAAGGCTTGTGTTAGAGCCTATGTCTATGCCGGCCGCTCTCACATTTCATCCAGCTTTTGCTTTAAAATTTTTGACAGCTTTTGCGGATGAGCCTGCCCTTTAGATTCCTTCATAGCCTGCCCCACAAAAAAGCCAAAAATCTTTTTTCTCCCTTGTTTGTAATCCCGGACTTGGGAGGGATGAGCGGATAAAATTTTATGGGCCAGCGCCGCCAGCTCCTCTGGGCTTGAGATTTGTTTTAAATTTTTTCGCTTAATAATTTGATCCGGACTTTGCCCGGCGCTCCACATTTCAGAAAAAATCTCCTTAGCCATCGTATTGGATATATCCCCTTGAGAGACCAGGAGCAGGAGGCGGGAAAAATCTTTAGCGGGAATAGGGCAAAAGCGGGCCCCTTTGTCTTTTAAATGAGCCTTCAGCTCTCCTTGAAACCAATGGCTGGCGATTTGAGGATCTCCAGCCAGGGCCACCTGCTCAAAATAATCCGCCAAATCTTTATCCTCTGTTAAAGCCTCAGCTGTGTCGGCTGTCAAATTGTAGTCCGCCATAAAGCGCATAGCCCGATCAAAGGGCAGCTCCGGAAGATTGAGCCGGCTCAAGAGATCATCACTAAAATGAGCGGACGGAAGATCGGGATCAGGAAAATACCGATAATCACTGGCTGTCTCTTTAGAGCGCATAGGCCGGGTTTGATTTTTTGAGGAATCGTAAAGCCTTGTCTCTTGAAGGATAGCCTCTCCGGCTGTCAAGCGGGATATTTGCCTGTTTATCTCATAATCTAAAGCCTTCTCAATAAAACGAAAAGAATTGATGTTTTTCAGCTCCACTTTTGTCCCCAGCTTAGCCTCTCCTTTTGGCCGAACACTGACATTGCAGTCACAGCGAAGGGAGCCTTTTTCCAGATCGCCGTCACAAATATCCAAATGCCGGAGCATGCGGCGAATGGCTTTGGCGCAGGCGCCTGCCTCCGCCGGCTCTTTAATCTCCGGCCGGGTGACAATTTCCAAAAGAGGAGTCCCCGCTCTGTTAAAATTGATTAAAGAATAAGATCCCCGGTGAATGGACTGTCCCGCGTCCTCCTCCAAGTGAATCCTCTCCAAAGCGATAGAGCGCCTCTCTCCCGACAAAAAGAAATCCACCCGCCCGCCCCGGCAAAAAGGCTTGTCATATTGTGAAATTTGATAGCCTTTGGGAAGATCGGGATAAAAGTAATGTTTTCTCGCAAACACGCTGTCATTTTGTATATTTCCCCTAAAAGCTTTTCCCGCCTTTAGAGCCATGTTAAAAGCGGACTCATTTAAAACCGGCAGAGCGCCCGGCAGAGCCAGACTGACCGGATGAATCTGATCATTTTCCCCTTCCGTCCATCCCGCCTTATCCGGAGAAAAAAGCTTTGTCTCTGTTTTGAGCTGAGCGTGAATTTCCAAGCCAATCACAGTTGACCAATTTTTAAAATCCATCGGGCCTCTTTTTGTTGACTTTCAGCTCCTCCTCCAAAGCCAAAGCTGTGTTTAAAATGTCTTGCTCCCCAAAAGCCCGGCCCATAAGCTGGATGCCCACAGGGAGTTTTTGATCTGAAAAAGACACCGGAAGGCTTAAGGCGGGAGAGCCTGTCAAGTTGGCAAAAACAGTGAATTGATCATTGAGATAAATTTGCAAAGGCTTTTTTTTGGCTCCCAATTTGGGGGCCGGAGCGCTGGCCACAGGGGACAGCAGGACATCAGCGGAGGAGAGCATATCATCAAAAGCCTCTTTGATCAGCCGGCGGACCTGGCAGGCCTTATGAAAATACTCCTCATAATAACCAGTGGACAGGCAAAAAGCTCCCATAAAAATTCGCCTTCGGACCTCTGGGCCAAAAGCCTCTGATCGATTCAAAGCATAAAACTCCTGAAGGCTCTTGGCGGGCTTAGAGCTTTGATAGCCATAGCGAACCCCATCGTAGCGGGAGAGATTGCTGCTGGCTTCTGAAGTGGAAATTAAATAATAGACGGACAGGCCATAATCAAAAAAAGGCCATTTTGCCTCTATCAATTTACAGCCTCTGTCCTTTAAAATCGCCAGGCAGGCGCTTTGAGCCGATGCGACAGAAGGGTCTATTTGATCTTTAAACCCCGCCAGATCAAAAAATATAACTTTTTTGTTTTTGATTTGAGAGTTGAGATTTTTGTGAAAAAAGGGCGGGGGGGCTTTAGCTGTAGTGGAGTCCAGAGGATCAAAACCGCTGATAATATCCAGAAGCAAGGCTCCGTCCTCCACCGTCCGGGTTAAAGTTCCCGCCTGATCCAAGCTGGATGCGTAAGCGATTATCCCATAGCGGCTCACCCGGCCATAAGTGGGTTTGACGCCAACCAGATGGCAGTAATGGGCGGGGAGGCGGACAGATCCTCCGGTGTCTGTGCCCAAAGAGGCCGGACAGAGCCTGCCCGCCACAGCGCTGGCGCTTCCGCTGCTGGATCCTCCGGCGGAGCGATCCAAGCTCCAAGGATTTTTAGCCGGGCCAAAATGGGAATTTTCCCCTGTGGATCCCATCGCAAACTCATCATTATTGCATTTTCCGATAACAATCGCCCCGGCCTTTTCCAGCAGTCGGACAGCTGTGGCTGTGTAAGGGGGGATATAGGACTCCAAAGCGCGGGAGCCGGCTGTCGCCCTCATGCCTTTGACACAAAACATATCTTTAATGCCCAAAGGAATGCCCCATAAAGGCCCTTTATCCTCAAGGCTCTTATTTTCAAAAGCTTTCTCATCCCAGCCCGCAAAAGCTCCCAGCGCCTCATTATGGCTTTTGATTTTGTCCAGATAGAAATCAAAAAGCTCTTTTGGGGAAAACTGTTTTTCCCTTAAGCTTTTTTGAATTTCAGTCAGACTGAGGCCGTCCATAAAATCACACCATTGGCGGAGTTTTTATCAAAAGGCCAAGCTTTTGAGGCGCCTGCCGGATCAGCTCCGCCGGCTCATAGCTGTCCGCCTTTTGATCTTTTCTGGCGATGAAAGGGGGATCTAAGGGGCTGGTCAGAGGTTTGACATTTTGTGTGTCAATTTCTTTGATCTTCTCAAAGTGAGACAGAGTGTCTTTAAGATATTCTTTAATTTCCGCTTTTTCCGACTCGTTGAGGCAAAGGGCGGAGAGCTGAGAAAGTTTATCCAGGAGCTTGTCATTGATTTCCATCCCGCTCATTTTATATTTTATTAAAAAGAGCTGGCAAGGCTTTTTGCCACAGCGGAAAAAAAGGGACAGTTTATTTTATAGCGGCCGGTTAAATAGCTGCTGTTTTTCTATAAAACCCTTTATTTAAAATGCTTGCAGGCTGTTTTTTTTGGGAGCCACCGGCCTTTGGGCAATCTATTTCAAAAACTTAATTCATAAAAAACTCTTATGGAAAGCGCTTTTTCAAACTGAAATAGAAACTATTAAATGGGCCGCTATAGTTGATTTGCCTCAAATGGCCTTTCGCCGTGTATATAAAGGCGTGTTTTGATATGGATTGAGTTTAGCGGTTTTGAGCATTGCAAGCTCTCTCTGCCCCCAGTCCCCTCAAAGGCGTGTTTTGATATGGATTGAGTTTAGCGGTTTTGTGAGCATTGCAAGCTCTCTCTGCCCCCAGTCCCCTCAAAGGCGTGTTTTGATATGGATTGAGTTTAGCGGTTTTGTGAGCATTGCAAGCTCTCTCTGCCCCCAGTCCCCTCAAAGGCGTGTTTTGATATGGATTGAGTTTAGCGGTTTTGTGAGCATTGCAAGCTCTCTCTGCTCCCAGTCCCCTCAAAGGCCGGCTTTGAATGGCTGAAGCTCTGCCGCTCCGCTTATTATATTTTTATTTCATGAATTTTAAAATAGAATCAGTATATTATACGCAACAGCTGAGCCGCTAATGAAAAAATCAATTCATCAAACCATTCAAGGCCTAAGGGAGCAAATCCGCCGCCATGATCGCCTGTATTATAGCTTAGATCAGCCGGAGATTGCGGATTATGAATACGATCAGCTTTTTAAGCGGCTTGTGGATTTGGAAAATAAATACCCGGAATTTAAAACCCCAGATTCTCCCAGCCAAAAAGTTCCGGGCCAGGCTCTGGAAAAATTTAAAAAGGAGGATCACAGCCAAGCCATGCTGTCTTTGCAAAACAGCTACTCTAAAGAGGAGATTCAAGCTTTTTACAGCCGAATTTTAAAGCTTTTAAATAAAGAGACTCTCACTTGTTTTGTGGAGCCAAAGCTGGACGGAACAGCTGTGGAGCTGATTTATAAAGAGGGAATCTTGACAAAAGCTTTGACCAGAGGGGATGGATACACGGGAGAGAATATAACAGAAAACATAAAAACTTTAAGAGGCCTCCCTTTAGCTTTACAAGGGGCTGAAATTCCCCCGGTTTTAGAGATTCGGGGAGAGGTTTTGATTTTAAAAAAAGATTTTGCAAAAATCAATCAAGAGCAAGAGGAGCAGGGCTTGCCCGCTTTTGCCAATCCCCGCAATTTGGCGGCCGGCTCGCTAAGGCAGTTGGATCCTCAGGCGACAGCTTTGCGCCCCCTTTTTTGTTTTATCCACAGTCCGGGCCAATGGGATCAAAATCCCATCGGAACTCAAGAGGAGTTTATAAAGGCTATGCAAAAGCTGTCTCTTCCCGTTTTTCGTGTCAGCCGGGGAAAAAAGCTCAAAGCTCCATTAGAGCTTTGCCGTGTGGCCCGCTCTATAGAGGACATTATGGATTACTATGATCAAATGCTGGATATTCGCCATAAGCTCCCCTTTGAAATTGATGGGATTGTCATAAAGGCCAATGGCTTTAATTGGCAGAAAGAGCTGGGAGCCACCGCTCGAAGCCCCCGCTGGGCTATAGCCGGCAAATTTGAGCCTGAGCGGGGGGCCACTCAAGTTTTGGATATTCAGCTTCAAGTGGGGCGGACAGGAGTTGTGACTCCTGTTGCCGTTTTAAAAGCTATTTCTCTGGGCGGAGCGGTTATTCGCCAAGCCACCCTCCATAATTTTCAGGATTTAAGCCGAAAAGATATTCGCATTGGAGACTGGGCTTTAATTCACAGGGCCGGGGATGTCATTCCTGAGGTGATAAAGCCTCTCAAAGATAAAAGAAAAAAAAGCCAGCCGGCTTTTAAAAAGCCTAAAAAATGTCCGGTGTGCCGGCATAAGCTGAAGAGACAGGGGGATTATCTGGTCTGTCAAAACGCAAAGTGCCCCGCCATTCAAAAGGGCAAACTGATTCATTTTTCATCTAAAAGGGCCATGAATATAGAGTTTTTAGGCGAAAAAAGCATTGAGAAATTTTATCAGTGGGGCTGGCTGAATTGTTTTTCGGATATATATGATCTCAAAAACAGGCCGCTGGGGGAGAAAGAGGGATTTGGGGAAAAATCTCATAATCAGTTAATTGAAAGTTTGGAAAAAAGCAAAAAAACAAAGCTCTCCCGGTTGCTTTTTGCCTTGGGAATCCCTCTGATTGGAGAGCGGACAGCTCAAAGAATCAGTGAAAAAATCTATGAGCTTTATGGCGGGGGGGATTTGACCGTTCAAAAAGCTCTTCCCCTTCTGCAAGGCATGACAGCGGAGGATATGGAGAGCATTGCCGATGTCGGGCCTTTTGTGGCTCAGTCTTTTCAATCCGCTTTTGCCCATCAGGATTTGATCTCTGATCTCCAAAAGCTTTACAGGCAGGGTGTTCATTTTGCGGACAGGCAAAAAATAAGCGGAGCTTTAAAAGGAATGTGTTTTGTCATCACAGGGGCTTTGCCGGAATCGCGGGACAAAGTTAAACAGAGAATTGAGCAAAATGGCGGGCAAATCCTGGCCCAAGTCAGCCAAAGAGCAAATTTTCTTTTAGAGGGCGAAAGCCCAGGCTCAAAAAAAGAAAAGGCTCAAAAGCTGGGTGTTAAAATCCTCAAATGGCCGGATTTTTTAAAGATTATCAGGGGATGAGTCCAGCAAAGCGTCAATTTTGGGAATATGGCTGGATTTAACAATTTTTAGCTTCTCCGCCACAACATTGTCCACCGCTTTTAAGCAGAGCTTTTCCACTTCTTTATTAATGGCGTCAATAGCCATTTGTGAGGTTTTTATTCCTCTTTGCTTGAATAAATTTTTAATATTTTTTGTGACGGCTAAAGACATGCCTCCCTCCTTGATCTTAGGTTAGTTGATTTAAAAAATTATATAAAAGCTTCAGAGTCGATTTACCTTTGCCCAGTCCCTCTATGGGATCGTTTTCTCTTTCTTTTTTTATAAATTGTCTTTTTTGAGCTGTCCCCTCTCAGGCGGGTTAAAAGCTTTCTGTATTCCGGAACTGTATGAACCCCTTGAGCGGCGTAAGAGCAAATTTCATCCGTTGACCGGGGCGCGGCCTCTTTGGCTAAACAAAAAGGCAGGCATATAAAAAAAATCAAACTGGCTATGGCGTATTTCATAATTCACCTCCTTTGTGTTTAATTATAGGCCATTTCAAGAAAAAAAAAAGAAAAAACAAGAGATTTAGCTTTAAAATCCCGTTTTTTAGGCTGAAATTGAGGGTTATTTTCATTTTAATTCTGACTTTGATAAGACACTGAGATATGGATAGGGCGAGATCCTCTTTTTTCAAAAATAATATTTCGGCCATATTGGCGCCACTTTAAAGGCTGGCCTTGTGTAAATTCCACCCTCACGGTTTCAGGAATGGGATCTTTGGCCAGCAAGACGCTGTTTTCTACAGAGTTTTTGATATATTGTGATAAATTTCTTAAAGCCCGGCCGTAATTATCCTCACAGATGCTGATGTTGTATCCGCCGGTGAGATCGGCCAGCTGGGCTACAGAATGGGCAATGCCGGCCATTGGCGCTGTTTCCCTTTCAACAGCTAAACAGCCCTCATCCAGTATAAGAATATTAAAAGCGATAAATTTTTTATTTAAGTGGCCAAAAATTTTATTGAAGGTTCGCACAACCTGTTCGGGTGAAGTGGCGCGGGCTCTATTTTCCGCCCTTTCCTCCTCATTGGTGATAATCAAAGAGATCAAATCCGCTTGGGGGCGAAAAAAGGATTTGTTGTCCAGCCAAGCCCTCTCCATGGCTGATTTTAAAGAGCGAAGGGGCTGTTCTAAAGGAGGATGGCAATAAGGCGGGCGATGGCAGTCTCCGAAAGAGCTGTGGGACAAGCTCTGTCCAAAAATATGCTCATAGTTTTCGACTTTAGGGGTTAAAATTTTTAATGACAGAATATGATTTCCATCCTCTAAATTCATTAAGCCGCCAAACCGCCCCGTCTGAGAGACATGCTCTCGCCAGCTCTCCTGCTGGCCTAAAGGGTTTTCGTGATCGCCGTGATCGGCGGAAGTTATGCCAATTTGCCAATGATAATGAGAAATAACAGACAATAAGTCGGATAGGGAGTGGCCCAGCTGGTTTAAGTGGTGGAACATGGATGCGGAGGTGTCTGCCGAAATTAAAATGTCTATCAAAGATTGTTTTTCCCTCAAAATGAAGTCCTCTTTATGTGTTGTTCCGGACAAAAAGCCGGCCAGCCGGCTGTGCTCCTGGCCAATGCTTTTAAAAAACACTCTATTATGGCAGGATAATAAAAACATGAGAGAAAATAGAAGAGCGAGCCTCATGCTTTTCTTTTCGGAAAATTTTTAGATTTTTTTAAAAAAAATTATCAAATAAAGCCGATTTTTTAGGGGAGCGGAGATTTTTAGCCGCCTCATTGCCTCATTGCGCTTTATTCCGGGCATTTTGTGATTCGCTCAAAATCTCTTTTGCCTGATCTGTCTCTGTTAGTGTGGCTGGCCGGCTTAGATTTGTCTCGCGGAGCGTGAGATTTTGTCTCAGCTTTGCCCCCCCGCCGGCCCCTTTGCCCCCGGCGCGGCTGATTCCCTTTTTGGGCGATAAGAGCGCTTATTTCTTGGTTTAATTTTTCAATCTTCTCATTAGAGCATTGAGGCCCTTTTTGACTCTCTTGTTTTATCCTCTCTCTCAAATCTTGAATTTTTGAGCGAAAGCCCTGCCCCCTTTCAGATCTGGAGCGAGTATTCCCGCCATCCCCGCAAGCTAAGGGCAATAAGGCTAAAAGCGCCGCAATTTTTAATAGGCGCGGGATTTTTGCCCCGTTGTTTTCTTCCCTTTTATATAGGATGTATCTCATTTTCCCGCAACTTGAGCGATTGTGTAGAGGCTTGCCGTCTTCTTTTTATATCCTGCCTCTTCTCATTTTCCCGCAATCCTATCACGATAGCCTAAAAAGTCCAGCTTTATTCAAAAGCTCATCCCCGCCGTCCGGAAAAAGCAAATTTTTTGCGGACTTATACACATAACAGCTAACATAGCAAATTTGGAGAAGGTGGATTTGAGGGGGGCTAATTTGTTTGGAGCGGATTTAGAGGGAGCTAATTTTGCTGGGGCGAATTTGGCTGGAGCGGATTTCCCCTCCGCATATTTTAGGGAAGCGAGGTTTGACACAAATACAAAATTCCCGCTTGGCTGGACCCGCCCCGCAGGGATGATCAAAATAAGCCGGTATGGAAAACAGCTCTTTTAAAAAAAGACAGGCTGTGGCGAATCAGATCCGGGGGGTGACTCCGTCCTTTTTTTGTGGGGGATTTTGCCGGAAAAAAGCTTGACTTTCCGAGATCGACGCGTTATTATATTTTGCTATGGAGTGGTTAAAGTTATTAAATTCAGAAGACGCTGTTTCTGTCAAAACATTGCTTTTGATTGTTTGGCTGGGTTATATAACCTTTTCTCTTAGACCGCTAAAAAAAATAGATGACATAAAGAGCGCTTTAGCGTTTATACAAGGCGCTTTAGTGGCGAAAAAGATTATACCCAGCCCATTTGTGAGGACCGCGTCTCCCAAACAAATAACCGAACAGGGCTATAACCTATTGAAAAATCATAAAACAACGGTCTATTTGGAAAAGTATTGTGAGCTTTTAAAAAATGATTTTAAGGGCCAGACTGATTCTCAAATTTTTATAAAATGTTCAGATTGGGTAAAGGAAAGTGGAAAAGAAAAGCTTGTGGATTTAAGGCTTAATAGCGATATAATGGAAGAGGATGCTATAATGCTTATCGCCTTATTTATTATGGAAAAGATTAAAGACAAAAAGCAAAAGAGCGGAAAAGCTTGATTTGCTTTAGTTAGTTTTGATTGCGCCGCAATTTCCCTAAATTTAGGCTCAGAAATTCTTGAGCGGAGAAAATACTTGTTTTTTACAGTCATTTCAACAGCTTAACCTCTATCAAACAGAGCTTAAGTTGTCATGAGCCAAACCTAAAATAAGCCCCGCCGGGCAGAAAAAGCCAGGTTTTTTTATAGAAATAAAAAACTGTGAAAATTTAAGTTCAGCCCGTGTATGTTCAAAACAGACTCTGTTATAGTGGCGTAAGTTATGAAAATTATTTTTTTTGTTATGGGTTTCAGCCTCATCGCTCAAACTCAGCCGCTTGCTCAAGCCCCGCCGCCTGCTCAAACTCAGCCGCTTGCTCAAGCCCCGCCGCCTGCTCAAGCCCCGCCGCCAGCTCAAGCCCCGCCGCCAGCTCAAGCCCCGCCGCCAGCTCAAGCCCCGCCGCCAGCTCAGACTCCTGCTTCTTTAAATCAAAAGGCCCGGCAAGCTTTAAAAAAAGCTTTTAAAAGATACAGCTTAAAAGCTCTTCAGATTCAAATAGAGCAGGAAATTTTTTTGTCCGCTGTTGGCGCTCGATTAAAAAGCGCCGGCCTCTTAAATATCAAAGGGGACAAGTTTTATTTAAAGTTGGAGGGAAATCCCTCTTCCCTGACAATTTTTGACGGGATGGCTTTATGGCATCAGGCGGATATCAGAGAAAATGCGGTTTTTCAATTAAAAAATCCGTCTCGCATTCAAATATTAACCAGCTTTTTTAATGAAAAAGATTTTTTTGATCATTTTCTTATAAAACAAACCAAAAAAACCAATCAGGATTATGTTTTGCAGTTGACAGCCAAAAAGGAAATTGAGGGCTTAACCGGCATTTTCGTAAAAATCAGCCCTCATATCTCTGAGATTCGCCTCATTTGGAAAAACTTAAATAATTGGCAGAAATATAAAATTTCAAAGCCTTTGGCAAAAAAACTGCCGGCCAGCCTGTTTCAATTTTCCTCTGACGGCTTTCAGGTAATCACAAAAGATTAGCTGGTTGCCGGTTTCAGTTTTGAGACAATCGCTGAAAAACAGCCCCATAATCTCCCTAAATTTCCTCTCTGCGATTCGGGAACGGATAAAATACTTGTTTTTCATAGCGCTTATAATAAGTTAGCTACATTAAAAGCTAGCTTAAGGCGCCATGAGCCAAATTATCTGATCTTCCATTTTTCGAGGACGATCCAAAGTTTGATTTTATCTTTGAAGCTTGCCGCTCCCCTGATGACAAAAAGCGGGCCAGCCGCCCGTCCCGATAAATATAAGATCGGACTCTGGAAAAAACCAGACTGGAGGATCTGTCTAACTCTTGGCGCGGGGGGAAGCTTCCGCGGATAGCGCCGGCAAGGCGCAAGGGCAGTCTTAACCCTTGGCGCGGGGGGAAGCTCAGCCTGCAAAACGCTCCGGTTAATATTTTGTGTCTTAACCCTTGGCGGGGAGGGAAGCTCAGCGGGGGATTTTTCCACGGAGGATCTCACCAAATAGGATCTGTCTTGACCCTCTCTTGGACTAAAGGTAAGAGGGAATTATGCCTCATCCTCCGCTTAAAAATATCACTCCCAGCCCGGCTTTAGCCCCACAGCCTCGCTCCAAGCCTCAATTTTATGTCTCTCTTAAGGATTCCAAAGGGGATATTTTTTATTTGGCTGATCCCAAAGCCACGCGCGCTTTATTAGCCTGTATGAATATGTCCGCTGGTTTAGGAGGAGCCGCCAGCCACTGGGGAGGCCCCTCAGCCTTTGCGGAAATTATGTCCTCACTGCACGCCCTCTTGTTTGATACAGCCAACAAAAAATCTAAAAATTGGTTTGAGCTGTTTCATCTGATTAACGACGCCGGCCACTGTGAAAACGGCTTATACGCCTTAAAGGCCAATTATGGATGGGCCAATGTGACATTGGAGAGCTTAAAAAAATTCCGCTCCATAGGCAGTTTTCTCACAGGGCATGGGGAGGCCCATCTTTTTCCGCAAGGGGTTTATTTGAGCAATGGGCCTCTAGGCTCAACTTTGGCTCAAGCTCAAGGCTTGGCTATGGCCGACAGGCTTCTGGGGAATGACAGAATAACCATTTCCGCTTTAAGTGACGGAGCCTGCATGGAGGGAGAGGCTAAGGAGGCTTTAAGCGCCATTGCCGGTTTTGCGAAAAAAAATCAGATCAATCCTTTTTTGCTCATCATCAGCGACAACAATACAAAGCTGACGGGCCGGATTGATGAGGGCAGTTTCTCTTTAGAGGCTTTTTTCAAAAGCTTGTCGCCTCTGGGGTGGGACAGCTCTTTTATCTCCGATGGAAATGATTTAAAAACAGCGCTTCACTCCATCCAAAAGGGGCTGGAAACCGCTCAAAGAAACCCCACAAAGCCTTCCGCCTTGATTTTTAAAACCCGCAAAGGCTTTGGCGTCAAAAAAACTATGGAGGATCCATCGGGAGGGCATGGCTTCCCTTTAAAAGATCCGGCGGATCTTTTAGATTTTATCCAAGAGATCTACGGGGGCGATCATCCGCCAAAGGAGATTTTAAGCTGGTGTGAGGAGCTTATATCCTCTCATAAAAAAAAGCCTCTTCCTCCAAAGCCTTTGTTAAAAAAAACTCAAGCGGGCATTTCCAAAGCTTTGATAGAGCAAAAGAGAAAAGGCGTCCCTTTGGTGTCCATCAGCTCCGATCTTTATGGCTCAACAGGATTAGCCCCTTTTAGAAAGGAGTTTCCGGAGCATTCTTTTGATGTGGGGGTGGCTGAGGCCAATATGATTAGCGCGGCTGTGGGCTTCTCTAAGCAGGGTTTTGTTCCGGTGATAGACACTTTTGCGCAATTTGCTGTCACTAAAGGCAGTTTGCCGCTCATTATGTCAGCCTTGTCTCAAGCTGGTGTGATAGGGGTCTTTTCCCACAGCGGCTTTCAGGACGCCGCTGACGGAGCCTCTCATCAGGCCCTCTCCTATTTTGCAAAAACCAGCTCTCTTCCCCATACAAAGGTTTATGCCTTAACCTGCTCTGAAGAGGCTTATCATCTGGTTTCTCAATCGGTGGATGAATTTTATAAAGACCGGAAATTAGGGCGTGTTCCTAAAAGCCAAATCTTTTTTTTAGGGAGGGAGGCTTTTCCCCAGTCTTTTGGAGCGCCCTCTTATTGTTTAAATTCAGCGCAAATTTTGTTTGATGGCTCTAAAGGGCTGTCTCCTGTTTTGATTGTCGCCTGCGGCTCTCTCATTCAAGAGGCCTTGCTCGCCGGTGAGGATTTAAAAAGCGGGGGGAGAGGGGCTGTTGTCCTCAACAGCCCTTGTGTGAGCGATCCGGATATTGAGGCTATTTCCCATTGGCTGAATGTTTGTGAGGGGCGGCTTTTGACTGTGGAGGAGCATCAAATTAAGGGAGGGATGGCTGAGCGGCTTGTGTTAGCCTTAACAGAGGCTGGCTCAAAAATTTCAAAAATAAAATGTTTGGCTGTTCGGGGAGGATTTGGGCAAAGCGCCTATAAAGCTCTTGATCTGTATCGGCGTTTTGGCTTGGACAGAGATTCCATCGCTCAAGCTGTTTTGAAGTTTTAAGCTTATGGCCGGCCCGCGCAGACAAAATTTTAGCGCCAGCCGGCTGGCGCTTATGGCCCGCAGACAAAACGCATATACACAGCTAATAGAGCTTGTGGATTTGCCCCTTCTCCAAATAAAAGGCCTCATCGGCTAAATCATTCAAATCCCCTGTGTCATGGGATATCAAAAGCAGGGGGATGGAGTATTTTTTAACAATCTCCAAAGTTAAATGGCGGGCTTTGTCTTTATTCGCCTCATCTAAATAAGAAAAAGGCTCATCCAAAAAAAGAAAGAGGGGCTGAGTGATTAAAGCCCTGGCCAGAGCCACTCTTTGTTTTTCCCCTCCGGACAGATGATCTATGCCCTGATCTAAAACATGATCTATCCCTAAAAAAGAGACAATCTCCTCAAACTCCGCGCTTTTATCCGATTTGCAAAGCCCCCGAGCCTGAACAGCAAACAAAATATTTTGCCGGGCTGTCCAATGCGGAAACAGCCGCAAATCTTGAAAACACACCCCCAGCCGTCTCTTTGAGGGGGGGAGGCTGGTCATATCTTGTCCCTGAAAATCCCAGGAGAGGCCGGGACAGGGGAGAAGGCCGCAGAGAATTTTAAGGGCTGTGGTTTTGCCGCTCCCCGAAGCCCCTGTCAAGGCCATCACCCCTTGATCTGACAAAGCCCATTGAGGGATATTTAATTGAAAAGCGCCCGCTTTATAAAATAAATTTTTTACTAAAGACAAAACTGACTCCCAGCCAAAACAGAAAAACAGAAAAACTCAAAAACAGCAACAGCCAACTGAGCAAAATAGCCTCATCCAGCCGATAAGAGGAAAAAAGATCATACACCAAAAGGGATAAACTCCAATGCCCGCTGGAGACAATTAAGCTGTAGGAAAAATCGCCGCAAGCCCAAAATCCGGCGAGGCCGGCGCACAAAAAAAACGCGCTGCGGCTTTGCGGCCAAAGAATATCACGAAAAATTAACCCCCATCCCGCTCCTAAAAATCGAGCGGTCTCCACTTGATCAGAAAGCCTCTCCAAAGCCCTTTCCCCCTGAAAGCGATAAATCAAAGGGAAAAGCAAAAGGCTTAATCCTCCTATCCATTTCATTAAAACCGCCCCCTCCCCATAAAAAGGCAGAATCAAAAAAGCAAATCCCATAAAGCTCACCCCCGGCGGCGCGAAAGAGGCGATAAATTTTCTGGCTTTTAAATTTTGAAAAGACAAAGCCATGAGGATAAGGAGCAGTAAAATTAAAGCCCCGGCGCTAACGCCAATGAGCAAAGATTTTAAGCTGGAGGATAAAATCAAAGATTTTAAGGAAAATAGCCGCGCCAGCGCACGGCTGTCTGAAATAAAAAATAAGCCTCCTAAAGCGCAAAACACAGCTCCTAAAGGAATAGCTAAAAACAGGATTTGCGGAAGAAGATAAATTTTTTTGAAATCCAGCTTAAAATCAGAGGCGAAACGGCCGGAAAAGGCTTTCCAGCAAATCAAAAAAATAAAAAGGCTCTGAAATAAAATCAAACTGAAAGCTTGAGGCCAGAGCTGAGGATCCTTTAAATTCTCATAAATAAAAAACTCCAGACTGAAAGAGGGATTGGCTCCCGCTAAAAGAGGAAGGCTTAGGCTGGCGAAGCTGGATGAAAAAACCAAAATGGCCAGGATTTTTATATCCTTTCGCAAAACAGTTGACAGCAGGGCTTTTAAAAAAAGGCCGGCGGAGCTGTCCTGAAGATATGCCCATTCGCTGAGATGAGGGGCCTCCTTTAAAAGACAGCGGGCAAAAGCCACAGAGCAAAGCCCGGTGTAAGTGAGGGTTTGAGCTGCAATCAAAGCTGTCAGGCCAAAAGGAAAAGGAGTGATTTTTTCTGTCAGATGCGTTAGGGACAGCACAAGCAGAAGGGGAGGGAGAAGAGCGGGGAGCAGAACAATCCCCTCCATCACAAAAAAATAGCCTCTCTTTGCGAGAGCCAAAAGGCCTCGACTGCCTAATAGGCCAAAAAACAGGCTGAGAGCTGTTGAGACTCCCGCTTGAAGCAAGGTCATAGAGAATACAGAAAAAAATGAATCCTGTAGCGGCCAAGCCGGAGCGTTTAGACGAAGGCAAAACAAAAAAAAGGGGGCTATTAAAAAAAAACAGACAGCATAAGCCGGAAGCGCAAAAATAATTTTTTCAAAACGGGAATGAGCGGGCATTTTGAGCTGGGTTATTATTCATAACCTGAAACATTCTCACTGTTTAGAAAAACTATCCCTTAAAAGCCCTTTTGCGCCGCAGGATTTATAACATCTTTTTTCAAATCTCAAGCTGGTCTCTTTCCATAGATCAGAGATGGACATATAAAAAACATTGGAAAATATATTTTCTAAATCATTTTCATAAATGGAATTCCAGCCCTTTGCGGGACAATGTTTGCTCACTGTCTTATAAAAATTTTCCTTTTTCAAATATTCATCCCATAAATAACAGCAGGGCCACACTGTGCCATCACAAGCTATAAAAAATTTTTTCCCATGATAAAATGTGCAATTTATGGAATGAGGATCATAAACGGATATTTGATTGTTTGTTATTTTGTTGTAAAGGCCGGCTTCTCTATGAGGAGTGGAGTTTTTTGTGCTGATGGTTTGAATTTTCTGGGATAAATTATTTTTGTGTGTGAGTTTTAAGTCTTTGATATTTCTGGTGGCCCTTTTGACATAAAAATCAAGGCCCATAGATTGGGCCATTTTTCTCGCCTGATCTTTTTGATGAATGTTATGATCAAATTCGATAAAAACCCATTCACCCAGCCCTTTTGCTAAAGCATAAGCCCGCATGTTTCTGGATATAATCTCAAAATTTGTTTTCACCCTGTATATAGGGTTTGTGTCCTCTAAGCCGTCAACGGCAAAGGCTACATTTAATCTTTGTGTTTTTGCGCTGAGATGGCCTAAACTTCTCCACCAGCTCTCGGATCGCAAAGAGCCGTTTGTTGAAATTATAATTTTCGCATCCCGCTCTAAAAACCATTCAATAACATCTAATATTTTGGGATGCAGGAGCGGATCTCCCAGCGCTCCGTAAAGCTTTAGGGCAAAATTTTTCAGATTAATTTTTGAAAAACAGCTGAAAAGAATTTGCTCATCTAAATGAGCTAAGGGAAAAGGCTGTTTTTTTATTAAAAGCTGGGTTCTTTTGCATCCTGGACAAGCCGCATTGCAGTGGCTGGTTAATTCAATTTCCGCTTGTTTAAAATCCAACATAGCCTTTTTGTGATTCCTATTTTCCAGATCTGTCATAAAAAGCTAAAAGGCTCATTAAGCGCCTCATTTTAAAAAGTAAAAGCCCTTGCCATTTTTTTAAAGCTACACTATATTGAAAGGACTGTCAATGAGTCTTTTTAAGCCGTATATTCCCACAGGGCAAACTCTGATTAGATCTCTTTATTGGGCGCCTTTTTGTATCATAGCTCTGTCTTTTCATATTTATTTTTTAGAGTTTATTTCCTCTGAAGGGATTATTTTTCACATAACCAGCGGGCAAAAGCCCAGCTATATATATTTTAGATACTTCATGTATTTTTTTCTTCTTAGCGCCTTGGCGGCAACAGCTTTTTCAAAAACAATCAAGATCAAAAAAGCCTATTCTATAGCTTTTTCCATAGCTGTTGTATCCGCTCCTTTGCTTGTATTCAGGCAGGCTGTTATAGCTCCTGTGAGCGCTCAAGAGACAGTGAAAATATTTTTTGAAGTGGCGCTGATAATTTGCGGCCTCTTAATTGTCGGCTGGGCGGGGAGGATAAACAAGAAAATTTGGCTAATTCCCAATAATGACAAAGATAAAACGGCTTTTCTGATAATAGCCAGCCTAATATTTTTATGGGCGTTTTATCTGGACCATATTCCCATAGCAGGAGATGGCCTGATGCTGTTCCCTCCCGCTGTGAGCGCGGACGCGCTCAGCCTGAATTATTGGCTGCATATTTTTACACATACCCATCACGGCGGAGAGCAGTATCGGCCGCTGTCTTTTGTTGTGATTTTTTCTCTTTTTGGACATATATTTGGATCTGTGGCATGGCCCTTTCAGTGTCTAGGGGCGGTTTTAGTCATGATTTCCGGAATGCTGTTATTCTATTTGATAAAGGAAATCAGCAAAAATTATTTTCTGGCGCTTATTGGCGGATGTTGTTTGATCAGCCATTACTCTGTGATTAACATGGCCACTAAAATTTCTCATGTTTTTAAGTATTTTTTTCCGTTGGCCATCTTGATAGGAGGACTTTTAGCTGTCCGAAAAGGCAAGCTGGGCAAAAAATCATGGCCCACAGCTCTTTTTCTTCTATCCATTTTGGGCATCTTAAGCCATGAGGGAAGTTTTGTTTTTCCTATAGTTTTTATTATCTATGATTTTGCCTTATATAAAAAGATTCGCCGCTCTTATATGCTATTAATTGCCCCTTCTGTGATTTATTGTGTGTTTAGATTTTTAATTTATAAAGCGCCTTCTGAAGGCTTTATGGCTGTGGATGTTTTCACTGTTTTAGATCATCTGCCCAGATATTTAGATTATGCGCTCATTCCCGCTCATTTTATATCCTTAGGGGATTATTGGCTTTATTTTAGTTTGCTGTTTTTTGTTGCTCTCCTGCTGGTTTCCTTATGCTTGATAGATAAAAACCGTTATTTTTTATTGATAGCGCATTTTTCTTTTGCGCTCATCATTTTATCCCCTTTTTCCGCTCTGCCCAACCATTTTTACTGGACTCGAATGATATGGGCTATTCCAGCGCTTGTTGTTTTGCTGGTTTGTATTATTAGCAATATTCGACAGCGGCAAATCAAGCTTTTGTTTTGTGTGATGTTTGCCGGATGGCTCTTAATATTGGCGCATTTCAGTTTTCTTCGCGTAAAATACAGAAAAAAATCACTTTATTCCAAAATAGAGAGTCAGGAAAGTTTGCGACTCTCCATAGCCCGACAGATTCAAAAAGGCGTCCCATCAGCGCTCTTTATCAAAGGACTTGACTCAAAGAAACAAATCAGATTCAGATATTTAAAAGAGTTGCATCACTTGGCCGGTTTTTTAGCTATCCATTTTCCAAAAGAAGTATTTGTTATCATGCGCCCCGAAAGTCACCATGAGCCAAGCTTTTATCCGCATTATCTGGTTCAAAATGGAGATTATTTTTTTAACAAAAAACACAAATGGGTGAATAAATACTCATATGAGAAGGCGATAAATTTGCCTGACAAAGCTATAAAAATCACTTTAGAAGAGAACTGGCCTAAGAAGAGCCTTAACTAACTTTATTGAGAGTTGAAATTTATGGACAGTTTACACTCTAGCCTTGACAATAAAAGCCCATTGATTTATGAACAGGGTTATTCCAAGTGAACTGTCCATTTTTCGAGGACGATCCAAGACTTTGAAAGTGAAATTGATAAACAGAATCAATTCAAAAGGGCTTGTTTTGGAAGAGATCAAAAAAGAATGCTTTAACTCTATTAAAGGCTTTTATAATACAAGACGAATTCACTCCAGTCTTGACAATAAGAGTCTATTGATTTATGAACAAAGCTATTCCAAGTAAATTGTCCATTTTTTAAGGACGATTCAAATTGGATAAAAGAACATTCTATTTGCATTTAAAAGAATGTGAGTTTAGATTTAATTATAGACAAGATAATTTATATGTGTTATTTTAAAAATCATTAGAAATAGGCCCCTTAAGGCGCCATAAATCTAAAAAGATGAGAGATTATCATAAAAATAGGGAAAGCAATAAAGGGGCGCCAGACTCATGGTGCCCTTTGCCCTGGTCCCATATCAGCATTAAGGGAAATGGCTATTATCGGCTATGTTGCCATAGCAATGTCAGCAAAAACAGAGGGATTTTAAAGGATCAGGAGGGCCGCCCGTTTCATGTCAGCCGGGCGAGCTGGCGGGATGTTATCAACAGCGATATGATGAGAGCCATCCGGAAAAGGATGCTAGAGGGAAAGTGGCCGGAAGAGTGTGTGCGGTGTAAACGAGAGCATGAGATTGACATGCCTTCCAGAAATATATACGAGAGAGACATTCTGGCCAAAATTATTGAGCCGGATAGTTATCCCAGTTATTTGAAAGCCAAAACAATGACACTGGAGGATGGCCGCCTGCCTTTCAAAGGCTTTCCCTCCTCTATGGATATTCGCTTTGGCAATCACTGCAACTTAAAATGTGTGATGTGCGGGCCAACTGACAGCAATCAATGGTATGACGATCACAATAAAATATGGGGGTATAAATATTTTACTGACAGTGGAGAGAAGATACAGCTTGTTTCTGATAAAAAAGGAAGGCTGAAAACAAAGAGCAATATATATGAGTGGAGTGAAAATGCTCATTTATGGAGACAAATAGAAAAAAATATTACTGGTTTGCGCCGGATTTATATTGCCGGCGGAGAGCCTCTTTTAATTGCCAGGCATTATGATTTTTTGGAGCAATGCATAGAGAAAGGCATAGCTAAATACATCATGCTTAAATACAATAGCAACATCACTGTTATTCCTCCTAAAGCAAGGAGCGTTTGGAAGAGCTTTAAAAAAGTGACTATAGGAATAAGCATTGATGGAATTAAGGAAGTTAATGATTTAATCAGGTATCCCAGCAAATGGAATAATATTGAAAAAAATTTGTTTTGGCTTAATCAGGCGGAAGGGAGCTTTGTTTTGCATATTGCGGCCACTATCAGTCTTTTAAATATTTGGCATCTTCCGGAAATGATTGAATATTTTATGAGAGGCAACTTTACACGAATTAATACAGGGAGCGATTGGGCTTTAATGAGTCCCCATCCCGCGCATAAGCCGCATTATTTGAATACTAACATTTTGGAGGAGAGCTTTAAAGAGAGGATAGAGGAGCGGTTTAGCGCCTATAAGCGCAAGTGGCGCGATTTTAACTGGCCCGCTCATTTTGGAGCCAGCTGTAATGTCAGTTGGGAAAAAAAGACAGAGCGGGCCGGCCGGATTTTGGACAGCTATGTCAAATACATGAGATCCATTAAATATTCTGAAGATGAATTGGCTAAATGGAGGGGTGATTTTATCCACAGCATGGACAAATTAGATGAGTTAAGAGGCACGAGCTGGCCGAAGGTTTTGCCGGAGCTTTACGAGAGCTCGCGGGAGTGGAGAAAATAAGAGGGATTGGGCTTGGTTTAAGCATATAGCCGGGCGCTCTTTGCTTGGCGTGGGAGTTTATTGATCCTCCCATTTTAAACTCCATAAGCATAATAAAAAATGAGAGCTTGCAAATTCAAGCAGAATGCGATATAAAAATAAAAGCTTTCCCGCCTCCCCCTGCTGAGTTATGAAATGGTTTAAAGAAAAAAGAATCCAAACAGCCAAAGCTCTTCCTAAAAACAGCGCTTTAATTTTAGGGAGCGCTCCAGAATATTTTAGGCAGATGGATGTCAAATACCCGTATCGCCAAGAGAGCAATTTTTATTATCTGACCGGTTTTGACCAGCCCGGCTCTTTATTTTTGCTGTTTCCCGCCGGCCGCTCTGTTTTATTTTCCGCTGACAAAGATCCTGTTAAAGAGCTATGGGAGGGGCCTATATACACAACAGCGGAAATCAAAAAAAGGTTTTTGATGGATGAGGTTTATCCTTTATCTGAGCTGGATAAAAATTTAAAACGGCTGTTAAAAGGAAAATCCAAACTTTTTTACAGCCCTTTAAATCCCTTTTTTGATCGAAAGCTAAAATCCTTTAAAGCTCATTTTGAATCGGCAAAAGAGTTTTTGCGGCGATTAAGGCAAATCAAAGGCCAGAGAGAAATCTCCCGCATGAAAGAGGCTGTGGCGATTAGCGTTTATGCCCATGAGCAAGTGGCAAAGGCTTTAAAGCCCGGCATTAGCGAAAGAGCTTTGCACGGCGTTTTTATAAAATCCATTATGGGAAAAGGCTCTTCCCGGGAGGCTTATGGGGGAATTGTCGCTTGCGGCGCGAATGCCACGGTTCTTCATTATTCAAAAAATAATTCTATTTGCAAAAAGGGGGAGCTTCTGCTTTTAGACGCGGGGGCTGAAAAGCATTATTACAGCTCAGATATTACCCGCGTTTATCCAGTCAGCGGCAAATTCACTCAGAATCAAAAAAATCTTTACAACCGGCTTCTCTGTCTGCAAAAAAGCTTAATCCAAGAGGTTCGGCCGGGAGTCTCGCTGCGCCATATTAACCAAAAAATGCGGGAGGGGATAACGGATATTTTAATGGAGTTAAAATTTTTAAAAGGCTCTTTTGAGGAGAATTGGCTTAAAAAATCTTATATGAAATACTGCCCCCACTCTGTGGGCCATTTGCTGGGGCTGGATGTTCATGATGTCCCTTTTCACAAAACAGAGGATCCTATTTTAAAGCCGGGCATGGTTTTAACTATTGAGCCTGGCATATATATCTCCCGGCGGGACAAAAAAGCTGGAAAAGATTTAAGAGGCTTGGGGCTGAGAATTGAGGATGATATTTTAGTCACAAAAAATGGGCGGGAAAATCTCACAAAAAAGCTGGTCAAAGAGGTTTCCGCTATTGAAAGGCTTTGCTCTTAATCCTGGCGAGGCTTGATGGGCCTGGGATTCGAAATAGCCGCTGAGGCCAACAGCTCATATAAAAAAGGCCCAAAATTTCACCGGCTTATTTTGAGTTTTTATAAGCGGGGTTATTCCTGACTTCCGCATTTAAGCGAGGCGATTCCGGCCTTGAATAAGCGCGCCGGCTTAAAATTTTAAATTGAGCTGGCTCTCTTGGCCTATTCACGGGGCTGAGATGAAAAAGCGGATCAGGCGCCGGCCCTCAAATCTGACATTGCAAAGGGAAGCTCTTTTATAATTTCACTGGCGGAAAAAGAATTGCTGTCTTTGCCTTGATTGATCCATCGCAGAGCTGTCTCTCCCTGAAGAACAGCCCCCAAAGCGCCCGCTTGAAACACAGACAGGCCCTGGGCCATAAGCCCTGTGATAAGCCCTGTTAAAACATCCCCTGTTCCCGCTTTCCCTAAAGCGGAATTTCCGGCTTGAATGATCCATTGTTTTTTCCCATCAGATAAAACGGGCAGAAAGCCTTTGAGCAAAAGCCAGGAATTATATTTTACAGCTCCCTGTTTTGCGAAAAGCAAGCGGTCTCTGTCAATTTTTTGAGAGGGAATGTTGAGCAGGCGGGAAAGCTCTCCTGTGTGAGGCGTGAGCAAAAAATTTTTATTTAAAGCCGGCTCTTTTTGTTTGGAGATGACAGTTAAAGCGTCCGCGTCCAAAACAACAGGGAGCTGTAAATTTTTTAATTTTAAAATAAAGCGCCTCGCCTCATTTGAAAAGCCTAATCCTGGGCCGGCCCCGATAGCTGTTTTTTTGTCAAAAAGCTGTTTTTCGCCCAACCGGCTGAGCAGGGCCTCCGGTATTTTCAGGCTTTTTTTATAGGGATAGCTGGAGCTGGCCCATGTCACATAACCGCTCCCCACAGCGTAAGCAGCTTGGCAAGCCAGCAGGCCGCATCCCCACATCCCCTGTCTTCCGGCGGCAATAAGCGACCAGCCTCTATCGGTTTTGTTGGCTGTGTCTTTGTAAACGGGCAGAAAAGAGCTCGCGTGCTTTTTTTGAATCAAATAGACCGAACAGCAGACCTGGCTCAAAAGCTCTGAAGGAAAGCCAATGGGAAAAACAAGAATTTTTCCGCAAAGCCGCCCCCCCTCGCCCAAATAAAATCCCGGCTTAGCTAAAGCAAAAGATAAAGTGTAATCCGCTTGAGCGGCTGAGCCTAAAACCTGCCCTGTCCCAGCGCAAAGCCCAGAGGGAGTGTCTATGGCCACAACAGGGTTTTTTGATTTGTTGATTTTAGAAACCAGATCTTGAAATGGCCCTTCCAGAGGCCGATCCAGCCCTATTCCAAACAGAGCATCAACAATCACACAGCCTTTTTGAGCCATCCATCTGTCAAAGCTTTTGACCTTGAGCTTTAAAGATTGAATGCTTTTCTTTTTCTTGTTAAACAAATCGTTAGAGCTTTCACAGGCAAAAAGCTCCACTTCCCGGCCGGCTTTTTTTAAATAAAAGCCCGCCGTTAAGCCATCCCCTCCGTTGTGCCCCGGCCCGCACAAAATGCTGAAAGAATGGGGAGGAGGAAATGTCTTTAAAAGCCATTCAGAGGCTTTAAAGCCGGCAGAGTCCATAAGAGTTTCAGCAGACAGGCCATAATGGACGGCCTTCTCATCCAACTCTTTGCTTTGAAGTTTTGTGGCTAATGGCCTCATTTTCTCCTAATTTTACAGTGTCAGATCGGCTGAAAAACAGCCCAACAATCTCCCTAAATTTCTTCTCTGCGATTCGGGAACGGATAAAATACCTGTTTTTCATAGCGCTTATAATAAGAAAAGGAGTCTGGGGGACTGTTTTTCCTATCATTAAAAGCTAGCTTAAAGCGCGCTATGAGCCTCTGTTTTTCCCGAGTCCAAGCTTAGCGGGCGGCTGGCCCTCGCCCGCTTTTGGCCATCCGTGGCAAAGCCAGCCTTTAAAAATAAGCTGGAGCCTCTGGAGAATTGAAGACCATAATGGGCTTTAGGTCAAGAGAGCCGGCCTCAGCTTATAAAAAATCAAAAAAGCTTTTCTAAAACATTAAAAAATGTATTAAATTATAGAAATGAGGCTGTTTTTTCTTTTTCCGGCCAGTTTACTGCTTTTAGGCTGTGACTCCTTTTACGACTCGCTGTTCACGCCTCCTGCTGGACAGGCTCCTCCCGCTGGACAGGCTCCTCCTTATTCTCAACAGCCCCCGCCGGCGGATCCGCAAAATTTGCCCTCTCAGCCTGCTCCAAAATGGGGACAATTAAATAAGGTGGAATGCCCCGCAAGCCAAGCGCAAAGGTTTAATGCGGAAATTAAAAAGTTTTTATCCACCACAAGAGATCCGGGAAAGCTGAAAGCTGTAAATTGCTCAAAAAGCCAAAACCTGAAAGGAGGGCTGTGGCTGGCGGGACAAGTTGAGTTTGAAGGCTCAGCCGTGTTTGATCCCCGCTCCACTGCCCAGCAGTTAGATGTGTCTGAGCGCTCTTTTTTGAGAATTCATATTTACGAAGTGGACAATAGTCAAATTGCGAAGTTTACAATGAAGGCTGTGCCTTATGGCGGCGCTGTCCGCGGACAGCATGTGACTCTGGCTTTTGCGGATAAAAAGGGAAAAGTGTTTTTAAATGGATCAGTGGAAAATGGAGTATTTTCCGGAATTTTTGAATATGATAATTTCACAACTTGGCGGGGGGACAGTGACGGATACAAGGGGCAGTTGATTAGATTTTCCCTGTCGGTTTGCAGTTTGCTCAAATGCGCCGAAAGCTCAAGAGGCAGTTGATTAGATTTTCCCTGTCGGTTTGCAGTTTGCTCAAATGCGCCGAAAGCTCAAGAGGCAGTTGATTAGATTTTCCCTGTCGGTTTGCAGTGTGCTCAAATGCGCCGAAAGCTCAAGAGGCAGTTGATTAGATTTTCTCTGTCGGTTTGCAGTGTGCTCAAGTGCGCCGAAAGCTCAAGAGGCAGTTGATTAGCTTTTCCCTGCCGGTTTGCGGTTTGCTCAAGTGCGCCGAAAGCTCAAGAGGCAGTTGATTAGATTTTCTCTGTCGGTTTGCAGTGTGCTCAAATGCGCCGAAAGCTCAAGAGGCAGTTGATTAGATTTTCTCTGTCGGTTTGCAGTGTGCTCAAGTGCGCCGAAAGCTCAAGAGAAAGAGCCGGCGCCAGGCCATAGATCTATATTTTGGCTCAATTTTTAATTTGATTTTATCCATATTTTCAGCCTTTTTTCCACTGAGATGAAAAAAGCGCAATTAACTTATCCACTTTAATCTTTTTTATTGAAAACAGCTTAAAAAACAGTTATTTTGCTGTTTTATTGCCCTGCTGGAGTTGGAGCCATAGATATTTCCGCCGTCCACAGCGCTGAGCCAAAGGAGCGTAAAAACGGAAAAGGCGCAATTTTATCCGCCCATTTTATCCACCGGGGGCAAAAAGGAGAATATTATGAGGGATTTTTTTGAAAAGCATGGCTTAATTCCGCATATTTTTATTATTCTCGGAATTTTATTTCTGATAGCCGCAATAAGGATTGTTCCTGTGGGACATTTAGGCGTCATAAAAATATGGGGGCAGGTGGATCATAAAAATATTCTCAGCGAGGGGCTTCATTTTATAACCCCTGTTCGAACTACTGTAACATATATAAGCGTTAAATTGCTGAAGTTTAACCAAAAAACCTCCGCCAGCTCCAAAGATCTGCAAACAGTGACAACTGTGGTCTCTATTCAGTTTTCTTTAAATGAAGTGTCCCAGCTTTACCAAAAAATCGGATCTGAGGATTTAATCACTCATATTTTGCTCAAACCGGCTGTTGAGGAGAGTGTTAAAGCTGTCACCGCCAGATATACCGCTGAGGAGTTGATTAAAAAGCGCCCGGAAGTGAAAGAGCAAATTGTTTTCACAATAAGCTCTTTTTTGGAAAAAACTTTAAACAAAAAAGGCTTAGACGAGCAATCCCTTATGGTGGCCAATGTGGCTATCACAGAGTTTGATTTTTCCGATGAGTTTAATAAATCCATTGAAATGAAAGTCCGGGCGGAGCAACAAGCCCTTCAGGCTAAAAATGAAAAAACAAAAAAAATCACTGATGCTGAAGCCGTGGCGGAAAAAATCAAAATTGAAAGCGTGGCCACAGCCGACGCCATTCGCCGGGAGGCCAGAGCCTTAAAGGAAAATCCCCATTTAATTGAATATAAAAGAATGGAAAAGTGGGATGGCCGGCTTCCGGAGGTGACGGGAGGGGCTATCCCTATGTTTGATATAAAAAACAAGCCGCGAGGCGGCGGCAATTAGCGCCCTAAGCGCGCCCGGAAGATTGTTTGCGCCAAACAGCTGATCGGGCCTAATCAGTGCCCCAAGGGCCTAAAATGAAACCGGATGGCTTATGTTTGAAGGCGGAAAGGCAACAGTTTGCATGAACGCGGCCTAAGATGAAACCGGATGGCTTATGTTTGAAGGATCAGAAAAAAAAATGGAAGTCATTTTCACCCCGGACAGCCCCTCTTTATTTAAACAGCCGGAAAGCTTTTGGGAAAAGCTGACTCGATCCTGCGGGGCGGAGATCGTCTCCCGCTCAAAATTTCCCTCCATTCACTCTTACATCCTGTCGGAATCCAGCCTTCTGGTTTGGAAGCGCCGGCTCATTCTCATAACCTGCGGCCGGACCGCGCTGTCTAAATCCCTTATAAAAATTTTAAAAAGCTTTCCCCCCGCAAATATTGAGGTTTGCTTTTTTCAGAGGAAAAATGAGTTTTTTCCTCAAATTCAAAAAAGCTGTTTTTCCAAGGACTTGCGCAAAATCAGACAAAAAATATCGGGCCAGGCTTATCGCTTTGGGCTTCTCCATGATCATCATTTTTTTCTTTTTCACAGTGAATCGGATTTTATCCCTGATGAGCGGGATCAAACTTTGGAAATATTGATTTATGAATCAGAAACAGTAAAGGACAGCTCCCCTCAAACTATTTTCCGCCTGAAAAAAGAGCTGGAAAAAGCTTTTTACGGCTTTGAGATACAGGAGCATTTTTTTGATCCATTTGGATATTCCTTAAACGCTGTCCGAGGCGATCTGTATTATGTTTTGCACATCACGCCGGAAAAGCCGGTTTTTTACATCAGTTTTGAAACCAACATTAAAGATAAATCCGTCTCCATTTTAACACATAAAATTTTAAATGTTTTTCGTCCCGGCCGGTTTGACTTTATTTTTTTTGAGCCTCACAGCCGGCCCCAAGAGGCTTTTGATTTTCCGGATTATTTCTCCAGCTCTTTTTTCTATCAAACATTGGCCTGCGGATACAATGTCACTTATAAAAGCTTTCACGAAAAGAGTTTGAAAAAACAAACTCCCTCCTTTGTTCAGCCAGAGCCTATTTGAGAGCGCTATAATGAAAAACAAACCGCTTTGGCTGGCTGAAAATCACAAAAATATTTTAAATATAAGCTTTAAATATAAAAAAAGCCTATTTGACAAAACCAGCGCCTATCAAAATGTCAAAATCATTGAGACAGAGGGCTTTGGCAGAATGCTTGTCAATGACGGCATTGTGATGACTTGTGAGAGGGATGAGTTTGTCTATCACGAAATGATAGCCCATGTTCCTTTATTCAGCCATCCCCGGCCAAAAAATGTTTTAATCATTGGAGGAGGCGATGGCGGGACCGCTCGAGAGGCTCTCCGGCACAGCTCCCTGGAGCGATGTGTAATGGCGGAGATTGACTCTATGGTTGTAAAAGCCTGCAAAAAATATTTAAAACAAACAGCTGTCGCTTTTGACAGCCCGAAACTGGAGCTTAGAATTGAAGATGGCGCTCATTTTGTGGCCCAGCATGAATCCGCTTTTGACATTATTATTGTGGACTCTTCCGATCCCATTGGCCCTTCCTCTGTCCTCTTTGGAGCTGATTTTTATAAAAAAGCCCACAGGGCCTTAAAAAAGGATGGCATTATCACCGCTCAGGCGGAAAGCCCTTTTTACGAGCTGGAAAGGCAAAAAAATAGGCTTAAAATTTGCCAAGGGCTTTTTGACACAGCCGGATTTTACAATTACAGCAATTTAACTTACCCTGCTGGCCATTGGTCCTTTTTATTTGCCTCAAAAGGCCCTCACCCCGTAAAAGATTTTCAGCCGGACAGAGTGAAAAGCTCTGGGCTGTCTTTTCGCTATTATAATGAGGAAATCCATACCGCCAGCTTTGCCCGTCCGCAATTTGCTAAAAAGGCTTTTGGAGGCCTTTGGACTCTTTAAAGCCGGTATTTAGGCGAGAGCTTTTGCGCCTATTCTTATGGCTCTTAAAAAAGCGCTCCGCATAATGTTTTTTTAAGCTGAGCGCTTGCCCGTGACTTGAAACATTTTTTTCAAAGGGAAAGCCAGGGCTTTTTAAGGTCCAGCATCCATGTTTTCAAGCCCACCGGCGCCATCCGTGGCGCTGGAGCCTTAAAAAAACATAGGTTTTGTCTCTGACAAAGAATATTTTAGGCCCTAAAAAAGCGCTCCGGCTAATGTTTTTCATAGCTAATCCGCCCTCTAATTCAACCGCTCCATCAGCCCTAAAAAAGCGCTCCGGCTAATATTTTGTAAGGAATGAAAAAAAACTTGAAATTTTTTGTTTTCTCCTATAGTCTGGATGAAAATGGCCAGCCGGTTAGGCTCAAAAATCTTTGGCTGAGGCAAAAAAATGGAGAAAAAGCGGAGAGAGCCTGGCCCGCGAAGTTTAAAATATCACAAAAAAAGGAGTGAAAAATGTCCAAAAATTTTCTGTTTTTATTAAATCTTGTTTTTAGCCTGTTTTTTATTTCCTCTTGTCATTACATAGCTAAAAAATCATGCGCCGGCAAATCGTGGGCCGGCAAAAAAGGCAAAAGCTGTTGCGCCGGAAAATCATGGGCCGGAAAAAAGAAAAAAAGCTGTTGCGGCCAATCTTCTGTCGCCGGAAAAGCTGTAATCCAAAGCGCTCCAGGGGGAAAAATAAAGGGAGAGGCCTTTTTTGCGCAGGAAGACAAATATAAAGTTAAAGTGACCGCAAATGTTTCCGGGCTGAAAGCCAATCAAACCTTTGGCTTTCATGTTCATGAGTTTGGAATCTGCGAAAATAATGGCCTTTTAGCGGGGGCGCACCTCAATCCCTGGCGCCAAAAACACGGAGGGCCTCAAGATAAAGAGAGGCACCTGGGAGATTTAGGCAATTTGAAGTCAAACGCAAAAGGCCAGGCTAAATACACCGCTGTAGTTCCGGGCAAACTGAGCAAATTTTTAGGCCGCTCTGTCATCATTCACGCGATGGCTGATGATTTGAAAAGCCAGCCCACCGGAAATTCCGGCGAGCGCATAGCCTGTGGAGTAATTTTAGCCCGCCAGCCTCCATCAACGCCCCAGGAGGAGTCAAAAAAGGAGCTAAAAAAACAGCCAAAAACAAAACAAAAGCCGGCAGAAAAAAAGCCCTCCTCTCAAACAAAAGGAGTTGGCCTGAAAGCAGTTCCAGCGGTTAAGCAAAAAGCCTCCGCGCCCCTTAAGTTAAAAAAAGCCGCCCGGCAAAAAACAGCTCCGGCGCCAGCCTTAAAAAAATCAAATCCGCCGGCCATTCAAAAAGCTGTTGCTGAGACCTCACCCGCTCCCTCCGCCCCGCCATCCAAAAAATAGAGCGCTGTCACAACCTGCTTTTTTTAATCGGAAACGCCTGTCGTTGCCTCTTTAAAACCTGCTCAAAGGCGCAAAAAGGCTTTGCCTCAATTTCAAATTTTATAACCGGGGTTATTATTTGTGTCCTGAAACATTCTTTTTTAGAGGAAAAACAGGCGCTCCTGTCCGTGGCTGGTTTTAGTTTAGGTATGGCCAAGGAGGAAAAACAGGCGCTCCTGTCCGCGGACGGCTTTAGTTTGGGTATGGCCAAGGAGGAAAAACAGGCACTTCTGTCCGCGGATGGCTTTAGCGAAAGGACAGGTCTGCCATCGCTTAAAAGCGCCTGCCGAAAGCGCTCCGCCGGGAAAAAGAAAAATATGAAATTTTAAAATTCGGACAATATAAGCTATAATGACAAAGCTTTATGCTACAAGCGCTTAAAATAAAAGACCCCTCTCTCAGATGGCCTTTTCTGTCTAAATTGAATCCTCAAACAGATTGTTTGATTGTCTCTGATATAAAAACAAAGCTCTTTGCGGAATCTTTGCTGTTGGACAAATGGGATTTTTTGCCGGGATTTTGTGTCCTGAGAGCCCGTGAATTTTACAAAGAGGCGCTTTGCTCTTTAGATTTGAATATAAATATTACATCCGATCTTTTTGTCAGAGAGCTGTTTTCAGAGTTTTGCTCCCAGCGCAAAAAGCCTGGGTTTGAAAATCTGCAAAATTCAAAAAGCTTTTTTAAGTTTTTTAATATTTTTTTTTCTGTTTTGTCTCATCAGGAAAAATCTGATTTGTTTGCGGAGTGGTTTGACAGCCGGACCCAGCCTGTTCCCTGGCGCCCCTGGTTTAATTTAAGCCAGGAGTTTTTTTCTGTTTTAAAGTCTAAAGCTATTTTGCATGAATCCGGCGCCAAAGCTCTTTTGTCCAGCCATTTGCCGGCGCTCCATCAACTGCCTTTTAAAAAAGAGAGAATGTTTGTGGATTTAGGGTTTTCTTTTGATCTGTGTGAAAAAGATATTTTTCAAGAGCTGTCCCGGCTCATGGAAGTCCATATTTTGATCCCAGAGCTGGAGAGTGAGCTGTTGTCAGAGGGAGCCTCTAATGTTTATCAGAGCTTAGAGGAGGAATTGCCCGCCAATCAAATTAGCTCTTTAGACTCCCTCTGTCAAAAAAAGCCAATATCCCAGCCTGTCGCAACTCCTCCGGGCATATCACGCATCATCTCAGGTCAAAAAAGGCTTAGCTCGAAGTCTGTCTCGGCTCAGCGGATTTTTAAAGTTAAAAGCGAGACCCAGCTGGAGGAGATTCAAAAAGCTGTCGCTCAGGTTTGCAAATGGCTGAAAGCGGGAGCCTCTCCGCGGGATATTGCGATTATCGCTCCGGATATGGAGCAATATTGGCTGGCTTTAAGGGCTTATTGCGCTCAAGAGAAAATCCTGGTTAACAAATCTGTTTGCGCCAGAGCTGTTGATTTTCCGGCTATACAATATTTTTTGTCAGCCCTGCGTGCTCATTTGGGATATTTTTCTTTTGAGAGTTTGGAGCGGTTTTATTTTTTTAAAGAGCCTAAAACAAGCTTTTCTCAATTTAAAGCCTGTTATTTTAATGTCCCGGAGAGAAAGCTGGCGCAAAAGCTTTTGTTTAAGAGTAAAATCAGAGCCCCGGACAGCCCTCTCCCCGGCCGGCAATTTTGTGAATGGGCTTTGTCTTTTTGGCCAAAATCAGCCCCCGATTTTTTGTTTGAAACAGTGTCAAAAGCTTTTTTAAAGCTCCCGGGGGAGGAAGATCTAAAAGCCTCCGCCTGGCTGAGGATTCTAGAGTCTGATCTGTCCGCCTTGGAAATGGAAATTGAGGCGGAAAATCAAAAGGGAATCTCCTGCTTGAGCTTTAACGCCCTGCGATCTTTAACAAGCTCTTATGTCTTTGTTATGGGCTTAGATGAAGAGTCCCTTAAAGCCCCCTCCTTTCATTTTTTAAGGGAATCAGATAGAGAAAGCATTTTAAATGACCTGGGCTTTCCCCTTCCATTTGAAGATCCGAGGGAAAAAGAAAACAGCCTGTTATGGCTCTTGCAGTCCTCCAGCTATAAAGAGGTTTATTTAAGTTTTTCCTCTTATGATTTTAAAGGGGATATTAGAGCGCCGGGGCTATTGTATTTCTTGTCAGAATCTTTGTTTTCAGCCCAAAGAGCGGACATTAGGGAACAGCCCTCCTGGGATATTCGAAGAAATCATAAGGATATAGGCCATATTTTAACTTCGAGCGGGGGAGCGGAGGGCAAGGCGCTGGCTCTAAAGCGCTCCTTTCAAAATAAGGATCGGGCTTTTTTTCATAAAGCGGAGATACAGCTGTCTCCTCACCGCTTGAGAGTTTATAGGGACTGTCCTTTTAAGTATGCCGCGGAAAAGCTGTTTTTTGCTCAAGAGGAGACTTTGGCGGATAGGGAGGCTCCAGCTCTTTTTAAAGGGCTGGCTGTTCACAGGCTTTTTGAGAGCTGTTTAAAAAAATATCCGGATTTAAGTTTGGATTCGGAGGATATAGAGCAGCTCATTGCTGAAGTTCTGCCCGCAAAAGAGCAGTTGGTATATGAAAAACAGCGCCTTCTTATACAAGAGGAGTTAAGGGATTTATTAAGCTCTTTTTTAGGGAGGGAGCGGGCGGACAGAGAGCGCTTTCCCCATCTTAATCCGCGGGGCTTTGAGGAGGAGATATCAGCTTATTGGAATCAGGATAAGGGGGAGTTGGATTCCAGCGGGGATTATGTGTTTAACGCGCGCATAGATCGCATTGATTGGGATACAGCCTCCCAATCTTACGCCATTAGGGATTATAAGGCGTCCAGCGCGGGAATCGCCCATATTTCCAGCTGGATTAAAAATGATCAAGAGGATCTGCAGTTGACATTTTACGCTCAGGCTTTGCAAAAAGGCCTGGTTAAGGGCCTGCCTCCGGGAGATGTGTCCGCTTTATTTTACTCTATTTATAGGAAAGATTTTTCAGCCAAGGGCTTTGCTAAAAAGGCCGGCCCATTAGCTGATCTTATGGGCGAGGGGATCAGGGGCCATAAACACAGCGAAGATGTTTTGTCTCAGGCTATTTCCGCCGGCAATAAGCGGACTCAAGATTTAGCGCGGGGGATAAGGGATGGCCGCTTTTCCCCTCAGCCGAGAAACAAAGACATTTGCAAAACCTGCCTTTATCGGACATGGTGCCGTGTGGAAGCTGGAGGGAAAATTTTATAATGGAAGCCTCACTCACAGCGCAAGTTGTTCGGGCGGGAGCCGGAACCGGAAAAACAGAATGCCTGGTCAATGAGGTGTATAGGATATTTAAAGAGTATAGAGCGCTGAAGGCCAGGAGTCCACGGCTGATTGTCTGCACTTTTACCAGAAAAGCCAGTCAGGAGATGAAAGAGCGGCTGTTAAAAAAAGCCGTGGCGGAGCTTGAGGAGATCGGCCAGCCGGCGCCTAAAGGGGAATATCCGCCAAGAGAAAACACAGAGGGAAAAAACACAGAGGGAAAAAACACAGAGCGGGAAAGCTCCTCTCTTTTTTTGAGCTATATACAGTCCCCTTCGCTATATGTTTCCACAATCGATGGAATTTTAAATACATTTGTAAAAAGATATGGCTATAAATTGGGTTTAAGCCCTGATTTTCAGCTGAGCCACAGCCGGATCAATGAGGCTCTCTTTGATTCTTTGGCGGAAGAGTTTATCTTTAGAGAGCGCTTCTCTCTTTTAAAAAAGATCCCCTATCCTTTTTTAAGAGATCTGTTTCTTTTTTATGTGGAATGCCGGCTCAAATACGGAGAGGTTTCTTTTTATACAGAGGAGGATTTTGAAAAATTTCAGCTGGACAAACAAAACTTTGCGGACATGGAGAGCTTATTTGGCGCAATAAAAAAACAAAAGCCGGACAGGGCAAAGCTTGAGCGCTATTTTAAAAAGCGGGAAAGCCTTGTCGCGCCTCTTTTTAACTCCGGCTATGATATAGGGGAAATAAAGCCTCTGTTTAAAGAGGAGGAGAGTTTTCAGCCGGAGCGCTTTATTCCCCTGTTTCAAGAGTTTCAAACGGCGGGCGAGGAGTTTTTTTTAAAATTTATGAAAAGAAAGAGACAATCCGCTCTGTTGAGTATGGAGGATTTGCTTTTATTCTCCTTAACTTTATTAAGGGAAAATCCTGAAACCGCTCAAAACTTTTCCAAAGAGTGGGATTTTTGGCTGATTGATGAATACCAGGACACCAGCTGGATTCAAGAGCAAATTGTGGAAAAAATCACCGGATTTAAAAATGTTTTTTGTGTGGGAGATCCCTCGCAAAGCATTTACTTGTTTCGGGGGGCTGATCCTCATGTCTTTAAGAGAAGGGAGCAGGCGCAAACGGCCTCTGTTAAAAAGCTGGAGGCCAATTACCGCTCTTCAGCCTCTTTGATTGATTTTTTTAATGATTTTTTTTCAGAGGATAAAGGCTTTATGAAGTTTAAGCCGCCGGAGGGCCGGCCGGCGCTTTTAGACAGGCCCAGCGTTTACTTTTTAACTTACAGCCCCCCGGCTAAACAAAAAGGGGCGGACCGGACACATGTTTTAACAGCCCTTTATTATCACATTCAAAAACTTAAAAGAGAGGGGACTGCTTATGGTGATATAGCTGTGTTGTCCTCTAAAAATGATGATCTGGCGGAAATATCAGCCCATCTCAGAGGCTGCTCTCTGCCTTTGGCGCTTCACAGCTCATATAATTTTGCGCAAAACCGATTGGTTTTAGACAGCTTGTTTTTATTAAAATTTTTAATCAACCCTTATGATGATGTTAATTTAAAGGCTTTGCTGCGAACCCCTTATTTTCATCTCTCTGATCAAGAGCTGGCGGACAGCAGTTATGAGTTTTTGGAAAAGCGCAAAAAAAAAGAGAGTGGATATTTTTGGCTTTTTATTCAAAATAAATTTTCTGACAGGCTTTTTATAAAGTCTTTAAGCTCCTATTTGTCAGATAAAGAGGAATGCGGGCTGGTGAAAGGCTTTGAGCGAGCCTTAATGGGCGCCGGCCTCATGGATCTGGCGCATTTTCAAGATCCCACAGGCGCCTCTTTTGCCAATTTATGGAAACTCCTTTATCTTTTAAATAAAGACAGCTCTTCGCCTTTGGAGCTGTTTTACTCTCTATTTCTGGAGGAGGATGCGGATCGCAATAAGGAGGCCCCGGTTTCCGGAAACAGCTCAGCTGTGCAATTAATGACCATTCACAAAAGCAAGGGGCTGGAGTTTGAGCATGTGATTGTTCTGGACTTTTCCATCGCCCGCTCTTCCTTGAGACAGGGCGATCCCAAAAAAGATTCCATAATCTCTGATGGCAAAAAAATGGCTTTTTCTGTCCCAATGGGAGGAAGAGACAGCGCAAAAGTGAAATCTTACGCCCATAAAATTTATAATAAAAAACAAGCCTGGGAAAGGCTTTTGGAAAAAGAGCGCCTGCTTTATGTGGCGATGACCCGCGCCAAACAAAGCCTGACTCTTTTTATCCCCAACATGCCTCCTCAAAAAAACAGCTGGCTGAGCGAAGTTAAGTTTTTTAAAGAGTTTTCCGTCTCTGAGGGAAAGGCTCCTTTGCTGGAAGAGCGGCTGGATGAAAAAGATCAAACAAAAATAAAATCTTGGCGGTTAAACGAAGGCTTATACAAAACAAAGTCTTGCCTTTTTTGTGTTCAGTCATCTGAATCTATATGTCAAGCTCCGGATCAATGGATATCCTCTGGCCCCGCAGAGCAAAAGCCTGAGAATGCCTCTTATAGCCATAAAAAAATAGCTGTGACTGGGGGAGAGGAGCATTTTAAAGAGGACTTTAGGCTCAGAGCGGAATCTTTCAGCCATTTTTTAAGCGCCGCCGAAGACACTGCCGGGGAAAAAGCGAAGGAGCCGGAGGAATTTAACATAACGCGCGCAAAAAACACTTTGTTTAAAGCTAATTTAGGGAATCATTTGCATATATTTTTGCAAAAGCTCTCCCGCCGGCCTTTGGAGCAAATTCAGCCTTTAATTAAAAATATATTTTTAACTCCAGAGGAGCAAAAGCAAATTAAACAGGCTTTGGCTTATATATCTGAATTAAAAGATCCGGACATGAGGCGCTTTTTAAAGACAGGCTTTTCTGAATGGCCTTTTCAGGTGAAAAAGGGAAAAGCGCTGTTTCAAGGGCGTGTGGACTTGTGGGCCTGGGATCATAATCAAAAACATATTCATTTGTTTGATTACAAAAGCTCTCCTTCCCAGCCTGATCGGACAAAAAAACAGCTTATTTTCTACAGCGGAATTTTAAATCAGATCTATCATCCTGAAAAAATTTGGATGTATGAGGTGTATCCTTTTCAGAAAACAATCCGCCCCGCTCTGTATAACTCATCTCATCAGAGCTTGTTTGAAAGCTGGCTGGACAAAATAGCGCGTTAAAGCGCTATGGCTGGCTGGCAAAAAGCGCCAGCGCCGGTAAAGGCATTGCTCCGGTTTTTATAGCCGGAAAGTCCAAAAGGGAATTTTTTAAACGATAGCTTATCCCTCAGCCTTTTGCTCCGGCTGATCTGTATTCCCGCCGGCTGGGATTTGCCCGGAGAAAAGATTGATTTTTTTCCGCTGGCGGGCTTGTTAAGCAAAAGCCTTTGGCTTAAAGCTCTCATTATTGGCGAGACTGGCGCTGTCCCCTGTGGCGCGGATCAAAAACAAGCCCTCTTCTTCCGCTAAAACATCAGCCCGGCTCTCAGTGGCTAAATAAGCCACAGCCCCATAAATTATCTCTGAATCGAATCTCGTAAAATATCTCTTAAAATTTTGCAGTGTCTCTAAAAAATCTCTGACATCTTTTGGGGTTAAAGTCGTCTTTACCTCCACAATAACCGCCTCTGTTCCGTTGGCGACAATAATATCACATTCTTTTCTCTTAATCTGGCCGTCTGCCTTTTTCCATGCGCCTTTAGGGCGGGGGTAGGTTTGGGTAATGTCTATTCCCCGCTCCTGAAAGATTTGGACAAGCTTGCCCTCAACCAAAGATTCAACTAAAGCTCCCCAGCGCTCATTAAAGCGGCCTCCTATCTTTTGAATTTGCCGATCGGTTTTCTTTTGGCTGGCTTGAAGCTTTTTTTGAGCAATGTGAAACTCTTTATGACCGGCTTGAAGCTCTTTTTGAGCAATGTGAAACTCTCTTCGAGCGGCTTTAAACTTTTCGTGGTCAGTTTCCCGCTCTTTTTGAAACTCTTTTAAACTCTTTTGTGTTTCCTTTATCATGCTCCAGATTTCATCTGAAACAGGTATTGTTGATTTGCGACTCATTTTTGCGCCCTCCTTAAAAAAAGCCTCCTTAGCTTAAGGCTATCATGCTGGCTCAAAAAGTCAAGATTTTTTCCGGTTAAAATCCGGTGGCGAGTGAGGGAGAGATGGCCTGTTAGGCGCAAAGGCTTAATGAGCTTTTTGCTTTTTTGGCTGGACTTCTTTTTTGAGGTTTTTGTCATATCCTAAATATATAGCAAAAAAATAGTCTAAAAAAACTGCGCTTTTTTTAAGTTTTAGGGCTGATCTCACCGGCTATTTCCGGTATCCGGCAGATTGTTGGTTTTTTTTGAACAAGTTTTTTAGTCATATTTTTTGTGTCCATGAGGCAAATCCCCGATAAGTGTATTTATGTTACATTCCCGGAGGCCAAAAAGCCTGAAAACAAAAGGCTTTTCTCTGATTGAGCTGTTGGTGGTGATCGGCATTATCGGAGTCTTGGCCGCTGTGGCTATACCGGCTTATCAAAGCTATAGAGAGGACGCCGCAAAGAATGCCTTGACTGTGTCCTTAACCAATGTTGGCAAAGCTTATCAAGTTTGCCGGGTTAAGCCTAGAGACAATGCTTTGACGAATTGCACTAGTCTTGCCGATATTGCTGTCGCTTGTGGAGAGTGTGACGAACCTGAAACAGGGACGACAAGTTGGTGTGTTGATGCTATGAATGGAGATTTAACCGCTTGTGTTGGTGTTGCTAATTCAGCCGCTCCGCCAAATATAATCTCTGGTTGGGAGGCCCCTTATTGCAAAGATTTAACCGGGGTATATGATTGCGCCGCTAATACATGGACCGCTCAATCAGGTCAGGGTTGCGCGGACAAAGGTTGTTCCAACGGTTCCGCATCAATGTCCGCAACATGTACTAACATTACAGGAAAATCTTTGGCTTGCACTAATACCGGTGACCTTGACGAAAAATCAACGACTACTTTTAATGGGACTTGCTCTGGTGGCACATGTTCTTAAGGGGAAAACATGACAGACAAACAAAAAATAGCCGGGCTTTGCTTTGGCATTGTGGCCATAGCCGCTTTAGGCTTTGGCTGGCGCTGGTTTTTAAAGTTTAACCATAAAAGGGAGCTTAACCGCTCCCTTTTATTTTCATAAGGGGGAAATATGACAGACAAACAAAAAATAGCCGGGCTTAGCTTTGGCCTTGCGGTTATAGCCGCTTTTGGCTTTGGCTGGAATTGGTTGTTAAAGTTTAACCATAAGAGGGAGCTTAACCGCTCCCCTTTTTTTTAAGGAATATATGACAAAAACAGAGAGAAAAAAGGCTTTAGGTTTTTCTCTGATAGAGCTTTTAGTCGTGGTTGCCATTATCGGAATTTTGGCCGCTGTGGCTATTCCGGCTTATCAGAGATACGAAAAAGCGACAAAAGAATTAGCCGCTAAAGAACAGAAAAACTTTAAGATTGATACAAAAGCGGAGAGGCTGTCTTCTATACCAACTGAAGATTGTAAGAGAGCAAAACAATCTATGGATAAAGCATGGAAAACTATGAAACAGGCTGAAAAAGTTTATGATAGAGAGAATAAAAAGCCCACAGCCAGCTTAAATTCTGATTGGCATAAAGCGCTAGCAGTCTATGAAGATTCTCTTAAGAATGTTGTTAAATGGAGAGATTATTTGAGTCGGTCTTGTCAATAACCTGAATCAAGATCTATTGGATTGCGGATTTTTTTATGGACAGCTTTGATTAAGAAAACTGATTGAAATAAAAGAACCGCTTATCAAAGCCTGTGTGGAGCGCTTTCAAAAAGCTTGCCGGACAGCCTCTAGGAAACATGAGCTTAGCGGTTTCCTTAAAGGCTATGAGCTATATCTTTTAACAAAGCAGACACTTTTTAAAGAGAGCCAGTTTTCCGGCATTCAATGGGTCAGAGAGCATTTTCCCTTTGAGCCAAAACTGGAAAGCACGGATTAAGGCTCAATCCTTATGCTCCCTCCTAGCTAGAGTGTCCGCCCAGCCAGAATATACTTTTAAAAAGCATATCGCTTATTTAAAGTTTAACCATAAGAGGGAGCTTAACCGCTCCCTTTTTTTGTCATACATTCCTTCTTAGGGCTTGTTTGGTTCAACAAAAACTTTTGGCTTGAAGCTCTTATTATTGGCGAGACGGGCGCTGTCTTCTGTGGCGCGGATCAAAAACAATCCCTCTTGCTCCGCTAAAACATCAGCCTTGCTCTCAACGGCCAAATAAGCCACAGCCCCATAAATTATCTCTGATTTGAATCTCGTAAAATATCTCTTAAAATCTGGCAGTGTCTCTAAAAAATCTCTGACATCTTTTGGGGTTAAAGTCATTGTTACCTCCACAATAACCGCCTCTGTTCCGTTGGCGACAATAATACCATACTCTCTTTTTGCAACAAGGACTCCGGCTTTTCTCCATTCCGCTTTAGGGCTGGTTATAGTTTCGGTCATGTCTATTCCCCATTCTTGAAAGATTTGAACAAGCCAGTCATCAGCCAAAGATTCAACTAAATCCGCACAGCTATATTTTAAAAAGCCTTCCATTTTTAGCATTTGCCGATCGGTTTCCTTTTGGCTGGCTTGAAGCTTTTTTTGAGCAATGTGAAACTCTTTATGACCGGCTTGAAGCTCTTTGTGGTCAGCTTCCCGCTCTTTTTTGAAACCTTTTTAAGCTCTTTTGTGTTTCCTTCATAATGCTCCAGATTTCATCTGAAACAGGTATTGTTGATTTGCGACTCATTTTGTAAGATTATGGGCTGGCTTAGAATTTTAGTTTTCTCTTAATAATTAGTCTTTAAAGTGTTTTTTTAAATAGTGTTGCGCTTCTAAAACCTCTTGCTTTGCCGCCCGCCTAATCCACTTTCCGGCCTCTATATCGCTTTGCTTTACACCCTGGCCTTTATGATAAAGAACGCCTAAATAGTATTGAGCGTCCGCATGCCCTTGTTTTGCCGCCCGCCTAATCCACTTCCCGGCCTCTATATCGCTTTGCTTTACACCCTGGCCTTTATGATAAAGAACGCCTAAATAGTATTGAGCGTCCGCATGCTCTTGCTTTGCCGCCCGTTTAAACCACTTAAAAGCTTGATCAAAATATTCTTTTTTATCATAATAATAGACGGCTAAACTGTATTGATAGTCCGCGTCCCCTTGCTCTGCCGCCTTCTTATACCAATAAAAAGCTTGCTCATGGTTTTGCTCCACACCATCGCCTGTATAATAGATATGGCCTAAAAAATTTTGAATCATCGCATATCCCTGCTCTGCCGTCTTCTTATACCAATGGATAGCTTTCTCATGGTTTTGCTCCACGGCTTCGCCAAAGCTTGTTTCATAATAAAAGGCTATCCAGTATTGAGCGGACGCATGCCCTTGCTTTGCCGCCCGCTTAAACCAATAAAAAGCTTTCTCATGGTTTTTCCCCTCGCCCATATAATGGCCGCCTAAAAAATATTGAAAGTCCGGGTCTCCGTCTTTCGCTTTTTTCTTTATAAAATCTAAATTTTCCATTCCCTTATTTCTCCGTACTTGTTTTCCCAATATCTCCCTCTTTCCTCTGGATCAGTTGTTATTCCAACTCTTTTGCTCATAAATCCCCCTCCTTTATGGTTAAACTTTTAGCATCTTATCCAGCCCACTTAACAAAGTCAAGATTTTAGCAAAAATCAGCCGGACGGCTTGACACTCTGACCAAGGCGGGAGCAACTTGCTAGGGCTTAATCTAAAGGCGGAGAGAGCCACATTGGCCTGATAATGCCAGTTCAGCCATAAAAGCCAAATGGTTGAACAAAATCAGCCCTGCTTCCGCTCTATTATGGAAAGATTTCTTTCCATAATTTTCTTATATCTTTTTATCTCTTCATCAGGCAGAGGAGTCATTCTTTGCAGTTTTTGGATTAACTCACAAATTTTTATATTTTGCTCAAGTCAATCATTAATTGCTTGGGAAATAGTTCTCATTTTAGCCTCTTTAGTTTTTAATTTGATAATAAAATTAAAAATCAATCAAGTTTTTTTCGCCGTCAAAAAACCGGAAAATAGGGAAAACAAGGCCGCCAGCCAGCCTATTTTGAATGATTATGCTTATGCTGTGATTTAATTCTTAGACTTTTGAGGATGATTTGGCCGGCTGTTTCCGGTATCCGGCAGTTTTTTGATTTTTATTGAAAACAAAAGGAAGCGGTTAGGCGCTCTTTTGTGGTTAAACTTTGAATAAGCGATATGCCTTTTAAGAGCATGTTCCGGCTTAAGATTCCAGCTCCCGACTTTTTGAAGCCGGAGCGGGAGCATGAGCCTCAATTCATACTCTCCAGTCTTGGCTTAATAAGAAAAGCGCTGGCTTATCTATTTTTAGGCTCTGCGTTGCTTTCAGCCTCTTTAAACAGCTAAATCGTCATAAGCCTATGGAAATTTTCCAGTTTTTGTAAAAAAACATGGAATTTTGATTGCTTTTTGCGCAAAAATCCATGAATATTGTAAATATGCTATACAAAAATCGGATTATTAGTATTCCAGAAAACAAAAACACTTTTTTGTTTGGCGCTAGGGGAAGCGGTAAAACGGCCCTTTTAAAACGGCTTTTCCCGCCCTCGCCCACAATTCTTTATATTGATCTTTTAGATGAGTCTCTTTATCAAAATTACCTCTCTAATATTGGGCTATTTTATGAGACAGTTAACGCTTTTAGAAATGACGGTTTAGTTATTGTGGATGAGATTCAAAGAATGCCCCGGCTTTTAAATGAAATCCACCGTCTTATTGAATCTTCCAGCCGCCGTTTTATTCTTACTGGCTCTAGCTCTCGAAAAATCAAAGCTAAGGGAATAAATCTTTTAGGGGGCCGGGCGGGAAAAGCGCTTCTTCATCCTTTCGTTCCGGAGGAGCTGGGAGAGGATTTTAACCTGAGCGAATCTTTGCGCTATGGCTTGCTTCCTATTGTGTGGTCCTCCTCCGACAGGGGCGACAAATTAAAAGATTATGCTGAAATCTATCTCAAAGAGGAAATTAAAGCTGAGGCTTTGGTAAGAAACCTCCCCGCTTTTACCCGCTTTTTGGAAGTGGCCAGTTTATGTCACGGACAAGTTGTGAATATGAGCGCTATTGCGCGGGACGCTCAAATTTCCAGGCGCTTTGTCAATGATTTTTTTTCAATTTTAGAAGATACAATGATGGGCTTTTTTTTGCCCGCCTATAAGCTCAAGCTTCGCATTAAACAAAAAAAGAGCGATAAATTTTATTTAATTGATCCGGGGCTGGCTAGAGCTTTTAAGAAAAATGTTGGCCCAGTCTCTATTGAGGAAAAAGGATTTTTGTTTGAAGGGCTGATAGCCCAAATTTTAAGAGCTTATGGAGATTACCTTGGCCTCTATGAATCTATTTATTATTGGTCTCCTTTAGAGGCAAAAAAAACAGAGGTGGATTTTCTTCTAAAGAGAGGAAAGGAATTAATAGCTATTGAGGTTAAAGCTAAAACTCAGGTTTCCGCTCAAGATTACAAAGGGCTAAAAGCTATTAGCAAATTGCCGGAGGTTAAAAAGCGGATTGTGGTCTATTTAGGAAAGACGATAAGGAAAACAAAGGAGGGAATTGAAATTTGGCCTTTTGATTTTTTTTCTAAAAATTTACAAGAGGATTTTAAGGCTGAGGTTTCTTAAGGGTAAAAAAAATCAGCCTCCGCTTTCTATACCAGTATAGTTGCAGGATGTGAGGGCATAATATATAACAAGGGAGTAAGCTCCCTTTTGTGGTTAAACTTTGAAAAAGTGATATGCCTTTTTAAGAGCATGTTCTGGCCGGAGCGGGAACAAAAAGCTTAGGGCTTAATCTACAGACGGAGAGAGCCGCATTATCATAAAACTGCCCTTGTAAGACATGCTCACCTGAAACTTCCTATCTTCCAGCGAGCTTGCATAATCCTTTATAATGCTCTTCATCTAGCTTTTTAACAAGCTCTAAAATATCCTTTATAACTTGCTTGCCTTCGCTCCATTGGCTTATATCCCAACTGGTTATCTTATCTATATCTGAATGAGAATGAGTATTTATAAATCGCTTTATCTTTTCTATTTTTCCCGAGTTAAAACTTGTTTTTCGCTTTGCTGTAGAAAAGAGCGCATCTTGATTTTTTTCTGAAGGAAATTTAAAAAACAAAAAAGTTTCCATAAACTTTCTCGCTATATTAGGAAAAGGATAAATTTCTTTAAGAGGAATATTGACTTCATCAGCCTTCAATCCATACAACAGGCTAAAAAGATATTGGTATTCTGAATCATAGTCTTTTAACAAGTCATCCAAAGGGCTTAATTTTGCTGTTCTTTTACTTTGTTTAGCTAAAAAATTTTTTATCATAAAAAACTCCGCTTTCTCCTTACAGTCTCTTTTAAACCAATGTTTAATATGTTTAAAAAAATCAAAATTATGAGTTAATATAAAAATTTGTTTTGCTTTTTTTACTTCTGATCTTATAAAACCAAAAGCCTGAAATACAGAATTAGAGTCCAAGCTGGAAATAGGGTCATCTATAACAACAGCGCCGTTGTTGAGGTCAAAATTCTCTTCATTTAATTTTGATAAGAAATATATCAGAGCAACTGCTGTTTTTTCCCCTTCGCTAAGGGATTTTGCAAATTTGCCATTAGAGGCTCTTTTGATATAATATCCCTCATCTTCTGTATTTGTTGCTTCAAATATCAATTCTTCTCTTCCTAAAAAAAGTTTTAGTTTTTCATTTATTGTTTTGGCTGTGATTTTATAATCTCTTCTTTTTTGGGACAGTTGCTCTATTTTTGTTTCTATTTTAAAGTCTTCAGCTGTTAACTCTTTTACAAATTTTTCTAAATCTCTAATCTGATTTTTAAGAGCGCAATACTCTTGATATGATTCAGATAAAAAATGTTTTTCTATATCTTTTTTCTCCTTTAATCTTGCCTGTTCAAAGCTGTCAGTCTTTCTATTATGCTTAGATACGATTTTATTAACCTCATCAATTAAATCTTTTATTTGAAAACTTTCATAGTGTATTTCTTCAGCATTCTTAAAAGGATTTTCTTTTTTCTTTTCTAATTGCTCCAATATTTTACTTATAAATTGATTGTATCTCTTAATTTCCGCCTTTAAATTTTCTTCCTCCTCCTGAAAAGATTTTAGTTTTTTATTTACTGTTTGAGCTGTGATTTGTGCCGATTTGAGAAGCTCATCCTCAACGCTTTTTAGATCATCCCATTTTTTTTTGGCATCCTGTATCTCTTTACATATCTCATCTTTTTGTTCTTTCAATTTCTCGGCTTTTTGATATAATTTTTCAGCATTGGTTTTAAGACCTTTGTTATCTGGATATTGATTTTTATACAAGGCATATTTTCTGTCGGCTTGGATTTTTATGTTTTGAATCTCCTTTTCCAAACTTTTTTTGTCTTGTTTTAATTCTTCCCATTCTTTTCTAGCCTCAATTCTTTGTTCTCTTAAAGAGGGATCGGGGTTAAGATCTATCGCTCTTTTTGTTTCTATTAAGGATGAAGATAAATCATCATATAGAGAGCTTTTGTTTGGTATTGATATTTCAATTTTTTTTGATTCCCATTCTTGTTTAAGTTTCTCTATCTCAGTTAGAAGATTTTGATAATCTTGACTAAAATGTTTTTTTAAAGCCTCCATCCTGTTTTCCGGCATAGGCTGTTCGCAAAAATGACAATCTCCCTCATTAGAATTATTATATAAATCCAGCCCCTCCTTTACCCATTTGTTGATGTCTTTATTATTTTTTAATTTCTCTATAGTTTCAGAAATAACCTCTGTCTTCAAAATCTTATTTGTTTTTTCAATATCTTCTTTATTCAATAAAGTTTGATCTTCCAGTAATGGAATCCTCTCTTTAACAGCTTGATTGATTGCCTTCTTTTTTTTATTTAATTCCTCTTCACTCAAAATACTTTGGTCTATTTCCTCTCTGTTGAGAGATTCTACATTTTCACAAAAATTTAATTTGTTATAGTTAGTGTAAATATCTGTTCCTTCTGTTCTTAAAAATTGTTTTATTTGTTTAGCTTCTGTTGCAATAAATTTCTCTTTGGCTTTTTTCTTGTTTTCCAGATTTTCTTTTTCAGAATTTAGTTTCGCCTTTTTTTCTTTTTCCTCGCTTTTTAAAATTTCCAGTTGTTTCTTTTGCTCTATATCCTCCTTTCCCAAGTAATATATGGGTTGGATTGTATTTTCTTGTGTGAAAACATTGTCGTCTATAAAATCCTTATTAAATACCCGAATGTTGGAATACTGACCTAAATTCTCATTGCTTATTATCCCATTATCTGTTTGCAGTTGGAATACAGCTTTTAGAAATTCATTATGCGCCGCCTGCAATTCAAAACATCTAAGCAGTCGGGAAAGTGTTGTCTTTCCTGATGCATTCCAGCCATAAATTAAATTATATTTTTTAAAATCCGGCAAGTCAGCAGATGTTTGATAATTATCAAACACCCCAAAATTTTTTATCTTCTTAATTTTTGTAATCATTTTTCTTGTTTCAAGTCGGATAGAAGTTTGTTTTTTTTCTGGGTCTGCCAGAATTTAGCCGAATCAACCTTTTTTTGTCTTGTTTTAATTCTTCCCATTCTTTTCTAGCCTCAATTCTTGATTTTACTATTTCGTTGTATGTGTTTTCACTCATACTCCTCATATCGGGCAGAGTAAGAAAAAACTTAAAAATAAAAGGGAATAGAGCTTGATTCAGGTCATTGACAATGCCGCCAGCCGCTCTATTTTGTAAGATTATGCTGTGGCTTAAGCTCCAGCTCCCGACTTTTTGAGGCCAAACTGACTGGGGCGGGAGTATGAGGATTGAGCCTCAATCCATGATCTCCAGTCTTGGCTCAATAAGCCTTTTTTAATAAAGAGGATTGTTAGCCGATAAAATAAGCAGAATGCTTGAAAAGCTTATGCGCAAAGCTAAAAACGAATATCCAGAGGCTCAATACAGTTTAAGCGTCCTTTATTATTATGGAGAGGGTGTAGAGCAAAGCGATATAGAGGCGGTTAAGTGGCTTAAGCAGGCGGCAAAAGGGCATCGAGGCGCTCAATATAAATTAGCCCTTCTTTATTTAAAAGGCCAGAGTGTGGAGCAAAACTATAAGGCCGCTGGAAAGTGGCTTAAGCGGGCGGCAGAGCAAGGGTATACGCCCGCTCAATACAGTTTAGCCGTCCTCTACCATACAGGCCAAGCAAGACCATGAGCAGGCGCTCCATTGGCTCAAGCTTGCGGCAAGGCAAGGGCATCAAGGCGCTCAATATAAATTAGCCCTCAGCTCTTAGATTTGTCCGGTGGCCACCGGACAGCATGCCTCAATTTTTAATTTCACTACTTTATTTATTCCAGTTTGTGTTTCTATGTCACTTTGTGAAAAATAAAAGGGAGCGGTTAAGCTCCCTCTTATGGTTAAAACTCTGAATAAGCGATATGTCTTCTAAGAGCATTCTCCGGCTGTTGTGTCACAAGTCCCAGTCTGTGTTCTCCTGTGTCCCCCTAAAAATAAGAGAGAGCGATTGCCCTTTCTTATGGAAAACCAATTCCAGCCAAAACTAAAAGCGGCTATAACAGCAAGGCCAAAGAAAAACCCGGCGATCTTCTGTTTGTCTGTCATGAACCTAACTAATTGCATTGGCCTGTTGCTGGAGTGCATTCACCCATTGCTGTACTTGATGTCGTTCCTGTGCATGGTCGATAAACCATCGCCGCTGGACATGTTGAGCCTGCCGCCCCTGTTGGCGGCGTGCTTGCCGTTGTGCATCCGGTAACACCATTACAAACAGTTGCTCCAGCCGTATAAGTCGCCATACCAGACATCACGGCGCAACTAAACTCTGAATAAAGTTTAGTGCAATCAGGCGCTTCCCAGTCATTGATTATAGCTGGCGGTGCTGTTAAACCAGAGATAATCAGACAAGCTTTTTCATCATTATTTTCCGCCTCCACACACCAAGGATAAGTCGTGGTAGTAGCAACATCACCGCAAGTCTCACAAGCAACAGCTATCTCGCTTAACTCATTACAATCGCTCAAGCCATTATCAACACGGCAAACTTGATGCGCTTTTCCTATGTTCTTTAAGGAAACTGTTAAAGCGTTCCTGGCGGCATTCTGGCTATAGCTTTGATAAGCCGGTATAGCCACAGCGGCCAAGACTCCAATAATGCCGATCACCACTAAAAGCTCAATCAGAGAAAAGCCTTTTGTTTTCAAGCTTTTTGGCCTCCGATCTGTCCATTTTTCAGAGGCGCTCCGCCTCCGGGAATGTAACATAAATACACTTATCGGGGATTTGCCTCATGGACACAAAAAATATGACTAAAAAACTTTTTCAAAAAAAACCAAAAATCTGCCGGATACCGGAAATAGCCGGCCAAATCATCCTCAAAACTTAAAAAAACCGCCGTTTTTTTAGGATCTTTTTTTGCAATATGTATTTGTATGATGACTAAAAAACCCTCAAAACCTTTCTCCAGCCAAAAAAGCTTGTTAAAAAAAACTCTCCAGCCGGCAAAGCCTCCCGCTCAGAGGACAAACAGAAATAAGCCGGCAAAAAGCACACAATTTTTAGGAAAGCCTCCCTCTCAGGGAGCAAATCCGCCTCAAAAACGGAGTCGGCAAAAGCCCTCGCGCAAAACCTCTCTCCAGCCTAAAAAGCCTACGCGCCAAGCCTCTCTCCAGCCAAAAAGAGCAAAAACTTCAAAAGCCAAAAACCTATTAAAAAAGCTCCCCAGCCAAAAAAGCTTGTTAAAAAAGAGCCGCTCCCAAAAAGGCCAAAAACTCATTAAAACCCTGCGCTTAAACCCAGGCAGACCCGCCCGCTCCCACCACGACAAGTTCTTTAAAAGAATCTACTCAGACCTCAAACTCGCACGGGAACTCTGCCAGCTCGCCCTCTCTAAAGAGGAATTTCAAGCCTGCGACTGGAAAAAACTCAAAATAGAGAAACACCCCCACGCCAAAGCGGACTTAATCCTCTCTGTCCCCCTTAAAGACTATCCCTCAAAACAAATTAAAATCCTGTTTATTTGGGAGCATAAGGCCTGGCTTTCTAAAAAGGTTTTCAAGCAGATGCTGTTGTATCAAACTATACTCTATAGTGAGCCTGATCAGGTTTTAACAGTTATTCCCATTTTGTTTAATCACGGAAAAAAGCCTTGGAAATGGAAAAAGTCTTTTCAGGAGGTTTATTTAGGAGAGTTTTTCTCTAAAATTCCTGTTTCTTTTCGCCGGAGTGTGCTAAACTACGAACTCCGTTTATTGGACACGCGTGATGAGAGGGTGAGGAGGATTTTTAAGGACAAGAGGTTTAAGAGCGGGCGTGTTTTGCATTTATTGTCCAAGATATGGGATGTGAAGAGGGGATTGAAGGATGAATTAAGCGCTGAGCTGAAGGAGATTTTGCTGGCGTTATTTAAGGTTTTTTCTGGAGATGAGAAGAAGTTGACAGCTGTGGGGCAGTATTTGATGTCAGCGGGGGTAAACGCTAAGGAGTATAAGGAGTTGCTAAAAGAGGCTATTAATACAGGCTCATTAACAAAAGGAGGTTATATGGATATGATAAAGGACTTTGAGCAGGCATTCCGAGAGGAGTTGCAACAGATCGCTCAGCGGAGAGCTAAACGGAGAGACCGGCAAATGCTAAAGAAAGGCATGGAAAAAGGCCGGCAGGAAGGCATGGAAAAGGCCGCTTTAAATATGCTGGGGAAAAAGGCTGATATTTCCTTTATTTCTGAAGTGACTGGCCTGACAAAAAAAGCAATCAAAAAGCTCAAAAACGGCTCTTGATTTTGCCATAAATCATTGGTGGCAATTTCCGCTTCAGGCTGAAATCCTATGAACAGCCAGCTTTTTTAACTAGAGCGGGGGCGAGCGCCCATAAATCAGGCGCCAGACACAACCCAAGCGGAATAAGCTCAGGGGCGAGCGTCCATAAACCGGGCGCCAGACACAACCCAAGCGGAATAAGCGCGAATAAGCCAGTTGCGGGAAAAATCCAGTAGAATAAGCGCAGGCCACAAAGAGTGGAGCAAATCCAGCGGAATACACGCCCTTTGAAAGCTTGCGTCAAGCTGTCGCCTCAAGCTTAAATCCTGTTTTGAGCGTCAATCAGGACTATTAGCGCCGCCCGGACACATGAGGATATGCGCCAAAAACTTTGATTTCCCTCAAAAAATCCCCAATTTACAGAGGTTTTTCTTAATTTCCGCCTCGATAGGCGCCCTAAATCAGCTGTTTTATTAAAATACAAATAAAAACTTGTTCAAAAAAAACCAAAAATCTGCCGGATGCCGGAAATAGTCAGTGAGATCATCCTTAAAACTTAAAAAAAGCGCTGTTTTTTTTAGACTGTTTTTTTGCTATATATTTAGGATATGACAAAAAAATCTCTAACCCTAACAGGCTGTCCCGCGCCCGCCCGCCACCGAATTTTGACCGGAAACAATCTTGACTTTTTAAGCCAGCATGATAGGCTTAAGCTATGGAATCCTTTTTAAGGAGAGCGCAAAATGAGTCGTAAAACAACAATACCTGTTTCAGATGAAATCTGGAGCATTATAAAGGAAAATAGCCAACAAATTAAAGAAAACACAAAAGGCTTAAGGGAGGCTAAGGAGCTTTTTACTTCCCAATGGGGAAAGCTCATAGAAAGTCTTGTAGAGGGAGATCTTGTCAAACTTCTTAATGAGAAAGGCATAGATATAGATTCCACTTTAACAAATATGAAAGGGGAATACAAAGGCCAGAATTGGGAGTTGGACATTGTGGCTATCAATGGACAAGAGGTTGTTCTTGTAGAAGTAAAAACAACTTTAAAAGTTAAAGATGTTAAGCGCTTCATAAAAAAGCTGAATATTTTTACAGCTTGGAGGCCAGAGTATAAAGGCAAAAAAATTTATGGGGCTGTGGCTTACTTGAGAGCGGCTGAAAGCTCAGCACAGCATGCGGAAAAACAAGGTCTGTTTGTCATCAGGGCTACCGGCAACAGTGCCAGCGTCATCAATAAGGAGAGCTTTAAGCCAAAGGCTTTCGCTTAATCAAACAAGCTCAGGGGCGGGCGCCCATAAATCAGGCGCCGGACACAATCCAGCAGAACAAGCGCAGGCCGTAAAGAGTGGAGAAAACTCAAGCGGAACAAGCGCAGGCCGTAAAGAGTGGAGCAAATCCAGCGGAATACACGCCCTTTGAAAGCTTGCGTCAAGCTGTCGCCTCAAGCTTAAATCCTGTTTTGAGCGCCAATCAGGACTAAAATTAGCGTCGCCCGGACACATGAGGATATGCGCCAAAAACTTTGATTTTCCCCAAAAAACCCCCAATTTACAGAGGTTTTTCTTAATTCCCGCCTCGATAGGCGCCCTAAATCAGCTGTTTTATTAAAATACAAATAAAAATTTCTTGAAATTTGTTTATTTTTTGACGAAACTAATAATGGCATTAAGCTAATTTTAAAATTTAAGGAGGAAATTAAATGAAAAATATCCTAAAATATATCGTTAAATCCCCGATAAGTGTATTTATGTTACATTCCCGGAGGCCAAAAAGCCTGAAAACAAAAGGCTTTTCTCTGATTGAGCTGTTGGTGGTGATTGCCATTATTGGAGTCTTGGCCGCTGTGGCTATACCGGCTTATAATAGCTATAGGGAGTCTGCCGGTCAAAACGCTTTAAAAGTTTCCTTAAAGAATATAGGAAAAGCGCACTTAGTCTGCCGGGCTGATCCGGATGGGACTGGAGACCTTGCTAGCTGTAATTCTTTATCAGATATAAATGTCGCTTGTGAGACTTGCGATAATATATCAGATGGACGGACGACTTATCCCTGGTGTGTGGATGCTATGAATGGAATGAGCGAAGCCTGTGTCTCTGTTTCTGGTCAGTCTGCCTCTGCCGAGATACTTACTAACTGGGAAGCGCCTCTTTGCTCTGGCTTGGCTGAAGTTTGGGCTTGCACTGGAAACATGGCTGGCGCGATAAAAGCTGGAGCAACAACATGCTCGTCAAGGGGATGCGCTCAAGCTATGACAGCGACTGATTGCACAATGGCTGGAGACACTAACTTTGCTTGCTCGGGCGGAACAGGAACACCCGGGAGAGGCAATAATTTTGCTGGGATGTGTAACGCCACAGCCGGGACATGCTCTTAAAAGGCATATCGCTTATTCAGAGTTTAACCATAAGGGGGAGCTTAACCGCTCCCTTTTTTATGTATTATGCCCTCATATTCCACAATTATACAATCTATATTTTTCAAGATTTCAAAGGGAAGGAAATTTTACCAGAAACTGTTGTAAGAGCTATTGGGGTATGGTTGTGACAAGATATTATAAATGGTTCATTTTTAAAGCAAAAGGCTTTGCACAGTCCTTTCATGCTTGTAATAAGAGCTTTCAATTCATCTTTAGAAAAATTTGCCCATTCATTATAATGATTCATGGGGTTCAAAATCCACCGATCAACATTAGCTTCTTGCTGGGCTTGAGTGAAATTATTTTTTATTTCTTTCAGATGATCATCATTATTAGATGCCGCTTGTTCGGCTTTTGCCAGATTGTATTTAAAAGCTTTTAGGGAGCTATCAAGCAACTCCCCTAAAGTCCAATTCCCCTCTTTTTTGAAAGGCGCTTTCGCTTTTAAATTTGAACAAATATCTTGAAATTCTCCTTCAAGGGCTTCTCTTAAAATCTTTGCGCTTAACTTTATTTCTCCTTTTTCAGCATATTCTTCACATTGAACCCAAGGGTTATCCATTTGATATGAGGGGCCGCCATCAAGTGACCAATTACTAAATTTAAGTATATTATTACTTTTTACTATTTGTAGATTTTTCAATTCTCTTGCCCATATAGAATCATGAGTAGTGATTAAAAATTGAGTTTTTAAAAAATCCTTCTTTAACAGTTGAGCAAGTTTTCTTCTATGTCCAATATCTACAGACATCATTACATCATCTAAAAGAGCAATGGAGAAACCATCTCCTTTAATTTTTTTCATCAAAGCAAGGAAAAGACATATCCCCATGCTGTCTTGATGCCCTTCACTATGTAAAGCATGAGGAGGATGCTCCCCTCTCTTATAAAAATCAACCTTTAAATCAACAGAGCCTTTTTGTTGCTTCATATTTGCGGAAAAACCTGCCTCATCTTCATTTAAATATTTATAATAATTGATAAAATCATTTTCAATTTCTTTATATAAATTTCTAAAAAATGAAACTGAATTTTTTTCAAAATGATCTTTGATTTTTGCCACTAAATCAAAATTATTCTTTTTTAATTTTGTTTTACTGTTCTGAATACTCTCTCTCTTATCCCGTATATATATTAGATTTTGATAAATTTTTTCTTCCTCACTTTCCTCCGGGAGATCATTCAAAGACGAACTCACTGTCTTTTTTAAAGAAACCCAGTTTAGCAAATCTATGATGTTTGACTCTTTTTCAATTTCTTTAAGAATTTCATTTCTTTTGGAAATATCCTTATATAAGGATATACGCTTTTTCACAAAAACAACTGAAATTTCCAGTTCTCTTTTTAATTCTTTATATGCCGACTTCTGAATATCTTGTAGTAGATTGTTTAAATTAGATAAATATCGTTCCAGATAAGATTGAATCTTCTCAGAAGAAGTCTGGAAATTCTTTTTTAATTGAATAGCATTTTTAGCTCGCTCTAACTTATTTTTTAAATAATCAACAAGATTTTTTTCTTTCCAGACTGTATCACAAAGAGGGCAAGTGTTATCTGTTAGCAAATCCATCCCCATCTCAACAAGATCATTTGTTTTTGTGAGTTCTTCAAAAAATGTGGTTTTTAAAATTTTCTTGATTGCCTCAATTAGTATGATTTTTTCTTTTTTTATTGATTCATCTGATTGAGTCAAGAAAACTGTTTTTTGCTTCAAACTGGTTTTTGTCAGTATTGCATCAGAAGAAACTGTTGGAAAATTGATTCCTTTTAAAATATCAGTATTTTTTTCCCATTGTGTGATTTTTTCAGCTTTTAAGTTTTTTCGGCATTCATTGATTTTTTCTTTTATGTCATTTGATTGAGCAGAAGATTTTAAATTTAATTTGTTCTGAATTTCACAAATTCCTTCTCTAATACCGATCTTTAAACTTTCTTTTTCTGTTTTAGAATTTCTATATGATTGATCTATAGATTTTCTCACTTTTTCAATTTCAGAAATATCCAATAACTCCTGAATAGCCCTAGAGCGATCCTGATCGGTGCATATTATAAATTTTAATAACTCCCTCCTTGAAAGAGAAAATTGACCTGTTTCTAAAAAGATTTTTAGATCATTAAAAATATTATTATCTCCCTTTAATCTCTGAAGTTTTGTGGGGCTTTTCAGAAATCTTTCAACAGTTAAATTTTTTCCTTTAAATTTAATTTCAGCTTTTACTTTGGCATCTTCTTTGGTTTTATTTATATGATGTCCGTATTTTTCTTGAGATATATCTTTTGTTCCTTCGCCCGAAAGCCGTTTGATTTTCCCGGTCAGCAAAAAATCAACTGCATCTATAAGACCACTCTTTCCCGTTCCATTATCCCCTGTGATCACAAGAGAATCGCAATTTAATTCTCTTTCAAAATGATCAGGAATGCCTCTAAAAGAAGATATTTTAATTTTCTGAATTTTCACTTTCGACCTTTTGTTGAGATTCAAAGCCAATTAATAATTCTTTTAGATGGTTGCCTTTACTAAATTTTTTATTTGAATACAGAGAAACAATTTTGCTCTTGAAATCAGAGGAAATATCCTTATCTTCCTTAATGTTTTTTAAGAATTGTTTAAAAAATTGATCTGATAAATGATTCATTATATCCTCCAAGCTATAATTTAATTTTCAAGGATGATCTTTATTTTAATCTCTTCGGACTTAATTCCCCGTGACTTGCCGCAGGGAGGTTTCATATAGAGAAATTTTTGTCTTCATTCATTATTGATATTATATGCTAATAACTACAATCTGTGGTCATTTTTTGAAAAAGCAAGGCTTCTTCGTAATTTTTTTTAAAAAATTGAATTTCCTCCTGCCTTTAGATTGCAGTGGAAAATAAAGGATTGTCTCCTAATTGTTGTCGTTCTTCGGCTAAACAGTGAAAAAGTCTGAAAAAAATAGCCCTTTTTGCCAAATGCCTTCTGGGCTGGAAAAGATCTGACGCATAGAACCACAATGCCTCCTTATCAAAGGATCAGTCTTCGCGATCCGAAGAAAAGCAAACAAACACGATAAGAGCTGTAAGCTAATTAGTTTTCTCTTAATAATCAGTCTCTAAAGTGGTTTTTTAAATAGTGTTGCGCCTCTGCATTATCTTGCTTTGCGGCCCGCTTAATCCACTTCTTAGCCTTTGTATGGCTTTGCTTTACACCCTGGCCTTTATGATAAAGGATTGCTAAACTGGTTTGAGCTAGAGCATGCTCCTGTTCTGCTGCTTTTTTAAACCAATAAAAAGCTTGCTCAAAGTTTTGCTCCACACCCTGGCCTTTATAATAAAGGACGCCTAAATTATATTGAGCGTCTGCATGCCCTTGCTCTGCCGCCTTCTTAAACCATTGGAAAGTCGCCTTATGGTTTTGTGTCCCATCTAGGCCATTATCATAAAGAAGGAATGGGCCATAAAATATATTACACGATCGCTGTAGAATGTCCTTCAAACTAAATTGAGGCGGATTATGATCTTGCTTAAAACACTTTAAAGTCGCCAGAATGTTTTCCAACATAGTTTGAGCAGGAGCATACTCTTGCTTTGCCGCAAGCTTAAGCCACTTTTCAGCCTCTGTAAGACTTTGCTTTACACCATGGCCTTTGCCTTTAGAATAAAGGACGGCTAAATTGTATTGGGCGGGAGCATATCCCTGCTCTGCCGCTTTGTTAAACCAATAAAAAGCCTGCTCAAAATTTTGCTTTTTGCCCCAGCCTCTCTCATACAGTCCGCCTAAATTGGTTTGAGCGGGAGCATGCCCTTGTTCCGCCGCCTTGTTAAACCAATAAAAAGCCAGCTTATGGTTTTGCCCAATGTTCAGGCCATCCCTAAAATGGACGGCTAAACTGTATTGGGACTTTGTGTTTCCGTCTTCCGCTTGTTCCTTTATAAAATCTAAAATTTCCATTTCCTAAGCATTATCCTACTCGCGAAAAAAGTCAATCTTTTTTTGCGGGCAAATTCCGGCTAGAGAAAACAGTTAATCCCGGCAAAAACAAGGCCGCCAGCCGCCCTATTTTGAATGATTATGCTTATGCTGTGGTGTGCCTAAAAAGCTCCAGCTCCCGACTTTTTGAGGAGCGGACGAAACTGTAAACAAACTCAATAAGACCTTTGTTTATTAGAGACTTATGAATATGGTTTTATAGCCTTAAGAAGGTTTTTTTAGATCAGCCCATTTTTTTTTGGCAACCTGTATGTCTTTTTTAAGTTTTAATCCGCTTATTCTTCTGAGTTTCAGGATTTTTTTGATAAGAGTTAATTTGAGCCTTGCCCCAGACTGTGTCTGAAGTCCGAATCATTTTAAGCGCTGGTGTATTCTCAAAAAACAAAGTGATTAAATGATAGGCTGTTAAAACAGCTTCTTGCAGATCATTGTCATTTTCCAAAGCTTCCACTTTAAAACCATAAGACTTTAATTTCTCTTCTATTTGTGTTAAACCTATAGGCCGGCCATGATCCAAATGCTCTTTTACATCTATAAAAAAATGAGCAACTTTTTGAGCCTTGTTTTTATCTTTCAGCATGTATGTTTCCAGCCACTCTTGAACTATAGCTTTTGAATACTCTAACGATTTTTTAGCCTCTTCAAGAAGCCCTAAACCTAAGGAAGATAAAATAGGTATCCATAATTGCATATTTTTTTGGTTTTGTTTAAAATCCTCCTTAGCTGTTTCAAATTGGCTTACAATAGAATAGGCTGATATTTGGCGATTCCCTAAAATAAACTGAGGATCAATAGGGCCTAAAAAAGAGTGCTTGCCCATAATAATTTTATCTGAGCCAAGAGCTATCATTGTTCCCGCAGACATAGCGTAAGTTGGCACGATGACTTCTATATAATCAAATTTTTCTCTAAGATATTTTACAATGGATTCTGCGGCGGTTGGATTACCGCCCGGAGTATGTAAAATAAGAGTTAAACCCTTAGAGCAATCCAGACCCTTTATAATACTCATAAAGGCATTTATATCCTCTTTGCTGATAAGAGTGTGAACTGGGGTTTTTTGTAAAAAAGCTGATGAATATATAATAACGCTTTTGTTGCGTAATTTGGAAATTTTGTTGATCTTCTCTTTAAACTGGGCTTTAAACCAGCTCGTTTTTTTATTTACAGCTACAGAACTAAACTCGGTAAATAGATCATTCCAGGAAGGCATAAGATTTAATAATCTGTTAAAATTTGCTCTTTTGAAAAATCCGAGGAAGATTGTTGAGCTATCTCAGTTAAGTTAGCTATTTGGATCGCCTCAAGATATTTCTTATATTTTGCCTCTTCAGATTGATATAGCTTTTTCCAATCCTCAGTTAAGGGTTTTGTTTCTTTTTTCTTTTTCATAATCCGCTTTATTATGTAAATTTATAAGTCTCCTGTCAAATTAAATTGTTAAAGCCTAAAAAAAGCCTTTTTTCTCTCTTTTTTTGTCATATATTTCTTAAAAATAAAAGGGAGCGGTTAAGCTCCAGCCCCCGATTTGTTGAGGCCGGGGGCGGGAGCGAGAGGATTGAGGCTTAATCCGTGATCTCCAGTCTTGGCTCAAAAGGAAAATGGTCTCTTATCCATTGAATGCCGGAAAACTGGCTCTCTTTGAATAATGTTTGTTTAGTCAAAAGGTATAGCTCATAGCCTTTTAAAAAGCCGCTAAGCTCATATTTCCTAAAGTCTGTCCGGCAAGCTTTTTGAAAGCACTCCACACGGGCTTTGATAAGCGGTTCTTTTGTTTCAATCAATTTTCTAAAAGAAAGCTGTCTGTCCTCTGTTAGGCTATCCGCAAAAAAACCATAAGTGTATAAGAGATCATCTTGATTATCCATGAGCCTGACAATCTCATTGCCTGTTTGATTGCATGTATTAAACTTTAAAAAAAAATTCCAGCCAAAGCCTAAAGCGGCTATGGCCACAATGCCAAAGCTAAGCCCGGCTATTTTTTGTTTGTCTGTCATATTTAATCCCTCCACTGCTCAAACAACTTTTGAAACGCGTTGAATCATTTACTTTTGCTTTTTCTTTTTATAAGCCTTATACGCATAATATGATCCAACCCCTATTGGCATACAAACCAAACCGCCAGCCACAGCCAGAGGCAACCCTATAGCTCCGCCAAATGCGGCTACTCCGATAGATCCGCCTTTAATAAATCCACCAGCGACACCGATTCCTGTTGCTGTAAGTGTGAAGTTTCTTAAACCATTATCTTGTTTTGGTTTTTGTTTGTCTGTCATATTTCCCCCTTATGAAAATAAAAGGGAGCAGTCAAGCTCCCTCTTATGGTTAAACTTTTGAAAAAGCTTTTAAGCTCTTCAGGTTAATTACATGTCTCTGCTGTGGCGTCACAAGCGCCAGTTTGTGTTTTTGTGTCACTTTGTGAAAAATAAAAGGGAGCGGTTAAGCCCCCTTTTATGGTTAAACTTTAAATAAGCAATATGTTAAGAACATGTCCCGGCTGATGTGCTACAAGTTCCAGTTGGTTGTGTTGCTGTTCCACCACAAGCCAAATTACTCGGATTCATAGCCCCAGTGCAATCCGTCGCAGTCGGCGCGGAGCAAGAAAAAGGGCAGGCTGGTTGACCGGGGAGGACAGTTCCTGTTCCCGCCGCCGTGCAGTTCCATGCTTGAGTAAAATCTCCACAAGTTGGCAATTCCCAAGTGTTCCCTATGACAGGAGATGCTGTTCGGCCTGAAATAGTTAAACAAGCCATATTTCCGTCATTCTCTGCATGAACACACCATGGATACATTGCTGGCGTTGAGACCACACAATCAGCGCAAGCTACATCTATGTCTTGTAAAGTCCAACAGTTATCCTCTAAAACTCCACAAGCCACTTGTGCTTTCCCTATGTTATTAAGAGAGTTTGTTAAAGCATTTCTAGCGGCTGTGTCTTGGTATCTCTGATAAGCCGGGATAGCCACTGCGGCCAAGACTCCGATAATTCCTATCACGACTAAAAGCTCTATCAGAGAAAAGCCTTTTGTTTTCAGGCTTTTTGGCCGCCGGGAATGTAACATAAATACACTTATCGGGGATTTGCCTCATGGACACAAAAAATATGACTAAAAAACTTTTTCAAAAAAAACCAAAAATCTGCCGGATACCGGAAATAGCCGGCCAAATCATCCTCAAAACTTAAAAAAACCGCCGTTTTTTTAGGATCTTTTTTTGCAATATGTATTTGTATGATGACTAAAAAACCCTCAAAACCTTTCTCCAGCCAAAAAAGCTTGTTAAAAAAAACTCTCCAGCCGGCAAAGCCTCCCGCTCAGAGGACAAACAGAAATAAGCCGGCAAAAAGCACACAATTTTTAGGAAAGCCTCCCTCTCAGGGAGCAAATCCGCCTCAAAAACGGAGTCGGCAAAAGCCCTCGCGCAAAACCTCTCTCCAGCCTAAAAAGCCTACGCGCAAAGCCTCTCTCCAGCCAAAAAGAGTAAAAACTTCAAAAGCCTCCCCCGCCAGCTGTTCTAAAAAAGACAAAAATCTCATTGACCCAAGGAGTAAATCAGCCCCCTCAGCCTCCAGCCAAAAAGGCCAAAAACTCATTAAAACCCTGCGCTTAAACCCAGGCAGACCCTCCCGCTCCCACCACGACAAGTTCTTTAAAAGAATCTACTCAGACCTCAAACTCGCACGGGAACTCTGCCAACTCGCCCTCTCTAAAGAGGAATTTCAAGCCTGCGACTGGAAAAAACTCAAAATAGAGAAACACCCCCACGCCAAAGCGGACTTAATCCTCTCTGTCCCCCTTAAAGGCTATCCCTCAAAACAAATTAAAATCCTGTTTATTTGGGAGCATAAGGCCTGGCTTTCTAAAAAGGTTTTCAAGCAGATGCTGTTGTATCAAACTATACTCTATAGTGAGCCTGATCAGGTTTTAACAGTTATTCCCATTTTGTTTAATCACGGAAAAAAGCCTTGGAAATGGAAAAAGTCTTTTCAGGAGGTTTATTTAGGAGAGTTTTTCTCTAAAATTCCTGTTTCTTTTCGCCGGAGTGTGCTAAACTACGAACTCCGTTTATTGGACACGCGTGATGAGAGAGTGAGGAGGATTTTTAAGGACAAGAGGTTTAAGAGCGGCCGTGTTTTGCATTTATTGTCCAAGATATGGGATGTGAAGAGGGGATTGACCGCTGAGCTGAAGGAGATTGCGCTGGCGTTATTTAAGGTTTTTTCTGGAGATGAGAAGAAGTTGACAGCTGTGGGGCAGTATTTGATGTCAGCGGGGGTAAACGCTAAGGAGTATAAGGAGTTGCTAAAAGAGGCTATTAATACAGGCTCATTAACAAAAGGAGGTTATATGGATATGATAAAGGACTTTGAGCAGGCATTCCGAGAGGAGTTGCAACAGATCGCTCAGCGGAGAGCTAAACGGAGAGACCGGCAAATGCTAAAGAAAGGCATGGAAAAAGGCCGGCAGGAAGGCATGGAGAAAGGCCGGCAAGAAGGCATGAAAAAGGCCGCTTTAAATATGCTGGGGAAAAAGGCTGATATTTCCTTTATTTCTGAAGTGACTGGCTTGACCCAAAAAGCAATCAAAAAGCTTAAAAACGGCTCTTGATTTTGCTGCAAATCCCGGCTTAAGGGTTTCCCCCCCAGCTGGATGAGCTGGAGTTTAAGAGGCTCTCTGGCAGTGGCGGGGGATTTGGAGGTATTATGTGGCATTTGCGTAAGCTTTCGGAGGATGAGAAGGCCAAAATATTGGAGGAGTATGAGGAGATGAGGTGGCGGGATGAGCAAGCTCGTCTGGATGGCGCAGAGGAAAGGGGAATGAAAAAAGGCATAGAGCAGGGCATGGAACAGGGTATAGAGCAAGGCATACAGCAGGGCATGCGACAGGGTATAGAGCAAGGCATAGAACAGGGCATGAGGCAGACAGCTTTGCGAATGCTTAAGAAAAACCTTGATCCCGCTCAAATTTCAGAATGGACAGGCTTGTCTGAAAAGGAGGTTAAAGCTCTAAAAAAGAGGGAGCGCCATGTCTGATCTAAAAGAAGATATTTTGGGTAAAAGAAACAAAAGATTGCTTAAAGCTATTAAAGAGATGTTTGATCCTTTGCATAAAAAGTTGGATAAATTCTCCAAACAGTTTAAGCCAAAATTAAAGCCAATAAACGAAAAACCAGACAATCGCAAACAGACACAAACAAAAAAATAGACAATTTTGACTCCAAAGATTGAAAATAAAACAGCCAAGCTGGAGGCTGGACAAGCTCATATTGCAAAGAGAATGGACGGCTTTGAGGCTGGACAGAATAGCGCATTAAAGCGCTGTGTCATTATAGGAAAAAGCGGATTTTTTTTAGACTCAGCGCAAAAAAACTCTATCTCTATACATTCTCTTAACTGCTTGGTATAAGATTATACAAAGCAGAGATTAAAACAAAGGCCAGCGCGCTTTGCAGTTGATGGAAAACAAAGCTCACAGCTCCGCTTTGAAAGGGCTGAGGCAAAAGCTGAAGGGGAGCCAAGCGCTGTGAATCCAGCTCAATTTTAATCTTTGTTAAGGGGGAGCACAACATGGCCGAGCAGATCATTATCGCTTTTCAAAAAGGCGGGATTTGGATGTGGGCTATTTTGCTTTTTCAAATTGTCTCCCTGGTGATTATCGTTGAGAGGGGTTTGTTTCTTTTTTTTAGGAGAAAATCCAATCAAATCAATTATGCTGAAGCTTTTTCCCAGCGGATACGCAAGGGCCAGCTGGATTCTGTCATTCAGAAAGCAAAACAGGATGCTCACAAACAGCCCTTGGCTTTGGCTGTTCAAGCGGCCGCTCAAACAGCTTTGGACTGCGGGGGGCGGGAGGAAATCCAGGGAAGGATGGATGAGGCTTTGATGTCGGAAGTGAGCGTTTTAGAGCAAAGAACGCATTTTTTGGTTATGTTAGGCAATGTGGGAACTCTCACCGGCCTGTTGGGGACAATTATGGGAATGATTAAAGCCTTCTCCGCTGTCACTTATGCCAACCCGGCGGAAAAGGCGACTCTTCTCTCTTTAGGAGTTTCGGAAGCCATGAATACGACTGCTTATGGCTTAATTATGGCTATACCCGCCCTGTGTATGTTTGCTGTCCTGCAAAATCGCTCAAACGCTTTGCAAGAGGATCTGATGGAGGGAGCGTTAAGAGTTTTTAATCTGTTAAGCTATAATTATCAGGCTCTTTTGGAAAAAAAATTAACAGCCGGAAAATAACAGCTCAGGGAACAAATGCCCCGCCACACAAAAAACTTTGATTATCAGCTGGATTTAACTCCCTTTATATCCCTCTTGTCTGTTTGTATTTGTTTTCTCTTGCTGACAGTGGCTTGGTTTCAAATTGGCGCTTTGTCGGTTAAGCAGGTTATGGGCAGATCTGATGGGGTTAAAAAAGAGGATAATTTTTCTTTATGGGTTTATATTAGAGATCAAAAAAAGATTGAAATTCGATTAAAAAAAGGCGGAAAATCTCTGTCTCAAAAATGGATAAGCCCTTCCGGCCCCTCAAAGGCTTTTAATTTTAAGGAGTTTAAAGGCTATATCTCCGGCTTAAAAAAGAGGCGGTTGGATTTGAGCGAGGCTTTTATTTTTCCTCAAGAGCAAATTGTGTATGAGGATATTGTGAAAATTATGGACAGCATTCGCCAGGCGGGCATTTTTAATATGGGGCTTTCCCCTATTTAACCGGACAGCTTATTTAAAATGTTTTCCAAAAATAAATCTGTTTTTCAGGATTCATTTTTTTCCGGCCCTCTTTCCGGCCGGGGCCGGAAAATTAAAAAAGGAAGAGCCGCGGGAACTCTTATGCTGACTTCTTTAATTGACGCTTTTTCCATTTTGGTAGTTTATCTTTTAATGTTTTTTTCAGACGCTGGCGAGATGGCTTATGTCAGCTCGGATATTGATCTCCCTAGGGCGTCCGCTATCGAAAGGCTGGATCGCTATTCCATTATTCAGGTGAGAAAAGACGGCTACTTTGTGGAGGAAAAACAGCTGGCCAAAGGCGCTCTCGCCCCTTATCTTGTGAATTTAAAATCCCGGCTGAATCGCCTGTTCAGCCAGGATGGGGAAACGGGCCAAAAAGAGACTGTCACCATTCAGGCGGATAAAACCATAACATATAAGCATTTAAGCCCCATTATTCAGGCCTGCGGCCACGCCGGTTTTAGCCATATTAAATTTGCTGTTTTAAGCGAGTGAGCGTGTTAAATGTTTTAATGTTTTGTTTGGCCGGCTTTTTTGCCGGGGGAGCCGTCTCTTTTCATTCGGCCGCTGTCTCCGCTTTTAAAGGATCAGGCGCTTTAAAGAGAGAAAAAGCGCCTGCTCAAAGTGAGACGGATAAATCCGGCGCTAAACCCGCTAAAAAACAAAAGCCCTCCGCCGGCGATGATCTCCCCGCGCCCGATCAAATCCCGCCTCAACAGTCAACTAAGGATTATCTGATTGAAAAGCTGGATTACTTAAACCGGACTCTTCCGAAAGATCATAAAGCCCGCCATCCTCTCCTTTTAAGGCAAGCTCATATTTTGTCTTTAAGGGCGGAGGAGCTTTTTATAAAAGCGGAGCGGGAAAACTGCTCATCTTGCGGGAAAAAAGCCCGCTTGTTAGCTCAAAGATCTCTATCCGCTTACCAAGCGATAGACGCCCTTTTATCCGCCCGCCACCCTATTCTTCACGCGAAGTCTTTGTTTAAACAGGCTTATTTGCATCGTCTTTTATCTGAGAGATCCTTGTCTGCGGCTAAACTGCGGCAAATTGCCGGCAAAAAAAAGATTGATCCTCTTTTAATGGCCAGAGCCTGGTTTAACTTGGGGGAGATTCACTTTGAAATGTATGATTATAAAAAGTCTCTTCATGCTTTTAAAGAGGCTCTAAAGCGCGGCCATTCCCCTTGGAGGCTCAAGGCCATCTATCGGAAAATTTGGTCCTTATCCAACCTGTCTTTATATGATCAATCTGTGAATGAGCTGGAGGCTTTTCTCAAGTCCGATTTATACTCTGATCCCAGCTTGAGTTTGTCCGATCAAAAGCTCAAACAAAAACTGGAGGGAGAGCTGATTGCCCTTTACCATTATGCCCCGGTGACAGATCGGAGATTGGCTTTTCTTTATAATTTCTCAAAACACAATCAGAAAAAGAATACTCCGGCTGAAAAAAACAAAAGGCTTTTTGACTTAGCCAAAGCCTTAAACAGAATTGGCCGGAGGAGCGCCTCCAATAGAGTTTGGCTGCTGTATTTATCAAAAATTTCCGCTGTGGAGGAGCGGTTAAAAGCGGACTATTTTATGGTTGACAATGATTTGAATATGAGCAAAATAAATTTACTGCGGGATACAGGCCCAAAAATAGAGAGGATTTTCGCCGGGCAGGCCAAAGTGAAAATTTCAGAAAGCTTTAAACAAGAGCTGAAGGCGCAAGCCAAAAGATTTTTTAATCAAATCTATCCCCAAGCCTCCTCATTATCTGAGAGCCAAACACAGCGTCTTCTGGATTTGCAGGAAAGATACAATTTTATTTATCCGGGAGATGGGGATGTATTATCCCGCTCGGCGGTTTTAGCTCAAAATTTAAACCAGTATGCTTTAGCTCAAAATCTTTTTCAAAAAGCTGTTTTACATTTAAGATCTGATGGCGATACAGCAGAGCGCACAGCCAAAATTCGGGAAAATATGAGTCTTTTGCAAATAGAAATGGCGGAGCTTAGCGGGTCTCCCGCCAAGCAGCTGAGCGCTTATGACTTTTATATCAAGCATGGAGCGAATGAGTCCTGGGTCTATAAGGCCAAATACCAAAAGGCCTATATCAGCTATAAAAATAAGGAGTATAAAAAAGCGGCTGAAAATTTTAAAAATCTCGCTTTATCTCAACTTAAAGCCAATCCTTCCAAAGAGTTGAGACAGCTCTGTTTGAAATCCGCGCATCTATCCCTTTCCGCTTTAAGCCGGATGGGCCAACAGGAGGAGGAGCTGGTGAGATGGGCGGGCCGGTTTATGAGGGAGTTTCCTCAAAACCGCGGGGAGTTTATAAGAATTTATCATACAGCTTTGCTTAACACAGTGAAAAAGCTTGTCTCTAATAAGGATTTTTCTCATCGCCCCATCCAGGCCTCATCAGACAAACATATTTTAAAGGCTTGGAAGACGCTGAATCTGGTGTCTGTTAAAGAGGCCACAAAAGCGGAGGCTCTGGCTTATCACTTAAACCGTCTTCTTTTGGCTAAAGAGCTTTTAAAATTTGAGTCCATGGATCAAAGTATACGGGATCTTTTAACTGCTAAAAATTTAAAAAAGGAGGATCAAAAAACAGCTTTAACATGGAAGCTGTGGCTGGCGGATCTGCGCTTTGATTTTAAAGAGGCGCTGAGAATTGTAAAAATTCTGCAGGCTGATGATCAATCTGAAGAGCGCCTTTTGCGCTTGGCTCACTTAGCCAAGCTTTCCGGCGAAAGCCCCATCCCTTATTATAAATCTTTTATTGAAAAATTCCCCCGCTCTCAATCAGCCATTTCTGTCTTAACTTCCATGGTTGAGGCAGGCTCCGGCGGAAATAAAAAAAATATTTTAAAGAAATACGCCAAGCTTTTTAAAAGCCAGCCCGACACATTGGCTTATCTGATTCTCCAAACGGATCAAGGGCGTTTAGATGAAAAATTTATTCAGCCTTTTGTTTCGCTGGAGTTTATGAGAGGCTCCTCTTTAGCCTCTTTTATGCGGAGAAAGCAAATTATAGAATCTTTTGAAAAGGATCTCATTCCAGTTTCCCATTACTCTTTGCCCGCTGGCGCTTCAGATTATAAATTGAGACGGGCCATTAAAAATTACAGCCATAAGATAGAGCAGTTTAGCCGGCGGGCGGAAAAGGCTCTTTCCACGCGAGACTGGACAGCCAGGGTTTTTATCGCCTCTCATTGGAAGAGGGAGACAGCTCGGTTTTATAATTCCATTAAGGGGCTTTCTCTTCCCAAGGGCTTAACTGAAGAGGAAAAAAAAGAGTATATAAAACTGCTGCATAAGAGGCTGGCGCCTTATCAGGAGCAAATATCCCGGCTGGAAAATGAAATAAACTCTTTATGGTCCAGAGATTTTTTAGCCTCTTATGAGAAAAATATTCAGCAAAATTCTGTGTTTTCCGCCCCTTTAAAGTGGGAAATGGAAAAACTGCTGGCTGTCTCTAAAAAAGAGAATAAGAGGCAATTAAAGCTGTTGCTATTGTCTCTAAAAACAAGCGCGCCGGCGCAAAAAACTGTCAAACAGGATAATAATCAAATTCAATTTCTCTATAAAGCCCTGCAAAAAAACCCTTTTGATAAAAAATCTCTTGTAAAGCTTTTGGAGCTGGAGAAAACAAGAAACAATGAGGTTTTGTCTTATTATCTTGTGAATAGGATTAAAGAGTTAAAAAAAAGAGGCCAAGGGATAAAATTATGAAAAACATCCGCTGGAGGCTTTTTAGCCAATATTTTGTTTTATCGTTTTTTGTTTTGTCTTTTTTGGCGGAAGAGGGCTTTGGGCAAGTTAGGCCGGCCGGCTATAAACCGCCAGCGGATCTCAAGGGAAAAACTCAAGCCTTTTTGCCGGCTGTCCAAATAAACAGGCTGGACCAGAAAAAAGCCTCCGCCTCTAAAGCCTTTGCAAAAGCTCCTGCAAAAGCCGCCACAGGATCCCCGGCTCAAAATGACAGGCAAAAAAAAGATTTTTTAATGAATAAGCCCAGCGCCCGCGGGCCAAACACAAAAGCGCAAATAAACAACAGATCTCCTTATTTTTTTCGCCCTCTTCTCATTCAGGGCAAAAAGCGGCTCATCCAAAAAACAAAAGAAATGAGGGCCGGATCCGGAAATATTGTGGAAAGCGAGTTATTTTTTGTGAATATTGATTTTCGCCAAAGGATTTTTGAGTGAGGCTATAAGATGAACTTAGTTTTAAAAAATAAAAATAATCAAATCATTCGCGTTTTCCGATGTGAAACAGAAAAAGCTTGCTTGGTTTATCACAAAAATAAAGGCCGTTTGGATATTTCCTCTTCTCCCGATTTTTTTGAAAAAGACTCTATCGTTCTTTTGGATGAGCTGAGCCTTAAAAAAACACAGCCCCCTCGGCCGGTTCCAATTATACAAGGGATTTTGGAAATCTGTGATGATATTTCAGCTATCCGCCTGCCGCCTCCGCCAGCTGTGGCGCCGCGCGCGCAAAATTTTTGGAGCGTTTTGGCTTGTGTCTTAGGAGGGTATGCGCTTTTATATGGGCTGTTCTCTCTGGTTCCGATGGAAAAGGCGGAAATGCGGGAGCAAAGATCGGTTAAAATTATTAAGCCGCCGGCTGTTGTTCAGCCGGAAAATGTTGTTCTTGGCGACCGGCAAATGTTTATGCCAAACTCAACAGACGCGGTAAAAAAGAAAAAGCTAAAAAAGCCTTTAAAAAAAATAGGAGCGCTGGCCGCTCTGGGGAGTTTATCTAAAAAAGACAGCAGTCAAAGGGGAGGATTAAACTTAGGCGCCTCCCAAGTTTCCACTGGGCCGGGATTTAAGGCTGTGTCCAGCCATTCCGCCAGCGGCGGCGCTCAGGATTCTCTCTATAGCCAAGGGATGATTATGGCGGCTTTAGGCTCCGGCGGCAATATTCGCGGCGGCGGAGGCTATGGAATCAAAGGCGCGGAGCCGGGGGGAGGCGCAGGGGGGTATGGAAAACTCGATCTTATAGGCTCTGGAGGAGCTGAAGATCTGTCCATGGCCTCTGCTTTGGATTCTCAAGGAGGGCATTTTAATCCCAGCGCTATAGACAGAGAAATCAGCAAGCAAATTGGGCAAATTAGGACATGTTATGATATAGCTTTAAAAACGGAGCCGGATTTAAAGGGCTTATTTAAAATTTATTTTGCGGTTGCCCCGGGCGGAAAAGTGGTGTCCTCTAAAGTTCACTCCTCTTCTGAAGTCCGCTCCCAAAAAATCAGCGCTTGTATACTTGGCGTTGTCAATCAAATTCAATTTCCGGTTCAGTTAATGGCCGCTGTGGGCATAAACTACGCTTTTGATTTAAGCGCTTTAGACACAGAAGGGAGGGAATAATGATCAGATGGGCGATTTTAAGCCTTTTGGCTTTTATTTTATCTTGTAATCAAAACCCTTTGGAGAAGATTCCAAAAGCGATTCAAGACGGAGCTTTAACCGCGGGAGAGCATAATTTGCCTGTGTTTGAGGAATCTTTATATAAGCGATTGGTCAAAGTGAGCCTTCGCGGCCAGCCGGGCCAAGTTATGGAATTTAAAGAGGGGCAGGCTAGAGCTTACCATATTCATATCCAGCCGCTTTATAATTTGGGGTTAAAATATAAAATTCAGCTGGGAAATGAGCCGGTTTCCATTTTGAGCCAAGAGAAGGCCAAATGGATATTTGATTCTGAAACAAATATAGCCGTGTTGGAATGGAAGCCCAGCCAAACTTTCACAAATGACAAACCTTATGAGACATTTTCTCTGCCTTTGCTTTTGGAGTTTTGGGATCGCCGCTCGCCGTCAACAAAACCGGCATTTGCTGTTCAAAGGGCTATTGGCGCCATTGTTTATAAAACTATGGATGAGCCGGAGATTTATAAAATTACAACAGCCTATAATGAATATGAAAAACTGGACGATGGCAATTTTTATACCAAGAATAGCGCTCAACATTTAGATTTAAGCCGCTATAATAAAATTTTCGCGGGGGTTGAAAAACAAAAAGAAATTTTTAGCCACTTGAAATTTTACAGTCAAACTATATACAGCCGATTTTATGAGGTTTCCGCTATAGAGTTAGAGGGGAATGAGGAATGGACACACAAAGAGTTTGATGAGTTTAAAATTCAGGATAAGTTTCAAAAATTTGTTCCTTACAGGCTTCTTGATTTTATCAAACAGCCGATTTATTATCCCGCGCGCGCCAAAACCGGCCCGGAGGACTGTGATTTAAAAGAGACTGTCTCTAAAAATCAATCGGAATGGTGTTTGGGCCAATTAAATATTAAAACAAATCCTGTTATTGATTTTAATGAGCCTGTTTATATTAAACATTATAAAATTCCGGCTGAAATGGCTTTCAATGATTTGTTTTATAAAATTGAATCTCCTTTGTTATGTGAAACTTATCATTCTATTAGCTTGGCTTTTGCGGCCGGGCGGGAAAGCTGGGACAGCGCTGCCCATATTCCCTGTTATCTGCCCATGAATAAAGCCTATAATGCTCGAGAGGAGATAAAGGAAAGTGAGGATATTTATCTTTTAAGCGCTAAAGGGGAGTTAAAGCTGATAGACAAAACAAAATGGGAGTTTGATTTTTATAAGATTCCACAGTCTATTAAAATGCAGTTGGGCGGCCATCAGCCGGTCACTGATAATGTTTTGAGGCTAAGCCTGGCCGCCAGCGCGGGCAATGATATTCAAATTTATCTAAAAGATTATAATCGATTAAAACAAGCCCCGCTTTTAATTCCCGCTCAAAAATCCCATGAGAGGATTTTTTGGACATCTTTTCCTATAAACGCGCAGTGGAGGGCCGGCCAGCCTGAGAGAATAGATAAAGATAAATGGAAGCTGAATTATAGTGTTGATTTAGATGATGAAAAGAGCCATTCAGACAAAGATTACGGCTTTAATCGATTTAATATCAGCCTTCAGCCGGTTTCACAAATGATGGCTGGCGCTCCTGTTTTCTTTCAATTCTTCACTCTTCCCCAGGTGACAGGGCAATATTTAGAGCTTTTTGATCCGGCAAAAGATGTGAAAATTTCCACAAATGCGGAATCCCCCTTAGAGGAAAAATGGCTTTCTTTTTCTGTATTCAGCAAAATAAAAGCGCGATATATTTTGCCATCGGGCTTTTTATCCAATATTTATCAGGCAATCCCGTTTAATGAGGCGCCGTTTTATAAAGATTCTGATGTTTCAGGCCAAAAAGCGCTGGATCATCTTATAATTAAAGATTTGCTCCCTCTGTCCCAGCCCATTTGCAAAGAGGCGCGGGGGCAAATTTCAGCGGAGAAGAGGATGATGGATGTATTTTATCAGGGGGATTGTCAATGCTCAAAATGGACAGAGAGCGGCTCAGGCGGGGATGGCCCTGTTTATTTAGAAAGCCTTTGCTCTTACCAAGCGGAATGGAAGGCGAAATTTGGCAGTTTAAAAGATTCAGAGGGAGAGCTTATTTCCTCTTATTGGCCTTATGATTATTACCTATCAGGATATCAAGAGATTTCTCTGAGCAATAAAGCCCACAAAGACAGCCTGATAAGCGCTCTGCCGGTGCGTTTACAGCGTGAGCCATTTGCCCCGCAATATAATCCTCCCGTTAAAACGCCTTATATCGGGAATAGAATTCATATATTTTTTAATTTAAAGCCCAGTTTACAGTGCGTTTCTGAATCTGATTCATCTGATAAGAAATGTAAAATAAGCTATTTATTGAAAGAGTTTTCGCAATATTATTCTGATTTAGACAACACGAGCTTTTTTTCAGAGGACGGAGCGCTGGCTCAGATCTCTTGCTCCAAAGGATTGGCTGTCCATTCTGATGAGGGGGCCAATGTGTGCCCTTGTGATAAAAAGCCCGTTTTTTCTCCTCAAGGAATAGAATGGGAATGTGTGTTTCAAAGAGATCAAAAAGGCTCTCTTTTTGTTCATCTGTCGACAAACAGCCCTTATATTTATTTTGTAAATGTTGACGCCGGGAAAGATGAGATATTACACAATTACAAAAAAACCCCTGTTGAGGCTTTAGAGATACATTAAGAGATTTTATGAGTTAAAAGAGGAGGCGCTTTTTATGGGCAAATGCTGGCTCTTAATTTTTTTCTGTTTCTGTTTTCCCGCTCTGGGATCTTCTGATTTTGACGAGCTGGGCAAAAATCCGGAAATTCTAAAAAACAGCTTGAGCTTTTCCGACTCCTCCCTAAAAGTGATTCAAAAGCGCTGGCTGGACAGGAGATTCCTTTCTGAAATCAGCTTTGGCCTGTCCCCCGCTCTCAAAGGCTTGAATTATATACACAATTATTCAGTGGACGGGGCCTATCGGTTTTTTTTGAGCGATCAATGGAGCATTGACTTAAAATACTCATGGTTTTTTAATCCTATCGCTCAAGAGGGAAAACAAGAAGTTGAGCAAAAGGCCCGAATCCCGCTAGAGTTAAAATATCCGCAAAAACAGGCTTTTTTAGGAGGAGCTGCTTGGTATCCTTTTTATGGGAAAGCGGTTTTTTATGATTATCTTGCGCATTTTGATTTATATCTTTCTGTTTTAGGGGGGGCTGCGCAACTGCTGAATTTAGATAAAAATTTTCTGACAGGCTCTGTGGGCCTGGGTTTGGTTTGCTGGTGGCATAAAAATTGGAATGCCCGATTGGAGATTCAGGCGGCTTATTATAAATATGACATTCCTAATAATGAGGGGCCGGCCGATCATGAAGAGTATATTTATAAAATTTATATTTCCGCGGGAGCTTTGTTTTGAGACAGCTTGTCTTTATTTTTAGCTTTGTGTCTTTTTCCGCTCAGCCGGCGGATATATGGGACATTTTAAAAAATCAGGATCATTCCCTCGCTTTGCAAAAAGAGTTAAAAAAAGATATAGGCTCTGTTTTTCCCTCTTCCCATAAGCCTTATAGTTTTATTAAAGCTTTTGAGGGCAAAAATTTTGAAAAGGCTTTAAATATATGGCTGAAATCTGTCAAAAGCTCCCCATTTGCCAAAAGCTCCACAGGCTCGGCCCTTTACGCCTATCTGCTGTTTCAAAATGGATTTGAAGTTTTATCTCTCCAGCATCTTTTAAGCCAATCCCAACCGGTGGAAATTGACCCGATTGTCAAACGCTTATGGACAGTGGATATTAACAAAAGGAATCCGGTTTGGAGTTACTTTTTTTTCTCTATCCCTAGTGAATGGCATGGTTTTTTTCCGGCGCCAGCCGTTTTTGAGCTTGGATCAAAGGCTTTATCCCCATTTCAAGACAGTCCTAAGCTTATTGAGAGCTTGCTCAAGCTGGCTTTGGATAAAACGACAGATGTTTTTTCCGTGGAGTGGGCTTTTGTTTTAAATCTTATAAAAAAGGAGGATATGGATTCCGCCGCTAAAATTTTAGCCTGGCTTTTAAAAAAAACAAAGGATCAAAGCAGAAAAGATAAAATTCATCTCACCATTGGAAGATTATTGGCTGACAGGGGAGAGACAGACGCCGCCTTATATTATTACGGGCAATTAAAAAAGCCGTCTTATTTTTGGCTCTTGGCTCAAGAGGAAAAAGCCTGGCTGTTTTTGAATAGCGGAAACTATGGCCCGGCTTATTCTACAGCCTCTGTTTTTGAGTATCCTCAATTTAAAAAATCCGCCAGCCCGTATATGTTTTTGGCGCTGGCCCGCTCGCAGCTGAAAAACTGTGATTATAAGGGAACAGCCCGCTCTTTGTCCTATTTTAAATCTTTATTTTCAAAAAGAGGATATAATATAGAGAAGGCTTTAAAAACAGGCGATTATAACAATTTGAGAGAGAATCTATTGGCTTTTTACAGCTCCGGCAATCCTTATTACGGCATGGATGACCCTCATTTGTTTTATCATATAAAAAAGGACAGTTTTTTAAAAAGCCATATATTGCTTTATGACTATATGAATAACAGAGAGCCAGCCAAAAAAGCAAAAATTCCGGCCTTGGCTCAAACAGAAAATGAGATCATCAAGCAGTTGGAGCGTCAAATGCAAAAAAGAATGCGAATCTTATTGCAAAGGGAAATAAAAAAAATAAATTCTGTTTTAACAGAATTTCAAATTATTGAAACGGAGGCCTTGTATAGGGTGCAGGGTTTTCACGCTCTTTCGCCACATAAAAAAATAAAGCCTAATGCCTCTCAGCGCCTGGCCCCGCCTTTTTTGTATTTTCCTTTTAATCCTAATGAAATTTGGCTGGATGAGCTGTCCGCTTATCAAAGCTATCCATTAAAGGGCTGTCCTAAAAAAAGTTATATTTTATAAGTGAAATGTCTATTTTCTGTATGAGATTTTTTATAAAAAAATTAGCTGTTGTTTGCCTGTGTGTTTTTTTTATATCATCCTGTGACAGCCATTTAAAACTGACGGCTTATATTCATCCGGTTAAAGAGGTTGAGTTTGGAGGAGATGATCTTCATCTTATTCAGGATATCAGTTTTTTATTTCTTGTGGACACTTCTGGGAGCATGGATCAATTTACAAAGCATTTATCCCAAAACATTAGCCAGCTTTTAAAGCCTATTTTTCAAAAATACCCTTATTACAATTACAATTTTGCTTTTACAACACTGTCTCCTGTTGAGCATATAGAGGACACGCAAAACAAACAGCCCATTTTTGTGGATGCTGATCATAGAACACACTGCGGCTTGCGGCCATCCTCTTTTATTCGAAATGCGAATATTGGCTCCTATCTGCATTACCTCTCCAGGGATTTACAGCCGGCTAAAGTGGAGGATTTAATATGCATAATATCGCATAACATAGAAAAAATAGAGGGATCCGCCGGCACAGAGCCTTTCTTTGACTCTCTGAATTATATCGTGAAAAAATCTGATTCTTATTTTGCGTCTCATTTTTTTGGAAAAGGCAAAATGCTGATTTTATTTTTTATCTCTGACGCCTGGGGCGAGGATGATGAGGAGTATTACCAGCTCATTTCTCATAATGATATTCAAAGCGGAGCGGAGATTGTCTCTCAAAAACAGCTGGGATTGTTTAAGGCTGCTATGGGGGAGGCAGTGGACAATATCCGCTCTTATGCTGTTGTGCTAGACGCGGAGAGAAAAGATCAGTGTGGCGCGGAGCAAGATCCCGGGAAAAAAATGCCCCAGGAGCATCAATACCCTTTTCATTTGTATAAATTTATAAAAAAAACAAAAGGCCTGCGGGTTTCCATTTGTGATCCATTTTGGAGCCGGAAATTTGTGAATATATTTGATGATTTAAAGCAGGCTTTTTCAGTGAGAGTTTTTTATCTTGAGGAGGCTCCTCAGTTAGACACAATGGAAGTTTTTTTAAATGGCAAAAAAGTTCCAAGAGATGTTAAAAAAGGCTGGTCTTTTTATCCTGAGAATCTCTCCCTTCGCATAGGATCCGCGCTGAACTACCATATTTATAAAAATGATGAAGAGAATGACACCTTTACAGTGAGGTATCATCCCATCAATTTAAATCTGTTAAGCACAGAGTAAAATCCCCAGCGGAGTTATTATTTCCAGCCGCGTTTAAACGGGGTCTTCTTTTCATTTTAGAACCGGCCTGTCGCTTCATTTGTTTTAGAAAATTTGAAAGCCAATAAAGACAAGCGCTTCAGGAAATATTGCCTTAGAATTAGGCAGAATTATCCTGTCCTGCTTTAAAAAAACCTGTTTTTAACGAAATTATATACTTAAAACCGCAAAGTTTTGATTGTTTAAGTTTATTCAAAATATCTCCTCCCACTCTTAATCCATAAGATTTAGTTGTGTGAATGAGGGCCAAAAACAGGCTTGCCAAACGGCCATGATTTGAGTATAAAAATGGGCATGCCGCTTAAATCGGTTTATACGAATAAAGCTCCAAAGCCTGTGGGCCCTTACTCTCAAGCGCTTAAGGCGGGGCCTTGGCTGTTTTGCTCCGGGCAAATCCCATTGTCTGCCGTCAGCTCTCAAATTGTTGGACAGGATATAGAGACTCAAGCCAAACAAGCTCTGGAAAACATAAAAGCGGTTTTATCCGCGGAAAATATGACTTTTAAAAATGTGGTGAAAAGCATGATTTTTTTAACAAATATGAGGGAATTTGCCGCGTTTAACCGGGTATATGAGCTATATTTTGCAGATCATCGGCCCGCCCGCTCTTGTGTTGAAGTTTCCGCCTTGCCCCAGTCGGCTCTAGTGGAAATAGAGGTAATAGCTTATCAGTCAAGCTGAAACAGGCTTGCCATTCCATTCCTAACACCAGTGGAAATAGAGGTGATAGCTTATCAGTCCAGCTGAAACAGGCTTGCCATTCAATTCCTAACACCAGTGGAAATAGAGGTAATAGCTTATCAGTCAAGCTGAAATAGGCTTGCCATTCAATTCCTAACACTAGTGGAAATGGAGGTGATAGCTTATCAGTCAAGCGGTTAACTGCTGGCTGAGGTAATGGCTTTCGCCAATCTCTTTGATGATATTCAGCTGGCTTTCTATCCAATCGATATGCTTTTCCTCGCTGATTAAGATATTTTCCAAAAGCTCTTTTGAGGCAAAATCAGAAAATTTAACACAGATCTCGATGGCTTTTTTTAAATCAGAGACAGCTTTGTGCTCCAGCCTCAGATCATTTTCAAATTGGCTTTTTACTGTTGCCCCAATGTTTAAGGGATGCAATTTTTGCGCATTGGGGATGCCCTCTAAAAACAAAATCCGATCGATTAAATCTCTGGCGTGTTTCATTTCATCAATGGATTCTTTATAGATTTTATCTCCAATTTTTTCAAACCCCCAGTCTTTGCACATTCGCGCGTGCAAAAAATACTGATTGACGGCTGTCAATTCGTTGGTCAAAATCTCCTTTAAAACTGAAATTATCTCAGGCTGGCCTTTCATTTTTCACTCCTTTGTTTGCCGGCTTTGCGCCAGTTAGCTTAAAGTCAAACTGATTATATTGGCGCTTGAGGGTTTAGACAAGCATAAAAAAAGGCCTGTCCGCCCCAGCCGGGCCGGTTTTTTCATTCTCAGCGTTATGCGGATGAATAAAAACCGCTATTTTGGCGCGGGCCAGCTCTCTATTCCGCCGGCGGGCGGATTTTAGCCATTTCCCCCTGATCCCGCTTTTAAGCCCAGCCTTTGAAATATCCGCCCCTTTTCCAAATTTTCAGCTTAATTTGTGTTAAAAAATTATAGACAACTCCGCCCGCCTCAAGTATGCAAAAAAATAGGCTGGAGGTTTTCCGCTAAAGCCGAGGGAAAAAGATGAATATCTCTATTTTAAAGCGAGTTCTTTTTCCCCTATTGGCCCTGTTGTGCAGCCTGAGTTTAAGCTCCTGCTGGCCTAAGCCCAAACAAAATAATTTGCTGATTAACGGCGCCGGCGCCTCTTTTCCCTATATTTTATACTCCAAATGGCTGAAAGAATACCATAAGGCGGATCCTATGGTGGCCATCAATTATCAGTCCATTGGCAGTGGAGGGGGGATTCGCCAATTTATCAAAGGGACTTTGGATTTTGGCGGGACGGATATTCCCGTCCCCCCAGAGGATATTCAGGCTGTCCAAAAAGAAATCATCCATATTCCCACCGCTTTGGGGGCTGTAGCCATCACTTATAACCTCAAATTGGGCAAAAAACAGAGCCTGCAGCTGGACGGCGCGGTTTTATCTCAAATTTTTAGAGGCCAAGTCAAAGTGTGGAATGATCCTCAAATTCAAAAGCTCAACCCCCATTTGCGCCTGCCTCAGCGGGATATTGTGGCGGTTTATCGGGCGGATGGCAGCGGCACAACCAGTTTTTTTACAGAGTATCTCTCTCTCCTTTCAAAAGGCTTTTTACAAGAGATTGGCCGGGGCAAGTCGGTCCCCTGGCCGGTAGGCGTGGGAGGAAAGGGAAATGAGGGGGTTATGGGTCTAGTCAATAAAATCACCGGCGCGATAGCCTATATTGGAGCCAGCTACGCCGCCTCACAAAAACTGCCTATGGCGGCTATAAAAAACTCATCCGGCCAATTTATAGCCCCCAGCTTAAAATCCATTAAAGCCGCGGCCGCTCAGGCGATGAGGCGGAAAAAGAGCTACACCTCATCGCTCATTAATATTGATGGAAAAAACTCCTACCCATTGGCGGGATACACTTATATTATTATCGCAAAAAGAATACCGGAGAAAAAGGGAAAAGCTCTTGTGAAGTTTTTAAAATGGGCTTTGACTCAGGGGCAAAAATTTTCCGAGTCTCTTTACTTTATACCTCTGCCGGAGATAGCGGTTAAATCCGCTCTTAAAAATTTATCCCAAGTTGAGTTTGAGCCGGAGCGGAAATAACTTTTAAAATGAAAAATATAGCTTAAAAATTTGTCCCAAGTTGGTTTGAGCCGGAGCGAGGGGCCGGCTGATGATTGTTTGCCGGCGGAATACAGCTCCCTCAAGGGCTATCTAAAAATAAAACAAAAAAACTCATAATGAAGCCGGTTTCAGCCCTCTTAAAGCCCCCTTCTCTCAAGTCAGACGCCCACTTGGGGGACAAGCTGTTTTCTTTTATCACAAAAGCCCTGGCTCTTTCTTTTATCGGGCTGTTTTTCGCAATGGCTTTTGTAATTTTTTTTAACGCGTGGCCGGCCTTTTCAAAATTTGGATTGGCTTTTTTCGCCCAGCCGGTTTGGAACAGCTGGAAACAGGAGTTTGGGGCCTTGGCTTTGATTTATGGAACAGCGCTCAGCTCTCTTTTAGCTTTGCTGCTTGCTGTTCCGGTCAGTGTGGCTTTGGCTTTGTTTTTAAATGAGCTGGCGCCGCGCTGGCTCTCCAGCGCTTTAGGCTTTATTGTGGAGATGCTGGCGGCCATTCCCTCTATTGTTTACGGCTTATGGGGAGTTTTTATTTTGGCGCCTTTTTTAAGGCGAAATGTCCAGCCCTTTTTATCTGACCAGCTGGGACACCTTCCTTTTTTTTCCGGGCCTTATTATGGAATTGGCATGATGTGCGCCGGGCTGATTTTGGCCATTATGATTATTCCCACAATCTCCTCGCTCTGCAAAGAGGTTTTTCGGGCCATTCCCCACTCCCACAAAGAGGCGGTTTTAAGTTTAGGGGCCACCCGCTGGGAAATGTTTAAAACAGCCATTTTAAGAGGAGGCTTTTCAGGAATTGTGGGAGCCTCCGCTTTAGGCTTTGGGAGGGCTTTTGGAGAGACTATGGCTGTCACTATGGTTATAGGGAACAAGATTGATTTAAGCGCCTCTCTGTTTGCCCCCGCGCAAACTATGGCCAGCGTTTTGGCGACACAATATGCGGAGGCGGACTCAGCCCTTCACCTGTCCGCTTTAACAGCAGTGGGATTCACCTTGTTTATTGTCTCGCTGCTGTTTAACAGCTTGGCTATTCTTTTGACATGGAAAATAAAAAAACAGTTTCAACGGTAAAATATGTTTATCTCCGTTTATTATTTCTTAAGAAAGCTTCAAAATAAAATCATGCTCTTTTTGATATTGGCTCTCAGCCTTATTGCCGCTGTGCCCTTTTTTTACATTGCCTATTTCGTGTTTGAAAGAGGCTTTCAGGCTCTCAACTGGGATTTTTTCACACAGCTTCCGACCAGCCCCGGAGCGCCCGGCGGCGGGCTGGCCAATGCCATGTTGGGGAGCGCGGCTATGGTGGGCTTAGCCGGACTCTTTGGCGTCCCCTGGGGGTGTTTTTTGGGCATTTGCTTAAGTGAATACCGCTCTTTGCCTTTGTCTAAGCTTTTGCGCTTTGTTATCGATCTGTCCATTAGCGCGCCCTCTATTGTTATAGGGGTTTTTGTCTATAGCCTGATTGTGTCTTTTTTTGGCTTTTCAGCTTATGCGGGGGCCTTAGCCTTGGCGCTTATTTTAGTTCCCATTATTGGAAAAACCACTGAGGAAATTTTAAAAATGGTTCCCCATCATATTCGTGAGGCGGGCCTGGCGCTGGGCCTTCCCCGATGGAAAGTGATTGTTCAAATCCTGCTCCCTGGAACTTTAACCATGCTGTTTAGCGGAATCATTTTGTCCATTGCCCGCATTGCCGGAGAGACAGCCCCCCTTTTATTTACAGCTTTGGGCAACCAATTTTTTGCGAAAAAGCTCAGCGAGCCAACAGCCTCCCTCCCTGTGCAGATCTACCAATTTTCAACCAGCGGATTTCCGGATTTAGAGGCCATGGCCTGGGGCGGGGCTTTGGTATTGATTTCTTTTGTGTTTTTAATTAATTTTAGCGCCAGGCTCATAATTTTTATTATGAATCCGCACAGGCGCCGGCACAGCTTTTAGGAGACAGGGGATAATGGATGAAAGAGCGCTGATAGAGGTCAAAAATCTCAAGGCTTGGTTTAAAAGCTCTCTGGCTTTGTCAGACATCAGCTTAGTTATCAAAAAGCATAAAGCGGTGGCCATCATCGGGCCTTCCGGCTGTGGGAAATCCACTTTCATCCGCTGCTTAAACCGCCTCCACGAGGAGGTGGATGGCGCCCGTTTGGAGGGGCAGGTGATTTTGGAGGGGCGGGATATTTACAGCCCGGATGCGGATCCTGTGTTAATCAGGCGGAATATAGGCATGGTTTTTCAAAAGCCAAATCCCTTTCCGGGAATGAGCATTTATGATAATGTGGCTATTGGGCTTAGGCTTTCCGGTATGAGAAAGAGAAGCCTGTTGGACGAGAAAGTGGAAATTTCTTTAAAAAACGCGGCTTTGTGGAGGGAAGTTAAAGATCGCCTTTATCGGCCGGGGCTGAGCTTGTCCGGAGGGCAACAGCAAAGGCTTTGCATTGCCAGAGCCTTGGCTATAGACCCCTCTGTGATTTTAATGGATGAGCCAACCTCAGCCTTGGACCCCATTTCAACGGCATCGATTGAAGAGCTGATTCAAAGGCTCAAAAATCAGGTGACCGTGGTTGTGGTGACCCACAATATGCAGCAGGCCGCCAGAGTTTCTGACAGAATAGCCTTTTTTTTAAATGGAAAGCTTGTGGAATACAACAAAACCTCTTGGTTTTTCACTAAGCCGCAAAATCCAAAGTCTGAAGATTACATTACGGGGAGGTTTTAATGTCTGTTAAGCTGTTTGATGAGAGGCTGAGCCATCTAAAATCTCTGATCGCGTCTATGGGAGGATGTGTGGAGCAGATGCTCAAAGAGGCCAGCATGATTATTTTTCAAAAAAGCGCGGAGAGGGAGAAGCTCTACAATATCATACGGGAAAGGGAAATAGAAATCGACAGCCTTCAAATTAAATTGGGAAAACACTGCTTCCGGCTTTTAGCCGTTCAATCCCCTGTGGCTAAAGATCTGCGGATGATTTTATCCATTATCTCAGCCAACACCTCTTTAGAGAGAATGGGGGACCTGTCCCTAAACATAGCTAAAAGGGGAAAGGGGCTGAAGGAGGATCCTCTGCTGGAGACAGCCCTGCAATGCTTGGAGGAAATGTTTTCTCACATCTCTTTAATGGTTTTAGGCTGTTTGGACTCCTTTATCAATGAAGACGAGGCTTTGGCCCGAAAAGTTATTGTTCAGGATAAAAAAGCGGATGATTTAAAAGATAAAATTTGTGTGGAGCTGAAAGAGTGCATCCTGCAAAATACAGAGCTTATTGACACTTGTATACAGCTGGTGGGCATTGCGGAAAAGCTGGAGAGAGTGGGGGATCAGGCCACAAACATTGCTGAAGAGGCGATTTTCCTCCAAACGGGGCTGGACATTAAACATCAAAAAATATAATTTTCAAAAGGTTTTTTTATGGATGAAAAAAAAGCTGTGGTTTTGATTGTGGAGGATGAGCGGGACATTCGCGAGCTGATGTCTTTTCATCTTTCTAAACAAAATATTACAGTGGACATAGCTGAAGACGGCCGCGCCGCTTACGATAAGCTTTTAAAAAACAAATACGATCTGGTGATCATGGATTGGATGATCCCAGAAGTCAGCGGGTTGGATTTAATCTCCTGGATTAAAAAAAAGGAGCATATTCAATACACCACTCCGGTTTTAATGGTCACGGCAAAATCTGATCCGGAAAGCGTGGTTTTAGGCTTAGACACCGGGGCGGATGACTATATGGTCAAGCCCTTTGATTTTAATGTTTTAAGGGCTCGAGTGAAAAATCTTTTGGAAAGGGCGGAGTTTGTTAAAAAATTTCAGGCCAAGGAGCAGGCGCCGGCTGTCTTATCTATGGGGAATCTGGCTTTAAACACGGACTCCCATGAGGTGACAGTGTCCGGCCAGGCTATAGATTTAACTTACTCTGAATTTAAAATGCTGGAAATGCTGATTCTCAATCAAGGCCGCGTTTTATCCAGAAAACAAATAACCAGCTTTATTCAGGGGGAGGATGTGGTTGCCGCCGGCCGAACCATTGACACTCATATCTCCAGCTTAAGAAAGAAGCTGGGATCTGGCGGGGATAAAATAGAAACCATCCGAGGAGTCGGCTATCGAATCTCTATCACATGATCCATGATAAACTTTCCCTTTCCTAAACTGATCAAATGGCTTATTGGCCGATTTTTTGTTTTTGCCTTTGTTTTTTTCCTCATAGGAATTATTTGTTTTTATGTTTTTTTTAAAAGCCACAGCCTGTCTAATTTTATTTTTATATTTTTTTTGGGGTTTTTGTTTTGCGGATTTATTTTTATCATTTTGTTTGCCCGCTTTCTCTACTCTTTGGCCAGAGTTTTTATCAAAGTCCAAGATATTTACAAGGGAAAAGCCTTTCTTAATACAGATGAGTCCTCTTATCGGGATGAGGAGCCGGGAGAGTTTTATGAGCTGAACCGGAGCTTGGATCAAATCCATCGCTATCTCAGAAGGCAAAAAAGCATCATCTCCCAGGAGTCCTCTGAGCTGGAGGCTGTGATTTCCGCTCTCACCGGGGCTATTTTAGCCATTGATCAAAATCAAAAGGTCCTGTTTTTTAACAATCAGGCCACTTTGCTTTTTTCCTCACAGAGGAAGCCTCACAAAAAAGAAATGCTCTTGAGCGAAATGATACGAAATCCTGACATTCTTCAAGCTTATAATGAGTGCTTGCGGACAGGGGCTGTGATTAAAAAGACTGTGTCCATCGGCGCTTTTGACATAGATAAGGAAACCTCCTTTTACGAGGTCACAGCGGCGCCTCTTAAAGATTCCAGCCAAAAAGTTCATGGATCTGTGGGGCTGTTTTACGATATTACCAATATCAGAAAAACAGAAAAAATCCAGTTGGATTTTATAACTAATGTGTCCCATGAGCTGAGGACTCCTTTAACGGCTGTTCAAGGCTATGTGGAAACCCTGCTCAATGAGATGGAAACCGCGGGGAAAGATCAAATCAAACAATTTTTAAGCGTTATCCGCAGAAATGTGAGCCGGCTGGTCTCTCTTTTAAATCATTTTTTAGAGCTGTCCCAAATGGAGGATCCGACAGTGGTCAAAAAAGATCAGCTCAGCACAGAGGAAGTCACCCAATCCATTGTGAAAGATTTGCATATCAAAAATCATAAAATCAAAATGAATTTTTCCCAAAAAACAGTCAAAGCTGATCGCCATTTTTTAAAGCAGGTTCTTTACAACTTGATCGACAATGCTGTTAAATATGTGCCCCAAGATCGGCTGATTGAAATCATCTGGACGAAAAAAGGCGAAAATGTGATATTAACAGTTAAAGATCAGGGAGAGGGCATTTCCAAGCAGCATAAAAGCCGGTTGTTTGAAAGATTTTACCGGGTGGATCCCTCCAGAAGAGAGCCTAAAGGGGCGGGGGTAGGCTTGTCTATTGTCAAGCGGCTTATAGAAAAACACGGCGGGACAATAGCGGTTAAAAGCAAGCCAAAAGAGGGCAGCGCGTTTATTTGCGCTTTCCCGGATTAAACCGCGGGGCGGAAAGGCTATTTTGGCTCGCTTGAATAGGGCTGGTTCGCCCCTATCGCCTCATGTCTCTCTTTTTCAAGCGGAAAGGCTATTTTGGCTTGCCTGAATAGGGGGCTGGTTCGCCCCTATCGCCTCATGTCTCTCTTTTTCAAGCGGAAAGGCTATTTTGGCTTGCCTGAATAGGGCTGGTTTTCTCTCTAAAATGAAAACACCCATCGCTTAAACGAAGATGAATAAACCCCCAGCTTATAAATTTTTTGAAATCAGCCGGTGGAATGCGGATTAAGCTCAAGTTTTCCAATTTTTCAGGCTATGCTTATTTTGTTTTGAAATTTCTCGGTTTTTTATCAATAAAGGCAGTGGATTTTTCAATCCCACCGGCAGAGGCTTTAAAAAAATGTTTGCGCCAGGATCTTGCTTGATGATGGGGCTAAAGGGCCCCGCTCTTTCCCCAGCGGAAAAAGGCTTTATTATCTCCAACCGCGTCGCCGGCGTGATTTTATTTAAAAGAAATATTCGCTCTTTTCAGCAAACTTATGAGCTGTGCTCGGAGCTAAAATCTTTAACTCAGCCGCCTCTTTTAATTGCTATAGATATGGAGGGGGGCGAAGTTAACCGCTTCTCTCATATTCAGCCATCTATTCCCTGGCCATCTCCTCAAGCTTTGCAAGCCTTAGAGCCGGAGTCTATTTTTTTAATCGCCCGCGCTATGGCCCGGCAGATCTCTCTTTTGGGCATAGACATCAATTTTGCCCCGGTGGCTGATTTGCCCATAGTGAAAAGCCCTCTTTTAAAAACCCGCGTCTTTGGGCGCTCTAAAGATGAGATTTTAAGGCGGGCGGAGCCTTTTGTGAAAGGCCTTATCAAAGGGGGTGTTCTCCCCTGCGTCAAGCATTTTCCGGGGCATGGCGGAGTTCGCCTGGACTCGCACAAAACTTTGCCAAAAGACAAACGCCAGCTCAAGGATCTGGAGGAGCAGTTGGATATTTTTCAAACTCTTTTTAAAAACCGCCCTTGTTGGGTGATGACCGCTCATATTGAGTTTCCCTATATAGATCAAAAGCCCGCCACCTTTTCGGAGTTTTTTTTAAAAACGCTGTTAAGGGAGCAGAGGGGCTTTAAAGAGGTTGTGGCCTCTGATGATATTGATATGTCCGCTTTAAAAAAATGGCCGGCGGGCGAGCGCTTTTTTCGAGCCATTCAAGGGGGATGCCATTTAGTAATAGCCGGCCAAAAAGCGGAAAGCCCGGCGGAGATCATAAAATACTTTAAAGGCCATCCTAAAAAAGAGCGGGAGATAAGGAAAGATGGGCAAGCCTCCTCAAAAAAAATCCTCAAAATAAGGCGAAAAACCGCTTATAAGCCTTGGCCATCCTTTAAAAATGTTGAAAAAGAGCTTTTGAGGAGCCGGCCCGTTAAATTGCTCTCCTCTCTGGGGCTGATGTGATAATTCAGCGAGGCTGGCGGATTTTGGCCTCTTCCAGTTAAAAAAGCCCTATAAGATCAATGTTTTTGAGCTGTATGTCGTCTGCGTGCCGTCTGATTTGATGTGGCGGATTTTGGTTTCCTTCAGTTAAAAAAAGCCTATAAGATCAATGATTTTAAGCTGTATGTCGTCTGTATGTCGTCTGATTTGATGTGGCGGATTTTGGCTTCTTCCAGTTAAAAAAGCCTTATAAGATCAATGTTTTTAAGCTGTATGTCGTCTGCGTGTCGTCTGATTTGATGTGGCGGTTTTTGGTTTCTTTCAGTTAAAAAAAGCCTATAAGATCAATGTTTTTAAGCTGTATGTCGTCTGCGTGCCGTCTGATTTGATATGGCGGTTTTTGGTTTCTTTCAGTTAAAAAAAGCCTATAAGATCAATGTTTTTGGGCTGTATGTCGTCTGCGTGCCGTCTGATTTGATGTGGCGGTTTTTGGCCTCTTCCAGTTAAAAAAAGCCTATAAGATCAATGTTTTTGAGCTGTATGTCGTCTGCGTGTCGTCTGATTTGATGAGGCGGATTTTGGCTTCTTCCAGTTAAAAAAGCCTTATAAGATCAATGTTTTTGAGCTGTATGTCGTCTGCGTGTCGTCTGATTTGATATGGCGGTTTTTGGCCTCTTCCAGTTAAAAAAGCCTTATAAGATCAATGTTTTTAAGCTGTATGTCGTCTGCGTGTCGTCTGATTTGATATGGCGATTTTTGGCTTCTTCCAGTTAAAAAAGCCTTATAAGATCAATGATTTTAAGCTGTATGTCGTCTGCGTGTCGTCTGATTTGATATGGCGATTTTTGGCCTCTTCCAGTTAAAAAAGCCTTATAAGATCAATGTTTTTGAGCTGTATGTCGTCTGCGTGTCGTCTGATTTGATGTGTTGTTTTTAATCGATTCTTTGGACAAAACGCCATAAAATAAAAATAATAGGGCATCAAAGGGCTATGTCGTCTGACTTCCCCTAAATAGGCCAGGTTTATAAAAAGCTTTAGCGACATGGTTAAGAAGGTTTAAAATGGGCTATGACACAAAAACAGTCTTATTGAAGAAGCTATCTTCTCGCCAATTAGCTGAAAACGAAAATGTAGAGTTCAAATCTAAGTGGCATCAAGATTATGGCAAAAGCGTCTCTGCTATTGGCAATGAGGAAAAAGGCGGATGGTTAATTGTTGGCATTGATGATGAAGGCTCTTTATTGGGGAAACATTCAGGTTGGATAAAAAAACAGGAAACCCTTATAGAAAATCATATCAGCCAGTATCTTGAGCCAAATTCCACGGCGCATTCCATTTCTGTTGAAATTGTAAATAAGAAAAAATTTATACTTATTGAAATTGTAAATCCTAAAGCAGTAATTTCTTGGAATGGCAAGTTTTATAAAAGGGTGGGATCAAGAACAAAAGAAATGACCCCCGGAGAAAAACAAGAGCTGGAGCTAAAGCGCCCTGGCCTTGATTTTTCAAGTTTTGATTATAAAGGGAAAATAAATTCTTCTTTGGTTTTAGATTTTGCCAAATTCTTGAAGAATGAAAATGAGAATTGGATAAAGCTGTCAGCAGATGATATTTTGTCTAAACTGAATATAAAAAATAAAAATGTTTCAGGCATTTTATTTGGAGGCTTTCCTTTTAGAGTGGCGCATTACAATCAGGAATCTGCGCTCATAGATCAGAGTGAAAAAGAGGGGCTATACTCTTTGTTAAAAGAGGAGTTTATCCAGCATGTTCAGTCATGGACGAGAACTAAAGGAATCCGTTTAATACATGGCTCTTTATCTGTTACAGAAGAAGAGCCATATCCTGATTCTGTTTTAAGGGAAGCGCTTGTCAATGCTGTTGCCCATTCCGCTTTTGAAAAACAAGAAAAAGAAATAACAGTGGAATTGTATAGAAATAGGATTAAAATTTCAAATCACTGTTCAGCCAAAGCTACAGCTTTTATTAATAAAAAATTTTCGCAAAGCCATTTTTCTTATAATCCTTTTTTAATGAAAATTCTGCGAAAGGCTAAGTTTTCTGATGAATTTGGAACAGGGAAAAATAAAATTTTTAAATATATGATTGAGAGCGGAAGAAGAGAGCCTCTATTTGAGTATCAAAAAATCTCAAATGATTATGGTATATGGTCTGTGACTATATATAATGAACAGCCAAATGAAAATTTTTTAAGACTTCTTAAAAAATTAAAAAAATTATATAAAAGCAATATAGATAAGTATAAAATTTCAGCGGCCTTGGTATTATGGAGAGATAAAACTCTGGAAGAGATTTTTAGTTACATAGACGAATATCATAAAAAGCTTATCAGAGAGATTCTTTCAAATAACGATTCCCCCTTCTTATTAGCGTCTGAATACTCACAAAAAAACAAAAAAAAGCCAGTGGTAAAAATTCTTTTAAAGAGATGGGTTAAAGTTCAGTTAGAGGGGCAGGAGTCAAAGGTGTTTTCTCCAGCGGAAGAAAATAAATTTAAAGAAATATTACAGAACTACGCTTATAAAGAAAATCGGAATGGTTATATAACAAACAAAGAGGCAAGACAGCTTTTTGGCTTATCCAACAGTCAATCGGAAATAGTGCAATTATCAAAAGTGTTTCAACAATGGGAAAAGAGCGGTTTTATAGAAAAAGGGAGAAGAAGAAGAGATTGGAAGGTGAGGAAAAAGCCAACAAAAATATCAGAGATTTCAATTATAGAGTTGTTTGAATAATAGAAAAGAAAAAGAAGAATAATTTAACAAAGGGTCAGGACAACTGAAATTAGAAACAAATAAAAAAATGCTGTTAAGCTCAATCATAAAAGCCTCAGCGGGTTTCATAAAGAGGTTTTGACTGTCAATGGCAGACACTTTTACAAAAAAACAAAGGCGTTATTGCATGTCTCAAATAAAAAGCGGCAGGACACAGCCTGAGATTATTGTCAGAAAGCTGATATGGAGGGAGGGATACCGATACCGGATAGGGCATGGCCTGCCGGGAAAGCCGGATATGGTTTTCCCTGCTTATAAAACCGCTGTTTTTATAGACGGATGTTTTTGGCATGCCTGCCCTAAACATTGCAGAATGCCGTCCAGCAATATTCGCTATTGGAAGAGAAAAATATCCGGCAATCAAAAGAGGGACAAAAAAATCAACAGGCAGTTAAAAAAAGAGGGCTGGAGAGTTATCAGAATATGGGAGCATGATATTAAAAAAAGCCCTGCAAAAATGACAAACAAAATAATTAAAAATTTCCGATTTGGTGATGTTGATAAGAAAATGGCGTAAAATTGAGCGCCCTCCGCCTATAAAGCGGCGGGCGGATTTATCAGATGCGAATTTATGAGGAGCGAATTTGACAGAAGCGATTTTGTGGAATGCGAATTTGCGGGGAGCGCTTGTTTTGGATGATGTTTGGCTGGAGCGAAGTTTAATAAAAATACAAAATTCCCGAATTTTTAATTAGTTTAATGCCAAGGATTTTATTTTAGGCTCATTGGAGCGCTTTAAGAGATTTATTTCTAATGATTGTTAATAATAGCAAAGCCACAGCCGGCACATTTTAGGGGCGCCGTCCACAGCGATGATATGAAAGCCGCCATGAGCTATAAATGATCTTATCTATGATTAAATCAAAATTCACATTTTTTGAAATGAGGATGAAAAGCGCTAAAGGGCAAATCGCCATTTTTGTTGTCTTGATTTTTCAAGCCATTTTTATTTTGTTTGCCATGACCATCAATATCTCTTTGGCGGTTTATGATAAAATCAACTTTCAAAACTCCTTGGATTTAGCGGCCTATTATGGCGCGAAACAACAGGCGGAGGTTTTAAACGCGATGGCCCACATCAACTATCAGATGAGGCAAAACTGGAAGCTTTTATCTTGGAGATACCGGATTCTTGGAACTCTCCTTCAAGATCAGGGAGTTCCCTCAACTACTCCTAAATTCTGGTGCCCTCAAAGTCGTGAGTTTGCTCCGCCGGCAAATCAAAAGTATTGCAATATCCAGGATTGTGTCGGGGATACAAATTGCCAAAACAGTTGTCTGAACGCTCAGGCCAGACTGCCCTATCCGCAAGGCTACTGTGATCATTTGTATTTTATTTGCATCTCTCACGATATCTGGAAAAGGGGAATAGGGCCAAGCAATCAAAACCTCTGTCAAACTTTTGGAGTGGAGATCCCCGCTATCACAGGCCTGTCTCCTTCCCCAAGCATTTATATTTTTCCCGAATACAGAGCGGCGATCCAAGCAACACTAACCCTGCAAAGCGAAGTCGAGACTTCCTGCCCCAAAGAAGGCGCTTTAAACGGCCTGATGACTCAGTTTTTTTTGACTCACTTCCGGCTGGACCAAAAAGACAGAAAGCAGATGATGCGAGCCATTTACAAAAAAAGCCTAAAGGACGGAAAAGATTTGGACGGAAAAAGCATTTTTGGAGGCGCAAAAAAAGTGTTTTACAACAATTTGAGCCAAGCCAATAAAAGCAGTGTGGATGTCCTCCCTCATTATGGCTTGAAGAGCTTTAACTCTTTTGAAGGTAAAGAGTTTGATGGTTTTTTTGGGGAATTCGAAGTCCGGCCGGTTTTGCAATTCTTAACTAATAAAGACGATGGAAGTAATAGCAGAACAAAATGTGACGCTAAAATAATTCAGCATCATGATCTTTTGGATCAGCAGTCCCAGACGCCTATAATTGACAGTTTTATCGATAGATTGTCCAATCATCCACTGAAATCTCCTCTTAGAAGACACAAACCGCGCTTGTTCGGTTGGTTTAAGATCAATACAACTGGATTTTTTTATAGAGGGAATGATCCCTTTCGCAAATTGATTTTGGGTTTTTTTAAAAAGCCTAAAAAAATCCTTTACTACGGCTTAAAGGGGGAGTTTACATATAAAAGCCGGGTTTTTGCCCTCAACAGTCCGGGTGTTAAATTTAAGGCCAGCGCCTTTGCCAAAGCTTTTGGAGGGCGGTTTGGCCCCCAGCCAAAGCAACACGATCATTTAATCCCTCTTGTCGATCCTCCCCCCGGCACGCCCGCTAAAATCAAAATCCCAAACAATCACAATCCCACCCTTTTGCATCCCAATTACTCCCGCTGGCCGGGGGACCGATTAGGGCTGATTGACAAAGTCATGCATGAAAACGCCCCTCACAATGCTCATAATTTTTTAAATAAGCATCATACGGGCGAGGTAAGAGAGATTCAAAAAATCTATACTATGGAGGCTTTTTTTCATCTTATTTTTGCAAGCAGGGAAGATAAGGATGACCCCTTGGCCCGCCCTCCAACGGGCAATCGGCCAATGCACAATACCTTTATGAGAATGATGGAGCTTATGGCGGTCTACCCGGATGTTTATGATTTGTCCTATTACTCTATTTCCGGAAACTATACGCAAACTTATTTTCAAAGGATTTGCAAACTGCTGTCCGGATCGAAATGCGAAGGGGGAAGAAATAAAATTAGAAACCCCGAAAACAGCTCCAACCCTCCTCCTTATATTCGCGGGGATTTTGGCTGGCCGGAAAGCACGGGGTATATGATAAAAAGAAATATGGCCAAAAAGAATGTGGAGCTTTCCATCGCCCCTTATTTTTTAAAAGGAGGCGGACCAAAAAGCATAGATATAACTGAAAGTTCAGATCCTGAAAAAATTACTTTACCCCCCCCCCCCCCCCCCCCAGATTCCCCCCAAACTCCACCCCATATTGCTCGGCCTGGCCCTCCCAACCATCCGCGCATCGCGCTCACTCAGGGGAGGTTTTTTTACGATTGGCTGGCTCAAGATCTTCCCGCTCATTTGCTCAGCTCCTGGACGCCTCGCCGGCCAAAAGACTATGACAACTACACATTAGACGAAAATGTCTTTTTAAAATGCGATGGAAAAGCCCTTGAGAAAATGCCCTCAGCCAGCGCCTGTGTGATGGGCGGGCGGAGCGGCTACTCTGTCAAGCTTATCTCCTGCGAAACTGCGCAAAGCTTTGAAAACAAGCCGCCAGCTGAATATTGCCCTTAAGGCAAAATAAGCCCAATTTTAAGAACAGCCGCGAGGCGTGCTGGCTGATAAACCCCGACTTTAGTCCGACTTTGGCGTTTCATTTGTTTGAGGAAATTTAAAAGTCAATCCCGACTTTGACACTTCATTTGTTTGAGGAAATTTAAAAGTCAATAAAGACAAGGGTTTCAGGAAATATTGCCTAAAAAACAGGCAACATTGTAGTGTAATACTTTAAAAAAAAGGGGTTTTTAATGCGGTTTTTTCTCCTCAGAAGATATTTGCAGTAATTTCGGAGGTATCCTAAGCCTAATCGCCTGAAAGACAGCCGTTGCATTTCCCTCTATCTCTGTCTTTATCCACAATATGCGATCCCGCATTTTTTCCGCTCCCGAATCGCAGAGAAGAAATTTAGGGAGATTATTGGGCTTTTTTCAGCCTCTTAACAGCCCAACAGATAGCTTTTTAAGACTTTGAGGGTGGAATTGATAAACAGAATCAATTTTTGAGTTTGCCCATTGGAAAGTGAAAAAATCTTGAAACCATTAGAAACAAGCCTTTTTTTAAAATCTTCTCAGGAATTTAGACATACATTGTCCATTTTTTGGGGACAATCTAATATACTAACTTTAGATTTAGTATATATTCAGAAAAAAATGGAAACTAACTTTATGAATGTTGAAATTGGCAAAAAAACCTTGTTTTTTAAATAAATGTATACTAACTTTAGACTTAGTATCTATTCAGAAAAAGATAGAAACTAACTTTATGAATGTTGAAATTGGCAAAAAAATCGCCCAAACAGCTGGCTTTTCCGCTTTAATTTTAAATCCCTTTCCCTCTAAAGGGCTTTTAAATGTGCCCGTAGATATTCTTTTAAAAGCGGGTGAGGCTGAAAAATGGGTCGGAAAGCTGGATGGCGTCACCTATACACTGCCGGATGTGGATTTTTTCTTAAAGATGTTTATCACAAAGGACGCTACAGCCTCATCGCAAATAGAGGGAACACGGGCTACACTGATTGACGCCCTGGAGCGGGAGGCCAAAGTCGCGTCTAAACCAACTGATGCTGCTGACATTCTTTATTATATCAAAGCCCTCAATTATGGCCTGAAAAGGGTTAAGGATTTGCCGCTTTCTTTGCGTCTGATTCGGGAAATTCATAAAAAGCTGATGATGGGCGCCCGCTCCACTCATTTTTCCAATCCCGGAGAGTTTCGCTCCAGTCAAAATTATATTGGGGGAACAGGGCCGGGTAACGCTCTTTTTGTTCCGCCTCCTGTTCCGGAAATGAAACAAGCTCTTTATGATTTTGAAAATTTTTTACACGAAAAAAATAAGCGCCTCCCTTTAATTCACATAGGGCTTATGCATGCTCAATTTGAGGCCATTCATCCTTTTCTGGACGGGAATGGGAGAACAGGCCGTCTGTTGATTTCACTGCTTTTTTGCCAAAAAAAGCTTTTAGAGAGGCCCGTTTTGTTTTTATCCTCTTGGCTCAAAAAGCATCAACAGCTTTATTATCAAACTTTAGAGGGGTATCATAACGGCCAAGTGGAGAATTGGATTAAATTTTTTTTAGACACAGTCATAGAGACATCAAAAGCGTCCATAAGCATTTTAAAACAAATAAGAGAGTTAAGAGATCAGGATATGGAGCAAATTCAATCACTGGCCAAAAGAGAATCAGAAAGCGGAGTAAAAACGCTGTCTCGGCTGTTTCGCTCGCCTATTGTGGCAGCAAAAGACATTATGTCTTGGACGGGCTTTACCAGGGCAGGGGCGCAAAAAGTTATCCGCCGATTTATCGCTTTAGGAATTTTAAAGCCTCTTTATAAAGAAAATGTATATGGACAAGCTTATATCTATAGCCGGTATCTTGATATTTTCAAAGATTAAACGGCCCGCGATGGATAGCCATGCGGACGGCAGCTGCAGCTTTATCATTGGAAGATTCGGCGGGTAGGCTCATGGCGCGCTCAAACTTTGTCCATGGAAAGTTGATTATCATCAGCAGTTTGATCATCTATATATTTTTATGAGTCTTCAAAGCGCTTGGACTATGTGAGCCTGCCCCAGCGCCGCATATCTAAAAAAGCGCTTCATCTAAAGGCGAGGATTTGGAGCGCGCTCTGAAAGAGACAATAAATCAGTCCGCGCCGGCAGTCTTCTGCCATTTATTGTTTGAATAACAGCTTTGGCCACAGCCTCAATTTTTGGCACAACAACGCTGTTTCCGGCTTGTTTTCTGATTTGGCTGTCTGAAGCGACAATTTTAAAAGTGTCGGGAAACCCTTGCAAACGGAGCATCTCCCTTGGGGTAAGCCGCCTTTCTCCGTTAAGTGTGACATAATTATATGATCCATTTGCCCTCAAAGCGCAGGAAAACGGGTGTATCCCTATATTTCCGCTTTTGTTTTCATGTAATACCACTGGCTGAAAAACAATTTTCTTTTTTTGCGCTTTTAATTTTTCTTTGATTTTTTTTCGGAAATACCCGCTTAAAAAATATTTCTTATCAATCCGGTTTTTTGGCTCTAAAATGTCGGAGAGCGCCTTTTCTTTTATTCCTCTAGTGGGAAATTCAAAAAGATGCGGCTCTTTAAATCCAACTAAAATAATTCGCTCTCTTTTTTGAGGAACTCCAAAATCCAAACCATTTAGAATTTTATAATGAATGAAATACCCTATATTTCTCAGCCGGCTCAAAATAACTTTAAATGTCCGGCCCTTGTCATGGGTTGTAAGCTGTCGGACATTTTCCAATAAGAGCGCTTTTGGCTGTTTTGCTTTTAAAATCCTCTCAATATCAAAAAACAAAGTTCCGCGAGTATCCGCAAATCCCTGTTTAGCTCCAATGATGCTAAAGGCCTGGCAGGGGAATCCTGCGGAAAGAATATCATGATTCGGTATCAGCTCAGGATTGATTTTTGTTATGTCTCCAAAAGGCTTTTCTCCAAAATTAGCCTCATACATGGTTTGGCAGGAAGGGTCCCATTCTGAGCTGAACACACATTCCCCCCCGGCTCTTTCTAAAGCGATCCGCATGCCTCCAATTCCGGCAAACAAGTCTATAAATTTTGGCTTTTTCACAAAATTTCCTTTCCCGCCGGATCAAAGCGGATCTTTCCGCCAGTTTCAGCCGTCAGCGGAAATGGCCACAAATGATTTATAGAAAAATCAAGAGCTGTTTTTAAGCTTAATGACAGCAAAATCCCCTTCAGCTCAGCGCTCAATCCGCCCTTCAATTCCCATATCTTGGACAATAAATGCGGGACATGCCTGATTTTTCTTAACCCTCTTGTTTTTAAAAACCCGCCTCACTCTCTCATCACGCGTTTCCAACAGGCGCAGTTCATAATTTAACACACTCCGGCAAAAAGAAACAGGAATTTTAGAGAAAAACTCTCCTAAATAAACCTCCTGAAATGGCGGAAATTATTAAAATTTTAAACCATTGAGGGAGCTTATGAAGAACAAGAATTTTTACTCCTGAAATGGCGGAAATTATTAAAATTTTAAACTCTAAAGGCGCAAAATAGAGCTTTAATTAGATCATAGGGCAAATACAAAGCGGAAAAAAGGATTTTTTCCACTTCCAAGGCTCTTTTCCGTGATTAAACAAAGCGGAAATAACCACTAGAGCATGATCAGAATTCTTATAGAGCAGATCTTGATAGACCAGCATCTGCTTGAAAACCTTGTTAGACTGGCCAAACGGAGGCTGGACGGCTAGCTATGTAAGATAAAACAGCATCTGCTTGAAAACCTTTTTAGACAGCCAAAGCTCTACAGTTAAACAGAGTTTAAAAAATTGTTCAGTTTTTTAACAGTTTGAGGGAGCGCTCTGGGGATTTTTATGGAATAGCCCGCATATTCAGAGGATAGAGCTTGATTTTTTTAAAAATTCAGGTATATATAAGCCAGTTTCATTTTTGCGCCGGAGATAGAGAAAGGAGCGATGAATTTGAGTTTTGAAAAGTTTGCGCTTTTCTGTGGAGGCAAATAAAGCGTGAAAACGCAAACCAGACCGGATAGATAAAAAGAGATGAGACTGATTGATGGCTTATGGCTTTCTTAAGGGGAGTTTAAATTTTGAAAAATTTATGGTTTTTTGAGAGGCTTTTAGAGCGGAGGTTTAAATAAGCGCAAAAAGAGAGTGGATTTGAGTTTTGAAAAGTTTGCGCTTTTCTGTGGAGGCAAATAAAGTGTGAAAACACAAACCAGACCGGATAAATAAAAAGAGATGAGGCTGATTAATTGTTCATGGTTTTTTGAGGAGCTTTTAGAGCGGAGTTTTAAACAGGTATAATTTAAACAAGCATAAAAGGAGGCAGTTATTATGAAAGGGGTAAAGTTTTTTATAGCGATTGGTTTAATTTTTACATGCCGCTTAGGCTTTGCGAATTATTATAAAAGGGGAGGCTTGATTTGCAATGATTTTAAAGAGGCGGAGCAAGACTATTTAGCTGATCCGGACAGCCCCTACACCCAGGATATATATGGCCTTTGCCTTATAGCTAAAGGAGAGGATGATAAGGGCTTAAGCATCCTTTACCATGTAGCGGATTTTCATCAATTTGTTTCCTCCGCTCATTTAATAGCCAAGTATATAGGAAGCGATGGAACCTTTGAGAATGCGCTGGCCACAGAAAAGGTCAATGAGGCTATAGAAGCCTACTTCCGGGTTCTCACTTTGATTAATTTGGATCCCGACTTCCCCCGCAGCAGATATATAGCCATTGAGATGGAAAGCCAAATGGAGCTTACGGCTTATTCAAGAGTGGTTTCGTTTTTTGCCAATAAATTTATCAAAGGGCTTAATGGCTCTCACAACTCATATTTGTTGCGCTCCCCCAGCTATAAGGGGGACAGAGATTTAAATACTTACCCGGAATACAGCCCTTACACCATAGACAGCTTGCAAAAGACTATTCGGCACGCCAATCGCTGTCTGGCTTTGCCTAAAAAGCTTCACTTTCAGACGGATAAGTATGCTAAGGCGCTATCAGTCTGTCAGGTTTTTAAGGATGAGGCCCAAGCCCTCCTCCCATTGGAGACAAAAAGGCTTACCCTTTTGGCTCAAGATTCCTGCCATCGGGATTTGCCTCAATGTGAGGAGTATGAGAAAGTGACGAATGAGATGGTCTCACTCATAAGACAAGGACATTCCATTCGGAAAGATATATGGAGCGGAAAATCTGTCGCAATGACCGGCGGGCAATAAAACTGCCCTCATAGTTTAATTTGAGAGGCTGGCCGTGTCCCTTGCTTATTATATTTCATTTTGAAGAATACAGCCTGCGGATGACTCTGGATTCCCACTCACCAAAGAAATGCAAAAATTCTCTAAAATCTCGTAAAAATATAAAGCTCATCGCTGATTTATGTCCATTTAAGCAGTCGCTTTTTTAATTTCAGAGGGAATAGTGTCTCTTTTTAGAACAGATGTCCCTGTCTTAAAAACAGACTTTAAGCCATTATCGATAAATTCAAAAAGCTGATTTTCCCTTTAAATTAAAGGGTTTCAAGCTATTTTTAACAGAGCAGTTTATAAAAAAAGTTTTTTCTTTAAAAAAATCAAGCTTTTACTCCAGTCCTCTGATATTATTAGCAAGTCAGTCCAATTTTAAGTTTATAAAGATAAGGAGGGGCTATGGAAAAAACAACAAATCGCTCAAATTTAAAAGAAACCACAGCTCAAGATCGATTTATGGGCTGGCTTTTTATGGAATGGCTAAAAGGTTGTAAGAGCTTGCTGTTTCCTTACTGTTTAAAAGGCTTTAAAAGCCTGCCTTCTTATCTTTTAAAAAGCTTGAAAGGCTTGGCTTTGATTTTAATCTTTGCTTTTACCTTTCAAGGTAATGGTCAAGGCCATGGCCTTGTTGAGGAAAGCCAAGAAATTAACAGTTCAGAAGGACAAAAAGCACGGCAAAAATCTCAGTTTTTCCATGAGAACATCGCTCCATATTTTATGAATGGCAATTTTTTTAAATCTGATGGAGCCAGTCAGGCTTTTCAGTCGGAATGTGAGGGGAGTTATGTCTCTTTTAAAAACAATGTCCATGAATATCAAAACTATTATCATAGATACAAAACCCCAGATCAACTGCTGAAACTAGATAACTCTATCAAAAAACCCATGAAGCAATGCGGAAACAAGATATATAAAAGCTACACAAATCTTCACGCTAGCCTGCTGGATGGTTTAAAAAAAACCGGCTTTCACTCTCCGGATTCTTTGGCCTCCGTTTTAGGAGTAAATAACTCCTTCCCGGAGCGCGTTAAACGGCTGGAGCAATTTTTATCCGATTGGCGATATTTTAGAAAAAACTGCCTCCAGCAAGTTCAGTATGCCGGGGAGGATCAATATGTTATGAAGTCCCGATCCAGCTTCACTGACAAAACTTTTGGCGAGATAATGGAGCAACTGCAAACAAACGAATGCCCTGACAAAAAGAAAAAGCTTGCGCGCTTTTATAATGAAAGGCGCAATAAGGAAAGGGAGGCTTTTGATAAGTTTGTTAATCTGCCGGAGCTTTGCATGCCTCAAACGGGAGCGGGCTGTGTTCAGGATTTGCGAAACCGCTTAAAGCCTGTGGCTCAACAACAAAGCCAGCATAATACTTTGCCGGATAATTTGCCCTCCTCGCTCTCTCAATCTAAGAGCTGGGCGAATGAGTGTTGCCTGACAGCCTCTGAGTGCAAATACTTCCCCCAAGCCAAGCAGAATTACCAGTCCATACTCCAGTCTTCGGGACAGGATGTTTGCCGGGCGGGAAACACACAAGCCTTAAATCAATTCAAAAACAAAACTTGGGAGATTTGTGAGAAAGCCTCTCAGCAATGCCAACAGAATGTGGCGCAGGATCTGGATAAATTCAGGACTGATTTTTTAGAATGCTTTTTTCTCCCGGACACAGGAATAGCGGCGGATCGCATTCACGCGCGAAACGGCGCTTGCAAAGGCCAAATCCAAGACATAAGAAAAGAGTTTGCGAAAGCGTTTGAAAACCGCAATCCGCAAGTGGCTTTACAAAATTTACCGGGAGGGAATAGGCTGGATCATACTTATATTTTGGTTAAAGAGTGTGAGGCGCCTTTGGAGCAGTTGAGGAAAAACAGCGGGGATCTTTTAAATTCCAGGTCCAGCGGGACTTTGTCCGCTATGTGTGATGAGCGGCGGAAAAGCCATCAGGCAAGCCTCAACAGAAGCCCCGACTCTTCAGCCAGCTCCCGCCATCAAAGCGCTCAAAGCGCTGGGGGCGCTCAAGCGGAAATCCCCCGCAGCTCTATTTTTGGCCAAAATGGGAAAACATCAGCCGGGGATGGGAAAAACTCCGGGCTTGATCTTTTGCCTCCGCCCAAGACAAAAGATACCCTAAAGGCTGATAGCGCTCCCGGTCCGGAGGACTGGAGGTATGGAAAAGGCGGAAAAGAAGGCTTGATTTTTTCTGCCGATAAGCCCGACCCCATTAAGGCCGGGATTTATGACAGGCTGTGTGAGATAGAGGAGATGTGCCACGCTGACCAGATGCGTTTTTGGTATTCAAAAGAGATAGAGGAGTTTGATGAGAGCGAGGATGGAGAAAACATGGTGATAGGCGGAAAGAAGGCTCTAATAGATGACGCTTTAAATCCGTATCGAAGAGAGACAGATTCCCGCTTTGCCCATGAGTATAAGCCCTCTTTTTTGGATAGGCTTTGGAGTAGAGCAAGGCGTGCGGGAAAAGGGTTATTGCTTACGGGTGTTCAGGCTGGACGGCGTATGCTTGGTTATAAGCCTCTTAAAAAGCCTTACACAGCTCGAGATCTTCAGGAGGAGTTTAACATACATGGCCCGGAAGTGAATTTATGGGACAGGCATTTTACGATGCTGGTTCAGGGCTGTATTTTGCATCCGGATTGCATCAATGATGTAAACTATGAGTTGGTGCCGCCTAAATATGTTTTGGATATCCATGAGCGTGTTTGGGATCGTGTTCCATTGCATGAGCTGAATAGGCTGACGCTGGAGGCTCAAAAAAATCTCTCTAAGCGCCATCAGGAGGCTTTAAAGCGCTGGCGGAAAAAGAACAACATCTCCTCCAAATAATCAAAATAAGCCTGCTCTCAGCCCAGCGCCTGTTTTTAAGGCCCGTTCTGTTGGATTTAAACCGGCTCAGCCTATGTTGGAAAAATTAGATCAAATTAAAAAAGAGCATAGCTCCCTCAAGAGAAAGCTCAATGATCCAAAGATCGCTCAAGATCCTAAAGCTTTGGCCCAGTTAAGCCGGGAGTTTCATCATTTAGAAAAAATAGCCCGGCTCATCAAAAATTATGAGAGTTTAAAGCAGGAAATTCAAGAGAGCCGGGAGCTTTTAAAAGAAAATAGGGATCAGGATATTCTTTCTTTAGCCAAGGAGGAGATTCAAGCTCTCTCCAAGCAGTTGGCCAAAGCGGAGGAAAATTTAAAAATCCATCTTTTGCCTCAGGACCCCCAGGACAAAAAAAATATAATTTTGGAAATTCGCGCCGGAGCCGGAGGAGATGAGGCCAGCCTTTTCGCTCAAGAGCTTTTTTCCGCCTACAGCTCTTACGCTGAATCCCAATCATGGAAAATAGATGTCATATCTGTATCAGAGGGCAATGTCGGAGGCTATAAAGAGATCATCGCCCATATCGCTGGGCCGGGCGCCTACAGCTTGTTAAAATATGAATCGGGAGTTCATCGCGTTCAAAGAGTGCCTCAAACAGAATCCCAAGGCCGCATTCACACTTCCACAGTGACAGTGGTTGTTTTGCCGGAGGCTGATCCCGTCCATATAAACATTAATCCCTCTGATCTTCGGGTGGATGTCTATCGATCCAGCGGGGCGGGAGGCCAGCATGTCAACACCACAGATTCAGCGGTTCGTGTTGTGCACATTCCCACAAAAATAACAGCGCATTGCCAGCAGGAAAAATCCCAACACGCCAACAAAGAGAAAGCTTTAAAAATTTTGTATGCCCGCTTGCTTGATTTTCAAGCCGAGAGGAGGAAAAAAGAGGAGTCCCAAAAAAGAAAAGATCAAATGGGCGGAGGAGATCGATCACAAAAAATACGAACTTATAATTTCCCTCAATCCCGCTTGACTGATCACCGCATCCCCTCAGCAAAAAAAAATCTTTTCCATATTATGAAGGGAGGCTTCTCTGAGCTGTTTGAGGAGCTGCGCCAGCTCCATCAAAGCCAGCTGTTAGCGGAGGAAAAGAAAGGCGCTGATTAAGCTCAAGTTTTATTGATCTGGGCCTGATGCTTTGAGTTTTATCCCGATCAGCTTTGGCAAATAAAAGCGCGTATTTTTAAAAAAGGATATAAAATAAAAATTTTCAAAAACTTGCCTAAAAAGAGAAAACAGGCTAGCGCCATTAAGAAATGAACCCCCCAGCTCTTCTTCAAAAAGCCAAACAGGAGCTAAAAGAGACTCTGGCTCATCCCTATCAGGAAAGCCTTTGGATTTTAGCCCATGTTTTAAATCTCCCTCCGGGCGATCTATATCTGGAAAGAGAAAGCCTCCGCCCCGCCCAGCAAGAGCTTTTTTGGAGCAAAATTCAAAAACGAAAGCGGGGAGCGCCTTTAGAGTATATTTTGCGCGAAACAATATTCTTTAACAAAAAGCTTTATATTGAGGAGGGAGTCTTTATCCCCCGCCCGGAGACAGAAGCCATTGTCAAATGGGCCGCTAAAAATATTTCAGACAGCAGGTTAAAAGCTGTGGATTTTGGAGCCGGCTCCGGCGCTTTGGGATTGGCGATTTTATCGCTTTTTCCCAAAAGCAAATGCGCCGCTTTTGAGATCAGCGGAAAATCCATCCAATGTTTAAAAAAAAACAGAAAAGCCTTTCAAGCTGAAAAAAGGCTGGCTGTTTTGCAAAAAGATGTTAGCCGGGCCTGTCCCCAGTCGCTGGCGCGTCTTTTAGGAGGCCCCCCCTCCCTCATAGTCGCCAATCCGCCCTATATTGATCCAAAAGATCCCAGCCTGAGCCAAGAGGTTTATTTTTTTGAGCCTCCTTTGGCGATTTTCTCTGATCAAAAGGGAATGGGGCATATTGGCTCATGGCTTAAAAAAGCTATGGAGTGTTTAAAGCCCAGAGGAGTTTATATTTTTGAGTTTGGATGGAAACAGTTAGAGCCTGTGCAAAAACTTTGTGACAAACAAGAGGATATAAGCTTTTATGAGATACATAAAGACGAATCGGGAAAGCCCCGTCTGGCGGTTTGCTTTAAAAAATAAAATCAGGATGGCCCATTTTGACTAGATCTCATCTTAAAATTTATGGCCGCCGGGCCATAAAAGGGGAGGTGAATGTTTCAGGAGCGAAAAACTCAGCCCTTCCCCTGCTGTTTGCCAGCATTTTAGCGGAGGGGAATCATCAATTTGAAAATGCGCCCAACTTGCGGGATGTCCAATTAGCCTTAAAAATGCTCTGCTCTTTGGGCTGTTCCTATAGGAGGGAAGGCTCCCGTTTGGCGGTTAAAAACTCCGGCCTCACAGGGGCCTGCCCCTGCCCGGAAAGCGCTAAGTCTTTTCGGGCCAGCGTGTTGTGCTTAGGCCCCTTGCTCTCCCGCTTTAAAAAAGCGCAGATCCCCCTGCCCGGAGGCTGTGCCATTGGCTCGCGCCCCATAGATATTCATTTAAACGGCTTAAAAAAAATGGGAGCGGACATTTTTGTCAAGGAGGGCTGTATTTATGGCTCAGCCCCAGCCGATGGGCTTAAAGCTTCTGAAATTTATTTGGATTTTCCCAGTGTGGGAGCGACAGAAAACTTGATTTTGGCCTCAGTTTTAGCTCAGGGGACCAGTTATTTGCGCAATACAGCTTGTGAGCCGGAAATTACAGACCTTATAAATTATCTAAAAAGCATGGGCGCTCAAATAGAGCAAAAAGGCCGGAGAAAGCTTAAAATTATTGGCGTCCCCCAATTAAGCCAGCCTCCAAAAGCTTATGAGATTATTCCCGATCGCATTGAGGCGGGAACTTGGCTGTTAGCGGGCGCCTGCGCGAAAGGGGAGGTTTTAGTAAAAAAATGCCGGCCGGAGCATTTAACCGCTCTTTTAGAAAAATTAAAACAAACCGGATGCGCTGTTCAATCCCAAAACTCAGAAATTTTTTTGAGCGCGGGAGGCCCGCTTAAAGCTGTGGATATAAAAACAGGGGTTTATCCCTCTTTTCCGACTGATTTGCAGTCACAGTTTATGGCTTTAATGACCCAGCTGGAGGGGCTTTCCTCTTTAGAGGAGACCGTTTTTGAGGATCGGTTTCGCTACATTAAACAGCTCAATTTTTTAAGCGCCGGCATTCAAATCAAAAAGCGCGGCAAAGCTTTTGTCAAAGGCCCTGTTTTTTTAAAGGGAAATGACATGGAGGCCACAGATCTGAGAGCCGGCGCCGGTCTGGTTTTAGCGGCTTTAGCCGCTGCGGGAGACAGCCGGCTCTATGGGCTGAATCATATTGAAAGAGGGTATGAAAACTTTGTGTCCAAACTTCAAGCTCTTAACGCCCGCGTCCAGCTTTGCGGGTGAGGAGGGATGGATTTTCGGTTTTTTCGCTAAAAATAAACTGTATGGACAAAAGCGCTTTTATTTTGATACAATCAATAGGCTGTGACAAAGAGGCTTTGGCTGATAAAAGACAAAAAAGGCCGGATTTTTGGCCCTTATAACGCGCGGGAAATTTGTTTTTATATCGATGAGGGGGAGTTTAAGGGAGAGGAGATGTTTTCCTCTTATCCAGACGGCAAGTGGAGGCCCCTGTCCGCTCATCCGGTGTTTTATGAAAAAATTTTAGCCAAACTGACTAAAAAAAGATCTTCCGCGGATTCCTCTAAAGCCTCAACGAAAAAATCACATAGCGCTCAAGACAGCGTGTCGGAAGATCCTATCGAGCCGACCCGTATTGTCGCCCCCAAGGAAAAGCCAAGCTCTTCAGCAAAAAAGAAAAAAATCAAAATAAAGCTTTCTCGAGAGTTTAAAGAGGAAGTTCTGGCTGAGGAGAGAGCTGATGATATTATTGAAATGGAGGAGCTGGACAAAAAAATTTTTAGCGCTTTAAAAAGCCTGTTAAAAGCGCCTATTCTTGTGGCTGTCGCTTTGGCCGTTGTTTTGATTGTTTTCACTCAGGGCAAAAACAGCTCCGGCGAGGAAAGGGTCCGGCTGATGTTTGTCAAGGAAAAAAGGCAGGCTTTGTCGCCCCAGGAGTTTGCTGTCAAACTGCGGCGCGGCCTGCTGTTTTATTTTAAGGGGACAGTTTCTAATTATTTGAATGCCCAAAGGCAGTATATTCAAATTTTAGAGGGATCCCCTGAAAAAAAAGAAATTTATATCTATCTTTGCGCTGTGTATTTGGAGCTTTGGCCTTTTGCCTATCAGGACACAAAAGATCGCGGCATATTAAACACAGCTGTAAATTCCATAAGCAAAATAGATCCAGAGGACATGTATTCCGGCATGTGCAAAAGCGCTCAAGCTTTTATAAACAGCAAGCCGGCCAATGCTTTGATAATAGCCGGCCACTCCGCCAAAAAAACAACTAACCCCATCCATAAAGCGCTTTTTTATTATGTAAAAGCCAAGGCGCTAAAAGAGATGAATCAAACTGACTCGGCAAAAAATCAGCTGGAGAATGTTTTTAGGATTTTTTCCCATAAAAAATGGGCGCCTCCCCACATGCTGAAAGCTCAAATTTTTTATGAGGAGCGCCGATATGAATTGGCCGCAAAAGAATATCAAAAAGTTTTGTCCTCTTTTCCCAATCATATTTCCGCCCGGCTGAGACTGGGGATTTTGGAATACAAATATTTTAAAAAATTTCAAAATAGCGAGGCTCGGCTAAGGCCCGTTTTAAACAGCTTAAATGATTTTGTTCAGCCGGATATTCTGCTTGAGGCGTATGTTGCGCTGGCCGGCATTTATCTTAAGCAAAACAATAAAAAAGGGGCGGTGGAATATCTCAATAAAGCCTACGGCTTGGATCCGGAGCATCCGGATGTGATTTTATTAAAATCCAAATTAGGGGAGACAGAGGCTTTTAAGGATGTCGAAATCCAGGCGCGGGGAGTGATTTACAAAGGGGATTTGCTGGCCAGCCAGGGAGATTGCCCGTCTGCTGTTAAGTATTTTCAAAAAGCCTATAGAGCGGGATCTAAAACAAACGGCTTGGCCGCTATGAAGGCTGGTCAATGTTATTGGCAGTCCGGGGCTTCCGGTCAGGCTGTCCGCTGGCTCAAGAGAGCCATAAACGCGGATGATCAAATGTTGTCCGCTTATTTTTTGCTCGCGGATTATCTATCTGATCTTTATGACTTTGAAAACGCCAAAGACATTTTAAAAGCTGTTAAAAGCCAAAAGCCCAGCAAATATGATTTGTCTAAAGCTTACGCCAAGCTGTCTTTCCGCCAAAAGCAGTATTCCGCGGCTGTCTCTTATGCTGAGCAATCTTTGCAATTTTACACCTCTGATGTTGAAGTTTATATTTTGCTGAGCAAAGCTTACTCGGAGATGAAAAACTATCGTAAAGCTTTTTTTTACGCGGCCAAAGCCATTGAGGAGGATCTGAGCAGTGTTCCGGCTCAAATAGTTTACTCTTTGGCTCAAGGCCCGGCTGAGGGCTGGCGCAAAACGGAAGAGCGTTTTGGAGAGTTAATCAAAAATTTTCCGGCTGTTATGGAATACCGCCAAGCTTTTGGAGAATATTATTTTAGAGAGAGAGAGTATGATAAAGCCTCGTCTCTGTTTCAGGGCATTATGGAGCGCAATCCAAAATTTAAAAAGGCTTATTTGTATATGGGGAGAATTTACAATGAGCAGTCGCTTAAATCCGGCGGCCTGCTGGGGGAAAAATATGAGAGAGCTTTAAAGTATTTTGTGGAGGCCTCTTTGCTGGATATATCTGACCCTGAGCCTATATTTTATCTCGCTCAAGCCTATATGAGGCATCAGCAATATCAATTAGCGGAAAATGAGTTTGAAAAAATTTTGCAAATCACCCCCCACTACCCTTTGATACATTATTATATTGGCTTAGTTAATTTCCATCAGCAAGGGGAAAAAGGTTTGGAAAAAGCCTTAAAATTCGCTAAAACCCAAGCGGCTAAAACACCTAAGCATTATCTCCCTTATAAACTGGCCGGAGATGTCTACAAGCTAAAGGCCGAAGGAGCCTTCCGCACAGATCAGGACAGGCGAATCGCCCATGAGCTTTGCGCCAAAGAATATCAAAAAGCTTTAAAATATCTAAAAAATAATATAGAAATTTCCATTAAATTGATTGGATGCTATAAAGGGGCCGGGCTTATGGATTCAGCTTTGCAGTTTGCTATTCAATTAAGCGAAGAGGAGGGCTTGTCCGGTTATCCGGCGCTTTATAAAGAGATAGGGGACATTTTGGAGTCTAAAGATCAATATGACCGGGCCAGAGTTTATTATAATCACTATTTTACTCTTAAGCCTGGAGCAAAAGATCGGGCGGAAATTAACACCCGCATAAATAAGCGGCTCAATGAAAAGCGGGAGCTTTCCCAAAGCAAAGAAAAATGAAAAAGTTAAGTCTGACTCTTTTTAAAGGCGTTTCCGCGTTTTGTTTGGCTTATGTTTTGGCTTTAATAGGCCAAGAGCTGATTTCTTATGGGCTGTTTTCTTTTATTTTTTTATTGCTTTCCATTAGCGCTGCTTTTTTTTATTTGGTAAAAGGCTATAAATTTCTGGGGGTATTAATTGTGGATATTTGTTTGGTTGCGATGGCTGTGTTATTGAGATTCTATGTCATTTTGTCTTATGGCTCTTAGCCGTCCGGTTTATGTGCTGTCCGCCGGGCTATGACTCCTAATCCGGCTCAAACCCGGAGAGTCCCTAGCTCATAGTTTTTGAGTCTAAATTGGCCGGAGCGGGAGCAAAATTTGAGGCTTGCCCCCTTAAGCCGCTTTTAAACGGCCACATAACAGGTTAATCTCTAAAATGAGGGGATTCTGGAGGATATTTTCGCAAGCCAGCTCCATCAGGAATAAGCCTTCTATCCTATGGCTTAAACCCGGAGAGTCCCCTAGCTCATAGTTTTTGAGTCTAAATTGGCCGGTTTATGTGCTGTCCGCCGGGTTATGCCTCCTCGCCGGACTTATTTAGCGATGGCCTTCTCATTTTAGAGAGCCGCCAGCTATGTCAATGCCCGCTGTGATTACAAAAAAGAGCCGGGAAAAACCATAAGGCCCAGCAGTTTTGTCTTTGAGCTTTGGCCGGCGCCATCCGTGGCGCGGGAGCGCTGGCAGTCCTAGAAATTTTAGGCCATAAATAAGCGCTCAGCTTACGATATTAGTCTGGGTTTTTAGCCCCATGCGCTCCTAATCGCCCGCCGAGGCCGTATATTGTATCTGTCCATAGTTGTATGGTTTTTAGGGGGAAAGACGCGCTAAAGGGCGTATTTTAAGGGTTTTTAATATAGGCCAATAGCCCGGCTGTTAAAAATTGTTAAAAAAAATTTGTCATTTGCTCTTTTTTTTGAAACACTTACAGATAGTTAGGTTATCAAAACATTTTTTAGAAAGAGAGGTTTAAAATGACATTATTTTGCAAAAAGGCGTTTCTTTTATTTTTTGCTCTTGTTTTTATCTCTTGCGGCGCTCCGCCGGTGGAGCAGAAGAGAGACTATGAGTCTCTGCTCATATTACATTTGAGCAAGTTGAGCAAGAAGTATCAAGAGGTTGCGAGAATGTATAAGGATGCCGCGGATTTGCGGACGGAGGAAGAAGATCTCTACAATGAGATGCTGGAGATATATTATATCATCAATAAACTTCACAACCAAACAGCGGCTATAGCCAAACAGCAGAACAGTTATCTTCAAGCTCTCAGAGATTTGGAGAAATTGGCTGAGTTTCCGAAAATTGATGACGAGCTGGAAACAATCGTAGGATATCTGGAAACTATTATAGAAGAGCTGGAGCTTGTTCAAGAGGATTTAAAAGAGGTATTTCAATTAGAGACAGAGGACATAGATGAATCGGAAAGCGCTGTCGTGGAAGAGCCTGTGAGGGAAGGGGAGCCTTCTGAAAAGACTGATGCTGAGGCTGAGGAAAAGGCTGAGGGAGATGCTGAGGCTGAGGAAAAGGCTGAGGGAGATGCCTCTGAAGTTAATGGCGCTGTCGAAAAAATTGTCCCAGAGGCGGTGGACGCAAGCGCTCCCGCTGTTGAGGACAATGACCGGAAAGTGTTGGAAATCTATGAGAGGCTAAGATGGCTCCAGGAGAGTCTGGAGGAGCTTCAAGAGACTGCGGAGAGCGCCGTTAATTATTCAGATTCTTTTGATTTACTGTTGGAAAAGCCATTTGAAACAGATCCTGATATGATGATTTGTTCTGATGTGCTATACGAAGATGGCAGAGAGGTTTGCCAGCGTGAGCTAGACGATGGGACACAACTGCGTTGTATTGCGCCCAAAGACGGCAAAATAATGTTCTGTTATGATGCTCCGCCAGCAGAAGAGCCAGTCGGTGGAGATAGCGCTGTTCAGCCGGAAGGGTCAGTCGGTGGAGAAAGCGTCATGGAGCCAGCGGAAGAGCCAGCCAGCGGAGCCAGCGCCACAGAGCCAGCGGCGGAAGAGCCAGTCGGTGGAGAAAGCGCCACAGAGCCAGCGGCGGAAGAGCCAGTCGGTGGAGAAAGCGTCATGGAGCCAGCAGAAGAGCCAGTCGGTGGAGATAGCGCCACGGAGCCAGCGGAAGAGCCAGCCAGCGGAGCCAGCGTCACAGAGCCAGCGGCGGAAGGGCCAGCCAGTGGAGAAAGCGCCACGGAGCCAGCGGCCGGGTCAGCCAGTGGAGATAGCGTCACAGAGCCAGCGGCGGAAGAGCCAGCCAGTGGAGATAGCGCCACGGAGCCAGCGGCGGAAGAGCCAGTCGGTGGAGATAGCGTCACAGAGCCAGCGGCGGAAGAGCCAGTCGGTGGAGCCAGTGTCACAGAGCCAGCGGCGGAAGAGCCAGCCAGCGGAGCCAGCGCCACAGAGCCAGCGGCGGAAGGGCCAGCCGGTGAAGAAAGCGCCACAGAGCCAGCGGCGGAAGAGCCAGCCAGCGGAGCCAGCGCCACAGAGCCGAAAGAGATTACAAAAGTTAAAGTGGTGGAATCAGTTTTTCAAGAAAACCAATAAAGCTTGCCGAGCTATAAGACATTAGCTCCAAGCTCAGCCAGCTCTGATCGCTCGCCTTTTTGCAAATTGACATGGGCGACAATTTCATGCCCTTTAAATTTTTCTATAGAATAAGCGAGGCCGCTGTTTGAGGCATCCACATAAGGGTTGTCAATTTGATAGCAGTCTCCGGTCAATATCACTTTAGTTCCTGTTCCCGCTCTTGTGATAATTGTTTTAATTTCATGGGGGGTTAAATTTTGAGCCTCATCCACTATAAGATATTGATGTGGGATGCTTCTCCCTCTAATGTAAGCTAGAGGCTCAATATTCAAAAGCCCCTGATCCATTAGATCCTGTGTCAATCGGGAGGCTTTTTTCCCCATTCCCATAATAAACTCCAGACTGTCAAATACAGGCTGCATCCATGGATTGAGTTTTTGCTCAATATCTCCAGGCAGATAGCCAATATCCCGGCCCATAGGGAAAACGGGGCGGGAAACCAGCATTCTTTTATAGATGTTTTGGTCCACTGTTTTATAAAGCCCGGCGGCCAGCGCCAAAAGAGTTTTCCCAGTTCCCGCTTTTCCCACAAGAGAAACAAACAAAATCTTTTCGTTTAATAAAGCGTCAAAAGCAAAATTTTGCTCCGGATTTCTGGGATGAACTCTCCAAATGGGAGCGCCATTTCCAGCCAGGGGGAGGATTTTATTTTGTTTTTTGTCGTATCGGCCAAGCGCTTGTTTGTCTCCTGATTTCATAATTATATACTGATTGGCAAAAAACTCCCCGCTCTCCGGCGAAAGCCAGCCTTCTTTAAAAAAGCGCTCTATTTGCTCCGCTGGCGTTTGGAGACGGCGGATGCCAGAATACATTTCCTCCACAGAGGCTAAACGGTTGGGGTCATAGTCTTTGCTTTTGACGCCAAAAACATCAGCTTTCAGCCGAAGGTTAATATTTTTAGTGATTAGCTCTACAGAGGCTTTGGGAAAATGCTTTTGGATTAGCAGAGCTGTCCCTAAAATTTGGCTGTCTGTTTTATTTATATTCAAAAGAGATGGCCATGATTTTTCCGCTCCGGACAGCATATTTACATAAACATAAGAGCCGGAGCTTAAAGGCGCTCCTTCTGTGAGAGAGCCTTGGCTTCTTAAGGTGTCCATAAAGCGGCTAAACTGCCTGGCGTTCCTTCCATTTTCCCCCATATCCCTTTTAAATCGATCAATTTCCTCAATCACAGGCAAGGGAATATAAATATCTGTTTTGTGGAAAGCTTTAACCGCTAAAGCGTCATGGAGAATGACGCTGGTATCGATAACCGCTTTATTGTCACAGTGAGATTTAAAAGCCATTTAGCTTGATTAGTGTAGTGATTAAGGCCATAAAGGCAAAGAAAATTATCAAGACACATAGAGCTAAAAGCTCTGCGCCTGTCTCTAAAAGCTCCGTGTTCGCCGCTAAAAGCCCTGCGCCTGCCCTAAAAGCCCCGCGTCCGCCCCTAAAAGCCCTGCGCCCGCCTCTAAAAGCTCTGCGCCCGCCGCTAAAAGCCCTGCGCCTGTCTCTAAAAGCTCCGTGTTCGCCTCTAAAAGCCCTGCGCCAGCCGCTAAAAGCTCCGTGTCCGCCGCTAAAAGCCCTGCGCCCGCCACTAAAAGCTCTGTGTTCGCCGCTAAAAGCCCTGCGCCCGCCTCTTAAAAGCCCTGCGTCCGCCTCTAAAAGCCCTGTGTTCGCCTCTAAAAGCTTTGCGCCCGCCCCTAAAAGCTCTGCGCCTGCCACTAAAAGCCCTGCCCCGCGCTCACCCGTTGAGAAGGCCATCAAGCTCTGGCTGAATTTTTTAAAAAACTAATTTTAGCCTTTTAAGCAATGGGTTTTTCTGCAAAAAATGTTTGATTTCGCGCTGAACCGCCAAGATGGAAAAATTTTCAATATTATTGAAAAACAGCTCATTTTTTTGTATGTTGTAGACAAAAGGAGATATTTTTATGGCGGGAATTAAAATTTTGGCTTTATTTTTAGCTTTTTTTGCTTATTGTGCTGGAGGCGCAAATAAATCGCCGGCAAAAGGGGAAAGCGCTCCGCAAACAGAACAGGCCAGTGAGCCTGCTGGTTATGCCAGCCCGGAGGAGTTTCTTAGAGATTTTGTCCAAAAAGTTCATCTTTTATATCAGCGGGAGGCGCAGATTGATGAGCAAATTAAGACAGCTCAAAAGCTGGCCGGTATTTATATTGATTTGCGGTATATCAGCCAAACCGCTTTAGGAAGGCATTGGAGGAAAATTACCAGCGCCCAAAAGGAAGAGTTTATAAAGGTTTTTTCAGATTATCTCATTTTAACTTTACTGCCGCAGTTAAAAACATATTTGGCCAAAGGGGCGCTTCAAATAAGAAAAAGCAGTCAAAGCGAGCCGGACTATTATATTATTGATTCAATATATAAATTCACCGATTCATCTAACAAATCTGTGCAGTTGGAATGGTCTATTTTTTATAACAAAAAATCAAAATCTTATAAAATATTGAATGTGAACATAGCGGGGATTAATTCTATTTTAAATTGGCGCGGTCAAGTTAACTCTGTTATTAAACGAGAAGGCATGGGCCAGCTCATCCATAAGCTCAAAGACAAAATTAGCCAGCAAAGAGAGCGCATAGAGCTGGAGATGGCCGGCGAAAAGCCATAAGCTCGCGCGGACTGAGCTTTCAGCTGTAAAAAATGGCTTAAAAATTTTGAAAAACTGTTTTTTTCTCAAAGCACATTGCCCTCTGCGGACGCGTTCCAGCGGGCATGAGGCTTTAAGCTGTGATTCATAAAAACAATGCTAAAGCCAAATCTCCATTGTTAAAATTTATCTGTCGCCAAAAAACCGGCTTGGCGTTTATTAGCAAAAAGCTTTAGGCTTAAAGCGGTTTTGACCTCCACAATTTTTGCTCCATTGGCGGCAATAATATCAAACTCCCGCCTTTCCATTGATTTTGTTTAAAAATTTTTGGCTTTTTGTTTAAAATTCAGTGTAAAATCAAAAAGTGTCTCAAACCTGCCTCAAATTTAAAGACAGCCCCTTATCAATACACACGCGGCATCTAATTGTCTTGTGATCCCTCAAAACTCTGGTTTTCCCGCTAAAAAGAGAAGAGCAATCTCTTAAAAAAAAGGCTGTGAATAAACCAGCAGGCTTAAAAAATATATAAAAAAACTTGCTCTTTTTAAAAATATCCCTAAAATGAAGTTTTCTCATAAATAAAAGGAGTTTTTATGGGCGCTCAGCCTCTTCATTCCAAAAATTTATTTTCCCAATGGACAAAAAAATACAGCTTAAGCAAAACTTTAAGATTTGAGCTTAAACCGGTTGATGAGACTAAAAATCATTTAAGCCAGTTTATAGAGTCAGACACTCAAAGGGATAAAGACTATAAAAAGCTTAAAACAATCATTGATGAGTACCATAAAGATTTTATTCAAGAGGCTCTATCTAAAAATGATATTTTTCTGGAAAGCGATTTAAAGCAGCTCAGCGCCCTCATTAAAAAATCAAAAAATCTTCAGGAATTTAATAAAAGGGGCAAAGTAAACAAATCCATTGAAAAATTGCAGGACAAGTTGAGAAAGCAAATTGCGGAGCATTTAGCAAAAGCTCAAAGGGAAATAGGAGATTCTTCTAAAAATATAGGCCAAGAATCAAAATCCAAAAAAAGCCCTTTATTTGAAAAAGAGCTGATTACAAAAATCCTGCCGGATTGGCTGGCCCAGCTCTCATGGGAGAAAACGCAACACAAGGAAGGGGAGGAGTTTAAGAGTGAAAAGGATTTTTTGCGATGGAAAAGCGAATCTGAGGGCATCATTAAAAAATTCAAAAACTGGACAACTTACTTAAAAGGCTTTCACGAAAACAGAAAAAACATGTATAGTGATAAGGAGCAGTCGACCGCCATTGCCTACAGAATCATCCATGAAAACTGGCCCCGATTTTTATCCAATATAGAGGCATATAAAAAAACAGAGAAATTTCCAGATTTGCGAAAACAGCTGAAAAGCATAAAAACAGATCTCAAAGAGGAGTTTGATTATTTTAAAATCAAAAGCATAGATGAGCTTTTTAACATAAGCTTTTTTAACAAATGCCTTTCTCAAACAGGGATCGATAATTACAACTATATTATTGGCGGAAAAGACACGGAGGGGAGTGAGCAAAAAATTCAAGGAGTTAATGAGATCATCAATCAATATCGCCAGAAAAAAGAATCAGCTGTTTCCAATAAAAATGGCCAAAATATTAAAAAAAGGTTTAACAGCAAGAGCTTGCCGCTTATGCAAATATTATACAAACAGATTTTAAGCGACAGAAAAAGCCATTCTTTTTATTTCCCGGAGGAATTTACAAGCCGTGAGGAGGCTCTATCAGCCATTCAGAAATTTGGCCAGGCTATTTTTGAAAAAAAAGATAATAAAGCGGGAAATATCCTCGAGCAAATAGAGGCGCTTTGGGCAAAAAAGCTATTTCAAAGCGCCTTGAGTCAAGTTTATTTTAAGTCTTCTGAATTGCAATCTCTGTCTCAAAAGCTTTTTGGAGATTATCAAGTTATTTCTGACGCTTTGGACTCTTACGCGGAATCCAGCTTTTCAACAAAAAAAGAGAGGGAATGCTGGCTGAAAAGAGATTTTTTTAGCTTTGAGGAGATACACAATATATTATTTGGCTCCACAAAAGAACATCCCCCAGCGGAAGAGCCGGGCCATCCATCTTCCTCTCAAAGAGCCGCCTCCCGCCAAACCAGCGATCAGAAATCAAAAACGCCTCAAGATTCAGCTAAAATGCCGGACAGCGCCAAGAAAAAACAAGATCAAGAGCGCCGGGAGGATCATGAAATAGAGCTGTCCAAAGAAAGCCTGTTGTTTCCGGCCCTCTTTTTATATGCTGAAAAATTGTATGAGAGTAAGGCGGAAAAAGAGAAATGGCTAAGCAAAAAGCTGTTCAGCTTTGGAGAGATAAAAACCGCCCTGTCCGCGTATATGAAAGAGCAAGATTTATCAAGCGGGGCGTTGCCTAAAGAAAACATTTTGCTTTTCTATTTTCAATCGCTCCAATATAGCCGGATTGACCCAGAGTCTAAAAATGGCGTTTTGTCTTTTTGTGGACATTCAGAATTTGCAAATGGAAATTTGAAGAGTGAAGAAAAGCAGAATAAAAAATCCTCTAATAAAACGCAAAGCTTGTTTTTCACATTGGGAGATCTTTATAAAACAATCAAAAATATTCCTAAACAGCCGGATAAGGATCAAAGAGAATTTAGCGATAATGAAACAAAATCCATTCAAGATTTTTTACGCTCTGCTCTTGAAGTTCTGCATTTAATGAAACCGGTTTATTTGGAAAAGGACAAAAAGAAAATTGAGGATTTAGATAAAGACCCGGTTTTTTATAATGAGCTTGATTTTCTTTATAAGGAGCTTTCTGTTATTCTCCCTTTGTATAACAAAACCAGAAATTATATAACAGCTCATAAAAACAGACTGAAAAAAATAAAGATCAATTTTGAGACTCATGCTTTGCTGGCTGGCTGGGATGTCAATAAAGAGACGGATGATTTATCTGTCATTTTGAGAAAAAAAGAGAACGGCCAATGGATTTATTATCTTGGAGTGATGAATCGAGACAACAAGAAAATTTTTGATTATCAGCTCAATTTTGATGATCATGAAAAAAAGCCAGCCAAACAAAAAAAACAAGATCTGAGAGACAAGCTGTTAGCTGAAAAAAACAGCAAAAGCTGTTACGAAAAAATGAACTATAAACAAATCGCAAAAGTGTCTCAAGATATACGCACTTTAATAAGAATCAATGGGCAAGTGTGTCGAAAAACAAAAAATTTGGACAAGTTGAAACAAACACATTTTCCAGATAAAATATGGAAAATTGAAAATACCAACTCCTATAAAAAAGGTGAAAGCTTTAATCCAAAGGATTTAATCCAATTTATCGATTATTATAAGGAGTTAACCAAAAATTACTGGAAAAGTTTTAATCTATCATTCAAACCCAGTGAAAATTACGAAAGTTTTAAACATTTTACTGATGACATAAATTCTCAAGGCTACAAGCTGTCATTTGACAAAATTAAAGCGGACTATATTGAGGAAAAAGTTAAAAATGGCGAGTTGTATCTTTTTAAAATTTATAACAAAGATTTTTCACAAAATAAAAAAAAGAAAGGGACTCCCAGCCTCCATACCAGCTATTTCAAACTGTTATTTGAGGCGGAAAATCTAAAAGACACTGTGTTTAAGCTGAACGGGCAAGCTGAAATTTTTTACAGAAAAGCCACGAAGAAAAGGCAAGTGACGCATCCTAAAAACAAGCAGATAAAAAACAAGAATTCTCTTAACCCTAAAAAAACAAGCAAATTTGAATATGACATTATAAAAGACAAAAGATGGACAGAGGATAAATATTTTTTTCATGTCCCCATAACTCTTAATTTTAAAAAAAGAGACATGAAACCAACTCAATTCAACCAAGAGGCTCTCCAATTTTTCAAAAACAACAAAAATATAAATATCATCGGAATTGATCGAGGCGAAAGGCATTTAGCTTATTACACTGTGATCAGCCAAAAAGGGGAAATATTAGAGCAAGGGAGCTTTAATGAAATAACCACAAGATATAAAGATAAAAACAATAACCCGATTAATTTGAAAACGAATTATCACAGCCTCCTGGAAAAAAGAGAGAAAGAGAGAGATCAAAGCCGAAAATCATGGGCTAAAATTGAAAATATAAAAGATCTGAAATCCGGCTATCTCTCTCATCTGGTTCATCAAATCTCTCAGCTGATGATAAAATATAACGCTATAGCGATTTTTGAGGATTTAAACAAGGGATTTAAGCGGGGCAGAATGAAGTTTGAAAAACAGGTTTATCAAAAGCTGGAAAAAGCCCTTATTGATAAGTTAAACTATTTAGCTCTTAAGGATAAAAATCAAAAGGAGTTAGGCGGCTTGTTAAACGCCTATCAGCTGACCGCTCCATTTGAGAGCTTTCAAAAATTGGGAAAACAGACTGGTTTCATTTTTTACACCCCGGCTTATTACACCTCTAAAGTTTGCCCTCTAACCGGTTTTGTCAATTTGATTTATCCGCGATATCAGAGTGTTAAAAAATCTCAGGCGTTTTTTAGGAGCTTTGATAAAATATATTTTGATAATAAAGCCGGCTATTTTGTCTTTGAATATAAAGATGGAAAAGTCGACAGCCAAAAAAGATTGGAGTCAAATGCCTCATGGAAAGTTTGCTCTCACGGCGAGGAGAGATATAAATATGACTATAAAAAGAAAAACCACATTAAAGTTAATGTGACTCAAAAATTAAAAAATTTGTTAAAAGAAATTAACTATCAAGAGGGACAAAACTTAATAGAAAAAATTTGCGAGCGGGATCAAAAAGATTTTTTCTTTCAATTTATTGATCTCTTAAAATTAATCCTGCAGTTAAGGCATATTAACCCTTCCGCTAAAACAGCTAAAGAGAGGGATTATATCCTGTCCCCTGTAGCTGATAAAACCGGACGATTTTTTGACTCCAGACGCGCTAAAGAGAATGAGCCTAAAAACGCGGACGCCAACGGCGCTTATCATATTGGCTTAAAGGGATTGATGCTCTTGAGAAAAATCAATGATTGGAGCGGCGAGGGCAAACCGAAATTAAACATTACAAACAAGGACTGGTTTGGCTTTATTAGAGAGAAACTTTCTTTGCCTAAAGGGAAAAAAGCCGGTTAGAAAAATATGAAATTTAAGCGGGGTTATTATTTATGGCCTAAAACATTCCTTTTCAGAGGGAAGACTATCGCTTTTTAAGGCGCTGGCAGACCTGTCCTCAAATAGGCTAAAGCTATCCGCTGGCTGGCGGTTTAAGTATATAATTCCCAAAAAATTTAAGTTTTTGCCGCTGTTTGCCAAAAAGCCAATGAAAAGCATTCTGGCCTTATTTGACTTTTCACTGACTGTTATTTTAGAGAAGGCGGGAAAATTCAGCTGTTAAAAATGGCTTTTTTAAATAAAATCGGTAAAATGCCTCAAACCCGCCTCAAATTTAAAGACAGCCCCTTATCAATACACACGCGGCAGGCGCTTCCGGGCAGAGCCGCAAATAAGCGCTCAGCTTAAAGGGTTTAAAAAAATCAAAAAAATCCTTGACTTTTTAACAATGTAAATTTAAAATCAGATTTTAAATATGCATGGTTATATTGACAGAATATGTCTGCGCTCTATTCTCTATCAGCTTAAGCGATACCCTGTTGTGGCTTTGCTCGGGCCCAGACAGTCGGGAAAATCCACTTTAGCGAAAAAAACTCAAAATCAAATAAAAAAATCATTTTATTTGGACTTGCAGGATCCCGTCAGTTTACATCGGCTGGAGGACCCTATTGCCCTTTTTGAGCAATATAAGGATCATTTAATCATTTTGGATGAAATTCAAAAATCTCCGGAGATTTTTTCTGTCCTGCGGAGTTTGATTGACAAAAAAAGACAAAACGGGCGGGTTTTAGCTCTTGGCTCGGCCAGTCCGGCTCTCATCAAACAAAGCTCTGAGACTCTGGCCGGGAGAATATGCTATATAGAAGTGACTCCCTTTCAGAAAAAAGAAGTGGAGGGTCTTTATGATTTCTCCAGCTACTGGCTCAGAGGAGGCTATCCCCTTAGCCTTCTCTCTCAAAATGACGAGGATAGCTTAGATTGGAGAAAAAACTATATTCAAACTTTTTTGGAAAGGGATATTCCCCAGCTAAAAACGCTCAGCTTATCGTCTCCTCAGATGAGCCGTTTGTGGAAAATGCTGGCCCATTCCCACGGACAAACGCTCAATCAATCGCAGTTAGGGCAATCTCTTGGAGTGTCCTCAGCGTCTATTAAAAAATATATTTCCATTTTAGAGCAAATTTTTATTGTCAGACAGCTTCAGCCCTACAGCTCTAATTTAAAAAAGAGGCTTGTCAAAGCTCCAAAGGCTTATATCAGGGACAGCGGCCTCCTTCACGCCCTGTTAAACATAGAAAACAAAGAGGAGCTGTTGTCCCATCCGGTCTGCGGCGCCTCTTTTGAGGGAGTGGTTATAGAAAATATTATTTTTCAGATGGCAAAATGGGAGCCTTTTTTTGTCAGAACTTCTAATGGGGCGGAAGCTGATCTTTTATTGAGCAAAGGCCAAAAAAAATTATTATTTGAAGTGAAGCTCAGCTCCAGCCCTAAAGCTTCCAGAGGCTTTTTTCAGCTGATATCTGATATAAAGCCTCAAAAAGCTTTTGTCATAGCTCCTGTTAAAGAGACATTTAAAATCAAAGGGATTATCTATACCTCTATGGAAAAGTTTATTGCCAATAAAACAAAGTGGATTTAAGGATGTATGGGATGGGAGAGCTTTAAGAGGAATGATTATTTTGGAATCTAATCTAAAAAGGAGTGTGTCTGTGAAGAATGAGCCGGCTCGCCCTTTAAGCGCCAGGGAAGCTATGAGGGATTTGCTGGAAGTAAATGAGGCATTATAAAAATTCCATAAAAATTTAAGTTTTTGCCGCTGTTTGCCGAAAAGCCAATTAAAAGCATTTTGGCCTTATTTGACTTTTCACTGGCTGTTATTTTAGAGAAGGCGGGAAAATTCAGCTGTTAAAAATGGCTTTTTTAAATAAAATCGGTTAAAATCAAAAAGTGTCTCAAACCCGTCTCAAATTTAAAGACAGCCCCTATCAATACACACGCGGCATCCGCTTCCGGGCAGAGCCTCAAAGGCAAGGACGGCTGTTTAAAGAAAAAAGCCAGCTTAAAAAAAGTCCGGTGAATGTATTCGATTTGTTTGACTTGGCAAAACAGCTTTTAGATTTTCATGTTAATTTAAAAGAGCTATTGTTTTATCCTTCTGAAGGAGAAAAATCCATCCCTTCCCAGGCTAATCAACTCCCTGTTTCTCGCTCTCCTGATCAAGCAAGCTCTTCTGTTAGAGATCTAAGCTCAACAAGCCCGCTGTCCAAAAAAAGCCTTAACAGCTCACATAAGCGCAATGGAAACTTTTACAAGAAGGGGCTTTCTATAAACAAATCATGGCTTAAAGCATGGCATAAGGATATTTTTTATCTTTGGATTAAAAATTCAAACAACAAACAAGGGAAGTATACCCTTAGCGATATAGCAAAAAGCCATAGGATAAATAGAGAGGGGCAAAATCCGGAAGGCCCGGCGCAATTCTTTGATTTACAAAATTGGATAGATAAATGGCGCGAAAAAAGCCTTATCCTTAAAAGGTTTTCTGAGCGATCTCAAGATGAGCAAATCCGTGATAGCGAGATAGCCGAAATTGTCAGATTTTTTTTAAACAGAGGACAATGGGATTATATCCATCATTTTTTAACAGAGCTGAATACAAAGGAGGCTGGACAGGATGAGCAAATTGAAGAGCTAAAAAACAGCTTAGAGAATTTATGGACAAATCTAAAGTCAGCGGAGCGGGCTTATTTGTCCTCTCAATCTTCCGGCATAGAGATAGCCAAAGCCAGCTTTAATTATTACACCTTAAATAAAAAGCCTAAAGCTGATTATGACAAAAAGCTTTTGTTGGCCCAAACAAAACTCTATGGCTTTTGTCGGGAGCCAAAATCCAGAAAATTGCCCCATAAAAGCTCAAGCCAAATGGGCATTAAAGGCGATAATCCTCCATCTGGAGAAAAAAGCTTTAAGCCGCATAGCCTCGCTCAAGAGCGACAAGAAATGGAAAATACCAGGTCCTTTTCTGTAATAAAAAAAGTTTCTGATAAAAACAACAATATATCTTATCAATGGGGCAAGATCTCATTCCAGGGCGCAAAAAGCGGCAAAGCTTCCGCCATTTGCCCTGGCCAACATCAAAAAAAAGAGGAGTGTATTTTTTGTTTTAAAAGCGCGCAAGAAAAAGAATGGATTGAAAGAGTTTGCAAGAGCGCGTTAAAGGGAAAGCAAAAGAAGAGCGAATTGGAAAGCGCCTGTCCAGCAAAAGAAGCTAGAGACCGAAAAAATAAATTTGCCGGCAACCTGGATCATAGAGGCGTCTTTCTTTCCTTAGATCAAACTTACGCCCTTATGAAGGCTTTTAAGGCGGAGCAAAAATCTATTTTTTACGAAGTAATGGCCCATATCGCAAGCGAGCAAAATAAAAGCTACACAGTAAATAATCTCAACCATATTTTAAATGGATATGAGTTTCCTTATAAAAAACTTAATTTTAAAAATATCAACAAAGAGTTTTCATTATTTGAATTTAAAGATAAAACTGTCACAAATCCTCAATACACAGTCGATAAAGCGCTTTCACAATATAAAGACAATAGAAATAAAGTTGCGGCTGATAAAGTGTATGAATGTTTTGTAAATTTAACAAACAATATTCAAAGAGCAAACAACCCTGGCCATAAAAGCCACATAAAAAATAAAACACAGCATCCCAAACATAGATTTCTTTCGATCTGGAAAAACAGATTTAAAAACCAACAGGGTTTTGGCTCAGGAAATTTAAACCAAACTTTGTCAAACCAGCCTAATAAATTACAGCACCCGACCGGTAAAACTTTTCCTAATAATAAACAGTCCACAAAAGACAGGGGAGCTTTTCTTTTTGGGGGTAAAAATTGCTATTTTAAAGGATATGGCCGGTTTTGCGAAATATATAAACAGACTGCTCAAAATCGAGGCCGGCTGATAGCTCAAATTAAAGGAATTGAGAGGGAAAGGCGGGAGGCTCTGCAAACTGATTTTTGGAGCTTAATTTACTGCGGCAAAAACAAACGGCAGTTATGGCTGGTCCCTAAAGAGAAAAGACAGGAGGCCTGGCAGTGTATTTATAATGGAAAATATGATAAGAAAGAGCCAGACAGCGAGTCTGCTTTTCTTTGTTGTTTTGAGTCTCTAACTATGCGCGCCCTGCATAAGCTTTGTTTTGCTGAGCAAAGCTCTTTTGCTGCGGAAATGCCTCCAAACTTACAACAACTGCAGAAAGGCGCAAAACAGTTTAAAACCGAGGGCGATGAGCAAAAACTCAAAGAGAAAAATTTAAAAAAGCTGGAGTTTTTTAAACAGCTCTTAAAATCCGATTACGCTAATGAAAAGCTAAAACTGGACAGTTTTAACCTTCAGCCGGTGAGCCAAGCGCAAAGTTTAGAGAAGTTTGAAAAGTCTTTGGAAAAAGCTTGCTATCATATAAAAAAAATAGCTCTCACAGAAAAGGAAAAACAGGATTTCTTGAAAAACTTTGATGTCACTGCGCTAGATATAAGCTCTTACGATTTAAAGGGCCGGAACAAAAAAAGCCCGGACAGACTGCATACAGATTGGTGGAAAGCTTTTTGGGACAGCCCCGATCAGCCAGACAGAGACAAAGCTGTTTTAAAAAGCGTTGGCTCAGCTGATTCTCCTGCCGACAGAAAAAATCAGCCAGAGGGCCAACCAGCAAAAAGCTTTCATTTTGGAGAAATCCGCCTTAATCCAGAGGCAAAAATCCGGTATAGAGAGGCGGATGAGGAATTAAAAAAATACTTTGCCAAAAAAAAATTTCCGGACACATTCAAACATCGCGGATTAAACGAGCAATGGACAGCTCATTTCACTTTAGCGCTTAACGCCGGGAAAAAATATGAAGAGCTGGCTTTTTCCAAACCGGAGGAGATTTTGCAAAAGATTAGCGCTTTTAATCGCAGATTGAATCAGGAAATGGATTTTAAAACCGCTTGGAAATATGGAATCGATCGCGGACAAAAGGAGCTTGCGGCTTTATGCCTCGCCAAATTTAATCCTGATAAAGATATTTATAAAGTGAGCGGCAAAACTATCCTTAGGCCAACGTTCCCCAACGGCCCTGAGGATATAAAATGCTGGACCTTGAGGGATTGTAATTATTCAGAAGAATACAAAACAACAAAGGGAAAAAAAAACGCTATGCGGTTAAAAATCTTTCATATTTTATTGACGATAAATATTTGAGCGATAAAAAGCTTTTTAAAAAGGATAATGTCTCTTGTCTGGATTTGACAACAGCTAAAGCCATTAAAGGGAAAATTATCGCCAATGGAGATATTTTTACTTATCTCAAACTCAAAAAAACCGTGGCTAAGCGAGAGCTTTATGAGATGTTCCATAAAGGAAAAATAAACTTACAGGCCAAACTGGAATGGAGCGATTGGGAAAATGGCGAAAGTGATAATCCTGAAAGAAAAAGGCCTGAGGGAGTTTTAAACGCTCAAACCTCCAATGGCGAAAAAACAATCTACTGGCACAGCTTAAAACATGAGAATATTCCCCTTAAACTTGACGAGAAAGGCTCTGCGCTGACGGCCTATAATAAAAACAGTATTCAGGATTCTTTAAACAGCTATCTCAATCAGCTGAGGCAAAAGGACAACAGCCACACGCCGACAATTTTGCAAATCAACCATCTGCGGGACGCCATTACAGCCAATATGCTGGGAGTGATTTGCCTCCTGCAAAAAAAATATCCGGGATTTGTCCTTTTAGAGGATTTAACAAAACAGCAAATGGACAAACATTTTTTTGACCACAACGAAAATATCGCGAGAAGGCTGGAGAGCGCCCTTTACAGCAAATTTCAAACTATGGGTTTAGCTCCCCCTCATATCAAGGACATTATCCGCTTAAGGGAAGAGAGCAGAAAACGCCAGAAAGATGAAGGTCAAAAAAATCAACAGATAAAAAACAACAAAAATAAGCGCAGAAATAAAATTCAAAACAGCACAATCTCCGATCAATTCAGATCTATTGGATTAGCCCCTTCCCCTGAACAAAAAATAAATGACTCCTCTTCAGAATCAAAAATCAATCAAATCTCACAAATTGGAGCTATTGTTTTTGTTCCTGAAAGGGACACGAGCAAAACCTGCCCCTATTGTGAGCAAAAAAAAGAAAGAGGCCAGCAAGAAAATTCAACAGAGTTTAAAAAGAGAAGCCATATAGAAAAATTTGCTCAGCATCGTTTTATTTGCGGAGGCAAAAACCCTTGCGGTTTTGACACCTATTATTTTAAGCCGGAAGAGGAGCGGGCTGAAAACTATAATCCAAAAGTGGATGAGAGCAAGAAAAGAGAGGAGTTTGATTTATTTAAAGATCTCAATGACAACGATAAAGCGGCGGCTTATAACATTGCAAAAAAAGTCATCGATTCAAAAAAATGGAGCGGTTGATCTTTTAAAAAAATGATATGTAAAAAGTTTTTATCAAATTATAAAAAATGTGGTTCATGACAACTTAAGGGGTCTATTTCTGATGATTTTTAATAATAACACATATAAATTATCTTGTCTATAATTAAATCTAAACTCACATTCTTTTAAATGCAAATAGAATGTTCTTTTATCCATTCCTCTAAATTTATAAAGCCTCACTTTAGCGATCCCCCAAAAATTTTCTATGCCATTAATATGGCTTTTTATCTTCCCCTCTTTTTTAGAAAATTCATTCTTCCCGTGATGCACCCTATAATGTTTCTTATAACCCAAATCCACTAAACTATCATAGGTCTTAAATCCGTCTGTAAATAGGGTTGTCTTTCTGTCAATTTTATCTCTTATAAGAGGCAAAACCTCCTTTTTTGAGCAATTCTTAATGATTTGGGTATAAACCTTCCCTTGTCTTTTTTTAACGCCAAAAACGATAGTTTTTCCATAAGCTCCCCGGCCTTTTTTTCCGCGTATTCTTCGAGGCCCAAAATAGCTTTCATCCATTTCTATTTGACCTTTAGAAAACAGGCTATTTTTCTCGCAATGCTCAGCCATTCTTATACGGATATTTTTTAAGATTTTATTGATGCTGTTTCTGCTGATTCCCGAAAAAAAAGCTATTTGTTGGGCTGTCAGATCGGCAGAAAAGAGCCTAACAATTTCCCTAAATTTAGGCTCAGAAATTCTTGAACGGAGAAAATACTTGTTTTTTACAGTCATTTCAACAACTTAACCTCTATCAAACAGAGCTTAAGTTGTCATGAACCAAAATGTTTTTGGCTTAATCCTGAGTGTCTAATAATAGCTCTTAATGTTCCTTTATCAAGCTCTTTATGATTGGGTATTGTAATGATTTTATTCATTGAGGAATTTCGTAAAATAATATGACTTCCTTTTTGTCTGCGAAACTCAAATCCATGTTTTTTAAGTATTTTGATACAATCTTAGCCAGACAAAACAGGAAATTTTCTCATATCGCTATGATAATGGATTCCATATTATCTTCGGGGATTGGGCTTCCATCTTGCTCTAAAACATCAAGATAGCCTTGAGTGGCCTCTCGAATATTTTGAATAGCCTCCGTTTTAGATTGACCCTGGCTAATACAGCCGGGCAAACTGGGGCATTCAGCTAGCCAAAATCCGTTTTCACCAGGTTTAATAATAATTTGTCTCATAGATTTTCTCCATTTTTGGATTATAATGCTGTTTTTAACTGAGTCAAGCTTATTCTTTGTCAGATGAATTTTTTTAAAATTTGTTGTAAGATTAAGCCTTTTTTACAAAAGATTAAGCGTTATTTGAAACTCTGTTAGAGAATTTATTGAAGAAACGCTGAATAAAACCCGAAAAGTATATGCGGGCTTTATTATGGAGACTTATATCCCTATTTCTTTTTTAAATGATTTTATATTTTGCCCTCGGTCTATTTACTTTCATCAAATTTATAAAAATTTTGATACAGCAGTTTACCATGAGGATATTCAAACCAAAGGGCGAATAGCCCACTTGAATATAGACCGTAATAAATACTCGACAAAAAAAGACATTCTTCAAGGCGCTCCGGTTTACTCCTCCCAATATTCTTTATGCGGCAAAATTGATCTTTTCGATAAAAAAGCGGGAATACTGACGGAGAGAAAAAAAAGAGTCCTAAAAATATATGACGGTTTTGTCTTTCAAATGTATGCCCAGTATTACTGTTTGGCGGAAATGGGCTATAATGTTCGAAGGCTTGTCATCCACAGTTTGGACAACAATAAAAGCTATCCTATTCTTTTGCCAAAAGATGATAAGGCCATGCGGCAAAAATTTAAAGATCTTTTAGAGCGCATTAAAGCTTTTGATTTGGAAAAAGATTTTTATCCCAACATCAGCAAGTGCCGGAAATGCATTTATAAAAATTTATGCGATTACAGCCCTTTAGAAGTTATTGATATAACATCCTAAATTAGATATTATGTTAAGTTTGCCGGATTTTAAGGAAAAACAAATCATTTTGGCCTTGCTCAGCCATGGAGATAAACTGAGCTTTAAAAATGACAATATCATAATTACAGATAAAGATCAAAACATAAAGCATCAATCCACTTGCTATCGCCTGTTCTCTCTATTTGCTGTGGGCCATTCCAGCATAACAACAGGCTTGTTGGCGCGGGCTAAAAAATTTGGCTTTAGCATTGTTTTTATGAATCACAGCTTAAAGCCTTATGCCTGCTGGAATGCGTCCGCGGAGGGCAATGTGCTGTTGAGGAAAAAACAATACAGCTACAGATCTCTGGAGATAGCCGTTAAGCTGGTTCAAAATAAAATCAACAGCCAACAAAGAGCTTTGCAAAAAATTCGCAATAAAGACAGCCCAATTAAACAAGCGATAAGCTCTTTAATGGATTGCCAAACAAAGCTGTCATTAAACAGTTTGTCCTCCAAAGAGATTTTAGGCCTTGAGGGGATTGCCTCAAAAGTTTATTTTCAAGCTTTATTTAAAGATTTCAGCTGGAAAGCCAGAAGGCCAAGAGCAAAAATAGACATAACCAACTGTTTGCTGGATATAGGATACACTTTATTATTTAATTTCATGGAAGGTTTGATCAGCCTCTATGGCTTTGATGTTTATAAAGGGGTTTATCACAAGGAGTTTTATCAAAGAAAATCGCTGGTCTGTGATTTGATAGAGCCATTTCGGCCTCTTATTGATTACCGGTTGAGAAAAGCCTACAAGCTGAATCAAATCCGAACAGATGATTTTACTGTTTCTCAAGGGCAATATAGGATTTTTGGCAAAAAAAGCTTGCCTTATTTAGGCTTTTTTATTGAGGAGCTTATTTCAAACAAGGCGGAAATTTTTAAATACACTCAATCTTATTATAGGAGCTTTATTCGAAGCTTGGGCATAGACAAATATCCGTTTTTTTATTTTTCCTGAATGGAGGCGGCCAAGTGTTAATAGTTTCGTATGATATTTCAAATGACAAAACAAGGACTCAGTTTTCAAAATTTTTAAGCAAATATGGATACAGACTGCAATACTCGGTTTTTAAGATAAAAAACAGCAATAGGATTTTGAATAATGTCAAAGCTGAAATTCAGGGAATATTTGCTAAAAAATTTACGGAAACAGACAGTGTTATGATATTCTCTTTAAGCCGGCAGTGTAAAATCTTTTCGTATGGATACGCTAAAAATGAGGAAAAAGAATTTATGCTTATTTTATAGCTGTTGAATGTTTAGCAAGAGGAAAAACCGTGCGCTTTTGCTCCAAAGAAAAGCTTATCCCCCGTCAGCCGGCTGGAAAGGTGAAATGGCCGGTTGACAGCTGATGCCAAGGCAAAATACTAATAGAAGCAGTTGTTTTTCAAATTATTGGAAGAGAAAATATGAAAAATTGCCAAAAAAACTCTCTGTATTTAGCTCTGGAGATTTGCGGGCTGATCGCTTTTTCCGGTGTCTTTTTGCTTTCCTGCTCCTCCGCCGGATCGAAAAAGAGCTTAAATTTTTCCATTAAAAACAACTCGCCAGCCATATTAACAGTCACTCTTAAGGATGAAAGATCTATCCGGATCATAGAGGGCTTTTGCTTTAAGTTTGCCGATGAGGATTTTCCCTTAACAGTTGTGTTTAACAATTATGAATCTTCTTTATTGTTAAGCGAGCCGGCTCATTATCTTATTGAAGGCCCAAAAAGAGCGCGAAAAGCGCCGGAGGCTTGCCAGCCCGCTCACATTGAATAAACCGGGCCGGCAGTTCAGATCCATGATAATATGTTTCTTTTTTTTCAGCTGAGATTTTTCCACTCTTTTTATTTAAAGGGATTAAAACAGAAGGTTAAGCGTATAATTCTCAATTTTTCAAACGCTTAATCCGCGCAATCAAAATTCAGCTGTTTTAACCGGGATTGGGAGCGGGATTCAATATCCTCTTTGATTCTCTCAGCCAATCGAAGAGCCTCTTTTATCTCATCAAAAGAAAGACCAGTCCCATACTCTGATAAAAGCTCTTCTCTAAAAGCTTTGTTGTCTTGGCAAGAGGGGTAGAGCTTAACAAATAAACTTTGCCAAGCGTAGGCTCTAATAGGATCTTGAGACAGTCCGCCTATTCCTTTTAAATAGGCCTCCGCAATATGCCCCATAGAGTAAATTCCAAACCGGCTGGTGTTTTTATAGACAAAATCCAAAAACCACTCCACAGCCTCATTTTGCCCGCTTTGGCTCTCGCTGTAAAAATTGCCCATGGAGACGCTATATTGAGAGGGAATATGGCCCGCGCTCGCGGCTTTTCGCTCCCAAAAAAGAGCTTGTCTCATATCGTCTTTCCCTGAGTAAAAGCGGCTCAGATCATACATGGCCAAAGCGTGACCGCCCTCTGCCGCCTCCCTCAAAGCTGTTAAACCCTCCTGTTGGCTCGCGCCCAGCTCTTCCAAACGGAAATCGCCTTGAGCCTCTTCTAAATTCAACAGGCCAAAATGATAAAGAGAGTCTAAATGCCCTTTGGCCGAGGCTTTTTTGAGCCAATAAAAAGCCTCCCTAAAATTGACCACAGGGACATCTTTGCCATCTTCTGAAGAGTAAAAATAATTTTTCCCATCGCCATAATAATAAACCAGCCCCAACCTATACATAGAGAACTCATCCCCCTCTTTAGCCTTTTGATACAGCTTTGTTTTTTTTAGATAATCCAGCTGAGGAGTTGACAGACTTTGAGCTTGGGACAGCCCGCCGGCCAGAGCGGCAAAAAGCGCAGAGTAAAAACAGCTTTTTATGAGCCTCATTTGCTTATAGTATAAAAATGTCCGCAAGTGAAGTCAAAAAAATTTTTCCTAAGGCACAAAAGCGCTCAAAGCAAAGAGCTGTTTTATTATGGCTTAGACAGAGGAGAGGCGCAACAGGCGTCTCTTTGTGTGATAAAAGAGAACTCTAAAAATGACACAGGCTTTTTGCCCGCTCCAATAAAATTTTATAAGCTCAAAGAGGAGGAGCTGTCTGACCGCCAAGCTGTCAAAAATCTGTCTTATCTTATAAACGAGAGCCATCGGTTTGAGACAAAGGAATCGCCAGCCTTTGATTTGACTGTGGCTAAGCTGATTGGCGGAAAAATTGTTGAGAATGGGGATATTTTTACCTATTTAAAATTTAAAGAGTTTTGCGCTAAACGGGAGCTTTTTAATAACAGGGGGCAAATAACTGATAGAAAAATCTTTGTCCGGGATCAAAAGCTTTATGTTAAAATCTCCAATAGAGAGAAAACAGAGAATAAAGATGTTTATCATTTTAGAGAGGAATTTAAAAAAATACTCCCGATTGAGCATATTCAGGACAAGCTTCAGAAATATTTAGATCATCTGAATAAGCCACAGAGTTTATTTATAACAGTGGATAAGATTAACCATTTGAGAGCCGCTTTGTCGGCCAATATCGCGGGCATTTTAGCATTTCTGCATAGGCAAAATGGCGGCCTGCTCATTTTTGAGAAAGGCCAAAAGCAAAAACAGCAGTCAATACAGAAAAATAAAAAAGAGGAAAGCATTGCTGGAAGTTTAGAATGGGCTTTATATAGAAAATTTCAAACAGAGGGTTTAGCTCCTCCGGGGCTGAAAGCGGTTGATCTTTTATTGACAGGGGAAAACTCGCTGACAAATTTTGGACTAATTTATTTTGTTGATCCTAAAAACACAAGCAAAATGTGCCCGCAATGTGACCATACGGATCATGGAGATTTTAGGGAGAGAAAAAAAGCAGGCTGGTTTAAATGTGAAAAATGCGGGTTTAACACAAAACAGCCCTCCGGCCCGCTTTGTTTTTTAGATGATACGGATAAACTGGCTGGTTTTAATATCTGCCGGAAAGGCCGGAAAGCCTTTAAAATAGGGATAAATCAAAGATAATGTTTATGGGATATTATAAAGCTTGCAAACCCCTGTCTTTATGTTAAAATATAAAAAATGCTCTTTGAAAACTAAAGAAAAATGGCTTCTTTCTGGCCTAAAAATTCTAAACTCAGAAAAAACTAAAAGTTTAGAGTTTAAGAGGCCATTGTAATTTCTACTATTGTAGATTCATATTATACTCCTTTTATTTGTTGTTTAAGAGGCCATTGTAATTTCTACTATTGTAGATACGACTTCTCAATAGACAATTCAGACAGTTTAAGAGGCCATTGTAATTTCTACTATTGTAGATAGCCGTCCGGCCAAATGATTCAATCAATGTTTAAGAGGCCATTGTAATTTCTACTATTGTAGATCCCTTAGTGACTTCGGTTCGCTCAATGGTTTAAGAGGCCATTGTAATTTCTACTATTGTAGATGCCGGGACGCCTCAGCGGTGACTCATATGTTTAAGAGGCCATTGTAATTTCTACTATTGTAGATTCCGCTGGCTTGTCCCTCGCCTAAGAGATTAAGAGGCCATTGTAATTTCTACTATTGTAGATCTCAATTCTATGTATTTGGTTATTGTGTTTAAGAGGCCATTGTAATTTCTACTATTGTAGATCTTATTATTTTGATAGTATAATTCTTGTTTAAGAGGCCATTGTAATTTCTACTATTGTAGATGTGGCTCTTGGCTGGGTGGATTGGTTGGGTTTAAGAGGCCATTGTAATTTCTACTATTGTAGATCTATTTTGTGGGCCGCCTCTGTCATTGTTTAAGAGGCCATTGTAATTTCTACTATTGTAGATGATGACACTATGCGGACCCGCCCCAATGTTTAAGAGGCCATTGTAATTTCTACTATTGTAGATGGCATTGAGTTTGTTCGGTTTTTTACGTTTAAGAGGCCATTGTAATTTCTACTATTGTAGATTCCAGGCATTCACAAGATTGGAAATGTTTAAGAGGCCATTGTAATTTCTACTATTGTAGATAAAATAAGGGGATCGATCCAATGTCGCGTTTAAGAGGCCATTGTAATTTCTACTATTGTAGATATCTTGACCTTCCTTGTGCTCAATTTCAAGTTTAAGAGGCCATTGTAATTTCTACTATTGTAGATGTCTCAAGGCATCAGCAAGCTTATCGGGTTTAAGAGGCCATTGTAATTTCTACTATTGTAGATAAAACCCAACATCTGATGGGAGGAGGTTTAAGAGGCCATTGTAATTTCTACTATTGTAGATATTGAGAGATAGAGCTTAAAGGCAGGGTTTAAGAGGTCATTGTAATTTCTACTATTGTAGATCAGCCACCTTGGCCGCTTCCTGCAAGGTTTAAGAGGCCATTGTAATTTCTACTATTGTAGATAACAACTTAGCACCTCCATCTTTCAACGTTTAAGAGGCCATTGTAATTTCTACTATTGTAGATAACAACTTAGCACCTCCATCTTTCAACGTTTAAGAGGCCATTGTAATTTCTACTATTGTAGATCAATTCAATTCAGCTGGAGAGTTTATTGAGTTTAAGAGGCCATTGTAATTTCTACTATTGTAGATAAAGACGGCCTAAGTGTTTAAAAAATTGTTTAAGAGGCCATTGTAATTTCTACTATTGTAGATCCGTTGTTTGGCCATCAGATCTGGCCGTTTAAGAGGCCATTGTAATTTCTACTATTGTAGATTCCTCTCTTTATGTTTGTTTATCAGGCTTAAGAGGCCATTGTAATTTCTACTATTGTAGATTAGGAACGCTCCGATCAAAATAAAAAGTTTAAGAGGCCATTGTAATTTCTACTATTGTAGATTCCTCTCTTTATGTTTGTTTATCAGGCTTAAGAGGCCATTGTAATTTCTACTATTGTAGATTAGGAACGCTCCGATCAAAATAAAAAGTTTAAGAGGCCATTGTAATTTCTACTATTGTAGATCCCAGTAATTACTTGCTGAACAATCGCTGTTTAAGAGGCCATTGTAATTTCTACTATTGTAGATAACAAAAACCGCCATAATCGGTTTAGCGTTTAAGAGGCCATTGTAATTTCTACTATTGTAGATACCTAAAGAAGGTTTTATTTTTTCTGAGTTTAAGAGGCCATTGTAATTTCTACTATTGTAGATGCATCCATACTTGGCGGAGCGTTTCGTTTAAGAGGCCATTGTAATTTCTACTATTGTAGATTTAATCTCGGAAAAAAGACTTGTATTAAGTTTAAGAGGCCATTGTAATTTCTACTATTGTAGATCATAAAATTCCAGCTATCATAATAAAAGTTTAAGAGGCCATTGTAATTTCTACTATTGTAGATTCCCCAAGAAGGCTTTTATCTCCTCTTGTTTAAGAGGCCATTGTAATTTCTGCTAGATGCTGTGTCGGCGAGGAATTATTTTTGGCGGAGCGGAGCGTCCCTGAAAAACGGATAGCTTGCCATGGGATATTTATGAGATGGCCTCTATTGCAGATGGCGCGAATCCCCAGCCGCTCAGCCGTTTTATTGATCTTGTTTTTTAAATCCCGCCTGCCACAGAAGAATAGATGCCATAATAAACCAAGAAAAGGCCCAAAGGCCCATAACAGCCCCTAAGTGCGGATAATAAAGACTGCCAGCCGCCGGCAAAAAAAACAGCATTCCCCAAGCGCTCACAGCCTTTTGAAAAATCCGCCCGCGCCAAAGCCCCGCGCCAGCTGTCACCACTGCCCCAAAGGGCAACACATAGCTCAGATGGCTGATAAAAAGCCATACTCCCAGCCAAGCCATATTTCCCCCCTGTTCCGACCCAGGCAACTGGGTCCAAAAAATGCTATTTTCCACAAAATCCAACAATTTCCCGGCTAAAGCAAAACTGAATGTGAGTATAGCCAGAAGCTTAGAATTATCCCATACTAAACTCACAACGCCAGTCCAGCCAATCAGCCAAGCAAATATAAACAAAGTGTCAAAAGTATAATGAATGGCCAACTGCTCAACATACTGTTTGAGACTCATGGCTTCCGGAAAATTCAGCCCGGCTCTTGTGGCTAAATTGACAAAAGGAAACACAAACATTACAAAAACCAACAATATGACAGAAAGAGAAAGCCCTATTGCGGGAATAAAAGTGTATTTAGCTGTATTCATTTAGCCTCCTGTGTGTTATGGTTTTTTAAAGCGAGCCAGCTTAGATAATATTGAAATTCCCTTATGTTTTCCCTTGTCTCTTCAAGGGCGCGGTTTCTGTTGGATTGTTCAAACAAAAATTCCTCTCTTTCAAAAACAGCTTTCACGCTGTAAGATCACACAAACCGGATGCGCCATTGCTGAGTCTATAAAAACAAAGAGCTATCCCGCTAATTTAAGCTTTCCCGGCTCAAAGTTTATTTGCAGTATTAAAGATATTAAGAGCTTTTCTGATTTCCGGCAGGCGGCCAGCCTCAGCGCTATGACTTTAGCGCAGCTCCACAATTAAAGCCCTCTCGTTTATTTGCCCTCCAATCCTTTCATAGCTTCAAGGATAAGGGGCCATTTTTAAATATTCAACATCTTTTTTTGAACAGCTCCCCGGCTTTTTCCGACAATCAAAGACAGCCGATCCCGCTTTTTATGCTTTCTGATAAATTGATCCAAAAGATCAACAATTTTATCCGCTGATCGGCCATGAAGATCAATGTTACTGTGTCTTATATTATGTTGCTTCTGTTTGATTTTTTACAGCTTTTCAACTGTCCGCAAAGCCAATTTGCCAATCAGGCCAGCATATAAACTCAAAGCCTCTCTTCAGTCAAACTAAATCCTATAGCCTCAAAAAAGAGTCTCACATCATGCAGGCTTTTCTGATAATAGTCTGTCCCATAAAGAGAGCTTGCTTTCCAAAGCCTCTCTGATAAAATCATCAGAAATTGTTTTCCCTCCATGACCCAAACTGCCCCCGGGAAAAGGAGACCACAAAATGAAACATCGCTTTATCACAGAACACAAACCTTTGCGGCTGGCTTCATTAGGAGCCGAAAAGCCGATAAAGATAAGCTTGGACTCTGGGAAAAAGACAGACTAATCTTGTAAATAGGTCAAGAGAGACAGACCCGTTTTAACACAAGCGCAAAATGGAAAAAACAGCCTATTATTTTAAAGTCGCCACAAAAGCTCCTTTGTTTAAAGCTTTGACTTACAAATCTGCTCAACCTCTGTCTCCCGGCCAAAGGGTTAAAATTCCTTTAGGAAAAAGGAAAGCTTATGGGATGATTTTAGAGGAGGACTTAGAGGGAGCAAAGCTCCCGGCGGTGAGGGAGATTTTAGAGATAGATCAAACAGCTCCCTCCATTAGCCCTTCAAGAATCCGCTGGCTAAAATGGATAAGCTCTTACTATCATTACCCTTTAGGAATGGTTGCGGATTTAAGCTTTCTCAATAGGCAAATGTCCCAAAAACTTAACAAAGAGCGGAAAGAGTTAAAATCCGGCTCCCTGCCTGAAAGCTCCCGGCCCGAAAGCTCTCCGCCTGAAAGCTCCTTTATTGATTCTGAGCGATTGCTTGTTCTCACTCCAGAGCAAGAGCTTTGCGCTGAGCGGATTTTAAAAAGCGAAGGGTTTAATATTCATTTAATACATGGTGTGACGGGGAGCGGGAAGACAGAAATTTATAAAAAGCTTATCGCTCAAGTTTTAAATCGAAAAGGGCAGGTTTTAGTTTTGCTTCCGGAGATTTTTCTCACCCCTCAAATCGTCCGGCGGTTTTCGGACAGTTTTCCGGGGCAAACCGCTCTTTTGCATTCTCAAATAACAGCGAGGCAAAAAAAGCAAGTCTGGCAGTCTCTGCTTTCCGGCAAAAAAAATCTTTTAGTGGGAACCCGCTCCGCCCTTTTTTGCCCTTTGCCGCGGCTCCAGCTTGTGATCATAGACGAAGAGCATGACAGCAGTTTTAAACAAGAGGAAAAGTTTCGCTATCACGCCAGAGATTCAGCTATTGTTTTGGCTAAGGAGCTGGGGATTCCCATAGCGCTAGGCTCAGCCACGCCGGATTTTTCCTCTTATAAAAAAGCGCTGGATGGCGCTTACCATTTGTATGAGCTTAAACAGAGGGCTTTTAAGCAAGCTCTTCCTCAGGTGACAGTTGTGGATTTAAAATCCAAGCCCTCGGAGGGCCGCCCCTTTTGGCTCAGCGATATTCTGTTTGACAAAATGCGGAAGACTTTAAAAAGCGGCCGGCAGACAGCTTTGTTTGTAAACCGCCGGGGGCAGGCGACAGCCCTGATATGCCCGCAGTGCGGCCATATTCAAAAATGCCTCAACTGCGATATCAGCCTCACCCTCCATTTAGATAATTGTTTGATTTGCCATTACTGCTCTCATATAGAGAAAAAGCCCTCTCACTGCCCCGCTTGCCGGGGATCAGAGTGGCTGGAGAGAGGGCTGGGAACACAAAAAGCTCAGCAAATATTGGAAAGCTATTTTCCAGAATACAAAATAGTGAGAGCTGACAGAGACAGCATCAATTCTCGTGAGGAAATGGAGAGCTTTATCGAGATTGTGGAGCAAAAACAGGCCCAGATCATTATTGGAACTCAGATGCTGTCCAAGGGCTTGAATTTTCCCTCCATTTATTTGGTGGGGCTTGTTTTAGCGGATATGGATTTTCATTTTCCGGATTTTAGAGCGGGAGAAAGAGCCTTTCAAACTTTGATTCAAATGTCTGGCCGAGCGGGGCGGACAGATTTTGGAGAGGTGATTCTGCAAACTTTTAATCCGGATCATTTGAGCATTTCTTTTGCTAAACAGCATGATTATAAGGGCTTTTTTTATGAGGAAATCAAAAGCAGAAAGAAATGGTCTTATCCCCCTTTTTTCCGACTCTGCCTTTTAAAAATCCCGACTTTGACACTTAATTGGCGTGGCAAAAATAAAAACCCCGGAAATATAGGATTTTTTGTGATTTTTTTTGGATTTGAGTTAAAAATGTAGTGAATTATTTTTTAGGGAAAAGGTCTAGTTTTTTGTTTTTTATTCAATAAAACATATTGACTTTGTTCGAGGGATCAAGTAATGAATGAATTATGTTCATCCGCAAGATTAAAACTCCCCAGGGAACAGACTATTTTCACTTAGTGGAATCCTATCGTGAAGGAGGCAAAGTCCGCCAACGAACTCTCCTGCCTCTCGGACGAGCGGGAGAGGGAAGGCTGGAAAACCTGGTGGAAGCTGTCCGCCGCCATAGCAGTTTTTTGACAGCCTCTGAGCTGGCCAAAAAACTCTCCATTGAAAAAACCTTCACTTTAGGCCCTCTCCTTATACTGGAAAAGCTTTTTGAGACATTAGGGATAAATCAAACGCTTGAGAAGCTCCCAAAAAGCGGAAAAGCTGTTTTTGATGTTCGGAAGGTTCTGTTTGCCCTTGTGGCCTCCCGTTTTGCTAATCCGGGCTCAAAGCTTAAAGTTTATGAGCATTGGCAGAATAATTTTTATCCGGGCCTTTTCACTCCGGATATAAAGCTTCATCAGATATACAGGGTTTTAGATTATTTAGCTCTAAACAAGGAGGAGATAGAAAAGTCTTTATATTGGCATGATCGGGATTTGTTTAATCAGGAGGTGGATGTTGTGCTGTATGATTTGACAACATTGCGATTTGAGAGTCAGAGGGCAGACTTAGGGCGGTTGAGGAAGTTTGGATATAGCAAGGAGAGGAGAGGCGATTTAGTTCAAGTGGTTTTAGGGCTTTTAGTAAATAGGGAGGGAATGCCATTGGGTTTTGAGGTGTATCCGGGGAACACTTTTGAGGGAAAGACAGTGTTTGATATAGAGAGAAAGCTGAGGAAAAAGTTTAATGTGGGGCGCTTTATTTTTGTTGGGGACAGAGGCCTTTTCTCCAAGAGGAATTTAGAGAGTTTGGATCGGGGAAAAGGGGAGTTTATTGTGGGCATGAAGTTAGGAGTTATAAAGAGCCGGCATAAGGATTTTTATAATAAAAGGCTGTTTAAAAGAGTTCAAGAGGGCTTGTCTGTGTATGAGACAGAGTATGAGGGAAAGAGGCTTATTATTGCTTGGTCGGCTAAAAGGGCGGAGAGAGATCGGAAGGCCCGCGAGGAGCTTTTGTTAAAAATTGAGAAGAAGTTAAGCTCCAGCGGATCTTCAGTCAAGGGCTTTATAACGAATGAGGCTTATAAAAAGTATGTGCGCTTATCCCAAAAAGGCCCTGCGGTTTTAAATAAAAAGGCGATAGAGGAAGAGGCTAAAAGAGATGGCTTTTTTGGAGTGATTACGAATGTTAAGAATATGAGCGCTGGGCATTTGATCAGCCATTATAAGGATCTATGGAAGGTGGAGAGCGCTTTTGGCGAGCTGAAGGGAACATTAAAAGCGCGTCCTGTGTTTCATTGGACAGACAAGCGCATAGTGGGGCATTTGCTGATGTGTTTTATAGCTTATTTATGCGAGGCTTATTTAACCAAAGTTTTTAGGATTAAGGGTTTAAAGCTAAAGAGCGCCGCTATAAAGAAGGGGCTGGTGAAGGCTCGCCCTTTGAGCGCTAAAGAGGCTATGAGGGATTTGTTGGAGGTTCGGGCTGTTCCAGTGAAAATGCGGGATCGCATATTGTGGATGAGGACAGAGATAGAGGGAAATGCAGCGGCTGTCTTTCAGGCGATTAAGCTCAAAATACCTCCGAAATTGCTGAAAATATCTTCTGAGGAGAAAAAACCGCATTAAAAACAGGTTTTTTTTAAAGTATTACACTACAATGTTGCCTGTTTTTTAGGCAATATTTCCTGAAACCCTTGTCTTTATTGACTTTTAAATTTCCTCAAACATATTAAGTGTCAAAGTCGGGTGGAGATGGCCGGCGAAACGCCATAAGCTCGCACGCTCTGAAATGGTTTGACTCCTTAAAAAATGTCCTGTAAAGTCACAAAATGCTATATTTGGATAAAACGACAGAAAAATGACAGATGATAAAAACAACAAGGTAAACATAAGGCCTGGAGTAAATATCCTGTCGATATTACGCCATGTAAATTATAAACCATGGTTTGCATTGGCGGAATTTGTTGATAACTCTATAGAAAGTTATAAAAAATATAAAAGGGAATTAATAGATAAAGAAAAAAAATATAAATTGAGAGTGCAAATTGAAATTGACTCTGATGATGAAGGTTTGATTACAGTAAGAGATAATGCGGCAGGTATACATAAAAAAGATTTTCACAGGGCTTTCAGAGCTGCTGAAGTCCCGCCGGATCGAAGTGGGCTTTCTGAGTTTGGAATGGGAATGAAAAGCGCTTCTTGTTGGTTTTCTCCTAATTGGAAGGTGAGAACGACTGCATTGGGAGAAAGTGTTGAAAAAGAGGTTTCTTTTGATATTGATCAAATTGTCATAGATAGTCTGGAGGAATTGGATATAAAATCAAAAAAAACAAAAGGAGAATATCATTTTACTGAAATTACACTATCGAATTTATATAGAACTCCAAAGGGAAGAACTTTGGGTAAAATTAAGGAACATCTCACAGATATTTATCGTGTTTTCATACGAGAAGGAGGCCTTGATTTAATCTTTAATAATGAGATTTTAAATTATGATGAACCTAGTATTTTGATTGCTCCGTATTATAAAACTCCAAAAGAGGAAAATAAAAAATGGAAAAAAAATATTAATTTTGACTTCGGAAACAACTTAATAGCATCTGGATTTGTTGCGATAAGAGAAAAAGGAAGCACTTCAAGATCTGGACTGGCATTATTTAGAAGAAATAGGCTTATTCAAGGCAGTGGAGATGAAGGTTTTCGACCTGAAAAAATATTTGGCAAACCAAACAGTTTTGAATATCAAAGAATTTTCGGAGAAATTTTTTTAGAAGGTTTTAATGTCAGTCATACAAAAGATGGATTTGAATGGGATGAAAATGATGAAGTTTTTTTAGACTTGCTAAAAGAGGAATTAATGAGAGAAGAGCTTCCTATAATACAACAAGCTAGGGGATATAGATCAAAGTTTAATCCAGAAAATATAAAAACAGAAACGGACAAAGCTACTATTAATACAGCTGAATCTATAAAAAAAGAAGTGCCTGCAATTATTCCACAAATTGATAACAAAACTGATGAGAAACCTTTGCCAGAAAAACTTATTAATATTCGCCCTATTTCATATAAATCAATAGATCTGGAATATAGAAATCAACAATGGCAGATTTTAATTGAATTATCTATGGAACCCGAATTAGGAAACTGGCTGGAAGTGAGTGATATTCCTTTCCCTCCAAATATTGAAGCAAGAGAAGGAGCTAAAAAAACTAGTTTCCGTTTATCTTTAGTTCATCCTTTTACTGAAAGATTCTCAGGAGTTAATGGATCAGAAATTGAATCTCTTTTAAGGGTAGCTGCTGCTCTTGGGCTAGCTGAAGTTATAGCTCGTAATAGTGGTGTGCAATTAGCAGGAACGATTAGAAAAAATTTTAATGAAATTATAAAAGTATTATCCAATTAGAAAGGTTATTGATATGAGCGAACAAACAGTTAAAACAGGCCATGAAATTAATGATCTGCTTCAATCATTAAAATTAAATGATAATTCTGAACAAAAAATCATTGAAGAATCTAAATCTATTATATCCAAGTCTCTGTTGGATTTGAATAAAAAAAAAGACAGAAAAACAGGACTTGTTATTGGATACATACAAAGCGGAAAAACTCTTTCATTTACTGCTGTTTCCTGCCTTGCTAGAGATAATGATTTTTCTCTAATTGTTATAATAGCAGGGACTTCAACCTCCCTTTTTAATCAAACAGTAAATCGCTTGAGGAAGGATTTAAGAATTGATTCTAGAAATGATAGAAAATGGGCTCTATTTGAAAACCCCAAGCCATTAGGGCATGAAGAGCAGGCTATTGACAACTCTTTACAAACTTGGGCAGACAACTCCATACCTGCCAATGAAAAGAGGACTGCTTTAATCGTAATTATGAAACATCATAGACATATAGAAAATTTGTGTAACATTTTAGAGAGAATGGATTCTGATTTAAAAAAAATTCCGGCTTTAATAATAGACGATGAAGCAGACCAAGCGGGACTTAATACTAATGCTAGTCAAGATACAGAGGAATTAAGCACGACTTATAACAAACTCTTAAATTTACGAGAAACCATTCCATATCATACATATTTACAATATACAGCTACTCCACAAGCTCCATTGCTAATTGAGTTTATTGACATCTTGTCTCCTGAATTTGCTCAACTTTTAACCCCAGGAGAGGAGTATATAGGAGGAATAGAGCTTTTTGATACATCAAGAATAATAAATCCTATTCCCGATAACGAAATACCCAGAGAAGATAACCCTATTTTGTCTCCTCCCCAATCATTATTAAGAGCTTTGAAAATTTTTTATACCTCTGTCGCAATAGATTATTATTATAAAAAAGAAAAATTTGGAAATCGTTCAATGATGATTCACCCATCTAGGCTTACCAGTGAGCATGCTCAATATTTACTATGGACAAATTCTATTAGAGATGAATGGTTAAATTTACTCAACCATTCAAATAATGATCCAGATCAATTTGAACTTATTAAAAGTTTTGAAACTGAAGGTTATGATGAGTTAAAAAAAACAGTTCAAAACATCCCATCATTTAATGAAGTGAAACAGAATTTAAAAAAGAGCATTCAATACACCATTATTACTGAATTAAATGCTTCAAGTGGACATACTCCGCCAGTATATTGGCGTGATAACTATTCTCATATTTTAATTGGCGGCCAAGCGATGGATCGAGGTTATACTGTAGAGGGCTTAACAGTGACTTATATGCCCCGAGGGCCTGGAGTTGGGAATGCAGATACTATTCAACAAAGAGCTAGATTCTATGGATATAAAAGAAACTATTTAGAATATTGTAGAATTTTTCTGGAAAATAACTCACTAAAAGCTTTTCAAAGTTATGTTGAACATGAAGAGCGCCTTAGACAATCTTTATCTCAACATATAAGAGCAAATAAGCCTTTAACAGATTGGAAGAGAGTATTTTTTCTTGAACCTAACTTAAAGCCTACTCGCAGAAATGTATTAAAAACAGAATGCAATATAAAATTTTATAGCAATAGATGGTTTGAGCAAAAGATGCCAATAGTAGATTCTATTGATAATAATAAAAACATAATAAATGACTTAATAAAGCAATTCAAATTTATAGAAGATACTGGACATAAAGCACGCAAGAAGATACAAAAACATCATATTTCAAAAAATACTCCCTTGAGTCAGGTATATAATGACTATTTAGTAAATTATAAAATGTCTAGAAATGAGTCCACTCTTTATACGGGAGCTTTATTACAGATTGAGTCTTTTCTTCAAGATCATCCTAGTGAGAATTGTATAATTTACTTAATGAGTTCTGGAGAGTCTAGGGAAAGGAGCATAACGGCTAGCAATCAAATAAGTCAGTTATTTCAAGGAGCATATCCAGTTCAGCCAGAAAGCTCGAGAGGAACGATATATCCTGGTGATAGGAAAATAAAAGATGATGAGTGTTTAACGATACAAATTCATATTTTAGATATCAAATCTAATGGAAAAATAATTAATAAAAAAGTGCCAACATTGGCTATTTGGTTCCCCAAAAAATATGAAAAGTCTTGGAGACATCAGCAACAATAAGGAGATTAAATGACAAAATCTCTAAAATTTATTGATTTATTTGCTGGTTTAGGCGGATTTCATTTGGCTTTAAAGAAATTGAATCATAAATGTGTTTTTGCCTGTGAAATTGATGAAGAGCTTAGATATCTCTATGAAAAAAATTTTAGTTTAATGCCGAAGGGGGATATACGCTCAATTCATGCTAAAGATATTCCTCACCATGACATTCTATGCGCAGGTTTTCCCTGTCAGCCTTTTTCAAAAGCTGGCGAACAACTTGGCACTCAATGCAAACTATGGGGGGATTTATTTTCACGCCATGTTCTACGCATAATTAAGCATCACCATCCTCAATTTATTATTATGGAAAATGTCGCAAATCTAGAACACCATAACGGAGGGCAGACATGGCGTAACATGAAAAAGAATTTGGAACAGGAAGGTTATGCAGTGCAGACTAAAATATTATCTCCACACAAATTTAAAGTGCCGCAAATAAGAGAGAGGCTATTTATTATTGGAAGTCTTCAAAGTTTGGATCATTTTTATTGGCCTAGGGAAACTAGACAAGATAAGTTAAATATCAAGTCAGTACTAGATAAAGACCCCAACCAGATAAAACCTCTGCCAAAACAGGTCATAGATTGCTTGAAGGTATGGCAAGAATTTCTTAGATTAACTCCGACATCTATGGAACTTCCCTCTTTCCCTATATGGACAATGGAATTCGGCGCTACATATCCATATAGAGGATACAATTCTTTATACGATATTCCTCTAAAAGACCTTAGAAATTATAAAGGAAGTTTTGGCTGTAAATTGAATAAATGGAATAGAAGTGAGATATTGAATAATGTGCCAAAATATGCTCAAGGGAAAAACACAGCATTTCCTTTATGGAAGCAACATTTTATTTCTAAGAATAGGGAATATTATTTACAAAATAGAAATTGGATTGATCCTTGGCTTCCTAAAATAAAACAATATCCATCTAGTTTTCAAAAACTTGAATGGAACTGTAAAGGAGAAATCAGAAATATACGCAAACATATTGTTCAGTTTAGGGCTTCTGGAGTTCGTATAAAGAGACCCACCACAGCTCCTTCATTAGTTGCTATGACAACTACACAAATTCCAATCATAACTTGGGAAGACAGATTTATGACTCCTAAAGAATGTAGTCGTCTTCAAAGTATGGGGAGTTTAAAATATTTACCAGATACATTGACAAAATCATGTAAAGCTTTAGGAAACGCCATCAATGTTGATGTTGCTTTTAAAGTAGCCAAACAATTATGTTCCTAATTTTTTCTAATTGGTTTGCCCTCTTAAAAGCGGCGGCTTACAACATTGCAAAAATAGTATCTTCGGGGATGGGGCTTCCCTCTTATTTTAAAACATCCGGTTCAGCTAAGTCAAGCTCTCTGTTTAATAGAGAAAAGAGAAGGGGTTGGAGAGCTTAGCGGGGGGTGTGAGAGAATTGTCTTTTTTGGGCTTAATTCCAAAAAAGTCTTGACTTTTTGGGAATATGATCCAAAATAGTCTTATGAAAAAATTTCCTTTTTATCGGCTGAATAAAGCTGTTTTATTGAGAGATCTCAAACAAAAAATGGTTTTTTTGACAGGCCCCCGCCAAGTTGGAAAAACATGGCTGGCTAAAAGCCTAATGAGACATTATAAAAGCCCCATTTATTTGAATTATGATTCCTTTAAAGACAGAAAAATTATTGAGGAGCAGTCTTGGCGAGAGTCTTCAGATTTTCTTGTTTTTGATGAAATCCATAAAATGGATCATTGGAAGAGCTATATAAAAGGGGTTTTTGATTCCCGCCCCCGCCGGCAAAATATCTTAGTGACAGGGAGCGCCCGCCTTCAGAATATCGCGCGGTCGGGAGATTCTCTGGCCGGCCGGCTCTTTGCGCATACTCTTTTGCCCTTTTCGGTTTTTGAGCTAAGGCAAATCGGCAAACTTTCCTTTAGCAAGCTGTTCAGGAGAGGGGGATTCCCTGAGCCTCTTTTAATTTTAAAATCAGACAGCTCAGCGGAGAGATGGAGACAGCAGTATATGTTTTCCCTGTTGAGAGAGGACATTCCTGATTTTAAAAATGTTCAGAACTATAAAAAATTGGAGACCCTTTTATGCCTTATAAGGGACAGTGTAGGCTCTCCCATTTCTGTCAGCTCTTTTTCCCAAATTCTTAAGCTGGATCATAAAACAGTTTCAAAATACATTTCTGTTTTAGAAGATCTTTTTGTGATTTTTCAAATCCCTGTTTTTTCAAAAAACATTTCACGCGCTCTCTCCAAGCCAAAAAAGATTTATTTTTATGACTTTGGCTTTGTTGAAAAAAAAGGCCCTCGGCTGGAAAATTTAGTCGCCTTGCATCTTTTAAAACATTGCCTTTATCTCAAAGAGAACAAACCCTTTCAGGCTTTAAATTTGACTTATCTTAGAACAAAGGAGCAAAAAGAAGTGGATTTCCTTTTAACAAAAAAAGATTCTCCCCGGCTTATGATAGAGGCAAAAACAAAACCATCCTCTTTCAGCAAAAATTTGATTTTTTTCTATGAGCGATATGGCATAGAGGGAAAACAGCTTTGTTTGAATGTGAGCAAACCGCAACAGCTGAAAGGAAAAAAGATCTTTCTCGAGGATATGGAAAAGTTTTTATTGAGCTTAAAAACTTAAGCGGTTCAAGCCATTAAGCTGAATTAGGGAATCGGAAAGCCGATAAAGATAAGCTTGGACTCTGGGAAAAAGACAGACTAATCTTGTAAATAGGTCAAGAGAGACAGACCCGTTTTAACACAAGCGCAAAATGGAAAAAACAGCCTATTATTTTAAAGTCGCCACAAAAGCTCCTTTGTTTAAAGCTTTGACTTACAAATCTGCTCAACCTCTGTCTCCCGGCCAAAGGGTTAAAATTCCTTTAGGAAAAAGGAAAGCTTATGGGATGATTTTAGAGGAGGACTTAGAGGGAGCAAAGCTCCCGGCGGTGAGGGAGATTTTAGAGATAGATCAAACAGCTCCCTCCATTAGCCCTTCAAGAATCCGCTGGCTAAAATGGATAAGCTCTTACTATCATTACCCTTTAGGAATGGTTGCGGATTTAAGCTTTCTCAATAGGCAAATGTCCCAAAAACTTAACAAAGAGCGGAAAGAGTTAAAATCCGGCTCCCTGCCTGAAAGCTCCCGGCCCGAAAGCTCTCCGCCTGAAAGCTCCTTTATTGATTCTGAGCGATCGCTTGTTCTCACTCCAGAGCAAGAGCTTTGCGCTGAGCGGATTTTAAAAAGCGAAGGGTTTAATATTCATTTAATACATGGTGTGACGGGAAGCGGGAAGACAGAAATTTATAAAAAGCTTATCGCTCAAGTTTTAAATCGAAAAGGGCAGGTTTTGGTTTTGCTTCCGGAGATTTTTCTCACCCCTCAAATCGTCCGGCGGTTTTCGGACAGTTTTCCGGGGCAAACCGCTCTTTTGCATTCTCAAATAACAGCGAGGCAAAAAAAGCAAGTCTGGCAGTCTCTGCTTTCCGGCAAAAAAAATCTTTTAGTGGGAACCCGCTCCGCCCTTTTTTGCCCTTTGCCGCGGCTCCAGCTTGTGATCATAGACGAAGAGCATGACAGCAGTTTTAAACAAGAGGAAAAGTTTCGCTATCACGCCAGAGATTCAGCTATTGTTTTGGCTAAGGAGCTGGGGATTCCCATAGCGCTAGGCTCAGCCACGCCGGATTTTTCCTCTTATAAAAAAGCGCTGGATGGCGCTTATAATTTGTATGAGCTTAAACAGAGGGCTTTTAAGCAGGCTCTTCCGCAGGTGACAGTTGTGGATTTAAAATCTAAGCCTTCGGATAGCCGCCCCTTTTGGCTCAGCGACATTTTGTTTGACAAAATGCGGGAGACTTTAAAAAGCGGCCGGCAGACAGCTTTGTTTGTAAACCGCCGGGGGCAGGCGACAGCCCTGATATGCCCGCAGTGCGGCCATATTCAAAAATGCCTCAACTGCGATATCAGCCTCACCCTTCATGTAGATAATTGTTTGCTTTGCCATTACTGCTCTCATATAGAGAAAAAGCCCTCTCACTGCCCCGCTTGCCGGGGATCAGAGTGGCTGGAGAAAGGGCTGGGAACACAAAAAGCCCAGCAAATATTGGAAAGCTATTTTCCTGAATGCAAAATAGTGAGAGCTGACAGAGACAGCATCAGCTCCCGCGAGGAAATGGAGCGCTTTATTGAGATTGTGGAGCGGGAGCAGGCTCAGATCATTATTGGAACGCAGATGCTGTCCAAGGGCTTGAATTTTCCCTCCATTTATTTGGTGGGGCTTGTTTTAGCGGATATGGATTTTCATTTTCCGGATTTTAGAGCGGGGGAAAGGGCTTTTCAAACTTTGATTCAAATGTCTGGCCGGGCGGGGCGGACAAATTTTGGCGAGGTGATTCTTCAAACTTTTAATCCCGATCATTTGAGCATTGCTTTTGCTAAACAGCATGACTACAAGGGCTTTTTTAGTGAGGAAATCAAAAGCAGAAAGAAATGGTCTTATCCCCCTTTTTTCCGGCTTTGCCTTTTAAAAATGGACAGCTTAAAGGAGATGGCGTGCCGGAGCTTTGCCCAAGACATTGCCAAAAAGGCCAAGCGCTTGGCTTGGCCGGGAATTATTATTTTAGGGCCTTCGCCGGCCCCTTTGATGAAAATCAAAAGCAGATACCGCTATCAAATTTTAATCAAAGGGCAAAACTATCGTCTGTTAGATCAGTTTTTAAAAAACCTCCTCTCTCAGATCAAAACAAAATCTTTTGTGCAGTTTAAAGTGGATAGAGATCCGTTGTCCATGCGTTAATTTGGCCGGAGCTAATTGATCCGAGCGGATTTGAAAAACTCATGTTGTTTTGCTTAAGTTCGCCCTTTTTGACATTAGCTTAGCGGCAAAAATTCAGAAGGGGTTGGTTTTTTCGCCCAGCGCCTTAATTTATAAGCTGTGTTAAAAGCGATCCCGTTTTTTTCTGATCTCAGCAAATTCAGAGGCTGATCTAGCTCTAAAAAAGGGATTGGTCAAAAGCTCCTCTTTGAGATAAAAAGGCACAGTGGATTTCTGTCTGTCCCTTAAAGCTTTGATTTTTTGGAATCTTTTTTTTAGCTCCGGATGAGAGGGGTTAAGGCTCAAGGCAAAGCGGGCGTTTTTTAAGCTGTATTCATGGGCGCAGTAAATCAGGCTGTCCGGCGGGAGGCGCTTGATTTTATTTAAGCTGGCAAACATTTGCTCCGGCTGGCCTTCAAACAGCCTCCCACAGCCCATAGCAAACACAGTGTCCCCGCAAAATAAAATTTTATGATCTTTATTCCAAAACGCAATGTGCCCTAAAGTGTGGCCGGGGACATAAAGAGCCTCCCAGCTTAAAGCCCCCACAAAAACTGTCTCTCCCTCGCTCAGGCTTATGTCTATTCCCGGTATTCTTTGCTCATCGCCTTTAAATCCATAAATTTTGCAGTTCCATTTTTCTTTCAGCTCTAAATTTCCTCCCGTATGATCAAAATGGTGATGGGTGTTTAAAATACAGTCCAGCTGTAAGCCCTTTTGTTTTAAAAATTTTTGAACGGCCCCGGCCTCTCCCGGATCAATGACTGCTGTTTTGCTCTCCTTTTTGTCATGGAGGACATAGATATAATTGTCCTCCCACAGAGGGATTTGATGAATTTGAAAACTTTGGCTAGTCATTGGCCCCGTTTTTTCCGCCCGCGTTTAAGCGCCGGCTTTCCCGCTTGAAAAAGAATGTTGTTTAGTCATAACGCTCCAGTTTTTAAAAATATATCCCATGGCGCCTTAAGTTATAAGATAATAGCAGTAAAAGCGCTCAAATGGCTAGAGGGTTGTCCCATAAAACGGCCAGCGGGCCATTGAGTGAGCAAAAGCCTGCTCAGTTTAGCGGATTTGCTTTCAGAGGGCCAGCCAGGGCTTTTTTCAGCCTCAACTAAAGCCCCGCCCGCTCTGTTTTGCCCGGACAATTTTTCAAACTGCCCTCAAGAAAAAAATTGAATTATCCGAAAAATTAAATATGAGCGCCGCAAAGGATTTTCTGTCTGACTTTCAATCAAGGCGCCTTCCAGATTTAACATCAGGACTTAAGCCGGAAAAGTTAATTTTAGGACAGGGAAGAGACTCTTTAGAAGTAGCTGTCTTAACAAGCAATAATGAGCCAAATATGGCAACCATAAAGAAGGCTCAAAAAAAAAGAAAAAACCATAGGGCAGCGCCTGTTTTATTAACTGTTATTCATGGTGAAAATCAGGCATCTCTTTGTGGCGCTTCTGGAGACAATCCTCCAGTTTATAAAAGCATTCCACTGAGTCTGGCTGAAAAACTTTGCCGGACAGCTCTTAACCAGCCGAACCGGCACAAAGCGCTTAAATTTTGCTCTCATTTTTTGCCTTCCATAGAAACAGGATTATTTGGGCTTAACAATAGAGGAATGCTCTCTTCTCATCATTTGATTCATGGAGTGACAAAGCGGCCTGATTGGCAAAAGGCAAAAGCGCAATCTAAAAAGATTCTTCATTTCAAAAAAGAGGATCTTTTAAAAGGATTGGGATTTCATATTACACGGCTTGATGACCTAACTTGTATTTTAAAGAGCAAGGATAAAAAAAGAGCTTTAGCTGTTTTTCTGGAGCCTTTAGAGAATCATGAATCCAAAGAACAGCGTTTTAATCAGATTTCTCCTGTTCATTATGCTCTGGAGAAAGCGGATCAGGAAAATATGCCTTGGGTCCTAATGATTCAGGATAATCATATCCGTCTGTATAGCGCGGATAAAGAGTCAGGAGTTAGCCACAGCTCCCGTTCAGAAACCTATATTGAGTGTCAGCCGTCCCTTTTGCGAGAGGAGGATTTAGGCTATTTGTGGCTCCTGTTTTCCGCGGAGGCTTTAAGTGAACAAGGATCTTTATATGAAATTCTGGAAAACTCCAAAAGATTTTCCGCGGATGCGGCCAAAAATCTAAAAACCCGGATTTATGATGAGATTGTTCCTCAGATAGCTAAAGGGATTGTTTATGCAAGAAATTTAACAAACCCTTCCCCTGAAGAGCTAAATGAAACTTATAAAATGACATTGACTGTCCTGTTTCGTCTTCTTTTTATCGCCTATGCGGAAGACCAAGATTTTTTGCCCTACAATACAAATTCCGCTTACCGCAAACGATCCCTTAAACAAAAAGCTCAAGAATTGTCAGATCTGTTTTTGAAAGGCGGAGAGCTGGATGAGGGAGACAGCCATTGGCGGGAAACGACAAGCCTTTGGCGGGCTATTGACAAGGGAAATCCAGAGTGGGGAATTATGGCTTATAACGGCGGTTTGTTTAGCAGTGAGCGGGATTTTTCAGAAACAGGCTTTAAAATTTCAAAACTTTCCATTTCCAATAAGCTCTTTGTTCCCGCCCTTAAAAGCTTGCTTCTTATGAAGACAGAAGAGCGCCCTTTTGCGCCTGTGGATTTTCGGTTTATGGGGCCAAAAGAATTTGGAACAGTTTATGAAGGACTTTTAGAATCTAATTTATCAATCGCTGATACAGATTTAACATGGGATAAGAAGAATATTTACATTCCTGTAAAAAATCTAAAGACCAATAAAAACAAGAAATTCAAAAAAACAGAGCAAGTCTGTATAAAAAAAAGAGATGTGTATCTTCACAATCAGTCAGGAGTAAGAAAAGCCTCTGGCAGTTATTACACCAAAAGCTTTATTGTGGAGTATATTTTAGACAAATCTCTTGAGCCAGCTTTAAAGGAGCATTTTAAAAGGCTGAATCGTTTATCTGACAAAGAGGCTGAAAAGGAATTTTTTAATTTTTTTACAGCGGATATTGCGATGGGGTCAGGGCATTTCCTTGTGGCGGCTGTTGATAGAATTGAAAAGAAAATGGCGGAGTATTTGGATAACAGGCCTTTAAAGGGTGTGCAAGACATTTTAGATAAAACAAAAACAACAGCACAACAAAATCTATCAGGCATATCTGACGATTATTTTCCTGTTGAAAATAAAAAATACCTGGCCCGACATATTGCAAGGCACTGCATTTATGGGGTAGATAATAATGACTTGGCGGTGCAGCTTGCAAAACTTTCACTCTGGACTCATACATTTGTGCCGGGGCTTCCTCTCTCTTATTTTAATCATAATCTGATTTGCGGAAATTCCCTTGTGGGCATAGGGACCATTGAGGAGTTTCAATCAGAGCTTAAGAGCAGAAAAGAATCGCCAAATTTGTCTTTTGATCTGATTGACAGGGAAAAACTAATTGGTCAGGCAAAAAAGCCTCTTCAAGATATGAAGCGATTGTCCGACTTGAGCCTTGAGGAGGTGAAACAAAGCTGGAAGGCTCAAAAGAACATAAAAAATTCCTTAAAAGACACTAAGGCTTTATTTGATATGATGCTATTTAACCGCATAAAAAACAAGGGAAATATAAATAAGATTGAGAGCTGGATATTGTCATGGATAAAAAATCCAAAAAGCGCTCACAGATCCCAAGATCTGAAAACAGCTAGAGAAGAATTAAAAGATTTGCAGACACTTCATTTTCCCATAGCTTTCCCGGAGGTATTTTTAAGGGAGAGGCCGGGCTTTGATGTGATTATCGGAAATCCACCCTGGGAGAAAGTGCAACAGCCAGAAAAACATGCTTTTTGGGCCAGATACTTTCCTGGATTAAGAGGAATGTCTCAAAGGGAGAGAGAATTAAAATATAAAAAAATAGAAAAAGCATATTCTAGACTTGTGAATCAATATAATTCAGAAGTATTACAAGCGAATAAATTAAAAAACATATTAAGGAAAACACACTTTGAAAATTCTGGAAATCCTGATCTATATAAATTTTTTTCTTGGAGATTCTGGAATTTAATTTGTAAAAACAATGGTTTTTTTGGGGTAGTTTTAAAAGGCAGTATTATCCAAGCTAAAGGAACTGAAAAATTTAGAAGAGAGATTTTTCAAAAAGCTAGAATACACATTACAACATTTGTTAATAATTTAGGATGGCTTTTTGATGAAGTGGATGAAATCCGAATATGTGTATTATCTCTTGAGAGAAAAGAGATTGAAAAGGAGGGTAGAGGACAAATTGATATTCAAGGCCCTTTTAAATCTATTAAGCAATTCAACATTAGAAAAAATGACAATTATCTATCCTTACATAAAGAACAAATATTATCTTGGACAGATACTGCTTCTTTGCCTTCTTTACCAACAGAAGATGCTCTTAATGTTTTTCTTCAACTTAGAAAATCTCCACAACTTGATTTGAATGACAGAAGAACTTGGAGGGTCCAGGCTGATAGAGAAATGAACACAACAGAGCAAAAATCAATTATGGATTTAAAATCCAGAGAATGTCCAAAAAGATTTTGGCCGGTTTTTAAAGGAGAGTCTTTTAACATCTGGCAAGCAGATACAGGTAAATACTATGCTTATATTAGCCCTGAAAAAGCGATAGATTGGTTATATGAAAAAAGAAAAAACGGACATAGATACAGTAAAAGCATCCATTTTGAATTTTCAGATACATATGTAAGAAGTAAAAAAACATTACCATGTTTTAAACCAAGGATTGCTTTTCGTGATATAGGAAGTGCAGACCGTCCAAGAACACTCCATATTGGTTTAATTCCTCCTCATGTAGTTTTAGTTCATTCAGCTAATTATCTTCTATTTTCCAGGGGAAATGAAAGAGATGAAGCCTTTTTGTTGGGAATTTTAAGCTCTATTCCTTTAGATTGGTATGCTCGTCGACTTACTTCTACAAACCACATAAATCTTAGTACTTTCAATACTTTCCCTATTCCCCGCCCTTCCAGAGAGAATTATCTTTGGAAAAGAGCAGTTGCGCTCTCTGGCCGTTTAGCTTCCCCGGATAAACGATTTTCTAAGTGGGCTAAAGCTGTAGGTGTGGAATACGGCAAATTAGATAAGGAAAAAAAGAACCAAATGATTTATGAGCTAGATGCTATAGCGGCGCATCTTTACGGCCTGTCTCAAAAACAGCTCATCCATATCTTTGAGACCTTTCATAAAACAAGGGATTATTATAAATCTCGCCTGCAAGCCGTCTTAAAATATTACAATTTTTTGAAAAAGAAACACAAAGCCGCAGGTTAAAAAAATTATTAAACCTGAAGAGATCAAACACTCAAGAATTATCAGGGGAACGGCTGGCAATCTGTTTTGCAAGCTCCGCTCCTGGAGGCAAGGGCACACCTTGAGCTTTATTAAAGCCAGTTGAAGGATTGGAAAAAGCAGACGCGCTGGCGTAAAGCAACACCTGATTTTTAATATTTTCATCTTCAGTCGCTTCAACAAAGGAACGAAAAGTGGTAAGAGTTTTAGCTTTATTGGCATTCACAGTTTCATTGTGTTTTTCCGCATGAAAATTTTTATTGCAAAAATTTATAGCGTAAATCCATAAGCTGATTATTATTAAAACTGCAATTTCCAGATAACCCAGCATAAGAGCTTCTTTTCCTTTAAAGACAAAAAAAGATATACCAATAATGGATAAGAAAACAATCAAGCCAATAAGTAAATTCCGACCCCATTTATACCAGTTTTGAGCTTGTTCAGAGTGACACTTTTGAGCATTTGAATAATGAATGGCGTTTTGAGAGACTCCTGTTTCCGCAGAGGCAGTCCTCATGGATTCTAAAATAGATTCAGCAGATTTTTTTTGATTTTCCATTTGATTTTTTTGTTCTTTAGAATGAGCTTTAACTTGCTTTAAAGTTTGTCTGGCTTCTCTTTCAATTTGTTTAAAATCCGTTCCTGCTTGATTTGCAAAGTTGATTACTGAAGACACAGTTTCAAAAAAACTTTCATAGTGATTTTCCAGCTCCTGCACAATATTATCCCTTGTCTGCTTAGGACTGCTATCTTCTAAATCAAGAGATTTTGCTCTTTCAAAAATCTTTTTATATGTTTGTAGATAATTTCGTATGGCTAAAGTTTTAGTTTGAGGAACTCTGTCAAAATGACATTTTAAAAGGTCTTCTATTAGTCCAAAAACCATTTCAAATTGTTCTTTTCCTTTGCGGTTAAAACTAACACCATGTAATCGCCCCTCTCCGTATAATTCATCACGATCAATTTTTAAAAATTCTTGTATTTCAGTCCGCAGAGCTGTAGCTTCCGCTTTCATGGATTCAAAAATGGACATTATAATCTTCCTCCATAACAATATTTAATAGTTTATAGTAAGCTCAAAGTGATAATTATCCTCTCTTGTCAAAGTCAATAGCACAGCAAAACTCCTATTTTTTTGAGGTTTTAGTCACACAACTGTATAATTTTATGGTTTAAAAAATAATATATAAGCAAAATTAAGAATAATGACAAGCAAAAAATGGTATTTGAGGCTGTTTTTTCTTGATTTTCAGCTATAATTTTGTTGATTTTAGGGCTGAAAATAACGATAATATAAATATGGCAAGCCAAAAACAATCAAAATTATCAACTGAGCAAGTTCTGCCCAACTCTGTTTTAGATCAAAATGCGGAAGCTCTTGAGCTATACAAAGAAACGGCGGACATTTTAAAAGAAACAACGGATGTTTTAGAGCAAATGGCTATTGCTTTAGGCAAAAAGAGAACATATATTTATAGATCTAATTCAACAAAAAACTGCGAAATAAATCATCATGCAATCTCACTCACAACAGAATCGTATAAAATTTAAAACCACACAAGACTGGCATAATTTGATGAATTGCCACAGCCTCAAAAAAGCGCCAAAAAATCCTCACAATAAATAACTATGTTTTTCGATCCAACAATTAATGGAAAGGTTATTGTAAGTTGAATAATAAAATCTCTCATACAGATAAAACAGCTTTTCCGGTTCTGATTGATAATATTGAAGGCAATACTTTATCTACAGCCTTAAAATCCATTCTTAAAGAGCAATCAGGAGCTTCTAAATATGATGAAGTTCGCATAGCCACCGCTTTTTTTACTTCAGCCGGTTTCTTTCAAGTGGCTGACGCGTTGATTAGCGCAAAATCTGTTCGTTTAATGATTGGAGCTGAGTTTTTTTCACAAAACATATTCGCGGCAAGATCTATTGAAGAGACAGAAAAGCAATTTCAAACAAAACAATTACAGGATAGCTTAAAATTACTTGAAAAAGGGTTATGGGAAGAGAGGAATCACCTCCCATTTAGTTTTGAAAGTGAAAAAAGAATCAGGAGCTTTGTTAAAGCCCTTAAAGCTGGAAATATTGAAATCCGCAGGTATGAAAAAGATTTTTTACACGCAAAAACTTATATTTTTATTAAAAAAGGAGATGTAGAGAATGGAGGAATTATTGTTGGCTCTTCTAATATGACAAAAGCTGGAATGACAACAAATCTTGAATTAAACGCCAGCCGATCTGATAAAGAGACAGTTGTCAAAGCAAAAAAATGGTTTGATAGCTTATGGGAGGAGGCTGTTCCTTTTGATCTGGCTGGTTTGTTTGAGGAGCTGTTGATCATTCGAGCTCCTTTTGAGATTTTTATAAGGGTTTTATGGGAGCTTTATGGAAAGGAAATTGAGCTTGACAGTAAAACTGGAGAAAGATTTTTAAATTTAACTGAGTTTCAAAAACATGGTGTTATTAGAGCTTTGCGAATTATTGAGGAATGCAAAGGCGTTATTATAGCGGATGAGGTAGGGTTGGGAAAAACTTATATAGCTGGTGAAATTGTTAAAATTTATAACAGCCGGAGGCAAAGAGCTTTATTGATTTGTCCGGCATCTTTAAGAGACAGCACATGGAAAAGATTTAGACATGAACATAAAATTTTTATTGAATGTGTATCTTATGAGGAATTAGCCAGAGAACAACAATTAAATAAAAAGGACGCTAAAAGAGTTTCAGAAAAATTGCAAAGAAAAATAGAAGAGTATCAGCTGGTTATTGTGGATGAGGCCCATAATTACAGAAATCCAGACGCTCCTAAGCGGGCAGGCATCTTAAGATATTTTCTGGCTGGCAAAAAGAAAGATGTTTTGCTGTTAACCGCAACGCCGGTTAATAATTCTCTTTGGGATTTGTATAATCTTATTCATTTTTTTATAAAACAAGACGCTTTTTTAGCAAACAAAGGAATCCTATCTGTAAAGGAGGTTTTTCGCTTGGCTCAGTTGGAAAATCCAGCTGATCTTAGCCCTGATAAATTATTTCCTATTATTGACGCGACAACAGTTAAAAGAACGCGGCAATTTATTCAAAAGCATTATAAAAATGATATTATTAAAGCGCCTGACGGAAGGACTATGCCAATTATTTTTCCTACTCCAAACACCAAGACTGTCCGTTACTCATTAGATAAGATGTTTCCTTTTGAAAATATAGAGGAGGCTCTTGACCCTGAAAGCAATAATAAAATTCAATTCTCCAGATACCTTCCTGATATTTATCTAAAACAGACTGATAGGGAAAGCCAACACAGGGCGGAAGGCGTTGCTGGGCTTTTGCGCTCAGGACTTTTAAAAAGATTTGAATCCTCTTTGGTTGCCTTCTCTAATACTTTAGGGAGAATGATAAAACAACACAAATTGTTTTTAGAAGCTATTGATAAAGGAAAAATTATATCTACCCGCTTTTTACAAGAGCTATCAGCTGATGACGAAACGGCTTTAGAGGAGCTTTTAGAGGAAAGCTCATACACTAAAAACACAAGTGATTATAATGTTAAAGATTTACAACAGGATGTTAAAAGGGATTTAAATATTCTTGTAAAATTAAAAAAAGAGGCGGATACAGTTACAAAAACCAAAGATGAGAAACTTAAAAAAGTCATTAAAGAATTGAAGGAAATAATCAAGCAGTCTAATGAGGCGGACAATGTTAATGAACAGAGAAACAAGAGGAAGGTTTTGATATTTTCTTTTTTTGCTGACACTGTGGAATGGATATTTCAATTTCTTAAAGAAGAGATCAACTCGAATCCTGAATTTATAAAGTATAAAAATAGAATAGCGGCGATCATAGGATCTGACCATAGAAGGGAAAGATTTGATCCAGGGATGTCCAGGGAATCAGCCATCAATGGCTTTGCTCCTCAATCTATGGAATCCCATCAATCAGATGATTTTGATATTTTAGTGACTACTGATGTTTTGGCGGAAGGAGTAAATTTGCAACAATGCTGTCATATCATAAATTATGATCTTCCTTGGAATCCTATGCGTTTAGTTCAGCGTCATGGCCGAATTGACAGAATTGGGAGTCAGCATAAAGAGGTTTTTTTAAGAACTATTTTTCCAACTGATAAATTAGACGCTTTATTAGATTTAGAACAGCGTATTTTGGATAAACTAACCTTAGCCGCCAGAAGTATTGGTGTTGCCTCTCCTATTGAAGGGGAAACAGGAGGAAGGCAAGTCTTTACGGAAACAAGGGAAGAAATTAATCAGCTTCTGAAGGAAAATCCTAGTCTTTTTGAGAGAGGCGGAACAATTAACTCCGCGCAAACAGGGGAAGAGTATCGTCAAACATTAAGAAAAGCTTTAAAGGAAAATCGGGATAAAATTGTTAATCTTCCATGGAAATCAGGCTCAGGAATGATAAAAGGGAAAGAGCAGGGAATCTTTTTTTGCACTACAGTTGGACAAAAAAGAACTTACCTAAGATTTGTTCCTTCCAATAAACAGTGGGAAGTGTCAGAGGACAAAAAAATCATCAAAGAGATAGGGACTTGTCTTCGTCTTATTGAGAGTGACAAAAAAACTGAAATCGCGCTATCACAAAAAGCTCAAAAATCAGTTTATGATTTTTGGAATGTGGCTAAGGAGGATATTTTGAAATCTTGGATGCATGAAACAGATCCGGTAAACTTACAGCCAAAAATCCAAAAAATAAATAGAGAGGCGGCGGACTTCATTCGGTCTTTTAAGCCTTCTGATATGACAGAACAAGAAATAAATAAAGCTCTTGATATTGTAGAATCCCCTTGGCCAAGAAGAGATGAGACTCTTTTAAGAGAGCAGTTTAATAACAATAATGATAAGGGAAAAGAAAAAGCCAAGAGGCTGATAAAATGGATTATGGATACAGGTTTAGAGCCGGCTGGCTCACCTGAGTCTTTGCCTCCTATTTCAGAAGAGGATATAAAGCTTATTTGCTGGCTGGCTATCGCTTCTGAATAGATATAAATGTTTTTTGCCTTCAAAAAGCTCTCCTATTTTGAAATGGCTTAGGCCAATAGGCAATGACTGTCGGGCTGATATAGCGCCTTTTCCAGCTTAAGCGGCAGGGCTTTGGCCGGATTCAATCTGATCCGCATAAATTAGCGAAGGCTCATTGGCCAGCCATTTCCCCCACAGCCTATTGTTCGCTTAGCGGGCGCAATTAGGGCTTATCCCGCTCTGGGGGGCTGGCGCGGGACAGTCTCCTCTGTAAAACAAACAAGCGCTTTAGGGGGTTGTAAGGTCAGATTCATAAAAGTTTAAGCTATCCAGAAGGCCAGTTAAATAAGCTGGATGATTCTTGCTTTGAAACATTCTTTTTCAGAGGGAATACATGCGCTTTTTAAGGCACGGCGTCCCCGCCCTAAAGCCCACTTGCGCCATCCGTGGCGCGAGGAAGCCCAGCGCTGGCATCATTCATCAGGTGGTTTCTGCCCTTGAGCCTGCTGGCGGGAACAGCGCCAGCCTTAAAAAAAGCGCAATCTTTCCCCTAAGATAAGAGGGCCAGCCAGGGCTTTTTTCAGCCCAGTTTAGCGGATTTGTTTTCAGAGGGAATACATGTATAGTTGCAGGATGTGAGGGCATAATATATAAAGGGGAGAAAACAAAGGAGGAATTATGGTTCAAATACAGCGCCCTTGCGCCAGCTGACCAGCGGCGACCCGCAAAAATATACAAAATAGTCCAAAGAGCATAGCGAAATTAGCTAAGCAATGTGGGATTTAGGCCAAGATAGAGCCAGCCCGGCTGGATTCTGTAAAAAATGAGTTTAATTTTTTGACAATGTTTTTAAATGTTGACACTATGGAGTTTAGAGGCTCTTTCATGGAACCAGCACGAGACCAAACTCCATCTGAACAGTATATCAGCCCAGAATATTCTCTGGCAAAAGGCAAAACAGAATATTCTCTGGAAAAAGATAAAACAGAGCATTTTCTGGCAAAAGATAAAAATGTTTATGACATTGTCAATTTAGAGGAGTTGGAGCTTTTATATAAAAAAAACGCTCATCTTTTAGCTCGCCTGTCTAAAGAGGGAAAAGAGAATACCCGCCTTTATACGGAGCTGTCCGCCCTCAATAAGGAAAAATCCTCCTTAGGGAACAAACATACAGTTTTAAAAAGCAAATATCGCGGCCTAAAGGAGCAAATCTCCCTGTTTGCCAGACAGCACCGGGCGTTCAATCATCAGTCTCATCAATTAAAAAAAGAGCTGAGCGAGATTAAAAAAACGCAGGCTCAGGAGCGCTCCCCCCGCTCTTTAGCTCCGGAGCTGTTAAAAAAGCGGGAAAAAGCTCTGCATTTATTTGAGAAAAAAGAGCAAGTTTATATTCGTCAAATCCAAAATCTTCAGAATTGGCGCAAACAAAGTGAAAAAGAGAGGCAGTCTGAGTTAAAGAGGCTGGAGGAGGATGTCCATAAAAAAAACCGCCTCTTAGAGGAGCAAACACAAAAACTGCGCCAAGCGCTTTCAGCTGAAAAAGATCAGTCGGCTCGGCGGCTGTCCTCTCATCTTCAAAAAACTCAAACAGCCCACCGGGATTTGAGCCAAAAAATAAAAGCTTTAAAAAAAGAGCTGAAGATTGCAAACAGCGCTCATCAGGCAGTTTTAAACGCAAAAGACAAAGCTGTGGAGGAGCGCCAACTGCTGAAAGACACATTGCGGAAAAATGTCCGGGAGCTGTCTTTAAAGGATAAGGAGCTGAGCCGGATGGAAAAAGCAGTCCTCAGTTTTAAAAACAGAGAGAAAAGCTTGCGGGAGAGGGCGGATAAATTAAAAGAGATGGAGCAGGTCATTTTAGCGGAAAAGAAAGCAATAAAAAGCCAAAAAAATAAAGAGCAAAAATTAAGAGCCGCTCAGGAAGATCTGCTGAATGGCAAAAATCAAATTGCCGAGCTTATCAAACAAAAAGGCCAGCTAAAAGCCGGATTCGCCCACCAGCTGAATCTCTTTTCTAAAGAAAGGGACAGCTTAAAATTCCAATGTGAAAATTTTAAAAAAGCGCTGGCTGTGGGAAAAATGGGCTTTGATCAAGCTATGCTGTCTTTTCAGAGAAAATATATAAAGCTTAGCCACAGCCAAAAAGAGCTGAAAAAACAGATAGAGGGCAAAACAAAACAAATTCAGGCTTTAGAGGAGCAAGCTGTTCAATCTAAAAAACAGCAAGAGGAGGCGGAAAATCAAATTCATCTGGAAAAAGACAAGCAGTTAAGCCAGCTCAGGGGCCAGCTGGCGGGCGTGACGGAGCATAACCAGCGGCTGGAGGCTCAAATTCAAACCCTTAAAGCGGAGTCTGAAGGCATCTTGTCGCGGGAGCAAAAGCAAAGGCGGGCGGAAATCCAAAATCTGATGTGGGACAAAGACAAAGCCTTGTTGAGCATGGAGGAGAGCCATAAAGCGAAGTTGGAAAGCTTAAGAGCTGACCATGACCGGCAAATTCAAATATTAGAGTCCGCCGGCAAGAAAAAGATCCGGCATATTCAAATAGAAATGGAGAATGATCTTTGTAGCGAGAGGAAGCGGCATGAAATTTTTAAAGGTCTGAAGGACAAACAAATCAAAGAGCTGTCGGGCAGTTTGTCCTCTATGCAAGAGCAAAACCATGAGTTAAAAACAAGGAAAAATGTTTTAGAGAAGTCTTTAGCGCAAACAAGGGAAAATTTGGATAAATATTTAAAAAACAGCAAAAAATGGGAAAGCCAAAATCACAACTTGAAAGCTTTATGGCAAGATCTGCAAGCTCAAAATGAGAAAAAGGATCTTCAAATTCAATCCCTGCAAAAGCTCAACCGATCTCTTAGCTTGTCTTTAACTCAAAGCAAACAGAAAAAGCCAGACGCTCCGGCGCCTCTTTTCCCCCAGCAACTGTCTTCCGATGAGGATGTTAAAAAGGACAGCCCCCCCTCAGTCAATCATGTTTTGGCGGATATTCACTTTGATTAGAGGTGAAGGACAAAATCGCCTCTTCCTCGCTGGGAAATAAGACAGACTGCAAGCCCTCCGTGTGAAAGACTTTTTCAAATTCAGAGCTGGCACAGCAAATTTTTAAGTGATTGTTTTTATTCACAAAATCAAGGGTTTCTGAAAAAACTCCAACGCCTTTGGAGCCGACAAAAACCAGCGATTTCAAATTAAACACAATCTTTTTTTTCTTCAGCTTTTTATTGCAACAAAATGATTTGAGATCATCCACTCCTTGAATATCCAGATGATCCTTCACATCAATGAGATAAATGTCTTTGTTTTTTCTGAGGCTTGTTTTCATAACACTAAGCATTATAGCAAATAATAGAAAAAAAAACAGGAAACCGAACAAAAGTCCTAAAAAAATCTATTTATCGCAAAATAAAGTAAGCTGAGTGACTGCTTTTGACCTGTCAATAATACACTAAAAAAAAGTAATTTTTCTTAAAAAGCCTATAAAACCAGGACTTTCAGGCCGTTTAATCCGTTGTGCGGCGCGCCGATTATCATTTTATGAATAGCCGCAAAAATAAAAGTTTTTAGGCGGGGCTTCTCTCTAAAAGCTTATCAAGCTTAGCCTCAAGCTTAGCTTGGCCAGACATAAGCTTAGCTATATCAATCCTCATGTCAGCTTGGCCAGCCTCAAGCTTATGTAAGCGTTTTTCAGTCCTTACAGCCATAAAGGAGAAAAACACTATAAACAGAGAGGCAATAGCAGTTAAAAAAATTCCGCCCGTGATTAACAGGCCAAATGCAGTCCAGTCCATAATGGTTTATTATACAATAGTTCGGGCCAGAGTCAAGCCTGGCGGGGGGGCTAAAAAAGCCCAACCAGAATACTTTGGAGCTGGTTTGAGCTTCGCTCTCCGCCAACGCCTCCATATCTAAAAAAATAAAGCAAATGGTTGGATTCTCCAAACCGGCATACTTTGGGGCAGATTTGAGCCTTCCCTGTGCATTATTGCCGCTCCCTTTAGAAATTTTTAAAATATAAATGAAAATGATTATTATTTTTATTGACATTTTATATTTATCATTAAAAAATCTTATACTGAATTTTAAGACATCAGGGCCTTTTGTTCTGGCGGGCATTGAGAGCCTTAAGCTTGTCCCGTGTGGAATAAGCGGAAAACGCCGGAGAGGGCGCTTGGAAACTAAACGGCTGGCGGGCATTGAGAGCCTTAAGCTTGTCCCGTGTGGAATAAGCGGAAAATGCCGGAGAGGGCGCTTGGAAACTAAACGGCTGGCGGGCATTGAGAGCCTTAAGCTTGTCCCGTGTGGAATAAGCGGAAAATGCCGGAGAGGGCGCTTGGAAACTAAACGGCTGGCGGGCATTGAGAGCCTTAAATCCGTTCCGTGTGGAAACAAGCGGAATAAGCGGAACAAGCGGAATAAGCGGAAAACATTATGAGTAAAACCTCTGAAGCGCCCGATCTGCCTTTTGGAAGCCGACAGGATATTTTGCTTGAGCCTCGGAAAAATCTCAGCAAAGAGGGTTTAAGTGATATTTTAAGGAAATGCGGCTTAAAAATAACAGCTCAAAGAATGGCGATTTTAAAGGCCCTCAACGCGGGGCCCCGCTATCATAAAACCGCTCAAGATCTTTTGGACGAGGCAAAAAAAACCCATCCTTCCATAGGATTTGCGACAGTGTATCGTTTTTTAAAAAAGCTGACTCAGGCCAACATGATTTCAGAAATTTCCATGGGGGCCGGCTCCTCCTGTTATGAGTTAAAGCCCAACCTGTTTCACTATCACATTGCCTGTGTGAAGTGCGGCAAAATTATTGAGTTTAAAAACAGAGTCATTGAAAACGCGTTAAAGAAAATTGTTTTAGAAAGGAATTATACCATTCAAAATCAAATTTTAGAGGTTTATGTGATTTGTGATTCCAAAAAATGCAATCGATAAATTTTAAACCAAAGTTGCTCTGCCTCGTGTCTTATGTTTATGTGATTTGTGACTCCAAAAAATGCAATCGATAAATTTTAAACATCTGTCAAGCCATAAATTAAGATATACTGAAAAAATCAGTCCCTGTATTTATAGCATTTTTTATATGAAGCTCAAACCTGAAAAGGGCTAGCTCCGGATTAAGGGGTTATTTGTGGATTTGTTTCTGAAATACTCCCGCTTGATCCATTTGGAATTTTTCCGCTGGTTTTTAACAGCTGAAGGGCGCTTTATACGGGACAAAACAACCTTCAATTTGATTTGAGGTTTGTCCAACAGCATAAGCCATCTGAGGGCGTTTTATACGGGACAAACAACCTGCAATTTGATCTTAGAGTTGAGCCTCACCATCCCCGGCTCTATGATCAAGGTTCGTCCCTCAATTTTATGACGCGCCCGGATGGAGCGGCCGTCCATAAACAGCTTGATTTGCTCCGGCCGGCCGCAAGGCAAGGGGACTCTGATGGCGCTGGCGGAAAAGCCCACTCGCTCCAGTTGAGAGCCATATCTTTTATCACAAATGGATATCACACTTCCTTTTAATAGATTGCCATACTGGGTCAGCTCATAATCTCTCGCTCTAGATAGCCGGGCATATTGTTTCCCATAATAGCCTCGGCCTGTTCCATGCCCTCCGCCTCTCTTTTGATTTTGCTCATTGAGGCACCTTGAGTCTCCGGGAGGGATAATAATGGAATGAGCGCTCATGGTTTTTAAGCGGCCAAATCGATTGTGAACGCTTTCAACTAAAAGCTCAGGGTAATCTTTAGGCTCCGGAGCATATTGCTCATATCCCGGCTGGTTGTAATATTTTTCAGAGCTTCTAACATCCTCATCGCTTAAAATAACAACCATCAAGTGAGCTTGCGGGCGAAAAAAATTGTGATGCCGGCGATTATTAATAGCTAAATTGAGGGCATAAATCCCCCGCTCATCAGAGCTGGGGCAGGCTGTTTGCCGCAAGGATCCTTGATTTTGATACAGCCGATCATATTGGTTTCTTGCTGTGCGCGGCTGATTTCGCTTGTCGCATTGGGTGGTCTCTTCCCGCTCAATGGCTTTGGCAAACGCGTTTACAACATGTGAGGAGGGTTTTTTCCCCATATTTTCATTTGTTAAAAACAGTTTCCCGCCAATGGGAATAAAGCGGCCGTCCTGATAGTAAGCGTTTCGCACAGGATTGTCAGGAGATGCGCTGATATCTGTTGTGATGACAGCTATATGATAATCCACATCTTTTATTTGATTTAAAAACGGTTTCAACTGCCGGGCGATATTGCGATGCTCTATAGCCATAGAGCTGGAATTATCAACATCAATTATAATATCCACCTGGCCTAAAGAGATGCTATAAGTATATATGTCCATAGCGGGAGGCTCAGGCTGGGGGGCGCGCGGCGGACGGGCTTGCCGCTGTCGCGGGCGCTCTGCGCGCTCTTGCGGGCGATCGGGGCGCTCCGGCGGGCGATCTTGGCCCTTCGGCGGAAGCCTAAAATTTCTTGGCGCTTGTTCTACTTTGCAATCCGGCGATATGGCTCGACATTCCTCTACGGATACCGCCGCCCAGTGAACAGGAGGAGCACAGCCCGGCACGCCGATAGAGTAAACTAAAACAGCTATCCCCAAAGCCACAAAAGTTTTTAAAATGCGATAAGCCATAATATCTAATGTAAAAAACGGAATTTCCCGCAAAAAGCTTTAATTTTTTTAAATCCGCGCCCAGCGCTTTTTTAAGGCTAAAAGTCCTGAAAATGTCTGCTTGAGAAAGGTTTGAGCGCCTTGAAATCGCTTTTCTCATTTTTGGGAAAAACTTGTGTTTTGGAGTCTCCCGCTCCCAAGGCTTAGCCGGGTAGAAGATCCGCCTTTTCTGAGGATTTATCTGGAGTTAAGCTGAACCCGCCAAGGCTTAGCCGGGTAGAAGATCCGCCCTTTCTAAAAAAGCGCTCGCCCTAGCCCAGCGGTTTTTTTGGGATTGTCGCAGTTTGGCAATGCTGGCCGGATAATTTTTTTGGGCATGTCTGGCGGCTCAAAGCCTTGATTGCCGCAGTTTGGCAATGCTGGCCGGATAATTTTTTTGGGCATGTTTTCGGCGGTGGCGGCTCAAAGCCTTGATTGCCGCAGTTTGGCAATGCTAGCCGGATAATTTTTTTTGGGCATGTTTTCGGCGGTGGCGGCTCAAAGCCTTGATTGCCGCAGTTTGGCAATGCTGGCCGAATAATTTCCGCTTTTAAAAATATAATGCCCTGAGACCAAGACATCCGCCCCTGGAACCCATTGCGCTGTGTCTGGATTGACGCCTCCATCCACCTCAATGAGCGGAGGATTTTTTAAGGACAGGCATTTGTTCCTTAAAATTTCAACTTTTTGAGCCTGCTCCCTTAGAAATGGCTGTCCGCCCATCCCCGGCTCCACAGTCATAATCACAATTAAATCTAAATCCTCTAAAAATGGAAACGCCGCAGAAATAGGGCTTTGCGGATTAATGGCCAGCCCGGCCTTGATATTGAGATTTTGAATCCTCTTTAACAAGTTTAAAGGCTGAGGGACAGTCTCTAAGTGAAAGCTGATATGGTTAGCTCCCGCCTCCGCAAAAGCCTCTATTAAATTTTCAGGCCTAGAGACCATCAAATGCGCGTCAAAAGGCAAAGAGCTTAAAGCCCTCAGGGACCGGATAACAGGAGGGCCAAAAGTTAAATTGGGGACAAAATGGGAGTCCATAATGTCCAAATGAATCCAATCCGCCCCGGCTTTTTCCAAAGCCTGAACCTCTTCGCCTAATTTAGAAAAATCGCTGGCCAGCAGACTGGGAGCAATTAAAAAAGCCAAAATTCCCTCCTGTCCGGCTTATTCTAAGCGATCTCTTAAGTTTATAGAACAGCCCTTTAAAAAATCCTCTATTTTTTGCCGTTTTTTTCCCTCTTTTTGGACTTCCAGCAGGCTTAAAGCCCCTTGGCCGCAAGCGACAAACAGAGAGCCTTTACCCTTGAGGCAAACCTCTCCCGGGGAAAAATCAGAAAAGCTTTTGCCAGCGATTTTAGAGCGATAAATTTTTATCCGCCGGCCGCTCAAAAAAGAAAAAGCCTGAGGCCCTAAAAACAAAGCCCTGATTTTATTGTGGATGATTTGAGCCGGCTCCCTCCAGTCAATTTTCCCCTCTTTTTTTGCGATTTTTTCAGCATAGGTTTTTCTCGCGGGATCTTGAGGGATGGCTCTTAACTCTCCTTTAAGGTATTTTATCAAATCGCCCTGGAGCAAACCGGCTGTCTCATTCAAGGCTTTATTAAAAATATCCTGAGCGCTGTCCTCCTCTCCAATAGGGAACTCTCTTTGCCCAATGACATTCCCGGCGTCCAGCTCCTCCGTCATTTCTTGCAGGCAAACGCCCGTTTTTTTATCTCCGGCCATTAAAGCCCGCTCTACAGGGGCCGCTCCCCTCCAGCGGGGCAAGAGACTCAAGTGCAAATTAATGCCCCCTTTTGGAAATATTTGAAGATAAGCTAAAGGCAGGATTTGCCCGTAAGAGCAGACAAAGGAAAAGTCGCTTTTTGTGGCGGCGATTTCATCTAAAAATAGCCGGCCGGCGGGTTTTTGCGGAGTCCAAAGCGGCCATCCCCCCCCTTGAGCAAAGCGTTTAACAGCGGAGCTTTGTTTTTTCATGCCTCGGCCCTGAAGAGCGTCTGGCCGGCTCAGGATCCCTTTTAAGGCTAAAGATTGGGATTTGATTAAAAGCTTTAAACATTCCAGGGCAAAATCAGAAGTTCCCGCAAAGATAAAGGAAAATTGTTTCACAAAGAGGGGCTGGCCTTATGGACTGTCTTTTGTTCCGGGTAGCCGTTTTTTTCAATCTCCTCTCTCAGCCGGCGGGCTTTTATAGGGCTGAGATGATCTATAAACAAGCGGCCCCTCAAATGATCAATTTCATGTTGCAGGCAAATGGATAAAAGCCCATCTGTCCTGATATAAATATCCTCCCCTTTCTCATTGATGGCTTTGACTTCAACAATTTCCGCCCTTTTGACTTCAGCAAAATAAGAGGGGAAGCTCAAACAGCCTTCAGAAAAAGCCACTGCTCCCTCTTTTTTCACGATTTCCGGATTAAATAAAATGAGAGGCTGTTTAACATGAGCCACTAAATCTTTTTTTAAAGAGGCTGTAGAGTAGCGGGCCTCGGCCTCCCCCTCTTCAGAAAGCTCAGATCTTGTGTCAGCCACTAGCAGGCGAACCGGCTGGGCTACTTGAATGGCCGCTAAGCCCACACCGTTTTTACTGGCCATTGTCTCCAGCATATCCTCCGCCAGCTGGCGGAGATCTGGAGTGATTTTTTCCACAGTTTTGCCCTTTTGGCGCAGGCGCAAATCAGGAAATTTTAGAACATTCAATACAGCCATAAAGCGCCCGGGGCATTATTGGGACAAAACCCGCTGTCCTAATACAATGTTTATAAATTCCAAAGTCAGATGAATGGGATTAGAGAAATCCGCTTTTCTATAAGGGCAAAAATCCATAAAAACTCAAACCTGTTCAGTATACTTGCAAAATTTCTTTTAAAATGTCAATGTATATTATAGCCGATGATAGGATAAAACAAAAAGGAGATAAAGGGGAGATAAAATTTGCAAAACTGCTTGTGCGCTTTATTCAGAGGCGATGATAGGATAAAGTAAAAGGGAGATAAAGGGGAGATAAAATTTGTAAAACTGCTTGTGCGCTTTGTTCAAGGCCGATGATAGGATAAAGTAAAAGGGAGATAAAGGGGAGATAAAATTTGTAAAACTGCTTGTGCGCTTTATTCCGAGGCGATGATAGGATAAAGCCAAAGGGAGATGAAGTGGAGATAAAATTTGCAAAACTGCTTGTGCGCTTTATTCCGAGGCGATGATAGGATAAAGCCAAAGGGAGATGAAGTGGAGATAAAATTTGCAAAACTGCTTGTGCGCTTTATTCCGAGGCGATGATAGGATAAAGCCAAAGGGAGATAAAGTGGAGATAAAATTTGCAAAACTGCTTGTGCGCTTTATTCAAGGCCGATGATAGGATAAAGTAAAATAAAAGGGAAACAAAATGAGCATCCATATCACTCTTATAGATAAAAGCGAGATTGTTTATAAAATGCTGTCTCACTGTCTGCATTATTTTCCTGTGAAAATTTTGCGGTTTGACAATTTATCAGCCAGCCAATCCCATTTTGCAAGCCATAAACAGCCGGCGGACATTGCTTTTGTGGATTGGGATGTCAAAAAAGGGGGAAAAGCGGCCATTTATTCAGCTATAGAGGAAATGAAGCCCACTCCTGTGGTTTTGCTTTATCGAACAGACCTTGATATTTCGGCGGATAGCGGCTCCATCGCCTATAAGATAAAAAAGCCTTTGGATCCTAAAACAGTCAGAAACATGCTGATAAAATTAGTCCCGCAAATAGAAGAATCTCCTATTTATTCATTTTTAAAATTTCCAAAAAGCCCAGGAGAAAAAGAGGGCCTTTCCGCGCCTCTAGATCACAAGCCGGCCAATATCCCCATAAAAGAGGGCCCAGCTTTAGAGAGCAAATCTCTTCAAAATTTAAAAATTTTAGATCAGGCAAAAACTGGCGCTCAAACCTTGTTTAAACCGACATTTTCAAAAATTTTGACCTTGAAAGACAAAACTCAAGATCAGAAAAAAAGCCCCCGCCTCAATCCGTTTATTTCCACCGGCAAGCCTGATCCCAAGCGGGGCTTAGCGGAGGGGGCTGTTTCCACCGGCAAGCCTGATCCCAAGAGGGGCTTAGCGGAGGGGGCTGTTTCCGCCGGCAAGCCTGATCCCAAGAGGGGCTTAGCGGAGGGGGCTGTTTCCGCCGGCCAGCCTGATCCCAAGCGGGGCTTAGCGGAGGGGGCTGTTTCCGCCGGCAAGCCTGATCCCAAGCGGGAGGGAGCTGTTTTTGCCGGCAAGTCTGATCTCAAGCGGGGTTTAGCGGAGGGGGCTGTTTTCACTGGCAAGCCTGATCCCAAGTGGGAGGGGGCTGTTTTCGCCGGCAAGCCTGATCTCAAGAGGGAGGGAGTTGTTTCCACCGGCAAGTCTGATCCCAAGCGGGGTTTAGCGGAGGGGGCTGTTTCCGCCGGCAAGTCTGATCCCAAGCGGGAGGGGGCTGTTTCAAATCGCCTGTCGGACACAATAAAGTCCGGTTTAAATAAAGATTCTGCCTCTATGAGCTTGCCAGCCGGCGATCAAAGCCATTCAAAAAGCCAAAAAACATCCGTTGTTTCACCAGATCTGAAATCTTCGCCTCCTTTAGCGCAAAAAGACAAAACTTTTAAAGGATCTGTATTTAAAAACAAAATGAATAAAGAGAATATAAATATAGACGAAAACACTAAAAATGATTTAGCGCCTATGGCGATTAAGTCCCCCGCCTCCCAGCCGGAGCGCTCAGTTAAAGCGCCGTGGAGCGAGCAGGATATTTTAAGGGTTTTACAAAAATATAAGGACTCTTTGGAGTTTCAAAAGCTTATGGAAAAGGCTTTAAGCGGCTATGCCCAGCAGACCGTGGCGGGCATTCTTCAAAATGGCCAAGCGCCGGACATTTTGCGGGAGTCTTTAATAGAGTTTAAAGAGAGCCAAAAATTTAAAAATCTTGTTGAGCTGAAAGCCGTCCAGTATATCCAAAAACATCTGCCTTCAATTATGAAAAGCCTTGTTGAGCGGGAGATAAAAAAAATTATTGGAGATTGAGCTGTGGAGTCCTCATTGAGTTTGGCCTCTTCCTTATTGCCTCACAAAGGGCTGGATGAGTTTTTTATTCAAGCTGAGCAAGATGGCTTGTTTTTTGGCTTAAAATGCCTTCAGCAAATGTTAGAGAATCCCCACGACGGGCCTGAAATCACAGCTTGCCTGCAAGAGGGGGAATGTGTGATTAAGGGGCAAACTTTGCTGGGGATCGATCTCAAAGGGCAAGACTTTAAAAAAGAGGATTTGTTATCTGTTGTGAGCTATTTGTCCGGAGCTTACACTTTGATTTCCTGTTTTATGGAGAGAAACTTTGATTTTTCCATCATGGCCGGTTCCACCCCTGATTTCTTTTTGTCTGAATGGGAAGAGCAGGCGATTTTACAAGCGGGGGGTGAAATTCAAAAGCCTCCAGAGCGCGCTTCGTCCAGCTCAGAGCGTGATATTCAGCAGCTGTTAGAAAGGGGAGAGCGGAAAATTATCTTAAATGGCTCAAAACTGCCTAAAGAAAAAATCAAAAGCCTTTTGCGCTTATTGCCGCCCTCTGTTGAGCGCTCCCTGATGGGAGCTTTTTATCCCGCTGATTTAGAGGAATTTAGATTTTTGCGATTAAAATCTGTTTATCCCCTTTGCCTGCAAGGCTATTTCCCCCGCCTAAAAATGAAAATTTGTGAAAGCGCTTAAAAACATTTTAAGTTGGGGCTGGCTCTCTTGGCCTAAATCCCATTATGATCTTCAATTTTCCAGAGTCCAAGCTTGTTTTTGAGGGCTGGTTGCTCCACGGCTGGCGCCGGCGAGGCTCAAGGGCAGAGGACGCCCGCCCCGATAAAAATAAGCTTTGGACTCTGGAATAAAGACAGATTTAGCCTCGCGAATAGGTCAAGAGAAACTAGCTCAGTTTATTTTTTATTGCCAAAAAAGGGGAAAAGCCAGCCGGCGCTCAAGGCGCTGTGGCCGGAGGCTTAAGAGGCTTTTTTTCCGCGCCTTTAGCTTTAATTGAGCCAGCCTTCTTTTCTGGCTCATTAGCTTGGATCGGAAAAGCTATTATGGCTTCTTTAATTAAAGGAGCTTTTTTTTCCAACTCCTTTGCTTTTATGGAGGATGAGGGCTTTCTTTTATTTAGATCGCCGGCTGTTTTTTTGGCCTTCTCTTTCATGGCTTGAGCCTTTTTAGCCTGCTCTAGCCTGTCTTTTAAAACTTTCTTAGCTAGATAGGAGGGAGAGGCTGTTTTTCCTCTTCCCATTTCTAAAAGCAGATATTTGGAAAGTTTTTTGGATATGGACAGTTTAGCCTCTTTTATATTTGTTAAAATGACTTGGCTGTCTTTATTTTTTATGGACTGCAAATAGGCTATGGAGTTTTCTATAAGATAAAGCAGGCTGGCTTGATCCGCCAGGGAGCCTTTTTGGGATTGAAACCCATGGATGGCCTCTCCCACAACTTCTCCAAAAACAGCCATAAAAGACCTGTATTTGATGATTTCATTTCGAAGAGTTAAAATTAAAGCGGATTTTACAGAATCAGTGTCCGGCCTCATCAAGAGGATTTTTAGGCCTTGTTTTAAATCAAAAACGCCTGATCCCCCCTCCTCTCCTGTCTTTGAGAGGCTGTCTTGAGAGCTTTTAATATAGGAATTTAAAATCTCCCGCATCTCCTCATAGTCTTTAGTTTTAAGGATTTTAGAGTTATAGGAGGCCCTGGCCGAAAGTCCAGCTAGACAGAAAAAAATTGGGATAAGCAGTAACAGCCTCATCACTATTCCATTATTTTATCTAAAATTTTGATCTAGAGAAAGAAAAAAATTGCCTTGTCCGCAAAAATCTTATATTCTTTGGAAAATTTACATTGAAAATCAGGAGGTTTAAAACATGAAAACTGCTCAAATTGTCACATTGGTCGGAGGGGCGTCTCTCTTAACTTTTATTTTGTCAGTGGTTTTTTCCATCAATATGGCTTCAATTAGCCCTGAAAATTTGGCTAAAGTTATAAAGAAAGACCCGGAGGCTTTTATCAACGCCATTAAAGAGGCTTCAGAGAGTCATCAAAAACAGCAGGCGGAAAAGGATATGGAGGCGCAATTTAAAAGCCCCGCGGATATTCCCACAGAGGGCCGTGTGACTTTTGGAAAGGCTGACGCCCCCATAGCTGTTGTGGAGTATTCTGATTTTCAATGCGGCTTTTGTGCTAAAGCGGCTGGCCGGATGAGGGCCATCAGGAAAAAATATAAAGGCCAGGTTAAAGTGGTCTATAAGCATTTTCCCTTGAGCTTTCACCCTTTTGCAAAACCGGCGGCGGAATATTTTGAGGCGGTTGCTTTGATAGGCCACGATCACGCCAAAAAATTCCATGACACTATTTTTGACAATTTTGGCGATTACGCGCGGCTAAAAGATAAAAAAGAAATCACTAAAAAATTAAACAGCCTCATTAAGGAGTTGGGTTTGAGCAAACAAACTGTGGAGAGCCATCTCAAAAAAGCCAAAGAGGTTGTTCAAAATGATTTGGCTGAGGCGGGGAGGCTGAATGTCGGAGGAACGCCCAGCTTTTTTGTGAATGGAATAGACACAAAAGGCCGTGTGGAGTCTGTCATTAACAAGCTCATGGAAAAGTTATAAAATCAATTTGGGTTATTTATCGGTCTGAATCCTGCTTTTTCAGAGGGAATGCCAGCGCTTTTTAAGGCTCGGCGGGCCTGATCTTTTCTGTTTTTTAAAAATACAGCCCGGCTGTCCTTGAGGCTGAGCAGTCAATAAAAAATGGCTCTTTCAGAAATAAAGCCTATCCCTAAAAGCCTTCAAAAAAAGCTGTTGTCTTGGTTTGAGGCCAACAAAAGAGATCTCCCTTGGAGGCGGACAAAAGACCCTTACGCTATATGGGTTTCTGAAGTCCTGCTTCAGCAAACCACATCTCAGGCTGTTATTCCTTACTATAAGAGATTTTTAAAAAAATTCTCAAATATATCCTCTTTGGCTCAAACCAATAAGCGGGAGCTTTTCCCTTTATGGTCGGGTTTGGGATATTATAAAAGAGCGGAAAATTTGATCCGGGCCGCTAAAAAACTCCAGCGAAACAAAACTTTTCCCAGATCTTATAAAGAGCTGTTAAAGCTTCCGGGGTTTGGCCCTTATATTTCCCGCGCGGTCAGCTCTTTAGCTTTTGAGGAGCCGGTGGGGGTTTTGGACGGAAATGTCCTGCGGTTTTTATCCCGTTTTCACGCCCTTCCCTTAAAGCGCTGGAAAGCGAAGGATAGAGCGGAGCTTCAGCTAATGAGCGACTTATGGGTAAAAAATCAGCCGTCCTCCAAAATGAATCAGGCTTTAATGGAGATAGGCTCTTTGATTTGCAGAAGCAAAAATCCACTGTGCCTGTTGTGCCCCGTCCTGGCGCATTGTCAGTCCCGCAAAAAGGGGCTGATAGACAGGCTTCCTGTCCAGCCGGCTAAAAAGCCTGTTGAATTTTGGCTTTGGAAGCCGGAAAAGATAAAAAAGAATGTCAAATGGGCTTTTGTCAAAAACACAAGCCTTCCTTTTTTAAAGGGACGGCTCATTTTTCCCGGAGAGGGAAAAAAGCTCCCCCAAAAAGCTAAGCGCTATGATTTCACCCATAGCATTATGAGCTATAAGATATTTGTCCGCGCTCAAAATCAGGCCCAAAGCCGGCATAAATCTCTAAAATGGCTCACAAAATCACAAATTAAAAGGATCAATCCCTCTTCTTTGATACAAAAAGTTTTGGATCTGTAGAGCGCAAGAGCTATTGTTTCAGATCAAAATGATAATTGATGAGACAGCCTAAGCTTTGGCTAATCCGGCTTGGCCTTCAGATCTGATGTTTCCCTGAATTTGCCCTGATCTGCCCCTGGCCAGGCCCTGTTTTTTTGAATTATTGATTGGACTATAATTTTTTTGTCCAGCTGTCCGTTGTTAGAGCTGCTATGCAAAAAAATCCTCTATTTAGAGCGCTGTTTCCGTTAAACTCAGATCTGAAAGGGGGCTAATCCGGCTTGGCCTTCAGATCTGATGTTTTAGTTTGATTTGAGGCCAAGCGCGCTGTCCATCTCTTGTCATCCTGTTTTGGATTTTTTTGCAAATGGCTTTTGTTTGGCTGTTTTTCCATAGCTTTGATTTTTTAGAGCGCTCCATTCCTTATAATATTCTTTTAAAAATTTATGGCTTTTAAAAAAATCTTCAGATTTCTCTTTTTGCTTGGGATTGATGTAAGCGGATTCCCAGCCGTCCCACCCTTTAAACAGCCACCGCTCTTTTTCTTTTTGAACAGCAAATTCCGGAACAATCCCCGCTTTGCCGCCTCCCCCAGGAATATCCACAGACAGGCTGGGCATAGCCAAGCCGGACAAGCGCCCCCACAGCTCCCTTTGTATCCATTGGGAGTTTTGGATGCTGGTTCGAAAATGATCGCTCCCTTCGGAGGGGTCGCATTGGAACATATAATAGGGCTTCACTCTCAAGTAAAGCAGTCTTCTCATAAGGGCTTGAATGATGGCGGGATGATTGTTGATTTTGTTTAACAAAACAGTTTGATTGAACATTAAAATTCCGGCGGAAGCCACACGGCTAAGAGCCTCCCGCGCCTCTTGAGTCAATTCTAAAGGATGATTAAAATGAGTCATCAGGAAGACAGGCTGTCCCTTTTTAAAAATTTGAATCAGGGATCTGGTCAATCTCATGGGGCAGGCCACTGGCATTCTGGAGGCCACTCGGATGATTTCAATATGCTCAATAGATCGGATGGCCCCTATCAGATGATCTAAAAGAGCGTCAGACAAACTGAGCGGATCCCCCCCGGACAAAATAACCTCTCTGATTCCTTTGTTTCTCTTTATATAGGAGAAAATTTGCTCCAGCTCTGTTTTTGAGGCCAAGGCTTGTTTTTTCCCGGTAAATCGCTTTCTCGTGCAGTAGCGGCAATAAACGGCGCAGTTATCGGTCGCTAACAGCAAAACCCGATCGGGATATCTATGAATCAGGCGGGGATAAGGGGAGCGCCTCTGCTCCCCCAGAGGATCCTTCATGGCTTGAGCGGCTGAGAAAAGCTCCTGTTTTGTGGGCCGAGCCATAGGGCTTAAAACAGGATATTTTGTGATCAGCCTCCAATAATAAGGGCTGGCTCCCGACAAAAAAAGCCTGTTCTCCTCATTTTTAAATGGATTTTTAACATTTCTTAACTGCCACTTCCAATCATTCCACTGTTGGAGGGGGATATTTTTAGGCTTTCCGAGCGCTTTAAAAGTCAATTTCATTATTTTTTATAGATTGTTATTTTTGCCGGCCTTAAACATTTTTTTAGAGGGACTGCTAGCGCTTTTTAAGGCGCTGACAGCCCCCGTCCTTGGGACAAGCTGAAACTATCCGCCGGTGACAGCGCCTAAGTCCATACAGCTCTTGCTAAGCTGAAACTGCTCAAGCCATCTGTGGGCGGGCGCGCTTTGATAATAACAGCTTTCATGCTACACCTTCTGCTCAAGCCATCTGTGGGCGGGCGCGCTCCCTTTAAAATAAAAATAGCCTTCTCTTAAAATCAGCTGAAAATAAGCTCCTCAGCTTGTATTTTTAATTTAGGCTGTGTCTCATAAATCTCAAGGAAGATCTCATGATAAAAGTTTAAATAGGCTGAAAATCAAGCCTAAAGACTGCTTAAAAACAGGTTTTTCAAGAAATTCCCCCAAATTTATTAAGCACAGCCCGAAAGCCGGCTGTCAGCGCTTTTTTAAAAGAGAAAAGCGGGCGCGCTGGAAGGCCCATTACGGGAGTCTATGTTGGCCTCAAAGTGCAGGGGATCGCCGTGAAAAAGCTGTGTCGGCCTCAAAAGGCGGGGGATCGCCCTAAAAAAGCTTATGCCGGCCTCAAAAAGTGGGGGCTTGCCGTGAAAAAGCTGTGTCGGCCCTCAAATAAAGGCGCAAATAGCGGTTTTGGTTATAAGCGCGCTTGCGCCAGCCCCGCCCCCCATTCATAAAATTAAGCTCTTTTAAATCTCATTTTCATTGAAAAACAGGACTTTTTTTGCCGTAAAATAAGCGTTTTTAAAGCAATAAGCTCAAATGAGGAAAAAAAGCTGTCGCAGTTAAAAAAAACCTTGACCTAGCTGTTGAGTATGGTTAGAAAAGGGAAGTGTGGCCTGAGCAGGGCCTTGTTAAACTTATATATAAAAAAGGAGAATTAAACCATGAAAAAGTTTTTATTTTTGTTAAGCGCTGTAGGCCTGGCGGGCTGTAGCGGCGGAACAGTGAAAAATGACTCGGACAATCCTATCAAAGTGGCCGGTGAAGAGGTTAAAGCAGGACACTGCGATGCGTTCAGCGCCGGTTTTTTTGGCTTGGGAAGTGATCTGCCTCTAAAAATTACTGACACTTCAGACAAAGATTTGGAGAGAGCGGAAGGCGTGACTACAGATACAGCGGGCCACTATCTTGTAAATAAAGCAAATACAGTTGAAAAAGCGGAAGAGGGTTGTGATCCAAACGATAATCCAGAAGAACAACCAGCCACTGGATCGGATGGAGCCACTGGATCGGATGGAGCCACTGGATCGGATGGAGCCACTGGATCGGATGGAGCCACTGGATCGGATGGAGCCGCTGAACAGGATGTTGGTTATTTGGAGGAAAATTAGGCTGATTATCAATGAGGAATTTTAAAAACACGGTTTGTATAAAAGGAAAGGAGATTTAATATGAAAAATTTTATATTTATATTAGCGGGAGCGTTAAGCTTTGTGGGCTGTGGAGGCGATGATTCCTCAGATCCTTCAGCTTTCATTGTAAAAAATGAGATGGGGAAAACCATCAAAGCCGGCGATACGCTGGTTAAGTCTGGGGAATGCAAAGAAGTTAGCGATTTTCCTCTTACTTTCCAAACAGAGAATGGCGGCCCTTTGTCTGAGGGAGCTGACATTAAAAGCGAATATACAGCGGGCCACTATGTTGTGCACAGCTCAGGCAGACCAGTTCCTCAAGATGATCGTCCAGAGTGTAAGAAAAAACCAGCCAATTCTGAAAATTCAGCTGGCAATTCAGGCCAGTCATCTTTGACAGCGGGAGGAATTAGAGCGGATGAAGAGCAAGAAGGAGAGGCCCCCAGCGGCGCGTCATCCGGATCGCTTGAGGAAACAAATGTTGGCTGGTTTTGCCGTAATTTTGGCTGGCGTTGTGACCGGCCACGCAAAAAAGCCTCTGACGAGCAGTCAAGCTTTTAAGCGCTTTTTAAAATTTATAAAAAAAGGCTTCCGGAAAGGGAGCCTTTTTTATTTAAAGCTTTTAGGCTGAACGCTTAGGGACAGCCGCTGTTAAGCGCTGGCTTTTTATTTTAGAGAGAAGGAAGGCGGGCGCGCCAGCAACTCTCGCCGGCGGATGGCTTCAGCCTAGGTGAGGACAAATCCGCAACGCCTCAAAAAGCCTCTGTCGCTCCCCTCCCCCTTTAAAAATGAAGTTCAGGCCGTGAAAATAACCCCGCTTAAAAAGCTTGTAATTTTGGCTGGAAAAATTTGCCGAGTTTTTTCAATTTTTTATGTTGAGCTTGTCTCTTAACCGGTCTTTTTATATTATAGGCCGATTTCTATTTTAACCGGTATATGAAACAAGCTTATTTTGCTTTTTGTGTTATTTTTTTAGGCGGCTGTGGAAAGCTGATTTACACCATCCAAAACCAATATGAGGAAAAGATTGTGGCCGGCCATGTTGTGCTCAATTCCGATCAATGCGTGGAGTTTTTTGATTTTCCTTGGATTGGCGATTTTCCTATAAAATTCAGATATAAAAACCGGTATTTGATTTCCGGCAAATCCTATCCGCCAGGCCATTATATCATTTCTGATAGAGGGAAAATCCTAAAGCAAAGCAAAGCCTGCCCTATAGAAATCATCGGAGAAAGCCGTTTGGAAAAAGATGAGGAAAAAAAGCCGCAAAAAACAAAGGAAAGCGCTCTAAAAACATCTGCTGGAGAGGCTCAATAAGCGCGCCAGCTCAAGGGGCCTTTAAATCCGGTGAAATAGCGCTATGCAAGGAATTATATATTTAACCTTCCACAAATTCCATGACAGCCTTTAAACATAAACATTTTTGGCCTTCTTAGCTCTTTTTCTGACATATTCATAAGAGCTCTTTATTTTTTCCCTAAAATAAAGCTTTTCTCTAAAAATATGGAAAGCTAAGTATATAATTCCCGCTATGCAAAAATTTTTTGCTTGAAAAAACATAAAATATCAAATAAGAGCTAAAATTATGCGCCGGCTGTTCTCGCGCTTTATTTTTTTGGCTTTTTTTCACCCCGCCGCGATAGCGGACAACTTCATTTCTGTTCAGACTTTAAACACTTATTATCCATTTTACGCCAGCGGAAAACTTCAGCGCAAATCATCCCTTTTTAAGCTGTTGCAAAAAGAAACCAGCGACATTAACTTTTTTCAAGAGGTCTGGCTGAAGCGCTTTCATATAGATATGAAAAACTGGTCTCAACTGCTGGGCATGAAAAGCATCGTTTATGACACTTTGAAAAAAAACTCAAAGTGGAGCGGTTTAGTGACTTTATTAAAAGGGGATGTTCATAAAAAAGAAATTCATTTTTTCCCGATAGGAGAAGATCTTTATGATTATTTATACAGCATTTTTGATATCAATAAAGGCTTTGGCATAGCCTATATCACTCATCCTAAATTTCCCAATACTCCTTTGTGGGTAGTAAACACCCATTTGCATCATGTCACGCAAAAAACCCGTTTGCTCCAGCTCATTCATTATTTTAAATGGTTTTTAAATCCAGCTGTTTTACAAGATCCTGTGATTTGCGCCGGCGATTTTAATTTTGAGCCGGACAGTTTGGAATTTAAGATCATTCAAAACATGTTTTTGTTTAAAGAGCCTCAGTCTTATCTAGGCATGGAGTATAGCTGCACTTTGTGCAAAGATAATGAATATAGCATAAGCCACACTTTGAGCGAATACCTATCTGTGGATTATGAAAAAACCACAGACTATATTTTTTTCAGATCTTCCCCTTATGTCCGGCTGATCCCAAAAAATTTTCACATTTTCCCGAAAAAATATAATGGACATTTTGTGTCTGATCACTATGGACTCAAGGTGGATATAGAGCTGCAGCGTGACTCTAGCCATCAAAAAGCCGTTGTCAGCAAAGAGCTGGAGAGAAGGATTAAAAACTTTTCTCAAACTTTAGATGAGGCGCAATCCCTATTGGGCCAGGATTTTGTGTCTGAGCAGGCGTTTTTAAATTCTCTTCGCGGTCAGCTCAAGGATTCAGACAGCCCTCTCATGCGGCATTTAAAACAGCAATAAAGCTTAATGGCCTTGGCCTTTCCGCGGAAAGCCATAAAAAGCCGCGGCAAAGCTATAAGCCAAAACATCTGCTCCATGCGCGGCGGAAAGCCAAATTGTCAAATCAAAGTATGGGCTGGCAGTTGCTCCGTGCATGGCGGAAAGCCAAATTGTCAAACCAAGTCATGGGCTGGCAGTTGCTCTGCGCATGGCGGAAAACCAAGCTGTTAAACCAAGTCATGGGCTGGCAGTTGCCTTCGCGCATGGCGGAAAGCCATAAATTGCCAGCGAATAAGCGCGCTGGCTATATAAAATAAGCAAAAATTTGACTTATTTTAAAAAATCTATATATTTGTTTGCGGGATGAGCTACAAAATCAGCCGAAATCTGGAGTATGCCCTTATGGCTCTTCGTTATATGTCAAAGCGCAAAAATCAATGGGTCTCCGCAAAAGAGATGGCTCAGGCTTTTCAGTGCCCTTTTCACCCTTTTTCACGAGCTTTGCAAAAACTGACTGCCCACAATCTCATAATGTCCCGGAAAGGGATTGGCGGCGGGTATATTTTTACAGCCAATCTCCAGCGGCTGTCCCTTTATGAGCTGATGTCTGTTGTTTTGCCTCCCACAGAAATTGCGGCCTGTCTGTCAGGATACTGCCATCTTTCAGAGCGCTGTAATATTCAAAATCCCATTCATTATTTAAACAAACAATTTATACAATTTTATAAAACATTAACCGTCCAAGAGATTTTGGCCTGCGGAGAGAAAAAAAAGACTCGCTTTAAAAGCTCCCTCAGCCATTTGATCCTCAAAAACTCCCGAATTCCGCGATCTATAAACAGAAATCAAAAAAATTCAGCCAAACAGGCGCTCAAGGGGAAATAATGACAGCTTTAAATAAAGAATACAAATATGGCTTTATAAGCGATGTTCCCTCAGAAGGCTTGCCGAAAGGCTTAAGCGAGCAAATTATAGAGAGCTTGTCCGCTAAAAAACAGGAGCCTTCTTGGATTTTGGATCTCAGAATAAAAGCTTATAGGCGCTGGCTGGCTATGAAAGAGCCTCGCTGGGCCAGACTTCAATACCCGCCCATCAATTATCAGGACATTAGATATTATTCCGCGCCAAAAAAGCGGAACAAACTGTCCAGCTTAGATGAGGCGGATCCCAAGCTTTTGGAAACTTTTGAAAAACTGGGGATTCCTCTTTCTGAGCAAAAGCGGCTGGCTGGGGTTGCTGTAGACGCGGTTTTTGACAGCGTGTCCATAGCCACAACTCATCAGGAGACTTTAGAAAAGCATGGAGTGATCTTTTGCTCCATTTCCTCAGCGATACAAAATCACCCGGAGCTTGTTAAAAAATATCTATGCTCTGTGGTGCCTTATGCGGATAACTTTTTTGCCTGCCTGAACACGGCGGTTTTTACAGATGGCTCTTTTTGTTTTGTGCCCAAGGGAGTGCGCTGTCCTTTGGATCTCTCCACTTATTTTCGCATCAATCAAGGGGACACCGGACAATTTGAAAGAACTTTGGTTATTGCCGAAGAAGGCTCTTTTGTGAATTATCTGGAGGGCTGCACCGCCCCTATTCGCGATAATAATCAGCTTCATGCCGCTGTTGTGGAGCTGATTGCTCTGGAAAAGGCGGAGATCAAATACTCCACAGTTCAAAACTGGTATTCCGGAAACGAAAAAGGGCAAGGCGGCATCTATAATTTTGTGACTAAAAGGGGGCATTGCCGCGGGCGGCGCTCTAAAATCTCATGGGTTCAGGTGGAGGCCGGCTCCGCCATCACTTGGAAATACCCCAGCTGTGTTTTAAAGGGCGATCATTCAGAAGGCAAGTTTTATTCTGTGGCCCTCACACACAACAAAATGCAGGCGGACACAGGGACAAAAATGATTCATCTGGGCAAAAACACAAAAAGCCTTATTTTGTCTAAAGGCATTTCCTCCAATCAATCTGTCAATGCTTATAGAGGGCAAGTCAGAATGAATCCCTCCGCTAAAGGAGCGAGAAATTACAGCCAGTGCGACTCCATGCTGGTTGGAGATCAAGCCCAAGCTAAAACCTTGCCTGTGATTGAAGTTCAAAATCCAACTGCTGTTGTGGAGCATGAGGCTTCCACTTCCCGATTAAGCGAAGACCAGCTGTTTTATTTAAAATCTCGGGGGCTGGACACAGAATCAGCGGTCTCTCTGATTGTCAACGGCTTTTGCCACGAGGTTTTTAAACAGCTCCCCTTAGAGTTTTCTGTTGAGGCTGTCAAGCTGATTGAAATGAAATTGGAAAACAGCATCGGCTAAGGAAAATAAAAGTATGCTCACTCCGGAAAAAGCGCATTAGCCAAAATATTAGCCGGCGATCCTCAATATGAGGTTTTAGGCGGAAAGGCTTTGAGGGGCTGAAAAAACAAAGGGAGAAATAGTGATATGCTGAAAATTCAGGATCTTAAAGTTTCTATTGATGGAGAGTCTATTTTAAAAAGGCTCAGCCTGAATGTAAAAGCCGGTGAGACTCATGCTCTTATGGGGCCTAACGGATCCGGAAAAAGCACATTAGCCAAAATATTAGCCGGCGATCCCCAATATGAGGTTTTAGGCGGAAAGGCCCTTTATGAGATAAATTTTAAAGAGCAAAATCTTCTCTCTATGGACAGCTCGGATCGAGCTAAGGAGGGAGTGTTTATGGCTTTTCAATATCCTGTGGAAATTCCCGGCTTAAACAATATGGAATTTTTAAAAGCGGCTTTTAACTCTATATGCAAGCGCCAGGGAGTCCAGCCAATGGAAGATGAGAAATTTAAAAGCCTGGCTATTCAAAAAGCGAGAGAGCTGGGCGTGGATGAGGAGTTTTTAAAGAGGGATTTGAACAACGGCTTTTCCGGCGGCGAAAAAAAGCAAAATGAGATCTTGCAAATGGCTATCCTTTCCCCGCGCTTGGCTATTTTGGATGAGACAGACTCCGGTTTGGATGTGGATTCCATTCAAAAAATATCAAAAGGGATCAACCGTTTTCGGGATAAAGATAAAAGCATGATACTGATCACACACTACCACCGCCTTTTAGAATTGGTCCGCCCGGATTTAGTTCATGTTATTATTGATGGGCAAATTAAAAAAACCGGCGATTTTTCTTTAGCGGAGCAAATTGAATCTCAGGGCTATGATTGGATTTCCAAAAACACTTGCTGATTTTTCCAAATACAAGCCCTCTTTTTCTCCCAAAAAAGAATGGCAAGGCTATTTTGCGGATCAAACGGATCTCTATTTAAAAAATCAGCATTTTTTTTCAAAAAAAACAGAAAGCTGGAGATATTTCCCTTTTCAAAAAGTTATGGGGCAAAATTTTAATTTTAGCCCGCCCGCCTCCTCTCTGTCCAAACAAAATGTCTCCCCTTATTTTTCTCCATCCTTTTTAATCTCTGTTCAAAATGGGACAGCTCTTCCGGCCTTTGCCAGCGCGGAAAATATCTTTTTTTGCTCCTGGCGGGATTTTGTGACAGGACAGGCAAAACTGGATTCCACAATCCAAGAAAAAGCGCTTTCCGCTTTAAAGCGGACAAGGAATCCTTTTTGCGCCTTAAACAGCGCTCTTTATGAAAATGGATTTATTCTTGTTATTAAAAACAATTTAAGCCGGCCATTGGAGATTCACTACGCGCCCGGCGCTGGGAATGATTTATCAGGGCTGAATTTAAGAAATTTTATTTTTTTAGAGCATGGCGCTTCAGCTCAAATTGCGGAGATTTTTTATGGCGGAGGGGACAGGCAAACTCTTTTTCTGAACATTCAGACAGATTGCTTCCTTGAAAACAGCGCTTATTTGGAGCATATCCGCATGGATCAAATGGGCCATCAGGATATATTTATCAATCATATTTTTGCCCAGCTGGCTAAAGAGGCTCAAGCTCATTTTTTCTCACTCAGTTTAAACGCCGGTATTGCCCGCTGGCATACTGAGCTGGAGCAGGCGGAAAAAAGCGCTTCTGACATAACAGGCTTAAGCCTGCTGGACGGCAAAAAGCATGCCGATCACAAAGCGGCTGTGAGGCATACAGAGATGGAGGGAGTCAGCCGCCAGCTATACAAGTCTTTTTTATTTGATTCCGCCAAGCAAATTTTTCAAGGGCTTATATCCATAGACAAGCCGGCGCAAAAATCAAACGCCCGCCAGCTCAGCAAAAATTTTCTCTTTGGCAAAGGCGCCTTTGCCGGCGCTTTTCCGGAATTGGATATATCCGCCGATGATGTTCAAGCCAATCATGGAGCTGTGGTTTCTCCTTTTGCGGAAAATAGGGATTTGATTTTTTACTTGCAGTCGCGGGGGATTGATCGGATTCAAGCTTTTAATCTGGTTGTGTCTGGCCTGATAGAGGAAGCGCTTTCCCGCCTTCAGCCTAATGCGCAATCCGCTTTAAAGCCTCTTTTGAAACAAAAATTCAAATCTATTGAGCGCTCAATGAGGGGGATTTTTTAATGGCTGTTGAGTTTATTTTTAAGAGCATAATTGGGTTGTGTTATTGAGCAGAGGGGGATTATTTAATGGGCTGTGAGTTTATTTTTAAGAGCATAATCGGGTTATGTTATTGAGCTGAGGGGGATTATTTAATGGGCTGTGAGTTTATTTTTAAGAGCATAATCGGGTTATGTTATTGAGCTGAGGGGGATTTTTTAATGGCTGTTGAGTTTATTTTTAAGAGCATAATCGAGTTATGTTATTGAGCATGCTGTGAGTGAGATTGTTTAATGGGCGTCTGTCTTCTATTTAAAATTTTCTGAACTGTAAAAATATAAGAGTTAAAAATATCTATGCGGAATTTAAGAAAAAGATTTCCTCAAGCGGTTTTTATGGACACTCAAGGGGAGTCTTATCTGGACAGCGCCTCCACCTCTTTAAAAATGGATTTGGTTTTAGAGGCTTTTAAAAAATTTTATGAGACGGGAGTGTCCAATGTTCACAGAGGGGAGCATCATCTCAGCCTGAAAGCCACAGAAAAATATGAGCAAGCCCGCGCCGCTGTGGCTGATTTTTTAGGGGCTGAAGATCCTTCAGAAATTGTTTTTACAAGAAGCGCGACGGAAGGCTTAAATTTTTTGGCCAGCGCCTTGGGAGAGCGCTTAAAGCCGGAAGATGAGATTTTAGTTAGTGAAATGGAGCATCACTCTAATTTTCTGCCTTGGCAAAATTTGGCTCAAAAATTAAATATCAAACTCCAGACAGCTCCTGTGACTCAGGAAGGGGAGCTGGATTTGGAAAGCTTTAAAAAACTCCTTAACTCTAAAACAAAAATTGTGTCTCTGACTCATGTCTCCAATGTGACAGGAGCGCTTAATCCTTTGGACAAGATTATTCCTTTAATCCGAAAAACAAGCGCTTGGATCATTATTGACGCCGCCCAATCTGTTTCTTTTCTGCCCATTGACGCGCCGGCGATGGATTGTGATTTTTTGGTTTTTTCAGGCCATAAAATTTTCTCTCCATCGGGCATTGGCGTTCTTTATGGAAAAAAACCCAAGCTGAAAGATCTGTCCCCTTATCAAAGAGGGGGAGGGGCCATTCTCAAAGTCTCCTTAAGCCAAACGGATTGGGCGCCAGCGCCCTACAAGTTTGAAGCCGGCACTCCTTTTATTGAAGGGGCCTTTGCTTTGGCTGATGTGCTGTCTTTCCTGAAAAAAGAAACGGACTTTAAAGAGATTTTTCAATGGGAGAAAAATCTGGTCTCACAAGCGGAGGAGGAGTTATCTGCAATTTCCGGCCTTCATGTTATAGGCCCTAAAGACAATCGCTCCAACATTTTATCTTTTATAGTGGAGGGCTTAAGCTCAGCGGATATATCATTCATTTTAACTAAACAAAAGGTGGCTTTAAGGGCGGGCCATCATTGCTGTATGCCTCTTATGGACAAGCTGGGTTTGAAGTCTGGAACTGTGCGAGCCTCTTTTTCTGTCTACAATCAGGAAAAGGATGTGGAGGCTTTAAAAAAAGGGCTTGTTAAGGCTTTGAGTATTTTAAGATCATAATGAGCATGAATAATTATTCTGTAAAAAGCCGCCTCCGTTTAATTTTTCGGCTGTTTTTGCTGATTTCTTGCCTTATTGTTGTTTTGTGGAGCAGAAAACAGCTCAAAGTTAAGTCCTCAGCGCACGGAGATGTGAAAATTTTAGAGAGAAAAGCCCAATTTGCCCCTTCTTCTCCTCCTCCAAACCGCAAAAGCGGAGATTGATGAAAAAGAGAAAAGCTCAATTTGCCCCCTCCTTTTTCTCCTCCAAAACCGCAAAAGCGGAGATTAATGAAAATAGGCGTGATGGGGGATGAAAATGGCTCAAGCGGAGGGACTCGAACCCCCGACCCAGCGGTTAACAGCCGCTTGCTCTGCCAGCTGAGCTACGCTTGAGCGTAAAACTTATTTTATACAAAGTTGATAGCTTTTTCAAGCGCCTTCCTCCCACAAAACCGGAAGGCTGGCTGGCTGTCTTCAGAGCCTCATTCTTGCCTGCAAAACTCTTCCAGCCGGAGGGCGGTTGTTTGCCTCCAGAGCTTCATTTATACCCGCAAAACTCCTTTAGGCCGGAGGGCGGCTGTTTGCCTCCAGAGCCTCATTCTTGCCTGCAAAACTCTTCCAGCCGGAGGGTGGTTGTTTGCCTCCAGAGCTTCATTTATACCCGCAAAACTCCTTTAGGCCGGAGGGCGGCTGTCCCTGAAAGACAGTCTTAATTTTAGAAAAGGGACATTTTTTTCCATAAAAGCCAAATTTTAGAATTCTTCAGCTTTAGCTAAGTTAAAAACGGGACATGATAAAAGCCATTTTTCCCACAAAAGCCAATGCTTTTGTGGTTTCCATTGGCGGAGAGGGAGGGATTCGAACCCCCGAGACGGTTGCCCGCCTACGCGCTTTCCAAGCGCGCGCCTTCAGCCGCTCGGCCACCTCTCCTTGTCATTTTGCTCCAGTTTACAGCCCTCAATATTATAGCGGCTAAGTGAATAACTGCTGTTTTAAGAAACAAGTTGAATAATTTAAAACCTATATTTTTTTACCATAAATTCAAGATTAAATATTTCAAAACCTCTTTATTAGATCAAACTTGAAAAATGAGCCTTTTGATTGAAATAAGGTTATATATTTTGAGGCTTTGGCTTGTCAAGAGAGCCAACTATGGCTCATTTTTTCCATATAAAGGATTTTTCAGCTGTCTGGGATAAAGAGTCGGGAGACCGGTTTTTCTGGCCAAGCTGGAGTTGTGGTTGGAGTTAGGGAGCTATCTCTGGGACAGATCGAGCCGCTCCATTTTGGCCAAGCTGGAGTTGAGGAGATATAGATCCGCCTTGAGCGGTTGTAGGATCGGCTGGATCGGCCTCTATAAGCGCCTTTAAATACCCGGATAGCCGCCCTGTCACAATCGCTAACCGGCTGAAAGCCAGCCTAAAGCTTAATAGCCGCGCCGGAGTGATCGGGTCACAATCGTTAACCGGCTGAAAGCCAGCCTAAAGCTTAATAGCCGCGCCGGAGTGATCGGGTCACAATCGTTAACCGGCTGAAAGCCAGCCTAAAGTCTTTTTTAAAAATGGGGGAGCGCCGCCATTTAAGCCTTTGATTGTATATTCCGATAAATGTTAGGGAGCGTTTATATGGAAATTACAGAAGTTAAAATCAGCCTTATGCCAAATCAAGACCCGTTAAAGGCTTTTGCCAGCATTATTTTTAATGATTGCTTTGTTGTGCATGACCTTCGCGTCATCAAAACCAAAGGCAAGATATTTGTCGCTATGCCCAGCAAAAAAATCAAAGACGGCAATCGGCCGGATGTTTATAAAGACATAGCTCACCCTATCAAGCCGGAGATGAGATCTTTAATCGAAACAGCTGTTCTCGAAAAATATAACAAGACTGTTCAAAGCATGAGCTAAACCGCTCTGTTCAGCGCCTCCAAAAACGCCCAACTTGTTGATAAAAAAAGCTCCCGCCGCTCTGTTCAGCGCTAACTTATTGGTAAAGAAAGCTCCCGCCGCTTTGGGGAAATTTCAATAAGATACAAAGGCAATGGTGGAGCTGAGGGGGATCGAACCCCTGACCTCAACACTGCCAGAGTTGCGCTCTCCCCCCATGAATACAGCCCCGCTTAATATCAAACTGCCCCCAGCTTGAGTTTGCAAAAAAACTGAAACTAAGGGTTTAAAAACTTCCTTTTTTTGGTAAAATGGGAAAATTATGGGTGAAGATAAATACACAGAATGGAAAGAATCCTGGAGAGATGAATATCTCAAGTGGATTTGCGGTTTTGCCAATGCTCAAGGCGGAACATTGGAAATCGGAAGAGACGACAAGGGCAAAATTGTCGGAGTCTCGCGCCCCGCGAAACTATTAAAAGACCTGCCCAATAAAATCAGGGATATTTTAGGAATTATTCCTGAGATAGATCAAGTTAAGAAACAGGGAAAAAGCTTGATTGTGATAAAAATTAAGCCCTACAAACACCCAGTCAATTACAAGGGAAGTTTTTATTACAGAAGCGGAAGTGTCAACCAGGAGTTAAGAGGCTCTGCCCTCCATCATTTTCTCCTGCGGAAAATCGGAAAAACTTGGGACAGTATTCCTATTGAGGGAGGATCTGTTTCCAGTCTATCCGCCACTGCGATGGCAAGATTTCGCAAAATGGCTGTTGAAAAAAAACGGCTGGCTCCCGGTGTCTTGAAAGAAACAAATAATAATTTGATAAAAAAGCTACAGCTAAAAGAGGGCAATCAGCTAAAACGGGCGGCTGTTTTGCTTTTTCATCCTGAGCCAGAGGCTTTTTTTACAGGCGCTTGTGTTAAAATCGGTTATTTTGCCAACGACGCGGATATTTTATATCACGATGTGGTTCAAGGGGATTTATTCACTCAAGTGGACAAAACCATGGATCTGCTTTTGACGAAATACCTTAAGGCGTTTATTTCTTATGAAGGTTTGTATAGAAAGGAAACCTATCCTGTTCCCGCGGATGTCCTGCGGGAGGCGGTTTTAAACGCCGTTATTCATAAGGACTATACAACAGGAGCTCCAGTTCAAATTAGGGTTTATGAGAACAAGATTGTAATATGGAACAATAGCCGATTCCCTTACAACTGGACAGTGAAAAAACTGCTTTCAAAGCATATTTCGGAGCCATTTAATCCCGATATAGCAAAAGTATTTTTTTTGTCGGGTATGATTGAAGCTTGGGGCCGGGGGATTGAAAAGATGATAGAGGGCTGTAAAGCTCACGGAGTCCCTAAGCCTGTCTTCCGCGGAGAGCCGACAGGCCTGTGGGTCCAGTTTAAAAACCATGATGCCGATATGAGAGAGAAGTTGGAGAAAGAGAAACATAAGGCAAATGTAAAATCCAAGCAGAAAGCTCCTCCAAAAACGCCCCTGAAAGCGCCCCTGAAAGCGTCTCCAAAAACGCCCCTGAAAGCGCCACCGAAAATGACCCTGAAAGCGCCCCTGAAAATGACCCTGAAAACGCCCCTGAAAACGCCTCCAAAAATGACCCTGAAAATTCTTGAAATGTTGACTGAAAACCCTGATATGACAATTCCTAAATTAGCTCAAAAAATCAATAAATCAGAAAGCGCGATCAAACGCTCTATTCGGAAACTTAAGAGGGAAAATTGCCTAAAAAGAATAGGCCCAGATAAAGGCGGCTATTGGAAAGTGATGGAAAAACAAAAATGATTTTTTGATGAAAAGGAATTCAAGCCGCTTAGAGGGGATCTCTCCTCCCATGAATACAGCCCCGCTTAATATCAAACTCTCACAACTGCTTTTGGGCTGTTTATTCTCCTGTCCCATCAATCGCTCCATATCTATAAATCAATTAACCAGCCGCATAATGATATAATTTGCCTCTCGTTTGTTAAGTTTGCGCTATTGGCTAAAGCTCGTTTTTTTAATTGTTGGTATATTTCTTGAGCCATAGCTTTTTCTATTGCCGCTCCTATAAAAAATGTTTTTGGCTTACAATTCTCTTTTAAAAAAGCCTTTCTGATTCTTTCCAAGGCGGAATTTGCGGTTTTCCAATGTTCATCCGCTCCGGCGGGATCTATACCCCCCTTTAGCTCGCCAAGAGCAATATATTTATTTGATATTTTATGCGCAGAATTATGTTTTTGATCAAAAATTATTTCTTGTGGTGAACAATCAAACAAACATATATCAACATTTTTTTTAACAATCGGAACAGTTAAATTATAAATTAAAACCCGATTTTTGCCTTTTGATATCCAATGCAGCCCTTTAATTCTTCTTTCCAATCCTGGCTCATATTTTTGTTGATTGGCTGTAAGCTTTATCCAATTTTTGCTATTTATATCAAGGTATGCAAAATTTCTATCGTTTATAAAAAATGTTGAGATTAATGTCCTTGTAAATTTTCTTTCACCAACAGCGCCAGCAAGATTTCTTATAATGCCGCCAAGAGTATCTCCCTTTGTGAGTAAAAAACGATAAACTAATTCATCTATAAAACATCTTCCCGCCGGCTCTAAAAAGTTTTCAATTAAATCGGTTATAGCTTTGATTTTATCTTTTGTTTTCAGATGATTTTTCGCCTTTTCTGAAATTCCAGAAGCCGTCAGCAACGATTGTTGAATCTCTTTTATTTCTATAAGCTCTTTAGGGCTCATAGCTTTTGACGCAATTGCTTTTAGCGCTTTTGCCTCTTCCACAAACGGCGCTGCCTCCTTGTTTTTTTCCAAAGCTAATGAAATAAAACCCGCTCTTGTCTCTTCGTAAGGCGTGATTAAAGATTTGTATGAGTTTAAATGTTTAGTATATGGCATTTAAATCTCTTTTTTCCATACATAAACACATTTTCTTAGGCTCTCTTTTCCGTGTTTATCCATTTGCTGAGAGCTATTTCCTTTGCTCTGAGGAAGAATAAGAATATTTTTAACTTTAAATCCTAAAATTTCAGCTATTTTTGAGCAAATCATATCAACAGATATGGAAACACCAGCATATCTCACATTATCATTCACCATAAACATATAACCATTATTTTTTAAGATTCTATAACAATCCTGAATTACACAAGCCATCTCATAAAAATACCCTCTAACCATTCGCGGTATTCCATTATTATTCAGCTCTTTTATTTTTTTCTTATGATCCAAATAATTAAGTATTTCATGGAGAAGCTGTATTTGATCACAAATATTTATAGCTTTTTTCCATGCTTTGTTTAAAGAAAGCAGACTCTTTGTTTTATTTTCAACTGTGCAGGTTAATAAAGATTGGCGCAATGACAATAATTCCTCTTCTTTGACTCCTAATAAAGCATGTTCTAATGCATAAGTTCTTGTATAATCATAACGATTACAATAGGGAGGAGATGTAATAATTCCTGTATAGCATTCATTTTGTATATTCGGAAGCAGCTCTAAACAAGAGCCTTTCAACAGTTGAATTTTCCCTGGCTTAATATTTTCTTTCATATATGAGAATAAATCCATATTATAGGAATCTTCCGCATACATATCATTTATTATTTCTTCAAGCTTATTTTTGATAGCTTGATCAAATGATAAAATTGCGCCTTTGCTGAATGAATTGTTTCCGCTCCCTCGTCCCGATCTATAATCCCAGCGCAGAAATTGGCCATCTTTTCTAGTGTAGCTTATTGATTCCAGAACGCACAAAAGAGAAAAAATCAGTATTTTTTGAATTTCCGGCTTTTCAGAATGCAACTCATATAAATATCTTTTAATTTTATAGGCGGCTCTTTTTGAATAGGCCCCTTTTGTTATGCGCAAAACTTCAAAATTTGCGGTTTTGCCCTTATTGCTCCATACAGCTTTTGACAGCCAATATTTCAGTCTCTGAATTATATTTTTTTTATAACGGCTTCTAGCTAGGATATTAGCCTCAATAATTTTTTGTCCAACAGGCAAAATCTCAATGCCATCAGCGTCATAGCCTAATTTAGAGCAGGAGAATAACGCTGTGCCTGAGCCTGAAAATGGATCGAGAATTTTTCCTTTATTTACAGGGTATTTTTTAAAAAGATACTCAACAAGATTAGAGGAAAACGCCTCTTTATATTTATACCACCTGTAATATTTCTGTTCCTTATTAGCTTGAAAACTGACAAGCTTTCTCGTAAGGCTATTATCAACAGCAAATACATTTGCAAAATGATTGACAAAAAAGGCATCGAGTTTTTCTATTTTTAATAGAAAATCATTATCTATATGTGTTTTAGGTATTTGCTCTATATCAAGAAACATTTAGCCGCCTTTTTATACATATAGATAATTTTAAGTTGGACTGGCCCTCTTGGCCTAAATCCCATTATGATCTTCAATTTTCCATAAAGACAGATTTAGCCTCGTGAATAGGTCAAAAAAACTAGCTCAGTTTAATTAATTTATCTTTTTATACGGTGTGACAAAGACTTCCTTAAAATCTTCTGTATATTTTAATAAACTCTTTTAAAAATTACCTGATTTCATAGTATTTATTATATTTTGGCGGGGCAATAATTACAACCTTGTAATTTTTATACTAAAGCCATGGATTGAACCCTTAAAATAAACTAAAAATCCAAGCGGAAAGCGTCCTTGAAAGCGCCCCTGAAAATGTCTCCAAAAACTCCCCCAAAAATGCCTCCGATCAATAAGATATAAGAAAAATGGTGGAGCTGAGGGGGATCGAACCCCTGACCTCAACACTGCCAGCGTTGCGCTCTCCCAGCTGAGCTACAGCCCCTCTTGGCGTCTCCCCCGCTAGAGCTAAGAAGAAGCGCCAATACGCAAAAACACTATCTCTTAAATAGGCTGTTGTCTATTGGAATTTTGCCAATAAAAAAGCCGCTGTTTTTATGGATAATCGGAGCGGCTCAGGGAGGCTTAAGCCCCCAAAGGATGGCAGGCTTATAAAAAGAGGCCGGGGATTTTAAAATGAGCGCCCGCCTGCCTCAAGGGATGTCAGCTTTGGAAGAAGTTGGGGATTTTAAAATGAGCGCCCGTCCGCCTGAAGGGATGTCAGTTTTGGAAGAAGTTGGGGATTTTAAAATGAGCGCCCGCCCGCCTCAAGGGATGTCAGCGCTTTAAAAAGCGTCCGCTCTTTCCTTTGTGAAAGGGAGCAGTTGGAGCGCGCTGGCGTAAAATTTGTAAGGCGACCTCCCGCCGGCAGTCTGCCAGTCTCATACAAGCTTAAAATTTGTAAAGGCCGGTGAGCTGAATATTGCTGAAAAAATCTTTCTTTTTAAAAAGATCTTTAGAGTAAATATGAGGAGCAAAAAGCCCAGCTAAAAGATGAATTTCAAACTCTTTGCTGATTTGTTTTTGAATTTGAATATCCAGCTCCCGGCCAAGAGATTGAGGCCCCGCGCGCGCGTGGCTCTCATTTTTTGCGTTTAGCAGAGAGCCTAAATAGCCCATCCGCACAAACCCTTTGTCTGTGGATCTGAGATCATAAAACACCATCCGAATATCAAACCAGTCAGCCGCTGAGCCGCTTAAACCCAAAAAATAATAAGTTAAATTCCCCCATAAAAAAATATCTAACAGCCCGGCGCTCTTATGGCGATCATAAAGCCAAGGATCATACTTAGAGCTGTCTGTGTGATAGCCAAAAAAAATTTTGCTTTTAAAAAAATCCGGGCGGGAATAGCTTAAGAGGGCGTGATACATGCTCTCCTCCAGCTTAAATTGAACTCCTCTGCCGTGGCCGACAGCCACAAAAACATAATCTAAACTCGCCAAATCCACAGCGCCGTTTAATCCCATGCCATAGCGGGATATTTTCCGGGATTCCGCGCTAAAAAAAGAATCAGCCAAATAAGCCGCGTGAAGATTCAGGCTTTCAATATAATTCAAAACGGATTTAATGTCTAAAAAAAAGCCAAAGCCGTATTTGAGGCTTTGAGATTGTTGAAGGCCTGTCCATTGCTCCGGCGGGCGCGCTCCCCAAAATTTAACATTGATGGCCGGGGCGGTGTATTCCAAAAACAGGCCGTCAAAAGCGTAAAAAAAAGGCTCATAATCATTTAAAGAGACAATCTGATGAAATTGGCTGTTGTAAAGATTTCGTCCCAGCCTGAATTCAAAATTTTTGCCAATCATCCAACGGGCGGAGGGATAAATGTTGAAAATTTTATCCAAAGACAAAGCTCCGTCATAAGGGTTTGCGGATAAAATGTGCATTTGCGCCTTAAAATCATTGCTGGGGTGATACTCCCCTTTCAGGTGAATCCGCCATTGTGTTAAAAAGGGGATTAAAGAATCATTTTGGCTTTGTGACACATTGGAGCGCAGGCGAAAAGAGCCTTCCAAATCCCCTTGCGCCCAAGAGCTGGCCGGCCACTGCAAAAAAAGAATAAGAACAGCGCAGAGGCTAAAATAACAAAAGAGCTGTTGGCTGTATGAAGAAAACATGCTGTTCTTTTATATTTTAAAGCATTTTTTTATTGGAGCAAGCCGGAAAATCCGTTTTCCTTATTCAAATTTAGCTCTTTTTTCGGCCATTGGCTTGGCAGGCCAGCGGCTTTTAAGCTCTGATTGTTTTTTTTGCGTGCGGGCATTGGTTTGGCAGGCCAGCGGCTTTTAAGCTCTGATTGTTTTTTTGCGTGCGGGCATTGGTTTGGCGGGCCAGCGGCTTTAAGCTCTGATTGTTTTTTTTGCGTGCGGGCATTGGTTTGGCGGGCCAGCGGCTTTAAGCTCTGATTGTTTTTTTTTGCGTGCGGCCATTGGCTTGTCAGGCCAGCGGCTTTAAGCTCTGATTGTTTTTTTGCGTGCGGGCATTGGCTTGGCAGGCCAGCGGCTTTTAAGCTCTGATTGTTTTTTTTGCGTGCGGGCATTGGTTTGGCGGGCCAGCGGCTTTAAGCTCTGATTGTTTTTTTTGCGTGCGGGCATTGGCTTGGCGGAAAGCGGCGGAAAACAGGGCTTGAAACATTCTTTTTTAGAGAGAGCCGGCGCTCTCGCCTTTAGCTGGCTTAAGCGAGTTCTAAAGGGTTGTCACTCTTAAAAAGCGCTAGCTCCCTCTGAAATGAGAGCAGTCAGCGCCGCAATTAGGCTGTAAACAATAGGGGTTTTTTTTGAGCTTATGGCGCTTTAAGCTATAGATGATGGCTATTGAAATGACTGGAAAAAACAGGGGCAGGAAATAAAAATCCAACTTTCATTTTGAAAATATGCGGATTCTTCTGTTATACTGATCGGAATGCCTCTGTGAGCGCAGGGCTTTTTTGAGCAGTATATTGAGCGGAGAGTGGCGCAGTCTGGCAGCGCATCTGGTTTGGGACCAGAGGGTCGCAGGTTCAAATCCTGTCTCTCCGACCATTTTTAAAAACTCTGCCACAGTTTTTTCCTCAGCCGGCTCTTTTTTCAGTCTTTTGACCTCCGTTTGAAGGCGGAGGATGTCTTGGAATTGTTCGATGGGGAGGCTCTTTTTGGCTTTCCATCTCTGGAGATTTTTTTGAGTTTTAAGATAGGCGCTGTCCGCCTGAACTTCAAAAAATCCATCGTCTCCCCGCAGTATGCCTTGATGTTTTCTTTTTTAGCTGGCTTTGGATCCCCCGCAACAGTCTTGTTTTTTCCATTTTCCTTTTGAATATTAGGACTATGGTCTAAATCTCGCTTTTTTCCACTTCCCTTCAGTCTTGTTTCTAATTTACGCTTTGAAAAAGCGCGCAACAGGGAAGTTGACGACAGTGAAACACTATATTTTTCTTTTTTTCTTATCTTTTTTTACAATCACCGGATGCGCCTTTCTGGGAGGGAGCGCTTCGGATGATCTGAATATGGAAGAGGAGTCAGCTGAATTAGCCGAAGGGGAGTTTGCCCCGGATGATGAAGAGGGCAGTGAATTGGAAGAAGAGGAGTTTGCCTCAGAAGATGAGGCTGGTGATGAATTAGCGGAAGAGGAGGAGCAAAAAGGAGGAGGGTTTTTTAGCTGGCTTTTTGGCTCTTCAGATGAGGAGGATATAGAGGAAGAGAGAGACTTTGTTGAGGAAAATGAGGGAGATTATGAGGAATATGATGAAGAGGACAGCATGGCGGATTATGAGGAAGAGGGAGAAAGCGCGGATGATGAATCTAACGAGTCTTCTGTAGCCGCTCAGAAGGATTCCGCTCCCGATCAGGCATCCGCTCAAGCCTCATTAGATCAAGATCAGACCCCATCAGCTTCTGAAAAAACCAGCTCAGCTGAAATCGAAAAACCCAGCTTTATCCCTTTGAAAAAAATAAGAAGCGCCCCTTACACAAAGGCGGGCCATTTGATCAATGCGGTCTATATTGCCCGGCCAAATGACACACTGGAAAGCGTCAGCCAAAAAATTTATGGAGAGGATCAGTCGGGCAAATTGAGGCAAATCAACCCCCATCTTAAATCCCGCTCAGTGACAGTGGGGGATAAAATTTATTATGATTCTCCTCATCGGAAAAATGATAATTCCCGCTTGCTGTTTTACTATCAGGACATCAATGCGCCCCGATCTTTCCATGAGCTTTCCCCTGGAGATAATTTAAGGCAAACAGCGGCTCAGCTTTTAGGGCATCCAAAAAGCTGGAAAGAGATATGGGCCACTAATCCAGATCTGAAATCCAAAGGGGAAATCACAAACAGCGCCACTATTTTTTATTGGCCTGAAAATGTGTCTATGGCAAAATCCTCTGACCTCCAGCCGGCGACTCCTCCCGGCAATGAGGCTTTAGAGCAGGAGCAGGGGCCTGAGCAAATGCCGGTTGACTCCTCCTCCGCGGAAGAGTCTCTGCCGGTTGACTCTTCTCCCGCTAATAAGGAGCCAGAGCCTTTTATTGATTTAGAGAATGAGGGAATTAAAGTCCCTTCCAAAGAGGGGGATTCAGCTGTCAGCGCTCTTCAAATCATTTTGAAGAAAAAAGAGGCGGTCATAGCTCTTTTAGGCATAATCATCGCTCTTATTTTAATGATCCGGTTGATTGTTAAAAAACGAAAACAAAAAGAATTTGACTATACAGCCACAGACATTAAAGCTTAAAAGCCCTGCTTGTGGCTTGAAATGAGCGGATCCATCGCTTAAAAGCGCCGCTGATAAAGAATGGAATGGGGCCATAATTTTCCTGCAAATGTCATGCTAAGCTAAAAAATCCGGGAATTATATGCTTAAAACCGCAAAATTTTGATTTAGAAAGACTTTATAGCGGTCAAAATTGAGGTTTTTCGGGAATTATATACTTAAAGCCGCATAAAACCTGTGATGGCCTTTAAATGTAAGGCTTACAGGAGGTTTTAATGATTTAGCGCAAAAAGCGTGCATAAAACTAAGAAAACAGATAGTTAATAATATAAATTATTGATTTTGTTTAATTTTTGCCGTGCATAAACCGTTCAGGGTTTTACAAATGCGGTGTCAAATATATAATTTCCGGTTTTTCATAAATTTATGTCCACTAAACAAAGCCGTTTTTTTGCCTTGTCCAAAAAATTCTTACCCTTTGTATTTAAAGTGTTATATCGCTTTTGTTCAGCGTTAAGTAAAAAAACCCCCATATTTATAGCATTTGCTCTGCTAAGCTCATGCCTAAAAAGGGCAGACATTAAAGCTTTTAAGGCCTCTTTTATGGGCATTATAAGATTGATCTTTTATTTATGGCTTGAAATAGGGGGCAGGCCAGCGTTTATGGCAGATCTGTTTTTGAGGCCGTAAGCTATCCGCCGGCGGGAGCGCGCGGGCATGAGACAGGCGGGGTTTGCAAAAAGAGGCCGTAAATAAACCCGCCAGACTTGTGTTTTTAAGCTTTTTTTGCCGGATAAAGCCGGATAAAAGCCGCCAAAAGCGTTTTTGGGCTATAAAAGCCCTTTGGAATTTGAAAAAAGGATACAACGCAATATGAAAAACCCTCATAACTTTGGTCCACTTTTTTAGCGCGATCCAGCCTATTCACGAGGCTAAATTTGTCTTTATTTCAGAGTTCAAGCTTATTTTTATCGGGACGGGCGCCCGGCCCTCTCCCGCTGTTTGCCCTCCGTGGAGCGGGAGCCCTCAAAAACAAGCTTGAACTCTGGAAAATTGAAGATCATAATGGGATTTAGGCCAAGAGAATCAGTCCAGCTTAAATAAAACCATGAATTTTTGGGAATTATATACTTAGCTTTCCATATTTTTAGAGAAAAGCTTTATTTTAGGGAAAAAATAAAGAGCTCTTATGAATATGTCAGAAAAAGAGCTAAGAAGGCCAAAAATGTTTATGTTTAAAGGCTGTCATGGAATTTGTGGAAGGTTAAATATATAATTCCTGAATTTTTTAACTCCAGCCAAATATTTTATTGACAAAAGGCTCTTTTTATTATGACAATTAAATGACCCTGTGATTTTAGTCTTTATTTAGCGCCCCGGCTGAGTATAGTTTTTTATTTGACACATAGATATTCTTTGGTTAAGCTGTTTCTTGTCTTTTAAGGATAAATCACCGAAAAGCTCATAAAAATATAAATCCATTATGTCTGATATAGAAAAAGATAAGCCCTCTTTTGCGGGATCTCTATCCTCAAACCGCGAAAAGCCTCACTCTTTCAAAAGAAATGGAGGGAAAAGATCTAAAAATTATGATTCCAATCGAAATCATTTGCGGGGCGGCAATTCCCTGCCCGGGAGCGAAGCGGGGTTAAAAGAGAGAGAAAAATCGCCGCCAGTGGATTTATCCAGCATCACATTAACAGAAGAGGAAAAAAAGGAGCTGGACTTAAAAAACCTGCGCTCTAAAGACATTCATTCTCTTACAAAATTAGCCCATAAGCTAAAAATAGAGGGCACCGGGGGGATGAAGCGGCAGGACATGGTGTTTGAGATTTTAAAAAGGGCCGGCCAGCTGGGGGATATTTTAGGAAGCGGCGTCTTGGAGGTTTTGTCTGAGGGCTATGGCTTTTTGCGCTCCCCGGATTACAACTATTTGCCTTCGGTTGATGATATTTATGTCAGCCCATCACAAATCAGAAAATGGGGCTTGAAAACAGGAGACACAATCAGCGGAACCATTCGCTCGCCAAAAGGAGGGAAAAATGGAGAGAGATATTTTGCGATTTTAAAAATTGATCAGCTGAATTTTAATCCGCTGGAAAAAAGCAGAGATAAAAATTTTTTTGATAATTTGACTCCCTTGTTTCCGCAAGAGCGCTTTTGCTTGGAGTGGAAGCCCTCTGATTTGACAACCAGAGTGGTGGATCTGATGGCTCCTCTGGGCAAAGGGCAAAGGGCTTTGATTGTGGCCCCCCCCCGCACAGGGAAAACAGTTCTTTTGCAAAATATCGCCAACGCCATCTCCACAAATAATCCGGAAGTGGCTTTGATTGTTCTGCTCATAGATGAAAGGCCGGAGGAAGTGACAGACATGTCCCGCCATGTAAAAGGAGAGGTGGTCTCCTCCACTTTTGACGAGCCGCCTCATCGCCATGTTCAAGTGGCGGAAATGGTCATTGAAAAGGCGAAAAGGCTTGTGGAAAATAAATATGATGTGGTTGTGCTTTTAGATTCCATTACCCGGCTGGCCAGAGCTTATAATACAGTCATTCCCCCATCCGGAAAGATTCTTTCCGGCGGAGTGGATTCTAACGCTCTCCATAAGCCGAAGCGATTTTTTGGCGCCGCCAGAAATATTGAGGAGGGCGGGAGTTTGACCATTGTCGCGACAGCTTTAGTGGACACCGGATCCCGCATGGATGAAGTGATTTTTGAGGAGTTTAAGGGAACAGGCAACTCTGAGATTCATCTGGACAGAAAACCCATGGAAAAGAGAATTTATCCCTGTATGGACATCAACAAATCCGGCACTCGCAAAGAGGATCTTTTGGTTTCTCAAAAGGAGCTGGATCGCTTGTTTGTCTTGAGAAAGGTTTTAGCTCCTATGGGCGTTGTGGAAAGCTTGGAGTTTCTTCTGGATAAGCTGAAAGCGTCCAAAACCAACCAGGCCTTTTTAGATAATATGAGCAACTAAGGCTGGCTCTTTAAAATAGCTGGCTTCTCATCTCTAAAAACCGCAAGTGTCATATCTTAGTTTTGATTTTTTGGGCACTATATACTTGACTTTCCATAAAAACCATAGTTTATAAAGATTTAAAGAAATCATTAAGGCTGGTTTTAAACTCACTTATCGGTTTTAAAGAATTTTGAGATTTTGTTAATTTAAAAGAGGCATTAGCTCCTTTTTCCATTGTGACAAGTTTGCCGGCTTTTCCGGTGGCAATATCCGCTTTTGACCAAATCCCAAAAGAAATATCATTTGGGGCTATAGCGATGCATAAAACCGCATCATATTCTCTATGATGCCTTATATGGTTAAACTGAAAATTATTGCTTGTATCTTCTGTAGCTATTTTAATTTCAAATGTTGTCTGCTTAATTTTAATATCCCAAGGTGATTGATTTCTATTGGGAGGGATATTAAAGGGAATGTTAAAATTGTTTAAAATTTTTTGTATAAATAATTCTCCAACAGTTCCTCTTTGTGTTAAAGGGATCAACTTCATTTTCTCAAAATAAGAATTATGCCATTTATCTTGTGATTTTTGTTTTTCTAAAATATCGCTTAGTATTTTTTTATAATTCATTACTATCACATAATCTTTTTTTTATATGGAAAAGGCTTATATGGTGACAATTATGAGTTGTCAAATTGCTGTATTGTTTCCAGTTAGTTTGTTGTATGATTTTTTTAATTTTTGTTTTATGTTTTTTTAAAATAAACCCGTAGCCACAAACATATTTCACTTTAGAAAAACATTGAACTATTTTTGGAGGTTTATCGTAAAAAGTTCTTTGTAAAAAAAAATCAGCTTTTTTCATCTTTTCTTGACCACATAATCTTTCTTTTCTATTATCTATTGTAAATAAATCAACATAAGGGGATAGGTCTCTTAATTCAATTTTTTTATTGATTCCTTTTTCCCAAACTTGCCAGAGGGTATTCATCTTTAGGGTTTGGTTATCTGTATTCTCAAACGCATCATTAGGTAATTTTTCAGAATGTATTAATTTCATTCCCTTGATTCTAAGTTTAGGCGCTCCTCTCACCTCACTTTGAAAAGACATAGGAAGTATAAAACCAACATAATCAGAAAATGCAGAACAATGATTTAAAAATTTTATAGCTAACCAAGCTCTATAACCAAAAGGAGGATTGCCAATACAAATATATTTTTTGTTTTCCGGTTGCCAAGTTAAAAAATCTTTTTTTATAATCCCTTTTGCTTTTGGGTCTATATCTAATCCTATTTTTTTGTAGGGAAGGATGTTAAAAAAACTTCCCTTTCCGGCGCTAGGCTCAACAAATAGATATTGGTTAAGATTGATCTTTTTTTGTTTTAAAATTTTTAAAAAACTTTTAAGACAATATTGAGCTATGTGAGGCTTGGTATAAATTTGATCTAAGTCAAAATGTTTTAAAGCCCAATCCGGAATAAGCCCTTTGTCCTGCCAAGAAAACACTAATTTTTTTTCTACCGAAGATAAAGACTTATAATCTAACTGTTTTGAGGGGAAAAAACTAAGCTGCAATCTGATTCCTCCTTATAGAAATGACCCTAAAATAAGCCAAATTTTTGATGATAGTTTTATTATACAACAAAAGAATTTTTTACTGTCAAGACTAAAATCCATTTAGCTGCTCCATAAACCAAAGCCTTTCTTAAAAAACCTGGCAAGTCAAGTATATAATACCTGATTTTTTCGCAGTTTTATGGCTTGATAAGAACAATCATAGCAAAATCAATAGCTTATAGACTTAAGATCTTCGCAAGGGGCAAATTCAGCAAAGCCCGCAAGGGGCAAATTCAGCAAAGCCCGCAAGGGGCAAATTCAGCAAAGCCCGCAAGGGCAAATTCAGCAAAACCGCAGGGGCAAAACCGCAAAGGGCAAGCCCGCAAGGGGCCATTCAGTCAGTCTATTAAGCCCTTCTCTATGCCAATTAAAAAAGCGTAATATAGAGAGAGGATTTTTAATCTTTCCAGCCGGCCGGTTGAGCCAAAGTGGCCGCTTTTCATATTTGTCAATAGCAAAACCAGCTCCCGGCCTATTTTGCTGTCCCGCAGTTTGGCTGTCCATTTAGCCGGTTCCCAATACTGCACTCTGGGATCATGATAGCCCGCTTGAATTAAAATGTGGGGATACTTTGTTTTTTTGATATTATCATAAGGAGAGTAGGATTTGACGCAATCATAATAGATTTTATTGTGAGGATTGCCCCACTCCTCATATTCCCCTGTGGAAAGGGGGATGCTTTCATCCAGCATGGTGGTCAAGCAGTCCACAAAAGGGACAGAGGCGATTACAGCCCGAAACAGCTCCGGCTGGCGGTTTAAAACGGCTCCTATGAGCAGTCCTCCGGCGCTGGCGCCCATAATATAAAGATGAGAGCTGGAAGTGTAAGGCCGTTTAATCAAATGCCGGGCGCAGGCGATAAAATCTGAAAAAGTGTTTTTTTTGTTTAAAAGCCGGCCTTCGTCATACCATTTTCTCCCCTTTTCGCTCCCCCCGCGAACATGAGCTATGGCGTAAATAAAGCCTCTGTCTAAGAGGGACAGGAGGGCGGAGCTAAACATAGGATCCACACTGATCCCATAAGAGCCATAGCCGTAAAGCAGAAGAGGGGTTGAGGGGGCCGGCCGAAGGCCTTTTTTATGGACAATGGACACCGGCGTTTGAGAGCCGTCTGGAGATGGGGCGTATTCCATCCGGGAAATATAATTTTTGGAATCAAAGCCCCCTTTAACTGTCCGCTGGCTTTTAAAACTTAGCTTTTTCCGGCCGGGAAAATAGTCATAGACAATTTCCGGCTGTGTGGGAGATTGAAATTTTAAGCGGACAGATGGAGAGTTGTACTCTTTATTTTCCCCTAAGCTGACAAAGCGGACTTTATCGGCAAAGCTCACTTTATGCGAAACTTGCTTTTTTTGATCAAAAATCTCTATTTCTGTCCGGCCTTGGGATCGGGTTTCCAAAGCGATAAAATTTTTAAACACCTCATAATTCTCAATAAATGTCTCCGGGCGGTGAGGAATAAGCTCTTCCCATAAGGAGGCGGGATAATCCCCTGGCTTACTGCTTTGGGATTTTTTCTCAACCGGCGCTTTCATCAATTTAAAATTAAAAGCCCCATCTTTGTTGCTGAGAATGTAAAAAACGCCGTCTCCGTAATGCAAATGATATTCATGTTTTGGCTTTCTCTTGCAAAATAAGGCAAAACGCCCTTTCGGCCGGCTGGCCGGCAAATAATGAAATTCTGAAGTTTGACTGCTGTGAGACAAAAGAGTGATCCAGCTGGCGCAAAGCGTTTTATTTAAATAGACGGAGAATTTTACATCCTTTTCCTCAAAGACAAGCTCTTCTCTCCCTGTTTTTATATCAAAGCGCCAAACTTGAAAAACCCTTAAAGTCTGTTTGTCTTGGCGAGTGAAAAACACAGTTTGATTATCATTGGCCCACACAAAATCTAAAGTGGCGGAGGAAATAAAGCGCGGGAGGCGCCGGCCGGTTTTTAAACGCTTAAAATAAATGTTGTAAAATTCCCGCCCCTGGCTGTCTAAAGCGTAGGCTAAAATCTCATGGCTGGGGGAAACAGAGACATTGGCCACATCCAGATAGCTGTGTTTTACAGCCAGCCGGTTCTCATCTAAAATAATCTCTTCCCGCCCGCCGGATTTTTTTCTTCTTTTGTGTATGGGATAGGGGTTTCGCTTTTTCCATGTTTTGTAGTAAAAATAAGCGCCCATGGCCGTTGGCTCTTGGTTTTCTTTTTCAGTCAAGCGGCTTTTCATTTCCTCAAAAAGCTCGGTTTTTAGCTTTTTTAAAGGCTTAAGTTTGCTTTGGCCGTATTTGTTTTCCTCTTTGAGATAGCGCAAAACTTCAGGGGCGCCTCTGTTTTTAAGCCAGTAATAGGGATCTGCCCTTTTGTCTCCAAATTTTTTATGAAAAAAGGCGCGCTTAAGAGCTTTAGGAGGAGCTATTGCGGTTTTCCCGGATTTTGCGCTTTTCCTGCTGGGGTTTTTTTTGCCGGCTGAAGTTTGTTGGCCGGGCTTTGCGGTTTTTCTGCTGGGTTTTTTTTTGCCAGCTGAAGTTTGTTGGCCGGGCTTTGCGGTTTTCCGGCGGAGGTTTTTTTTGCTCTGGGCTTTTTTGCCGGCTGAAGTTTGTTGGCCGGGCTTTGCGGTTTTCCGGCTGGCGGATTTTTTACGCTGGGCTTTTTTCACAACAACGGTTTTGGAGTCCAGGCTGCCTTTGACTCAATCTTTACAAAATATTTTTTTTCGCATCAAACTCTGTTAGCTTTTGCCATAGCAAATCATAAGGAAAATCTTTAATGCTGTCACAGCGAAATCGGCTGTTTTGTCTTTCTGATGTCCAAAAATAAGCCGCTCCTCCGTTGGAATCACAAAGAATCAATAAGCTCTTCCCTTTTTGATAAAAGCAGTGGATCGCAATTTCTTGATCCTCCGCAGCATATATATCATATTGATAATCCGGAAATTTATTATAAACAGCCTTCAAAATTTGTCTGGCGTTTTCCCTGGCCTTTTCAGAAAAAAGCTTTAACCCCTCCTCTTCACATTCCTTATGCAAATTATCAATAATTTTGCTTAATCTTTTAAAAATTTCACCTTTAATAGCAGTTTACCTTTACTCCCTCTATCGTCTTTTTTTTGTCACAATTCAAATCATTTTTCATCATTTTTTTAAGATAGCCTTTCGTAGCCCTAGGAGCGCGCCTTTCCGATCCCCTAAAGTTGGACATAATTGTGTTAAAAGTTTGGTATAGATTTGCCATTTCCCCTGAAAGCCTGAAAATATGGGCTTTTTTCAGGTTTTTTAACCAACTAAAGGGAGAAAATTGGTCTTAAGTGTCCACTCTAAATTAGGGGGTCGGAAAGAAAAAACAAAGAAACTGTGAGAATGCTCAAAAATTCAGACTGCTGTCATCATTTTTTTAGATTGAGGCTGGCTCTCTTGGCCGAAATCCCATTATAATCTTCAATTTTCCAGAGTCCAAGCTTATCTTTGGGGCTGGCCGCGCCACGGCTGGCGCAAGCCAGCCAGCTTGAGGGCAGGGACACCCGTCCCGATAAAAATAAGTTTGGCCTCTGGAATAGACAGATTTAGCCTCGTAAATATCCCAAAAAACTAGCTTAAGGCGCTATGAGCCTTTCTAAAGAGGGAGGCCTCTCAGGCAAAAACCGCTGATAATTTGCTCGAAATCTTGATAAACAGCCGCCTCTCCCGCTTTGAAATCCTGATAAATAGACACCTCTCCCGCTTTGAAATCCCGATAAACAGACAGAATAAAACTGCTAAAAAATGTCATAATCTTACAAAGATATAAAAATTTCAAGACTATTGTTTTGTTTTCAAATAGCGCCGCTAAAAAAGGCTTTTTAAAGCGTGGCAAACTGGTTTTACAATAAATAAAGAATTATTAAAATTTTTTAGTTGGCCAGCCGATATGGTTTTTGAAGGATTGAAAAATTAAAAGAGCTTTTTAAGGAGCGCAAGAAGTTTTTATTATGAATTATCTAAAATCAATAGGATCGATATTGCTTTTTTCATTTGTGGCGGGATGTTTCGGGCCGCCACAAGCCAATATCCCGCCTGTCCCGCAACAGCCCGCTCAGCCCGCTGTTGTGAATAGGCCCGCAAATTATTACAATACCAGGAGAGAGAGAGATGATGACAGGCGATCGGTTTTAAGCCACTCCAGGGACAGATACAAAGGCAAGGCCTGTGAGGACGAGGACAGAGATCATGATTGCAAAGAGCAGTGCCGGGATATTTACAACCGCCGAGCGGATAGAGAGGACTGTGAGGAGCTTTCCATCAGTCAGATTGAGCGGCTGGAAGAGCTGCATGATCTGTTAGAAGATCCGAAAAAGAATGACCTGGAAGATGATGTGGATCATGATGATTTTGATGTCTATATCAATATTAACATTCAGCCTTTAGACAAATACATTGGGAGATACAGCACTCGTGAGGCTAGGGAGTTTCTGGTTTGGATGATAGAAAATCCGGATATCGCGGAAATCTTTGAAAAAGAGGATGATGATTATGACGCTTTTGAGGCTCTTTTGAAGAGCCTAAAGAGCTTTTCCGGCGACGATCACCATTTGCCTTTTATCGCGAAAGCAGACAGAAGCGACAAGCTGATGGAAGTGGCTGTGGAAAGCGGCAATGATGATTTGATGGAGTGGTTTTTAGATTATATCAACGAAAAGAACAACGCTTGTGAAGACGATGAAACCAGCGCAGGCTGTTTGACAGTTTATTGCAGAATTGGAAAAGAGATGGATGATGATAGCTTGGAGGAATGGCTGGACTATGAAGTTTTTGAGGACTATATCAATAATATTATTGAAGATAAAATAAATGCGTGCAACTGGCAAAGAGGGAATAATCGGCCCGCGACAGATAGCGAAGGGGAGACTTGCTCAGGCAGAGGCAGCGCCCCGGATCCTTATGAGGAAAGCGATGATCTGAGGCTTAATTGGTTTGAGGCTTTTTGTTCCGCTCTCATTTAATTTGTGGCGGCATAGATAAACGCAATGGTTTTTAAAAACTTAAAGGAGGTTTTTATTATGAATTATCTAAAATCAATAGGATGGATAACGCTTTTTTCATTTGTGGCGGGCTGTTTCGGGCCGCCTCGGCCAAATACCAATTCCATAGTCCCTCCGCCAACTCCTGTCCAAAGAGAAGCGGGTTATTATGAAAAAAGGAGAACTAGAACTGAGAGGCGATCGGTTTTAGATAAATCCAAGGAAAAATACAAAGGCAAGGCCTGTGAGGACGAGGATAGAGATCATGACTGCAAAGAGCAGTGCCGGGACATTTACAGCCGCCGATCGGAAAGGGAGGACTGTGAGGAGCTTTCCATCAGTCAGATTGAGCGGCTGGAGGATTTGCATGATCGTGTAAAGGATCCGGATAAGGATGACCTGGAAGATGATGTGGATCATGATGATTTTGATGTCTATGTCAATATTGACATTAGGCCTTTAGACAAATACATTGGGAGATACAGCACTCGGGAGGCTAAGGAGTTTCTGGTTTGGATGATAGAAAATCCGGATATTGCGAAAGTTTTTGAAAAAGAGGATGATGATTATAACGCTTTTGATCGTCTTTTGAAGCGGCTAAAAAGCTTTAGCGGGAATGATCATCATTTGCCTTTTATCGCGAAAGTGGAGGGCAGTGACAGGTTAATGGAAGTGGCTGTGGAAAGCGGGAGTGAGGAGGTGGTTGAGTGGTTTCAAGACTATATTAACGAAAAGAATAGCGATTGTGAATCCGATGAAACCAGCGTAGATTGTTTTAAAGTGTATTGCAAAATTGGAGATGAGATGAAGAATGACATCGCGGAGGATTGGCTGGGCTATGAGAATTTTGAAGACTATATCAATGATATTATAGAAGAGGGAACAAATAAATCTGGAACAACCAACGAGGTTCACTACTGGGGCGCCTCAAGCAATTTATATGAGGATTCTGGTGATATAAGCGGCAACTGGGTGGATAAGCTATGCGCGGTCGGCAATGCGGATCTAACCAGAAATTAAAGCCGCTGAGATTTTAGAATGAGTAAAAAAAGCCAGCCGGCGTCTCGGCTGGCTTTTTTATGTTCTTCTGGATTTCGCCAGTTTCGTGCTCTTTATCCCCGCGCCTTGACTTTTCTTGTTGTGCCCGCCAGTCCTCTGCGCTTGCCAGTTTCCTCCTCATTTCCCTGTGCCTTAACTTTGCCTCCAGCGTCCGTCCGTTTCCTCTCCCTAAAACCAAAAGCTTGCCGGATACCGGACATAACCAGTCAAGTCATCCTCAAAACTTAAAAAAAGCGCCGTTTTTTTATACTATTTTTTTGCTATATATATAGTTCGGATATGACAAAACCCCAAAAAAGAAATCCAGCCAAAAAAGCAAAAAGCTTATTAAGCCTCTGCGCCTAACAGGCTATCTCTGTCTCGCTCGCCACCGGGTGTTGACTGGGAAAAATCTTGACTTTTTAAGCCAGCGTGATAGGCTTTAAGCTAAGGAATTTTTTTTATAGCTTTTAAGGAGAGCGCAAAAATGAGCAATGGAATTACAGCCCCCTCTTTTGGTGAGATTCGAGGCATCTTAAAGGATGTGTCAGAGGGCCATAAAATAGCTGAAAAAGAGATGAGGGAGCTAAGAGCCCTCCAAGCAGAGACTAGCCGGCAGATGAAGGAGGCTAATGAGGAGACTCGCCGGCAGATGAAGGAGGCTAATGAGGAGACCCGCCAGCAGATGAAGGAGAGTGATCTGCGAATGGAAAAGGCTAATGCGGAGACTCGCCGTCAAATTGCGGAAACCAATAAAAGCCTTAAAAAGGCTAAGGATCTTTTTGAAACCAAATGGGGCTGCTTAGTGGAGTCTTTGGTTGCGGGAAAGTTGCTCCAATTGTTAAATGAGCGGGGGATAGAGGTTGGGCGGATCAGCCAAAGGGCAGAATGCAGTTATAAAAGAGAGGATGGGCAAATTCAACAGAAGGAGTTTGACATTATTGCTGTAAATGGGGATGAGGTTGTGGCAGTGGAGGTTAAAACCACTTTAACTCCTGGTAAAGTGAGTTATTTTGTGGAGAGCCTCCATGATTTTAGAAAGTATTTTAAGGAATATGCAAATAAGTCCATTTATGGGGCTGTGGCTTATTTGAGGAGCGATTCGAAGGCGCATGTTTTTGCTCAAAGGCAGGGTCTGTTTGTGATTCGCGCCACAGGGGACAGCGCCAGCCTGATCAACACGAAAGATTTTAAGCCAAAGGCTTTTGCTTGAAGGCCCCCGCTTCCCGTGCCCTCCCGCTACTGGATGACCTGCCTCCAGCGTCCGCCCTCCCGCCGCCTGTCACTGGATAACCCCGGCTGGAAAAAAGCTGAGAAATCAGCTCAAATGTAAAATATGACTCTATCGGATTCTTTTGCTCTTTATAGCTATTACCGCTCCTCTTGCTCCTACCGAGTTCGCATTGGCCTTCACTTAAAAGAGATCTCCTTTGATTATAAAGCTGTTCATCTTTTAAAATCCGGCGGAGAGCAATTTCAAGAGGAGTTCAAACCAATTAATCCCTTGTCCCAAGTTCCCTGTTTAAGGCATGGCCGCCTTTTCCTCTGCCAGTCTCTCCCTATTCTTCTTTATGTGGAGGATTTGAAGCCGGATCCCAAGCTATTGCCGGAAAATCCTTTTCAAAAAGCGGAAATCCTGTCTTTTTGTGAAATGATCAACAGCGGGATACAGCCTCTGCACAATTTATCTGTTTTAAATCATATTGAGGGAGCCGCTCAGGCGGATAAAATGCCGTGGGCAAAATACTGGATTGAAAAAGGCCTTGCAGCCTGTGAAAGCTTTTTAAAAAGCCGCGCCCAATCTTTTTGCTTTGGCCAGCGGCTGAGCTTAGCGGACTGTTTTTTAATCCCGCAAATTTACAGCGCCAGACGGTTTAAAGCGGACATATCAAAATTTCCTGTTCTTGAAAAAATCAATAAGCATTGCCTTAAAATTCCAGCTTTTGAAAAAGCTCTCCCGGAAAATCAGCCGGACGCCCCATAAAATGAGACGAAAGCCAGCCAAAGGCGGGAAATGCGGCTTCCTCTTCTCGGCTTAAAACCGTGGAGTGGGGATTTTTAGGCCCTTTCTTGACATCATGGGTAAAGGCCCGTTTTTTCCATTTGAATACGGTTCTGGGGTTGAGCCCATAGCGCTTAGCCAATTTCGCTATGCTCTTTGGACTATTTTGTATATTTTTCCGGGTCGCCGCTGGTCAACTGGCGCAAGGGTGTAGTATTTGAGCCATAATTCCCCCTTTGGTTCCTCCCCTTTATATATTATACCCTCATATCCTGCAACTATACAGATAGGCTGATGGCGAGCTTTTCCGCCGCGTTGTGGACAAAGCCGCCGGCCGGCTTTACGGCCTTAAATTGTCAAAAAACTTGTAAAATCGATAAATTTTGCTAAAATCTCCATAATGAGTCAGATTCCCCTTAATGGCATTGACTTTATTGAATACGCAAGCCCTGAGCCGGATAAATTGCAGTCCCTTTTTGAGGCCATGGGCTTTGAGCAAACAGCCTCGCATTTCAATAAAGATGTAATTTTATATCAACAGGGGGACTGTCAGTTTGTTATCAACAGGCAAAAAGACAGTTTTGCCGAGAGCTTTATGAAAGAGCGCCAAGGCCCCTGTGTCTGCTCCTTGGGCTTTAGAGTGGATATCCCCGCTCAAAAAGCTTTGGAGATTGTCTCTAGCCTTGGAGCTAAGCCAGTTGAGAAAGATCCCTTAAGCCATAGCTTTCCCGCGATTTACGGTGTGGGAGGCTTGTTGATTTATTTTGTGGAGGATTATCAAAAGGGGAGCAATCATTGGACAAAAAAATTTTCTTTTCACAATCCGGCCCCTCCCTCTCCCCAACTGCTGTTGGTTGATCATTTGACTCATAATGTTCCTGTGGGAAAAATGGATCATTGGTGTGAATTTTATTCCAGGCTTTTTGGCTTCACTGAGAGAAGGTATTTTGATATCAAGGGGCTAAAGACAGGGCTGGTTTCAAAAGTGATGCAGTCCCCTTGCGACACTATAAATATTCCCATCAATGAGCCTTCAAATGACGAAAGGGGGAAAAAATCTCAAATTCAAGAGTATTTAGATGAATATAACGGGGCCGGCGTTCAGCATATTGCCCTTTCCGCCCAAGGGATTATCTCCACAATAAAGCTTTTGAGGGAAAAAGGCCTTAAGTTTTTAGATATTCCCCCGGCTTATTATCAAGCTTTAAAAGCCAGACTGCCCATTATAAAAGAGGATATTAAAGAGCTGGAGAGCTGTCAGATTTTGGCGGATGGAGACAGCGAAACCTATTTGCTTCAGATTTTCACACAAAATGTTATTGGGCCTGTCTTTTTTGAAGTGATAGAGAGGCATGGCCACGCCGGCTTTGGAGAAGGCAACTTTCAAGCTCTTTTTGACGCTATGGAGAGGGATCAAATTAAAAGAGGGTATTTATAAATCTTTGGGCAAAGATGAGGGGCAGGCAGGGCGATTGTATGCTGGTTATGAAGAGGGGCAGGCTATTGCGAAAAAACATTTTGGCGGTTTTATGATAAGGGGCAGGCTATTGCGAAAAAACATTTTGGCGGTTTATGAAGAGGGGCAGGCTGTTGCGAAAAAACATTTTGGCGGTTTTATGATAAGGGGCAGGCTATTGCGAAAAAACATTTTGGCGGTTTATGAAGAGGGGCAGGCTATTGCGAAAAAACATTTTGGCGGTTTATGAAGAGGGGCAGGCTATTGCGAAAAAACATTTTGGCGGTTTATGATAAGGGGCAGAGGCAAAGATGAAGAGCAAACAGCCGCATAAGAGCATTCCGGAAGGGCATTTTGAAGAAGAGCAGGGGCAAAGCGGCTTTTACGGTCCGGTGTCTCATTTGATTAGAAAACAGCCCAGCACAAGATGGATCAATATTGAAGGCCCTTTAAAGCCCTATATGTTTGATCTGGCGCTTTTGCGAAAAGAGAAAGAGCTTTGGAAAAGGCTGTTGTATAACGACTGTTTGAATATCAATTTTTACCGGCTGGAAAGCCCGCCGTCCAGCGCTTTTCGCGGCGCCAATGGAGACATTCTTTTTTTCTGCCACGAGGGGGAGGGCGCTGTCCTTACAGAGTATGGCCTCTTAAATTACTCTCCCGGCCAGTATATTCTTATGCCTAAATGCCTCACCCACGCTTTTATCCCTAACAAGCCCTCCAGTTTTTTTGTTATAGAGAGCTTAAAGGGGCATTTCCGCCAGCCGGAAAGAGGGCTGTTAGGCCGCCATGCCCTTTATAGCGAGGGATCTCTTGTCCGTCCGGATTTGCCGGCTCTTCAAAGCTATTTAAAAAACAAGAGGTTGGCATTTAAAAAAGTCACTGTCTTTAAAGGCCATTCAGCCACCCATTTTAGCTATAAGGAGTGCGTGTTTGATGTTGTGGAGTGGCGGGGAGATCTCTTCCCCTGCTCATTGGACATGAGGGATATTATGCCCGTTATGAGTCATCGTGTCCATCTCCCGCCCAGCGCCCACACAACTTTTCTGACAGATGATTTTATCGTTTGCAGTTTTTTGCCCCGCCCTCTGGAGCAAGACAAAGACGCCTTAAAAGTCCCCTTTTATCACCAAAACACAGATTATGATGAGGTGATTTTTTATCATAAAGGGGATTTTTTCAGCAGAGATGATTTGCAGGCGGGAATGATGAGCCTTCATCCCGCCGGCTTTCCTCATGGCCCCCATCCTAAAGCCATTCAAAATATCAAAAATAAAACCCAAACCAATGAGTATGCCGTTATGGTGGATTCCAAACAGCCCCTTAAGCGGGATAAAAGCTTAAAAGAGCTGGAGGCTGTGGATTATTGGAAGTCTTGGCGGGAGTGAGATTTGCCTTGCGGGTTGCTGGAAGTCTTGGCGGGAGTGAGATTTGCCCTGCGGGTTGCTGGAAGTTTTGGCGGGAGTGAGATTTGCCCTGCGGGTTGCTGGAAGTTTTGGCGGGAGTGAGATTTGCCCTGCGGGTTGCTGGAAGTTTTGGCGGGAGTGAGATTTGCCCTGCGGGTTGCTGGAAGTTTTGGCGGGAGTGAGATTTGCCCTGCGGGTTGCTGGAAGTTTTGGCGGGAATAAGGTTTGCCTTGTGGGTTGCTGGAAGTCTTGGCGGGAGTGAGATTTGCCTTGCGGATTGCTGGAAGTTTTGGCGGGAGTGAGATTTGCCCTGCGGGTTGCTGGAAGTTTTGGCGGGAGTGAGATTTGTCTTGTGGGTTGCTGGAAGTTTTGGCGGGAATCAGGTTTTCTCTGAGGAAAGCTGTAAGTTTTTAGCTGGAGCGTGGCTTTCGCTATGGATTTCTGAAAGTTTTGGCTGGAGCAAGGTTTTCTCTAGGAATGCAAAAAAAGATTTGAGTCAAAAGCCCTCTTTTGTATAATAGCGCAAATGATGAACAGCCGTTTTTACAGTTTATTATTTGTTTTTGCGCTTTGTTTTGGAAGTTTTTTAGCCGGCTGGCTGATAGCTGTCTTTATTTTGCCGGGTAATTTGCCGCCATCTCATGCCGGTTTCCCGGAGGACGCGTCTCCAGAGGCCAGGCAAAAAGCCATTGAGGCCCCTTTAAAGGCCGATTTAGAAAAGCCAAAAGAGGCTTTTCCTTTTTTTAAAGAGATGAGAGACAATATCATGCTTTTGTTTGACCCTTATAAAATGGATTCTCTGATGAAAAAAGACATTCGCTTAAACAAAAAAGACAGCTATATAAAATCTCCCTCTGGCGTAAAAGCCCCCTTAAAACTTCAGTTATCGCGAAAAAAGATGTCAACAGGAGAAAAGCGCCATTCTAAAAGTTTGGGCCAAAAGGAGGATAAGCCAAGCTTTCCTTTAGGGAAACCCTGGCCTGGAGGCTCGCCGTCCAGCGCTCCAAAGGAGGAAAGCTCAGCCCTGCAAGAGCTGAAAGCGGAGTATGACAAACAAAATCGCGAGCGCCTCCTTAAAATTGCGAAGGCTCAGCCCTTTTTTAAAATGGACGGAAAATTCAGCTTCCTTATAAATGTGTTTTCTGATAAAGAGGAGGCTTTAGGCTATGCGCAAAAAATGAAAGACAAATATCCTCTTTGGAATTTTTTAATAAAAGCCCGCAAAGAGCATATACGAATTTATTTGGGGCCTTTTCCATCCCGGAAAAAAGCTTTGGAGTTTAAAAAAAATATGCCGTCATCTTTCTCTCAGGAGTTTTTAGAGGAAATGGGTTTGTAAAAAAATAACAGCGCAAAAAAAGGGAAAAACATTGTTGGAGGGGAAAGCTGTATAATGTCGCTCGTCAAGGCCGGCGCGCTCCCGCTGCTCCTATAGTCTTAATAGGCATTGAGTTATAGAATGTCCGCTTATTGATTGGACAGAAAAAGCTTGAAGCTGATGAGGCTTGAGGCTTGCTTTTAAAGCGGTATATAGGCCATAGCGCCGAGGGGAGATGCCGGCAAAAGCGGTTTAAGCCAAGCCATAGCGCCGAGGGGAGATGCCGGCAAAAGCGGTTTAAGCCAAGCCATAGCGCTGAGGGGAGATGCCGGCAAAAGCGGTTTAAGCCAAGCCATAGCGCTGAGGGGAGATGCCGGCAAAAGCGGTTTAAGCCAAGCCATAGCGCTGAGGAGAGAGATGCTGGCAAAGGCTGTTTAAGCCAAAAAAAGCGCTGAAGGATTGACAAAATTCAAGCGGGAGCTTAAAGTGGCCTGGCTTATCCGGTTTTAGGGAATCATTATCTTAATATGTTAACTTCAACTCTGCATAAAAAATTTAAAAAGCTGAATATCCATCCTGTATTTCGCGAAAATTGCCAGACAGTGATTCATCCGGGCAACTGTTTAGAGCTTCTGAAACAGATTCCTGATGAGGCCATACAGCTTATAGCAACCTCTCCTCCCTACAATATAGGGAAAGAATATGAAAATAAGCTAAAATTGGATGTTTATCTGGAACAGCAAACCCAAGTTATTAAAGAGTGTGTCCGAGTTTTATCTAAAAAGGGGAGTTTATGCTGGCAAGTGGGAAATTATGTGAATCATGGCTCTATTATTCCCTTGGATACAGTTTTGACCCCTGTTTTTGCTTCTTTTAATTTAAAAATGAGAAATAGAATTATATGGCATTTTGAGCATGGCCTCCATTGCGCCAAAAGATTTTCAGGAAGATATGAGACTATTATTTGGCTCACAAAATCAGATGATTATCTATTTAACTTAGATCCTGTTAGAGCGCCGCAGAAGTATCCTGGAAAAAAATATTTTAAAGGGCCAAAAGCCGGTCAATACTCCTGCAATCCTTTAGGGAAAAATCCAGGGGATGTATGGGTGATTCCAAATGTAAAAAACAATCATGTGGAGAAAACAAATCACCCTTGCCAATTTCCTGTTGAGCTGATAGATCGCCTTGTTCTTTCCATGACAGATAAAAAAGATTGGGTCTTAGACCCTTTTTTAGGCTCAGGCACGAGTATTGTTTCCGCTCTCAGGCATGGCAGAAAAGGAGCGGGGGCTGAGACAAATGTAAAGTATATTTCAATCTCTTGTGATAGAATTGAGCGTCTTAAAAGCGGATCTTTAAAAATTCGCCCAATGAATACTCCAGTTTATGATCCAAAAAATCCAAAAAAATGGGCTAAGAGCTTGCGCCATCAAAAAGCCAGCCCTATCGATCAAATAACATTGTTTGATAATGATGGATTAGATTTTTACTGAATGGAAAATTTATGAAAATAGCTGAAATTTACTCCCACTTAAACGGATTAGAGTATCTCCTTGTTCATAAGAAAAAACTTTGGGAAGAGCTGAAAAAAGTAATATCTTTGGTGTCAGCGGAAAAATGCAAAACAAAAATTTCAAAGGAGAAAACAAAAAAAGGAAAAATATTATATAGTCCAATAGAAATGAATGAAGAATTTAAAAAATTGCTGAATCAGAAAAATTGGCGGGAAAGCAGAGTGAGTTATTGGGTTACAAAAAATGAAAAGCTTATTAGAAAAACACTAACAATGCCTATAGATGATCAGAAAAAGGAAATAGAGGCTGTAGGGGAAACTCCTATTATGAGCTATAATCAAACAGACTTTATAAAAGATCGTGTAGCTGTTGAAGTGCAATTTGGAAAATATGCTTTTGTGGCGTATGATCTGTTTGTGAAACACTTGGCTTTTTATGTGGGAGATGCCATTGATGTGGGTATAGAGATCCTTCCTATGAAGTCTTTACAAAAGAACATGAGTTCAGGAGTGGCTTATTACGAGGGGGAGCTGTATAATGTTGTTCGTCAAGGCAGGGGCGTTCCCGCTGTTCCTATAGTCTTAATAGGCATTGAGTTATAGAATGGCCGCTTATTGATTTGACAGAAAAAGCTTGAAGTTAATGAGGTTTGCTTTTAAAGCGATATATAGGCTATAGCGCTGAGGGGAGATGCTTTTAAAGCGATATATAAGCCATAACGCTGAAGGGAGATGCTTTTAAAGCGATATATAGGCCATAGCGCTGGGGAAAGGTGATAAAAATATGACAAGGGGCAATTCAAAGCTAAAAACTGAAGAGCGCTTTAATGGGCTTTATAAAAATCTCAACAAAAGCCAGAGGCAGGCGGTTCAAACTTTTGAGGGGCCGGTTTTAGTTTTAGCCGGCGCCGGCTCCGGAAAAACCCGTGTCCTTGTTTACCGCATTGCGGCTCTGGTTTTGGAAAGAAACCGCTCTCTGGATAATATTTTAGCTGTCACTTTTACCAATAAAGCCGCGAGGGAGATGAAAAGCCGGGCTGTTCAACTGCTGTCCTCTTACGGCCAGCCTCCGGTTTGGCCCACATGGATCGGAACTTTTCACTCCATCTGCTCTCATATTTTAAGGCAAAACATTCATTTGCTGGATAGAAAAGCTGTGACTATTTACGATCAAGGGGAGCAGTTGAGCTTGATTAAAAAAGTTTTAAAAGATTTGAATATTGATCAAAACATAAAAGATCCTAAAAATATTCAATCCCAAATCAATTTATGCAAAAGAATGGCTTTAAGCCCCAGCGATCTGCATCGCGCTCCTCATTTGCTTTACGATCGCTATTTTGAGAGAATTTACCGGGATTATGAGACCGCCTTAAAAAAAGCCAGCGCCTTTGATTTTGAAAGCCTGCTCCTGGAAACCTACCGCCTGACGCTTAAATATCCTGCCTTTTTAAAGGCTCTTCAGGATAAATTTGAGTATATTTGTGTGGATGAGTATCAAGACACCAATCACATTCAATATCTTTTAATCAAAAAACTGGCTGAAAAAAATCGAAATATATGTGTTGTGGGGGATGAGGATCAATCCATCTATGGCTGGCGCGGGGCGGATTTGAATAATATCATGGATTTTGAAAAGGATTTTCAAACCTGCAAAACTTTTTTTCTGGAGGAAAATTACCGATCCACACAAAACATTGTTCAGGGAGCCAATGGGCTGATTGCCCACAATAAAATCCGCAAAGGCAAAACTTTAGTGGCTCACAAAGAAAGAGGGGACAAAATACATATTCGGGAGACATTGAATGATTATGAGGAGGGGCAGTTTGTTTCGGAGAGCATTCGATCTTTTTACAGCGCCGGGGGAGAGTCTTGGGGAGGCTTTGCTGTGCTTTACCGCATCAATGCCCAATCCCGGGCTTTGGAGGATCATTTCCGGGCTTTAAAAATACCCTATAAAATTGTTGGCGGAGTCCGCTTTTATGAGAGAAAGGAAATCAAAACCGCCTTGTCTTATCTTAAACTGATTTTAAACAGCGATGATGATATTTCTTTTTTGAGCGCCATTAAAAGCCCTCGCCGGGGACTGGGGGAAAGCTCCCTCTCGCGCCTGCGGCAAAGCGCTTTGGACAGCCAAAAAAGCTTGTATGCATGCCTCAAAGATTATCTCTCCCGCGGAATCATTAAAGGAAAGGCTTTTCAAGCCAGCAAGAAGTTTATTCTGTGCATAGAAGATCTAAAAAGCAAAACAGCGCAAAAAAGCTCTCTTTATGAGCTTTATAATCAGCTTTTGAGCCAAAGCGGCTATATTGAGAGTTTAGAGCTTCAGCAATCTATAGAGGCGCAAAGCCGAATTGAAAATCTCCAGGAGCTGGGCAATGTGATTGAGCAAAAAGAGAGCCGTTTGGAAAGCGGCGTTTTGGCTTTGGAGGATTTTTTGGAGGAGATGAGCCTTTTGGCCCAAGAGGATAAAACACAAGAGGGGCCAGACTCTGTGACCCTGATGACTCTTCATAACTCCAAGGGGCTGGAGTTTAACACAGTGTTTATTACCGGCATGGAGGAGGGCCTGTTTCCCTCTTTTCAAAGCATTGAGGACAACAATTTGGAGGAGGAGCGCCGTTTGGCTTATGTGGGGATGACCAGAGCCAAGGAAAAATTGATCCTCTCCTACGCGAAAAAGCGAAAGTTTTGGGGGAGAGATCGGTCTAATCCGCCCAGTTGCTTCCTTTCAGAGATTCCAGACCATCTGACTCGCCATGAATTTTTAAGCGCCCCAGTTTTAGATGACAATGACTTTATTTAAGAAAATACATAATCCGGCGCTATTCAACGGTGTCAGAAATATTTTTTTTAGAGGCTAAATTTGCGTTTTTTCAAAACGGGCGCCAGGCCGTTCCGGAGACAGGCTGAAGCCTCCTGAAAGCGGGAGATTTCAAAAGCGCCGGCTTTTCCTCCGCGCCAGTTTGTTTTTAGCGCCGGCTTTTCCTCTGGAATGAGAGGAGGCGTCGCTTCCATCCGGTCACAGGCTGGCCGATCCGGTTTAAAAAATATCTCAACTATAGTCTTGTTTTAGCTGTTCTCACAAGATTTTTCCGTTAAATGCGAGAGGGGATTCTGGACATGAATTAAAATAAAGGCCATTCCCATCTCAGCCTTTTAAGACAGGGAGAAATAAAATGCTCAATTCAGCCAAAAGCTTTTTAGAAGGCGACTCTTATTTAATGAGTTCAAATATAGGGCGTGAATGGCCCCGCTCATTTATGAATTTTTGCGAGCGGATGAGCCATGTTTTTGAGATCAAGGATTTTCTTTTGGCTTTACAGGCTCAAATTCCAAAAAAATTTAAAACAGGGGAGATTTTGCTTCTCTATGAATCCCAACAGCTGGGCTTGCGGAGAGCTTATGTCAAAGCCGGCGTGTTTTACGAGCAAGAGGCAAAAAACCCTTGGCCGCCTGTGGATGAAATAAGCCCTTCATCAGCCAGGCAAAGCTTATATTTGGCGGAGGAGTTTGGCCGGCCATTTTCTAAAAATCTTATGATCCCTTTTGCTTGTTTAAAAGAGGAGGCAAAGGCTGTTTTGTTTGTGGAAATGAGGCAAGAGGAAAAATTTGAAGAGCCTTTAACAGATTTTTTTAAAACGCGAATCCTCATTTTAAATCTTGTTTTAAAGCGGGCGCTTTTAAACGCCCGCTTCATCAGAGTCTCTTACTTATGGAGTCAGCTGTTTTCCCATTGGCAAGAGCCTTTGGCCACTGTTCAAAATTTTAAGATTATCCAAGCTAATGAGGCCTTTAAGCGGAGTTTTTCCTCAGAGCCGGAGTTTATCAAACAAAAAAAGCTTTCCGGTTTGTTAGAGACCGGGCAAAAAATTTATCAGCTTCATTATTATCCTATATCTCAATGTAAAAATTCAGCCTCAGCGGGAATTTTATACTGCCAAGACATGACCCGGCATGTTCATTTGAGGGAACAGCTGTTTCAAAGTGAAAAAATGGCCTCTCTTTGCGTGTTAGGGAAAAACATGGCCCATCAGCTCAATAATCCGCTAACAGGCGTGAGATCCATGGTTCAAATTTTGCGCCAGACTCCGGGTCTGGAGGAGTTTCAAGAGGAGTTTATTGAGGCTGAAAAAACTCTTCAGCGGTCTCAAAAAATCATTGAAAATCTTTTGTCTTTTTCCCAAACCAAAGAGGAGCAAAAAGCCTGTGACTTAAATCAAGCGGTCCAGGACACTTTGCCTTTGCTGAAAAGCGCGACTCAAGGCTTGCTGATTCAGATGGAGCTTTGTCAACAGCCTGTGGAAGTCAAAGGGGATATGGCTATCCTGCAGCAGATTATTTACAATTTAATTTTAAACGCCTGTCAGGCTCTAAAAGCGGATCAGACAAAGAGCGGAGCGTCAGCTCACATTCAAATCCGTACAGAGAAAAACTCAACCAGCCAAGCGCGCTTAAAAATAAGAGATAATGGCCCCGGCATCTCTCCGGAAAATTTGGAAAAAATTTTTCAGCCGCTTTGGACAAACAAAAAAAGCGGCCAGGGAACAGGTTTTGGTTTGGGAATTGCCCGGCAATTTGCCCAACAGCTTAAAGGGAGCCTATTGGCTGAAAGCCGGGAAAAAGAATATGCCTGCTTTACAGTGACGCTTCCGCTATCCAGACCTGATGAGTCTGTTTGAGAGAGAGTATGAAAAATAGCTCCCATTGGCTGTTGCTCTCCAGCTTCAATGGATCTGTTTTGAGCTAGGGGCAAAAAGGGATATGACAAATAGCCAACCCTGTCTTTCGCTTTCCAGCTTCAATGGATCTGTTTTGAGCTAGGGGCAAAAAGGGATATGACAAATAGCCAACCCTGTTTTTCGCTCTCCAGCTTCAATGGATCTGTTTTGAGCTAGGGGCAAAAAGGGATATGACAAATAGCCAACTCTGTCTTTCGCTCCCCAGCTTCAATGGATCTGTTTTGAGCTAGGGGCAAAAAGGGATATGACAAATAGCCAACTCTGTCTTTCGCTCCCCAGCTTCAATGGATCTGTTTTGAGCTAGGGGCAAAAAGGGATATGACAAATAGCCAACTCTGTTTTTCGCTCTCCAGCTTCAATGGATCTGTTTTGAGCTTTCCGGCTGTTTAGCCAATTAAATTTGATTTTTCGGATATTTTTAAAGCTCAATTTCCATAAGCAAAGGGCAGTGATCGGATCCCATTTGCCTATCGCAGATCTCTATGGACTTCACTTTGGATTTTAAATTCTCAGTGATACAGATATGATCAATTCTCCAGCCTTGGTTTTTGGCTCTGGCCCTTTCCCTCAAAGACCACCAGGTGTAGGCGCCGGCCTTGTCGGGATAAAAATGGCGATAGACATCCACATAGCCTTTATTTAAAAAATCCTGAAACCATCGCCTTTCCTCCGATAAAAATCCGCTCGTATTTTGAAGGGTCTCCGGCGAATAAACATCAATATCTTTGTAAGCCACATTATAATCGCCCACAATGATCAGCTCTTTTTTTGATCTGGTTTTTAATTCCTCCAAAAAAAAGGAGAGTCTCTTTAAAAACTCTTGCTTGAATAAATGTCTTTGCGGGGTTAAAGCCCCATTGGGAAAATAAATGCTGAGCAAAATAAAATTCTCCCGCTCAAAAATAAGGACGCGCCCCTCCCAATCAAACTTTTTAATGCCTATGCCCCGCTGGACGCGCTCCGCCGGCTTTTTGCTAAAAACAGCTGTGCCGGAATAGCCCTTTTTTCTTCCGCAAACAGACCAATAGCTATAGGGGTAAAAATTTCTTTTTGTGTCCTCCAACTGCTCAGGATGAGCTTTTGTCTCCTGAACGCATAAAATATCCGGGGAGGCTTTTTTCGCAAAATACAAAAGGCCTTTGTCAAAAGAGGCGCGTAAGCCGTTAACATTCCAAGTGGCGATTTTCATGTTGTTTACATTATACTGATCGGTTTTTGAGTTTTCACGGCTTTTTGCTCTCAAAAAGCGGATTTTGGGTCAAACTGTAAAATTTCAAGCCGGCGGGTTTGAGCGCAGGGGCGCGCTGTGCCTAAAAAGCTCTGTATTTCCTCTGAAACAGAATGTTTTAAGCTAAGAATAGCGCCATGAGCCTCAGATTTTATAAGCCAGTTGTCAAAAAGGCTTGAAAAATCTTAAAAAGGAGTCAATAAATGAGGGTTGCGCGCCAACTAAATCTGTTCAGAGGGTGATCCTCAGCCAGTGGAAGTATATGATTAAAAACCGCGAGGGAGTGAAACAAAAAAACAGGAAGGCTCAAGTCCGGCAGAATGAGAGGCTTTTATGCATATTTCCGCAAAAGATATTTTAATTCGCGTGATGAGAACCCCTAATCCGCTGGCTATAAAGCTGGCTGTTAATTTTCCCATAAAATCAGAGGGAAAAGCCTCTTTTGCAAAAAAGGAGGAGGCGGGCCATGTCCCTCTTTTTTTTAATCTTTTTAATATTTCCGGAGTTCATCAAATCCATGCTTTTGAAAATCAAATCACCTTAAGCCATAATGGGACTCTTGATTTTGAAGAGATAGAGAAACAAGCTATAAGCATCATTAAAAATTTTGGAGCGGATCATAGCGCGGAGTTTTCAGCCCCTGAAGAGGGGAAAAAGAAAAAGCGGAATCCAGCCCAATTTTCTGAAATGCGCAAAAGAGCGGAGGAGATATTGGATCGCTCCATTCGCCCGGGGCTTCAAGCGGATGGAGGAGATTTGGAGATTATCTCTTTTGAGGGCAACAAAGTGGAGATTGCCTATCAGGGGGCTTGCGGGGGCTGTCCCAGCTCTTATATGGGAACTTTGGAGGCGATTGAAAATATACTTCGCTTTGAGTTGAACAATGATAAAATTGAAGTTTATCCTGTATGATTCATCTAAAAATCAGAATCTTATATAGCGGATAAGTGAATTGCGCCTGTTTTTCTCAATCATTAAAACAAGGCTCATGACGCCTTAAGCCAGCTTTTAATGATAGGAAAAGCAGTTCCCCAGCTCCTTTTCTCAGGCTCACATGACAACTTAAGATCTGTTTGATAGAGGTTAAGCCTTTGAAATGACTGTAAAAAATAAGTATTTTCTTTGTTCAAGGATTTCTGAGCCTAAATTTAGGGAAATTGTTAAGCTTTTTTCAGCCGATCTGACAGCTCAATTAGCTTCTTTATCTAAAACTAATCGCAAAACAATCAATAAAATTTTTGAGCTTATGCTCAATCGCCTTTAGCTGATTTTTCTATAGGCGCTGAGGCCGTTTGCGGTTTTTTTTTGCGCAGAGGGCTTAAGAGCTATAATGCCGGTAATTTCCTCTAAAGTTCTGGATTTTTTCCATTTCATCACTTGTTTTTGGATTTTTTTGCAAAGGGAGCCGGTCAAAGAGGCTAACATCTCATCCTTGTCTGTTGAAAAAAAGCTTTTCCCGTTAAAATTCACCATGAGCTTTCCGCTGAAAGCTTTATCTTTATATTCAAAATCTAAAAAAATGCGGGAATTGCAGGGAATTTGCTTTGATAAAAATTCCAATTTGTTTTTTATTGTTTTGCCTTGTTTTTCACTGTATTTATAGTTATGAGCCTTTAAACTAATATGTTCCACGAAACCCCTCCTTATTTTTTTATGAACAGCTTGCCTGTTAATTATATCAAATTTTTTGTTTTTTGTGTGGGGGTTTTTCATTTTTTTTCAAATTATAAAAAAAGCCTATAATTACAGGGCTTTCCCTTGAAAAAAGCATATTTCAGGCCACAAATAAATGCTGTAGAACGCAAAAAAGGGTTTAAATCATCCCTAAAAGAATGTTTTTAGGCTGAGAATAAGGCTGTAGATTGTCCAATAATGAGGCTTTTTTGACCTGTTTTTTAGAGTTGCAGGAAGTTTTTATGCCGGACTTTGTTTTTTTAGCCGTAAAACCTTATGAATGCTGTATTCCCTAAAAAAGCATATTTCAGGCCGAAAATAAGGCCTCCGGCTTTTTTAATTATTACAATGACAAAAGGGGGAGGGTAATATAGGCTAATATGCGATGAAAGCGCCTCTCATTCCTCTATCCGCTGTTTTGGAAAATCTTTTTAAAGACTCAAAATCTGTTTTTTCAGAAATTTACTTTTTATTTCAGCTCCGGCAAAATTGGAGACATTTGGCGGGAGAGGAGATTGCCGGCGCGGCCTCTCCTGTTCAGTTTAAAAATCAGGAGCTTATTTTAGCTCTGTCGGATTCAGCCAGCCTGCAAGATATTCATTTTGCGAGGGAAGCGCTAAAAAAGAAAATTAACCGCCATTTTCCTGATAGAAAAATCCAGAAAATCGTTTTGAGAGTGGAGAGGCGGGGCTAAAGCTCTCAACCGCTAAAAAAGACACGCGGGCGCCGGTATTTTTATTGATTGGGCTGTTGTTGGGATTGGCGGGACAGCTCTTTTAGATAATTGTTTTTTGGCCGGTGGCCTAAAAGAACAAGCAATCTGTTGTATAGAGCGCGATCATTAACCAAGGCTCCTAATGTCCCTTGGCCGCTTTCCACTTTTTGTAAAATGTTTTTTGCGCTTTTTAATATTTGTGTTAAGTCTTTCCGCTGGCTTTGAGACAGCAGGCCGGGCACTCCATCCGTTTTGATATGCTTCAGCAGATCATCTATCTCAGAGACAATGCCCTGAATGGATTTTTTAGCGCCTTTCTCTTTCCCTGTCAAAAGAGACAAAAGAGAGGGGGCTTTTTCATAAGGAACCAGATCTCCTTTTTTCAGACGGGGAGCGGATAAATCTTTGGTGACAATATTGATAAAGCGATCGCCTAAAACTCCAGAATTTTTTAATTGAGCGACACTGGATTTGGTCACTCCAAAAGCATGGCTTTTTCTGACACTAAAGTGAGCCTCTATGTTTCCATCAGGCAAAAAAACGGTTTTAATAATATTTCCTGTATTCATTCCATGGAGGGTGACTTTTGTGCCAACATAAAGCCCCTCAGATTCAGCCAGACGGGTTTTATAGATTATAAAAGCGTTTAGAAAACTGCTTTTATTGGTTGCGATAATATAAGTGAAAATGAAAAAAATAACCAGGCCAATAAAAATAATCAGCCATACTGTTATTTCTTTGAGAAAAAAATTTTTCATTTGAGATTTCCTCCTTTAACTCCCTCTATAAAGTTTTTTAATAGAATATTATAATCTTTTTCCACAGTTTTTGGAGTCCCTATGGCTGAAAATTTGCCATTGGACAGCAAGGCGATTCTGTCCGAAATTTTTAAGGCGACTGACATATTATGGGTCACTAATACAGATGTTGTCCCTCTTCTTTTTAATTTGAGCATGGTTTTGACTAAATTGGCTGTATTATAAGGATCCAAGCTCACTGTAGGCTCATCATAAAGTATCATTTTAGGCTTTAGCATCATAGAGCGGGCAATGCCAACTCTTTTTTTCATGCCTCCAGACAGCTCTGCGGGATAAAGATTTTGCGTTCCCCCCAATTCAAACTCCTCTAATTCAGCGCTCACCCGCTTTTTAAGAGCCTGGCCGCGAATGGCGCTGTGCTCTAACAAAGGGAAGGCTAAATTCTCAAACACTGTCATGGAATCAAATAAAGCCCCATTTTGAAAGGCGTAAGCCACTTTTTTTCTGACAGAAATCAACTGCTCCTCGCCCATACGGACCACATTTTCACCTTCTACAAACACATCGCCCTGTGTTGGCCTTTTTAAGCCAATAATGGATCGGAGAATGGTCGTTTTGCCGGCTCCTGACTCTCCTAAAATAGTCAAGCACTCCTTTTCCCGGACAGTGAAATTTAAGTCCCTTAAAACCACTTTGTCCCCATAAGCGACATGGAAATTTTTAACCTCGATTAAATTTTTGTTTTTCATGTTTCCTTTATTTTGCGGTTTAGTTTTTTAATGGGGGATATGAGCTGTTTTGTCGGCTCCTGACTCTCCTAAAATAGTCAAGCGCTCCTTTTCCCGGACAGTGAAATTTAAGTCCCTTAGAGCCACTTTGTCCCCATAAGCGACATGGAAATTTTTAACCTCGATTAAATTTTTGTTTTTCATGTTTCCTTTATTTTGCGGTTTAGTTTTTTAATGGGGGATATGAGCTGTTTTGTCGGCTCCTGACTCTCCTAAAATAGTCAAGCGCTCCTTTTCCCGGACAGTGAAATTTAAGTCCCTTAGAGCCGCTTTATCCCCATAAGCGACATGGAAATTTTTAACCTCGATTAAATTTTTGTTTTTCATGTTTCCTTTATTTTGCGGTTTAGTTTTTTAATGGGGGATATGAGCTGTTTTGTCGGCTCCTGACTCTCCTAAAATAGTCAAGCGCTCCTTTTCCCGGACAGTGAAATTTAAGTCCCTTAGAGCCGCTTTATCCCCATAAGCGACATGGAAATTTTTAACCTCGATTAAATTTTTGTTTTTCATGTTTCCTTTATTTTGCGGTTTAGTTTTTTAATGGGGGAGCTATTTTACCACCCCTCATAAGGATGCAAAAAGCCATAATAAAATTTTGTCAATAAAAGGTCTCCAAAAATAATAAGAATAAAAGACACTACAATCGCCCGCATGGTATTGCGCCCCACCTCATAAGAGCTTCTGACGGCATTCAGGCCGTAATGGCAGGAGGTGACGGCAATAAAAAGAGAGAAAACAAAGGTTTTAAATACTCCAAAAAGGAAAAAAATTAAAGGCGGGGTATATAGCCCTCGGGCTAAAAAATCAATGGGATCCAACTGCAATTCTGTGTGGCCAATATAGGCGCTGGTTAAAAAGGCGATAGTGTTTAAAATAAGGGAGAGGATGGGAATGATAATCAAACAGGCGATCACTTTGGGAGCCACCACTCTTTTTATAGGCGACACCCCCAAAGCCCTCAAAGCGTCTAATTGCTCGGTCACCTTCATGGAGGCGATCTCAGAGGCTATTCCGGCCCCAATTTTTCCGGCCAGCACAAAAATAGCCAAAACTGTGCCCACTTCAGAAAACAAAGCGAGTATTATAGTCTTGGGGACATAAAGCTTGGCGCCGTATTTTGCCAAAGACAAACCAATATGGAGAGTCGAAACAACGCCAATAGTGATTCCAAAAGAGATGATAATAAACAGAGAGCGGTATCCAAAATCATACATGTTTTTGATAATGAGGCGATAATAAAATGGCCTTTTCCAGCAGCTGGAAAACACCAAACGGCATAAAGACAAAAAGCTCTGGATAAAATATAGAGCCTCGCTTAAAATTTGAATCGATCTTTTCATTTTAGGCGAAAGCTCCGTATAAAAGCTTTAAACACAGGCTCCTCTCGCTTAAAGGAGGGGTGAGAGCCGGCTACTAAGTTGATATTAAAATGGCAGTCCCCTTTTTTCACGGTGAAAACTCCGCTATAAACTTTCTGCGGGTATTCTGATATTTCCAAAATCGAATAAAGCCCTCCTTGAGTTTTGGTTTGTTTAAGCAGTTTGTATTTTAAATCCTGAGGAAATGAGTCCTTTTGAAAAGCCTCCAAAGCTTTTGGCGTTTTTGAGCAGTTGGAAAAATAAGAGATAGAGCTTCCTGTTTTAGAGTTCCGCCATAAAGCGTCCAAAGTGGAATGGGGCTGAAGCTTATAGGGAGAGGGGGGGCTGGCCCACTTCACACCCTCAGCTTTTTTGTCTTGAAAGCTTTTTAAATAGGCGCTCAGAGCTTTTTTTTTGATGGACGCGCAACTGAGCGAGAGCACAGCCAGTCCCGCAAAAAAGGCCTGTTTCAGCCAAAAGCGATTTTTCATTTGATTCCTTCCTGCTCCGCTCAACAAGAAAGAGGCTCAAAGCTGAATTTTCCAATGAATGGAGTTTTCAGTTAAGATATTCTTTAAACTCTTTGCCGGGTTTAAATTTAGGGTAATAGCAAGCGGGAATCTCTATTTGCTGGCCTGTTTGAGGATTGCGCCCCACTCTGGCTTTTCTTTTAGTAGCTGAAAAAGTGCCAAAGCCGACAAGCCGGACATTTTGCTTGCCCTTTAAAGCGCTTTTCACTGTGTCAAAAAAACAAGATATGATTTTTTCCACATCCGCTTTGGATAGCTCCGTTTGCTCCGCGATTTTGTTTATAGCTTCCGCTTTATTCATAATAGCCCTCTTTCTGTTAATGTTTATAATATCAAAGCCTATTTTTGATAATTTGCTTGAAAAATCAAGCGATTTTTTTAAATAAATTCAAAAAAATTAAATTTAAACAGCAAATAGGCTTGTTTTTTAGCGGAAAATCCAGTCAATAGCGGAAATCCAGTCAATAGCTGGAGACCGGTCAATAGCTGGAGAACCAGTCAATAGCTGGAGACCGGTCAATAGCTGGAGACCGGTCAATAGCGGGAGACCGGTCAATTAGGGTAAACATCGCAATTATAATGAGATTTTCTCACTGGTTTGCCGGTTTGCTTTTTCAGCCTCTCTGAGATAATGGTTGACCTATTTTGCTCTCCATATTCGACAGTGACATCTAATCCCTCAGGCTGTTTGACATGGTTGGAATAGCTGGAGTGTATGTCTAAGCGGGAAATCCCTCCAAAATTTTTTGGCTGTATCAAAATTTGAAAGCCCTTATTTTTATTGATGGCTTTGGCTTGGGCGGTGATTTCAAAAGGGCTTCCCCAGGGGTTAACTGTGCCGTGCGTCCCGGTAAACTTTGGCTGAATGGAGACAGTGGCTGTTGTGGGCAATCTCTTTTCAGCAAAGGCAATTTGTATATAGCCTTCAGAATTCCAGCTGTCACAGCGGATAGGACTGCCTTCGAGAGTCCAAAATCTCTGATAAGAGGCCCCCCCGCCATAAGGGTTTATGATGAGCCTTTTTTCTCCACACCGCCGGCAGGCTGACAAAAGAGTTTTATAAGCGGAGGAATCTTGCGTTTGAAAGTAATTGCCATACACATACGTCGGTTTTGCGGGCTTTCCAGGCGAGTGAGTGGGAGCTGGGGAGGGGCCTTCTCCCCCTTTTTCCACATGAACAGACTCACGATTGCAGTTTAAGGCGCATAACAAAGCGCCGCCCGCTAAAATAGAGAAAAAAAACTTTTTCATTGTCTGTCCTCTAAAAATGAAATCCGTTTTATTTATCGGCTGTTTGCCCTAGCGTCTTAAATTTTTGATAAATTATTGTTTTAGCCAAGTCTTTTGTCCAGCCTCCGGCAGTGTAAGCCGGTCTGGCTCTCTTGGCCTGTTCCTGTTATCTGGTTTTTGGCAATTTAAGCCGGTCTGGCTCTCTTGGCCTGTTCCCGTTATCTGGTTTTTGGCAATTTAAGCCGGTCTGGCTCTCTTGGCCTATCCCGTTATTTTGAAGGCTTTGCTGTAAGGCTGGCGATGGCGGGTTGGAGGGCAGGGGCGCTGTGCCGTAAAAAAGCGCGGGTTAGCCTTTTTATCTCAAGAGAAAGACTGCGCTTATTCGGTTTCAGTCCGGCCTCTTCCACTCGGATCTGAACTTTTTATCGCCGGTTTCAAGATGATTCTCCACTTTCCATGCCAGATAGGGGGTGTTTTTTTGGAACATGCCGACAGGCCCCTTTCCAAAGCTAAACGCGCCAGCTAAAATCATGGCGGAAATCAGCAGTGTCAGCATATATTCAATAACCATTGTAATCCTCTAAAGCCGGCGGAAGGCGCCAGCCCATCTTCCTCTTTTAAAGCCAGCGACAGGCGCTATTAGAGCCAAGCTATTTGCAGGCGCTGTGGCAGTTATTTTAAAGCCGGCGAAAAACGCCAGCCCATTTTCCATCAGTTTATATGCCTTTAGCGCCGCCAATGTTGCCCATAGCTTTTTGTAATTTTCCGCCCATTCCCTCGGTTTGTTTTTCGATGATGCCTACAATCTTATCTTTAAAAGCAATGACTATAACGCCAATCACGACCGCGAGAAGGATATACTCCATAGCGCCTTGACCGGATTCGTCCTGCCAGAGATGTTTTAGGGTTTTTTTAATGTTTTTCATGTTTTTTCCTCCTTTCTATACATTACAATCGGCTGTTTTAAAAAAAACTTAAGGAAAAAATTAAATTTATCGCAAAAATCTTAGAAATTATGCGCCCAACACAGAAAAAAACCTGTGATAGCCTTTAAATATAAGGCTTATAGGATGTTTTAATGATTTCGCTCAAAAAGCGTGTCCAAAATATTGAATTTAATAAGAAAACAGATAGTTAATAATATAAAGTGTTGATTTTGCTTAATTTTTTCCGGGCATAAACCGCTCAGAGCTTCAAAAAATGCTGTGTCAAATATATAATCCCCAAAATCTCTTTATTTTATTAGATTTGACGGGCGGTAGGTTTGACTTGAGTTTCCCCTTAGTTAACACAGCGAGTCAAAATCCTTGATTGTATTAGTTTTTGACAGACCTAGTATGTCCAAATTCCTGAGAAGATTTTAAAAAAAGCTTTATTTTTGAGGGTTTCAAGCTTTTTTCACTTTCCAAAGGGCGAACTTAGGGCTGTGGCTAATGTAAGGTTTCAGAGTATACTGGCTAGGCTTTATTTTAAACCTTTTTGGCTCTATTGTTCAGCATTTTTTCCCCATACAAGAACCCGTAAAATTTTAAGAATTATTGCCAGACTTCGCATACAAACCAAAAACATAGGAAAAAAAGCGGGTTTTTCAAAAAAACCCCAAAAAAAGCGGGCGCTTAAAACTCGCGAGCTAAGCAAAAGCCGTTGGCTTAAAATCTTTTGTGTTGATGAGGCTGGCGCTGTCCCCTGTGGCGCGAATTACAAACCCTGCCTTTGGGCAAAAACATGCGCCTCTGAATCGCTCCTCAAATACGCCACAGCCCCATAAATGGACTTATGGACATGATCCTTAAAATACTTTCTAAAATCATGGAGACTCTCCACAAAATAACTCACTTTATCAGGCGTTAAAGTGGTTTTAACCTCCACTGCCACAACTTCATCCCCATTTACGGCAATAATGTCAAACTCCTTCTGTTGGATTTGCCCATCCTCTCTTTTATAACTGCATTCTGTCCTTTGGCTGAGCTGCCTAACCTCTATTCCCCGCTCATTTAACAGCTGGATTAACTTTCCCTCAACCAAAGACTCCACTAAACGGCCCCACTGGGTTTCAAAAAGATTTCGGAGTCTGTTAAACTCCTTGCTGTTTTCCGCAATTTGACGGCTAACAGCCGCATTAACTTTTTCTATCCGCTGGCGGGTCTCCTCATTAGCCTCTTTCATTCGCTGGTCATTCTCTTTCATCTGCTGGCTAGTCTCCGCTTGGGCGGCTCTTAGCTCCCTCACCTGCTGGCTAGTTTCCGCTTGGGCGGCTCTTAGCTCCCTCATCTCTTTTTCAACTAATTTATGGCCATCTGACACATCCTTTAAGATGCCTCGAATCTCATCAAAAGAGTGGGCTGTAATTCCATTGCTCATTTTTAACCTCCAGTTATTCTTAATAATGCGATAAATAGCTGATAAAATCAATACAAATAGCTTAGCTTAAAATTTTAAGCCGCCCCAACAGCTCAAACAAAAATATAATAAAAATTTATTGCTATCATAATTTTTCTGTCATTGAAAGCTGGCTTAAGACGCCAGGAGTCTTATATTTAAGACTTTTTAAGATATGGAAAAATGTTTGATCTTTTTAAGGGCAAAGCCTCCTCCAGATTTAAGACTTTTTAAGATACGGAAAAATGTTTGCTTGTTAAAACTGGGAAAAATTTTCCGATAAACCAGCGCTAAAAGACTGATCATTGACTTATTTTTAATGATTTTATATTTTTTTGCCACAATGTCTAAAGTGGAAAGTGAAAACTTATCTCCCATTCTCGCCTCACAGCCGCAAGATAGAGATTCCTCCTACAATTTGGAAATGGGCCAACTGCTTTTTGCCAATGGGCAATTTAAAAAAAGCTTGGCTTATATTAAAGAGGCTATGTCCAGCTTTTTGGCGGAAAAAGATTTTTCCTCTTATTTTTCCTCCTGCTCGCTCCTGCTCCAAGCCTTAAATGAGCTGGGGGAAATAGAGGAGGCTAAACAGCTTCAGCAAAATATTGAGCGGACTCTTCAGGCTCATAAGATGGCCCCTCCTCCTTATATTATGGCCTGGTCAGCCTATTACAGCATACATAATGAGAAGAACTTTGAGAAAGCTAAAACTCGCCTGAACACAGCTTTAAAAATGGCTTTTGACAGGCATGACCGCTGCATTAAAGCCGGTGATCGGCTCAAACAAAATGACATGCGGTTTCAAATTATAAATTGTCTTTATGTCTACAGCATTTATTATTTGGAAACCGGAGACTATGAAAATTGCCTTCAGGAATTAAAGAATCTAAAAATCCTTTTAGCTGACTATTTACAGCTGAAAAAGGAGGTGGAATGGGATCACTCCCGAACAGACAACACGCAGGAGCTTCAAAATTATCATCAAATCCTTCAAGAGCTGACAAAGAGCGAGCCTAAGGCGCAAAAAATACAGCTGGGGCTAAAATTTATGGAATTGCTTGTTGAAATCAAACATAGGAAACAGTATACACAGGCGGAGAGAGGGCTATGGGATCTTTATGAGACAGCTAATAAAACAAACAACACTTATTATATTCCCTATATTTTGTGCTCTATGGCATGGTGTCATATAAAACTCAACAACAAAAAACAGGCTCATCTGCTTTTTAATTTGGCGGAAAAAAATGTTAACAAGGAGAGAAAGCCTTTGGCGCTGTATATGGAAAGCCTAAAACAGCAGGAGTTTGCGGTGCTGGAGAAAAAGACAGATAATTATGATCTCGTGTTTAATTTTCAGGATTATACGATTGTGGAAAAGCACAAAGGCTGCATTGATCTCAAAAATCAATTTATTTTAATAGACTTGCTAAAGCTGTTGGCGCTAAATCCCGGTATGTCTTACTCTAAGGAGCAAATTGTTCAAAAAGTGTGGAAGCAGGATTATTTTCCGGAAATTCATGACAATAAAATTTATGTCACTATAAAACGGCTGAGGGAAATGATTGAAGTCAATTCCTGCAAGCCTCGCTATATATGCCGGAGCCATGCCGGATATCATTTTTCAAAACGGGCCAACATTTTAATTCAGCCGGCAGAAAGGCAATAAACAGAAAGGAGCTGTAATGACTAAAAACATTTTATTTCTTATTTTAACAGGCTTTATTGTGTCTCATCTGCCCCTTGTGTCAATGGCGGATCATAATAAGCGCCGCTCTCTGGAGCAAAATCAGCTGTTGTCTCTTAGAGCGCTGGCGGATTCAGACGGCAGGTTTAAAAATAAAATTCTAAGGATGGATTTTAGCGCTCTAAAAAACATTTCCTCCAAAAATGAGACTTACGCGTTCGCTCTTTATCCGCTGTCGTTTCCCACACCGCTTATCTATAAAATTCAAGCTGTTGCCCAGACGGGAAACTATATCGGATTTCGTGTCAGCCATCTTTCCTCTATGGAAGATGTTTTGGATCTCCAGCAAAAACAAATTTTGAAGTGTCTTCCTGTTCGGGATGTTCAGCCGTCCGTATTTTCTCACAATACATTAATTTTTTCTCATATTCCGCCAGGGCCAGCTCATAATTCCCCCCAAAAGCCCTCTCCTTTGAGCGGCGCCGCACAAGCTGATAAATCCCAGTTGGGCCAAAAGCCTGTCAGCGCGCCTCCTGTGCCTCTGCCCTTTTACACTGATAAATCCCAGTTGGGCCAAAAGCCTGTCAGCACGCCTCCTGTGCCCTTGCCCTTTTACACTGATAAATCCCAGTTGGGCCAAAAGCCTGTCAGCACGCCTCCTGTGCCCTTGCCCTTTTACATTATGCCGACGGACCTTGACAGATCCATCACGCATTACCGCATTATACTCAAACAACAGCAGCATAATAATATTCTAATGAGAGAAAAAACAGAAGATGTCCTTTTGCGTTGGGGCCAGAAAGGCGCCAGGCCTGTGAGCCAAAATGATTTTGAAAATTTTATGCCGCACTTTAAATTTTGTAATGAATATTTGCAATGATCCGGCATCAGGCAATAAATTTCAGGCCGGATATTTATTCTTAGGCGGAAACATTCTTTTTTAGAGGGAAGTTTGTTCTTTTTGAAGGGCGGACATTCCCGCTGGGGGGCCATCCGCGGCGCGGGCTTTGCCCTGGAAAAATAGCCAATGCAGGACGGGGCCGTAAATAAATCCCCATGAGTCTAAATTTTATAGAAAAGCCCCGTGCTTAAGCGGGACTGTGGCTTTCATTATAATAAGACAGATTATGCAGGCTATCCAGCTGAGGCCAATAGCGCTTGAGCTGTTCTCCGCCATCACTGCATGGGGTAAAAACGCGAAAAGATGGTTTGCTCAACTGCCGCCAAATATTATAAGCGTCCGCCAGCCATTGCTCTTTTTTTAATGGAAGGCTGGCCAGGGAGCGATTAGGAAAGATTTTGCGCGTGTCTATTAAAATAGGCTGTGAACAGCCTTCTTTTTCATTCAGATTTTGCAAAAGAAAGCCTGTTCTCCAGTTGATTTCCTTAAATATATTTTTTTCAGGCTCAAAAAAAATTAGCCAGAAATCAGAGCCTGGCTGAAATTTTTGAAAATGGTTTAAAGATTTAAACATTCAAGCCTTAAACTGTTTCTGCCCATATACAGCAGGTTATTTTTGAGCCAGCTGTTAATTTTTTAAAGTGTATGATTACGGGATGTGAGCCGGACAGGGAGAGAAAATAAAACTGATTCATCGTTAATTTTTTAAAGTGTATGACTGCTGGATGTGAGGGCATAATATATTAAACAGGCGAAAACAATATCTATTATACTGATTGTGTTTGAAAATTCACAGCTTTTCCTTATTATTTGAACCGGAAATTTCAAATCAAACCAGTATATCTTGTAAAGCCTGTTTTGTTTTATGTAAAGTGAAAACGCGTGGATTTGAAATTTTCCAAGCTGAAAATGATATTCTTGATCAAAAAACCGCCCCGCTCAAACCAGACGAACAAGCTTGCCAGGTGAATAAATAACAGGAATGCGGGTTTTATAATAGTAAAAAAATTATAAGCTGGGTTTATTATTTATAGCCTGAAATCGCCTCCGCTTAAACCAGGGGCCATGAATAAGCTCGCCGGGTGAATAAATAATTAAGAATGCGGGTTTTATAATAGTAAAAAAATTATAAGCTGGGTTTATTATTTATAGCCTGAAATCGCCTCCGCTTAAACCAGGGGCCATGAATAAGCTCGCCGGGTGAATAAATAATTAAGAATGCGGGTTTTATAATAGTAAAAAAATTATAAGCTGGGTTTATTATTTATAGCCTGAAATCGCCCCCGCTTAAACCAGAAAACCAGATCATGAATGAGCGCTTAGCTTAAAAATTAGGTGAAAAAACACACATAATAAAAAACAGCTTGCTTTTTTTTAAAACTCAAGCTGTATTTATCGGTCAGCGCTCAATAGGCTGTTTTTAAAGCCGGTAGCGGAGGAGATCTGGGCAGATGAGCTTTAGCTGGTTAATATTCAAGGGCTTTAAAGCCGGCGCTGGAGGAGAGTTGGCCAAATGAGCCAGAGGGAAAAGTTAAATATTCAGCTGTTATCCGATGGCACAGGCGAGACAGCTCTGGCCGTGTTAAAAGCGGTTTTAGTTCAATATGAGCATGAGGAGACTGTGCGAATCTCCAGACACAGAAACATTAGGACTAAAGAGCAAATTGAAAATTTTTTCAAAAAATTTAATCAAAACAAAGAAGAGAGCTTAGTGGTTTATACCCTGATTTTATCTGAAAGCCGCAAACTCATCCGAGAGCTGTGTGACAAGCATAAAATTAGAGGGGTGGATTTATTAAAGGATTTGATACATATTTTTGATTTCTCCTTAAAAAGCAAAGAGAAGCAGGCGGGGATTTTAAGGGTTGTCAATGAGGATTATTTTAAGCGGATCGAGGCTATGGATTTCTTTTTAAAGCATGATGATGGACAGCGGGCTAAGGATTTAGATATGGCGGATATTATTCTTGTGGGCGTCAGCCGAACCAGCAAAACCCCTCTCTCTCTTTTTTTGAGCAACAAAGGCTGGAAGGTGGCCAATATCCCCTTGGTGTATAATATCCCGCCTCCGGAAAAGCTGTTTACAGCGGATCAAAAAAAAATAGTGGCTTTAACTATTCATCCGGATTATCTTTTGAAAATCAGAAAAAACCGGCTGGAAAAGTTTGGCTATGATCCGGCGGGCGGCCATTATGCCGGCAGAGAGCAAGTTTATAAAGAGGTGGAGGCCATACAGGCTTTGTTTCATAAGCATAAATGGCCTGTGCTGGATGTGACAGATATAGCCTTAGAGGAAACCGCGGGGGAAATTGTCCGTATTGTCTCTAAGCGGATGAGGCTTTCTGTTAAAATTATCTAAAGCCTCTGGGATGTTATTTTAGATCCAGCGGGGCCTGCGCTCAAAAACTTTAAAGCCGGCCTATGAGGCCGCTTGCAGTATTTGTCCGTTTTTGATTTTGCCAATCAAAGATATAATTGTCAAATCCTGATCCAAAATGGACAAAACCATCTGTTTTTTGAGATTCAAAAGCTCTGCCAGCTTTTGTTTGTGAAGGGCGCTGATTTTTAAATTTTTATTCCAATTATCCTGAAAAATCTCATCATCCAGTTTGTTTATCGCATTCAATAACAGCTCTCTGGAATAGTAAAAATCCTCTAAATTATCTATACAGCCCTCAGCCAAACGAGCTAATTCACTCATATTGATCTTATGGAGCTCTAAAAGATAAGAGTTTTTTTGCTCCATGGCCTCAAATAATGCAGACACTTCCCGGCCGCGCATGGCTTGAGCCTCCTTTTCCCGCTATTATGGCATAAAATTATAAAAAATATCATATCAATAATTTATCCTGCCTATAGACGGGCTGGAAAAAAGCCTTGATTTTCAAGGAATTTTAAAAAATGCTGTATTTTTTGATAGGTTTTTAGTCTTAATTTTTTTCTGTTTTAATGTTATAAACTGTCCCAAAGTGAGACATATTTTTTAAAACAGGCTTTTGTGTCTTCCGCTTGAGGGCGAATTTCCACCAGGCTATAGGGCTTATCCGGCCATTTAAAAAAAGAGGGCTGGCTGTAAAGGCTGTAATTTAAGCCCCACATTTTAGCTAAACCGTGAAAAGACAGTTTATGTGTGTTTAAAAAGGAGGGATTGTTAAACAGCCGAGAAAAAATTTGACCGCCAAAATTATTGATCACAGCTAAAGTCCAAGCCGGACAGCGCTTAGCGCCCCAAAAGCCGGCCATATCATAAAGCAAGCTTAAATCCCCTAAAATGCCCACATTGTTTTTTTGCTCCTCACATCCGCCTAAAAAGCGGGAAACCAAGCCATCAATTCCATTTACGCCCGCTTGGCCTGTGACGCTTAAGCCTTTTTTTTCGCAAAAATCAGCCATGCTCCACAGCCGAATGGGAGAGCTGTTTCCTAAAAAAATTTTGGAGTCGCCTTTTAGAGATTTTTTTAAAGTGAGGAGCCAGACGTATTCGCTTTGAGGATGGCTTTTTAAAATATCTTTCCATTTTTTTAATTGCTCCCTGTCAAAATCTTTTAAAGAATCGCCAAACGGCGGGAGCGCCAGCAAACAGGTTTTTAGCGCTCTCACACTGGATGTCCCTAAAGGCTGGTTAAAAGAGGGGCGGGATAGGCCCGCGTAAAAGGGCGGGGAGGACAAATTTAAAACAGGGAGGCTGAGCTTTTCCAAATCTTTCCAAAAGCGGGTCCGAGGAATGCCGCCCAGGCGGATGACCCCATCTATTTCCTTTTTTGTCCAAGAGTAATTGAGAATTTTCTCCCCGGAGAGCAGCTGTCCTGGCCCATTCTCCAGACAGGATAGAGACTCAGCGTAAAAAGGGCCTGTATAATGGATTAAAATATCCTGGACAGCCGTCCGCTCTTCCGCTTTGAGCCTCCCCGCTAAAAGCAAGGGCTTTTTGCAAATTTTAAAAAACGCTTTGATTTCTTTAGGGGCTGATTTTTTATCAGGCGAATCAAAGGAGGGGCAAATAGACACAGTTTTTTTTCCCCATCCGGAAAAATCCAAACAGCGGGCCTCTTTATCCAATAAAGGCTCATCAAAGCAAACATTGAGATGCAGGCTTCCTTTGTCCGCCGGCCAATCTGAAATATCCGCGTCTTTGAGCTGCGTAATATTTTTAGAGGTTTGACAGTAATCCTTTAAAACCTGAAGAGCGTTTTTTAAAGTTTGAGGCGAGCCTTTTTGTCCAAACTTTAATGGGCGGTCAGCTGTGATCAGAGCCAGCGGCCAGGCGCTGTAGCAAGCCTCAATCACAGAGGGCAACAGCTCCGCCACAGCGGTTCCGGAAGTGGTGAGCACAGCTGTTGGGCGGCGATCTCTTTCCGTCCGGCCTAAAGCGAAAAATCCGGCGGAGCGCTCTTCAAAAAAAGACAAAACCTCTAAGCCTTTGCTTTTTGACAAAACCTCCACAAAAGGCGCGATCCGCCCTCCGGGACATATACAAAACGAATAAATGCCCTTGCGGGCCAGCTGATAGACTATATTTTCCGCAATTTCAACATTCATTGGCTTTTTATTTTGCCCGGCTGGCGTTTCCCGCTCAAAACAGCTCTCATTTTGCGCTCTCTTTCCCCCAAAGCTTTGTCTTTTGCCTCTTTCCTCCAAAGCTTTATCTTTTGCCTGCTGGTTTTTATTTTTCAGGAAAGTCCCGGCCTCATCAGTATAATTTTCCAAATCCTTTGGGCTTTTGCTTATAAACAAAATAGCCATAAATAATTACAATAAGATAAAGAGACAGGCTCAGCCATTGGCCTCTGGTGAGATTAAAAACCTGCAAGCCGATATGGGAATCAGGCTGCCTGTAAAATTCTGTGAAGACGCGAAAGAGCAAATAACTGCTGGCCCAAACTAAAGCGATCACACCGGCTTTTCTGGGCGTCAGCCAAAACAGGCAAATAATTAAAAAAGTCGCCAGCCCGCCTAAAAGGGACTGGTAAAGCTGGGAGGGATAGCGTAAAAAAAGCAAAGGCTCTAAATGCTTTTGGACAAATTCCTGATGAGCGTTTTCAACAATTAATCCGCAAATATGAGAGACCTTCCTGCTGGAGATAAAATCCCCCTCAACTGCCTGAACCACCCAATTTTCCCAAACATAAGATTTAGGAATCCCCACAGGATCTTGAGGAAGGGGCTGTAAAACAGGCAGAAGCTTTTTAAGAGAGAGCAACTGCTCTTTATAAAGGCTGGGCTGGCTGGCCCAAAGATACAGCTCAGAGGGGAAGCGAACAGCCAGCCATGTTGTTCCCTCCACAATCCGGCCATAAAGCTCTCCATTGATAAAATTGGCTATCCGGCCCAAAAATATTCCCGCGGCGCCGGCTATAGATCCTAAATCCATAAGGGAAAAAAAAGACAGCTTATGGCGATAGGCGAACAGCGCCTGAAATAATAAAAATCCAATGATTCCGCCGTGGCTGGAAAGCCCCCCTTCATGAATTTTAAGCAGGCCCCAGTAGGGAAAAGAGATGTCAAAAGACACAAACAGATCTGGTCTGTAAAAAGCGCAATAGCCTAAACGGCCCCCTAAAACAGCCCCTAAAGCCCCCGTCCCAACGGCGTCCATCAGCTTGTCAACATCCAGCTGGATACGGCCTTTTTTGATCAAATAGATCCCGATAAAATAGGCGAAAACAGCCCCCGCGATATACGCCAAAGAATACCAGCGTATTCCATAATTTCCGCTAAATTGAATTAAAAAAGGGTCCAGTTTGTGATAGTAAGTGATCATATTTTAACAGCTATAAAGAGAGCTTTTTGAGCCAATTTTCGGCTGGCCGCCGGCTCCAATGCTTTTTAGCGCCTCCCATTCATTTTGCGGACGCGGGCCTTTTCCTCTAAAATGAGGAGCGCCGCTTTAGCTCAAAAAAAGCCAAAAGCGCCCTGGGCCGGCCCGTATTTTTTTAAAATGCCCAATAACTGCCTTGAATTTAATATAAGGATTCCTTAAAAACAAGCTATGAGGATTATTTTAGCCAGCCAATCCCCTAACAGACAGAAAATCCTGGCCAAAACCGGCTTTTCATTTAAGATTTTCACTCCCAATATTCCAGAGGATAAATTTATAGATCCCAAATTGCCGGAGATATCTTGCGTGAATGTGGCTCAGCAAAAGGCTTTAAAGGCTCAATCCGTTTATGAAAAGGACATTATTATCGCCTGTGATCAAATGGCTTATTATGGGGGGAGGCTTTTTGGAAAGGCCCATACGGAGCAAAAGGCTATTCAAACTTTAGTTGAGCTTCAGGGGCGGACGCACAATCTGCTGACAGGGCTTTGTATGCTGTGGGAAAATAAAAAGCGCTCTTATCTTTGCTCCAGCAAAATGACCATGAGAAAATTAACTGTCCGGCAAATTAAAAATTATGTTCAGCAGGAAAAGCCTTTAAAATGCGCCGGCAGTTATCATATTGAATCCCAAGGAGTCAAACTGTTTAAAAAAATAGAGACAGAGGACTTTCACGCTATTGAGGGCCTGCCATTGATTCAAGTCATCAATCAATTAGAGGAATGGGGCTGGCCTTTATTTTCCCTTTCTTTTAGAGCCGGTTTGCGCTAGCTGGATTTGATTTTTAAATGCCTCCCCGCCTCTAGGCCCTGTTGGCGTTTTCATCTGTTTTAAGGGGGGCTGTGTGGCCGGACAAAGGCCGCAGCCTAAAACATTCTTTTTCAGAGAGAAGTGTGGCCTGAGTTTGCCCGGACAAAAGATCTGTTTTTTAAATTATTGGTTGGACTATAATTTTTTGTCAAACGGCCCGTTAAGACATACTAAAAAAATCAAAATCCCTGTATTTATAGTATTTTTTCTGTTGAGCTAAGGCCGGAAAGGGCATGGGGTATAATCCCTGCCGACGTTTCCATCTGTTTTAAGAGGCTGTGGCGCAAGCCAGCGCCTCAATTTTTTTGACATGCCATTTTTCTCCCTTTATCCACTCTAAAAAAAATTTACAGGCGATATTTTCCGTCTGTTTTTCAAAAACGGCGTCAAATTGCGCTAGAGCCTGATCTTTGCTTTTTTCCAGTTTGACAGTCAAGCCCTTGTGAGACAACTGCTGAACTCCCCCCTGTTTAAAATATTGAAAAAGCAGAGAGCGAAACTCATTTAAGGATTTAGCCGTCAAAGTCTGGCCCTGATACTCAGCTTTTACCCGAACATCAAAATGAATAAATTTAGATATTTGAGATACATGGGACATTAAGGCTAAATCTGAAGCGCCGCTTTTTATGGACGCCATGGAAATGAGCTTTTGAGTCTTCTTTTTTAACAGGGTTTCCGGGCTTTGGATGAACAGCCATCCCCGCCAAGCTAAAAGAGCGGCTATCACGCAAATTACAATGATTCTCATAACTCCCCCAACAAATTTTTAATGTGGATAAGCTTATGATATAAGAGCGCCGGTTGAGAGTCCAGATCAATATAGCGCTGTTTTTGAAAATTACAGGCTGATGCTGGTTTGATTTGTTTAGAGGGGCTAATTTGCTTATTTTGGCTGTCTCTGGAAGCGATGAGTTTATGCTGGTTTGATTTGTTTAGAGGGGCTAATTTGTTTATTTTGGCTGGCTCTGGAAGCCATAAGTTTACGGCCGGTTTGATTTTGAGGGCTTTATGCCATATAAGGGGAAAATGGCTGTTATAAAAAAAGTGGCTGTGGCGGGCCGCGGAGAGATTGCCAATAGGATTCTGGCCGTTTGCCGGGAGATGGGCCTAAAAACAGTTTTACTGCACGCCTCCGGGGATATACATAATGAGGCTTTCCGGCGGGCCGATGAGGCTGTATGCGTGGGTCCCTCCGATCCTTTAAAATCTTATCTCAACATTGAGGCCAACATCAGCGGCGCTTTAGGGGCGGGGGCGGACGCCATTCATCCCGGCTATGGCTTTTTATCAGAGAATCCTGATTTTGCCGGACAGTGTGAAAATAAAAACCTTGTTTTTATTGGCCCTCCCTCTCGCGCCATCTCTCTTTTTGGAAATAAAATCTCAGCCCGGCAGTTGGCCGCAAAGGCCGGTGTTCCTGTCTTGCCGGCCCGGGCTGTGGATTTTCGCAAAGAGAGCGCTCTCCTTCAAAAAGCTAAAGAGGTATCTTACCCTTTGATGATAAAGCCCGCAGGCGGAGGCGGAGGGCGGGGCCTGCGGCTGGCGCGTGACGAAGAGGAGTTGAGGCAAGCGCTTCCTCTGGTCCGCTCAGAGGCCCGCCAAAGCTTTAACAGCGAGGAGATCTTTTTGGAAAAATATATGGATTCCGCCAAGCATATTGAGATTCAAGTATTTGTTTCAGCGGATAAGGAGATTTTTATTTTAGGGGACAGGGATTGCTCTTCCCAAAGAAGGCGTCAAAAAATTATTGAGGAGGCTCCTTCCCTTTTGCCTAAAAAAATAAAAGAGCGAATGGCGGAGGCCTGCCGGGCGCTGTGCTCCTCTGTGGAATATCAGGGCGCGGGCACATTGGAGTTTTTAGTCCAAGGGGGCAATTTTTATTTTTTGGAAATGAACACCAGGCTTCAAGTGGAGCACACAGTGACAGAAATGATTTATGGGCTGGATTTCCTGCGGGCGCAAATTTTAACAGCTATGGGCCAGCCCGCTTTTTTTAAGGATAACAAGCTCCAGCCCCAAGGGCACAGCATCCAATGCCGTGTCTGCGCCGAAGATCCTTTTCAAAACTTTCTTCCCTCCACAGGCTCTCTTTTGGCTTGCCAATGGCCTTATGGGCAAAATATCAGAGTAGACACAGCTTACCGGACAGGAGATCAAATTTCCCCCTTTTATGACTCTTTAATATCTAAAATTATTGTTTGGGGGGACTCCCGCGTGAGAGCTATAGAAAAAATGAGGAGCGCCTTGGAGCAAACTATCATTTTTGGCCTATCCACAAATATTCATTTTTTAAGTTTTCTTTTATCGCACAGCCGGTTTATTGAAAATAAAATGGAGATCAACAGTCTGCAAAAAATTCACTCTTCCGGATGGGGGGAGCTGGCCTGTCCCCTTCCTGAAGATCTGATGAAAGAGATTTTTAATGATCTCAAAGGATCGTCCCGCCCGGCGCCGGCGGATAGGCTCCGGTTTAATCCTTGGGCTGATTTTTTAATAAAAGGCCAAAAATGAAATTTTTAGCTGGACTGGCTCTCTTGGCCTAAACCCCATTATGATCTTCAATTTTCCAGACTCCAAGCTTATCTTTGAGGGATTCCTCGCCAAGGATAGCGCAAGCCAGCTTGAGGGCAGTCTGCCCGTCCCGGTAAAAATAAGCTTGGACTCTGGAATAAAGACAAACTAAGCTCGTGAATAGGTCAAGAGAGCTGGCTCAGTTTATGAAATTTTTAAATAAAGAGTGGAAAGGGAAATGCCACAAGCTTTACGCGCTCAGGGATAAAAATAGCCTGTGGATTCATTTTCAGGGGCAAACTTGGCTGTGGAAAAGCCCGCCTCCGTTAAGCAAAAGGCAAAAACAGCCGAGGAAAAGCCAAGGTTTGATACAGGCGGATCTTCCGGGCAAAATACAAAAGGTTTTTGTTAAAGCGGGCGACACAGTTAAAAAAGGGCAAAGCCTTTTGATTCTCTCAGCCATGAAAATAGAGTATAGCTTTAAAGCGGAGCGGGCGGGGCGTGTGGAGGAGATTTTTTGCCGGGCCGGACAATTTGTGGATTCGGGAAAAAAGCTTATGCGGGTAAAATACTAAGCGGAATTATTTTTCAGACTCTTTTTAATTCAGACAGGCGCCGGCTAAACAGCCTCGGCTCAAATGCCGATACCTAATAATAAGGGCAAGCGAAATGGATGAAATCAGCATTTTAGAAGTCGGCCCCAGAGACGGCCTTCAAAATGAGTCTGTTATTTTGGCTTTAGAGGATAAAAAAGAGCTGATCCGAAGGCTGTCTCTCATTGGGCTTAAGAGAATTGAGATAGGCTCTTTTGTCGCTCCTAAATGGGCGCCGCAAATGCGGGACACAGGCCAGCTGGCTCAGTATATTTTAGAGGCTCAAAGACGGGGGGAGATCCCTCAGCAGGCGGAGTTTTCCGCCCTGGTTCCCAATCTCAAAGGGCTGAACAGGGCTTTAGAATCCGGAATAAAAGAAATAGCTGTTTTTCTGTCAGCCACTGATTCTTTTTCCAAAAAAAATATCAACTGCTCTGTTAAGGACAGCTATGATATTTATAAAGAGGTCTGCAAACAGGCGCTGGAAAACAGCCTAAAAGTGAGAGCTTATTTGAGCGTTTGCTTTCACTGCCCTTATGAGGGGCCGGTTCCGCCGGCTCAAACTTTGGAGGAGATTAAAAAGATAGAGGACTTAGGCGTTTATAGAATCTCCATTAGCGACACCACCGGAAAGGCTAGAGCTTGGGAGGCTCAAAGCCTTTTGGAAATGGCTCTGGCCCGCATTCCCGCAAATAAAATCGCTTGTCACTTTCACGATGTGCATGGCATGGCTTTGGCCAATGTCTGGTCGGCTTATCAGCTGGGGATTCGAAGTTTTGATGGCAGTTTAGGCGGGTTGGGCGGATGCCCTTATTCCCAAGCGCCCTCTGGAAATGTTCCCACAGAGGCGCTGGTTTATCTTCTCAAAGATCCAAAAGATCCTGTGATAGCGGGGTTGATTGAGACGGGTTTATGGCTGGAGGGGAAACTGCGAAAAAAATTACCCTCCGCTATTTTGCGCTCACCCTATTATCAAGCTTGATTTAAAGAGCCTGTTTTTATGGGAAAGGCGGGCGCATTGCTTTTGGCCGGAAACAAACCTTCCGCTGAGCCGCAAATAAGCCCGCGGGCTTATTATTTAAACGTCAAAAAGAGCCTCTTAAAGACAGTTTCAGCGCCAAAATAGAGCATTTTAAAGAAAATTTGTTTTATGAGGTTTGATTTATCTAAAATCCGGCGGAACAGAAAGCTTTAGGCTCAGGCTAATAGCACAGCTCAGCTCAAAACTCAGGCAGGCGGAGCGGAAAGCTTAAAGCTCAGCCGGACGGAACAGCTTAGCTTATAAAAAAAACACAGACAGCTCTTCAATGCCCCTTTCTTGATATAAGCTCTTTATGCGCTGAAAAGCCTTAGCCTGCAAATTTTTAATGTTTTTTAAAACATTTACAGCCAGCTTTCTGGTTTTTGGATTAGTGTCATAAGCGATATATCCCAGTAAAAACTCAATTTGTGTTTCAGGATGCAGCCAGCTCAAGCCCGCCATTTTTTCCAGAGCTTTTTGTTTTAATAGATCAGATTCTTCCTTATAAAACTGCAACAGGCGATAATGAATCCCTAAACTCTTGAGATTTTTATTTTTGGAGATGATTTCAATTATCAGAAGAAGAAACTCCGGATCATCGCGGGATTCCAAATGCCGGTAAAAAAAGGACAAGGCAAAATCAGAAAAATCAGAAGTGTTTTGCAAGGCGGAAAATACTTGTTTCACAAAATTTTTATCATGGGGCTGCCTCAGCGCGTATTGTATAATTTGCTTTTGGGCGGACGCGCTCTTGACATTTATGCAGTTAAAACTGCTGAGAATTTTCTTTTTCAGCAGCTCTGCGGATGGCGAGTCTCCTAAACTCCCTAGGAGCTGGGCCATGTCTGTGTGAATGTCCTGATAGGGAGTCTTTAAAAAACAAAGCGCTTTTAAAGCCTCCTCCCGAATTTGCGGGTTGCTGTGCGCCATAAGGGAGGCTATTTTTTTATGAGCTTGATAATTTTTAATTTTGCTTTGCCCCAGCAGGCTGACAGTGTAAAAAATCAGCTCCTCATCCTTATAATTTAAAAGCTCAGCGGATTTTTGGGCTATCTTTAAATGGGGGCCAATATGCGCCAAGGTGTTTAAAGCCTGATAGCAGAGGGCGGATGCTCTTTGCGTGTCGCCCTCACAGTTTTGCAATATATCCTCCTGAAAATCCGGAGCGAAAGCCTTAAGCTTTTGCAAAATCAGCAAGCCATAAAGACTGCGGGCATAATTATCCGGCAAATCCTTTTTGGATATATAAAATTGATGATGGGGCTGAATTTTATGGCCTCCCAACAAAGACATCAAAGAGGCGTAAGCCTCATAATTGGGCTTTTTTATCAGCTCCAACAGAGCCTTTTTCCTGTAAATATGCAAAGCTGAAGGATCCATCCATTGAAATTTTTCCAAAATATTCAGATAAACAATTTTTATATAAGGCAAGTAGCTCAAATGCTCATAGTAAGAGAGAAAATCTTGAGCGAAAGAGGAATGCGTCCGGATCCAGCGAAATGTTTTTCGCCCTTGCCCCTCTGTCATAGTTTTCTTGTTGTAATCCAAAAAATCGTCAATGGCAAAAAAAGCGGACCCGGCCTGTTTGGATTCAAATATATCCCTCAAAGCTTGAATTTTACGGGGAAGCTTGTTTGTGTTTTTGTCATAGAGCAGGCATTTGTCTTGAAAGAATTTTCTTTTTTCAGGGCTTTCATCGGATAAAGAGAGATGAGCCTGATTCAAAGAGAATTGGTTGCGGGGGAGATATTTAAACAGCTCCGTGTTGAGAGGCCGCTTATACTGTCCGGTCTGAAGATAATTGGCATAACTGCCAAAGGCCTTGTTGATGGATCGGAAATATTTTTCCAAAGACGGGCGAATGTGCTCCCCCAGCGGGCTTAATTGCTCAAAGCCGTAAATGGAGCTGGAGCCGGAAAAAATAAAATTCATCCGGGCGTAAAAAGGGGTTTCCAAAGGGGAGTAGCGGGCGGCCACCACTCTTTCCGCGGTCTCTTTGGCCAGCCCATCATCCAGCAGGACTTGCAAGTATTCCCTATAGGTTCGTTTGTCTTTTTTCTTTGATGCTAAAGTGTTGCAGCCAAATAAAAAAATTTCTTTAGCTTGGGATAAAATGCCGGAGCATTGATTGCGGCAGGCTTTTTCCTCTAACAGCTCTGTGGGAAGAGTGTAGTCGGATTCTCCAAAGAATGTGCCGCCAAAATGGCCGGAAACAACTAAAATATCGCATTTGTAATTTTTTTGGCAAGCCTCGTCAAACCAATGGGAAGTGTGATCTTTTTCCGGGTTTTTTTTGGCCGGCAACAGCTCCACAAACTGAAAATCATCACTGGACAAAAATTTTTTAAAAGTTTTTATCTCATCATCAGAGTTGATGGTGATGGAGCAAACCAGGCGCTTTTCTTTGGCTGTGGCCAAAGAGGGATAAAAAAACATCAGGGCGAGCGTGATCGTGTAAAACACAGCCCCCATTTTATATTAAAAGCCCAGCTTTAAAATAAAGATAATCCGATAGGCCTAAAAATAAGACTTTAAGAGAGGGGGGAGACATTTTTTTATTGGACAATAGTCTGGGGGGCTTTATAAGCCGGCGGGTTTGTTCCCGGCTTTGTTTAAGCGATGGCTGTTGCAGGCCGTAAGAGCGCGCGGGGCTGGAAATTTTATAAGCGGGGCTGTAAAGCCTATTATGATCTTCAATTTTCCAGCTTATCCTTATCAGGGCGTTCGGCCCTCACTCGCTTTTTGTCATCCTTGGGGCCATAGCCTCCAAAGGCAAGCCGGGATTCTAAAAAAGAGCGCTTGAGGCCGTAAGAGCGCGCGGGGCTGGAAATTTTTAAAGCGAGAGGCAAAACTCAGCCCGCTTTTTTCCCCTGGCGCTGAAAAAAGCGCGCCAAAGGCAAATAAATATCCTTTTGACAGTCTATAAAAATTTGATCCGATTGGCATTTTGCAAACTGTTTGTCTCTTTTTTTAATCCTTTTTTCTAATGAGGCTTTAAATTGTTTTTGAAAAAGAGGGGAGGATAAATCCACAACTCGGCGCTCTCCGGTTTCCAGATCCTCTATATCAATCAATCCCATGCCGGGAAGATCTCTTTCAAAAGAATCAGAAAAAATCAAGCTGGCCACATCATGTTTTTGCCTCAATTTATGCACAGGCTTTTCAAAAGGGGACAGGCTCAAAAAATCGCTGAAAATAAAAATATGGCTTTTCTTCTTTAAGACCTTATATAAAAAGGAGAGGCTTTTTTCCATGTCTGTCTGAATGAGCCGTGTTTTAAAGCCGCAAATTTCACTGACAATTTGAAAACAATGCTTAAGCCCCTTTTTAGGAGGAATGTAGCGCTCCACATCAGATGAAAAAAGCAAGAGGCTGAGGCTGTCCTTGTTTTTTTGAGCGCAAAAAGCTATCACAGAGCTTAACAGATTGAGAGCCTCTCTTTTAGACTGTTTGCCTGTGCCAAAATCCATAGAGGAGCTGACATCCACCGCTAAAACAATTTGAGCGTCTCTGTCCTCCTCAAAAATTTTAATGTAGGGTTTAGACATTTTAGCTGTCAAACTCCAGGAGATGGAGCGGATATCATCTCCAGGAACATACTCCCTCACATCGGAGAAAGCTATCCCTTGGCTTTTAAAAGCCGAGCGATATTGGCCGGAAAATAAAGAGTGTGTTTTTCTCCGAAGGCGAATGTCAATTTGCTGAACTTTTTTAAATATTTCCTTATCCAACGCGCTCCGCCTCCAAACCTTTTAAAATCGCGCTGATGACGCGCTCTTCTGTGATATTTTCGGCTTGAGCCTCATAAGACATAATCAAGCGGTGCCTTAAAATTGGAAAAGCCAGCCTCTTCACATCGTCTATGGACACAAAATTTCGCCCCTCAAAAAACGCCATGGCCCGTGCCGCTTTGGGAAAGTTGACTGTCGCGCGGGGGGAAGCCCCAACTTCTATCCAATCCTCCAGCTCCGGGAGTCCATAATGCTTAGGGCTTCTGGTGGCCAAAACCAGATCCACAATGTATTTTTTAATTTGCCTGTCAATATGGACTGTTTGAATAAGGCTCTGAATTTTTGAAATTTCATCCGCATTTAACACAGGCGACACATTTTTTTGACTGCTTTCCAAACTGAGGTTGAGAATGGACATTTCCTCATTTTCATTTGGGTAGTTGACCTTAATTTTAAAAAGAAAGCGATCTCTTTGCGCCTCCGGCAAAATGAAGGTCCCCTCCTGCTCTATGGGATTTTGGGTGGCTAAAACCAAAAAAGGCTCCGGCAGGGGATAGCTGGTTTCGCCAATGGTGACCTGCTTTTCCTCCATAGCCTCTAAAAGAGCGCTTTGGACTTTTGCGGGGGCTCTGTTGATTTCATCAGCCAAAAGAATGTTTGTAAAAACAGGCCCTTTTTTAGGGGTGAACTGTTGAGTGGCTGAGTTGAAAATCATCGTGCCGATAATGTCTGAGGGCAAAAGATCCGGGGTAAATTGCGCTCTTTGGAATTTTAAGGAAACCGCTTGGGCCACTGTGGAGACCGAAAGGGTTTTCGCCAGCCCCGGCAAACCCTCAATTAAAATATGCCCTTCTGTGAGCAGGCCAATCAAAAGGCTTTGGATCATCTCCTCCTGGCCCACAATGGCTTTTTTAATCTCTTTAATCAGCTGGCTGATTTCCTGGCATTCTTCAGAAAAAGCCTCCGCCGGGCTGTTTTTCGCCATAATGTTCTCCTCTCCCGCCTTTAAGGCATATTATCTGTGAGATTTTTGATTCAGCTTTCCGCTCCGATAAATCAAATACAAATGGCCAGCCGATTAACACGCCCATCATTTGCGCCAAGCCTGGGGCGTTTCCTCAACAAGCTCTGGCCCTGCCCAAAGCGCTCACTCTATGCGTTGGAAGAGCGATCATCAAGGGTTTTACCTGTTTTTTTGGAATAAAACAAGTTTTGTTCCCGGAAAAAACACAAAAGGCTGTATCATCCATTATTATTGTGAAGGCTCAAATGCCAGCCCTTTTAAAAAAGAGCAATTATGAGCGGGCGCGTTTATTCATAAATTCTTTTAAGCGATGGTTGCCGCAGGCCGTAAATAATACCCTTGCCCCAAATTTTTGAAGAGGGGCTAACTCTCTTGATCTAAATTCCATTATGATCTTCAATTTTCCATCAGCCATTCTTGTCCAGATATTTTTTAAGATTTTATTCCTGCTGTTTCTTGAGAAAAAAGCTATTTGTGGCTGTCAGAGCAGAAGAGAAGAGCTATTTGCCAACAGGCTGTCAGGGCAGAAGAAAAAAGCCCAACAATCTCCCTAAATTCAGGCTCAGAAATTCTGGAGCGGAGAAAATACTTGTTTTTTACAGTCATTTCAATAAATTAACCTCTGCCAAACAGATCTTAAGTTGGCCTGAGCAAAATTTTATGTTGACCTATGCTTTTGTTTTCAGGATTTTTGAATCCCAGAGGAATATACAGAGGCATATATAGGGCATAACCAGAGGCGCATACAGAGGAATATACAGAGGCATATATAGAGGCTCAGGAGATCGGCTAAGGATGAAATTTTATAAATCAGCTTTATTTTTGTTTTGCTTAAATGGCCTCTTTATTTGGCTCGCCAGCTTTTTTTTAGATGTCCGGTTTTTTATTCCCGTTTTTGCCTTTCTCGCCTGTTTTAATGTATGTCTTTTTTATTTGCCCGGCTTTTATTTGAGAAGAGCCATTCCGCTTTCTGTGTTTCCGGCGGATGATCCCTATAAGGCCTATAAAACATTTGAGAGCTTAAAAGCCAAAGGGGGCGCTCCCAATATGCGCCTTTTTAAAGCCGTCTCTTTAAACAGCTCTTTTTTTTGTTTGAGCTATGGCCGTCAAGCTTTTGTTGTGTTGTCTGAAGATATTTTAGAGAGCTTTTCTCAAGAGGAAATGAGACATTTTTTAGCCTATCCCTTGCAGTTGGCTCAGTCTGGAGATTTAGCTTTTTTAACTCTTCTCGGCGGCTTTTTGCTGTCCTTGGATCGCCTCCTGCGCTTTTTATTTTATCCTTTCTCTTTTTTAAAGAGGAGGAAATCCCGCAAAAGGGAAAATTTGATTTTGCTGACTGCTTTTAAAGCCTTGTCTTTGGCGACAAGAGGAATTTTTTACACAGCGGACAAAAACTCTCTGTCCGGCGCTCCGGGGACTGCGGAGCAAAATTTTATATCACTTTCTGCCGGCCGTATAGAGTCCGGCGCCCCTAAGCTGGCTCAGCAAAAGGCTCTCGCTTTATGGAGGCTGGCTGGCTTAATGGACGCGCGCCCTCCTCAAACTCCCTCTTTTATGGCCCCGCTTTTTTTAACAAATCCCTTGACAAACTCCACCGGCTGGCGCTACATTTCCCTCCAGCCCTTAATAAAGGACAGAGTTAAATGCTTGATAGGGGCATATCCCCCGTAAATTGTCCAATGGGAAGAGGTATTATACGATTTGGTTTGAAACTCACGGCTTTTCCCTATTATTTGGGGCGGAATTTTCAAAACAGCTTAATTGATTTGGCTGATTGAGTATATAAAAACTAAAGGCGAAAGAGGAGCTGATGGCGGAAAATAAAACAAATGTAAAGGAGGGGGGCGAGGGCCTGCCTTCGCCGCAGTTTTCCAGCTTGGTTTTATCTATTGCCTCCTCCGCCGCTCTCAAAATGGGTTTGGGCGAGAGCGGCAAAAAAGACAGGGATTTAGCTATGGCCCGCTATAATATTGATCTTTTAAGCCTGCTAAAGGAGAAAACAAAAAACAACTTAAGCCAAGAGGAGCAAGAGCTGTTAGCCGGCTGTGTCAGTGATCTTCAAATTCAATTTATCAATGCGAAAAAGCGGGAAAAGGGGGAGAAATGAAAAAATGGGTTTTAACGCTGTGTTTAATTTGGCCTCTGGCCGGCCATTCCGCTGAGCCGTCTAAGGCTTTTGTGAAGTTGGCTAAAAAAGTGCGCTCCAGTGTGGTTAATATTTCCGTCAAAAGAGAGGGCTTCCGTGATGTGGTTCAGCTTTTTCCCGGCTATTTTATGCCTTTCAGCCAGCCTCAAATCACAGGCGCCGGCTCCGGCTTTATTGTGGATAAGCGGGGTTTGATTGTCACTAACGCTCATGTTGTTGGATCTGAGGAGCAGGGGCCGGGCGGCGTTAAAAAGTTTCGGCCTTTTGATCAAATACAGGTTCAGTTTGTCCGGGATGATCGGCGCTATCCCGCAAAAGTTTTGGGCGCGGACACGGGCAGTGATATAGCTCTCTTAAAAGTCAGCGCCAACAAAAAATTAAAGCCTCTGCCTCTGGGGGACAGCGAAAAGCTGGAAGTGGGGGAATGGGTGGCCGCCATAGGCAATCCCCATGATTTAGGGCACACTATGACTAAGGGAATCATCTCCGCTGTCAAAAGGGAGATTGACGACTTAAATTTGTTTCCCCTTATTCAGACGGACGCCAGCATCAATGTGGGCAACTCCGGAGGCCCTTTGGTTAATCTTAAAGGAGAGGCTGTCGGCGTGAATCAAGCCATTATCAAAGGGGCTACAGGCATCAGTTTTGCTGTTCCCATTAACAATGTCAAAGAGGTTTTAGCGGACCTCAAATCCTTTGGATATGTGAAGAGAGGGTTTATTGGCGTGTTTTTTTATAATGATGAGCAAAAAGGAGCCATAGTGACTCATGTCATGCCCGGAAGCCCGGCGCAAAAAGCGGGTGTTCAAGTTAAAGATCGCATTATCTCTTTTGATGGCAAAAAAATCATAAAGCAAAAAGATCTTCCCCACGCGGTTCGCAAAGCAAAAATTGGGAAAACGGCTAGCCTGGAAATCATTAGAAACGGCCGGACTATCCAGTTAAAAATCACGCCTCAAAACACAGCGCTTTTCTCCCGGAAGACAGCCCCTGCTAAACAGAAAAAATTAAAAATCAGAGGCCAAAGCCTGCCGGGCGGCTTTCAAATGGCTCCGGCCAGCGACTCTGTTTTCCGGCATTTTAATTTGCCGGTTTGGGCCAAGCAGGCCAAGCATCCTATTGTTGTTCGGGTTCAAAGCGGATTACCGGCTTTTCAGGGAGGCTTAAAAGAGGGGGATTTGCTCTTTCAAGTCAATGGGCGGGCAGTCACTGCGGCGGAAGATGTTAAAAAAGCCATTAAAAAAGGCAAAAATCAGCTCAATGTTTTAAGATACCATCGGCGATATGATAAGTTTTATCTTGTTTCTGTCCGCTTTGCTATTTAGCCGGTTTTGAAAGAGCATTTGCGTTTTTTTAGGATTTGTATGGAGCTAATTGCCATTTAGCCGGTGGCTTTAAAAAAATAATAAATTGGACTGGCTCTCTTGACTTAAATTCCATTATGATCTTCAATTTTCCAGAGTCCAAGTTTGTTTTTGAGGGCTCCCGCGCCACTGCTGGCAAAAAGCGGGCGAGGCCCGGACACCCGTCCCGATAAAAATAAGCTTGGACTCTGGAATAAAGACAGATTTAGCCTTGTGAATAGGTCAAGAGAGCTAGCTCAGTTTAAAAAATAGACGAGTTATTTTTGCCGGCCTGTTTCCGATGTGAATTTATTAAAGCTCCGGCCGGCGCTGGGCAAACTTTTTAAGGGCATGAATCCTGTTTTTTTTTCTGATCATCTTCCGCCTCTAAAAAAAGTATTTTTGTCCGCCGGCTTAAAGATCAAGCAAGCTGTTTTGTTTTGCGACAAGCGCTTTCGATCTCACCCCCAATTAAAAAAATGGAGGGCGGACAGCCGTTTAAAAATTTATTATATAAGCTCTGGGGAGAAAGCGAAAAGCTGGGAGAAGCTCTCCTCGCATATAAAAAAAATTGTGTCTTTAGACGGGGATTTTGACAGAAGCTCCTTGCTTTTTATAAGCCTGGGCGGCGGAAGCCTTGTTGATCTCACCGGTTTTTTAGCCTCCATTTACAAAAGAGGCTTGCCTGTGGCGCATATCCCCACGACATGGCTGGCCGCTCTGGACTCCGCCCACGGCGGGAAAACAGCGGTTAATTTTCAAGGCGCAAAAAATCTCTTAGGCTCTTATCATTTTCCGCAAGCTGTCTTTGTGGTCCATGATTTTTTAAAGCAAAATCCCCTTCGGCTTAAAAAATCAGCCTGCGGAGAGCTTATAAAAATCGCATTTATTGAGGGGGGGAGCTTTTATAAGAGCCTAAAAAAAGAGAATCATTTAATCTTTATAGATCGGCAGGCGCCCGGCGAGCCAAGCGAGTTTAAAAGCTTAAAAAAAGAGAGTCTCCCTGACGGTTCTAAAAAAAGCCTCTTAAATCGCTTAAAAAAAGAGAGTCATTTAAGTTTTATAGACAAATTTCTCCGGCCGGCTATTCGGGCTAAAATGAAAATTGTTAAACAAGACGCCAGGGAAACCCGCGGGATTAGAAAAGCGCTCAATCTGGGGCACACTGTGGGTCATATTTTGGAAATGGCCTATCCTCTTCCTCATGGAGAGGCTGTGTTGCATGGCCTGCTTTTTAGCTTAAACTGGAGCTTGGCCAGCGGCTTTATAAGCTCTAAGCTTTTTGAGGAGATGAGGCGGATGATTCCTGTAAAAAACATCAAAAAAAAAATTTATCCCGCCGTGTTTAAAAAGCTTTTGCGGCAAGACAAAAAACATAAAGAGGGCCGGAAATTGGATTTTATTTTTATAAAAAAGCCCGGCGCTGTTTTTGCCTGCCCGGTTTTTGAGAGAGAGCTGATCATCGAGGCGAAAAGGCAAGGCTTAATTTAATCGCCATAAAAACGGCCTACAGGCTGTCCCTCAACCGCCCGCCACCGGATCTTGACCGGAAAAAATAGCTTATTTTTCATAAAGGGTCAGTTCATTTTGTCATAACACTGCCAAGAGCCTGCCGGATACCGGAAAACAGCCGGCCAAATCATCCTCAAAACTTAAATTTGACCGAAAAAAACCGGATTTTGACCGGAAAAAATCGCGGAAAAAACCCCCAGAAAACCGCTTATTTTTAGCCTTTCATTTCAATTTAAAGCCACAGCCCCTGGGTATGGAATCTTTTTTGCTATGTGTATATAGCTGGAGCTTATCTCAAACAAAAAGAAAGGAGAATAATTATGAAAAACCAAGCGTTTCGCCTTAAAGATCTAAAAAAAGATCGGGTTTTCAGATACTATTTTAAAAGATATGAGGATGATCTGATTCATCTGCTGAACAGCTTTCTCCCTCTCCCTGATAAAACAGCAATCAAGAAAATCAAGCTGTTGGATGAGCAATTTCAGCCTGATGATTTCACAAAAAAAGAAAGCCTGATGGATATTCGTGTGGATTTGGACAGTCAAGGCTTAGCCAATGTGGAGATGCAGAGGATTCCGGAAAAATACTTTAGGTCTCGGGCATTGTTTTACACCTCTAGACTGCTGGGCTCGCAGTTGGAAAAAGGGGCGAAGTATGAGCGGATTCAGCCGGTGTATTCCTTATTATTTTGCGGGAGGTCTTTATTTCCTGAGCTGAGGGAGCATTACAGCATATTCAGTTTGAGATGCGACACTCGGCCGGATATTTTATGGACGAGGGATTTAAGGCTTGTATTGGTTCAGCTGGATCAATTTCGGAAGAGTTTAGATAATTTGGTTGATAATGTGGACAGATGGTGTTATCTTTTAAAGAAGGCCCCCCAGTTGGATGAGTTGGAGTTTAAGAGGCTCTCTGGCAGTGGCGGGGGATTTGGAGGTATTATGTGGCATTTGCGGAAGCTTTCGGAGGATGAGAAGGCCAAAATATTGGAGGAGTATGAGGAGATGAGGTGGCGGGATGAGCAAGCTCGTCTGGATGGCGCAGAGGAAAGGGGAATGAAAAAAGGCATAGAGCAGGGTATAGAGCAGGGCATGCGACAGGGTATAGAGCAGGGCATGCAACGGGGCATGGAGCAAGGCATGAGGCAAACAGCTTTGCGAATGCTTAAGAAAAACCTTGATCCCGCTCAGATCTCAGAATGGACAGGCTTGTCTGAAGAGGAAGTTAAAGCTTTAAAAAAGTAAACTCCAAAAAGCTCATGACAGCTTAAGATCTGTTTGATAGAGGTTAAGTTTTTGAAATGACTGTAAAAAAACAGGTATTTTCTCCGCTCAAGAATTTTTGAGCCTAAGTTTAGGGAAATTGCAAGCTCCCCAAGCTTTTTTATTTTTTTTCTATTAAAAATAAACCTCTTAAGTTCTCATGAGCCTTTTATAAGTTGGACTGGCTCTCTTGACCTAAATCCCATTATGATCTTCAGTTTTTCAGAGTCCAAGCTTGTTTTTGAGAGCTGGTCGCGCCACGGCTGGCGCCGGCGGGTTTGAAGGCAGGACACCCGTCCCTGCTCGGCTAATCTTCAGCTTATTCCAGTTGTTCAACTGACGGGGGGCGCCGTTCCCGCCCGGCTGGTCCCGCTCCGCTCTCAAACTCCCGCTCCGTTTGGCTGGACGCTCATAAAGTCATACAATATTTGAGATCACGAAATAAATTTTATCTTGCAAAAGTTGGAAAGCGCTTATAAGACTTAAAAAACTGCTGTAAATAAAACCATAGGAGGGCATGACCATGGCCTTTTTGCCTGTTCAAAATTTATTGATTATTTTTTTGTTTGGCCTCTCTGGCTTAAGCTTGGCTTATTTATTATACCTTAATGTGAAGAGGCAATCCTCCGGCTCTGAGAGGATGAAAAAAATTTCAGACAGCATTCACTTAGGGGCTATGGCCTTTTTAAGGGCGGAATACGCCCGTTTGGCTGTTTTTGTTTCGCTTGTGGCTGTCATTTTATTTTTTGGATTTTCATGGAAGGTCAGCCTGGCCTTCTTTTTAGGGGCGTCCTGCTCCGCTTTAGCCGGCTTTATTGGCATGAAGGCCGCCACGCGCGGGAATGTCCGCACAGCTCAAGCGGCTAAGGAAAAAGGAATCAGCCAGGCTCTTCTTGTGGCTTTTAATGGGGGGGCTGTCATGGGGCTGGCCGTGGCCAGCCTGGGCCTTTTAGGATTAGGGGTTTTAGTGTTTGCCTCTATTCCCCTTTCGCCAGCTTTGCCGGATCTGTTAGAGGTTTTTTTAAAAGGCTCGCCCGTTTTATCTGTGATTTCCGGGTTTTCTATGGGGGCCTCCTCTATCGCTCTTTTTGCCCGTGTGGGCGGAGGGATTTTTACCAAAGCGGCGGATGTGGGATCTGATTTGGTGGGAAAGGTGGAGGCCGGCATCCCGGAGGATGATCCCAGAAATCCCGGCGTGATTGCCGACAATGTTGGGGACAATGTGGGGGATGTGGCCGGCATGGGGGCTGATATTTTTGAATCTTATGTAGGGGCTATGGTGGCTTCCATCACTTTGGCCGTGACGATGAGTTTAGACAGAGTGTCTGAGCTGTTTGAGGGGCTTTCCCGCTCTGTTTTAATCGCTCTTCCAATATGGCTGTCCGCTCTGGGGCTTTTGGCCTCTTTTGTTGGAATTTTTTGTATGAATGTTTTTAAAAAATGGAAGCCTTCTCTGGCTTTAGCCGGCTCTGAGGCGACAGCGGGGCTTTTATTTCTCGCTCTTTCCGCCGGCCTGATTTTTGCTTTTGGCGGGGGGAGCAATCTTTTCTTTGTGATTTTAGCCGGCCAGCTGGGAGGCATTCTTATCGGCAAAGCGACTGAGTTTTACACAGCGGGACGGCCGGTTTACCGTGTGGCTCAAGCCTCTAAAACCGGATCGGCCACAAACATTATTTCCGGTGTGGCTGTGGGGCTGGAATCCTGCGCTATCCCGCTCTTCCTGATCGCCTCCATTATCTTTTGCTCTTTTTGGCTTTGCGGCTTGTATGGGATTGCGATTTCCGCTGTGGGGATGCTTTCCACTGTGGGGGTGACTATGACTATTGACGCTTATGGCCCTGTGGCTGACAACGCCGGAGGCATTGCTGAAATGTCAAAACTGGGGCCTGAAGTGAGAGCCATCACAGACAAGCTGGATTCTTTGGGAAACACCACAGCGGCTATAGGCAAAGGCTTTGCCATTGGCTCCGCCGCTCTGACGGCTTTAGCTTTATTTGTCGCTTTTAAGCAGGCTATTTTAGCGAAAGGCGGCTCTGTGGCTATGGATATTACAAATCCTAAAGTGGTCACAGGCTTGTTTTTAGGGGCCATGACAGTTTTATATTGCGCCAGCTTGACAATGACTTCTGTTGGGCGGGCCGCCGGAAAAATGGTGGAGGAGATTCGCCGTCAATTTAGAGAAATTTCCGGCCTTTTAGAAGGCCGGGCGGAGCCGGATACCAAAAAATGTGTGGAGATATCCACTCAGGCGGCGCTGAGGGAAATGATTTTGCCGGGCCTGACAGCGGTTGTTGCTCCCGCTCTGATAGGCTTTGCTCTGGGCCCCGCGGCTTTAGGGGGAGCTTTAGCCGGAGCTTTGCTTACCGGCGTGACACTGGCTCTTTTTATGGCTAATTCCGGCGGAGCTTGGGACAACGCTAAAAAATATATTGAGCAGGGGAATATAGAGGGAGAATCCAAAGGCTCCAGCGCTCATAGCGCCGCTGTGATTGGCGACACTGTGGGAGATCCTTTTAAAGACACCACAGGCCCCTCCATGAATATCATTATTAAGCTCATGTCCATAGTGGCTTTGCTGATCGCCCCCTTTTTAATTTAAACCCCCGCTTATAGAGTTTGGCCAAGAGAGCTTTTTTTCAGCTTTAAGCCACGCTTATAGAGAGCTATTTTATTGTGCCATTTATTGTGCCGCTTTGAGCAGTTTTATTGTGCCACTTTGACCCTTGACTTACCCTGAAAAAACATCGATACTGGATAGTGACATCCCCATTGGTTTCGACTGGTGGGTACGAGGCGGCCTTACGGTCGCTTTCGTTTTTTTGAAGTCCCCCGCCTGGCCTTTTAGGTCGTAGGGCCTTGTAGTTAATTAGGAGCTTTTATTTTTTCTTCAAAAGCTTGAGCGTCAAGTATCCGGCGCTTACTCCAATAAGAGTAGATCCGCCTATTAAAATAACAGTCCCTCCTAATATGCCAAGCCCGCCAGTTGCAAGAGATCCTCCGCCAATCCAAGCTAAAGTGGCCTTGCTTGCGGCCGCTCCGCTAAGGGATGAAATGGCTGTGCCTGTAGAGGCAACACCAAAAGCTCCTACAGCTGTAGTGGTTGCTCTTGCGATTCCAGCGGTTGTGGCAATGGCTGTAATCATTGGAGGGACAGCTTTCTTTAAAAAATCCTTTATAAAATTTTTAACCTCAATACTATTTTTTAACAAAATATGTCCATCCTTCAGACCTGAAATGATTAAAAAAGGATTTTTTTTAATAGCTCCCGCAACAAGTTTTACTCCTATGCCTACAGAAATCCAGATTACATCTTTTGTATCAAATTTGCCTCTCTTGGATTTTTTATCAAGTTTATAAGTATGATAAATAGCTAGTCCGCCCGCAAATATTTCTCCTATATTTATAGACAGCCATTCTGTTCCGGTTTTATGAGAAATGATGCCTGTATTAACAAGCCCTTCCACACCGGGCAGAGGTATGCCATGTTTTGACAAAGCGTCTTTGGACAGCTCTATAGGAAAATCTTTAGTTAATCCTTTAAGTCCAAATTTTTCATAAATAGATTTTGCGTTAAATAGAATATCATGTCCTGCCTCCACTCTATGATAAGGTCCAGAAGCTAATCCATCCATATAAGAAGACATCTCAGTCGCTTTAAAACTATCATGGATTTTTTGAGTGAAATCCGTAATTTTATATCCGCCGGCAATAGCTATAAGGCTCACAGCGTCTTTTGATTGTTTCATCATTTTTGTATATTAAGTTTTTTGTGTGGAAAAATCAAGCGTGTATAATTTTCAAAGAATGCTGATTTCCCAAAATTTTTGAGGTTTTTCTAAAAAAACTGCTTTTTTTCTTGTTATTTTTTCTAAAAATAGACAATAATATAATCATTGCCCCCTTGATATATTAAAATAGCAGAGGTGTTAAAGATGTCTGAGACTAAAACTAAAAAATACGCTAATAATATAGAGCTGTTAAGCGATAAAAAGCTTGATTTTTATGAAAAGCCAATAACAGATTTGATAAATAAAATTTATGATGTTTATAACGAGCGGCAGGAGAAAAATTGGGATGGCTATGGAGCGGAGCCTTTAAAATTTCTGCCTCAATCATTAAAATTTGCCAAAAGTTTGTTTGTTGAGTCGAGATTGCTGGCTGAATCCGTGGATATTATTCCTGAAAATGACGGTTGCCTTTGTTTTGAATGGTATAAATCCGACAAAACATTTATCAGTGTCTCAGTAAAAGATGAAAAACTGATATATAATTATGAAATTGCCGGCGCGAAAGGCTGTGGCGAAACAAATTTTTACGGAAAAAAAGACATAATTGAAAAAATAAAGCGGGTTATTTAAAAATTATTTGCTCATCTTTTGAAAACTTATGCCGCCCGTTTTGGTTGAAAATCAGCTAGAGCTTAAGTTGTCATGAACCTTCCTTTTTATCAGTTCAGCTTCAGTCTGCCTCCGGCAGACCGAAAACAGGCGGAAAGATATGAAATCGGAAAGTTCAGCGCGATTAGCAACACATCAAACTTTTGGCTCAAGACATTTCCTAAATAAGTCTTGTTTGGTATGGCAAAGAGCTGTTTATGAAAATTAAAAATAAAAAACCGTTGCCCGGCTTTGTTTTGGATAATGAGCCTTTGGCAAGGTATATTTTTGACAAAAATCATTTTTCTAAAGAGAAGAGAAGAATTAAAAGGCAGGCTTTTATGCCTCCAAAAGCCAAAAAAACAGTTTCAGTTATCAGATATACAAACTGCGCTAAAGACTGCATTTTAAAAATAGGCAAAAAAACAGGCGCTGTGAGCAAGCGAGAATTAAAAGCTGTTGGATCCATATTAACTAAAGACGCGCTTTCAGTCAATAATTTAAAAGTTGAGGCAGATGCTGGAGGCAGTCATCATAGAAGACATGCAAATATAGTTTTCGGTGGTGATTATGTTTCTGCGAAAAAAAGGCAAATGGCTCAAGATTTAGCTAAAAAAGCCAGCTTGCTTTATGTGATTTAGAGCCAAGCGCTCTGTTAAAAAATCCGGCTAATTGATGGTTTTGCGAAGAGCCGCCTCCGGATCCGCCTCTCCCTCAAATTGAGCGCAATAATTGATAAAAGTTTTGACATTGCTTTTCACAGCGGAAGAGGAGAAGAGCTGATTAAACTCCTTCATATTATAATTATAAGACCGATAAGAGAGCAAAAAGGCGTTGTTCAGCTTTAAATCCTGAAAATAATCGTATCGATCTGTTTTTAATTTTGGCTGAATGGTTTGAGCAAAGCGATTTTGAATCTCCTTGATTCGCTTGTATTTGATTTCCGGAGTGATCTTTCCCCTGTTTTGCTTATACCATTGATTTAGGACGTTATACTCTTTAGCTAAAAAAGAGGAGAACAAAATCTCATCCTCCCATTTTTGGCGGATCCTCTTCACTGTTTCAGAGCGCTCCCCCTCTTTTTCCAAATAAAATAAAATGGCGGCCCTTCGCCCTAAAAACTCGGCAAACCGCTCGTTAAAATCCACATGATTTTTAAAAAATAAAACTGTATGGGCCAGCTCATGGAATATCATCACAACAAAATCAGTCTCCTCATAGCGCAGCATGCTGGATAAAATGGGATCATCCAGCCAGCCTAAAGTGCTATAGGCCCTGACTCCTCTGGTGTAAATATCATACTTGTCCGGCGGAAAAGCCTCCGCCGCCGCCTCCAGCTCCTTTTTTGAAAAAAAGCCCTTGTAAGGGACAGAGCCAATCATAGGGAAGCGCCATGTGTGAGCCTTTAGCTCATAAGCCAGAGAAACTCTTAAAAGATAGGTCACATAAGGCCGATTTAAATGCACATAATCGGTGTAAATGCTGTTGTTGATATTCATCTCCAATTTATTGAGGGCGAAAGCTTTTATTTCCGCAACCAGCTGAAGTTTCTTTTTATCCTCTTCTGAAAGATCATATTTCTGTAAAGCCTTTTTAATGGGGACCCGCCGGCTTAACAAATCCCACTGGCCTTGGGTCACGCTCCATAGATAGCCAATATCCCCTGAGCAAGACACAAAGAGAAAAAAGCTTGAGAGCAAAATCAGATATTTTATTTTAGCCATTGTCCCGCAACAATTGTTTATCAGCGCCCCTCCGGAAAATTTTAAAATAATATTTCATTTTTTTTAAAGAGATAATACTTTTCAAGGCTTTAGATCTAGGTTGAAGAGGCGCTGGCAGTGATTTTTAGCTGACCGGCCATTAAGCAAAAGCCTTTGGCTTAAAATCTTTCGTGTTAATGAGGCTGGCGCTGTCCCCTGTGGCGCGAATCACAAACAGCCCCTGCCTTTGGGCAAAAACATGCGCCTCCGAATCGCTCCTCAAATAAGCCACAGCTCCATAAATGGACTTATGGACATGATCCTTAAAATACTTTCTAAAATCATGGAGGCTCTCCACAAAATAACTCACTTTATCAGGAGTTAAAGTGGTTTTAACCTCTACAGCCACAACCTCATCCCCATTTACGGCAATAATGTCAAACTCCTTCTGTTGGATTCGCCCATCCTCTCTTTTATAACTGCATTCTGTCCTTTGGCTGAGCCGCCCAACCTCTATCCCCCGCTCATTTAACAATTGGATCAGCTTTCCCGCAACCAAAGACTCCACTAAACAGCCCCATTTAGTTTCAAAAAGATCCTTAGCCTTTTTAAGGCTTTTATTGTTTTCCGCAATTTGACGGCTGAGATCCGCATTAACCTTTTCCATTCGCTGGTCACTCTCCTTCATCTGCCGGCTCATATCCTTTATCTGCCGGCGGGTCTCCTCATTAGCCTTTTCCATCTGCCGGCTAGTCTCCGCTTGGAGGGATCTTAGCTCCCTCATCTCTTTTTCAGCTATTTTATGGCCCTCTGACACATCCTTTAAGATGCCTCGAATCTCATCAAAAGAGGGGGCTGTAATTCCATTGCTCATTTTTGCGCTCTCCTTAAAAGCTATAAAAAAAATTCCTTAGCTTAAGCCTATCACGCTGGCTTAAAAAGTCAAGATTTTTCCCAGTCAAAACCCGGCGGCGAGTGGCAGAGGGATAGCTTGTTAGGCGCAGAGGCTTAATAAGCTTTTTGCTTTTTTGGCTGGACTTCTTTTTTGGGTTTTTTGTCATATCCGAACTATATATATAGCAAAAAAATAGTATAAAAAAACGGCGCTTTTTTTAAGTTTTAAGGATGATTTGGCCGGCTATTTCCGGTATCCGGCAGGCTTTTGGTTTTTTTGAAAATAAAAGGGAGAGGGAAACAAACGGACACAGCTGGAGGGCATAGGAGGAGGCGCCTGTTTTAAGCTTATAATTTGTGGAATGGCGCTGTTTAAGGCGGAGCAGTGACAAAGCTGTTTGCGTGTGTTGGGCAAAAAGCCGCGGGCGTGGGCAGGGTGCGCATTCCAGCTGTGGCAAAGCGTGTGTTTGAGCTAGAGTTGGCAAGGGCATTGGCAGGGGGCGTCTGTTTTAAGCTTATAATAGCGGAATGTCTGTTTAAAATGGAGTTGTGACAAGGCTGTTTCCGTGCGCCTGTCTTAGGCTTACAATTTGGCGGAATGTTTGTTTAAATCGGAGCTGTGGCAAAGCGTGTGTTTGAGCCAGAGTGGACAAGCATTGGCAGGGGGAGTCTGTTTTAAGCTTATAATTTGTGGAATGGCGTTGTTTAAGGCGGAGCAGTGACAAAGGCTGTTTGCCGGCCGATTGTCTTAAGCTGATAATGCGGCAAAAATCAGGGCGGGAGGATATTAAACCATCAAGTTAAAGTGTCGCAGAGTGCTTTTACCCAGTCTCCGCCTTTCTCCTCCAAACTTTCAACATCTGGGTAGTCGAAGGTGGTAGGAGGGTTGTTCAGCGGGTTCTTCCAATTGGTTTGATTGATATGGTTGTCAATAACATCTTCAATAAAACTTTCAAAGTCTGAATACTCCAGCATATCCTCACGGGAGTCCTCATCCTCAAAGCCATCTCCAATTTTGCACATCACAGTCAGGCATTTCAACCTCCCGGGGTCGTTATTGTCATCACAGCCAGGGTATGTTTGAAAAATATAATCTAAAAACCATTCCACAGCGGATTCATTCCCCGCGTCCATAGCGTGCTCCAACAAGGTTTTGTTGTCTATCTCTTCCACAAAAGGCTTTTCCACTGTAGCTCTTTCAAATGATTTCAACAGCTCTAAAAGCTCCTCAAAAGTCTCAAAATCATCATCCTCATCCCTAACCAGCTCCGCGGCGTCATCATTTTCCGCCAGCCAGCGCAAAACCTCTTTCGCGTCTCTTTTGTTATAGCGTGAGATCAGCCGATCAAAACCGGCAATGGAGATATTGAGAAAAGCATCTAAATCATCCAGATACATTTGCTCCAGATTATTCTGTCTGGGGTTTTCCAGCTCTTCATAAATGTCAAAAATTTTGTTAATGTCAGGAATAGTCAGCTCCTCGCAGTCCTCCCTGTCATTTTGGCGCCGATACATAGTTCTGCAAAGCTGTTTGCACTCGTGGTTTCTGTTTTCGTTTTCACAGGTTCTGCCTTTTCGCCTTCTGCTCAAGGTTTCGTCGCGATCTGCGTCCCGTGTTATTCTTCTGTCATAGTCAGCATCATTTCGGGGAGGCGCATTGGGCTGTTGAGGCGGGTAATTGGGATTGTAGCCTCTTTGGGCATTGGGAGGCGGGTAGTTGGGATTATAGCCCTGAGAGGGATAATTGTTTTGGTAATTGGCCGGAGGGACAAAACCCGTGCAGTCGATCAAAATCGCAAAGCCTAAAAATAAAAGCGGGGTTTTAAAATTCTTCATAAAAAGCGCCTCTCGATTAAAATTATCGGCTTATAAATAGAGAGAGCTTAAAAATAATGAGTCCAACCGCTAAATAAGGCTTACAAAAGTCTAGGTTTGATCCGGCGGACTTTAGTTGTGGTTGAACAAGCTCCGGCTTGAGTTGGTTGGATTTTCAGGCGGCTGTGGCTGAGCAAGGTTTTAGATCGGATTTCTCATTTCAGAGAGAAGACTGCAATTTTGAAGGCTCCCGCGCCATAACTGGCGCCGGCGGAATTGAGGGCAAGCCTGTCCGCCTTGAAAAAGCGTATGTGTCCCCTCTGAAAGCTCTCCGATAATTAGGGCAAGCCCTTATAGACAATGGCCTTCAGGCTTAAAAACAATAATGAGCGGATCCGCGAAAAAGGGCCTAAAATATTTAAAAAAAGCTTTATTTTTGAAGTGCAGCCCTTAAAACAGGCCAGCTTCTCAGCTAAGGCATATTATCTGTGAGATTTTTGATGACACTTCCTGTTCCGATAAATCAAATACAAAATGCCGGCCGATTAACAGCGCTCACCCTGTCAGAGTTTTTGTCCACGCTAAGCTCCAGCGGTTTTGGCCAAAATGCCGGCGGCAGTTCCCGCGTCGATATTTAGATTCAACTTCTCCTGGGCTAATATAGCGCTTTATTGAAGGCGGGTTTAAAAATCGCCAAAAATTTGCCGGATGCCGGAAACTCCGGCCATTTTCAGCCCTAAAACTTAAAAAAACGCCGTTTTTTTAGGATCTTTTTTTGCAATATGTATTTGTATGATGACTAAAAACCCAAAAAATCAGCCCAGCCAAAAGCGCTCATTCAAGAAAGATCCCCATCCGGCAAAGCCTCCAGCTCAGGGAGCCAATCCGCCTATAAAGCGGAGCCGGCAAAACCCCGCTCGCCAAGCCTTCCTCCAGCCACAAAGAGAAAAAACTCTGAAAGCCTCCTCCGTTAAAAAGAGCTTCTCTAAAAAAGACAAAAAGCTCATTGACCCAAAGAGTAAATCAGCCCTCTCAACATCCCCAGCCAAAAACCTGTTAAAAAATCAGCCCCGCAAAAAACGCCTGTTAAAGAAACTAAAAAAGGGAGCAAATTCGCCTAAAAAGCCTACGCGCCAAGCCTCTCTCCAGCCAAAAAGAGCAAAAACTTCAAAAGCCAAAAACCTATTAAAAAAGCTCCCCAGCCAAAAAAGCTTGTTAAAAAAGAGCCGCTCCCAAAAAGGCCAAAAACTCATTAAAACCCTGCGCTTAAACCCAGGCAGACCCGCCCGCTCCCACCACGACAAGTTCTTTAAAAGAATCTACTCAGACCTCAAACTCGCACGGGAACTCTGCCAGCTCGCCCTCTCTAAAGAGGAATTTCAAGCCTGCGACTGGAAAAAACTCAAAATAGAGAAACACCCCCACGCCAAAGCGGACTTAATCCTCTCTGTCCCCCTTAAAGGCTATCCCTCAAAACAAATTAAAATCCTGTTTATTTGGGAGCATAAGGCCTGGCTTTCTAAAAAGGTTTTCAAGCAGATGCTGTTGTATCAAACTATACTCTATAGTGAGCCTGATCAGGTTTTAACAGTTATTCCCATTTTGTTTAATCACGGAAAAAAGCCTTGGAAATGGAAAAAGTCTTTTCAGGAGGTTTATTTAGGAGAGTTTTTCTCTAAAATTCCTGTTTCTTTTCGCCGGAGTGTGCTAAACTACGAACTCCGTTTATTGGACACGCGTGATGAGAGGGTGAGGAGGATTTTTAAGGACAAGAGGTTTAAGAGCGGCCGTGTTTTGCATTTATTGTCCAAGATATGGGATGTGAAGAGGGGATTGAAGGGTGGATTGAGCGCTGAGCTGAAGGAGATTTTGCTGGCGTTATTTAAGGTTTTTTCTGGAGATGAGAAGAAGTTGACAGCTGTGGGGCAGTATTTGATGTCAGCGGGGGTTCGTTGGAAGGTATGGAATAAGCTGGAGCAAGAGGCTATTAAAAAAGGCTCATTAACAAAAGGAGGCTATATGGATATAATAGAGGACATTAAACAGGAGTTCCGAGAGAAGTTTCAAAAGGCTGCTCAGCGGGAAATTCAGCGGAGAACTCAGCAGGAAGTTCAGCGGAGAGTTCAACAAAGAAACCGGCAAATACTAAAACAAGGCCGACAAGAGGGCATGGAAAAGGGCATGGAAAAGGGCATGGAAAAGGGCATGGAGAAAGTCGCTTTAAATATGCTGGGGAAAAAGATGAATATTTCCTTTATTTCTGAAGTGACTGGCCTGACAAAAAAAGCAATTAAAAAGCTAAAAAACGGCTCTTGATTTTGCCCATAAATCCCGGGGCTTAAGAGTTCTGCCAAAAGCAATACAGGCTCATTAAACAAAGGAGGCTATATGGATATAATAGAGGACATTAAACAGGAGTTCCGAGAGAAGTTTCAAAAGGCTGCTCAGCGGGAAATTCAGCGGAGAACTCAGCAGGAAGTTCAGCGGAGAGTTCAACAAAGAAACCGGCAAATACTAAAACAAGGCCGACAAGAGGGCATGGAAAAGGGCCGGCAGGAAGGCATGGAGAAGGCCGCTTTAAATATGCTGGGGAAAAAGATGAATATTTCCTTTATTTCTGAAGTGACTGGCCTGACCAAAAAAGCAATCAAAAAGCTCAAAAACGGCTCTTGATTTTGCTATAAATCCAGTTTTTATCAAACGCGCTGGCTTAGCGCTTTTTAAGCGGGGCTATTATTCACAGCTCAAAACAGCTTAAAAAAATCTAAAACAGCCAGCGCTTAAAGGAGATCACGAATAAGCCCTCTGTTAAAAAAACCCTAAAACTCACAGCCAAAAACCGCTCCCAAATCCAAAGCCCACAAAATCTATAAGCTCAAAAACACCCTTAAGCCCAAAACAGCTCAAAAAACCCTAAAACTCAAAAAATCCCCTAAAAATCCCATTTAGAATTTTGGGCTGTTGCGTAATGCCAGCTGAATTTGCTTTTGATATAAGGGGCTATGGCTAAAATCACTCCGTTGATGGAGCAATACGGAAAAATCAAAAATGAGCATAAGGATAAAATTCTCTTTTTCCGCATGGGGGATTTTTTTGAAATGTTCGACAAAGACGCTGAGACAGCGGCCCCTATTTTAAACATAGCCCTCACTTATCGGAATAAGTCCGCCGGCCTAAAGGTAAAAATGTGCGGCGTGCCCCATCACAGCATTTCCGTCCCTATTTCCAAACTTCTGTCCGCCGGCCTGCATGTGGCGATATGTGATCAAATGGAGCCGGCCGCGCCCGGCAAAAATCTGGTGAAAAGGGCGGTGACCAGAGTTTTAAGCCCCGGCATGGTCTACGATTTAGACAGCTTAGATCAGCTGACGCCTAACTATATGATGGCCTTTGATAAGCAAAGCGCCAGTTTTTTGGATCTGTCCACAGGCTCAGCGTTTTATTATGAGATTTTGGAGAGAGATGATTTTTTCAAACTGATGGAGCAGTTTCAACCCAGCGAGCTGGTTGTCACCTCCGCTCAGCGAAAAAAATACTCCCAGTCCCTTTTATGTCCATCAGCTCAGCGAAAAAAATACTCCCAGCCTCCCTTAAGTCAATCCTCTCAGCGAAATTATGCCAACCAGCTCAGCGAAAAGCCCCTGTTAAGCCCCTCAGCTGTTTTCAGCGTGTTTGACAAAAGCCTCTCGGAACAGACTCTGCGCCTCTCCCCAGCCTTGCGAAAATATCAGTCTTATCCTGAAAGCGCGCAAAGGCTGTTGCATTATGTCTATTGCATGCAGGGGGCGGAAAGCCTAAAAATGCTAAACTCTTTTGAAAAGCTCAGCCTCAGCCGGCAAATGTATTGCTCCCGCCAGCTTTACTCTCATTTGGAGGTTTTTAAAAATTATGAGGGCTCTTCTAAAAACACTTTGTTTTCCGCTGTCAACCGGACAAAAACCCCTTGTGGAGCCAGGCTTTTAAAGCGGCGGCTAAAAAGCCCTTTAATTGATCAAAAGGAAATTGAAAAGCGATTGGATCAAATTGATTTGTGGATTTCCAACTCCCAGCTTTTAGAGCCGGCGCGAAAAATTTTAGCTCAAATGGGAGACGGGGAGAGAAAGCTGGGAAAAACCGCTCTTCCCAACTGCAATGCCAGAGACATTTTAAATGTGGCTTTGTGGTTGGATCATGGTTTGGAGTTAGAGAGGATTCTCTCAAACCCCTCCCAGCGCGAAAACGCATTAGCGGCCAACTCCCAGCGTGAAAACCCAGCCCAGAGCGAAAACGCCGCCCAACGCGAAACGCCGAAGAAGGCTCAAGCCTTAAGGGATAAAATCAAGCATATTATTTCCCCCTCTTGCCCTCCTCTTTTAAAGGATGGCGGCTCTATTAATAAAGGGGTAAACCCTCAGTTGGATGAATGGATAGGCTTGGCTCAAAGCGCGCAGTCTCATCTTTTGGAAATGGAAAAAAGGGAGCAGAGCCGGCTGGGAATACCCTCTTTAAAAATCCGCTATAACAATGTGTTTGGCTATTATATTGAAATCCGGAAAATTCACAGCGCCAAAGCGCCTCCTCATTATAGGAGAAAGCAAACCTTAGTGAGCGCTGAGCGCTATACAACAGAGGAGCTAAGCGCTTTAGAGGAAAAAATTTTATCCGCCCGCTCTAAGCGGATAGAAATGGAGCGTAAGATCTTTCAAGACTTAAGATCTGAAATTTTAGAGGAGCTGCCCGCGCTGATGGCGCTTTCTGACAAATGGAGTCAAATTGATGTTTACGCCTCTCTTGCTTTTTTGGCTATTGAAAACAAATATGTCCGCCCCCGTTTTGCCAATCATTTTCACCTGAAAGCCAGCCGGCATCCCGCTCTGGAGCAACAGGCTTTTCATGAGTTTGTTCCCAACACCATTCGCTCGCCGGCCCATCAGACTTTAATTTTAACCGGCCCCAACATGGCCGGGAAAAGCGCTTTAATGCGCCAGGCGGCTTTAACTGTTTTATTGGCTCAAAGCGCCTGTTTTGTGCCGGCGGAGCGGGCGGAGCTTCCGCTCTTTCACAAAATGTTTACGCGAATTGGCGCCAGTGATTTGCTGTCGCGGGGGCTGTCAACTTTTATGGTGGAGATGCGGGAGACAGCGGAGATTTTGGAAAAAGCGGATGACAAGAGCTTTATTATCTTGGATGAAATTGGAAGGGGCACAGCCACTTTTGACGGGATGAGTCTGGCCCAGTCCATTTTGGAGTTTCTCACAGCGGAAAAAAGGCCTCTGCTGTTTTCGGCCACTCATTATCAGGAATTGACTCAGCTGGCCAAAAATAATCCTTCCATTTGCAATATCTCAATGGCTGTTTTGGAGGAGAAAGGGGGCATCCGCTTTCTTTATCTTTTGCGGGAAGGGCCGGCCAGCAAATCGTATGGAGTCCAAGTGGCGCGTTTAGCCGGCCTCCCCCCTTCTGTGGTGGAAAGAGCCAGCCGCCTCTTATATGAGCGCGAATCTTCCGCCTTAGAAAGTTCAGCTCAGCAGTTGGATCTGTTTAAAAAGGATAATGACTCCCAGCGCGAAAATGCATTAGCGGCCAACTCCCGGCATGAAACCGCCTCTCCGCGCGAAACCGCATTAGCGGCCAACTCCCAGCATGAAACCGACTCTCCGCGCAAAAACATCTCCCCGCGCGAAACCGCATTAGCGGCCAACTCCCAGCGCGAAACCGACTCTCCGCGCGAAACCGCATTAGCGGCCAACTCCCGGCATGAAACCGCCTCTCCGCGCAAAAACATCTCATCGCGCGAAAACGACTCCCAGATCGAAAACGCATTAGCGAACAATGAGACTCAGCGCGAAAGCGACAGCGCGCTAGCTCAGTCTTTAATAGAGGAGATATTGGAATACCCCCTAATGACTCAAAATCCCATAGAAGCCCTGAGTCAAATACAAAAATGGCAAGAGCGAGTGAAACAAGAAAAAGCCGGCAAAGAGCTGAAAATCAAGCCTTCAAGCTCTTCCGCTCCTCACTTGACGAACAAAGTTCAGTGATAAAATTCAGTTTTCGTAAATTTAGTCTTGATTATTTTCCCGTGTTTATTGCTTAATTAAACCTGTCAATTCAAGGAGGGGGCGCTATGAAGCCTTTAACAGAGGAGCGCAAAAAATTTTTAAGGGATTATTTTGTTCAAAAAAGCCTATCCAAATCAGAGGTTGAAGTTGTTATTTTAGCTCTCCAGGGCCTAATCAACAGAGAAGTTGCAAATAGGCTTTGTATGGATGAAAAGACAATAAAATTTCATCTGGGCAACGCTTACAAAAAGTTAAACATCTCCAGGAGATCGCAGTTGATATGGACTTTGCCTTTGGCTGATTTTGTCGGAATATCCAGTCATAAGGTCCAGTTTTCTCAAATTAAACCTGTTAATCCAAGGAGGGGCGCCATGAAGCCTTTAACAGAAGAGCGCAAAAAATTTTTAAGGGATTATTTTGTTCAAAAAAGCCTATCCAAATCAGAGGTTGAAGTTGTTATTTTAGCTCTCCAGGGCCTAATCAACATGGAAATTGCAGATAGGCTTTGTATGGATGAAAAGACAATAAAATTTCATCTGGGCAACGCTTACAAAAAGTTAAACATCTCCAGGAGATCGCAGTTGATATGGACTTTGCCTTTGGCTGATTTTGTCGGGATATCCAGTCATAAGGTCCAGTTTTCTCAAATTTAGTCTTGATTATTTTCCCGTGTTTATTGCTTAATTAAACCTGTTAATCCAAGGAGGGACACCATGAAGCCTTTAACAGAGGAACACAAAAAATTTTTAAGGGATTATTTTATTCAAAAAAGCCTATCCAAATCAGAGGTTGAAGTTGTTATTTTAGTTCTCCAGGGCCTAATCAACAGAGAAGTTGCAAATAGGCTTTGTGTGGCTGAAAAGACAATAAAATTTCATCTGGGCAACGCTTACAAAAAGTTAAACATCTCCAGGAGATCGCAGTTGATATGGACTTTGCCTTTGGCTGATTTTGTCGGGATCGCCAATCGGCCGGAAGTCCCATCAAAATCTTTTGCGTCTTCGTCTTCCAAAGGAGGGGCGGAGCTTACTCCCGGCGTGTCCACAGTTGATAATATGCCAGAATAGGTTTGTTGTTTAAAGCCAAAGTTTTTTTTGCCAACAGATCTTCTGGGAGTTGTGTCTCCAGAATAGGTTTGTTGTTTAAAAAAGCCAAAGTTTTTTTTGCCAGCAAATCTTCTGGGAGCTGTGTCTCCAGAATAGGTTTGTTGTTTAAAGCCAAAGTTTTTTTTGCCAACAGATCTTCTGGGAGTTGTGTCTCCAGAATAGGTTTGTTGTTTAAAAAAGCCAAAGTTTTTTTTGCCAACAGATCTTCTGGGAGCTGTGTCTCCAGAATAGGTTTGTTGTTTAAAGCCAAAATTTTTTTTGCCTCTTGTTTTTTTCTGTCCTCCTGTGGAGATGAAGCCTCATTGCTCGCGTCCTTTGGAGCCAGAGAGGAAAAGCCTCCCGCCTTTTTTCAATCCTGCCAAAAGCGGGATCCCGACAGAAAACAAGCTCTCAGCCAATCTCAAAAGGTTTATGGCGATAAAGCTTGCGCTTTAGATTATTCCTGCGCGCCGATATGCGCCAGCGTTTTTTCTCTGGCGGGGGATCAGCGGGATTGCGCCCGGTATCCCGCTCCGCAAGCGCATCAGTTTGAAAAGCTGTATGATCGCGTCTTGAAAAGGGATTTGGATTTATTAAAAGAGATCAGCGCTTTTGATTTAAAAGTCTTTTTAAATGTAAGTCTGGAGCCTTTAGCCCGATCTTTTAAGTCTTTAGACTTGGTTTCCGCAAAAATTTTTCTCCAGTGGATAGCCGGCGATTGGGAAATAGCAAAAACGATCAGCGAGGAGGATTGTAATTTCCTGTTTTTGGAGATTTTTTTAAATGAATTGCATGTTTCTCCGATAAAGGCTTTGAGGGAGGAAGTGGCGGCCGGCCGAACTTTTATTCAGCTGGCTTGGCTAAAACAAAATGATTTTGCTCTGGCTTGGCTGGATAATTACTTTGAGGAAACTCAATGCGGAGGCTTTTCGGGGGAAGAGGCTCAAAAATGCGTGCGGGCGCAATATTGCCGGGCGGGCGCGGGCCATTCCAGCGATATTTGGGAGGAGATTATGGATTTTAAAAATGTCCGGCAAATTTTAAATCAGGGGCAAACATCGCCTTCCACAAATTTTAGGGATTTTTGCAGGGCTTTTTGCTCCTCTAAGCAGGGCCAAAAATATTGCGGGGATTTTGTTTAGAGGGTTTTTTTGTTAAAATAAAAATTGAAGGTTTTATGATGAAATATTTTAAGCTTTTGTTTTTTGGTTTGGCGCTGAGTCTTTTATATTGCGGCGGCGGGGTCGGCAGTGGCGGCCGGGCCGGTTATGAGGATCCTTATGCCAAAGCCTCTGGGGCCTCCAGCAAAAGGGATCGGCGGGAGGATCGGCGGGGCAATTTGGAAAATAGCAATAGCCGATCGGCGGAGATTCGCCGTTTAAGAGGCCCGGAGCGGGTGATCTCATCTGAGCTTAAGCCTCGATTTGATGGAGGCTTTTATTATGAGGGCTTTGGCGGGCCGGATTGCCGGGAGAGTGAGGCTTGCGAGGCTATTTGCGATACCGCCGTCCCTAGGGGGAATCGCGGCAAGTGCTACAAATCGCCAAAGGCTTTGGTTGAAAAACTGGAGGATGGATTTTTTGATTTGCTTAATATTGGCGAAGTGGAATCTGTGAAGATAAGCCCCGGCCTGATTGCCGGCATGCTGGATATTAATGTGGATCTGGTGGCCGATTTGGTTGAGGACCGGATGAGCGAGGGGGATCTCAAAAGCTTTTTAGCCTGGGTGGCTTTAAATGAGGGCGTGGCTGAAGTGTTTTTAGAGGAGGACAGGCGATCGGAGGTTATGAAAAAGGCTTTTAGAGAGCTGGGGAAGCTTCAGGATGGCGCTAAACAGAAAGAGGAAACTGGCTTGAATATGGGCTTGATACAAAATGAGGACAGCTTTTTTTATTTAGCCGCTGTGGATGATAACGAGGCCGCTTTTCAGATAGGCTACAAAATTTTGCGCTCCGCTTGCCGCACAAAGGACTGCAAGCTGAATTTGCTTTGCGCCAGGGAAAAACAGGAGCGCTCCCGCTCCCGAATTTTTGGATATAGATCCAACGCTTTAAACTGCCGAACTTCCGCTGACCCGGGCCGAAGGTCCAGAAGAGAGGCCACTTGTTATATCCATGGATCCGCGACATGGAGCTATTTGGATGAGTTGATTGAGGATGATGAAATAAGAGATAATGATTTTGAGGGGGACGGCAAAAGAATTGATGTCAAAGTTTGCAATAATTACTGCGGGAGCGAAACCAGCTCTAAGAAGTGTCAAAAAGTTCAGTGATGGCGGGCGGATCTGGGGATAAAACAAAAGGTGAAAATGGAAACAAATGGAGGCTATGCCGGTTTAAGTTTTGAAAACTCTTTCAGCTGTCATTTCTTTGATAAGAGGAAAAGGGATCAGGAGATATAAAAAAACCGGTTAAAACAGCTTAAATAATTAAAACGAGGGGAAGTAATGAAAATAAGAAGTTTAGCTATAATCGCTTTTTTTAGCTTGACGCCATCTTGTTATTTTGGCGGAGGATTTGATAACGCTCCCATTGTTCTTTCCTCGGAGGCGGACTCGGCGGCCAGCCGGTCGAGAGGCGGAAGAGGCCGAGGCCGGAGCAGAAACAGCGGCTCCTCTAAAGCCTGCGAAGGGCACAGGGACTGTGAGAATATGTGCGAGGATGTTTATGATGATGGAGATGAGGAGGATGAGGGAAAGGTGGAGGCCTGCTTGGAGGTGAATTACAAAACAGCCATCCAGTTTAAGGATATCTTGGAGGCGCTGAGAGATCCTTCTGACAGCAAATTAAGGAATATTGAGCACCGGGCCTTTTCGAAATTTTTAGATGTCTCTGTGGCTCCTTGGGTGGAGGAGGCGGTGGATAGGGCCAGCCGAAGCGATGCTGAAATTTTGCTGACATGGATAGCCAAAGAGCGGAATGTCGCTAACGCTATTGTGTCCGCCTATTCAAACTATGAGACGGAATTTGACCTTTATGAGGGGGTGGAGGAGTTGCTGGGTGAAATTAGATCGGTATCATCCTGCTCCGGTTTTTGCGGAAGTGTTAATAAGGGCATTGTGGGAAACAGGCTGTCTTTTTGGGATATTGCCGATCAGGAAAATAACTCCTACGCCAAACATATTATTTGTGAGATTTTTGATGACAAATGCGACTCCGATAAATCAAATACAAATTGCCAGACAATTAACAGCGTTTGTCCTGTCAGCGTTTCTGTCCGCGCGCCAAGATCCAGCGGAGGAGGCTCCGGCTCAAATGCCGGCGGCGGCTCCCGCGTCAATACAGACAATTATTTAGATTCGACAGTTTATATTTATACACCTGTGGGAATTTGTGACACAGACGATGCTGTCTCTGACCATAGAACTTGTATAGAGAATTGCGCCGGGAATGTCAATGTCATGACTTGTATAGGCGTTTGTAACTCTAGCAGTTCAGACTGTTCTACAGACGGATTAATAGGGAGCGGAGTATTTCAAGCTCGAAATCGTGTTTTGACAAATCATCATGTTGTTGAGGTGGTCCTTGCTACCGAAGCTATTAGCTCTGGCGGCAAACATATATACAGTATTGGAGATACTGCTGTCACAGCCCGCTCCGGCTCAGATAAAGAAGCTTTATTAGACAGCGTTATATGGCACGATGCCACAGATGATATCGCTTTGGTGGAATTAGATGAAAGCCTTCCTGGCGCGTTTATCCCCTCTCATGGCAGTTTAAGCCAACTGCAGTTAAGGGATGAGCTTTGGACAGTGGGAAACCCTGGCGGGGTCCGATGGACTGTCTCGGAAGGGCATTTGACAAATAAAAATCCGGGAACTATCGGAACTTGCAGAAATTGCATCACTTACTCCATCCCCGTGGGGGGGGGTAATAGCGGAGGGCCTGTTTTTAACAACGCGGGGCAGTTGATGGCCTTACATGCTTTTCGTCTGTTAGAACCTTCCGGCCGCGCTTACAGCAATCTGGCCGGAGGCCCGCATATCGATAGAATTAAGCATTTGATTCAAAGGGGCGGATCCGGCAATGTGGCGAATGAAAGAGTGTTGAGCCGGGATGTTCGCCGGCTGTCCCGCTCCCGCCGAAACCAGCTGGCCAGAGACATCAGAGATCTGACTTTAGATCTTCGCCGCCGCCGCTAACCTCCTGCGCCCACTAACTCTCCGCCACTGCGCCCGTCAACTCTTCTGCCACCAACTCCTCCGCGCCCGCTAACTCCCCGCCATTGGTTTAGCTCCTTATCCGCCAGCGGGTTTGAGGGCAGGACGCCCGTCCCGATAAAAACAAGCTTGGCCTCTGAAATAATAATGGCACAATAGGCGAAGTTTTAATCGCAAGCCCGCATTTTAAAAAATTGCCTGCTTGCGAGTTTATAGTTGTATAGTTGCGGGATATAAGGGCATAATATATAAGGTTCAAAGCCATAAATTTAAAGGGTTATATTTTTAACAGGAGGAGTGGTATGAAAATCATTTTCTTTTTTTTCGTTTGTTTGTTTGTGTGGCCGGTATATGGAGAGGCAAACAGGGAGGAGATTTGCTCCAGTTTGAGAGCAAAAAAAACAGTGGCTCTGGTTTTAGCCCTTAAAGGGGCTGAAGAGGCCAAAAAAGCCAAAGAGGCCGCTCAGCTGGCGTCAGCTGAGGCGGAGCAGGCGGAGGCTCGCCTTGAGGCGGTTAGCGGAGAGTATAACAGCCAATGCTCCAGCCCATAGCCGGGCTATGTGTTAAGTTCAGCCGGCCTATCAGCAGGCTTGTAATGGTAAAGTTTCAGCTCTTAAATGAGCTTGTATATTAAGGCGACTGCGTGTAAATTTCAGCCCATAGCTGGGTTGCATGTTGAGTTTCAGCAGCTAGCCAATAGCCGGGCTTGTAATGGTAAAGTTTCAGCTTTTAAATAAGCTTGCGTGTATAAGGCGACTGTGTGTAAGGCTCAGCCAGCCCATAGCCGGGTTGCGTATAAAGTTCAGCCAGCCTATCAGCAGGCTTGTAATGGTAAAGGCTCAGCTTCAATGAGCTTGTATATTAAGGCGACTGCGTGTAATAATAAACTCAGCCCATAGCCGGGTTGTGTATTAAGCTCAGCCAGCCTATCAGCAGGCTTGTAGTGGTAAAGGCTCAGCTTTAATGAGCTTGTGTATTGAGGCGACTGCGTGTAAATTTCAGCCCATAGCTGGGTTGCATGTTGAGTTTCAGCAGCCAGCCAATAGCCGGGCTTGTAATGGTAAAGTTTCAGCTTTTAAATAAGCTTGCGTGTATAAGGCGACTGTGTGTAAGGCTCAGCCAGCCCATAGCCGGGTTGCGTATAAAGTTCAGCCAGCCTATCAGCAGGCTTGTAATGGTAAAGGCTCAGCTTCAATGAGCTTGTGTTTAAGGGTGTTGCGTGTAATAATAAACTCAGCCAACAGCCGGGTTGCGTTTTAAGTTCAGAGGATTTGCATGTTATTATATAGAATGCTCCAACCCATAGTCGGTTTGTGTGATAGGGCCAACAGGAGAGGAATATGATGAAAATAAAAACTTTAGTTTTGGCTGTGTGTCTCAGCCTTTTTATGCCGGCCTGTTATTTTGATCCGGGATTAGGCCAGCCTCCTTCAATTATTCTCCCCTCTGAATCGGGAGAGGCGAGAGATGCGAGAAAAAAAAGGTCAGGCCGCCGCCCCACTGGGCGTTGTGAAAGCGCCGGAGACTGTATAGATATTTGCGAGGATGTTTACGATGAGGACGGAGAGGATGAAAATGAGGCAAAAGTGGACGCCTGCGTGGAGCTTAGTTATAGAACAGTCATCGAATTTGAAGATATCTCAGATGCCCTGCGGGACCCTTCAGACAGCAATTTAAGAAACATTGACGAGCGGGCTTTTGCGGATTTTTTAGATATTTCTATAGCCCCATGGGTAAAAGCCACAGAGCTTTCTGATCTCTCTACAACCAGCGAAAAGGAAAAAGCCGCAAAAGCTTTATTGATATGGATCGCCAGAGACAAAAAAATAAGCGAGGCTATTGTAGCCGCATACACAAACTATGAAAGCGACTTCTACCTCTACCAAGGCGTCAACAATTTATTTAAAGTTATCGGCTGTTCTGACAATTTAACAGGCGATAGTAATTTTCAGGAGATCGCCTGCAAAAACACTAACTCTGACGCTGTAAAAATATATAACGCCGTTCCTTCTTGTTGCCCTTCTACTACTACTCCTTCTTGCCCTGCCATTTGCTCTTCGTCTTCCTAGCCTTAACCATTCGCTTTTCTTCTCCTCCGCCTTCTTCTTGCCCCGCCATTTGCTCTTCGTTATGATTTTCTTTTGCTTTTATGAAATGTTGGAGGATCCCATACACCTCCTAGTTTATTTTTATTGTAAAAAGGACTTATGATTTCATTTTCATTTTTTTCTGAAAGATCCTCCTCATCCCATAGAAGAGTTAAAACATCACCGTAAGCATTCAAAGGCAAAGACCACTCCAAAATTTTAGAAGCAGAGAATATTCTTTTATCAGAAAGCCAGATGCCGGCTGGGACACTTGCAAAATCATCAGGGATATTTTCCCGATTGCAAGATTTATACGCATAAGATCTAGAATGCAGTAATCGGCTGTCCATATCAAAATACAGCCGCCAGTGACAGGACTTTCTAAAATATTTAATTCTTTTATTTTGGGATATTACAGCCAATAAACAGCTATGATCAGTCATCTCAACAAAACGGCTGGCCATTGTTATTAAGGATGTTTCTGTCATTTTGGCTAAATTAGAAATTTCCTCCCAACTCGGATCAAGATTTTTAATTTTATCTTTTATTAGAAATTCAGGAAGCAATAAATGGCTTGCAAACACATTGGCATTTATTTCCGTTTGCTTAGATCCTGTTAGATTATTGTTTATATCCTGTTTTTGGCAACTGTTTCCCGTTTGATTGAAAGCGTGCAAACATAAATGCCCTAACTCATGGGCGTAAGTAAAATTTTTCCTTCTTTTATCTTTAATTGCGGAATTGACGCCTATAAAAAATTGGTTTTTATAGTTGCCTGAAAATCCCTCAATGCTTTTGAGTTTATGCTCCATCCTTGAGATTCCTAAAATCTCAATAATTTTTATCGGATCAATGGGCAATTCCTTTATTCCCAATTCTTGCAAAAGTTTTATAGCTTCAGATTTAGGATGCACTGTTTCTCACTTTTTGCTTTGACATGGCTTGAACATATTTTTCAATAAATTTTCTGTCTTCTTGGTCAAGCTTTTGATATTTTCTGAAAAAAGTCTTTAGCTCCCGATTTTGCAGAGCATCTTTAAATTCCACTGAATTTTTTTGTCCAGCCAAATAATCCAATGAAACCCTCAACACCTGGGCTATTCTATACAAAACGGGAATTGTGGGGATACGGTCCCCCTTTTCAATTTGACACACAGCCGCAGGGGTGATGCCGGCCTTTTCCGCCAGCTGGGCTTGAGTCCAGTTCATTTTCTCCCTTTCCGCTGAAATCCTTTGTTTTATGGCATCTTTATTGAGGTTTTTCATGTTTCCCCCCCCTTTTTTTATGCTATGCGACATATTTTATCACACGATTCACAAAAGGGAAATATAAAATTTACAAAAAAAATTACATTTTCTTACAATTTTTCTCTTGACCCTGTATTTCCGATCTGTTAACTTTACATTATCTTTAAAAAATTAAATAAATGGTTTTTTGAAGATGGAGAGTGTATATAATCAAAAAAGGAGGATTTAATGTCCAAAGAGCATATTGATCATAAAGATATTTTGAGCTTTGCAAAAAACAGGGTTAATTTACCGAAAGAAAAAGCTAATGAATATCGATCTCAAGCGAAACGCTTAAGAGAAAAATTAGAGAATTATTTAACTGAAAAACCAGACTTTAGTTTAAAGAAAATGATTTTATCCGGCAGTTTAGCAAAAGGAACAGCTTTGCGGACACTTAATGATATTGATGTCGCTTGTTATATAAAAGGGGATATATCCAATGTGCCTGATTTATTGCGGTATTTAACCGGACGGTTACATGAGGCTTTCCCAAATTTCAACTCTGACCAAGTCAAATCTCAAACATACAGCATAAGAGTATCATTCCGCGGAACAGGATTGGATGTTGATATTGTGCCAATCCTTTATAATGATGATCCTAATTGGTATGGCTCTGTGGTAAGTCAAGAGGACGGAACTTTTTTGAAAACTAATATCCTTCGGCATATTGAGTTTATACAAAAGAGAAAAAACAAGTGTGAGCATTTTTCACAGGTTGTCCGTTTGATTAAATTCTGGATAAAAAAAGAAAAAACAAAAAATAATAACTTTAAGTTCAAATCTTTTATAGCGGAGCTTATATTAGCACATCTTTTAGACAAAGGCTTAGATTTTTCTGATTATCCAGAGGCGCTTCAACATTTTTTCACTTATATCGCCAAAAGCAATCTACAGGAGCGAATAGAGTTTTTTGATTATTATAGCGGCTCAAGCGGTTTTAATGAGCCGGTTCAAATTATTGACCCAGTTAATAGGGACAATAATGTGGGAAGGCTTTATACAAATGAGCAAGCTCATATAATTGTTAATGCCGCTCTGGAGGCGGGAGATGCTATTGATTCAGCTCTTATAGCGACAACAAAGCAAAAAACTGTATATTATTGGCAAAAAGTTTTTGGGCCAGCTTTTTCTACATAAGGAGGGATATGATGACTTATAGTTTTACTGAATCTGAAACCTTTACAAAGACTCAAGCAGAATATCTTGCAAGCAAAATTGCAACGGATTTAAAACGAATACAGAGATTGTATGGAGAGCCTGCCGACTTTTTGATCTCTCAATATTATGCTGAAGCTGTTATACTTTTGAAATCTGGTTTTCTAAAATGTATCACTTATGGATTTAAAAGAAATGGAGAGTGGATTGAGCCAACATTAAGATATACAGCCTATGATTTAGCAAACGATAATGGAAAAGATGATGATCCCGGCAAAGTTCGTGCCGGAAAAAATGTTTCTGGAGCAAGATTTTCCAGTGTTGTAGAGTATAATGACTCTTGGAATAAATTATCATCAGAGGAGCAAGACAAGTTTGAAAGTCAACTTCCAGTTCAACGAACTGTTGGAATAACCTCATCGTTTAATGGATATTTATCCCGTGATCTCACATATTCCTCTGGCGGGCAATCTATATATAGAGAAAGTCTAAGAAGTTTCTAAATGAATCAGCCAATCATTGATAAATTATTTGAAAAGCGAATCATATATCCTGATCCTGATTGCAAAGATCGGTTGGATCAACTAATAGGATTGAATGATTATAAAAAAGTTTTGACAAAAACAATCAGCATAATGGTCAATCAATCCGGATTGGAAAAATGGATTAAAAAGCATCATTCACAAGCTGGAAAAAACTTTTTAGATATGATTTTCAGAAAATCTCCTTTGATTGTGTTGGAAGGCGATGTTGGCTGTGGAAAATCTGAATTGGCGGAGACAATAGGCGACACTGTGGCAAGAAAAGAGAAAATTGACATTACATTATTTCCGTTAAGCCTTTCAACGCGTGGTCAAGGCCGAGTCGGGGAAATGACTCAACTTTTATCAAACGCTTTTGATTGTATAATCTCCCATGCTGAAAACTTAAAAAAAGGTAATGATCAATATAAAGGGGCTTTAGTTTTTCTCATTGATGAGGCAGACGCTTTAGCTCAATCAAGGGAAATGGATCAAATGCACCATGAAGATCGAGCGGGCGTCAATGCTTTTATCCGCGGCATTGACAGAATTAAAAATAAAAAAATACCCGTAGCGGTGATAATGTGCACAAATAGAGTTAATGCCCTTGATCCTGCTATAAAAAGACGCTCTACAGTTATTTTAACTTTTACACGCCCTGATACAGAACAACGATTTGCTCTTCTTAAACCCTTTTTAAAAACTTTGGATTTTCCTGAAAAAGATATTAAGTTTATAGCTGAAATCACAGGAAAAAATAATAAACGCCCTTATGGTTTTACATTTTCTGATTTAACTCAAAGGCTATTATTTAAAATTGTAATTGATGCTTATCCTGATAAGGCGATTAGCCCACAGCGAGCGATAGAGATTGCAAAAGGCATTATTCCCACACCTCCTTTTAAAGAAAGATCTTTATGAAAAAATACTCTTTAGATAAAATTTTTTCCTCTATTCATAGCTCTATACAGAATAAATTGGAAACTTCTTATAAAAACTTAGATTATCATCCAACTACAAAAGGGGACACAACAGAAAAAGCATGGCTAAAAATTTTTAAAAAGTATCTTCCTAAACGGTATCAAGCGGAGAAAGCTCATGTTGTTGATAGCAAAGGCGCTTTTAGCGATCAAATAGATATTGTGATATTTGATCGGCAATATTCACCTTTTATTTTTAAATTCAATGAGGCGACTATTATTCCAGCCGAGAGTGTTTATGCTGTGTTTGAGATCAAACAAAAAATCAATTCTGAAGCAATGTCTTATGCTCAAAAAAAAGTGGAAAGTGTTAGAAAATTATATAGAACCAGTCTCCCTATTCCTCATGCAGGAGGAACATACAAACCTAAGCCCCTTATCAATATATACGGAGGGATATTAACTTTTGAAAGTGATTGGGAGCCTGCTCTAGGGAAATCATTGTTAAAAGCTCTTAGAAAAGAAAAACAAAATGAAAACAGTTGCTTGGATTTAGGTTGTATTCTGTCTCATGGTTATTTTCATTATGATAAAAAGAAACAGGATTATAAGATTTTCACCAATAAAAAATCAGCAACTTTATTTTTATTTCTTTTTATTTCAAAATTGCAATTAAACGCAACTGTTCCCATGATAGATATTCAAGCATATTCCAAATGGATAAATAATAAATGACAGTTTTTCTTGTCTCCTCTTAATTAAGATTTCAAGTTTATTTCGAAAAAATTGCTTTAATGAAAACGGATTTAAAAAAACTATCTGCATCTGAGTTTGATTTATTAGAGAGACACGGCTGGGAGGTATGCAACGCCACTAATTTTGCCTATAATAAGAAGATGTAGAAAAAGAGAACAACAAAATAATTCTTAAGACATATAATGAATTAAAAATATTGAGAAAATAGGCTCCTTAAGCCGCCATGAGCCTAATATAAAATTTTTATATTAAAAATGACTGATTTAAAATTTTTAGAACATCAAACATTAGAAATCCCTAAATTAGATCATGAAGATCCAAAAGATATTTATGCGTTTTTTGGATTGATTTACTATTATATGAATGTTTTCGAAGTAGACCTCCATTCTTTTTATACTCTACTTTACATCAAGAAATACATACATACAAAGCCAGATAAAATAATGATAATGAAGTTGGAAAAGAATCTAAATGAAAAGTTAAATTCTTTTGAAAAACAAACATTAGGACAAATTATAAAACAGATAAAAAATATAGTAAATGATTTAGTCTTTTCTGAATTTGAAAAAATTTTTTTATTACAAGAAGAAGTCAATAAAAAAAGATGTTATTTAGCTCATGAATTCTTTTTTAAATATGATTATGCGCTTTGCACCTCAAATGGACGAAAAATAATGTTAAATGATCTTACAGAGATATTTATTTTTATAGATAAAGCTCTAAAAGAGAACAACAAAATAATTCTTAAGATATGTAATGAATTAAAAATAAAAGAATATATATATAAAAAGGTTCATGACGATTTAAGCTCTGTAGGAATTAAGCTATTAAAATGACTATAAAAAATAGGTTCATGACAACTTAAGCTCTGTTTGATAGAGGTTAAGTTGTTGAAATGACTGTAAAAAACAAGTATTTTCTCCGTTCAAGAATTTCTGAGCCTAAATTTAGGAAAATTGTTAAGCTTTTTTTTGCTATTCTGACAGCTCAACAAATAGTAAAAAGTGACAGGTTTATCAGAAAAAGCCGCCACACCAAACAGATCAAGCCGGCAGGCCGTCCCATGTTCGCCCGTCCGCCAGGACATTGAGCCTTTTTTTGTTCGGAACACAGAGACAGAGATTTCTAAGAGCTTCTGAATGGCTTATGAGTATAATCATCTTCAATAAGTTTTCGTATTCTATCAGCCAATGAATAAAATGAATCTTTAAATTGCTTCTGCCTTATTTTAGCAAATTGTCTGAATATCAGGGACAGATCAGGGGATATGGCATACCTTTATCTAATCCAAGCGATTAGCGCATTGTTCCAAAGCAATGTTGACTTTTTTAGCTTTTAGGTTAAGAAAAATACAGATTCAGGTCGGTTTTAAAAGATATAGCAAAAATAAAACAGCTCAATCTCAATAAGAGGGACAAATGACAGAAAAAGATAAACAAATGAAGGACGCTTTCAATAAAGCCGTCAAGCAATTTGAGTTTTCCGGCTAAAGCCCGATAAGGTATTTATATGAGATTTTTTTTATTCCTGTTTTTGCTTTGCTTTTTTTATTCCTGCGGCCCGGCTAATAATGTTCAGCTCCCCTCACAATCACAGTCGGCCAGCCAAAGGATGACAAATACTCCGCCCCCCTCACAATCAGAGCCGGCTGGCCAGAGGATGACAAAAGAGGAGTTTGAGCGGAAACTGGCTAACCTTTATAAAATATTAAAGAGCAAATGGGGATATATTGTGAGGCAATGTATTGACACTTCAGCCAGTCGCCGGACAGCCGTTTTTTGTTCGCGACAGAATGCGCATGAGGCTCATATAGACTATTGCGAAAAGAGAGAGGCTTTAGCTATTCAGTATTTTGGACATAACTTGCCAGATCGCGGTGGTGATAGAGCACCTTGGGATAGTGAGGGATGCACATGGGATTTTACGAATGTTTTTAGCGAGAGGTTAAAATGAAGATAGAAAATAATCTCAATCCTAAACAGCAAAGCCGCTTTTTAAAGTTTCCCCGCCGGCAAACCGAATAATCAAACAGCGCTCATTAGCGGGCGGCTTTTATCCGTGACGCCGCTCCGCTTTGAGTTGCTTTACTCCTTGATTAACCATTGGTTACGCGGGCCTTAGTCTTAAAATTAAAGCTAGTTCCGCCTCAACTGATCTTGCAACACTGCTTGCAGGCAAAGTTTTTGGATTAGAGTTGTCTGAGTTGGCAATTATATAATTTTGCTCTTTAATATCTTGATGCGCTTGCAGAGCTTTATCAATCATTTGCCACCGATCATAAATGTCCAGCATTTCTTTCATTCCTGGCTGTGTAAGGTATTGGCTCTTTAGCTCAGCATGCCTTTTTGCCCTTTTAACGGTTTTATTATTTTTCATAGATAACTCCTTGTGTTGATAAAAACACTGCATCAAGCCTTTATCTCGCATTTTCTCATATTTTTTAACTTTTTCTTTCGCCTTCCCATCGGCCTTTCTCTTTGATAATTTCTCTAACATCCTGCATAGTTTGACCAATTTTTAGAAATTTAAGAGCCGTTTTTTAACTTTTTTATGGCTTTTTCAGACAAACCTGTCACTTCAGAGATAAACGAAATATCCGCCTTCTTTTTCAGCATATTTAGGACGACTTGTTGCCGTTCTTCCTGCCGGCCTTCCTGTCGTCCTTCCTGTCGTCCTTCCCGTCGGCCTTTTCTTTCGCCTTCCCAGCGGCCTTTTTCTTTGATAATTTCTCTAACATCCTGCATAAGCCCTCCTTTTTTTAATGTCCCCGCCTCTACAAGCAGTTTCTCCGCCTTTTTCCAAACCCTTGAATTTAACCCTGTATTATCTCTTAAATACTCCAATATCCTTAACTCTACAGTCTTTCTCTCCTTCCCCTTTAAATCCTTCAATATCTCCTCAAACTCAGCATAAGCGTCCCTTATTTTTAAGGGAGTTGGCTTCCTCTTTAAACTCCATATCTCAGATAAAAGCTTTATCACACTATAACCCTTAAACTTCCCGCCCTTAAGGGCTTTCTGGATTTTTGGGTCTTGCGTGTTTATTATCCTTAGCCCGAAGTTTAACATATCTTTTCTGGATTCAACAGGAATTTTTGAAAAAAAAGGCGCAAAATCCTCTTCTTGCAGGGATTTTTTCCACTTTAGAGGCTGTTCTCCGTGATAAAACAGCAAAGAGATTATGGGCTGAGCATAGCCTATTTGCTGAATGCTGAGCTTTCGGCCTAATACCTGATAGTCTAAAAGCTGGCTATACATGTATTTATCATAAAAACTTTTGTGCTCTAAAAGAATAAAGATTTTTGCCTTTATTTTTGGCTGGTCTTTAAAAGGAAGGGAATAGATAAGGTCGGCTCTTTTGGCCTCAAAAGTGTCTTTTTCTATTTGCAGTTTGTTTAAATCATAGGCTTTCAGCTCTTTTTTTGAAAAAATCAGCTGAACCAGCTCTTTAGCAAGGTTTGGGTCAGAGTAAAAGAGTTTGAAGAAGCTATCGTGAGTAAGCTTAGGCTTTTCCCTCTGGACTGGAGGTTTGCTCTTTTTGTGATTTTTCATACAGAATCCTTTACAGGTTGTTTTTAAAATCCCTTATTAAGGGCAAATTTCAAGTTTAAAGCCGTTGAAATAAAAATGCAATAAAAAAATCTATTTAATTTGTTTTTAAAAGCCCTGGAGTCCACCCCGCATACTAGGGCTACACATATTAGGCCACACATACTAGGGGGGCTAACACATACTAAGCCCCGCATACTAGGGACCTTCAAGCCGTTTAAACAAAAACACAAGCCGTTTATTGTGTATCCTTCCAAAAGATGCTGTTTTAAGGTTTTTGTGGCCCATTTTCTGAAATTTATTGCCACTTTGGAGTTTGTTCTATATCCCACTGATAAAATCATATCCAGCGAGTAAAAAGTGACAGGTTTATCAGAAAAAGCAATATGCATTTTTTGCATATTGCTTTTTTTATCTATTTCTTTATCTTTAAGTATATTGTTTATATGACGAGACACAACAGGCTGGCTAATATTAAATAGGTCAGCTATTTGTTTCTGTGTCCCCCAAATTGTGTCTTTTTTAAGATCGCCTCGGAACTCAATTTTGCCGCTTTTAGACTGATAAATAAGATTTTCTTTTTTCATGCTTTTCTCCTTTTCGAATTTTTAATGTAAATATAAAGCATTTATATAATATATCGTCAAAATAGCATAAAAATTAAGGTATTTCTACAAAAAAATGATTGTTAGAGAAACCTAACTTTAATAAATTAAACAAAATTTCCGATATAGATTATATGAAAATCATATCAATACTTTTATGTGTTTTATTGATCGGCTGTATGACAACTGAAGAGCGAAGGATAGCCAATGAATATTATAACTCAAAGGAATATAGAGAATCCTGGAAAAAAAGAGAATGCCAGAGCTTAAGAGAGAGAATTGCTAGAGGAACTGATAAAAGTTTAGGAGAAAGTCTAAATGATCTATTTGACGCATTTAATTCGCCTTCAAATGCCTATGATATTCCAGTATCAACGATGAAAGAACAACAAGAAAGAGAGAAATTCAAAGCAAGACTCTCTCAATATAAAATAGCAGTGGAAAGCTATAAAACCTTATGCAGATAGCATTTGGAAATTTGCGGCTTTTTCCTACTGGTTGAGCCGGAAATTTCAAACCAGTATAAATCACATCTTGAAAAGAATCCAATGTGTTTTTCTCGTTTCAATCCGAGTTGGCTTTGGCAAGAGAGTAAAACACTCAATTTTTTACAAAAAAATCAAAAATCTCTCTTTGCGTTTTATCCTTTATATCTTTAATTTCCTTTGAGAATTTGTGCTTCTCAGCCCCATCCTTTAATATAGCCAGCAAATCCTCCAGGTATTTTTTTCTTTTATCTGGATTTTTAATGCCTCTTTCGGCCCATTTAAGGCCTTGCGAGCCTAAAATATGATAAGGATATGGATCTAATTTGCCTCTTCTTTCAATTAGCTGGACAATATTCCCATAAGCCTCTTTTGCCAGTGTAAAAGACTTCTCCAAGTTTGGGCTGGAAATAGCCTCTTTAAAATTCAAATGCTCTATGGATAAAATCACCAAAGGATCTTCGCTGTTCAGGCTTTGCGACTGGTTTAAATAATTCCTGGCTAAATTCAGCGAGCCGTTTTCCAGCTCAAAGCATCCCCTTTGGAGCCAAAAATGATGATCATTTTTTAAAAACTCCTCTATTGATTCATACAGCCCTTGAACTTCTGTCGGCTCAAAGCTGATTTCAAATAAAAAATCATGATTTATAAGGGTTTTTAAAAGCCTCTTCATCCGCCTTTGCTCTGAAGTTGATTCTGCGGATTTGATCGCGGCAATATAAGCCAAGCAGGTATAGCAAGGCATCAGTTGTTTTTGCAGAGCCAGCCTTTCAGAGACCTGTTGCGCAATAACTCTATGACGAACTTTTAAGCCTTTTTTGACAGATTCCACAAGAAGGCCGCGCCGGATCAACTGCTCTATAATGTTTAAAATATTATTGCTTTTATCTCCTCGCATTCCCAGTAAAATTTCCTCCCTTAAAAGATAATGATTTCTAGATGTGGCCACAGCCGCCAGGCTATACACCTGCTTTGAGACTCCTTCTAAATCCTCAAGCTCCTCGCATATTTTGTCTGTAAAGCTTTTCCCTGATGTGACCTCTATCATAGCCACAATCAACTGCCTGTCTGATTTGCTTTTAAAAACAGCGATTTGATCCTCTCTGCTTTTTCCCTTCAGGCTCCCTAAAAGATTTTTGTATTCAAGCAAATCAATAATTTTATTTATTTCATTATCAGTCAATCGATATGTGGAAAACTCCTCAAATGGGATGGACTTATCAAACAAAGGGCTTTCAAAAAGGCGGTCGGCTTTATTGCCTCTAACAGCTAAAAAGATGGATTTTAAATTGTTTCTCAAGGCCAGTTCTGAAATGGTTTGAGAAATTGAAGGGCCGTATATATCTGGCGTGTCTATAAACAAATATTCCATTCCTTCTGAATTTTCCACAAGTCTAAAAATTTTATGAGGGTCTATATTTGAGCTTCTGTCAATCCATCCGACAATTTTGCCTTTGTTTGTCATTTGGGCGGCTATTCTCATAGCAATAGAGGTTTTCCCATCTCCAGCTGTTCCTGTTAAGGCAAAAACAGGAACAGGGGTTTGGCGGTTAGCGCTGTTTATTTTGTCTATCCATTCGCTTTCTTTGTCCCTTTCAGCTGAATGGGAGTATATGTCTTTCCAGGAAGGCTCAGAGCCAAGCAGATAATTTTTAGCCGGCTGGCCTTTTTCCAAATTCATTAAATGCGAAACAGCGGGAATAGATGTCAGCTTAGATTCTTTTGAAAATTGTTTTATCTTTATAAGCCCTTTTTGAGATTCTGTTTTAAGAGGAGCGAGAAAGCGGGCGCAAAATTCCTTTAGGGTTTGAGGAATCCATGTAATATTATATTCTTTCAACAGCTCTTGGCGGGCAGGTGAAAGCTCAGGAATCACAAGGAGAGAATTTGGACGCAATTCCCCGAAGTCTCTTATTGATCCTCTCATTTTTCTCAAGCAGATATAGCGCCAAAACAGCTCTTCGTCTAGTTTAGTTCCAAGAAATAAAAACGGATACTGAAGGATTTCCGAAGACAAAATACTGTAACAGGAATCTGAAATGGTTTTTTCAAAATATTGCTCATGGGAAAAAGTCACACGATCAGGAATATCCCCCAGTGTTCCATGAAGGTGAGTGACTATAAGGTCTTTAGGGGATTGGGCATGCGAAGGCTGTCCTGCCATATTGCCGGAAAGGCAAAAGATCCTTCGATCAAAATTAAATTTTGCCTGAGCGGCCTCAAATAGATTGTCAACATTGACTGTGTATGCTTTACGCCAAGGCTGGCCAATGACTGTTTTATATTCATTATCAAGAGAGCGAGGGTTTGCGGCCAGCCGCTCCTTTAAATATCTGCTGACTTCTTTTTTCTTTTTGCGGATCGCCACCTGAAAAATATCCTTTAAAGACTCGCCCTGGGAATATTTTAAATTGATCAGGTTGCACAGCTCTTTAGCCAGCTCTATGGACAGAGGCAAATTTTTGCCATTTTTATCTTTTGCCTCTGACGAAAAGCCAGCTCCTGTGAAAAGAATTATTGCTCCCTCCGCAAGTTTGTTTCCGAGGTATTCTTTGATTCTTTTTTCTTCTTTTGGCTGTATATTGGGCATTTTAAATTCCTGTCCTGAATTATTGGCGCTTAGGGCTATTTTAAGCCACTAAACAAGCTATGTCAAGCTCTCTTTTTAACATTTCAGTCTCTAGCTGAAAACAGACATGGCAACCCCCCTTAAAAACAAGCTGGTCAATTTGTATTCCCGGATTTGGGATTTGTTTGGCTGAATTTTTTAGGAATTACAAGTTGCCAGCTTGTGTTTTTGACAAGACTTACAGCGCCACACCAAACAGATCAAGTTGGCAGGCCGTCCCATGTTCGCCCGTCCAGCAAGCGTCCGGTTTTATGTTTTCGCGTCCCTCCCTATTGCTTAAAAAAGAACGGGACTTGCCTCTTAATACATTGATCCCGAATGGAAAGCGCCCATTCCTTTTTCATCAGTCTGGCTTTGGGCCCAGACTCTCCCCCCACTATCACCCAGTCAATGCCTTTAAGCTTAAGGCGAGGCAAAGGCTCTAAAAGAGGCTCAAGCGATAAAAATTTAATGTGAGCTGGCGCTCTTACAAGATGATCAATGCGAAATTTATATTTTGCGCTTTCCACACTGACACCCATCCATATATTGGGAGTCCAATTCAGCTGGCCGGCAATTTGCTCCAAACGCTCCGCCCGCTCCAACCGCTTAGTTAACAGCTGAAACTTATGCTGAGGGCAGGCATTAAGAACCGTTTTTTAACTTTTTTATGGCTTTTTCAGACAAACCTGTCACTTCAGAGATAAACGAAATATCCGCCTTCTTTTTCAGCATATTTAGGACGACTTGTTGCCGTTTTTCCTGTCGGCCTTCTTGTCGTCCTTCCCAGCGGCCTTTCTCTTTGATAATTTCTCGAACATCCTGCATAGTTTGTCCAATTTTCAGAAATTTAAGCGCCGTTTTTTAGCTTTTTTATGGCTTTTTCAGACAAACCTGTCACTTTGGCAATGAAAGAAATATCCGCTTTCTCTTTCAGCATATTTAGGACAACCTCCTGTCGTCCTTCCTGTCGTCCTTTTCTTAAGCCTTTTCTTTCGCCTTCTTGTCGTCCTTCCCAGCGGCCTTTTTCTTTGATAATTTCTCTAACATCCTGCATAAGCCCTCCTTTTTTTAATGTCCCCGCCTCTACAAGCAGTTTCTCCGCTTTTTCCCAAACCCTTGAATCTAACTCTGTATTATCTCTTAAATACTCCAATATCCTTAACTCTACTGTCTTCCTCTCCTTGCCCTTTAAATCCTTCAATATCTCTTCAAACTCAGCATAAGCGTCCCTTATTTTTAATGGAGTGGGATTCCTTTTTAAACTCCATATCTCAGATAAAAGCTTTATCACACTATAACCCTTAAACTTTCCGCCCTTAAGGGCTTTCTGGATTTTTTGGTCTTGCGTGTTTATTATCCTTAGCCCGAAGTTTAACATATCTTTTCTGGATTCAACAGGAATTTTTGAGAAAAAAGGCCCGAAATCCTCCTCTTGCAAGGATTTTTTCCACTTGAGGGGCTGTTCCCCATGATAAAACAGCAAAGAGATTATGGGCTGAGCATAGCCCATTTGCTGAATGCTGAGTTTTCGGCCTAAGACCTGATAATCTAAAAGCTGGCTATGCATGTTTTTATCGTAATGGCTTTTGTGCTCTAAAAGAATAAAGATTTTTGCCTTTATTTTTGGCTGATCTTTAAAAGGGAGGGAGAAGCTAAGGTCCGCTCTTTTGGCCTCAAAAGTGTCTTTTTCTATTTGCAGTTTGTTTAAGTTGTAGGCTCTCAGCTCTTTTTTTGAAAAAATAAGCTTTACCAGCTCTTTAGCAAGCTTTGGGTCAGAGTAAAAGAGTTTAAAGAAGTTATCGTGAGTAAGCTTTGGCTTTTCCCTCTGAGCAGGAGGTTTGCTCTTTTTGCGCTTTTCCATAAAGAATCCTTTAGTTTGTTTTTAAAAGCCCCGCATATAGACTCTTTTCTAGGACTAAAGCGGTTTAAATAAAAATGCAAGCTGTTTATTTGATTGCGGAAAAGCCAGCCTCCCCCAAAAAAGCGGGAGGCTATTTTTTAATCTTCTTTTTCTGGCGCATAATTTTTGCATGATTTTGAGATAATAGAAGCAGAATAAGTCCGATCATTTTGTCTTTGCTCTTTGGAGAGCTTTCCGCAGTCAGCAAAGTTAAAGCTGTCAAAGCCTCCGGAGTGAGGCTTGTGGGCAAACGGCCCGCTTTCTTTAAAAGCCAAACAAAAGCAAAAGCGCCGCTTCTCTTGTTGCCATCTGTAAAAGGATGATTTTTGACCATAAAATACAAAAGATGGGCCGCTTTGTCTTCCACTGTGGGGTATAAGTCCTGTCCGCCAAAAGATTGAAAGATGTTGCCCGTAATGCCAGCGACAGCGTCTTTTCCCCTCTCTTGTCCAAATAATTCAGTTGCTTGTTTTTTGGCCAAAAGATCTTGCTTCAGCTTGGCCAAAGCCTCTTTTAGCTCCTCAGTTGTCCAAAAAACTTGTTTTTTTGTCCAGCCTTTTTTTGGAAAATTCTCCTTATCATAAGCCTCAAGAGAGAGCCAAGTATTGGCAAAAGCGCTTATAAGCTCTAAAGCCTCTTCCGCTGGGAGGGATTTGTCTGAAGGCAAAAGGGCTTTTATGCCTTTAAGAGTTTCTTGAAATTTCTGATAATTTTTAGCCAGCTGTTTTTTGTTTATTGTGTATCCTTCTAAAAGATGCTGTTTTAAGGTTTTTGTGGCCCATTTTCTGAACAAAACAGCTTTGGCTGAATTTGCTTTATAGCCCACGGCCAGCATAATGTCCAAAGAATAGAGCTTTATGGGCTTGCTTGAGTGGGTAAAGTGCATTTTTTGCACATTGCTTTTTTCGTCAATTTCTTTATCTTTTAAAACTTTTCCAATATGTTTTGTGACCACTGATCTTTCAATTTCAAAAACATCGGCTATTTGTTTCTGTGTCCCCCAAATTGTGTCTTGTGTAAGGTCGCCTCGGAACTCAATTCTGCCGCTTTTAGACTGATAAATAAGAATTTCTTTTTTCATGCTTTTCTCCTTTTCGAATTTTTAATGTAAATATAAACATTGGATCGTCCCTGAAAAATGGACAATTTACTTGGAATAAATTTGTTTGTAAGTCAAAAGGCTTTTAAAAAATGGTGGAGGTGACGGGCATTGAACCCGTGTTCGCAAGACTTCTTCTTTTAGGCTCTACATATAAAGGACTTTAAGAGCCGTTTTTTAGCTTTTTTATGGCTTTTTCAGAAAGCCCTGTCACTTTGGCAATGAAAGAAATATCCGCCTTTTCTTTCAACATATTTAGGACAACCTCTTTATCCCGTTCCTGTCGTCCTTCCCAACGGCCTTTCTCTTTGATAATTTCTCGAACATCCTGCATAAGCCCTCCTTTAAGAGCCGTTTTTTAGCTTTTTTATGGCTTTTTCAGAAAGCCCTGTCACTTTGGCAATGAAAGAAATATCCGCTTTCTCTTTCAACATATTTAGGACAACTTCTTTATCCCGTTCTTGCCGGCCTTCCTGTCGTCCTTCCCGTCGGCCTTTTCTTTCGCCTTCCCAGCGGCCTTTTTCTTTGATAATTTCTCTAACATCCTGCATAAGCCCTCCTTTTTTTAATGTCCCCGCCTCTACAAGCAGTTTCTCCGCTTTTTCCCAAACCCTTGAATCTAACTCTGTATTATCTCTTAAATACTCCAATATCCTTAACTCTACTGTCTTCCTCTCCTTCCCCTTTAAATCCTTCAATATCTCTTCAAACTCAGCATAAGCGTCCCTTATTTTTAATGGAGTGGGATTCCTCTTTAAACTCCATATCTCAGATAAAAGCTTTATCACACTATAACCCTTAAACTTCCCGCCCTTAAGGGCTTTCTGGATTTTTGGGTCTTGCGTGTTTATTATCTTCGGTTCATAGTTTAACATATTTTTTCTGGATTCAACAGGAATTTTTGAGAAAAAAGGCGCAAAATCCTCTTCTTGCAGGGATTTTTTCCACTTAAGAGGCTGTTCTCCGTGATAAAACAGCAAAGAGATTATGGGCTGAGCATAGCCTATTTGCTGAATGCTGAGCTTTCGGCCTAATACCTGATAGTCTAAAAGCTGGCTATACATGTATTTATCATAAAAACTTTTGTGCTCTAAAAGAATAAAGATTTGGACTCTGTTTTTTGGCTGATCTTTAAAAGGAAGGGAATAGATAAGATCTGCTCTTTTGGCCTCAAAAGTGTCTTTTTCTATTTGCAGTTTGTTTAAGTTGTAGGCTCTCAGCTCTTTTTTTGAAAAAATAAGCTTTACCAGCTCTTTAGCAAGCTTTGGGTCAGAGTAAAAGAGTTTGAAGAAGTTATCGTGGGTAAGCTTTGGCTTTTCCCTCTGGGCTTGAGATTTGTTTTCCCGCTGGGTTTGAGATTTGCTCTTTTTGCGCTTTTCCATAAAGAATCCTTTTATAGTTTGTTTTTAAAAGCCCCGCATACTAGGACTAAAGCGGTTTAAACAAAAACACAAGCTGTTTATTGTGTATCCTTCCAAAAGATGTTCCATGGCGGCCATGGCAGGACTCGAACCTGCGGCCTAGAGTTTAGGAAACTCTTGCTCTATCCAACTGAGCTACATGGCCAAAACCGCAATTTGCTCTTTCCTCAACGCTCGCCTGAAAAACGCCAACTCACCTAAAAAGCGCGCTTTCCCCCTTTGATGTTTGCCGGACAAGTATCCAATTCTTTTTTCCGGGACAGTTTAGCTCTTATGGCTTTTGATCTTTATGGGATAAATATTTCTGGACTTTTTCAGCCAATAGGCTAATGGCCTGGCCCTCCTCTGAGTCGGGATAGCTTTCCAGCAAAGGCACGCCCGCCTCACAGCTTAAGCCCACATGCGGATGAAAAGGGATAACAGCCAGCTTGTCCACCTTTTTTTCCTTCAAATAAACATCAATTTGCCCTCTGGGAAATAAATTTATTTTTTGCCCATTGGATTCCACATAGTAGGACATATTTTCCACAACGCCGATAACAGGAATTTGAATTTGCCGAAACATATTTAAAGCTTTGCGGGTATCTGCCAAAGACAAATTTTGAGCCGTGCTGACAACAATCCCGCCGGAGACAGGAGCTTTTTGAGCTATTGTGAGAGCCACATCCCCCGTGCCCGGAGGCAAGTCAATCACTAACACATCTAAGTTTCCCCAATGTATATCTTTAAAAAATTGCTCAATAGTTTTAAACAGCATAGGCCCCCTCCAAACCAGAGGAGACTCCTCCTCCACTAAATGCCCAATGCTCATCAAGCAGACTCCATAGCGGCGAAGAGGAATAATTTTATTGTCCGGGCCCAGCTCCGGCTTTAAATAAACAGTTCCTGTTAAACGGGGAAGCGAAGGGCCATACACATCGCCATCTAAAATCCCCACAGACAAACCTCGTTTGGAAAGAGCCACAGCCAAATTTAAGGCCACAGCGCTTTTGCCCACTCCCCCCTTCCCTGAGCCGACAACAACAATATGCCGAACGCCCGGTATAGGAGCTTGCTTGTCAAAAGGATTGGGCACGCTCCTCACTTTCAGCTTTTGTGTAAATCATCGCGAAATGCGCAAAACAGCGCTTTAAGCTGTCCTGAAGCTTAAGAAAATCCTCACTCTGCAATTCTTGCGCCGAAATTTCCTTCCGCTTAAACTCATATCTGTCTTTTATAGTCAGAGGCTGGGTGGACGCCAGCTCCCGGCTGGCGCTCAGCCAAGGGCTTTGGATATCGCAGTCAAATTTTAAATCTCCAACAGGCTCTATATTGTTTAATTTTGAAATGAAAACAATAGTCCGCGGCTGTCCTAAAAACAAATCTGAAGCGCGATCCTCAGGCGATATAAAAAGATATTGCAAATTCAGAGGATAGGGAAAGAAAAAAACAGGCCCCAGCTGAGTGGTATAACCGGTCAGAGAGTTGTTTTTTTTCATAATGTAAGACAGCTGGACAGAAAAATCTTTCACAACCCGAGAGCTTAAATCATAATCTTCAACCTCCCATTGCTTAAGTGTGGAGATGTCCGCTCCGGTGACTTGAATCAGCTGATGATCTATGCTTTCTTTTGATTGCCGTAAAGAGGCGCCTGTAAAAGAGGATGCGCTAAGGCCCTTAAAATGAATAGAGCCTGTGACTTTGATCAACTGCTTGTCCACGATTTCAAAATTTTGCAAAAGTTGATATTCCGATCCGGAACTGCTCAGCTCCGGCGTTCGCGTCATTTGAGAAATTGGCTGTTTCAAAACTAAAGCGGGCCGGCCGGACACATCTGCGAAAGCGCTACGGGAGTAAACTAAAAAATTGGTGGGATCCAGCCAAAATGTTTGGCCATTGATCTCCGCCCGGACAATCGCGTGGTTAAAAGCCATAGCGTTAGGCAAAGCAAACTCAAAGGAGCTGTGATAAGCGAAAGAGCGCAGGACAAGGGCTATTTTAGATTCAAACCCCAGCTGGTTTAAAATGGCCGATAAACTGACAGACAAATCTTTGCAGTCTCCAAAACCGGTTTCCGCAATGGCGGCCAAAGGGCGGGGGACATACCCTCCATTAATGGGACGCCAATCCCCCATATATCTAATTTTATCCAAAAGCGAGGACATAACAAAATTGATTTGCTCTTCAGATCCTGTTTTGAGCTTTTGAGCGGACTTCAAAATGTCCTGATACATTTCCGGCAGAGGCTCCGCTATTCTGTCCTCATATCGCGGCGCTAAGCCCTCAACCATCCGGCTCCAGTCTTTTTCGCTGGCTGCCTCTATCCGCGGAAAAAGATTCAAATCTAAAAAAGCCCGCCTCTCATCCACAATCCGCTTATAAATAGGCCGTTTTAAATTCAAGCTCAACTCATGCTTTTTGCTTTTATCTTTATGAGTCTGATAGGAGATTGTAAAAAAATCATGGGGATCATTTAATTTATAAAACAAAGGCAGAGCGGACTGTATATTAATTTCCGCTTTTAAGAGCCAGTTATTTCTGAATGTTCTGGAGTAAGAGAAAAAGCCTTTATAAGGAGGGCTTTTCCTGTGGATGCGATAGCGCAGTTGAATTTCAGACTTTATTCCGACATGCGGAAAAGTGATTAAAATTTGATGCGCTTGATCAAAACCGGAGGGAGAGGAGGCCAAAGGCTTGTCCTCAATAAACTTTTGATCCACCGGAAAAAGCTTTTCCCCATTGATGGTTTGAGCGGAAAGAATTGTGACCTCTTCAGACTGCTTATTATATGTCAGCACAAAATTGCCTAAAGAGTTAATGGCTGAATTTTTTAGAATGGTGGCTTTAAACTCCACCTCTCTTGTGTAAGTTCCGTCCTTTTCCATTTGAATGGAGGATTTCCAAAATTCATAGCGATGATCCGCATCATTGGAATTAGCCCATCGGGCCAGAGCGGAGTTTGAAAAACAAAGGCTAATAAGCGCCAGAGAGAAAGACAAACATTTCATACGGTATATAATATAAAAAAACCGCTATTTGTCAATTTTATTTTTAGCTGGCCTGCAAATCAGGAAATTTTTCCCGCCGGAGCGCTTATTTTTAAGCCATGGCTTTTTTCACTTTGGCTGGAAAGCCTGCCCTCCACAAAAGCTCAAGCCAGCCCTCCGCAAAAGAATGTTTTAGGCCGCAAAACCCAGCTTATAAAATTTTCCCGCCGGAGCGGGCAAAACCGCTGGAGGCGATAGAGCTGTCCGGCCTTTAAACTCACTGGATCGCTTATTTACAGCCTGAAACAGCCGGCGCTGAAAAAAGCCCATGAATAAGCGGGCAAACTCTTGTGAAAAGCTTGAAATATAAAAGAGCTTCAGGCAAAATCTCAAAAAGAGCATGATTAAAATTCTTGTTGTTGATGATGAGCCGGACACAAAAAGCCTCTTTTTGCAGAGATTTCGCAAAAAAATCCGGGGCGGGGAGTGGGCTTTTGACTTTTGCTATGACGGCGAGGAGGCCTTAAAAGCCTTAAGGGACAAGGATGATATTGATGTCGTCTTGTCCGATATAAATATGCCCAAGATGGACGGCCTCGCTTTGTTGGAAAAAATAAAATCTCAGCATGTGGGAATTGAAACCATTATCATATCCGCTTATGGAGATATGAAAAATATCCGAACAGCCATGAATCGGGGCGCTTTTGATTTTATAACAAAGCCCATCAATTTTGAGGATTTAGATCTGACTTTAAGCAAAACCATTCAGCGCGCGCAAACCCTTAAACAGGCTCTTCAGGATCAAGATAAGCTGTTTTCCCTAAACAAAGAGCTGGAGGTGGCCAAAAAAATTCAGCTTTCCATTTTGCCCAGCCCCGCCTCCCCCTCTTCAAAATGTGACATATTCGCGCAAATGATCCCGGCTAGAGAGGTGGGAGGGGATTACTATGATTTTTTTCTCATAGATAAAAATCATATTGGCTTGGTTATAGCCGATGTCTCAGGGAAGGGGATTTCGTCCGCTCTCTTTGCTGTGGTCAACCAAACCCTTTTAAAAAGCTCCGCCCCCCACACTCTGTCTCCCAAAAAATGCCTTCAATCTGTCAACACAGTTTGCTCCAAAAACAATGATAACTGCATGTTCGCCACTGTATTTTATGGCGTTTTAAATTTAACCACCGGGCAAATGGCTTACAGCAATGCCGGCCATAACCCCCCTTATAAGATCACTCCCGCCGGCAAGGCTCAGGCTCTTCCCGCGACAGGCGATTTGCCCATTGGCGCCAGTGAGGAGGCGGAATTTAATGAGAAAGTTATCCAGCTCAAGCCGGAGGAGCGCCTGGCCCTTTACACAGATGGAGTTACAGAGGCCAATAACACGCGTCAGGAGGAGTTTGGAGAGCAAAGGCTGAGGGGCGCTTTAGCTAAAAACTCCAGCCAGCCTGTTCAAAAAGCGGGAAAAAATATTTTACAATCAGTCCAAAACTTTGCTGGGGAGGCGCGGCAGTATGATGATATCACTTTTGTTTTGCTCAAATATAAAAATTAAGCTTATAGCTCTCGCTTTTATCAGCCCTCTATCTTATGCGAGCGGGGTTTCCAAGCGCTCTATTGTTTTTGGGCAGTCTTCAGCCTTAACCGGCCCCGCCCGGCATTTAGGGATAAACATGAGAGCGGGGATTAAAGCCGTTTTTGATCAGGCCAACAAAAACGGAGGAGTGTATGGGAGAAAGCTAAAGCTTGTGTCTCTGGATGACGCTTATGAGCCGGAGCTGGCAATCAAAAACACACAGACTCTCATCAATAAGCATAAGGTTTTCGCTCTCATTGGAGCGGTTGGCACATCCACTTCCAAAGCGGCGCTTTCTATTATTTCCGGAGCTGATTTGCCTTATATTGGCCCTTTTACCGGGGCTGAATTTTTGCGGCAGTACTCTCAAAAAAATGTTATCAATGTCAGAGCCTCCTATTATCAAGAGATACAAAACCTAGTGGACCGGCTTTTAAGGGATTTAAAAATTAAAAGAATCTCCATTCTCTATCAAGATGACTCTTACGGCCGGGCCGGCTTAAAGGGGCTGGAGATCGCCTTAAAAAAGAAGAATATGACAATCGCCTCTAAAGGGGAATATTTGAGAAACACAGTAGCGGTTAAAACCGCCCTTTTAGACATTATGGCCGGCCGGCCGGAAGCTGTTTTAATTGTGGGATCTTACCGCCCGGCCTCCGCTTTTATAAAGCTGGCGGAAACTGTGAGCTTTCGCCCTTTGTTTCTCTCCCTCTCTTTTGCGGGGACAAACGCCCTCTACAAAGAGCTGAAAAATCATCCCGCTCCTGTGGTCATCTCCCAAGTTGTGCCTTTTCCCTTTAGCGCTAAAAATCCTTTGACAGCCAACTGCCGCTCCGCCCTTAAAAAGAAGTTTAATTTTGTCTCTTTAGAAGGCTGTCTTGTTGGAAAATTTACTGTTATGGCTTTGCAAAGAGCCGGACAGCGCCTCACACGGCAAAAATTTCTAAGAGTCATAAAACAAACCAAAAAGTTTTCTGTCGATCAGTTTCCTTTGGAATATGGCCCGAAAGACAATCAAGGCTCAGACCAAGTTTTTTTAACCTCTATCTTTAAAGGCCGGCTGATTCCCATCGCTCATTTAAAGGACATTTCCAAATGAGAAAAAGGACTCCAGCGGGCGGGAAAAAGCCCCCCCCTCAAAAGCTCTCCCATAAAAAACGGCTCGGCAAAAACCCGCTCGCCTGGCCAAAAAGCCTGTCGGCCAAGCTCTACGGATCGCTGATTCTTTTTTTTAGCTTTACTCTTATTGTCAGCCTGTTCAGCTGGAATACGCTTTTAAAGGTGGCGGACACTCAAAAAATTTTAGCGGAGCAAAATATTCCTGAGCTTGTTCTGGCCTCCAGCATTGTTCAGCAAAGCGAGCGGCTGATCAAATCCGCCCCTCAGCTGATAGCCGGCTTTTCTAAAGAGTCTCTCAATCAAATTAAAGGGGAAATCAAGCGGGACAGCGTTATTTTAAAAAAATATTTGGATGAGTTTGAAAAATCATCGCTGTCAAAAAACTCTCGGCAAATTCGCGGCTTAATCAATGAGATGACAGACAATTTAGCGGCTATAGAGCGCTCGGTTGAGAGGCAAAGGGAGCTGTTGGGAGAGATTAGCGGACGGCACGCTCAGCTCCACAGTTTGAGCTTAAGGCTTTATAAAATTCTTGTTATTGAGATTGACAACAAAACTTTTGATTTAGCCGTTCAGTCCAAAGCCATTTCTCTTCGAGGCGCTCCGCCTCCTCAGCCCATTCAGCCGGCGGACATTCTTTTTTATAAAGAGCTGATGAATCTTCAATCCCAGCTGAATATCTCCGCCCACTTGCTGGAGGAGACAGCCGGTTTGTCTCATTCCGATTTCATTCAACCCCTTCGGGAGCGCTTTCTCTCCGCTATTCAATCTTGCGAAAAATCCGCCAAGCGCTTTCCCTCCGGCCATGATGAGATCAAAGCCGGCATTCAGTCATTTAAGAGGCTGGGGCTGGGGGATGGAAAAAGGCCAGGCATTTTTGATTTAAAAACCAAAATTTTAAAAATAGAGAAAATTCAAAATCAATATTTGGAGAAAAATAGGAAGATAGCCCACAGCCTCTCTGAAACAGCGCAAAATATCAGCTTGACCGTTAAAACCGGCGGGCAAGCCAGCGTGGAGCTGTTTCAAAAATCGCTCCGCCGGAATAAAACAGCGCTTTTTATAATCAACGGCTTAAGCTTGGCGGGCTGTCTTATGGCTGGCGTTTTTTTAGCGGCGCCTTTAGTCCGGCGGCTTATGTATTTAGCTAAGACGATGAAGGCCATGTCTAAAGGCCGGCTGGATCGGGAGGTGAAAGTTGAGGGGAGTGATGAAGTGGCGGAAATGGCGGAGGCTTTGGAGGTTTTTCGCCTCTATGCTTTAGAGGTTCAGCGGCTCAATTTGGTGGAAAAGCTGATGAAAGAGGTTCAGGAAAAAAATCAAAAGCTGGAGGAGACTGTCAATCATTTGCACAGGACTCAAAAGCAGTTGGTTCTTCGGGAAAAACTGGCCTCTTTAGGGCAGTTGACCGCCGGCATCGCCCATGAGATTAAAAATCCTCTGAATTTTATCAATAATTTTTCCCAACTTTCAGAAGATTTGTTTCAAGATCTTCATCAGGAGATTCAAAAGGCGAAAGCGGACATAGAGCCGGATGCTTACGCTTTTATTCAGGAGACTTTAGGGGATTTGCGATCCAATATGAAAAAAATCGGCCAGCATGGAGATCGCGCTGGCGACATTATCACTGGCATGCTCCAGCACTCCAGAGCGCCTGCCGGCAAAAAAAATCTTGTGAATCTCAATCGCTATATGGATATTTACTCCAATTTGGCTTTTCACAGCAAGAGGGCTGTCAATCCCTCTTTTAATGTCTCATTTGAAAAAGACTATGACAAAAGCCTTTCCTCTATAGAGGCTGTTCCGCAGGATATAAGCCGTGTCATTTTAAATATTACAGCCAACGCCTGTGACGCGGTGGAGGAGACTCAATCCAAAAGAGAGGGAATAGGCTGTATCAGGCTCAAAACAAAAAAAGCGCGGGACAAGGCTGAAATTAAAGTTTGGGATAACGGAGGGGGAATCGCTAAGAGCTTGAGAGAAAAAATTTTTAATCCCTTTTTCACAACGAAGGACACGGGAAAGGGGACGGGGCTGGGCTTGTCTCTCAGCCATGACATTGTTCGGAAATATGGAGGAGTCTTGTCTGTGGATTCTAAAGAGGGGGAATGGACAGAGTTTACTGTCACTCTTCCTCTGAAAGCGCCTTCCGCTTAAATTTTATTGGCGGGTTTTTTGATAGGCGGTTGAATTGCGGCGCTATAGGGTCGGCTTGCATAGTCTAAATTGCCAGTATATAGATCTTTGCGGCCACAGGCTTTATTGTCAGTCAGCTTGCATAGTCTAAACTGCCAGTATATAGATGATCAAAAAGGAGAGCGGGCGGATGGATGATAGCTAATTTCCAATGGGCAAAGTTTGAATTGCCGGCCTTAAAGCGGGGCGTGCTTTTTTGCTCAAGTTTTAAAAAATTCGGAAATAAGAGCATGAAATTTTCAAATTCAAGAGGCGTATGAGCGAGTTTAAAAAAAGATTTTTTGGCAAGTGGGTTTTGTCTGGAGAGCACAGCGTTTTAAGGGGCGGGCCGGCTTTAGTGTATCCTCTTTCCTCCTATTATATGGATTTTCATTATAAAGAGTCCGCTCAGCCTTTGCGGATCAAAAAACAAGGCTCTCACTCTGTTGGCCTTGATTTTGCCATTTCCCCTTTATTGGATAAAGCGATAAACAGGGCCAGCAAAAAGAGAGAGGATCTGACTGGCCTTTTGACAGTTAAAAATTTTATTCCTTTTGGCGCCGGATTAGGGGCCTCCGCCGCGATGTGCGCGGGAATGGCCAGTTTATTTTTGCATAAAGGCTGGATTCCTAAAAAGCGCCTGCGGGCGCTCGCTATTTCTTTAGAGGATTATTTTCACGGGAAAAGCAGTGGCATGGATGTCGCTCTGGCTTTGGAGAAAAAGCCTCTTCTCTATCAAAAAGGGCGGATAATGCGGTTTCTTCCAAAATTTAAGACAAAGCCTATTTTGTTTTTATCATACTCCGGCGGAAGAGCCTCCACAGCTGTCGGCGTGTCTCAAGTAAGCCGGTTTTTTAGAGATCATAAAAGCCAAGCTCAGTTGGCGGATAAAAATATGGCTCAGTCTGTCCGGCTGTGTGTTTCAGCTCTTCAGGAGAAAGGGAAAGACAAACTGAATAAGCTTTTAACTCAGGCTTTGGCTTTGGGGGAAAGCTGTTTTCGCCAGTGGAGTTTAATCTCTTATGATTTGGAGAAGCATTCCCTTTATTTAAAAAAGCGGGGGGCTTTGGCTGTCAAGCCCACAGGCTCCGGGCTGGGAGGCTATGTGATCAGCCTTTGGGATAAAGCGCCGCCCCTCCCTTTAAGAGCAAAATTGATCCCTTTAAACGATATTTAGCTTAGGCTCATAGCGCGTGGGCTTTTTATAATAGCTATTTCTGGAAAAAATTATAGGCGGGCTTATTATTTGCAGCTTGAAACATTTTTGTTCAGCGTCAGCATTATCTCTTTTTAAGGAGCGGCGCCTTTGCCTTTGGGACTGGTTTAAGCTTTTTGCCGGCGGGAGTCATAGCGGGATTGCATTCATTAAACTAGCTTGAGCCTTTTGCCGGCGGGCTTAAAAAATTAAGTGGCAAAACTTAAAAATCTTAGATAAAATCAAATTTATGAATCGAGCTTATTCTTTAGTTGAGCTGTTGGTGACTGTCGCAATAGTGGGTGTTTTAGGGCTTTTAGGCATGAGACTGTATAATGAGCAGAAGCAATCCGCTCACGCCACTTGGGCCAAAGCGGAAATGATGGATGTCTTTCAACTGATGAGAACAGCTCAATCTTATGACGGCCATTATCATCAATTTATTTATGCTATGGGATATCGGCCTAAAGGGAAAGTTTTGGCCGCTGTGGGGACAGCGGCTGATTCCAACACAATTTGTTGTGATCAATATCCCTCTAAAGGGAGCGATCCCTGCGCTAAAAATTGGCGAAGCGGATACTCGTATTATAATTGCAAATCCGGCGCTTTGGACACAGCGACAGACAATATTGAAATCTGCCAGGGGACGGGCTACAGCCAGTCTTGTGAAATAAAATCCGGTTTAAAAGCTTTGCAAACATCGGATTTTCCCGGTTGCCCTCCTCACCCCGCCGAGTGGTGCAATTGTGAGCGCTTCACTTTGGGCGCTGTTATTTTTTCCGGAAAAAAATTAACTGTAAGCGATCAAAGAGTCTTTTGCGAAGAGGGTTAAACCCCGCTTAATTTCTAAAAACCCGCTATAGAAGCGCCCCTGGTTTGACCCCTCTAAATACCTGTTTAACCGCTTTAATGTATTTGCTGGGAGCGCGTCAATTAATATTTTGAGAATTAACAGTACGGCCTGCTGTCATGCGAATATTTCCTTCCATTTTTTTTGTGTTAGAGAATTAATATTTGATTTTAAATTCTTAATATTGGCGGGATAATGTTAAAACAGCTCTCAATTTTTAGCAACCGCTCTTGAATAGCCTCCCGCTAATAGGTATTTTGACATAAAAGCGTATAAAACATTGAGCCAAATAGCTTTTATATAAGCGAGGAGACCGGCTATTTTAATATCTTGTAAAAAGAGGCTGATCGCTTGGCAAGCTGAAAGCGCAAAGGACCGCATTAACCTGACGCCCTGTTAATATACCTCCCTTATATCTATCATTGTTATACATTATATTTTCTATGTCCCGCGGAGTATGCTGATAGCCTAAAGCATGCCCCATCTCATGGATCATCGTCCTTAAAGCCGCTTTGTAAATATTCTTTTTCCAATCGTCAAAATCATCCTCATAAGATTCTTCCCTCTCGTCAATTCTGTCTTCTTGATCTTCCTCAATATTGTCTACTCTTCTATAACAGGCCTCCCTTTGCTCATTATTTATATAGACATTGCAAGAGGCACGGGCTCTATCTGCGGCATTTCTTACACGATCTCTAAGCTCTCTAGCGGTTGCTTTAACTTGCTTTTTTTGTATTTTTAAGCTATATCTTTCCCTATCATAAAGAATAGGATTAAAGACAATGTCTGAATCAAAAATTTCCCCAGTGTCTTTATTATAGTTTTCTTTGACTTGACAATAAGCTATGAAGTTGCTGTTCGGCTCTAATGTTCTTTTCATTTGTTCATAAAGGCTTTTATCAGACTCAATATAAATCTCTGATCCTGTGCCCGGATCGTATATGTCTTTTATTTCAAATAGCTCAATTCCTATATGCTCAGACAATAAATCAGCCGCTTCTTTTGCGATTTCCCGCAACTCTTCCGCAACATAAAAAACAGCTTTTTTTCTCCTATGAAGCCTTACATTTCCAGCCTTAATAAAGGGGCTAAAATCACACTTTCGCGCATGGCTGAATTGTTTAAGATTAAAATTCCCAGGCTCCAAACAGCTTGTTAAAACAGCGCTAAAGACAAAAAAAATAAATAATCTTTTTATTATTAGCATCATAAAGATCGCTCAGCATCTAATCTTTGCCTATCCAGCTCACTTATTTTTCCGGCGCTTCTTATCAAATCATCTTTTTTCCTTTTCTCTGTTTCTCTTTGCTCTATTGTGTTTAATATCTCTCCCCGATCATTAGAGGCGTCTTGTCCTGTATTCCTTATAAAGAAAGGCTGGCCGGAAATTGAGCTTATAACAGCTGGCCCTCCCCGCAAGCATTCTGTTTTAGAGACGAACTTATAAAGCGCATAGTTTGGGCAAAAATCTTTTTGTATGTGAGATAAGCCTTCCCGGTTAAAACACTCTATTTCATAATTGCATTGGCTATATATAACCTTTAAATTGTCCTGCGCCTGCTTATAAAAGGCAATGCTCCCGCCGTGCTCACTGGCTAATTGTGTTAGCTCCTGGGGAACGCAAGCTAGGACAAACAGCAAAAAGCAAACCATTTTTTTCATATATAAATTTTATCGGTTTTTTGAGATTTTAGCAAAAAGTCTAGCCCGATGTGTCTCATTATTATCATCTGATCAGCGGAAAAGCCCGCAAAATAGCCCTTTTTGCAAAAGCCCCAGCGAGCCGGAAAAGGGCGAGCTAAAAGAGGTTGATTTCCTTATACCTCATTTCTGTCCGACCCGCTAATTAAGTGGACATTTAAGACCAGTTTAAATCCGCCGGATAAGCTATGTTAAGCTCTCTGTTTAATATCTTAGCCATAGGCTTAAACAGACACAGAAAAGTTTTTAAATAATCCCTCTCTTTGCTTTTTTTTAAAATTCAGCGGCGGCTCTGCTGGCCTTATTGAAGAGCGTAATAAAGAGTGTTTTTTATTATAATAAATCCAGTTGTTTATTATTGTTTGCCATATCAAATATAGTATTTTGCGAAAGCGCTTTTTTTCGTTTTTTGATGGCAATTTCCTCTCCCACTGTTTTGTTTTTTAATTTCCTTAAATTAATTACCGCTCCAAATTTTAAAAACACATTGAAAAAAATTTCATATTTTTTGCCCCAATACACCATTGCGCAAGACATTGGAGCTCCTTTTCCCTCTATATTCCCATTTTCCAAAAACTTCAATCTAGTCTCATATAAAAAACATACAGCGGCCGCTTTTCCCCATATATATTCTTTCCAGTGGCTTGTATTAGTCGCTACTGGAATCAGCGCCAAAACCTCTGAATGAAAGCGGTCATTTGCGTCAGCGCATTTATATAGCCAATGTTTTATCGTTGTTCCTTTTTCTCGATCCGCTCCATAAGGAGGATTAACATATATAGTTTTATATTTCCAAGATTCAATTAAACCATTATGTCTAGGCAAAGAAAATTCCATATTGGCGTTTACTATGGACCACTTGTTAGAGCAAGGATCAAGATCTATCATGCCTCCAAATACCTGTTTAACCGCTTTAACATATTTGCGGGGAGTGCACCAATTAACATTTTGAGAATTAACAGTACGGCCTGCTGTCATGCGAATATTTCCTTCCATTTTTTTTGTGTTAGAGAATTAATATCTGATTTTAAATTCTTAATATTTTTTTTAATTGGCGAGATAATGTTAAACCAGCCCTCAATTTTTAGCAAATTCTCTTTAAAATACTCTTGAATAGCTTTGTCTGCTGATAATGAAATTTTTACTTTTGTAAAACTATTGCTTTTTTTCTGATTTTTGTAGCTATTTATGAATGTCTTTCGCGCAGATTCATATTTTTTAGCGGGATTTAACAATAAATTCTCCACAAATTGAGATAAGCCCTCATCAGTTAAAAATAACAGCCAGTCATACGATTGCGCTAATACTTTTAGCTCTTTATTATGATCTTCAGAAGTGAACCAGTTGCCATGATTGCTGACAATTCCCACTGTTAGAATAAAATTTACAATCTGCTTTTATTTTATCAAAAATTCAGGATTAGCAATTACAAAAAATTGAAATTATTTTGCTCCGCATAAATTCTAATCTGAGACAAATAACAAAAAGTATAAGGATGACCAGAGAGTGAAACAGAATGATAAGGCGGCTTTTAAGTGGTTTCAGCTTGTGGCAGAGCCTGAGCCTCTCCCCTGAAAATACCCCTAAAATTGCCCTCTAGAAAGTGGACAATTAGCATTTATCTGCCGAGTTCAGTTGAAAAACCGCTTATTTAGATTTAAAAAAACAGGGGAGGCTAATACGCCGTTTGTTCAGAAGATAGCCAAATTTTGGAGTTCAGGAGCGGATTTCAGTCCGAAAACAGGAGTTTGATTCAATATTTTTAATGTTGACAAACTTAGATGATAAAAGTGTATTCATAATTAAGCCTTTGGATTGGCTGATCCCGGAAACTTGAGCAGTCAGATTTTTTATTTCAAAATGATGACAAGGCATGGAATAATTTTCAAACTTAAAGGATGGAAAAAATAATATGGATATAGAGATACCGAAGTTTTCAATATATGGCGAAAATGATCCAGCCATTCAGGAAAATATACAAAAAACTCTTCCTTGGAGAAGCTGGGATAAGCTCAATATTGAAGAGAAGCAAATCGCATTAAAACAATTAGAAAATGATAGATTTGTAAGTTTTAGAGGAGAATCAATTTTAAGGACAATATATGATTTAAACCATAAATATTTGAGAAAATTATATGGGAAAAACTTGCATTATATGCCCCCTTCATCCAACCATTATGACAAAATAAGACTGGCATTAGATGATTTTTATCATATTTTTTTAAACGAAAAGTAAGATGTGGTGTTGGCTATGTTGAGTATATTTTCTAAAAAGCTTATTCATGAAAATTGGCTATCAAGCGCGAGAAAGTTAAAAAGCAAACAAGAAAAAGAAAAACATATAGAAAATGCATTTGAGGATTTTGATCGATTTAAAAATTATTTAAATCATATTTTTGATCAGTTTTCTATCAACTGGGTTCTCACTCGCAGTGGGTTTATTCCCCGCCAAGAAAGAAAAATTTTGGATCAAATTTATATACCCACACTGGAAATACTATCTGATTCTAAATGGGGTCCTGTAAATGAAGTTTTAAAAAGTATGTTTCAGGATTATAGAGAAGGCAAGTATCAGGAAACTATCACTAAAGCTCATAGCGCTTTACATAACTTTCTTCAAATTCGCTTAAATGCGGAAAAGAAAAATGGCAAAGGGGAGTTGGGCAAATTATTTAATCAAGCAAAAGAAGATAAAATTATACCAAATGATAATGCTATTATAAATGCCATTCAAAGTTTTGTATCTTCTGAGAGAGCAATCAAAAGCACAGCTAAACCCGCATTAAAACCAGCCACATCTTCAGACGCATTATTGATCATGAATGCAATCATGATTTTTTTACAATACTGCTTAAAATAGATTCCGCTTTATTCTTTTGAGGAAGACTGCTATGACAAGCCATTCTGATTTGACCTTTATCACTAATGAGAAAAATCAAAGCCTTGCGGACAGGTTTAAGGTTTTAATTAAAGACACAGAGTTTTTTGACGCTCTGGCGGGATATTTTTACACTAGCGGCTTTCACGCTCTTTATAAATCTCTGGAAAAGACAAAACAAATCCGCATCTTGATTGGCATCAGCGCCAACAAAGAGGCTGTGGATTGGATTAAGTCCGCGGAACAGCCGGAATTTCAGTTTTCCCATGCGGAGGCGAAGGAGCTGTTTTCTCAAAAAATGGTTCAGGAGATGGACAGCTCTCAGGACACCAAAGAGGTTTATGGGGGAGCAATGAAATTTATAGAATGGCTGAGATCAGGGAAACTCCAGCTCAAAGCTTATCCCTCGCGAAATCTTCATGCCAAACTTTATATCATGTCTTTTGCAAAGGGAGACAGGGATCGGGGCCGGGTCATCACAGGCTCCAGCAATTTTACAAGGGCGGGCTTGACTGACAATCTGGAATTTAATGTGGAGCTAAAAAGCCCCTCCGACTATGAGTTTGCTTTAAAAAAATTCAATGAGCTGTGGGAAGAGGCTGTGGACATAAAAGACAAATACCTGGAGACTATTCCAAAAACTTGGCTGAGCGACAGCGTCACTCCCTATCAGCTTTATCTGAAGTTTCTGTATGAGCATTTTAAAGAGGATTTAAAATCAGCCGATGAATCCTCTTTTCAATACATGCCTCAAAATTTTAAGCAGTTGGAGTATCAAAGCCAAGCCGTCCAAAACGCAAAGAGGATTTTAGGGGAGTATGGCGGGGTTTTTCTCTCTGATGTGGTTGGCTTGGGAAAAACCTATATGTCCGCTATGCTGGCCGGAAGTCTGGATGGACGATCTTTAGTTTTAGCTCCGCCCCTTCTTTTGGACAAATCAAATCCTGGCTCTTGGGAGAATGTTTTTTCAGACTTTCGAGTCCCGGCGGATTGTGAATCTCTGGGCCAGCTGGATCAGGTTATTGCCCGCGGGACAGACAAATACGAGAATGTTTTTATAGACGAGGCTCACCGCTTCAGAAAGGAAACCAATATCACTTATGAAAAGCTGGCTCAAATCTGCCGGGGGAAAAAGGTTATATTGGTCACAGCCACTCCCCTTAACAATACCCCTTCTGATATTTTAAGCCAAATCAAGCTGTTTCAGCCGGCTAAAAAAAGCGCGATTCCCAATGTTCCCAATCTGGATGGGTTTTTCGGACAGCTGGAGAAAAGGGTAAAGCCGTTGAGCAAAAAAGACCGTTATGCGGAGTATATGCAAGCCATAAAGGAAAACGCCAAAAAAATCCGGGAATCCGTCTTAAAATACCTTATGGTCCGGCGAACACGATCAGAGATTGAAAAATATTTCACTGATGACTTAAGAAATCAAAATGTGAAATTCCCTGAAGTGAAAGCCCCGGAGCCTGTTTATTACCAGTTCAATAAACAGGAAAATGAGATTTTTCACAAAACCGCCCGGCTGATCAGCCAAAAGCTCAAATATGCCCGCTATATGCCTCTCACTTACTATAAAAAACAGGATCAGTTGAATTTGGATATTCAATCCCAAAAGAATCTGGGAAGCTTTATGAAAATTTTGCTGATAAAAAGGCTGGAGAGCAGTTTTCACGCCTTCCAAAACTCAATCCGCCGGTTTATCCAGTCCTATAAGCGGTTTTTAAAAGAGTTTGAGGCGGGAAATGTTTATGTCAGCAAGGATTATTCCAACAAAATTTTTGAACTGCTAAGCAGTGACAATGAGGAGGCTGTCCAAAAACTGATGGATGAGGATAAAGCAAAAAAATACAAGGCGAAGGATTTTACAGAAGGCTTGGAGAAAGACTTAAAAAGCGATCTTGAAACCTTAAACGAGATAAAATCCCTTTGGAGCGGGATCAGCCGGGATCCCAAACTTTTGGCTTTTACAGATATTCTCTCTTCGGCAAATAGCCCATCGTCATCAAAATCAAAAGTTAAAAAAACTGGCCTTAAACCCTTACAAGCCACAGCCTCCAATACTCCAAAAGCTGGCGCCTCTCTTCAAACTAATACAGCTGGGGCGTTTAAGCCTTCTGTGTTAAGCAAAAGCAAAAAACTGATTGTATTCACAGAATCCAAAGAGACAGCGGAATATCTTGGGGAGAAGCTGAATAAAAAATTTCCCGGAGAGGTTTTGGTTTTTACCGGCTCTTCCGGCGCTCGGGAGCGGGCTAAAATCATTGACAATTTTGATCCCAGAGCTTTTAGCCCCAAAGACGATTGCCGGATATTAATTGCGACTGATGTTTTGGCGGAGGGGGTAAATCTCCATCGATCCAATGTGATTGTGAATTATGATTTGCCTTGGAATCCCACTCGCCTTATGCAGAGAGCTGGCCGGATAAATCGTGTGGATACAAAGTTTGAGGAGATTCACACTTTCAACTTTTTTCCGACAGAGCAGTCCAATGATATTATTCAGCTTGAGGAGACCGCCAAAGCCAAAATTGCGGCTTTTATCAATTTGCTTGGGGCGGACGCTCGGCTTTTAACGGATGAGGAGATTCCTGAAAGCCATGAGCTTTTTGGCCGGCTAAGCTCTAAAAGAGCTATTACCGGAGAGGATGAAGAGGAGGAAAGCGATCTGAAGTATTTAAAAATTATAAAAAACATTCGGGACACAGATCCTGATTTGTTCAGCAAAATAAAACAGCTGGCAAAAAAAGCCCGGACAGCCAGAAAATCTAATGTGGCTGGCCTATTAGATGATGGCTCTTCCGCTGTTTTCCAGAGAGGGGGAGAGTGTAATGATCATAAAACAGAGGAGAATGTGTTGTCAGCAGAGTCGCTGGCTAATAGAAGCCAGAGGGCGAATCCAATACAGAAAATTGATCAAGGTTATGATAGATCATCTAATGAAAGCCAACAAGCGGTTTTAGATCAACAAGCGGTTTCAAGCCAACAAGCGATTTTAGATCAACAAGCGGTTTCAAGCCAACAAGCGGTTTCAAGCCAACAAGCGGTTTCAAGCCAACAAGCGGTTTTAGATCAACAAGCGGTTTCAGATCAACAAGTGGTTTCAAGCCAACAAGCGGTTTCAGATCAACAAGCGGTTTCAAGCCAACAGGACGGGCGTTTATTAACCTATTTCCGAAAAGGCAAATTGAATAAATTTATTCTCACAGACCGGGAGAGGACTGAAGAGCTGGATTTTCTCACTTCCGCAAAACTTTTGGAATCGGAGGAGAATACTCCAAAGCTGGCCTTGCCGGAGGATTTTTTTCATAAGCTCCAAAAAAATAAGGAGAAGTTTTATTCCCTCACTTCAGAGGAGGAGCAGGCTTTTGAGCACAGCTCCTCCGGCAGAGACAGCGCCTCAAAACTGCTTAAAACTTTAAAAATCATTCAAAAGGATTTGCGGCAATACACAGAGGGGCAGGAGGCTTATTTTAAGCAAGTCATGCTGAGGATAGAGGAGGGCGCTTTGCCCAAGAAAACAGCTCAAGACGCGCTCAAAGCCATTCAAAAAGAGCTAAAAGAAAACTCCCCTCCAAAGCCTTTAAAAATACTGGCCCTTTTGCAAAAGCATATCCCGGATAGCCTTTTAAAAGAGCATATTGCGGAAAGCCCGGCTCTCTCGGACAGCCCTCGTGAGGTGATCTTGTCTGAATACCTAATCGGAGAGTAAAGGGAACTGCCGCAAAAATCGCAACAGTTGGAAAAACAAGTGAGGCAAAAGCTGTTTCATTTTGGAAACAGTCTGATAAAAAGGGGAGCCATTCAGCTATCGCAAAAACGCAACAACTGGTGGTGTATATGTATATAGAGCCGATAACAAGCGACATGCATTTTTTGCATATTGTTTTTTTGGTCAGCTCTGAATGAGTATGTTTTTCCCGTCATAAAGGCAGAGGCTATCTTCCCAGAGGCCGGGGGGATTAAGTTTGAGAGAGGTTTAAGGGTTTTCATAGTCAGCTAATTTACAAAAAGGAGAAAAGCATGAAAAAAGAAATTCTTATCTATCAGTCTAAAAGCGGCAGGATTGAGTTCCGCGGCAATCTCAAAAAAGACACAGTCTGGGGAACACAGAAACAAATTGCTGATGTTTTTGAAATTGAAAGATCAGTGGTCACAAAACATATTGGAAAAGTTTTAAAAGATAAAGAAATGGATGAAAAAAGCAATGTGCAAAAAATGCACTTTGCCCACTCAAGCAAGCCGGTAAAGCTCTATTCTTTGGATATTATGCTGGCCGTGGGTTATAAGGCAAATTCGGCCAAAGCTGTTTTATTCAGAAAATGGGCCACAAAAACCATGAAACAGCATTTTTTGGAAGGATACACGATAAATAAAAAACAGCTGGCTAAAAATTATCAGAAATTTCAAGAAACTCTTAAAGGCATAAAAACCCTTTTGCCTTCGGACAAATCCCTCCCAGCGGAAGAGGCTTTAGAGCTTGTAAGCGCTTTTGCCGACACATGGTTTTTTCTTGAGGCTTATGATAAATTTGTTGTTTAAAAAATTAAAAGGAAGGAGAAAAAAATGAAGAATAAACCTATAACAAGTGTAATACTTGGAGGAAAACCAAAAATAGGAATATTATTCCTGATGGCAAAAGGATTAATGGATTCTTTTGATCTTCTATTAAGAGAGTATGAGCGGTTGCCTTGGCCAAATCCAGGTGGCTATCATAAAACAGATGATATTGATATAAAAAGAATGGGAGTAATAATGAATAAGAACATGATTCTTCCCTTTGTTTGTGAATTGAGTTTAACCGCATTATATCTTTTAGATCATCCTACAGCTAACAGTGTTCCAAAAAAACATTCTTTGCTATACTGGTGGCAAAAACTTAAAACAGATACCAAAGAAAAGATAACAAAACAATTTAAAGAAGCTAGAAGAGAGAAACAGGAAATAGAAAAGAAGAGTCCAGAAAAGATTTTGAAACAGAATGACAAATCACATACAGAGTGGAGATATTGGTGGAGAAGAGGTTTTGCAACTGGAGCGCCTTCTTCAACTGCTATGCCACATTTAACAAAGATACTAATAAATTTAGTGGAAAGCTATTTGAAAGAAAGAGGAGACCGTGAATTGCCATTGCCAGAAGGAATAGAAGGTATTAAAGCATACTACAAAGCTAGAAAAGAAAGAGAAGCCTTTTAATTAAAACAGTATTTTTTGACCAAAAAATAAGCGATCATAAATTTTATAATGACTTGAGTAACTTATTTGTTATAACTACATCCGCATGAGTAGCTAAATCCAAATTAGATCCATATCTTGAGTCATCCATGCTATGCCAATATATATGAACGCCCTCTTTTCTGGCTATTTTCATAGCTGGAATCATATCTGTATCACCTGATATTAACACAATTTTTGAGCATAGTTTTTTTCCTGTGATGCTGGCAATATCCAACCCTATCCTCATATCAACGCCTTTTTGTTTAATCTTTGGCCGTCAGTAGTTTTTTTCTTTTTTCCAACCTTGGAGCATCAGTTGTCCCATACGCAAAGCGAAAAAATTTTTCCTTTTCATTTGATCATGAAATGTTGTGATATTCTTATAAGCTCTCTCAAAATCTTCACATACTTTGTTAAAATCATCTGATTTCATTTCTTTTGGCTTGTTTGCAAATTTTGACAAATTATGTAAAGGGGAACAGTCATAATAAAATATTCTATAAATTACTATTAAATGATCAGCATTTTCTTGATTCAAGAATTTAAGAATATTCAGAATATATTTTTCAACATCACTTGCAGATGGAAATTTCTTATATAATTGTTTGTATTTTTTAACAAAATACCCGCCATCAATAATAAATCCTGCTTTTTCCATAAAAAAAATGGCCCTCGTGTCCAACCTCAACCAACAATCGAATTGAGGAGTAAGGAACGAGGAGCCTTGTATTATGCTCTTTATTATAAGAATATCTTGAAAATAGTCAAGTATTTTTATTTAACACAATAAGCCTTTTTTTTCAAAAAATGAGCTTTTTAAAGTGGCTTTTGCCAAACTTTTGAAAATAGCCAGATCTTCTAATTCCACACCGATAAGGAAGACTAGGGGGATAAGGAAACAGCCCCCGGCGAAACACATTTTTTACATGTTGCTGTTTTTTTGCCCATTGGGAATCTTTGTCAAGCAGATGGCCATCGTCATTAGCGCCAATAATCAGCCAGCCTCTTTTCTCCCCATTGCCAATAGCGGAAATGCTTTTCCCGCTGTTTTGCGTCCACTGCTCTTTAAACTCAATAGTTTCACTTTCTCTTAACTGCCCGTCCTTCAGCTCCTTTAATAAGCGATCTTTTGTCCATTGTTCCATGTTTTACAGCTTAAAATTAAGTCCTTTTAAAAACAAATAAAAGAGATTGAGCTTGGCTTTTGAGAAGGCATGAGAAGAATTAGCCTAAAACCTCGTTTTTTTGCTGTTTTAATAGATTTTTGCCTCCGGATCGGCTTATTTAGTGTGAGAAGGCATGAGAAGAATTGAGCCAAAGCCTCATTTTTTTGAGGTTTTGAGTGTTTTTGGCCTCCGGATCGGCTTATTTAGCGTGAGAAGGCATGAGAAGAATTGAGCTTTGTGACCGCTGGGATATGACTTTGAATAATCGGCCGTGCCAGCCAATGAACCTCTCCTTATGGATTACAATAAGCCTAATGGTCAGGTCTAATTGAATGAGCTGTCCGGTATAATGGCCTTTTATTGAAGGTTCATGGCGGCCTTAAGGGGGGCCTAAAAATTATCTCTGAAAAGCTGTGTCCGCAACAAACAAAACTGAAGGGAAGGCATGAGAGGTTTGCGGGGCTGTAAAAAACTCTTTAGCGTGATTATTTTTGTTAGGCTGGATCAGCAAAAGGATAAAAAATGAGAGAAGAGCAAGCGAGAAAATTAGTTAAAGGCGCTTTTGAAAAGCCTTTGGATAAACAGCGTGATTATTTTTATTAGGCAGGATCAAGGGATGACTAAATTAATGATCGGGCTTATCCTTTTATTGTTGCAAGGCAATCGGCTAAAAAACCAAACAAGAAAAAGTAAAATTAAATCAACAGAAGGCAACCTCCTAAAAGCATGAAATAAACAAGGTAAACACAAAGCAAAAGGATAAAAAATGAAAGAAGAGCAAGCGAGGAAATTAGTTAAAGACACTTTTGAAAAACTCTTTGGATAAACAGCGTGATTGTTTTTATTAAGCTGGATCAGCAAATGGATAAAAGCTAATGAACAATATCTTTAAAGACTCTTTTAATAAAGAGCGGTTTGCTTATTTTGTAAAAAATCTCCTCAATCATTATGAGGAAAAAAAATTTATTTATAAAGGCAACACAATTCCCAAAGCCTTTCAAGACTCTGTTAAAACTCTTCAGCGGATAGGGCAATATAAAGATCCAAATGGAAACATCATTGATATTCTCATTGTCCAGCTTGAAAGAGAAAACATTTTGGAGCGGGCTAGATCTAAACAGAGAAATTTTATCTCTTGGTATTTAAAAAGCCGAGGGGATATTTTAAAAGACGGCGCTGTGGCTGCTTTTGTCGCTCCTAATCAAATAGATTGGCGTCTTTCTTTTGTGAAAATGGAATATAAATTTGATGAGAAGGGAAAAATTAAAGAGGAATGGACTCCCGCCCGCCGTTATTCTTTTTTAGTTGGTGAAAATGAATCCAGCCACACGGCTCAAGCTTGCCTTTTCCCCTTGCTGGAAAGAGATGATAGAGATCCCTCTCTTGAGGACTTAGAGCAAGCCTTTTCTGTCCAAAAAGTCACCAAAGAGTTTTTTGAAAAATACAGAGAGCTGTTTTATAAGCTCAAAGACTCTTTAGACAAAATCATAGAGAAAGACAAAAAAATCAAAGCGGATTTTGAAAGTAAGAATATCAGCTCTGTTGATTTTGCAAAAAAACTTTTAGGGCAGATTGTGTTTTTGTATTTTCTGCAAAAGAAGGGCTGGTTTGGAGTTAAAAGAGGGGCGGAGTGGGGAACAGGCTCCAAGCATTTTTTGCGGGAGCTTTTTAACCGGCGCGGGGATATTTACAAAAGCCAAGGCTCTGAAAGCTCCAATAATTTTTTTAATGATATTTTAGAGCCGCTTTTTTATGAGGCTTTGGGACAGGAGAAGGCACAGGATTATTACAGCCGGTTTGACTGCCGGATACCCTTCCTAAACGGAGGCTTGTTTGAGCCTTTAGGCGGCTATGACTGGGTGAATACGGAAATCCTTTTGCCGGATGATTTGTTTTCAAATAACAACAAGACAAAAGAGGGAGACGCTGGCAATGGGATACTGGATGTTTTTGACCGCTACAATTTTACAGTCAACGAGGATGAGCCGCTGGAAAAGGAAGTGGCCATTGACCCGGAAATGCTGGGCAAAGTGTTTGAGAATCTTTTAGAAGTCAAAGATCGCAAATCCAAAGGGACTTACTACACCCCGCGGGAGATTGTTCACTATATGTGCCAGCAAAGTCTGATCAATTATCTTTTTTCCGCTCTTTCCGAACAGGCTCCTGTCTCTGCCTCTCAGCCCGTCCCCGCTTCTCAGCCTGTCCCTGCCTCTCAGCCTGTCTCTGCCTCTCAGCCTGTCTCTTCTTCCCAGCCTGTCTCTGCCTTCCAGCCTGTCTCTGCCTCTCAGCCCGCCATTCCCGTGAAAGCGGAAATCCAAAAAGCAGACATTGAGGCTTTTATCAAAATCAGCGACTCTTCTGTGGAGCATGACACAATTTATCAGGAGAAAAGGCTTTCTGAAACTTCAGAGAAAAAGCCAAAAAACAAAAGCTATAGAGGCAGGTATTCCCGGTCAAGATTGCCGGATAAAATCAAAGAGCATGCCCCTTTAATAGATGAAGCGCTGGCCAATATTAAAATATGCGATCCGGCCGTTGGATCAGGCGCTTTCCCTGTCGGAATGATGAATGAGATTGTCCGCGCGCGAACAGCCCTCACTCCCTTTATAAAATCTCCCTCTAATAAAAGAGACTCAATTTTATCCCCATCAGGCAAGGGAACAGGGGCTTTTCCCCTCGATAAGTGGGGCAAGGGGGATTCAAGAGCCCCTTACAGCTTCAAACGCCATGCGATTGAGTATTGCCTTTATGGCGTGGATATTGACCCCGGCGCCATAGAGATCGCCAAACTCCGCCTTTGGCTTTCCCTTGTGGTGGATGAGGAGGATCGGGAAAAAGTCCAGCCGCTCCCCAACTTAGATTATAAAATGGTTTGCGGCAACTCTCTTTTAGGAGTGGAAAAAGATCTGTTTAATGTGGAGCAGTTTAACGAGCTGGAAAAGCTCAAGCCTCTTTATTTTAATAAAACTAATTCAAGAGAAAAGAAACAACTCAAAGAGCAAATTGATAAGCTTATAAGCCAAATCACCAGTGGCCACAAAGCCTTTGACTTTGAAGTTTACTTTTCCGAAGTCTTCCATGAGAAAAAAGGCTTTGATGTCGTCATCGCCAACCCGCCTTATGTGAAGGAAGGGGTTAATAAATCAGTTTTTGATGGATTGAGAAAATCCCCTTATTATCAGGGTAAAATGGATATTTGGCATTTCTTTGCCTGCAAAGGGATTGACATATCCAAGCCGGATTCAGGACTTATTGCCTTTATCGCACAAAATAACTGGGTGACAAGTTTTGGAGCGAAAAAAATGAGAAATAAAGTTATAGCGGATTCTCAAATTTTAAACCTAATTGATTTTGGGGATTTTAAAATATTTCAAGCAGGTATTCAAACTATGATTATGCTTTTTCAAACAAGCTCTTTGCTCAAAAAATATAACTTTGATTATAGAAGGCTTGAGGGGAAAAATCTTACAGCTAAAAATATACTCTCTATTCTCAATAAAGAAGAGAATCCAAATGCAAAATACTTAAATCCTGAAATTGTGAGAGAAAAAATTTTAAACAAAAAGTTAACATTCAGTGATTCTAAAATAGAGAATATTCTTAATAAAATGATCTCACAGGCTGGCTTTCAATTAGCAGACAAGGAGGTTGGAAAAGCTATAGAATATAATATTGATCATATAAAACAAAAACATATAGCCAGTCTTTATTTAACAGATCAAGAGGTGGCTCAAGGCGCTGTTTTTCCTCAAGATTTTGTTAATAAAAAAAGTGAAGCAAAATTAAACAAAGATCAGCATAAAGTGGGCGATGGAGTGTTTGTCCTCAGTGATAAAGAAAAAAACAGCCTCTCTCTCACAAAAAAAGAATTGAGCTTGTTAAAGCCTTACTACACCACAAAAGAGCTTTATCGTTGGAGAGGAAATCCTAAAAATAAAGAATGGGTAATATACACAGATTCAAGTTTTAAAGATAAAAACAAAATAAAGGAGTATCCCAATATCAAAAAGCATTTGGATCAGTTTAAAAAAATCATCACTTCCGATAACAAGCCTTATGGCCTTCATAGAGCCAGAAAAGAATCTTTTTTCAAAGGCGAAAAAATTATAGCAGTCCGCAAATGCGCTGTTCCGACTTTTTCTTATATTGATTTTGACAGCTATGTTTCCGCAACATTTTATGTTATAAAAACCTCTCGGTTAAATTTAAAATATTTGACAGGCATTTTAAATTCCAAACTGATAGCCTTTTGGCTCAAGCATAAGGGAAAAATGCAAGGCTCAAATTACCAAATAGACAAAGAGCCTATTATGTCTATTCCCTTGGTAAGCCCTCCAAAAAGCAAACAACAGCCTCTTATCGATCTTGTTGATAAAATCCTCAACATGGGACAGTCAGACAGAGCCTCTGTCAGATCAAAAATAACTGACTATCTCCAAAATCCAGCCAAACAAGCCCAAGTCCGGGAATATGAAAAGCAAATTGATCAGCTAGTTTATAAGCTTTACGGCTTAACCTCTGCCGAAATAAAAATCATAGAACAGGAAACAAAATAAAACTAAGCATTTATACAATGATAAAGAATATCAAAAAAATTAGAAAGAGGGAGATAGGCTAATGTATGAAGAGAAAAATCATTCAATCGATAAAGATTTTCATCAAAGACCTAAGTGGATACTTGCCACAATATTTATATTGTTAATTCAGGCATCTCCAAGTTTTAGTGATTTGTTTTTAGATTTTGTCCCATGTTGGAATAATTATAAAAAGTGGATAGAGTTATCTTTTATAGTAATCGGATTCTGTGTGTTCTATCGAATATATCAGAAAGACAAACAGAAACATCGTGACCGTGATAGAATGTCACTTGATGGAATTTCAGAAAATGAGCTTTTGAAAAAAAGCATTAAAAAATTTGAGTGGATACTGTGGAGAGAAAAGATATTCAAATATTATCCTTTGAATATTATTACGCTTAGATTTATACCATTGCTTATTTGTCGGATTATTACTCTGTTCATAAATAAAAAATATAAATCTTATTTGTTTGATTCTTTTTATTTTCCTACATATTGGAAGGAAGATAATTATGAGGAAGTCACGAAATACTTTTTTAAAAGCATGTTTAGAGTTTATATAGAAGCTCTAAAACAAAGTTATGAGATAAAATTTGGAAGGAATTTTACACATATTGAAATAAGATGGAATGAAAAAAATAACAGATCTTTTGGAGAACCAAAAAATGAATTATATGAAAAGATTTTTTCTGAAAATAATTTAGATCATATAAAAATATTTACATGGATTTTTCCATTTGGATTATATTGGAATTTAATAAGAGTAATAAAATCTCTTAAAAAAACACAAGGAGATATTTTGTGAAATATAATCAAAAAAACTTATTGTTGAGTATCCATCCACATTGGCGGATAATCTTGTAAAATCGCCTCTCCGATAAACAAACCGGGGTTTTAGCTTTTTTCTCATTTGCTTAAGAGCAGTCATATTTATAATATCGGCTTTTCTCTCGTAAATTGTCAATTATTTTATTAAAAATTCATGTAATTCCTAAAAAACCCAGCCAAATAAGCCCAAGCCCGGGAATATGAAAGATAAATTGACCAGCTTCTTTGAGGGCTTTTCTGTGTCTGTTTGAGTTTGTGGCAGAGTGTTAAAAAGAGGGCTTGACATAGCTTGTCTGGCGGCTTTAAACTGGTTTTTTTGAAATAATACCCACTTTTAGGGGGCAATCCAGCGTATGAAAAAACTAAACCTAAATCTTGGCACTAAAAGATATATATTACAGGAATATGAAAAAAAATCAGAAAAGGATTTTATGCAAGAAGTCTTGCTTCCCTTATTTGACAATATGGGATTTGAAACTAAATATACTCATGGCTCAAATGAAATGGGCAAAGATTTTATTTTAAAAAAGCGAAATGATTTTGGGGACTATGATTTTACTGCTGTTATAGTAAAAAACGGGAATATTTCAAATACAAAAACAAGTAAAAATAAAAGCACTCTTGAAGAAGTTAGAAGGCAAATAAATCAAGCGCTTAAAAATCCTTTAGACGAATTTGGCGCCAAAGGACGATTTCCTTCAAAAGCAATTGTTATCATTTCTGGACGAATGTCAAACTCCGCCCGCCACGAGATTTCCCATAATCAAGAAGATTATTCATCAGAAAAGGTTGATTTTATTGAATCAGAAAAACTTATAACTTTATTAGATAAACATTATCCTGATTTTTTTCTTTTTACAATGCCAGCAGTGGCTAAATATTTATTTAATCTGTTAGATTATATAAAAACCATGACAAGCATAGATTCCCAATTTTCATCTTATATTGATAACTTGAACTTATATTGCAGAAAGGATATTAAAAACAATGATACATTTTCTTCTCCAAAGGAAAAGCCGGAAAATATTTTTTCACGAGGTAAAAATTACTGGATACAAGGTGGAACAGGCTCTGGAAAAACACACACAATATATAAATTAGCTGAGAGATCATTACAATTATTAAAAAATAAATCAAGGAAAGATGCTAAAATAGAAAAAGAGAAATTTATACTTCCGGTTTATGTGCGCGCTCATAATATAAAATCTTCTGAGGCGGGAGATGATTTTCCTAAATTTCTTTTAAATTTGATCAACAAATACTCTCAATTTGCTTCTTTAGATAATATTAAAAACTGGTTGAAAGAATATCATCTGCTTCTAGCTATTGATGATTTTGAACAAGAGCCTAATCAGAAAACCATTGATTTGATAATGGACTACAAAAGTCAACATTCTTTCTTATCTGTTGTCTTCCTTTCAAGGGAAATTGAAAAAAGCGGTTTTAAGTTTAAGTTGCCTATTGAGGTATGGAGGCTATTGGGCTTAAATTTGAATGGCGTAAAAAGCGCTCTTAAAGTAGCTATTCCTAAAGAAAATAAAAGAGCATTAAATATCTATAATGATTTATTAAAAGAGGATATTCTTAAGAAAATACCTCGAACACCACTTGCTATCAATGCTTTAAGCCATGTTTTTTCAGAAAATATAAAAACAACCCCCTCTAACACTTGGGAATTTTTTGATATGTTCTTTGAAATTGTTTTGGGGAGATGGGAAACCGGCAGAAACTTAGACAAACCTCTGGATTATATTCAAGTTAGGCATTTTTTTGAGATTGTAGCTTTGGACATGGTTAAACAAGGTGTCCGCGCCATTCCCATTATGCTTTTAATCCCTCATGCAAAACAAGTTCTTCAAAGTATAAATAATGATCAAATGAAGCCTGTTGATTTCATTAAAAAAGTTTCAAGCTTCGGTGAAGTTGCTACTATTAGAAATAATGAATTTTTATTTACCCAAAAAACTTTTCAAGAGTTCCTTGCGGGGTGCGAATATGCAAATCATCATTGGGATGAAAAACATATTATAAATAAGATTATTGAGTTAAATTGGGAAGACTGTCTTATTTTTGCGGCAGGTAAAAAAAAGAGAGATCCAGAACTTTTATCTTCTCTAAATGCTATATCCGAAAAAAATCATAAGCACCTTTTCTTTAAGATGAAAAATATTGCTCTTTTAGTTCAGGCGCTTTATCAAACAGATCGCTCAAAGAAAAAAGAAGCCCTGAATATTGGACTTCAAACAGCTGTTAAGCTCAGGGATAATGATATATTTGTTAAGGGAATGCAAACACTGTTCAATAATAAGGATGAGATATTTTTGTCTCTATTAGCTTTGGGTTTGTTTTCTTCTTTTTATGGCCGGAGCAGTCTTGCTCCTATATTACAGGATATATTTGAAAGTGAATCTTCAAACAGAAAAAAAGCGTTTCTCTTTTGCGCTTTCATTGAAGAATTTTTGGAGAATTCAACTACAGAAGAGAGGGAGAAAATAATAGATTTATTGCCAAAAAGCGCAACTGACTCTGAAATCGTTGCTATTGCTCCTTACCTTGAAATAGAGGGAAATAGACTGAACGCGAACAAAATTAAAGAGTTAATAAAAAATAAAAAAATGCGCAAGTTCATAGACAAAGCTAAAGATATTATTTCAAAATCTCTTCGGAATAGAAAAAGCAAATACATAAAATAAACTTCTCATAAAGCATGGGGTGGAACTTTCTGGAAAAATGATTCCTGTTGATTCCGTTTTTTATGCGACAACGTATATATTTACATTGACGCCAGCAACAACAATTATTGAAAATCATAAAGGAAAATTTTTTATAAAAATGTTTTACTCTTCTAGCATTCAACAGCCTGTTGGATTAAAATAAAATTGTTATGATATTTATATAACTTTGTTTATAAGGTCAGTTTTCCTAAGCGGCTGAGAGAGGCAAAAAGGATAGATATGGCAGGGTTGTCAAGCATTGAATGGACAGAGGCGACTTGGAATCCTCTGACGGGCTGTGATAAAATCAGCCCTGGATGCAAAAACTGCTATGCGGAAAGGCTGTCTTATCGCCTTCAAAAAATGGGGCAGCTCAATTACAGAAATGGCTTTCAGCTGACTTTGCATGAGCAGGCTCTGCATATTCCCTTCTTATGGGATAAGCCAAAAATGATTTTTGTCAATTCCATGAGTGATCTTTTTCATAAAGACAGTCCCTTGAGTTTTATTCAAGAGGTTTTTCAGGTAATGAATGCCTGCCCGCAGGATAAGTTTCAGCTGTTAACTAAGCGGGCGTAGCGTTTGGAGCAAATTGCCGGACAGCTGAATTGGACTCCCAATATATTGATGGGTGTCAGCGTGGAAAGCGCAAAATATAAATTTCGGATTGATCATCTTGTAAGAGCGCCGGCTCAAATTAAGTTTTTATCGCTTGAGCCTCTTTTAGAGCCTTTGCCCCGCCTTAAGCTTAAAGGCATTGATTGGGTGATAGCGGGGGGAGAGTCTGGGCCAAAAGCCAGACTGATGAAAAAGGAATGGGCGCTTTCCATTCGGGATCAATGTATTAAGAGGCAAGTCCCGTTCTTTTTTAAGCAATGGGGAGGGACACGAAAACATAAAACCGGACGCTTGCTGGACGGGCGAACATGGGACGGCCTGCCAGCTTGATCTGTTTTGGTGTGGCGCTGTAAGTCTTGTTCAAAACACAAGCTGGCAACTTGTTTTGTTTGGTATGGCGGCTTCGCCCTCATATAACTCAAAAAAAGCCTGAAAAACAGGTTAAAAATAAGGTTGTTTGCCTCTCCCTTCAAAGAGTATCAATAAATCGACAGACAAAAAAATTTTTGTTCGGGCAAAGCAGCCGACTGAAGCTTTAAGACAATAATAGAGAGCAAGCAGCCAACAGATGAGATTCAAAGGAATAAAAAATAGCCTCCTATAGGGAGTTCATCCCACTCTAAAAATCGAGATTTGAGGTTGAGAAATAGATTTTTTTATTGTATTTTTATTTCAGCGGCTTTAAACTTGAAATTTACCCTTAATAAGGGCTTTTAAAAACAAACTATAAAAGGATTCTTATGAAACATCACAAAAAGAGCAAATCTCAAGCCCAGAGGGAAAACAAATCTCAAATCCAGAGGGAAAAGCCAAAGCTTACCCACGATAACTTCTTCAAACTCTTCTACTCTGACCCAAAGCTTGCTAAAGAGCTGGTAAAGCTTATTTTTTCAAAAAAAGAGCTGAAAGCCTACAACTTAAACAAACTGCAAATAGAAAAAGACACTTTTGAGGCCAAAAGAGCGGATCTTATCTATTCCCTCCCCTTTAAAGACCAGCCAAAAATAAAGGCAAAAATCTTTATTCTTTTAGAGCACAAAAGTTTTTATGATAAAAACATGCATAGCCAGCTTTTAGATTATCAGGTCTTAGGCCGAAAGCTCAGCATTCAGCAAATAGGCTACGCTCAGCCCATAATCTCTTTGCTGTTTTATCACGGAGAACAGCCCCTAAAGTGGAAAAAATCCCTGCAAGAGGAGGATTTTGCGCCTTTTTTTTCCAAAATTCCTGTTGAATCCAGAAAAGATATGTTAAACTTCGGGCTAAGGATAATAAACACGCAAGACCCAAAAATCCAGAAAGCCCTTAAGGGCAAGAAGTTTAAGGGTTATAGTGTGATAAAGCTTTTATCTGAGATATGGAGTTTAAAGAGGAAGCCAACTCCCTTAAAAATAAGGGACGCTTATGCTGAGTTTGAGGAGATATTGAAGGATTTAAAGGGCAAGGAGAGAAAGACAGTAGAGTTAAGGATATTGGAGTATTTAAGAGATAATACAGGGTTAAATTCAAGGGTTTGGAAAAAGGCGGAGAAACTGCTTATAGAGGCAGGGACATTAAAAAAAGGAGGGCTTATGCAAGATGTTCGAGAAATTATCAAAGAGAAAGGACGCTGGGAAGGCCGGCAGGAAGGACGACAGGAAGGGCGGCAGGAACGGGATAAAGAAGTTGTCCTAAATATGCTGAAGAAAAAGCTGGATACTTCTTTGATCTCTGAAGTGACAGGTTTGTCTGAAAAAGCCATAAAAAAGCTGAAAAACGGCTCTTAAATTTCTGAGAATTGGACAAACTATGCAGGATGTTAGAGAAATTATCAAAGAGAAAGGCCGCTGGTAAGGCCGACAGGAAGGCCGACAGGAGGTTGTCCTAAATATGTTGAAGAAAAAGCTGGATACTTCTTTGATCTCTGAAGTGACAGGTTTATCTGAAAAAGCCATAAAAAAGCTGAAAAACGGCTCTTAAAGGAGGGCTTATGCAGGATGTGAGAGAAATTATCAAAGAGAAAGGCCGCTGGGAAGGCGAAAGAAAAGGCTTGAGAAAGGGCCGGCAGGAAGGGCGGCAGGAACGGGATAAAGAAGTTGTTCTAAATATGCTGAAGAAAAAGCTGGATACTTCTTTGATCTCTGAAGTGACAGGTTTGTCTGAAAAAGCCATAAAAAAGCTGAAAAACGGCTCTTAATGCCTCTTCACTCGCCCTCATATAACTCAAAAAAAGCTTGAAAAACAGGTTAAAAATAAGCTAAACGAAAACTTATTCCGCTCAAAAAGTGTCAACAAACCGACAGGCTGGATTAAAAGCCGGAATATCCCATTAAAATTTTTAAATATTTTCCTGTTCGCAGGCTTTTCTTAAAACAATAAAAGCCTCTTTCAATTCCTGAGAAACCGCGCTGGCCGGCTCACTTAAAACAAGTTTTTGATATTCATTCAGAAAATTCATTCTGATTCTGTAAAACAGGCAGAGAAAATGTTTGATAAAGCCTATACAGTCCAAAATAGCAATTTCAACTCCAGTTGAGGGATAGCTTTTTTTTGCAATCTCTCGAATAGTTTCTTGAACAGGCTCTGTGGTGATAAAAATGTAATTGTCCATATAAGATGATTTTTTGATTTTCTCTAAAGCAATATGAATATCGCTTTCAATGATTTCTTTTGTTTTCACTTCATAACAGGTCACCACATTATGATCATCAGACAGAGTTATTTCCACATCTCCAAAAGCCTTTGTCTGTTTATCGGCTGAAGTATGAGATTTTAAAGATAAAACCTTTTGTTTCAAATATTTTTCATCATAAGCTCTTCCCGAAAAAGTTCCCTTCCCGCTGATTTCAGTATAAGGTTTTCTAATATCAATCTCTGGTTTATGAATTTTAGCTAAAGGCAGGACATTAAAAGCCTGATAGCCGCTCTGTTTGTTGAGCATCTTGCCACATAGTCTATTTTTTGGAATAAGGCTGAGTCAGAAACAGACCGATTTGTTAAACTTTGTTCAGCTTCCCTGTGTAATTTTTCCAAAATGGAAGAGCATTTTTTTTCAGCAGTCATAAATTTATTCCTAATTCTTTAAAGTCTTTTTGAATATCCTCATTTTTAGAAGTTAACCCCGCTTTCATTGCTTTTTCAGGGTCGTAATTGGTCCATAAACTTTCCGCCCTTTTGTCTTTTGTGGAGTGAATGGTTTTTTTCAGCCCTGTGGTTTTGAGCCATCTTTTCGCGGGATAGAGAAGATTCATAAATCTGCAGTCATAATTGCTGACAGCGGCAAACCCTTGAACAGAGTTTAAAACCCAAGCCAGCTCCTCATGATCTTGATCATTCATTTCATTGGAATAGGCTTTTGCGTCCCCTCTGGTTTCGTGGATATAGGGAGGATCACAGTAAAATAAAGTTTGAGGAGAATCATACAGCTTGATAATCTCAACAGCCGGTCTGTTTTCTATTTGAACCCTAAGCAATCTTTCAGCAATGTCCGCAAGCGATTCTAATCCTCCAAGCCAACGGGAGATGACCCCTGACATGCCTCTTCTTGATGTGTTTTTACAGTAAGCCCAGCGGCCAAGGGACGCTGTTTGAGCCAAACCAGTTCTCACCTGCCTGGCCCGAATGTAAAACCGCCTGGCTCTTTCAAAAGCGCTTAAGCTGGGGCGCAGTTCGCAGGCCAGAGCAAACTCTTCTCTGGAAAATGGAGTGAGGCCAATAGCCTCAATTAGCTTTTCTTTTTCATTTCTGAGAACTTTAAAGAAGTTGACCACTTCTCCGTCCAAGTCATTATAGGTTTCAACTGGAGAAGGCTTCCGATTGAGCAAAACCGCTCCGGAACCGGCAAAAGGCTCGCAGTAGTGGCGGCATTTAGGCAATAGAGGGAGGAGCCAGTCTAAATGGCTGAATTTCCCTCCATACTAGCCGAAGGGGATAAGTTTTTTGCCCTGAAGAGAGGCTATCGGAGAAGGTTTATTTTTACCCATAGAGCAGACTTTTTCAAAAAAACACGAATGCTTGTTATAATAGTATTGATATGAAGGCGAAAAAGTGGACTAAAAATTAAGATGTGTTTTCCATCATTTTTTCAAATTCCAAAGGGCTTTTATAGACCAAAGCAAAATAGAGACGGTGAGCGCTATGCCAGCCTTCAATCCACTCAAAAATCTCTTCCCGCGCCTCATTTGCCCCAGAATACGCCTTGCGCCCAATTCTCTCTTTAACAAAGAAAACCAACTTTCGCAATAGGCATTTTCATAACAATTGCCGATAAACGGGGAGAATTTTCATGTTTCCCTGTTTTTTTCAAAGAAAGGCAACCTCTTATGAAAAAAATGGCCGGGGCTAGAAGGCTTTTTTGTGGGGAAGGCTGGTTTTTCAAGCGGGATAAGCGGGACAGGCCTAAAACCACAGCTGAATTGACATCCCTTTTTCATTGTGTAAAACTAATTAAATTTGCTGTCCCCGGCTTTGTTCGGGAGCTGTCCTGCTCATTGCGTTTATGGGAGTATTTAAAGCCTATCGGATTTTCCAAAGATATGAGCAGGCGTTTAGAGCGGTTTATGGGAAATACTTAAAGCCTATCGGATTTTCCAAAGATATGAGCAGGTATTGAGAGCGGTTTATGGGAAATACTTAAAGCCTATCGGATTGTCCAAAGATATGAGCAGGCATTGAGAGCGGTTTATGGGAATGTTTAAAGCCTATCGGATTTTCTAAAGGTATGAGCAGGCATTGAGAGCGGTTTATGGGAATATTTAAAGCCTATCGGATTGTCCAAAGATATGAGCAGGCATTGAGAGCGGTTTATGGGAATGTTTAAAGCCTATCGGATTTTCTAAAGGTATGAGCAGGCATTGAGAGCGGTTTATGGGAATGTTTAAAGCCTATCGGATTTTCTAAAGGTATGAGCAGGCATTGAGAGCGGTTTATGGGAATGTTTAAAGCCTATCGGATTTTCCAAAGGTATGAGCAGGCATTGAGAGCGGTTTATGGGAATATTTAAAACGCTGTTCCGTTTCAAAAAGCTTTATAAGGCTCTGATTGTTTTTGGAGTTTTATTTGCCCTTTTTGCCTGTTATTTTTTATGGGTTTTTTTAAGCCTTCCCCAGCTGTTTGCTGTCAGCGATTATCGCCCCCCCTTATTGACTCAAGTGTATGACAGAGAGGGAAAAAAAATGGGGGAGTTTTTTAAAGAGCGGAGACTGCTTTGCCCTTATGAGGACATCCCCAGCCATCTGATTTGGGCCTTTGTCGCTGTGGAGGACGGGGAGTTTTTTTCCCACAAGGGGATCAACTACAAGGCGATTCTGAGGGCTTTTATCGCCAACCTCAAAGCGGGCAAAAAAGCGCAAGGAGGATCCACTATCACACAACAGCTGGCCAGAACGCTCCTGCTCTCCACAAAAAAAACCTACACGCGAAAATTTAAAGAGGCGGTTTTGGCGTTGCGGATGGAAAACTCCTTAAGCAAAGAGGATATTCTCTATATTTATCTCAATCAAATTTATTTTGGGCATGGAGCTTATGGCTTGGAGATGGCCTCCAGAACTTACTTTAGAAAGCCCGCAAAAGATCTGACTGTGGCGGAAGCCGCGCTTTTGGCCGGGCTTCCTAAAGCCCCCAGCAGATTTTCCCCTGTGTTTTATCCCGCCCGCGCGAAAAGCCGTCAAATTTATGCTTTAAACCGCATGAGGCAAGAGGGTTATATCAGCGAGGAGGAGATGAATCAGCTCTCTAATCAGGACATTAAAGTTTTTTTGAGAAAAGATTTTAGCGAGGAAAGCCCTTATTATTTGGAGACTGTCCGCCGGCTCCTCTTAATGTATTTGGATTCAGAGGATATTTTGCTGTCCGGGCTAAAAATTTGGACAGCTATGGATTTGAATAAGCAAAAATCCGCCCGGAAAGCTTTACGAAACGGCTTGGAGGATTGGGATAAAAGGCGGGGCTTTCGCGGGGTTCAGCAAAAATTGCCCCGCTCAGAGGACAGGCTGGCCTGGGCAAAAAAAAGAGATGAGGCTCTCAGATCTCAAATCCAAAAACATCTCACTATCCCCGGTTTTGTTTTATCTTTAGATCCGGAGACCGAAGAGATACCGGAGGAGTTTTTTAAAAAGTTTAAAGAGAAGTTTCAAGCTTTAGAGGAGAAAAAAGCCTCCCGCTCTTTTTGGCTCGATAACCGCGATAAACTGGAGGGAAAGGTTTTTTCAGCCCTTATCTCTAAAGTGGAGAAAAAGAAAATAGAGGTTTTAGCCCCTTGGGGCGCTGAGACACTGGCCTTAAAAGATTTTGACTGGGCTGTTCCGGAGGATAAAAAAGAGGAGCAGGCGGTTTTAAAAAGCGCCCAGGAGATTTTTAAGGCCCATGATGTGGCTCTCTTTAGAGTTAGGGAAAGCGAAAAAGGCGCTGTGAGGGATAAAGGCTCAATCCCTTTGGAGCTTTATCAAGAGCCTCTGGCGGAAGGCGCTTTGCTCTCCTTTGATTTGCAAAATGAGGAAATCATCGCTCTGGTCGGCGGCTATGACTACACCCGCTCCCAATTCAACCGGGCTTACCAGTCCCGCCGGCAATCCGGCTCCGTGTTTAAGCCTTTTATTTACGGAGCGGCTCTGGAAAAAGGCTTTCACCCCACATCACTGCTAAGCGACTCGCCCATTGTTTTTTCTCAAGACGAGGCGGACGAGCGATCCAGCCAAAAAACAGCGCCTCAAAAAGAGAGTGAGGAGCTGGACGCCAACAATCTTTGGAGGCCATCCAATATCAGCGATCGGTTTTTAGGGGATATTTTGTTTCGGAAGGCTTTGATTCGCTCTTTAAATGTTCCCACAGTGAGAATTATAGAAAAAGTCGGACTGCCTTGGGCGCGCTTTTATGTCCGGCGGCTGGGCATTTTCAGCCCTTTAAATTCAGATTTTACAGTGGCTTTAGGCTCCAGCTCTCTCAATCTTTATGAAACCTTAAAAGCTTTTTCTGTTTTTGCCCGCCAGGGGCGGGGGCTAGCTCCTGTTTTAATTCGCCGGGTGGAGGATCTGTCGGAAAAAGAGCTGTTCTCCAGCATGAGCATGGATGATTTTTTTAAAGAGGAAATGGCTAAAGCCCTTCAATTTGTTCAGAAGGAAAAATCCAAGTGGCTCAAGGAAGACATGCCAGAGGGGGAGCAAAGCTTTTTTCAAAAACGCTGGGCGCCCCTGTTTCGATCAGAATCCCAGCAGGTGATACCTCCGTCAAACAGCTATGTTTTAATGAATCTTCTGGAGTCTGTGGTTAAAGATCCGGAGGGCACAGCCCGCCGCGCTTTAGCTTTAAACCGCCCTGTGGGAGGGAAAACAGGCACAACAGACGGCTACTATGACGCTTGGTTTGTGGGAGCGTCTCCTTTTATTTCCACAGCTTTGTGGATAGGCTTTGACACAGAAAAAAGTTTGGGAAAGGGGGAAACCGGAAGCCGGACAGCTTTGCCGGCCTGGATTCAGTATATGAAAGCCAGCCATAAGGATATTCCCCCCGCAGAGTTCCCTGTGCCGGATCAGGTTATTTTTGCGAACATTGACACGGAGACAGGGCAATTAGTCTCCTCTCAAAGCAAAGAGATTGCCCGCCAAGCTTTTATAGAAAACATCGGGCCTCAGTCGGAATCAGCTGAGAGCCTTTTAAAAAAGAATCCCTCCGCTCCGGATGAAACGGATTTTATCCGGGAGGATTTGTCCCGCTGATGAAATTTAAAGTGGCACATAGAGTTTGGCGATAAAGGCGTTTTAGCAAAGGTGAGATTTAGCGCTGATGAAATTTAAAGTGGCACACAGAGTTTGGCGATAAAGGCGCTTCGGCAAAGGTGAGATTTAGCGCTGATGAAATTTAAAGTGGCATATAGAGTTTGGCGATAAAGGCGCTTTAGCAAAGGTGAGATTTAGCGCTGATGAAATTTAAAGTGGCATATAGAGTTTGGCGATAAAGGCGCTTTAGCAAAGGCGAGATTTAAACCTGATGAAATCCATAGAGATACACAAGGCTTGGCAAAATAACTTAAAGGGGATTAGCGCTCAAATCCCTTTAGGCTCTTTGACTGTGATTTGCGGAGTCAGCGGCTCCGGCAAAAGCTCTTTGGCTTTTGAGACTCTTTACGCTGAAGGCCAAAGGCGATACCTTCAAAATTTATCCAATTACTTAAAGCAGTATATCATCCGGCAAAACCCTCCCCAAGTGGAAAGCATATTCAACCTTCCCCCGTCTTTGGCGCTGGAGCAGAAAAACACTGTGAAAAGCTCCCGCTCCACAGTGGCGAGCCTGTCTGGCTTAGCGGATCATCTCCGCTTGATTTTTGAAAAGCTGGCCAAAGCCTATTGCCCCAAACACCGCGTCCCTTTGCGGTCTTTCTCCCCCGATCAGGCGACTCAATATCTTTTAGAGAATTTTCCGGGGGAAAAGGCTTTTATCCTTCTTCCCGTGTTAGCAAAAAATATTTCCAGCTCCAAAATTTTTTTGAGGCGCTTGAGGCAAAAAGGCTTTAGCCGTCTCCTCTTTCCCAAAGGAAAAAAATTAAGCTTAAGCCATCTCAAAAATATAGAGGAGATTAAGAGATTGCCCAAGAAAGATTTTTATCTCTTGCTGGATCGCTTGGTTATAGAGAAAGGGCAAAGGGGCCGGCTCAGGGATTCTTTTAAACAGGCTTTTGATTTGCCTCCAGCGCTGTCTTTTGATTCCGCTGTTTTTGCTGAAGAGGCTGTGGCGCAAATTCTCAATGGGGAAAAAAGAGCTTTTTCAAAGCGCGCCAAGTGCCCTCAATGCGCTTATGAGTTCCCACAGCCTTTAACCGCCTCCCTTTTTAGCTTTAACTCCCCTTTGGGAGCCTGCAGCGGCTGTGAGGGCTATGGGCGCAAACTGGATCTGGATGAGGATAAAGTGATCCCCCGCCCCATGCTGTCCCTTAAAAAGGGAGCCATTCATCCTTTTCAAAATCCCTCCGCTGTCCGCTGGAGGGAGCGCTTAAAACAATATTGCGAGCGCAAAAAAATCCCCTGGGACAAAGCTTGGCGCAGTCTTTCTTTGAGGCAAAGGCAAAATATTTGGAGGGGGGATAGCTTTTTTGGCGGGATAGAGGGCTATTTTCAGAGGCTGGAGCGAAAAAGATATAAAATGCACATTCGCGTTTTTCTCTCCCGCTATAAATCCCCCTTTATCTGCAAAGCCTGCAAAGGCTCCCGGCTGAGATCGGATTTGGGTTTTATTTTGTTTCAGGGGAAAAGCTTTAATGACTATATGAAAATGAATTTAGGGCAAATGCAAAAGCTCTTTGATCGAATGGAATTGTCTCCCTGGGAAAAAGAGGCCTGCTCAGAGTCCTTTTCCGCCTTGTCGCGCCAGTTGAGGAGCTTAAATGTTTTGGGGCTTTCTTATTTGAATCTCAACCGCTCGGCCAACTCTCTCTCTGGGGGGGAGTTTCAAAGGTTGAATTTATCCAGCCAGCTGGGGCTTTGCCTCTCACAGGTTTTGTATGTTTTAGACGAGCCGACAGTGGGGCTTCATCCCAGAGACACCGCCCGGATGATTGAGCTTTTAAAGGATTTGCAAAGCTTTGGCAATACAGTTGTCATTGTGGAGCATGATCAGGATGTTATGAAAAACAGCGACTATATAATAGAAATGGGGCCTGAGTCAGGCCAAAATGGCGGCGAGGTTTTGTGGTCCGGCTGGACAAAAAATTTTTTTGACAGCGCAAACTCTAACACAGCCCCTTATCTCAAAAGAAAAGGCATTCTTTTAAAAACCGCCCGGCCGGTGGATAAATCCAATTATAAATATCGGCTCTTGTTAACGAATTGCTCCGGCCACAATTTAAAAAAAGCGGAGCTTTTTGTCCCCTTAAACCGCTTTGTTGTTTTAACCGGCGTTAGCGGATCCGGAAAATCCAGTTTAGCTATAAACACTCTTTATCCAGCCCTTAAACAGGCGCTGTCGGGAGAGATTTTGCCCGGCCTGCCCTGCGGAAATTTATCAGGGGCGGAATTTTTAAGGGATGTTGTTTTAATGCGCCAAGAGGATATGGGCGCAAGCTCCAGGAGCTTTGTTTTGTCTTATGTTAAGGCGTTTGATGTGGTAAGAAATGTTTTTGCGGACACCCGGTTGGCCCGGAAAATGGGGTTAAAGCCCTCTCATTTCAGTTTAAATGTGGAGGGAGGGCGATGCCCCTCTTGCCGGGGGCGGGGCTATCAGGAGATAGATATGGTTTTTATGGATCCTCTAAAAATTCAATGCGAGGACTGCCAAGGCCAAAAGTTTAAAAAAGACATTTTAAAAGTGAAGTGGAAAGATCAAAGCATTTTCGGGCTTTTAAATTTAACTGTCGCTCAGGCTTTTGATTTGTTTAGAGGCTCCGCCAGCCTTTTGAGGGCCTTAAGCTCTTTAAATGAGGTGGGGCTGTCTTACCTGACTTTGGGGCAAAGCATTGGCTCTTTAAGCGGGGGGGAGAGGCAAAGGCTCAAGCTTTCCAGAGAGCTTTTAAAATCGAGGCAGGAGAAAACCCTTTATATATTGGATGAGCCGACAAAAGGGCTTCATTTTAAGGAGATGAATTTACTGCTGAAGACTATCGATCGGCTGGTTGAAACCAGAGGGAGCTTTTTAGTGATAGAGCATAACTTGGATTTTATCAAGGAGGCGGACTATGTGATTGACATGGGTCCCGAGGCGGGAAGCCAAGGGGGGCAAATTGTGGCGGAGGGCTGTCCAGAGCAAATTATAAATTGCCGCGCCAGCCACACCGGGCGGTTTTTAAAGGATTTTATACAGGGGGCTAATCCCGGCAAGCTTTGAAAGAGCAATTAAGTTGGGGCTAGCTCTCTTGCTCTAAATCCCATTATGATCTTCAATTTTCCAGACTCCAAGCTTATTTTTATCGGGACGGGCGGCCTGCCCTTGAGCTTGCCGGCGCCATCTGTGGCGCGGGAGCCCTCAAAAATAAGCTTGGCCTCTGGAATAAAGACAAACTAAGCTCGTGAATAGACTTAGCTCAGTTTAAAAATAATCAGAGCGGGCCTTTTTATATTTTTTAAATAAGGCTGAAAATGAGACGCTTTCAACCGCTAAAACCATTGATTTTAAAGGGTTTTAGGTATTTTTTTAGAAAAAAACAGAAACAGCTTGACTTCTATTTATAGAATCCGCTTATTTATCTCACAATAAATTTTTTAAGAAGGAGGAAATAATCATGATGTCAGTAACGCCTTTACACGACAGAATCATAGTCAAAAGGTTAGAGCAGGAAACTAAGACAACAGGGGGCATCATCATCCCGGACACGGCGAAAGAAAAGCCGCTAAAGGGGGAAGTTGTGGCCACAGGCAAAGGCCGCGTGAATGATGAGGGAAAAGTTCTGCCTTTAGGCGTCAAAAAGGGGGATAAAGTTCTTTTTGGCAAATACGCGGGGACAGAATTTCAGCTGGATGGATCAGAATACTTGATGATGAGAGAGGAAGACATTTACGGAGTCTTAAACTAACACAAACTATTAAAGGAGGCATAAAATGAGCAAAGAATTGCGCTTTAGTTCAGAAGCTAGAAACTCTATCGCCAAAGGGGTAAATATTTTGGCGGATGCGGTAAAAACCACTTTAGGGCCAAAAGGCCGCAATGTGGCTTTGGAAAAATCTTTTGGCTCGCCGGTCATCACAAAAGACGGCGTCACAGTGGCCAAAGAGATTGAGCTGAAAAACAAGTTTGAAAACATGGGCGCCCAAATGGTTAAAGAGGTGGCCAGCAAAACCAACGATGAGGCGGGAGACGGCACAACTTCAGCGACCATTTTGGCTCAGGCTCTTTATAACGAGGGCTTGAAGTATATCAGCGCCTATCACAACCCCATTCAAATTAAGCGGGGGATTGACAAGGCGGTTGAAAAAGTGGTTTCAGAGCTGAAAAAGCTTTCCCAGCCGGTTAAAGGCCAAAAAGAGATCACACAGGTGGGCACTATTTCCGCCAACAACGACACAGAAATTGGCAAAATCATAGCTGATGCTATGGACAAGGTGGGCAAAGAGGGAGTGATCACTATTGAGGAGAGCAAAACCTCAGCGACTGAGCTGGAAGTTGTGGAGGGCATGCAGTTTGACAGAGGCTATCTGTCCCCTTATTTTGTCACTAATGCCGAAAGGATGGAAACAGTTTTAGAGGACTGCTACATTTTAATCCACGATAAAAAAATCAGCTCCATGAAAAATGTTGTAAAATTGTTGGAAAGCGTGGCTCAGGCCGGCAAGCCCTTTCTTATCATTGCGGAAGATGTGGAGGGAGAGGCTTTGGCCACTTTGGTTGTCAATAAGCTTCGCGGAACTCTTCAAGTGGCGGCTGTTAAAGCCCCCGGCTTTGGCGATCGCAGAAAAGCCCTCTTAGAGGACATTGCCATTTTGACAAAAGGCCAGCTGGTTAGCGAGGAGCGGGGAGACAAGCTGGAGGACGCCTCCATTAAAGTTTTGGGCCGTGCGAAAAGAATTGTGATTGACAAAGACAACACAACTATTGTTGACGGCGCCGGAGACAAAACAGCCATAGAGGCCCGAGTGAAGCAAATCCGCGCTCAAATTGAGGAAACCACTTCCGATTACGATAAGGAAAAGCTTCAAGAGCGGCTGGCTAAACTGGCCGGCGGGGTGGCTGTCATTCATGTTGGCGCGCCTTCTGAAGTGGAAATGAAGGAGAAAAAAGCCCGTGTGGAGGACGCTTTAAACTCCACCCGCGCGGCTGTGGAGGAAGGCGTTGTTCCCGGCGGCGGAGTGGCCTTGTTGAGAGCTTCTCAAGTGTTGGACTCTCTTAAAGTCAGCGAGGAAGAGCGCTTTGGAGTGAGCCTTGTTAAAAAAGCCTGCGAAGTCCCTATCCGCCAGATAGCGGCCAATGCCGGTGTGGATGGGGCGATTGTTTTGGATCGCACTTTGCAGTCAAAAGGAGACAATCAAGTTAATTTTGGCTTTAACGCCTTGACCGGCAAATACGAAGACCTGTTTCAGGCGGGCGTGATCGACCCTAAAAAAGTTGTTCGTTGCGCATTGGAATACGCCAGCTCGGTGGCCTCTTTAATGCTTACAACAGAGGCTATGGTTGCCGATGAGCCGAAAAAAGAGGATTCTGCCCCTATGGGAGGCGGCGGAGGAATGCCTGGCGGAGGAATGGGCGGCGGGATGCCCATGATGTAAAAAGCCGCTGGCTTTTAACCTCAAAAAAGCTCAAGCCTTTCGGCTTGGGCTTTTTTTTTGGCGGGCTTATTGTTCCTGCGCTAACTGTCCGCCTCTGCAAACATAGAATGGCCTGTCCAGTTGTCAACTCCGCTTGGGTTTATTTTTCGCGCCAGCTGTGCCGCTGTTTCGTTTGAAATTATATTTTTTTATTTAGCTTTGATTTTGAGAGGCTTAGGCCTCTTCAAGGACAAGGGCTGAACGGCTTTTACCCGCTGTATCTTTGTCCATTTGGCCTGCACACACTGCAAATTGCCGGCGCTCATCCCGTTGGCAAACCATCTGCCATCTCTATTATAACAGCCTGATATTTTTTTGATTTGATATAGTTGCTTTTTATTTTCCGCCGTTAATTTTTTTAATAGATCTACATCTTGGCGTAATGCCATCACTTCCTCTGGAATGGACTTCGCGTGGCTGTAATTAAAGGCAGACGATAATAAACACAAAGCTAATCCTGTTATGGATATTTTTAAAAAAGTTTTCATTTTTTCCTCCTTATGATTATAAAAGTGTTTTCAAATCAAAAATAAATTTAATTCTCAGCATGTTCAAGATGATATGCTGTTTCCAGCCTTTAGATCAGTTTTTAATATTTTTTCAGATTTTTCTGAGTTTGCTTGGACCAAGGGTTTTGCTGTGGAAAAAATGGGGCGCAGTCTAATTTGACTCCTAGTGAATTTGAAGTTAAATTAAAAAATAAGGGAAATGATTAACTTGAGCTTTAAACTTTTTTTGTCCCATCAATGGAGCGCGGTCCAGATCGGTTTTTAAAGGATAAGCTCATTATTTTATAACAATGACAGCTTTGGAGAGCTTAAAGGATTGAGACACGCGTGCCTGAAAAAATCAAATTGCTTGTTTTAGAGGATAATGAGGTTTTGCAAAAAGGCTTTTTAGAGCTTTCTGAAAGACTCTCCTTTGAAATTTTGGGTTTCAGCAAAACAGCTAAAGATTTACTGCGTCAGCTCAAGGATAACAAGCCGCAGGCGGTCATTTTGGATTTGGTCATTCCTCAAGAGGATGTTTTGGATCTTATTCAAACTGTTAAAAGCTTATATCCTGATCTTCCGCTCATAGCCTGCTCTAGCTTAAGAGAGGAGCACATAGTTTCCAAGATTTTACAAGCCGGCTGTTTTGATTATATTTTTAAGCCTTTTGAAGAGGATCGCTTAGCTGAGTCCATTCAAAACGCTGTGGCTTAAAGGGGGGAATATGATGATTTTTCGCTGGCTGAGTTTTGCTCTGAGAGTTATTGCCAGCTTCTTTTTTGTGTTTTTACTGCAAATTCAATTTGATGGAAAAACTTTGGAGAGCTATTTAAATGACTTTGGCAAAAAATTTATTGTGACACAAAGCTTGCAAAAAGTCAGTCAGGATGGTGTGAAGGCGATCCGGAGCTTTTCCTCCTCTGAGAAAAATGATAAATCTGAGTCCCAGCGCCAGCTCGCAAGCTCTCGAATGATTCAGCAGGCTAAAAGATTGGCCGATCGATTGAGCCTCCCCTCTTCTGATAATGAAAAAGAAGAGCGGGAAAAAAACTCTTTAAAATAATTCATTGAAAAGCTTTTAAAAAAGATTTTCATCCTCATCGTTTGTTTTTGGCGGCGGCCTTTTCCAAGCTAAAGTGAATATAAAAAAGCTCTGCGGCCGGCTTAAAGCCTGAAAAGCGGCGCGGGCGGTTGATCCGGTAGTCAGGACATCATCCACAAACACAACAGGCCGATTTCCAGGAGGCGCGCCCTCGCAGCTCATTTGAGTAAAGGCTCTGTCTCTTCTGGATTTTCTTTTTTGAGACAAAGCGCCGGGCGCTCTTTTTAAGCAATTTCTCAATTCGCCGCCAAAGTAAAAGCTCAAAGCTTGAGCCAGCATAAAAGCGTGATCTCTTTTTATTTTTGATTTAGAGGGCGCGGGCGCAAAAACAGGGCTGGTTTTTTTATTCCAAAGATCAAAGCTCATAAACCGGGAAAACATCTCCAGCCCCAATCGTTTGAAAATAAAATCCGGCCCGCCTTGTTTTAAACTGTCTATAAAAAATTTTAGCAGTTGGCGGTTGTCCTCATGCCAGCTTAATAAATGAAAATGGGGGAGGGTTTTTTCCGCTCGATAGCTGTTGTCTGAGCTGAGGTATTCCCTCTCCAAAGCTTTCCAGCACATAGAGCACAGCCAGTCGGTTGGAGGGAAATACATTTTGCATATAGCGCAAGCTCTAATATATTTCATAAATGACATATTTTTTATATAGCAAAAAAGATTCCCAAAAGTTGAAAAAGCTTGAAAACAGGCTCTTTTTTATTTCAATCTTATGGAAAAAATATGTTTTGTTCCTGACAAGCCTGCTCCGCCCTTAAAAATTATCTGGGGCAAATTTGAAAAGAGGATGGATTGCCGCTATTGGCTTAGATTTTTTGTTTCTGACAAGCCTGTTCCGCCCTTAAAAATTATCTGGGGCCAATTTGAATATGATGGATTGCCGCTATTGGCTTAGATTTTTTGTTTCTGACAAGCTTGCTCCGCTCTTAAAAATTATCTGGGGCAAATTTGAAAAGAGGATGGATTGCCGCTATTGGCTTAGATTTTTTGTTTCTGACAAGCCTGTTCCGCCCTTAAAAATTATCTGGGGCCAATTTGAATATGATGGATTGCCGCTATTGGCTTAGATTTTTTGTTTCTGACAAGCTTGCTCCGCCCTTAAAAATCCTCACAGTGAGTTTGGCTGTGGGCAAAAAGAGATTGGCGATAAAACACAAGTCTAAAATTTTAAGCTTTCTCCCGCAAAACTTTGGACTGATTAAATTGTAAAAATTTCTAAAATGAGAAACAGAAAACTCAAATCCAGCCAGTTTAACGGGGCGAGGATGGCTCAATTTGTAAAATTTTCCGCCTGTATTTATAAACTTGCTCAGTGAGATCAGGCGGAATGGAGTATTTGAAGAGCTGAAAACCCGCTCATTTTTTTGATCAGTTTTTTAACTGGCTGGCTCAATTTGTAAAATTTCCTGTCTGTATTTATAAACTTGCTCAGTGAGATCAGGCGGAATGGAGTATTTGAAAAAATGAAAATCCGGCAAAGTTAAGTTTAAGCTGTCTTTTAGCTCCCAGGCTTTGAGGATATTTTCTTTTACAATAGGAGTTTTTTGCCTCGCCGCGGACTCCGCTTTTGCGCTTATTTTATGTGAGGCTTTATGGCTTGTTTGGGACAGCGGATTTTTTAAACCCGGCGGGCCAATGTTTTTTTTCAATTCAGCGCTTTGATGAGACTGGACTATGGCCTCCAGCCAGCACCCCGGAAGCCCCTGATTTCCTATTTGCTTTAAAAAAAGAGAAAGAAGAGGCCGGATTTGCCAAATCTCGCTTTGAAAATGGCTAGACGGCAGGAGCATCTTTCCCCCGCTTAAAATTAAAATATCTTTTTGATTTTTCATGCGATCTATGGCGCTTCGCAGAGGAGCTATAGGAGGAAAGGAGTCATCCACAAGAACAGCTCCTTTTTTTAAAAGGCCGGGATGAAGTGTGTTTTTAGAGCTGACCGCCCCTAAGAGCATATCCCCCTCATAAATTTTTAAAAAAGTCTCCTCTCCATAAAATGCTGTGTCTGTTGAAATGGAGTATGTTTTTTCAATTTCCTCGGCCAGGCGCTGTAGTTTATATTTTTTTGCGGGGAGATCACAAAGGATAATTTTTTTTGGCTGTAAAATTTTTTCCAGCAAAAGGATGAGGCTTGAGCGCCCAATGGCGCCACAGCCAACAACAGATAAAATATCGCAATGTGTTTTGGTCAAAAGCTTTTCAAAAACAGCTCCGACACCAACTCCAGTCATAGTTTGATCTGTTATAATGCGCTTTTTATGGTTTATAAGCTTTGTGGAGCTGAGGCGCTGAAAATGGCCCAGCAAAGAGGGAAGCCATCCGGCAAAGGCGATTTTTTTAGCGCCTATTTGTCCAGCCAGATCAACTCCTTTTAAAACCTGCTCTTCTCTCTCTTCCGGAGTTTTATTTTTCATCTCCCAGATGCTATAAGGCAAAACAATTAAAGCGGAATTTCCCAGAGGGCTGTTCATTGTTCCCAGCCAAAGCGCTTTTTTCCTGAAAAGAAAGAAAGGGAGAGTTTGATTAAAAAAAAATTCAAAAAATTTAGAATAAAAAAAGCCTTTAAAATTTGGCCTGCACATAATTAAAGCCGATGAGATATTTTTTTTGTTTGATTTGATTTTCATAGGCTGTTTTATTTCCGTCTCATTGCCGCTTTTGCTTGTCCTGTTAAATAGCCGGCTGGGTTTTGCCATTTCCCTATTCGCTTGTCCTGTTAAATAGCCGGCTGGGTTTTGCCGTTTTCCTCATTCGCTTGTCCTGTTAAATAGCCGGCTGGGTTTTGCCATTTCCCTATTCGCTTGTCCTGTTAAATAGCCGGCTGGGTTTTGCCATTTCCCTATTCGCTTGTCCTGTTAAATAGCCGGCTGGTTTTGGCCGTTTTCCTCATTCGCTTGTCCTTTTAAATAGCTGGCTGTGGTTTTGCCGTTTCCCTATTCGCTTGTCCTGTTAAATAGCCGGCTGAGTTTTGCCATTTCCCTACTCGCTTTTCCTTTTAAATAGCCGGCTGGGTTTTGCCATTTCCCTATTCGCTTATCCTTTTAAATAGCCGGCTGGGTTTTGCCATTTCCCTATTCGCTTATCCTTTTAAATAGCCGGCTGGGTTTTGCCGTTTTCCTCATTCTACAAGGTTTTTTCCTCTTAATCCATTTTATCACTGTCAAAAAATCAGGCTCAAGGCTAAAAAATTAAAACACGCCGTTGTCAATAGGCAATTCGGCCAGCTTGTCTTTCATCAGCTGGAGCAGGCGCCTCTTATGCTCTTTTGAGGCTTTTCCATACATTTTAAGCTCAACATGATCCCTATAGCTATGAATAGAAAAAAACAAATACAGCCTTTTATAAGATTTTTCACCGGAAGACAGCCGAACTTCTCCTCGATTAAAATCTATAATAAACGGCAGATCTTTTGTGAGTTGTGGAAGAGGCTTAAAATCCAGATAATTAAAGCCTATCCAGTTATTGAGGGCGCTGGCCTTTCCTTTGCTGAATAAAAAAGCTTTTGCAATGTTAAAATCCGCATGCTTTAAAGAGTCCAGATAAGCCGTTTGCGCTACGCGCAACAGCTCTGTTTTATCTCCCGCGCGTAAATCCATAAACAGAGGCGCGGCGCGGGCTATAGATCCAATCATAGAGTTTAACCCCTTAAAGGGAAAAGACCGGCCGTGATAAGTGGTCCAAAAACAAATTTTTGAGCAGGCTAAAAACTCTTTTAAGCTCTCCGCCCAGAGCGCCAGATAAATATAAAACTCCCGCGTGTGGCGTTTTTTGGCGCGGGAGGCGGCTTTGTCTGCAAAAAGCTTGTTTAATTTTAAGCTCTCCTCGCTAAACAGGGGATCTAAGCTTTCACATTTCGCGCTTTGGTTATACTCTGAGATTTTAGCCATTTTCCCGCTCCAAAAATTTTGGCTGGCAGCAAAGTTTTGTCTGCAAAAGGCTTTGTATTTTTTTGTGTAATCCAAGTAGGAATAAGAGGGGAGAGCCGGCCCGTCTTTTTTTAAAGAGGAATAGCTTTTATTTAATTCAGATAAAAAAGCCTGAAGACTCCAGCCATCGCCCACAATATGGCTGATGCAAAATATCAAGTGAAAGCGCGTTTTAGACAATTCAAACACAGCCAGCTTAAATAAAGGAAGAGCGGAAAAGCTAAAGCTCTCCCTTAAAAGCTTATCCTCTGTTTTTTTAATTGTGTTTTGTTGACTCTCATTGGTCTGATTTTTTAAGTCATAAAATAAAATATCCGGCGGATAGTCAGGCAAAACAATTTGCTCGTCTCCCGCAAAAACAGTTCTTAAGGATTCCTGAGAGCGGATAACAAGCTGTAAAGCCCGCTTAAACTCCTCCTTATTAACAGGCTTATGGGCGGGGGCGGAAAAAAGGCCGTTATAAGTCTCATTAAAAATTTGTTTCATAAACACAAAAGATTTTTGTTGAGGGGACTGAGGCCCTCTTTTGAGAGATTTTTTTGTGTATAATAGGGCCATAATTTTATAGCTCAATTTTAAAGCTTTTAAAAACAGATTCATCCAAAGCCTCTTGAGATCTAAAAGAGAGGAGGCTTTTAGCGCCGGGCGGATTTCCGCTTTTTCTTTTTGTGCTGCAGTTTGTTTTGTTGGATTTTGGGCTTGCCTCAGGGCTTTTACAATGTTGCTTATTGTCGGAGAGGTGTAAAAAATATAAGGATCTAAAGGGACGCTAAACTTTTCACAAAGGGACTGATACAGGCCAACCGCTAAAACGGAATCCCCTCCGCAGTCAAAAAAAGACTGATGATTCGCAAACTTTTTTTCGCCGATATATTTTTTCCAGATTTTTTTAATTTCGCCAGAAAGCTCTTTGTCGCTCAAGAGGCTGATATTGATGGGGGCTGAGCTTTCATAAAATTTTTCTTTTGGGGAAAGCGAGCGCTTCGCGTCTGATCGGGAGGTTTTTCTCTCTTCAGCCAGCCGGACAGCCTCTTTTAATTTGGCATAGTCAACTTTATTGGAGCCGGTGATGGGCGGCCGGCTGATTTGCTGAAATTCATGGGGAATCATGTAAGAGGGCAGATCTTCGCTTAAAAAATCCCTTAAGGCTTTTTCATCAAAGCGCCGCTTATCCGCAGGCTGAATATAGGCTTTGATTTTATCAAAATGGCCGGCTTTAAAATGAATGACAAAGGCTCGCTTGACTTGAGGGTGAGAGTTTAAGCTGTTTTCAATTTCCCCCAGCTCCAGCCTTTGGCCGTAAATCTGGACTTGGCTGTCTCCTCTCCCTAAAACAAGATAGTCCTGGGAAGGGAGCCTTAAAGCCCGGTCTCCTGTTTTGTAGAGCGCTTCATTTGTTTTTGGCGCCAAAGAGAAAGTTTTTTCACTTTCCTCTTTATTTTTATGGTAGCCGCTGGCCAGAAAAGCGGACTGAATATAAAGCTCCCCCGCTGCCTCCGCCTTTTTTATAATTTCTCCTTGCTCATCTTTCAGCAAAAAAGAAAAGCCGGGCCGCGGCTGTCCTATAGGAAGGAGCTTATGGGAGGCCGGGCCTCTTTTTTTATCTGAAGTTTTATAGCCGGAGGCATTGACTATGGACTCTGTGGAGCCATAAAGGTTGACCGCCAGATGAGGATGTTTAAACTGCTCATACCAAAAGTCTAAAATGTCTTTTGGAAACAGATCTCCTCCCGCCAGCGCCAGACGGACGCTTTTTAGAAAATGTTTATCCGCCTTTTCCCGGACAGCTTGCTCCGCCAGTTGCTGCAGGACAATGGGAGGGGCATTCAGCACGGTAATTTTTTGCCGTTTTAGCTCTTTTAAAAAAGCGGGAGGGGATCTCACTGTTTCCGGTGGAAAACAAACTGTTTGAGCGCCGGAAAGCGCTGGGGAAAAAATCTGCCTTATAGAGGCGCCAAAGCCCAGCGATGCTGTGTAGGAGAAGCGATCATGGGATGAAATTTGAAACTCCTCTTTAACCCAATGTAAAAATTTTTTCAGGGAGCGAAAAGGGACTTTAACCCCCTTAGGCTCTCCGGAGCTTCCGGAGGTATACATGATATAAGCTAAAGAGCTGTTTGTTTTTTTAGGCGAAGCAAAAGAGGGATGAATATCTTTAGAGGAGTAAATGGCCTCCATTTTGGAATAGGCGTATTTTTCCGCCAGAAAATATTTGTTAGGCTCGCCATCCGGGGAGGCTGTTTTAACCGCCTTCATATTGATCGGGATTGAGCGTTCACGGCTTTTTTCGTCAAGAGAAAACGATTGTTTTAAATCCGGCTGTCGGACGGGAGCATCTGCCGGCTGTCGGACGGCGGCGTCTGCCGGTTTCAGGCGGAAAAACTGGGGCAGATTTAAATCTTTAAAGTCAATAGAGTATTTGTTAAGCGTTGCAGTATAAGAGAGAGCGGTATCCGCCCCGGAATGCTGTAGAGTTTTTTTGATTCTCTTTAAGGGCCAGGAAGGATCAATGGGAATATAAACGGCCTCGCTCAAAGTTACAGATAAGACAGACGCTATAGTCAAAAAAGAAGGCTCTCCAATAACCGCCGCTGTTTGGCAGTGGTTTTTATTTAAAAGATGAGTCAAAAAATAAACAGCTTCTTTTAGCTCTTTATAGGAGCGGCGGATTCCTCCTTCCTCAACAGCTGTTTTATCGCTGTTTCGCTCTAAGGATTGGCGAATTTCCTCTATCAAGGAGGAAGACATGCTATAACCTCCGGCGGTTTGCATATACTCCTCCACCCGCCGCAAGCCTCTTGATCAAACAGAAAGACATGCTATAACCTCCGCCAGTTTGCATATACTCCTCCGCCCGCCGCAAGCCTCTTGATCAAACAGAAAGACATAATATAACCTCCCGCCGGTGTTTCACAATTAAGGCTTATAATAGGATGATTGTAAATTCCATGTTTTTTTGCCCTATTAACATAAAATTCAGCTGATTTTCTCTGTGTGGAATCTTTTTTGCTATTGCGCGTGAGGAGTTGGTTTTTCCCTAAAAAAGAGAGTTTTCAGGCGTGAATAGCTCAGATTAATTTTTTTGCCCTTATTAACATAAAATTCAGCTGATTTCCTCTGTGTGGAATCTTTTTTGCTATTGCGCGTGAGGAGTTGGTTTTTCCCTGAAAAAGAGAGTTTTCAGGCGTGAATAGCTCAGATTAATTTTTTTTGCCCTTATTAACATAAAATTCAGCTGGATTTTCTTGTGTGGAATCTTTTTTGCTATATGAATTATTGAGGCTAGCTCACACAGAAGACATCCAGCGCGGGGCCCCTCAAATTAAAGAAAAGGGCATAATATGGATAATGGCAAGCAGCAGGAAAAGCGGGAAAAAGCCTTCCGCCTTAAAGATCTAAAACAAGACAGAATCTTCAGGTATTTTTTCAAAAAAAATGAGAAAGCCCTGATTCATCTCCTCAACAGCTTCCTCCCTTTGGAAAAAGAGCAAAAAATTAAAAAAATAAAACTCATGGACGATCAAATCCAAGCTCCGGATTTTGATAAAAAAGAGAGCATCTTGGACATTCGCATGGAAATGGACAGCCAAGGCTTAGCCAATGTGGAAATGCAGAGGTTTCCGGAAAAGCATTTTCGCTCCAGGGCTTTGTTTTATGCCTGCCGTCTATATAGCTCGCAGTTAGACAAGGGGAAAAAATATGGTCATCTCAAGCCGGTTTATTCTTTGTTGATATGCTCTAAGGCATTATTTCCAGAGTTAGAGGAGTATGGAGTATTTCGCTTAAAGTGTGAGGATAGGCCGGAGATTTTATTTAGTCGGGATTTAAGCATAGTTTTGGTTCAGTTGGATAAATTTAAGAAGACTGTAGAAGATAAATTTGATAATTTGGATTTTTGGTGTTATATATTAAAGAACGCGCCGGATATCGGCCGGACAGAGTTTGTTAAGCTGGGATCAAAAAGAAGGGAGTTTAAGGAGATTATGTGGCATTTAAGGAAGCTCTCGAAAGAGGAGTCAGCAAAGATTTTGGAGGAGTATGAGGAGATGAGATGGCGTGATGAGCAGGCCCGGCTGGAGGATTATTGGGAGCGTGGCATAAAGCAGGGCATGGAAAAGGGCATACAACAAGGCCGGAGGCAAACCGCTTGGAGGATGTTGGAAAAAAGCCTCGATCCCGCTCAAATTTCAGAATGGACGGGCTTGTCTGAAGAGGAAATCAGAGCTATGAAAAAAGACAGATCTAAAGTGAATAGCAACAAATAAAATGTAAAGCTTTTGGCTCATAGCGCCTTAAGCTGGCTTTTAATGATAGGAAAAGCAATCCCCCAGACTCCTTCTCTTATTATAAGCGCTATGAAAAATAGGTATTTTAGGCTAAATTTCTTCTCTGAGATACGGGAACGGATAAAATATGGAGCGTGTTCCTAAAGTTGGACAGATTGTGTTAAAAAGATGGAAGCTCAAAAACAGCGCCCTTCCCAGCCTCTCCCTTTTTGGTTAATCTAAAGCTTCCTGAAAACTACAAAAAAAGAAAGTTATATGTTTATGTTTTAAGCCCTAAAGGAGAAGTGATATATTCCGCTCCCATTCCAAAAAATAAATTGTGGTTTCAATGGACAAAATCTATTAAATAGGAAATAATATGGGTTTATGAGATTTTTATATCCGCTGTTGCCTTCAGCATCTCGTATGCTGGCTTTATTTGATTTTATAAAACTGTTTTCCCAAGAGAAAAGCTTTTTTGTTTTGAACGGAGATTTTTTCAAAAGGGCCGGAATATGCTAAAACCCGCTCTTTTAATTTTTTTTGGCGCCGGACAGCGTCCAACAGCTCCAGAGCCATAAGCCAGAGATGTTTTTGCCCTTTGAGCTGTTTTAAAAGCTTTTCCACCTGCGAGAGGGAGCGCGCCTTAAAATTCATGACTTTTTTATAAAGCTCAAATGTCTTTTTTTGTTTTTGTGACATTGTTTTTTGCGGGATCCGGGAAGGCTCAAAATCATCCTTTTCCCCATAAGCCTTTTTGTCCGCCGGCCCGGAAAAAACAGAAGCCACAGAAGCTCCCACAGCCAAATCAAAAGGCCCCCAAGAGGGATGATACAAGATATGTCCCTGGCTGTCTTTTATCAGACAATTTTTAAATGTCAGAGTCAGCAAGCGCCCTTTAACCCTTAAAGCGGTCTCTAACTCCCCTCTCAGCCTTATGCCCCCCTCAAAACGGATTTCAGCTTTATGCCCCTTTTTCAGCCCTTGTCTTCCCAACTCCCGCTCAGTCCATAGATGAAAAGGCTTTTTGATCTTCGTTAAAATTTTTAAAGGAGAGCTATATCCCTCTTTGTGATAATTCGTCCCGTGCCCTTTTAACTGCCGGCCTTGAAAAGCCAGCTGAACAGGGCCAGAGAATTTTAAAAACACAGCCTTTTTGCTCTTGGTTTGAACAGCCTTTTCCAAAACTCCGGAGATTTGAAGCCCGCTGCCTAAAACCACAGTGTTTAAGGTTTTAGATTGTATAGCCTGATTTAGGCCATAAAGCCCGCCCCTTTTAAAAGCCAGCCTTTTTGAAACGGCGTTTAAAACTTCTAAAATCCGCTCAAAGCTCTCCGCCACAAAAAGCTGAGGCTGAAAATCAGTAATGTCAAAGGGATAGTTTAGGCAGGTTTCATCCAATTTTATTTTTTTGACCTTTTGAATGTGAAGAGATTCCCCTATGGAGGAAATAAGGCCGGCCCCATAAATTTTTGGATTTCTCAAACTCCCTATCAGCCCATATTCCGATGTCCACCATATCAGACGAGAGAGATAAGAAGCCTCGCTGACATGGGAGATGCTCTTTGTAATGGTTTTTAATTTTTGCTCTTGCTTTTGAATTTGCCGAGCTGTGGATTTTGGATTTTCCTTTAAGTCGCTCAAATCTCTGATGGCTCTGTATTTATCCATATCCTCTTGGCTGGTAATGGCCTTTAAAACGGTTTGAGCGTATTTTTCCAAAAATTTTGAAAACACAGGATGAGCTAAAAAGGGGACATGCCCCACAGCCTCATGCGCTATATCCGGCGCCGGAGTGTAAAAAATATGCTGGACAGATCTGATCTCTGAGGCAATGGGGAGAATTTTATTCATTTGAAACTCCATAAAAGCTTTTGGCGGGATAAAGCCGCTGATGCAAACAGCTCTCCAGCCAAATTTTTGCAGTTTCCGGTCAATATCAGAAATTTTTGGGATCTGGTCCTGGCGAATGCCTGTTTTTTTTAAACCCTCCAGCCCGCCCTCATGGCCATAGCGGGACAGGTTATCCTGAATCCCTCTCATAATAAATCGCCAGACCGCCTGATCCTCCGGGCTGTATTTTCTGTAATTTTGGGGAACAGTGTATTTTCTAAGATGAGAGGGGACAAAAAAGCTCAAAAAACCTCCGGCCTTATTCTAAAAATATAGGCGCTGTGCCCTATACAGCTGTATAAAAATTAGCGCATGGCTTTATCGCCAGTCAAAACAAAAGACAGTCTTTTTCTTGAAGATTCTCTCAAATTTATACGGTTGAGCAAGGCCTGCTGTGTAAATGGATTTGAAAAAAGAGGCTTGAGCTTATTTTTCAGCCATAGAGAAGCGGCTGCTGTGAGTCTCCAGTTTTTTATTCACTCCTTGGATTTGTTTCTGTATCTCATTTTGCAGGGATTGGATTTTCTTCATATAAGAGCCGACTTCATAGCCTTTGGCAAATTCCATTTTTAAGCTTTGCGGGCAGGCTGAAGTCTCTTGCTTCATTTGAGAGAGGCTATAAATATAGCCTGTTTTAAAACTGCAATATTCCCTTAAACCGGCGTCAAATCCATTTTTATAGGCTTTAGCGTAAATAGAATCCGATGGAAAAGGGCAAATCTTTCTTCTTTGAGCAAAGCTGGCGCTTTTTTTTACCCCCCTGGCGCTGTCTTGACGGCCCAGCTCATACCAGTTGATTTCCAAACAACTGCTGTTTAAATGACTGCAAGCGGGAAAAAAGCAAAAAAATAACAATAAAGGGAAAATTTGTTTTAATTTCATGGCTTTGCTTTTATTATACTAACATAATATAGCTTTTTTGTATAGAGAAAAGCTTTAAAATGAAAATTTTTCACTTAAAATGAATGGGGACGCGTCCGTAGCTCAACTGGATAGAGCATTGGACTTCGGATCCAAGGGTTAGGGGTTCGACTCCTCTCGGGCGCGCCATTTTTTATAAAATCCTAAACTGGTTTGGCTTTTTGGCCTAAGGCTTAGGGGTGTGTCTTTTCCAGAGTCTAAATTGGGACAAGCGCATGGCCCAAAAAGGAGCGGATGATTCAAATATGGCCTAAACTGATCTTTATTAGGGCGAGCGCCTCCCCCTTATCCGTCTTTTGTCTGCCTGAGAGCGGGAGTCCTCAAAGATCAGCTGGAATTCTGGAAAATTGAAGATCATCATGGGGTTTAGATCAAGAGAGCCAGCCTCCGCTTATAAAATCCGACAAGTTTTCCATGGATTTTAGAGCGGTTTTATTGCTATATTCCGCCAGTTTATGTAAAAAAACTGATTATGCCCAAAAAAATCGCCAACACAATCTACATTACGGAAAAACAGCAAAATCAACTGAAAGAGTTGAATAATCGCTTAAAAATCCCTGTTTCAGCCATCATTCGCCAAGGCATAGATTTAGTGTTAAAAAAGTATGAGGACAATTTGCCCGGCCAGCTCCCTTTGTTTAAGGAGGAGCAAAGCCAGGATAAGAAAAAACGCTAGATCGCAAAGCCTCATGCGCTTTATTTAAAGTGGATGGCAGCTGGGGCTTTCCTGTGCGCTAGATCGCAAAGCCTCAGACCGCCCCCGGATATTGAAACTAACTCGTTAAAAAAGTATGAGGACAATTTGTCCGGCCAGCTCCCTTTGTTTAAGGAGGAGCAAAGCCAGGATAAGAAAAAACGCTAGATCGCAAAGCCTCAGGCGCTTTATTTAAAGAGCAAAATCAGGATAAATGCTGGAATTTAAAATAGGCCGGCGGGATTTTTGATAAGAAAGGCCATCCATTTTTGAAAATTCGCCGGCTCTATAAGCGGGGCGGGCCTATTTTCCGGCGATAAAATAAAAGAGCGGCCCCTATAACAATCAGAAAAGAGCCAAAATACTTCACCGGCCTTCCGGGATCCCGATTAACTGATAAAATAGACGCAAAAGCCCCCTCTTTAGCCTGAGGAGGCTCAAAACTGGACTGATAAAAGGTCCAGCCGCCATATTGCAAAGGCTCATTCATGGATATGATTTTTGTCTGGCCTTTCAGGCGAACTTCGCTCTCATAGCTTTTAGCTTTTGAGCTTCCCGGATAAGCGGTCATTTTAAAATCCAGCAGCTCTAAATCAAAATCCAAGCGATAAGTTTTGTTTAAATAAGCCATAGCGTAAACTCGATCCTCCTTAAAAAAACGAACATAAGAGTTTTGGCCCATCCAGGCCGAATGCCCATTCAGCTGGACATGGATAGCTTTTACAGCGCTGTCAGAGGGCTTGTCTTTAGGCTCAAAAACAAAAGCTTTTTGGGCTTGCGGAAAAAACTCCAGCAGGCGAAATTGAAAATCCATCCAGCCGGTTGAAAACACTGATCCTCTTTTTAAGGGCTGTTTTTTTTTGCCGGACAAGGAGTAAAAAAGCCCCCCTCCCTCAACAAGCAAGACCAGCTCTTTGTCAGTTTGGGCTTTGTAATTTATGTCTTTCGTCAAGCTGATCACAGCGGGGCCAAATTTCCGGCTGGCCACATTCTCTCCTGTATCGAGATATATCCATTCCGCCATATTTGCCTGAGAGCCAGCTAAGTAAAAACGAACAGCCGGCCGGCCATTTTTTGAAACAGGCTGAAAAAGCTCTCGGCCAATGGCAAAAGGGAAATGCCGTTTAATAATAAACCGCTCATGGGCTGTGGAAATCACATAAGGCTTTTTTAGAGTCGGCCGGATAAAAAACATATCCACAGGCTCTTCGTGAATCAGGCTAAAATTTTCCCCATCATAAGAGGAGTAAATTTTAATCTCCATATCGGAGACACTGACCAAAGAGGCTTTTTCCCCCTCTTTAAAGCGAAGAGAGCCATCCACGCCAAAAGATCTAGTCACAAGAGAGCCTAACATTAAAGTTAAAATGCCAATGTGAGCCAGAACAAAGGGAAAATGCCGCTTTCTCCAAGGCCAGCGATCAATTAAAACGGAAATTAAATTAACCGCCAGAAGAAGAAGTGTGGCAGTCATCCACAAAGAGCGATAAACAAGCTTATTGGCTATTTCCTGATTGTATTGAGACTCAATAAAAGTGCCGACAGCTGTCAAAACAGCCAAAGCTAAAAGTATAAAAACAGCCAGCTTTAATGAAATAAAAAGCCTATAAAGAAATAAAAGGGCTTTTAACAAAGCATTTTGGGCGGGGCGCAAATAAGGCATGGCTTTTTTATACTCCCGCTGTTTTAAAATTCAAGCAAATTGAGATCAGCCGGTTTGAGGATGAGCGCGGGCGGGAGCGTTTTTTAAAGAGGCCGGCCGGCGCTCTGCAAGACTCCCGCCTTTAGCTGGCTTGAGCCGCATACCAAGGAGCGGGAGCGCCATCGCCTTAAACAGCGCCCGCCTCTCCTCCGAAATTAGAAAATCGCCACGCTAAGCTGTTAAATGAGTTCCGCCGCGGCGGAAGGGGAGTTTTTCTGATATAGTGTAATTTAAAAGGCTGTGTTTTCTCGCAATATTGGCTCGCTTCTTTGCTTTTAGGTTTTTTGTTAAATCCCGCCGGCATAAAAACAGTTATGATTGGTTTTTTCCCTTGAGAATAGATTGCCTCTCGGCTTATTATTTGCGCTATGAAAGCTATTGTTGGGCTGGGCAATCCCGGCGGCGTCATAAAAACAGTTATGGCTGATTTTTTCCCTTGAGAATAGATTGCCTCTCGGCTTATTATTTGCGCTATGAAAGCTATTGTTGGGCTGGGCAATCCCGGCGGCGTCATAAAAACAGTTATGGCTGATTTTTTCCCTTGAGAATAGATTGCCTCTCGGCTTATTATGTGCGCCATGAAAGCTATTGTTGGGCTGGGCAATCCCGCCGGCATAAAAACAGTTATGATTGGTTTTTTCCCTTGAGAATAGATTGCCTCTCGGCTTATTATTTGCGCTATGAAAGCTATTGTTGGACTGGGCAATCCCGGAGACAAATATCTTTGGACGAGGCATAACTTGGGCTTTATGCTTATTGATTTTATAGCTCAAAACGGAGAATTTCACAAAAAGCGCCAAAGCCATATTCAAAAACAGGAAATGGCCGGTCAGAAAATTCTGCTGGTCAAGCCTCAAACTTTTATGAATCTCTCTGGACAGGCTGTCAAAGAGATTATGAGCTTTTATAAAATTTCTCTTGAAAATTTGCTGGTTATCCATGATGACAAAGATCAAATTTTTGGAAAAATCAAATTTCAAAAACTGCGAGGGGACGGCGGGCATAGAGGAATAAAAAGCATTCATCAGGAATTGCGGTCCCAAGATTACTGCCGGTTAAAAATGGGGGTGGCCTCCTCTCCTGTGAGCCAAACGGAAAAAGAAAGGGCGAAGAAGATCTCCCCGCCGAGCGGGACACAGCCTATAATAGATTTTGCCGGTATAGCCGGGCGGGGGGAGGATATAAAGCCAAAATGGGACACTTCCCGTTTTGTTCTTTCCCCTTTTAGCCAAAGGGAAAAGCAAAAACTTCCGGATTTTTTGGAGCGGGGGCGAAAAGCGGTTTATTGTTTTGTTCAAAATGGCTATGAGACCTCTGCCAGCCAATTCAACAACACAGGATTAAAGGGCTGAAAAGCCTTTTTAAGGCTTTGGGGGCGGAATTGATAAACAGGATCAGAAGGCTCTGGGGGCGGAATTGATAAACAGGATCAATTCAAAGTAAAGAAGATAACATGAGCGCGAGCAGTATAGGCCATATTTTTAAATTTCATAGCTTTGGCGAGAGCCATGGTCCGGCTATGGGCGCTGTTATTGACGGCTGTCCGGCTGGGGCGGCTGTTTCGATGAGGATATTGGAGCGGGAGCTGGATCGCCGGCGGCCGGGCAGATGGCCTTGGGTCTCCGCCAGATCAGAGCCGGATCAGGCGGAAATTTTATCCGGCGTTTTTGAAGGCAAAACTTTAGGAACGCCTATCGCTGTCCTTGTTTTCAATAAAAATCAAAAAAGCCAGGATTATGAGCTTATAAAAAAACAGCCTCGATTAGGGCACAGCGAAGATCTGTGGAGGCTTAAATTTGGCCATTATGACTACAGAGGCGGAGGCCGCTCCTCCGGCCGTGAAACTTTAGGGAGAGTGATAGCCGGCGCCTTTGCCCGCATGGCGCTTAAAAAGCTCTGCCCTCAATTTAAAACAATGGCTTTTGTCCGGCAAATTGGACATTTAAAAATTCTTCCGGAAGATTTGCCGGCTGTGGAGGAGCTTTTTAAGAGCGGCTCTCCCGCGGATCTATTTTCAGCCGGCTTTCCCCACAAAGAAAAATCCCAGCGGGCGGAAGAGCTTTTAATAAAGGCCAAAAAGGAGGGGGAAAGCTTGGGATCCCTTGTGGAGCTTTGGATAGAGAATTTGCCGGCGGGGCTGGGCCAGCCTTTATTTCACAAATTCAAATCCGATTTGGCTCAAGGAATTATGAGTTTAGGGGCCAGCTCCGGCTTAGAGATTGGCTTGGGCTTTGATTCCGCTAAAGCTAAAGGGACAGAATTTCATAAAGAGAAAAAAAATTATGGCGGATTAAGAGGGGGCCTAACTACAGGGGACAGAGTTTGCCTGAGAGCTGTTTTTAAGCCTCCCTCTTCTCTAAAGGGGATTTCCAAAAAAGGCCGCCATGATCCTTGTATCGGCCCCAGGGCCGTTTCCGTTTTAGAGGCTATCGCCTGTTTGACCGCAATGGATCATTTGCTGAGGAGCCGTTTAGATCGCCTGTGACCGCCGGCCAGTTGTGAGGGAGAGCTGGCTTATAATTTTGGCTCATAACAGCTTAAGATCTATTTAGAGGTTAAGTTATTGAAATAACTGTAAAAAAAGCCTTTTATAAGCGTTGTGAGCCGGACTGGCTCTCTTGACCTAAACCCTATTATGATCTTCAATTTTCCAAAGCTCAAGCTTGTTTTTGAGGGCTCCCGCTTCACGGATGGCAAAAAAGCGAGTGAGGGCAGGACATCCGTCCCGATAAAAATAAGCTTTGGACTCTGGAATAAAGACAAATTTAGCCTCGTGAATAGGTCAAGAGAAGAGGCTAGCTCAGTTTAAATTTTTTTAAAAGAACAGCCTTTTATAAGCGCTATGAGCCAATTTTTAAAGCTTTTTCCAATGCAGGATATTGAAAGGCAAAGCCTTGCGCCAGGGCTTTATCGGGGAGAGCTTTACTGCTCAAGAGGAGATTTCTGGCCATTTCCCCTCCGGCCAGCTTTAGCAAAAACAGGGGAGCGGGGATTTTAAAGCCTCTGTATTCCTTGGCGAGAAGGCTGTAAAAATCTTTCAATAAAACAGGCTGGGGGGAAACAGCGTTATAAATCCCTTTGGCCGGCGTGCTCTCTATAGCCCATAAAATCAAGGATATTAAATCCTCTAAGGCGATCCAGCTCAGCCAGAAGGGCTTTTGGCTGAATAGGCGAGGCAAAAAGCCTCTTTTCAGCCATTTTATTTGCTCATGCAAAAACCCTTTTTTGCGGGACATAACATGGCCCAGCCTAAAAACCAAAGTCCGGCAAAGGCCAGAGGCTTTTAAAGCCTCCTTTTCCCATTTCCAGCAGACTTTTTGCAGGAAAAGATTTTGATCAGGGGCGAAGCTGTCCTCTGTCAGAGTCTGATCTCCCTGATCGCCATAAGCGCCAATAGCGCTGGCCGACAAAAAAAAAGAGGGGAGATGAGTCCAAACATTTAGGGCTGAGACAAGCTGTTTTGCCCCCTCCACTCTGGAGAGATAAATTGTTTCTTTTATTTTTTTTGTCCAAGGCCATTGAAAAACCGGCTCTCCCGCTAAGTGGATCACCCCATAGTCTCCCTCTTTGGGAAAAGCCTCTTGAGGCGGAAAGGCTGTGGCGTCAGGCCAGAGAAACAGCTTGTGAGGATAGGAGGCGCCGCCCGCCCGGCGGGCCAGCAAGTGAATTTTATAGCCTTGAGAGGCTAATTTTTGCCCTAAAGCCTGGCCGACTAAGCCTGTTCCTCCTGTCAATATAACAGTCATTGCTTTTTGAGCATAAGGCTTTTAGGCAAAGGCTTAAAGCTTTTTATTAAAAAGGCTCAGCAGTTTCCGCAATGTTTTCGCTAATCGCTCTAATTCTTTAAAGGAAAGGGCTTGATAGGGATCGCACAGAGCTTTTTTAGGATCGGGATGGGTTTCAATTAAAAGGCCATCCGCTCCCGCTGCGACCGCCGCTTGGCTCATTGGGGCGACTAAAGAGGCGTCTCCTGTGCCGTGTGAGGGATCGACAAAAACAGGAAAGGGGCTTGTCTGTTTAAGATAGGCCACAGCGTTTAAGTCTAAGGTGTTTCGGGTTTGTGTCTCAAAAGTTCTGATGCCTCTTTCGCATAAAATAATGTTTTCGTTCCCCCCTTGAATGAGGTAGCCGGCGGCTTTCAGCCACTCCGAGATTTTAGCGGAAAAGGCTCTCTTCAGCAAAACAGGCTTTTTGCCTTGGCCCAGCTCCTTTAAAAGCTCATAGTTAAACATATTTCTGGCGCCCACTTGATACACATCCAATATCGGCTCTAAAAATTCTGTCTGTCTGGGATCTGTGATTTCGCTGACAAGCAAAAGCCCTGTTTGGGTTTTCGCTTTTTGGATGATTGGCAGAGAGGCTGTCCCTAAGCCTTGAAAGCTTTTAGGATCAGTCCGCAGTTTAAAAATTCCCCCTCTCAGCCCTGTGGCCCCCTGCTGTTGGACAAACTTTGCCGTTGTTAAAAACTGCTCTTCTGATTCAATAGCGCAAGGCCCGGCCCACAGATGAAAAAGGCTCCCTCCAACAGCTTTATTTCCGATTAAAATGGGTTTTGTCATATTTGTGTGGCTCATAGCGCCTTAAGGGGCCTATTTCTCAATATTTTTAATAATAACAAAGGCTCATGACAGCTTAAGGGGTCTATTTCTAATGATTTTTAATAATAACACAGGTTCATGACAACTTAAGGGGTCTATTTCTGATGATTTTTAATAATAACACATATAAATTATCTTGTCTATGATTAAATCGAAATTCACATTCTTTGAGATGAAGATAAAAAGGGAAAGGCGCCCCGCCTCTTATCGATATTGTTTACCTTAATTTTCCCTGAATATCCGATTGTAATGCCTTATTGAGATTTAATAACTCTTTAGATTTTGGAAAGTGATGTTTATTAAAAATTTTCAAATATTCCGGTTTTATATCAACTGTCATATATTTGTCAGGCAAACTCACTTCCGATTTGTAAAGAAAATGATCTCTCCATCCCTCTGTGCTTTTTATATAGTATATTCCATTTGTAATAAAGAAAGTTTTTTTATTATTTGCGGATTTGACTATAAATGTCTCCTTTGGAAAGAAAATAGATAGAAAACCGCTAAAAAATTTCCAGCCAAGATTAGGCGCTTTATTCGGATCTATAATGATAACAGCGGGGATCCCGGTTTTTAACTGTTTTTTAACAAATAATTTAAAATTGTTTTGAGTGTCTTGGAGAATATACCCGTGCCTCTTTTTAAATTTAGTCTCATAAATATTAAAATATTCAAAAATCAACAGCCATATAGAAAAGAATCCAACAAGAAAAATTTGAGCCTGTATTTTTTGAGTATTTTTAATTATGAGCAAAATTAAGAGAATAATTGGCACAATCGCCCATATAGATCGATAATTGTGAAAATGCTGTGGCAAAACAGAAAATGGCGCCAATAAAAAAAATAAGGTTCATGACAACTTAAGCTCTGTTTGATAGAGGTTAAGTTGTTGAAATGACTGTAAAAAACAAGTATTTTCTCCGTTCAAGAATTTCTGAGCCTAAATTTAGGGAAATTGTTAGGCTCTTTTCTGCCGATCTGACAGCCCAACAAATAGCTTTTTTTTCGGGAATCAGCAGAAACAGCATCAATAAAATCTTAAAAAATATCCGTATAAGAATGGCTGAGCATTGCGAGAAAAATAGCCTGTTTTCTAAAGGTCAAATAGAAATGGATGAAAGCTATTTTGGGCCTCGAAGAATACGCGGAAAAAAAGGCCGGGGAGCTTATGGAAAAACTATCGTTTTTGGCGTTAAAAAAAGACAAGGGAAGGTTTATACCCAAATCATTAAGAATTGCTCAAAAAAGGAGGTTTTGCCTCTTATAAGAGATAAAATTGACAGAAAGACAACCCTATTTACAGACGGATTTAAGACCTATGATAGTTTAGTGGATTTGGGTTATAAGAAACATTATAGGGTGCATCACGGGAAGAATGAATTTTCTAAAAAAGAGGGGAAGATAAAAAGCCATATTAATGGCATAGAAAATTTTTGGGGGATCGCTAAAGTGAGGCTTTATAAATTTAGAGGAATGGATAAAAGAACATTCTATTTGCATTTAAAAGAATGTGAGTTTAGATTTAATTATAGACAAGATAATTTATATGTGTTATTATTAAAAATCATCAGAAATAGACCCCTTAAGTTGTCATGAACCTATTATTAAATTATAAATTGGGGCATAAGTGGCTTAAAGGCAATAGCGCTTATAAAGCGTCAAATCATATTTTAAAAGGGCAAACGCCGGAAATATTATTTATTGAAAGATGTTTTCAGTTATTGCGGCCGGCCGGGCGATTGGGAATCGTATTGCCTAACGGACATCTTGAAAACGGCTCATTGGAATATTTAAGAGCCTATATAAAAACAGGCATGGATGTTCTGGGAGTTATTCTTTTGCCTCAAGATGCGTTTATTCCCTATGGAACAGGCGTAAAAACCTCTTTGCTGTTTTTGCAAAAAAAGGATAGAAAAAGCCAAAACGATAAGATATTTTTTAGCCAAATAAAGAAAATAGGATATTCAGGAAATAAAGCCAAACGGCCTATTTATAAAAAAGATAAATGTGGACAAACTGTAATAGATGAGGATTTTAGCAAAACTATATCAGACTATAATCAATTTTTAAAAACATCCGCTATAAAATCTAACTCCTCTTTCTGCATTAAAGCGAAGCAATTAAATGGAAGATTTGATTATGCTTATCATCTGCCAGCAAACCGCAAGCTAATAAAGCGATTAAAACAGCTAAACTCTGTTTATTTGCGTGAATTAGCGGATATTGTAAAGGCCAAATCAACATTTTTAAACAGCTCGATTGTTAATTACATTGAGCTTTCAGATGTATATGCAAAATCATTTGAAATTATTAGCTCAGCGCCAATAGCTGTTGATAAATTGCCAAGCAGAGCCAGTTATAAGCTAAAAACAGGGGATATCATTACAGCTGTGGCCGGCAATGCTATAGGGACACATAAGCATACTACGGCTTATGTCACAGAAGAGTTTAGCCATTCCATTTGCACAAATGGCTTTCGTGTGTTAAGAGGCTTTAAAATCAATCCATTTTATCTTTTGTATTATTTTCAGAGCGATTTGTTTTTAAAACAAGTGTTTATGTATCGCACAGGGGCGGCTATTCCAGCCTTATCAGATGAGGATTTTAGTAAAATTTTAATATATATTCCGCCTAAAAAGGAAATTGAGCAAATCAGCTCAGTTGTTAAAAAAAGTTTTTATTTAAGGCAAAAAGCTAAAAATGAAATGAGGAATATCTCTTTAACTGAAATGAGCTTATAAACAAGGCGGATTCACTCCAGTTTTGACAATCAGAGCCTATTAATTTATGAACAAGGTTATTCCAAGTGAACTGTCCATTTTTCGAGAACGATCCAGTTATAAGAAACATTATAGGGCGCATCACGGGAAGAATGAATTTTCTAAAAAAGAGGGGAAGATAAAAAGCCATATTAATGGCATAGAAAATTTTTGGGGGATCGCTAAAGTGAGGCTTTATAAATTTAGAGGAATGGATAAAAGAACATTCTATTTGCATTTAAAGGTGAGTTTAGATTTAATTATAGACAAGATAATTTATATGAAAAAAAGCTCCCCAAGCTTTTTTATATTAAAAATCATTAGAAATAGACCCCTTAAGTTGTCATGAGCCAAATTTATATGCAATAAGCCTCCTGTTTAGTATAATTTAAAATCAATATGTCTGCTCAAAATATAGCTTTTAATAAAAAAGCCCGTTTTTTATATGAGCTTAAGGAAAAATTTGAAGCCGGCCTGGCGCTTTTAGGCAGTGAGGTGAAATCCCTTCGCGAGGGTAGATGCCATCTTAAGGATTCTTATATTTCTTTTGCAAAAGGGGAGGCTTTTTTGCAAAAAGCGCATATCAGCCCTTATAAAAAAGCCCTTGGCGGAGGGCATGAGCCGGAGCGAAAGAGGAAACTCCTCCTAAAAAAAGAGGAGATTAAAAGAATCCGCGGTTTGACAGAGCAAAAAAAAATGAGCTGTGTCCCCCTGAGAATTTATTTTAAAAAAGGCCGCGCCAAAGTGGAGATTGCCATTGGAAAAGGCAAAACAAAAGCCGACAAAAGGCAAACTCTTAAAAGACAACAGGCGGAAAGGCAAATGAGCAGAGCTTTAAGAAAGCGGAGGCCGTCTGTATAAGTTTAATCCACAGGATTTAATTGCCGGACTGGCCTTTATTTTCTGCTCTTAAAGATTGTTTTTAATATAAAACCGCTAAAGTGAAAATTTTACAAAATCATAATTTTTTTCACAAATTTTTTGCGGCTAATCCAAAACTATGATAGTCCTAATGAGCCAAAGTTTAGAGAAGCGCTCTTAAAAAGCGGTTTTGGCTTTTTTGTGATTTTAGGAGGGTTTGTTTGAAAATAGATCGATTTTTTGGCTTTGTGAAAGACGAGCTTTTCCCGCTTAAAGAGCAAATGCAAGGCTGGCTGGGCCAAAGTTTAGAGTGAGTTATGCGGGAAATGAGGGAGATTTTAAAAAAATCGCTAAACGATAGCTTTTGCGATTAGCGAAAGAGCGATAAAGCGGATAAAAAAAAATGGACTGAGCCCCATTGATTAGACAGGAAAAGCCTGAAGTTTAGGTTCTGCCATTTCGCCTTTTTTAAAAAGGAGTTTTATATTTATGAAAACAATAATCAATAGTTTTTTAAATGGCTGGCTTGTGTTTTATTTTTTGCGGCTTTTTGCGTTTGCGAAACGGGAATTTTTTAAATCCGGCCTGTATTTTTGGACAAGGGGATTTGGCTTAATGGGCCGGATCGCGATGGGCGCGGGTTTGCTGTCGGGCGGTTTGGCTTTGTCTTATGCGGAAGAGCTGGAGGTTAAAATCCAGCCGTCTGTGGCTGAGTTAGAGCAAATGTCTCAAGATGAGGACAGGCGAGTCAGCTCTTTTGTGTCTCAAGCGCTTGGCGAGATAGGCGACAAAGAGGGCTTAGCCTTATTTAGCGAAGGCGCTTTGAGGGAAGAGGCTTTGCTGGAGTTTGAGTCGGGATTTCCCCAAGAGAGAAAAGAGAATCATCATTTTGATATTCAAAACAGATGGCCAATAGATCAAGCGCCTGTTGGCCGGCCAGCCGATTTGCGGTCAGAGGAAGATTGCTTAAAATGCCCCTCTGCTAAAGAGAATATTTTTCCAGATCCTTTCTTAGAGGAGAGCTTAAATCCTCTAAATATTAGATCTTGCGGGGTTGTTTCCGATTCTCATAGCTTAAAAGAGGGAGAGCTTTCCGATTACTGGGCGCAGGAGCTAATAGGCTCTGACCTGTTGAGGGAGGAGCTGGAAAAATATCCTCCGCCTGAAAAGCAACATTTTATTTCTGTTGTTGATTGGGAGGGAGATAGCCACGACGAATCGGTTAAAAAATTAGTTTCTGGCGAAGGGCCGCAGGCGGTTTTACCGGAATTACATGATAAAATTTCAGTTTTTAATGTGGATTTTTCTAAAAGTGTCATAAATACAATAATTGAATACAAAACAATATCACAAAGAATCAAACAAAATCCTTCCTCTTTTATCAATCATTCCATGCAGTGGTATGAATCTAAAGCCGTTTATGAGGCTTTTAAAAGTTTATCTCCCTCCTCTATTGCGATTGTCTCTTCCGGCAATGCTTTTCCATCTCCTTTGGATAAAATGCAAATTTTGGCGGCAAAAGATTTTGACATTATCCTTGTGGGGAGTCTATCCCCCAGCGGTTTGGTCAGTCATTTTTCTCAAGAGGGGGAGGAAGTGGCTATTTTAGCCCCTTCTGACAAATATCTCACCTCCGCCAATGGGCAGGGCGATTATAATAAGTTTGGAGGGACCAGCGGAGCGGCCCCTTTGGTGACGGCCAGCTTGGCTGGCTTTGAGTGGCTGTCCGGCTATCATCCCTCTCCAAAAGAGGCCAAGCTCTTATTACAGCGGACGGCTTTGCCGACTGTTCACTCCCATGAAAAGCCGAGAAAAAACGGAGCGGGAATGCTGAACAGCTATAAGCTGGGAATGGTTGGAAAACGGCTAAAGAGGAGGTGCCAAAACAAAGCGCGCTCTTGTTTTTCCGAGGAGATTCAAAAGGAGGAGAGCTATCATTGGGCTTTAGATGAGACATTGAGCGGGGATTTGCGGAGAGCCTTTCCCTCTTGCGCTTTAGGAGGGGAAAAGAGGATTAGCGAAAGGGGAAGCTGTGGGGAAAAGCGGGAAACATTCCATCGCTTAAGGAAGGCTGTATTTTTAGCGGATGAGGGGAGAGAGAGTTTATTTCAGGTTTTAAGCTGTATATATAAAGAGGCTGGATTTTTTGAGAATGCGAAAGCTCTAAATCGTTTAGCTTTGGCATTGGGATCGCCTGGTGAGGTGAGAGCGCATCTATTAACTGCGCTTAAAGAAGGCTTAAGAGAGCAGAATTTGCATAGCGCTTTGCTTGCCCTTCGCGCTTTGTCAAGGATGAATAGCGATATAAATAGCGAAGAGACTGAACAAGCTCTCCAATGGCTATCTGGAACTCCCGGCTATACAGATACAGCTGTTACAGCTAGACAAACGGCGGCTATGATAGCTGGCCAGATAGGCGGGCCGAAAGGACTGCAGACGTTAAAACAGTTAGCTCAAGATCTTCTGCCTATCCGAATCCATGTGGCTCAAGCTGTTGGCAAAATAGGCAGTTCGGAAGGCTTAGAGCTATTAAAGCGGCTGTTTCAAGATGAAAGCGAATTAGTCAGATCTTCTGTGGCTCAAGCGGTGGGTGAAATAAGCGGTTCGGAAGGCTTAGAGCTGTTAAAGCGGCTGTCTCAAGATAAAAGCGAAGTGGTCAGATTTTCTGTGGCTCAAGCGGTTGGCGCAATAGGCGGTTCGGAAGGCTTAGAGCTGTTAAAGCGGCTGTCTCAAGATAAAAGCGAAGTGGTCAGATTTTCTGTGGCTCAAGCGGTTGGCGCAATAGGCGGTTCAGAAGGCTTAGAGCTGTTAAAGCGGCTGTCTCAAGATAAAAGCGAAGTGGTCAGATTTTCTGTGGCTCAAGCGGTTGGCGCAATAGGCGGTTCGGAAGGCTTAGAGCTGTTAAAGCGGCTGTCTCAAGATAAAAGCGAAGTGAAGTGGTCAGATTTTCTGTGGCTCAAGCGGTTGGCGCAATAGGCGGTTCGGAAGGCTTAGAGCTGTTAAAGCGGCTGTCTCAAGATGACAATGGGGACTGATGCCCCTTATGCGATGAGTGAAAAGGCGGCAGAGAAAGCTTAGAGCTATTAAAGCGGGTTAGATCTTTGCGCCTCAAGCTGTTAGCAAAATAGGTGGTGAGGAAGGTTTGAGCTATCAAAGCAGTTAGTGAAAAAGCCGTAAAACTGCTTTTATTTGCAATCCCAAGCCCATAAATTTGTAAAAGATCTTAAAAAAGGTGAAAAATTTTCAAAAACGCAAGTTTTTATTTATTTTTGCGAAAACTGTTTGCTAAGCTGACAGGCAAATGAAATTTTGCTCAAAAAGCCGAAAGCTGGCTGTTCTTTTTTTGGCCTTGTTTTTCCCTTGTTTTGCGGAAAAGCCCCTATATCAGCCTAATGCATCGTTTTGGTCAGAAATGAGGAGTGAAATGCCGATATCCCAACTGGGATTTCAAGCAGCCTATGAAAAATTATTGAAAAATTATAACATTGCCAAATATCTTTTGAATCAACATATTTTTCAAGATCATTTTTTTCAAAAATTGCAAAATTCTGAAACAAAAGATACGAGCCTAAGCCCTCCCAAGCAATTTAAGCGCTTCCATTCCGTTATTGTAACCTTGATAGATATGTTAAAAACAAAGCCTCCAAAGGAAATTGCGGACTTTGCGAGCGCCAGCTCTTGGACAAAAACAGATAAAATACTGACGGTTCTGCTTTTAATTTCAAATAGCGCTCCGGCGGAAAAAATTTTTAATTTAATAGAATCTTTTGGCCTGTCTGTCAATGACAGCTTAACCGCTCAAAATATCAACACCGTCTTTATTCCAGAGAATTTAACGGATTTCGCTAGTGAGAAAATTGCCATTTTGTCTCATCATTTAGCCGGCGCGGGAGATCCGGCTGTCATAGATCTGTTGTTGGATACGAATTATGATTCCAACATAAAAACCTCCTTCGATGAGAGCATTTTACACTCAGCTGTCCGTTTAAGCAGTATGTTTTATCCGCCCAAAAATATTTCAAAATATAAATCAGCTCTCCTCCGGCTGGCGGAAAATAATCCCCATCTGATGAATGAGAGAGACATGTTTGGATTCACTCCTTTGGCGACAGCTATTGAAATGGGAAACAAGACGGCTTTTGAGGTTTTGACGGATAACAAATTTTCTCCTAACTTAAAAGCGACAGACAGGCTCAACAGGGATTTAACGACTCTGGCAAAATTAAAGACAGAGCCTTATTTTTTCTCGCAGTTAAATCGGCTGGGCAAAACAATGCCCTCTTTTCAAAATCAGCCGGAGCCGGCTAAAGAAAATACAGAATTTCAACTGCCCTCTATAAACTGGGAGCCTTTTATAAAGCGTCTTTTTTCGGCTGTCTCCCTGGCCCATCCAGAGGCGAATCGGGCTGAATTAAAGCAATCCTACAATCATATTGCCTCAACTTTAAAGTATTTTGAGGATATAAGATTGAGTGTTTTACGCTCTTTTTTTCCGCCGGACAAAAAGAGCGCTAAAGGGCAGGGTTTAATTTTTGAGGCCATCGCTAACAGAGATGAGCGTTTTTTTCAAAATCTCTCTTTAAAGGAGAAAACGCTGTTAGGGATTCCTTTTTTATACCATTTGAGAGAAGGAGAAATGTTATTTGTGACAGATTTTTTGCTTGAGGCTGTCCGACACAGCTTTTTGCCGGCTGTTCGAGCCATTCTCAGCCATCATCGGGGAGATCATTTGTCTATGGGGCCTATAACTTCCGCCAGTCCAAGCCCTTTGCCTCTCTCCATTATCACTTATGCCTCATTAGATAAAGAGCATCCCTATAAACAGGAGGCCCGGGATATTATGCGCTTATTGGAAAAACAGACAGATATTACAAAAAATGATCTTTTCCTTATGAAATTTGACGCCATAACATGGGCTATTCTTTTAGGCGAGCTTGAAATAGTGAAATCTTTTAATGAGAAAAGAGGCCTTTATCCCATTTCCGACATTTTTTATACTCCAAATTCCAGGGTGAGCATTTATCAATATTTGGAAACACAGGGGTTTTTGCAGATGAGAGATTATTTAACGGATCATTTTGACAGATCGGCGGAGGCCACAGAGGGGCCTGGAGCTTGTCATCAGGCGTTTCTCAATTAGAGTTGCGCGAGGGGAGGGGATTTGCTGTCTGGAAAAAGCTCAGGATTTGCCGCCGGGAAAAGCTCAAGCTTTGCTGTTTGGAAAAAGCTCAAGCTTTGCTGTTTGGAAAAAGCTCAAGCTTTGCTGTTTGGAAAAAGCTCAAGCTTTGCTGTTTGGAAAAAGCTCAAGCTTTGCTGTCTGGAAAAAGCTCAGGATTTGCCGCCGGGAAAAGCTCAAGCTTTGCCGTTCGACGTTTCTCAATTAGAACGGCGGAGGGATTTTGATCTTCGGAGCCGGAGGAAAAAGCCCAGAGTTTGCCGTCCAGCGCCCTCAAATTAGAGGCTTTCCCCTTTTTTAAGACGGTTGTCCATTTTTATAAAATTTTAAGTTGGACTGGCTCTCTTGACTTAAATCCCATTATGATCTTCAATTTTCCAGAAGCTTGTTTTTGAGGGCTGGCCGCGGCACGGATAGCGCCAGCGAGGCTCAAGGGCCGGACGCCCATCCCGATAAAAATAAGCTTGGACTCTGGAATACAGACAGGTTTAGCCCGTGAATAGGTCAGGAAAACTAACTCAGTTTATACAATTTTCCGAGAAAAATTTTTTTGTGTTTCTCTAAAAATTATTATAAAAATTTTTTATGTCCATAGCTTTCCCGCAAAACCGAAAACCAAAATGGCTAAAAGCTAAAATCCCCTCAGGAGAAAAATATCATGCCATTAAAAAACTGCTCAAGGGCTTAAGCCTGTCTACAGTTTGCGAGGAGGCCCTTTGCCCCAACATAGGCGAATGCTGGAGCGGAGGAACAGCAACCATTATGCTGCTGGGGAGCGTTTGCTCCAGAGGCTGTCATTTTTGCCATGTTAAAACCGGAAATCCTAAAGGCTGGCTGGATGAAAAAGAGCCGGAAAAAACCGCCTTTGCCTTATCCCGCTTAAAGCTCAGTTATGTGGTTCTCACCAGCGTCAACAGAGATGATCTCCCGGATGAAGGCTCTGGCCATTTTGCGAGAGTTATCCGCCGGATAAAGCATAAAATTCCCAAGATCTTGATTGAAGTCCTGACTCCTGATTTTAAAGGCCGTGAGGATTTGATTAAACATGTCATTCAAGCGGGGCCGGATGTGTTTGCCCACAATATAGAGACTGTGGAAAGGCTAAGCCCTAAAGTCAGAGATCCAAGAGCGGGCTATAGACAATCCTTAAAAGTTTTGGAGTATGTAAAAAAACATAAGCCCTCCCTTTACACAAAATCCTCTATTATGCTGGGGCTGGGAGAGACACAGGCGGAAATTTTGCGCGCCTTAAAGGATTTAAGGGCTGTTGGCTGTAATGTGGTCACTTTTGGGCAGTATCTTCGCCCTCCAAAAAAGCGCCTTCCTGTGGAGAGATATGTTTCTCCGGCGGAATTTGCGAAATGGAGGCGCGTGGCGGAGGGCTTGGGCTTTTCTTACTGCGCCTCTGGGCCTCTTGTCCGAAGCTCTTACAAAGCCGGAGAGTTTTTTATGGAGGCGCTGATCAAGAGGCAAAAGGCGGAATATGGGGCTTAAAACAATTCATCTCCCCGATCTTGGAGAAGGGGTCACAGAGGGCGAAATCCTCAAAATCAAAGTTTCTCAAGGAGAGCGAATCGCTATGGATCAGATTCTCCTGGAAGTGATGACGGATAAAGCCTCTATGGAGATTCCCTCTTATGTGGAGGGGACAGTTCAAGCTGTGGAAGTGTCTGAAGGGGATATAGCCGCGGTGGGGGCCAAGCTTTTTACTGTCAAAACTGCAGGGGCGGAAAAGAGCGCGCCGCAAAAAGAGGAGAGAGCAAAAAAAACAAAAGCTCCGGCCAGCCGGCCTAAGCCTTCCGCCGGCGCCCCTAAAAAAAACAAGCTTTCCGGCCAGCCGGCCATTTTGGCTGTCCCCGCCACCAGAAAACTGGCGGAAGAGCTGGGCTTGCCTTTAGAGAGTGTTCGCGGCTCAGGCCCCCAAGGGGAAATTACAAGGAATGATCTTTTAAATCATATTAAAGCCAAACTGAAAGCTCCGCAAACCGCCTCCGCTTTCTCCCCCAGCTCCGCCGGGCTGATGAAAAATTTTGAGGAGGACAGAAGAGAGCCTCTTAGAGGAGTGAAAAGGCTCATGTTTAGCAGTATGACTTTATCTAAGGCCACTATTCCCCATTTTACTGTGGGGGAGCAGGCTCAAGTGGAGCGCCTGCGAAATATGCGGGAAGAGATGAAAGAGCGTCTGAAAAAACAAGGCTTAAAAGCCGGCTGGCTGGCTTTTTTCATTAAAGCTCTGATTCCCGCCCTTAAGGAGTTTCCTATTTTTAACAGCGTTTATGATCCGCAAACTCAGGAGATTGTGTTTAAAAAGGGCTTGAACATTGGTTTTGCTGTGGACAGCCCAAATGGCCTTTTAGCTCCCGTCCTTAAACAAGCTCAAAATAAAACCCTGCTGGAAATTATAAAAGCGACTCACCAGCTGGCTGAAAGCGCCCGGCAAGGAGACATTCAAAGGGAGGATCTGATAGGGGCCTCCATCACTCTTAGCAATTTAGGGAGCTTGGGAGGGCGCTATGGCACACCCATTATCAATCCGCCGGAAATGGCTATCCTGGGAATTTACAGCCTTTTTCAGCGGACAGTGGAGGCTGTTAACGGGACATTTGAGGAAAAGCCTTTTATGAATTTCTCCATCACCTGTGATCATCGTTTTATTGACGGCGCCACAGCCGCCCGTTTTTTGAAAAGCTTTATAAGCAAAATTGAGGAGCCTAGCCTCCTGCTTTTAGAATAGCTTTAAGGAAACAGTTAAAGCCCGTCTAGCGGCATTCTGGCTATAGTTTTGATAGCCATAGCGGCTAAGACCAGGAGGTTAGCATGAGCAGAAGAGGCTATAGTTTTGATAAGCCGGCATTAGCCATAGCGGCTAAGACCAGGAGGTTAGCATGAGCAGAAGAGGCTATAGTTTTGATAAGCCGGCATTAGCCATAGCGGCTAAGACCAGGAGGTTAGCATGAGCAGAAGAGGCTATAGTTTTGATAAGCCGGAATAGCCGTAGCGGCTAAGACCAGGAGGTGTAGCATGAGCAGAAGAGGCTATAGTTTTTGATAAGCCGGAATAGCCGTAGCGGCTAAGACCAGGAGGTTAGCATGAGCAGAAGAGGCTATAGTTTTGATAAGCCGGAATAGCCGTAGCGGCTAAGACTCCGGTAATGGCGATCACCACCAAAAGCTCAATCAGAGAAAAGCCTTTTGTTTTCAGGCTTTTTGGCCTCTATAGAAGATGGGGCGGGCCAGCTGGTTTTTCAGGCCGCCTTTTTTTTCTGAGATCCAACTGGCCGGTCATAGGAGAGCAAAGGAAATCGAATGGACACCCTGGTCCCTTGTTTTGAGCTTTCAATATCTAAAGCCGCCTGATGGGCTTTTATAATTTTTTGAATATAAGGCAGGCCTAAGCCCTTTAATCCGCCAAGTCTTTTGCTAAAAAACGGATAAAAGATCTTTTTCATGTCTTCCGATTCAATGCCGTGGCCATTGTCTGAAAAATCCAGCGCCAGCCAGTCTTTCTCAAAATATCCATGGATGCGTATTTTTGGCTGTTCCTGATTTTTTAAAGCCTCAAAGGAATTGACTAAGATATGCTCAAAGCATTTTTCCAAATGGCTGGCCGAGCCTTTGACTTTAAATGGCTCCGGCCATTTTGTTTTTTGAATTAAATCTTCCGGTTTTTGCGCGTGATTTTCCAGCTTTTTTAGCAAGGATTTTAGCAGCTTATTTAAGTCTACCAGGCCATCTAAAAGGGATTCTGTCTCCGGCTCGGCATACTCAATAAAATCTGAAATAAAGATCCGCAAGCTTTCCAGCTCCCGCCTTCCCTTGCGCGGGGGCAAAAAACTGGCTGGCACAGAGCGCTCTTTTCTGACTGCGCTGTCAGGAAAATATTTCCTCAAAGAGTTTAAAGCCGTCTTAAGCTTTCGGGCCAGCTCCAAAGACAGGCCAACATGGGCTAAAGGCTTTGGATCCGGAAAATCCTTTGATGCGCTGCCGGCCATCTCCGCCTCCTCGCCGGCAAAAGACTGCAGGAGGAGGCGCAAAAGCCAGCTAAAACAAAAAATGGACAACAAAGCTAAACAGATAAAGACAGACAGAGACAGCCTTTGATGGAAAGAGAGCCTTTCGCCCCATAAAAAAGCTATAGGCAATAAAGCGGAAAGGCTAAGCAAAAAAACAGCGGATACAAGATCTTTTTCCAAAAACAAAAGGGAAAAAGTTTGGGCGAAAATCAGAAAAAAGGCTAAAAACAGGCCCGGAAGGCCCATAATCGCGACAAGAGCGGATAAAAAAAGAGCGTTTATAAAAAAAAGAGAAAATAGCGGCTGTTTTTGATTATTTTTATAGAAAAATAAACAACAGCTGTCCGCCAATAAAGCGAAAAAACACAGAGAATAGGCGAAAACAGATAAATTTGGGTCAATAAAGGCTGAAAAGAGGATTTGATGAATGATCAAACTGAGCAGGACAAAAAAATATGAAAAAGCCCTTATAAAATAAAAAGACAAAGGGCTGGCTGTCCGGGAAAAAGCGGGAGAATGCGCCATGCGGTGTTTAATTTACGATATTCCCAATGTTGAACACAGGCAAATACAGAGCAGTGACCATAACTCCAATTATGCCTCCCAGAAACATAATCATCAAGGGCTCAATCATTTTAATCAAACCGGCGATCAAATTATCTAAAATCTCCTCATAATAAGATGTCAGCTTTTCAAAAGTTTGCTCCAATCGGCCGCTTTCCTCGCCGATTTTTGTCATGTGATAGACTAGAGGCGGGAACACTTTGCTGGCCTCCAGCCCTTTGGCAAAGCTTTTCCCTTGAGTGACATAGTCTTTGGAGATTGCAATGCCTCTTTGGACATCAGGATGCCCGGAGATATTGCCCGCCACACCCAGAGCCTCCAAAAAATTCACACCAGACTTTAAAAGGGAGTGAAAGGAGCGAAAAAACCGCACCATAGCGGCCTGGTATTGTATTTTTCCAAAAAGAGGCAAGGCCTTTATAACGCTTTGAAGAGACTGTTTTCCCTGTTCTGTCTTTGTGTATTGAAACAAGATAATAGGAGCTCCAATAGCGCAGGCTATAAAAATCAGCGTATTGTTTTTTAACACATGGCTTAAATTTACAAGCGCTTGAGTTAAAGCGGGAAGCCCGCCGGCGTTAGCGTAAAGAGCCTCAAATTGAGGCACAACAAACAAGATGATCCCTGTGATAATGCAGAGAGATATGCTTAAGACCAATACAGGATACATCATAGCGGATTTCACACGAGAGCGGATCATTTCTGATTTTTCCATATAATTGGCCAGGTCCTGCAAAACCTGATCTAAAAGGCCGGTCTCTTCGGCGCAAACAACCATGTTGACATAAAAGCCGTCAAAAATATCCGGCCGCGTTTTTAGGCAGCGGGAAAAGCTTTTACCGGCCTCTAACTGCTTAAGCATTGTCCGCAGGACTATCTTAAAGCTCGCGTGCTCAGTTGTGGAGGCGCACATTTCCAGCGCCTGAATAAGAGACACACCGGAGCTTAATAGAAAGGAAAGCTGTCTTGTGAAAAAAAGAACAACTGTTTTTTTAACAGCGCCTCCGCCGGAAAAAAAGGGGACAAGAGGCTTTTGCTTGATATAAACCGCGTCTATGTGCCGGGCCTTAAGCTTAATTTGCGCTAATTGAAGATTTGGGGCTTTAATTTCGCCCTTGACCAGCTGTCCGTCCCTCTCCACATTGTATATAAAAACCGGCATAAGCTGTTCCTCCTGTTAAGCGGCAATTCCCTGTTTTTTGAGAAGCTGATACAGCTCCTCTTTTTCAGAGCTGACATTAAAAGCGTCTTTTGCCTCCACTTCCCCCGATTGAATGAGCTTTAAAAGGCTGTGGTTCATTGTTGTCATGCCCTCGCTGTAATTGGTCTGCAAAACACTGTAAATTTGGAAAACCTTTCCCTCGCGAACTAAATTTCTAATGGCTGAATTGGCAAACATAATCTCGGCGGCCACCCGTCTGCCATCTTTTTTGGACCGAACCAGCCTTTGGGAGATGACGGCTTGCAAAACAGTGCTCAGCTGATTGCAAATCATGCCCCTATCGGAGGAGGGAAAAGAGCTGACAATTCGATCTATGGTTTTTGCCGCTGAATTAGTGTGAAGAGTGGAAAAAACCAAATGGCCGGTTTCCGCTAATTTCAGACTCATTTCTATAGTCACCGGGTCTCTCATCTCGCCCACAAAGCAGATGTCCGGATCCACTCTCAAAGCTGTTCTCATTCCATCAGCAAAGGAGGGGCAGTCCATGCCGATTTCTCTTTGGCTGATAATGCAATTTTTATGAGGATGGATAATTTCTATAGGATCTTCAAGGGTTAGGATATGCCCTCGGCGGGTCTCGTTGATGGCGTTAATAGCGGCCGCTAGTGTGGTGCTTTTTCCGGAGCCTGTGGGGCCTGTGACCAAAACCAAGCCGTTGGGGTAATGGATAATTTTTTCCACCGCCGGGGGAAGGCCTAAATTTTCAATGTTTGGAGGAGAGACTTGAAGAGTCCGAAAAGTCCCGACCACCGCGGATTTTTGAAAAAACAAAGCTCCTCTAAAGCGAGACAGATTTTTAATAAAAAAACTGAAATCCAAACTCTTTTCATTTTCCAGTCTGGCTTTTTGCTTGTCGGAGATCAGAGAATAGCACATTTTTTTGGTTTGCTCGGAATTTAAAGGATCTGTGTCCAGTTTGAATAACTGCCCATTGATGCGGAGAACAGGAGGACTCCCTGTCGTGATATGTATATCCGAAGCCTTCTTGTTGTAAGCTAATTTTAAAACCTCAAGCATGGAAACCATAATGAGACCTCCTTGTTAATAGTCAAAAACCGTGGCTTTTAAAATTTCATCCACTGAAGTCACGCCTTGTTTGAGCTTTAATAAAGCGCTCTGTCTCAGACTCAATAAGCCGTCCCGCTCTAAAGCCATTTTTTTTAATTGAATGGGGCTGAGCTTGTCAAAAATGCCCATTTTAACTGTCTTCGTTATGCTCATCATCTCATAAATCGCAACACGCCCTTTATAGCCCACATTGCCGCAATAACTGCAGCCCTCCGGGTTATGCTTAAAAACTTTTTCTTTATAAGATTCAACATCCTCCTGAGAGACGCCTATATCAATTAAATTTGTGGCATAAGAGGAGTCTGTTAAAATTTTGCATTGCTCGCATAAGCGCCTCAAAAGCCTTTGGGATATAATCAAAGAGGTGTTGTCAGCCACGCTGTAAGAGGGAACTCCCATGGACAACAGCCGCGTCACAGTGGAGGCTGAATCATTGGTGTGCACTGTGCTTAAAACCAAGTGGCCGGTCGCGGAGGCTTTAAAGGCAATCTCCGCCGTCTCTAAATCTCGAATTTCCCCCACGAGGATTACATCCGGATCTTGCCTTAAAAAAGCCCTTAGGGAGGAGGAAAAAGTTAAGCCGGCTTTAGGATTCATTTGAACTTGATTGATGCCATGAACTCGAAACTCCACCGGATCCTCCGCTGTGGAGATATTTCTTTGGGGCGTGTTCAGCCTCATCAAACCGGAATAAATAGTTGTTGTTTTTCCGGAGCCTGTGGGGCCTGTCATCAAAATCAATCCTTGAGGCGCGGCCAGAGACTTCAGAAATATTTTCATCTGAAAATCCTCCATTCCCAGTTTAGACATATCGCTTTGAAGAGAGGAGTTGTCTAAAATCCTTAAAACCACTTTTTCCCCGTTGACAGTGGGTGTGGAGTTGACGCGCATGTTTAGCTCCATTCCGCTTAAAAGAATTTTTAAGCGGGCGTCTTGAGGCTTTCTTTTTTCACTAATGTCCATGCCGCTCATCACTTTGATTCGGGAGATAACCACACTGGACATATCTTTAGACAAATTGTGTTTTTCATGCAAAACCCCGTCAATGCGATAGCGGATGCGAAAAGCCCTTTCATAAGTCTCAATGTGTATATCCGAGGATTGCAATCGAATGGCGTCTGAAAACATTAAATTCACAAAAGAGATGACCGGGTCATTTTCTTTTTTATCTTGCTCTTTGTCCAAATCGATGGCCAGCTCCTCCTCAAAGCCGGCCAGCTCAAAAGACATGTCATAAACCAGGTTGTCTATAATTATCTGATTGTCGAAGTATTTGTTAAAAGCCTCCTTAATGGCCGTTCGGGTGGAGACGACAGGCTGTATTTTATGGCCCGTGATGAGGCTTAAATTATCCCTTAAATTCAAGTCGGAGGGATCCGCAAAGACAACCACTAAGGTTTTATCAATTTTCACCAAAGGGAGAATGAGATTTTTTTCACAAATTTTTTGCGGGATAAGCTCTAATATGTTTTTTGAAATTTTATAGTCATTTAAGTTATTGATCACCTCTAAGCCCAGTTCTTTTCCAAAAATGCCGGCCAATTCCGTTTCTGTCACATGCCCTTTTTCCAAAAGAGCCTGCATCACCTCCGCTTGGTTGATATTCTTCTTTTTTAGGCTTTCAAGAAATTTTTTTCCTAAAGGATGGCGCTGAGCCAAACTGGAGGATTGCCCTTTTTTAATAACAGCCAGATTTTTAGAAGAGGACATCACAGGCTTTTTTTTCGCAAGATTAGACTTCATATTGAAATTATCGGATGATTCCTTCATAAATCTTAAAAAATCTTAAAGGTTTTTTAAAAAAACGGGGTTGGCTCTTTTGGCTTTTTCACCTGAATATTGGACTTAAACGCCCCGCGCTGAAGGCCGGAAAGCCAGCTAGAAGAGCCGCCACGCGGAGAGACTGCGCGCCAAGAAGGGCAAAGGGCAAAGGGCGAAGGGCAAAGGGCAAAGGGCAAAGGGCGAAGGGCAAAGGGCAAAGGCCGCCCCAGCTTAAAAAATTAACTGCTTAGAACTGCTTTAATGTCCCGCTCTATCGCTTTTTGCAGTTCAGAGGCGCTGGCAAAAGCCCGCTCTTTTCTGATAAAAAAGTCCAACTCTATTTTTAAATCTTGGCCATAAAGATCATGCTCAAAAGAGGGGATATGAGCCTCTATCAGAGCCTGCCGGCTGTTGTTTGAAGAGGGAAATGTCGGGCGCCGGCCGATATTAACAACCGCTTTTCGCCAGGAGCCGGCTATCTTTGCCTTTCCCCCATACACTCCAAAGGGAGGCAACTCTTTTTGAGGCGCTTGAAGATTGGCTGTGGGAAAGCCCAGCTTTTTTCCTCTGCCCTCTCCTTTAACCACCTGAGCCTGAATGGAAAAGGGCCGCCCCAGCAAAGCTCGGATATCCTCCATTTGAGCCAAAGACAGGCATTGCCTTATTCTGGAGCTGGACACGGGCCGATCCTTATAGAGGCAGGCTGAAACCCGCTCCGCTGAAAAGCCGCACTGATCCGCCAGCCCCTTTAAAACAGAAAAATTCCCCTCCCTCTGATGAGCAAAGGAGAAATCATACCCAGCCACTATATGAATGGGATCAAACTGCCTCATAATAAAAGAGCGGACAAACTCCTCCGGCTTTAATTTTGAGAAGGAGCGGTCAAAGGGAATAACGCAAAAAAAATCCAAAGAAAAGGATTGTAAAAGCTCTTGGGTCTCCTCTATCGTAAAAAGCCTTTTAAAAGAGCTGTGTTTTTTTAAAACCTGAAAGGGAAGAGGATCAAACAGACATAAGCAAGCTGGAGCTTTCTTTTTTTTTGCCAAAAGCAAAAGCCTTTGCAGGACGGCCTGATGCCCCAGATGAATCCCATCAAACCCGCCCAAGCTCAAGACTGATTTTTTAGGAGCCAAATGGGCGCGTTTAAGGTCTATAATCTGTGTTTTCAAAAGACGGGAAAAAGGCTGGCTGGAGGAAACAAATTATTTATATTTCCTGTTGAAAGCTTTATAAACTTTTTCTGTCAAATTCAGCTGGGGAGACACCCAGAGAACATCATTTCCAATATTTTCAACAACTAGATAGGCTTCTTTTTTAGCCACTTCCCTGATCACTTTTTTAAGTTTTTCTATCACAGGATTCATCAGCTCATTTTGCAGTTTTTGAAGCTCCAGCTCTTTATTTTTGGCATCTTTTTGAAATTTTAAAAATTTTTGCTGAAGCTGCTGGATTTTGTGCGCTCGGGCCTGATCCGTCAATAAGGGCGCGTCTTTTTTAAAAGCCTTTTCCTCTTTTTGCATTTTAAGCTCTTCTGATTTAAAGTGCTTTTTCGCTTTTTCAGCTGATTTTTCTAAACGGGCTTTTACGCGGCGGCCCTGAGCGGTTTTCTCAAAAGCCCGCATAAGGTTAACATACCCTGTTTTAGCCAGAGCCTGAAAAGGGCACAAAATGACAAGCGCCAAAACAAATAATCGCATAAACCTCATAAGGGCCTCCTTGTTTTTTATTAAAGAAACTCTTTTTACTGTAATTTCCAGCTAAAAACAAGAAAAAAATGTCCCGCCTGCCGCATTTAAAGCAGGGGGCGGGGCGCTTTTCCAGCTGTTTTTAAGCGATGGCCTTTTCATTTTAGAGGGAAAGCCAGCTATTTTTTTAAGGCGCGCCAGCCCGGCCCTTCAGCCGGCTGCAGCCATCCTGGGCGCGGGAGCGCCTAAAAGCGGGGAAAAGGCGCTGGCCTAAAGCCGTTGCAGCCATCCTCGTGGGGAGCGCAGAAATGACAAAGAAAAAGCGGCATACTGCTGTAGTTGCAGCCATCCGCGTGGGGTTGTATGGAGGAAGTTCAAGCCAGCAGACGGGGGCATACTGCGGTTGTTGCAGCCATCCGCGTGGGGAGCGCAGAATCTTTCTAAAAGAAGGCCGCTCAGTTTTTTTTTACAGCCATCCGCGTGGGGAGCGCAGACTCTCTCTCCCTCTAAAAGCTCAGTTTATAAAAAAGCTGATTTGCCTTAACCCTGTATTCCAACCGGCGGTTTAAAAAACACTCATGCCAATTTGAAACTCCCATTCCTGCTCATTATATTCCTTTCGGGGCTTATAGGGCACAGCCAAATCCAGATTGAGAGGGCCAAACGGAGACTTCCATCGAATCCCAGCCCCAACATTAGCCCGCAGCTGCCCGCTTAAGTCAAAACGGAGACGATCATTGGCTTCCCCAATATCAAAAAAAACAGCCGCCCTGAGCTGAGCTTTCTCAATGAGCGGAATCTCCAGCTCTAAGCTGTAAAAAAACATTTGAGCGCCTCCATAGGGCCTTTGGGCAAAAGCCTCAGGATATTTTAATGGCTGGCTTTCCGCCCATCTTTCATTTTGAGTGATATCAGCTGTCATTTCTCTTATCTTTTCAGCTGTTTTTTCATCTTTATCTGAAGGGCCGCTTTCCCACTGGGCCAGCTCCCGCTTTTGTTTGGACAGCTCCTCTTTAGCCCTTATGATCCGGCGATTGTAATTATGGGCATATTTCAAGGCGTCCTGAGAGAGCTTGCGAGGGCCTTGGGAATTGACTTGAAAGCCCCTCAAATTGTAAGGCCCTCCTAAAAGAAAAAGCTCTGTAAAAAGCGCTTTTCTCCCCTTAATGTTGGAAAAAACCCAGCCATAATCCAATCTGTTTTTTATGACTAATTTCCAAAAAGGGGAATAATAATGATAAAGCTTTCCCTGCAATTTTGTATAATTAAAGTCCCCCCCTAAGCCGGAGTATTCAGCGGACAGCCTGGCAAACCAGCCGGCAGAGGCGTAAAAGCGGTCATTTCTTTTATCATATTCCCAAATAACCGACAGCGAGCTGTTTAAGCCTGTTCCCTCCTCTAAAGGGTAAATGTCGGTGAAAGTTATGCTTTCCCGCGGATCGCTGATCCATTGGATTTGCTCTTTTTCCTCCGCTGGGGCAGGGCTGTTTTTTGTGGATGAAACTGTGTCTAAAGATGTTTCCGCCGGCTGATCCGCAGAGGCGGTTGGCGATGGAGCCTCCGCTCCAAACAAAAACTGAAATACAGGAGACAAGATGGGAAGCTTTCTGAAATAAAAAACAGGCTTTCTGGATAAAGATTGGCTCTGCAGTTTATATTTTAAAAACATAGTGGAAAATTCTGTTAAATGGCGGCCTATGGAAACAGAAAAGCCGGTGTCCAGCCGAAAATATGAAAAATAATCCTGAGAGGAAAACAAAGAGGCCACAGGGCTGGTGTGTATGGACCCTGATCGGCTCAAAGAGCTTTGAGCCACATTAAAAACATCAAAAGCAAAATTCCAGCGGCTGTCCAAAAAATAAGGGTTTTGATAGCTGAAAGAGAAAGACTCGCTATAAGCGCTAAAATTCAAATTTAAAGCCACGCTTTGATCCAGCCCCAAAAGATTTTGCTTTTTAACTCCGCCTTGGATAAAAAGCCGGGTTTGGCTGTTGTATCCCCCGGCGATATGGGCTTCGCCTGTGTTGTCCCTCTCCTCGACACGGACCAGCAAATCCAGCTCCCCTTGGCCCGCTGGGCCGGGGACAGGCTCTATCTCTATTTTTTCAAAATAACCCAACTGCTGGAGGAGCTGTTTGCTCAGCTCTTTTCGGCTCTCACTGTAGCGATCCCCCTCCCGGATTTGAAAGCGGCGAAAAAGCGTCTTATCCCTGGTGTTTTTATTGCCCAGCAGGCGGATGCGCCTCACTTTATAAATTTCCCCCTTTTCCGCTTTAAAAAGAATATGAATTTTATCCTCTTCCGCCGGGTCGGGATAAAACAGAGGCTTGACCTGAACAAAAGCGTAGCCTTGGTCTTTATACAGAAGGGAAATCATTTGCATATCTTTATGGAGGCGGCTGAGGGAGAAATATTCTTGTTTCCTCAAACTCAACCGCTCCGCGACTTGCTCAGAGGAGACAGCGCCGTCCCCCTGAAAGCCCGCCTGTCCAATTTTAAATCGGGGCCCTTCGGAAATGGAAAAAGTGATATATAAAAATCTTTTATCCGGGGTGATTGTTATTTCCGGCTGATGAGCGCGGACATTTAACCAGCCCTTGTCGCGGTAATAGTATTCTATAAACTGCAAGTCCCTCTCTATAAATTTTGGCTGAAAAATCCCGGAAGAGCCTAAAAAACTCAAAATATTTCTCTCTCGGGTCAACAAAAAAGCCTTAAGCTCCTCAGAGCGAATATTCCGATTGCCGACAAAATTAATTTTCTTGATGAGCAATTTTCTGTTTTCCTCTATTTGGATGATGAGTTTGATCTTTTTCTCTTTGGGGAGCTGCTCTGTTTTGTAAGACACTTCAGCTAAATAATAGCCTTTTTCCTTATATTTTTCTTTTATGGCGGAGAAGGTCTTTTTCAGTTTGTCAAAATTTAAAAAGCTGTGCTCTTTAACCAATGACAGATCTTTCAGATCGTCTGTTTTTACACTGTCATTCCCCTTAAACTCCACCTGGCCAATATGGATGCGCTCTTTTAGCTTATAAATAATATTCACTCCCTTTTGGCCAGCTGATTTGCGGGCCTCTATATAATCAAAAAAACCCAGAGAAAAAAGCTGGCGGACATCTTTTTGCACGGCCTTTTCGCTGTAAATAGAGCCTTTTTTTAATTGAATGTGGGATTTTATCAGGCTCGTCTCGATAATTTTGTTCCCTTTGACAGAGACATTTTGAACCCTGGCGGAGTGAGCCAAAGGCGTCCACACAAAAGCGCATAAAAGGGCAAGAGCTTGGACAGCCATCAGCCGGCTGAATGTAAAGATCGGGCGGGTCTGAGAGGTTTTTTGATTAGTTAAAAAGCAAAACAAAACTCATCCTTTCTTTTTTTAAGCTCTCACAGCTTGCTTCCTTTGTGGACAGCGAGTTTTTCAGCCCCGGACGGCGAAAGCGCTTTGTGTTATGGCTCAGGGGCTTATCTTTTGTTTTGCGCGGCAAGGCTTGTCCTTTCCAGCCCGCCCTTTTAAAAGCGGAGCCTATTGGAGGGGCTTCTGCGTGTGAAAACAAGTCGTGTCCTTTCCAGCCCGCGCTTTTAAAAGCGGGGCCTATTGGAGGGGCTTCTGCGTGTGAAAACAAGTCGTGTCCTTTCCAGCCCGCGCTTTTAAAAGCGGGGCCTATTGGAGGGGCTTCTGCGCGTGAAAACAAGTCGTGTCCTTTCCAGCCCGCGCTTTTAAAAGCGGAGCGGGAATCATAAGGGCTAGGGCCATTTTTAAACAGCAAAATCCTAGAAAACAGGCTCAATTCAAAATCCTCCGAGCGCCAAAATTATGATCTGAATCAATAACAGAAAAGATTAAAAAAAAAGAGGCTTTATGGCAAGCTGTTAATTTCATGTATTTTTCCATCCTCCAGCTTTAAAATGGAAGAAAAGGCTGAGGCAAAAAAGGGGGAGTGGCTGACTGCGATTAAGGTGAGGCTGAATGTTTTATGCAATTCAAAAAACAAATCCCGAATGATCAAGCTGTTTTTTCTGTCTAAATTGCCGGACGGCTCATCCGCCAGGATAATTTCCGGATCATTCATTAATGCCCTGGCCACAGCCGCTCTCTGCTGCTCCCCCCCGCTCAACTGCGAGGGATAATGGGATATTCTCTCTTTTAGCCCTAAGCTTTCCGCTAAAAAGCCGGCCTTTTTTAAGCTGTCTTTTTTAGGCCGGCCGCTAATATAGGCCGGCAGGATAATATTCTCCAAAACAGTAAATTCCTTAAGCAAATGATGAAACTGAAAAACAAACCCCAATTTATCCCTTCTAAAAAAAGCCATTTGATCGTCTGTCCACTCACGAAGGTCTCGGCCGCAATATAACACCTGCCCGGAGCTGGGGCGATCTAAAGCCCCTAGAATATTCAGCAAGGTGCTTTTTCCGGAGCCGGAGGGCCCTGTGATGCAAATGGCTGCTCCTTTTTGCACAGTTAAATCCAGGCCTTTTAAAATAGTTAGATCTTGAGATGCCGCTTGATAGCTCTTAACCAAATTTTTTACTTCGTAAATATTGCTCCCATCCATTGCGCCTCTCCCTCAATCATAAGACAGCCCGGCTTTTACACTCATTTTCACGGTCAAATCCAGGCCTTTTAAAATGGTCAGATCTTGAGACGCTATTTGATAGCTCTTAGCCAGATTTTTTGCTTCGTAAATATTGCTCCCATCCATTTGCGCCTCTCCCTCAATCATAAGACAGCCCGGCTTTTACACTCATTTTGCAGGCTCTGCCGGCCGGCAAAAGAGACGATAAAATCACAATGGACAAACTGGCAATAAAAATAAGCAAAAGATCTGAGCTTTGCCAATTCCACACGATTTCATTCACCTGATAAGCCTTAATGGGGATAAAGCGCCATTTGTTTTGAGCCACAATCAGAAGATAGCATATAAGCAGTCCGGCTGAAATGCCAATGACTGAGCCAATAAAGCCTAAAAGCAGGCCATTTAGCACAAACAGATTTCTGAGCTGTCTTTTTTTAGCGCCCATGGCTTTTAAGACGCTGATGTCTTTTGCCCGCCTGAAAACCTGAATAAACAGAGAGCTGGAAATATTAAACCCGGCGGACACAACTAAAATAAACAAAACAAAAAAAATGATTTTTTTATCCGATTCAACTGCGGAGAGAAAAGCCCTGTCTATATCCCTCCATGATCGCACAGTGTAAAAATCCCCTAGGGAGTTTTCCATTTTTTGCTTTAAAAGATCAATTTGATGGCCCGATTTGAGCCATAAGCTGGCGCCGGAGACTTGATCGTAGCTCAACTGTCGGGCGAAAGACAGAGGCATAAGTATAACAGAGGAGTTCCAGTCATAGCGGCCAAAGTCAGCTATGGCTCCCGCTTTAAAATGGGCTTGCTTTCTGGAGAAATGAGAGTCTTCTGAGGGAGAGGCCAGCGCCGTGACACTGTCGCCGGCGGACAATTTTAGCTCCTCCGCCAGCTCGCGGCCTAAAACCAGAAAAGGCTCGCTGGACTCCAAATGTCCCTCTAAAATATTATTCTTTAAAAAAGAGAGAGACTTGAGCTTGTCATCCTGGATGGCTTCAAAAAAAGCGCCTTTAAAATGACGGCCTTTTATAATGAGGCCCTCAAAGGACAAAAATACAGCCTGGCTGGAAAAATGCTCCCTGTAAACCGCAATGCTCTCTAAAAGCTCCTCTTTTGAGACATTATTTTGCGCCTGAATCCGAAGATGCCCCTGTTGATTGATTAAAATATTCTCCAAGCTTGAGGAAAAGCTGTTAACCGCCAGCAAAGCGACAGTGAGGGAGGCTACAGCTAAAATTAAGCCTAAAAGGCTAAACAAAGAGCTGAATTGAAAAATTGTCTTAGAGGAAAATAAGACCCTCTTTAGCCACAGTTCATAAAAACTCATTTTTTTATTCCCTTATTAATTCAGCTTTGCCGTTTGATTGTATATTATAAGCGGGAGCGTCTAAAGCGGTTAAATCCCGCTTTTTTTGGGAATTATATATTTGACACAGCATTTTTTAAGCTCTGAACGGTTTATGCATGGAAAAAGTTAAGTGAAATCAACACTTTATATTATAGTGGCTAAGTTAATTTGGCATATTTCCCGCTGAAAAGCAAGATGGACGGCGGATGCGTGGATAAAATGAGCAAAATGGATGCAGTCCCGGCGGCTTAAATCTTTTTTCAAACAAAGCTTGATTTTACACGGATTTCAGGAAAAACAGGCACAATTAATTTAGCCGCTATGCCTTACAGTTAACTATCTGTTTTCTTATTAAATTCAATATTTTGCGCCCGCTTTTGAGCGAAATCATTAAAACCTCCTATAAGCCTTATATTTAAAGGCTATCACAGGTTTTTTTCTGTGTTATACATGTAATTCCCGCTTTTTTTTAGTTTTTTGAGCTTCCGGCTCTTTATTTGTGACAAAAGGCTTTAAGGCATATAATTCCCCTTTTTTGGAAATTATATATTTGACACCGCATTTGTAAAACCCTGAACGGTTTATGCCCGGCAAAAGTTAAACAAAATCAATAATTTATATTATTAACTATCTGTTTTCTTAGTTTTATGCACGCTTTTTGCGCTAAATCATTAAAACCTCCTGTAAGCCTTACATTTAAAGGCCATCACAGGTTTTATGCGGCTTTAAGGCATATAATTCCCCTTTTTTTAGTGTTTTGAGAGCGGAGGATATTGGCGCTCCCCCCATTTGGACACAAAAATATGATTAAAAATCCCTGAAAATTCAGGCTTTTTAGGCCATCAGGACACATATTGAGCCGGCTCGTTAAAAAAATTAAAAAAAGTATTGACAACACTCAAGACTATAGTAATATAAAAGATGCTCTAAGAATGCTCACCGAAGCCTTTCGGGGCGGAGGTGGCTTTTTGGGGCGTTTTTTTTGCTCTTTTCCCATTTTCTTAAAGAAATTAAAGCCAAGCTGGATCAGATCTTAAGCTTAGCCCCTGGCTCGGCGGAGCGCCTGTCCATGCCGGAACTCCTTAGAATGACAGCCGGATCGAGTTGAGCCAGATATAGCTAAAACTTGGCCGCTGGCCCGGAGCGCCCGTCAATGAGCTTGATAGCCGCAGATGGACAAGCAAGGCTCATCTTTTGGCGTGGATTTAGAATGCAGGGTGTTGGATGGAATAGTGATTTTATCCCCCGGCCTTAAAAGGACCTTGTTTCCTGAAACATTATAAAGAATTTTGCCCTGGACAATCATGCGAATTTCGTCAAAAGGGTGCCGATGATTGGGTATATTTGTCCCGGCCTCGAAATTTTCCTCAAAATATTCCAACCCATCTTTTTCAAAAAGGGCTAAAATTTGCTCTTTGCTGGGGAGAAGGGGAGCCAGCCATCTTCTGACAATCATGGGCGCAATTATCTTTGATCAGCCCATAAAAAGCAAGAAAAGACGATAGCTCAGCTTGTATTTATCGCGGGGCCGTGCGGCTGGTCCAGCAAAATGCCGCAGGTTATAGGCGGACGGATTGCATGGACAAAGTTCGCCCGGCGCGGCTGGGCCATCAAAACGGCGCAAGTTATAGGCGCTTTTACTCTTTTCCCCCAATAATCAGCAGTATTTTAATTAAATAAACACATAAATTTTTAAATCCAGCCGGTATAACATTGACAAAGCCAGCGTTTTTGCGTGAGGCTAAGCAATGTTTAGTCATTTTTTGGACAGGCGCCGGCAAAAGGCCTCAAAAGCATGTATCCAGAGACAGATGAGCTGTTAAGCAATTTTTTCTACAAAAATATTATTGATTCTCTTGATCGGGCGGGAAAGGTCATTGACATCAATGCCAATGTTATTGCCCGTTTAAAGCTCCCCCGAAGGGCCATTCGGGTGTCTATACCTGTCCGGATGGATGATCACAGCATTCAGGTTTTTAAGGGATACAGAGTCCAGCACAATCACACTTTGGGGCCTTTTAAAGGGGGCATTCGCTATCATCCCAATGTGAATTTAGGGGAAGTGGCGGCCTTAGCCAGTCTGATGACTTATAAAAACTCCCTTCTCAACCTCCCTTTAGGGGGAGCTAAGGGAGGAGTTCAGGTCAATCCCGATTCTCTCTCAAAAATGGAGCTGGAGGCTTTAACCAGAAGATTTGTGACAGAGCTGGGGCCTTTTATAGGGCCGGATAAAGATATCCCCGCGCCGGATGTGGGCACAAACGCCGAAACTATGGCCTGGATGCTGGACACCTTTTCTTTGGAGACCGGCTTTTCCCAAACAGGCGTGGTCACAGGAAAGCCTGTGGAAATTGGAGGCTCGAGAGGCAGAAACTCCTCAACCGGTTTGGGGGTTGTTTACATATCTAAACAGGCTTTGGCCAGCCAGCAAAAAGAGGTCTCCGAGGCCAGCTTTGCCATTCAGGGTTTTGGAAATGTGGGGTCCCATGTTGGCATAGAGGCTCACGCTATGGGAGCCAAAATTGTGGCTGTGAGTGATGTTCAAGGGGGAATTTATAATCCCAGCGGAATCAATATCAGCGAGCTTTTTCGCTATCTTAAAATGCACCGCTTTGTTCAGGGGTTTCCCGACACAGAAAATATTTCCAATGAGCGGCTTTTAGAGCTGGATGTGGATGTGCTTTGCCCCTGCGCTCTGGAAAATGTAATCCACGAGGGCAATGCTGAAAATATCAAAGCCAAAATCATTGTGGAGGGGGCTAATGGCCCTGTGACGATGGAGGCCTCAGAGCTATTGTCGCAAAAAGGCGTTTTGGTTGTTCCCGATATACTGGCTAACGGAGGGGGAGCTGTTGTCAGCTATTTTGAGTGGGTTCAGGATATCAGCTGGCTTTTTTGGGCGGAGCAGGAGATTCGCCAAAGATTAAGGGATATTATGGTCAGCGCTTTTACAAGAGTTTGGAATTTTACAAAAAAATACCAAACAAAAAAGGATCAAAATAATCTTCGGCTTTCCGCTATGGCGATAGCCCTTTTGCGGTTGGAAAAAGCTATGAAGCTGAGAGGGCAAATTTAATATTGTGTTTGGAGTTTTTAAAAGTCAGCCGGCGACAGCCTCTGTCATCCGGGGCGAATGGATTGAGACACAGTTAAGTTTGCGGCATTGTGTGACATTAGGCTGGCCAGCGTCATCCGGAGTGAATGGATTGAGACACAGCTGAGAGTTGCTTTTTATTATTTTGGCGCAGAGCGAGAGCCTCTGTCATCCGGGGCGAATGGATTGAGACAGCTCTTTAAATTTATGTTTGATTTTTTCCTGCTCCGGCTTTTCCAGCTTTGGATCCATAGACACCAAATCAAATGCGGCTTTTTTAGCTAAAGATAAAATTTTGGCGTCTCTAATCAAATGGGCCAGCTTAAAGCCGAGGTAGCCGGATTGCCGGCTTCCTAAAAATTCTCCTGGCCCTCGGATGGCTAAATCCCTTTCGGCTATTTGAAAGCCATCGGAAACAGTTTGCATAATATAAGCCCTTTCTGACGCCTCTTTGGAAAATCGCTCCCCTAAAATGACAACGCAGTAGCTTTTATGAGCGCCCCTTCCCACTCTCCCCCGCAGCTGATGCATTTGGGAGAGGCCAAATCGCTCAGCGTTTTCTATAACCATCATAGTGGCGTTTGGAGCGTCCACTCCCACCTCAATGACTGTGGTGGACACCAAAACCTGTATCTCGCCCCTCAAAAAGCGCTCCATTTTGCTTTGTTTCTCCTCCGCGCTCATCCGGCCGGTCAAAAGCCCCCATCGCAAATCCTTATAATGCGACTTCAATTTTTCGTATTGATTCACAGCGTTTTTTAAATCAAAATGCTCGCTCTCCTCCACTAAAGGGTAAACCACATAAGCCTGCCGCCCTTTTTGAGCCTGCTTTTCCAAAAAATCAAAAACCTCTTTTCTTTTAGCGGGAAAAACTCTGCGGGTTGTAATAGGCTGGCGGCCGGGAGGCTGCTCATCAATGACAGAGACATCCAAATCCCCGTAAAGAGCCAGAGACAGCGTGCGGGGAATGGGTGTCGCGGTCATGACTAAAAAATGAGGATGCCCTCCTTTAGATTTTAGCAAAGCCCTTTGATGCGCTCCAAATCGATGTTGCTCATCCACAACCACAAAAGCCAGATTGTAAAATTGAACATTCTCTTGTATCAAAGCGTGAGTCCCTATGCACACATGGCAAAAGCCGGAATTTAAAACCCCTTTGATCGCGCGCTTGTCCGCCGGCTTCATTTTGCCGGTGAGTTTTTCAACTTTCACGCCAAAAGGCTCTAAAAAGCGCCGGGCGCTCTTATAGTGCTGGTGGGCTAAAATTTCTGTCGGCGCCATGATGGCTGTTTGTCCGCCCGCTTTGGCGCAGGCTAAAGCCGCCATCAGCGCGACAGCTGTTTTGCCACAGCCCACATCCCCTTGAATCAAGCGGTGCATGGGATGATCAGAGGCTAGATCGGAAAAAATGGCCTCCAAAACTTTTTTTTGGGCGGAGGTTAAGGAAAAAGGCAGGCTGTTTTCCATTTTTAGCAGAGCGGGCCTGTCAATAGAGATTTTTTTGGCTTTTCCCGTTTTCCAGCCTTGATTTTTTAAAGCGAAATAAAACTGCAATTCAAAAAACTCATCAAAAATCAAGCGCTTTTGGAACTCTGTTTGAAAGCTCAAATAAGCGTCAATGCTGTCGGCCTCCGGGAAATGAATCCCCTTTAAAGCTTGAAAGCGGGTGGGCAGAAGGCATTTTTTCCGCAGCCATTGAGGGAGCCATTCCTCTTTTTCTTTAGCTTCCGGCTGTAAGCCGGTAAAAATTTCCCGCATAATGTTTCGTATTTTATTTTGTGAGACTTGCGCTACTTCAGAGTAAAGGGGCAGGATCAGGTCTTTTTCCTCCACGCTCTCTTCCGGCCCAGCGGGAAAAATTTGCGGATGATGAAATTCCAGCCGGTTGCGGTAAAAAACAGCCTTTCCCCTCAACTCCACCCGATCTCCCGCTCTTAAAGAGTTAAACCAGCGCCTGTAAGGCAATTTGAAAAATTTGCAGGAGACTGAGCGAAAGCCATCGCCTAAAATAATCTCATACATTTTTTTATTTTTCCCCCGCAAAGGGATGACGCTTTTTTGTAAAATGTCAGCCTTCACAATCACAGCCTGCTGGGGAACAATCTCAGCCAGACTGGAGAGCGCGCGGTTGTCTTGATATCCCCGGGGAAAGTTATTGATAAAATCCTGAACTGTCAATAGAGAGCTTCTTTTAAAAAGCTCCGCCAGCTGGGGGCCCACCCCCCGGACATATTGCAGGGGAGTCTCTAAATCCAACTGCTTTTTCCCTCTGTTTTTCATCCGGCGGAAAAATTGTTTAATGGCCTGATTTGAGCGCTTTTTAAAAAAATTTAAGCGGCTTTCAGTTTGATCCTTTTGTCTTGTTAGCCGTTTTTCCTCTGGACCCGGTTAAATTTAAGGCCGGAATGACTGCCCTAAAAAAGATAAAAGAATCAAGTGAAATCATAAAATCATGATATTTTAAAACCCAGCCAATAAAAAAACTTTGCGGATATACATTTGCTCTTTTTGGCGCTTTTTTGAAGCGCTGGCCGGCTATATCCGCGGGGGGAGAGAAAATAGCTCCAAAAAAATCCGCGCCCGATCAAAACATAACAGATAAGGCTCATCTTATTTTTCGAAATATCCTTTTGCCTCGAAGGGTTGTGGGATCACATAAAAATCTAAGGGCAAAGAGGGGCTCTTCACAGCTGAGCCAAATGCCAAAAGCCCGCCCTATAATATTGTCTAAAGGGAGAGGCCCCCAGAATCGGCTGTCTTTGGAATCATCCCGATTGTCTCCCAGCACAAAAACAGCGTCCTCAGGGACTGTGTAATTCTCATTGGCCCAAAGGGAATAAGCGGAAAGCCTTTGCATGACACGATACCTCCGGCTCTCCGCCTCCTCCGCAAAAAACTCATAATCCTCATAGCTGGCCCCTAAGCTTCTTTCGCTCACTTGATAAAACTCTTTGGAGCTTTTGGGTTTTTTTATAAATTCGCGGGGAAGCTTTTTGCCGTTGATCCGCACTTGCCCCCTTTCATCCATGGACAATGTGTCGCCCGGCAGGCCCACCACTCTTTTGACCATAAACTTTTTGTCTTCAGTGGAGAGGAACACAACAACATCCCCCCTTTGGGGAGAGGCTCTCCTCCACAAATATTTTTTCATAAAGGGATAGCGGATGCCGTAGGCGAATTTATTGACGGCAATATGATCTCTGATCAAGAGGCTGGGTATCATGCTCCCGGAGGGGATCACAAAAGGCTCTAAAAAAAGCCAGCGGACGGATAAAATCAGCAAAATAAAGAGCGCAAGGGAGGATACGCTTTTCCATAGCTCGACAATGAGTTTTTTTGGCTTTTTGCGTTTTTTTAGTTTGCGTTTTTTCATTTTGCTTTTCCTGTTGATTGGGTTTTTCCCGCTCTCCGCTTTTGCCGGGAGCGGACGGCTCAAACCCAGCCAGCGCGTTTTTTGCCAATGGCCACAATATAACTAAGTTTTCTGACGGCTTCAAGCTTAAAATGCGCGGGTTTTTTAATAGTGTGAAAAATCAGGCCAAACATATATGGAAGACAGCTGGATATAAAATGAGCGCTTTGTCAATCAGGCTTCATAAGGGCCATAAAAGCCTTTTAAATGGGATGGACTGCTCAAACAAAGAGCTTTCGGCTGTCAATCAGATTTCATAAGGGCCATAAAAGCCTTTTGCGGAACTTCAATTTTGCCTATGGCTTTCATTCTTTTTTTGCCGGATTTTTGTTTTTCCAGCAGTTTTTTCTTTCTGGTCACATCCCCGCCGTAAAGCTTGGCTGTCACATCCTTTCTATAAGCGCCCAAAGTCTCCCGGGCGATGACTTTTGCGCCCAGCACAGCCTGAATAGCCACTTGGAATTGCTGGCGCGGGATCAGCTCCTTTAGCTTTTTCGCCAAATGCCGGCCTTTAGCCTCCGCTTGGGAGCGATGGACAACAACAGACAGCGCGTCCACAATTTCCCCATTGAGCAAAATGTCCATTTTAGCCAGATGAGCCTCTTTATAGCCAATAAACTCATAATCCATAGAGGCGTATCCTTTGGATAGGGATTTCAGCCGATCGTGAAAATCCATGATCATCTCATTCAGGGGAATTTTATATTTTAAAATAGCTTTGTCGCTTGAAATATACTCTAAGCCGGTTTGCTGGCCCCGCTTGCCCTCACAAAGTTTGAGCAGGCCCCCTAAATACTCAGCGGGGGAATGGATTTGCGCCATCACAATCGGCTCTTCAAATCGGGCGATTTGAGAGGGATCGGGGAGCAAAGATGGATTTTCAACATTTAAAACATCCCCTTGGCGCAAGTGTATGCGATAGATGACACTGGGGGCTGTTGTGATGAGATTCAGCTCAAACTCTCTTTCCAGCCGCTCCTGAACAATCTCCTGATGAAGCAAGCCTAAAAATCCGCATCGAAAGCCAAAACCTAAAACTTTAGATGACTCCGCCTCAAAAGCGAGGCTGGAGTCATTGAGCGCCAGCTTTTCCAAAGCCTTTTTTAGCGGCTCAAAATCATCTGAGGCGACCGGAAAAACCCCTGAATAGACCATGGGCCTGGCTTTTTTAAACCCTTGGAGGGCGGGAGTCGCTTTTGTCCGCTTATGAGTCAAAGTGTCTCCCACTCTTAAATCGGCAATCTCTTTAATTCCGGTAATGACAAAGCCCACTTCTCCGGCCTTTAGCTCTTTTAGATCTGAGGAAAAAGGCGTCCAGGCCCCCAGCCGCAAAATTTCGCATTCTCTTTCAGAGCCTTTTAAATAAGCCAAGTCCCCTTGTTTTATACAGCCCTGTTTGACACAGCAAAGGGCGATAACCCCTTGATAGCTGTCAAACCAGGAATCAAAAATCAAAGCCTGCAGGGGCTTATCCTCTTGGCCGGATGGAGGGGGGATTCTCTGGACAACAGCCGACAAAATCTCTTTAATCCCCCGTTTCTCTTTGGCGCTGGCCAGCAAAATCTCCTCCTCTTTGACGCCAATGACATCCTTAAGCTGAGCTTTAACCTCATCTATTCTTTGAAAAGGCAAATCAATTTTATTGATTACAGGAATGATCTCTAAATTGTTTTCCAAAGCGAGCAAAGTGTTGGCCATGGTTTGAGCCTCAATTCCCTGGCAGGCGTCCACAACAAGAAGAGCGCCCTCGCAAGCGGACAAAGATCGGGAAACCTCATAAGAAAAATCAACATGACCGGGAGTGTCTATCAGATTCAGCTGATAGGCCTTTCCATCCCCGCCTTTAAAAGACAGCCTCACTGTTTGGGCTTTAATTGTGATTCCCCGCTCTCTTTCCAGATCCATGCTGTCTAAAAAGCGGTCTTTTTTGTTTCGCTCATCCAAGGCTCCGGTGAGATCCAAAAAGCAGTCGGCCAAGCTGGATTTGCCGTGATCAATATGGGCAATAATGGAAAAATTGCGAATTAATTTTAAAGACATACTGCTATCTCCATGGGAAAAACGGGAATTTTAGCCCAATTATATTGATTTCATTTAAAATTTCACTGTTTTTGTCAAAAGAGCCGGCTTAATATGCCGTTTGGGTTTTCTGATTTTTCGTTTTGGCCGGCTTTTCTCGGCCATCTATCTCCTGAAATGCCGGCAAAGGCCAAACAATTCGCTCTAAGCTTTGACGTGGCTTTGATCCGCTCAAAGGACAAAAAACTTAGGGGCTTCAAGCTGTGTGGGCGCTGGATTTGCCAAGCTCAAAGGACAAAAAACTTAGGGGCTTTAAGCTGTGCGGGCGCTGGATTTGCCAAGCTCAAAGGACAAAAAACTTAGAGGCTTTAAGCTGTGTGGGCGCTGGATTTGCCAAGCTCAAAGGACAAAAAACTTAGAGGCTTTAAGCTGTGCGGGCGCTGGATTTGCCAAGCTCAAAGGACAAAAAACTTAGGGGCTTCAAGCTGTGTGGGCGCTGGATTTGCCAAGCTTAAAGGACAAAAAACTTAGAGGCTTTAAGCTGTGCGGGCGCTGGATTTGCCAAGCTCAAAGGACAAAAAACTTAGAGGCTTTAAGCTGTGCGGGCGCTGGATTTGCCAAGCTGGCTGAGCTTTTTTGAGAGGAGGGGATTTTTTATCAAAGCCAGAGGCAAACGCAATTCTGGAGAGGAAATAATTTTCAATTCATTTAAAGCTTGTTTTACGCCAATGGGGTTGGTTTCCCGAAACAGCTCTTGGAGGAATGTCTTGTATTTTTCAAACGGAGCGGCGCGCTGATCAGGCGGGAGGCTAAACAGCTGGATCAGCTCCTGAGCCAAAATATTGGATCCCGCTGAAATGGCTCCATGTCCGCCTAAATTGAAAAATTCCACACAGCTTAAATCATCTCCGCTGAAAAGCAAAAAATCTTCCGGGCAGTTTTGCTTGAGCCTCTTTAAAAACCCCATATCCCCTGTGGCCTCTTTGATTCCCACAATGTTTTCTATCTGTGAAAGCTTTTTTATGGTCTCTATTTCAAGAGAGCAGGCTGTGCGGGAGGGGACATTGTAAAGGATGAGGGGCAAAGGGGTTTGGCGGGCTATGTTTTCAAAATGCAAAAGCAGGCCCTTTTGAGGAGGGCGGTTATAATAAGGAGTGACCACAAGAAGCCCCTGCGCTCCCCAGTCCCCAGCTTTTTTTGATCTGTCTATAGCCGCTTTTGTGGAGGCGGATCCTGTGGCTAAAATCATTTTTAAAGACAGTTTATTCTTTTGCTCAAACTCCTTAAACCAGCGGCAAAGGCTTTCTATCTCCTTTTCTGTTAAAGTGGGATTTTCTCCCGTTGTGCTGGCTAAAACAAACTGAGTCACCCCCTCTTGAATTTGAAAGCTCAACAGCCGAAAAAAGGAGTCTTTATCCAGCTGGCCTTTGGCAAAGGGGGTAATAGGGGCTGTGATTATCCCTGAAAACGGCATAGCCTTTTTCTGCCACCTTTAGATTTAAAAAGCAAGTTTTTTTATTAGGCGCGGCTAAGCGGGGTTTTGGCTCGCGCTGTGGCTGGTTTTTAGTTTGTGCTGTGGCTGGCTTTTTGGCTCGCGCTATGGCTGGTTTTGGTTTGCCGCTGTGGGCTGGTTTTGGTTTGCCGCTGTGGCTGGTTTTTGGCTCGCGCTGTGGCTGGTTTTGGCTCGCGCTGTGGCTGGTTTTTGGCTCGCGCTGTGGCTGGTTTTGGTTTGTTGCTCTGGCTGGTTTTGGTTTGCCGCTGTGGCTGGTTTTTGGCTCGCGCTGTGGCTGGTTTTGGTTTGTTGCTCTGGCTGGTTTTGGTTTGCCGCTGTGGCTGGTTTTTGGCTCGCGCTGTGGCTGGTTTTGGCTCGCGCTGTGGCTGGTTTTGGTTTGCCGCTGTGGCTGGTTTTTGGCTCGCGCTGTGGCTGGTTTTGGCTCGCGCTGTGGCTGGTTTTGGTTTGCCGCTGTGGCTGGTTTTTGGCTCGCGCTGTGGCTGGTTTTGGTTTGTTGCTCTGGCTGGTTTTGGTTTGCCGCTGTGGCTGGTTTTTGGCTCGCGCTGTGGCTGGTTTTGGTTTGCGTTTTGGAAGCAGGCTTATTTTTGAGAGAAATGGCTAAAATTGTCCGCCCGCTTATTTTGTGGAAAAGTTCGGTTATTTATATTATCGTGGCAACAGATCTGAATGTTTGCTGTATTCCTGATATATTTTTCCTCGGGGATTTTTTATTATTTGAGGATTTCTAAAATCTTTATGCAATTTTTTATCACCTCCACTGACGCTAAATAACAATCTGGCCCTTTTGTCCACTAAAGCTATAGCCATAATATGCGCGTCTGATTTTTCATGATTGATCCATGATTTTAGTTTTATGCCTTTAACAAATCCATCCTTATCGTCAATTTCCTTTTTCTTTTCTTTCGAATCAGCTTGATAGGCGGCTCCGTTTTTTGCTAATCGCTTTAATCTATCAATCATGCGATTATCTTTTTTTATTTCATTTAAACTTTTCTCATCATTGCCATATACTAATTTTAATTTTCCCCTTTTGATACATTGATGGACAGGCTTTGAGTCTCTGTGATTTATATTTACAAACTTATGAAAAGCCTCTGCATCAACAATTATTCCTTTCATAATGTTCCTTTTTCCTGCGATTATACTTTTAAAAATAAGACAAACGCTATAACAATCAATCTTTTAAACCTAAAAGTTTATAATCTTCTGTCAAAAAGAATGCCCTATAGCTGTCTGGCTGATTTTCAATGTTTCCATTTGAATCAATAGTGACAGGATAAATTTTTGCCTCTCCATTTTTCAGCTCAAAATAAAGTATTAAAAAATCTTCAGGGTTTAGCTTTTTCTCTTTGATTTCAATACGAGCCCTTTGAATAATATAATCACTATGAGTTTCACAAATAAATTTATATCTTTTTTTATGTTTATTTATCATATTAATCATAAGAGCGGAAAATTCAGCTTCCACTCTGGGGTGCAGATGAGTTTCCGGTTGTTGCATTAGAAAAGTGTTGTATTTTTCTGAATCTGAAATAAACACATTGGCCAACAAAGGCAAAAACTGGCTTACCCCATAACCAACATTTGTAATATCTGATGTTAATTTATCAACTGTAACTTTTATTGAAAATGGCGTCTCTCTATTATTCTTTTCTGATATATCTATATCCAAACTTTGAAAAAGTTTTGAGGCTTTGCCAAATTTATCAAATTCCTCTCTTATTTTATTCCAGTTATTATTTTTCTTCATCTCCGCCATTTCACATAAAACATAAGCTGGATCTGTAGTTTTAATCTTTGTGCGATTATATTCAGATTTTGGCTTTAAATGGATTGGCTCAAGAAGATGGCAAAACACATTTTTTAAATTTCCGTTTTCTTTAAACATTATAAGAGAAGTTATTTTTGAATGTAAAATCTTATTTTTTTCAAGCTCGCTTTTTAGCTCATTATACAAAAAAGAAATAACTCCAAAAAAGTGAATAGAGAAATGGGCGGGTGTGGTGGAATTATACTCCTCCTGCCCATTTACAAGAAACTTCATCATATTGCCTTTTAAGCTCACTTCTATCTGATCTTTAAGGCAGTGTATTAAAATCCTCTCACAGGATTTTCCATTTTTTATTGAATATTCCACATTCCAGATATCTTGTTCTCCAATTTTTAAAGCTGCTCCTATATTCACTATATCAGTATCGCCCTGTTTCCCAACAATATCCTCAGGCCCTCCAAGATGCTTATAAGCTTCCCCCTTCAATAAATCTTCTATGGATGAAGGCTTTATAGGCTTGTCTTCATACAACAGATCATGCATAAGCTTATAAACAGATAAGAATGTCGTTTTCCCTGTATTATTTTCACCTACAATCACAGTTATAGGACGAACTGCGCTTTTCGCTTCAGGAAAACATCTTAAGTTTTTTATCCTTATTTCATTGATTTTCATAATGGCCTCCATAATTTAAAGATACTGTTCAGCAAATTCCTTTTTCTAAATTTTATATCTTCTTGTAATACTTTAATGCGATTTGCATCCCCTTTTCCAACAATGCTTAAAAAATAACATTCTTTATTGCAAGAGGATTCATCTTTATTCATTTGCCCTGATAAAAAATTATACTCTAGCCTGTTTAATTTTGGCCACCAGTCCTTAAACAGCAAAAATCGTATCATCATTAACACCTCTATACTGGATAAACTCTGACTAAATGGGAAAACATTCTCATTTCCAAATCCCCTTCTTGAATGTAAATGCTCAATATAAGAGGAGTCTTCTAAAGAGCCATCAAGCTCCATAGATACATCTGAAGTTGTATATTGCTTTCTGCATAACATACATTTTCGCCCATAGGCTGAAATATGAGAGCTCCAGCGGGCGTCAGAAAATTTGTTGTGTCTTTTATTCACCGCAATGCCTCCATCAATAACCGGTATCAAATAAGCATAAGCTATATGATTTAAAACATCTCTTGCCAGAGGTTTATCCACACAACTGAAAATAATATCACAATCCAAGGCTAATCTAAATGCGGACTGTGATTGTATAGGCTGTATGAGAGATTTTACTTTCACACTCTCATTTACAGAATGCTTAAGTATCTTGATTTTAAAGAACTCAGACTTAAATTTTCCAATATCTTTTTTAGTGGCATAAAGCAATCTGTCCAAATTATGCTCTTCGATTTTATCATGATCTATTAAAACAATATTTCCAATTCCTATTCTCGCCAAATTTTCAGCAACCATTGAGCCTACACTGCCAGCGCCTACAATCCCCGCTGTTATTCTGCTGATTTTTAACTGCTCCTCTGATCCCCAAGTCTCAATAGCCCTCCGCAAAATATTTTTATTTTGAAATATATTATACGCCTGCTCATTAAATGTAATTTTTAAACAGTTGCCAACTACTTTCACTTTATCACACCAAAACCGCTTAAATTCTCTATTCTTCTTTTTTATCCAAAATCTGGCGCTCCAACTTTCATCTATGCCTGCTGTTAAACCAACTAAAGGCATATTTGTGCTGTCAGCAGGCGATGCTATGTGATCTTGCTCTGCAATAATATCTGGGCCGCTCATATCCTGCCACCCCTTTGTCGGATGACTATGCATAAAAGCAAGTCCCGCCTTTTTTTTAATAGCTATTCGTAATGAGCGGGCTAAAAATTGCGGCAGAAAACTTGTATTGCCATGAAGTTTTCGCTCATCCTCTTCAGGGAGAATAATTTCAGAGATGAGAGCTGTTGTCTTATCCTTGCCATTACAAGGATGCCAAAGCGCGAAACATAATTCTTCCTGAAACTCATTTCTCTTAAAATGAGACAACAAATGGCTGCAGGCAATTTTGTGAGCTTTTTCTGTTAAAGTGACTTCATATTTCATAAGCTCTTCCAAAATCCTCTTAAATGCGATTCAAAAAAGGTATGCAAATTTTTTTTTAAGTTATCCAAACCATCCCATATATCTTGAGGCGGACGGCTAAGTGTCATCCAGTTTTCTCCATTATATTCATACGACTCATGTATCTTATCCATTTTTCGTATTTCCTCTTCGCTAAACTCCTCTCTTTTTAAATGTATAAAATGAGGCGGCAATCTTGGATAATCATTTAATGGAAGCTCTATGCCGATTGTGATTTTTTTCTTTTCCAGAGAGCCGCAGGGAATGACATACTTAAATACACATAGACAGCCATCTCTTTTTGAAGGCAAGCTCCGGTTTTGCATATCTTGCATTTGCTGTAATTCACAAGAGGGAATCTTTTTTATTTCCTTTTGGATTTGATTCGTTAAATTTTCCACTGAATTATGCGACAGGAGTTGGCCCGGAAGACAGAGCTAAAAATTCATCTCCGTTTTGAACGATTATCTCCTGATTGGGGTTTGTATAATCTGTTTTTATTTTGGCATTAAACAATTTGAATTTGTCCACAGGGACAAATTTTGCTTTTTCAAGTATTTGCGCAGCTGTCAGCTTATTGTCTGACCCTGCAATTTCTTGTCTTTCCCCATTGACAGTATAATATATTTTTAAATCCTGTGACTTATATTCAATAGAAAACACATCATCATTTTTAATTGCTATATTTTTATGTAAGCTGTCCTTTGCCGATCCATTCCATACTTTCCGCTTTTTATCTCCTTGAAGTTTAAAAATAACATAGACATCGTAAGGCTCCTGTTTTTCTCCAAACTCTAAAATATCTTTAGGGGTTATAACAGGTTTGGGCCATGCTTTTTCCTGACCATCTATTTTTATATATATTTCAGACATAGCAACAACACCAGTGTATCATAGTCTTGGCAAAGAAAGATTATTCTGTTGTATTATCTCCTGCAGGCTAAACTCGTTTTTTCCATACTTCCTAAAATGATCTCTATATACTTAAAATCTGCAATTTTCCATACATTACAAGAGTTTCCATTTCAAGTCCATAGCTAGATTGTGGCAAAAATCCAATTTTTGAGCTGTTTTAATGTATTTTGCGCCCTTTTATTCGAGTATCGGATAGACAACACACAGACGGCATGACCCTCAAAACCATTGATTTACAAGGCTTTTTCATGTGATTGGAGCTGGATCCGTCCCTGAAAAACTGGCTCTCTTGACCTAAATCCCATTATGATATTCAATTTCCCAGAGTCCAAGCTTTGAGGGCTCCCGCGCCACAGATGGCGCCAGCGAGGCTCAAGGGCCGGACGCCCGTCCTGATAAAAATAAGCTTGGACTCTGGAATAAAGACAGATTTAGCCTTGTGAATAGATCAAGAGAGCTAGCTCAGGGGGAGAACAATTCAAATGTCTAATTTAAAACAAGAGCTTATCCATTTTAAAGAGCATAAAAAATCAGACGCCTCTGTCGTGCTGGAGATTGAGCTAAACAATCCTCAAAAGCTGAATGTTTTAAATTTAGAGATGATTTTCGCTTTAAATAAAAAAATTAAGGAGTGGAGGGACAGAGCGGATCTGTCCGCGGTGTTTATTCATTCCGCCGGGGAAAAGGCTTTTTGCGCGGGAGGGGATGTGGCTCAAGTCTATTTTTCCATTTTAAAGAGCAAAAAAGAGGGGAGAGATCCGGCGGAGGCTGTTAAAGATTTTTTTCAAACAGAATATGAGGCGGATTACATGCTGTCCCAGCTCTCCCAGCCTGTTGTTTTATGGGGGGACGGCATTGTCATGGGCGGGGGAATGGGGCTGTTTATGGCCTCTTCTCATCCCCTTGTGACAGAGGCCAGCCGTTTGGCGATGCCGGAGGTGAGCATTGGCTTTTTTCCCGATGTGGGGGCCTCTTATTTTTTAAGCCGAGTAAAAGAAAATATGGGGAGGTATTTAGCTTTAACAGCTTGTCAGCTGAATGCCAAAGAGGCCTGTTTTTTAAATATGGCCCAGTGGGCTTTTTTGCGGGAGGACAAACAAAATGTTTTTGATTTTTTGCTGGAGTCCTCTTTTAAAAACAAAGAGGAGTTTAACATTCAGTTTCGCAGTTTTTATAGAGAGCCGCGATTTTTAAGCCAACAGGACTGCTGGATTAAAAATTTTCAAAAAGATATTTTAAAGGCTTTGGGGCGCGAGGATCTGACAGGCTTTTATAATTATCTTTTAAAGGCCGAGCGGGAGGATCAAAAATGGGAGCGCAATCGCCGGAATTTTTTAAAAGCCTCCCCCACATCTTTGGCTGTGTCGCTGGAGCTGTTAAAAAAGGCTCAAAGCCAGGATTTAAAATCCATCTATGAGATGGATTTGACAATAGCCATGAATAAAGCGCGCCAGGCGGATTTTCCAGAGGGTGTTCGGGCCTTGCTGATTGACAAAACAAAAAATCCCCAATGGAATCCCAGCCGTATAGAGGGCTTAAAACAGACGGAAATAGATCAATATTTTATGCCTTCCGCCGGCTGGGACAGCTCCTTAAGAGTTTAAAATAATCTGGCCGGAAAAGGATTTTGGGACTCAATCCAGCTGAGCCTTGCCTTTGATCTGATTTTGGCGTTTTGGAAGCGGCCTCATAGTTAGACCGCCAAAGTCATAAAGGCCGTTTAACTGGAATTGAGCCTCCTCAACAATTCCTTGCTCACCAGCCCGCTTATACCACTTAAAAGCCTCCTTATAGTTTTGTTTCACGCCCAGGCCATCCATATAAAGTCTGCCTAACTGGTATTGAGCGGCTGGACTTCCTTTTTCACCCGCCCGCTTAAACCATTTGAAAGCCTCCTTATAGTTTTGTTTCATGCCCAGGCCAAGCTGATAATAGAGGCCTAGCTGGGATTGAGCTAGCGCATGCCCTTGCTCAGCCGCCCGCTTAAACCATTTGAAAGCCTCCTTATAGTTTTGTTTCACGCCCAATTTTTTGCCAAAGTCATAAAAGGAGCCTAACCGGTATTGAGCTGGCGCGTCCCCTTGCTCAGCCGCCCGCTTAAACCATTTGAAAGCCTCCTTATAATTTTGTTTTACGCCCAGGCCAAGCTCATAAAAGGAGCCTAACCGGTATTGAGCTGGCGCATGCCCTTGCTCTATCACCCGCTTAATCCAATTTTCAGTCTCCTTATAGTTTTGTTTCATACCCCGGCCATGCTCTGCCGCCCGCTTATACCATTTAAAAGCCTCCTTATAATTTTGTTTTACGCCCAGGCCAAGCTCATAAAAGGAGCCTAACCGGTATTGAGCGGATGGATGCCCATTCTCTGCCACAGGCTTATACCACTTAACAGCCTCCTTATAATTTTGTTTCACGCCCAGGCCAAACTCATAAGAGCCGCCTAACTGGTATTGAGCTAGCGCATCTCCTTGCTCTGCCGCCCGCTTATACCACTTAACAGCCTCCTTATAGCTTTGTTTCACGCGCCAGCCGCCTAGATAAAAGGCGCCTAGTTGGGCTTGAGCGCCCGCATGCCCTTGCTCTCCAGCCTGTTTATACCACTTGATCCCTGACTTATAATTTTGTTTCACGCCCCGGCCATCCATATAAAGTCTGCCTAACTGGTATTGAGCTGGCGCATCCCCCTGCTTACCAGCCCGCTTAATCCACTTGAAAGCCTCCTTAAGGTTTTGCTCCACGCCCAGGCCATATTCATAAAAGAAGCCTAGCTGGTATTGAGCTGGCGCATCCCCCTGCTCACCAGCCCGCTTAATCCACTTGAAAGCCTCCTTAAGGTTTTGCTCCACGCCCTGGCCCTGCATATAAAGTCTGCCTAGCTGATATTGAGCCTGTGGGTCTCCGTCTTCCGCTTTAAGCAAGAAATGCTTGATGGATTTGGGTTTGACAATAAATTGAGCCTGTGGGTCTCCGCCTTCCGCTTTAAGCTTTAAATTCTCTGGCGGTTGAGCTTTAGAAGTTTTGTTATCAGGAGTCGCCTCAAGATTAAGACAAAAGCTAAACAACAAAAAAAGAAAAGCCAGCCTTATGGACATTCTGCTTGTTTTATCGGCTGGCTCTGGTTTGCTCTTTACATTTAAAATCCTTTTTAACAAAGATTCTGGCTGAAAAGGCCGGGAGTAAATTGCCAGGCGGAAAAAGGCCTTAAAAACTAAGGCTTTGATCTAATTTTATGCGTGTCGCTAATTTCTTCTTTTTCTGTTTCAAAGGAAAAACAGCCTAAAAAAATGGGAGGAAAACTGCCTATTGCTTTGACTCCCCGTCATGGATTAAAGATCAACCGGCAGAGATTGTGAGCAAGCGAGGGAAAACTGCCGGCTGATTTGACACCCCGTCATGGCCTCAATCCAACTGAGCTGAGTCGATCTAATCGACGTTGAGCATCCGCATCCCCTTGCTTAGCCGCAAGCCTATACCACTTGAGCGCCGTATTAAGGTTTTTATTCAGGCCCCCCAGGCCATGCTCATAAAAGGAGCCTATTCGGTATTGAGCCTTTGTGTGCCCATTCTCAGCCGCCCGCTTATACCACTTAACAGCCTCCTGCGGGTTTTGCTTCACGCCCTTGTTGCCTATCCAATAACGAACTGCTAATTTGTATTGAGCATCCGGCTCTCCGCCTTCCGCTTTTTTCGTTATAACATCTAAACTCTCTTCCGGTTGAGCTTTAGAGACAGCTCCCGGTTGAGCTATTCCCTCTGTGCGATTATCCTCTTCACGATCCACTCCGCCATTTGAATCCCCTGTGCCACAAGACAGGATAGCCCCAGCGGCTAAGACTCCGATAAGTCCGATTTTTATCTCTTTGTTTAAGACAGAGAAAAGCTTTATAAATTTTTGCATAACTCCTCCTATGGTTTGTTTAACCTCTTATTTGCCATTTATCGGAGCAAAACAGGCTGAAAACAAACAGCCGCCCTCGGCCCCCTCCCTAAGCAAACAAAAACAATGTAAATTTTACCTCCGCCCGCCGAAAAATCAAGCTTTTTTTGACTTTCGCAAAAAATATGTCGAAAGTGGTCACTCAGCTTATAAAAATTTCATAGTGGATAAGTTAATTGTGCCTGTTTTTCTAAAAAATCCTCTAGAAAGTATGGCCTGCGGCGCTCTTTTTTAGAGAAAAGGCTTATTTTTGAGGGAAATGGCTAAAACTGTCCGCCAGATTATTTTTTTTTAAAAAATCTTTGTAAAACACAAGCTTTGTGTTATAAAATGCGGGAAGTGGAGGAAGGAACAGCTGAAGACTAAAAATGAACCCTACAGCAACTATAAAGAGGAAGGTCTCTGACAGCGGTGTGCAGGCCGGCCCCTAGAGCCGGAAGCCTAAAGCGGTTATCGCTTTCACTCACCTGATACTTCGGGTTCATTTTGTCTTCCTGCTTTCCTCTTCATTTTTTTATTCCATTTTTTAGTTTTTTGTGATCTTTTTCTGTTAAAGCTTGTGTTGCGCCTCTGGCGGCTGGACAGTGAAAAACGCTACCGGAACAGCCTTTACTCCATTTGCGGCCAGCTGGCGAATTTGTAAATAGGGATTTTTTTCTTACTAGGCTGTGTTTTAACAAGCCTCTATATTTCTTAAAGTTTATATCATTCCAGCCAGCGTTTTTTGCGGCCAATCCAGACAGTTTTAGGGATTGAAAAATAGAAAAGCGCTCTTTTGCTCTTAATAAAAAGATTTGATTGATGATACTGGGCGCTGTCTCCTGTGGCGCGGATAACAAATAAGCCCTGCCTCTTCTCTTTTTGGCAAAAAATTTTTATAAAAAACCTCAAATTTGACTGCTATCAGCCTTTTTGGCTTCAAATATGCTGCTTCATGTTGTGTTTAAAAACCGTAATCCACAAATGGCTTTACAAAATTTACCGGGAGGGCATAGGCTTGATCATAATTCCTCCTTTGTTTTCTCCCCTTTATATACTATCCCCTCACATCCTGCAACTATACAAAAACCTTGTTCATAAATCAATGGGCTTTTATGCGCTAGGCATATATGACAGACTGCTTAGCCCAACAACAGGAGACGGCTTAGGGGTTTTTCCACTCATCAGCGGCTTTTTATTCGTTAGTGTATATGATAGGGTTGGCTCAGCCCAACAACAGGAGACGGCTTAGGGGTTTTTCCACTCATCAGCGGCTTTTTATTCGTTAGTGTATATGATAGGGTTGGCTCAGTCCAACAACAGGAGACGGCTTAGGGGTTTTTCCACTCAGCGCTCTCTGCCTCTGACCCTTTTTCCTCTGAAAAGCGCTCCCTCACCTATCGATTACCCTCTTCCTCTTCCTCTTTATTTGTTGTCCTGTCCCTCTGAAAAGATTTTCTGTAATTCTTTTTGGTTTGTTCTGAGTCTCCTACTTTGGGCATTTTTTGCAATTCCCCACATTCGTCTTTAAGCTTGTCTTTGTTGGCGCACTTACAATCATCCAAAGCGATGGCAACAGCATTTTCGTAATCCGCCAGAGAGCTGGCGGCTTCCGCAAACTCACTTCTCCCAGCCTCATCATCATTTACTCCTTTGGATTTTAAATAAGAGATCAGCTCTCTTTCCCGCGCCAGCTCCGTTTCTTTTCTCCCCAGCTCGTGACGGCGCTCTAAAAGCTGTTTTCGCAAAAGAGTGACTCCTTTTGCCTGAAGCATAAGTTTGCCTTTAGCCTTGAGGAAAGCCTGATGGGCCGCGAGCGATTCTTTTTGATGGCTGTCCACAATTTTGCTCATATTTTGCGCGTAATCCTGAACCAGTTTGTTTTGCGCCTGCGCGGCCTGATTGTTTAAGCTGACAATTTTTTGCTGAGCTTTTTTCAACTGATCTTGATATTGCTCTTTTTGCTGCTCAATAACCCTTAACTTTTGTTTTAGGGCAATGTCCACATCTTTAAAATCCGGTTTTCTTTTGGCCAGACACTGAGCTTTATATTTTTTCGCCAAAGCGTTGTCTTTTTGCGCAAAAGAGACCCGCCCTTTTTTCGTCAGATCGGACAAAGACATTTGAAGGCTTCCGGTTTGAATAGCGGCTTTTCTCCTTTGCTTGTATTTAGCCAGCCGGCCTTGAGAGTGAGCCTCGCATTCTAAAAAAATTTGCCGCCGCTCTTTTCTATATTCCATGTAGGCTTTTGTGATTGCGTTTTCAAAGGAATGGGCGACTTTTAAAAAGTTGTCTATTTCCGCCTGAACTTGGGCAATGCTTTCTGCAATGGATTTTGTGATCTCTGATTTGCTTTCCCTTAGCTGATTTTCCAAATCCGCTTTTTGCTCTTCCGCTTCCCGCTCCAGATCCCTTCTCGTTTTGATAAACTCCTCCTCCAGCTCAGCTAAATCCCTTTTCAAATCGTTTTCTTTGGAGACAGCGTCTTGCTCTAAGTCGCTTATTTTTTCCTTCAGATCCTTTTTTTCATCATTGATCCGCTCTTTGTTCTCTTTAGCCTCTCTCAGCTCTTTTCCGGATAAAACAGGACACTCTGATTTGTTGTGAATCCTCACGCAGTTATACTCTTCATCGTCCTCCGCATTTGGGCATTTGTCGCAGGCGTCAATAGCGGCAGAGCATTTAAAATTGCCTCCGAGAAATCTGCTGCAGTTTTTGGTATACTCAGATCGGGCTTCTTTGGCGGATTTAAGCTTCTCTTTGCAGGTTTCCTCAGTTTTTAATCTATCTTGAATCTCATCCAGAGTAGCTTTGCATTTGTTCATCTCGACTGAGGGATTTTGTGCTTTCAGTTCCTGTAGCTCTTTGTTTATGTTGTCTGTATCTACACCTTGGTTGTTTACCTGTATTTTGTATTGGTCTATCTGAGCAAGCATATTTTTAAACTTGTCTATTTTTCTTTCTATTTTTCTTATAGAGCGTGTAGAAATCTTTTTGATGTATGAATCGCCGTCACATATAAGCTCCTCGGAACCATTTGGATTATTTGATGCTGAATCTGTATTGTTGCTGGCAACAATGGGTTGTGGTGATATCCCTAGCGCTTTTTTTAGCCTAAAATCGTCTCTGCTTTTCTTCCAGTCGTTTGCTTGGCTTATTAGAAAGCCATTCCCAATCAGGCGATCGCTGAGTTGTGAAACTATTTGCAGTTGTTGGCGCTTGATCTGTTTTGAGCTGTGTCTTCTGGCTTTTTTTACAGCTGTTTCTTTTAGGCTCGCCGGTTGCGCTTGGAGCGAGAAAGGATGAGGCGGATTAGCGAATAAATAGCCTGTTTTTAAAAAAAAGAGGGAAGAAAAGGGCAGTAAAAAGAAGAGAAAAGCCTTTTTATAAATCATTTTAATTTTTTAATCGGCTGTCCCGCCGGAAAACTTGAATCAAACTTTAAAATCGCCTATTTTTCACATTTGATAAGTTAATGTGGCATATTTGTCCCAAAAAAACAGGGTTTTATAGCGTTTCGGCCTAAAAAGCGAACTTAGTATTTCGCTAGGCGCAGAGTTTTATAGCGTGTTTTGCCTTTTGGTTTATCGGCCTAAAAAGGCGAACTTAGTTTTCGCTAGAAGCCGGGTTTTATAGGTTTCCTCCCTTGGTTTATCGGCCTAAAAAGGCGAACTTAGTTTTCGCTAGAAGCCGGGTTTTATAGGTTTCCTCCCTTGGTTTATCGGCCTAAAAAGGCGATCCTAAATAAAAATCCGCTCAAATTGTAAGCTAAGCGAGCCGCCGGTTTTAACCACTTTCCCTCAAAAAAAGCCTTCTATCAGCAGTGCCTCCACAGCAAGCCCTGCCTTTTTCGCTATTAAGCTGTTTCCAGCATATTCTCCTTTAAAAAAAGGGAAAGCTTTTTTTCGGCCATTAAGCCCGTTTCCAGCGTCCCTCTCAAAAAAGAGGAAAAAATAAAATTGCTGGACGGGCTAATCTATTTGACTTACAAAAGCATGAAGGGTTAAGCGCTTTATATAAAAAATAAAACTGCTGGACGGCCAATCTATTTGAGAGTATAAAAAACAGGAAAGGTTTTGTTTCAGCATGAAGCCCAGCCCTAAAGCTTTTTACATCACAACACCTCTTTATTATGTAAACGATCGGCCTCATTTAGGGACGGCCTATACCAGCATCATAGCTGATATTTTAAATCGCTATCATCGGCTTTTTGGCCGGGAGACTTTTTTTCTGACAGGAACAGATGAGCATGGGCAAAAATGCGAGCAGGCGGCCCGCGAAAGAGGCCTGTCCCCTCAACAGCATTGTGATCAAATGAGGAGCCGCTTTCAGCAAGTTTGGGAAAAATTAAATATTGGCTACAGCCCAGTGGGCGGGAAAGACCGCTCTTTTTTTTATACCAGCCACAGATATCCCGGCGGAGACGGCCGGCTGGATCATGCGAAAATTGTTCAAAACGCTCTTCAAAGCCTGAAGGATAAGGGGGATATTTATCCCGCCAATTACAAAGGCTGGTATTGCGTGAGCGAGGAGATTTTTTACATGAAAAAAGATTTAGTGAATGGCCAGTCTCCCTCCGGCAAAGAGGTTATTCCCTTAGAGGAGAAAGCCTGGTTTTTTAAAATGTCCAAATACCAAAAGGCTCTGCAAAAGCATTTAGAGGAAAACAAGAGTTTTATCCGCCCCTCTTATCGGCAAAACGAAATCAAAAGCTTTTTAAAAGAGCCTTTGCAAGATCTGTGTGTCAGCCGCCCTAAAAAAAGAGTCTCTTGGGGCATAGAGCTTCCCTTTGACGCCAGCTGTGTGGTTTATGTCTGGGTGGACGCTTTGCTCAATTACATTACAGGGGCGGGCTATGGCTCAAAGGAAAGGCCGGATCAGATTCATTTTGAAAAATACTGGAGGCAAACAGGCCCCGCGCATTTGATTGGCAAAGATATTTTAATGACCCATGCTGTGTATTGGCCCTGCCTTTTAATGGCTTTGGATTTGCCTTTGCCTAAAGCCATTTTTGCCCACGGCTGGCTGTTAAACAAAAGCTCTGAGAAAATGAGCAAATCCCAAGGTGATAAGCTGGATCCTGTGGAGCTTTCGGATATTTTAGGAGTTGGCGGACTGCGATGCTTTTTAGCTAAGGAGATTATTTTGGGGAGGGACTCAGCTGTTTCTAAAGATTTGATGATTCAAAGAGTCAATGAGGATTTGTCGGATAATCTGGGCAACATTTACAGCCGGGTGTCCCGATTGCTGGAAAAATATTTTGATGGCCGCGCGCCACAGCCGGCGGATTTAAGGGCTGAGGAGGGGGAAAATCATTTAAAACATTTGGCGGAGCGGGCCTGCGGCAATCTTAAAGGGCAAATTGAAAATTTTGAGCTGTCTCAGGCTTTATCCGCCATATTTGATTTGTTAAAAGAGGTGAATAAATATTTGGAGCGAACAGCTCCCTGGACAGCTGTTAAAACGGACAAAGAGAAGGCTGGCCGGGCGCTTTATCACGCTTTAGAGGTTTTGAGAATTTGCGCCATCCTGCTTTCTCCTGTTCTGCCGGAAAAGATGAGCCGGCTGTTATCTGACTTAGGGGAAAAATCAGGGGACAGCTTGCGCCTAGAGAGCGCTCAATGGGGGAGTTTTCCTTTTAACAAATCGATTCAGCATCCTAAGCCGCTTTTCCCAAAAATTCATAAAGCCAGCCAAAAATGATAGTCAAAACAAATATAAAATATGACATTGCGAAAGCGCGAAAAGAGGCTTACTCTATTTTAGATAGGCAAAAAATGTCCGTTAAAGATCTGATGAATGAGGCCAGAGGGCATCAGCTCAGCTTAACCCATAGAAAAGGAGTGACGGGGGAGGCTCGCCTCAAAGACGGCATTCACGCTCTTTGGAGCGCATCCCTCAAAAAGAGAATAGCTTTTGAGCGGGAGTTCACTGAATTTCACAGCGGCCTCAAAAAAACTTATTTGCATCAAATATATTGTGATCTCCAAAAAAGGAATAATAGCCGTGTGGGCCGGTTTCGCTTAATGTGGGTTCATCCAAAAAATTGCTATAAATTTCATAGAGATAAAAATGAGCCGGAGCGCTTCCATCTGGCTTTGGAGACTAACCCCTATTGTTTTTTTCTGTATGAGGATTCTATGAATGATTTTAAGGTGTGCCATATTCCGCCGGATGGGCATTTGTATTCTTTTAACGCCGGGAGAGCGCACACTTTTTTAAACGCCGGCTCAGCCACAAGACTGCATCTATTGGTGACGCTAAAAACATGATAAACTCCCGCCCCAAAGCTTTTTTTGCGTCTTATCTCCACGCGCGCTGTTTGTTTAATCCCAGCTGGGCGAAAAATTATTTAAGGGAGGCGAGCTTGCGTTTAGAGGCTATAATGACGCCCGCCATGGGCCATAGTTTTTTTAAAGCCTATGGCCGAGCGCTAACCGGCTGTTTTAAAGAAAATTCCTTATTATTGAGAGCTAAAATTTACAATCCCGATCAAAGCAGCATTTGCCTGTTTCAAATTTGGAGCAAAAAAAGCGCCTATCAAGAGCTGAAAATCAAATTCTCTCAAGAAAAATTTGATCAAGCTCTTAAATTCAAAGGATTTCGCCTGGAGAGAGCGGAAAATTTTATGGATGAGTCTGTTTTGCAAAAAGAAATTGACCGGCTTAAACATCAACAAGTTATATGGCAGTTTGTTAATGACCGGCTCAAAAAGAGCTGGATGGCTGTGGGAGATCCTCTCAAGATCAATCGAGAGCAAAAAAAGGAGACGCATAAATGACAGTCAGCTATTTGGATTATAGGCGCCTTAAGGCCAAGCCTCGCTGGTCCAGCTCCATTAAATATTTTCCGGAGACCTATAAATTTATTCAATCTCTTCCCTATAAGGAATTATACGATGTGAGATTTTTGCTGTTAAATCCCGGCGGATACATCAGCCCTCATACTGACTTGCCGATAATGTGTTTGGATCCTCTCAGCATAGCCATTTATGTTCCCGCCAACTGTTTTTTTAAGTTCACAAAATTTGGATATTTGCCTGTCCAAACAGGAAAAGCCTTTATATTAAATATAGGCTATGAGCATGAGGTTCTCAATTTATCCCATGAGGCCCGATTGAACCTTGTAATATTTGGGAGAAAAAGAGATGACTTTTTTAAAAAAACAATGTGAAATGAATAATAGCGGTTTATCAGAAAACCCTTTCCCCTTTCCTTTTTGCATAAAAAAAGAGGGGAATTGCCTATTGTCAGAAACTCGTTTTTTTGAGCAATCTTTTCAAATTAAATCCTTTGAGCCAAAATTTTATCCCGATTGGCTTAAAAAGCTGGAGATATATAGAAGCGCAATCGCCCCGGAAAATGGGTTAAATTGGACGCCGGAGAGATTAAACTTCAAAGAGCAGAAGGCCATTAGCGTTTTTTTGCAAAACGGCAAAATAAAAGGCTTTTGCACAGCTTGGCATAGGGAGAGCTATCCTCCTCAAACCGCCAGAGTTCTCAATCGCTATTGGTTGGATAAAAACATCAGAACAATCAGCAAAACAGTTTTCGGGCCCAGAGCGCTTTTAGCCTTGGAGCATCAAAGTTTAATTTTAAGGGATAAAGGCTTTCAATGGATTTTTATCTCCCGTCATTTTGGAAATAAAAAATGGCCATGGAAAGCTAAAGACATCCTCAACAAATACAGCCGCTGCAAAAACTGGAGGGCTGATGATGATCTTTTTCTGGTTTGCCCCAACCCTTCAGATTCCACCTGCTGGCAAAGAGTGATTTTTGCCGGATTAAATGATAATCCTAAATTTGATTTTGGGCTTTTGCGCCATCGCTTGTCCAGAGAGGAGTTTATTGAAAAATTTAAAACGAGCGATTGAGCGCCGGTATAATTGAGAGCGAGCATGACACAAGCGGAAGTTTTCCCTTTTTACAAAAGACAAAAGCGGCTAAGATATATTGCTTTTTTATGTTTGATTCTCTCTTCCTGCTATTCCAAAAAACCGGATAAAAGCCATCTGTTTGTCATCTTGGATTCCAAACCCAGCTCTTTAGATCCCAGAAAGGCGACTGACGCCAATGGGATGCGTCTGGCCGGTTTGATATTTAATGGCTTTGTTAAGCATGGAGATGGGGGAGAGCTGTTGCCGGACGCGGCTTTAAATTGGAGGCTGGATGGTTTGGCCTGGACATTTCATTTAAAGCCGGATTTAACATTCTCCAATGGGCGGCCAGTCGCCAGAGAGGATATTTTGTTTAGTTTTGAGGAGTTTAAAAAGGAAAGCTCCCCTTTTCATTTTGCTTTTAAAAATATTCGCTCTGTTGAGGTTATGCCAGCAGGCTCCCAGCGCTCCAGCAAGGCGGAAATCAAGCGCTCATCCGCCGATTTCAAACCGCCTTTTCAAAATTCAAGAGGGCGGGCGCGGGGGAAATTATACCAACCGGATTTAAAAAATCATCGCTTCAAGGGAAAAAAAGCCTCAGTTGAGTCGGGTTCAGAAACTGACAGCTTCGGCCAACACAGCAAAAGCTCAAATCCGGCGGGCGGAATGACAGTCAAAATCTCAATGAAAGATTTTCAGGCCCCTTTTCTTTATTCCGATTTGCCTGTGATTAAAATTTTGCCTAAAAAAGAGATATTGGAGTCTCCCCAGAAATTTCAAAAAAAGCCTTTTGGCGCTGGCGATTTTGAATTGATGGAAAACAGCTATCATCAAATTCTGTTAAAAAGAAGAGCCGAGCCGGAAGCTTTTTTGCCGCGATATATTTCTTTTCAAATTATCAGAGACAGCTTTACCCGAACGCAAAAAATGCTTTCTGGAGAGTCTGATTTAGCCCCCTCTGTTGCGCCTTTGCAAAAAATAGCTCAATTCCAAAGGCAAAAACAAAATTTTTATGTTCTTTCCCGCCCCGGCCTCTCCACAACATACCTGCTCATCAATTTGAGGCATAAACTTCTGCAAAACAAAGAGCTTCGCAAAGCTTTATCCCTTTCCATCAATCGAAGGGAGATTATTAAGCATAAGCTTTATGGATACGCCGCGCCGGCCAAAGCTTTTATTCATCCTGACAATGGCTTTTTTAATCAAAAGCTGAAAGAGCCTGCTTTTGATTTGCCACAGGCTCAGAGCATAATCAGCGCTTTAGGCTTAAGCGGGCGGGAGCTTAAGCTCAGCTCCTCCAACAATCGGGACACAGTGAATAAAGCTCAAGTTTTAGCCAGCCAAATGAGTCAAACCGGTTTGAGGATCAGCCTTCAATCCAATGAGTGGGGCGCTTTTTACAAGGATGTCGGGCAGGGGGCTTATGAAATAGCCTTAATGAAATGGGTAGGGGCGCTAGACCCTGATATTTACCGTGTGGCTTTTCATAGCGAAAACAGGCCGCCTAAAGGAAGAAACAGAAGCTTTTATACAAATCCAAAACTGGACAAGCTTTTAGATCAGGGCTTTAAATCCAGAGATAAAGCTAAAAGAAAACAAATTTATGATCGCATTCAAAAAATTATCGCTGAAGATTTTATTGTTCTCCCTTTATGGCACGATATGGAGGTCTCTATAGCAAAGGCCAATATTGAAAATTATCATATAAGGCCCAATGGGGATTTTTTGTCTCTTCCTCTGGTGAAAAAGAAATGAAAGTTTGATTCATGGCGCGCTTTAAGCCAGCTTTTAATGATAGGAAAAGCAGTTTCCCAGACTGCTTTTCTTATTATAAGCGCTATGAAAAACAAGCATCCATATCTAATTGTGTTGTTTGCAAATCTATATCTCTTGTTTCCCGGCCAAGCTTAATATAGCGGGAAAGCAACAGCCCGCCCTTAAAAATTAGCTGATTGTTGAAAGAGGAGCGGGCTAACCGCATGAGGAGCCTTTCTAAGATTAAATCCCGCCAAACTTGATTAAATTTGCGATTTTCAGAATTAGCAATATATTTAATTCTTTCTTTTAACGCTTGTTCATTCATGCTGTTGCTGTCAGTATATAAGGCTCAATATTATAACGAAGTTTTTCCGAATAAGACTGAATTTTTCTCAAATTGAGTTTGTTTTGGCCTTTTATTTTAAGAGATTCTTTAAGAGCCTTAATAGCTGTTTCTTTCCCTAAAAAGCGAAAGGAATCAACAATGGCTCTTTCTCTGTCAAAAATAGCAATGATTTCTTTTCCAAATTTCATTTTAGTTTTCCCTAATTTACAATTTCTCATGCGAATTATTTTAGCGCCTTTTCTTTTTGGGGCTCTGGAAGAATTGGGGATAGCGATCCAATGAAATCTTGGAATTTCTTCAGTGAGATCATAAAGAGCTAATGCTGAAGTTAAACAGATGACGCCTTTAGGGATGCTTTTAACTGTTAAAATCAGGTCTTCCCATTGAAATCCAACATTCAATACAGCTTCTTTACTGCGATAAATTCCATGATCCAGTCTTTCTATCAAGCCTTTGTTAGCATAATAACTTAGTAAACTGGCATGAACTCCTTTTTGTTCCGCCTCCCAAGCGTGAAATAGGGGTTTTTTCAAAAGAGTTTTTAGTTTTTTAAATGCTTTCATCCTTCAATTTTAATAAAAGCGCTCAATAAAGTCAAGTGAGGACATTTTTGAAATTTTTAAGCCTTCAGACCAGAATATCATGCTTCTTAGCAGTTTTTAATACAAGCTCATCTTTAAATATTATTGGTTAAAATAATTTTTCTCTATATTTTTTAAACAGCGCTTAAAAAATTGTTCAGTTTTTTAACAGTTTGAGGGGCCGCTCTGGGGATTTTTGTGGAATAGTCTTATATTCAAGGGATAGAGCTTGATTTTTTAACAAATTCAGGTATATATAAGCCAGTTTCATTTTTGCGCCGGAGATAGAAAGTGAGGCGCATTTGCCGGGTTTGAAGTTTGAGCATTTATGGTTTTTAAGAGGTTTTTTGAACAGATTTTTAAACAGGTATAATTTAAAAAGCATAAAAGGAGGAAATGATTATGAAAAGGGTAAAGTTTTTTATAGCGATTGGTTTAATTTTTGCATGCCGCTTTAGCTTTGCGGATTATTATAAAAGGGGGGGCTTGATTTGCAATGATTTTAAAGAGGTGGAGCAAAACTATTCCGCTGATCCGGATAGCCCATGGGACCAGAATATGTATGCCCTCTGCCTTATAGCTAAAGGAGAGGATGATAAGGGCCTAAGCATCCTTTACCATGTAGCGGATTTTCATCAATTTGTTCCCTCCGCTGATTTAATAGCCTATTATATAGCAAGTGACGGAAAGTTTGAGAGCGGGAATGCCACAGAAAAGGTCAATGAGGCTATAACAGCTTATTTTAGAGTTCTTACATTGATTAATTTTGATCCCGATTTTCCTCAGAGATATACAATACTTGAGATAGCCGAACAGATGGAACTGACTGCTTATTACCGTGTTCCTTTATTATATAACTCAAAATTTATTCAAGGGGCCAATGGTTCTGAAAACTCATATTTGTTGCGCTCCCCCAGCTATACGGGAGATCGAGATTTGAACACTTATCCGGAATACAGCCCTTACACCATAGACAGCTTGCAAAAGACTATTCGGCACGCCAGCCGATGTTTAGCTTTGCCTAAAAAGTCTCACTTTCAGGCGGATAAGTATGCAAAAACTGTGTCAGCCTGCCAAGTTTTAAAGGATAGAGCTACAGCTCTTCTCCCGTTAGAGCAAAAAAGGCTTACCCTTTTAGCGCAAGAGTCCTGCCATCAGGACTTGCCCCAATGCGCGGAACATGAGGAAGTGGCAAATGAGATGGTTTCAATCATAAGACAAGGCAGCGCAAAAATAGCGGAGATATGGGGTATACAGCCTGTGGCGGCAACCAGCGGTCAATAAGATTGTTCTCATATTTTTAAACTTGAGCGGCTGTCTGAGGCCCTGTTTATATTTCATTTTGAAGAATACAGCCAACGGATGACTTTGGGGATGGGGACTCCCGCTTATCAAAGAAATGAAACAATTGGGAATATAAAAAAATTCTGAAATTCCTTAAAAATATAAAGCTCAGCGCTGATTTGCGCCCTATTTAAGCAGTCGCTTTTTTAACTTCAGAGGGAATAGTGTCTCTTTTTAGGGCAGATGTCTCTGTTTTCAAACAGGCTAAGCCATCCGCGGGATAGCCTTTAAAAAGTGGATTTTCCGTTTAAAATAAAGGGTTTTAGGCTATTTTTAACAGAGCAGTTTATAAAAAAAAGTTTTTTCTTTAAAAAAATCCAAGCTTTTACTCCAGTCCTCTGATATTATCAGCAAATTAGAGGTTTCCAGGCTATAAAAGATAAGGAGGAGTTATGGAAAAAACAAACTGCCCACACAATCTAAGCAGAAACACAGTTCAAAAGCGATTGATGGGCTGGCTTGTTATTTGCAGTCTAAAAGGCTTTAAAAGCCTTCTGCCTTCTCATCTTTTAAAAAGCTTGAAAGGCTTGGCTTTGATTTTAATCTTTGCTTTTTCATTCTCAAGCTATAGTCGTTATGGAAAAGATCCTGGCAAAGGCGCCTCCAAAGAAATCAGAATACAAGAAAAAGCTAAGTTTTTTAACCAAAACATCGCTCCATATTTTATGAATGGAAATTTTTTTAAATCTGATGAGGCTAGTCAATCTTTTCAGGCGGAATGTGAGGGGAGTTATGTCTCTTTTAAAAGCAATGTTCAGCAATACCAAAATTATTATCATAAATCCACAACTCCAGATCAACTGCTGGACATGTATAACCTGCTGGAATCTGTCAAAGCATCCATGAAGCAATGCGGAAACAAGATATATAAAAGCTACACAAATCTTCACGCTAGGCTGATGGATGGTTTAAAAAAAACTGGCTTTCACTCTCCGGATTCTTTGGCCTCCGTTTTAGGAGTAAATAACTCCTTCCCGGAGCGTGTTAAACGGCTGGAGCAATTTTTATCCGATTGGCGATATTTTAGAAAAAACTGCCTCCAGCAAGTTCAGTATGCCGGGGAGGATCAATATGTTATGAAGTCCCGATCCAGCTTCACTGACAAAACTTTTGGCGAGATAATGGAGCAACTGCAAACAAACGAATGCCCCATAATAAGAAAAAAGCTTGAGAACCCTAGTAAGGAAAGAAAGGCTTTTGATAAGTTTGTTAATCTGCCGGAGCTTTGCATGCCTCAAACGGGAGCGGGCTGTATTCAAGATTTGCGAAGCCGCTTAAAGCCTGTGGCTCAACAACAAAGCCAGTATAATACTTTGCCCAATACTTTGCCCTCCTTGCTCTCTAAATCTAAGAGCTGGGCGAATGAGTGTTGCCTGACAGCCTCTGAGTGCAAATACTTCCCCCAAGCCAAGCAGAATTACCAGTCCATACTCCAGTCTTCGGGACAGGATGTTTGCCGGGCGGGAAACACACAAGCCTTAAATCAATTCAAAAACAAAACTTGGGAGATTTGCCAAAAAGCCTCTCAGCAATGCCAACAGAATGTGGCGCAGGATCTGGATAAATTCAGGACTGATTTTTTAGAATGCTTTTTTCTCCCGGACACAGGAATAGCGGCGGATCGCATTCACGCGCGAAACGGCGCTTGCAAAGGCCAAATCCAAGACATAAGAAAAGAGTTTGCGAAAGCGTTTGAAAACCGCAATCCGCAAGTGGCTTTACAAAATTTACCGGGAGGGAATAGGCTGGATCATACTTATATTTTGGTTAAAGAGTGTGAGGCGCCTTTGGAGCAGTTGAGGAAAAACAGCGGGGATCTTTTAAATTCCAGGTCCAGCGGGACTTTGTCCGCTATGTGTGATGAGCGGCGGAAAAGCCATCAGGCAAGCCTCAACAGAAGCCCAAACTCTTCCAACAGCTCCCGCCATCAAAGCGCTCAAAGCGCTGGGGGCGCTCAAGCGGAAATCCCCCGCAGCTCTATTTTTGGCCAAAATGGGAAAACATCAGCCGGGGATGGGAAAAACTCCGGGCTTGATCTTTTGCCTCCGCCCAAGACAAAAGATACCCTAAAGGCTGATAGCTCTCCCGGTCCGGAGGACTGGAGGTATGGAAAAGGCGGAAAAGAAGGCTTGATTTTTTCTGCCGATAAGCCCGACCCCATTAAGGCCGGGATTTATGACAGGCTGTGTGAGATAGAGGAGATGTGCCACGCTGACCAGATGCGTTTTTGGTATTCAAAAGAGATAGAGGAGTTTGAGAGCGAGGATGGAGAAAACATGGTGATAGGCGGAAAGAAGGCTCTAATAGATGACGCTTTAAATCCGTATCGAAGAGAGACAGATTCCCGATTTGCCCATGAGTATCAGCCCTCTTTTTTGGATAGGCTTTGGAGTAGAGCAAGGCGTGCGGGAAAAGGGTTATTGCTTACGGGTGTTCAGGCTGGACGGCGTATGCTTGGTTATAAGCCTCTTAAAAAGCCTTACACAGCTCGAGATCTTCAGGAGGAGTTTAACATACATGGCCCGGAAGTGAATTTATGGGACAGGCATTTTACGATGCTGGTTATGGGCTGTATTTTGCATCCGGATTGCATCAATGATGTAAATTATGAGCTGGTTCCGCCTAAATATGTTTTGGATATCCATGAGCGTGTTTGGGATCGTGTTCCATTGCATGAGCTGAATAGGCTGACGCCAGAGGCTCAAAAAAATCTCTCTAAGCGCCATCAGGAGGCTTTAAAGCGCTGGCGGAAAAAGAACAATATCTCCTCCAAATAATCAATAAGCTGGGGTTTCAGGCTTTTTTCACTTTTCAAAGGGCGAACTCAGGAACCGGATTCCGGCAGACTTTTTTGCGGCTCATTTAATGAAAAGTCATGAATTTTTAAACAGAACCGGAACCTTATTCCCGCCATTGTTTTAGATGGACTGCTTTGGCTTTTTTCCCCAGCCCTTTATTCAACAGCTCGTTTAATCGATTATTTCTGGCGGACTGTATAAGATCAAAAACAGGGTGAGACTGAAGTCCCGCGCCGGCAAAAGCGGAATACAAATAGTCCAACTGCTCAAAACTTAGCTTTTCATTAAACAGCTTAAAGGGAAAAACTTTAAAGCGCTGAAGGGGCAAATTTTGAAATTGCTCAAGGGTTAAGGCTTGAAAAAATCGCTCAGCAATAACAAGAAATCTCTCAGGCGGCAAAATTTGAAACAGCCGGCCGGCAATGGCCCTAAACTGCCTGGGGAGGAATCCCCGCAGCCGCTCGTCAGTCAAATCCAGCAGTTGATTGTCAGCCGCATACCGCAGTTGATTGTCAGTCAAGGCTCGAAATTGCTCATCAGTCAAAGCCAGGCGCTGTTTTTTAGTCAAATCCCAAAATATCTTAGGAGGCATAAGCTTTATTTGCTTTTCGCTTAAAGTCTGTAATTGTGGACGGCTAAAAACTCTCCATTGCTGGGAAGACAAAGCCGCCAGCTGGTCTGAAGATAATATCCTCAACACATCCGGAAAGGAGTCCTTTACCTTTTGAGCCGTCATCTTTCTGATTTTTTCAGGAGTGAGCGCAAGCATTTCACCCACAGACAGTTTTCCAGCAGATTTTAAAACAGCCTTTTTACAAGGGGTTAATTGAGCCAGGCCTGCGGATAAAGCTGGAGCGGAAAATATCATCAAATAAGCATAAAATTGTGTATTCCACAAAAACAAAATCTTGATAAAGCCTATAACTTTCATAAAATCCCCCTAATTTTTCTTGATCCTATTTGAAAGCCCAAAAGTTGATGGAAGCCCTCCCTTGTCAGTCCCAAGCCGCTAAAAAATCAGGTTTCTCTTAATTTTAGGGGGATGCTATTACAAAATAGTAAAAAAAGTCCAGTTTTTTTATGATCTAAAGAGGATTTTTATGGAAAAGCCTTACTGATTTCTCCAAAAAGGATCTTTAAAACTTCTGGGATCTGTGTCTTTTCCCGCCCCAGATCAGGGTGAAAGTTAAAATATCCAACTGTTGCTCTGGCGCTAAAGCTTTAGCCTGTTCAATGGTTAAAGCCAAAATGCGCCCGGAGGGGCTGGTTTTAAAGTCGCAACCTGTTCAGGAGTTAAAGCCTCAATCTGTAGGACGGTTAAAGCCCCAATCTGTTCAATGGTTAAAGCCTCAAGCTGTTCAGAGGTTAAAGCCTCAAGCTGTTCAGAGGTTAAAGCCTTAATCTGTCGAGGGGTTAGAGCTTTGAGCTGTTCAGGGGTTAAAGCCGCAACCTGTTCAGGAGTTAAAGCCTCAAGCTGTTCAGGGGTTAAAGCCTCAACCTGTAGGACGGTTAAAGCCCCAACCTGTTCAAGGGTTAAAGCCCCAACCTGCTCAGAGGGGTTAAAGCCCCAACCTGTTTGACGGGAAAAATTCTGATCTGTTGGGATTTCCCGCCCCAGAGCATCAAGGTGGAAGTTAAAATATCCAACCGCTCTTGCGCTAAAACCTTAACTTGTTGAAAGGTTAAAGCTTTGATTTGTTTAGGGGTTAAAGCCGCAACCTGTTCAGGAGTTAAAGCCTTAATCTGTCGAGGGGTTAAAGTTTTAATCTGTTCAAGGGTTAAAGCCTCAACCTGTTCAGGAGTTAAAGCCTTAATCTGTTGAGGGGTTAGAGCTTTGAGCTGCTTAGGGGTTAAAGCCTTAATCTGTCGAGGGGTTAAAGTTTTAATCTGTTCAAGGGTTAAAGCCGCAACCTGTTCAAGGGTTAAAGCTTTGATTTGTTTAGGGGTTAAAGCCTCAACCTGTTTGAGCGGGAAAATTTCTGAGCTGTTGGGATTTCCCGCCCAGATCAAGATGGAAGTTAAAACATCCAACTGCTCTTGCGCTAAAGCCTTAACTTGTTGAGAGGTTAAAGCTTTGATTTGTTTAGGGGTTAAAGCCCCAACCTGTTCAGGAGTTAAAGCTTTGAGCTGCTTAGGGGTTAAAGCCTTAACCTGTTTAGGGGTTAGAGCTTTGAGCTGTTCAGGAGTTAAAGCCTTAACCTGTTGGACGGTTAAATTTTTGAGCTGTTGGGATTTCCCGCTCCAGATCAAGGTGAAAGTTAAAACATCCAACTGCTCTTGCGCTAAAGCCTTAACTTGTTGAGAGGTTAGAGCTTTGAGCTGCTTAGGGGTTAAATCCCCAATCTGTTCAGGGGTTAAAGCTTTGAGCTGCTTAGGGGTTAAAGCCTTAATCTGTTTAGGGGTTAGAGCTTTGAGCTGCTTAGGGCTTAAAGCCTCAACCTGTTCAAAAGTTAAAGCTTTAATCTGTTTGACAGTTACAGCCTTGATTTGTTTCGTTTCAGTTTTTAAAACAGCTTCTTTGCAAAGGCGGGAGGCTTTAGTGAACTGTCCATTTTTCGAGGACGATCCATTAGATTTTATGTCTGCCTGAACTCCAAAAGCAAACAAAACCGGGATAGCGGCTATTAGCAAATGCGCATTTAAGGCGAACAAAAAATCAGAGGCTCTTAATATAAATTGCATAAAACTCCCTCCAGCTAATCTTGAGCTTTTTTGATAGTTTATGAACGGATAAAATACCTGTTTTTCATAGCGTTTCCAATGCCAGGAGGACTGCTTTTTCCGTTGTAAAATCCAGTTTGAGCCGCCCTGCGTTAAAGCGCTATCATAGCCTGTTTAAAAACAAAGTCAAATTTTTATCGCTCAAGTGAAAAAAATTCATTGTGGATAAGTCCAATATTTTCTTAAAAATAAGTAAAAAAGCCTTATTTATGTGGCGTTCCTGGAATTTTCTTAAAAAAATTAGATAAAAAAGCCTAATTTTTTAAGGAATTATATATTTGACACCGCATTTATAAAACCATGAACGGTTTATGCACGGCAAAAGTTAAGCAAAATCAATAATTTATATTATTAACTATCTGTTTTTTTATCAAATTCAATGTTTTATGCACGCTTTTTGCACGAAATCATTAAAACCTCCTGTAAGCCCTACATTTAAAGGCCATCACAGGTTTTATGCGACGTTAAGTATATAATTCCCATTTTTTAAGGCTTTTTAAGGAGCTGTTTTATTTCAGCAATATCCACTGAAAGCTTGGCTTGGCCGGTCTCAAGCCGTGCAATATCTTTTTTAAGAGGGGCTATTGAAGCTGAAAGCTTGGCTTGGCCGGTCTCAAGCCGTGCAATATCTTTTTTAAGAGGGGCTATTGAAGCTGAAATCAGGAAATACATTGCTCCAAACTGAAAGGCTAAAAAAGCGCAAACAGCAATAACCGTCATTAAAAAAGTCCTTAATTCCATACTTTTATTATACAATAATTTAGTCGTGAGTCAAGACTTCAAAAGCCCCTCCCTAACATCAAGGGTCGGGTGAGAGTGGATTGATAGATGATGCGAATATAAGCCCCTCCCTCAGGGGGGCGGGGAAAGAAAAGCAAAAAAAAATGCCCAAGAAAGCCACCTCCGCCCCGAAAGGCTTTGGTGAACATTCTTAGAGCGTCTCTTATAATACTATGGTCTTGAATTTTGTCAACACTTTTTTTTAATTTTTTTTAATGCAATGCAAAAAGCCTTAAAAATCAGGCTTTTTTGTCTATTTTTTTATTCAGATCCTCTTTTAAGCTGGAAAACGGCAGGCTGTCTTGCTGTCCATTTTTGAGATCTTTTAAAATGATTTTCCCGTCCGCCAGCTCCTTTTCTCCACAAATTAAGGCAAAAAGGCATTTTTGGCTGATTCTCTTCAACTGCTTGGAAAAATTTCCAGAAAAACGATAACAAACGCTAAAGCCCTCAGCCCTTAACTCATAAGCCAGTTGAGAGGCTTTTTTTTCAGCCTTTGAGCCGACAGCCAGCAAACCGATTTGAAGGGGCCTCTTTTTAAAAGGCTCACACAACAGGCTTAGCCTCTCCAGCCCTAAAGCCCAGCCGACAGCCGGTGTGGAAGGCCCGTCTAAGCTTTCAATCAAGCCATCATATCGCCCGCCGGCTAAAAAAGCGGATTGCGCTCCTAAATCTTTGCTGGTCCACTCAAACACCAGATCGTTGTAATAGTCCAGCCCCCTGACCAGCCGGGCATTTTCCCGAAAAGGAATGTTTAAAGCTGTCAGCCCCTCTTTAATTTTCTCATATTTTTGAAGGCTCTGGCTTTGAAGGCTCTCCCGCAAGAGGGGCGCCCCCCCCATAAGCTCCCGATCCCCCTCCTCTTTGGAGTCCCAAATTCTCAAAGGATTTTTTAGCAGGCGCGTTTGGCTGTCGGCGCTCAATTTGCCCTTTAAAGGCAAAAGATATTGTTTTAACCGCTCTTTATAGGCTCGCCTTTCCTCTAAAGAGCCTAGGCTGTTGATCTCCAAAGCGATTTTTTGCCCAATGCCCAGCTTTTTGGCTAAAACCCAAACAATGGACAAAAGCTCAATGTCCGCTTCTTCAGATGAATCGCCCAAAAACTCCACCCCTAACTGATAGAATTGGCGCCACCTGCCTTTTTGCGGCCTTTCATGGCGAAACATAGGCCCCTGATAATACCATCGCAAAGGCAAATGATGAGACAGCTGTTGAGAGATGAACATTCTGGCGATGCCAGCGGTGCCCTCTGGCCGAAGGGTCAAAAGCTTGTCCCCTTTTTGAAGGGAATACATCTCCTTATTCACAATGTCAGAGCCTTCCCCCAGCGTCCGGTAAAAAAGCTCGCTATATTCCAAAACAGGAGGGCTGACTTTGTGAATATCAAAGCGCCGCAATACCTCTTTAGCTGTGGAGAGAAGGGAATCCAACTGCAGGCTTTGCTCCGGCAGATGATCCGGAAAGCCCCGCGCTCGCTGCAAAGGCATCAAGAATCCAAATTTTTATTTGCAAATTCCCAATTTATCAAATTCCAAAAAGCCTCCATATATTTGTTTCTGGCGTTGCGGTAGTCAATATAATAGGCATGCTCCCAGACATCACAGGTCAACAGAGCTTTTTGGCTGGAGGAGGCGAGAGGCGTTTGAGCGTTGGAGGTGGATAGGATTTTAAGCTCTTCCCCCTCTCTGACAAGCCAGGCCCAGCCTGAGCCGAATTGAGCCAAAGCCACAGCTGTAAAGCGCTCCTTAAATTTCTCAAAAGATTGGAAGCGCTTTTCAATAGCCTTTCCCAAAGCGCCCTTAGGAGCGCCTCCCCCTTGAGGGGATAAGCTGTTCCAATAAAAAGTGTGATTCCACACTTGCGCGGAGTTGTTGAGCATTCCCCCTTGAGAGGTTTTGACAATCTCCTCTAAATTGGCTTTTTGCCATTCTGTTCCCTGTATTTGCGCATTGAGCTTATCCACATACCCTTTATGATGCTTGCCATAGTGAAAGCTTAAAGTCTCCTCAGAGATATGAGGGCTTAAAGCCTTTTTATCATAAGGCAATTCCGGCAAAACAATAGACATAGCGCACCTCCCGCTCTAAAAAACACATTATCTTGTGTTTTTTGCGGAGAATCAAGACATCATTTGATTTTTTTATTTCAGCGGAGGCGAGGGGCTGTTTTTACCGCATGAGCTGAAGGAGGGCTGGCGGGCTGTTTTTATCGCATAAGCTGAATGAGAGGGCTGGCGGGGGCTGTTTTTACCGCATAAGCTGAATGGAGGGCTGGCGGGCTGTTTTTATCGCATAAGCTGAATGGAGGGCTGAGGGCTGTTTTTACCGCATAAGCTGAATGAGAGGGCTTGGGGCGGGCTGTTTTTACCGCATAAGCTGAATGGAGGGCTGGCGGGCTGTTTTTACCGCATAAGCTGAATGAGGTCTGAGGGCTGTTTTTATCGCATAAGCTGAATGGAGGGCTGGCGCGGGCTATTTTTATCGCATATACTGATTGACGGCTGAAACATGCTATTTTATAATGTTTTTTAAATGTCCATAAAAAACAAATCTTTTATCAGCGTGGATGACTTAAGCGATCAGGATATAGAGGTCATCCTTCACAGAGCCAGAGAGCTTAAAAAACTGGGCCTTCAAAAAAAATCTTTTGCGCAGGCTTTGGCTCTAAAAAAAGAGCAAAATTTAAACGCTTTTCTCTTTTTTGCTGAGCCTAGCACCAGAACCCGCGCCAGTTTTCAAGTGGCCTGCAATAATTTAGCCGTTCATCCTGTTGTTTTTTCAAATATGCAGGCGTCTAGCATTGTCAAAGGCGAAAATCTGGAAGAGACACTGCGAACTTTAAAATGTTTAGGCCCCGCTGTGATTATACTTCGCTATGAGGGCGCCTCTTTTAAATTTGATGGCGATATTCCGATTGTCAATGCGGGTTTTGGCTCCTATGAGCACCCTACCCAAGCTCTTACAGACGCTTTTACCATTCAGGAGGCGAGAGGGGAAATTAAAAAGGCAAAAGTTTTGATTTTAGGGGATGTTTTGCACTCCCGTGTGAGCAACTCCAATTTGAAGCTCCTGAAGCGGCTTGGCGCTGAGGTGGCTTTTTGCTCTCCCACCAGCTTATTTCCCAAAGGCGACTTTTGGAAAGGCGTCAGATGCTTTAAACAGATTGACGAGGGGCTTAAATGGGCGGATGTAATCATGTGTTTGAGGATACAGCAGGAAAGGCATGATATGAGCATAGGCTTGTCTCTGGCTGAATACAGAGATCAATATCATCTGGGAGCCAAACAGCTGGATATTTTAAAAGAATCAGCTGTGATACTGCATCCCGGCCCTTGTATTTTTGGCGTGGAGATGAGTTTGGATGTTTTTAAAAACAAACGAAGCCGAATCAGCGCCCAAGTCGTCAATGGCTTATACACAAGAAGCGCTGTTTTATCTCAAGTTTTGGATTTTGAATGGCTGGGGGGCTGATATTGCCTGGCTGGGAAGGCTTTAAGCGATCGGGCGTTTCATTTGGATTTTGAATGGCTGGGGGGCTGATATTGCCCGGCTGGCGGAATTTTCAGCTTATGTTTTTATTTTTCGGTTTGATCTTTTGTCCTCTTTTCGGCATGCTTATTTCTGACGCTGGTTTTATCTTTAGTCCGGCGAAAAAAGCGATTAAAAAAACAAATGCTTAAAACTTTTTTTAGACATTTTTAAACTCAACCGGCAGGTTAAGGACATACAAAAGGGCGCTTGTGAAACCGGGCTGTTTGGTTTTTGAGACAGGGGAAATTTTTAAGGGCTTTTTATGTGGCGGAGAGGCTAGGGCCGGAGAGGCTGTTTTTAACACCTCTCACACAGGCTACGGGGAAATCGCCACAGATCCCTCTTATTACAATCAAATTTTAATTATGACGGCCCCCTTGCAGGGGAACTATGGAGCCTCTTCTGATTGCTGGGAATCAGATAAATTTTGGATTAAGGGCTTTGTCTGTTTAGAGGCGCAAAACAGCCGGCGGGACAGAGAGTGGCTGGATCAATTAAGCTCTCATAAAATTCCTGTTTTAACTGCTGTTGACACCCGGCAGGCTGTTCTTCGCTTAAGGGAGAAGGGAGCGGTTTGGGGGGCCATTGTCCCTTTATCAGGAGAAAGCCGAGCGCAGGCGCTCTCTCTCATTAAAAAAGAGCAGGCGCAGCCAAAAGATTGGACACAGGCGGTTTGCGTCCCATCAGCTCAAGAGTTTAAGGGCCGGAAAAAAAAAGGGCTTAGGCTGGCTCTCATAGATTTTGGCTTTAAAAAAAGCATTCTCAGGGAAATGTTAAAAAGGGCTGAGAGGGTGTGTGTGTTTCCCTCCGCCAGCGCTCCTCAAGATATAAAAAGCTGGAATCCCGATGGAATTGTTTTGTCCAATGGCCCGGGCGATCCTAAAGATGTGATTCAGGGGACAGCTTTGGTTAAAAGCCTCTTGGGAGAGGCGGCCATTTTTGGAATTTGCATGGGGCATCAGGTTTTAGCTCAAGCTATAGGGGCTAAAACCTATAAATTAAAATTTGGCCACCGGGGAGGCAATCATCCCATTCAGGACAAATTGCTCAATCGAATTTATATCTCCGCGCAAAATCATGGCTATTCTGTCAGCGGGAAATCTCTGCCTGAAAACGCGCAAATCAGCCATATCAACTTGAATGACAACACTGTGGCTGGCATTTATTTAAAGGATCAAAACTGTTTGGGCGCTCAATTCCATCCGGAGCATCATCCGGGGCCAACAGAGGCTGTCGCGCTTTTTGATTTTTTTACAAGCCGCATGATCGGGCCTGTTAAAAAAAGAGCCTCTTTGCGAAAGGGAAAAGGGAAAAATGCCAATTAAAAAAGGCTGTGATAAAATCGCAATTATAGGGAGCGGGCCTATAGTTATTGGCCAGGCCTGTGAGATTGATTGCTCCGGCGGGCCCGCCGGCTTTTTTAAAAAAAGAGCCTCTTTGCGAAAGGGAAAAGGGAAAAATGCCAATTAAAAAAGGCTGTGATAAAATCGCAATTATAGGGAGCGGGCCTATAGTTATCGGCCAGGCCTGTGAGTTTGATTACTCCGGCGTGCAAGCCTGCAAGGCTCTGATGAGCTTAGGGCTGGAGGTCATTTTGGTAAACTCCAATCCGGCGACCATTATGACAGATCCGGAGACAGCGACAAAAGTTTATATTGAGCCTTTAGAGTTTAATTATGTGAAAAAAATTTTAGAGCGGGAAAAGCCTTCAGCTTTAATTTCCACTTTAGGAGGGCAAACCGCCTTAAATCTTTCTGTGGAGCTGGCAAAAAAGGGAGTTCTTCGGGACTTGGGCATAGAGCTTTTAGGCGCTAATTTAGAAGTGATCAAAAAGGTGGAGGACAGGGAGCGGTTTGTTCAAATTCTTTCCCGCTTAGGAGCCGGCTATGCCCCCAGCTGTTTAGTTAGAAATTTTAAGCAGGGCTTAAAAGCCGCGGAAAAAATCGGCTTTCCCATCATTTTAAGGCCCAATTACACTTTAGGGGGCACAGGCGGGGGGGTGGCTTACTCTATGGAGGAGTTTAGGGAGCGGCTGGCCACAGCCCTGGCTGAAAGCCCCTCATCTGAAGTTTTAATTGAGCAAAGCCTCTTGGGCTGGAAAGAGTTTGAGCTGGAGATTATGAGAGACCGCAAGGGAACTTGTGTTGTGATTTGCTCTATTGAGAATGTCGACCCTTGCGGCGTGCATACAGGGGACAGCATCACTGTGGCCCCTCAAATCACCCTTTCCGACAAAGCCTATCAGGCGATGAGGCGGGAGGCTTTGTCTATCATTGAGGAGATTGGCTTGGAGACTGGAGGCGCCAACATTCAATTTGCCGTTCATCCCCAAACCGGCCAGCGGATGGTTATAGAGGTCAATCCCAGAGTGAGCCGCTCTTCAGCTTTGGCCAGCAAGGCCACCGGCTTTCCCATTGCTAAAATTTCAGCCCTTTTAGCTGTGGGCTTTACATTGGATGAGATTTCAAATGACATCACCGGCGCGACGCCCTCCTGCTATGAGCCGGCTTTAGATTATATTGTGACAAAAATCCCCCGCTTTGATTTTGAAAAATACCCCGGCGCGGAGGACATTTTAAGCACGCAAATGCAAAGTGTGGGAGAGGTGATGGCCATTGGCAGAAATTTTAAAGAGTCTTTTCAAAAGGCTTTGCTGGCCTTAGAGAAACCGGCCTTAAAGCGCGCTGAGGCTTTTAATGAGAAAAAACTGACCTATCCTAACAGCGAGAGGGTTTATTATATTTTTGAGGCTTTTCGCAGAGGCTATGCTGTGGAGGCTTTAAGCCATCTGACTGGCATTGATCCCTGGTTTTTAGAGCAATGGGAAAGCTTGATTGAAATGGAGGCTCAGCTCCGGAAAGCGGAGAGCAAATGGAATGCAAATCTTGTTTATCAGGCGAAACGGCAGGGCTTTTCGGATAAGATGGTGGCCGATTTTTTTCAAGCGAGGGAGAGGGATGTCTATAAATTTCGGCAGAAAAAGGGCATCATCCCCGCTTTTTATAAGGTGGACACCTGCGCCGGAGAGTTTGAATCCCACACGCCGTATTATTATTCCACTTATTGGGGAAAAAGAGAGGCGGGGCGAAAATCCGGCAAAAAATCTGTCGCTTTGATAGGCGCCGGCCCCAATCGGATCGGCCAGGGCATTGAGTTTGATTACAGCTGTGTCCGGGGGGTGAAAGAGCTTAAGCGGCAAGGCTATGATGTGGCGCTCATCAATTCTAATCCTGAAACTGTCTCAACGGATTATGACACAGCTGATCAGCTGTTTTTTGAGCCAGTCAGTTTGGAGCACATAAAAGAGGCGCTAAACTTTATTCGCCCCTCTCATTTGATCGTTCAGCTTGGCGGGCAAAATCCCATTGACTTGGCCGGGGAGCTGTCTCAGGGGGCTTGGGCGCTGGCCGGCTCTTCCGCTAAATCCATTGATGGGGCGGAGGACAGAGGCCATTTTGCAAAAGTTTGCGCTCGCCTGGGATTTAAAACCCCCCGCTCTGATATGGCTTATGATATTCAGAAAGCTTTGCGTGTGGCTAAAAGCGCCGGCTATCCGCTGATTGCCCGCCCCAGCTATGTTTTAGGGGGCCGCCGGATGGAAATCATAAGCTCTGAGGAGGAGCTGAGATCGTATTTTGAGAGATACGGCCAATTTTTTTCAAAATCCAGGCCCTGTCTCATGGAGCAGTATTTGGATAATTTTTTAGAGGTGGATGTGGATATGGTCAGAGGCAAAGACTGGGCGATTATTGGGGGAATTGTGGAGCATATTGAGGCGGCCGGCATCCACAGCGGAGACAGCATGGGGGCGCTTCCTCCCCAAAGGCTAAAGCCCGGGGCCTGTAAGCGGATAGAGCGGCTCAGTCTGGCTTTGGCGGAGGAGCTAAACATTCTTGGATTTTTAAATTTACAGCTGGCTGTTCAAGACGATGAGATTTATATGCTGGAGGCTAATCCCAGAAGCTCCCGGAGCGTCCCTTTTATCAGCAAAGCCACAGGCGTCCCTCTTGTGGATTTAGGCGTTCAGGCTATGATGAAAAAATCAAAAAAAGATGTTCAAGAGCGCTTAAAGCCCTGGACAAGCGCTCCCGGCTTTTCAGTCAAGGGGGTTGTTTTTCCGTTTAAAAAGATCAAAAAAGCCGATTCTATTTTGGGGCCTGAGATGAAATCCATTGGCGAGGTTATGGGCCGGGGGGAGGATTACCCCACAGCTTTGACAAAAGCGCTTATTTCCAGCGGCTTTCGCTTTCCAAAAAGCGGAGAGGTTTTTTTGTCTTTGCGGGATGAGGATAAAAAGCGTTTGCTGGCTGATATTCAGAGGCTGGCGCAAGCGGGATACACTTTGTCGGCGACACAGGGGACAGCCCGCTTTATTCAAAAGCAGGGGATGAAATGCGAGTATGTAAAAAAAGTTTTGCAGGGCAGGCCGCACTGTGTGGATCGCATCACTTCCGGAAAAGTGGCTTTGGTTTTTAACACAACTTCTAAAAGCTCATCTATACAAGCCAGCTTTAGCATTCGCCGAAGCTGTATTGATTACAACATTCCCTGTTTGACAGAGGCGCATTCCATTCAGGCTTTTGTGATGGCTTTAATGGGGAGCAAAAAACAAAGCTTAGCCGTGCAGGCTTTGAGCCGGCGCCCCGGCTGACTCCAATTTAGGAATTGTCATATTAGCGTTTTTCAGGAGTATTTTCAGGGGCGTTTTTCAGGGGCGTTTTCAGGGGCCGTTTTTCAGGAGTATTTTCAGGGGCATTTTTCAGGGGCGTTTTCAGGGGCGTTTTCAGGAGCATTTTCAGGGGCGTTTTCAGGGGCGTTTTCAGGGGCGTTTTCAATTATCCGGTTTCGTTTGTGGAATAAAAATGGGCGGAAAGCCCCCATTTGTTGGTGCCTCGGGGGAGAGTCGAACTCCCATGAAGTTGCCTTCACTGGATTTTGAGTCCAGCGCGTCTGCCAGTTCCGCCACCGAGGCTAAAAAATAAATGTCAAATCCTCAACAACAACATAGATCGTCCCTAAAAAATGGACAGTTCACTTAGAGTAACCCTGTTCATAACTCAATAAGCTCTGATTGTCAAAGCTGGATCGCCTCCGCCTTGTCCTATAAAAGCCTTCAATACAGTTAAAGCATTCCTTTTTAATAATCTGGATCGTCCCTGAAAAATGGACAGCTCATTTGGAATAACCCTGTTCATAACTCAATAAGCTCTGATTGTCAAGGCTGGATCGCTTCCGCCTTGTCCTATAAAAGCCCTCAATATAGTTAAAGCATTCCTTTTTAATAATCTGGATCGTCCCTGAAAAATGGACAGCTCATTTGGAATAACCTTGTTCATAACTCAATAAGCTCTGATTGTCAAGGCTGGATCGCTTCCGCCTTGTCCTATAAAAGCCTTCAATATAGTTAAAGCATTCCTTTTTAATGTCTTCTAAAACGAGTCCTTTTGAGTTGATCCGGTTTATTAGCTCCACCTTCAAAGTCTTTATTTTCAAAAAAAAACAAGAGCCTGCCGGATACCGGAAATAGCCGGCCAAATCATCCTTAAAACTTAAAAAAAGCGCTGTTTTTTTAGACTATTTTTTTGCTATAATATGTAGGATATGACAAAAAAATCTCTAACCCTAACAGGCTGTCCCGCGCTCGCCCGCCACCGGATTTTGACCGGAAAAAATCGCTTATTGTTCATAACGGGGCAGCAAAATATTCTAGGGTTCCGGAAACCGGACAATGGGACTCAGTCCAGGCAGTTCATTTAGCCTATTTGCTTAGATCACAAATTATCCATAAAAATATCTTTTAACAAAAAACCGCCAGAAAATGGCTTATTTTTAGCCTTTAATTTCAATTTAAAGCCACAGCCCCCAGGTATGGAATCCTTTTTGCTATGTGTATATCTGGAGCTTATCTCAAACAAAACGAAAGGAGAATAATTATGAAAAAACAAACATTTCGCCTTAAAGACCTAAAAAAAGATCGGGTTTTCAGACACTATTTTAAAAGATATAAGGATGATCTGATCCACCTGCTGAATAGCTTTCTCCCTCTCCCTGATAAAACAGCAATCAAAAAAATCAAACTCCTAGACGATCAATTTCAGCCGGATGATTTCACAAAAAAAGAAAGCCTGATGGATATTCGTGTAGATCTGGACAGCCAAGGCTTAGCCAATGTGGAGATGCAGAGGGTTCCGGAAAAATACTTTAGGTCTAGGGTTTTGTTTTACGCCTCTAGGCTGCTAGGCTCGCAGTTGGAAAAAGGGGCTAAGTATGAGCGGATTCAGCCGGTGTATTCCTTATTATTTTGCGAGAGGCCTTTATTTCCTGAGCTGAAGGAGCATTACAGCGTATTCAGTTTGAGGTGTGACACTCGGCCGGAGATTTTATGGACGAGGGATTTAAGGCTTGTATTGGTGCAGTTGGATCAATTTCGGAAGAGTTTAGATAATTTAGTTGATAATGTGGACCGGTGGTGTTATATTTTAAACAAGGCCCCCCAGCTGGATGAGGGGGAGTTTAAGAGGCTCTCTGGCAGTGGAGGGGGATTTGGAGGTATTATGTGGCATTTGCGTAAGCTTTCGGAGGATGAGAAGGCCAAGGTGTTGGAGGAATATGAGGATATGAGGTGGCGTGATGAGCAAGCTCGTCTGGACAGCGCTGAGGAAAGGGGAATGAAAAAGGGCATGCAACAGGGCATGGAGCAGGGTATGCAACAAGGCATAGAGCAAGGCGTGCAACAGGGCATGGAAAAAGGCAGAGAGGAAGGCATACAACAAGGCATGAGGCAAACAGCTTTGCGAATGCTTAAGAAAGACCTCGATCCCGCTCAAATTTCAGAGTGGACAGGCTTGTCTGAAGAGGAAGTTAAAGCTTTAAAAAAGAGGGCTTGTTTTTGATCCGCGCCACAGGGGACAGCGCCAGTCTCGTCAATGATGAGAGCTTTAAGCCAAAGGTTTTTGCTTAACAAGCCCATTTAGGGGGCAAACTTGCGAAAAGTGAATTCGCAAACAGCCAATCTTCAAAAAGCGAACTTGCGGGAGGCGGATTTGCGAGGGGCCAACTTGTTGGGATCAGACTTGCGGGGGGCTTTTTTGTTTGCGGCAAATTTGAGCGGGGCTGTTGTTGACTCTTCAACCAAGCTCCCTAAAGGTTTTGACAGAAAAAAATAAATTCTCCTTATTGAGTTTGGCCATCCATGACAGCAGAGCAGAGCGTTTTTAATAAAGTTTATATTGAGGCCGAGGCTCAAGACAGCGAAACAGCGCAAAGAGCTTTTAAAATTTTTCCAAAAAGCAAAATTCAAATCATCCCAGGAGAAAGTTTTTTTAAAAAGGGGAGGCTGTCCCCCCGGCAAATTGAAGAGAGCAAAAAAACTCTTTTTTTAAAAGAGTTTAAAGGCTCTTTTTTTAAGCGGTGCCCCGGAGCCAAGCCCAAAATGATGTGCTGTAATTATTTTGTTCTCAACCTGGGGCAAAATTGTGAAATGGACTGCTCTTACTGCTATCTTCAGTCTTTTATTAATTTTCCGGCGGTGGTGATTTACACCAATATTGAGAAAGCCCTGCAGGAGCTAAGCCAGCTTAAAAAGAGCCGCTGTGGCGATTATATCCGCATCGGGACAGGGGAGCAGACGGACAGCTTGAGCTTGGATGACATTAGCCTTTACTCTAAAAAATTGATTGATTTTTTTAATGATTGCCCTCATTGGCTGTTGGAGTTTAAAACCAAGTCAGACAACATCAAAAATTTTGAAAATGTCAGGCATTCCGGCAATACTGTGGTCAGCTGGTCTGTCAATCCTGAGTATATTGTCCAAAAAGAGGAGCACGGCGCAAGCTCTCTTGAGCGAAGGCTGTCTTCCGCCCGCCGAGCGAGAGACAAAGGCTTTAGAGTCTCTTTTCATATTGATCCTTTAATTTATCACGCGGAATGGAAAAAAAACTATGGACAGCTTGTGGAGCAAATCGCCAGCCTTTTTTCCCCTGAGGAGATTACTCATATCTCTTTAGGGGCTTTAAGATTTCAGGCGGAGCAAAAGGCGATAATGAGAAAGCGGTTTGGAATGAGGAGTTTGGTTTGCCGAGGGGAGTTTTTTCGCTCTTTTGACGGGAAGCTCCGCTATGATCAGGAGATCCGGCGGGAAATGTTTAGCTATATATTAGGCTTGTTTAAAAAGCGCAGCGCCCGCTGGCCCTGTTTTCTCTGTATGGAGCCGCCGGAAAGCTGGCGGAGCCTCATGCCGGCTCCGGCCAGACAAATCCCCGCCATCAAAAAAGATTTTGATTTGAGTTTGACCCATAAAATCTCCGCGGTGAGCGGGGAAGTGAACCAACTATAAGGCGGGGCTTTTAAATGGTATAAGCCTTAGGCGAAGCCGGAGCGGCCCGCCCTTGAGCCTGCTTGCGCCATCCGTCCAGCGGCCAGCCCTCAAAAACAAGTGGGAACTCTGGAAAATTGAAGATCATAATGGGATTTAGGCCAAGAGAGCCAGCCTCAATTTAAAAAAAAATATTTGTATTTTGCAGAGGCTTATTTTACCTTTCAAAAACATGAAAAGGGGCAAAAAATTTATGCAAACAATTAAAAAATCTATCGGCCTTATCGGAGTTTTAACTGCTCTGGCTATCCTGTTTTGCCCAAGCGCCTTAGCCTCTGAAGATCAGAGGATAGATGGGTTGGATTTAGAGAAGTTAGCGGATATTATAAAGCGAGAGGCTCTGCAGGGAGACCGTGAGGCTCAATACCTTTTAAGCGGCCTTTATCTAACGGGCCAAGGTGTGCTAAAAAAAAGCTATGAGGAGAGCTTCAAGTGGCTAAAGCTTGCCGGGGAGCAGGGGCATGTTTTAGCTCAACATGAGTTAGGCATGTTTTATCGGGTTGGCTGGGGCGTGAAAAAAAACTATAAGGAGGGTTTCAAGTGGACTAAGCTTTCGGCGGAGCAAGGGCATGAGAAGGCTCAAATCATTTTAGATAAATTAGGAGTTCAATTATGAAAAACAAACTCATATATTTAAGCGCTCTGGCCTTGGCTGGCTCAGGCCATTTGCTTTTTGCCGCGGAGCGGGAGTCTCTGCCGGAAAAGGCGGCGGAGCGGGAGGCGTTGCCGGAAAAGGCAGGCGAGCGGCCCGGGGCCATGCGGAAAATGGCGGAGCAAAAAGAGTCAGAGCAAGGGATAACAGATCAGGCTTTTGAAACCGGCCTCAGCCAGCCATCCTCCGCCCCGGCTATGGAGAAGCTGAAGGTCACCGGATCCCGCATATCCCGCATAGACAGAACAGGGCCAAGCCCTCTGGTTATATACAATAAGGAGGATTTGGAAAATTCAGGCTATAGCTCTGCTGGCGATTTTTTAAGGGACACCACTGTCTTTCATTTTGGAGTGAGCCGGGAAGAGGCGGGAAATAACAGCTCCGGCGAATCTTATGCGGGGATTAAAGGGGAGACAACCCTTATCCTTATCAATGGGATAAGAGCGCCTGAGGATCCCACTGGAGGAGCCGTTGATCTCAATTTGATCCCCTTGTTTGCGATAGAAAGGGTGGAAATTTTAAAGGACGGGGCTTCAGCCCTTTATGGCTCAGACGCTGTGGGCGGCGTGATCAATTTTATAACAAAAAAAGATTTTTCCGGAACAGAGCTTCACGTGCAAATTGCCCCAACAATATATCCATTCTACAAAGGAGGCTCAAGGGCTGACGGCGCTGTGGTTTTTGGCGGGTTTAGCAGAAAAGGCTCTTATATCGGCTCTTTCCATCTCCGCTTTCAGGACAGTGTTGAAAACTCTGAAAGATCTTGGACCAATAAAAGCATTGTTCCTGACGGGCCTTACGGTGTGTTTAACGGCCAAGTTGATCCCAAATGCCCTGAGGAGCTTAAAACTTCTGATGGCTGTAAGTTTAATGTTGCTGCTTATTCCACAAGACTTCCCGGATACGCCCAGCTTTACAGCTATTTTCAGGGGGACTACAAACTCAACAATGACATGACTTTATACTCGCAGTTGATAGCCGGCTATAAAAACAACAAGTGGCATTATGCCCCTGTGCCTGGAAGCTTGAAGATTCCCGCAAGGCATAAAATGAGTCTTCACACGAGGCAGGAAGGGACTTTAAAATATCGCTTTATGGAAGCCGGCAAAAGGGACACCACATATAACAATTTTGTGGGAGACCTGACTGTGGGAGCCAAGGGCTATATATCCCCAGCTTGGGATTACGATTTAAGCCTGAAGCTGGCCCATGTCATAAAGAATGAGACAGAGGGAGGGCTTTTGTTAAAAACGGAGTTAACTCAGGCTATTGCCAGCGGAGATTATGACCCCTTTAACCCAGCCAAAAGAGATCTCTCAAAAGCTCGCTATACAGCGAGGTCTAATAATGATTCCACTTTGATTTTCAGCTCTTTGGATTTTTCCGGAGAGGCCGGCTTTTGGGATATCGATCTGGCCACCGGATTCCAAGGCTACTTTAAAAACTATGACAACAATGCGGACAAAAAAGCCAAAGAGAAGAAAATTCTATCCAATGCGGGAAGTGATGGGTATGGCCAGCGCTATGTTTTTTCCTACTATTTAGAGGGGATTAAACATTTTTCTGAAATGCTGGAGGCTCAGTTGGCCGGGCGAGCGGATTATTACTCTGACTTTAAATGGGCATTTAATCCCAAAGCGGCCTTCAAATGGAAACCCCATTCCCAGCTCCTTTTTAGAGGGAGCCTGGGGACAGCCTTTATCGCGCCCCCCTTATCCTATTTTGCCCGATCGGATTCGGAAGGCTACCTTTATATTTTTGACACAATGGCTTGTTATAATGAATTAAAAGCTAAGGGGAGTTTTCAAAAAATTTATGAAGAGCTGAAAAATATTTCAGGCGAAAAAAAAGACGATTTTGTGAAGGATTTTTTAATTGAGCAAAGGGATGTTATCCAGAAAAAAAATCTTTCAGCGAAGCTTAAAGGGGAATTAAAAAATTTATCTAAAAGTTTTCCTGATACAGATTATTGTAGAGACAGACAGGTTTTTTCAGAATCAAAATCCAACAAAGAGCTAAAAGAGACAAAAGCTTTGGTGGCCTCTCTAGGATCTCTATGGCAAATTACTGAAGATCACAGTTTGGGCCTGGATTGGTGGTATATCCAAAAAAGCGGCATTCCCTCCACCGGTTTAGGCAAAAAAACAATAGACGCGGAGCTTAAATTTGACAACGCTTATGTCCGGAAAAAAGGAGTGGCCATAAACAGAGACGCAAGCCACAAATACAAAGCCATGTATAATGGCCCCGAACATGGCTTAAAGACAAAGCTTTTAAATCTAGGCCAGACACAGAAATCGGGACTGGATGGCTATTGGGAATCCGATTTCAGCCGTCTCAATTTATATGGCGGATCTCCTTATTTTAGGAATGAGGCCTCTTACATCCTGTTTTCAAAAAGCGAGGATTTTCCCGGTATTAATATCGATAACATTGGCAAATTTGGCTCTCCCCGCTGGAGAAACATCGCCACTCTCGGCTGGAAAAATGAGAGGCACAATGTCTCTCTAACCGCTCACACTGTGTCCTCTTTTGCCAGAAAATCCTCAGAGTTGGAAAATTTGCCAAGCTACACCCGGCTGGATCTGGACTATCAGCTTTTAATCAGCGAGAAAGCCACATTAAAGCTGGGCTGGTCTAACCTGCTGTTCAGCTCTCCGCCTGTGGATGATAAGGCTCGCAACAACAAATTGGATCATGATATTTTTGAAGCCAGGGGGCCTTTTCTTTTTGCGGGGCTTAAATACGCCCTATAATTTTATCAGCCGCTCCCGAAGTGAATGCAAAGGCTCAAAGCTTTGTCCTTTTGCCAGCCGCTCCCGAAGTGAATGCGGAGCTTTGAATACGCTTTGTCCTTTTGCCAGCCGCTCCCGAAGTGAATGCGGAGCTTTGAATACGCTTTGTCCTTCTGCCAGCCGCTCCCGAAGTGAATGCGGAGGCTCAAATACGCTCTGTCCTTTTACCAGCCAATGGAGAAGTGAATGCGTGGCTCAAAGCTTTGTTTAGGAGGCAGTCTATAGGCTATATCCCAGCCAATGGGTATCACAAAGGCTTGATAGCGAAAGCCCAGGCCCACAGAATGGCCATAGTCCAAAATATCCCGGCTTTTGCTTTTCAGGCGGACAGCGCCTAAGTCATAAAAAAGCATTCCTTTAAACCCCTCAAAAAGCGGAAAGCGAAAATTCACATTGAGCAGTCCGTAAGAGCTGTTCCGCGCGTTTTCCGCAAAGCCCTCTCTTATATTTAATTTTAAAGCTGAATTAGCGGTTTCAATAGAGGCGTATTTTATATCCGGCACCCTTTCCCCTTTGATATGCCCATCGTATCCTCTCAAAGAGGCCCGCCCTCCTAAAATAAAAGCCCGGCTCACAGGGATATACTCGCTATTTTTAAGCGCGCTGATAATTCCTCCTTTGACAGCCAGGCCCAAAGTGTAATCCCTCTTAAAAGTCCAATAGATTTGATTTTGAAAATCCGCTTTGACAAAAGAGATATCCGCGCTTCCCCCTAAAGCGGGCCAGGCCCCCTCCGCCTCAAAGGAGCTGAGATTTCCATCTGAGGGATCAAATATATTGTCTCTTTTATCCCAGACAAATTTTAAGCTGGAGCTTCCAATTTTTTGAAGATTTTCCGGGCAAATGCGGGAGCAGGCCTCTCTTCGGTTTTCAAAAGACCAAATATTCCACCGGGCCCTTAAATGCTCATTCAGCTCTTTATTTATAAAAAAGCTGATTTGAGTTTTTTTGACAAAATTAATATTTTGGCTGGAGTAGCTAAACACATTTTTAGATTGAGAGAGGCTCACATCCCCCCTATAGCCATAGCTGGGGATAAAAACCTCTTTATATCCGCCGGAGAGATCATATTCCAAAAAAGCCCTGTTTTGCGCAAAATTGATTTGCCCGCTGGCTCTGGCGAGAAGCGATCTTCCCCATCCAAAAAGGTTTCTATGCGCTATTTCCGAATAAGCCCGGGCGGTAAAGCCTCTTTCGGAATTGACGCCAAAGCCCCCGGTTAAAGAGCGGGGCTTTCTCTCTTTAAAAAGAGCCAGCGCCTCCACTCCATCATCCACAGCTTTTTCGCTCAAACTGATATCCGCCCAAATCCCTGTCGCCCCCAGGGCTTTTAGGGACTGCTCTTTTTTTAAAGGAGTCAGGACATCCCCCGGCTGAAACTTGAGAAGGCTCCGGGCCATTTTCTCATTGGCCCTTTTTAAGCCTTTCACAGTGACTTTAGAGATGAGCGCCTGAGGGCCCTCATCCATTTGAATCACAATAGAGGCATACTTGCCGCCCGGAGTGTATTGGATCACATTGTCCCGGTTGGCTATTTTCATATTGAGATAGCCTTTGCTTTTATAGAGTTGCTCTATTTCGCTCAGATCCTCATCCAGAAGATCAACCTGAAGAGGGGATTGGGCGCGGGACTTAATATGAGACAAGATCTCCCAAACGGGAAGAGCCTGCGCGTTTTGTATTTGTATATCCCTTATAAGTGTCAAAGGCCCTTCCTCCAGATGGATGGTGATAAAAACTTGATCCCCCTTAAAAGAGATTCGATCAGAGTAAATTTTGCTTTGCAGATACCCCTGTCTTTTTAAATGGCCAATTAAATTTTCATATCCCGCTTCCAGATCTTTTTTATTGTAAAAGCCTTTTCTAATAAGGGCGGAGCTGTTGTTTCTGATAAAGCTCTCATAGTGAGAGTCAGGCTTTGACAGCAGGCCCTTGACCCGCAGTTCAGCCACTCTGATCCGAGGCCCTTCTGAAATGTTTAAATAAATCCATTCCCTCCAGCCCCTTTTCACTGTGGCTTTTGTGATTTTTATTTGTAAAAATCCCAGTTTGTGATAGGCGCTTTTAATGTCGGCCTCAACAAAGCTATAGAACAAAGCCCCCAGCTTGTTTTCATCAATGTTTATAAGCCCCCGAAGCTTTTTTTCGCTAAAAAAACGATGGCCTCTAAACACAAAAACAGTTTGAGTTGGATTTTTAATGATATAGCCTGTTTTTGTTTTGACAACTTCTGACTGAAAATAGCTGTTGTCTATTAAAAAGCGCTGGATCTGTTTTATGGAAATGGGTTTTAATTTAAAATGCCGGTTTAATTTTTTGGATAAAATTTTATTTTTTGTGAGGATGCGTTGAGTGGCTGAGCCGGTTGGATAATTTTCTCTGTTTTGTGGGGAGTTTAATCCCGCCGGATTTTTATTTTTTGTGAGGATGCGTTGAGTGGTTGAGCCGGTTGGATATTTTTTTCTGTTTTGCTGGGAGCTTAATCCCGCCGGATTTTTATTTTTTGTGAGGATGCGTTGAGTGGCTGAGCCGGTTGGATAATTTTCTCTGTTTTGTGGGGAGTTTAATCCCGCCGGATTTTTATTTTTTGCCCCAGAGGGAGGCCGAAGGCGCTCTCCTCTTTGCTGGGCCAGAGCCATGCTCCTTTGAGCGCTGTCCCCTGAAGGCGCTCCCCAAGCCAGGGCGGAGGCAGTTAAAAGGGCGCGCCACGGTGAATTAAAAATCAAGATTAAACTCAACATCAAGCCCCATCCGCTCCTCTTCCTGCTCTGGATTGTCTTTTTGCTCTATGTCTTCCCAAAAAGCCGTCAGCGAAATTTTTTTGCTCAAGTCATACTTTAAGCGGACATCGCTCAGGGCATCCTCCTCAATCGTCCGGCTAAAGGAGGCTCTCCATTTGTCCAGCCAGCTTCGGCTTAAAGTGACTTTGGTAATAGGCTTGTTAGAGGTGTTGATATAAGGGGTCAAGCGGAAATCCAGGCCTAAAAGATTTTTTATTTCCCGGTTTAAAGAGCTTTCCACAAGCAGAGATCCCAAAAGCTGGTAAGAGTAGCCGGTCACATGCTCAGCGACATTCGCGTCAAAGTGGCGGGAGCCTACTCCCAAAGTGAGCAAAGAGATGATTTCTTTTTCATTTAACGGGGGAGAGCTTCTCAGGGAAAAGCGGGGATTTTGAGAAAGCCCCTGCAAAGATAAGAGGATTTTATACTCCCTTTCAATCTCCTGCTGGCTTTCCAGGGGATCAGTAATGCTCTCCTTAAACACAGTTTGGGCTTTAACATTCAAATAAGGGTTATCCGGAGGGGAGTGGCGAAAAAGAATGGAGCCGGAGCTGATTTTAAACTCCTGCCCCCGGAAGAAAATTAAATTCTCCTCCGCGGTTTGCGATAAGGCAAATCGGCCATCTATTAAAAGAGAGCTGAGAGGCCCATAAATATCCGCCTGCCCCTCAATAGAGGATCTCAGCAGACTGCTGTTTAAAGCCACCGCCCGCTGGGTTTTAATGTTTAATTTTAAGTTAAAGCCAGCTGGCTCTTTTTGCGCCTCTTCCTCTAAAAAAGAAAAATCGCGCAGGGAGCGGCTCTCTCCGCTTAAAAAATCTTGTGTGATGGATCCGGAATCTATAAGGTAATGGCCGCTGATTAAATAAGGGGGGCTTTTTCCCTGAATTTGTATTTTCCCATCTCCCCGGGTGTTAAAGCCCTCAGGAATATTAAAGTGGACATCAAAAAAATCCAAACTCAAACTTAAGCGGGGCGAATGGATGAAATCATAAAAAAGAGATCCTCCGCCTTTCACCTGGCCGCCGGAGGCCTCGCCGGCAAAATTATTGATAAAAATGTCATCTTTTAAAAAAACAAGAGAGGCGCTGGCTTGAGCCAGCTCCGGCAAGGGGCTGATGGCCAATGAGCCTTCCTCAATTTGCAAAGAGCCTTTTGGGCGCATTCGCCTGAAATCGCTCTCCATCAAAACCTGCCCTTTAATGTTTCCGTCCATTCTTTGAATATAAGGGAAAAAAGCGGAAAAAAGGCTTAGGGAGCTTTCTCCGGACAGCAAAAGCCGGCCGTTTTTTCTCTCTGTTATTTTTAATGTTTTGCCGTTTTGATGAGAAAAAATGGCGGGAGTGAGAGACCATTTGCTCTCTCTAACGGTGATGGAAAAGGGCTTGTCATTTTTAATCCATTTGTTGGATTTAGAGATAAAGAGCTTATCGATGTCCGCCTGGCCGGCCCAATGCTCCCGCCCATCTTTAAACAGGGAAAAAGAGCCGGAGATTTGAGACGAGTAATCCCGCGTTTTTTCCATGCGGAATTTTGCCAGAAGCGCCTCCACAAAGTCTAAATTGTCAAATTGGCCGGCTATCTGGACAGCAGTCGGGCCGGAAAAAGGATAAATAAATTTATCGATTGTGATTTTGTCCATAATGCGGCCGGAAAAAGACAAAGCTTTATCATCCATTTTAACCTGAATTTTAGAATTTTGAACCGGGTAAGAGTAAAGAAACATGTTGGATATTAAAATATCCCCGCTGATTTTTGGGCGATGGGGCTGGCCTATGACTTTCATGCTAAAATGAACATCGCCGGACTGATTGAAAGGGAGAATTTCATTCAGCCGCGCCAGCCGCTCTAAAGAGAGTTTCCGGCCAGCGGCCTCTAAGTTGAGATTAAAATGAGTGTCAAAAGATCCTTTTCCCTGTATGGCCCCTTGATCCTTTTTAAGCAATACATTTCGAACAGCGCCTTTTTTATTTTGAAGGCCAAAATCCAATGTGGCTTGCTGAAAAGCGTCCTGGCCTATCAAGACATTAAAGAAGTCCCCTGTAAATTGAAAGGCTTTGTTTTCCGGTGATGACCAGGGAAAATCCATCGAAAAAGAAACCGATCCCGTGCCTTTAAGCGAAAAGGGCCAGCCGGCGCTCTCCTGAACAGCTCTTGAAAAATCCTCAATATTTAAAAAAGGGGATTTCAGCTGGAGGGACAAGCTTTCCCTGTTAAAATCTATATGGCATTTCGCCGTGTAGCTTGTGCTTCCCGGAGATCCTTTAATATTCAAAAATTGGAGCTGGGATCCGGCCATTTGATATAAGCCGGAAATGTTTTCCAGCTGGAAAGAGCTGAGCTTTAAAAGAGGAAAGCTAAAGGCGCCGCTCAGGCGAGTCTGGCCTGTTTCAATGGCCAATTTGCCATTTTGAATTTCACCATTTCCCTGAGTTAAAAAAGGAGTGTGAATCCTTAAATCCGCAAACAAGGCCCCTCTAAAGGAGTAATCCGCCTCCCAGCGGTCAGCCGCCCCCTCATATTTTCCGTTTATGTGAATATGGCCCGCCTCATTTTTTTCTCCAGAGACTGTAAAATTTAAAGTTTGTCCGCTCCACTCTATGTCTGAGCTTAAATTCATTTTATGAAGGGAGATAATCTCGCCTGAGTCTTCCAGCTGAAAGCTGAGCTTGGCGCTGTGGCCTTTCATGGAGCATTTTAAATCGCCAGTTTGCCAGGCCCCCTGGCAGTGAATTCGGGCGGTTAAATCCCCTTTTAAAGGAGATCCCGGCGTGTTTAAAACCGCCGGATTGATAAAATCAAAAGACAGCTTGTTTGTGTCCGCAAAAATCTCAAATGAGAGAGGGGCTTTTTTAAAATTCCATTTCCCCCGGCTGAGCTTTGCGCTCCCTTGAGACTGTGTCTCTATTGAGCCTTTGTCTAAAGATAAAAGCCAGCCGGCCAGCCGCCCTTTGAGAGAAAAGCTTTTTAACTGCTGAGATCTAAAGGCTATGTCTTGCCCTTGAGTCTCAAAAAAGCCCTGGTAGCCTTTATTTTTTTTATATTGAATATTTAATTTATAGGATAAAAAATCGCCGGAGATGAGCGAGCGGGCGCTCATTAAGCTCATTCCCCTGTGAATCAAAAACAGGGGCAGCGAGCCTGAGGAGCGAAGGCTCATTTCGCGCAGGCCTTTAGAGTCAAAGTGAATGTCCAGCCATTCTGTTAAAGACTGAAAGCTCTTATTTCCCAAGCGAATCTCTTGAAAGGAGACTTTTCCTTTTTTTGCGGAGCCTTTAAAGGCCAGCTGATAAATCGCTGAGCTTTCCCCGGCGGCAGCGCCGGGCTGAAAGGATCGGGAGCTAAAGCTCTGAAATCCTTGAGAGGCGGGGTTTTCATATATGGAAAAAGCTTTCACAAAAAAATTAAAATCAAACCTCTCCCCCGGCTTGTGAAAAACTCTGGAATGAAGGCGGGCCAGCTGATAAATATGGCCCTGATGGCTCAAGCTAATGTTTGTGTCTTTAATGAGAAATTGTTTGATGGGAAGCGCGGCGCCGGGCGGAGTTTTTGTTTTGGCTAAAGAGGGCTTTAAGGTTTTAAGATAAATGTCTCCGCCTTTAACAGTCAGTTTAGCGAGAACAATTCGCTTTTCAAATAAAAGAGAGTAAAGAGATGGCCGAGCGGATATTTTTTTAAAAGTTTGGCGGCCATCCAAAAATTTGAGCTCTTGTATTTTTTGAAAATAAGAGGCTCTGGGAGGAGTCACCTGCACATCCCTTAGCTCCGCGGACATTAAAAATATGTTAAATTTTAAAAGCCTCCATTTGATTTCCAGACCGGTCTGCCGCTCAAAAGCTTTAACCCCCTCTTTGGCTCTGTCGTTTATTAAATTTTCCGCCTTGTTGCTGATTTGGCGCAAACTGATGGGGGCAAAAAGAAAAACAACAATAAAAGCCACAGCCAGTATGAAAAATTTTTTTGTTTTAAAAAAGCGCGGAATTTTAAATTTTTTTAAAATATTTTTCATTTTATTTTTTTCCTCATAAATACATCCTTTTTGTTTGATTTTTTGAGAAAATAGGCGCAATTAGCTTATCCACTATGTTTTATTTTTTCATCCATTTGTCTAAAAAATATTGAGCGCTTTTATAATCCGGCTGGACTTGAATTATGGCTGTAAGATGCTCTATAGCCTCTGTTCTTTTCCCCAGAGCGTAAAGCATTTGGGATTTCATATAAATTAAGGGCAAAAAAAAGGCGGCGCTCTCTTTCACCTCTGAAAATAAGTGGCTGATCAAATCTAAGCCTTTGGTGTATTGCCGGGTCTCAATGGCCCACTCTAAATAAAACCAATAGTCGGAAACTTGGCTGATACGCGTCTCCAACAGCTCCAAAGCCTTATCCGGCCGATCGCAAAAACACAAAAAAAGAGATAAATTTTTTGTCCATTCGGGCTGTCGCCGGGCGGTCAAAAAAACAGCGTCCAGCCATTCCTCTTTTAAAAAGCTTTTTTTAAAAGGGACAGCGTAGCTTTTGCTTTCGGTTTTGCCCAGCAGCTTTTTTTGCTCCTGAATGGCCGCCAGCGCCTTTTTCTCCTTTAAATTGTTTTCCAGCTTTTGGTATTTTTTGCTGTCCGGGCGAATAAGCAAAAGTTTTATAATGATTTCCTCCTCCTCTTTGATCAGGCTTTGAGCCTGGACAAACTCCAATTGCTCCAGCAAATCTTTTTCCTCAGAGAGATTTTTATTCTCCAGCTCTTGAATGTAAACAGCTCTCAACTGCTGAAACTCCGGAGAGATGTCCTCCCATTCCCCGCAGGCGAACAAAGCCTCAGACTGATTTTTTTTATTTTTCAGCCAGTGATGAAATAATACTTTGGCCAGCTTTTTATGGGGATTGATTTTATGTTTGATGAAGAGCCTCAAAAGATAGGGCCAAGCCGGGGATTTGCCTTTGTTTAGCCTCTGGACAGAAAAATCCAAAAGAGTTTTATTTAATCCGGCGTTATAAAGAAACCGGCTGATTGGCCCGGCGGAGGCTTTGCTTTTTATTTGCTTAAAAATTTGCGCGGGGCCATCGCCTTTTTCTAAAAGGCGGCGAATCTCTTTTTCCAGCTGTTTACTGGACAGAGCTGAACGGGGGGGGGGGACAGCTTTAGTTTTGTCTTTCAATGTAAGCTCCGTCTTTAGAGTTGATCCTTAATTTGTCCCCTATGTTGATATGCAAAGGCGCTTGAACAGCTTTAGTTTTGTCTTTCAATGTAAGCTCCGTCTTTAGAGTTGATTTTTAATTTGTCCCCTATATTGATATGCAAAGGCGCTTGAACCACGAGGCCGGTTTCCATAGTGACCGGCTTAACGGATCCGGACACAGTGTTTCCCTTAAGCCCCGGCTCCGCATGGGCCACAGTCAGCGTCACGCTTTTTGGCAGCTCAATGGAGATGGCCCGATTATTAAAAAAACAGCCTGTGGCCTCTAAAGACTCGATCAAATAGTATTTGCTGTTTCCCACAACTTTTTTATCTATGGCCAAAGTCTCATAAGATTTTGTGTCCATGAAATAGAAAAAGTCGGAATCTTTATACAGGTAAGATAGGGTTTTGTAAATAATATCCGGCACAGCGAACTTTTCGCCTGAGCGAACGGTGAGATCCGCATTGGCGCCGGTTAAAAGGTTGACCAGCTTAGTTCTGGTGAATTGATTGCCTTTGCCCGGCTTAATGTGCTGAAAATCTAAAATCAGATGAGGCTCCCCCCTCACCATAATTTTTAATCCTTTTTTAAAGTCGCTTGTGCCATACATAGCTATTGTTTGGATTTAGGGGCCTGCTTCAGCCTTTTCCGCCGTCTGCCCTATGCCTTTCCGTTTGCGTCCTATTATTGTTTTTTCTCCAGCTGTTTTGCTTCAGCCTTTTCCGCCGTCTGCCCTATGCCTTTCCGTGCGTCCTATTATTGTTTTTTCTCCAGCTGTTTTGCTTCAGCCTTTTCCGCCGTCTGTCCCTATGCCTTTCCGTTTGCGCCCTATTATTGTTTTTTCTCCAGCTGTTTTGCTTCAGCCTTTTCCGCCGTCTGTCCTATGCCTTTCCGTTTGCGCCCTATTATTGTTTTTTCTCCAGCTGTTTCGCTTCAGCCTTTTCCGCCGTCTGCCCTATGCCCTATGCCCTATGCCCTATGCCTTTCCGTTTGCGCCCTATTATTGTTTTTTCTCCAGCTGTTTCGCTTCAGCCTTTTCCGCCGTCTGCCCTATGCCCTATGCCTTGTTTGCGCCCTATATAGTTATTGTTTGGATTAGCCTTTCCATCAGCTATTTTTCCGGTTGCTCATCCTTATACATTTCCACTCGCGCTAAAATTTTGTTGAGCTTGGCGAGTTTTTGGCTGTCTTTTTCCGAGAGGGGCTTTGAGGGCTTTTTTCCATGGCCTTTTACTTGCCTTATATCTATAGGGCCGCCCATAATTTTTTCCAAATGCTGGACTGTGGCGCTGGCTGTTTTGTCTCCCGGCTTTAAAAAGGCCAGCATTTTATAAGCTTGGAGGCTTTTTTCCAGATCATTTTGCTTTTTGTAAATATCGCCAAGATTTTTATAAATGTTGGGATTTTCCGGATTGCATTCTTTAGCCCGAGTCAGATATTTTATAGCTTTGTCTGTCAGATCCTGGCTTTTGTAAATTTCAGCTAAAAGCACATAGGCCGGAGAGTAAGAGGGGTTGTGAGCCAAGCCTTCCAGGCACAGTTTTTCAGCCTTATCCCATTCCCCCTGAGCGCAATAAATTTGAGCCAGAGAGCAAAAGGATCGGGAGCCGGGGTCTTTTTTGAGATGCTCCTCCAGCTTTTTCACTAAAAGAGGATTATATAAAGCCATAATAAAAATGTGCCATAAAAAGCTCTCATTAGGCAAGCTTTTTTAAACATCCTGTTTCCTTAGGGCCATAGCCGCATAAATAACAATCTCTTTTCTCCCTGTCTGGAATGACCGGCTTAGGATACAGCGCTTCAAAACCGCAAAAAAACAGACTCATTCCTGTTCGCCAGCCTTTCTTAAAACAATAAAAGCCTCTTTCAATTCCTGAGAAACAGCATTGGCCGGCTCACTTAAAACAAGTTGCTGGTATTCATTCAAAAAATTCATTCTAATTTTGTAAAACAGATAGAGAAAATGTTTAATAAAGCTTATACAGTCCAAAATGGCGATTTCAACTCCTGTTAAGGGATAGCTTTTTTTTGCGATTTCTCGAACAGTCTCTTTTACAGGCTCTGTGGTTATAAAAATATAATCGTCCAAATGAGATGATTTTTTGATTTTCTCTAAAGCAATATGAATATCATTTTCGATGATTTCTTTTGTTTTCATTTCATAACAGGTCACCACATTATTATCATTAGTTAAAGTTATTTCCACATCTCCAAAAGCTTTCGTCTGCTTATCGGCGGCAGTATGAGATTTTAAAGATAAAACCTTTTGTTTCAGATATTTTTCAGCTGATTTATAAGCCGCCGCAACAATTAGAACAGAAAGACGAGAGGAGTTTTTACAAGCTAAATGCTGCTCCAATAAATTAACGATTTCCTCAACGCTTAAATGGGACTTGTCTCCGGAAGTTTTAAGGCCGGACATTAAAGTCTTAAGCCTTTCCACATTTTCATTTTTAACTGTTATCAAAATCCTGATACAATCCAAAAGCATGGCTTTGGCCTCGATCTTATTTTTATTAACAGCGTCCAATAAAAGCAAAATATCTCTATAGATATCCCTTGGCCGCCCAATCAACTCCATATTCAAAGTCAAAGCTTTGTTGATATTTCTTAGAGCAGGAGTCAAAAAAGCGGTAGTTGCATTGCAAGGCAATTCATATTTATTGATAAAATTGGATAAGTATTTTTCGTCATAAGCTCTTCCTGAAAAAGCTCCCTTTTCATTGATTTCAGTATAGGGTTTTCTAATATCAATTTCCGGCTTATGGATTTTAGCCAAGAGGCAGGACATTAAAAGCCTGACAGCCGCTCTGTTTGTTGAGCATCTGGCCACATAGTCTATTTTTTGAAATAAGGCGGAATCAGAAACAGATCGGTTTGTTAAACTTTGCCTGGCTTCCTTGTGTAATTTTTCCAAAATTGCGGAACATGAGCTTTCAGAAGTCATAAAATCATCCCCAGTTCATTAAAGCTTTTTTGAACATCCTTATTTTCAAGAGCGGCCTTATCCTTTATTATTTTTTCAGGATCATAATTAGTCCATAAGCTTTCCGCCCTTTTGTCTTTTGTGGAGTGAATGGTTTTTTTTGGACCTGTGGTTTTGAGCCATTTTTTAGCTGGATAGAGGCGATTCATGAAATCGCAGTCATAATTGCTGATAGCGACAAGCCCTTGCGCCGAGTTTAAAACTCGGGCCAGGTTCTCATGATCCTGATCATTCATTTCATTAGAATAGGCTTTTGCGTCCCCTCTGGTTTCGTGGATATACGGAGGATCGCAGTAAAATAAAGTTTGAGGGGAATCATACAGTTTGATAACCTCAACAGCCGGTCTGTTTTCTATTTGAACCCGGAGCAGTCTTTCAGAAATTTCCGCCAGCGATTCCAACCCTCCAAGCCAACGGGAAATGACCCCTGACATGCCTCTTCTTGAGGCGCTTTTACAGTTAGCCCAGCGGCCTAGAGACGCTGTTTGAGCTAAGCCAGTTCTCACTTGCCTGGCCCGAATGTAAAATCGCCTGGCTCTTTCAAAAGCGCTCAAATCGGGGCGCAATTTACAGGAAAGAGCAAACTCCTCTCTGGAAAATGGAGTGAGGCCAATAGCCTCAATCAGCTTTTCCTTTTCGCTTCTGAGAACCCTGAAGAAATTGACAACTTCCCCGTCCAAATCATTGTAAGTTTCCACTTGGGAAGGCTTTCGATTGAGCAAAACCGCCCCGGAGCCGGCAAAAGGCTCGCAGTAATGGCGGCATTCCGGCAATAGCGGGAGAAGCCAGCTTAAATGGCTGAATTTTCCTCCATACCAGCCGAAGGGGATAAGTTTTTTGCCCTGAAGAGCGGTTATTGGAGAGGGTTTGCCTTTTCTCATAAAGCGGCCTTTTTCAAAAAAACGCGAATACTGGTTAATAATAGTATTTTTTTGGCGCTTTTCAATAAATTTATCTGGTTTAATGCCATAAAAATTAGCTCAGATTTTTTGTTTGGAAAAAAAATCATTTGAGCTTATACTGCCTATTGACAGCTATGAATCTTATCATCATGGGCATCGATCCCGGAACTGTTTGCACAGGCTACGGCCTTATTCATGTCACAGAAGATGACATCAAATGCCTGGACTATGGAGTTATCCGATCTGAGGGGAAATCTTTTGCTTTGAGGGTAAAAAGCATTCACAGAGGCGTTCAAGAATTATGCGGAGCCTATAAACCCCAGCATCTCGCTATAGAAAAAGTCTTTTTCAGCAAAAATCCGGATACGGCTTTTAAGTTAGGGCATATTTTCGCGCTCTGCCTTTTAGAAAGCGCAAATCAAGGCATGGAGTTTTTTGAGTATGCCAGCCGGTTTGTCAAAAAAACAGTCACTTTTTCCGGCAGCGCCTCAAAAGATATGGTTCATCAATTTGTCACAAATTTTTTCTCTTTGCCTAAGGGCGGCCCTTGGGACGCGACAGACGCTTTGGCTGTCGCCTTATGCCACAGCCGGGAATACAAAAAAAGCCTCTTTCAAAAACAGCTTGGCTCTGTGGCCTTATGATTGGATTTTTAAAAGGCTCTCTCTTGTCTCAAGATATGAACAGCCTGCTGGTGGACACAGGAGGGGTGGCTTATGAGGTTCAGGTATCTCAAGCGACTTCCCGGCCGTTAAAAAAAGGCGGCGCTGTCTCCCTTTGGATTTACACTTGCTTTAGGCAGGACAGCCTGGAGCTTTACGGCTTTTCCACTCCTGAGGAAAAGGGGCTTTTTTTGTCTTTGATTAAAGTTAAAGGGGTAGGCCCGAAAATGGCTCTTTTGATTTTAGGCTCTTGCTCTCTGGAGCAGTTAGCCCGAATGATTCGGGAGGAGAACATTAAAGCTCTCAGCGCTTTGCCAAAAATTGGCAAAAAAACCGCCCAGCAGATTATTCTCTCTTTAAAAGATCAAATTTCCAAAACTTTTGCGGGGCCCGCCTCTAAAAGCCCCCCTTATGGGGAAAAGCTGTTTTTCGCTTTGGAGAATTTAGGCTTTCATCCCTCGGAAATCAGAGAGGCTCTGGGGAAAATCAGCTGGGAGGATGATCTGGAAAAAGATCTGAAACAGGCTTTAGCCCTCTTAAAATCCCGGACTAAGCCTTAAATCCGGCAGGGGTTTGCCTTCTGGTGTGTTTCAAAGGATTTTCTCTGGACAATAAATGAGCCGCAGGCTTAAGAGCCGTTTTTCAGCTTTTTTATGGCTTTTTCAGACAAACCTGTCACTTCAGAGATCAAAGAAGTATCCAGCTTTTTCTTCAGCATATTTAGGACAACTTCTTGCCGGCCTTTTCTTTCGCCTTCTTGTCGGCCTTCCTGTCGGCCTTCCTGCCGCCCTTCCTGCCGCCCTTCCTTCCGTCCTTCTTGCCGTCCTTTTCTTAAGCCTTTTCTTTCGCCTTCCCAGCGGCCTTTTTCTTTGATAATTTCTCTAACATCCTGCATAAGCCCTCCTTTTTTTAATGTCCCTGCCTCTACAAGCAGTTTTTCCGCTTTGTTCCAAACCCTTGAATCTAACCCTGTATTATCTCTTAAATACTCCAATATCCTTAACTCTACTGTCTTTCTCTCCTTGCCCTTTAAATCCCTCAATATCTCCTCAAACTCCGCATAAGCGTCCCTTATTTTTAATGGAGTGGGATTCCTCTTTAAACTCCATATCTCAGATAAAAGCTTTATCACACTATAACCCTTAAACTTCCCGCCCTTAATGGCTTTCTGGATTTTTGGGTCCTGCGTGTTTATTATCTTCGGCTCATAGTTTAACATATTTTTTCTGGATTCAACAGGAATCTTGGAGAAAAAAGGCCCGAAATCCTCCTCTTGCAGGGATTTTTTCCACTTGAGGGGCTGTTCCCCGTGATAAAACAGCAAAGAGATTATGGGCTGAGCATAGCCTATTTGCTGGATGCTGAGCTTTCGGCCTAATACCTGATAATCTAAAAGCTGGCTATACATGTATGGATCGTAATGGCTTTTGTGCTCTAAAAGAATAAAGATTTTTACCCTTATTTTTGGCTGGTCTTTAAAAGGGAGGGAGAAGATAAGATCGGCTCTTTTGGCCTCAAAAGTGTCTTTTTCTATTTGCAGTTTGTTTAAATCATAGGCTTTCAGCTCTTTTTTTGAAAAAATAAGTTTCACAAGCTCTTTAGCAAGCTTTGGGTCAGAGTAAAAGAGTTTGAAGAAGCTATCGTGAGTAAGCTTAGGCTTTTCCCTCTGGACTGGAGGTTTGCTCTTTTTGTGATTTTTCATATAGAATCCTTTTATAGGTTGTTTTTAAAATCCCTTACTAAGGGCAAATTTCAAGTCTAAAGCCGTTGAAATAAAAACGCAATAAAAAAAATCAATCGAAAGGAGCAAATCTCTAAAATTGTTGTCCATAAAAACTGTTGCTATCGTTAGCTCCTCCTAAAAAATAACTCTTTAAAAGGGGATATTTTGAAAAAAACAGGCTTGCAATTTGAGAGAAAACAGCTTATTATAGCCTCAAGCTTATGAGGCTTTGGGTTTGGATTTTCTTTTTTTTGCCTATTACAGGCTCTGGCGCCAAAAGCGTTTGCAAAAAATGGTTTGAAAATGAGGGCATAAAACAAGGCGAAAGCTGTCTTGTCGAATGCGGCATGGCTAAAACGGATATGGGGACTTTTCAATGCCCTAATCAATGTCCCAGCCTTTGCAAAACTTCAGAAGCAAAAAAGCTTATTTTTAATGTTTCTTATTATTATGGACTAACTCCGGCGGAGCGCGCCCTCGCGGCCAAGTATCCTAAAAAAATGCTGTTGGCTTATAAGCTGTCAAGAGAGGCTGAAGATTTATGCTCAAATCTTTTTTCAGCCAGTATAACAAATGATGAGAGTGACGCCTGCCGGCATTTTATTTGGGCGGCGCTGTTATATAAAAAGTTTGGATTTAAGTTTAGCCAACAGATTTTAGACGCGCATGAACAGGATAACAGACAGCCGTCAGAGGAAAAATCGATGGATCTGGCAAATAATCGCTTGGGTTTAGTTACAGCGGGAGATCTTTTGAAAAAGAATAAATTAAATAAAAAAGCGCTTTTAGAGGCTTTTAAGAAAAATTTAAAACAAGGCAGTTTTATTATTTTAAAACCTAAAAAGAAGGAGGCTAAAAAATGAAAAAAATAATTATAGCTGTAGTTGTGGCTCTGGCTGTTATTCCCTTTATATACGCTAAGACTTGGCATTTTTGGCGCGGGGAGCTGATGAGCCTTAAAACAGTCTGTCAGCGGTGGGGGGAAGAGCCTTTGGACATCGCAAAGTTTAAGCTTTCGGAGGATAATAAGCTTGTTAGAGCTAAAATGGCCTGCTCTCTTCTTAAAAATCAAAAGAAATACATTGGCATAGACAGGGGCGAAATAAGAAAAATTTTTGGGGATTATACAGGACATTATTTTAGTGATATGTTTCCAACTTATATAATTGAGATAGCTAAAAAAAGAGGGCAAGACTCTTGGCAAATTGTGTTTTTAATCAATCGGAAGGAGCAAATCTCTAAAATTGTTGTCCATAAAAACTGTTGCTATCGTTAATTTTCTCTAAAAACCCGCGAGCTTGTTCAAAGCCTCCCTTCCATTGATTTTGACAGCCACAGCTCCCTATAAAGAAGGCCGACAAACCTAAAACTGCTAGAAAAAAAAAGCTGAACCAAAGTTAAAAAGCTTGATTCAGAGGCAAATTTCCTCAAAAAATATGCTATAAAAACAGAAATCAGCGATTTTTTATCTTGACTTGGCTTAAAATGGGCTGATAATTAAAAGTGACATCCCCACTTGTTTCGGTGAGTGGGCGCGGGCGGGGCGCAAGCCTCGCTTTTGCTTTTTTTGCCTCCAGCTATGAAAATATTATTTATATTGACGAATTTATTCAGTTTTAAGCTATTTTTTTAGAGATTTTTTGCTAATTCTTCAATTTTATATAGAAGTTTTGCTCTGGCGCAGAGGCTAGAAATTAGCGAAAGATCCAGCAGAGCATCAAATTTGGCGGACGAGCAGGCCGAAAACCAGAGAAAAGAGTTAAAGCAATAATAGCCTAAAGTTCTGAAAAGAAAATGCCGATATATTTTCTGTATATAGTTAGCGTTTAAAAATTTGTCTAAAAAAGGGATTTTAACATATTGATAACAAGAAAATGCAACTGAGCCGGCAAAAAAATCAGTTTTTATCACTTGAGCTATAGAAAGGCGATAATTTGACTTATCTTGAATGGAACGATCAGATTGCCAAGCATTTTTTTAATCCAGAAAAAGCTGGCCTGCGAGTTTGGCTTTCTGTAGAGCAAGAGCTGATAGATAAAATCGCTCAACAGAACAATGTTGATCCGGATGATTTTATAAAAGCCATTAAAGAAGGCCCTGAGTGGATCAACCGTCCCAATCAAACAATATGCAGTAAAGCTAAAGCTGTTTATGACGAATGGCGGTGTAATAAATCCAAATTTGAATATCCTCCTTATATTGCCTATCTGGCTTTGTTTGTTTTAGCCGTCAATCACGAAGATAATGATAATTTCTCTGAAAGCAATTATTATGGGAGGCTTGGGCGTATTGTGGGTGAGGAGCTTTCAACAAATCATTTCCAGAGAACATCGGGTTTATGGGACGGGCTGGAAATTTGGTCTCTTAAAAATAAAGAAAGCGCATGGGGGGAGTTTCATAATGATACAATTGGAAAAAAATTTTATGTGGGTATACCCGCATACCAGGTCATTTTAACAACAGCGGACAAGAATAACCTGCCGGAAATATTTTGGAAAATGGGCTGGGACTCGGATTCCAACCCAACACAAGAGGAGATTTTAAAAGCCTTAAAAAACAACAAGAGCTTTTTATCAAGCAGAACATCTAAAAGGATTGAAAAGGGCAAATCAGATTTTCTTTCTATATTGGGAGACAGGGTTTTAGAGGAGTTAAGAGATTATGACGAGGATGAGAATCTAAAAGAGGCTGAAGATCAGGAATCCGCTAAAAGAGGCTCTATTGAAATATGTTTGAGTATCGATGAAACCGCTCAAACAGTTGAATTTTCTTTCCGATGCAAGAGAAAGGCCGGCTTGCCTGAAGAGAATTTTATATTGAAAAACAATGATTCTAAATGGGAGGCTGTGCCTTTTACTTCTGTTTTATCACAAAAAATTGAAGAATTTAATATTAATGATTGGAAAAAAGATTTTTCCACGCAATCAGGGAAATATACATTTTACTACAAAGGCGAAAAATATAAAATCTTTTCGCCAGCCGATAAACAAGGGGTTTCTGGCTGGATTTCCAATCACAGGCCCGCGAAAGACAAACTATTTTATTTGACTATTCATAAAGATCTTTCCCAAAAAGTTCAGAAATGGGGAGAGACAAGTTGTGACAAATGCCAAGATCTTGATTTTGCGGGTATCCCAAAAAACTGGCAGTTGTTTAAAATTAAGGGAATTAATGGAGACAGCGGGATAAGGCAAGACATACCGGCCTTAGCTATAGATAAGAGGTTGAGAATTAGTTTTGAGGGCGGCATCCGACCGGCCAGAGGCAATAAGTTTTTTAATTTTGCTCCGCCTAAAATAGCTATCACAGGAGAATTAGAATCAACATCAAAACTGGTTTATTCAATAGATAATCAAGAAACAAAGCCTTTGCTTGCGCCTCAAGAGGAGCCAAATATTTTTCACCTTCCAAAAAATATTCCCTGCGGAGAGAACATTGAGATAAAAATTGTAGAAGGAGCTTTACAAAATCAATTTCAAAGCCAAGAGTCAGAAAATGTTATATCAAAAAAAAATCTCAGGCTTGTTGAAAATCGCTTAAAAAAAATCTCTGATTATTTAAATAGTCAGGCAATGGATCGCTTTGGGAATTTTAAGCAGATCCAGCACAGTCAATCCAATGATGAATCTGCCTTTTCACAGGAGCCATATAATAAGCCTGATGAATCTTTCTCTTCTAAAAAATTATATTTTACTGGAGCTTATTGTTATGATTTTAAAAGCAAAAATATTTATCCCAAACTGCCTCGCGTTTCATTAGCCGGCGTAAAAACAATCTATTTGGCCGGCCACGTCCCGGGACAAATTGTTGTTTGGCCAATAGAGTCTTGGCCAGAATCATGGCCTCCAGTTTGGATGATTCAGTTTAAAACATATAAAAAAGCTATAGCCTATTTGATTGGAGATATAGAAGAGACAGCTAATACAGGGCAAAACTTTTCACAAGAAAAAATAAAGCTATGGGAAAAAATTATGTGGAGCAATAGAAAACGGATCAAAAGCAAACCACAAGGCTTGTGGAAAGCTTGGGCGAAAAAAAGGGCAAAACATGTCTAATAATCAGTTTGGGAACAATTTGCTTTATTTATTGTCGGAAAAAAAATCCCTCAAATTGACGCGGTTTAAGCAATATGCTGAATATCTTTGTCATCAAAATAAGCCGAAAGGATATGATATAAGCAAAGATCAGGAAACTGGCCATTCCAGAGCTTTTGAAGACAAAGCTGAAAACCCCTCTCGAAAGCTTTGGCAGATTGCGAGAAATTTAAGCTCTTTGGCTTATTTGGATATGGGAGGAAAAACCGGGAAAACTGTTGTTCAAGCTGCTGCGCCAGCGCTGGCTGAATTGCCTTTTATGCGACCGGTTTTCTTTTTAACTGGCGCTCGCTCTCCTGAGCTTTTAAAAACAATCAAAAAATCAATTAAAGGCCATTCCAAAATAGAAATGGAAGTAAAAGCTCAAGCTCAGCTTCCTGATTCTGTAATTATAAAACCGGAAAGCAAAATGATTTTGCGGGATTGGCTTGAAGACACAAGCTTTCAGGGGAATAAGTTATCAGATTATATAAAAATCAGCGAAGCTCCTCCAGCTTGGAGCTTGTTGGAGTTTGCGGGAAGTTTAGCGGATTATGAAGAATCTTTGCGAGATCATTGGTTTGTTGGCGATAAAGCTCATATTAAAGAAATTTTTAATATAGATTCAACATTAAACTTTAAGCCTTTTGATGCTGATAAAGACAGTTTGAAAAATGATTTGTCCCTTGTTAAAATATTTCACCAGGAGCAGTTTTATAAATATTATCTATTTTCAAAAAGAAATGAAAATAGATCTGAAGTTCAGCTGGACTGGGGGAGATTTTTAGTAATGGAAAAATATGCTGAAAATTCTGTTTTAACATATCATAAAAAAAGTTTTGAGTTTGCCTCTCTTCTCCCTCTGCCGTTTATTTTTGAGAGAGGATTAGCTCTTCTTTCAGGAAATCCACCAAGAATCCCTAAATACAATAAAAAACCCTTTATTTTTAAAAATGTTCCTTATAAAATAGCATTGTTTGTCGCTAAAAAATTAGGACAAAATTTAATAGAAAGTTAAGGAGTTTCCGACCATGCGTGATCCTATAAAAGCTTTTGAGGAAATAAAAAACAGCTTTAAGCTCTATGTAAAAACCCGCTTTGCCACACAATTTGATTCTGTGGAAAAAGAGAGAGAGAAAATGCTGAGTAAGGAGGGAGTTTTTTATAAGGATCCATACATTGAGCTGATTCCAAAATATAAAAGCTCAAATAAAAAAATATCTGATCTCAATACAGAGGATTTAAAAGATTTTTCCTCAACTCAAATAGAGAGTTTTCAATCTTTTGTTTCATCCGGTTTGTTTGATAGAGATCGGGAATTATACGAGCATCAGCAAAAAATGCTTAAAAAAAGCCTTGATGGCCAAAATGCTGTTATCACTTCCGGCACTGGCTCTGGTAAAACAGAATCTTTTTTATTGCCCCTTTTTGCCCGGCTAATTAAAGAATCCGCTTTATGGGAAAAGCCAAGTCTAGCTCCTCGAAATCTCAATGACTGGTGGAAAAACAGGGAGTGGCAACAATCTTGTAAAAAAGATAATAATAAAGGGCTAAAACAGAGTTATAGAGTCCCTCAAAGAGGGCATGAAAAGCGGGATCCGGCTGTCCGTGCCTTGATACTTTATCCCATGAACGCTTTGGTGGAGGATCAATTATCAAGGCTTAGGAAGTCTTTAACTTCTGATAAGGCTGAGCAGTGGTTTAAAAACCATCGCCAAGGCAACCGCTTTTACTTTGGCCGCTATACGGGGATGACCCCTGTCCCCGGTTATGAGCAAAAAATCAGAAGCTGGAATACAAAGAAACTGGAAGAGTTGGCCAAAATTTTAAAAGATCAAGATCAATTATGGGAGCAAATAAACACACATCCTCAAAAAGAAGAATTGCAGTATTTTTACCCCACTCTTGACAGAGCGGAAATGAGAAGCAGATGGGATATGCAGGATCATCCACCGGATATTTTAATCACCAACTACAGCATGCTCAGCATTATGATGATGAGGCAAATTGATAAGCCAATTTTTAAAAAAACCCGTAAATGGCTGGCTAAAGATAAAAACAACATTTTTCATTTGATTGTGGATGAGCTTCATCTTTATAGAGGGACAGCTGGAGCGGAGGTAGCCTATTTGATTCGATTATTGCTTTTAAGGCTTGGCCTTAAACCGGACAGCCCTCAGCTTAGGATATTGGCCTCCAGCGCGTCTTTAGATTCTGAAAAGCCAAAGAGCTTAAAATTTCTAAAATATTTTTTTGGAGTGGCATGGGCAAAAGATCAAATTATTTCTGGTGATATAAACAAGCCGGAAAAACCTGATGATCCCTTACATCTTCCTATTGAGCCTTTTAAAGATTATCCGGCAGGTAAAAAAGAGACAGATCAGGCAAGCAAAGATCAATTCTTTAAGCAACTTTCAGCAAAGCTAAACATACCAGAAAAAGAAAAAATACTTATCCACATCCGCTCTATTGTTCATAATGCTTTTTGGCCAGCAAATCAAAAAAATGGTAACAAACAAATCAAACAATCTCTTTCTTTAGATCAATTTGCAAAGCAAATATTTCAACAGTCTAATAATGAAGAAAACAAAAAAGCAATAAAGGGTCTGTTTCGCTTTATCCATGATCATCAAGAGACAGATCTGATTTTTCGCTTTCATTTATTTTTTAAAAATATAGAGGGCTTATGGGCATGCGCCGATCCAAAGTGCGCCGAATATCAAGATAACAAAAGAAGCATAGGCAAAATATATTTAAAAAATCCTCCTTTGCTTTGCGACAAACAGCACAGGGTATTTGAGACTCTTTGTTGTGAACAGTGCGGAACGCTTTTTTTAGGAGGCATGAGATTAGAAAAGCCAGACCAGCCTGGGAAGCTTGAAATATTGCAAACCAGCCCGGAGATTGAAAAAATACCGGATGAGCATATCAGCCCCTTTGTTGAAAAAAGAAGTTATAAGGATTATGCTCTTTTTTGGCCTTGTTCTGAAGGGCAAGTTAACATGGAGGTCAAAGACAAAGAGTGGAGACAACATTCTTTAATGGAGGGAAAAACCACAGACAAAGCTCAATGGAAAAAGGCGGTTTTAAATAAGGTATCAGGAAAAGTGACATTGGAGCGTTCAACAGCGGAAAGCGCTGTCCCAGGTTATTTGCTTTCTATAAATGGAGATATTGATAAGCAATCCAATACAATGGCTTTGGCCTCTATATGCCCTGGTTGTGGAGCTGACTATAGCGAGAAAGAAAGCGGAATTAAAACCCCTATAAGAGGCTTTAGGACAGGCTTTTCAAAAATGATACAAATTTTATCTAAAGAGCTTTTTTATCAGCTGGATGAAAAACACAAAAAACTGCTTGTGTTTTCTGATAGCCGGGAGGAAGCCGCCAGAACCTCCAATGGGATTGAGCGAAGCCATTATCAGGATTTAATTCGGGAAATGATTTATACTGAGTTAAAACTGACAGCGGAGGGCTTGCCTATTTTGCTCTTAGATATAGAAAAGGGACACAGCGAGCCAAAAAGTGAAGAGGCAAAAGAATATGAAACAAAACATCCGGGCAGTTTTAATAAGCTAAAGGATAATATTAAATACATCAAAAGTTATGAGCAACAGGAAGATCCAGCGGAAGAAACAAGACAACAAGCAAAAAAATATCAGAAAAAAATAAAAGATATTAGGCAAATGGGGAAAACAAAAATTATCCCTATAAAAATATTATTCGCAGAGAAGGAGGATCAAACTCTTTTGCGAAGGCTAAAAAATATGGGGATTAATCCCGCGGGAAATCGTATGGACACATTTTGGGATGGGCAAAATAAAGAATACTCATGGACAAGCTTATTTGATTTTACACAAGATAAGCTCTGGAAAGAGGATGTATCTGAAACTCTTAAGGATAAAAGAGATAAATTTAGAAGAGAAATGCAAAAAAATATTTTTTCCACTTTATTTCAACGGCTTTATTTTAGCTTTGAGTCCTCTGGTTTGGGATATGGCTGTTTAAACATAGAAGATTCTGAAATAGAAAATCTAAAACATGAAATTTTAGGCAATGAATCTTCCTTATCTGTGGAATCTGTCAAAGAAATTTGCTCCAGCTTTATAAGAATTTTAGGGGATAAATGGAGATATGAGGGCAGTAAATATCCTATCAAGCCTGCTAATTCTATTGATGATCTGCCTAAAAAAGCAAAAAAGTATATCAACAAATGCGCCGAGTCTCATAGTCTTAACTCGGAAAAATTGGGACAGCTCATTTGGAAATTGGTTTGTGATAAAGGAGGCCACAGGAAGGGAATACTGGAATCTCAGAGCCTTTTTGTGAAGATTGCTGGTCAAAACGATGATGTTTGGCTGTGCCCCTCCTGCCAGAGGCCGCATCTTCATAAAAGCGGTGGAGTATGTTGCAACTGCTTTAAGGAATTAAGCGATGATCCGAATCAAAAATGCCAAGATTTATATAATAAAAATTACTATTCAAAATCAGCTCAAGGGGAAAAAGAGCCTTTTCGCCTTCACTGTGAGGAGCTTTCCGCTCAAACCGATAAAGAAAAACAGCCTGAGCGGCAAAGGCATTTTCGCGGATTTGTGATTGATGACCCAGATAGTGAGAGCAGAAAAATAAAAATAGTAGAGGAAATAGATGTTTTAAGTGTCACCACCACGATGGAGGTTGGGGTGGATATAGGCCCTTTGCAGTCGGTATTTTTGGCCAATATGCCGCCGCAAAGGTTTAATTATCAGCAAAGAGCGGGAAGAGCCGGGCGGAAAGGGCAGGCTTTTTCTTTTGCAAAAACATTATGCCGGGGCAACAGCTTTGACAGCTTCTATTTCCAAAATCCAAAGCACATTTTAAATCAAACTCCCCCTGTTCCCTTTTTATCCATTTCAAGGATAGAAATTGCCCGCCGGTTGATTGTAAAAGAGGTTTTAAGAAAAGCCTTTCAACAAGCCGGTGTGACTGCTAAGGACAGCCCTAAAAACACAGACACCCACGGAGAGTTTGGAACTGTTGAGGATTGGAAGAACAACAAAGGCAATATTAAGGATAAAATTAACAATAATTTAAAAACAATTTCTGATTTGGATTTTGTTATAAATAGCGTTGTTTTTGGTATTTCAAATATTGATAAAGAGTGGATAAAACAATTTATTCGGGAGGATTTGTTTGATCAAATAGAGTCTAGCGCTCAGGGGCAAGGCTTGAATATGGGGCTGGCTGAATCTTTGGCGGAAAAAAACCTTTTGCCCATGTTTGGAATGCCCTCTCGGCTCCGCTATTTATATCACGGTTGGCCTAATTCCAAAAAAGATGGAAATAAAGAATTTCAAACGATTGATAGAGATTTAGAAATCGCTGTTTCCGACTTTGCCCCTGGAGCGCAAAAAACCAAAGACAAAAAAATCCATACCGCCATAGGCTTTACCTCGCCTTTATATTATTCTGGGCCAGAAATAAAAACAGAAGATCCTATATCAGACAGAGGCTGGATTTTCCGCTGTGAAAGCTGTAGACATATTGAGCCTGATCAAAATGAGTTTGATTATTCAAAATGTCCAAAATGTGAAAAAAGCGCGCAAGAGAAATTTTCTTTTAAATACATTATTCCCAAAGGCTTTCGGACAGACTTTTCAAAAGGGAAGGACGCTAAGGAGATTGATTTGCCAATCTTTCAGGGGTCAGGCAGTTTTATTGAGGCTGAGTTTGAACATGAACCGCTTACAGGTTTTAACTGCAAAATAGATTCTAAAACTGATGGGAATGTTTATCGAATCAATGACAACAATAAAAAATTCTTCAAAGGATCTGTAGGAACAGTGAGAAAAACAAAACCTTTAGAAAAACAATGGATTATTAAAAATTATAAACAGTTAATCAGCAACTCTTATTTTAAATTTGATTCTTTAGGAAATGAGGAGGAAGTGGCTTTAGCCTCTAAAAAACAAACTGAAGTATTTAGCATAGCTCATAAGGAGGTCTCTGAGAGTCTGGACTTGGATTTATTGGGAAAACATTCTGCCATGAAAGGGGCTTATTATTCCTCAGCTTTTCTTTTAAGGGCTTTAGCGGCTGAGCGCCTGGATATTGATCCGGAAGAGTTGGATATAGGAAATATTGTTCGAAAAGAAATTCGAAATAAAATTTATGGCGGAGAGATCCGATTGAATGATCATTTGCCAAATGGCGCCGGTTTTTCTACAGAGATAAAAGGAAAAATCAGAGAGCTTTTAAGTGAAATTAGAGAACCGGAAAACAGCGAATTTATGAAAAGCCTTTATTCTGAACAGCATATCCGGGAATGCTCAACCTCTTGCCATGATTGCCTAAAAGCCTATCGCAATATTAACTATCATGGCTTGCTTGACTGGAGGCTGGCCGTCTCTCTTTTACAAACTTTTATCAGCCGGGATTATAAATGTGGAGCGGATGATGATTTTTCAAGTCCTGAACTAAAAGGCTGGAAAGAAACAGCTAAAAGCGCAAGAGACGGGTTTTGCAAAAGCTTTTCGCAATGTTCAACAAAAGATTTTGGCTCTTTGTCTGGTTTTTCTGTCGGTCAAAAAAATGTGATCATTATCCATCCCTTTTGGAATACAGAGGCTCAAACCGGCCTGCTGGCTAAAGCTAAAGCTCAAGCCTCTGATAAAAACATTTGCTATGTTGACACTTTTAATTTATTCAGGCGTCCAGGCTATGTTTATCAAAAATGTTAAAGTAAATATCTGATTGAATTTTCAGTTTTATATTTTCCGGATCAAATGGTTAGCGCAAAATGGCTATTTAAAAGAGGATATTTTTAAAAAAACAGGCTTGCAATTTGAGAAAAAACAGCTTATTATAGCCTCAAGCTATGAGGCTTTGGGTTTGGATTTTCTTTTTTTTGCCTATTACAGGCTTTGGCGTCAAAAGCGTTTGCAAAGAGGCTAAAAAATGAAAAAAATAATTATAGCTATAGCAGTGGCAGTAGTTGTGGCTCTGGCTGTTATTATTTTTATATACGCTAAGACTTGGCATTTTTGGCGCGGGGAGCTGATGAGCCTTAAAACAGTCTGCGAGCGGTGGGGGGAAGAGTCTTTGGACATCGCAAAGTTTAAGCTTTCGGAGGATAATGAGCCTGTTAGAGCTAAAATGACCTGCTCCCTGCTTAAAAATCAAAAGAAATACATTGGCATAGACAGTGGCGAAATAAGAAAAATTTTTGGAGATCCTACAGGACATTATTTTAGCGATATGTTTCCGGCTTATATAATTGAAAGCGCTAAAACCAGAGAAAAAGACTCTTGGCAAATTGTGTTTTTAATCAATCGGAAGGAGCAAATTTCTAAAATTGTTGTCCATAAAAACTGCTGCTATCGTTAGAGGCTTTTAAGAAAAATTTAAAGCCCGGCGGTTTTGTTATTTTAAAGCCTATCCAAAAAAGAGGCTAAAAAATGATTATGAAAAAACCAAAGCCTAAAAAAACTGCGTGATTGACACAATGGACAAAGCTCAAGCCGTTAAAAAAAGATTAGCTTATGAAAGCCTTATAAAGTAATCTATAGACATGCCGGATAGATTTACGCCCCCATCTCTTTTTCGGGAGACTTTTGAAGAGAGGCGCCAAGCGCTTTTGAAAAATCTATTATCTAAAAATAAAAAGCAAAAATATAAAAGGCTGTGCCTTTCGCCCATCAGATACGCCGGCGGGAAGTCTTTAGCTGTTGGCCATATCATTGAAAATTTGCCTAATATAAAAAGGCTTATCTCCCCTTTTTTTGGAGGCGCCAGCGTTGAGATCGCCATCTCTCAAAAGCTGGGGATTAAGGTTATAGGGGGAGATATAGACAAGCCCCTTATGAATTATTGGAAGTTCCAGCTTAAAGAGCCGGAAAAGCTATATAGAGCTTTAAAAAAACTTCAGCCGGACAGAAAAACTTATTATAAAGTTATGGATATATGCAGGCAATGGAGAAGTGGGGAGAGGAAATTGACCGATCTTCAGCTGGCTGTTTGCTTCTTTTTTAATCACGCTTTAAGCTATGGCCCCAGCTTTATAGGCTGGCCTTCAAAAATTTACCTTAATACGGGCCGGTATCTCAAATTGCTGGATAAGCTGAGATATTTTAAAGCCGATATAAAAGTTTATAACCTGTCTTTTGAGAAATTATTTAAAAAATATCCCAATGATTTTTTTTATTGTGACCCGCCTTATTTTTTAAAAGAGAATTGCCCCACCAGCCGGATGTTTAATGGGGTATATCCTGAAAGAAACAGGCCCTTTTACCATAATAATTTTAACCATGAATGGCTGAGAGACTGCTTAAAAAGCCATAAAGGAGGCTTTATCCTTTCTTATAATAACTGCGATAAGGCGCTCAATTATTATAAAAGCTATAAAATAGTTTTTCCGGATTGGCAATACACTATGGGGCAGGGGGAGACCAGAATCTCTAAAGTTTTAGGGAACAGAAATATATATCAGCCAAAGGCTCATATAAAAAAATCCCATGAGATATTAGCCATAAAAATATAAGCTTATAGCGCAAAATGCCAGCTTGAGGCGAAGGCGCTTGACTGGCGGGGCATTTCAGCGGAAGCTATACATTGAAACATGGCTTTTTGGATAAATATCAATTACATGTATGGATTTGATTTGAAATTTCCAGTTCAAATAATAGGGAAAACCAGCGAGTTTTTAAACAAAATCAGTATGATTTCGCAAGAGATAAAATTACTGGGTTTTCAGAGGGCAGTTTAATGGCTACAAAATCCCTGTTGGGCTTGACACAGCAAGAAGAGGACAAGCCGTTGGAAAAAGCTCTTCGCCCGAAGAGCTTTGAGGAGTTTCCGGGCCAAGACTCCCTTAAAAAACAGCTTAAAATTTTTGTGTCCGCGGCTGTGGAGAGAAAAGAGCCTTTGGATCACACTCTTTTATATGGCCCTCCCGGTTTGGGCAAAACCACTTTGGCGCGAATCATCGCGGACACAATGAAAGTGGACTATGTGCCCACCTCCGGGCCAGCTGTCAGGAGGAAAGGGGACTTAGCCGCCCTCCTCACAACCTTAAAGGCCGGAAGCGTTTTGTTTATTGATGAGATTCACCGCCTCAGCTCAGATCTGGAGGAATACCTTTACAGCGCTATGGAGGATTTTTTTATCGATATTGTCACAGGGGAGGGCTTGGGCGCGCAGTCTGTCCGCTTTCATATCGCCCCCTTTACTCTGATAGGCGCCACAACCAGAACAGGCCTTTTAAAAGCTCCCTTTCGGGATCGTTTTGGCATTATAGAGAGGCTGGATTTTTACGATGAGGACTCTCTTTGCTCCGTTGTCCAGCGATCCGCCGGCTTACTGCAAATAAAGCTCTCTCCGGATGGCGCTAAGGAGATAGCGGCCCGAAGCAGAGGCACGCCCCGCGTGGTCAATCGCCTCCTCCGGCGAATCAGGGACTATGCCCAAGTCGCCAAAAAAGATCATATCGACAAAGACTTGGCCTGCTACGCCTTGGGAGAGCTGGGGGTAAACAAACTGGGGCTTAACCGCCTGGATATAGAAATTTTAAAAATGCTGTTTTTTGACTTTTCGGGAAGCCCTGTGGGCATTGACACCCTCTCCTCCGCTCTCAGTGAGGAGACAGACACTCTGGAGGAGTTTTATGAGCCTTATTTGATCAGAAAGGGCTTTATTAAAAAAACCCCCAGAGGAAGAATGCTGACACACAAAGGGCGGGAATTTGTCGCTCAGGAGTTTCCGCCAACAAAAAGAGCGCAAAAGCTGAAAGGGGATTTGTTTTGATTATTGGCCTTCCTAAAGAAATTAAAAACTCAGAGTTTCGCGTGGGCCTGACGGAAACAAACATTCAGCAGCTCAGCGCGGAGGGGCATCAGGCTCTTGTCCAAAAAACAGCGGGGGAGGGAAGCGGCATTTCGGATTCAGATTATTTAAAAGCGGGGGCCAGGCTGGCTGACTCTTTAGAGGAGATCTACGCGAAAGCTGAGATGATCGTAAAAGTCAAAGAGCCTCTTCCAGAGGAGTATGGCTTTTTTAGAGAGGATCAGATTATTTTTACTTTTTTGCATTTAGCGGCTGAGCCTCAGCTGACATCCGCCCTTCGCTCTAAAGGGGCGCGGGCGATTGCCTATGAGACTATTGAGGATGAGCGGGGGAGTTTGCCCCTCCTTATACCCATGAGTCAAGTGGCCGGCCGTGTGGCGCTTCAAAACGGAGTGTATCACTTGCAAAAATTTGTGGGGGGAAAAGGCATTTTAGCCGGCGGAGTCACGGGCACGGAAAAAGCCCGCATTGTCATTTTAGGAGGCGGAACAGCCGGCATTCATTCCGCTATGATGGCTGTTGGCCTAGAGGCTCAAACGGCCATTTTAGATATAAGCGAAAGCCGCTTGAAATATTTATCTGGCTTTTTTAAAGGCCGGGCGGAGCTTTTAATCTCCAACAGAGACAATATTTTATCAGCTGTGGAAAAAGCGGATATTCTCATCGGCTCTGTTTTGCTGAAAGGGCGAAAAGCTCCCAAGCTGGTCTCAAAAGAGATGATTCAGTCCATGCCCCCCCGCAGTGTGGTGGCGGATATTTCCATCGATCAAGGGGGCTGTGTGGAGACCGCCCGCCCCACTTCCCACGAAGAGCCGGTTTACAGCCTTTACGATGTGATTCATTACTGTGTGCCCAATATTCCCAGCGCGGTTTCCAGAACCTCCACTTACGCTTTGACCAGCGCCAGCTTTCCCTATATCCGGGCCATCGCCAACAAAGGCTTTAAAGAGGCGCTGGCTCAAGATCCCGGCTTAAAAAAAGGCTTAAATGTCTATAAAGGCCATGTCACTTCCCGCCCTGTGGCGGAGGCTTTAAAGCTGGAGCGCCGCCTTCCCGAAGAGCTGGGGCTTTAATTGATTGGGCGGCAATTTTAAAACAGCGCAATTTTTCTTGGAAGCGGAAGTTCGGAAGCGGCGGAAGTTCGGAAGCGAAAGTATAGCCGCGCCCATTTTGAAACATTTAAAAGCGCCCGCGGCTTATCAGCCTCCTTTCTCTGTCTTTAATATAAAGCGGGAAAAGCTTGACAACAAATTATCTTAACATGTTTTAGATGACAAAAAGCGGATAGGCTGGCAATTAAAAAATTTCTTCCGCTAGTGTGAAAAACTTGTAATAATTAGGGGTGGGTTTTTATAATTTTAGAAAAATTATAAGCCGGCGCGCTTAACAGAGGCTGTGAATAAGCCATCTTTTCCGCCGGCTCTGTTGATAGTGTTGCCTTTTGCCTCTTCTTTGGGTATTCTGAGCTTGTTATGTCATTTGAAACAAAAAATTTGCCTTTTCGCCAAGTGATGGGCAATGGGCTAAAATACAGCGTTCCGCGATTTCAAAGAGATTACTCCTGGAAAGAAGAGCAGTGGGCCGATCTGTGGCAGGACATTATAGCCTCCTCTAAAGCCAATTCCGACCATTATATGGGCTATCTGGTTTTGCAGTCTTCAGATAATACAAACTTTACGATCATTGACGGCCAACAGCGGCTGACGACCATCAGCATTTTAATTTTAGCTGTCCTTCGGGAGCTAAAAAATTTAAAAGACAGCAGCGCGGAGCCTGAAAAAAACAAAAAAAGAATGGAGGCCATTAAGAGCAGTTTTATAGGATTTACAGATCCGGTGTCTCTTCAGTTGGAATATAAGTTAAATTTAAACCGGAACAATGACCGGCATTTTAAAACATATCTTTGTGACTTGCAGGATCCGCCTATAAGAAAGATCAACCGATCGGAAAAGCTTATGGGGGAAGCTCTTAAGTATTTTCAAAAGGAAATAAAATCTCACTTTCAAAATGAGCTGACAGGCGAAAAGACTGCCCGCCTGGTTGAGTCTTTGGCCAGGCATTTGTTTTTTACTGTGATAACTGTGGGAAGCGATATTAACGCTTACACAGTGTTTGAGACTTTAAACGCGCGCGGAGTTCAGCTATCCACCCCCGACTTGGTAAAGAATTATATTTTTTCTCTTATTGACAGCCGGGGAAATTTGCCCGATGAGAAGATTAAAGGGCTGGAGGACAAATGGAGCAATATTATAAATCAGCTCGGAAAGCATAAATTTTCGGATTTTATCCGAGTGGATTGGAACAGCCGGAAGGATTTTACCCGCGCCAGCGAGCTGTTTAAAGCCATAAAAACAAGCTTAAAAGATGCCCAAGGCGCGACAGAGTATTTGAATGCCCTGCAGGAAAACTCTCAAATTTATTCCGCTCTTCAATATGAAGGTGATGAGTTTTGGAAGCTCTGCAAAGAGGGAGCCTACAATAAGGAAAGCTTAAAACTCAGTTTAAGAATGCTGAATTGGTTTAATATTGTGGCGCCGCAGAGCGCTTTGATCTCTGGATTTCACAGATTCAGCCCAAAGGATTTTATAAAATTTGTGTATTATATTGAAACTCTTTCCGTCCGGTATAATATTATATGCGGAAAAGGGCGCTGGGACCAGGAAAGCGCTTACTCTAAAACAGCCAAAGCCATAAAACAGTCATCGGACATTTCTCCTGATAAAACGGCCCGTGAGATTTTAAAAAACATATATCCCTCCGATGAGGAGTTTGTGAGCGCTTTTAAGGAAAAAACATTTAAAACACAGCAGACAGATAAAAAAGCCAGATACTTTTTGTATAGGATTGAAAAAAGCTTAAATCCAAAATGCCCTCCTTTTGAGGAAACCTCTTTAGAGCATATTTTGCCAAAAAACCCCTCTGAGGAATGGGTTAAAAATTGTGAAAGCGGGGACAATTTGGAGGATTGGATCCATCGCATTGGGAATATGACTCTTTTATCGCCCCGATCAAATATCTCCGCGGGAAATAAAGGGTTTGACGAAAAGAAGAAAGCCTATTTCCAAAAAAGCTCTTTCAAAATTACTGAGCAATGCCTGCAGTATGATAAATGGAATGAAAGCTCTATTGCCCGCCAGCAAGAGTGGCTGGCTCAGCAGGCCAAAAAGATTTGGCGCTTTTCGTAAAGCTGTTGTCGCAAAGTTGATAGGCGCTTTCCGTAAAAGCTGTTAGCGCGAATTTGATGGGAGTTTTCCGTAAAGCTGTTGTCGCGAATTTGATGGGAGTTTTCCGTAAAGCTGTTAGCGCGAATTTGATGGGAGTTTTCCGTAAAGCTGTTGTCGCGAATTTGATGGGAGTTTTCCGTAAAGCTGTTGTCGCGAATTTGATGGGAGTTTTCCGTAAAGCTGTTAGCGCAAAGTTGATAGGCGCTTTTCGTAAAGCTGTTGTCGCAAAGTTGATCCCGAGTTCGCCCTTTTAGACCTTAGTTTAGTATAAAAATTGCTATAAATATAGTGGATTCTGATTTTTTTCCTAGTATGTCTTAACTTATGGCTTGACAAGAAAAATTATAGTAAAATCAATAACTTATAGGAACAGGACCTTTGTAAGGGCGAACTCAGGAGTTGATAGGCGCTTAGTGATCTTTATAGAGCCTTTACTTGTTTTGGGCTTTTCTGCGCTGGACTTCCACAGCCACTTTTGAATAAATGTTTCTATATAGCTCAGGGCTGAGAATTTCTCTTCCAGTTGATCCGCCCCGGCTGTATATGCTTGTTTTTTGAATAATCACGCGAGTCTCGACCTGATTTTTGCCTGTTTTCTCTAAATTAACTGAAACTTCGTAAGTGAATCCCGTGCGATAATTATCCGTTTTAGCCAGAATAGCCAGAGCGACCGAGCCGACTCCAGCTGATTTAGATGCATGCGCCACTATCAGCCCCCCTTGCATATCTTGATTTTTAATAATATATCCCTCATCCTGCAAGACTGTTTTAAACGATCTGAAAACAGTTTTATAATCCGCCTCAAACAGCTTGACTTGCAGGGCCCTTCTTTGTTGAGGGGAGATTTGTGTGGTTGCGCAGCCAGCGAGCAAAAGGGAAAACAATAATAATCTCATGGAAAAACCTCCTTTTTAAAATTGAGAGCTGATAACAGAATAATTTTGGACTAAATTTTTGTCGTTAAAGGTAATAATGAGATCAAAACTTTTGGAGGAGGCGGAAGAAAAAGCTTGAGATCCTCCAAAGATCAATACTCCGCCGCCAAATCCGCCAGACTCAGCGTCAAACGATTGGCGGCTGTAAGTCCATACTTCCTGTCCCTCTTTGTTTTTTGTAATAATGTTGGGAGAGCCTATCAAGCGGACAATTTCCGCTTGTGAAGTGACGCCTTCCTGTATTCTTGTTTTTATCACTCCCAGTGTTAAATTAGATTTTTGAGGCGCCTTTGTAGTGGCGCAGGCCATTAAGCCAAAAACAATAAAGGCGAATAATAAACTGTGAAAGAGCCGCATATCCTCATGTTTAAATGTATATTTGCCGCTTTGTCAACTTTTTTTATATGAATTTCCCCCTGAATTAAACCCAGGCTGACAGCGCAAAGATAAATGCTTTAAGGGAATAGAAAGTCCGCAACATTTGCGAAAAATCAGTATTTTTATTGACAGCGCCCTGGCATTAAAGTGTATAGTTGCAGGATGTGAGGGCATAAGGGCATAATATATATAAAGGGGAAAAAACAAAGAGGAATTATGGAATTTTTAAAGGATATAGCGCCTTTAATAACTTTATTTATTTTTTTTTGGCCTGTTTCCCGCTTTTAACATTTTGTTGGATGCTAAAATAGGCCCTCTAAAAGATAATATAGCCGCTTTAAAATCTGGGCAGGCTCGCTTTGACACAAGGCTGGATGGTTTAGAGGCCGGTCAAGTTCGTTTTGATAAAAGGCTGGCTGGCTTAGAATCCAAGCTAGATCAGCTTTTAGCTAAATCTTAAGCGCTCAAAAAGGCTTTTTTTTCTGTTTGTGGAGGCTTTCTGGCCTCAAAAAAGCGCATTTAAAACAAAGGATTTTCCAGCGAAGTTTAATGCCATAAAGCGAAGTTTGGCCTCAAAAAGGCGCAATTTAGGGCAAGGATTTTCCAGCGAAGTTTATGACACAAAGCGAAGTTTGGCTTAAAAAGCGCAATTTAGAGGGCAAAAAGAGGCTTTTTAGCTGAAATAGCTAAAAAATAGTTGACCTCGCTTTTTAATTTTGTAAAGTGTTAGCCTGTTTTGGTTTTGAATATTCTCCGCAAAGCTTTATAAAGCGGGTTTTTCAAGCCAGCTGTATCGCTCTTTGAAAATTAAATAGTCATTTGTTTCGGGACCTGCGAAGATTATATCTTCAAGGGTTTTATTTTTGAAAAGTATTTGTAGAGTCTTAATAGAATTCTTCAGATTTTAAGTGGAGAGTTTGATTCTGGCTCAGGACAAACGCTGGTGGCGCGCCTAATACATGCAAGTCGAACGAGAAAGCTCCTTCGGGGGCAAGTAAAGTGGCGAACGGGTGAGTAACGCGTGGATAACGTACCTTCAGGTGGGGGATAGCCGGCCGAAAGGCTGGATAATACCGCATAAGACCACAATATCCGAGGATATAGGGGTCAAAGATTTATTGCCTGAAGATCGGTCTGCGTCCGATTAGTTAGTTGGCGGGGTAAGAGCCTGCCAAGACGATGATCGGCAACTGGTCTGAGAGGATGATCAGTCACATTGGGACTGAGACACGGCCCAAACTCCTACGGGAGGCAGCAGTAGGGAATCTTGCGCAATGGGGGAAACCCTGACGCAGCGACGCCACATGAGTGATGAAGGCTTTAGGGTTGTAAAGCTCTGTTCTTGATGAACAAAAAAATGAGTTTAGTCAAGGAGAAAGGACCGGCTAACTTCGTGCCAGCAGCTGCGGTAAGACGAGGGGTCCAAGCGTTGTCCGGAATTATTGGGCGTAAAGCGGGTGTAGGCGGTTTTGCCAGTCAGAAGTGAAAGCCTTAGGCTCAACCTAAGAAGCGCTTTTGATACTGCAAAACTTGAGTTTGGAAGAGGGCAATGGAATTCCTGGTGTAGTGGTGAAATGCGTAGATATCAGGAGGAATACCGGCGGCGAAGGCGGTTGCCTGGTCCAACACTGACGCTGAGATCCGAAAGCGTGGGGAGCAAACAGGATTAGATGCCCTGGTAGTCCACGCCGTAAACAATGGACACTTGGTGTTGATGGATTTTACCCCATCAGCGCCGGAGCTAACGCGTTAAGTGTCCCGCCTGGGGAGTACGGTCGCAAGATTAAAACTCAAAGAAATTGACGGGGGCCCGCACAAGCGGTGGAGCATGTGGTTTAATTCGATGATACGCGAAAAACCTTACCTGGGTTTGACATCCAGAGGAAGACACTTGGAAACAAGGTCGCCTTCGGGCTTCTGGACAGGCGCTGCATGGCTGTCGTCAGCTCGTGTCGTGAGATGTTGGGTTAAGTCCTATAACGAGCGCAACCCCTATGCTTAGTTGCGACCATTCAGTTGAGCACTCTAGGCAAACTGCCGACACTGAGTCGGAGGAAGGCGGGGATGACGTCAAGTCCTCATGGCCTTTATATCCAGGGCTACACACGTGCTACAATGGCCGATACAGAGGGTTGCCAAGCCGCAAGGTGGAGCTAATCTCTTAAAATCGGTCCCAGTTCGGATTGCAATCTGCAACTCGATTGCATGAAGTTGAAATCGCTAGTAATCGCGGATCAGCATGCCGCGGTGAATACGTTCCCGGGCCTTGTACACACCGCCCGTCACACCATGAAAGTTGATTGCGCCAGAAGCTGTTTGACAACCTTCGGGAGACAAGCGTCCAAGGCGCGATTGATGATTGGGGTGAAGTCGTAACAAGGTAGCCGTAGGGGAACCTGCGGCTGGATCACCTCCTTTCTAAGGAGAAATCAAAAAAAGCTTTGTTCTTTTTTGGAGGGCTTTTTCGCTTTCAGCTTTTTTGGCTAAAAGCCTTTGTATGAGGGCTTTTAAGCTATAGCTTGAGTGAAAAGCTTTTTGGAGTGAAGTTTTTTTACGGTAAAACCCGAAACATGGCTATTTAATGTTCAAAGAGGCTGAGGATAAAACAATATAATCCTTGAGGAGGCTTGTTATCTCTTCCCTTTGCTCCTCTTGATCCGGCCGATAGAGCAGATGAATGTTGGCTCCGGCGTCCATAGTGGCCAAAGGCCCGTCCTTGTTTTTTTGCCAATAATCATTTACGCAATTTAAGGCTTTTTGGCTGTCGCTGTTTTTGTATTTTATAGGGGGCCGGGCGGTCTCAAACAAAGAGTGCATATCTAAAAACTCCTCATAGCATATCTCAAAGCATTGCCTCCAATCCGGCCGGCGCAAGGCTTTGGCCAGAGCTTGCAGTCTTGTTTTGGCTCTCTCCGCCCGCCCTTTAAAGCGGGGGCTTGTCTCCGCCAGGATGTGCGCTTGTGTGGAGCTGGCCGGTTTAGCTTGAGAATCGACAACAAGCAGTTGATGGAGGAGGCGGGGGCAAGCCGTTTGAAAGCTCCCCGCGCCCTCATCTGTCCAAAGCGCCCAAGGGGAAAAAAAAGAGCGGCAGGATGAGCCTGAGCCGACACGGCTTAATCCAGCCAAAGTTTTGGCGCTTATATTTTTTAGATTTTCTCCGCCGGAGGATCGATCTTTTGCCAGTTTGAAAGTGGCTAGAGTTAAGGCCGCAAAGCTGGAGGCGGAGCTTGCGGCGCCGGCGGACATGGGAAAATTGTTTTGCGAGCGGACAGTGTAATTTCCGGAAATCAAGAGCGCTCTTTTGAGGAACTGAAAGAAATCTAAAAATTTTTTTTGCGCGGGGGCGGAAAGCGCTGTTTTAAAATGTGTTTTTTTGGAGGCGCTGTAAAGTTTTTCCCCGGAGAAGGGATCTTTTGCAAAAGGGGCCCATTGATCTCTGTCCGACTCTTCAATTAGAGCTTTTGTCGCAAAGTGATTTAATGTGTAAGACAGAGAGGGGTTTATGCTCAAATTTTTAAAGCGCAAATCCGCTTTGTCTTTTTTTGACAGATGCTCAAAGCCGCGCCTTTGGGGCAAAAGGGCCGAGGGGCCGGCTTTGCCCATATACTTGATAAGCGCTATGTTGGAGGGAGCTGTGGCTGTCCAGCTCAAGAGGACTCCTTTTCCGCCTTTGTGATTCTCTGAAAAGTCACGCCATAAGTGATTTGGCCTCCATCTGTGACGCATTCTAAAAAAGAGACTTCTTTTTTAACCTCCTCCTCCTCCTCTTTTTTGTAAAAGGCAATTAAGGTTTCCGCCCCCATAGCTCCGCAGGCTTTGCAGGCTTTAATGGCTTTGGATTTGATGAGCTTGTCAATAATCTCCCGGCTTTTCTCTGTGATATAATTCCCCCTTTGCAGGGCTTTTCTGTAGTCATTGACAGCCTCCAGAAAACCCGCCTCATCCCTCTGTTTGATGGCTTGAACTCCCTGTTGAGAGATTTTTTTCAAATCGGAGACATCCGGCAGGTTAAAATCCCGGAGATACTTATAAGTTTCAAAATAATCTCCGGTCCGCAAAACCATACACTGGAGATCAGGAAGAGAGGAGGTTAAAGTCTCAACGGATAGAGGCTTCTGCTCAAACACGCTCACTCCCCCCACCCATTGGGTTATCACATCCGCTCCGCTAGGCAAAAAGCCGTCAAATTTGAGACTGCGGTAGCTTCTCCAAATATCCTGAGGCTTGATTTGATCAATGCTTCCCTCTCTTAAAATAAAGCTGTAGGCGTATAAAATGTTAAACTGAGCGGAGGAAAACCCCAGCCCCCCTTTTTGCTTATAAGGAACGCTCCATTCAAACTGCGCGCTTTGAAAGTCATTGGCGTTTTTTTTCACCCATTGGCCGGCCGGACTGTTTTCGGCTAAATCCAACACAGCGGGCTTTGAGGTTTTTTGAATCCTGCAGGAAAACCGCGGAGCTGTATTTAAGACAATAGCCGGCCCGCCATCTAAAACAGCATACTCTCCCAGTATAAAAGTTTTGGCGGGACAGCTGATTTCAATAACATTCATTGTTGAGCCTTTTTATGCCGGCTTTGAGTTTTAAAAATTCCGCGCGGGCTGAGATTTTAAACTGATCAAATTTTAAGCCCTCCAAAAATAAAAACATGAAATTTCAAACCCGGCGCATTTATTCCATTCCCGTTTTGCGGCTAAAACTTGTTGTATAATCATTTGTCTTAAATTTCAAACCCGTCGCATTTATTTTGTTCCCTGTTTGCGGCTAATTTGGTTGTATAATCATTTGTCTTAAATTTCAAACCCGTCGCATTTATTTTGTTCCCTGTTTGCGGCTAATTTGGTTGTATAATCATTTGTCTTAAATTTCAAACCCGTCGCATTTATTTTGTTCCCTGTTTGCGGCTAATTTGGTTGTATAATCATTTGTCTTAAATTTCAAACCCGGCAGGATAAAATATAAGCGAGGCGCTTAAAATGGGCTATTTTAATGTAAAACGGCTAAAAGAGGGGGCGTTTTCTTTTAAAAAAACAGCAAGTTGAGATGGCTTTGTGGCCTAAATCCCATTGTGATCTTTAATTTTCCAGATCCAGGCTTAGCTTTGAAGGCTCCAGCCGCAAGGAGGGCAAAAAGCGGGTGAGATTGGCCTGCCCGTCCCGATCAAGTGAAGTTTGGACTCTGGAAAAGACAGACCGGTCTTGTGAATAAGTCCAGAGAGCCGGCCCAGTTTAAAAAAGCATAAACTGGCTTATTGTTTGTGGCCTGAAATGAGAATCAGCTATTGTTTAAAAAGATATGGGAATAAGCGCGCCGGCTTGAAAATAGCTCGGTGGATAAGCTCATTGCTCCTGTTTCAGCCGATTTTTCAAGCTTTTGAAAGCGGCGCTGATAAACCGCCGGATCAATTTAAAAGGACTTGTTTTAGAAGACATTAAAAAGGAATGCTGTAACTATATTGAGGGCTTTTATAGGACACGGCGGAGGCGCTTCAGCCTTGACAATCAGAGCTTATTGATTTATGAACAGGGTTATTCCAAGTGAACTGTCCATTTTTCGAGGACGATCCATGGATAAAAAGAGACAGGAAAAGGCTTTATTAAGAATCATTAGAAACAGACCTCTTGAGTTGTTATGAGCCTGACTAAAAATAGACTGAGTAAGAAGGAAAACTGCCCGGAGCTTTTATTAAAAATCATTAAAAACAGCCCTCTTAAATTGTTATGAGCCTGAATAAAAATAGACTGCCGGAAACAGCCATTAAAACAATCGCTCTTTTTATAGTTTGCCTTATGCCTTCGCCTTCCGCTTCTGAAAAGCTATCCTCTAAAATTCACATTCCTGTTGAAAAATACACGCTTAAAAACGGCTTGCGGGTTTTGTTAAACCCTGACAGCAAAGTCAATACAGCGTCTTATATTTTAGGAGTCGCTGTGGGAAGCCGGCATGAAAAGCCGGGAATTACAGGGATATCCCACATGTTTGAGCATTTGATGTTTAGGGGGACAAAAAAATACCCTAGTTTTGATCGGGCTTATGGAGATAATGGCGTTATAGGCCATAACGCCTGGACCTCAAAGGACTGGACAGCCTATCATGCGGGGTTCCCGCCAGATAAGCTGGAGCTGATTTTAGATGTGGAATCGGACAGAATGTCCCGGCTGACTCTCAGCCAGGAGATATTGGATAAAGAGAAAAAAACTGTCCAGGAGGAAAGGCTTTTGCGAGTGGATAACTCGCCTTTTGGCTTCCTGCTGGAAAATCTTTTTGATTTGCTTTTCACAAAACACCCTTACCGCCAGCCCATTATTGGCTATAAAGAGGATATTTCCGCTTACACTCTTGAGAGCTTAAGGTCATGGTATGAGACTTATTATTCTCCTAATAACGCGGTCCTTGTGATTTCAGGCAAATTCCCCCCCGCCAAAGCCAAAAAATATATTGAGCGGTATTTTGGCCCTTTGCCCTCTAAAGACATTCCAAAAGAGATTAAATCGCCGGAGCCGGAGCGGACAAAAGCCCGCTCCCGCGTTGCGGTTAAGGATGTTCAATCGCCTCATGCTGTTATGGCTTATATAGGCCCCCCTTTCGCCTCTAAGGAAGCTTATGCTTTGGAGATTATCAGCCATATCCTGGGCGCTGGGGAATCCTCTTGGCTATATAAAAAAATAGCTCGTGAGGATAAATTGCTCCCCTCCATCTCATTTCGTTTGTGGAGCTTTCTGGATTACAGCGTGGCGCTTGTGTCTTATCCCTTGCCTGATCTTTCAAAAGAGAAGGAGATTAAAAAGGCTGTTCTGGAGGAGATAAAACAAGGGCTTTTGCGGGGGATTAACCGGCGCTCTTTGGAAAAGTCAAAAAATATGCAAATGAAAAATATGGTTTTTTCCCTTAAAAGAAGCGCTTCCCGAGCCAGACTTCTGGCGGATTATGAAATTCAGCTCAATGATTACAAAAAATTGTATGACAAATTCGATTTGTTGGATAATATATCGCCGGAGTTTATTCAAAAAACAGGGGAAAAATATTTGGCGCCGGACAAGCTGTCGTATGTGATTTTAAAGCCGGGAAAAGCAAAATGATTAGCTGTGGCCAAGCTGTTTTATGTGATTTTAAAGCCGGGAAAAGCAAAATGATTAGCTGTGGCTAAGCTGTCGTATGTGATTTTAAAGCCGGGAAAGGCGAGATGATTGGCGCCGGCCTGATATTGGCTGGAAAAATCTGATTTCTCTCCCGGCCAGCCGCCGAGAGCATTTTAATTCAGCCCATATAAAATCCGCTAAGATCTGTGTTTATGAAAAAACGAAACAGAAAAATAATTTTATTTGTTTTTGTCTTTCTCATTTTTGGATACTTTATGTTAAACAGCGTCAATAATCTGTCTCCTTTAGGCCATCAGGAGATTCGCGCAAGCTCCGGCTTAAAAATTCTTTTTTTAAAGGATGAAAGCCTGCCCTTTATCCAATATCAGATGTTTTTCCCCAGGGCCGGCTCAGATTATGATCCAGAGGGAAAAAGCGGCTTATCTTATTTTACAGCGCTTTTGAGCGAGCAGGGCGCCGGCGGGTTGGATTCTGAAGCCTTGCAGGAGGAGCTTAATCAGCTGGGGACAGAGCTGGAGATACAAGTCGGCCGCCAAACAGCTGATATAGCGCTCAGCGGCTTAAGCTGGCACGGGGAAAAGCTGTGGGAGCTTTTTGAAAAAATTTTAACAGCCCCTCATTTTCAAGAGGAGGAAATGGAAATTTTGAAAAAACAGCTCTTAAAGAGCAGATTAGCCGCTTTAGATCAGCCTTCCGCTGTGGCCTCGGAATTATGGCGAAAAGGCTTGTTTCCCGGCCCTGTTGGAGAAAGCCGCCAGGGGACATTGCTGTCTCTCTTGCAAATCACATTAGAGGATATAAAGAGCTTTTATAAACAGCGCTTTTTAGAGGGGGAGCCTGTTCTGATAGCGGCGGGCCAGTATGACAAGCGGCTTAAACAAAAGATCATTTCTTTTTTTGAGCGCCATTTTATTTATCGGGGCCAGCCGGCGGAGGGCTTTTCCATTCCCCAGCCTCCAGCCAGCTTTAGGCTTTTCACTAAAAAGGATTTGGCTCAGGCCAATATTATACTGGGGTATCCTATATCCGCTTTTCCAACAGAAAATCCCAGAAAGTTTTTAGCTTTAAATCTCGCAAATGCCATTTTAGGCTATGGCGCTGAAAACCGCTTGTATGAGGAGCTAAGGGATAAAAGGGGGCTGACTTACGGCGCTTATTCGTCCATTGATTTTGGCCGGCTGTATGGGGTTTTTGGAGTATCCGGCTCCACAAAAACAGATTCCGCAAAGGAGTTTTTGAGCCAGACTCTTTCTGTTTTAAAAGCCTTTCGTGAAAAAGGCGTCAGCTTAGCGGAGCTGAACAGAGCTAAACAGGGGATGAAAAGCCGGTATTTAAGGCGCATAGAGACTCCGGAAAATCAACTGCGGCAGTTGGTGTATTACACCTATTATCTTGGCGTGGACTCCAAGTTTTTGGACAATTATTTGAATATTTTAAATGACATATCCCTCGATGAGGTTAATAGGCTCATCCAGGAGTTTGTGCTGTCTAAGCCTCTTCAGGCTTTGGTTTACGGCCATCCCTCTTTGCGGGAGCAGTTAGAGGGCTTAGAGGGATGGCCTCCCCTTCAAACCTTTTCTTTTGAGGATCATTTTAGGGAAGAGCTAAGCTTTAAAAAATAGGCTCATTTTGCCTGGCTTTTTATGACAGGGAAGGAGGCTAAGCAAATGCTTTTGGCTTAAAATCTTTTTTATTGATGACGCTGGCGCTGTTGCCGGCAGCTCTGATGACAAACAGACCTTGCTTTTCCGCATGCGTGGCTGAGCTTTCATCCGCTCTCAGATAAGCCACAGCCCCATAAACTCTATATATAATACCCAAAAAAGCTGGTTTTTTGCTCTTAGTGAGATAGCTCTCCAGCCGCTGGAGTGAAAATTTTACAAAATAATAATTTTTTTTGGAATTTTTTGCAATAAGCCCAATAGCTGTGATAGATAATCATAATGAGCCAAAATTTTAAAAAGCGGTTCTGGCTTTTTGGCTTTAGGAGGGCTGTCATACAGACGGAGAAGGGGTTTTATATCTATAAAAACAATAATAAAGCGCTTTTTTAATGGCCGGCTTGTGTTTTATTTTTTGCGGCTTTTTGCGTTTTCGAAACAGGGATTTTGTAAATCCGTCCTGTATTTTTGGATGAGAGGATGTGGCTTAATGGGCCGGATCGCGATCGGCGCGGGTTTGCTGGCGGGCGGTTTGGCTTTGTCTCATGCGGAAGGGCTGGATGTTAAAACCCAGCCGTCTGTGGCTGAGTTAAAGCAAATGTCTCAAGCTGATGGCAGGCGAGTCAGCTCTTCTGTGTCTCAAGCTGTTGGCCGGATAGGCGGTGAAGAGGGCTTAGCCTTGTTAGAGCAAATGTCTCAAGCTGAGGACAGGCGAGTCAGGTCTTCTGTGTCAGCGTTTGGCGAGATAGAAGAGGGCTTAGCTTTATTTAGCGAAGGCGCTTTGAGGGAAGAGGCTTTGCCGGAGTTTGAGTCGGGATTTCCTCAAGAGAGAAAAGAGAATCATCATTTTGATATTCAAAACAGATGGCAAATAGATCAAGCGCCTTTTGGCCGGCCAGCCGATTTGCGGCCAGAGGAAGATTGCTTAAAATGCCCCTCTGCTAAAGAGGAGAATCATCGCCCGGTTAAAGAGGAGAGCTTAAAGCCTCTAAATATTAGATCTTGCGGGATTATTTCCGACTCTTATGGCTTAAAAAAGGGAGGGCTTTCCGATTATTGGGCGCAGGAGCTAATAGGCTCTGACCTGTTGAGGGAGGAGCTGGAAAAATATCCTCCGCCCGCAAAGCACAATTTTATTTCTGTTATTGATTTGAAGAAAGATAATCACGATGAATTGGTTAAAAATTTAGTTTCTGACGAAGGGCCGCAGGCGGTTTTGCCGGAGTTACATGATAAAATTTTCCAAATTAACAAAATGGATTATATTTTAGACATCTTTTTGTCAGTCACAGATATGAGAAAAAAAGTCATTTTAAAAATATTCAAGGGCCATTCCCCCTCTTTTATCAATACTTCATATTACTGGAACACAGGTGAATATAATTTTTTTAAGCTTTTATCTCCTCCCTCTATTTTAGTTGCTAGCTCTGGAAATAAATTTCCATCCCCGTTATTTAGAGAAAAGAGTCGGGCGGCAAAAGATTTTGGCGCTATTCTCATTGGGAGCCTTTCTCCCCGCGGTGTGGCCAGCGGTTTTTCTCAAGAGGGGGAGGAAGTGACAATCTTAGCCCCTTCTGACGATTACATTATTTCCGCTGTTCAGGGCGATTATAAGGAGTTTGGAGGGACCAGCGGAGCGGCCCCTTTGGCCACAGGAAGTTTGGCTGGCTTTGAGTGGCTGTCTGGCTATCATCCCTCTCCAAAAGAGGCTAAGCTCTTATTACAGCGGACAGCTTTGCCAACGATTCACTCCCATGAAAAGCCGAGAAAAAACGGAGCGGGAATGCTGAACAGCTATAAGCTGGGAATTTTAGGACAGCGTTTAAAAAGAAAATGTGAGGGCCAGCCCATTTCCTGTTTTTCAAAAGAAATTCAAAAGGAGGAGATCTATCATTTCCCTGCGGATGAGACATTGAGCGAGGATTTGTGGAGGGTGTTTCCCTCTTGCGCTTTAGGGAAAAAGGGGGTTAGCGAAGGGGGAAGCTGTGAGGAAAAGCGAGAGGCATTCCATCGGCTGAGAAAGGCTGTTTTTTTAGAGAATGAGGGAAGAGAGTTTTTATTTAAAACTTTAAGCTGTATATATAAAGAGGCTGGATTTTTTGAGAATGCGAAAGGTTTGGATCGGCTGGCTTTAGGCTCATCTAAAGATATGACTGCGGATTTGCTGGCAGAGGAGATCAAGAGAGGCAGTAAAAATATGAGATTGATTCGCGCGCTGTCAAATACGCAAGACACAAAAGCCACACTGCAGGCTTTTCAAATGCTGTCTCAAAGTCAAGGGTTTAGGATGCAAGAGATAATTCAGGCGCTGGGCTGGACAGGCGCTCCAGAGGACTGGGAGTTATTTAAAAAGGTGTCTCGAGATGAAAATAGGGCAGTCAGATCTTCTATGGCTCAAGCGGTTGGCGAGATAGGCGGCGCAAAGGGCTTAGCCTTGTTAGAGCAAATGTCTCAAGATGAGGACGGGGAAGTCAGATCTTCTGTGGCTCAAGCTGTTGGCGAGATAGGCAGTGAAGAGGGTCTGGATATATTAAGGCAAATGTCTCAAGATGAGGACGGGGAAGTCAGATCTTTTGTGGCTCAAGCGGTTGGCAAGATAGGCAGTGAAGAGGGCCTGAATATATTAAGGCAAATGTCTCAGGATGAGGACGGGGAAGTCAGATCTTCTGTAGCTCAAGCTGTTGGCAAGATAGGCAGTGAAGAGGGTCTGGATATATTAAGGCAAATGTCTCAGGATGAGGACGGGGAAGTCAGAGCTTCTGTGGCTCAAGCTGTTGGCGAGATAGGCAGTGAAGAGGGCCTGAATATATTAAAGCGGTTATCTCAGGACGAAAGCAGGGAAGTCAGATCTTCTGTGGCTCAAGTGGCTGCCTGGATGGGCGATGAGGGGGGTATGGAGTTATTCGCGCAAATGGTTATTCAAGAGAGGGAGCGGCGCAAGCAAAAGCAGTAAAGCGCAAGCAGATCTATAGCGGCGGAAGGCAGATATGAAAACGATAATAAAGAGTTTTTTTAATGAGCAAAGGAGTTTTATATCTATGAAAACAATAATAAAGAGTTTTTTTAATGACTGGCTTGTGTTTTATTTTTTACGGCTTTTTGCATTTTCGAAACAGGGATTTTTTAAATTTGGGCTGTATTTTTGGACAGGGGGATTCGGCATCATTGGCCGGATCGCGATCGGCGCGGTTTTTCTGTCGGGCGCTTTAGCGCTTTCTCATGCGGAAGGGCTGGATGTTAAAATCCAGCCGTCTGTGGCTGAGTTAGAGCAAATGTCTCAAGCTGAGGACAGGCGAGTCAGCTCTTCTGTGTCTCAAGCGTTTGGCGAGATAGAAGAGGGCTTAGCCTTATTTAGCGAAGGCGCTTTGAGGGGAGAGGAGATATTAAATCCTCTAAATATTAGATCTTGCGGGATTGTTTCCGATTCTCATAGCTTAAAAAAGGGAGAGCTTTCCGATTACTGGGCGCAGGAGCTGATAGGCTCTGACCTTTTAAGGGAGGAGCTGGAAAAATATCCACCGCCCGCAAAACCACATTTTATTTCTGTTATTGATGATGTGGCAAATAGCCACGATGAATTGGTTAAAAATTTAATTTCTGACGAGGGGCCACAGGCGGTGTTACCGGAATTACATGATAAAATTTTAGTCTTTAATATAGATCTTTTTGAGCCATTAATAAAAATTTCCGCATACAAAATGACAACGAGAAGAATCAAACAAAATCCATCCTCTTTTATCAATCATTCCATACATTGGAATAATCAAATCATTTATGAAAGTTTTGAAAGCTTATCTCCTCCCTCTATTTTAGTTAATTCCTCTGGAAATAATTTTCCGGAGCCAATACATGGCTTTATGATTCAGGCGGCAAAAGATTTTGGCGCCATTCTCGTTGGGAGTCTATCCCCCGGAGCTTTGGTCAGCGGTTTTTCTCAAGAGGGGGAGGAAGTGGCTATTGTGGCCCCTTCTGACAACTATATCACTTCCGCTATTCAGGGCGGCGATTATGAGATGTTGTTTGGAGGGACCAGCGGAGCGGCCCCTTTGGTGATGGCCAGCTTGGCTGGCTTTGAGTGGCTGTCCGGCTATCATCCCTCTCCAGAAGAGGCCAAGCTCTTATTACAGCGGACGGCTTTGCCCACAATTCACTCCCATGAAAAGCCGAGAAAAAACGGAGCGGGAATGTTGAACGCCTATAAGCTGGGAATGTTGGGAAAACGGCTAAAGAGGAGGTGCCAAAACAAAGCGCGATCTTGTTTTTCCGAAGAGATTCAAAAGGAGGAGAGCTATCATTGGGCTTTAGATGAGGCATTGAGCGGGGATTTGCGGAGAGCCTTTCCCTCTTGCGCTTTAGGAGGAAAGAGGATTTTTGAGAGCCAGCCCATTTCCTGTTTTTCAAAAGAAACTCAAAATGGGGAGAGCAGTCATTTCCCTTTAGACAAAGGTTTAAGGGAGGGTCTATCCCAAGCCTTTCCCTCTTGCGCTTTAGGAGAAGAGAGAATTAGCGAAGGGGGAAGCTGTGAGGAAAAACGGGAAACATTCCATCGCTTAAGAAAGGCTGTATTTTTAGCGGATGAGGGGAGAGAGCATTTATTTCAGGCTTTAAGCTGCATATATAAAGAGGCTGGATTTTTTGAGAATGCGAGAGGGTTGGATCGGCTGGCTTTGGCTTTAGATTCGTCTGAGGCTGTGATTACTGCTTTGCTGGAGGAGATTAAAAGCGGCAGTAAAAATATGAGATTGCTTCGCGCGCTGTCAAATACGCAAGACACAGAAGCCGAGCTGCAGGCTTTTCAACTGCTGTCTCAAAGTCAAGGGTTTAGGGCGCGAGAGATAATTCAAGCGCTGGGCTGGACAGGCGCTCAAGAAGAATGGAAGTTGCTTAAACAGTTGTCTCAAGATGAGGACGGGGAAGTCAGATCTTCTGTGGCTCGATCGGTTGGCGAGTTAGGCAGTGAAGATGGCCTGGATATATTAAAGCGGTTATCTCAAGATGAGAACGAGAAAGTCAGATCTTCTGTGGCTCAAGCTGTTGGCGAGATAGGCGGTGAAAAGGGCTTAGCCTTGTTGGAGCAAATGTCCCAAGATAAGGATGGGGCAGTCAGATCTTCTACAGCTCAAGCTGTTGGCGAGATAGGCGGTGAAAAGGGCTTAGCCTTGTTGGAGCAAATGTCTCAAGATAAGGATGGGGCAGTCAGATCTTCTACAGCTCAAGCTGTTGGTGAGATAGGCGATGAAGAGGGCTTAGCCTTGTTGGAGCAAATGTCTCAAGATGAGGACGGGAGAGTCAGATCTTCTGTGGCTCTCGCGGTTGGCAAAATAGGCAGTGAAAAGGGCTTAGCCTTGTTAGAGCAAATGTCTCAAGATGAGGACGGGAGAGTCAGAGCTTCTGTGGCTCGATCGGTTGGCTGGATGGGCGATGAAAAGGGCTTAGCCTTGTTGGAGCAAATGTCTCAAGATAAAAACAGGTGGGTTAGATATTCTGTGGCTCTCGCGGTTGGCAAAATAGGCAGTGAAAAGGGCTTAGCCTTGTTGGAGCAAATGTCTCAAGATAAAAACAGGTGGGTTAGATATTCTGTGGCTCGATCGGTTGGCGAGTTAGGCAGTGAAGATGGCCTGGATATATTAAAGCGGATGTTTCAAGATGAGGATGGGGGGGTCAGATCTTTTGTGGCTCTATCGGTTGGCAAAATAGGCAGTGAAAAAGACTTAGCCTTGTTAGAGCAAATGTCTCAAGATGAGAATGGGGGGGTCAGATCTTTTGTGGCTCTATCGGTTGGCAAAATAGGCAGTGAAAAAGGCTTAGCCTTGTTAGAGCAAATGTCTCAAGATGAGGATGGGGGGGTCAGATCTTCTACAGCTCAAGCTGTTGGCGAGATAGGATCTGCAAAGGGCTTGGATATATTAAAGCGGTTATCTCAAGATGAGGACAGGGAAGTCAGAGCTTCTGTGTCTCAAGCAGTTAGCTGGATGGGCGATGAGAGGAGTATGGAGTTATTCGCGCAAATGCTTATTCAAGAGAGGGAGCGGCGCAAGCAAAAGCGATAAAGCGCAAGCCAGCTCTATAATTGCGGGAGGCAGATATGAAAACAATAATAAAGCGCTTTTTTAATGGCCTGCTTGTGTTTTATTTTTTCCGGCTTTTTGTGTTTGCGAAACGGGGATTTTTTACCCTGTATTTTTGGATGAGGGGAGTTGGCTTAATGGGCTGGAGCGCGATGGGAGCGTGTTTGCTGTCGGGCGGTTTGGCGCTTTCTCATTCTGTGGCCAGCCGGATAGGCCGGCGGATAAGGTTTAGAGCTATTCAGCTGGAGCGGGTAAAAGATCCGCTTTAAGCTCTCTTGATCTCATTTCGCGCCGGCAAACATGAGAATAAGGCAGAGTATTGGATTTCCGCTGGGCGGGAATGGCCATCCTTGAATTTTTAGGCGGGAGCGAGTATAAAATCCAAAGGGCTTTTATAGCCGGCTTGTTTTGCGCTTAAAACTAAAAAATGTTTGTTTCCCAAAAGCATAAATCCCCTCACTTTGACAAAGGGCCAATCTCCGTGGAGTTTGTTGTCCTTCATTACACAGCTCAAAGCCTGGCGGGGAGTTTGGAGGTTTTTTTAAACCCTAGATCAAAGCCTGTATCCTGCCATCTTCTGATAGATGAGCAGGGAAAGCTTTATGAGCTGGTTGACTGTTGGCGGGGGGCCTGCCAAAAAGCCTTTCACGCCGGCTCCAGTTTTTTGCTGGATTCCCAAGGGAAAAAATGGATCGGTTTTAATAGCTTCTCCTTGGGGATAGAATTAGTTAACTGGAACGGAAACATCTTTAATTTTACGGCCAGCCAATATAAAAGCCTTTTTAAGGCTTTATTCCATCTGAAAAGCCTTTATCCCTCGCTCAGCAGTCCGGAGCGGATTGTGGGGCATGAGCATATCGCCGGCTTCCGCGGAAAAAAAGATCCGGGATATTTTTTTGACTGGCTCAGGCTTTTTCAAAATGTTTATCCCCGCCGGTTTTCAGAAAGCGCCCGCTCCCCGGCGGATCAAAGCCTTTTATTGGCCAGAAAGCCCGCTCTGACAAAAAAACAGCAAGGCTCTCTGGCTTTTCTCAAGGATTCTCCTAAATGGAATGATAAAAAAGCTAAAAAAATCAGCCTCCTTATGGAAAACGAGCGCTGGCCTTTTTGGCTAAAAAAGCTGGCCTTTTGGCTTTTAATGAGATAGCGCTCAAGCCCCTTTATTGAAAATTTTGACAGGATATGTCCCTGACAAGCGGATGTCTCAAGATAAAAGCATTTATGTCAGATCTTCTGTGGCTCAAGCTGTTTATGACATAGGCGGCCGGAAAGGCGTAGATCTGTTAAAGCGGATGTCTCAAGATGAGAGCGAGAAGGCAAGGGAGAGCGCCACGAGGTTTTTAGCCAGAAAGAATCTTTTTATTTGTTATTTGCCTGAAAACAATTAGATATAAATAATCCATCTTAAAATTGGAAGCGCGTTAACAGCCGGTTTTTGGAAGAAGGTATTGCTTCCATTGGCCGGTTTGATCAGAGGGGATTTTGATCCGGCAAAGAGTCCCCTGGCTTCCCTCCTCTCGCTTTAAAATTTTGGCTTGGCGGCTGAGATCATAAATTTTATGCTCTTTGCCCTTTGGGAAAAAAAGCTCCGCGGTCTCAGCCAGCTCTTCTATGGCTGTTTTCATTTTTGACAACAGAGCCTTTATGTTCCAGCCGGTTCTGGCGCTGACACACACGCGATGACTGACGGGATGGGAGGGGGGCAAAAGATCAGCTTTATTAAAAACATAGATCACCGGCTTTTCATTCCAGCCAAACTCCTCAATCAGATCATCCACAACTTGAATATGCCGATTTCTGTTGGGGTGGGCTATATCCACAACATGAAGAATGACATCCGCTGTGGCGGACTCCTCTAAAGTGGCTTTAAACGCTGAAATTAAATGAGGGGGAAGATTGCGGATGAACCCCACTGTATCCGTTATCACAGCGCCGCCCGAGCCGGGGATAAAAAGCTTTCTTGTTTTGGGATCCAAAGTCATAAACGGCAGGCTTTTTGTCTCTGTATTGGATTTGGTTAAACAGTTCAGCAATGAGCTTTTTCCTGAATTGGTGTAGCCAATGAGGGCAAAAGAGGGAACTTTTCTCTTTTCTCTGACATGGCGGCGCTGACTGCGGTTTTTTTTGACTTGCTCCAGTTTTTCTTTGATCCGTTTGATTCGATGCCGGGCTTGCCGCCGATCCATCTCAATGGCTTTTTCTCCGGGGCCTTTAGCCGCCCGCGCGCCTCCCTGGCGGGACAGAGATCCTAGCCAGGCTCCCGTCATTCGAGGCATTTGATCCAACAGCTGCGCCAACTCCACTTGAAGCTTTCCCTCATGGCTTTGGGCTCTTTGGGCAAAAATCTCCAAAATAACCTGCGTGCGGTCTAAAACATGGATTTTTAAAAGCTTTTCTAAGTTGCGGGTCTGAACGCCTGATAAGTTATGATCAAAAATCACATAATGGGGCTTAAGCTCCCGTGTTTTTGCCTCCAGCTCTTTTTGTTTTCCCGCTCCAATAAGGAAAGCCGAGTCCAAGCTCTTGAGGTTTTGCTTGAGTTTGCAAATGGGATGAAGTCCCGCGGCTACAGCCAGCTCTGTCATTTCCTCCAAATTTTCTCTAAAAACGGAGCCTCCAGCGTTTTTGACAGCGCTGATCAAAATAGCTGTTTGCCCTTTTTTGATAATTTTCAAGTTTGCCAACCGGGTTAAAAGCTTATTTTAAGTTTTTTTTCAAAATTTTACAAGCCGGCGGCGCTTATTCCACAGCCTTCAGCAGTCTTTTTTGAGAGGGAAAGCCTGCGCTTTTTTTTAAGGCGCCGGCCGGTTAGCCCTTGGGGGAAGACTGAATCCTCCTGTCCGCTGGCCAGCGTGAGCTTTTCAAAGCGGGAAAAAATCAAAGGGGCCGGAGCTGCCACTCTGCCTGCGGGAGCGCAAGCTTTTCCCCTGAAATGAGAGGAGCGATTGCTTGAAAGAGGCCGCGAATAAAACCCCAGCTTAAAATTTTATTAAGAGCTTGTTTTTTTTAGAAGAGAATGGAGGCTCCCGCTCAAATCAGTATGCAAATTTCACCAGACATAATTCATAGACAGGGGCAGAGCGCTGGGAGGAGGCTTTTCCCTTCGGGAGTGGACGCTGTTTATCCAAAACAGGAGGGCTTGGGGAATGGATTGGACAGCTCTATTGAGGGCCACCGGCTCATTTTCAAAATATAAAACAGCGTCTGATTTTTGAGCCAGTTTTTTTAAGCGCTCCATTTTATAGGCGGCGTCCTCCGCTTCAGAATCCTCTTTCATAATCAAGCGCTTTTCATCTTTTAGGGGAAAGCTCCAAAATTTTAAAGATTGAACAGTTCCCTCCCGCATGGCGGCTTGATTTCGGGCTGTCAAATAATACACTTGGGCGCCTAATTGAGAGATATGCCGGACAAATGAGGCAGCTCCTTTATAGGGTTTGTCTAAATGCAGGTAGGTATTGGCAAAAAAATTTTTTCTCCATATTTTTTGGACAGCTAAAACCAATGGGGCCTCTTTCAGAAAGCCGTAGCGGGACATAATCTCCTCCACAGACCAGTCTCTTGCTGTCACCCTCACTTGCCGGATGGCGCTTAGATATTCAGAAAATGTCTCGCAAAACAGAGGATCTTTCAGGCAGTCTCTGATGATGGCTTGAGTTCTGTATTTCATGCAAAACAATGTGGAGTCCATATCAAAAACAAAAAGGCTCTCCTCTTTTTTTTGTTTCGCTATTTGAATGGCTTTTCTGAGATTTTCCACAGGAGCGGATGGCTGGCGCTTAGACATGATTCCTGTTTTTAAAGGCAAATCCGAAAAATGTTAAGCTCAAAATGGCGTATTTTCGCAAAGCCCGCAAATCTTTTCTTTTTTAGCTCCTAGCCGGCGCGCGTGCCTATTTCAGCTGATTTTTCAAGCTTTTTCTCAAAAAAATTTTAAGGATTCATCTGTTTTTTGGCAAATGCCCTGCCCAAAAAAAACGCTAAAAGGCTGTATTTAAAGCTTTTTTCAAAAATAATATTTTTTTTAAAAAAAAGACTTAAGCTCTCAATTTAACCAGCCGATAAATTTTATGTTTAATTTGCAAATTAAAAATTATTTGGAGGAGCAATATGAAAAATATTTCTATTTTTTTGTTTTTTCTTGGCTCATTTGCGGTTTTTGCCGCTCCGCCGGAAGACAGTCAGGACAGCCATTTGCCGGCGAGCCATTCGAGTGAAAGCTCTGTTTTTGAGGATGAGTTTTGCGCTCTAAATGGCGAGTTATCAGAACAGCCGGCGCCCCCGGCTGAGGAGGGCTGGACCTCTTTTCCTTTGGAGATGACGCTTTTTGATGAGAGCGTTTCGGTTTCTGTGACAGTCAAGGGCGCTCAGAATTATTATGAGGGCTTAAAAAGTGAGTTTATAAATTTATCGCCTCTGCCGGCTATTGAGGAGGGCTGGACCTCTTTTCCTTTGAAGATGGCGCTTTTTGATGATAAGAGCGTTTCAGTTTCGGTTTTTGTGACAGCCAAGGGCGCTCAGAATTATTATGGGGGCTTAAAAAGCAAGTTTATAAATTTATCGTCTCTGCCGGCCATCGGGGAGGGCTTTGCCTTTTCCCCTCATACAGCTTTGCCTTTTAAAGAGGATACAGCTTTGATTTTATCTTTTAAGGCTAACAAGGGCGCTCAGAATTATGAGGGCTTAAAAAGTGAGTTTATAAATTTTCCGCCTATCTCTTTTTTGATCAAAGAGCAGCGCCGCCTGCGGGAATTGAAAGATGATGTTATCCCGCTATTTCCGGAGCCGTCTATTGAGAAGCGGCTTAAAAATCAGTCTTTTAAGTTTATTATTAGAGCGGAAACCCCTAATAACCCCATAGGCGGGAAGGAGTGGAGCATGGCTCGCTGTTTTGTGGAAATACAAAATATTTTAAATAAAATCCAGCAGAGAGAGCTGATTTCCCAAGGAGTCCCTTCTGAAAATATTAAGTGTTCGTCCGGCTTTTTTTCCGTCAGCGCCAACATTTGGGGGAAAAGCTATCCTGTTGAGGGAGCTTGTTATGACAGCCGTCAATCGCCCACCGGCCGGAAAGGCTTTTTTTCTCCTATCTTGCAGCTGTCAGAAGATGAGAAAGATGTTAAATTAATGCAGTGCGGAGCGCATTTGTCAAAACTGAAAAACTCAAATCCGGAAAATTCAGCTTGGAAAAACTGTGTGATTAATAAAATCCGCGCGGAGCGGGAAAAATTGAAATTAAAATTAAGGACAGAGCCAGAGGGGGAATCCGGCCAAAATATTATTTGCTTGGGATATTATGGAAGCGGAAGGGGATGGAAAGCGGCCTGCAAAAGAGAAGGCGATCCGCAAATTAAAGAAGTCACCACAGGCTATCAGCCTTATCCTGAGAGCTGTCAGGCTTTTCCTGGGGCGGTTGCCAATTTAGAGAGGAAATAGGCCGTAAAAAAGCTCTAGCAGCCATTTAGGGTTGCGCAAAACAGGAAGAGCCTCAGCTAAAATCCCGCTCTTTTGATGGAGCGGGAGGAGAATGGGAGGCCATTAGACAGTTTAAAAAAACTGGAATTATATACCTAACACAGCAAAAAACCTGTGATAGACTTTAAATATAAGGATTATAGGAGATTTTAATAATTTCGTGCAAAAAGCGTGCAAAAAAATTAGAAAACGGATAGTTAATAATATAAATTATTGATTTTGCTTAACTTTTTTCGTGCATAAACCGTTCAAGATGCAATTTATGGCTTAAAAATGCTGTGTCAAATATATAATTCCCAAAAAAACAAGCTTGTTTATTCCAGTCTGTTGATTTTGGCGGATTATTCCTTTTGCGCGGGAAGGCTATTTTAAAATATACGGCTTTTAAAAAGCCATTTCTATTTTGTTAAATGTTCCCTTGATAAGCCGGATGGCTCTGTGATAGGCTGAGCAAAATGGAATCCCTTTGGGTTAGATCAAAAAAACGCACCCATCTTTGCGGAGAGATATCTGAAGCGCTAAAAGACGAGCGAGTTGTTTTAAATGGCCGAGTCAAGAGCCTGAGAGACCATGGGCATCTCTTGTTTGTTGACCTGATGGACGCCAGCGGAATAGCCCAAATCGTTTTTGACACTAAAGATCCCCAGTGGAGTCAGATTAAAAATTTGCAATATGACTGTGTTTTGTCTGTTCAGGGACAGGTCAAAAAACGGCCGGAAAACATGCAAAATGAAAAAATCAAGACGGGAAATTGGGAAATCATCCCTCAAAAGATAGACATATTGGCTCGTGCTAAAACGCCTCCTTTTCGCGCGGGAGACACAGTGAATGAGAGCCTGGCTCTGCAGTATCGCTATCTGGATTTTAGAAGGCGGGCGGATTTAAAGCGCAATTTGGAGATTCGCCATGAGGTTTTGCGGATCATCAGGCGGGAGCTGGCCCGCGAGGGGTTTTGTGAAATTGAGACCCCCATGCTTTACAAAAGCACGCCGGAAGGGGCCAGAGATTATCTTGTGCCCTCCAGAAATCAAAAAGGGGGCTTTTACGCTCTTCCCCAAAGCCCTCAAACTTTAAAGCAAATGCTGATCATGGCCGGATGGGAAAAGTATTTTCAAATCGCCCGATGCTTTCGCGATGAGGATTTGCGATCTAACCGCCAGCCGGAATTTGCCCAGCTGGATTTAGAGATGAGCTTTGTGGATGAGGAGGATATTATGTCCCTTACAGAGCGGCTGGCCAGAGTGATTTGGAAAGCTGTTAAAGCGGAGGATTTAGGAGAGTTTCCCAGGCTCTCTTATCAGGAGGCTTTGGATCGCTTTGGAACAGACAAGCCGGATCTGAGAAATCCCCTGGAATTAAAGATCATAGATTTAGAGACAGTCAAAAGCTCCGGCCTGCAGGCTCTTTCGACAGCGCTCAAAAAAGGGCGGACAGCCAAAGCTTTGTTTGTCCCTCATCTCCCTTTCTCCAGAAAACGAGCTGACTCGCTAAAAAATATGGCGCAATCCATGGGGGCGGAGGGACTGCTTTGGATTCAAAAAAAAGAGAATGAGCTTAAATCCCCGGTTAAAAAATGGACAACAGAGGGGATTTTGAAAAACCTGTATGAGCAAAGCGGGGGGCGGGAAGACGGAGTGTGCTTTATCAGCTGTGGGGAGGCTGATATTGTGAATACTGTCCTCTCCCAGCTTGTAGCTTTATTTGGGAGGGAGCGAAAACTCATTGATGAATCTCAAACTCGATGTGTCTGGATCACCCGCTTTCCCTATTTTTGTTTTGACGCGGGCCTTAAAAAATGGACAGCTCTCCATCACCCTTTCAGCCTCCCTCAAGAGGAGGACATAAAGCTTTTGAGCGATATAGAGGCGCGGGATTTTGAGAATATAAAAGCCAGAGCTTATGATTTGGTTTGCAATGGGCATGAGCTGGCTGGCGGAAGCCTCCGCATTTTTGAGCCGGAGCTTCAAAAAAAGGTTTTTTCCGCTCTGGGCTTAAGCGAGAGGGAGATAGAGGAGCGGTTTGGATTTTTTTTGGAGGCCCTTAGCTATGGAGCGCCTCCGCACGGAGGAATCGCCTGGGGAATAGAGCGCCTGCTTATGCTTTTAGCCAACACAGACAACATCAGGGATGTCATGGCTTTTCCAAAATCCGCCAGCGGCTCCTGTTTAATGTCCAAAGCCCCTTCAGCCATACCGGCGGAAAGCTTGGCGGAATTAGGGCTTTCCATCACAGGGGGCGACGGTTAATTGTATTCCCTTTGAATCCGAGCCAGCAGGTAAGGATGTTTATAGCCATCACAGGGGCCAGCAGTTAATTGTGTTCTCTTTGAATCCGAGCCAGCAGGTAAGGATGTTTATAGCCATCACAGGGGCCAGCAGTTAATTGTATTCCTTGCGGAGGGGAGGGCGGACACAAACAAAAAGCTTTCCATCACAGGGGGCGGCGGTTAATTGTGTTCCCTTTGAATCCGAGCCAGCAGGTGAGGGTTTTTATAGCCATCACAGGGGGCAACAGTTAATTGTATTCCTTGCGGAGGGGAGGGCGGACACAAACAAAAAGCTTTCCATCACAGGGGCCAGCAGTTAATTGTATTCTCTTTTTTCCATAATGAGAAGGGCTAAGCTCAAAACAAAGCCTATCCAAAAAATAATGTATAAAGAGGATCCGGCAAATTCGGAAAAAGCGATGGTGTCTTGGTAAACTACGGCGGATTTCCAATTTACTTTTTCTAAATTAGGCAAAAAGCGAAGCGCTTGAGATAAGATCCAGCTCAAAACAGAGGGCGTTTTATCAATAAAGTAAAAAAGAGACTCCAAAAAGTGGCCAATGATAAAAAGGGAAAGGCAATAAAACAAAACCAAAAAGGAGTTAACAAAGGACGAAAAAAACAAAACAAAAGCCAAAAACAGCAGGCTTTCCAGAAAAAAGCCAAAGAGAGCGTATAGAAAAGCTGTCTGAATGGGAATTTTTAAAAACCAAAAAAACAGCGCCGCCTGCAAAGACAAGGCTGTCGCGCTAAGCGCCAAAAGAAAGGAAAGCCCTAAATAACGGCCCAGGAAGAAAGCGGAGGGGCGGACCGGCCGCGTGAGAATGGCCCATAAAATTTTTTTATCCAAATCACCCCCTATAAAGCCGGCTCCAAAAAAAACAGACAAGGCGGTCAGCAAAAGCTGAATGGCGGCCAGGCCAAAATCCACAGTCAGCCGGCCTTTGTCATCCAGGCTGAGCTGGGCAAACAGCAGACTCAAACACAAAATCAAAAGCCCAATGGCCAGAAGGCCCATTAAAAACTTTTTTCTCAGCCCCTCGCGGACTGTGTTAAAAGCGACAATAGACAGGATTTTCATGGCTTTTTTGCCCTCATCAAATCTTTGTATTTTTGCTCCAAGCTCCCCCCGGCGCTTTGAAGGGATAAAATAACAGCCCCTTCAGATAAAAGCCTCTTCAGCTCTTTTTGGCTTTCCTCCTGAGAGGAAGTCAGCAAGATCTTTTTTTCTCCCTTGAGAAGATAAGAAATGCTTTGGCGAACAGTTTTGAATTGTTGAAAATCAGCAATGTTTCCCTCAAAAACGTCGGCTCCATCCTTAAGAATGAGCAGGCGGGAGCAAACTCTCTCAATATCCTCAAAGATATGACTGCTTAAAAGCAGGGAGCATCCCTCTTTCACTCTCTGCCGGATCAATTCCATTGCCATAAAGCGGCTTTCTGGATCTAAACCTGAAAAAGGCTCATCTAAGAGGAGAAGATCCGGCTCATGAAGGAGGGCTTGGAGGATTCCTATTTTTTGAAGCATGCCTTTGGAAAAAGCCCTCAGTCTTTTATGCCTCCACTTGTCCAGCCCCAACTGCTTAAGCCCTTTCGTTATTCCCTGCTTGAGGGCGGAGGGCTGGATTGAGCTTAAAGAGCCATAAAAGATCAGGCACTCCTCTCCTGTTAAGTCCTCGCAAAATTGCGGCCTTTCCGGCAGAAAGCCAATCCGCGATCGGATTTGAGGGGATAAGGGGCCTCCAAAAAATTTAACTTCGCCGGAATCCTTTTTAATCAATTCCAAAAGGCATTTAAAGGCGGTTGTCTTCCCTGAGCCATTGGCCCCTAAAAAGCCCATCGCCGAGGAGGGGGGAACAGAAAAGCTTAAGCCTTTTAAAACCAAAGATCGGGGAGACCAGAAATTCTTTTTAAAGCTTTTATAAAGGCCCTTCACTTCCAAAGCATTGTCCATTTTATCCTCATCTCAAAGCCTGTTTTTAATAATGGCTGTGCTCTTCACTGCCAAAACATTGTCCATTTTATCCTCATCTCAAAGCCTGTTTTTAATAATGGCTGCGCTCTTCACTGCCAAAACATTGTCCATTTTATCCTCATCTTAAAGCCTGTTTTTAATAATGGCTGTGCTCTTCACTGCCAAAACATTGTTCATTTTATCCTGTCAGCTGGGATTGAGGGCTGGCATAGCGTCCCCGCCTTCCTTCCGTGTGAGGCTATAAAAGCTTCTGCGGAGTTTGCAAAATATAGGGAAACACATCTTAACTTTAGTCCGCTTTTTTGAGCGATCCGCCCTTTGGAGTTTGAAAAAATGATGAAAAACACATCTTAACTTTAGTTCGATTTTTCATTCCTCATACCGCCAATATACACTAATTTTAAAATTCATAAAAACATGAAATTTTAAAAGCCGGGTTATTATTTTTGGCTTAAAACATTCTGTTTCAAAAGGAAATCTTGCGCTCTTTTTGAGGCCGGGCGCCCTTGTCCTTGGGGCCCGCCGACGTCATTTGTGGCGCGGCCGCCGCGGACAGCGCAAAATTTTCCCTTCAAATAAAACCATCGTTTAAAGGCAGCTGTAAATAAGCGCCGGCTTAAAATTGCAAAATCCCATTCGACTCCATCTAATTTTGGCTGTATCGATGACGCTAGGGGTCTTAATTCCAAATGCTAAAATAAAATGAAATAATCTTACAAACAACATTGAAAAACAATAATTATTTGCTGTTTTAGTTAAAAATCGCGGGGCCGGCGCTATGAGCTGGCGCTGAAATTTTATTATGACCTGCAGGAAAAAACAGACATCTTGTCAAAAGATAAAAATTAAGTTAGGCATAAATTAATATTTAAAAAACTTAACTTTAAGGAGGCTTAAATGAAAAAATATTTTTTTCTTTCCGCAATAACCATAATGGCCACTGCGCTTTTAACAGCTTGTTTAGGAAATCAGGAGGCCGCTCTTGACAATCAGCCTCCTCCTGATCAAGCCAGAGAGGCTGTGCCGGATGCTATGCCCTCTGTGGGCGGCGAGACGAGAGAGCCGTCCCGGGAGGAGAGTTCAAGAGCTTTAATCGAGGAGGCTGTAAGGCCCCATCAAGCCTGCAATTTCAATTTGACAAGCGTTGTATGGACTTGTGAAAAAGAGGGGGAGAAAGCGATCAGCTATTTTGTCAATCAAAGGCCATCCCAAGTGGATGCGGATCCGGATACAGGCGAGCGGAAGCCGCGGGTTTGTGAATTGCGCGAGCTGTCTGTTGAGCCTGGCGCTAATTCTGATCCGTCACAGGGCGAAGTGATAAGGTATGCTCATTGGACACATTCTGAGTGTGTAAATGCTCTGAATGAGGAAGTGGGCGCAAAAAGAGAAAAGGGATTTCAATGCGAAAAAGGGCAGGAGATTTTAGACGAGACAAAAGCCAGCGGCCCTTGCTCCAGCTGAGCGCCGGCCGGGCTTGTTTTTTCAGCCAGAGCCAGCGGCGGGATGAGATAAACAAACCTGTATATGCGCTGTGGCGGGGCTTGTTTTTTCAGCCAGAGCCAGCGGCGGGATGAGATAGACAAAACCTGTATATGCGCTGTGGCGGGGCTTGTTTTTTCAGCCAGAGCCAGCGGCGGGATGAGATAAACAAACCTGTATATGCGCTGTGGCGGGGCTTGTTTTTTCAGCCAGAGCCAGCGGCGGGATGAGATAAACAAACCTGTATATGCGCTGTGGCGGGGCTTGTTTTTTCAGCCAGAGCCAGCGGCGGGATGAGATAAACAAACCTGTATATGCGCTGTGGCGGGGCTTGTTTTTTCAGCCAGAGCCAGCGGCGGGATGAGATAAACTAAGTTGGACTGGCTCTCTTGACCTAAATCCCATTATGATCTTCAATTTTCCAGAGTCCAAGCTTGTTTTTGATGGCTCCCGCGCTACGGATGGCGTCAGCGAGGCTCAAGGGCAGGACGCTCGTCCCGATAAAAATAAGCTTGGCCTCTGGAATAAAGGCAGTTTTAGCCTCGTGAATAGGTCAAAACTAGATCAGTCTATGGCTTAAAAACAAAGGGCCTTTGTCCGGGCAAGCTCAAGATGAATTTCTCTTTATTTGTGAGCATTCCCCACAGCGGAATTAAAATTCCCCCGGAGGCGGTTTGGCTGAAGGATATGCCTTTTTCCATTTTAATGTGTGATGTAGACGCTTTCGTGGATGAGCTTTACAGCCCCGCTTTAAAAGAGCTGAACATTCCCGCTGTTGTTTCCCCCTGGCACCGCTACGCTGTCGATTTGAATCGCTTTTCAACAGACATATCCCCTTTGACAGTGAGCCAGCCGGCCCCATCGCCGGCCAAAAGCCAAAAAGCCCGCCAGAGTCCTTCTGACATTCATTGGCTCAAAACCACAAAAGGCCATCTCCTGATAAAAAAGCCTCTTTCGCCCGATCTTCATAAAGATCTGATAAAAAAATATTTTATTCCCTTTCATAAAAAAATAAAAAAGCAAATAGCCCAATTTCAACAAGCGAAAGGATGTCCTGTGTGTCTTTTGGATTTGCACAGCATGCCCTCTCAGGGGCTGGCTTTTCACAGAGATCCCGGAGCGGAGAGGCCGGAAATTGTTATAAGCGATTATGAGGGCCAAACCTGCTCAAAGGCTTTGAGGGATTTAGTTGCGGAGGGCTATAAAGCGGCCGGTTTTGAAGTGGCTTTTAATTGGCCTTATAAGGGCGGGGCTATTGCTCAGCGCTATGGACAGCCTCATAAAGGGCGGGAGGCCTTGCAGGTGGAGCTAAACAGAAAATTGTATATGGATGAGGAGAGCAAACAAAAAACCTCTAATTATAAACGGGTTCAATCTCAGTTGAGTCAGGCTCTGGCTTTTATCATGAAAAGCCAAAAGGATTTTTTAAAAGGCCAATCATTATAAGCGGGGTTATTGTTTTCAGTCTGAAACCGCCTCTGTTTAAAAGAGTCTGGGAATAAGAGCGCTGGCGCAAAAATTTGAGTATTGTTTTCAGCCTGAAACCGCCTCTGTTTAAAAGAGTCTGGGAATAAGCGCGCAGGCGCAAAAATTTGAGTATTGTTTTCGGTCTGAAACCGCCTCTGTTTAAAAGAGTCTGAGAATAAGCGCGCTGGCGTAAAAATTTAAGTATTGCTTTCAGCCTGAAACCGCCTCTGTTTAAAAGAGTCTGAGAATAAGCGCGCTGGCGTAAAAATTTGAGTATTGTTTTCAGCCTGAAACCGCCTCCGCTTAAAAGAGTCTGAGAATAAGAGCGCTGGCGCAAAAATTTGAGTATTGCTTTCGGTCTGAAAATAGCCTCTGTTTAAAAGAGGCTGAGAATAAGAGCGCTGGCTCAAAAATTTGAGTATTGTTTTCGGTCTGAAAATAGCCTCTGTTTAAAAGAGTCTGGCAAATAAGCTCTTTGGCGCAAATAATTGTATGGGCGCCGGAAGCTGGCTGTTTATTGTTGACGGCGCGGGCTAATTTTAGCAGGATAAGCTCATACCGCTTTTCAGATCCATCATTTGCGGAGGGCATAAAATGGCGATGGCCAAGTTAAAAAAAGACACCCCGGATTACAAAGTTTGCTCTTCCGCAATGGAGGATAAAAAGCAGTTTGACAGGCTGGCCCGCTGGGGGCGGGAGGAGATAGCCATAGCGGAGGGGGAGATGCCCGGCCTTATGGCTTTGAGAAAGGAGTATGGAAAGAAGGCCCCTTTAAAAGGCGCTCGCGTTACAGGCTGCCTCCATGCCACTGTTCAAACCGCCGTTTTGATAGAAACGCTTATAGCCTTAGGGGCTAAAGTCAGGTGGTCCTCCTGCAATATTTACTCCACTCAGGATCATGCGGCTGTGGCGCTGGCTCAGGCCGGCGTCCCCATTTTTGCATGGAAAGGGGAGACAGAGCGGGAATACAGCTGGTGTATTGAGCAGTCTGTTTACGGCTGGGGGCGAGAGGGCTTTGATTTGATTATTGATGATGGCGGGGATCTGACAAAATTTATACATGAGCCAAAGCAAGCCTCTTTGGCGAAAAATATCAAGGGCCTGTCTGAAGAGACTACAACAGGAGTTCGGTATCTGGATCGGCTGAACAGCGCGGGGAAACTTAAAATACCGGCCATCAATGTCAATGATTCTGTGACAAAATCTAAATTTGACAACCTCTATGGCTGTCGGGAGTCTTTGGCGGATGGGCTAAAGCGGGCTGTGGATGTGATGATAGCGGGAAAGAGCGCTCTGGTGGCTGGATATGGGGATGTGGGCAAGGGCTGCGCAAAAAGCATGCAGTCTTTTGGGGCTAGGGTTTTTGTGACAGAGATTGATCCGATATGCGCCCTTCAGGCCCGCATGGAGGGATTTGAGGTGGCGCGGCTGGAGGATGTGGCTGATAAAATGGATATTTTTATTACGGCCACAGGCTGTAATAAAGTGATTCGGAAAGAGCATTTTGAAAAAATGAAGTCCGGCGCCATTGTCTGCAACATTGGCCATTTTGATGTGGAAGTGGATATGGAGTGGCTCAATCAAAACACACAATCCAGACAAATCAAACCGCAGGTTAAAATTCATCGGTTTCCCGACAAAAGGGAGATCATTGTTTTGGCTGAGGGCCGGCTGGTCAATCTGGCCTGCGCCACAGGGCACTCCTCTTTTGTTATGAGCGCCTCCTTCACAAATCAGGTTTTAGCCCAAATAGAGCTTTGGCAAAATCATAAGAGCTATCCCATTGGAGTTTACAGGCTTCCTAAAATTTTAGATGAAAAGGTCGCCCGCCTGCATTTAGGGAAAATGGGGGCGGAGCTTACTCGCCTCAGCGGGGAGCAGGCGGAATACCTCAACCTCCCTTTGGATGGCCCTTTTAAATCTAAACATTACCGCTATTGATAGAAAACGGGCCATTTGTTGTAAGTTCGGCTCAGTTTGAAAGGTCAGCCTCAGCCTATACAGAGCCTTCACAACAGAGCTGTAAGTTTAGCCCAATTTGAGAGAGAGCTATAGCGCCCATACAGAGCGCCTTCAACAGAGCTGTAAGTTTGGCTCAATTTGAGAGCTGTAGCCCATACAGAGCCTTCACAACAGAGCTGTAAGTTTGGCTCAATTTGAGAGCTGTAGCCCATCAGAGCCTTCACAACAGAGCTATAAGTTTAGCCCAATTTGAGAGCTGTAGCCCATCAGAGCCTTCACAAGAGCTGTAAGTTTAGCCCAACTTGAGAGCTGTAGCCCATACAGAGCCTTCAACAGAGCTGTAAGTTTAGCTCAATTTGAGAGCTGTAGCCCATCAGAGCCTTCACAACAGAGCTGTAAGTTTAGCCCAATTTGAGAGCTGTAGCCCATACAGAGCCTTCACAACAGAGCTGTAAGTTTAGCCTAATTTGAGCGCAAAAGCCCATACAGAGTTCGCCCTTTGAGCGCGCCGGCTGGTTAAATTGTTTTAAACTGAGCTAGGTCTATTCACAAGACTAAATCTGTCTTTATTCCAGGGCTTATTTTTATCGGGACGGGCGTCCTGCCCTTGAGCCTCGCTGTCGTCATCCATGGAGCGAGAGCCTTCAAAAACAAGCTTGGACTCTGTAAAATTGAAGATCATAATGGGGGTTTAGGTCAAGAGAGCTAGCCCAACTTAAATTTTTCCGTTCGCTTGGATTCTGGCGGAAAATAGGGATTGACAAAAACCTTATTTTTTTGTTTTTTAAAAGAGAGATAATAATTTTTAATTAAGCTTTGGATTTTTAAGGCTTTTTGCCTCTATAGAGAGGGATTTTCAAACTGATATAAGCAATCATATAGTCCGGTTAAGCCATTGCAAAACTCTATAGAGAAAGGGTTTTTCAAATAAATATAAAGGAGGTTTTATGACATTCAGCGAAACAATCAAAAATTTTATTTCGGGCCATCATTTGCTTTTGCATCCCTTTTATCAGGATTGGAATAAAGGGGATGTGCCAAGGGAGAGGCTCAAAGAGTATGCCCGGCAGTATTATCATCATGTCCAGGCTTTTCCGCGCTATATCAGCGCGACTCACTCCCTCTGCAAGGACCTGGAGAAGAGAAAAGTTTTATTGGAAAACCTCGCGGATGAGGAGGGCTTAAATGGCGAGCCTCACCCGGAGCTGTGGCTGAGATTTGCGGAGGGGCTGGGCATTTCCAGAGATGAAATGGAAAGCCAAAAGGCGAGGCCATCTATAAAAAATGTGATAGCTGTTTTTTTATCATCGGCCCGCTCCTCTTATGCGGATGGGCTGGCCTCTCTTTACGCCTATGAGCATCAGGTGCCGGAAATTGCCGAAACCAAAATCAAAGGCTTAAAAGAGCATTATAATGTCCAGGATGAAAGGTCTTTGTCTTTTTTTACAGCTCATCAGTCGGCGGATGTTCATCATCGGCAGGCGTGTGAAAAATTGCTGGACTCTTTTTCAGAGCGAGAGCGGCCTTCCGCTTTAAAATCAGCCGGCCAATCCGCAAAAGCTTTGTGGAATTTTCTTTCAGACATGCAAACGGCTTGATGCCCGCGCTGTATTTGCAAAAAACGGGCGCGCGGCCAGCCAGCCTTTTGAGTCTGGCTCCCAGGGCCTGTGTGGGAAAACTGGCCTCTCTATAGAGGCAAAAAGCTATGGCCGGCTCAAACTTTTACAAGGGTTTTAATTATTGGCGGAATCAATCTCCATAGAGGCAAAGCGGCTCAAACCAATAGAAAGGATTTATAAAATGAGCGCTTTTAAAAGCGAAAAAAAAACTGCGTCTTTTTCCAACAAGCCGTCCCGGCTGGCCATTGATGGCCTTTCACTGCCTGTCCATTTAGGCTATTCCTCTAAAGAGCGGGCTGTTTTGCAGAATGTCCGATTTTTTATTGAGGTGGAGTTTCCCACAGCGCCTGAAGGGGAGAGCACAGACAGCTTAGAGGGCGTCATCTGCTATGATGAAATTTGCTCCGCTTTGCGGGCCTATGTCAAAGGCCGCTCCTTTCGCCTTATAGAGAAAATGGCTAAAGACTGCCTCTCTCTCCTGTGTAAAAAATATCCCTCAGCGCTCATTCGGCTCACCCTTTGCAAAAATGTCTCTTCTGTTGAGGGGCTGGAAGGGGGAGTGAGATACAGCTGCGAGGGGAGCCGTTTATGAAAATATTTCTTGGCATAGGGAGCAACCTAGAGCCAAGGAGAGAGAATATTGCCCGCGGGCTAAAAGAGCTTTCCGCCATTTGCTCCCTGGAGAAAATTTCCCCCGTGTATGAATCGCCGGCTCTTTTGCCGCCTTCCGCTCCGCCGGAATGGAACAAGCCCTTTTTGAATTTAACAGCTCAAATTGAATTTTCAGAAAGCCCGCTCATCCTGTTGGGCCATTTAAAGGCTATTGAAAAGAGATTAGGGCGTAAAAGCCGGAAAAAATGGTCTCCCAGAAGCTTGGATTTAGACATTCTTCTCTGGGGGGATCAACAGCTCTCTTTTCCGGAGTTAAAAATCCCTCATCCGGAAATGGAGAGGCGGGCCTTTGTTTTGGATCCGCTGAAGGACATTTTGCCCTCTTTTATCCCTAAAGCCAGACGGCATAAAAATCACGCGCCCTTATGGATGGCTATAGTTAATTTAACCCCTGATTCTTTTTCTGATGGCGGCTTATTTTCTGATGACAAAGTTTTTTCCAAAACTTTGTCCCGTTATGAGGAGATGGGAGTCGCCATTATTGATTTGGGCGCTGAGTCGACCAGGCCCGGAGCTTTAAGCCTTTCCCCGGAGGAGGAGTGGGGCCGGCTCCAGCCTTTTCTGGAGCGGTTTTTTGATCTGTTTGGCCAAAAGAGGCTAAGGCCTTTGGTCAGTGTTGACACCCGCCACGCGCAAACGGCGAGCGCCAGCTTAAAATTGGGGGCGGACATTATCAACGATGTCAGCGGCTTAAGAGATCGGAAAATGCTGTCTCTGCTTAAAGACTCACAGGCGGGCTATATTCTCACCCACAGTTTAGACGCTCCTGTTCAGCCGGATAATATACTGCTTGGAGATCCTCTGCCCATCCTTCAGAGCTGGCTGGAGAAAAAACTGGATCTGTTTGACAAAAGCCAGATCTCTTTTGATCGTGTGTTCTTTGATCCGGGCATTGGTTTTGGGAAAAGCTCCTTGCAGTCTCTTAGAATTTTAAAAAACTTAAGGTTTTTTGAATCCTGCCCTGTCCGGCTGGCGGTGGGCCATTCCCGAAAATCCTTTATGAGGGATTTCAGCCCCGCAAAGGCCGGCTCCAGGGATTGGGAGACTTTGGGAGTTTCTATCCAGCTCATTCACCAGGGGGCGGATGTTTTGCGGGTTCATCATCCGGAGATTCATATAAGGGCTTTTCGGGGCTGGAGTCATGTCGCGGGCTGAAAGCTATTGAGGGTTTTGGTTTGTTTTAAAAGCTTTTTAAGGTAAAAATATGAAATTTCAAATCCGCCGGGTGGAGGCGCTGATTTGGATTTTTCAGGGCTGGAGTCATGTCGCGGGCTAAAAATTGTTGAGAGTTTTGAATTGAATCTGATTTAAAAGCTTTTTAAGGTAAAAGTATGAAATTTCAAATCCGCCGGGTGGAGACGCTGGTTTGGATTTTTCGGGGCTGGAGTTATGTTGCGGGCTGAGGCTGTTGAAACAAATATTTATCATCTAGGGGATGATTTTAAAAGTTTTCTCATGGAGAATGTCAAAGGGCGCTTAAAAGAGGGGGATATTCTCGCTGTCACTTCAAAAGTGGTGAGTCTTTCTGAAAATCGCATTGTCCCAAAATCGTCTATAGAGAAAAAAGATCTCATTTTCCAGGAGGCCGATCGCTATTTAGGGGAGATAGAATATGGCTGTCATCTGACAGTTAAGCAGGGCTTGCTTATCGCCTCCGCCGGTGTGGATGAGTCGAATGCGGAGGGGGACTATTATATTTTATATCCGCTGGACCCTTTTTTGAGCGCGAAAAATATATATGGCTGGATACAGGAGCGGTTAGGCTTAAAGCGGTTTGGCGTTTTGCTCACAGATTCCCACACAGCTCCTCTTCGCCGGGGGGTTTTAGGGACAGCTTTGGCTTACTACGGCTTTAAGGGCATGGAGAGCAAAATAGGAGAAAAAGATCTGTTTGGCAGAGAGCTGAGGATGACACAAATCAATATCGCTGACGCTTTGGCTGTCTCCGCGGCTTACACTATGGGGGAGGGAAGGGAGAGCCGCCCCCTGGCCATAGTTCAAGCGGAGGCTGTGGAGTTTGCTGTTTTCCCGGATAACAGCGAACTGCGAATGCGCCCGGAAGAAGATCTTTACAGGCCCCTTTTGGACAAAAGCTTAAAGTGAAAAGCGCTTGAGTTTGCCTCCCGCTTAGAGGCTTTGTTGAGCTTAAAAGCGAAAGGGCTGTGTGAAAGAGCAAATAACAGCTTGGATTTGCCTCCCGCTTAAATCTCTGTTATTTTTAAGAGCGGGAAACATTATATTTTCTGGGTCGTTTGGCGTGTGATCATAGCCTAAAGCGTGGCCCATCTCATGGAGCATTGTCATTAAAGTCTCCTCCTCAATTTTATCTTTGTAGTTTTTCAGATCTGAGCCTCTATCAAAATCGGAAAGCCTTTTCTTATTTCTTCCATAAGCGAATGATCTATAGGAGACATTAAAGGATCGTCTGTTGGTTTGGCCGGCTCTTTCCGCGCGGGCTATTTTGTCTCTGGGAGAGAAAAAAACCTCAGAGCTGAACACAATATCGGATTCTATAATTTCCCCTGTTGCCTCATCCGAGCCTCTTTTGCATTGGGCGGGATAACTTTTATCCGCATTTCTCTCTGGAAGAGTCATTTGCCCGATATACACCTCGCTTATTCCATTGAGAAAACCCACCAGCTCATCAGGCCCCAGCCGCTCAATGATAAAAGGCGCGAAGCCAAAATGCTCCGCCAGCAAATTGTTGGCTGTCTCCGCAAAGCTAAAAAGATATTCATCAACACGCAAGACCTGTCTTTCCTTTAAATGCAAATAGCTCCCGCTCACATACTCCATAACCCCATTTAAGCCACAATAATTTTGCAGGCGGCTGGCGTATCTTGTTGTCTGAACAAGAGTTATGCCGCATCCCCATTGACATAAAGCGATTAAAAGCAAAAATGTTTTTTTCATCAGAACTGTCCATTTTTTAGGGACGATCCACATCATCCAATATCTTTATCGGATTAAAAAAAGCGAGAGTTAAAAAACCGCCCCCCGCCCCACAGCGCCAGCTCAGATTTAAGCTTATTTTAAATAAGTGGAGCGGGAGAGGTTTTCCTCAAATTTTTCAATCAGCGAGCCGGCCTCTTGCCGGGATAATTGCCCCTGAGCTATGCTGTGCTCTGTGATTTTGCGCATTTTTTCTATAATGTGCTTTCTGTGAAACTCCACATACTCCAAAACCTCTGATATGGAATCCGCCTCCACACGATGCTCCACAGTGTAGCGCTCATCCCCTTTGACGCGAATGTGGACAGCGTCTGTGTCTCCAAAGAGGTTATGCAGGTCGCCTAAAATCTCCTGATAGGCCCCTGTCAAAAAAATGCCCATGAGGTAAGGCTCGCCTTTTTTTAAATCATGGACAGGCATAAACGGCTCCACCTTCCAAGACGGATAATTCATAATTTTTGCGATTTGCCCGTCAGAGTCGCAGGTTAAGTCCGCCAGACAGGCTTGCCGATCCGGCTTTTCCTCCAAGCGGTGAAGCGGCATAATGGGAAAGGCGTAAGATAAAGCCCAGGAGTCCGGCAAGCTTTGAAATACAGAAAAATTGCAAAAATAAGTGTCTGTCAACTGCCTTTTTAATGTCAAAAAAATGTCCTCATGCTCTGGGCTGTTTTCTGTTCGCTCTTTGAGCTTTTGTATGGATTTCCAATAGATTTTTTCCGCCTCGGCCATTTCTTTGAGGGACAAAACCCCGTATAAAAAAACTTGGCGCATTTCCTTTTTTTTCTCTATCAGATCGTTGAAAGACTCATTATAGGACAGACGGGGGATATTTTCATAAATGTCATAGAGATCTTTTAAAAGGCCGGGGCTTTTTTTATTTATGCGAATGTCCTCCTCAGCCACAACGGAGCTTTTGTCCAAAACATTAAAGACCAATAAAGAGCTTTGCGCCACAAGAAAGCGGCCGGATTCAGAGATGATATGAGGATGGGGGATTTGCCTTTCCTCACAAATGGATTGGAGAGCGAAGACAATATCATTGGCATACTCCTGAATATCGTAATTTGTGGAGCTTCTTGTGACTCCGGATCCGTCATAGTCCACGCCCAGCCCTCCGCCAACATCCACATACTGAATGGGGCAATTCATCAAATAAAGCTCAGACATCAGACGGGCGCATTCTTTAACGGCGGATTTGATGGGCTGAATAGAGGGAATTTGCGAGCCGATATGAAAATGCGCCAGCCGGACGCAGTCTAAAAAGCCCTCCGCCTTGAGCCTCTCAACGGCTGACACCAGCTCCCTTGAGGTCAGGCCAAACTTAGAGTGGCATCCTGAGCTTTTTTCCCAAAACCCCTCGGAGGCGGCGCTGAGCTTTAGGCGAAATCCAATTTGAGGCTTGAGCTGGAGCTGCTTGGACATTTCTAAAATAATGTCCAGCTCCTTTTGCCTCTCCACAACGAGAAAAATATTTCTGCCGGCTTTTTGAGACAGCAAAGCCATCTCCACATAAGCCCGGTCTTTAAAGCCATTGCAGATAATCAATCCCTTTGGATTATCCATAAAGGCCAGAGCGATTAAAAGCTCCGGTTTGCTCCCGGCCTCTAAGCCAAAGCTATGCTCCGCTCCGGCTTGAATAATATCCTCTATGACATGCCTTTGCTGATTCACCTTGACGGGAAAAACGCCATAGTATTTCCCTTTGTAGTCCTGCTCCTTTATAGCTGTGTCAAAGCAGGCGCAAATTTTTTCTATTTGCGAGCGGATAATGTCGGGAAACCTTAACAGCAGGGGAAGGCGGATGGATCGCTCCTGAAAGGCGGAAACCATTTCGAAAAGATCTAAAGCCGGGGAAGGCTGCCCCAAAGGCTGAACTTGAGCATGGCCCCGATGGTTGACGCTAAAATAATTGTCCCCCCAAAAATCAACGCCATAAAGGGAAGAGCTTTTTTCCGGACTCCAGGGGGGGTGACTCATGCTTTTAACTCCTTAACCGGGTATCGGCTGTTTTGCGCCTGTGTTTCAGTTTTTAAGCCTTTTTTAATTTTGAACTCACATTTTTTTAGGATTTAAGGCGCGCCGGTTTCATTTTAAGGCGGATGGGGCGCTGGCTCAATTTTTCTATGCTGTTCTATGGGTATTGAGTCATCAGCAGTTTTGATTTGCAGGGAGCGCCGGCTCTCAAAACCTGGACATTATATAACCGCTTTATTGACAGATCTGGATATTTGTTTTAAAAATGTTTTAATTATGAAAGTTTTTGCTTTTTTTATGGTTGCGGCTTTAGGCCCTCAGCTCCGGTGCGCTCCTAAGCCCCCTCAAGCCAATCTCTCTTCGCCTGGAGGCGCTCCCTCTCCCTTTGTATTAGCTCAAAGAGGCTGTTGCGCCTGCTCCAGCGGCGGGTCGCTTGTGAGCGTTCCTGAAAAAGAAATAAAAAGTCATGAGGCTCGGCTGAAGAGCAAATGCGCAGAGTCGATAAGATGCCCGGCGCTTTATAATTGTGAAGAATGGCGCAGTCAATGTGAGATTAACAAATGCTCGCGTTCTGTTTTATCTCAACTCTAACATTCTGAGGCTTAAGGGGAAAATTAAGCCGGCAGAAGAGAATCAGCCAATGTGGCTAATATTTAAACTGAGGCTTAAGAGAAAAATTAAGCGCTTTTTGCGGGCAGCTCAATTATGTTTGTCAGTTTTATTTTTCCCTGTCATAATGAGGAGCTGGCTATTCCCATAACCTTGCCCAAAGCCATTCAAACCGGAAGAGATTTGTTAAGAGCTAAAAGCTTGAAAGGATTTGAAATTATAGCTGTGGATGACGGCTCAACAGATCTGTCTCTGGAAAAGCTAAAAAAATATAGCGGGGATATACAAATCATTTCATTAAAAGCGAGAGGCGGCTATGGGGCAGGCATTAAAGAGGCAATGAGGCAGGCTCAAGGCGATTGGATCGCCTTTTGTGATCTGGACGGAACTTGTGATCCTAAAGAGCTTGAGCTTTTGATAGATGAGGCCCGCGAAAAATCCCGGCTGGCGGTCTGGGGCAATCGCTTGAGCGCAAAAAGCGAAATGCCTTTTATAAGGCAGTTGGGCAATCGGCTTTATCAGCTGGCTTTTTTGTTTTTGTCTTTTAAATGGCCTCCGGATGTGTGCAGCGGGTTTCGCCTCTTTAAAAAATCAGCCTTCCTGCCTCAAATTTATGATTTTCCCCAAGACTTGAGCTTCTCCTTGGCTTTGACCGCCCATTGTGTCCGCCATAAAATTCCATTTTCCTCTATAGATATTTCTTATAAAAAAAGATTGGGGCAATCCAAACTTCACCTCTTAAAAGACGGCGCCGTGTTTTTGCTGAATTTGATTAAATTTTTATTTAAAAAATTTTAAATTGAGCTAGTTTTCTTGACCTATTCACGAGACTAAATCTGTCTTTATTCCAGAGTCCAAGCTTATTTTTATCAGGACGGGTGTCCGGCTCTCACCCGCTTTTTGCCATCTGTGGATCGGGATCCCTCAAAAACAAGCTTGGACTCTGGAAATGTGCTGGGGTATATTTGCTGGTTTAGCTCAAGGCGCGGTTTTGGCCGGTCTGTCTTAAGCGTGACTGAAGATCATAATGGGATTTAGGCCAAGAGAGCCAGTCCAGCTTAAAAAATTTTAAGCCGGAGGCGCGGGCGCGTGTCTAAATGATCAGATCTTTTGGCAAAAAACCGCTCAGCAGATCTTCACTGGCTGATTTTTTGCTGAACATTTTTTCAAAAAGGCTTTTCGGGCTTTGCAGATTCACTTTGTAGACATTGTGGGTTTTGATCTTTTCCAAAATATAATCATCTGAGCATTGCAGTTTATCCACCAGGCCTTTTTTTAGAGCCTCTTCCGCCAGCCAGGCCTCTCCTGTGGCTGTTTGATCTAAATCAATGCTTCTATACTGCTTGACAAAATTTTTAAACTGTTTGTGAATCAAGTCCAACTGCTGTTGAAGCCTCTCTCTTTTTTCATCTGTGATTTTTCCAAGGGGGGTGACTGTCCTTTTAAATTTTCCGGCGGTAAACTCTTCATAGCTGATGTCATGTTTTTTTAAAAAGCCATGCGCGTTGGGCATGCCAAACAGAACCCCGATAGAGCCTATAAACGCAAAAGGGGAGGAGAGAATTTGATGGCCCACGCAGGCCATAAGATAGCCTCCGCTTCCGGCCACTTTATCCACGCAGACAGTGAGCGGAATATTATTGTTTCTCAGCCTTTCCAGCTGATTGGCCGCTAAGCCGTAATGGGACACAGAGCCTCCCCGGCTTTCCAAAAGAATCACAGCCTCATCTTTGGCTTTGGCCACTTCTAAAATGAGGGAAATTTCATCTCTCAGGCTTTTCACCTGTGAGGCCATAATGTCTCCTGTAAAAGAGAGGACAAATAAAGATGGCCTCTCTCCCGGCTCCTCCTCTTTGCTTTTTTTGAGGCTTTTTAAATATTTTTTAAAGGTTTTTTTATCCATAGTTTTTCGCTTAAATTGCTGAGTGTATTGATCATAATGGCTTTTCAGGTTTTTTATTTTTAGAGTTTTTCCGCTTTTCTCCTCCGGTCTGCTTAGTTTTTTAATAATAAGGACAGGAGCGACAACAGAGATAACAATAGAAATCACAACAACAAGAGCCTTAAGGCTAAAAAAAAGCAGAGAGGACAAAGCCTCGTAATAAGCCGGATCCATAATGTCCGGCAACATATATCAAATTTTCCGGACGGGTCAAGCTTTTTTTGCGCGGCCAGCCAGTTTTTTTATGAGGGAGGCATGCTGAGCAGTTTTGAGGTTTTGTTTCAAGAATTTTTAAAAGAGCCTTGTCTTATATGGGTTTCCGCCCGCTCAGATTATAATTAAGAAAGTTTAAGTTTACCTTGCCCTTTAATTGTAATAGCAAATAAATACTTAAACAAATCATAGGAGCAAACATGCAAAAAATTATTACAAGGCTTTTTTCTGCCGTAACTAAATGGGAAAAATTGGAGTTTTGGCCGCTGTGGCTATTCTGTCTTGTCAAAGCGCTCTGGCCTAAACAAATGAGCGCAAGCGGACAAGCCATAAAAACAGGAAGAGCTGTCCAGATGAGCGCTAAAAAAGCTTTTTTTATTTTATTTGTCTGTTTGGGACAGGAGGCTTGGTCCAGCCTCTGCTATGATGCTGTTCAAAGAGCGGGCGCTTTTCAAAAGATTGACAGATCTGAGATAAGGAAAATTTTTTCTCATACGGAGAATTATGTCAACTATAATGGCCAAGAGGGCTATTTGCTTTTTGTTAAACAGTCCCCTAATTCCAATAGGATGGACTATATTTTTAATTTGGTTTCTAAAGAGTTAGGAGAGGAGTTTAAAAAGCTGGGCTGGCGGGAGTATCAAGGCTCAGTTGGGCAGTTTTTGAGGGAGAGAGATCGGATTTTAGATAGGAATGGCCAGCCGATAGCAGAGTATGCGGGCCAAAGCGGTCAAGTTCTATTTGTGAGAGAGCATTATGCCGGCGATATGCTTAAGGCTTTTCTAAATGTATCAGCGAGTTTGAGCGAGGCGGAGTTTAAGCGGTTAGGCTGGCGGGAGTATCAAGGCTCAGCTGGGGAGTTTTTGAGGGAGAGAGATCGGATTTTAGATGGGAATGGCCATCCGATAAAAAAGTATGCGGGCCAAAGCGGTCAAGCTCTATTTGCGAGAGAGCATTATGACGGCGATATGTTTAAGGCTTTTAAAAACATATCAGCGAGTTTGAGCGAGGCGGAGTTTAAGCGGTTAGGCTGGCGGGAGTATCAAGGCTCAGCTGGGGAGTTTTTGAGGGAGAGAGATCGGATTTTAGATGGGAATGGCCATCCGATAGCAAAGTATGCGGGCCAAAGCGGTCAAGTTCTATTTGCGAGAGAGCATTATGCCGGCGATATGCTTAAGGCTTTTCTAAACATATCAGTGAGTTTGAGCGAGGCGGAGTTTAAGCGGTTAGGCTGGCGGGAGTATCAAGGCTCAGTTGGGGAGTTTTTGAGGGAGAGAGATCGGATTTTAGATGGGAATGGCCATCCGATAAAAAAGTATGCGGGCCAAAGCGGTCAGGCTCTATTTGCAAAAGAGAATTATGCCGGCGATATGCTTAAGGCTTTTAACAACATATCAGTGAGTTTGAGCGAGGCGGAGTTTAAGCGGTTAGGCTGGCGGGAGTATCAAGGCTCAGTGGCGGAATTTGAGAGGGACAACGATCGGAGGGCGGGCGTTTTCCAAAAGGTTGACAGAGTGGAAATAAGGAAAATTTTTTCTCATCCGGAAAGTTATGTCAAATACAAAGGCCAGGAAGGCTATCTGCTTTTTGCTAAACAGACTCCTAATTTAAATAATATGATCTATATTCTTCAGTTGGTTTCTCAAGAATTAGGAGCAAAGTTTAAGCGGTTAGGCTGGAAGGCATATCGCGGCTCAGCGGAGGAGTTTGAAAGGGAGAGAGGCCGAATTTTAGATGAGAATGGCCAGCCGATAGCAGAGTATGCGGGCCAAAGCGGACAGGCTTTATTTGCGAAAGAGCATTATGCCGGCGCTATGCAAAGGACTTTTCAAAACATATCAGCGAGTTTGAGCAAGGCGGAGTTTAAGCGGTTAGGCTGGCAGATGTATCAAGGCTCAGCGGAGGAGTTTGAGAGGGAGAGAGGCCGAATTTTAGATGAGAATGGCCAGCCGATAAAAAAGTATGTGGGCCAAAGCGGACAGGCTCTATTTGCAAGAGAGCATCATGCCGGCGCTATGCAAAAGGCTTTTAGAAATATATCAGCGAGTTTGAGCAAGGTGGAGTTTAAGCGGTTAGGCTGGCAGATGTATCAAGGCTCAGCGGAGGAGTTTGAGAGGGAGAGAGGCCGAATTTTAGATGAGAATGGCGAGCTGATAGAGAAGTATAAGGGCCAAAGCGGTCAGGCTTTATTTGCGAAAGATCATTATGCCGGTTATATGTTTAGGGCTTTTAGAAATATATCAGCGGTTTTGGCTAAGGCGGAGTTTAAAAAGCTGGGCTGGCAAGTGTATTATCAAGGCTTAGCGGCGAATTTTAAAAGGGAGAGAGGCCGAATTTTAGATGAGAATGGCGAGCTGATAGAGAAGTATAAGGGCCAAAGCGGTCAGGCTTTATTTGCGAAAGATCATTATGCCGGCGATATGCAAAAGGCTTTTTCAAACATATCAGCGGTTTTGACTAAGGCGGAGTTTAAGCGGTTAGGCTGGCAGGCGTATCGCGGCTCAGCGGAGGAGTTTGAGAGGGAGAGAGGCCGAATTTTAAATAAGAATAGCTATCCGATAGCAAAGTATGCGGGCCAAAGCGGACAGGCTTTATTTGCGAAAGAGCATTATGGCGGCGATATGTTTAAGGCTTTTAAAAACATATCAGCGGTTTTGGCTAAGGCGGAGTTTAAGCGGTTAGGCTGGCAGACGTATCGCGGCTCAGTGGAGGAGTTTGAAAGGGAGAGAGATCGGATTTTAAATAAGAATAGCTATCCGATAGCAAAGTATGCGGGCCAAAGCGGGCTGGTTTTATTTGCGAGAGAGCATTATGCCGGCGATATGTTTAAGGCTTTTTCAAACATATCAGCGGTTTTGGCTAAGGCGGAGTTTAAGCGGTTAGGCTGGCAGGCGTATCGCGGCTCAGTGGAGGAGTTTAAAAGGGAGAGAGATCGGATTTTAAATAAGAATGGCCATCCGATAGCAAAGTATGCGGGCCAAAGCGGTCAGGCTTTATTTGCGAAAAAGTATTATGCCGGCGATATGTTTAAGGCTTTTCTAAACATATCAGCGGTTTTGGCTAAGGCAAAGTTTAAGCGGTTAGGCTGGAAGGCGTATCAAGGCTCAGCGGAGGAGTTTGAAAGGGAGAGAGATCGGATTTTAGATGAGAATGGCGAGTTGATAGAGAAGTATAGGGGCCAAAGCGGGCTGGTTTTATTTGCGAAAGAGCATTATGCCGGCGCTATGCTTAAGGCTTTTAAAAATATATCAGCGGTTTTGGCTAAGGCGGAGTTTAAGCGGTTAGGCTGGAAGGCGTATCAAGGCTCAGCGGAGGAGTTTGAAAGGGAGAGAGGCCGAATTTTAGATGAGAATGGCCATCCGATAGCAAAGTATGCGGGCCAAAGCGGTCAGGCTTTATTTGCGAAAAAGTATTATGCCGGCGATATGCTTAAGGCTTTTCTAAACATATCAGCGGTTTTAGGCGGCGCTCAAATTGTGAAAAGCTTAGGCTTAGACTGGAAATATTTTATTGGAAGCGCTTTTGAATATAAGCGCCTTGCGCAGTTGTTTGAGAAAAATAACAGGGCGGAATTTCAAGGAGAGGAGGGGCTGGAAAGAGTGGCCCATGAGATTTTTAATGGCCAGCGCGAGCGGGCTTATAGAAATGTCTTCACTCTCAGGGAAAGCCTGTTAGGGAGCCGGGAGGCTTTTAAAGATTTGAGCTGGCCCGCAAGCGCCGAACAATAAAGCCGGAGACATATAAGCCTATAGCAAGCTATAAGAGATATGCTCGACTTTGGCTTAGCCAATGAGCGCAAGGCTAAAAAACGGAAAATAAGCGGGTTGGAGGACAGAGATATTTAAAACTCTCCTCACAGCCTCCCGCTTTAAATGTCTCCGAGCAGCGTCTTCGCTTTTTATTTTCGCTGTCCCACAGCGCTGGCGCCTCCTTTAAAATACCTTATGTTTAACACGCCGCCTTATTCTTACTGTTCGAATATCAGGGACAGATCAGTCGCTTTGTTTTTTCACTTCCCAGGAGCTTTCTTGAGCGCTGTCTCTGATTTCAATGCCTATATGCTCTAACTGCTTTCTGATTTTATCAGCTGCTTTAAAATCTTTGCTTTTTCTGGCTGTGGATCGCTCATCAATCAACTGCTGAACTTGCTCTCTCGAAAGGCCCTTTTGCGCTAAAAGCCTGTCATCCAGATTTTTTAAAAAATCCAGCGGCTCCTCTTGAAACAAAGACAGAAGATCGCCGTATTTTTGAAAAAACGCAAGATATTGGCTGGCGCCGGCTGATTTTTCCTCTAGTGAGATAGCCTTATTTTCTATAAATTTTTGAAAGCAGCTTAAGACAGAGAACAAAACAGCAAAAGCTTTTGGCGTGGCAAAGTCATCATTGAAAGCTGCCGCCAGATCTTTTTCAGCTTGGGACAGATCTGTTTGAAATTTTATGCCGGCGGGGCCTGGCTTTGTCCGGCTTTTTGTGTTCGGATTCGCCCGTTTTAAAACAGAGAGGGAGGGGGGCGGAGGATTTTTTTGAGCGCTTTCCTGAAAGCGGCCGGCCAGCTCACGGGCTTTTGCGAGGCTGGAGTAAAATTTTGACAGAGAGGATAAAGCCTGATGAAGGGTTTTTTTTGAAAATCTCAAGGGGGACCGGTAGTGGCAGGATAAAATTAAAAATTTAAAAAGCTCTCCGGGGTATTGCTCTAAAAACTCCCTCATGCTTAGCATATTGCCCAGAGATTTGGACATTTTATCCCCCTCTGTCACAATCATATTGTTGTGAAGCCAAAATCGCGCGTAACATTTGTTGGAGCAAGCTTCTGACTGGGCTATTTCATTTTCATGATGGGGAAAGATCAAATCAGAGCCTCCGGCGTGAATGTCAATTTCCTCCCCTAAAAATTTATGTATCATGGCTGTGCATTCAATATGCCAGCCGGGCCTCCCCTTGCCCCAAGGGCTTTCAAAATGCCAGTTTTCCTCCGGTTTGCTTTTTTTCCATAAAGCGAAATCCAGTGGATCTTTTTTTCTTTTGTCTATCTCCACCCGCGCTCCAGCTAAAAGATCTTCTGTTTTTTTCCCGCTCAGGCGCCCATAATTTTTAAAGGATGAGACGGAATAAAAAACATCTCCCCCCGCCTCATAAGCTTTGCCCAGCTCCAGCAGTTTTTTAATCAGCGCGATGATCTCCGGCAAGGTTTCTGTAGCTCTAGGGTTGGCTGTGTGCTCTCGCAGTTTTAAAGCTTTATAGTCTTTTTTAAACTCCTCAATGTATTTTTCCGCCAGCTCTTGGGGCGTCATCCGCTCCGCCAGAGAGCGGTTTAAAATTTTGTCGTCAATATCCGTAAAATTATAAATGTAGTCCACCTTGTAATTTAAAAACTCCAGCCAGTTGCGGACAAAGTTAAAAAACACAGCCCCGCGAAAATTGCCAATATGAAGATAGTCATACACTGTGGGGCCACAGCAATACATTTTGACTTGCGGGAGTGATAAAGGGGCAAACTCCCTTTTTTCCCTAGCCGCTGTATCGTAAAGCTTTAAGGCGGATTTCATTTTTTTAGCTGTCATTTCCATCGTTTCCAATAGCCTCTACAGGGCAGGCCTCTAAAGCCTCTTGGCAAGCCTCTTTTTCCTCTTCTGTTTGAGGCTGTTTATAAACATAGGCATAGCCTTCCTCTGTGTTGATTTTAAAATGGTTTTCAGCGGCCAATATGCAGGCGTCACAGTTGATGCACTCCGTATCCACATAATAGGGGCCGGGAATATTTTGGGCATATTTGTTGCTTTTATTAGCCATAACGGCTAATTTAGCATAAAGCTTGGCCCTTGTGTAGCTTGAGCGCGTATCTCAAAACGGCTTGTTTTTTTTGGCCGGCTGTTTTATAAATCCTCTAGTTTGCGGTTTTTTAGGCGATTTGGCTGGCTGTGCTGGGATATATTGGCTGGTTTAGCTCAAGTGGCGGTTTTTGGTTGGCGGGGCTGTTTTAAGTGTGTCGGACTGGCTGTGTGTGTGGATATTTGCTGGGTTAGCTCAATTGGAAGAGCGGCTGATTTGTAATCAGCGGGTTGGGGGTTCGAGTCCCTCACCCAGCGCCACTTTTAACCCCATTATAAGGCCAGCGGTTGAGCCGCCAGCGTCCGGCCAGCATAATCATCGTTCGGCTATAAGGCCAGCGGTTGAGCCGCCAGCGTCCGGCCAGCATAATCATCGTTCGGCTATAAGGCCAGCGGTTGAGCCGCCATCGTCCAGCCAGCATAATCATCGTTCGGCTATAAGGCCAGCGGTTGAGCCGCCATCGTCCAGCCAGCATAATCATCGTTCGGCGTTTCAAAAATCCATAGCCTCTGGCCCAGCTTATTTCAAGAGCTTAAGCCGTTTCCCTTCTATAAGCCGCCCCTGCGCTGGCTGGCGCAAGGGCGGAGTGTCTCCAATCATAGCTCCCCTTTATATATTATGCCCTCACATCCCGCAACCAGACATATATTAGGCCGCCCTCACATCCCGCAACCAGACAGATAGCTAACATTTATAAAAGCAAAAACTCAAAATAAGCCTATCTCAACTCCATTTTCCCAGAAGATTAGGCCATTCCATTTGACAAAAGGAGCAGTGGAGATATTGACAGCTTGTCCTGACAGGTTATATTTGATATTCTAAAATGCCATATTCATAAGGAGAGGTGCCCGAGTGGTTAAAGGGGGCGGTCTGTAAAATCGCTGGCTTCGGCCTACGTAGGTTCAAATCCTACTCTCTCCACCATTTATTTGGACTAATTTATAGGACAGAAAAAGCCTGAAGTTTAGGCTCTGCCATTTCTCCTTTGTTTTCTCCCCTTTATATGTTATGCCCTCACATCCTGCAACTATACATATAGCTTTTTTCATCCAGAGCAGTATGTGCAAATTTTGCATATACTGAATCTTTGTTCAGCTCCCCTTTGCTGAAAATATTGATCAAGCGATTTATAATAACTGATCTTTCTACAGAAAATAACTCCGTGTTCATCTGAGGCAGTTATTCGGAATTTCCTAATAACTGATTTGTCCAGCATTTGCCGGATATATTTTTTTGAGGTCCAAACTTCTCTAAAACTCAGGATTCTCCGTTTGCTCCGATGATGTGAGCAAATAGCGCTCTTTTGTTTTTAAGAAAAAGCTTTAGGCTTAAAATCCTTTTGATTGATGATGCTGGCGCTGTCTCCTGTGGCGCGGATAACAAACAAGCCTTTTTCCTCCGCAAAAGAATCAGCTTTATCCTCTCTTTTTAAATAAGCCACAGCCCCATACAAAGTTTTGTTTTTATAGCCCGGAAAATACCGTGTAAAACTTTGCAGGCTCTCCAAAAAATTATTTACTTTTTTTGGAGAGAGAACAGTTTTGACCTCCACAACCACAACCTCCGATCCATTGGCGGCGATAATATCAGCCTCCTGTTTATGGAATATGCCCTTTTCTTTTTCTATTCGCCCCTCCGCATTGGGAAAGATTTGGGCCACTTTGATCCCCCGGCCTTGAAGAAGCTCCAACAGACTTCCCTCCACTAAGGATTCCACCAATCGGCCCCAGCGCTCGTTAAAGCGGCCGCCTATCTTTTGTATTTGCCGATCGGTCTCTTTTTGGCTGATTCTCAGCTCTTTTTGGCTGGCTAACAGCTCAGCTGCAAACTTTTTTAACTGTTGAGCTGTCTCTTTTTGGCTAATTTGAAGCTCTTTTTGGCCGATTCTTAGCTCTTTTATTTCCCGCGGGGCCTCTTTTTGGCTGATTATTCGCTCTTTTTGGCTAGTTTCCAGCTCTTTTTGAAACTCTTTTTGGCTAGTTTCCAACTCTTTTTGAAACTCTTTTTGGTTTTTTTGTGTTTCCTTTATAATGCTCCAGATTTCATCTGAGGAGGATATGGTTGATTGGCGGCTCATTTGGACTCCCTAATGCTTATGGGCTTTATGATAATACTATAAAAAATATTTTGAAAAAACCACTAAAAAAGTATGGGCTTTGGCTTAAACGGCTAAAAAAATTAGCGCTTTGGAGACTATATGACACCTAAAAGGCTCAAAACAGCGTTTTTATTTAAGTTTCCACATTATTTTAGCGTTTTGAAGCCTATTTTTTCTTTTTCCGCCATCTCAAGTTTTTCAAGAGAAAATTTAAAGTGAATTAACCGGCCTTATCATTGGATTTGCAGGACAGCCTCTCTGCAAAATAGATTATTTTGAAGATTATATTTTATTAAATTTTCTGACATTTTTTTCTTTCCCCAAAGTTTTTCCAATGTTTTTAACTCCTCTAAATTGGCTCTGGAAAATCCGTAGAGGTCTTTTCGCATTCTGTCTTTCACTTCGTCTTTTCCGATATAGCCTTCAATAAACTTCACAACCTTTTTTAACTCCTCTAAATTGGCGTTGGAAAATCCTTGGATGCCTTTTTTCATTCTTTCTTTCACTTCGTCTTTTCCGATATAGCCTTCAATAAACTTCACAACCTTTTTTAACTCCTCTAAATTGGCGTTGGAAAATCCTTGGATGCCTTTTTTCATTCTTTCTTTCACTTCGTCTTTTCCGATATAGCCTTCAATAAACTCCACAACCTTTTTTAACTCCTCTAAATTGGCTGTGGAAAATCCGAGAAGGTCTTTTTTCATTCTTTCTTTCACTTCGCCTTTTCCGATATAGCCTTCAATAAACTCCACAACCTTTTTTAACTCCTCTAAATTGGCTCTGGAAAATCCTCGGAGGTCTTTTCGCATTCTTTCTTTCACGCCCTCTTCTCCGATATAGCCTTCAATAAACTCCACAACCTTTTTTAACTCCTCTAAATTGGCTGTGGAAAATCCGTAGAGGTCTTTTTTCATTCTTTCTTTCACGCCCTTTTCTCCGATATAGCCTTCAATAAACTCCACAACCTTTTTTAACTCCTCTAAATTGGCTGTGGAAAATCCTTGGAGGTCTTTTCGCATTCTGTCTTTCACTTCGTCTTTTCCGATATAGCCTTCAATAAACTCCACAACCTTTTTTAACTCCTCTAAATTGGCTCTGGAAAATCCTTGGAGGTCTTTTTTCATTCTGTCTTTCACTTCATCTTTTCCGATATAGCCTTCAATAAACTCCACAACCTTTTTTAACTTCTCTAAATTGGCTCTGGAAAATCCGTAGAGGTCTTTTCGCATTCTGTCTTTCACTTCGTCTTTTCCGATATAGCCTTCAATAAACTCCACAACCTTTTTTAACTCCTCTAAATTGGCTCTGGAAAATCCGTAGAGGTCTTTTCGCATTCTGTCTTTCACTTCGTCTTTTCCGATATAGCCTTCAATAAACTCTATAATATCTTTCATTTCCTCAATATTTCCTTCATGAAATCCGCCTAGAGACTTCCTTAGCCTATACCTTATTCCCTCTTCGCCTATATAAACTTTAAATAAATCCACACGCTCTTTAAAATCCTTAAATCTCATTCTGTAAAAGTAAGAGGCGGATTTGATCCTTTTCACAGTATCCTCCGCTCCTATCCGCTCCTCTAAAAAATTTAAAAAAGCCTCAGCCTCTTCACTCTCCCAGCTTTTAGTGTGTTTCTGAATATTTTTCTCCCAGCCCCGGCCTAAAGTTTTTTCATACTCGGCCTTTAAATGTTTTTTTGCAAACTCAATAAAAATCTCTTTTCCCTCTCCTAATGAAAGAAAGGGAAATAAGCCTGCCGGCAAAAAGAACAAAAGAATGACAACTCTGAACAGCATTTTATCCCCGCTTTAGCTGGGTTATATTATGCCACAATGAGCGATTTTTGCAAAGATTTGAGCTTACTTAAGGATTTTAAAGTGAAAAATTTTCACACCGGCCTAATTCGTATTGATCGGGGGAGCGTCCCGAGCTTATATTGCTTAAAAGCATGTCTTATAGTTTTATTTCACATCCCGGCCAACCTTATAGGAAGAATATTCTATGGAGTTGTTGTTTGCGGATTATTTAAGGATGGTTTTTTTAATTTTATAGGGAAACTTGTTTGTCAGCGCTGTCGCTTACAAACAGAATCTGATCTCTGGCTGTTATGGGAAGTGTATGTGTTGAGTAATTCGCCGGTGGCTTTGGCTGTATGATAGAGAGCGCTTCACACGGGGGGAAATTTGAGTAATTCGCCAGTGGGCTTTGGCTGTATGATAGAGCCTTGTGATTTTGGCTCAGCCAGCCCAAAAGGAGACAGCGCCCAAGATTAAGACAATGCGCAGGGAAATGGCGAGGCTTGAATTAGCCGGAGCTTTGCAGTTGAGCCAGACGCAGGCAGTTTTTTAGAAGCATGGCGATTGTCATAGGCCCCGCGCCGCCGGGGACAGGAGCAAAAGCGGATAAATGATCCTCCAGCCCTTCCGGACGGACATCGCCAAACAGTTTTTTCCCCTCTCTGTGGATGCCCACATCCACAACAACAGCCCCCTTTTTAAAATCCTCTTTGCCCAGCAGGCCTTTTTTGCCGGCGCAGGCCACAACAATATCCGCCTCTCCGCAAAACTGAGTTAAGTTTTTTGTTTGGGAATGACAAACAGTCACAGTGGCCTGATGGGATAAAAGCTGTTGAAACAAGGGAAGGCCGACAATTTGGCTTCGCCCCACGACAACAGCTTGTTTTCCCTGAATAGGGATTTCGTAATGTTTAAGCAGGGCTATCACGCCTTGAGGCGTGCAGGGCACAATTCGAGGGGAGCCGGACCATAAAAGAGCTTTGTTTTCCAGAGTTAAGCCATCCACATCTTTTTTGGGATCAATCCAGGACAAGATCTCCTCCTCTTTCAGGGAGGCGGGAAGGGGAAATTGAGTTAAAATCCCGTGAATGTTTTTGTCCGCGATCAGCCGGTCAATTTGCGCTTTTACATCTGTTTTTGAGGCTGAGTTTGGCAATCGCTTTAAAACAGAGTGAAAGCCGGCCTCCCGGCAGGCGCGGAGCTTATTTTGGACATAGACCTCGCTGGCCGGGCGCTCTCCAATAAGGAGGACGGCTAAGCCGGGCGCTATCGAGCTCTTTTTTTTGAAATCTTGAGCCTCAACAGCTATTTTTTGCAGAATTTTTTGGCTGAGGAGTTTGCCGTTTAAAAGCTTCATTTTGTTATTGCGCCTGGTTTTATTATATCTGGTTTTTAAAAAAATAATAGGGAAAAGCTGTGAATTTTCAAATAAATTTTTAGGCTCATGGCGCGCTTTAAGGGGCCTATAATGGCGTTTGAGGGTTTGATCCAGACAGCGCAAAAGGCTTTACATTTGGATATAGCGTTTGAGGCTCTGATCCAGACAGCGCAAAAGGCTTTGCCTTTTTTCTTCGCTCATTTCCATGCGCGCGTGCTGATTTAAAGGGCTTTTTAAAACTTCAGAGACAGACAGATCTTTAGGCAAAACCCCCTGCAAAAATAAAATTTTCACTTGAAAAAACAGCTTTAAAGAGTTCAGACAGGAGCTGTGTTGAGTCTCTGTGAGGGCGTTTCCGAGAAGGTGAAACAGCTCTTCGGAATCCTCCGCCCCCTCTTGGCTGACTTGGCTGATCACTTGCAAAAAATAAAGCGCCAGGCTCAGCCGGCCGTAGTCTGTTCTCAAACCGGAAAAATCTTTTAACATCCAAGCCTGCTGGAGCGTGTGAAGGGATTTTTTAGATGGCCGGTATTCCAGCTCAATATAGGCTGTGGGATCTAAAATCCCCCCGGAAAACCGCCTTTTGCTTTTTAAAGCGCTCTTGGCGATAAAGGATATTTGACAGCCCTTTGCGCTCAATCCCCGCACAATCAAATCAGCTTCGGAAAAAGCTTGATTTTTTAAAACAATCACTCGGTCTCTAATCAGCATTTTGCCCTTAACTTTTTTGTTTATCCGTGATTATCTCTTAAAGTGATGCAAGTTTCAATCATTGGATCCGGGCGGATAGGGCTGTCTTTAGGGGCGGCGCTGGCTGGAGCGGGAATCTCAACCATTATGACGGATAAAGACCCCGCCAAAAAGCGCTCTGTGACAGATGGCCTTTTGCCTTTTTATGAGCCGGGCCTGGAGGAGGCTATAAAAAATGTCCAAAGCCATTTGTCTTGGTCAGGCGCAAACAGGGACATTTTATCCGCTGATTTTATTTTTCTATGCCTCAGCGCCCCTGTGAATAAAGCGGGAGAGATGGATTTGACAGAGGTTTTTGAATGGGCGGCTTTGCTGGCCGGTCATAAGGCCATAAATAAAGAGAGGCTTTTAATTGTTAAGAGCACTTTTCCCACAGGGGCCAACAAAAAAATTCAGGATATTGTCTCAAAAGCCGGGATAGCTGTCGTCACCTGTCCGGAGTTTTTAAGGCAGGGGCAGGCTCTAAAAGATTTGGCCTCTCCGGAGCGGCTGGTCATCGGGGCGCGGGATATTCCGACAGGGGAAAAGCTGGAGGGGCTGTATAAAAAATTTTCCCGCCCCAAAAAGGTCATCCACACCGATCCGGAAACCGCTGAGCTGGCTAAGCTGGCCTGCAACTCTTTTTTAGCTGTAAAAATCAGCTTTATCAATGAGTTTTCCGGGCTGTGCGAGCCGATCGGAGGAAATGCCCGGCATTTGCGGGAAATATTGGCCGGCGATTCACGGATTGGAGAGAAGTTTTTATCCCCCGGCTTAGGCTATGGAGGCCCCTGTCTGCCAAAAGATTTGCAAATGGCTCTGCAGGAGGGAAAAAAAGGAAAGCAAAGCCTGCCTTTGCTGGAGGGCGCTCAAAAAACAAATGCCTCTCTTCCGTCATTGTTTTTTAAAAAGATATGGGAGCGCTATAAAAGCCTAAAAAATATTCCTCTGGCTTTTTGGGGCCTCAGCTTTAAAAAAAACACAGATGATTTAAAAAACTCGCCGGCTTTGGATTTGCTGGAAAAGCTTCTCTCCGCGGGAGCGGAGCTTCATGTTTATGATCCCTTTTTTGCTAAGAGAGGCTTTTCTTGTCCAATCAATGAGGCTCAGTCCATTCGCTCACAGGACAAAAGATCACAAAATTTTGATTTGGAAGCTTGTTTTAAAGACTCTGTTTTGCGGAAGGATCAGATGGCCTTTTTAAGGCAAAAAATGTTGTCCGGAAAAATGTTTTTTTATAAAACCGCTAAGGAGAGTTTGGACAACAGGCAGGGGCTGATTGTGGGATCAGATGATGATGAGTTTTGTCAAATTTCTTTATCTGTTTTGCGGAAGAGTCTGGCTGAGCCTTTTTTAGTGGATGGCAGAAGTATTTTTTCAGCTGAAAGCTTAAAAAAGGAGGGCTTTTCTTTTTACCAGAGGGGCCGGCTCTTTATTCAATGATCTGCCATTAAAGAGGCAAAATGCGAAAAGATCTTCTCGGATTTTTCGCCCTGGCTTCCGCATTTTGGTTTAAAAAGCTCAATGAATACAGGGAGGCTGCGGGAGCGCTGCATGCCTCTCTGAAAGTCTTGCTTAGCTGTCTATAAAAATTGAGCTGTTTGTTGAAGTTTCTTGTGGAGCTCCTCGCGGACAGCTCTCTTTGTGTTTTGAGGGAAGAAGAAACCTCCGCCCAGTCCTTTCATCCCAAACGAGACATGATCGTTGCTCTTTTTGACGGCTCTGATAAACATACACTCAGGATAAAACAGCCTTCAAAAACCCTGAAAAAACAATCTATTTACAACAATCCTTACACCAAAATGCGGAAATCAGGAAAAGCGCTAGGGAACATAAACACAGCGAAAGCCAATATCCCGGCCATAACCGCGGCGATTGGTCTGATCCGAAGTGACATCAACTGAGAAAATCCCGGCATCCCGGCCGGGAATCCCCCGGACAATCAGATCCTTATTTCTGTTGATGGCCGCATAGCCTAAGCCCCATGTTGCGCTTCTTCTGTTGGCTCTGGCCAGGCTGTAATTTCTTTTAGGCCCAAATAATTTTTTAAGAGTGGAGGAGAGATCATAGATATACCCTTTAAACTGCTCATTTCTTCTGTATTTGTCCTTCATAATTTCCCCCACATTGCCGCAAATATCCCATATTCTTTCCCCATTGGATAGAATGTGGGTTCTTCTGTTGATATCCCACTTGGACTCACAAGATCTGGCGGCGCAGTCATCGGAGTCTCTGGCCGAGGCCGCTTTGGGAATGCCTCTGGCCACGCCGCAATTTAAAGTATTGTCATCTGTGGGAATAGATCGGCCTTGAGACCAGTTTTCATCCACCTCCTCTATGGATCGGGCGATATTTTGCCACTGCTCGTTTCGAATCAAATCAAATCGGCTTCCGTTGTTTTGGCATAAAGTTTGAGCCTCTTTATGCGTGACCATTGTTGTGGGAGAGCCGGCGGGATCGGACAGAGCTTTTGCGGATCGGCCGCGCTCATTGACTTTGGCCTCATACTTCATAACATAAAAGCCGGATTCATAGTAATCCTCTAAAGGGGAAATGGGAATATAATTTTTGGGGCCTAAAAAGGCCACTCTCACCTCTTTGCATAATTTTCTCTTGTTGTGAGTGATTTGGAAAGTGACAGCGTCTCCCTCGTGGGCGACAGAGGTTAAGTCTAAAGTGATCTCCCAGCGCTTTTTGTCGCATTTAGGAATACTGCTGGTTTTATAGCCATTGACAGTCACATAGACTAGCTCATTTCTTTGCTCACACCTCCCTTTGAGCTTATATTCCCCCACATTGTTGGAATCGATAAACTCTAAATCTGTAATGGACACCTCGTCTGAATAGGAGTCCCTTCTCCCACAGGAAGTTCGGGAGGAGCGGGATACGTCCCCTCTGGTTTCATCTCTGTTGTCCTCCCAGCTGTCATCGCGCTGATCTGTGATTCGTGAGACAGCTCTTTTGCTGGCAAGATTTTGCGGCGGATAACAGGAGAAAATAAATAAGGGCGCCGTGAGAAAAAGCAATGGCCAAACAAATTTTAAAAAAGAGAAAAATTTATAATCAAACATAGCCGGAGATAGCTCCACACGGTCTAGGTTTAGTGTAGCCGGAAAGGCTCATTGTTTCAAATAAAAATAAACAGCCCTCCCTCAGGGGTTAGGCGCTTTAAGCCTTTAGCCTTGATTTTGCCTCTCCAATGGTTAATAAGTTTCTGCTTTATGCGGGTTTTTTTGCCAGTTTTTTTATAATTTTTGTCATGTAATAACAACCCTCAAAAGCGGAGAATGAGTGTATTTTATTACAATTTAATCTGTTTCCAGCCCATTTGCAAATAAAAAAGCTATTTGTTGGGCTGTCAGATCGGCTGAAAAAAAGCCCAATAATCTCCCTAAATTTCTTCTCTGCGATTCGGGAGCGGGTTTTACTGGATTTTATTGGACACTAGAACAAGATTTCTTCTCTGCGATTCGGGAGCGGGTTTTACTGGACTTTATTGGACACTAGAACAAGATTTCTTCTCTGCGATTCGGGAGCGGGTAAAATACCTGTTTTTTATAGCGCTTATAATAAGAAAAAGAGTCTAGGGGACTGCTTTTCCTATCATCAAAAGCTAGCTTAAGGCGCTATGAGTCAAAAGATTTGACGGGAAAGAGGCGCCGGAAAACTGAGCTTATTTTGCCTTAAGGGCCGCAATATTCGTCTAAGTCGCTCGGCATTTTTGATTCGGTTTCATCGCGAATGTTTTTCACAGTTTCGCAGGAGATAAGCTTAACAGAGTAGCCGCTCCGCCCGCCTTTCACACAGGCGCTGGCGGAGGGCATGTCCTTAAGGGCTTTTCCATCGCATTTTAAAAAGACATTTTCGCCTAATGTGTAGTTGTCATAGTCTTTTGGCCGGCGAGGCGTCCAGGAGCTGAGCAAATGCGCGGGAAGATCTTGAGCCAGCCAGGGGTAAAAAATTTGTCCTTGAGAGAGGGTGATGTTGTGTGGGGGAAGGTAGGGGCCAAAAAGATTATTAATGGGTTGTCTGGGCTGTTGGCCGGGGGGGATTCGAGGAGGCGGCTTTGAAATCATTGATGGATTTATTTTTATCATGCCGTTGCCGCCTTTTAAAAAATAAGGAGCGATGGAAAGCTCTGCCCTTTTATCAGCGCTCATTTTGCTCCAATTTTTTTCTATCATATCCTCTGTGCTGTCCGGCCAGCCAAAATCCCCTCGGATAAAAGCGTCCGGCTGGCTGGAAAATTGGTTTTTTTGTCTTGGATCACAGTTCGATTCGAGCAGTTTGCAAATCCTGGGAAAATAAGTCTCCATATAGTTTCCGGAAATAGAGTAATAGGACAAATCATAAGCGTCCGGGTAGACCGCCATAAGCTCCATCATTCTCATAAAGGTATTGCGCATCTGATTATTGGGCACAGGGGGCCGGGCCAGCGGATCCTGCGGACCCTTGCCAAAAAACATCAGATGGAAAAAAGCCTCTATAGTCCAAACTTTTTGTTTGTCTTGATATTGCATTTCCGCCTGCTTGTGTAAAAAAGCGCTTGTATTTGGATCGTAGTCGGGGGTGCGGTTGGGGTCATGCATTTTTCTGTCAATCAGCCCTAGTTGGTCCCCCGGCCAGCGGGAGTAATTGGGGCGCAAAATGATGGGATTGACATTGCCGTCAGGGATTTTAGTTTTTGGCGATGGATCTCCAGGCTGCGGAAGAATAGGTATCAAAGGATCGCTTTGCTTTGGCTGAGGGCCAAACCGCCCTCCAAAAGCTTTAGCAAAAGCGCTGGCCTTAAATTTAACCCCTGGGCTATTGAGGGCAAAAATCCGGCTTTTATATGTAAACTCCCCCTTTAAGCTGTAGTAAAGGATTTTTTTAGGCTTTTTAAAAAATCCTAAAGTTAAATTTTGCAGAGGGGAGTCTGAAGGGTTGGGTTTTCTAAAAAAATTACTTTTATGATTGAGATCAAACAACGGCTTCAGCCTCGGTCTGCTCCTATTAAGCGCCTCATGCAGGGGATGAGGCGAGCCCCCCACTCCTGCCGCTAACTGGTTAATAATGCTGTTGAGTATATTTGGGGTTGAGTCCAAAGGCTTATAATGCTGTTTTACTTCAGCATTGCACTGACCCGAATTTCCTGTTATTGTTATATTTAAAAACTGTAAAACCGGAAAAACATTGAAAGGCCTAAAAACCTTTTCAAAAGGCTCACCCTGAAAAGAGTTAAAATCCTTCAAGCCATAATGAGGGAGGGCGTTCGCGCTGTTTTTATTGGCTTGGCTCAAATTGTTGTAAAACACTTTTTTTGCTCCTTCAAAAATGCTTTTTCCGTCCAAGTCTTTTCCGGCCCCTAAGCTTTTTTCGTAAATAGCTTGCATCATCCGCTTTCTATCTCTTTGATCCAGCCGGAAGTGGGTTAAAAAAAATTGAGTTATCAGCGCGTTTAAAGCGCCTTCCATGGGGCAGGATTTGTTGATTTCACCTTGCAGTATGTTTATTCCGTAAGAGGCTACAACGGCCACAGGGATGATACCGGCGGCGCCGGGAACGAGCTGAAGTTGTGTGACAGGGGGGATTTCCACATTCTCAGTTTTACAGAGGTTTTGATTGGCATTCTTTATTCCCCTGTTCCATGAATCGTGAGAGATGCAGATAAAATACAAATAATCACAGTAGCCTTGCGGATTGGTTTGATAGGACGGCTGAAACAGCTGAGTAAATGTGTCACAGTTTTGTGGGCATGGAGGTTCATCCCTACATTTCTGGTCGTCTTTGTTGCAATAATAGGGACTGCTTGAAGATTTCTGATTTTGAGGGCACCAGAAATTAGAATTAGGATGAGTTGAGGGAACTCCCTGATCCTGAAGGAGAGTTCCCAGAATCCGGTATCTCCAAGTTAAAAGCTTCCAGTTTTGCCTCATCTGATAGTTGATGTGGGCCATCGCGTTTAAAACCTCCGCCTGCTGTTTCGCGCCATAATAGGCCGCTAAATCCAAGGAGTTTTGAAAGTTGATTTTATCATAAACCGCCAAAGAGATATTGATGGTCATGGCAAACAAAATAAAAATGGCTTGAAAAATCAAGACAACAAAAATGGCGATTTGCCCTTTAGCGCTTTTCATCCTCATTTCAAAAAATGTGAATTTTGATT